>NZ_CP038513.1:1810000-5015000 GCF_013085505.1 Aeromonas sp. 2692-1
ATGGAGCAGTTGGGAGTCGCAGTGACCAGATGGCTGGGACTGTTTATCAAAAACACAGCACTCTGCAAACACGAAAGTGGACGTATAGGGTGTGACACCTGCCCGGTGCCGGAAGGTTAATTGATGGGGTTAGCGCAAGCGAAGCTCTTGATCGAAGCCCCGGTAAACGGCGGCCGTAACTATAACGGTCCTAAGGTAGCGAAATTCCTTGTCGGGTAAGTTCCGACCTGCACGAATGGTGTAACCATGGCCATGCTGTCTCCACCCGAGACTCAGTGAAATCGAATTCGCCGTGAAGATGCGGTGTACCCGCGGCTAGACGGAAAGACCCCGTGAACCTTTACTACAGCTTGGCACTGAACATTGAACCTACATGTGTAGGATAGGTGGGAGGCTTTGAAGGCGTGACGCCAGTTGCGCTGGAGCCGTCCTTGAAATACCACCCTTGTATGTTTGATGTTCTAACGCAGGCCCATGAATCTGGGTCGCGGACAGTGCCTGGTGGGTAGTTTGACTGGGGCGGTCTCCTCCCAAAGAGTAACGGAGGAGCACGAAGGTTGGCTAATCCTGGTCGGACATCAGGAGGTTAGTGCAATGGCATAAGCCAGCTTAACTGCGAGACGGACAGGTCGAGCAGGTACGAAAGTAGGTCATAGTGATCCGGTGGTTCTGAATGGAAGGGCCATCGCTCAACGGATAAAAGGTACTCCGGGGATAACAGGCTGATACCGCCCAAGAGTTCATATCGACGGCGGTGTTTGGCACCTCGATGTCGGCTCATCACATCCTGGGGCTGAAGTCGGTCCCAAGGGTATGGCTGTTCGCCATTTAAAGTGGTACGCGAGCTGGGTTCAGAACGTCGTGAGACAGTTCGGTCCCTATCTGCCGTGGGCGTTGGATGATTGAAGGGAGTTGCTCCTAGTACGAGAGGACCGGAGTGAACGAACCTCTGGTGTTCGGGTTGTCACGCCAGTGGCACTGCCCGGTAGCTAAGTTCGGAATCGATAACCGCTGAAAGCATCTAAGCGGGAAGCGAGCCCTGAGATGAGTCATCCCTGACCCCTTGAGGGTCCTAAAGGGCCGTTGGAGACCACAACGTTGATAGGTGGGGTGTGTAAGCGCGGCGACGTGTTGAGCTAACCCATACTAATTACCCGTGAGGCTTAACCATACAACACCCAAGAAGTGTTCTAAGGCTTGTAGCAGATACCGAGAACGAACAACAAAATCAGCTTTCTTAGATTGAAGAATTTGCCTGGCGGCCATAGCGCCGTGGAACCACCTGAACCCATGCCGAACTCAGAAGTGAAACGCGGTAGCGCCGATGGTAGTGTGGCATTCGCCATGCGAGAGTAGGACACTGCCAGGCACCCAACACGAGAAACCCCGCTCATTTGAGCGGGGTTTTTTATTGTCTGAAATTCAGCCTTTTCCTCTCTGAACCCCATTTATCTGGTCGCTCAAGGTCATCTTTTCTGACCTCGTTTCTTATATGGTCTACCTCTTGTCTGGCTGATATTTGTCCATCAATTCAATTGCTGAACAGAAAAAGCACAGAATGTGATGCCTCTACCTTTCTTGTGATGCCCGCTCTGCTTTAATTCGTCTGCCCACGTTTGATGGGCCAAGGAATCACAATAATCTGAGGAATGGACACATGTTCAAAAGAACAGTAACGATGATGCTGGCGGCGGGAACCCTGGTATTAGGCGGTTGCGCATCTCACGGTGGAGCTGAACAAGCGGCTGCGGACAACAGCGATTTCGGTGGCAAGTCCATCTACCTGCGTGGGGAGATGAACGACTGGATGGCAACCGACGCGAGCAAGGTGGTCAAGGTCGCCGACAAGCTCTACATGGCCAAGGGAACGCTCAAGAAAGAGTGGGCTCCCTACAAGTTCAAGTTCGCCGACTCAGGCTGGAGCTGTGGCACCAACTTCGGCTACAAGAGCCCGAGTGACGGTGTTGCCGTGCTGGGTGGTGAAGCCGTGCCGGTCAACCCCTGCTCCAAGTATGAAGACATGAAGTTCTCGCCGGATGCGGATGGCGTCTATGAGTTCTATCTGAACATGGCGGGCGATACCCCGACCGTGTACGTCAAGAAACCCTGATCTGGACCGGGAAGCACGTTTCCCGGGCGATGAATCGGTCAATGCCCCGGCCCAGCACACTGCTGGCCGGGGCGTTTTTTTAGGATGGGACAGGATGTCTCGTCATTAAAAATACTACATATAGTGTTTTTTATTTTGTTGGTTCGCTATTGGTTGTGTTTATTGCTACTGTCGTGACGTTGTTCCATTCACATGAGGTTGATTGAACATGGCTAAATCCAACCCGGTGCAGGAGAGTGAGAGCACCTCTCGCCTGATCCCCCTGCAGGAGACTTCCTTCGAGATCTGGGATAGCAAGTATCGTCTCAAGAGCAAGGATGGCGTCCCCATTGATGGCACGATCGATGAAACCTACCAGCGGGTCGCCCTTGCCCTGGCTGGCCAGGAGTCGCAGCCAGACGCCTGGTATGAGCCCTTCCTGTGGGCGCTGCGCAACGGAGCCATCCCGGCGGGACGCATCACGTCCAATGCGGGAGCCTTCGAGCACAAGCCGGCGACCTCGACCATCAACTGCACCGTCTCCGGTACCATCGAGGATTCAATGGACGACATTCTCGGCAAGGTGCACGAAGCGGGACTGACCCTGAAAGCCGGTTGTGGCATCGGCTATGACTTTTCAACCTTGCGCCCGCGCGGGGCTTTTGTCTCCGGTGCCGGGGCCTATACCTCGGGCCCGCTCTCCTTCATGGATATCTACGACAAGATGTGTTTCACCGTCTCGTCAGCCGGTGGTCGTCGCGGCGCCCAGATGGGCACCATGGATATCCGTCACCCCGATGTTGTCGAGTTTATCCAGGCCAAGCGGGAGGACGGTCGTCTGCGCCAGTTCAACCTCTCTCTGCTCATCACCGAAGAGTTCGTCAAGGCGGTAAAAGAGGATGCCCCCTGGCTGCTAATCTTCCCCTACACCGCCAGGGAGGTGGAGCAGGACGGCATAGCGCTGGACGATCCCGCTCAGGTGTTTTGGGCCGACTGGCCGAACAGGGAAGGGGTGGTGTTCAACGAGCTGGGGCAGGTGGCCTGCAAGGTCTACAAGACCCTGCCTGCCCGCAAGCTGTGGAACGTCATCATGACCTCCACCTATGACTATGCGGAGCCCGGTTTCATCCTGATCGACAAGGTCAACCAGATGAACAACAACTGGTTCTGCGAGGAGATCCGCGCCACCAACCCTTGCGGTGAGCAGCCTCTGCCCCCCTATGGGGCCTGCCTGCTGGGGTCCGTCAACCTGACCCGGTTCGTGCGCGACCCTTTCACCGAACAGGCCGCCTTCGACTGGTCCGCGTTTCGCAAGGTGGTGGCCATCTTCACCCGCATGCTGGACAACGTGGTGGAGATCAACCAGCTGCCGCTTGCTAGGCAGCGTGAGGAGATCATCAGCAAACGCCGTCATGGCATGGGCTTCCTCGGCCTCGGCTCGGCCCTCACCATGCTGCGGATAAAATACGGTTCTGCCGCCGCCGTCGCCTTTACCGAGCAGGTATCTCAGGAGCTGGCCATGACCGGCTGGCGCGAGTCCCTGGCCTTGGCGAAGGAGAAGGGCCCGGCCCCCATCATGGAACAGGAGTTCGAGGTGACCGGCAAGCTGCTGCGGCTGCGCCCCGAGATGGCGGCAGACGGCATCAAGCTCGGTGACAAGGTGAAGGGCAAGGTGCTGCACGCCCGTTACAGCCGCTACATGCAGCAGGTGGCCAAGGTGGATCCCGGCCTGGTTGCCGAGCTGGCCGAGGTGGGGGGGCGTTTCACCCATCACAGCAGTATTGCGCCGACCGGCACCATCTCGCTGTCGCTGGCCAACAACGCCAGCAACGGGATCGAGCCGAGCTTTGCCCATCACTACAGCCGCAACGTCATCAAGCCGGGCAAGAAGAGCAAGGAGAGTGTGGACGTCTACTCCTATGAGCTGCTGGCCTACCGCGAGTTGGTCAATCCGGCTGCCATGCCTTATGCCGAGGATGAGGCGACCCGGTTGCCGGATTACTTCATCACCGCCGACGACATCAGCCCGGCCCAGCACGTAGACATTCAGGCGGCGGCCCAGCGCTGGATCGACTCCTCCATCTCCAAGACGGCCAACGTGCCGACCGATTTTCCGTTCGAGCAGTTCAAGGACATCTACCTCTATGCGTCGGATTCGGGGCTCAAGGGTTGCACTACCTTCCGGTTCAACCCGGCAGCCTTCCAGGGGGTGCTGGTGAAGGAGCAGGATCTGGAGAACACCCTCTACGAGTTCACCCTGGAGGATGGCTCGGTCGTCACGGCGAAAGGGAACGAAGAGATCGAATACGATGGCGAGCTGCATACCGCTGCCAACCTCTATGATGCCTTGAAAGAAGGCTATTACGGTAAATTCTGAGGACGCGCGCATGGTCAAGAAAATCGACAGAAAAATCGTCGCCTACCAGGTGAAAACCCGGGATGAACCGCAGCAACCCCCTGTGCAAGATGACGTGGTTCACATGCACGAGACGGTGTTGCGGCCGGAGCGGTTGATGGGCACTACCTACAAGCTGAAGACGCCGGAGCATGTCTCCGAGCACTCGCTGTTCATCACCATCAACGACATCATTCTCAACGAGGGCACGGTGCACGAGACGCGCCGTCCGTTCGAGATCTTCATCAACTCCAAGAGCCTGGAACACTACCAGTGGATCGTGGCGCTGACCCGCATCATCTCGGCGGTGTTTCGCAAGGGGGGGATGTCACCTTCCTGGTGGAGGAGCTGCGCTCGGTGTTCGATCCCAAGGGGGGCTACTGGAACAAGGGCAAGTACGTACCCTCGCTTATCGCCGAAATTGGCAACGTGATCGAAACCCATCTCACCGAGATCGGCATGCTCAAGGTGGCCGGGCTGGATGAACACCAGCAGGCGTTCCTGGCCGACAAGCAGGCCGAGCTGCAAGCCCGGCAACATGCCGACGAGCAGCAGGCCGGGAGCGGTTTCCCGCCCGGTGCGGCGCTTTGCTACAAGTGCCACAGCAAGGCACTGGTGCAGAAGGATGGCTGCATGACCTGCCTCAACTGCGGCGATTCCAAGTGCGGTTGAGTGATTGAGCGCAGGCAAAAGGCCGGCCTTGGTGCCGGCCTTTTGCATTGCTGCTTTTCTGTTCGAACGCACCGGCGGCACACGCGATTTGTTGCGCGATAGTAAAATCGGGCGTAGCGTTGGGGGTAATAAAACTGTCACGGCCGTGTGGTTTCAATGACATCTGAGATTCACACACGTGGCACCTTCAGTGCCAAGGAGGATGCTTATGGACAACACGGACCGAAAGCTGTTTATCCTGGATACCAACGTTCTGCTTCACGAACCCCTCGCCATCTACTCCTTCAAAGAGCACGACGTGCTCATCCCCATGACGGTGCTGGAAGAGCTCGACAACATCAAGGATCGCCACAAGGACGTCAGCCGCGATGCGCGAGTAGCCATCCGGGCGCTGGAGGATGTATTTCGCGATGCAACGCCGGAACAGATTGCGCAAGGGGTAGCGCTGGCCGGTGAGGCGAGCGGGCACATCTCCATCTTCAGTGACCACCATCTGCCGCAGGATGCCGAGGTGTTCACCGACAAGGAGGCCGACAACCGCATCATCAACGCGGCCCTCTACCTGCAAAAGCACGAGTTGAAACGTCAGGTGGTGCTGGTCACCAAAGACATCAACATGCGGCTCAAGGCCAAGGGTGCCGGGCTTGCCCACGTCGAGGATTACCGCAGCGACCAGCTGATCGATGACATCCGCCTACTGGCCAAGGGCTTCCAGGTGGTGCCAGGCAGCTTCTGGGAGCGGGTCGGTGAGTGCGACAGCGAGACCCATGGCCGCGATACCGTTCACGTCATCGATGCCAACCTGCTGGAGGGCATTCACGTCAACCAGTACCTGATCGATGAAGAGAACTTCTTCGCCGCCCGGGTGCTCAGCCACGACAGCCAGAAGATCCGCATCAAGGATCTGGGGCGCGAACGGCTGATGTCCCGCAAGGCGTGGGGGGTACATCCCAAGAACGTCTATCAGGGGATGGCGCTCGATGCGCTGCTCGATCCGCACATCGACCTGGTGATCCTGACCGGCCCGGCGGGTTGCGGCAAGACCCTGCTGGCGATGGCTGCCGCACTGGAGCTGGTGATCGAGAAGGGGATCTACGAGAAGGTGATCGTCACCCGCAATACCCCGGAAATCGCCGAGAGCATCGGCTTCCTGCCTGGCACCGAAGAAGAGAAGATGATGCCCTGGCTGGCGGCGGTGACCGACACCCTGGAGGTGCTGCACAAGCAGGACGAGAACATGAGCGGGTCCCTCAGCTACATCATGGAGAAGGCCAACATCCAGTTCAAATCGGTCAACTTCATGCGTGGGCGCAGCATCCAGAACACTTTCGTGCTGCTGGACGAGTGCCAGAACCTGACCGCGTCCCAGATCAAGACCATCATCACCCGCTGTGGCGAGGGCACCAAGATCGTCTGCTCCGGCAACCTGGCCCAGATCGACTCCAACTACCTGAGCCCGGTGACCTCGGGTCTCACCTACATCGTCGAGCGTTTCAAAGACTTCGACGGCAGTGCCAACATCTTCCTGAACGGGGTGGTGCGCAGCAAGCTCGCCTCCTTCGCCGAGGAAAATCTCTGATTTGACTGACTATCTTCGTATGAAAAAGGGAAGCCAGGCGGCTTCCCTTTTTTGATCCCGTCGCCGGTCATGGTTCCTGCGTGCGGCCAAGGTAGCGCAGCAGACCGGGGTGATCGCTGTTGTGCAGGATGTCCGGCGTACCCTGCAGGGCGATGCGCCCCTCGTCGACGAACAATACCTGATCAGCGATGAGCTGGGCATCTTCCGGGTTGTGAGAGACCATCAGCACGGTAATGCCTTGCTCGCAGGCAAGCCTCGCCACCTCCGCCAGCATCTCCCGGCGCAGGGCCGGATCGAGCGCCGAGAAGGGTTCATCCAGCAGCAGCAGCGGCTTGCCCCGCACCAGGGCGCGGGCCAGCCCGACCCGCTGTTGCTGCCCGCCGGAGAGCTGTTCCGGCAGTCGGGTGAGCATCTCACCGAGGCCGACCCGGCACGCGGCATCCTTCACCTGGGCCCGTTGGGTTGCATTCAGGCGCAGACCGGGGTGCAGACCGATGGCGATGTTGTCGAACACTGACAGATGCAGGAACAGGTTGTGATCCTGAAACAGGGTGGTGACCGGCCGCGCGGCTGGGCCCAGCGGCAGCAGATCCTCGCCATCGAAGTCGAGGGTACCGGACTCTACCGGCACGAAACCGGCGATCATGCCGAGCAGGGTCGACTTGCCTGCACCACTCGGGCCGATGAGCGCGGTGATCTCCCCCTTGGGCAGGGTGGCGCTGAAGCTGACGCGCCAGTCCGGGTAGCTGGTGACCAGCTGATCAATATTCAGCATGTTCTCTTCTCCAAGGGGCAGCTCGACCAACCGGAGCGGCCGAATAAACGGTTGGGGCGTGCGCTTCAATGTTCGGCATGCTTGCCTCCCAGGCCACGTTCAATCAGCCAGAACAGGGAGAAACAGAGGATCAGCAACAGCAGGGCTGTGGCGGCCGCCTCGGTCAACCGATAGCTGCCGAGCTGCTGATAGAGCAGCCAGGGCAGAGTGGTGAGCTCCTGGCTGCCGAACATGGCGATGGCGCCGAGATCTCCCAGCGACAGGATCATCGAGAGTGCGGCCGCCTGGGCCAGCGGGCGGCGCAGCAGGGGCCACTCCACCAGCCGCAGGCGATGCAGTCCGCGTACCCCCAGGCTGTCGGCCAGCCGGTCGTACTGGCGCACCACCAGTTGCATGGGGGCGGAGAGGGTACGCAGCACATAGGGCAGCGCCATCAGGGCATTGACCAGCACCACCAGCCAGGGGCCGAGGGCGAACACGTCGGCGAACGGCATGAACAGGATGAACAGGCCGGTGGAGAGCACTACCGCCGGGATCATCAGGATCACCGAGCCGCTGGCCTCCCACAGGGCGGCGGCCCGCCGCTTGCGATCCCGCACGCGCAGGTGACGGCTGGTGAGCAGCAGCGCGCTGCCGAGCAGGGTGGCCAGGCTGCCAGCCGCCAGCGCGATCAGCAGCGACTGGCCGCTGGCCAGCCACAACTTGCTTGAGGTCAGTGCACCCGGCAGGCCGGGGTTGAGGCCGGCTACCACGATGGCCAGCAAGGGGGGCAGGAATACTGCCAGCCCGATCCCGAGGGCGAGGGCGTCCACCAGACCGGTTCCCGGCTGATGGCGATCCGGGCGCAGACAGGGACGGCGGGCGCTGATCCGGCTGGCCGGGCTGCTCTGCAACTTGTGTTGCAGCATCAACAGACCCGCGGTCAGGATCAACTGCACCAGCGCCAGCCCGCCGGCGGTGGCGAGATCGAAGTCAAAGCGCAGAGCCTGATAGACGGCCACCTCCAGGGTGGTGGATTTGGGGCCGCCCCCGAGCGCCAGCACTGTGGTGAAGCTGGTGAAGCAGAGCATGAAGATGAGGCTGGCCAGGCCTGGCAGTTGGGCCCGGATCAGCGGCCACTCCAGCAGCCGGAAAATATGGGAAGAGCGCATGCCGAGCTGGCTGGCGAGGCGCCAGGAGGACTCGGGAATGCTCTCTATGCTCTGCAGCAACAGGCGCGCCGCCAGCGGCATGTTGAAGAAGACGTGGGCCAGCAGGATGCCGAGCAGGCCATAAAGGTAATTGCCGGGGGCGAGCCCCAGCCCGTGCAGCAGCTGTGGCAACCAGCCCTGCTTGCCGTGTACCGCGACGATGCCGAAGATGGCGATGATGACCGGCAAGACCAGCGAAAGGCCGAACAGTTTGAGCAGCAGGCGGCGACCGATGAAACGGCGCCGCGCCAGCGCGCGGGCCACCGGAATGGCCAGCCCCAGGCTCAGCAGGGTGGAGAGCAGCGCCTGCCAGAGGCTGAAGCCCAGCACGTGGCGCAGGTAGGGGTCGGCCAGCAGGGTACGGGGCGCCAGCGCCCCGGCCTGCCACAACAGGGCCGCCAGCGGCCCCAGGGAGAGCAGCAGGATGATCAGGGTGGCTGCACTGCCCGGCAGCCACCAGAGGGGGCGAGCCTGCGCTCTGGCGAAGATAGGGCTCACTGGGTGACGGCTTGCAGCCACTCGCGGATCCAGTTCTTGCGGTTGGCGGCCACCTCATCGCTGCTGAAGGCGAGCGGCTTAGCTACGGTGATCATCTGCTCGAAGCCCTTGGGCAGCGGCGTGTCGATCACCGGATACATCCAGTTGCCGGTCGCCATCTCGTTCTGGAATGCGGGGCTTGTCATGAACTGCAGGAACTTATCCGCCAGCTTGCCCTGGGTGGCGCTGCTGAGCTTGGCGGCTACTTCCACCTGGCGGTAATGACCCTCTTCAAACGCTGCAGCCTGATACTGCGGCTTGTTTTCGGCAATCAGGTGATAGGCCGGGGAGCTGGTGTAGGAGAGCACCATGTCCGCCTCGCCGTCGAGGAACATGCCGTAGGCCTCGGACCAGCCCTTGGTGACGGTGACCGTCTTCTTGGCCAGTTGCGCCCAGGCGGCTGGTGCCTCATCCCCGTAGACCGACTTCATCCACAGCATCAACCCCTGACCCGGGGTGGAAGTGCGCGGATCCTGATAGATCACCTTGAGATCGGGGCGTTCTACCAGCTCTTTCAGGCTCTTGGGTGGGTTCTTGAGCTTGCTCTGGTCGTAGACGAAGGCGAAGTAGCCGTAGTCGTAGGGGACGAAAGTATCGTCCTGCCAGCCGCCCGGCACCTTGACCCCGTTCAGCTTGCTGCCGTGGGGGGCGAACAGGCCGCTCTGTTTGGCTTCGCTGACGAGCGCATCGTCCAGCCCCAGCACCAGATCGGCCTTGCTGTGTTTGCCCTCCAGTCGCAGCCGGTTGAGGATGGCCACGCCATCTTCAAGCGGCACCAGTTTGAGGGTGCAGCCGCACTCCTTCTCGAAGGCCTGCTTGATCTTGGGACCGGGTCCCCACTCAGCGGTGAAGGAGTTGTAGGTGTAGACGGTGAGGGTGTCGGCCGCGAAGGCCTGGGCACTGAGCAGGCTGGTGGCGACCAGCAGCAGGGTTTTCATGAGCGGCACTCCCTTAGCAATGAGGTGCCAGCGGATGAGGGCGCAAAAAATGAGCGCCATGCCTCAAATTCCTCCGCCAGCATTATCTGGATCAGGTTCACGGGTATAATCTCAGCGGTAAACCGCACCCCGTTTGAGAAACGAACCGCATTGTATTAACGTTCTTGGGGGGAGGCCAGCACAATTGTTCCTGCGGGCCAGCGAGACGGCGTCAGACAACAGAGGATGTTCGCGTGATCACCAGCACCAAGGAAAGACGCGCCTTCCAGCGCATGATAATCAATGCCCCCGTCACCATCTTTCAGCAACAGCAGGTACTGGAAGGGGTCTGCCGGGATCTCAGCGCCAACGGCATGGGGATCGCCGTCGCCGAGCATCAGCTCGATGTGAGCCAACCCATCCGGGTGAGCCTGGCCACCAACAACAACCTGCTGCCCCCCTTCGAGGCGCAGGCCCGCATCATCCGGGTGCTGGAAGAAGAGGATGGACTGCTGCTGGCCATCGAGTTCCAGGCCCTCGCCTGACCGACCGTCACACCCTTCGTCATGCATCGACCAGCCCCGCGCTGGTCGATTTCATTCTGGCGTATTTCCTCCTGTTTTCACGACGTCCCCGACGGGCGGCGTTATTTATCCGCGCGAACCGGCTGCACGCTCAGTTGCTTGCTGTCGATGAGGGTCTTGCTGGTGGGGGCCAGTTGGCCCATCGCCAGCTGGGCCGGGCCGGTGGGCTCCATCAGCAGATAGGTTTCCCCTTCCCGGTTCAGGGTGGCCTCACCCGGCTTGGCTGGCAGCGCCACTCCCAGCAGGGCATGGCCCGGCACGAACACCATGGCCTGTTTCAATTCGGGAAAAAGCTGGGCCAGCATGGCGGCCATCAGGGTCACCTTGCTGTCGCAGTCGCCCTGGTTCTGCTCCAGCACCTGGCGCGGGCTTAAAAAGCCCTTCCCCTGGCGTCCCGACTGGCTGTCGAGCAGCTGATAGGGGATGGACTGCACGAAGTCGAGCATATGGGCCACCGTCTTCTGGCGGGCTTCGGTCTCGGTGCTGCCCTGCTGCTTGAGCTGCTCGGCCAGTGGCGCCAGCTCGCTGCGGCTCTCCAGTGCGATGCGCACATGGTCCTGCTTGATGGCGGCGGCGCCGTCGGGGGCGGTGAAGGGCTGGAAGTAGTGCTGCTTGAGCCACTCGGACTCCAGCTTGTCCCGTTGCTGGGTGAGCCAGGCCATGGCCTTGTTGACCTGCTCGGGCTGGCGCCCCTTGAGCTTGAGCTCCATCTGGGGGCGAGAGAGGGAGAACTGCACGGTAGGGAACTCGGCCATCCCCTGTTGCAGCAGGCTCTGCAGCACGTCCTCCTGCATGCGGGCCGGCCGATAGGCGATGAGTGGCGGCAACTTGCCCGCCTCCAGCCGATAGGTGAGCTGCTGCGCCTTGCCGTCCTGGCCCTGCCAGCCGACGTTGAGCTGCCCACCGCTGCTGTTGAAATAGGTCTGTCCAGCGCAGACCGGCAGCGCCAGCCAGAGGCCGCAGAGCAGGGGGAGGGCGATCGTCATCTTCATTCGAGTGTCCCGTCGGGCATGCAGAAGTGGCCGGCCATGCGTGTAGCCTGGCCTGACAATAAAACAGGGAGCCGCGGCTCCCTGTTGATTCTACTCGTTTTATGGCACCTGATGGGTCAAATCCAGCTCGGCTGCTTCGCCTCGAAGGCGCTGATGGCGGCCTCGTGTTGCAGGGTCAGGCCGATGGCGTCCAGCCCGTTGAGCAGGCAGTAGCGGCGGAACTCGTCGATCTCGAAACCGAAACGGAGGCTACCTGCGCGCACCTGATTGGCCTCCAGATCCACTTCGATCTCGATGCCCGGCTGGGCGGCAACCAGCTGGAACAAGGCGTCTACCTCTTCCTCCTTCAGGCGCACCGGCACCATGCCGTTGTTGATGGCGTTGCCATAGAAGATGTCGGCAAAGCTCGGGGCAATGATGGTCTTGAAGCCGTAGTCCGCCAGCGCCCAGGGGGCGTGCTCACGGCTCGAGCCGCAGCCGAAGTTCTCGCGGGCCAGCAGGATGCTGGCACCGGCGAACTGCGGCTGGTTGAGCACGAACTCGGGGTTGGGCTGCTGACCTGCATCGTCCAGGAAGCGCCAGTCGTGGAACAGGTGTTTGCCAAAACCGATGCGGTTGACCTTCTGCAGAAACTGCTTGGGAATGATGGCGTCGGTGTCGACGTTGGCGCTGTCGAGGGGAACGACGATCCCTTTGTGCTGTTTGAAACCTGTCATGTACGTTCCCTCTTACAGTGCACGAATGTCGGCGAAGCGGCCGGTGACGGCGGCGGCGGCGGCCATGGCCGGGCTCACCAGATGGGTGCGGCCGGCGCGGCCCTGACGCCCTTCAAAGTTGCGGTTGCTGGTGGAGGCGCAGCGCTCCCCCGGTTGCAGCCGGTCGTTGTTCATGGCCAGACACATGGAGCAGCCGGGCAGGCGCCACTCAAAGCCAGCCTCGATGAAGATCTTGTCCAGCCCCTCGGCTTCGGCCTGGGCCTTCACCTGCTCGGAGCCCGGTACCACCAGCGCCTGCACGCCAGCGGCGACCTTGCGACCGCGGGCGATGGCGGCGGCGGCGCGCAGATCCTCGATGCGGCTGTTGGTGCACGAACCGATGAACACCTTGTCGATGGCAACATCGGAGAGCTTCTGGCCAGGCTGCAGGTCCATGTAGGCGAGCGCCTTGCGGGCGGACTGCTGCTCCATCAGGTCGCTGAAGGATTCCGGCGCCGGAATGGGTTCATTGACGGCGATCACCTGACCCGGATTGGTGCCCCAGGTGACCTGCGGGGCGATGTCGGCGGCGTCGAGCACCACTTCGGCATCAAATCTGGCATCGGTGTCGCTCTTGAGGCTCTGCCAGTAGGCGATGGCCTGTTCCAACGCCTCGCCCTTGGGAGCGAACTCCTTGCCACGGATGTAGTCGATGGTGGTCTGGTCGGGGGCGATCATGCCGGCCTTGGCGCCAAGCTCGATGGCCATGTTGCACACCGTCATGCGCCCTTCCATGGTGAGCCCTTCGATGGCTTCGCCAGCGAATTCCACCACATAGCCGGTACCGCCGGCGTGGCCGACCTGGCCTATGATGGCCAGCACCACGTCTTTCGCGCTGATGCCCTCGGCCAGCTTGCCGTTGACCGAAATGCGCATGGTCTTGGCGCGGCCCTGTTTCAGGGTCTGGGTGGCCATCACGTGTTCCACTTCGGAGGTGCCGATGCCAAACGCCAGCGACCCGAAGGCGCCGTGGGTGGCGGTGTGGGAATCGCCGCAGACGATGGTGGTGCCGGGCAATGTGATGCCAAGCTCTGGGCCCATCACGTGGACTATGCCCTGGTATTGGTGGTTCAGGTCATACAGACGGACCCCGAACTCCTTGCAGTTGGCGGCCAGCGTCTCCATCTGGATGCGGGCCATCTCGCCGGAGGCGGCGATGTCCTTGGTGGTGGTGGATACGTTGTGATCCATGGTGGCCCAGGTCAGATCCGGGCGGCGCAGCTGGCGGTTCATGGCGCGCAGGCCGTCGAATGCCTGCGGGCTGGTCACTTCATGCACCAGGTGGCGGTCGATGTAGATGAGGGGCGTCTCCCCTTCCACTTCCCGGACCACGTGGGCGTCGAATACTTTCTGATAGAGGGTCTTGGCCATTGCTCGGTTTCCTTGTTATCGATGCCGTGGGGTCAGATGCGCGCGGCGATCTGGCTGCCCATCTCGGCCGTGCTCTGCACCGGGTGACGGGCGCTGGCCTGATGCAGGTCGGCGGTGAAGTAACCCTCGGCCAGGGTCTGGGCCACGGCCTGCTCGATGGCCTGGGCGGCGGCTTCCTGGCCCAGGCTGTAGCGCAGCATCAGGGCGGCGGAGAGGATCTGGGCGATGGGGTTGGCAATGCTCTTGCCGGCGATATCCGGGGCCGAGCCACCTGCCGGCTCGAACAGGCCGAAGCCCGATTCGTTGAGGCTGGCGGAGGGGAGTAGCCCCATGGAGCCGGTGATCATGGCGCACTCGTCGGAGAGGATGTCACCGAACAGGTTGGAGCAGAGCAGCACGTCGAACTGGGACGGATCCTTGATGAGCTGCATGGTGGCGTTGTCGATGTACATGTGATTGAGCGCCACGTCCGGATAGGACTTGGCGACTTGCGTCACCACCTCGCGCCACAGAATGGAGGAGGCGAGCACGTTAGCCTTGTCGATGGAGGTGACTTTGCCACGGCGAACACGAGCCGACTCGAAGGCTATCTTGGCGATGCGCTCGATCTCGAAGCGATGGTACATCTCGGTGTCGAATGCCTTCTCGGTGGGGCCTTCTCCTTCACGCCCCTTGGGCTGGCCGAAGTAGATGCCGCCGGTCAGCTCGCGCACGCAGGCGATGTCAAAACCGCGATCCGAGATGTCAGCCCGCAGCGGCGAGAACTGCTCGAGGCCGGTGTAGATGCGGGCCGGACGCAGGTTGCAGAACAGCTTGAAGTGGGCGCGCAGAGGCAGCAGGGCGCCGCGTTCCGGCTGATCGTTGGGGGGCAGGTGCTCCCACTTGGGGCCACCCACCGAGCCGAACAGCACGGCATCGGCCGCCTCGCAGCCTGCAATGGTGCTCTGGGGCAGCGGGGTGCCGTGGTTGTCGATGGCGATGCCGCCCACGTCGTGGCGATCATATTCGAAGGTGAGGCCGAACTTGGCCTGCACCTTTTCCAGCACCTTGACGGCCTCGGCCATCACTTCCGGGCCAATGCCGTCACCCGGCAATACTGCGATCCGATAACTGCTCATACTCACACGCTCTCCGTATTGATCTTGTCTGTTTTTGCGACGTTGCGTTCCATCTGTTCGGCCACCTGATCGGCGCGCCAGATGCTGTTGATCACGTGGATCAACGCCTGGGCGGAAGACTCTATGATGTCGGTGGCCAGGCCCATGCCATGGAATTTGCGGCCCTTGTACTGTGCGACTATGTCGACCTGGCCGAGGGCGTTCTTGCCTTCCCCCTTGCCCTTGAGTTCGTACTTGTCGATGCTGATTTCGTAGCCGGTGATGCGGTTGATGCACTGGTAGACCGCGTCCACCGGGCCGTTGCCGGTGGCGGCTTCGCTGACGATCTCCTGGCTCACCTTCAATTTCACCGAGGCGGTGGCCATCACCGAGCTGCCGCTCTGTACGCCGAGGTACTCCAGCTTGAAGTGTTCCGGCTCTTCGTGGATCTGGCTGAAGAAGGCGAGCGCCTCCAGATCGTAATCGAACACCTGCCCCTTCTTGTCGGCCAGGGTGAGGAACTTGCCGTAGAGATCGTCGAGGTCGTAGCTACTCTCGGCGTAGCCCATGGACTCCATCCGGTGCTTGATGACGTGGCGGCCGGAGCGGGAAGTCATGTTGAGGTTGTTCTGGGTGAGGCCGATGCTCTCCGGGGTGATGATTTCGTAGGTGTTTTTCGCCTTGAGCACGCCATCCTGATGGATGCCGGAGCTGTGGGAGAAGGCGTTGGCGCCGACGATGGCCTTGTTGGGCTGCACCGGCATGTTGCAGAGCTGGCTGACCAGGGCGCTGGTGCGATGAATTTCGCTGTGGCGGATGTTGGTGTGCACCCCGAGCAGGTCGGCGCGGGTTTTCAGGATCATCGCCACCTCTTCCAGCGAGCAGTTGCCCGCCCGCTCGCCGATGCCGTTGATGGTGCACTCGATCTGGCGGGCCCCCATCTGCACGGCGCCGATGGAGTTGGCCACCGAGAGGCCCAGATCGTCGTGGCAGTGCACCGAGATGATGGCCTGATCGATATTGGGTACCCGGTTGAACAGGGTCTGGATGATGCCGGAGAACTCGGTCGGTACCGTGTAGCCGACGGTATCCGGAATATTGATGGTGCGAGCGCCGGCCTTGATGGCGGCCTCCACCATGCGGCACAGGTTGTCTATCGGGGTGCGGCCCGCATCTTCGCAGGAGAACTCCACGTCGTCGGTGTAGCGGCGGGCATGCTTGATGGCGTTGACCCCCATTTCCAGCACGTCTTCGAAGCTCTTCTTCAGCTTGCTCTCGACGTGGATGGAGGAGGTGGAGATGAAGGTGTGGATGCGAAAGGCTTCGGCGACCCGCAGGGCTTCGCCGGCGGCGTCGATGTCCTTGGGCAGGGCGCGGGCGAGGGCACAGACCCGGCTCTGCTTGATGTGGCGGGCGATGGTCTGCACCGATTGAAAGTCGCCAGGGGAGGAGACCGGGAACCCCACCTCCATGACGTCGACACCGAGCCGCTCCAGCGCCTGGGCGATCTGCAGCTTCTCCTTGACCGTCAAGCTGGCCGCCAGAGCCTGCTCACCATCGCGCAGGGTGGTGTCGAATATGATGACCCGATCTGACATGTGACTTCCCTCTTCCTAAGTTCGGTGACGTGCATCCTGCGTTGGCATAAAAAAACCCGTGCAGGGTGCACGGGTTTTTGTAAATTCCGGCTATGCCTGAGCCCGGCTACAAGGATCCCGCGCGACTGGTCGCGATTAGGGAGATTAGTAGTAGCGGAGCGGCAATACGCATGATGAATCAATCCTTCCAGTCGATAACGCTTTTACCAATATCGAGATTTTTATGCTGTGTCAACCGCGCAGACCCGGTTCATTTCGCTGGTTTATTTAATCGGATTGTAAAGGAGTGCAAATTTACTTGTCCCATATTCGGCCCTTGCACGATTATCTGGTCATTCCTGCTGTACTCGATCATCTGTGCAATCAGATCGACTTGTCAGTTTTTGCTGAATTATCCGAGGTATTAAATGGAAAAACGTAGACCTGGTCGTCCGGTCGGACGTTCTGACATTCGTGACAAGTTGCTCTCTGCCGCCCGTGAGCGTTTTCTCAACACCCCCTACAGTAAGGTGACGACCCGTGAGATCGCCGAGCTGGCTGGCTCCAATCTGGCGATGATCCACTACTACTTCGGCAGCAAAGAGGGTCTCTACAAGGCGGTGCTGGGCGATGTGGCCGAGCCGCTGGATCAAGCCTGGCACGATGAGGCCGGCAACCGCAGCCTCAACGACCTGCTCAACACCTACTATCAGGTGATGGCGCCAAACAGCGAGCTGACCTCCGCCATCTCCAGCGCATTATCGACCGAGAAAAGCCCAGGTCGGGATTTTGTGCTGAACCGTCTGCTGGAACGCCAGCTGCCCCAGTTCGATGCCTTGCTGGAGTCCATGAAGAACAACGGCGAACTGGGTGACAACCTGGATCCCGAGATGCTGAAGATCTCCTTCCTCAGCATGATGTGGCAGCCGTTCGTGATGAAGGATCTCTACGAGCAGGTGTTCGGCCTGACCGTGGATGAACACTTCATGGCTCGCCTGGCGGATCACAACTGCCGTCTGATGGAAAACGGTCTGCGCGGCACCCTGAACTGATCATTTGCCGCGCTTGTCGTAAAAAAGGGCCATTCGGCCCTTTTTTTCATCAATCTGTTATCTGACCGTCAACCAAGTGTCACCTCGCCGCCCTAGTCTGCACTGAGACTTCAGGGAAGGAGGGGTTATGAACAAGATCCAGCAATGGGACCTGCAGGTGTGCCGCATCTGCCTGCTCCACGCCTACAACCGGCCGCAGGCCAGGATCAGCCGACTCATCTCCCGCACCGGTGACGGCCCGCTCTACGCCGTGCTGGCCGCCCTGCTCTGGTGGCAGGGGGAGGCGGAGCGCGAGCTGGTGGGGGTGGCCCTGCTTGCCTTTGCCATCGAACTGCCGCTCTATCTGCTGCTCAAGAACGCGCTGAAACGCCAGCGTCCGGCAGGCCTGCCGGTCTTCATCACCCCTTCCGATCGTTATAGCTTGCCCTCCGGCCATACCGCAGCCGCCTTCCTGATGGCAACAGTGCTGGCCGCCAGCTTCCCGCTCTGGGCGCCCCTGCTGTTTGCCTGGGCCGCACTGGTGGGGGCGTCACGCCTGCTGCTCGGGGTGCACTACCTGAGCGATCTGGTGGCCGGTGCCCTGCTCGGCGGTGGCTGTGCCCTGCTGGCGCTCAGCTGGAGTCAGGGATGAGGATACTGTTCGGGGTACAGGGCACAGGCAACGGTCACATCAGCCGCAGTCGCACCCTGGCGCGGGCGCTGCGAGCCCGTGGTCTGGAGGTGGACTATCTGTTCAGCGGTCGCCCCGCCGACGGCTATTTCGAGATGGCCGAATTCGGCGATTATCGCACCTTTGCCGGCATCACCTTCGTCAGCCACGAGGGTGCCATCTCGGGCTGGCGTACCCTCAAGGGGCTCTCGCCCCTGCGCTTCTGGCGCGATATGAGGGGCCTGGATTGCCGCGATTACGATCTGGTGATCAGCGATTTTGAGCCACTCAGTGCCCATGCCGCCCGTCGCTGGGGCAAGCCCAGCCTCACCATCAGCCATCAGGCCAGCTTCGACTGGCCCATTCCGCGCTGGGGGGAGAGCGGCTTCAATCGCCAGCTGATGCGCCACTTCGCCCCGGTCCGCCAGTCCCTCGGACTGCACTGGTTTCACTTCGGCCAGCCGCTGCTGCCGCCCATCATAGATCCCATCGCCCAGGCCCCCGACAATCAGCAGATCCTGGTCTATCTGCCGTTTGAGCAGACCGAGGCGATCGCAGCCCTGTTGTCGCGCTTCAACCAGCAGCGCTTCGTCTGCTTTCATCCGGCCATTCGCAGCGCCAGCCAGTGGCGCAACATAGCGTTCGAGCCGCAGGCGCGGGAAAGTTTCAAGCAGGTGCTGGCCGGCTGTCGCGGGGTCATCACCAACGGTGGTTTCGAACTGGCCTCGGAGGCGCTCTCCCTTGGCAAGAAGCTGCTGGTCAAGCCGCTGGGGGGCAGTTCGAGCAGCTGACCAACGCCAAGACGCTGGAGTTGATGGGGCTGGCCCGGCTGATGGATGCACTCGATGCCAATGCGGTGCGGGCCTGGCTGGATGCCTCGGCCCCGGGCCAGATCCTCTATCCCGATGTGGCGGGGGAACTGGCGGGCTGGTTGGCGGACGGGGCAAAGGAGAGCGTGGCCGAGCTCTCGCGCCGGCTGTGGGCTCGCACCCTGTTTCCGGAAGAGGTGTGTGATCGGCTGAGCGAACTGGAGGGGGGCAGCCCGCTAAACAGCAGTTGGTTATCGCAAGTGAGCGCCTTTGACTAGACTGAGAGGGATCCCACCAAGGAGAGGACGGACACCATGCGCTTTACCAATGAAAACGGCGACACCATGAATCTGGCGGACAATCTCACCCTGCACGAGCTGCTGGACATGGGAGTCAGTATCTCGGTCTGCGAGGAGACGGATCCGGATCAGCAGATCTGGCTGGCGGAGCCGGAAGAGGATCACTGATCCCCTGCCAGGCTTGCGGGCCCACCCAGGCGGTGGGCTTATTTTTTTCCATTCAGGGCCGCCGTGGCAGCATGATCCGCTGGTCATACCCCCAACTTCCCCGCATTGTCCCCACCCTTTTTCTCAAGTCACTGAATGTTAATAGCTGTTTGAAATTTATGACTGTTCTGGTCAGACAAAGCCGTGGACAAGCGTTCACAAGCGGGTTAAGTTGGTTTTTCACCCGCTTTTCGGGTGAATGATGGAAAAAACCTATTTTTCTACTATCGACAGCGCCGAACTCGCCGGGTCCGTATTCAGACAACAACAATGCACGGACTGGCGGTGCCGGGAAGCAGCGGACTGCCGATAGCTTTCGCTTAACGGAGCAAAGCCTGGAGGGCTTTATCATGGAGATGTTATCAGGCGCCCAGATGGTGGTTAGAGCGCTGGAAGATCAGGGAGTTGAGCACGTTTTCGGCTACCCTGGTGGCTCAGTGCTCGACATCTATGACGCTCTCTTTGAAAACGGCAAGATGGAGCATGTCCTGGTGCGGCACGAGCAGGCCGCGGTGCACATGGCGGACGGTTACGCCCGCTCCACCGGCAAGGTGGGCACTGTGCTGGTGACCTCGGGTCCCGGCGCCACCAACTGCATTACGGGGATCGCGACCGCCTACATGGACTCCATCCCCCTGGTGATCCTGTCCGGCCAGGTGCCGACCAGCATGATCGGGGAGGATGCATTCCAGGAGACCGACATGATCGGCATCTCCCGCCCGGTGGTGAAGCACAGCTTCCTGTGCAAGAAGGCCAGCGACATTCCCGACGCCATCAAGAAGGCCTATTACATTGCTGCCAGCGGCCGCCCGGGGCCGGTGGTGGTGGATCTGCCCAAAGACGTGCAGAACCCGAAAGAGAAGTTTCCCTATCAGTATCCCGAGACGGTGTCCCTGCGCTCCTACAATCCGACCAAGTCGGGCCACAAGGGGCAGATCAAGCGGGCGGCCAAGCTGCTGGTGGAGGCCGAGCGTCCGGTGATGTACGTCGGCGGCGGCGCCATCAATGCCAATGCGGATCACCTGGTGACCAAGCTGGCGGAGCTGTTGAACCTGCCGGTGACCACCACCCTGATGGGGCTGGGGGCCTTCTCCGGCACCCATCCGCAATTCATCGGCATGCTGGGCATGCACGGCACCTTCGAAGCGAACAAGACCATGCACAACGCGGATCTGATCTTCGCCGTGGGTGCCCGCTTCGATGACCGTGTCACCAACAACGTGGCCAAGTTCTGCCCCAACGCCACCATAGTCCACATCGACATCGATCCCACCTCCATCTCCAAGACGGTACAGGCCCACGTGCCCATCGTCGGCTCGGTGGAAACCGTGCTCGAGCAGATGCTGGAAGTGATCCGCGAGTGTGGTTTCGACAACGACAAGCAGGTACTGGCGGACTGGTGGAGCCAGATCGGCCAGTGGCGCTCGCGCAACTGCCTGGCCTACGAGACCCACCCCACCCTGATCAAGCCGCAGCAGGTGATCGAGACCCTCTACAAGGTGACTAAGGGGGAGGCGTTCGTGGCCTCTGACGTGGGTCAGCACCAGATGTTTGCCGCCCTCTACTACCCGTTTGCCAAGCCGCGCCAGTGGATCAACTCCGGGGGCCTGGGCACCATGGGGTTCGGTATTCCGGCCGCCATGGGCGCCCAGTTTGCCAACCCAGATGCGGTGGTCTGCTGCGTGACCGGCGACGGCTCGGTGCAGATGAACATTCAGGAGCTCTCCACCTGCATGCAGTACGGGGTGCCCATCAAGATCATCTCCATCAACAACCGGGCGCTGGGCATGGTCAAGCAGTGGCAGAAGATGTTCTACGGTGGTCGCCACAGCCACTCCTACATGGAGTCGCTGCCGGACTTCGTCAAACTGGCGGAAGCCTATGGCCACGTCGGCATCGCGGTGAGCGATCCAGCGGAGCTCGAGAGCGCCATGGAGAAGGCCTTCGCCATGAAGGATCGGCTGGTGTTCATGGACATCTCGGTCGACCCGGATGAGCACGTCTATCCGATGCAGATAAAGTTCGGTGCCATGGACGAGATGTGGCTGAGCAAGACGGAGAGAACCTGATGAGGCATATCATTTCAGTACTGCTGGAAAACGAATCCGGCGCCCTGAGTCGCGTGGTAGGTCTCTTCTCCCAGCGCGGCTACAACATCGAGACCCTGACGGTGGCCCCCACCGAGGATCCCACCCTGTCGCGCATGACCATAGTGACCATGGGCGACGAGCGGGTGCTGGAGCAGATCCAGAAGCAGTTGCACAAGCTGGTGGACGTGCTCAAGGTGTGCGATCTCAGCGAGGGTGAGCATATCGAGCGGGAGATCGCGCTGGTCAAGGCGCGCGCCGCCGGTGGTGGTCGTGATGAGCTGAAACGGCTGGCGGATATCTTCCGTGGCCAGATCGTCGACGTCACCCCCGAGCTCTACACGGTGCAGCTGGTGGGTACCAGCGACAAGCTGGATGCCTTCATCAAGACGGCCGCCCAGACCAACGAGATCATCGAAGTGGTGCGCTCCGGTGTCTGCGGTATCTCCCGCGCCGACAAGGCGCTGCGCCCCTGAGTAGGTGGCTGGCGGGTTTGTTGTCAAAAGGGGCCCTTCGGGGCCCCTTTTTCATGGGCGCAAGGCGGTGCAGGGGAGTGGGCCGGGTTTGTCATTTTCTTTCAAATGATCGGTAAACTATCCACAAAAGCTGTGGAAAAGTCTGTAGATTAGCGGTGGGTCTGACGTTAGTGTGCTGATCTTAAAGAAGTATTTGGATCTGATCTCGGCTGGGGCGCAATTGTGCAATCGACTCTGGCGGGTGTGAGCGTTTGCTTATCCCGGCGCCCTTGCCGGGCTGGCCTCTGAACGAGAATGCGGGATCCGGACTGGATCCTGATTTGATCTCGCGGATCAACATCTGCCCGTCAGCCATAAAAAAACCCGCCTTGCGGCGGGTTTTTCAACAGGGATAAGCTCGGTCGATTACTCGGCCTGGGCTGCCTGGATACCGGTCAGGGCGATGGTGTAGACGATGTCGTCCACCAGGGCGCCACGGGACAGGTCGTTGACCGGCTTGCGCATGCCTTGCAGCATCGGGCCGATGGAGACCAGATCCGCAGAGCGCTGTACCGCCTTGTAGGTGGTGTTGCCGGTGTTCAGGTCCGGGAACACGAACACGGTGGCTTTACCGGCAACCGGTGAGTTCGGTGCCTTGGACTTGGCCACGTTCTCCATGATGGCCGCATCGTACTGCAGCGGGCCATCGATGATGAGGTCGGGGCGCTTGGCCTTGGCCAGCTCGGTGGCTTCACGTACTTTCTCTACATCGGCGCCGGCGCCGGAGGTGCCGGTGGAGTAGGAGATCATGGCGACGCGCGGCTCGATGCCGAAGGCGGCAGCGGAGTCAGCGGACTGGATGGCGATCTCGGCCAGCTGCTCGGCAGTGGGATCCGGGTTGATCGCGCAGTCACCGTAGACCAGTACCTGATCCGGCAGCAGCATGAAGAAGATGGAGGAGATCAGGGAAGAGCCCGGAGCGGTCTTGATGATCTGCATCGGCGGACGGATGGTGTTGGCAGTGGTGTGCACCGCGCCGGATACCAGGCCGTCAACTTCATTGCGCTCCAGCATCATGGTACCCAGTACCACGTTGTCTTCCAGCTGTTCGCGGGCAACCACTTCGGTCATGCCCTTGTTCTTGCGCAGCTCGACCAGTCGGGCCACATAGCGCTCGCGCACGGCAACCGGATCGATGATCTCGACGCGGTCGGTCAGTACCACGCCCTGCTGTTCGGCAACGCGACGGATCTCTTCCGGGTTGCCCAGCAGGACCGGACGGGCGATGCCGCGCTCGGCACAGATGGCGGCAGCCTTGATGGTCCGCGGCTCTTCCCCTTCCGGCAACACGACGCGCTTGTTGGCCTGACGGGCCAGTTCGGTCAGCTGGTAGCGGAAAGCCGGCGGGCTCAGGCGACGGGAACGGGTGGACTTGGCGGAGAGAGACTCGATCCAGTGCTTGTCGATGTGGCCGGCCACATAGTCCTGTACCAGCTCGATCCGCTCGCGGTCGTCTTCCGGAATGTCGACGTTGAAGTTCTGCAGACTGACCGCAGTCTGCCAGGTGTTGGTGCCGGTGATCATGATCGGCAGGCCGGTGGCCATGGCCTGTTGGCACAGCGCCATCACCTGCGGTTCCGGGTGGTAGTTGCCGGTCAGCAGCAGGGCACCCAGCTTGACGCCGTTCATGGCGGACAGGCAGGCGGAGACGATGACGTCGGAGCGGTCGCCGGAAGTCACCAACAGGCTGCCCGGACGGAAGTGCTCGATCATGTTGTGGATGGAGCGGGCACAGAAGGTCACGGTCTGCAGGCGACGGCTGTCCAGCTCACCCTTGTGCAGGATCTTGGCAGCCAGGTGCTTGGCGAGATCCTTGGCGCGCGGGGCGATCAGCTGGGTATTCCAAGGGATGCAGCCGAGGATGCGCAGCGGGCTCTTGCCGAATACCTGCAGCACTTCCAGGTTATGGGCGGCGTCGGAGGTGTGGTGGTGGGCCTCGAACATCTCGGTCAGGTCGGGGCGGGTCACGCCATGCTCGTCAACCGGTGCACCCACCTTGTTGATGACGCAGCCAACGATACGGGGGTTGTTGACGCCACCGAAGTTGGAGCAGGCCAGCTCGATGCGCTCTTTCAGCTTCTGGCTGGAGTCGTTGCCCGGATGGGTCACGAACACCATGTCGGCGTCCAGCGCCTTGGCGACATCGTAGTTCAGCTTGTTGGCAAACGGCTGCTTGTCGGTCGGCACCATGCCTTCGATGACCAGCACTTCGGCACCGCTGGCCTTCACGTGCTCTTCGAAGCGGGCCACGATCTCTTCCAGCAGGATATCGGTGTTGCTGGAGGTGATCATGTTCTCGGCGTAGGAGAGGGCGAACGGCTCGGGCGGGTTGATGTTGGCAGCGGCGCGGATCACGGCGGTGGAGCGCTCGGTACCGGTTTCACCCGGACGCGGCTGAGCGACCGGTTTGAAGAAGCTGACATTGACACCGTGACGCTCCATGGCGCGAACAACGCCAAGGCTCACGGAAGTTACGCCGACACCAGTGCCGACCGGGATAAGCATAATAGTGCGTGCCACTTTATACCCCTTGTTCATTTTTGGGATCAGGAAAAGGCCGCCCTTGGGCGGCCTTGCTCTACAGCGAAATTATGCGCCAACCAGTTCCAGCGCGTCGTGGGCGATGACCCACTCTTCATTGGTCGGGATAACCAGGGCTTTGGTGGAACCAGCCTTGGTGATCTCGCCACCCTTGCCGAAACGAGCCTTCAGGTTGGCGTCGTGATCGACGTCGAAGCCCAGCAGACCCAGCTTGTTCAGGGTGATTTCACGGATCGGGGCGGAGTTTTCACCGATACCACCGGTGAAGACCACGGCGTCCAGACGACCGTCCATGGCGGCGGCGTAGGCGCCGATGTACTTGGCCAGGCGATAGCAGTAAACGTCCATGGCACGCTTGGCTTCTTCTTTGCTGTCGTAGTTGTCTTCAACGAAACGGCAGTCGGAAGTTACTTCGGTCAGACCCTGCAGGCCGGACTCTTTGGTCAGCATGGTGTTGATGTCGGCCACGCTCATGCCCAGCTTGTCGTGCAGGAAGAAGATGATGGCCGGATCGATGTCACCGGAACGGGTACCCATCACCAGGCCTTCCAGCGGGGTCAGGCCCATGGAGGTGTCGACGGATTTGCCGTTCTTGATGGCGCAGACGGAACCGCCGTTGCCCAGGTGGCAGTTAATGATGTTCAGTTCTTCCACCGGCTTGTTCAGCTGCTTGGCGGCTTCCAGGCTGATGTAGTAGTGGCTGGTGCCGTGGGCGCCGTAGCGACGGATGCCGTTCTCTTTGTAGAGCTTGTACGGCAGGGCGTACAGGAAGGCTTCTTCCGGCATGCTCTGGTGGAACGCGGTGTCGAACACGGCCACGTTCTTGTCGGCCAGCGCCGGGAACACGCGACGGGCTTCACGGATACCGATCAGGTGAGCCGGGTTGTGCAGCGGCGCGTACGGTACGGCGGCTTCGATGCCGGCGATGACGTCGTCGCAGATGCGCACGGAGGAGGTGAAGCGCTCACCGCCGTGTACCACACGGTGGCCGATGGCGATCAGGTTCTTGGACAGCTCCGGGTTGAGCGGCAGGATCTTGTTGACGATGTAGTCCAGCGCTTCCTGGTGAGCGGCACCGGCGCCCAGATCGGCACTGCCTTTCTCACCGTTCAGTTTCCACTTGATGCGGGCGTCGTCGAGGTTGAAGCACTCGGCCAGGCCGGACAGCAGGTCATCACCGGTGGTTGCGTCAATGACAGCAAACTTCAGGGACGAGCTGCCACAGTTAAGAACAAGAACCAGCTTACTCATGAATAAATCCTATCGCAGATTGGGTTGTGTAGGAGGATGCGTTGGACGAGCCGTGTCCAAAAACTTTCAACTTATCCTTATGAGGGTTGGCAATCTGTTGCTTGCCCCTTGTATAGTGATACAAGACCCGAAATCCAGACGTCCCTGACAGCGCAACGGCAGGCCGTTGGCGCAAAAATTGGGCGTACAAAGGATAACCCGATTGTTGAAAAATAACAAAGTCATCCTCAACCTTTGTTATTGCGCATCAAATATTGTCGTGGTTTTGCCGTTAATACGTTCAAAAAGAGCTCGGAGGTAGCATGAGCATGAACATTTTTGGAACTAAGTTACAGCAAGGCCGTCATTATATGACCCTTTGGCCCCGCCGTCCCGAGCTTAATTCCATGTTCCCGGAGAATCGGGTGATCAAGGCCACCGAGTTCGCCCTCAAGGTCATCCCGGCGCTGGCGGTGCTCAGCGTCATGCTGCAGTTCCAGTTCGGCGAGCTGCACTACTGGCCTTCTGTTATGACCTCGGTGCTGTTTCTGCTGAGCCTGCCGCTGCAGGGCTACTACTGGCTCGGTCAGCGCGCCGATACCCGGCTGCCGCCCTCCCTTGCCAGCTGGTATCGCGAGATCAACGGCAAGATGAACGAGCAGGGCGGTCGTCGCCAACTGGTGGCCCAGCCCAGATACGAAGAGCTGGCCGATACCCTCAACGCCGCCTTCAAGCAGCTGGACAAATCCTTCCTCTACGAGTGAGGCCTGTGGCCTATTACTCGAACCAAGGCGCCTCGCGGCGCCTTTTTCATGCCTATCAGGCTGCCAGAACCTTGCGGATCTCCTGAATGGAGAGCTTGTACTGACGCGGGCACTGGCGCCAGACCGCCAGCATGCGCTGGTACTTGTCGCGCATGGCGATGTCGCTGGAGAGCTCGTCGCACGGGCATTTGAGCTCGGGGAAGCGCTTGTCCACCTCCAGCAGGAAGCAGACATAGTCGGCCAGCTCCCACTCCTGGCTGCGGCTGTAGCCGTTGAACTCCAGCCGGCTGGCATTGATTTCGCCCTGATCGGCCGCTTCCAGGTTGCCCCAGGAGATGGCCAGCGCGTGGTGCAGTTCCAGGGTGTCGATCACCTCCTGGCAGGTGGCCAGATCCAGATGGCCGAAGCTCTTCTCCAGTTCGAGGATCTGCAGGCAGTAGCCGCGCTCTATGATGGTGCTGGCCCGTTGGTAAAACGCCGCCTTCTCCGGATTGAGTTTGGCCAGGATCTCGTACTGGTTGCTCAGGATCAGACGTTCGGTGTGGCTCATGTTCATGGGCTTTTCTCACTGGAAAATGAAACTGGGGCCACGTTAACCCATATATAAGATGAATTTTTTGATCTGGCAGGGGAGGTTGGCGAGATAGCGGGGCGGGAAATCAACGTCGGCCCTGGCTGGTTAATTAAATGTAACGGCTGGCGGCTTGCTTTCTGGCTCGCTGGCGCAACAATAAGGGCGTCATTTGGCCTGTGCCGAAAGACCCGTCACCAAGGCATCCCATCGTGGATGCAAGCCGGCGCCCTTCATGACAAACGAGAACGTCGCCGCCAGTCACTTGCCTGGCAGGCGAGCCGAAGGACCGGGCATCGAGCCTCCTGCCCGCAACGCGAGGCAGGCAACGACATGCGAATAAAAAAAGGCCTGCACTTGCAGGCCCTTTTCATGTAGGCAGTACCGGTATCTGGGGTTCAGCCCTTGAGCAGGTCGAGCACCACCTGATGATGATCGCTGGTCTTGAACTTGTCGAAGCGATGGCTAATTTTGCCCTCTTCGTCGATGAGGAAGCTCAGCCGGTGGATACCGTCATACTCCTTGCCCATGAACTTCTTCGGGCCCCAGACGCCAAACGCATCGGCCACCGCATGATCTTCATCGGCCAGCAGGCGGAAATTCAGGTTGTCGCGCTCCTCGAATTTTTTCAGCCGCTTGGCCGGATCCGGGCTGATGCCGAGCACCACCACATTGAGGGCGGCCAGCTCGGCGTTGACGTCGCGCAGGCCGCAGGCCTGGGTGGTGCAGCCCGGGGTCATCGCCTTGGGATAGAAGTAGACGAGCACTTTCTTGCCGCGCAGGTCGGCAAGGCGTACCTGGTTACCGTCTTGATCGGACAGGGAAAAATCGGGGGCCAGGCTGCCAGCGGATAAAGGTTGCATGGGATCTCCTTGGATGAGCCGTCAGGCGTGTTTGTGATTGACGATGAATTCGAACGATTCTGCGCCCAGTTCACGACAGAATCCGGCGAAGGCCGTCTGCGAGCCGGCCGCCTCTCCCTGCTTGGCCAGATTGAGCTGAAAGCTGGCCTTGAGCAGGTTGAACGGCTGCTGTTCCAGGGTGACGGTCTGCATGGCCTGGATGTCCCAGCCGTGATCGCTGAAGAACTGGGTGCACTGGCTTACGATGCCCGGCTGGTCCCGGATCAGGATCTCGGCGTTGGCGCTGATGTCGTATTGCAGCGACTGGTGGCGTTCGGTGCGCTTCATCATGGTGATGAGGTCCCACTCCTGGCTGCGCAGGGGCAGGCTTATCTCGAGTTGCATCAGGCTGTTCCAGTCACCGGACAGCAGCATGATGAAGGTGAATTCATTGCCGAAGATGCCAAGACGGCTGTCGACAATGTTGCAGCCACACCCACTGACGTGGCGGGTGACCTCATTGACGATGCCAGGCCTGTCCGTGCCGATGGCCGTTACGACCAGGTAATGAGTCATAAATCTTCTCTCGTCCATTAGCGGGTTGCGAATGTGGATGCAGTGGCATAGCCCGAACGGGCTGGCCATGGGCCACTGCCAGCGATCCTGCATGGCAACCTTGTTGAGAATCTCGTTGCAACGAGCACGGTATCGGGGTGTCACGACCAAAGTCCGGCGTGTTCCACCACGGCTCGTGCAGTGCGGTTTTTGCCGGATGGTAACACGGCTTGCCCCTGGCCTCCCTTGTTTTTCCAAGGGGGCAGCTTTACCATAACGCCCCTGAAAATCGGGAGAAATATCCATGTTGCGCGGTAGTATTGTTGCCCTCGTTACCCCCATGCTGGCTTCAGGCGAAGTCGATTGGGCCAGTCTGGCCACTCTGGTCGACTATCATGTCAGCGCCGGGACCAGCGCCATCGTGGCGGTCGGGACCACGGGGGAGTCGGTGACCCTGAGCGAGCAGGAGCACATCGCCGTCGTGGAGAAAACCGTGGCGTTGGCCGCCGGACGCATTCCGGTCATTGCCGGCTGTGGCTCCAACAATACCGCCCATGCCATCGACCTGGCCAAGCGCTTCGCCGAAACCGGCGTGGTGGCGGGTCTCTCGGTCACCCCCTATTACAACAAACCCACCCAGGAAGGCCTCTATCGTCACTATTGTGCGATCGCCGAGGCTAGTGGTCTGCCCCAAATTCTTTATAATGTGCCCGGTCGTACCGGTTGCGATCTCAAACCGGAGACGGTAGCCCGACTGGCCAAGGTGCCCGGCATCATAGGCCTGAAAGAGGCGACCGGGGATCTGAGCCGTACGCCGCTGCTGCGCGAGCTGTGCGGCGCACAATTCGCGCTTTATAGTGGCGATGATGCCAGTGGATGTGATTTCATGCTGCAAGGCGGGGACGGAGTCATTTCGGTCACCACCAATATTGCAGCGGCCCAGATGGCCGACATGTGTCGTGCTGCGCTGGCCGGTGATGCCGGACGAGCGCACGACATCAACAATCGATTGATGCCGTTGCATCAGACTCTGTTCTGCGAACCGAGTCCTATCCCGGTGAAATGGGCCTGTGCCCAGCTGGGATTGATTGCGACGGCCACCTTGCGTCTGCCGCTCACCGACCTCACCCCCGAGGGCGAACAGGCGATGGCGCGAGCACTGACGACTGCGGAGTTGATGGCGAGTGTTTAAAGCAAATGGAAAGGGAAATGCAGTGCGCCTGGTGCTGAGTGTGGCGACCGTTGCCGTGCTGGCAGCCTGTAGCTCACCCCAGGAACGCAAGATGGCCAACCGTGGTTTCGAGTACGAGGATGCCCGCCTTGAAGGCCGTGCGTTTCTGGTGCCGGCCGGGTTGAATACCCCCGCCTTTAACAGCAGTTTCGACATTCCGGCCCTGCCCGAGAGCAGCCGTGACGGTGCGCTGGGTGCCAAGGTTGACGTGCGTCCACCCGCCCAGCTGCTGACCGTGGTACCGGGCAGCCAGGTGGTGGCCAATGCCGGCGAACCCACCATGGCTTTCTATGCGCTCAGCACCTCCCAGAGCGTGGAGCGCGATACCTGGGCCTTCCTGATGAACTTCCTCGCCCAGTACAAGGTGACCACCGAGAAGCTGGACCAGCAGGCCGGCGTGCTGCAGACCGGCTGGTTTGACAACACCAAGGCGCTCGACGGCTGGAGTGAAGAGGACGATGACTTCGTCATTCGTCAGCGCTACCAGTTCACCCTGCGCAACGATCCTCAGCGCCACGCCGTCAACATGTCGGTACGGGTACTGGATCATGAAGAGACCGTCGATGGTGAGACCAGCAAGGAGCTGACCCCGGCGGATGCCCAGCGCTACGCGACCCGGGCCCTCAACCAGTTCTCGCTCTACTACGACAAGCAGCTCAAGTCCCGCGAACAGCACAAGGCCAACGACGGCATGGGGCTGGAACTGGGTCTGGACAACAACGAGCTGAGCGCCTGGATCGTCGATGGTTCGTTTGACCAGGTGTGGCGCCGTCTCAATCAGGTGCTGCCGGCCTACGGTTTCACCATCAAGGATACCCAGCAGTCGCTGGGCTGGATCGACGTGGAGTACGACGAGCCGGGCAGCGAATTCTGGAAGGCCAAGGGCAGCGAGCCGTTCAAGCTGGACGAAGACAAGTATCGCTTCCAGCTTGGCGAGATGGCGGGGGGCAAGACCTCCATCACCCTGTTCGACAAGGACAAGAAGCCCGTGTCGTCCGGTGTCATCTCCCAGATGTACATCAGTCTGTCCGAGGCATTCGCCAAGGGTCTGGCTGACCAAGCTGCAAAAACAGAATAGAAACAGGGGCCTTGTGCCCCTGTTTTGTTATGTAAACCCCCCACAAACAGGAAGTGTTACTTACCATGAGTCTTGCAGATCAAGTATTGGCGGTGAACGACGATTTGCCGATCCGTACCGATAAACCCGTCCATTCCGGCAAGGTGCGCAGCGTCTACTGGCTGACCGCCGCAGACAGCGCCCGCCTCATCCGCGAGAAGGGTTACGACGTGCCGGCAGATGCGCCGCTCGCCATCATGGTGATCAGTGACCGGATCTCGGCCTTCGACTGCATCTGGCAGGGCGTGGACGGGCTCAACGGCGTGCCGGGCAAAGGGGCTGCGCTCAACGCCATCTCCAGCCACTGGTTCAAGCTGTTCAAGGAGAAGGGGCTGGCCGACAGCCACATCCTGGACATCCCCCATCCCTTCGTCTGGATCGTGCAAAAAGCCCGTCCCGTGATGATCGAGGCGATTGCCCGCCAGTACATCACCGGCTCCATGTGGCGTGCCTACAAGGATGGCGAGCGCGAGTTCTGCGGCATCACCCTGCCGGAAGGACTGAAGAAAGATCAGAAGCTGCCCGAGATCCTCATCACCCCCTCCACCAAGGGCGTGCTGACCGGGCTGGACGGCGTGCCGGAAGCCGACGACGTCAACGTCTCCCGTGCCGACATCGAACGCCACTACCGGGGCTTCAACTTCAGCAAGCCGGCCGACATCGACCGCTACGAAGTGCTGCTCAAGGAGGGCTTCAACGTCATCAGTGACGCGCTGGCCGAGCTGGATCAGATCTTCGTCGACACCAAGTTCGAGTTTGGCTACGTCAATGACGCCGCCGGCAACGAGAAGCTGATCTACATGGATGAAGTGGGCACCCCCGACAGCTCCCGCATCTGGGATGGCGCCGCCCTGCGCGACGGCCAGATCGTCGAGAAGTCGAAAGAGGGTTTCCGCCAGTGGCTGCTCAATCACTTCCCGGATCCGGACATCCTGCTCAACAAGCACCGCATGCCCGAGCGCTTCGCCCTGGCCCGCGACAACAAGTTGCCGACCGAAGTGATGATGGACATCTCCAACACCTATGTGGGGATTGCCGAGAAGATCATCGGTCAGCCGCTGGTACGCAGCGCCAATCCGAAGCAGGAGATCATCGAAGTGCTGCGCGCGCAGTATGGGCTGATCGACTGAGGCACACCGCCTTTTTTGTTGCCGTAAAAACAAACGTTTGCCATCAGCCAACTGCAAGTCGGCATGTTGGCTGCAATGGAACGGGCCCCATCACGGGGCCCGTTTTTGTTGCCGTGCCGGCTGGGCGGCAGCAGGGCGGCGATCAGCCGTTGACCCTGAACACCTGGCCGGTCTGCACCCCCAGTACCGACTTCTGGTAGGCCTGCGCCACCCTGGCGGCGGGTACGGGAACGAAGCCCGGGAAGAAACTGGCGTATTTATCCATCGACTCCGTCAGCACGGTCGGGCTCACCACGTTGATGCGCAGACCCCGCGGCAACTCGCAGGCCGCCGCCTTGACGAAGTGATCGATGGCGCCGTTGATGGTGGTCGCGCTCGCCCCCCAGTTGATGGGCTCCTCGCTCAGGATACCGCTGATCAGGGTGATGGAGCCCTTGTCGTTCAGGTGGGGGATGGCGGCCCGGCTCAGGTTGATCTGGCCCATCAGCTTGCTCTGAAGCCCCACCTGCCACTGCTCGTCGGTCATCTCGGTGAGGGCGTTGAAAGCCACGCTGCCGCTGGCCACCACCAGCGCATCGAACTGGCCCAGCTTGGTGAACAGCGCCTTGATGGAGGCGGGATCGCGCATGTCGACTGTGGCGTCCCCCTGGCTGTGACCGACCCGGATCACCTGGTGGTCTTTGGCAAGCAACTCGCTGACGGCGGAGCCGACGGTGCCGGAGGCACCCACAATCACAATCTTCATCTGTTTCACTCCTAGTTGGGATGTGTTGATTCTAGCGCGATGAAAAGAGAGAAAAAGCGCGTAAAATAAACGCATTGTTTCCATATTGGAGCTAATGAATGGACATCTCCCACCTGGCCAGTTTTTACGAGGTGGTACAAAAGGGCAGTTTCTCGGCCGCGGCCGACAGTCTGGGGGTGAGCAAGGGGATGCTGAGCCGTCACGTCAGCGCGCTGGAAATGACCCTCAATGCCCAGCTGCTGCAGCGTACCACCCGCCGACTCAGCCTCACCGAGGCGGGCCGGACCCTCTATCAGCAAGCTGGCGAGATCTTCGCGCTGGCTCGCCAGGCGGAGCAGGATATCCAGGCGCTGACCGAGGAGGATGGCGGCCGGCTGCGCTTCACCTGCCCGGTCAGTACCGGCGATCGCATGGTGAACGATCTGCTGGCCCGGTTTGCCGAGCTCTGTCCCGGCGTCCAGGTCGAATTGAACTTCACCAACGCCATGATCGACATGAGCCAGGGGGAGCACGACATCGCCCTGCGCGCCATGAGCAGCATTCCCGACAACCTGGTGGCGCTGCCGCTCGGCAGGCTCAAGGACGTGGTGGTGGCCAGCCCGGCCCTGCTGGCGCGGGAGGGGATCCCCGCCACCCCTTATGAGCTGGGCGGGCGACCCTGCCTGCTGCAGGGCCACAACCCGGCCTGGGAGCAGTGGCACTTTCGCAAGGGGGAGGAGGAGGCGCACATCCTGGTGCAGGGCAAGGTGCGGGCCAACCACTACAGTACCGTGCTGCAGCTGGCTCGGGCCGGCATGGGGTACGCCAAGTGTCCGCTGATGCTGGTGGAGCCCTGGCTGGCGAGCGGCGAGTTGGTGGCCGTGCTGGATCAGTGGCAGACAGGTCTGCACCCGCTGCACGTCCTGCACGCCCAGCAGCGGCGGGTACCGCGCAAGATCCGGCTGTTCAAGCAGGTGTTGGCCCAGTGGTTTGCCGAGCGCCCCCACTACCTGCTCTGAGCCCTCGTTATTTTTCTGTCATCTTCGGCTGCTAGCCTGCGCCCATCAACGCGAACAGGAAGATGAGCGAACATGAAGAGTTGTCGGTACGGGCGTGGGGTATCGCTGCTGTGGGCAGCGCTGGGCATGAAGATGGTACTGGGCAGTGCGGCTTGGGCGGCTGTCGAGGTGAGGGTGCCGGCGGATTTCCAGATCCTGGCGGTGAGTGCGGGCACGCTGCACGACGAGCTGCATGCCACTCTGCCGGATGGGGAGCAGCAGTTGCTGGTGCGTTATGAAGGGGTGATCCCGAGTCGCAGCAGCAGCGAGAATGACCGCCAGTTGCGCTCCGCGCCGCAGGTGCTGCGTTATCAAGCCAGTCAGCAGCAGGTGCGGCTGGTCGCCAACTTGCCGAGCGATGAAAGGGGCATGGCGCAATATGCCGAGTCTCCCGTCATGAGCTTGCAGGCCGGTGGCCAGAGCATTGCCAGCCAGCAGGATGCGCTGATCACCAGCGGCATGCTGATTGGCATGGACTGGCGGGCCAAACTCGCCGAATACAACCAGAGCGGCGGCAGGGCGGCATTGAGCACGGCAGTGCCTGTCACCGCAACCGCCGGTGTGGTTGAACCGGTGACGGCCAGCGCGCTGGAGGGCCAGTTGCAGCAACTCTTCCTCAAGGCGGATCCGGCCCTGCGCAAGCGCTTTGTCAGCTGGGCCGTGCCGCGGCTTTAAGTTTGCCGTCCGTTGCAGTAACGTGGGGGCTCTCATCGTGTCTAGCGCCCATCTTATTGCAACGAGGTCTTCATGTTTGAATTGCACAGTCGCCTGCAGGCGGATACCCGCCAGCTCGGCGATCTGCCTCTCTGCCGCGTCCTGCTGGCCAAGGACAGCCAGTATCCCTGGCTCATCCTGGTGCCGAGAGTGGTCAATCTGCGGGAAATCCACCACCTGGCGCCGGCCCAGCAACAGCAGCTGATGCAGGAGTCCTGCGCGGTGGCGACCCTGATGGAGCAGGCGCTGCGCCCGGACAAGATCAACGTGGCGGCGCTCGGCAACCTGGTTCCCCAGCTGCATCTGCACCACGTGGCCCGTTTCAGTACCGACAAGGCCTGGCCTGGTCCCATCTGGGGGGCTCATCCCTCCTTGCCCTATGATGAATCGACCCTGCAGCGGGAAGCCGCCGGCTGGCGACGCAAGCTGGCCAATCTGGCCGGATTCACTCCCCTTGAAACTGACAGTTGAATCAACTGAGAGGCGGCTCGCTATTTCGACGCCCGGGCCGCGCTATCTGTTAGAGTTATGGTATAGATAAGCCCATTTTCGATGTTCAGGAAGGTCCCATGATAGTGACAAGAGCCGACGATGATACCGTATTGACCACAGAGGACGTGCTGTTGAGCCTGTGCCATTCGGTGACGGATGTATTGAGTGCGGCAACCCAGAGTCAGGTGCGTTTCTCCGGCATGGTGCAGCGGATCAGCAAGACCTGCCTCAAGCCGGATATCGGCTGCTTCGTGCTGTTTGACGGCGGCTTCTCCGGCCTGGTGGTGATCAACTTCTCCGCCTCCGCCGCCATGGAGCTGTACGAGAGCTACATGCTCAGCATGGGGCTCTCCAAGGAAGATCTCGCCATCTCCCACACCTCGGACGAGGTGAGCAACGTCATGGGCGAGCTGATGAACCAGATCGTCGGCAGTTTCACCGTCAAGGTGGGCCGGGATCTGCAGACCCACATCACCCAGAACCAGCCCAAGATGCTGGCTCTCAACAAGCAGGTGATGCTGAGCGTCGATACCAATCTCGACAGCCCGGAGTCGCGCCGGGTCACCTTCTTCACCGCCCGCAACAACATCTTCTATCTGGAGCTGGCGATGGACAAGACCGAGTTCATCCGCATCCACAACGACGGCATGGATCAGGAGGAGCTGGATCCGGATGCCCTGATCGCCCAGACCAAGCGCGAGTCTGCCCAGCCGGCTCCGGCCGCCGCCCCGGTAGCCAACGATCACGACGATCTGCTGGACTCCCTCGGGATCTGATTTTCCCGCCGTCCGCAATGCACGAGGCCACCCATGGGGTGGCCTCGTTTGTTGGTGTTGCTCGCCGTTAGAAGTTGTAAAGAAGACCCGTGCTGAAACGGGTGGACTGGCTGTCGTAGAAGTCGATGTCCGAGTCGGCATTGGAGTAGGCTGCGGTGAAGGTGGCGGCCAGGGCCTTGACGCCGAACAGGTTGTGCCAGAAGAAGGTGCCGTTGACGGCGAATTCGTCCGCGTCGGCATGCTGGCCGAAGATGGGGTTCGCCTCGTCGTACTTGCGCTTGCCGGTGTAGAGGTTGCTGACGAAGGACCACTGGGGGCCGCGCTTGGCGTAGGTCAGCTTCAGGCCGGTGTTCTTGAAGCTCTCGGCGCTGCCGTCCAGGCGAGCCTCCTTGTAGAGGATGGCCGGCTCCAGCAGCTGGTTGCCGCCGAAATGGAACTGGTAGGAGAGCTCCATGTCGTGCACCTTGCCGTTGCGATCCAGCATGCCGGCGTAGTGGGTGCCGTGGCTCTGATCATACTGCTGGCCACTGCGCTCCTCGTCCATGTCCACCTCCCGGGTGGTCAGGTTGCCGTAGAAGTTGCTGCCCCAGATCTTGTCCCAGGCGAAACGGGCCCCTTTTGACTTCAGGTCGGTCGAGCTGCGGTCCACGCCGGTGGCGAAGGGATCGCTCCACAGCTCGACCGGCATGACGTTGAACACCAGCGAGGTGGCGACTATGCCCTTGTCGCCCATCTCCTGGCGCAGGCCGAGCTGCTGGGTGAAGTCGAAACGCACCGCATCCTGGATCAGGTTGCCGAGGAAGATCTGGGTGCGGGTATCGGCGAAGGTATAGCGGATGTCGGCGTTGAGCAGCGGCGTCAATCCGCTCTCGCTGTCGGGCGAGCCGAGATCATTGATACGGCTGTGGTTGTCATCGCCAGCGTAGAAGTTGGACTGGTAGCTGACGGCGTTGACCCCGCCCAGCAGAAAGCCGGACCAGCCTGACTGCTTGGGGATCTCGCCCAGGTCGGCGTGGGCGGCATTGGCTGCCAGCAGGCCAAGACTCAGCAGGGTGAGATTGCGCATCGATGAGACTCCTGAATTATCAGTTGGTTGAATTGAACGGCCTGGCATTATAGCCAGCCAGGCTTAATCCGGGCTGACCGAATTGACTCCGGCATGCTACCCCAGCGGGCGGAGGAGGTTAATCGATAATTTATCGTGCGACGGCAGAAGAGTTCGGCGCGTCGTGCTGGTATTCTGTTCGGCGAATATCGGGGAGAAAACAATAAGATGAAACAAATAAAATCCTGGGCGCAATATTACGTCGACCTGATGACCAAGCTGGGGCTGGTGCGATTCAGCATGTTCCTGGCCACCGGCATCATAGTGCTGGCCGTCTCCATCCAGATGGGAGTCACCCTGTTTCTGCGCGGCACCGTGGATATCGTCGACCTGGTGCGTTCGGTCTTCTTTGGCTTGCTGGTCACCCCCTGGGCCGTCTATTTTCTCTCCATCGTGGTGGATCAGCTGGAGGATTCCCGCCAGCGGCTGACCCGCATGGTGCGCAAGCTGCAGGACATGCGCGAGCGGGATCTCGAGCTCAACAGCCAGCTGCAGGAGAACATCAGCCGCCTCAACGCCCAGATCGCCGAGACCAATCGGGCCGAGACCCTGCGTCAGCAGGCCATCGAGGATCTGGAGAACGAGGTGTTCCAGCGCGAGAAGGCCCAGCTGCACCTGGGCGAGCGCACCGCCCTGCTGCGCTCCTTCATCGACTGCTCCCCCGATCTGGTCTACTACCGCAACGAAGACGAGCAGTTCTCCGGCTGCAACCGCGCCATGGAGGAGCTGACCGGCAAGGTGGAGGCGGAGCTCATCGGGCTGACTCCGTTCGACGTCTACAAGCACGACATTGCCAGCAAGGTGGTGGAGACCGACAAGCAGGTCTTCGCCAGCAATGAGCCGCTCACCTATGAGCAGTGGCTGGAGTACCCAGATGGCCGCAAGGCCTACTTCGAGCTGCGCAAGGTGCCCTTCTTCGACCGCTTCGGCAAGCGGCTCGGCCTGCTTGGCTTTGGCCGCGACATCACCGAGCGCAAGCAGTACCAGGACAAGCTGGAGAAGGCGAGCCGCGACAAGACCACCTTCATCTCCACCATCAGCCACGAGCTGCGCACTCCCTTGAACGGCATCGTCGGCCTGAGCCGGATGCTGATGGATACGCCGCTCGATCCCAAGCGGCATCAGCAGCTCAAGACCATTCACCTGAGCGCGGTGACGCTCGGCAACATCTTCAACGACATCATCGATCTGGACAAACTGGATCGGCGCCGGTTGGAGATTGCGCCGACCCGCATCGATCTGCCCGCCTTCCTCGACGAGCTGGAGACGCTGTCGCGCATCCAGGCGGAGCAGAAGGGGCTCTATCTGCACTTCGATCGGGATGGCGAGGTGCCGCAGTTCGTGATGGCGGACGGTACCCGGCTGCGCCAGGTGCTGTGGAACCTGGTGGGCAATGCGGTGAAGTTCACCGACGAAGGCGGGGTGACGGTTCGCTGCCTCGCCCATGCCGCCGACGCGCCGGGCAAGCTGGCGCTGCACTTCGAGGTGGAGGATACCGGCATCGGCATTCCGCGCGCCCAGCAGGAGAAGATCTTCGCCATGTACTATCAGGTACAGGGCAAGAAGCACGCCACCGGCACTGGCATCGGGCTGGCGGTTTCCCGCCAGCTGGTGCAGGCGATGGGTGGCCAGCTCTACGTGGACAGCGATCCGGGCGAGGGATCCTGCTTCACCGCCGAGCTGGAGGTGGAGTGTATCGAAGGAGAGGTTGCCGTCCTCGAGCCCGAGATGCCGTCCCTCGACATCCTGCTGGTGGAGGACGTCGAGCTCAACGTGACCGTGGCCTGCGCCCTGCTGAGCAAGCTTGGCCATCAGGTCAAGGTGGCGCGGGATGGCGCCCAGGCGCTGGCCATGGCCAACCCGGATGATTTTGACTTGATCCTGCTCGACATCCAGCTGCCGGACATGACGGGGTTTGATGTGGCGGAACAGCTGCTCAAGCGCTACGGCGAAAGTTTGCCGCCCATGGTGGCACTCACCGCCAACGCCACCGGCGATCGCCAGTACTACCGGGATCACGGCATGCAGGATGTGATCAACAAGCCGCTCGGCTCGAAGGCGGTGCGGGAGGTGATTGGTCACCTGTTTGCCGATCTGGCCGGGGACGAGGCGGACGAGCAGGCCGACACCGTCAGCCAGGATGCGCTGCTGGACCTGCCCTTCCTCACCGATTATGCCGATACCGTGGGCAAGCCGGTGCTGCTCTCCAGCGTCGATCTGTTCGAGAAGATGATGCCCGACTACATGGCGGTGCTCGACTCCAACATGATTGCCCGGGATCAGGCCGGCGTGGTGGAGGAGGCGCACAAGATCAAGGGGGCGGCGGGCTCCATCGGCCTGCGCCGGCTGCAGCAGACGGCCCAGCTGATCCAGAGTCCGGATCATCCGGCCTGGTGGGAGAACGTGGAAGACTGGATTGAGACGCTGCGCCGGGAGTACCCGGGCGATATCGCCCGTTTGCGGCGCTGGTTGCTCTCATAAACGCGCTGCGCTGGCAAGGAGCTGCAACATGTATAGCCGTTTGATTACCCCTGAGCGGATCCATCCCTGGGGTGACGAAGAATTGCTGGAGGCGACCGAGCAGGATCGCGCCCGTATCGTGCAGGCGGCGCCGGTGCGCCGGCTGCAGCAGAAGACCCAGGTCTTCCCGCTCGACGTGAAGGCTTCGGTGCGCAGCCGACTGACCCACTCGCTGGAAGTACAGGAGACCGGCCGCCAGATCAGCCGCCGCGTTCTGGCGGCCCTGCCGGCAGGCACTGTGTGCGAGGGGGCCTTCGTCAATCTGGTGGAGATGTCCTGCCTGTTGCACGACGTCGGCAACCCGCCGTTCGGCCACTTTGGCGAGCAGGTGATGAGCCAGTGGCTGGCGCAGGAGCTGGACGGCCTGTTTGCCGTTGCGCTGGGCAAGGCGCCCAGCCCGCAGTGGGCCGAGCTTCGCCAGGATCTGCTGGTGTTTGACGGCAATGCCCAGAGCCTGCGGTTGGTACACAGCCTGCACGAGTTGAATCTGACCCTGGGGCAGCTGGCGGCACTGTGCAAATATCCGCAGCAACCGCCGGCGAGCCGGCAGGCAACCCCCTACTATGGCCAGCATCATGGCTGGAGCAGCAAACGCGGCATCTTCTTCAGCGAACAACCCCTCTACAGCGCCCTCGGCCAGAGCCTGGGGCTGGCCGCCGGATGCCGTCACCCGCTGGTCTACATCATGGAGGCGGCGGACGACATCTCCTACTGCATCGCGGATCTGGAGGATGCGGTGGATCGGCGCATCCTCGGCCTCGGCGAGCTACTGCAGGCGCTGCGGGAGGCGGATGGCGGTGACTACATGGCGGCGTTGCTGAGTGCGGCCGTCGACTCGGATCGCGGCTTCTTTCCCCATTTCCGCCAACAGCTGACCCGGGATCTGGTGGCGCTGGCCGCCAGCACCTATGTGAGCGAGCACGCCCAGATCCTGAGCGGCGCCTATCCTCAGGCCCTGCTGCACGGCCAGGCGCCGGCGGCACGGGTGCTCGACATCCTCAAGCGGGTCGCTCGCGAGCTGGTGTTCATGCGTCCCGAGGTGGAGGCGCTGGAGCTGGAGGGTTATGCCGCCTTGCGCGGCGTGCTCTCCACCTACGCCTGCCTGCTGGCCCAGCCAGCCAGCCAGTTTGAGCGCCTGCTGGCGGGGCAGGGGGACAGCGAGCTGTTCTTTGCCCGCCGGCTTTACCATCGCCTGTCGGCCCGCCATCTCAAGGCCTATCGACTGGCGGTGGCCAGCCGGGATCCCCGTTTTGGCGAGGAGGCGGAGCAGGAGTGGTACTATCGGGTGCGGCTGCTGCTGGATTACGTGAGCGGCATGACGGACACCTATGCGTTGGAGGAGTTCCGGCTACTGTCCGGGATCTGAGCGGGACGACGTCAGGATCTCTGTGCCGGATGAGTATTGATAGATGACTCACCTCCCCATATGGGGGTGAGGTTCTTGTATAAAATTCGGTCTTTTTTTAGACTGTGGCAACTTGTTCAACTTTCACTCGGTAAGGAGACGGATATGCAACATTCAATGCTAAACGTTGCGTTCGACCGCTGCATCAGCAGCGCGAAGACTCGTGCTCTTTTTCTGCCGCGTGGAGGAAACAGGTAACACCTGCTTTTTCATCACCCGCGGTTGTCCCGCAGGGTGATCTCCTCTCTCCGGGGGAACCGCACGTTCAACTGGAGAATATTATGTCTATCGAACTGACCCTGCTGCGCACCGTCGAAACCCTGGTCCAGAAACGGATTACCCGGCTGGAGCGTCGTGTCAGCTACCTGCATCTGTCGCCAGCTCTGCTCAAGGACATCGGTCTGGAAGGGCAAAATGTGCAGATCGCCCACATCCGTGAGCGGGAATATCAAACCGGCTTCCGACTCGGGAACCGAATAACCTGACAAGAGGGGGTCTTGGCCCCCTTCTTGCTAGAAAACGGCAGGCGTAAGCCTGCCGTTTTTCGTATCCGGACGAGTTCTGTTACGAATTTCTATTCGCACATTTTGCCAAAATCCCTATGATCGCTCTCCAAGCCGTTCAGGAGTTACCCATGCTGCGCCTCTGCTATCGCGCCATTTTGTTGTGCTGGTTTACCTGCTGGAGCCTGGTGGCTGCGGCAGAAACCTCCCTGGACAAGGATCAGCTGGGGCTGGCGGAGCGGCTCTGGCTCGCCTCGCGCAATGACCTGGTGGTCGGCATGCCCTCGATGGCCTGGCCCCCTACATCTATGCCAATGGCCGGGGCGGCTTCAACGGTCCGCTCGACGACTTTGCCACCCAGATTGCCGGCCGGCTGGGGCTGACCGTGCGCTACAAGACCTATCCCTACTATGCCGATACCCAGCAGGCGCTGCTCGATGGCGAGGTGGATATGCTGATCGGCGTGACGCCCAGCCAGTCGCGTCAGCAGAAGATGCGTTTTACCTCGGATCTGATGACCTTGCCGCGCGCCGTGTTGCTGGCGCGAGAGGAAGGGGAGCCGACTCTGGCAACGGCGCGCCAGCTGCGCTGGGTGTGCGAGCATGGTTTCAGCTCCTGTGAAGAGCTGGCGGAGCTCGGCATGACCCAGCTCACCGAGGCGGACAGCAGCGACGAGGCGGTCTTCATGGTGAAGAAGGGGTTGGCGGATGCCTATCTCTCCGATCTGCCCTCTCTGGTTCGCCTGCAGCGCCTGCAGCAGCAGGCCGGGCTCAAGGTGATCACCCCGGAGTGGGTGACTGACACCTCGCTGGCCATGGCGGTGGGACCCGACAACCAGGGACTGCTCGGTCTGCTGGAGCTGGCCCTCAACGACATTCCGCTGGATGAGCGGCGCCGCATTCTGGAGACCGGCGGGATTGTCGACTACGAGCTGGCCAACGGTCCCCGCCAGATCGTGTTCAACCAGAGCGAGCTCGACTGGCTGGCCCGCCATCCGACCCTGCGCTTCGGGGTGGCGCCGGACTGGCCGGCGGTGAGCGAGATCGACGGCAATGGCCAGCTCAAGGGGTTCATCGCCGACATGCTCAAGCTGGTGAGCCTGCGCTCCGGCCTGCAGTTTACCCTGGTGCCCACCAGCAGCTGGGCCGAGACCCAGGCGCTGTTTCAGGCACGCAAGCTGGACTTTCTGCCAGCCATCACGCCGACCGCGGAGCGGCGTCAATACTCCCTGTTTACTCCTGACTACGCCTTCATCCACCGGGTGATCGCCGCCAGACAGGGGAGCGAGGAGCTGGACAACCTCAACGAGCTCAAGGGGCGACGGGTGGGGATTGTCGGCGGCTCGGTGGAGGAGCTGGTACTCAACGAGGTGGGGGCCCATCCGCTGACGGTGAGCAGCGATACCAAGCTACTGCCGCTGCTGGACGGGCATCAGGTCGACTACGTGCTGATGAGCATGACCACCCTTGAACAGGCGCTGCAAAAGGGGTTCAACAACCGCTATCAGGTGGTGTTCTCCGGCAACGAGCTGCGGGTGCCGGTCGCCATGGCGGTGCACCAGCAGGACCCCATGCTGCAGCAGATCCTCACCAAGGTGCTGCTCTCTATCCGCCCGGAAGAGATGACCAAGCTGGAGCACAAGTGGCTGGCTCTGACCATCCAGACCGGCATCAACCCTGCCACGGTGGCGCTCTGGTCCGCGGTCGGCGTGGGCGCTTTCCTGCTCTGCGTGCTGCTGTTCATGGGCTGGAACCGGACCCTGCGCCGCCAGATAGTGCAGCGCAAGCTGGCCGAGCACAAGTTAAGCGAGCAGCTGACCTTCGTGCAGACCCTGCTCAACTCCCTGCCCAACATGGTGGTGCTGCGGGATCGCGAGCAGCGTATCACCCTCTGCAACCAGGCCTATCGGGACACCTTCATCGGTGAGTTGAGCCAGGATGATGGCGACGATCTGGACCGCATGCCGGCCAGAGAGCGGGAGCGGGTGTTGCGCGAAGAGTTGGGGGTATGGCAAAGCGGCGAACAGCTGGAAGGGGCGGGCAACAGCCGCCGTCAGGATGGCGCCATGTTCCACGTCATCTACACCAAGCGCCCCTATCGCTCGCCAAAGGGCGACATGCTGGGGGTACTGACGGTGCTGACCGATGTGACCCGCATCAAGGAGGCCGAGGCGCGGGCCCGCAAGGCGGAGACCCGGCTCACCCAGATCACCGACAGCATGCCGGGCATCGTCTATCAGTACCTCTGGCTCGGCCCCGGCAAGGGGCGCTTCCTCTATGCCTCGCAGGGGGCGAGCGAGATCCTGGGCACCAGCCGGCAGGAGATATTGTCGGCCGAGTCGGGCGGCGAGGTGTTCGGCTTTACCGAGGAGGCACTGCAGGATTTCGTCAGCAAGGTGGCTAATCATGCCGAGACCCTGGCCCCGCTCGATCTGGAAGTGCGGGTGGAGCGGCCGGAGGGGGCCCGCTATCTGCAGGTGCGCGGCAGCTTCGTGCCGCAGGAGGAGGGGCACCTGATCCTCAACGGAGTGATCCAGGACATCACGGCCCTCAAGCACCAGGAGCACGACCTGAGGGAGGCGCGCGCCTATGCCGAGCAGGCGATGCAGGTGCGCAGCCGCTTCCTGGCAACCATGAGCCACGAGCTGAGGACCCCCATCTCCGGCATGCACGGCATGTTGGAGTTGCTGCAGATGAGCGAGCTGAACGATGACCAGCGCTATTTGCTGCGCAACGTGGTGACCTCCACCAACAACCTGCTCTATCTGGTCAACGACGTGCTCGATTTCTCCAAGATAGAGGCAGGCCAGCTGCAGTTGCACTATCAGGATTGCCGCCTCGCCTCCGTCATCTGCGACGTGATCCGCGGTCACGCGACTCTGGCCCATGGCAAGGGGCTCAAAGTGACGCTGGGGTGGGCGCCGGAGGTGCCGGATCAGGCCCGCATCGATGCGGTGCGGGTGGGGCAGGTGCTCTCCAACCTGCTCAACAATGCGGTCAAGTTTACCGAGCGGGGCGAGATCCGTATCCAGGTCAGCTTTGAGAAGGAGCGGCTCGCCATCGCGGTCAGCGACACCGGCATCGGCATTGCCGAAGACAAGCAGGATCGCCTGTTCACCCCGTTCGAGCAGGTGGAGTCCGACATAACCCGACGCTTCGGTGGTACCGGGCTCGGCCTTGCCATCTGCCACCAACTGGCCCAGAAAATGGGGGGCACGCTGGTGCTCGAGAGCAAGCCAGGGCACGGTACCCGGCTCACCTTCGACTTCCCGCTGGCGGCGTGTCAGTGGGATGCCCCGCCGCTGGCAGGCCACGATTGGTGGCTGTTTGGCGAGGATGCGGCCCTGCAGAGCGCGATGCAGCGGCTGGGGGCCAGGCTGCATCGTCTGGATCCACAGCAGTGGCAGCAGCCGGTGAGTGGTTTGTTATTAGCAGAGGAGAGCTGGCTCGAGCAGGCCCTGGGCAGCGAGTGGCTGACACATTTGCAGCGCTCGGCCCTCAAGGGCATAGTGCTCTCCCCGCAGGAGGCCCTGCGCGGCCGCATGGGGTCGGGTGCCTGGTGGCGGCTGGGGCAGTCTCCGCTCTATCCCGATCTGTTGCTGGAGACCTGTCACCAGCTGCTGGGAGAGGCGGCGATCAGCCCGGTCGAAGCCAATGCCCCCAAATTGCAGGGACGGGTGCTGGTGGCCGACGATCACCCCATCAACCGTGCGCTGCTGGCTCGCCAGCTGGCGATCCTCGGGGTGGATGCCGAGGTGGTGGACGACGGTGACAAGGCCTTGCGTACCTGGCAGGGGCAGGCATTCGCCCTGCTGCTGACCGACTGCCACATGCCGGTGATGGATGGCTACAGTCTGACCCGGGCCCTGCGGGCACAGGGGGAGTCGGCTCCCGTCATCGGGGTGACGGCTGATACATCCGAAGAGGCCAGCCTGCAGATGCAGGAAGCCGGCATGAACGACATGCTGTTCAAACCCTATACCCTGGAGACGCTGCATCAGATGCTGATGCGCTGGTTGCCGGTGAGCCCTCAGACCCAAGAGCCGGACCAGCCCGCTCCATCGGCCAGCGAGCAGGGGGAGTGCTGGATCTCGCTGTTTGGCGATGAAGCGGTGGCGCGCAGCATGGCGCGGGAGTATCTCGATTCCAATCGCCAGGACGGCGATGACATGATGCAGGCACTGGCCAGGCAGGACACCTATGCCCTGGTGGAGACGGCACACCGCATCAAGGGGGCTGCCCGCATGGTGGGGCAGCAGGCTCTGGCGGAGGAGGCGGCCCGGCTCGAAGCGGCGGCCCGCCTCAAGCAGCTGGACGAACTTACCGAGTTGAGTCAGACGGTACTGGCGCTGATGAACTCTATTACATGCGAAATTGGATTATGGCTCGATGAACAAGACACAGCATGAGTTGGTGATCATGGTGGTGGAAGACCACGCGTTCCAGCGCAAGGCATTGATGCACCAGATCCGCGGGCTCGGTTACGGCTCCCTGCTGGAGGCGCAGGACGGGGTGGAGGCGCTGGCCATGTGTCAGCGTCATCAGGTCGACATCCTGTTTTGCGATCTGCGCATGCCGGGCATGGACGGCATGGCGCTGCTGCGTCGCCTCTCGCTGGGTGGTTTTCGCGGCGGCATCATCCTCTCCAGCGCGCTGGAGGATGACGTGGTCGAGGCCGTGCTGCGCATGAGTGCCGCCTATGGTCTGCAAGTGCTGGGGCGCATCGAGAAGCCTTCCAGCCAGCAGCAGATCAGCCAGCTCATCGGCGCCTGGCGCCCGCAGCAGGAGCGCGCCCAGGAGGAGGACGGCCACCGCCTGACCCTGGACGAGCTGAGCCTGGCGCTGGAGCAGGATCAGCTGCTGCCCTGGTATCAGCCCAAGGTGAGCTTCGGCTCCGGCCAGTGGGTCGGCATGGAGGCGCTGGCGCGCTGGCAGCACCCGGAGTACGGCCTCATCTCGCCGGCCCGCTTCATTCCGCTGGCGGAACACAACGGCCTCATCGATCAGCTGACCGAGGTGATCATCAGCAAGTCGCTGCGCGATGGCCATCTGTGGGAGCAGACCGGGCTCTCTCTCAACCTGTCGATGAACCTCTCCACTACTTCCCTCATCGAGGGGGATCTGTGCAATACCCTGATCAACCAGTGCCAGCGCTGGAGTATCAACCCCGAGCTCATCACCCTGGAGGTGACCGAGAGCTCGTTCGTGAAGGATCTGGGCAAGTCGCTGGAGGTGCTGACCCGCCTGCGCATGCACGGCTTCGGCCTCTCCATCGACGACTTCGGTACCGGCTACTCCTCCATGCAGCAGCTGGCCCTGCTGCCCTTCACCGAGCTCAAGCTGGATCGCTCTTTCGTCGATCGCTGCTTTGAGGACCCCTCCCGCTTGGCCATAATAGAGTCAAGTATCGAGCTGGCTCGCAAACTGGGGCTCAAGTCCGTCGCCGAAGGGGTGGAGGATGAACTCACCTGGCGGCTGCTGGCGCGGCTGGGGTGCGACGTGTGCCAGGGCTTCTTCTCGGCCCGGCCCATGCCGCGTGAGGAGTTGATGGGATGGCATGACTCCTGGCGTGAACGGCTACCGGCGCTGCTCGGAGCGTGAATGTCGGGCAGGATGCCCGCAACGAAACAAGGATGTTCATGAAAATTTCAAGCAAGTTGCTGCTCAGCTTCTGTTTTATCAATCTGCTGGTGATCCTCTCTTCCAGCCTCGTCTACCACCAGCTCGGCCGCATCGGACAGGCCGGCAACGCCCTGCTGGAGCAGGCTCTACCCGCTCTGCAACGGGATGAGGCCAGCCAGAAGGCGCTGGTGGCGACCATCTCCTCCCTGCGGGCCTATCTCATCCTGGGCAAGGATCCGGCGCAGGCCGCCCGCCTCAAACAGGAGTGGGAGGGGGCTTGGCAGGTGATCGAGCATCAGCAGTTCACCACCGAGCTGGCCCGCTCGCTCAAGGCCTTCAAGACCAGTCAGCAGAAGGTGTGGGACATCGCCCATACCGACGAGAACCTGCCCGCCCATACCCTGATGCTGCAGGAGGCCGGGCCGCTGGCGGAGTCGGCCCTCGATCAGCTGCAGTCCTTTGCCAACGAAGAGGTGGCCACCCCGCAGGATCAGCTGCCCGGTGATCGCCGCCTGCTGCTCAAGCAGGTAGGGGATGCCTACAACGGTCTCTCCAATGCGCTCTCCGCCCTGCGCGACTTCCTCATCTCCGGCGATCCGGACTATCGCACCAAATACCAGGATTATTACCAGTTCCACCAGCAGCGGGTGGCCGAGCTGAAGCAGCAGGAGGCCAACTTTACCGAGGCGCAGAAGGGGATCTGGTCGCTGTTCGAGGAGATGTCGGCCCCCTTCGCCGAACTGGTGGGGCAGGTGATCAGCAAGCGGCAGGCACCCGACTGGGATCAGGCCAACCATCTGATGGCGACCGAGATTGAACCAGCTCTCGGTCAGCTGGCGACCCAGCTGGCCGGCCAGGTGACGCAGACCCGCGCCGAGGTGGAAAGCATGGGTCAGAAGATGACCAGCGCCGGTCAGGCCATCAATCGTACCCTGCTGCTGGCTACCCTGACGGTGATCGTGCTGGGTACCCTGGTGGCGCTGCTATTCAGTCGCCGGCTGACCCGGGACATCGCCAGCCTGGTGCTGCGGGCCGATCTGGTGGCCAACGGCCGGCTGCCGGCCCGCCCCCTGCCGGTACAGAGTCAGGATGAGCTGGGTGGGCTGACGGGCTCCATCAACCAGATGTCCGGCCAGCTACGCCAGCTGGTGGGGGAGATCCAGGGGGCGGTGGGGCAGGTGGACGGGGCCTGCGGTGAGGTGGGCAGCACCACCCGCGCCATCGTCACCGATCTGGCGAGCCAGAATCAGCGGGTCGATACGGTGGCGGCAGCCATCGAGCAGATGTCGGTCAGTACCCGGGATGTGGCGGGCAATATCGCCGAAGCGGCGCGGGCCGCTCAGCAGGCCGAGCAGCAGACTCGCCAGGGCGGCCACGAGCTGGCCCGCATGACCGCCACCATGCAGCAGATCGCCGCCATGATTGGCGAGGCGAACGAGGCGATGGGGCAGCTCAGCAGCCAGAGCGAGCAGGTGGGACGCATCACCGAGGTGATCGCCACCATCGCCGAGCAAACCAATCTGCTGGCGCTCAATGCCGCCATCGAGGCGGCGCGGGCTGGCGAGCAGGGGCGCGGGTTTGCCGTGGTGGCCGACGAGGTGCGGCTGCTGGCGAGCCGCACCAGCCAGTCCACCGAGGAGATCAGCCAGACCATCGCCAGCATCCAGCAGCAGACCCGCCAGACCGTCAACACGGTCGGCAGCGGCACCCGCTTGGTGGAGGAGGGGCGCGGCGCAGTCGACTCGGTGACCGGGACCCTGAATGCCATGTTGCAGCTGGTGCAGGATCTGTCGGGTCAGCTGGGGGCCATCGCCACCGCGACCGAGCAACAGTCACGGGTGGCCCAGGAGGTGGCGGGAACGGTGGAGGAGATCGCCGGCCTGAGCCGGCAGTCGAGCCAGCGCAGCCAGCAGGGGGAGGAGATTGTGGCCCGGCTGGCGCAGGATACCGGTCGCTTGACGGCGGTGATCAGCCGCTTCGAACTGGATGCCTGAGGCGGACAAGGCGTATGAAAACGGGGCAGGCCGCTGGGCCTGCCCCGTTTTTTTAGCCTCGCTGGCGTAAGAGAGGATTGCCCTGGCCAGCCAGCGGGAGTTCGACGTTGATTGCCGGGTCAGTCCAGCCGGCGGAAGGATTGATTGTCGAAGCTGCTGCTGGTCTCCTGATTGAGCAGGCTCACCAGCAGGAATCAGGCGCTTCTCGCCATGGTAGTCTGCACGTCAGTCCAGTCGGCGGAAGGATTGGTTGTCGAAGCTGCTGCTGGTCTCCTGGTTGAGCAGGCTCACCAGCAGGATCGCCCGCTTGTCGCCGTCCGGCTCCAGATAGATGGCCTCGAAACCGGCCAGCGGACCGGATTCTATCAGCACCTTGTCGCCCTGAGTCGGCAGGCTGGCATAGCTGGCGCGCGCCTCGTCGCTGTCGTCCCGGCTCATCAGCTGATAGACCAGCTGGCTGCTGATGGAGGTCCACTCCCGACCGAAGTGGATGATCCGGCTGATGCCGCGGGTCGACTTCAGGGTGACCGGGGTGACCTCTTCCAGATCCACATAGATGAACAGGTAGTTGGGGAACATGGGCTCCCGCACCGGGACACGCTTGCCCCGCCGCAGTTTTTCAATTTCCACCATGGGGTAGTAGGACTCGATCCCCTGGGCTTCGAGATGGGCGCGGGCGCGGGCCTCTTCTTTTGGCTTGCAGTAGGCCAGATACCATTTTTTCATGTGCTGAATATGTTCGTGTTGCCGTGCTCGCCGATATGATAACGGCAGCAAAAAAAAAGGCCACGCATTGCGTGGCCTTTTTTGCCGAGTGAGTGATTACCAACCTTTCACCAGGCCGCCCTTGAACAGTTCCAGCCCTTTCTTGTAGACGTCGTCGGTCTGGAAAGCCTGTACGAACTGTTTGACCTTCTCGTCGTCCTTGTTGTTGTCGCGGGCGACGATCAGGTTGACGTAGGGGGACTCTTTGTCCTCAACAAACAGACCGTTCTCGGTCGGGGTCAGCCCGATCTGACCGGCGAAGGTGTTGTTGATGATGGCCAAGTCCACGTCTTCCAGCGAGCGCGGCAGCTGGGCAGCTTCCAGCTCGACCATCTTGAAGTTGCGCGGGTTGCTGGCGATGTCCAGCACGGTCGCTTCCAGACCGGCGCCTTCCTTCAGCTTCAGCAGACCTTGCTTCTCCAGCAGGATCAGGGAGCGGCCCAGGTTGGTCGGATCGTTCGGCACCGCGATCTGGGCGCCATCTTTCAGCTCGCTCAGCGCCTTGATCTTCTTGGAATAACCGGCGATCGGGTAGACGAAGGTGTTGCCGACCGGCACCAGCTTGAAGCCGCGATCACGGATCTGGGCATCCAGATAGGGCTTGTGCTGGAAGGCGTTGACGTCGATGCTGCCATCGTTCAGCGCCACGTTCGGGGTGACGTAGTCGGAGAAGTTGACCACCTCGACGGTCAGGCCGTATTTCTCCTTGGCCACTTTGGCGGCCACTTCAACCAGTTCGGTCTCGGGGCCGGCGATGGCGCCTACTTTCAGGGTCTTGTTCTCTTCTTTTTGACCGCAACCGGCCAGTACCAGAGTGGCCAGCAGGGCTGCCGCAACGGATTTGATGCCAAATTTCATAAAACCTCCTGTCAGAAATCGACGATTAACGATGATCACATTTGTTGACCAGGCGCTCACCCGCGCTCTGGATGAGTTGAACCAGTACGACCAGAATAACCACGGTCACCAGCATGACGGTCGGGTCGAAGCGCTGATAGCCGTAACGAATACCCACATCGCCCAGACCACCGCCCCCGATGGCACCGGCCATGGCGGAGTAGTTCACCAGCGTGACGAGGGTGATGGTGACGCTGTTGATGATGCCGGGCAGGGCCTCGGGCAGCAGCACCTTGGTGATGATTTGCAGGGGCTTGGCGCCCATGGCCTTGGCCGCTTCCAGCAAGCCGTCCGGCACCTCCATCAGGGCCCCTTCTACCAAGCGGGCGATGAAGGGAATGCAACCGACGGTCAGCGGTACGATGGCGGCGATGGTGCCGATGCTGGTGCCGACGATCAGCCGGGTCAGCGGGATGATGGCGACCAGCAGAATGATGAAGGGCACCGAGCGACCCACGTTGACCACCATGCCCAGGGTGCGGTTGAGCAGCGGGTTGGCCAGGATCTGGCCAGCCTTGGTCACGTGCAGTGCCACACCGAGCGGCAGACCGAGCAGGCAGCCGAACAGGGCGGAGGCAAACACCATGATGAGGGTGTCGCCCAGGGCTGTGAACAGCAGATTAATCATGGCTTCGGACATAACCCATTACCTCCAGCTGAATATGGTTGTCGATGAGGAACTGCTGGGTCGCCTCGCACTGGGCTTCATCCCCGAACAGTTCTGCCAGCAGGAAGCCGAACTTGACGCCCCCGGCGTATTCGATGTCGGCGCTCAGGATGCTGATGTCGATGTTGAAACGGCGGCTCGCCTCGGAGATGAGCGGCGTGTCGACCGTGCTGCCGGTAAAGCCAAGCTTCACCAGCGGATAGCTGCCGGGGACCCGCTCCGCACTCATCCGATCCTGATACTCCTGCGGTACCTCCAGATGGATGGTGGAGTGGATGAAATCTCGCGCCAGCTGGGTCTTGGCATTGCTGAAGAACCAGGCCACTTCACCCTGTTCGATCAGCCGGCCGTCGCTGATGATGGCCACTTCGTCACAGATCCCCTTCACCACGTCCATCTCGTGGGTGATGAGCAGGATGGTGAGCCCCAGCTTGACGTTGATCTCCTTGAGCAGGGTCAGGATCGAGCGGGTGGTCTGCGGGTCGAGGGCCGAGGTGGCCTCGTCGCACAGCAGTACCTTGGGGGCCGGCGCCAGTGCCCGGGCGATGGCGACCCGCTGTTTCTGGCCACCGGAGAGCTCGGACGGATAGGCGTGGGCGCGGGCTTCCAGCCCGACCAGTGCCAGCAGCTCTTCGACCCGTTGCTGGATCCTCTCTTTGCTCCAGCCCGCCAGCTCCAGCGGGAAGGCGATGTTGGCGGAGACGGTGCGGGAGGCGAGCAGGTTGAAGTGCTGGAAAATCATCCCGATCTGGCGGCGAGCCTGGGTCAGGTCCCGCTCGCTCAGGGCGACCAGATCCTGGCCGTCGACAATCACCTGGCCTTCCGTCGGGCGCTCCAGCAGGTTGACGCAGCGGATGAGGGTGCTCTTGCCGGCACCGGAGGCGCCAATCACCCCGAAAATTTTGCCTTGCGGCACATGCAGGCTCACGTCACGCAGGGCGTGCACGGCATCACTGCCTTTACCGTAGACTTTGTTGAGACCGATCAACTTAATCATGGATTCTTCCGTGCTAACAGCCTTAAAGCACAGGGCGCTACAGGCGGGTGAATTGGGCAGAGGTTTCACTGGGTTGCTCTGCCATCATGGAGGATGATGCTAAGATGTCTGGATGGCCGTGTCAACGCGTGTTTATACATCTAGACGTCTAAAAAAGTGCTAAGGATTCCCGCCTGCCGACTAACGCCGACGGTGATCTCGCTCACATCAATATTGTATTTGGTGGTATGGCATGATTGCCGAATATCACATGGTAAATATCCTCTTACAACCTCCTTTATTAGCCACCAACCGGATTCACCTGCTCATCCTTTTATTGCCTCCGGGTTGGCACAAATCATTCCACTTTGTATCGATCGCTGCTTTCTTGGCCACTGGCTTGATGCAGCACAACAAGGGCCGCGCTTTGGCTTGGATTGCAATTGCCTGTTTTTTATACTTAAAGGGCACGATATACAGGAGGGCAACCTGATGCGATTTCAACAAATCAAAGACTTGCTGCTCTATCTGGAGCAGGTGCATCACCAGCTTGGGCTCGGTTACGGGCGTCTCATGGCACAGGTGGATGGCGAGCGCAGCCGGCTGCTGCTGGCCTATCTGCAGCAGCGGGAGGAGGCGGCAAAGAGCCAGCTGGATGACTACCTGAGTGAACTTGGCGAAGGGGTGAAGGAGACTTGGCTGGAGCGAGGCTTCAGCGAGGATCTGCTGCCCGGGATCCGGCGCCTGAGCCTGCCAGCCACGGCCCAGACCCAGGACATAGTGCAGCTGGTGTGCCGTCAGGAGGAGAAGCTCATCGGCGAGCTCAGCCATCTGGCCCGGGAGTGTCCGACCGAAGAGACGGTGCGGCTGCTCGGCGGCCTGGCCGAGCAGGAGCAGGCCCGCCTGACCCGCTTGGTACACGGCGCCCATCGGCTCGACGACTTATAGGAAATAGCAGGCCGGGGGACATGTCGCCCGGCGACAAGTAGGGTGAAAAATGGGCGGTAAAAACAAGAGGCCCGGCAATGCCGGGCCTCTTGTTTTCACAACGGCATCATGCCGACTGACGGGCGGCGGTCAGTTCGGCGGCGTGCAGGGCGGCGCCTATGATGCCGGCCTGATTGAGGTTGGCGGCCGCCACCAGCGGGGCCCGGGTCTCAATCTTGTCGATGAACTTGTCGAGCTTGGCGGCGCTGCCGCCGCCCAGGATGAAGAGGTCGGGGGAGAACAGAAACTCGAGGCGGGCCAGGTACTTGTTGAAGCGCTTGCCCCAGCGGCCCCAGGAGAGATCCTCGCGCTTGCGCACCGCGTCCGAGCAGTAGTGCTCGGCCACCATGCCTTCCAGCATCAGATGACCCAGCTCGGTGTTGGGCAGCAGCTGGCCATTGACGAACACGGCGGTGCCGATGCCGGTGCCGACTGTGACGAGGATGATCACCCCCTTGCTGCGATCCTTGCCGGTGCCGAAGCGCATCTCGGCCAGGCCAGCCGCATCGGCGTCGTTGAGCACGTGGCAGGGTTGGCCGGTCACGTCGGCGAACAGGTGGGCGACGTCGGTCTCAATCCAGCTCTTGTCGATGTTGGCCGCGCTCTTGGCGATGCCGTTGTGGATGGTGGCGGGAAAGCCGCAGCCTACCGGGCCCTTCCAGTCGAAGTGTTCCACCAGTGCCTTGAGGGTATGAGCCACGGCGGCCGGGGTGGCCGGCTGCGGCGTCACCAGCCGGTGACGTTCGCCAATCAGCTCGCCCGTTGCGGTGTCGACCAGGCATCCCTTGATCCCCGAGCCACCGATATCCACTCCCAACATCTGCATCAGCTTGTTCCTTTTATAGTGCCGACGATCGACCGTCGGCAGAGCATGAAAAAATGGCTTCGATCCGGCAAGGGGCAGATCGTCTATGCGTGATCCGGCAGACCTTTTTCGATGCAGCGGATCAGCAAGCGCGTCTTTTTGTTGTCATCCTGCTGGCGTTTGGCCAGGGTGGCCAGCGCCCATTCGATATGTTCGGCCACCATGGGCTCGGCTGCTGCCAGCGCCTGCTGCAGGGCCGCCATGACCTGCGGACTGGCCGGGCCGTTGCCAAGGGCCACCGCCAGGTTGCGGCGCCAGCGCTGATAGCCGATGCGACGGATGGGGCTGCCTTCGGTGTGCTTGAGGAACTCGCTCTCGCTCCAGCCCCACAAGGTCAACAGCGGCGGGCGATGCAGATTGGGGCGCGGGCTGAAGTCGGGCTCCGGGCTGGCGTTGGCATAGCGGTTCCAGGGGCAGATGAGCTGGCAGTCGTCACAGCCATAGATGCGGTTGCCCATCAGCGGCCGGAACTCTTCGGGAATGGGGCCGTCATTCTCGATGGTGAGATAGGAGATGCAGCGACGACCGTCCACCACATAGGGGGCTATGATGGCGCCGGTGGGGCAGATGTTGATGCAGGCCACACACTTGCCGCACTGCTCTTTCTCCACCGGGGCATCCAGCGGCAGCGGCAGGCTGAGCAGCAGCTCCCCCAGAAAGAAGAAGGAGCCCGCCGACTCGTTGAGCAGCAGCGAGTGCTTGCCCACCCAGCCGAGGCCTGCCTTGGCCGCCAGCGGCCGCTCCAGAATGGGGGCCGAGTCGACGAAGGGGCGCCAGCCCAGCGCCTCGCAGCGCTGCTCGATGCGCTCCCCCAACTGCTTGAGCCGGCTGCGCAGCAGCTTGTGGTAGTCGCGACCCAGGGCATAGCGGCTGATGTAGCCGAGGGTGGGGTCGCGCAGGGTGGCGGCAAAGCCCGCCTCGAACGGCAGATAGTTCATCCGCACCGACAGCACCCGCAAGGTGCCCGGCAGCAGTTCGTGGGGGCGAGCCCGCATCATGCCGTGGCGCGCCATGTAATCCATGCTGCCGTGATGGCCCGCATCGAGCCAGGCCTGCAGCCTGGGCTCCTCGAGGGTGAGATCCGTGTCGGTGATACCGGCCTGGTCGAATCCTAGCTCGCTCGCCCAGAGCTTGATATCTTGGGCCAGTTGATGGAGTTCGGTGGTGGTCATGGGGCCGTCTGCCTGCCCGGGTGCTGACCGGGATGGAGGTGTACTGTCATGCTGTATCGCATCTCTGGGGTCTTGTTGCCAAGGTTGACCGACGGGCATGGCGGTTGCCGTCATACTGCATCATGTGCCCGGTGCCAGCAGGCCCGGATGAATGGATGAGAGTCAGGAGCCGTCATGGTACAGATCATCGGGGATGCTATCAGCGGGAAAGAGGTGCGCAGTTTACCACAATCACTGTGGCGGGCTGAACAGATCCGTGCCCTGGAGCGGGAGTGGGCTGAGCGCGAAGGGCTGGCACTCTATACCCTGATGGAGCGGGCCGGGGCGGCACTGCGCACCTACGCCACCCACCACTGGCCGCACAGCCGATGCTGGTGGATCTTCACCGGCCCCGGCAACAACGGTGGCGACGGCTATGTATTGGCCCGCCTTGCGAAGCAGTTGGGGCTGGAGCCCCAGGTGATAGCGCTGAGGACTCCCGCCGAGCTGACGGGAGACGCCAGGCGGGCCGCCGACGAGTGGCTGGCGACGGGGGGCACAGTGGTGTCGGCCGAGGCGGGCGAGCTCGACCGGTTGCCGGCGCCGGACCTGGTGGTCGACGCACTGCTCGGCACCGGTGTCCATACCCGGCTCTCACCGCTTATGACAAAGATCGTCGCAACAATCAATGGCTTGCAGGTGCCTGTGCTATCGGTGGATCTCCCCTCCGGCCTCAATGCCGACACCGGCTGCGCCATGGGGGCCGTGGTGCGTGCCAGCCGCACCCTCACCTTCATCGGTATCAAGCAGGGCATGCTCACCGCCGACGGGGTGGATTGTGTCGGTCGGCTCGACTGCGATCCCCTCGGTGTCAGTGTCCCGCCCGGGTGGCAGGCGGCCGCCGAGCGCATCGATTATCCCTCCCTGCACACCCGACTGACCCCGCGCCAGCGCTCGTCCCACAAGGGCTCCCACGGCAAGGTGCTGATGGTGGGGGGCAATGCGGGGATGCAGGGGGCCATCGTGCTGGCCGCTCGTGCCTGCCTGCGAGCCGGTGCCGGCCTGGTGCGGGTGTGCCAGCATCCTGACCAGCTGCCTGCCAGCCTCTACCAGGCCGAATTGATGGGCAGTCAGGGCGGGGACGAGGAGCGCTGGGCCTCGGTGCGGGTGGTGGGACCCGGTCTGGGTCGGGATGAGTGGGGTCGGCACCATTTTGAGTCATTTGTTAACGAGCAGGTGCCACTGGTATTGGATGCCGATGGATTGAATTGGCTGGCGCAATGTCCCCGTCATCAGGATAATTGGGTGCTCACGCCCCATCCGGGCGAGGCAGCCCGCCTGTTGGGCTGCACCATTGCCGAGATTGCCGCGGATCGTTTTGCCGCGGCGCAGCGTCTGCAGCAGCGTTTCGGCGGTGTGGTGCTGCTCAAGGGGGCGGGGACGCTGATCCACGACGGCAAGGGGATCGCGCTCTGCGACGAGGGCAATCCCGGCATGGCCAGTGGCGGCATGGGCGACCTGTTATCTGGTATAATCGCCGCCCTTTTGGCCCAGGGCTGGTCTGCCGCCGAGGCAACCCGACTGGGCGCCGTGATCCACGGGGAAGCGGCCGATCTGGCCGCTGCAGACGGAGAGCGGGGCATGCTGGCATCCGACCTGCTGCCCTTTATCCGTCGACTGGTAAATCCCGACACCATAACAAGTTAAAGAAGAACATGGCAAAACAGTTGATGATGACACTGCCGGACGAGGCAGCAACAGTGGCACTGGGTGGCCGACTGGCCCACGCCTGCCAGCAGGCAACCACGGTGTTCTTGCACGGCTCTCTCGGGGCCGGCAAAACCACCCTGACCCGGGGCTGGGTACAGGGGCTGGGGCATGAGGGCAAGGTCAAGAGCCCGACCTATACCCTGGTCGAGCCCTATGAGCTGGCCGACTGGCAGCTCTACCACTTCGATCTCTATCGATTGGCCGACCCGGAGGAGCTGGAGTTCATGGGGATCCGTGACTACTTCGGCGCCAACACCCTCTGTCTGGTGGAGTGGCCGGAAAAAGGGGAAGGCTGGCTGCCCGCTCCCGATCTCGACATTACCCTGAGTTATGCAAACGAGCAGCGCGAGGTCCTGATAGAGGCCCGCACCGCTATTGGCGAAGCCATTCTGGAACGGTTGTCATCTACGTGCGCTTGATCCTTGTTATTGCCCTCTCCCTGCTGGCCTTACCCTCCTGGGCGAATCAGCTCAAGAGCGTGCGGGTGTGGCCGTCGCCGGACAACACCCGGGTGGTGCTCGACATGAGCAGCGCCCCCAATTACAACTATTTCACCCTGACCGGCCCCGACCGGCTGGTGATCGACCTGAAAGGGGCGAGCAACGTCACCAATCTGGCCCGCATCGAGAACAAGAGCGAGCTGGTGCGCAAGATCCGCGAGAGCTCGCCGCTGGAGAAGGGCGGTCTGCGGCTGGTGCTGGATCTCAGCTCCACCATCAAGCCGGTGGTGTTCCCGCTGGCGCCGGCGGGACCCTACGGCCACCGCTTGGTGATCGACCTGCCGTACGAAGAGAAGGCCTCCGCCGCGGTGCAAGCCACGCCGGTGGGGGGCAAGGGCAAGGGAGTGGTGATTGCCATCGACCCGGGCCACGGCGGTGAAGACCCGGGCTCCATCGGCCCGCGTCGCACCTACGAGAAGCGGGTGACCCTGGCGGTCTCCCAGAAGCTGGCCGCCCTCATCGACCGCGAGCCCGGCATGCGTGCCGTGCTGACCCGGCGCGGCGACTATTTCGTCGATCTGAACAAGCGCTCCGAGATTGCCCGCAAGGCCAAGGCCGACCTGCTGGTGTCGGTGCATGCCGACAGCTTCCACAACTCGACCCCGCGCGGTGCCTCCGTCTGGGTACTGTCGACCAACCGCGCCAACCGCGAGATGGGCAGCTGGCTGGAGAAACAGGAGAAGCAGGGCGAGCTGCTGGGGGGCGTCGGTAAGGTGTTGGCCGAATCAGACCCGAACCCCTATCTGGCGCAGACCTTCCTCGACCTCTCCATGGACAAGTCCCGCGCCGAGGGCTATGACGTCAGCCGCCAGATCCTGCGCTCGCTGGGCCGGGTTGCCAGGTTGCACAAGAAGGCACCGGAGCACGCCAGTCTGGCGGTGCTGAAGGCGCCGGATATCCCCTCCGTGCTGGTGGAGACGGGCTTTATCTCCAACCATGCCGAAGAGCAGTTGCTGGCCACCGCCAGCTATCAGGATCAGCTGGCCCGCGCCATCTTTGAGGGGATCCGCAACTATTACCGGGCCCATCCAACCAAGGGAGCCATGCTCACCGGCAAGGGGCAGGCTAGTAACAAGCAGGCAGCGGTCAGCCGACCCGCCCCCGCCAGCAAGCCGGTCGCCGTCAGCAAGCCGGCGGCGCAACCGGTACAGCAGGTGGTGACCAACCGGATGCCGGCCACCGAGCCGAATCGCAGCAGCGATGGCGGGGCACCGGTCAGCAGCGTTGGCGGACCCTCGTCCGGCGCTGGCGTGATCAAGCCCTACGTGGTGGCGGCCAAGGAGCCGAGTGCACCTGTCGCCAGCGTGCAGACCAACGACAAGGCCAACATGCTCCGTCATGTGGTCACCCGCGGGCAGAGCCTCTCCCGGCTCGCCGAGAAATACGGGGTCAGCCAGGCGCGGCTGGTGGAGATCAACAAGCTCAAGTCGCGGGACATCCAGATAGGGCAGGTGCTCTATATTCCGCAAAAATAGCGCTTGATGAGGCGCCGGACCCGTCCCTGCCGGTGGCAGGGACGGGTCCGGCGAGCAGTCATCGACCCCCGCCGATTACCCGCGCCTTTAACCATCAGGAGTAAGCGATGCCAATTCGTATATTGCCGCCGATTCTGGCCAACCAGATTGCTGCCGGTGAGGTGGTGGAGCGGCCCTCCTCCGTGGTCAAGGAGCTGGTGGAAAACAGCCTGGACGCGGGCGCCGACCGGGTCGAGATCGACATCGACAAGGGCGGTGCCAAGCTCATTCGCATTCGTGACAATGGCGGTGGTGTCGCCAAGGATGAGCTGGTGCTGGCACTGTCGCGTCACGCCACCTCCAAGGTTGCGACCCTCGACGATCTGGAAGGGATCAACAGCCTGGGCTTTCGCGGCGAGGCGCTCGCCTCCATCAGTTCGGTCTCCCGGCTCACCTTCACCTCCCGCACGGCGGAGCAGTCCGAAGCTTGGCAGGCGCAGGCCGAAGGGCGCGAGATGAGCGTCACCGTCAAGCCGGCGGCCCACCCGGTGGGCACCACGGTAGAGGTGGTGGACCTCTTCTTCAATACTCCGGCGCGGCGCAAGTTCATGCGCAGCGAAAAGACCGAGTTCGCCCACATCGACGAGCTGGTGCGCCGCATCGCGCTCTCCCGTTTCGACGTCACCCTGATCCTGCGCCACAACGGCAAGGTGGTGCGCCAGTACAAGGCCGCCAACACGGTGGCGGAGCAGGAGCGCCGACTCGCTGCGGTGTGCGGCTCTCCCTTCATGCACCACGCGCTGGCGGTAGAGAGCGAGCACAGCGACGTGCGGCTGTGGGGCTGGCTGGCGACCCCGGAGGGCGCCAGGCCGCAGAACGATCTGCAATACACCTATGTCAACGGCCGCATGATGCGCGACAAGCTGATCAACCACGCCATTCGCCAGGCCTATGACGAGCTGCTGCCGGCCGATCGGTTCGCGGCCTACGTGCTCTACATCGAGCTGGATCCGCGCCAGGTGGATGTCAACGTCCATCCGGCCAAGCACGAGGTGCGCTTTCATCAGGCACGCCTCATTCACGACTTCATCTTCCAGGCGCTGTTTACTGCCCTGCGCCAGCAAGGAGCGGCCAGCGACGAGCCCCTGGCCGAGACCCTGGTCGAGCTGCCGGTCAGTGCCCCCATCGAGTATCCGGGTCAGGCTCCCAGAGCCGAGTGGTATGGCGCCGAGCACAACTACCGGGCGCCGGCCCGGGAAGTGCGGGAAGGGAGTGGTGCAGGGAGAGCGGGCAACTACCAGCCGCCCGAGCCCCCCAGCCGGGAGGCGATGCGCGGCATGGGATCGCTGCTCACCACCCTGCCGGCGGTGCAGGGCATGCCGCTGGCAGTGGCTGAAACCGCGGCTGTTGCCGCTGCCGTGCCCGCCAAAGCGGGGACGTGGCGGGCTTTGACCCTGGTGGAACAGGCTTATCTGCTGCTGGAGCGAGACAACCGGCTGGCCCTGCTGTCGCTGGTGCGGGCCGAGCGCCTGCTGCTGCGCCACTGGCTGCTGGAAACCTGGGGTCAGGGGCTGGCGGCCCAGCCGCTGCTGTTGCCGGTTTCCTTCAAGCTGCCGAAAAACCTGGTCGCGCTGGTCGAGCAGCAGGATCGTTTGCTCAAACGGATGGGGCTGGAGTTGAAAAGCGGCGGGCGCGACACCATGATCCTGACTCGGGTGCCGGCGTTGCTGCGCCAGACCGATCTGGTGCGCTTATTACCCGAATTGCTGCAACTGATCGAGAGCGGATCTGACAGTGATGCCGGCCAGCAGGCTGAAGTACTATGCCAATGGCTGGTGGAGCAGGGGATAAGTCGCGAAAAAGTATACGATTTTGCCACGGCCAACCGCCTGCTGACGGAACTTGTTGCCGATTTCAGTGACCAACTGGCAGACGTTCGCATGGTGCGCCCGCTGGCGCTGGCGAGCGTGCTGGCCGAGTTCGCCGATGGCCATTGAGGGGGAATGCCCCTCTTGAACCCATAAACCAGTTTTTTGCAGGTGCGCCGCACGGGCGGCGACCATGCAAGGGGAGTTTTTCACGTGGCTGACTTGCCGACTGCAATTTTTCTGATGGGGCCGACGGCCTCCGGCAAGACGGATCTCGCCATCGAACTGTGTCAGGCGCTGCCCTGCGACATCATCAGCGTGGATTCTGCGCTCATCTATCGCGGCATGGATATCGGCACCGCCAAACCGAGTGCCGCCGAGCTGGCGCTGGCGCCGCACCGGCTGATCGACATCCTGGACCCCGCCATGAGCTATTCGGCGGCCGACTTTTGCAAGGATGCGCTGCGGGAGATGAAAGAGATTGCCGATCGCGGCCGCATTCCGCTGCTGGTGGGCGGCACCATGCTCTATTTCAAGGCGCTGCTGGAGGGGCTCTCTCCGCTGCCTTCCGCCGACCCCGTCATTCGGGCCGGCATCGAGGAAGAGGCGGCCCGTCTTGGCTGGCAGGCACTGCACGATGAACTGGTGCGCATCGACCCGGTGGCCGGTGCCCGCATCCATCCCAATGATCCACAGCGGCTCAGCCGGGCGCTCGAGGTCTACCGCATCAGCGGCAAGACCCTCACCGAGCTGACCCAGGTGCAGGGGGAGGGGTTGCCCTATCGGGTGTTGCAGTTTGCCATCGCACCGAGCGATCGCGCCGTGCTGCACCAGCGCATCGAGCTGCGCTTTGACAAGATGCTGCAGGGGGGCTTTGAACAGGAAGTCAGGGCACTCTACCAACGGGGCGATCTCACCCCGGATCTTCCCTCCATCCGCTGCGTGGGATACCGCCAAATGTGGGACTACCTGGCGGGGGAAGTGGAGTATGATGAGATGCGCTATCGCGGAATTGTTGCCACCCGCCAGTTGGCCAAGCGTCAAATGACCTGGTTGCGCGGTTGGTCTGATGTGACCTGGTTGGAATCTGGTGAGTCTGGCAATCTGGCAAGGGTCGTCGCCCGTGCCGGAGTGGCTTGACACTCCTGTATAATCAGGTTGTTATATTGATATCCGGTGTTTAAAAACAACAAACTATAAGGAAAAGAAGATGGCTAAGGGGCAATCTCTCCAAGACCCGTTTTTGAATGCGCTGCGCCGTGAGCGGATTCCTGTTTCTATCTATTTGGTGAACGGCATCAAACTGCAGGGTCAGATCGAATCGTTTGACCAGTTTGTCATTTTGCTGAAGAACACCGTGAGCCAGATGGTCTACAAGCACGCCATCTCTACCGTGGTGCCGGCCCGTGCCGTCAACCACCACCAGCATGCGCCGGGCGCGGCTGGCGAAGAGCAGGGTGAAGCCGAGGCGTGATATCCCGGGACGAGGCGACTCGTCAACCCAGATTCATCATGATTCCTGTCAAGGAGCAAGCGCTTGTTTGACCGTTATGAAGCCGGCGAACAGGCCGTTCTGGTACATGTCAACTTCAGTGATGAGGGTGAGCGGGAGGATCTGGAAGAGCTCAAGATGCTGGTGAGCTCGGCCGGGGTCAATGCGCTGGGGGTGATCACCACCAGCCGCAGTGCGCCCAGCGCCAAATTTTTTGTCGGCAGCGGCAAGGCTGAAGAGATAGCGTCCCAGGTCCAGATGCTGGATGCCGACGTCGTCATCTTCAACCATGCCCTGACCCCTGCCCAGGAGCGCAACCTGGAGCGTCTGTTCCAGTGCCGGGTAGTGGACAGGACCGGCCTGATCCTCGATATCTTTGCCCAGCGCGCCCGTACCCACGAAGGCAAGTTGCAGGTCGAACTGGCCCAGTTACGCCATCTTTCTACTCGCCTGGTGCGAGGCTGGACCCACCTTGAACGTCAGAAGGGCGGGATCGGCCTGCGCGGTCCGGGTGAAACTCAGCTGGAAACCGACCGTCGCCTGTTGCGTGAGCGCATCAAGGCGATTTTGCGTCGGCTTGACAAGGTGGCCAAGCAGCGGGAGCAGGGGCGTCGTGCCCGCAACCGCAACGAGGTGCCGACCGTTTCCCTGGTGGGTTACACCAACGCCGGAAAGTCCACTTTGTTCAACCAACTTACAGCTGCCAGCGTGTATGCTGCCGACCAATTGTTCGCAACCCTGGATCCGACCCTGCGCAAATTGGTGATCCAGGATGTGGGTGATGTGATTCTGGCGGATACAGTTGGATTTATTCGACACTTGCCCCATGATCTGGTCGCGGCCTTCAAGGCGACGCTGCAGGAGACCCGCGAAGCGGACCTGCTGCTGCACGTGGTGGACTGTGCCGATGAGCAGATGCAGGAAAATATCGAGTCGGTGCAGCAGGTGCTGGCCGAGATCGAAGCCGATGACCGACCCCAGCTGATGATCTGCAACAAGATCGACAAGCTGGGTGAACATCCGGTCGGGCTGGAGCGTGACGAAGAGGGGCGCCCGGTACGGGTCTGGCTGTCAGCCCAGACCGGGGAAGGATGTGCTGACCTGTTTACGGCCCTGACTGAATTGCTGGCCGGATCCATGGTGCACCACACCCTGCAGTTGCCGCCTTCGGCCGCCAGATTGCGCAGTGCGCTCTATCGCCTCAAGGGCATCGAGCAGGAAGGTTTCAGCGAGGAGGGGGATTTTGTGTTGGAAGTCCGCCTGCAACTGGCTGACTGGAACCGCCTCATGAAACAAGAAGGTGAGAGTTTACAACGCTTTATCAGGCATTGATTCGTCGATGAGATGAATGTTTGCTGGCTTCATCAACGGTTGATGGCCCGATAGAGATGATATCCATCCGCATGTATTAATGGAGACGCTGATGGCTTGGAATGAGCCTGGTAACAACGGCAAAGACCGTGACCCCTGGGGGAACAACGGCAAGAATCAGGGACCCCCTGATTTGGACGAGATGCTGCGCAAGGTAAGCCGCCGTTTTGGTGGTCTGCTCGGTGGCGGCAAGTCTGGTGGTGGCGATGTAGGCAAGTTTGGCCTCTCCATCGCCCTGGTGGTGGCGGTAGTGGTGTGGGTCGTCAGCGGCTTCTATACCATTCGTGAAGCCGAGCGGGGCGTGGTGCTGCGCTTTGGCGAGTACTCCCACAACGTGGATCCCGGCCTGCGCTGGAAGCCGACCTTCATCGATCGGGTGATCCCGGTGGACGTGGAATCGGTCCGCTCCCTGCCGGCTTCCGGTTTCATGCTGACCCAGGACGAGAACGTGGTGCGGGTCGAGATGGACGTGCAGTATCGCGTGGTCGACCCGGAGCAGTATCTGTTCAGCGTCACCAACGCCGACGAGAGTCTGAGCCAGGCCACCGACAGCGCCCTGCGTTACGTGGTGGGCCACACCCGGATGGACGACGTGCTGACCACCGGTCGTGAGAAGGTGCGCCAGGAGACCTGGCAGGTGATCGACAGCATCATCGAGCCGTATCACATGGGTCTGCAGATCGTCGACGTCAACTTCCTGCCGGCACGTCCGCCGGAAGAGGTGAAAGACGCCTTCGATGACGCCATCTCCGCCCAGGAAGATGAACAGCGCTTCATTCGTGAAGCCGAAGCCTATGCCCGTGAAGTGGAACCGAAGGCCCGCGGCCAGGTCAAGCGTCTGGAGCAGGAGGCCGAGGCCTACAAGTCCCAGATCGTGCTGAAGGCCAAGGGTGAAGTCGCTCGCTTCAACGAGTTGCTGCCCCAGTATCAGGCTGCGCCCGAGCTGACCCGTGACCGTATCTACCTGGAGACCATGGAAGAGCTGTATCAGCAGGCCAACAAGGTGGTGGTCGACATGCCGGCTGGCAACAACAGCATGATCTATCTGCCGCTCGACAAGCTTTCCGGCAAGGCGACCGCAGTGCAACCGGCCCGTCCGGCAGGTGCACCGGTGGTGGAACAGACCCCGCCGTCCAACGAAGGGGCCAACTCCACTCCGACTCCGCTGCGTAGCGGCGACCGTTTCAGCTCAGGGAGAAACTAATAGATGAAAAAGATAGCTATTGGTGTCATCGCTGTGGCCGCCATGGTCTGCTTCTCATCGGTCTTCATCGTCGATGAAGGTCAGAAGGGCATCGTGGTGCAGTTCGGCAAGGTGAAGCGGGTCGACTCCGGTGAACCGCGCCTGTACGAGCCGGGCCTGCACTTCAAGGTGCCGCTCATCGATCAGGTACGCAAGATGGATGCCCGCATCCAGACCCTGGAAGGGCAGGCGGATCGCTTCGTTACGTCCGAGAAGAAAGACCTCATCATCGACTCCTACGTGAAGTGGAAGATCGAGGACTTCTCCAAGTACTACCTGGCGACCGGTGGTGGCAACAAGATCCAGGCCGAAGACCTGCTCAAGCGCAAGATCAACAACGGTCTGCGTTCCGAGATCGGCAACCGCACCATCAAGGACATCGTCTCCGGTGAGCGCAGTACCGTGATGGAAGATGCCCTGATGAAGATGGCGCGCTCCTCCGAGCTCGGCATCAAGGTGGTGGATGTGCGCATCAAGCAGATCAACCTGCCGGTGGAAGTCTCCAGCTCTATCTATCAGCGGATGCGTGCCGAGCGGACTGCGGTAGCCCGTGAGCATCGCTCCCAGGGCCGCGAGCAGGCCGAGATCCTGCGCGCCGACATCGACCGCAAGGTGACCGTGATGATCGCCGACGCCGAGAGTAACGCCCGTCAGCTGCGTGGTGAAGGGGATGCCGAGGCCGCCAAGATCTATGCCGACAGCTACAAGAAAGACCCCGAGTTTTTCAGCTTCGTGCGCAGCATGGAGGCCTATCGCAAGAGCTTTGCCGGTGGCAATGACCTGATGGTCCTCAAGCCGGACAGCGAGTTCTTCCGCTACCTCAAGTCGCCGCACGGCAGCAAGCAGTAAGCGAGTCGCAATAACACCCAAGGGCCTGATGATTCAGGCCCTTTTGTTTGGCGGTCGGGGGCTTGCCGGTGTTCCGGCAGCTTGTGGACGTAGTGGTTGAGAGGAGAGATGATGCTGACATCCATCTTGATGGGGCTGGGCTTGCTGTTGCTGTTCGAGGGGCTGGGACCGCTGCTGATGCCGCGCGCCTGGCAACAGATGTTGCGGCTGCTGAGCGAGCAGCCCACCGAGCAGCTGCGCCGCATCGGCGGCTGTCTGGTGGTAGCTGGGGCCGTTATTCTGTGGGCGCTGGCGCGTTAGAGGATGGTGCTGAGTGGGCCAGACTGTGTTTGCCGGACAATAAAAAAGAGGCCCTTTGGCCTCTTTTTTATTGTGCTCCGACTGGCATCAGGCGCTGCGCTGCACCGCCATGTGGGCCAGTGTTTCCAATGCCTGTTTGTGCTGGGAGTCCGGCAGGATGGCTAGGGCCGCGATGGCCTTGTCGGCCTCTTCCCGAGCCCGCATGCGGGAGTATTCCAGGGCGCCGGTACGGTCGAGGATGGTCAGGATCCGGTCGAGGTGCTCCATGCCGTTGCGGTGCTCGATGGCATCGCGCACCAGCTGGCGTTCTTCCGGGCTGCCCACTTCCATGGCTCGCAGCAGCGGCAGGGTGGGTTTGCCTTCGGCCAGATCGTCGCCGACGTTCTTGCCCATCTCGTCGCTCTGGGAGCAGTAGTCCATCACATCGTCGATGATCTGGAAGGCGGTACCCAGATACTTGCCGTAGTCGGTCATCGCCTGCTCGACGGGCTCGGGCTGATGGGTCAGCACGGCAGCGAGGCGGGTGGCCGCCTCGAACAGCTTGGCGGTCTTGCAGTAGATGACCGTCATGTAGCTCTCTTCGGTGGTATCCGGATCGTTGCAGTTCATCAGCTGCAATACTTCCCCTTCGGCGATGGTATTGGTGGCATCGGAGAGGATCTCCATCACCCGCAGGTTGGAGAGCTCGCTCATCATCTGGAAGGAACGGCTGTAGAGATAGTCACCGACCAGCACGCTGGCGGCATTGCCGAACAGGGCATTGGCGGTTTCCCGGCCGCGGCGCAGGTCGGATTCGTCGACCACGTCGTCGTGCAGCAGGGTGGAGGTATGAATGAATTCGATGATGGCAGCCAGTTTCAGGTGATCTTCACCTTCGTATCCCAGTGCGCGGGCGGCCATGACGGTCAGCATGGGGCGCATCCGTTTCCCGCCTGCACTGACAATATAGAAACCCAGCTGGTTGATCAGGCTGACATCGGACTGGAGTCTCGCCAGGATCAGTTCATTGACCGCCGTCATGTCGGCGGCACAGAGCGCACGGATAGTCTGTTGGTCCATAAGTCTCGTAACGTGACGGCAGTGATGACTGCGATTTTAGCAATGGCGGGGATTCTACACGATTTCACAATGGGTTACAGTTAAGCGTTTGTTCACGGCGGCAGATATGCGCACAAAATAAACTTTTTGCTAAATTGGCCTTGCCTGAGCAAATCGATTTGCGTAGAATGCCGGCCCATTGTTATAGGTTTTTGCGCGTGTCTGGCCTTGAGCAAAAGACACGCCTTTACGGAGTTAATCAAATGTACGCGGTATTCCAAAGCGGCGGAAAACAACACCGTGTGGCCGAAGGTCAAATCGTTCGTCTGGAAAAGCTGAACGTTGAGACTGGCGCTACCATCGACTTCAACGAAGTGCTGATGGTTGCTGCAGGCGACACTTTTAAAGTAGGTGCTCCTTTCGTTGAAGGTGGCAAGGTTGTAGCTGAAGTTGTGGCTCACGGCCGTGGCGAGAAAGTGACTATCGTCAAGTTCCGTCGTCGTAAGCACCACCGTAAGCAAGCGGGCCACCGTCAGTGGTTCACTGAAGTCAAAATCACTGGCATCAGCGCTTAATTAGAGGAGTACGATAGATGGCACACAAAAAAGCTGGCGGTTCATCCCGCAACGGCCGCGATTCAGAAGCTAAACGCCTGGGCGTGAAGCGTTTCGGCGGCGAAACAGTTCTGGCTGGCAGCATCATCGTTCGTCAGCGTGGCACCAAGTTCCACGCCGGTACCAACGTTGGTCTGGGCAAGGATCACACCCTGTTCGCTACTGCGACTGGTAAAATCCTGTTCGAAGTTAAAGGTCCGCTGAACCGTAAGTACGTTAGCATCGTTGCTGAGTAATTACGGACCGCAAGGATCCGAAGCCCCGCCAACAGGCGGGGCTTTTGTTTTTCTGCAGCAGTTTACGAAAAAACGGCACGCAGCTGACCCTGGCTCTGAAAGGGCATGCTTGGCAAGATGCGTATCGCCCGCAGGGGTCTGTACCACTATAATTGCGTATCGGTTTTTCGAATTAAGGTGACGGTTACCTATGAAGTTTGTTGATGAAGTCCAGATTCGAGTCGATGCCGGTGACGGTGGTAACGGTTGTGTGAGCTTTCGCCGTGAGAAGTACATTCCAAACGGCGGCCCGGACGGCGGTGACGGCGGTGACGGTGGCGACGTATATCTGGTTGCCGATGAAAACCTGAACACCCTGATCGACTACCGTTTCGAGCGTTTTCACGCCGCCGAACGTGGCGAGAATGGCCAGAGCGCCAACTGTACCGGCCGTCGCGGCAAGGACAGGATCCTGCGCGTACCGGTCGGCACCCGCGCCAGCGATGAAGACACCGGCGAACTGCTGGGTGACCTGACCCACCACGAGCAGAAGCTGCTGGTCGCCAAGGGCGGCTTCCACGGTCTGGGCAACACCCGTTTCAAGAGCTCCGTCAACCGGGCGCCGCGCCAGAAGAGCAACGGTACCCCGGGTGAAGTGCGTACCCTGAAGCTGGAGCTGTTGCTGCTGGCCGACGTCGGCATGCTGGGTCTGCCCAACGCCGGCAAGTCCACCTTCATCCGTGCCGTCTCCGCGGCCCGTCCGAAAGTGGCCGACTACCCCTTCACCACCCTGGTGCCTAACCTGGGCGTGGTGCGTGGTGAGAACTCCCGCTCCTTCGTCATCGCCGACATTCCCGGTCTGATCGAAGGTGCCGCCGAAGGCGCCGGCCTCGGTATCCGCTTCCTCAAGCACCTCGAGCGTTGCCGAGTGCTGATCCATCTGGTGGACATCTGCCCGGTCGATGGTTCTGATCCGGCCGAAAATGCGGTGACCATTGTCCGGGAGCTGGAAAAATACAGCCCTGAGCTGGCGAGCAAGCCGCGCTGGCTGGTGTTCAACAAGATGGACCTGATCCTGGAAGAAGAGGCGCAGGAAGTGATGGAGCGCGTCAAGACCGCCCTCAATCATGAAGGCCCTGTCTACGCCATCACCGCCATCAGCAAGGAAGGGACCAAGAAGGTTTGCTACGACATCCTGGACCTGCTGGACACCATGCCCCGTCAGCTGGCGGAAGATGCCAAAGACGCCATCGAGAAGGTGGAGTTCAAGTGGGACGACTACCACAAGAACCAGCTGGCCAAGGCTGAAGCCGATGCGCTGGCCGCCTCCAAGGCGTTTGATGAATCACTGGACGACGACGAGTGGGACGACGAAGACGATGATGGCGTGGAAGTCATCTACGTGCGTGACTGACCCAGATCTCGTGCGCGGTCGTGATACCGCCACCCGGTGCTGAGAAACCGGAGCCTTCCCAGGCTCCGGTTTTTTTATGGGGATCGACCGGATCACCATATAGATATATTTCTTATGTCACTTATTGCCTGCCGACCGCAACTGATTATACTGCGCACCTGAATGTAACCTTGCCGAAACAATATGCTAACCAATTGCAATGAATTGATATGCGTATCTGCTTGCGTGCATTCTTATGGAAGGTTTGCCTGTATAAATATTTATGCTTGAAATGATCCATTAAAGGCTTGTTTGTGCATTTTATTGGGGTATTCTTGCGCCCGTTTTGCCGGGCGAGAGCATGGATATGCAGGTTTGCCTGGCTAAGGAAAAGTAACATTAAGGCTGTAGACCATGCTGGAAAAGACTCTGCAAGCACCTGCGCTCAATACCCGCCGCAACGTGCTGATGTTCCTGGTCCCGTCACTCATCGGGATCCTGCTGTTCATGACCCCCGTCATTTATGACGGAAACGTCACCATCCCTGTGGCCGTGCTGGCGAAGCTGGTACAGACGGTGTTTGCCGATTATCTGGTGGCCATGGTCAGCGCCATCATCACCACCACCATGCTGATGACGCTGGTAGCCTGGCTGTTCAAGCCGGCGATCCTGGTCAGACGCCCCTTCCTCAACAGCCTGTTCAACGTCTCCCCCTTCTGGGCCTGCGTGCGGGTGCTGGGCGGCATCTTCGTGCTGCTGACCTTCTTCGAGGCGGGCCCGGCGGCCCTGCGCTCCGATGCGACCGGCGGCCTGGTGCTGCATGATCTGCTGCCGGTGCTGTTCTCCGTCTTCATCTTCGCCGGCCTGCTGCTGCCCTTGCTGCTCGATTTCGGTCTGCTGGAGTTTGTCGGCACCATGATGACCCGCATCATGCGCCCGGTGTTCCGTCTGCCCGGTCGCTCCGCGGTGGACTGTTTCGCCTCCTGGCTGGGGGATGGCAGTGTCGGCATCCTGCTGACCAGCAAACAGTACGAAGGCAAGTTCTACACCCAGCGGGAAGCGGCCGTCATCGGCACCACCTTCTCTGCCGTCTCCATCACCTTCTGCCTGGTGGTGATCTCCCAGGTTCGGCTGGAGCACATGTTCGTGCCCTTCTACCTGACCGTCTGCCTGGCCGGGGTGGTGGCCGCCATCGTGGTGCCGCGCCTGCCGCCACTTTGCTGGAAGAAGGATGTTTACAGCGACGGTACTCCCCTGTGTCGTAAGCAGGAGTCGGTACCACATCAGCACAGCGTGCTGAGCTACGGCTATGAGCGGGCCCTGACCAAGGCCGAGGGCATGACCGACATGGGGGCAGTGGCACGGGAAGGGGTGAAGAATGCGCTGGACATGATCTTCGGCGTGCTGCCGGTGGTGATGGCCATCGGCACCTGCGCCCTGATGCTGGCCGAGCACACCTCCATTTTCAACTGGCTGGGGGCCCCTTTCGTACCCTTGCTGGAGCTGCTGCAACTGCCGGAGGCAGAAGCGGCCTCCAAGACCATCATGGTGGGCTTTGCCGACATGTTCATCCCGGCGGTGCTGGCTTCCACCATCGAGAGCGACATCACCCGCTTCGTGATCGCCGCCATGTCGGTCACCCAGCTCATCTACATGTCGGAAGTGGGCGCCCTGCTGCTGGGCAGCAAGATCCCGGTCAAGTTGTGGGAGCTGTTCGTGATCTTCCTGCTGCGTACCCTGATCACCCTGCCGGTCATCGCCGGGGTGGCGCACCTGCTGTTCTGATCCGGCTCGCGCCTTGTCACACGGTCAACTTCGGTTGGCCGTTTTTTATGGCTGGCATTAGACCAAAGTGAGTCTTTTGCAGACCTTGTTTTTACATTAATGTAACAGGCTGCAAAAACACGCCAGCCGAGCAGTAGGCACGTCCAACCTATGTGGCCAGGAGTCACCCCATGACCTCACTGCTCAGCTACCGGGCCGGTCCCTGCGATCAGCCGCTGCTTCATCAGACCATAGGCGCCTACCTGCAACAGGTGGCGGAACGTTTTCCCGACCGACCCGCAGTGGTGGTGCGCCACCAGCAGATCCGCTGGAACTACCGTGAATACCTGACCCAGATAGACAGGTTGGCGCTGGGCCTGCTGGCGCTCGGGATCCGGCCGGGGGATCGGGTCGGCATCTGGTCGCCGAACAACATCGAGTGGTGCCTGGTGCAATTTGCCACGGCCCGCATCGGGGCCATCATGGTCTGCATCAACCCCGCCTACCGCAGCTACGAGCTGGCCTTTGCCATCAACAACGTGGGCTGTCGGGCCCTCATCTGTGCCAGTGCGTTCAAGGGCTGCGACTACCTCGCCATGCTGGGGGTGCTGGCCCCCGAGCTGGCGCACTGCCCACCCGGCCGCCTCGCATCATCCCGGCTGCCGAGCCTGGAGATGGTGATCCGGCTCGGGGAGGAACAAAGCGCCGGCATGCTCAACTTCCCCGAGGTGCTGGCACTGGGCGACCGGCAGGACCCGGCCTGGCTGGCCCGGGTGGCGGCCACCCTCAAACCCGATGACGCCATCAACATCCAGTTCACCTCGGGCACTACTGGCAACCCCAAGGGAGCCACCCTCAGCCACAGCAACATCCTCAACAACGGTCGCCAGGTGGCGCAAGGCATGGCGTTCAGCGAGCAGGACCGGCTCTGCATTCCGGTGCCGCTCTACCACTGTTTCGGCATGGTGCTCGGCAACCTGGCCAGCATCAGCGTGGGGGCCTGCGCCCTGTTTCCGGCCGAAGCCTTCGATCCGGTGGCCACCCTGCGGATGGTGAGCGAGGAGCGCTGCACCGCCCTGCACGGGGTGCCGACCATGTTCATCGCCGAGCTGGAGCTGGCGGAGTTTGACCAGTTCGATCTCTCCTCCCTGCGCACCGGCATCATGGCCGGTGCCATCTGCCCCGAGCCCTTGATGCGCAAGGTGCAGACCCTGATGCACATGACCGAGGTGACCATCGCCTACGGCCAGACCGAGTGCAGCCCCATCAATCACATGACCGCCATCGATGCGCCGCTGGACAAGCGGGTCACCACGGTCGGCCGCGCCATCGGTCACACCGAGATCAAGCTGGTCGACCCCAGCGGAGAGATAGTCGCAATCGGCGAGCGGGGCGAGATCTGCTGTCGCAGCAACGGGGTGATGCAGGGGTACTGGGAGGATCCGATCAAGACGGCGGAGACCATCGACCAGGAGGGGTGGCTGCACTCGGGGGACATCGGCATCATGGATGAAGAGGGCTATGTGCGGATCGTCGGGCGCAGCAAGGAGCTGATCATCCGCGGTGGCGAGAACATCTATCCGCGCGAGATCGAAGAGCGTCTTTACGATCATCCGGCGGTGCAGGATGCGGCCGTGTTCGGGGTCGACAGCGAGCGCTATGGCGAAGAGGTGTGCGCCTGGGTCAAGCTCAGACCCCGTCAGGAGGCCAGCGAGGAGGAGCTGAAACAGTTCCTGGCGGCCCGCATCGCCTATTTCAAGGTGCCCAGATACATCCGGTTCGTGGAGGAGTACCCCATGACGGTGACCGGCAAGCTGCAAAAATTCAGGATGCGGGAGCTGATGAGCGACGAGCTGGCCCGCCAGCACGCCGAGGCGACGGGCTGAGTGGCGGTGACAACGGGAAAAGGGCCTGCGGGCTCTTTTTCGTCAGCGTCCAAGCGGGTGGGGCAGTGCCGGTGTGCGGGGGCACTGTACCAGCAGCATGTGGGTGGTGAAGGTGCTGGTCTGGGGGAAGCCTGGGCTAAATCCCGTGACCGGATCGGCGACCCCCATGCTCATCTGGTGAGTGGTGATGGTGCGCTTGCTTCGATCGACTTGCTGATAGCCGTGGGGGCAGCTCAAGAGCGCCTGTTGCTGGCACTCCTCTGGCGCGCCGCACTCGATCTGGAAGCGTTGCTGGGCGGGATTGGCGGAGGGGAGTTCGCTGACGGTGGCGGGTGCCGGCAGCAGGGCGCAGCCGGACAGCAAGATGCTGCCCAGCAGCCATATTCTGGGTGACATAAGAGGCTCGTTCTTGGTGAGACAAGAGAAGGGCCGGCCAGGATTCGGGTTTCCCGTGCCGGCCGCGAGGCGCGGATCAGCGTGGCGTGATGCCCATGTCGACCGGACACTGGATGGTCAGGGAGTGGACCGTGTTGGCGACCCGATAGGGCTTGGCTGCCTTGTAGACCTTCTTGTCTTCGTCGTAGCTGCCCCCCAGATACTGGGTGCTGTAGAGCGTCTGCTGGCGACGATCGGTCTCCTTGTAGCCCTGCGGGCAGGTCTGGTTGGCCTGCTGGAAGCAGGCGGTCATGCTGCTGCACTCGATGTAGAAGCCGCGCTGGCTGGCATCGGCCAGGTGTACCGGGGTGACGGTGGGGGCGGGGGGAGACAGCAGGGAGCAGCCGGACAGCGTCAGCGCGCCCAGCACAATGAGATGTTTTGACATAGATAACCTGAACAGTGTGGTGTGACAAAGAGTGAGGGGGAGTCTATTGCTCCCCCTTCGCTATAGGGGCACCGTTATAACCAGCCGGGGACGCTCAGGCCAGTCCGCAAATGTAAGAAAATATGACCCGCCCTAGGCCAGCGCGGCCAGCAGGGCGGCTTCATCTACCGGATCCAGCTGCTCGGGGGCGAGGAAGCGCTCGGCGTAGTCGCGCCAGATGCCGCTGCTGACAAACAGGGCAAACAGGGCGGGATCGATGTGTTGCTCGCGCACCATGCTCTGCATGATGGCCAGCGACTGGGAGACCGTCTTGCCCGATTTGTAGGGGCGATCGCTGGCGGTCAGCGCCTCGAAGATGTCGGCGATGGCCATGATGCGGGCGGGGATACTCATCTGGCTTCCCAGCAGCTGGCGCGGATAGCCCTTGCCGTCCATCCGCTCGTGGTGGCCGCCGGCAATCTCGGGCACGCTGCGCAGATGGCGGGGGAAGGGGAGGCGCTCGAGCATGCGGATGGTCTGGATGATGTGCTCGTTGATCTTGTAGCGCTCCTCCTCGGTGAGGGTGCCGCGACAGATGGCGAGGTTGTAACGCTCGCCGCGGTTGTAGAGGTGAGTGGGCACTCGCACCTTGAAGCCCCAGGGGTTGCGCTCGTCCAGCTGATCGTGAACGGGGCGGGGGATGAGGTGGGCGGCCTTGTCCGCCAGCAGGGGTTCGACGCAGGGCAGTGGTGCGGCCGGTTCGTTCTGGCGCAGCTTGAGCTCCTCCCGGCTGATGCCGAGTCGATCGTCCAGGGTGCGCAGCCAGGTGCGGCTGGCGATGGCATCCAGTCTGGCCAGCTTCTCCGGCGCCATCCACTCACCGCCCAGGTTGCACTCGGCAACGAAGGCGAACTCCTGATCCAGGGTGCTCCAGAGCGGAGCCACCTCGCTCCTGGCCGCTTCCCGTTCCGATGCTGGCAGGCGGGCCGCCAGCGCCTCGATGTAGCCGTCACGCTTGAGCACCTCGAAGCGGGTGCGGATCTCGTGGATCCGGTCGTAGAGCGTCTCCAGCTTGGTGGCCTTGTCCACCACGAACTCGGGGGTGGTCACCTTGCCACAGTCGTGCAGCCAGCTGGCGATATGGATGGCCTCCCACTCCTCCTCGTTGAGCCGAAACTCGGCGAACGGCCCCTGTTGTTGGGCACAGGCGGCTTCGGTCAGCATCCGGGTCAGCTCCGGCACCCGCTGGCAGTGGCCGCCGGTGTAGGGGCTCTTGGCGTCGATGGCGCCAGCCATCAGCTCGATGAAGGATTCCAGCAGCTGTTTCTGCTCCTCCAACAGGCGCTGGTTCTCGATGGCGGAGGCCGAGGTGCCGGCCAGCGCCTCGATCAGGCTGATGCGCGAGGCCAGCTCACGGGCCGGGCAGTCAGGCAGGATCAGCAGCAGGCAGCCGCTCAGCTCCTGGCGATGGTTGCGCAGCGGCTCGGCCACCAGCTGGCAGGGGCCGGGGAAGGGGCCCCAGTCGGCCAGATACTGCTGCCAGCCGCTCTGATCGATGACGAGGCTGAGCCGCTCGCCCCGGGCCAGCTCGCCAAACAGGGCCTGCTGCCAGCGGATCTGTCCGGCCGGCAGCGGCGCTTGGCGCCACAGCGCCTGTACCGCCACCATGCCCTGCTCCTGGGCCAAGTAGAGACAACCCCCTTCGGCCTGCACCGCGGCGATGGTCTCGTGCAGAATGCGGCTGAGCAGGGAGTCGAAGCGGTGTTCGGCCGCCAGCGCCCGCCCCATGTTCATGAAGTTGCCGAGGGTCAGCCGCATGCCGGACATGGTGCGGGCCAGATCGTCGATCTCGCGGATGGCCGACTCGGGGACCCGGCTCTCGCCAAAATCGAAGTGCTGGATCCGCTCCGCCTCCTGGGTGAGCGCCAGCAGCGGGGTGGCGGTGCGCCGCGAGACCAGCCAGATCACCGGCAGCAGCAGCAGCAGGCCCGCCAGTGCCCAACCCAGGTTGACCAGGGCTTCGTCCCGGGCCTGCTGATAGAGCAGGTCGGCCGAGACCAGCAGGGCGATGTGGAAAGGGGAGTCGGTCCCGAGGGGAGCGAGGTTGACCAGCCAGTCACTGCCATCGGCGGCGGTCAGGTTGAGCTCCGCCGGCTCGCTCAGCAGGGTGGGCTGGCTGATGATCCGCTGCTGCAGATCCGGCAGGGCCGGGTGGGGCAGGGTCGCCAGCATGGGCAGCTGGCTCAGCTGTTCGAAGCTGGGCAGGTGTCTGGGGTCGGCGGCCAGCAGGGTGGCGTACTCGTCAAACAGGATCACCTGGCTCTGGGCGGGCAGCTGCAGCTTGCCGATCAGGGCCGACAGCCCCTCGACGCTGGTGTCGAGTCCGATCACGGCGCGCCGGTCGTCGCTCTCCACCGCCAGCGTCATGCCCGGCTCCTTGGTGGTGAAGAAGAGATAGGGACTGGTGGTGGCGATCCCCGCGCGCCAGCGGGCCTGCTTGTACCAGTCGCGGCTGCGGGGATCGTAGCGGTAGTTCGGCATGGCACGGCGTTCGAGCAGGGTCAGCCGTTGATCGAAATAGAGAAATTCCCCCTTGCCCTGGCTGAGGCTCTGCACCAGCAGGGTACTGGTAGCCGGTACGCCGCCCAGCTGGGCTCTGGCCCGCTCGGTCAGCTTGCGTACCAGAAAGAAGTCGCCGTCTTCGTAGCCGGCATAGACGGCTCCATAGCTGGGGCTGTTGGCCAGCACCTCCGCCAGTTGCGGCAGATAGGCCAGGCGTTCGGTCAAGGTGGTCATGGCGGCCAGCTGGCCGCTGCGCAACAGGCTGAGCGACATGCGGGCCGGCCGCTCGTTCAGTTGCAGGGCGAGGGCCAGCTGCTGGCGATACTGCAGGAAGTTCTGTCGCTCGTGTTCCAGTCCCTGGCGCGCCCCTTGCTGGAACTGCAAGGCGATGAGGGCGCTGCCGAGCAGGGTGAACAGCAGGATGAAGAGGGTGGCGATATGCACGTAGAAGGGTTTACGACCTGGCCTGGCAGTTGTCATGGACACATCCTTGTCACACGGGCGATTGCAGAGACGATCAGCTTGCAGTGTGCCAATAGGATGACAGAAAACACAATAACCCATTCATGGATATCGGGATGTGGCTGACGGAAACGGCCCCTGCCGGGGCTCTCGGCGCTCGCTCTGGCCAATTTTGCCGGCTGATCACGTGATTCATTCAGGTATCCCGTGCTACATTGCCCCACTTGTTACTGGTCTGTGAATCAATGGAGTGACCCATGTCTGCCATCCCCTATTCCGTACTCGATCTGGTGCCCGTGGCCGAAGGCTCCCAGCCGGCCGAGTCGTTTCGCCGCTCGCTGGACCTGGCCCGTCATGCCGAACGCCTGGGCTATTGCCGCTATTGGCTGGCCGAGCACCACAACATGCCGGGCATCGCCAGCGCCGCCACTTCGGTGCTGATCGGTCATCTGGCCGGCGGCACCAATACCCTGCGCATCGGGGCGGGTGGCATCATGCTGCCGAACCACTCGCCGCTGGTCATCGCCGAACAGTTCGGCACCCTGGCGTCGCTCTATCCGGATCGCATCGATCTGGGGCTTGGCCGTGCGCCTGGCACCGATCAGCGCACCATGCGGGCGCTCAGACGCCAGCGCAGCGGTGAGGTGGATGACTTCCCGGCTGATGTGCGCGAGTTGATGGATTACTTTGGCGACGAGGTGGGGGCGGTGCAGGCGGTACCGGGGCAGGGGCTGCACCTGCCCATCTGGCTGCTGGGCTCCAGCCTCTACAGCGCCCAGCTGGCGGCGGCTATGGGGCTGCCGTTCGGCTTTGCCTCCCACTTCGCCCCCGCCATGCTGCTGCAGGCGCTGGAGATCTACCGTGCCCAGTATCGCCCCTCCGCCCGCTGGCCCAAGCCCCATGCGGTGGTCTGCATCAACATGATCGCCGCCGACAGCGAGCGGGAGGCACGCTTCCAGTTCACCACCCTGCAGCAGCAGTTCCTGCGTCTGCATCGCGGCAACGCAGGCAAGCTGCCGGCCCCCGTCATCGAGCTGGGAGAGGAGTGGTCGGAGCGCGAGCTGCTGGCCATGGAGCAGACCCTGGCCCGTTCGCTGGTGGGCAACCCGGATCAGATACGTCACGGCCTCAAGGCGCTGCTGGCGGAAACCCGGGCCGACGAGCTGATGTTCAACGGTCCCATCGTCGATCATCAGGCTCGTCTGCGCTCTTTCGAGATTGCCGCCGAGTTGATGCAGGCGCTATAAGCTCGCCTGCCCGATACCAAGGCGCTATCTTGCACAAAGCACCACCTCTGTCGCCCTGCTGTCAGGTGATCGAAAGGGGGGCGTCGTGGGGAGGGAAGACAGGTTTTTTTGAGCACGCTCTTTTATCTAATGCACTGAATCCAAAGGAAAGTCAGGTTGGTGTCAGGGCGCTGTCGTGGCCCATGGCACCCGCCGGCCCCTATGCTGGCCCCGTCAATCAACCACAAGGAGTTCGAGATGATCGTCAGGAAGTTGAGATTGCAGCGGGGCTGGTCACAGGAGCAGTTGGCCGCCTTTACCGGCCTGAGCGTTCGCACCATTCAGCGGATCGAGCAGGGCCAGCAGCCCGGACTGGAATCCCTCAAGGCCCTGGCCGCCGTCTTTGAGCTCGAAGTGGCGCAACTTGACGGTACAAGCCAACAGGAGCACGAGATGAGAGGGAGTGACACGATGGAACGGGATGAGATACGGGTATCGGTAGAGGAGCGGGCTGCCATGCGCTATGTGGAGGGGCTCAAGGGCTTCTATTACCACATCGCCAGCTACCTGCTGGTGATTTGCGGGCTGTTTGTCATCAACTACCTGAGCAACCCGGGCTATATCTGGGCCTGGTGGCCGGCGCTGGGCTGGGGGTTGGGACTGATCTCCCATGCCATCAACCTGTTCCAGCCGTTCAAGCTGTTTGGCCCCGAGTGGGAGCGGCAGCAGATCGAGAAGCGGTTGGGGCGCAAGCTCTAGGGTGAGCGATGCTCCATAGAAAACGGGTCCAGCGATGCCGGGCCCGTTTTGTTTTATTGCCTGCCACCTGCTTGGTGTGGGTGGGACAGAAGAATTATCAAGGCACCATCTTTATAGTGAGGTGCTGATCACTCAGACCCAGCCTCTTATCGTCACTTGGCGTAAGTGGGACAGGGGGTGGCGATCAGGGCATCAGCATCATAGCGCCGCAGGGTGAGGCACTGATTGCTCAGACACAGCCCCCTTATCGTCACTTGGCGTAAGTGGGACAGGGGGTGGCGATCAGGGCGTCATCTTCATAGCGCCACAGGGTGAGGCTGTTGCCCCAGACACAGCCGGTGTCCAGTGCCTTGATGTCCTGCTTGCCGGTGTTGCCCATCAGGGCAGCCCAGTGGCCGAACACCAGGATGGGGTCATCCACATGGTGCTCGCGCTGCTCGAACCAGGGGCGCAGGCCCGGGGTCGACTCCTTGGGGCCCTTCTTGCATTTGAAGTCGAGCCGGCCGTCGAAATAGCAGAAGCGCATCCGGGTAAAGGTGTTGATGATGTAGCGGTAGCGCTCGATCCCGACCAGATCGTCCTGCCAGCCATCCGGCTGATCGCCATACATGTTGTGCAGCAGCCACTGGTACTGATCGCCACGCAGCAGGCTCTCCACCTCGCGGGCGCAGTTGCGGGCGGTGCGGGCGTCCCATGCCGGGGAGATGCCGGCATGCACCATCATGATGGGCAGGTCCGGGTGCTCCGCCAGCAGCGGACGGTGGCGCAGCCACTCCAGCAGCTCGTCCCGGTCTGGTGCCTCCATCAGCTCCTGCAGCTTGTCCTTCTTCTTGAGCGGGGCGACGCCATCGGCGACCGCCAGCAGATGCAGGTCGTGGTTGCCGAGCACGGTGACGGCCCGGTTGCCCAGCCCCTTGACGAAGCGCAGGGTATTGAGCGAATCCGGGCCGCGGGCGACCAGATCGCCGCACAGCCAGAGCACGTCGTTAGCGGGATCGAACTCGGCCAGATCCAGCAGACGGCGCAAGTCGTCGTAACAGCCCTGGATATCGCCAACAAAACAGTTCGCCATGAAACCTCAGTTGATAATGTGGGGGACGGCCAGCGTAAAGGGCGCGATGGGCGCCTCGAATTGCTGCCCCGACTCGTCTTGCAGGGTATAACTCCCTTCCATCACCCCGAGCGGGGTGGCCAGCGGCACGCCGCTTTGATAGCGGAAGGTCTCTCCCTCTGCGATCACCGGCTGCTCGCCGACCACGCCGGGGCCTTCGACTTCCAGCATCTTGCCATTGGCATCGGTGATGAGCCAGCGCCGGTGCAGCAGCTGCACCGGGCCCGGCCCCAGGTTCTCGATCTCGATGAGATAGTGGAACTGGTAAGGGTCTTTGGAATCCGTCACATAACGGGGGTATGGGCGGATCACGATGTGCGGAGTGGCCACGGGATCAGGCCTGTTGCTGATCCGCCAGCCAGTTGGCGATCATGACGAACTGCTCGAGGGAGAGATTCTCCGGGCGCAGGTTGCCATCGATACCAAGCTCGGTCAGCTGGGCGTCCGTGATGAAGTTGGAGAAGCTGTTGCGAATGGTCTTGCGACGCTGGCCGAAGCCCTCGGTGCAGACCCGGTTCAGGCAACGAATGTCTTTTGCGACTATGGTCGGGTTCTTGTGCGGGATCAGGCGCACCACGGCGGAGTCCACCTTTGGCGCCGGCTTGAAGGCGCCAGGGCCCACTTCCAGCACCGGCACTACCTGGCAGTAGTACTGGGTCATCACGCTCAGCCGGCCATAAGCCTTGCTGCCGGGGCCGGCGGCCAGACGCAGGACCACTTCCTTTTGCAGCATGAAGTGCATGTCCTCTACCCGGTCGGCGAACTCGCACAGGTGGAAGATGAGCGGGGTGGAGATGTTGTAGGGCAGGTTGCCGAAGATGCGCAGCGGCCCCTTGCCTTCCCCCATCAGGGTGCCGAAGTCGAAGCGCATGGCATCGGCTTCGATGACGGTCAGCTTCTCCTTGAGGGTCGGGTGTTCGCGCAGGCGCGCGGCCAGATCCCGGTCCAGCTCGACCACGGTCATCTTGTCCATCTGGGAGGCGACCGGCTCGGTCAGTGCGGCCAGACCCGGGCCGATCTCCACCAGGTTCTGACCCGGCTGCGGATTGATGGCGGCCACGATCTGATCGATCACGTAGCGATCGTGCAAGAAGTTCTGACCGAAACGCTTACGGGCGGTGTGGCCCATGTGCACCTTGTTGCTCTGCACCTTACTGCTCATATCTTTTTTTCTCTACCATCTTGATGGCGTGGTTGATCGCGGTGATCAGGCTGCCCGAGTCGGCGAGGCCCTTGCCTGCCAGATCCAGTGCGGTGCCGTGATCCACCGAAGTGCGGATGAAAGGAAGTCCAAGGGTGATATTGACCGAACTGCCGAAGCCCTTGTATTTGAGCACGGGCAGCCCCTGGTCGTGGTACATGGCGAGTACCGCATCCGCATCCTTGAGGTATTTGTCCTGGAACAGGGTATCGGCCGGCAACGGGCCGACCAGATCGATCCCCTCCTGGCGAAGGCCTGCCAGGGCGGGTTCGATCACGTCAATCTCTTCACGGCCGAGATGGCCGCCTTCCCCGGCGTGGGGATTGAGGCCGCAGACGTAAATGCGGGGTTTGGCGATGCCGAATTTGCTCTTGAGATCCGCATCCAGGATGCGGATCACCTTGCTGAGCCGATCCTCGGTGATGGCCATCGCCACATAGGCCAGCGGAATGTGGGTGGTCGCCAGCGCGACCCGTAGCCCTTCGGTTGCCAGCAGCATCACCACGTCGGCGGTGCCCGACTGCTGGGCGAAGAACTCGGTGTGGCCGCTGAACGAGACGCCAGCCTGATTGATGATCCCCTTGTGCACCGGCCCGGTCACCACGGCGGCAAATTCGCCGCTCATGTTGCCGTCGCAGGCGTGTTGCAGGGTAGCCAGTACGTAGGCGCCGTTGCCCTCGTCGAGCATGCCCGGCACCACGGCGGCGCCGAGGGGAACCGGACAGACGGTGAGGGTACCGGCCCGCTGCGGGTGGGCAGGCTGGTCGGCATCATAGGGCTGCAGCTCGACGGGCAGCCCCAGCAGGGCAGCCCGCTCGCGCAGCAGCGCCGGATCGGCAATGACCACCAGCTGGTGCGGCCAATCCTGCTGGGCAATCTGCAGCACCAGATCCGGGCCGATCCCAGCCGGTTCACCCGGGGTGATGGCGAGACGACGACAACTCATCAGCTGCCGGCGCCTTCGATCTGGATGTAGGCCTCGTCACGCAGCTCGTCCAGCCAGGCCTGGGACTCTTCGGTGAAGCGACGGTTGTAGATCAGCTGATAGGCGCGCTGCTCCTGGGCCTTGTTGGTGGCATCCTGGCTGCGGCGCTCTTCCAGCTGGACGATGTGCCAGCCGTGGGTGGTGCGGAAGGGTTCGCTGATCTGGCCCGGTTGCAGGCGGTTGACCATGTCGCGGAACTCCGGCACATAGACGTTGGGATCGGACCAGCCCAGTTCGCCACCCTGCACCGCAGAGCCCGGATCTTCGGAGTATTTCTCCGCCAGGCTGGCGAAGCTGGCCTTGCCGCTCTTGATGTCGTGCAGGATGCCGTCCAGCATGCCCTTGGCTTTTTCTTCGCTCAGGATGATGGAGGGCTTGATCAGGATGTGGCGGGCGCGCACTTCGGTCTGCACGACCTGCTGCTGGCCCTTGGTGTCGAACACCTTGATGATGTGCAGGCCGGCACCGGAACGCAGCGGGCCGACGATGTCGCCCTTCTTGGTGCCTTGCACCGCCTCGGCCATCAGAGTCGGCATCTCTTGCGGGCTCATCCAGCCCCAGTCACCCCCTTCCAGCGCCTTGGGTCCGCTGCTCTCGGCAATGGCCATCTTGCGGAAGTCGGCGCCCTGCTTGAGGGCGGCCAGGATGCGTTCAATCTTGCTCTTGGCGGCGTTGAGCTGCTCGGCGCTCGGGTTGTCCGGCAGGGCAACCTGGATGTGGCCGACATGGTATTGCTGCTGTTGCTGACCCTGTTTGGCGAGGATGTCGACTACCTGCTTCACCTCCTGCTCGGAGATGTTGATGCGGCGGCGCACCTGATTGCGGCGCACCTCGTTCATCAGGATCTCGCGGCGCACCTCTTCCCGATACTGGGCATAGGTCAGCCCTTCACGGGCCAGTTGGGCCCGCAGCTGATCCAGGGTCATCTTGTTGTCGGCGGCGATGCTCTGGATAGCCTGCTCCAGCTGGGTATCGCTGATCTTGAGGCCCTGACGATCCGCCAGTTGCAGTTGCAGGCTCTCCTGGATCAGCCGATCCAGCGCCTGTTTGCGCAGGGTGGCGTCATCGGGCAGGGACTGGCCGCTCTCTTGGGCAGAGGCCTTCACCTTCTGCACCAGGGCTTCCTGCTGGCTGGCCAGCACCACGTCCTTGTTGACCACGGCAAGCACCTTGTCCATCAGTTCGGGGGCGGCGAAGGCACCCTGGCTCATGGCTCCGAACAGGCCTGCAGTCAGCAGGGAAATCAACGTCTTCTTCATATCCATCTCTCAAGGCGTTTGCCAGACCGCTTATTGGTCTCGCAGGTTAAACGGACGAATGTAAGGCAGTGCTTCGGTGTCCAGGGAGGTGCCCTTGGTGCCGGTACCCACGCTACCCAATCCTTTCATTTCAAACTGAATACCGAAACTGCGCTCGGCTGTGGACGTATTGTTCACGTTGTTGGGCGTATTGACCCACTCCAGGTTGAAGTTGATGCTCCAGCAGCAGGAGTCGTACTTCAGGCCTACCTTGCGGTCAGACTTCACGCTCTGATTCAGCTCCTGATAGTAACCCCCGTACAGGTGCCACTGATCGTTGAGCGGTGTGGTCAACAGCAGGCCGATCTGGTTGAGGTCGGTAACCTCGTTATTGGTGTTCGGCACAAGGTTGGCATCGCGCACGAAACGATGATTCAGCTGGCTGATCAGCTTCTCGCGGCGATACTCGACGGCGCTGTTGGCAGAGCTGAAGCGGCTCTGGTCCACATCATATTGCGCGCCGGCATGGGCAAACCACTGCTCGTTGATCTTGGCATCCCCCTCGAAGGAGAGCGGAGAACGGGTATTGGTGGTCAGAGCATCGCTGGGGTAGAGCTTGACCCTGGGCGCAACAAAATCGAAAGCTTGGGCAACGGCCAGCCGAATTCGTTCATCACCAGCGTCATCATATACCCGGCTGGTGACACCGACAGACAGGCGGTTGGAGTCGCTGATGCGATCCAGACCGGCGTAGCGGCGATCGCTGAACAGGCTGTAGTAGTCCTGGCGCATGCTGGTGGAGTCATAGACACCTATGTTGTCCTGATCCTTGTAGGGCACATAGAGGTACTGGAACTCCGGCTCCAGGGTCTGGTTGGCATCGCCGCCGAACCAGTTCTGGTTGCGCTCGAAGGTCATGCCGCCCTTGAGACGGAAGGAGGGCAGGGTGCGGGTGATGATCCCTTCGTCCAGGGTAACCCCATTGGCGCCAGCTGGAGTAAAGCGGCTGACAAAGGTCTGGCTCATGTTGTCCGGCACTTCCTGATCGTAGCGGGTGTACATCAGCTTGTACTGGCTGTCGAGGTAGTAGCCGGCCTCGTCAATGAGTGGCATGGTCAGGGTCGGGGCCGTGTAGACCCGGGTACCGGTGTAGGCACTCCCCTGATTCTGGGCGATGGCCTGGGCGTTGTTGTAGCCGAACTTGGTGATCTCGGTGTTCCAGGCGAGATCGTACCAGCTGCCTTGCTGGTAATAGTTGTGGTCGATGCGCGGCATCAGCTCGTGGGGCTGCTGGGCGCTGGCTAGCAGGATCTGGTAGGTGCGCACCTCGGTGTTGATGTTCCAGTTGGACTGGAAGTAACCGGCCATCAGGGATTGCTGCAACTGGTTGTCGACCTGGGTGCCCACCTTGGGGGAGAAGTCGTTGAAGTAGTTGTAATCCCGATCCCGCACCTTGGTGTAGTCCACCGAGACCCGCATCGCATTGTCCATGAACATGGAGGTATGACGGGCGTTCAACAGGTAGCGATGACCATCGGAGAGGTAATCGTTGAGACTCGGCGTCTCGTCGTACTGCTTGTCGTTGGCCAGGTTCTCGAAATAGAGGCTGCCGACATGGGCCGGATCCGGCATGTAGCGGAACTCGACCTGCTCCATCAGGCCCCGTCTGTCCATGAAGCGGGAGGTGATGGTGGCATCGTAGTTCGGGGCTATGTTCCAGTAGAACGGCTGGGTGATGTCCATGCCGTTCTTGGAGCTCTGGGTATAACCCGGGTAGAGCAGGCCCGTCTTGCGTTCATCCTTGATGGGGAAGTTGATGTACGGGAAGTAGAACACCGGGTAGTCGTAGAGCCAGAGACTGGCGTTCCAGGCTTCCCCGAACACCTCGGTCTGATCGATGTCGATGCTGCCCGCTTTCAGGGTCCACACTTCCTGACCCGGCGGGCAGGTGGTGTACTGGGCCCCTTCCAGGGTGATGTTCTGGTTGTTGTTGGTCATGGTGACCCGGTCGGCGGAGCCGCGCACCGGCGAGCCATGCACCTGATACTTGCCCTCTTCCAGCTCGGAGTTCTTGGTATCCAGGTTGGATTTCAGGGTCTTGTCGCTGGTGACCGTGATCTGGCCATCGTTGTAGTAGATGTTGCCGATGGCGATGACGTCCCGGCTCTTCTGATCGAGCTCGGCGTAGTCGGAATCAAACTTGCGCACGCCCTGGCGCACCTTGACGTCGCCCTGGTAGACGGCGGTGCCGCCCTGCTTGGCTTCGAGCCGATCGGCATCCACTTCCACGGGTTGGGCGTTGGCGTCCTTGCCGGGCGCCAGCTTCTCAATCTTGGGGACATAGTCATAGCAGAGCCCGTCCAGGATCCCGGTGGCGGGCGGCGGCGTCAGCGGCGCCGCCTGCACGATGGCCGGGGTCAGGGCTGGAACAAGGCTGATGGTCAGGGCGATGGGATAAGAGTATCCCAGTGTCCGTTTTGTCATGTGAAAGACTCGCGCAATCCGTGGTAGCTACGGCTGATTCAAGACATGCATTTTACGACAGGATTCATCGAGTTGACATTGCATGTCATTGCTTTATGTTAGCCGGCAATGATAAAGCATTATTGCGGCCAGGGCTAACAGCCAAGTGCTGCTTTCCAATTTGGTCCCCGACTTATGCACGATCGCGATTCCCTCTTGTTGCACTGGGCGCGCCGGATTTCCGGTGATGCCAGCCTGCAGTTGACCCTCATTTCCGGTGACGCCAGTTTTCGCCGCTACCACCGTGGCGGTGGCCTGATCTGGGTGGATGCCAATCCTAAAACCGAAAAGAATCATGAGTTTGTCCGCAATGCCTCGGCCTTGAACGCCGGTGGCCTACTGGCCCCCGAGGTGCGGGCGGTGGACTATGAGCAGGGTCTGCTGGCGGTGACGGATCTGGGGGACACCCAGCTTATCGGCTGTCTGAACGCAGACAACGTGCTGGCCTGGTACGGCAAGGCCATCGCGCTGCTGCCCCGTCTCGGTGCTGTTGAACTGGACCTTGAGCCTTTTGATGCCGCCTTTATGGTACGGGAGAACGGCATTTTTCCCGAGTGGCTGCTGGGTCACCATCTGCAACTGACCCTGAGCGACGAAGAGCAGCAGTTGCTCGATGAAACCTTCGCCTGCCTCACCGAGAACAACCTGGCCCAGCCACAGGGGGTGATGCACCGGGATTTTCACAGCCGCAACCTGATGGTGTGCGGTGGCGAGACCCCGGCCGACAGCCGGCTGGCGGTCATCGACTTCCAGGACATGGTCATAGGCCCGCTCAGTTATGACCTGGTCTCGCTGCTGAAAGACTGCTACGTGCGCTGGCCGGACACGGTGATCGAGCAGGGCATGCGGCAGGGCTTCGATACCCTGCAGCAGGCCAAGCTGCTGGGCGAGCTCGATTACGCCGCGTTTCGTCGCGCCGCTGATCTCACCGGCATGCAGCGCCACCTCAAGGCGGCGGGCATCTTCACTCGTCTCTACCACCGCGATGGCAAGCCCGGCTACCTCAAGGACATTCCCCGTACCCTCGGCTATGTGGTGGATGTCTGCCACAGCCATGGCGCGAGCTACCCGGTGCTGGCCCGCTTCGGCCAATGGCTGGCGCAGGTGGTGCTGCCTGGGCTGGCCCGCACCGGGGTTACGTCATGAAGGCGATGATCCTGGCCGCCGGTCGCGGCGAGCGGATGCGCCCGCTTACCGACAGCCTGCCCAAACCGCTGCTGGCGGTGGGGGGCAAGCCCCTCATCGTGCACCATATCGAGAAGCTCAAGGCTGCCGGTGTGACCGACCTGGTCATCAACCACGCCTGGCTCGGCCACAAGCTGGTAGAGTCCCTCGGCGATGGCCGTCAGTTCGGAGTCGACATTCAATGGTCGACGGAGGAGAGCGCGCTGGAGACCGCCGGTGGCATCGTGCAGGCGCTGCCGCTGCTGGGAGACGAGCCGTTTCTGGTGATCAACGGCGATACCTGGCTCGATCTGGACTATCGCACCCTGGTGACCCAGCCACTGGGCACGGATCTGGCCCACCTCTGGCTGGTGCCCAACCCGCCGCAGCATCCGGCAGGGGATTTTGCGCTGCAAGCGGGCAAGGTGGTCGATAGCCCGGCGCTGACCTTCAGCGGAGTCGGGCTCTATGATCCCGCCGCCTTTGCCGGACTCACACCGGGGGCGCGCAAGCTGGCGCCCCTGCTGCGAGACTGGATGGCCCAGGGCCGGGTGGGCGGCAGCCTGCTGGCCGGCGAGTGGCGCGACATCGGCACGGTAGCGCGGCTGCAGGCGCTGGACGATCAGTTGCAAGGACGCACTCATTAATTTCACGAGGTCTTGAACCATGCGTATTTGGGGTAAGGCGCTTGGCGCCTTCTTCGGTTTTCTGCTCGGCAACATCTTCGGTGCCCTGCTGGGCCTCTGGATCGGCCACCGTTTCGACCGTGGCATGGGCTTGAATTTTCGCCGCGCACCCACCCAGCAGCAACAAGCGGTCTTCTTCCACGCCACCTTCGCCGTCATGGGCCACATCGCCAAGGCGAGCGGCCAGGTGACCGAGCAGGAGATCCGGGTCGCCTCCAACCTGATGGACCGGATGCGGCTGGCAGGTGAGCAGCGTGCTCGCGCCCAGGAGTCGTTCCGTCAGGGCAAGGAGGCGGACTTCCCGCTGCGAGAGACCCTGGCCGAGTTTCGCCGTGCCAGCCAGGGCCAGCGCGATATCCTGCGCTTCTTCCTCGAGGTGCAGCTGCAGGCCGCCTTCGCCGATGGCAAGGTCGAGGCCAACGAGCGCGCCATCCTGCACACCATCGCCGACGAGCTGGGCTTCAGCCGCATCGAGCTGGCCCGCATTCTGGCGATGGCCGAGGCGCAGATGAACTTCTTCAACCGGGCGCACGGTGGCCAGTATCAGGATGGCGGGCACGGCGGGCAGCAGTACCGGCAGGAGGCCCCCTCCCGTGACCGGCTCAAGGATGCCTACCAGCTGCTGGGGGTGAGCGAGAGCGACAGCGATCAGGAGATCAAGCGCGCCTATCGCAAGGAGATGAGCAAGCACCACCCAGACAAGCTGGCCGCAAAGGGCTTGCCGCCGGAGATGATGGAGATGGCCAAGGAGAAGACCCAGGAGATCCAGCAGGCCTGGGAGTGGATCCGCGAGGCGCGCGGCATTCGCTGAGCGCCCCTTCGTCAGCCATAAAAAATGCCCGTCGCTGACGGGCATTTTTGTTTGCGCAGTGTTTGTGCGTCGCAGCTTAGTGGCTGTCGACCCAGACGAACTTGAGCACGAACAGCAGGGCCACTACCAGCACGCAGGGGTTGATCTCGCGCCAGCGGCCGGTGCCCGCCTTCATCACGCAGTAGGAGATGAAGCCCACGGCGATCCCCTCGGTGATGGAGAAGCTGAACGGCATCATGACGGCGGTCATGAAGGCCGGCACCGCTTCGGTCAGGTCTTCCCACTTCACCCGGGTCAGCTCGGAGCACATCAGCACGCCCACGTAGATGAGGGCGCCCGCCGCCGCATACGCCGGCACCATGGCTGCGACCGGAGAGAAGAAGATCGCCAGCAGGAACAGCAGGCCGACCACGATGGCGGTGAGGCCGGTACGGCCGCCGACGGCGACGCCGGAGCTGCTCTCGATGAAGGCAGTGACCGAGGAGGTACCCATGAAGGCGCCGCCGACCGAGCTGGCGCTATCCACCAGCAGGGCCTGCTTCATGCGCGGGAAGTGACCCTTGTCATCGGCCAGCTTGGCACGGTTGGTGACGCCGATCAGGGTGCCGGAGGAGTCGAACAGGTTGACCAGCATGAAGGAGAAGATGATCCCGGCCAGGCTGATGTCGAGCGAGCCCATTAGGTCCAGCTGGCCAAACACCGGCTCTATGCTGGGGGGCATGGAGACGAAGCCCTTGAAGGTGACGTCACCAAACAGCCAGCCCAGGGTGGTGGTCACCACGATGGCGATCAACACGGCGGAGTGGACGCCGCGGGCGGAGAAGATGCAGATCAGGAAGAAGCCGAGCAGCCCCAGCAGGCAGGGCAGGGAGGTGAGGTTGCCCACCGTCACCATGGTAGCGGGGCTGGCGACCACGATGCCGGCGTTGTGCAGGCCGAGCAGGGCGATCAGCAGACCGATGCCGGCGGTGATGCCGACCCGCAGGGTGAGCGGAATGTTGGCGATGAGCCAGTAGCGCACCCGCAGCAGGGTGAGGATCAGCAGGCCCATGGCACCCCAGAAGATGGTGCCCATGCCGACCTGCCAGGAGTAGCCCATACCGGCCACCACCACGAAGGCGAAGAAGGCATTGAGGCCCATGGCCGGGGCCAGCGCGATGGGCAGGTTGGCGAGCAGACCCATCAGGATGCTGCCGATGCCGGCGATCAGGCAGGTGGTGACGAACACGGCCTGGGTGTCCATGCCGGCCGCAGAGAGGATCTGCGGGTTGACGAAGACGATGTAGACCATGGTCAGGAAGGTGGTGATGCCGGCGATCACTTCGGTGCGGGCGTTGGTGCCATGGCCCTTCAGGGCAAACAGACGCTCAAGCAATCCTTGCCCGGCGGCCTGTGCGGGGGCCTGGTGTGGTTGATTCATGTTGGATTCCAATAGGTGACGTGAAATAAGCAGCAGGCGAGGAGCCGGTCCCATCCATGCGGGCGTGATGCCCTGTTTCTGGTGGTTAAACAACCAGACTCGTCCTGATACCGTGACAGCGCGCACATTTTTACACAGGCGGCGCCGTTTACAAACCCCGGATCTGCGAGGCGGATCAATGAATAGAGCAAAAATTCAAACGTTTGCCCTGCCGAAAATAAAAAAGGTTCTCGCTGGAGAACCTTTTGCACGGGCAGCGGCCCATCAGAGGGTCTTGAAGTAGCGCTCCACCAGCTGGGCCAGCACGGAGTCGAGGGTCTCCTGCACTTCCCCCAGCTCCCGCCCCAGGCGGCGCAGAAACAGGCTGGCCTGCTCCTCGGTCAGCTTGCGGCCGTCGATGAAAAATTCCTGCTCCGGCAGCTGCTTGTCATAGCGGGGCAGCAGGGTCCAGTTCACCAGATCGGGCTCCACGGCGGCGAAGATCTTGGCGGCGGCGGTGCAGAAGGTCTCGATGTGCGCCTTGCCATCCGGCCCGAGGCAGCCGGGCTCGACCCGGATCTGGATGGTCAGTTTCTTCTCTGTGGGCTGGGTCGTCATCTTGCTACATCCATGCATAAGGTATCCGTCTTGGATTGTAAGCGATCGGGCACAAGAAAGGGGAGCCTGGGCTCCCCTTGTGGCATGTGCCGGTTGACTTGGCGATGCGCTTGTCGTGATGGGAACGGTGCGGCTGATGTAGAAGCCGTACTTGTTTGCCCTGTTACTTGGCGATGCGCTTGTACTTGGCGCGGTGCGGCTGGATGGCCTCGGCGCCGTAGGTCTTCTTCTTCCACTCTTCGTATTCGGTGAAGTTGCCCTCGAAGAAGGCGATCTTGCCCTCGTCCTGGTAGTCCAGGATGTGGGTGGCGATGCGGTCGAGGAACCAGCGGTCGTGGGAGATGACCATGGCGCAACCCGGGAACTCCAGCAGGGCGTTCTCGAGGGCGCGCAGGGTTTCGATGTCCAGATCGTTGGTCGGTTCATCCAAGAGCAGCACGTTGCCGCCGGTCTGCAGCAGCTTGGCCAGGTGCAGACGGCCGCGTTCACCACCGGACAGCTCGCCGACCCGCTTCTGCTGATCGGCGCCCTTGAAGTTGAAGCGGCCGATGTAGGCGCGGCTTGGGAACTCGTAGTTGCCGATGCGCAGGATGTCCTGGCCGTCGGCGACTTCCTCGAACACCGTCTTCTTGTCGTTCATGCTGTCGCGGAACTGGTCCACCGAGGCCAGCACCACGGTCTCACCCAGGGTGATGGAACCGGAGTCCGGCTGCTCCTGACCCGACATCATGCGGAACAGGGTCGATTTACCGGCACCGTTCGGACCGATGATGCCGACGATGGCCCCCTTCGGAATGGAGAAGGAGAGATCGTCGATCAGCTGGCGGTCGCCGTAGGACTTGCAGAGGTTGGCAACCTCCACCACCTTGTCGCCGAGGCGCGGTCCGGGCGGAATGAACAGCTCGTTGGTCTCGTTGCGCTTCTGGTAGTCGTTGGTGTTGAGCTCTTCGAAGCGAGCCATACGGGCCTTGGACTTGGCCTGACGGCCTTTCGGGTTCTGGCGAACCCACTCCAGCTCTTTCTCGATGGACTTGCGACGAGCCGCTTCCGTGCTGGCTTCCTGCGCCAGACGGGCGTCTTTCTGCTCCAGCCAGGAGGAGTAGTTGCCCTCCCACGGGATGCCTTCGCCGCGGTCCAGCTCCAGGATCCAGCCGGCCACGTTGTCGAGGAAGTAACGGTCGTGGGTGATGGCCACGACAGTGCCCTCGTAGTCGTGCAGGAAGCGCTCCAGCCAGGCCACGGATTCCGCATCCAGGTGGTTGGTCGGTTCGTCCAGCAGCAGCATGTCCGGCTTTTCCAGCAGCAGGCGGCACAGCGCCACCCGGCGGCGCTCACCACCGGAGAGGTGCTTGATCTGGGCATCCCAGGCCGGCAGGCGCAGGGCGTCGGCCGCGCGCTCCAGCTGGTTTTCCATGTTGTGGCCGCCCTGGGCCTGGATGATGGCTTCCAGCTCGCCCTGTTCGCGGGCCAGCTTGTCGAAATCCGCATCCGGGTCGGCGTAGGCCGCATAGACCTCGTCCAGCCGAGCCATGGCGCGTTTCACCTCGCCGACCGCCTCTTCGACCGCTTCACGCACGGTCTGCTCCGGATCCAGCTTCGGCTCCTGGGGCAGGTAGCCGATCTTGATGCCGGGCTGCGGACGGGCTTCCCCTTCGATCTCGGTGTCGATGCCCGCCATGATGCGCAGCAGGGTCGATTTACCGGCGCCGTTCAGACCCAACACGCCGATCTTGGCGCCCGGGAAGAAGGAGAGGGAGATGTTCTTGAGAATATGACGCTTGGGCGGCACTACCTTGCCGACCCTGTTCATGGTGTAAATAAATTGAGCCATTGGCTAATTCTCTTCCTTTTCAGCAGGTTAATGTCTTGGCACTAACAGACTGATGTCGTGGTGGGGCCAGGTCGACGCGGGTCAACCGGGTTCCAAAAAACCCGTCGATTGTAAACCAATGGGCGAGGGGGGCAAAGGTGGCACCCGGCCGGCCATCCCCTTTGCCGGGGCTATCACAGCCTGCTGCAACGGACCGCCAAACTTGGCATGATGAAGGCCCCGTTTGCCCCGGAGTTTGCATGACCAGCCTGCCTTCAGCCCCGCCTCTGGCGGCCACCCTCGCCGCCATGGGGTTGGCACCCGCCATCGGTGAGCCGCTTGCCGGTCGCCTGCCCCGTTTGACCTTGCAGCCGGGCCAGCCGCTGCTGGCCCAGGGGGCGATACAGGAGTCGGCCTTCTACATCGAGCGGGGCATCGCTCGCGCCTGTCACTATGCCCGGGACGGGCAGGAGCGCTGCAAGGAGTTCTACTTCGAAGGAGAGCTCTGTCTGCTCTACGACAGCTGGCTCAGCGGGTCGCCTGCCCGCTACCAGCTGGAGGCTGTCACGACGCTGCAACTGGTGCGGGTGCCGCTCGCCCTGCTGGATGAGCCTGCCTGGCAACCGGTCTGCATGGCCCTGCTGCGCCAGCAGCTGTGCTACAAGGAGCGCAAGGAGGCCTTCTTGCTGCTCCATTCCCCCGAAGAGCGCTACCAGGAGCTCTGCCGCACCTTCCCCCACTGGCCGGCGCGGCTCACTCAGGTGCAGCTCGCCAACTACATCGGCGTCAGCCCGGTCACCCTGTCGCGGATCCGCCGGCGCATTAACACGGGTTAATGCCGCGCCGCATCCATTCCCGCCATGCTGGGCCCCTCGAACAAGCCTGGAGTGGGGATGATGTCGCTGTTTTTGTGGTCACAACTGGTGGTGGGCCTGGCGCTGCTGCTGGATCTGCTGTCGTTTCAGCTGCGGACGCGCCGGGCCATTCTGGCCTGTCTGGCGCTCTCCTGCTCCCTCAATGGCGCCCATTTCGCGCTGCTGGGACAAGCGTCGGCCGCCCTGCTGCTCTGGCTGGCGAGCCTGCGCTTCGTGGTCAGCATGCTGGCCACGCGTCGCCTCTTGCTGTGGCTCTTTATGGGGTTGTCCTGCCTCGCGGTGCTCGCCACCTATCAGGGACCGCTCGCCCTGTTGGGGTTGCTAGCCAGTCTGCTGCAGACCCGAGCTGCGTTTTGCCTAGATGATCGCCTGCTGCGGCGCTGGATGTTGCTGGGCACCCTCTGCTGGCTGGCCAACAACCTGCTGGTGGGGTCGCCCGTGGCGGCACTGATGGAGGGGCTGTTTCTGGTCAGCAATCTGGTGGGCTACTACCGCCACTATGGGCGCAGGGCATATCCGGGGCGTTGATATCGGCTGCGGGAGAGAGCGTGGGGCAAGTCCCGTCTGATAGGGATTACAAAGCAGGGAGGCCGCCATACTGGTGGCCTCCCTGGCTTATCAGGCTTTGTTGAAGCCGTTGATGAGCGCTTGTGCGTAATCAATGACGAACTGCTGGCAGTGGATGGCGGTCTGCGGATCGAACTCCTCGCCGTGCAGATCGGTGTTGGAGAGTACCCGGATCCCGATGAAGGGCACCTTGTAGGCCTCGGCCACCAGGGCGGCGGAGGAGGTTTCCATCTCTTCCGCAGCGGTCTGGTAGGTCTGGTGCAGCCAGTTGATGCGGGCCACCTGGCGGTTCCACTCGTCGGCGGTGCCTATGATGCCGGGGACCACCCGACCGTGACGATAACGGTCGGCCATGCCGAGGGCGCGGCCGACCAGCTCGGGATCGCCGGCAAAGGAGGTGTGTTCCACCAGCTTGCCGTTGTCGCGCAGGCGCATGGTGACCTCGAAGTTGTGCCATTTGCTCGGGTCGACACCCTGCTCGGCGGGCGTCAGGTCACTGCGATAGGCGCCCATGTTGAAGCTCTTGGTGCCGATGACGATGTCGCCCCGGTGCAGCGCCGGATCGTGGCCGCCCGCCGTGCCCTGATTGATGACGAGGCGCGGCTGGAAGCGCTCCATGGCGAGGGTGGTGGCCGCGGCGGCATTGGCCAGTCCCACCTCGGTGCGGGAGACGACCACCGGATAACCCGAGAGGGTGCCCTGCCAGTAGGTCCAGGAACCGACGGTCAGCTCCTGCTTGTCCTTGAGGGCGGCCACCAGGGTCTCGACTTCGACATCCATCGCCCCCTGGATCAGGATGGGGGCGGGGGCCGGATTGGCCGCCACGACGGCAGAGGAGAAGAGGGCAAACAGGGTAAGCAGGCGCGAGCAGCGTTTGATGAAATTCATGGATTACCTGTAGAACGTGCGAGAAAGCGCCGGATCCTACCGAAAGGCAAACGATTGTGCAAATGCGGGTATGGTTTTTGTCAATAGCGGGCCGGCAGGGAGCCTAGCTCAGGGCTGCTTGTGGCCGGCGAAGTAGAGCACCCGTCGCACATATTGCTGGGTCTCTTGATAGGGGGGGATGCCGCCATACTGCTCCACCGATTTTTCGCCAGCGTTGTAGGCCGCCGACATCAGGGTCCAGTTGCCGTCGAAATGGGTGTGCAGCCACTTGAGGTAGGCCACGCCGCCCTTGATGTTCTGCTCCGGATCGAAAGGGCGAGTGACCCCGAAGCGCTGCTGGGTCTCGGGGATGAGCTGCATCAGCCCCTGGGCATTCTTGGGGGAGACGGCGCGGCTGTCGAGGTTGGATTCGGCGATGGCGATGGCCAGCACCAGCCGCTCGTCGATGCGGTGGCGCTTGGCGGCGTGGCGCAGCATGTTGGCCAGCTTCTGTTTGGCGGGCGACTGGCGGGCCAGATAGGCCTCCAGATTGAAGGGGGTGGTGGGGATGGCGGCGAAGTAGCCGCCGGATCCACCGACGCCGCTGCCGCATTGATCCCCCATCACGGCATTGCCGACCCGGCTGTTGTAGTAGCGGGCGGCCTGCTGGTTGCCAAGGCGGATCGCCATGGCCAGGTAGGCGTTGGCCATGCGGGGGTTGCGAACCGAGCCCGGGCCGGTGGCGAGCAGGCGGCCGATGCGAAAGTAACCTTCCGGGTTACCCGTGGTGGCGGCGGCGCAGTAGAAGTGGATGGCCTGGGTCAGGTTGCCCTGACTCTGTGCCTGTTGACCTTTCTTCAGTGCGCTGAGCGCCTTGGGCGCCTGTCTGAAATCCCTGCTTTGCGCCGCTGCCTGCCCGGTGCCGGCCAGCAACAGCGATAAAAAAAGCAGCAAAAACAGCCTGTTTTCGCTGGAACTCGACATGGATTCTCTCCTGTTGGGGTACAGAAGATATAGGGGAACATGGCCTGTTCTGCCATTAATCCAGTGGATCCTGTTGTTATGGATCCGGGTATCCAGAGATCAAAACGGTATGGAACCAATGACGGAGGCTGATGCGGCAGGGGTTGGCGACGGCTCATAAGGGTCGCCGCCAACAAAGGGGTTGCTAGATAAGCTGCCCCTGGCCAGGCTCGCCACCATCGGTACCATCGATACCGTCAGCGCCATCAATACCATCAGCACCCTCCATGCCGTCGGCACTGGCGCTGCCATCACTGCCCGGTTCAGGGAGCCACTGGCCATTGTCCGCCGGCGGACAGTCATCACCGGCCGGACAGGGTGTGCGGGCCTGCAGCGGGGCGCCGTGCAGGCAGCCAAGCAGCAACAGCAGAGCGCAGAGGGGACGAGTCGGTTTCATGGGTGACCTGGCATGAACAAGGAGATAAGAAGGGAGGGGCCTTGCAGGCCCCTCAGACGTCGAGGTGATAGGGCTGCTCGTCCGGCTCGGCGGCGGGCAGCTGGCGATACATCAGGCGAATTTCGCTCGCCACCCAGAGCGAGAGCAGGCCGAGCAGGCTCAGCAGCGGCGCCAGGGTGTGGCTCTGTTGCAGTCCGTAGGCAGACAAGGTGGCGCCCAGCAACAGCAGAATACGGATCATGAGGTGACTCCTTCTCATCATGGTGAGGGCGCGGATGCGTGCCCGTGTGGCACCAAGTGTGGCCAGTATACTCCAGCCAGTGCCCGGCAAACCGCCATCCGCTTCACATCCCCATCCTAAGGGCGGAGGTGGCGGTAGTGAAGCGCCATCCGCTCCAGATTTTCATCCTAAGGGCGGAAGTGGAGGCAGTGAAGCGCCATCCGCTCCAGATTTCCATCCTAAGGGCGGAGGTGGAGGCAGTGAAGCGCCATCCGCTTCAGATTTCCATCCTAAGAGCGGAGATGGAGGCAGTGAAGCGCCATCCACTTCAGATTTTCATCCTAAGGGGGGAGGTGGTGAAGCACCATCCGATTAACTCATCAATCCACGGTCGGCCGGTTCATCTGTGCGCTCATGGTGTCGATGAAGTGGCGGATCGCCACCGCGGCCGGCTGGCCGTCGCCGGGCGGGGCGTAAAGCACGCAGAGATCGGCGGGGATCGCTTGCTCGAGCCGGATGAAGCGCACGTGGGGCCACTTCTGGCGGGCGTAGCTGGCCGGCACCAGCGCCACCTGCAGGCTGGTGGCCACCACCGCCATCAGGGTGTTGGGTTCGACCACCTCCTGGTTGAGGTGGGGATAGAAGCCTTCCACCAGACAGGCGTTGATGATGAGGTCGGTAGAGGAGGAGTTGGCGCGGCTCATCAGCACGAACGGCTCCCCCGCCAGCTCGGGCAGGGAGACCAGCTTGCGATCCCGCAGCGGATGCTCGTCCGACACCACCAGCACCATGGACTCGCGATAGATGGTTTCGGCCAGCAGCGGATGGATGTTGACGGTGTCGGCGAAGCGGGCGAGGCCGAGGTCTATCTCCTTGCGCGAAAGCGCCTGTTTCTGCCGTTCGGGGGAGAGCTCGGTGAAGGTGATCTCGAACTCGGGGTGGCGCTGGTGGCACTGGCGGATCACCTCACCAAAGCCGGCCCAGAAGATGGAGCTGACCAGCCCGATGCGGATCTGGTTGCGCTCCATGCGCCCCGCCTGCACCACCCGGTTGAGGCCGCTTTCCAGCACGTCGAACAGCAGGGCGCACTCGGCCTGCAGCAGCCGGCCGGTGGCGGTGAGGCTCACCTGGCGGGTGTGGCGCTCGAACAGCGCCAGCCCCAGCAGGGACTCGAGCTCCTTGATCTGGGCGCTGAGCGGCGACTTGGAGACATTGAGCTGCAGGGCGGCCCGGCTGAAGTGTCCCTGGCTGGCCACCGCATGGAAGTAGCGCAGCATCTTGAGGGTGACGCGATCGCGCCAGTGACTGTCGAGGGCCAAGCGACCTCCTTCGGTGGCTGATTGAGGGCCGGGTGCGATCCCCGTCAAAGTTTGCGCGACCGGTGCGGGCAGCAGCAGGGCCGCTGCCCGGCGGATGGTCGATCCGGCTCACACCTTTGCCGACCCGTTTTGACCGTACCGGGGCTGGTTGGCGGAAAAACGGGGCCAATCAGCGCCATTCATGCCGCTTCCTTTGGTTTTCAGCCATTTCCCGGCGGGAAATTATGCTGAAAATCAGGATAGTCAGGCCGATTTTAGCGATTTTTATCGCCCAATACCTCCCCTAGAGTGAGCGCCATGTCCCATTTACAGCCTCAAGAGGTGCAGCTCATGCAACAAGATCCGGTACTCAACGCCGTCGCCACCATTCTCGCCCGCAAGCCGGGTTTCGCCCCCCGCGCCGCCATGATCCTGGGCTCCGGCCTCGGCGTGCTGGCCGATGCGCTGGAGGAGAAGGTCACCATTCCCTACGAGGAGCTGGACGGCTTCCCGGTCAGCACGGTGGCCGGCCACAGCGGCGAGCTGGTGCTCGGCAAGCTGCACGGGGTGGACGTGGTCTGCATGAAGGGGCGCGGCCACTACTACGAACACGAAACCATGAAGGTGATGACCACCCCGGTGCGCACCTTCAAGCGGCTGGGCTGCGAGCTGCTGCTGGTGACCAACGCGGCCGGCTCGCTGCGCCCGGAGCGGATCGGGGTCGGCTCCCTGGTCATCTTCAACGATCACATCAACACCATGCCGGGCACCCCCATGACGGGCGCCAATGACGAGGCCTACGGCCCGCGCTTCTTCAGCCTGGCCAATGCCTATGACAAGGGGTTGCGCAGCGAAGCGCTGGCGCTGGCCGAGCGGGAGGGGATCGCCGTCAATCAGGGGGTGTTTGTCTCCTACAGCGGCCCCTGTTTCGAGACCGCCGCCGAGATCCGCATGATGCAGATCATCGGTGGCGACGTGGTGGGGATGTCGGTGGTACCGGAAGTGGTCAGCGCCGCCCACTGCGGCCTGCCGGTGCTGGCCATCTGCGCCATCACCAACATGGCGGAGGGGCTTGGCGACGTGCAGCTCTCCCACGAGCAGACCCTCAAGTGCGCCAAGCTGGCGGAAACGGACTTCATCCGCCTCATCAACACCTTTATCCAGCACCACTTCCAGTAAGTAGGGAACGACCAGGAGGTCAGTTATGTTTGCAGCAGGATTTCTCGGTATGGCGGCGCTGATCCTCATCGCCGTGCTCGCATCGACCAACCGCAGGGCCATTCGCCTGCGCACCGTGGGGCTGGCGCTGGCCTTGCAGGTCGCCATCGGTACCCTGGTGCTCTATGTACCGCTGGGGCGCCGGGCGCTGGAGGGGATGGCCCACGGGGTCGACGCCGTGCTGGCAAGCGGCAAGGCGGGCATTCACTTCCTGTTTGGCAACCTGGTCAACTTCTCGGTGGACGGTATCGGCTTCGTGTTTGCCCTCAACGTGCTGCCGCTGGTGGTGTTCTTCTCGGCGCTGATCGCCGTGCTCTACTACCTCGGCATCATGCAACTGGTGATCCGCTTCATCGGCGGCGCCATGGCGCGGCTGCTCGGCACCTCCCAGACCGAATCCATGTCGGCGGTGGCCAACGTCTTCGTTGGCCAGAGCGAGGCGCCGCTGGTGGTCAAGCCCTACATGCCCAAGATGAGCGATTCGGAGTTCTTCGCCGTCATGTGCGGCGGCATGGCCTCGGTCTCCGGCACCGTGCTGGCGGGCTACGCCATGATGGGTGTGGACATGCAGTACCTGCTGGCCGCCTCCTTCATGGCGGCGCCGGGCGGGATCCTGTTCGCCAAGCTGATCATTCCCGAAACCAGCCAGCCGGACTATGTGTTCGACAACAGCATCCAGTTTGACGGCAAGAAGCCGGAGAACGTGCTGGCGGCGGCAGGCGAGGGGGCCAGCAGCGGCCTCAAGCTGGCGGCGGCCATCGGCGCCATGCTGATCGCCATGATCGGGCTGGTGACCCTGGTCAACACCCTGCTGGGCGGGGTGGGGGAGATGGTGGGCATGCCGCTCTCCCTCGAGCTCATCCTGGGCTGGATCTTCTCGCCGCTCGCCTTCCTGCTCGGGGTGCCGCTGGCGGACATTGGCATCGCCGGCGCCATGATCGGCAAGAAGCTGGTGGTGAACGAGTTCGTGGCCTACAGCGACCTCTCCCCCTACCTGAAAGACGCCAGCACTGTGACCGCCGCCGGCCTGCAGGTGCTGGAGGAGAAGTCCAAGGTGATCATCAGCTTCGCCCTGTGCGGCTTTGCCAACCTGGCCTCCATGGGGATCCTGATCGGTGGCCTCGGCACCCTCTGCCCCTCCCGCACCGACTTCATCGCCCGCTACGGCCTGCGTACCGTGCTGGCCGCCACCTGTTCCAACCTGATGAGCGCCGCCATCGCCGGGATCTTCTTCTCCCTGGCCTGAGCGTCCCATCCCTTGTTCCGGGGCGCTGCGGCGCCCCTTTCTTATCCCGACAGGAGCCTTCCATGATTCCAGCTACTGCTTTTGCACCTGCCTGCGCTGCCACCGAGGCCGCCAGCCGAGCCATCCGCTTGATGGACCTCACCAGCCTCAATGACGATGACCACGATGCGCGCATCATCGCCCTCTGCCACCAGGCGCAGACTCCCTTTGGCAACACCGCCGCGGTCTGCATCTATCCGCGCTTCGTGGGGCTGGCCAGGCTCACCCTGGCGGCGCAGGGCACCCCCGAAATCAAGGTCGCCACCGTGGTCAACTTCCCCCATGGCGACGATGAGCTGGCCAGCGTGCTGGCCGAGACCCGCGCAGCCCTCCTCGCTGGCGCCGACGAGATCGATCTGGTGATCCCCTGGCGTGCGCTCAAGGCGGGGGACGAGGCGCCCGCCCGGGCGCTGGTGCGCGGCTGCAAGGTATTGTGCGGGACGCGGCTGCTCAAGGTGATCATCGAATCCGGCGAGCTGCAGGAGCCCGCGCTTATCCGCGCCGCCTCCCTGCTTGCCATCGAGGAGGGGGCCGATTTCATCAAGACCTCCACCGGCAAGGTGCCGGTCAATGCCACCCCCGAGGCGTGCCGCACCATGCTGGCGGCCATCGCCGAGTGCGGCGCGCAGCACCGGGTGGGATTCAAGGCGGCAGGCGGGGTGAAAAGCGCGCAGGAGGCGGGGGAGTATCTGGCCATGGCGGCCGCACTCTTTGGCGATGAGTGGCTGGTTGCCGAGCGCTTTCGCTTCGGCGCCTCCAGCCTGCTCGGTCAGTTGCTGGCCACTATCGAGGGCAAGAAGCCGGTTGTTGCCGACGGCAGTTATTGAATCATTCCCATCCAGTGCGGCGCCCGGCGGGGCGCCCCTTTGCACAGGTGCATGCCATGTCCCATCCCCGTTTTCATTTCGTGCAGGCCCACGGCAAGGTGCTGCTGTTCACCCTGCTCATCAGCCTCTCCTTCCCCATCGGCAGCGCCCTCACCGCGGTGCTGGACCCGCTGGTGGTCACCTGGGCGCGCTACCTGCTGGCGGCGCTCACCTTCGTGATTCTGCTGGCTTGCCAGCGCCGTCTGGTGCTGCCTTCGCTGCGGGATCTGGGGCGTTATACCCTCATCTCGCTGCCGGCTCTCTGCTACTTCGTCGCCATGTTCGTGGCGCTGCAGGAGACCAGCGCCCTCGATGCCAGCGCGCTCTACACCACGGTGCCCCTCATCAGCGCGCTGGCCAGCATGCTGATCTTCCAGCGCCGCATTGGCTGGTCGATGGCGTTCGCTTTGCTGGGGGGGATGGTGGCGGCCGCTCTCATCATCTTTCGCGGTGAGCTGAGCCAGCTGGCGAGCCTGAGCCTCACCCCCAGCAACCGCATCTATCTGCTGGGCTGCGTGGGGATGGCGCTCAACCCCATATTGGTGAAGCGCTACTACCGGGGCGAGTCCTTTGCCCACCTCACCTGCTGGACCCTGATCTGCGCCACCCTGCTGCTCACCCTGGTGGCGGCGCCGCGGCTGCTGACAACCGACTGGCAGCAGGTGTCGCTGCCGCTCTGGCTCGGCCTTGCCTATCTGGCGCTGTTTGCCACGGCGCTCAGCTTCTTTTTGTTCCAGCAGGGGAGCGTGGTGCTGCAGCCGGAGCAGGTCTCGGCCTACACCTACCTGATCCCGGTGCTGGTGCTGTTGATTGGCATGCTGAGCGGGGAGGAGGTGATCTGGCGGCAGGTGGGCTGGGGCGTGCTCGGCGTGCTGCTGACCATGGCGGTCATGGTGCTGGTGCCCACTCGGCAGGCCCGCCGTGCCTGAATGGGTCAGCGGGCGGGCTGGTAGTAGTCGAGATACCAGCGCACGAACGCGGCAACCCCTTCCTTGATGGAGGTGGCGGGGCGCAGGCCGGTGAGGGTGTGGAGGGGCTCGCTGTCGGCCCAGGTGGCGTGCATGTCGCCCGCCTGCATCGGCAGCATCCGCTTGATGGCGGGCTTGTCCAGCGCCTGTTCCAGCGCCTCGATGAAATCGAGCAGCCGCACCGGCTGGCCATGACCGATGTTGAGGATGCGGTAGGGGGCGGCGCTCTCGGCCGGACTCTGCTCGCCGGCATGCCAGTGAGGGTTGGGGCGGGGCGGCAGCTCGGCGACGGCCAGGATCCCCTCGACGATGTCGTCGATGAAGGTGAAGTCGCGGCTGAGATCGCCCTGGTTGTAGACGTCGATGGGCTCGCCCGCCAGGATGGCGCGGGTGAACTTGGCGATGGCCATGTCGGGCCGGCCCCAGGGGCCGTAGACGGTGAAAAAGCGCAGCCCCGTGGTGGGCAGACCGTAGAGCGCCGAATAGGCGTGGGCCATCAGCTCGCCGCTCTTCTTGGTGGCGGCATAGAGGGAGACCGGGTGGTCCACCTGCTGATCGGCACTGAACGGCAGCTGCTCGCCCATGCCGTAGACCGAGCTGGAGGAGGCGTAGATCAGATGCTGGATGCCGTGTTGGCGGCACCCTTCCAGCACCGTCAGCATGCCGGTGAGGTTGCTCTCGCTGTAGGCAAACGGGTTTTCCAGCGAGTGGCGCACCCCCGCCTGGGCGCCCAGGTGGATCACCCGCTCGAACCGCCCCTCGGCAAACAGGGCGGCCATGCCGGCCTGGTCCGCCAGCTCGCCCTGCACGAAGCGAAAATGGGGGAAGGGGGTCAGCATCGCCAGGCGGGCCTCCTTGAGGCTCACCTCGTAGTAGTCGTTGAGGTTGTCCAGCCCCACCACCTGATGACCCGCCTCGCACAGCCGTCTGGCGACGTGAAAACCGATAAAGCCGGCGGCGCCGGTGACCAGATACTTCATGGTTGGGGTCCTGTGCAGATCATGGGGCTCCTGACGGTGATGGGAAAAGGGGCTGCGCGCTTTGTAGCAGAGCCGGCGCGTCTGTGCCATGGCAAACCGCCGGTGTCGGCACGACGGGGGCGGTTCAGGCGCGGCATGCTGCATCTTGGTGCAGCGGCTGTCAATGGAGAATGACAGGCACCAAAACGGGGCGTGGGCGGCGACTATTGTGATCATGGTCGCAAAAAATAGACTGAACCCCATAACGAAGCCCTGCGGACAGGGCTCGCGCCCGCCAGACGGGCAACAGACACTCTTTCACTTCGCTATTGGATACCGGTTATGGACAACACCCCTGGCTCGGCGCACTCCGTTCGGACTGCGCACCCCCTCTATGAAGACGTCATCGCCCTGCTGACCGCGGCCGGCTTCGTCTCCCTCGGCATCTTTCTGTTTCATCAGGTCGGTCTGCTCACCGGCGGCACCGCCGGGCTGGCGCTGCTGCTGCAGCAGGTGACGGGGCTGAGCTTCGGCCTGCTGTTCTTCGGCATGAACCTGCCCTTCTATGCCCTGGCCTGGCTGAGGATGGGGCCGCGCTTCACCCTCAACACCTTCGTCTCGGTGGCGGCGGTCTCCTTCATGACGGATCACCTCAACGCCGTGCTGCAAATCGGCAAGATTGAGCCGGTCTACGCGGCGCTGATCGGCGGCACCCTGATCGGCATGGGGCTGCTCATCATGTTTCGCCACAAATCGAGCCTGGGCGGCTTCAACATCCTGGCGCTGTTTATCCAGGACCGGTTCGGCATTCGCGCCGGCAAGCTGCAAATGGGGCTGGATTGCACCATCGTCATCGCCTCCTTCTTCGTGGTGCAGCCCTGGATCCTGGCGCTCTCCGTGGTGGCGGCCATCATCTGTAACCTGGTGTTGACACTCAACCACAAGCCGGGCCGTTATCAGATCGCTTGACGAGTAAAGAATCATATGAGGCTGTCTGGTGAGTGATAAGCCTGCCCGCCTTGCAAACAAACAGAGCGCCTGATGGCGCTCTGTTGCTATCTGCCGCACGGCCATCACCGCATCACACCACCATGGGCAGCCCGCTTTCGGGATGGAGGATCACCTGGGCCGGGTAGTCGTAGAGCCGGTCGATGAGATCAGGCGTCAGCACCTCGTGCGGGGTGCCGTCTGCCATCACTCTGCCCTGTTCCAGCATCACCAGCCGGTCGGCGTAACGGGCCGCCAGATTGAGGTCGTGCAGCACCACCAGCACGGCGGTATGGCGGGCGGCGAGGGCGCGCGCCATGGTGAGCAGCTGGTGCTGGTACTTGAGATCGAGCGCCGAGGTGGGCTCGTCAAGCAGCAGCAGCCGCGCTTGCTGCGGTTCGTCCGGTGCCTGCCAGATCTGGGCCAGCACCCGGGCGAACTGCACCCGCTGGCGCTCCCCGCCGGAGAGGCCGGGATAGAGGCGGCCGGCCAGCTGATCGACCCCGGCATGGGTCATGGCGGCCCCGACTATCTCGTCGCGCCGGCTGGCCGGTTCGCTGTGGGGCAGCCGGCCCATGGCCACCACCTCCTCGCACAGGAAGGGGAAGTTCAGGGACGAGCTCTGCGGCAGCACCCCGACCCGATGGGCCAGCTCGGTGCCGGCCCACTCTTGCCGCTCCCGGCCAAACAGGCGGATCTCTCCCTGATGTTCCAGCTCGCCGGTGAGGCATTTGAGCAGCGAGCTCTTGCCGGCGCCGTTGGGGCCGAGCAGGGCGGTGAGGCTGCCCGCCTGCAGGCTGAGGTCGAGCCTGTCCAGGATGGGGCGGCCGCCCCGGCTGAGGCTGAGCTGGCGACAGTGCAGCAGGGTCGATGAAGCAGACAAGAGGAGTCCTCCGGTTAAAGCGTCCGGCGGCCCTTGACCAGCAGCCAGATGAAGAAGGGGGCGCCCAGCAGGGCGGTGATGATGCCAACCGGCATCTCGGCCGGCGCCAGCAGGGTGCGGGCCAGCATGTCGGCGCCCAGCAGCAGGGCGGCCCCGAGCAGGGCGGAGAGCGGCAGCAGCCGGACGTGGTTGGGGCCGGCCAGCAGCCGCACCAGGTGGGGCACCACCAGGCCGACGAAACCGATCATGCCGGCCACTGCCACCGCCACGCCGACCCCAGCGGCGGTGAGCAGGATCAGCCGCCGCTTGAGGGACTGCACCTGGATGCCGAGGTGGCGGGCTTCCCCTTCACCCAGCAGCAGGGCGTTGAGGGGGTTGGCATCGCGCAAGAACAGAATGAGCAGGGCAACCAGGGTCAGCAGCGCCAGCGCCACGTCCACCGGCTTGCCCGCCGCCAGTGACCCCATCTGCCACAGGCTCAGGTTGCGCAGCATCTGATCATCGGCGAGATAGGTGAGCAGGCCGATCACGGCACCGGACAGCGCGGTGACGGCCACCCCGGCCAGCAGCATGACGGTGACCGAGGTGCCGCCTTCCCGGGTGCCGAGCAGATAGACGAGGGTGGTGGTCAGCGCGCCGCCGAGAAAGGCGAGCAGGGGCAGCAGGCCGATGCCGAGCAGGCTCTGCCACTGCTGGCCGAGGGGGGCCAGCAGCACGATGGCCAGCGCCGCGCCGAGCGCCGCCCCGCCGGAGACCCCGATGATGCCGGGGTCGGCCAGGGGGTTGCGAAACAGCCCCTGCATCACGGCGCCGCAGAGGCCGAGAATCCCCCCCACCGCGATGCAAAGCAGGGTACGCGGCAGGCGGATCTCCTGCACGATCAGCAGCTTGTGGGCCTCAATCCCGCTCCCTTGGCCGGCGAACAGGGCGCGCAGGCTCTCGCCAAAGGAGAGGGCCATGGGGCCGGTGGCCAAGGATCCGACCAGCAGCAGCGCCAGTGCGCCGCCAGTGAGGCACAGCAGCCAGGACAGTGGCAGACGCATCATGAACCCAGTTTGATCCACTTGGCGATCTGGCTGGCCTGCTGCAGCGAGGTGAGGCTGAGCCCCCCTTGCAGGGCGTGACCGTCGATGGCGTGGATGGCCCTGTTCTTGCCGGCCGGGGTGGCGGAAAGGGCGGGCACCTGGCTCAGCACGGTTTCAGGATCCTGATACTGCTGCCAGTCGCGGCCGCTCACCAGCACCAGATCGGGCTGCAGCTCGATCAGGGATTCGGTGGAGACGGGCTTGTAGTCTTGCAGCTGGGCCACCGGGTTGACGCCGCCGGCCAGGGTGAGCAGGGCGCTGGCGGTGGTGTTGCCGCCGGCGATGCTGGTGGGCTGACCCTTGTGCAGCAGCAGGAAGACCACCTTGAGCGGCTTGTTCTGCTTGGCCTGGGCGGCCAGCTGCTCGCTCTGGGCCTGGATCTCGGCCTTCAGGCGGGTGCCGGCGGCCGGGTCCTTGAGCAGGGCGGCCAGGGTATCGATGCGCTGGTTGAGGTTGGCGAGGGTGGGGGCGGTGGGCAGCACGTCCACCTCGACCCCGGCCCTGCGCAACTGCTCCAGGGCGGGCGGCGGTCCCATCTCGTCGCTGCCGACCAGCCGGGTCGGCGCCAGGCTCAGGATCCCTTCGGCGGCAAGAGCGCGGTGATAGCCGACCCGTGGCAGGTTTTTCGGCTCTGGGCTGCTGATGTCGGTGGCGATGAGGCTCTGCTCACCGCCCAGCGCCAGAATGAGTTCCGTGGTGGCCGGGCCTATGCTGACGATACGTTCCTGCGCCAGAACGGGCAGGGACAGGGCTGAGCAGCCGAGCAGGCTGAGTGCGAGGGCAAAACGACGGCCCATGCTAACCTCCGAAGGGTGAATGAAGTTGGGTTGCCGCCGAGAATATCAAGTCGTCGAAAAAAATGCACTGAGAATGAAAGCGATTATCAATTGCATTGGTTTGGGGCCTTCATTACAGTATCCGCCATGACAGAACAGGGATGCCGCAGGCACCCCAAGGGAGAACCGATGAGCATTGCACAACGCATTCATGGGCTGCTGGAACAAGATCCCAGCGCTCACCCATCCACCATCGCCGCCGAGCTGGCCGTCAGCGAATGGGAGGTGGTACGCCACCTGCCGGCCGAGCTGGTCACCTTGGTGCCCGCCGAGCAGGCCGAAGTCCTGCTGGCGGATCTGGCCGACTGGGGCCAGGTGACCACCATTGTCGAGTCCGACGGCTCCATCTTCGAGGTGAAGGCCCCCTTCCCCCGTGGCAAGAGCGCCCGCGGCTACTACAACCTGATGGGGCGCGATGGCGAGATGCACGGCCACCTCAAGCTCGACAACGTGGCCGGCATCGCCCTGGTCAGCAAGCTGTTCATGGGCAAGGAGGGGCACTCCTTCCAGTTCTTCGGCCACAGCGGTCGCTGCATTTTCAAGGTCTATCTGGGGCGTGACGAGCAGCGTCAGCTGCTGCCGGCCCAGGTGGAACGCTTCATGGCCCTGCGCCACCAGTATCAAGAGGAAGTCAAAGCATGAGTGAACGTCAGGAGCGTCTGCAGAACCGCCTGCAACCGGAGATCCGCGAGTTCCGCGACGGTTGCCGCACCCTGCAGCTGGCGACGGTGGACAGTGAAGGCAACCCCAATGCCAGCTATGCCCCCTTCGTGCTGCAGGAAGATGGCTACTATGTGCTCATCTCCGAGATCGCCCGCCACGCCCGCAACCTGCAACAGGTGCCCAAGGTGTCGCTGATGCTGATCGAGGACGAGAACGGGGCCCGCGAACTGTTTGCCCGCAAGCGCCTGACCTTCGATGCGGTGGCCGAAGTGGTGGCCCGCGACGACGTGCGCTGGGAAAAGGCCATTGCGGCGCTGGAAGGGCGCTTCGGCGATATCGTCAAAGGGCTCTCCAACCTCAAGGACTTTGTGCTGTTTCGTCTCAAGCCCGAGCAGGGGCTGTTCGTCAAGGGCTTCGGCCAGGCGTTCCGGGTCTCCGGCGACGAGCTGGTGGATTTCGTCCACCTGGTGGAAGGGCACAAGCGCGTCGACAATGGTGCCGAGCTGACCAGTCCGGCCGATGCGCCGGTCTGATCCACGCGATCACGAACATGACAAAACGGGCAGCCCTGGGGCTGCCCGTTTTTTATGGACGGTTTTCCCTTAATCCTGCCAGGAGGCCTTGTTGGGGAAGGCGTCGCGGTCGGCCCGGGTGGCGGTCTCGTTGCACTCGCCCCGGATCTTCCAGGAGGTCTGGCTGAGCACTATGTAGCCTTCACGGCAGTATTTGCGCTCGGCCAGCGCCTGGGTGAGCTGGGCATCCTGCAGCGCTTCACGCCGCTCCAGCAGGCTCTTGCTGCGACTCAGGCGGCTGCCGTCATCGTCCTGCAGGCGGGTGGGCAGGGTATCGAGCGGGGCGGCTTCGAAGGTGAAGCGCTTGCTCCCCTCCTCATTGATGTGGGTCCTGAACAGGGGAGCCGGGCCATCCGGCTGGCGCCCCGGCAGGCCTGAGCAGGCGGTGATTGCCGGTAACAGCAGCGTGAAGGCAACGGCAGAGAGTAGACGCACACAAGACTCCAATCGGGTGATCGCTTCAGAGCGGGCAGATTAACATGCCGGCTCGGGTTGGGTGGCGCCGAGCAGCTCATCCGTCGTGAGCAGGGTCACGCTTCTGCCTTTTGGCAGGCTGAGGTGACGCCACATCCAGTGGTGGTGCTCGATGATCTGCTCCGCGCCCAGGTGGGGCCTGTCCGCCGTGGTATGGGCGTCGGTCACCGCCACCACCTCGAAGCCGCGGGCGGCGGCACTGCGCAAGGTGGTGTCGACGCAAAAGTCGGTGGCACAGCCGCAGACGAGCAGCCTGTCCACCGCCTGTTCCGCCAGCAGGAAACCGAGCTCGGTGTCGAGGAAGCTGTCGCAGGCGGTCTTGCGTACCCGGCTGTCATGCCCCTGTGGGGCGAGATCGGCGTGCAGCTGCCAGCCCGGACTGGCAGGATCCACTTCGGAACCGGGGGCATCGTGCTGCACATAGATGACACGACCCTGTTCTGCCCGCACGCGTTCAGCCAACCGATTGATATTGGCGATGACCTGAGTGTCCTGATGGCGAGGCTGGGTGAACAGCCCCTGTTGCATGTCGATGACCAGTAACACATCCATATGAAATCCTTGGGCAAATGTTTGTCAGGGTGGCAGCCACTGGGCTCCTCAGACGCAAGGTCAGGGTTGCAGCCACTGGCTGCAGTCACGACTGCGGGATTGATGCAGTGCGCCCATATCTTGCTTCATTTCATCGGCATTTAGCCAGCGTTCCGGCAGGGGGGCGATACCGACCCGCACGTCGGCAACCCGGCCGGCCGCTACTTGGCCGTCACCCGCTTGCGGCGTCGTCAGCTCCGGCACGACCAGCGCCACCTTGAGATCCGGGTTGCGGCTGGCGATGCGGCTGGCCAGCCCCAGCCCGCCCTCCACGTGGAAGTTGCCGGCGATGTGCATGATGCGCTGGCCCGGGTGGCTGCGCAGGTAATCCACCATGCTCTCGGCCATGGTGTCGTCCCAGCTGGTCTGGGCGGCAAAGCGGCGGGCGTTGCTGTCGGCATCCCCATGATGGAGCGAGGCCATGAACTTCTGGCGATAGGGGTCATCGCCGAAGGTGAGGGTGCGGGCCAGCTGGCTGCGACGGCTGGCGGGCAGCTGCTCCAGCCAGGCCGGCCCCTCCTGGCCGACACAGCTCACCAGCGGTTTGGGCGCATTGGCGGCGATGACCGGGAGGTGGTGCGCCTTGGCGAACTCCACCAGCGGGCGATAGTCGCTCTGGTAGTTGGGCCAGGCGTTGCCGTCACGAATGAGCGCCGCCTCGCCGATGCGACCGGCCTGGTAGGCATCCAGCACCGGCTGATCGGCGCGGCTGAACTGCTCCATGGAGAGCACCAGAGGGCGACCGTCTGCGGCCAGGCCCGCCAGCATTCTGGCTTGCAGCAGGTGCACCGCCGGGTGGGTGTGCAGCTCGCCCACCAGCACTATGTCGGCATCCGCCACCCGGGCCAGGGCCTGCTCTAGGGTCAGATCGTTCCCCTGGGTGGTCTTGAGCTGATAGTGATAGAGGGTGCCGGCATCGTTGACGGGGGCCGTCGTGGCACAGGCAGCCAGCAGCAGGGGCAGGGTGAACAGGGGCAGTAGTCGGGTCATGGATGTCTCGCAGCGATGAAGGGCCTGCACCATACAATGGCAGCATGGCGGGCGGGAAAACAGAGGGGCGTAGTGTAGAACCGAATTATGACAAAAGAAAATGAGAATGATTCCGTTTATTATTGATCTTTGTTGAGAGGTGGGTAAGATGCCAGCTGTTTGATAACAGTTCTCAATAAGGATTTGCAGTGGCCCATAACAACACCCTATCGCTGGTCGCCCTTGCCGTGGCGGCCGGCCTCGCTTCCCCGGTTTTTGCGGCGGACAAGAAAGCAGATGAAGTCATGGTGGTCAGTGGCTCTCGGATGGAGCAGAAACTGGAGGATGTCTCCGGCCCCATCTCGGTCATCACCGCCGAACAGATTGAAGAGCAGGTGGTGAGCAACGTCGCCGACCTGTTCCGTTACGAACCGGGCGTCACCGCCCTCGGCGGCGCCGGCGATGCCCAGACCTTCGTCATTCGCGGCATGGGCGAGAACCGGGTCAAGATAGTGCGCGACGGCGTGCGCCAGAACGATGCCTACAAGAACGGCGGCGTGGGCCAGAGCTATTTCGACACCGACATGATCAAGCAGGTCGAGGTGGTCAAGGGACCGGCCTCGGCAGCCTACGGCTCCGATGCACTGGGCGGCGTCATCGCCATCACCACCAAGGATGCGGCCGATTTCCTCAAGGGTCGCGACAGCTACCTGGATGCCACCACCGGTTATGCCTCCAGCAGCCACCAGAAGATGGCCGGCGTTACCGGGGCCCTGCGCGCCGGCGCGTTCGAGAACCTGCTGCGCTACACCTGGCGTGACGGCGGGGTAACCCAGAACTACGACGGCGACAAGAACGAGTTCGACATTGTCAGCCAGGCCGTGCTGTTCAAGAGCCAGTGGAACCTGAGCGATGCCCAGTTCCTCAAGCTGACCGTCGACTACTTCAACGAGGGGCAGGACCCCGATGCCGTCGACCTCACCAAGGCGGGCTCGGTCTTCAACCAGCCGATCACCGACAAGGAGACCGACAACCTGTCGCTGGTGCTGGATCACGGCATCGCCCTGAACGCGCCCTGGGTCGATCGCATCGACAGCAAGCTCTACTACGCCCGCACCAAGCAGACCATGGATCAGTACGCCTCTTCCAAATACCCGGTGCGGCCGACCAACCCCTATGTGACCAAGAACTCGCTGGACAACAACGGTTTCGAGCAGAAGAGCCTGGGTGCCCAGCTGAAGTTCAGCAAGGCGCTGGCGAGCCAGCGGCTGGCCTGGGGCCTGGAGTATGAGCACACCGACAACGAGCGGACCCGCTTCAAGGCGCCGACCGTGCCGGGGGATTTCGTCGGCTACAACGAGCTGAGCTTCCCCTCCACCACCACCGAGCACGGCGCCCTGTGGGCGTTCGACGAGCTGAAGTTCGGCGAGCGCTGGGTGCTGACGCCGGGTGCCCGCTACGACTACTACCGGATGAACCCGGATCAGGATCCCGCCTACACCGGCGAGAACCTCAAGCGCTTCTCCGAAGGGGAGTTCTCGCCCAAGCTGGGGCTGGTGTTCAAGGCGCGCGAGGCGGCCAACCTGTTCGCCCAGTACAGCCACGGCTACAAGACCCCCATGTATGACAACGCGTTCTCGACCCTGAACCACCAGGCATATGGCTATCGCATCGAGCCCAACCCGAACCTCAAGCCCGAGAGCAGCGACGGCATCGATCTGGGGGTGCGCGGCAGTGCCGGCGGCTTCAGTTATGAAGTGGCCACCTTCTACAACAAGTTCGAAGACTTCATCGAGCTGGCCGGGGTCGGCACCGAGGGCCGCACCGCGCTGTATCAGTATCAGAACCTGGACAAGGCAACCACCAAGGGGGCCGAGGCCAAGGCGGACTACTGGCTGAACGATCTGGTCAACGTCTGGGGCAACCTCTCCTACATCGAGGGCAAGGATGGCGACGGCAACTACATCAACAGCCTGAGCCCGCTCAAGGGGACCCTGGGTGTTCGACTGGAGCAGCCCAACTGGAACATCAACACCGCCCTGCGCTTTGCCGACGACATGAGCAAGGTGGGCAAGGTGGGCAAGGATGCCAAGGGCAACGACAACATCAAGAGTGCGGGCTGGGGCGTGGTGGACATCTATGCCCAGTTCAAGCCGGTGCAGGATCTGCAGTTCAACGTGGGCGTCTTCAACTTGTTCGACAAGGAGTACGTCAACTACGAGAGCATCACCGGTCAGAGCGCCAGTGCCAGCACCAGCCGCCAGACCGAGCCGGGTCGCAACCTGAGTGCACGGGTCAAGTACGTGTTCTGATGAATGCACACTATGACAAGGGGCCTGCTGGCCCCTTTTTCATGGCGGGAACCGGGCCTCCGATGGCGGACAAAAAGAAACCCGCCGAAGGCGGGTGGAAGGATTGCAACACTAACCAGGAGGAGGTGTTACTCAATAGACACCGGCCTTGTGGCAATAGTTCAATTTTATTGATGTTTTTCATTATTATCTGAGCGGCTTCCCACCCGGGATCGCAGGATCCCCACCGACAAATCGGTTATCATTTGTGCCCCCGTTTCTCAGTGTCGAGGATCTATGCCCGCCTTCTCCTGGTTAGCCCTGTTTTTTGGCGCTTTCTACTTCGTCTACGGTGCCTATCTACCGTTCTGGTCGCTCTGGCTGGAGGGGATCGGGGTCAGCGCCGAGATGATCGGTCTGCTGCTCGGCGCGGGCATGGCGATCCGCTTTGCCGGCAATCTGATGGTGATGGGGCAGATCAAGGGGGCGGGGCACCTGCTGCCGGTCACCCGCCTGCTCTGCCTGCTCAGTCTGCTGGCCTTCCTCGGCTTTTACCTCAGCCACAACCTCTGGTGGCTGGTGGGGCTGACCCTGGTGGCGAACTTCATCTACCCGACCCTGATGCCGGTGGGGGAGGCGCTGGCCACCCGCATGGTGGTGCAGGCACACCTCGACTACGGCAAGGTGCGCTTGTGCGGCTCGTTCGCCTTTATCGTCGCCTCGACCCTGGTGGGGGCGCTGGTGGGGAATTTTGGCAGCGACTGGATACTGCACACCATGGTGGCCGGGCTGCTGCTGATGCTGCTGCTGAGCTGGCTGCCGCTGCACCCGGCGCCGCAGGACATTCAGGGCGAACGGGCCAAGGCCTCCCTGCTCGATACTCTCAAGTCCCCCCAGGTGCGCCGTTTTCTGCTGATCTCGGCCCTGCTGCAGGGCAGCCACGCCGCCTATTACGGCTTCAGTGCCATGCACTGGAAGGCTGCGGGCTACAGCGGCACCACCATAGGTTATCTGTGGGCGCTGGGGGTGGTGGCGGAGATCGGCATGTTTGCCGCCGACAAGCGCTTTCTCAACCGCTTCGGCGCCCAGACCCTGTTTCTGGTGGGGGCGCTGGGCTGCGTGGTGCGCTGGATCCTGCTCGGTGCCTCCACCGAGCTGCTGGTGCTGGTGGCGGGTCAGCTGCTGCATGCGGTCACCTTCTGCGTCAGCCACCTCGGTGCCGTGCGCTTCATGACCCGTCAGCTGCCGGCAGAGCAGCTGATCCCGACCCAGGCGCTCTATGCTGCGCTGGGGCTCGGCATGACGGTGGCCGCCCTGATGACCCTGTGCGGCCTGCTGTTCGAACCGCTGGGGGGCGGCATCTTCTTCCTGATGGTGCTGGTGGTGCTGCCGGTGTTCGTGCTGCGCCTGCGGGAGGGCGAGCTGAAGGCCGCCTGATGGGCCCTGTCCGGTTCGCGACCACATTGATCAGCAAAGAAAAAGGGGAGCCTCGGCTCCCCTTGTTGCATGGTGACGGCTGGCACGCAGGCCGTGCCGGCAGGCTCAGGACTCCTGCTCAAAGGCCAGCAGATCCCCGGGCTGGCAGCCCAGTTCGCGGCAGATCGCCTCCAGGGTGGAGAAGCGAACCGCTTTGGCATGGCCGTTTTTCAGGATGGAGAGGTTGGCCTCGGTGATGTTGACCCGCAGGGCCAGCTCGCGGGCAGTCATTTTGCGTTCGGCCAGCAGGGCATCGAGTCGGATGATGATGGGCATGGGTTCCTCACACCGTCAGTTGTTGTTCATCGGCCAGCCGCTTGGCCTCGCGCATCACCAGCGCCAGCGCCGACACGATAAGCCCAGCCAGCAGCAACTGGAAGTCCGATGAACCTATGTTGATCTGGCCGTGCAGCTCGGGGCCCGGCAGGGTGAGCACTAGGTCCAGCAGCGGGGTGGTGATGATTTTGGTGACGAAACTGACACAGAGCAGCAGGCCGATCAACTGGTAGCGGCGGATCTGGCTGAAGGTGAACAGCATGGCCTGCCGATAGCCGCGAAACAGTTGGAGCAGCTGCCACAGCATCAGCATGAACACCAGATCCGGCAGCAGCATCACCAGGGTGCCCAGCAGACGGGTGCCCAGGCTGAGGGGGTAGTCGGCAATCGAGGGCGCCGTGCTGGCCAGCGCCGGCTGTGCCATGGTCAGGGGGACATGGTTGAGCACCGAACTGTCTTGCACCGCCAGTGCGTCGATCAGCTCCTGCTGCAGGTAGTCGCTGCCGCCGAGCAGCTGGGACCAGACCCCCATGACCGTCATGAGCGGGGTGGCCAGCAGGGCGAACAGCAGGATCCATTCGATCAGGTTGCTCATGCGTTCGAGCTTGTTGTGTTTCATCGCTTACCTCTTGGAGTGAAAGGGTGGGCCACGCGCAGCACCGAATTATTGTTTATCAATAAACACAGCCAGATGTTTATCGTTTTTCGATATTTATTCAACCATTTTTTATTGAAAAACGATAAATTCTCGCTGCAATAAGAAGATGACATTTTTCGGGCGGCTCTCTAGACTGGCTGCTGCTGCGCTTGAATCTTCAACACGGACAAGAGGTTACAGATGCACCAGGGATGGTTGCTGATCGGATTGTCGCTCTCCTATCTGGGGCTGCTGTTTCTGATCGCCTACGTGGCGGACAAGAACAAACGTCGCCGTTTAAAGGGGCAGCCCCTGCTCTACAGCCTGTCGCTGGCGGTCTACTGCACCTCCTGGACCTTCTTCGGCACGGTGGGCCAGGCCAGCGAGTCGCCCTGGTCACCAGTACCCATCTATCTGGGCCCCATGCTGGTGTTCCTGTTCGGCTGGCGCTTGCTGGCCCGCCTCATCCTGGTGGCCAAGCGCGAGCACATCACCTCCATCGCCGACTTCATCGCCGCCCGTTACGGCAAGTCCCAGCGCCTGGCCATGGTGATCGCGCTGATCGCCATCATGGGCATACTGCCGTACCTGGTGTTGCAGCTGAAAGCCATCGTCACCGGGCTGGATCTGCTGATGGCCAACTCTGTACCTGCCGGCCCCACCGGCAATACCGCCGGGCTGGCCCTCGGCGTGGCCCTGCTGCTGGCGCTGTTCAGCATCCTGTTCGGCACCCGCCATCTGGACGCCACCGAGCACCACCGCGGCATGGTGGTGGCCATCGCCTTCGAATCCGTGGTCAAGCTGCTCGCCTTCATGGCGGTGGGGGGCTTTGCGCTCTGGCTTATCCTCAGCAAGCCGAGCCAGGCCCGCACCCTGGTGGCCAGCGACTTTCTCGATGCGGTGGTGGCGGTAACGCCGGGCAGTCTGCTGGAGCTTGCCATCTACACCCTGGTCGCCATGTGCGCCGTCATCTGCCTGCCGCGCCAGTTTCACGTGACCGTGGTGGAGAACAACCAGGGCCAGGATCTGCACTGGGCGCGCTGGCTGTTTCCGCTTTACCTGTTCGTGATGGGGCTCTTCATCTGGCCGCTGGCGCTGGCGGGCAAGCAGTGGGTGGGGGCCGGCATGGCCTCGGATACCTATGTGATCAGCCTGCCCATGTCGCTCGGTTTCGACGGCATGGCGCTGCTGGCGTTTCTTGGCGGCACCTCGGCGGCCACCGGCATGGTGATCGTCTGCACCATAGCGCTGGCCATCATGGTCAGCAACGATCTGGTGCTGCCGGTGCTGCTGCGCCGCTTCTGGCAGCAGGGGCGCGACGAGCGGCTGGTGCGCCTGCTGCTGCAGGTGCGCCGCGGCGCCATCCTGCTGATCCTGCTGGCGGCCTGGGGGCTCTACCTCTGGCTCGGGGATCTCACCAGCCTGTCGCGCATCGGCTACCTGTCGTTCGGCGCCGTGGCCCAGTTCGCGCCGGCGCTGCTGCTCGGCCTCTACTGGCGGCACGGCAATCGCAAGGGGGTCTACCTCGGTCTCGCCCTCGGGGTCAGCCTCTGGTTCGCCACCCTGCTGGCGGAGAGCGGCCTGCTGGCCGGCTCGCCGCTGGCGGCCCTGCTGGCACCGCCGGACTGGCCCGCGTTTCGCGATCTCAGCCTGGGGGCCTGGTGCATCTTCCTGAGCCTGTTGCTCAACCTCATCGGCTATGTGGCGGGCTCCCTGCTGTCGCAGGCGGCGGTGAGCGAGCGGCTGCAGGCGGCCAACTTCGTCGGCAAGCCGAGCCGCGACACCACGGCGCTCTATCAGGCGCGGGTCTCGGTCAAGGAGCTGGAGATGCTGGCGGCCCGCTTCGTCGGCTCGAGCCGGGTCAAGCGCGCCTTTGGTCGCTTCGCCGGCGAGCGGGGCGGCACCCTGGCGCCCCAGATGCAGGCCTCCGCCGAGCTGATTGCCCACACCGAGCGGCTGCTGGCCGGGGTGTTCGGCACCTCGTCCGCCCGCCTGGTACTGGCCTCGGCCCTGCAGGGGCGCAACATGCAGCTCGAGGAGATCGCCACCATAGTGGACGAGGCCTCCGACGTGTTTCGCTTCAACCGCGGCCTGCTGCAGGGAGCCATCGAACACATGGGGCAGGGGATCTCGGTGGTGGACCGGGAGCTCAAGCTGGTGGCCTGGAACCGGCGCTACATCGAGCTGTTCCACTATCCGCCCGGCCTCATCCAGGTGGGCCGCCCCATCGAGGAGATCATCCGCTACAACGCCGAGCAGGGGCTGTGCGGCCCCGGCGATGTCGAGGCTCACGTGGCGCGGCGGGTCGCCTTCATGCAGCGCGGCAGCCAGCATATCTCGGCGCGTGAGCGCCCCGATGGCCGGGTGATCGAGATGCAGGGCAACCCCATGCCGGCGGGCGGTTTCGTGATGACCTTTACCGACATCACCCCGTTTCGTGACGCCGAGCGGGTGCTGCGGGAGGCCAACGAACACCTGGAGGCGCGGGTGGCCGAGCGTACCCACGAGCTCTCCGAGCTCAACCGCCAGCTGCTGCTGGTGAACCAGCAGGTGGAGCGGGCCAACCACTCCAAGAGCCGCTTCCTGGCGGCGGTGAGCCACGACCTGACCCAGCCGCTCAACGCCGCCAAGCTGTTTACCTCCTCCCTGCTGGAGATGCTGCCGCCGGCGGACGAGCCGGCCCGCATCGCCCGCCACATCGACGACGCGCTGGGGGCGACCGAGGATCTCATCACCGATCTGCTCGACATCTCGCGGCTCGAAGCGGGCAAGTTCAAGGCCAAGAAGCTGGATTTCGCCCTGCGCGACGTGTTCGACAACCTCAAGGCGGAGTTCGGGGTGCTGGCGCAGGCGGGGGGGATCCAGTTCTCGGTGGTGGAGAGCGGTGTGGCGGTCTACAGCGACGTGCGCCTGCTGCGGCGGGTGCTGCAAAACTTCCTCACCAACGCCTTTCGCTACAACCCGGGCGGGCGGGTGCTGCTCGGCTGTCGCCGGCTCGGCGACAAGGTGCGCATCGAGGTGTGGGACAACGGCCCCGGCATTCCGGCCGACAAGCAGGAGGCGATCTTCGACGAGTTCTCCCGCCTCGATCACTCCCGCACCGCGCGAGAGCAAGGGCTGGGGCTCGGCCTTGCCATCGCCCGTGGCATCGCCCTGGTGCTCGGCCACAACCTGACCCTGCACAGCTGGCCGGGGGCGGGCTCGGTGTTTGCCATCACCCTCAACCTGGCGACCCGTCCTGTCGCAACGACGCAGGTGGCGGCCCCCACCCAGCGCGACAGCCAGCTGGAGGGGATCCGGGTGCTCTGCATCGACAACGAGAGCGACATCCTGATCGCCATGCACTCCCTGCTGGGGCGCTGGGGCTGCGAGGTGGTCTGTGCCCAGAGCCTGGCCCAGGCGGAGGATCTCATCGCCGGCGGCTTCCTGCCGCAGCTGGTGCTGTCCGATTACCATCTGGACGACGGCAAGACCGGACTGCAGGCGCTGCACATGCTGCGTCTCGCCCACGGCAACGACATCGGCGGCATCATCATCAGTGCGGATCGCAAGAGCGAGCTGCAGGCGCAGATCCGCGAACACGGCTACGGCTACATCAGCAAACCGGTCAAGCCGCTCAAGCTGCGAGCGCTGATGAACAGCATCTTGCGGCCGGCCAAACTTGATGATGATCACGAAACCGGGAATTCGTCCGAATTTTAATCGACGGCTCCCAGCCAGCAAGATCGGCACTTTCTGACACAAAAAAGTGCCTTTTCTTCTCGTTTGAGGCTCATTTTCGATAAAAAGTGGTTTATTAATAACCGCTCGGGGGTTTGCCCTCCCTCCTTTGACTCCCTTATAGTCAGGTCGCGATTATTTTTGTCGCAAATCAAGTTGTGCAAAAGGCAAACCGGATGAAAGTCCGGGACGCAAAGCTTCCGGTCTAAGGGTCAGCAGTACCTAAGATAGCGGGGCCACCACAGGTTGTTTCGTCCATGGGCCAAGCCATGGTGCGATGTTGTCTGCGTTACCTGTCAGGTTGCGTTGCCTTTTTCGTTATCTATTCCAAGAACGAAATAAGGATATTCAACTATGTTAAGTCCAAAACCCTCCGTACTGGCGTTGTTGGTCGGGGGTCTGTGCGCCTCCTCCGCCTTCGCTGCCGCCCCCGGCAAACCCACCATCGGCTGGGGCGAAACCAAGTTCGCCATCGTCGAAGTGGATCAAGCCGCCACCTCCTACAACAAGCTGGTCAAGGTGCACGCCGATGGCGCGCCGGTCAGCGTGAGCTGGAACCTCTGGTCCGGTGATGTCGGCCAGACCGCCAAGGTACTGCTCGACGGCAAGGAGGTGTGGTCTGGTGCCGCGTCCGCCTCCGGCACCGCCAACTTCAAGGTCACCAAGGGGGGCCGCTACCAGATGCAGGTGGCGCTGTGCAACGCCGACGGCTGCACCCTCTCCGACAAGAAAGAGATCCTGGTGGCCGACACCGACGGCAGCCACCTGCTGCCGCTCAAGGCGCCGCTCAAGGAGAACAACAAGCCCTATGTCAACAAGACCGGCAAGGTGATGGGGGCCTACTACGTGGAGTGGGGGGTCTATGGTCGCAAGTTCACCGTGGACAAGATCCCGGCCCAGAACCTGACCCACATCCTCTACGGCTTCACCCCGATCTGCGGTGGCAACGGCATCAACGACAGCCTGAAAGAGATCTCCGGCAGCTTCGAGGCGCTGCAGCGCTCCTGTGCCGGCCGCGAGGACTTCAAGGTCTCCATCCACGATCCCTGGGCTGCCATCCAGATGGGGCAGGGCAATCTCACCGCCTATGACGAACCCTACAAGGGCAACTTCGGCAACCTGATGGCGCTCAAGAAGGCCTATCCGGACCTGAAGATCCTCCCCTCCATCGGTGGCTGGACCCTCTCCGACCCCTTCTTCTTCTTCGGTGACAAGACCAAGCGCGACACCTTCGTCGCCTCGGTGAAGGAGTATCTGCAGACCTGGAAATTCTTCGACGGGGTGGACATCGACTGGGAATTCCCGGGGGGCCTCGGGGCCAACCCCAACCTCGGCAGCGCCTCCGACGGCGAAACCTACGTGCTGCTGATGAAGGAGCTGCGCGCCATGCTCGACGAGCTGAGCGCAGAGACGGGCCGCACCTACGAGCTCACCTCCGCCATCAGCGCCGGCGGTGACAAGATTGCCAAGGTGGACTATCGCGCCGCCCAGCAATACATGAATCACATCTTCCTGATGAGCTATGACTTCAACGGCGCCTGGACCAACACCGGGCTGGGTCACCAGACCGCGCTCTACGAGTCGAGCTGGGATCCCAACACCAAGTACACCACCGACAAGGGGGTCAAGGCGCTGCTGGGTCAGGGCGTCGAGCCGGGCAAGGTGGTGGTGGGTGCCGCCATGTATGGTCGCGGCTGGACCGGCGTCAGCGGGTATCAGGGCAACAACCCCTTCACCGGCACCGCCACCGGCCCGATTGCGGGAACCGAAGCGGAAGGGATCTGGGAGAAGGGGGTCATCGACTACCGCGGCATCGCCAAGGGCAAGATGGCCGGCGACTGGCAGTACAGTTATGACGAAGTGGCCGAGGCACCGTCCGTGTTCAAGGCTTCCACCGGCGAGCTCATCACCTTCGATGACGAGCGCTCGGTCAAGGCCAAGGGGCAGTACGTGCTGGCCAACCAGCTCGGCGGCATGTTCGCCTGGGAAATCGACGCCGACAACGGCGACATTCTCAACGCCATGCACGAGGGGCTGGGCCACGGCGACAGCACACCGCCGGTCAACAAGCCGCCGGTGGCCAACGCCGGCACCGATCTCGCGGTGACCGGCCCGGCCCAGCTGGTGCTGGATGGTTCCTCCTCCCGCGATCCGGAAGGGGCGGTGCTGAGCTACAGCTGGGCTCAGATCTCCGGTCCCAAGGCGACCCTGAGCGATGCCACCCAGGCCAAGGCCAAGGTGAGCGTCGATGCGGTGAGCCAGGACGTCAATCTGGTGTTCGAGCTGACGGTGACCGATGACCACAACCTCAGCGCCAAGGATCAGGTGGTGGTGACCAACAAGGCGCCGCAACCCAACCTGCCGCCGGTCGTCACGGTGCAGGACAAGGTCTCGGTGCAGGCCGGCAAGCAGGTGAGCATCACCGCCAGCGCCACCGACCCCAACGGCGACACCCTGAGCTATCAGTGGAGCGTGCCGGCCGGGCTCACCGCCAGCGGTCAGAACAGCAAGACCCTGGTGGTGACGGGCCCCAGCGTCACCGTGGAGACCGGTTATGACCTCACCGTCACCGTGACCGACGGCGCACTGGATGCCCAAGGCAAGACCCGCCTCACCGTGACCCCGGTCAGCGGTGGCGGCGACTGCAATGCCACCGATCCGGATGCCGCCAACTGGCCGGCCTGGAAGGCCTCGATCACCTACAACGGTGGCGAGAAGGTGAGCCACAACCAGCTGGTGTGGCAGGCCAAGTACTGGACCCAGGGCAACGAACCGAGCCGCACCGCCGATCAGTGGAAGCTGATAAGCCAGGTGCAGCTGGGCTGGGATGCCAGTGTCGCCTACAACGCCGGTGACGTGACCACCCACAACGGTCGCCAGTGGAAGGCCCTGTACTGGACCCGCGGCAACGAGCCCGGCAAGCACGACGTCTGGCAGGACATCGGCGCCGCCAGCTGCAAATAACCCCACCGTCAAACCCATAGGGGCATGCCAGGCATGCCCCCTTTTTTCCCCATAACAACAAAGAGCACCACCATGACCACATGCACCACACGTCTTGCCTGCCTGATCGGCGCAGCCCTGGCAAGCGGCCCGCTGCTGGCCGCCGTTCAGCCACCCACCCCGCTGGTCTTTGACGCCACCCGGCCGCAGAACGATCTGCAGGGGTCGCTGCTGGCCGGCATCCAGTTTGCCCAGAGCCAGATCCTGCCCGCCCACCCGCGGGAGGGGGACAACCAGCCCTGCCTCACCGCCCTGCGCAAGAGCCTGCTGCTGGTACGCCCGCTGCAGGCCGGCAACCAGGCGCCGCTGGCGCTCGAGGCCCGCGACGGCGCCGGCAAGCTGCTCGGCAGCCTCACGCTGGATCCCCCCTCCCGCCTGCCCAAGACCGCCTACTACCTGGAAGGAACGCCGGAGGAGGGGGTCGACTTCACCCCGGGCCCCGGCACCAGTGCCGTCATCAACAGCAGCAGCGAGCTGGCCAGGCTGAGCGATCCGAGCGGTGCCTTCCTGCTCGGCAAGCTGCAGCCCCATGCCCTGGTCACCATCCAGACCGCCGACGGCCGCTGGGTGCGCGACATCCACCTGCCGCGCGACGCGAGCCTGGAGGGCAAGATGGTGCGCCTCGCCTCCAATGCCGGCTACAACTCCACCGTCTACTTCAGTGGCCGCCAGGTAACAATCTCCCGCGGCCAGAGCCAGCAGTTCAAGTTCGTGCGTGGTCAGTGGATCCGCGATGGCGAGCTGGAAAACAACGGCATTACCTATTCCAGCGATGCCTGGAGCGCCGTGCTGCCGGCCGAGTGGATCATGCCCGGCCTCATCCTGCGACTGAGCCAGGGGGATCTGAGCGGCGAGCTGAACGACCTCAAGGTGGGGGCGCCGGGGGAGCTGCTGATTCACACCATCGACATCGGCATGCTGACCAGCCCGCGCGACCAGTTCGCCTTTGCCAAAGATAAAGAAGCCCAGCGGGAGTATTTCCAGACCATTCCCGCCAGCCGCCTCATCGTCAGCCAGTATGCGCCGCTGTCGCTGCCGGAGGTGATGCTGCCGGATGGCACCCTGCTCACCGACTTTGATCCGAGCGAGGGGGGCTGGCACGGCGGTACCATGCGTCAGCGCATCGGCAAGGAGCTCATCTCCCTTGGTATCGACAATGCCAACTACGGCATCAACAGCACCGCCGGGGAGGGGGAGAACAGCCATCCCTACGTGGTGGCTCAGCTGGCGGCCCACAACAGCCGCGGCAAGTACGCCAACGGGGTGCAGGTGCATGGCGGCTCCGGCGGGGGCGGCATCGTCACCCTAGACGCTTCCCTTGGCAACGAGTTCAGCCACGAGGTGGGCCACAACTACGGCCTTGGCCACTACGTGGGCGGCTTTGCCGGCTCGGTGCACCGCAGCGCCGATCAGATCAATGCCACCTGGGGCTGGGATGGCGACAAGAACCGCTTCATCCCCAACTTCTTTGCGAGCCGCAGCGGCCAGAGCGCCTGCCTCGACGGTCAGTGCCAGGCGCCGTTTGACGGCCGCAAGTTCGGTTTCGACGCCATGGCCGGCGGTGAGCCGCTCTCCGGCTTCAACCGCTTCACCCTCTACACACCCAACTCGGCCGCCATCATCCAGCGCTTCCTCGAGAGCAAGGCGGTGTTCGATGCAGCGTCCCCCACCGGCTTCAGCAAGTGGAATGAAAGCCAGGCCAGGATGGAGCCCTACCGCCACCGGGTCGACCTCGCCGAGCAGATCACCGCGCCGGTGAGCGATCTGGGAGAGGTCAAGCTGGCTGCCCTGCTGGACGAGTACGATCTGGTCAAGGTGGCCATGTGGGATGGCAACTGGACCCGCAACATCCAGCTGCCGGCCGCCTCGGCGGTCAATCGCGGCCGCATCGTCAGCATCGACCACAACGCCGGCTACAACAGCACCCTTTTCATCAACGGTCAGCAGATCACCGTCTCGCGCGGCTTCAAGAAGAGCTACCGCTCCGACGGCAGCCGCTGGAACGAGGGCGCGCCGACGGATCTGGCGGCTGATCGCAAGCCCGCTGCCTTCGGTGTGCCGGTGACCACCCTGGTCGGTTACTACGATCCGCAGGGGCAGCTGCCGAGCTACCTCTATCCGGCCCTGCACGGCGCCTACGGCTTTGCCTATGGCGATGACGGCGAGCGGCTCGGCAACAGTGACTGCCAGCTGCAGGTGGAGACCCGCGACGGCCTGCTGCGCTTCAAGCTGGCCAATCACCGGCTGAGCGCCAGCGTGATGAACAAGTTCCACGTCAACGTGCCGAGCGCGAGTGAACCGCGCAGCGCCAGCGTGCTGTGCCGCAACCAGTCACAGGCCGAGGCCCAGCTTGCCCCGGCCCCGGCCGGGCTTGGCTACACGGTCAACGGCATGCCGCTGGCGGCGCGCTGAGTGTTTTTCTCCTTTCTCCTCGCGCAATGTGAGGTGCCACTGGCGGGGGCCAAGCCCCGCCTTTCATCAAGCAAGAGGTAAATATGATGACAAGAAAGTCCTCTGTGGCCACCCTGCTGGCCGGGCTCTGTCTGAGCGGTCAGCTGTGGGCCGCCAGCGCCTATGACATCAATCAGGGCTATGGCGGCGGCAGCCAGGTCAGTTTCAACGGCCAGATCTACGAGGCCAAGTGGTATGCCAATCCGGGCCAGAGCCCGGGCGTGCAGGTCGCCAACGAGTGGGATTCTCCGTGGGCCCTGCTGGGAGCGGGTGAAGCGACGCCACCCGGTGACGGGGAGGGCATAGCCCCGCCCGCGCAGGGAGGCAGCGGCGCCGCTGACGGCAGCACCGTCTACCTGAGCCAGAGCGAGCTGGATGCCAAGGAGCATGCGCTCACCGACTTCCCGGCCATGACGGCGGTCAAGGCCTCCATCGCCACCCGCGACAATGCCGTGGTCGAGGCGGTGGCCCCCGGCCTGCCGCTCAACCCCGCCAACGTCAAGCGGGTGGAGGGGCTGCTCAGCGAGTCGCAGTTCAACTTCCTGTTCCCGCTGCGGGCACCGGAGTACACCTATCGCGGTTTCCTGCAGGCGGTGGCCAAGTTCCCGGCCTTCTGCGGCGACTACAGCGACGGGCGCAACGCCGAGGCCATCTGCCGCAAGTCGCTGGCCACCATGTTCGCCCACTTCGCCCAGGAGACCGGCGGCCACGAGAGCTGGCGCCCCGAGCCCGAGTGGCGTCAGGGGCTGGTGTGGGTACGGGAGATGGGCTGGACCGAGCAGATGCGCGGCGGCTACAACGCCGAGTGCCGGCCGGATGTGTGGCAGGGTCAGCAGTGGCCGTGCGGCAAGTTCGACAACGGCGAGTTCAAGAGCTACTTCGGTCGTGGCGCCAAGCAGCTGTCGTACAACTACAACTACGGCCCCTTCTCCGAGGCCATGTTCGGCACTGTGCGCACCCTGCTGGACAACCCGGAGAAAGTGGCGGACACCTGGCTCAACCTGGCCAGCGCCGTGTTCTTCTTCGTCTATCCACAGCCGCCCAAGCCCTCCATGCTGCACGTGATCGACGGTACCTGGCAGCCCAACGCCCACGACCGGCAGAACGGCCTGGTGCCGGGCTTCGGGGTGACCACCCAGATCATCAACGGCGGGGTGGAGTGCGGCGGTGCGGCCGAGCATGCCCAGTCCCAGAACCGGATCACCTACTACCAGGCCCAGGCCCAGTATCTGGGCGTGCCGGTGCCTGCCGACGAGGTGCTCGGTTGCAAGAACATGAAGGTCTTTGACGAGGCCGGCGCCGGTGCCCTGCCCATCTACTGGGAGAACGACTGGAGCTATGTGCCGGGCAACCCCAACGGTGGCAAGAGCTACGCCTGCAAGCTGGTGGGCTACCAGACCCGCTTCAGCGCGTTCAAGGAGCGTGACTACAGCCGCTGCGTGCAGCACTTCTTCCCCGAGGTGGTGATCGAGGACAACGGCGGTGGCACCAACCTGCCGCCGGTGGCCAGCATCAGCGGCCCGAGCGAGGCGCTGGGCGGCGCCACCGTGCTGCTCTCCGGCCAGGGCTCGAGCGATCCGGAAGGCAAGCCCCTCAGCTACGCCTGGACCCTGCCTGCCGGCGCCAGCGCCTCGGATCTGACACAGTCCACCCTGAGCGCCATCCTGCCGCCGACCCCGACCAGCGACACCCGCTACGGCTTCGTGCTCAAGGTGACCGACGACAAGGGGCTGAGCCGCAGCGTCACCCACGAGATCCTGATCAAGGGCAGCGGCGGTACCACGCCGCCGGATGGCAACCCGCCCTACAAAGAGGGTACCGCTTACAAGGCCGGTGACAAGGTGAGCAACCTGGGAGGCAATTATCAGTGCAAGCCCCATCCCTACACCGGCTGGTGTGCCGGCGCGGCCTGGGCCTATGAGCCCGGCAAGGGCACGGCCTGGAGCGATGCCTGGATCAAGCTGTAACGGTGGATATCCGCGCAATAAAAAAGGCCCGTCAGGGCCTTTTTCATGGGGTAAACATGCTTACTGCGGCTTTTGCCACAGGCTCAGCAGCAGATCCTGCTCCAGCTCGTCCGGTCCCTGATGGCTGAAGGCGTGGCGCTGCTCACCGCTGGCGCGCCAGCCGAGGCGGCTGGTCTCCAGGATGAAGCTGCGCAGGCCCTGGTCCATCTGCATGCTGAACTGGCAGCGCAGCTGACCCATGGGGTTGAGGCCGGCCAGGCTCGGCCAGCTCAGCGGGTGCTCCATGCTGACCGGGTTGAGGCTGACCCTCAGCTGCCACTGGTGGCGGGGGCCGGGTTGCAGGTAGAGCAGGTAGCCGCCCGGTGCCAGCCAGCTGACCAGCTGCTCGGTCTTGACCTTGAGATCGTTGACCAGCAGCAGCTGGGCCGTGCCCGGCAGGATGGGGGCGCGGGCCGGATCGGCGATGATGAACTGAGCGTCCGGCTGCGCCTTGTTGGCGGCGAAGATGGTGTTCTTGGCGATGTCGACGCCGGCAAATTGCCAGCCCGGCAGGCGCTCGGCCAGGGTTCGGCAGTAGTAACCCTCGCCACAGCCCAGGTGGATCAGCTCGCGCGGCTCGAGGGGGCAAGCAGGCTGGCCATCGCCTCGACCAGCGGCAGCTGGTGGCCCTGCTCGAGGAAGTGGCGCTTGGCGCGCATCAGGGCACGGCTGTCGCTGTCCTTGGGGTTCTTCTTGCCGGGGATGAGATCCAGATAGCCTTCCGGCGCGGGATCGAAGTGGTGCTTGTTGGCGCAGTAGACCCCGCGGGAGGCTTCATGAAGTTGCAGCGGGCTGCGACAGATAGGGCATTGCAGGTGCATAGGATTTCTCTTGGCGAAGGCCATGACGGCAGGGGCGTTCGGGATTATAGGGGAGACGATCAGAAAAGGCTGCCGTGGCAGCCTTTTTTATCCGGCGACCCAGTGCGGGGCCGCCAGTCGCGGGGATCAGCGAGTGCCGAACACCACTATGGTCTTGCCGTGGGCGGAGATCAGCTCCTGCTCTTCGAGCATCTTGAGGATCCGGCCGACGGTTTCGCGGGAGCAGCCGACGATCTGGCCTATCTCCTGACGGGTGATCTTGATCTGCATGCCATCCGGGTGGGTCATGGCATCCGGCTGCTTGGCCAGGTTCAGCAGGGTCTGGGCGATCCGGCCGGTCACGTCCAGGAAGGCGAGGTTGCCGACTTTCTGGCTGGTGTGCTGCAGGCGGGCCGCCATCTGGCCGGAGAGGCGCATCAGGATTTCCGGGTTGACCTGGATCAGCTGGCGGAACTTCTTGTAGGAGATCTCGGCCACTTCACAGGAACCTTTGGCACGCACCCAAGCGGAACGCTCCGGGTTTTCGCTCTCCTCGAACATCCCCATCTCGCCCAGGAAGTCGCCCTGGTTCAGATAGGAGAGGATCATCTCCTTGCCTTCATCGTCCTTGATCAAGACGGCCACAGTGCCCTTGACGATGTAGTAGAGGGTTTCCGCTTTCTCACCCGCGTGGATCAGGGTGCTCTTGGCGGGATACTTATGAATGTGGCAGTGCGACAAGAACCATTCCAGGGTGGGATCGCTTTGCGGTTTGCCAATGACCATGAGAATTCCTCTGTAGTGTCTTTTTATGGACTCGTGCGTCCGGGCAAGCTGCCAACCTTGCCATTCCTTGTATTAGTCGCAGTAGGATAAGAGCCTTTGTCTGTGCTGACAAGGCTTTGAGGGCTTTTGCCAGCTCCCCTTGCAACCCCTGCTGCGTTCCGTTCGCCATTGTAGGGAAGATGGGGGCATCAGATGTTGATTTTGATCTAGTTAGTCAGGAAGTTCGTGAAAATGGCGGATATGTGCCGCTGTCGCGTCGTCTGCGGTATGCTATGTCAGTCAGATCTGTCGTCATCAAGAGGAAATGTGAAATGAAAGCCAAGGTCAGCTGGGTGGAAGGCATGCAGTTTGTGGGCGAGAGTGAGTCCGGTCACAAGGTGATCCTGGACGGTGCCAACCCCGGCGAAGGTGCCAGCCCGATGGAGATGATCCTGCTGGCGGTGGGCGGTTGCAGCTCGATCGACGTGGTCTCCATCCTGGAGAAGGCGCGTCAATCCGTGACCGCCTGCCATGTGGAGCTGGCCGGAGAGCGGGCTGACTCGGTGCCGCGGGTATTCGAGAAGATCCACCTCCACTTCGTGGTGACCGGCAAGGGGCTGGCCGAAAAGCAGGTGGCCCGCGCGGTGGATCTGTCGATGGAAAAATATTGTTCAGTTTCCCTGATGTTGGAAAAAGCGGTAGAAATTACCCATAGTTATCAAATTCTTGAAGCCTGATAGCAGTGGCTCTTCCGATCGAATAACACCATGACATAAGGAAAGTGCAATGAAAAAGATGATAGCGTTACTCCCCCTGCTGGGGCTGGCGGCCTGCAGCATGCCGCAACCGACCCAGTACCAGTACAGCCAGTATCAGTGCGGTGAGGAGTTGCTGGCCGTGACCTATGATGCCCAGGCCGACATGGTGCAGTTCCCCTATGCCGGGGTCTATCACAAGCTGGGCCGGGTCGAGGCGGAATCCGGTGCCAAGTATTCCGATGGGGTGACCACCTTCTGGAATCAGGATAAGCAGGCCATCCTCAGCCAGAAAGGGGTAACCCTGCTGACTTGCCAGCGCAAGTGATCGTCATGGTGTGATGACAACGGCCTGCTCAATGCAGGCCGTTTTGCATATTGGGGGTCAGTGCGGCAGGGCGTTGAGCATCTTGGCGGCCAGTTGCTGGCTCAGTTGCTGACGCTCCCCTTCGGCGATGGCCACGTCGCTGGCCAGGGAGATGGCGCTGCTCCACACCGCCTGCTGGGTGCGCCGGTCGAGCAGCACGATGGCCAGGGTACCCTTGCGGGCATCGGCCTTGGCCTGCAGCCCAGGGGTCATGCCGAGGCGAGCGAAGATCTCGCCATCGCTCAGATCCTTGCTGCCGGCCACCCCGATGGCGACCCAGACATCGGCCTCGTCGAGGGGCACGCTCTGCCACCCCTTGCGCCCCAGCTCCTGATTGACCGCCTGTTGCACCGGCTCCAGCCAGCCCTCGGCGCTGTCGCCGGCATACTGGAACTGCTCGGCCAGCGCATAGCGCGGCGTCGCCCCGAAAGGCCAGCTGGCCGCCGGGCGCACCACCATGGTGCCCGCTTCCAGGGTCGGCGCGGCCGGGCCGCTGCTGCAGCCACCCAGCAGGGCGGCCAATCCCACAGAGATAAACGCTAACCGCATCATCAGCTCCTTGGCTCAGGTGATCTTGCCGGTTTCAATCAGTTGCTGGATCAACGGGCGCAGGATCAGCTCCATCGCGAAGCCCATCTTGCCGCCCGGCACCACTATGGTGTTCATCCGTGACATGAAGGATCCGTCGATCATCGACAGCAGGTAGGGGAAATCCACCTGCTTGATGCCGCGAAACCGTATCACCAGCATACTCTCGTCCAGACTCGGGATCACCTTGGCGCTGAAGGGGTTGGAGGTATCCACCGTCGGCACCCGCTGGAAGTTGATGTGGGTGCGGGAGAACTGGGGGGTGATGAAGTTGATGTAGTCGTCCATGGAGCGGACGATGGAGTCGGTGACCGCCTCGCGGGAATGGCCGCGCTCCGAGGTATCGCGAATGAGCTTCTGGATCCACTCCAGGTTGACGATGGGCACCACCCCGATGAGGAAGTCCACATGGCGGGCCACGTTGTGCTCATCGGTGACCACGCCGCCGTGCAGCCCTTCGTAGAACAGCAGGTCGGTGTCGCTCGGCAGGTTCTGCCAGGGAGTGAAGGTACCCGGCATCTGGTTGAACGGCACCGCCTCGTCGAAGCTGTGCAGGTAGCGGCGATACTGGCCGCTGCCGTTCTGGCCGTACTCCTGAAAGAAGCTCTCCAGCAGGCCGAAGTCGTTGGCCTCGGGGCCGAAATAGCTGATGTGGCGCCCCTGCTCGCGCGCCTTGCGGATCGCCACGTCCATTTCCGGGCGGGTGTAGCGATGAAAACTGTCCCCTTCCACCACGGCCGCCTGATAACCGAGCTGATGAAACATGGAGCGAAAGGCGTTGGTGGAGGTGGAGGTGCCGGCTCCGGACGAACCGGTAACCGCAATGATGGGATGCTTTGCCGACATAGAATTCTCTCTTCCTTGGGAGTTCCGTTATAAAGGCATGTTCCGAGTGCGGTCAAGTGTGCGACCTGACAGTACCACCGCGCAACTGCTTCGCGGGCGTGCCAGCGTGCCTGCATCGGTCGCAGACGCAAAAAAGGGCCGCCGTGGCAGCCCTTGCGATAAACAAAGAGAATAAGACTAGTCAGCCTGCTTGGTGCCGGCTGGCTTGATCCCCACCAGCACGGCCCCCAGCAGAATGAACAGCACCCCGAGCGCCTTGCCGGGCTCCAGCGGTTCGGCGAAGAGCGGGATGTTGACCGCCAGCAGGTAGACCAGCGCATAGCTGGTGCTGAGCAGGGGGTAGGCGATGTTGAGCGGGGTGGAGTGCAGCGCCACCAGCCAGCAGAGCAGCGACAGGGCGTAGCAGCCCACCCCGGCCAGGATCACCAGCAGCGGCAGAGGATGGGCCAGCATCACGGCGAGATCCATCTGCCAGGTCGGCAGCTGGATCACCCCCCACTTCATGCCGAGCTGGGCCGCCGTCACCAGCAAGATGCTGCCGAGCACGTAGAGATACCCCTTCAGCGCCGCTCTTGCAGGGCTGGCCGGTAGTTGGCCCGCCTGCGGATGACCATCTTTCATAGCAAGCCTCCCAGCAGCAGGGCGCCCACTATGATGGCCCCCACCCCCAGCCAGTTGTGGTAGCTGATCTGCTCGTGAAAGAACAGCCTGGAACCCACCAGCACCAGCACCAGATTGATGCTGAGCATGGGGTAGGCCATGCTGAGCGGTAGCCGTTGCAGCAGGTAGATCCAGAGCAGCATGCCGCAGCCGAGCGCCGCCACGCTGGCGATGAGCCAGGGTGAGCGCAGCTTCTGCCAGTGGTTGCAGGGCCGGCGCTGCCAGCTGACGACCGCCTGCTTTTGCAGCATCTGGCCGCTGCAGGTCAGCAGGCACACCAGCAACAGCAGCAGGATGTCCATCACTGGGCTCCGTGGTAGATGAGCAGGGTCAACCGGTGGCTGACGATGGTCTCGTCGGCGGGGGGCACGGGCCCGGTGTTGCCGTCGCGATCGGTCTTCATCAACAGGGCCACCTGCCCATTCTTGCGTGCCTGTTCCAGCCAGGCCGGGAAGTCGGCGCGGGCCACGTAGCGCCCCGCCGCATCCGGGTAGCCGAGGCCGTAATGCACCTCCCCCTTGCTGTCGAACAGATTGATCTCGCTGCGCTGGGTGCCCCAGGCGAGGGAGGAGGCCAGTCCGACGTCGTTGGCCAGCAGGGTGCCTGATTTCATCAGCACGGCCTGATTGGCCTCGATGAAGCGCTCCGGCAGCTTGGAGTCGATCAGCGATTGCGGCAGCGCCCAGGGCAGGCCGATGGCCAGCACCATGGGACAGAGCGCGCTCAGGATCCAGCGGCGGCTGACCTCTTTCAACTGGATGAAGCCAAGCAGACTCCAGCCGGCGAAGATGACCATGGCCACCGCCAGTGCACCGTGATCCTCCTCGCCATAGACGGCGTGGCTGGGGGAGAACGCCAGCACGGCCAGCACCACCAGACAGATGAGGCCGAACAGGCCGTTGAGCCAGGCATTGACCCGCAAGGCCCGCTCTTTCCCCTCCTTGAGCAGGTCGACGGCGCTGGCGGCCATCAGCATGGCCAGCGGAGCGAAGCAGGGCAGGATGTAGGTGAGCAGCTTGCCCTTGGCAATGCTGAAGAACAGCAGGGGCAGGATCACCCAGGCCAGCAGGTAGAGGGTTTCCGGGTTTATCTTGCGCTCCTGCCAGCCCTTGCGCAGGGCGCCGGGCAGCAGGCCGAGCCAGGGCAGGGTGCCGAGAAGCCCCATGGGCAGGTAGTACCAGAACGGTGCCTTGTGCTGGGCGTTGTCGGCGGCGAAGCGCTGGATGTGTTCAACCCAGAAGAAGTAGTGCCAGTAGTCCGGTTCGCGCAGGTGTACGGCGATGGCCCAGGGGGCGGCCAGCAGGACCGCGCTCAGGATGGCCAGCGGCCCGAAGCGCACCAGCTCGAGCAGGCGGCGCTGATAGATGACGTAGGGCACGATGACCACCACCGGCACCGCCAGGGCGATGAAGCCCTTGGTGAGAAAGCCCATGCCGCAGGCGAGGCCGAACAGCAGATAGCCACCGACCCGGCTGCCAAGGGAGCCCTCCTTGCGGATGATGTAGAAGCTCACCATGGCGGCGTTGAGCCAGAGGGTCACCATGGCGTCCAGCACGCTGTAGGTGCCGATGCCGTAGACGATCAGCAGCGACAGATAGATGAGCCCGGTCAGGAAAGCCTTGCGCCGGCATTGCCACAGCTGCAGGGTAAACCAGCAGATCAGCAGGGCGCTCAGACCGGTGGCGGCGGCCGAGGCGAAGCGCACGGCGAAGTTGGTGTCGCCGAACAGCTGCTGGCTGATGCTGTTGAACCAGTAGCCGGCGATGGGTTTCTCGAAGTAGCGCAAGCCCAGGAAGTGGGGGACCACCCAGTCGCCGGTGCTCACCATCTCCCGGCTGATCTCGGCGTAGCGGTTTTCGTCCGGGCTCCAGAGCGGCCGCTGGTCGAGCGGCAGCAGGTAAAAGAAGAGAAAGAACAGGGGCAGGGCCCACTTGGTCAACGTCATGACATCCTCTGTTGCATGGTGTGATTAGCGCGATGGTTAGTCCTGCCACCCGAGGTGGCGTCATTCATCTCAGGCCTCGGCCTTGCAGCCGAGCCAGCCCTCCCGTCCGGGCAGGGTGCCGCGTACCAGCCGGCCGGTCGGCAGCGTGGTCGGGTCGGATGGTAACAGATCCCCGAGCGGCACGAAGCGGATACCGCGCGACCTGGCTTCGCCGAGCAGGGCATCGAACTGCTCGGCCATCACGATCCCTTCCACTTCGGCGTGGATGGTGTAGACGTGAGGGCCCTGCGCCGGCGGGGTCGCCAGCTGATCCAGCAGGAAACGGTTGAAATCGTCGACCGTCACCTGATGGCCCACCACTTCGTCGAAGGTGGGCAGGTTGACCGGGATCTGCGGGGTGCCGGGACGGCCATCCTGCAGCAGGGGCCGAAACAGGCCGCTGCCGCGACAGTCGCTGTTGTAGCGAAAGCCGAACTGCTCCTTGGCCTGGGTGGTGAGGGGGTCGGCCCGCCAGCCGGCGGCGGCGGAGCAATCCACTTCGCGCCCCAGGATCTGGTTGAGCGCATCCACCCCGAGCCGGGTCTGACGAGCCAGCTCGGCTTCGTCCCAGCGGCCGGTGTTGGCCTGCCAGCCGTGGTGATCCCAGGCGTGCAGCCCCACCTCGTGACGGGCGCTGTCGGTGTCGCGCATCAGGGAGCCGAGCTGCTTGCCGATGGATTTGCCGGGCCAGGCGGTGCCGGCCAGCAGGATGTCCAGCCCATAGAGGGATGCTGCGTTGGAGCGCAGCATCTTGAGCAGAAAGCGGGGTTTTAGCAGGCGCCACAAGTGGCGCCCCATGTTGTCCGGTCCGACCGAGAAGAAGAAGCTCCCCTTGACCTGATGCTTGTCGAGCAGTTGCAGCAGGCGGGGCACCCCGTCACGGGTTCCCCTGAAGGTATCGACGTCGATCCGCAGACCTACCTCAGTCATGCTCGACTCCCGTGGTGACCGCCCCTTGCAGGAAGAAGTCCAGGGTGTTGCCGATGGTCTCTTCCATCTCGATGGTCGGTTCCCAGTCCAGCAGGCGACGGGCATTGGCGATGCTCGGCCGGCGGTGGGAGACGTCCTGATAGCCGTCGCCGTAGAAGGATTTGCTCTCCACCAGCTTGAAGCCGGCAAACGGCGGGAACTGGTCGCGCAGCGGGTGAGCCTCGAACTTGGCGAGCAGGATCTCGGCCATCTGCTGGATGCTGGCCTCGTTGTCCGGGTTGCCGATGTTGATGATCTGGCCGTCGCAGCGGTTCTCCTTGTTCTCGATGATGCGGAACAGGGCCTCGATGCCGTCCTCGATGTCGGTGAAGCAGCGCTTCTGGGCGCCGCCGTCCACCAGCTGGATCGGGGTGCCGTCCACCAGGTTGAGGATCAGCTGGGTGATGGCGCGGGAACTGCCGATGCGGGCGGAGTCCAGGCTGTCCAGACGCGGCCCCATCCAGTTGAAGGGGCGGAACAGTGTGAAGTTGAGCCCCTCTTTCTTGCCGTAGGCCCAGATCACCCGATCCAGCAGCTGCTTGGAGACCGAGTAAATCCAGCGCTGCTTGTTGATGGGGCCGACGATGAGGCGGGAGCTGTCTTCATCGAAGCTGTGATCGTCGCACATCCCGTACACCTCGGAGGTGGAGGGGAAGATGATGCGCTTGTGGTACTTCACGCAGTAGCGGACGATCTTGAGGTTCTCCTCGAAGTCGAGCTCGAACACGCGCAGCGGGTTGCGGGTGTACTCGATGGGGGTGGCGATGGCCACCAGCGGCAGGATCACGTCGCACTTCTTGATGTGATACTCGATCCACTCGGTGTGGATGCTGATGTCCCCCTCCACGAAATGGAAGTTGGGGTGACCAATGAAGCGGTCCACCGCGCTGGAGCCGATGTCGAGGCCATATACCTCGTAGCCGCCATCCTGGAGCAGGCGTTCGGTCAGGTGGTTGCCGATGAAGCCGTTGACGCCGAGGATCAGCACCCGGGTCAGCCGCGCCTTGCGCAGGGCATTGCTCGCCTTGGCGCCGATCTTCATCCCTTCGACCAGCCCCAGTTCGCGGGCCAGCTGGGCGCCGCGCACATAGAGTCCGCCTTCGGCCTGACCGGCCACGATCTCCAGCACCCCTTCACCGCAGGCGATGCGTAGCGGCTCCTGGCTCAGGATGGTGCCCGGCTGCTTGTCGCTCTGCTGGGCCAGCCAGTGGCTCTTCCACACCGTCAGCTTGCGATCGCCAGCGAAGCTGAAGGCGCCCGGGTAGGGCTGGGTGACGGCGCGCACCAGGTTGTGCAGTTCGCGGGCCGGGCGGTGCCAGTGCAGCTCGCCATCGGCCGGGGTGCGGCGGCCATAGTAGCTGGCCTTGCTCTCATCCTGCGGGGTGAGGCGGATGTCGCCGGCGCGCAGCTTGGGCAGCTCCTGCTCCAGCAGCGCCCGGGCGGCGAGGCGTACCTTGCCGTGCAGGGTCAGCGCGGTGTCGTCGTCGGCAATGGCCACCGCCTGCTGGGCGACGATGGCGCCTGCGTCGGGCTTGGCGGTCATCTGGTGCAGGGTGATGCCGGTCTCGGCCTCGCCGTTGACCAGGCACCAGTTGATGGGCGCGCGACCGCGGTAGGCGGGCAGCAGGGAGCCGTGCAGGTTGAAGGCGCCGACGGTCGGGATGTCGAGGATCGCCTGCTTGAGCATGTTGCGGTAGTAGAAGGAGAAGAGGGCCTGGGGTGCCAGCTCGCGAATGCGCTCAATCCAGAGCGGGTGGTTCACGTCCTCGGGGGAGTAGACCGGCAGGTTGTGCTCGGCGCAGAGCTGGGCGACCGAGCCGAAGAAGCGATTCTCGCCCGGATCATCGGCGTGGGTGAAGACGGCCTGGATCTCGTAGCCTGCCTCGAGCAGGGCCTCGATACCGGTGCAACCGATATCGTGATAAGCAAAGACGACGACTTTCATTGTTCAGCTTCCTGTTGCGAAGGGGTGGTGGCGCTGCGCACGATCTGGTGGATGAAGTAGCGGGGACGGGCGCGCACGTCGGTATACATGCGGCCTATGTATTCTCCCAGCAGCCCCATGCCCAGCAGCTGTACGCCGACAAAGGTGAAGAGAATGGCAAAGAGGGTGAAGACGCCATCGGCGGCCCAGTCGGCGCCCAGGATGAGGCGCATCAGGATCAGCAGGATGGAGAAGGTAAAGCCGATGCCCGCCACCACGCTGCCGACGATGCTGAGCAGACGCAGCGGGGTGGTGGTCATGCAGGTGACCAGGTCATACATCAGGTTGATGAGGTGCATCAGCCCGTATTTGGACTCGCCGTGGGCCCGCTCGGCGTGGCCCACTTCCAGCTCTATGGTGCGGCGGGCAAAGCTGTTGGCCAGGATGGGGATGAAGGTGCTGCGCTCCTGGCAGCAGAGCATGGCGTCGATGATGTGACGGCGGTAGGCGCGCAGCATGCAGCCATAGTCGCTCATGTGCACACCGGTGGCCTTTTGCACCGACTTGTTGATGAGCTTGGAGGCAGTCTTGCGAAACCAGGAGTCCTGGCGGTTGCGGCGCATGGTGCCCACCACGTCGTAGCCCTGCATGGCGGCTTCGACCAGGCGAGGGATCTCCTCCGGCGGGTTCTGCAGATCCGCATCCAGGGTGATCACCAGATCCCCCTTGGCGGTCTCGAAGCCGGCCATGATGGCGGCGTGCTGACCGTAGTTGCGGTTGAGCAGCACCCCGACCAGCTTGCTGCCCTCAACGGCGGCGGCGTCTCTGATGAGCTCGGTGGAGCCGTCGTGGCTGCCGTCGTCGATCAGGATCACCTCGTAATCCTGTGACAGCTGATCGCAGGCGGCGGTGACCCGGCTCAGCAGCGCGGGCAGGCTGGCCTCCTCGTTGTAGACGGGGATGACCACCGAAACCAGCTTGATGTCAGTGTTGTTCACGTTGCATTACTCCAAAATGTCGATAAGGGCCGCGACTACGCGGTCGACGTCGGCCTGCGTCATGTCCGGGAAGAGTGGCAGGGTGCACAGGCGTGACGAGTTCCACTCGGTATGAGGCAGGCTGAGGGTCGGGTAGCGTTCGCGGTAGTATTTCTGGGTATGGGCTGCCCGAAAGTGCAGACCGGTACCGATGCCGCGCTCCTGCAGTGCCTGCATCAGCTGATCCCGGTCGAGCCCGCAGCGCTCCGGGTCGACCCGCACCATGAACAGGTGCCAGGCGTGCAGGTGGGGGTAGCCAGGCACGGCGAGCGGCGCCAGCGGCAGACCGGCCAGTTGCTCCCGGTAGCGGGCCACCAGTTCGGCCCGCTTGGCATTGAGTTCGGGCAGGCGCGCCAGCTGCACCAGGGCGATGGCGGCGTTGATGTCGGCCAGGTTGTATTTGAAGCCCGGGGTGATCACCTCCGCCTGCGGCTTGCGGCCCAGGCTCATGCGATCAAAGGCATCCACCCCCAGGCCGTGGAATTTGAGCATCCGAACTTTGTCCGCCAGTGCCTTGTCGTCGGTCACCAGCATGCCCCCTTCGGCGCAGGTCAGGTTCTTGATGGCGTGGAAGGAGAAGATGGCGGTGCCGCTGGCGCCGATCCAGCGTTCCCGGTAGCGGGTACCGACCGCGTGGGCGGCATCCTCGATGACCGGTATGCCGTGCTGGCCGGCCAGTGCCAGGATCGGATCCAGATCGACCGGGGCACCGGCGTAGTGGACCGGTATGATGGCTTTGGTCCTGGCGGTGATGAGCGGCGCTATCAGTTCGGCGCTGGTCATCAATGTGTCCCTGTCCACGTCGACGAAGACCGGCTCGGCCCCCAGCAGGGTGATGATGTTGATGGTGGAGACCCAGGTCTGGGAGGGGGTGATCACCTCATCTCCCGGGCCTATGCCCAGCGCCAGCAGGGTGACGTGCATGCCGGCGGTGGCGGAGCAGAGCGCGACCGCGTGCTGGCAGCCGAATGTGTCGCAGAATTGCTGTTCCAGTTCATGATTCTTCGGGCCCGTAGTGATCCAGCCCGATTTCAATACGTCACAGACAGCACTTATCTCGGCATCACCGATGGCGGGCCTCGAAAATGGCAGAAAATCTTGCATAAGAGATCCAACGAAGAATATTAATCAGTGCCCGTGAAAGCGGGCAGCCCCAACAAATTGCACTCAACATAACGTATATAAAAGCGGGCCTGCAATGGTCCAGAAACAGCTGGTAACAATTAACTGGTGCGGTCATCTTAGGTAATGTGATAAATATTTATAACCCCCCCAACTCTTGTTTTTCCAAATTACATCTTCTCTGACATTTTGGTTGTATCAATATGAACATTACTGTATTTGGAAGTGGCTACGTGGGCCTGGTTCAGGCCACCGTACTGGCCGACGTCGGTCATCAGGTGATCTGTGTCGATGTCGATGAACAGAAGGTGGCAGCCCTGATGGATGGCCAGGTGCCCATCTATGAACCCGGTCTCGAATCCCTGCTGCAGCGCAATATCAAGAGCGGCGCCCTGGTGTTCACCACGGACGCCGTGCTGGCCGTCAAACACGGCGATGTGCAGTTTCTGGCGGTAGGCACGCCACCGGGGGAAGATGGTTCCGCCGATCTGAGCCACGTGCTGACGGTGGCCGAGACCATCGCCCAGTATCGCGATCGGCCCGTCATCATCGTCAACAAGTCGACCGTGCCGGTGGGCACCGCCGACAAGGTGACCGCCAGGGTCAACGCCATCCTGCAGCAGCGGGATCAGTCGTTCACCTTCGACGTGGTCTCCAACCCCGAGTTTCTGAAAGAGGGCTCCGCCATCCAGGATTGCCTGCGGCCGGATCGCATCGTGGTGGGCACCGCCAACGAGGCCTCCCGCCAGCTGATGCGTGAGCTTTACGAGCCGTTCAACCGCAATCATGACCGCATCTTGTTCATGGATGTGCGCAGCGCCGAACTGACCAAGTACGCCGCCAACTGCATGCTGGCCACCAAGATAAGCTTCATCAACGAGATGGCCGGACTGGCCGAGCGGGTCGGCGCCGACATCGAGATGGTGCGCCAGGGAATAGGCTCGGATCAGCGCATCGGCTATCAGTTCATCTACCCGGGTTGCGGCTATGGCGGATCCTGTTTTCCCAAGGATGTCAAAGCCTTGCTGGCCACGGCCCAGGAGCTGGAGTACGACACGCCGCTGATCCGGGCGGTGGAGCGAGTCAACGAATTGCAAAAGTCGCGGCTGTTTCAGCTGCTGTCAGCGTTCTTTTGCGCCGAAGGGGAGACCCTGGCCGGCAAGACCATCGCCCTGTGGGGGCTGGCGTTCAAGCCCAACACCGACGACATGCGCGAGGCGCCGAGCCGGGCCTTGATGGAGGCGTTGTGGCAGGCCGGGGCGACCGTGCAGGCCTACGATCCCGAGGCGATGCAGGAGGCCCAGCAGATCTACGGCAACTGTGACAAGCTGCGGCTGATGGGCACCAAGGAGGCGGCGCTGTTTGGTGCGGATGCCCTGGTGATCTGCACCGAGTGGAACCATTTCAAGGCCCCCAATTTTGCCGCCATCAAGCAGGCGTTGCGTTATTCGCTGATCGTTGATGGCCGCAACCTGTTTGATCCTGGCCGGATGAAAGATCATGGTTTTCATTACTACGCCATTGGGCGGGGCGAATCGGTAATGAAATAAAAATATCATGCTACGCTGCCGCCATGTTTCAGTGCAATGGCAGTGCGGTATCTCTTCACGCTGAACAAGACTATTTTCGTCGCTATTGTCGGTGAGCGTCGTCGTCATATTTATTTAATATTGTGAGCTGATTCACTTTATTAATTTTATATTGCCGCTATGGCCAGGTTCTCTGCATGGCTCGCCACTATTAATTAAACCGGTATTGATATGGCCTATTTTCCCGCAGCATATTGCCGCGGGGCACCAATCAATGCATAACATCCGGCAGAGCGCACTCTGCTCACAATAAAAATGGCCCTCCGCCAGTGCGGAGGGCCATTTTTATTTTCTGAAAGGGACGCGCCAGCCCGGCGGGAACTGTCGGGTGCGTGCCGCCATCGTGTCGGCCCGGCTGGCAAGACCCAGATCGGGATGGCAATGGGCCGGCTATTCCGGTATATCGTCCACCTGAGCCCGGTCTAGGGTCGCCTTGGGCACTATGTTCACGCTTTCGTGCAGCTCGCTGTAAACGATCACGGCCAGCCCCTGCTGCAGCTGTGTCCTGACATCGGCGACCTTGTCGGCCAGACTGACATCATGTTCGCCGTACTCGGTGCCCTCTTGCAGCACGAAGTGCTCGAGCAGGTTGTTGAGGGTGTCTGCATCCAGCTCTTGCCAGGGGATAATCATGGTTTCATCTTCCGTTACCAGAGAGCGAGTATTGTCTATCTGTCGGCAGCAAGCGCAAGGGATTTATATGGCAGCAAGCAGGTATGAACATGCTCTCTGATGAACAACGTCGTCTCTCCAGCCACCTCGATCACCATCTGTACGAGTCTCGCCGCCACGCCCTGAGCAAGGGGTTGCGCTGGTTCTGGGCCGTCAACCAGCTGGCGATCCTGTTCCTGCTGGCGCGCTTCTATGTCTATCAGGACGCCCATCTGGTGGTGGCCCGGGTATTGCCCTGGAGCTATGAGGTGCAGTTGGTGCTGATGACGCTGGCCTGCCTGTCGTTTCCGCTGTTCTGGCACTGGCTCTCCCGTCAGCCCCCCACCATCTGGCAACCCTGCCTGCGTGCCGGTGCCCTGCTGTGGGGGATCGGCTGGGCGCTGCTCGGCTACGCCATCGCCCTGGTGGAGCTGAGAGGCGGTTTCAGCCTGGCGTTCGATCTCATCAGCATGCTGCTGATGACGGCGCTGGTGGCGCTCTATTGCGAGGTGCGGCTGTTCTACTGCTTCAGCACCCCGCCGCTGCTGTTTCTGCTGCTGGAGGCGCTGCTGGTCAAGGTGCCGTTTCCGGCGGTGCACTGGATGGCGGTGGGTTGTCTCATCATCATGCTGGAGACGGGAAGGCGCATGCTCAACGGCTGGTTCGAGCTGGCGGTGTCCCGTGAGCACGAGAACCTGACCCTAGCCCGCCAGCTCGATGCCATGGCCAAGCGGGACCCGCTGACCGGGCTGGCCAACCGGCGCCATTTCGACAACGTCGGCGAGCAGATCCTGCAGGAGGCGAGAGAGCAGCACGGCGAGTTTGCCATCCTGCTGCTGGACGTGGACTTCTTCAAACGCTTCAACGATCACTACGGCCATCTGCAGGGGGACAACTGCCTGATCGCGGTGGCCGACTGCCTGCGCGAGGCCATTCGCCAGCCGGCTGACGTGGTGGCCCGCTATGGCGGGGAGGAGTTCGTGCTGTTATTGCCCAGTGCCGATGCACTGGCCGCCAGCGCCATCGCCAAACGCATTGCCGCCGCGCTGGCCGGGCGAGGCATCCTTCATGCGCTGTCGGAGGTGTCGGATCGGGTCACCGTGAGTCAGGGCATCGCCCTGTGGCATGGGGGGCAGGATGGCATCGCCGACATGCTGGTGCGCGCCGACGAGGCGCTCTATCAGGTCAAGGAGGCTGGCCGCAACGGCTACCGGCTCGCCCCCTGAGTCTGCTCCTGCAACCACTGGCTGATCCGCTCTTCCAGCCAGAACCGCGGTCGCCAGGGGGTACCGTGCAGGAAGCCCACGTGGCCGCCCTGGCGGCTCAGCTCGTAGCGCACCATGGGTGAGAGTTGCTCCGCCTGCGGGATCACCGCCTCGGTCATGAAGGGATCGTCGGCGGCGTGGATCACCAGGGTGGGGATCGGGATCCGTGCCAGCATCCCCAGGCCCGAGCAGCGCTGATAGTAGTGATCGGCACTGTCAAAACCGTGCAGTGGCGCCGTGACCTGCTCATCGAAGTCGCGCAGGGTGGCGATGGCGCGTACCTGCTGCGGCTGCCAGTGGGCGCCGGCCGCCGCCTGTCGCTGGATCTTCTGCTGCAGGTTGTGGCGCATGGTGCGCAGCAGATAGCTCTGATAAACCCGCGAGAAGCCCTGATTGACCCGATCGGCGCAGCTGTCCAGTCGCAGCGGTGCCGAGATCACCACCGCCGCCTTCAGCTCGCTCGGGCAGGCGCGCGCCAGCAGATTGACCAGCATGTTGCCCCCCAGCGAATAGCCGATGGCGATGAGCGGCTTGCCGGGAAAGCGGCGGCCCAGCTCGGCGATCAGCGCCTGGGCATCCTCGATGGCGCCGGAGTGATAGGCCTGCAGCAGCCGGTTCGGCTCGCCGCTGCAGCCGCGAAAGTGCATCAGCACCGCCTCGTTGCCCTGCCGTTGCAGGTGGGCGAACAGTCCCTTGGCATAGTGGGAGTGAATGCTCCCCTCCAGCCCGTGAAACAGCACGATGAGCGGCCGCTCATCCCGGCTGATCTCGCCGCTCCAGGCGAGATCGACGAAGTCGCCGTCCGCCAGCTCGAAGCGCTCCGCCACGAAGCGGGCCGGTTGCCGGCGTAGCCACTTGGGCAAAATGGTTTGCAGATGGGGATTGCGCGCCCACCAGGGGGCGTGGAAGTGGCTTTCGATCAGCATGCTGGGTCCGCGGGGTGACAGGGACAGAAAAGGCAACGGCGAGAAACCAGGCTTCTCGCCGTCGGGATCAGGCCGGCAGGCTGTCGTGGTGCTCGGCACCGCGCAGCATGGCCTGGATCAGTTCGTTGGCTTCAAACTTGGTCAGCGCCTCGTGAGCGCCCACCTGATGGGCCCGCTCTACGCTTATCTCGCTGGAAAGCGAGGTGTGCAGGATGATGTAGGCGCCCGCCAGTTTGGCGTCGCTCTGCACCTCGAAGGCCAGCTCATAGCCGTCGAGCCCCGGCATCTCGATGTCGCTCACCAGGATGTCGATGGGGGTCTTCTGGCTGGCGCGGGTCTGCATCAGGGTCAGCGCATCCTTGCCGTTGGTGCACACCTCGTAGGGGATGTTGATGTAGTCCAGCGCGGCCATCAGCTGGCGACGGGCGACCGAGGAGTCATCCACCAGCAGGATCCGCATCGGCTTGATCCGCTCCCGCTGCACGTCGGTCAGCACCGGGTAGAGGTGGCTGGGATCGTCCGGATAGACCCGGGAGAGGATCAGCTCCACGTCCAGCAGCTGGATCAGCTGGTCATTGACCCGGGTCACGCCGGTGACGAACACGTTGTGGCCGAGGGTGGCGGGCGGCGGCTCGATGTCGCGCCAGTTGCACTCGGTGATCTTGTCGATGCCGCGCACCAGAAAACCCACCAGGGTACGGCGGCAGTCGGTGATGATGATGAAGCAGTGCGGCATCTCTTCCTTGCTGATCGGGCGATAACCCACCGCCATGGCCATGTCGATCACCGGGATGGTGGTGCCACGCATGCTGGCGGCGCCGAGCACGGTCGGGTGCGAGTGCGGCATGGCCGTCAGCTGGGTGTAGGGCACTATCTCTTTCACCTTGAGGGTGCCGATGGCGAAGGATTGCTTGGCCGAGAGATGAAACAGCAACATGCCCTGGGATTGGTTGGCCTTGCTTTTCATGGCAGATGTCCTGTGAGTCAAAACGGTATCAGTCAATTCAGGCCCCTAGCATAAAGGATTATAGAAGAAATGGCCTTGTGGTTATTAACGACCATTGGCCGCAAAACTGGACTCATTTCATCCATTTATTGCCGCAATCCGCACCTGTGCGCACTGCCTGGGGCCCTCATGGGCGGGGTGTTCAGCGCGCCTGCAACGCCTCCAGCGGGGTGCCGAGCCACTGCTGACAGGCGTGGACGAGCGCGGCTTCATCTCCATAACCCAGCTTGCTCACCACCTGGGCGCGTTGGCTGCCGCTCTTGAGCAGACGCACCGCCTGCAGCAGCTGCCACTGGGCGCGCAGCGCATCGCCCGCCAGCGCGGGGTCGGTAAGGCCACGCTGCGCCAGACATTGCTGCCATGCCGCATCGCTGCCCTCCTGACCGTTTGCCAGCGCCTGCCAGGCGGCCTGCAGGGCATTGTCTGGCTGGGAGGCAATGGGGCAGGCCGGCAGCTCATCGAGAATTACCTGCAAGCGGTGGCCATAGGCACCTTGCCAGTCGCGGGGGCGCTGCCACTGGGCCAGGCCGTCGAGCAGCGCCGTCAGCAGCGGGGTGGGCTGCAGCCAGCCAGCCCGCTCTGGCTGCTCCACGCGTACCGAACAGGTCAGCAAATCATGCTGGCAGCCCGCCAACGGGGTGAATGCGGCCAGGGCATCTGCACAGAGCCAGAAGTGGCTTCCCGTCGGCATCAGCCACTCATGGGCGCCGAGGCGCAGCAGCGCCGCGCCCCGGGTGATCCGCAGCAGCTGGCCCACTGGCACGCGCTTGCGGGCACCGACTTGCAGATGCGAAGTGGAAAAATGCTGATATTCGATGGCGTGATGCATGTAAAAACCCTGATATGATGCTGCCTGGAGGTAACGAAAATGGAAACCAGACGTAAAAAACGCTTCATTGCCGGTGCGGTCTGCCCGGCGTGCGGCAAAATGGACACCATGATGCTGTATATGGAGCATGGAGTCGAGAAGGTGACCTGTGTCGAGTGCGGGGATACCCAGGTACAGACCCAGGCCGAGGTGGACAAGGTGACCCGGGAGACGGAACAGGTAATCGGCGTGTTTCGTCCCGAGTGAGTGCCGTGCCTCAAGGTGATGGCGCGCCGATCGGGCTGGTGGCTGTTGATTGCTTTTTCATCATGCTGAAGCCGGACCGACCATATGCTTGTCTGCCTTTTTGAGGTATTCTGGGCCCGTTTTTTTCTATCCGCAGGATCCCTGACATGAAAGTAGCTCCCCTGAGCGTGGTTACGCTGGAATACACGGTCACCGACGAACACGGTGAAGTCATCGACACCACTGTCGGTAAAGAGCCTCTGGTGTATCTGCACGGTACCCGTTATCTGGTCTCCGGCCTCGAAGCCGAGCTGGAAGGTCGCAGCGTGGGCGAGGCGTTCGACGTCACCCTGACGCCGGAGCAGGCCTATGGCCAGTACGACGAGAACCTGGTGCAGGAAGTGCCCGGCGAGCTGTTCGACGGCATGGAAGTGTCTGAAGGGGATACTTTTGTGGCCGAGACCGACGACGGCCACCGTCCGGTGACCGTGATCGAAGTGTCCGAAGAGTTCGTCAAGGTGGATGGCAACCATCCGCTGGCTGGCGTGACCCTGGGCTTCAAGGTCGAGATCAAGGACGTGCGCGCCGCCACTGCCGAAGAGCTGGCCCACGGCCACGTTCACGGTGCCGGTGGTTGCGGTCACGATCATGGCCACGACCATGATCACGACCACGGTCATGAGCACGGCGGTTGCTGCGGTGGTGGTCATCACGGCCACGATCACGGTCATGACCACGGCGACGACCACGGTCACGGCGGCTGCTGTGGTGGTGGTGGTTGCGGTGGCAAGGGCCATCAGCACTGATCACGGCATTGCCGATGATAAAAAAACCCGCGCCAGGCGCGGGTTTTTTTATGGCTGGCACTCATCAGTAGTGCGGTGGCGGGGTCTCTTCGGCCATGCTGGCGATCTGGCTCGGCTGCACGCTCTGCAGCTTGTCCACCAGCAGCTGGATCTGATGCTTGAGCCGATCCAGCTCGCGGCCCTGGGTGGTGACCTCGTCGTTGAGCTGCTCCACCGTGTATTCGGCGAAGGCGAGGCGGCTTTCCAGGGTTTCGAGGCGATCGTTTAATTGCTGACTCATGGGCCTTTTGGTCCTTACTTGATAGTCCAGATTTCGGCCAGGCCGCTGGAGCTGGCGCTGACAAGGTGGCTATTGTCGCGCAAAGCCACGCCGTAGACCACTGCGCTCGGCGGTTTCACCCTGGGATGGGGCGAGACGCGCCAGCTCTGCAGCAGGCTGCCGTCGCTCACCTGCCACAGGGAGAGCTGACGGGAGGGGGCGCCGGTGATGAGCCACTTGCCGTCGTTGGCAAAACGCGCCGCGGTGTAGACCTCGAAGCGGTGATCGAACTGCAGCCGACTCAGCTCCTTGCCGGTTGTCAGATCCCAGATGCTGGCCTGGCGGCTGTCGGCGGTGAAGGCGAGCCGTCCGCTCGGGTCGAGCCGGGCCAGCACCACCCGACCGGCATGGTTGAAGCGCCATACCACCTGGCCCGTGCGGGTATCCCACAGGTAGGCGCTGTAGTCGTTGCCGCCGGTGAGGGCGTAACGGCCATTGGGGGAGAGATCCACCGTGTTGACCTGCTCGGTGTGGCCGAGAAACTGCAGCCGGCGACCGGTGCGGGTATCCACCACTTCCGCCTTGCCGTCTTCCCGGCCGATCAGCACCTGGCGACCGTCGGCCGACAGGGCGATGTCCCTCAGCCTGGATTCAGGAAGCGAATAGTAGCCTTGCGACTGGCCATCCTGCAGGCGCCAGATCCCGAAGCTGTCGGGGGTGGCCGTCACGGCGTGGCTGTCGTCCGCCGAGAAACGGGTGATGATGATGAAGTTGTCCGGATTGTCGGACTGGCGCCAGCGCCAGCGCTCCTTGCCCTGTTCCAGGTCCCACACCACAGTGCCCTGGCTCAGGCTGGAGACGATGGCCTGCTTGCCGTCGCTGGCCAGATCGGCGCTCAGCAGCCCCTGGTTGGCGAGGGTCAGTTGTCGGTCCGGCGATGAGCTCTGTTCGCAGCCTGTCAGTATCAGGCAAATCGCGACGAGATAAATGGCACTTTTTATCATTTTTCCTGTCTCATGCTTTCGTTACCTGCGATCACGGCGTTAGTATAAGGCGCTTATCACGATAAACCTCTCATTTCACGAAGGAACCGAGAGCGGTATTTAGAGTTTTGGAGAAACTGATGAACAATTTTCTGAAGGTGTCCCTGTTGGCCGCGGCAGTTGCCGTGAGTCTGACTGCTTGCCAAAAAGACGAGAAGACTGCTGCGAATACCGCAGAGGTCAAGGCAGAAGCCAGCAAGCCGGCAGAGGCCCCCAAGGCTGAAGCCAAGAGCTTTGAAGAGCAATCCGGCTATGCAATTGGCCTCTCCATGGGTCGTTATATCGCCAATACCCTGGAACGTCAGCAGGAACTCGGCATCAAGCTGGACAACAGCGTCATCCTCAAGGGTGTGACCGACGGTCTGGGCAAAGAAGCCAAGATGACCGACGAGGAGATCCAGAAGGTTCTGCAGCAGTACGACGCCAAGATCAACGAGTTGACCAAGGCCAAGGCTGACAAGGATGCCGTGGAAAACCAGAAGAAGGGTGAAGAGTACCTGGCTGCCAACGCCAAGAAAGAGGGCGTGAAGAGCACCGAATCCGGCCTGCAATACCAGGTCGAGAAGATGGGTACCGGCGCCAAGCCGAAGGCCACCGACATCGTCAAGGTCCACTACACCGGTACCCTGACCGACGGCACCAAGTTCGACAGCTCCGTCGATCGCGGCGAGCCGGCCACCTTCCCGCTCAACCAGGTGATCCCGGGCTGGACCGAAGGCGTGCAGCTGATGCCGGTCGGTTCCAAGTTCAAGTTCTTCCTGCCGTCCAAGCTGGCCTACGGCGAACACGGTGCGGGTTCCATCCCGGCCAATGCCGTGCTGGTATTCGACGTTGAGCTGCTGGCTATCGAGAAGCCGGCTGCCGATGGCGACAACGCCAAGAAGTAAGCGGAAAACGTTGAAAAAACGGCTCCTTAGGGAGCCGTTTTTACTTGTAACTCTGCCCGAATGGCGGGATAAAAGAGAGTATCGCCAACTGTGCTAACATGGCGAACGACACCCGAAATAGACAACAAAATCAATTGCAAGGATGGCTCCCGTGGCGGAAAGCAAACCTCGAGTCCTGTTGGTGGAAGATACCCGCAGTCTGGCGGTGGTCTATGAACAGTATCTGGCCCAGGATGGCTACGAGGTGCTGCGGGCCGATTGCGGCCAGCAGGCATTGGCGCAGCTGCTGAGCAGCCCGCCGCCGGTGGTGCTGCTGGATCTCGAGCTGCCCGACATGTCCGGCATGGACATCCTGCAGCAGATTACCGAGCAGCAGCTGCCTTGCTCGGTGGTGGTGATCACCGCCCACGGCTCGGTAGACGTGGCAGTGGAGGCGATGCGGCTTGGCGCCTTCGACTTTCTGACCAAACCGTTCGACGGCAAGCGGCTGTGCGCCACCGCGCGCAATGCCCTCAAGCACCAGCAGCTCAGCTCGCTGGTGGCCCAGTACCGGGAGAACTTCGAGCGCAGCTCGTTTGCCGGCTTCATCGGTGCCTCCATGCCGATGCAGGCGGTCTATCGCATTATCGAGAGCGCGGCGCCGAGCAAGGCGACCGTGTTCATCACCGGCGAGAGCGGCACCGGCAAGGAGGTGTGCGCCGAGGCCATCCACCAGTGCAGCCCCCGTCGCGAGCAACCCTTCATCGCCCTCAACTGCGCCGCCATTCCCCACGACCTGATGGAGAGCGAGATCTTCGGCCACGTGAAGGGGTCGTTCACCGGCGCGCAGGGGGATCGCAAGGGGGCGGCCAGCCTGGCGGATGGCGGCACCCTGTTCCTCGACGAGATCTGCGAGATGGATCTCGACCTGCAGAGCAAGCTGCTGCGCTTCATCCAGACCGGCACCCTGCAGCGGGTCGGCAGCGGCAAGCTGGAGACGGTCGACGTGCGCTTCGTCTGCGCCACCAACCGCGATCCCCTGCTGGAGGTGAAGGCGGGGCGTTTTCGCGAGGATCTCTACTACCGGCTGCACGTCATCCCCCTCAGCCTGCCGCCGCTGCGCGAGCGGGGCGAGGACATACTGCTGCTGGCGCGAACCCTGCTGCAGAGCTATGCCAAGGAAGAGAACAAGCGCTTCAAGGATTTCGATGCCGAGGCGGCGCGGGTGCTGCTCGATTACCCCTGGCCCGGCAACGTGCGCGAGCTGCAGAACGTGGTGCGCAACATAGTGGTGCTCAACGATCGCGAGCTGGTGAGCCCCGACATCTTGCCGCCCCCGCTCAACGGCAGCCGTGCCAGCCTGCTGGCGGCGATCCCCGCTGCGGCCGCGACCGGCAGCGGTGCCGTGGTGGTGGCCAATGCCCCGATCCGCCCGCTCTGGCTGGTGGAAAAAGAGACCATAGAGCAGGCCATCGCCAGCTGTGACGGCAACATCCCCAAGGCGGCAGCGCTGCTGGAGATCAGCCCTTCCACCATCTATCGCAAGAAACAGGGCTGGGAAGAGGCGAGTCTGGCGTGAGGCCGGCGTCGGGAAGAGGTCACCTTCCCGGGGGATAAATGTGCGGGGCGGCCGATTGGCCGCCCCGCTGCGTTTGTTGAGGTCGCTCGCTAGAGCTTGGCCAAGAGCTTGAGGCGGGCCAGCCGCTCTGCCTCGTTGGCCTTGAGCCAGCGATCCTGCGAGAGCAGGAACCAGGCGCGGGAGAAGTATTCGGCCGCCGCCGGCTCATCCAGTACCAGCGCATTCTCCCCCAGCTCCTCGAACAGATAGCCATCCTCTGCCACCCCGGCGGCCGCCATATCACCCTTTAGCAGCATCAGGTCGGCCAGCGCCTGTTCGTGCTGACCCTGGGCCCGCAGCAGGCGGGCCAGACTCCAGCGGGCGATAAACGCCTTGGCCTGGTTGTTGTGCTGCTCGTGCCAGGCCAGACATTTTTGCTGGAAGCCCCTGGCCTCATCGAAACGACCCAGCTCGAACAGGGTCCAGCCCTGGTTGTTGTAGAGGGTGGCGAGCCAGCCGCGCACCTTTTGATCGGTGCTGCGCTCGGCCAGCTCCATCGCCAGCTGATGCCAGCGGCTTTGTTCTTCCAGCGGGGCGGCGATGGCGATCATGTGGGCGGCGTCGATGGCGAGATAAAGCTCCTTGTGCTTGAGCCCCAGCTGCCAGGCCTGTTCAAACAGCGTCTTGGCGCTGGCCTTGTCGCCGGCGGAGTTGAAGGTGCGGCCACGCTCCAGCAGGGCGCGCAGGCGGGCTCGCGGAGTGGCGTCGGTGAGGCGGGGGTCTATCTCGTCGAGTAGCTGGTGCGCCTGTGCAAACTGGCGTTGCAGCGAATGGGTGCGGGCTATCTGGGTGAGCAGTTCCAGCTCGTACTGCAGATCGGCGGCAGCGCGCGCCTCGGGCAACAGGGCATGAAAACGCAGGGCGCTGGCGGCGGGATCCCGATAATCCCACTGCGCCATGAAATCGGGCGGATTGTCCATTTGGCCTCCTTGCTGGCTATCCTCCCCCCAAGATGCCTGCAGGCCATTGTTTGTACAAGGGGCCCCCGTCACAGAGTGCCCCTTGAGTCATGTTTGCATCAGTGGCGAGCCGGTCAGTAGACCATGGCCAGGCTCATCAACATCAGGCCGAGGGCGGCGAAGGCCCCCTCCTTGATGGCGAGGCGCGGCACCAGCGCCTTGGGCAGGGCCGGGAACAGGCTGAGGGCGAAGCCGAGCCCCGGCATCAGCCAGTGAAAGGCCGGGTTACGCAGGCTCGGGTCTGCCGCACCATTGATGATGATGAGCAGGATGAAGAGGGTGAAGGCCGGTAGAATAAACCAGCGGGCGCTGCCGGCCGCAACGGCGCGCAGCGGCGAGATGCGATAGAGCAGCAGGGTCACGATAAACAGCACCAGGGGTGCCAGCAGGTAGAGTGGAGCCGGGTTCATAACGGGTATCCTGAAAAAGGCGTGAGCAGCAGTGGCGGGATTTAATCAGCCCGAGGCGGGGATGACCAGCCACAAGGGCCCGGGCTGTGAAGCAGATCCCGGGCAAAGGTTTGTCGGCCTGGGCTTCAGCGCAGCCAGAACCAGGCGGCAAAGCCCAGCCAGCTGATGGCCAGCAGCAGCCAGGGCAGCGGATGCTGGCGAGAAACCTCGACCAGCTCGACGATGTCGTCCGGTTCCTCATCCTGCGGCGCTGCGTGGGACTGTTTGGCCTTGGCCTGCAGTTTTTTCTGACGGCTGGCCTCGCGGGCCCGCACCTTCATCTGTTTCTTGTATTCGTCTATGCCTTTCTGGATCCCCTGCGCGATCAGCTGGGTCTGCTCCTTGGTCTGCCCCGGCTTCTGGTTGGCACGGGCAATTTTCATCGCCTCCTGCTGGGTCTCGGGGGAAATCTTGTCGTACTTCGCCATCAAAGGGTCTCCTCGGCATCGATTGGCGGGGAGTATGCCATAAAAACGGCGCCCTCAGGCGCCGTTGCAACAGCTTGTGAGCCGGATCAGGGCTTGTAGTAGGTCACGGTCGCGTAGGGCAGCGGGTTGAGGGTGCCCTGGGACTCGGCGTACTCCATGAACATCTCGTTCTCACCGACGCCGGAGTCGACGTAGTCACCCTTGTTGGGCAGCTCTTCACGCTTGAGCAGGCCGTTGTAGCCATCCTTGCCGGAAGCGATGTAGGTGTTGGCACCGACCCGGTACACCTTCTCGTCATCCAGCGGCTGCCACTGACCGTTGGCGTCCAGCAGTTCCAGCTTGGTGATGCGGGAGCCCTTGGCCAGCTTGCCGTCGTAGGTGTAGCTCAGGTGGCCGACGTAGGGGAAGGCACCGCTGGAAGCGGCGATCCCGGTCTCCAGACCGATGGAGTAGTCAACGGCGTACTCCAGGGTGGCCCGAACGTCCTTGCCCTTGAGGTTGAAGGCGGCGATCTTGTTGCCAAACGGCAGCAGGGTACCCATCACGTAACCGACCGAGAGCGGGCCGGCGTTCACGTCGGCACGCACGCCACCGGCGTTCTGGATGGTGAAGTCGACCTTGGTGTTGAGCTTGTTGAGCTTCCAGTAGAGCGACTCGGCTACCAGGGGATCGATGAGGCCGGCGCCGTCCGGGGTGGTCGGCACGCGCACGTGGGTCAGCTTGGTCGGCACGTCAGCGATGATCTTGGCTTCGAGCTCGGCCACGGCCGGCTTGTACTCGGTGTCGATTACATCGCGCATGGCGGTGTTTTCCGGCACGATCTCGATGACCGGGGACTTGTTGATGAAGTCGACCACGTTGGTCTGCTCGGTGCCGCTGAGCGGCACTTTCTTCTTGGCCACTTCCTTGGTGAAGTCGTCGCCGGTCATCAGGGTGTTGCGGCCCTCACACTTGGTGAGCTGGCCTTCCTTGCTGAGGGAGACGTTGACCAGGCCGTAGCCCTTGGCCCATTCACCGGCCTGCACGATACAGGTCTTGCCACCGTCCGGGTTGCTGACGATCTGGGCGTAGGTATTGTCGTCGGCCGGGTTCTGGTTGTGGGCGGTGTAGCCGATGCTGTTGAGCTCGGTGATGTCGCCGAGGAAGGTCTGGGAGTGACCGCCGACGATCAGGTCGATACCGTTGACGGCCTTGGCGACCGCCTGGTCATTTTGCAGGCCGATATGGGTGACCATGATGATCTTGTTGGCACCCTTGGATTTGAGGGTGTCGACCATTTTCTGGGCGGTCTCAATCATCGGCAGGAATTTGGTGTCGGTATCCGGCGAGGAGATGTCATGCATATTTTCCAGCACCAGCCCGAAAATACCCACGCTCTCGCCATTGACTTCCTTAATGACATATTCGTGAATATTTTCACTGTCCTTCAGGGTGGCGCTACTGGATTTCACCATATTGGAAGCCAATACCGGGAAATTCACCCGTGAGACAAAGTCTTTAATAGCCTGGTTGCCCAGATCGAATTCGTGGTTGCCGAGCACCATGGCATCGATACCCATGTCGGAGAGCAGCCGGGACTCCTCTTCACCCTTGAACTGGGTGAAATAGAGGGTGCCCTGGAAGGCGTCGCCACCGTTGAGCACCATGAAGTTGCGGCCCTCGTTGGCGGCCTGGCTGCGCAGCTCGTCCAGCTTGAACTTCAGGCGCGGATAGCCGCCCAGCTTGGCGTTGAACTTGAACAGTTCCTGGCCGGTGGGCTGGATCGCCAGCGCATTTTCGGTCGGGTCGAGGTGGGCGTGGGTATCATTGATGTGGGCAATGGTCAGATCCAGCGGAATATGCTCCTTGCTGCTGTTTTCTGAATTGCAGGCGGTCAGCCCGAACAGGGTAATAGAGACGGTGACGGCCAGTAGCGTCTTCTTCATCGGTAATATTCCTCTTGTTGTTATAGTCCTGTATATCGTTCCTGCATGACAGGAGTGTGGCGATTCTAGGCAAAAAGTAATAATTGGAAATAAACAGAGCTGATTCCTTTGAGCTACTGCACATTAATAAAGCAAATAAACGTTTGCTCTATTTGGCAGAGCAGGGGAAGGCGCGGCGGGGATTTTCCGCCAGCATGGGTGTCAATGCAACCCCATTGGTGTCAGCGGTGGTTCAAGGCGCAGGAGTGGGGCTCAGCTGCTGCAGAAATTGCTGCGGGGTGAGCGGGCGGCCATACAGGTAGCCCTGCAGGTAATCGACCTGCCGTTCGACCAGAAAGTCGGCCTGCTCCTGGGTCTCGACTCCTTCGGCGATGGTTTGCAGCCCCAGCCGGGTCGCCAGGCTGATGGTGCTGTCAAGAATATGACGGGAGAGGGCGTTGGTGCCGATCATGGCGACGAAGCTCTGATCGATCTTGAGATAGTCCACGTGAAACTGTTGCAGATAGGTGAGACTGGAGTGGCCGGTGCCAAAGTCGTCCAACCCGATCCTGACCCCCATCTGCCGCAACTCCTCAAACAGCCGCTCGGTGAGGTGGTTGGGGGTGATGAGCTCGCGCTCGGTCAGCTCCAGCACCAGGGTGATCGGGTTGGCGGTGAAGGCGGCGAGAAAGCTGCGGCAGTCATCCAGCAGGCTCAACTGCTGGCAGTGGCGGGCACAGATGTTGAAGCTGAAGTGAAAGCGGGGCGGCAGCGCCGCCTCGTGGGGGGCAAATTGCAGCCGCACCTGCTGCATCAGGGTCTGGGTCATCAGGATGATGAGGCCGCTCTCCTCCGCCAGCGGAATGAAGAGATCCGGCCGGATCAGCCCCTGGCGGTGATGCTGCCAGCGCATCAATACCTCGCAGCCATGCAGTTGGCCACTCTGGCTGACGACGATGGGCTGCAGATAGGGCACGAACTCCTGCTTGATGATGGCGCGCCTGAGCTCCTGGGTCGGGGTCGAGATATGGCTCCACCAGCGGTAGGTGGCGAGGCCGGCCAGCCCCCCCAAGGCCAGGATCAGCAGCACCATGCTGCCCTGCTTTTGCAGAGTCATGGCCAGCACGGCACTCAGTGGGAACCCCTGGTTGAGGCTGTAGCCGAACGTGGCCGAGTCGAGCCGGTAGTTGAAGCCTCGCAGCCTGGGCGGTTGGCCATCGTGCACCTTGCCCTGCAGGTCGAGCCACTGCTCACCGATTTGCACCCAGCTGTGGGGCCCGGCGAGGTGCCACTGCAACGGCTTGCTCAGATGGTAGGGGTTGATGGCGACCACCACCGCATGATCCCCTTCGCTCAGGTGGTAGAACAGCAGCGACGGTTTACGTCCGAGCTGGGTGACCGCCTCCAGCCTGAGCAGTTCGTGCTGGCTGTTCTGCAGCCGGTCTTTGAGATCGATCTCGTCGAAGATGGAGGAGCAGTAGAGGCGGCCGTTGCGGGAGAGATTGACCGAGCGCACATAGGGGGAGGTGGCGACCAGCACCCGCAGCTCGCGGGCCACCTCGCGGCAGGGACGGCTGGCCAGCGGCAGCGCCGCCTTGGCCGCCAGGGTCGAGTGGTGCAGCGCGCTGTCGATCTGGGTCATGGCGCGTTCGGCGGCGGTCTGGGCCTGCTGGCGCGTCATCGACCAGGTCTGCCAGTAGAGGGTGACGAGGGAGATGAGGATCAGGGTGGCGCAGCACAGCAGGCTGGCCAGGAGACGAGGCATGTTGCTGCGACGCAGAAAGGGAAGAGCCATGGGCCACGCCTCGATGAAGAGTCAATTGAACAAAAAAAGGTCGGTCATACTACACAATCACACCTCAATCTCATAGCCGGTACAAGGGGCGGCATGGGCGGGTGCAGGGGGCTGGAAATGCCAAAAAGCAAAGACGGCCCGCAGGCCGCCTTTGTTTGTCATCGCAGGAAAGCGCGTTTACAGCTGCTCGATGCCGACGATATGCCAGGGGGCATTGTCCTTGGCGAGGTTGCGCTCGAGGTGCCACACCTCCTTGATGTCCTCCTCGACCTGCTCCTGGCGATCCATGTAGCGGCCGCTGAAGCGCACGCTGACCTGGGCCCAGTCGCTGCCGTAGTCGGCGCGCACCAGCTGGGTGTCCACATACATCACTTCGGTATGCTGTTCACCGCTGAGTTCGGCCCGCTCGGCCTTGAGCTGTTCAAACAGCTCCGGACTCACGTACTCGCGTACCTTTTCCAGATCGTTTTTGTTCCAGGCTTCCTGCAGGGTGCGGTAGTGATCGCGAGCCCCGGCGAGGAAACCGTTCATGTCAAAACCTGGCGGCAGGCGGAACGGCACGTCGCTGTCGGCAAAACCGGTGGCCTGCGGGGCGCTGTGGTTCTGCTCGAACTGCTGGGGCGCCGCACTCTGGGGCGGCTGATAGCCGGCATAGGCCGTCTGTTGCTGTGGCGCCGCCATCTTGCCCTTGCGCAGGGTGCGGATCAGGAATACGGCCCCCAGTGCCAGCAGGGCGATCAGCAGGAAGTCCATCCCTTGCAGACCTTCGAAGGCGCCGCTACCCAGCAGGTAGGCGAACAGACCACCGGCCAGCAGGCCGCCAAGCAGGCCGCCCATCATGCCGCCCTTCTTGGGTGCCTGGGCGCCCACGGTGGGGTTCTTGGTGTCGACGGGTTTGGCGGCCGGTTGGGCCGGAGCCGTTTTATAGCTCTTGCCAAAGGATTTGCCGCCACCAAATTTCTTGGCCTCGGCAATGGGTGCCCCCAGGCCAATGGCCAGGATCACGGCAAACAGGGTCAGCATCTTTTTCATTTTGACTCTTTTCACTCTCATCAGTGGGTGGGGCATGCTCTGCTTTGGCAAGCTCAGCGAGGCGCATGGCAGGCTGCCTGTCCCTCGTTGTATTGCAGCTTGCGACTATGATTAACACGATTGGCATGAATTATTCATGAACAGATTGCCCCGATCGGGGGCGTTGCGAGGAGACAGGCCATGAAAAGTCGACGACCGAGCCGAAAGGAGCGCAAGCTGCGCAACAAGGCGAGAGCCAAACCGCAAGATCAGACCCTGGTCTGGCCCTTCATCATGGTATGAATGCGAGACGGATTTCATCGACAGGCGGCGCCAGCAACCATCAGGAGGGCGGTTGTGGCTGACAGAAGTGAATAGCGTGCATTTGCACTCGCGATGACGGGGTTTCTTTTGTAAAATTCCCGTCCCCTTCCCGCTGCGGTTTTTATGTGTATGGCAGAGCAAGTGACGGCGAAAAAAGACGCCAAGACACAACAGCTGAAAGTACCTCCCCACTCTTTTGAGGCCGAACAGTCCGTACTGGGCGGCCTGATGCTGGACAACGAGGCCTGGGATCGGGTCGCCGAACGGGTGATCGACAAGGATTTCTACAGCCGCCCGCACCGCCTGATCTTCCAGGCCATGACCCGCCTCTCCAACGCGGGCAACCCCATCGATCTTATCACCTTGCAGGAGGAGCTGGAGCGCTCCGAACAGCTGGAAGAGGCCGGTGGCTTCGCCTATCTGGTGGAGATCGCCAAGAACACCCCGAGTGCCGCCAACATCAGTGCCTACGCCGAGATCGTGCGTGAGCGGGCGGTCGTGCGGGAGATGATCTCGGTCGCCAACGAGATAGTCGAAGCAGGCTATGAGCCGCAGGGGCGCACCTCCGGCGATCTGCTGGACCTGGCCGAGAGCAAGGTATTCAAGATTGCCGAGCAGCGCAGCAGCGCCAACGAGGGGCCCCAGCCGCTCAAGCTTATTCTCGAGCAGACCGTCGACAAGATTGAAGAGCTGTTCAAGACGCCCCACAACGGCGTGACCGGGGTATCGAGCGGTTACGGTGATCTCGACAAGATGACCGCCGGCCTGCAGCGCTCGGATCTGGTGATCGTCGCGGCCCGTCCCTCCATGGGCAAGACGACGTTTGCCATGAACCTGTGCGAGCATGCGGCGCTCACCGCCGACAAGCCGGTACTGATCTTCTCCCTCGAGATGCCCTCCGAGCAGATCATCATGCGTATGCTCGCCTCGGTGGGGCGCATCGACCAGACCAAGGTGCGGACCGGTCAGCTCGACGACGAGGACTGGGCGCGGCTCTCCTCCACCATGGGATTGCTGCTGGAGAAGGGCAAGATGTACATAGATGACGCCTCCGGCCTCACCCCGACCGACGTACGTTCTCGCGCCCGTCGTATCGCCCGTGAGCACGGCGGTCTCTCGATGATCATGATCGACTACCTGCAGCTGATGCGGGTGCCGGCGCTGTCTGACAACCGGACCCTGGAGATCGGCGAGATCTCCCGCTCCCTCAAGGCCTTGGCGAAAGAGTTGCAGTGCCCGGTGGTGGCGCTCTCCCAGCTCAACCGAAGCCTGGAACAGCGGGCCGACAAGCGCCCGGTCAACTCGGATCTGCGGGAATCGGGCTCCATCGAGCAGGATGCGGACTTGATCATGTTCATCTACCGCGACGAGGTCTATCACGACGACAGCCCCGACAAGGGGATCGCCGAGATCATCATCGGCAAGCAGCGTAACGGCCCTATCGGGCGGGTGCGCCTCACCTTCCAGGGCCAGTTCTCGCGCTTTGACAACTACGCGGGTCCGGCGTTTGATGATGACTACTGATCATCGTCAGCGCGATCCTGAAGAGAAAGAAAGTGGTGAGAGTCATCGCTGCAAAGCCGCGTAACGGTGCCAATATGCGGCCGGGTGCGCCTCACCTTCCAGGGTCAGTTCTCGCGTTTTGACAACTACGCGGGCCCGGCGTTTGATGATGACTACTAAGTAAGCCGGGAGCCTGCTCCCGGTATCCAGAAACAGTTTTCCCGGTTCGACAATTCTGCCGGTCCGGCCTTAGACGATGACAATTAAGGGCTGACACCCCCCGGTGCCTGGCGCGTTCGCGCGTTATCATGCCCTCGTAAGGGAAAACAGATGAAAGCGGCTATCGCCCAAATCAATACCGCGGCCCTGCGCCACAACCTCGCCGTGGTGAAACGCCACGCCCCCCAATGCAAGATCATTGCCGTGGTCAAGGCCAACGCCTATGGCCATGGGCTGCTGCCGGTCGCCCGCACCCTGGTGGATGCGGATGCCTACGCGGTGGCCCGTATCGAAGAGGCGCTGATGCTGCGCTCCTGTGCCGTGGTCAAACCCATCGTGTTGCTGGAAGGCTTCTTCAGCGCGGCCGACCTGCCGGTGCTGGCGGCCAACAACCTGCAGACCGCGGTGCACACCTGGGAGCAGCTCGAAGCGCTGGAGCAGGCGGATCTGCCTGCCCCCGTGGTGGCCTGGCTCAAGCTCGACACCGGCATGCACCGCCTCGGCGTGCGGGCCGACGAGATGCCCGCCTTTATCGAGCGCCTCGCCAAGTGCAAGAACGTGGTTCAACCGTTCAACATCATGACCCACTTCAGCCGCTCCGATGAGCTGGAGCAGCCCACCACCCGCGAGCAGATCGACTTGTTCAGCCAGCTGACCGCGCCGCTGTTGGGCGAGCGGGCCATGGCCAACTCCGCGGGCATCCTGGCCTGGCCGGATTCCCACTGCGACTGGATCCGCCCCGGCGTGATCCTCTATGGCGTCTCCCCCTTCCCCAACACGGTGGCGGCCGATTACGACCTGCAGCCGGTGATGACCCTCAAGACACAACTGATTGCAGTGCGGGATCACAAGGCGGGCGAGCCGGTGGGCTATGGCGCCAACTGGGTGTCGGATCGCGATACCCGGCTCGGTGTCATCGCCATCGGCTATGGCGACGGCTATCCACGCATGGCCCCCAACGGCACGCCGGTGCTGGTCAACGGCCGTATCGTGCCGCTGGTGGGTAGGGTCTCCATGGATATGACCACGGTGGATCTCGGCCCAGGCGCCACCGACAAGGCCGGCGACGAGGCGGTGCTGTGGGGTGAAGGGCTGCCGGTGGAGCGGGTGGCCGACCAGATCGGCACCATCCCCTACGAGCTCATCACCAAGCTCACCTCCCGGGTCTTTATGGAATACGTCTAGATGCCGTGAGCGCCAAACGTCAAAAAGCCCCGCATGCGGGGCTTTTTTTATGTGTCGTCAGCGACCTGCGGGTTACCGAAGTTACTGCCGGTGCATCCGTACAAATTTCTCCATCAGCTGATCTTCGGTCTCCACGTGAGCGGGATCCCAGATGATGCAGTCCATGTAGAGCAGATGCTGATGCCGATGTTACTGCCTGTGCATCCGCACGAACTTTTCCATCAGCTGATCTTCGGTTTCCACGTGAGCGGGATCCCAGATGATGCAGTCGATGGGGCAGACGCTGATGCAGGTCGGCTTCTCGTAGTGACCGACGCACTCGGTGCAGCGACTGGGGTCGATCTCGTAGATCTCCTCACCCAGGCTAATGGCCTGGTTCGGACACTCGGGATCGCACATGTCACAGTTGATGCACTTGTCGGTGATGAGCAGTGCCATCTCAGGCGGCCGAGTGCGGCTGACGGGTATCCTGGCGCTCACCGAGGTTGCGCAGCAGGATGCCGTAGTCAACGTCCACTTCCTTCGGCACCGGTACATAGACCACGTGGCCGTTGCCCGGCGCGGTGTCGATGAGCTCGCCCTTGCGGTTCTGCATCTGCTCCAGATTGAAGCTGAGGTTGCCCTGCGGGGTCATCAGTTCCAGGCTGTTGCCCACCAGGAACTTGTTCTTCACCTCGACTTCCACCATGTCACCGTTGCGACCGGTGATCTCGCCAACGAACTGCTGGGTGTCGGAGACCGAGTAGCCGTAGTCGTAGTTCTGGTATTCGCTGTGGTTGTGACGGCGCAGGAAGCCCTCGGTATAGCCGCGGTGGGCCAGATTCTCGAGGGTGCCCATCAGGCTGCGGTCAAACGGGCGGCCGGCGACCGCATCGTCGATGGCCTTGCGATAGACCTGGGCGGTGCGGGCGCAGTAGTAGAAGGACTTGGTGCGGCCTTCGATTTTCAGCGAGTGCACGCCCATCTTGGTCAGTCGTTCGACGTGCTCGACCGCGCGCAGATCCTTGGAGTTCATGATGTAGGTGCCGTGTTCGTCTTCGAACGCGCTCATGTACTCGCCCGGGCGGTTGGACTCTTCCAGCAGCACCAGCGCATCGGTCGGTTTGCCAAGACCCAGGGTGTTGTCCGGGCGGATGGCGATGGGCTCCTGACGGTGGACGATCTGGCCCACGTCATCTTCCTTGCCTTCGTGCACCTTGTACTCCCAGCGGCAGGAGTTGGTGCAGGTGCCCTGATTGGGGTCACGCTTGTTGATGTAGCCGGAGAGCAGGCAGCGGCCGGAGTAGGCCATGCACAGCGCCCCGTGAACGAACACTTCCAGCTCCATCTCCGGCACCTGCATGCGGATCTCCTCGATCTCGTCCAGCGACAGTTCGCGGGAGAGGATGACCCGGGTCAGGCCCATCTGATGCCAGAATTTCACCGTGGCCCAGTTGACCGCATTGGCCTGCACCGACAGGTGAATAGGCATATCCGGGAAGGCTTCGCGCATCATCATGATGAGACCGGGGTCGGACATGATCAGCGCATCCGGCTTCATCTCCACCACCGGACGCATGTCGCGGATGAAGGTCTTGAGCTTGGAGTTGTGGGGCTGGATGTTGGCCACCACGTAGAACTGTTTGCCGAGGGCATGAGCTTCGTTGATGCCGAGTTGCAGGTTCTCGTGATCGAATTCGTTGTTGCGCACCCGCAGGCTGTAACGGGGCTGGCCGGCATAGACGGCATCGGCGCCATAGGCATAGGCATAACGCATGTTCTTGAGGGAACCTGCGGGGGAGAGCAATTCTGGTTTAAACATGGCGGACTCTTCGTATCTGATTGCAAATCAGGACGGCGCCACCTGATGGCGCCGTATGGGTTGAGCTGCGCCGGGAGTGGATACTCACTCGGCGCGACCCGATAACGGCATATCCGGGCTGCAGCAGCATGCACCGGATAAACGGGGTGCGAGATTGTACTCGCCCTCACCGCATCATGCAATTTGGCAGGGGAATGGCCCCGGCGCGAGTCGGCGGCCAAAAAATAGGTGGTTCAGGCCCAGCGAGAGAGGGGGGAGGGCATGGCGTAGGCGTAGCCTTGCTGATAGTCGCAACCGAGCCGGTTGGCGATCTCGATGTGTTGCAGGGTCTCGACCCCTTCGCAAACCACCTTCATGCCGAGCTGCTGCAGGTACTCCACCAGACCGGTCAGCATGCGCAGAGCATGGGGCGTCTTGCTGGCTTGCAGCAGCAGGGAGCGATCCAGCTTGATGACCTCGTAGGGCAGCGCCAGCATACGCTGGAAGTTGCACTCCAGGGTACCGAAGTCATCGCAGGCAATATGGGCACCGTGGCTGCGCAGTACCTCGATCAGCGCCCTGTGCTGCCGCAGCAGCGGGGCCTGTTCCAGCACTTCGAACCAGACCTCGATCCCCAGCTTGCGCGCCTGCATCAGCACCAGCAGCAACAGGTTCTGATAGGTGGGGCTGTTCAGGGTCGGGTTGAGATTGATGGAAAGAAAATAGGGTCCGGCCTGCGCCAGGGTCGGCAGATCCCGCATGATGGCCCGCAGCATGACGATGTCCAGATGGAGGGATTGCTCCTCGCTGAGGGAGGCAAAGTCGATGCCCTGATAGCTCTGCTGGGCCGGCTCCCAGCGTCTGGCCAGTACCTCATAACCCTTGACCTGATGATCCCGACCGATGATCGGCTGATAGAAGGGCACGGCAAGATCGGCCACCGCGATGTTTGCCATGTCACTTATTGGGTACTCTTCTTGAAATGCAAACACGGCACTCATCTGTTGACGGATAGGGTTGCGGATAATACAGCAGAAGAGATCGGTAAAGCCTGTAGGAATCGTCTGATAATTAACGTTAATTAATGCCTGCAATATAGGACTATTCCGATTAACGCTGACTCGTTTGCGTCATAGACTGGCCCGGTAAATATACGGTGGGATGATTATTAAAGAGCCGCAACGCCTCGCCGTGTTGATGATTCCACTCATCCCTCTTGTATAGATAGACGCTTGGAATGGTAATGAGGAAAGTATATTTGATCTTTTTTTTGCTGTTCAGCGGCAATACTTCTGCATCGGCAGGAATCAGTATCGTAAGTTTATATGATCATATGTTTAGCTAGCCAGGATCACATTTTAAATTGCTTTTACATCAGCTGGTTAGGCGATTTTTGTAAAGATCGCCATTCATGAAGTGATTTATGATGACGCCAGCTATGGGGGCACTTGAGATTGTTATAGAATGGGTTCAGGTGGCAAGTTCGTTCAGACTAATTGTTTCGGAGAATAGGGCGTAAGCGCTCTGACTATTTATAAATATTAATAATCTGGGATAGATAACAGATCACATCATGTATGATGTTATAAATTTCATTGCTACCTAGATGATTTTAAATAGTAAGCTATTATTAATACATGCTCTTATTGGATGGAGTATATAAAGTAAAATTTTAAGTATTTAATCTGTTCTCTTAAATAGTTTTCCCATTTACTTATCTATTGATACATACAACTATTCAGGGAGCAACTGCTTCAAGTGGAAGCAATGACTGTTTGCGTTGCTCCGGCTGTACGGCCTGTGCCAACCAGGCCCAGTCGAGCAGGGGGGTATCGGCTTTGAAGCGCTGATAGGCAAGGCCCTGGTCGATGGTCAGAAACAGGGTGGTGGGCAGGCCGATGCGGTTGGTGTAGCGCACCATCACCTCGCCGCGATAGGAGCTGAGTCGTTGCTGCAGCTGTGGCAGACTCAGCCCGGTTGCCTGTCCCTCTTCATCCCAGATCTCGAACATGGTCATGTCTCTTGATGTGATGGCAATACTGTTTCCAAAAGCGGGCCGGCAGGCAATTGTCAGATCTGACAGTGTCAAATGGATAGACGCGTGAAAAGCGAAAACCCGGCACTGGGCCGGGTTTTCTTGAATGATGGTGGAGGGAGAAGGATTCGAACCTTCGAAGGCAGAGCCGTCAGATTTACAGTCTGATCCCTTTGGCCGCTCGGGAACCCCTCCACAGGGGCCTTGCATATTGTGTTCAGGAAGATGGTGGAGGGAGAAGGATTCGAACCTTCGAAGGCAGAGCCGTCAGATTTACAGTCTGATCCCTTTGGCCGCTCGGGAACCCCTCCACGGGGTATTTTCCTGATTGTTGCACTTGAATGGTGGAGGGAGAAGGATTCGAACCTTCGAAGGCAGAGCCGTCAGATTTACAGTCTGATCCCTTTGGCCGCTCGGGAACCCCTCCCCAAGTGCGAGGCGCATACTATCAGATCTTCGCTCTTTGTGAACCCCTGCTGGGCCTATCTGGCGATAAAAAAGTGCCATTCGGTCATTTTTTGATATTTGTCGCTCATTTTTCACGCTTATCAACGATTTCCCTGTCGCTGTCAGACCGGATCCAGGACTCATCGCGGGTGTGAAACATCATCAGACAAGATGTACCGAGTAGCGTTTTGTACTGAAAAAATCACCTTCTCTTCTAAGTGTGATGGCTGACCGCTTCCTTGATGGACATTGCTGCTGCCGCATTTTACTCTCGCCATGTTATTCAACTGTTAACATGGATTGTGGACTCTCCCTATGCAGGCTCTCGATATCGCCGTGTTGCGCGGCCAGTTTCCCGCTCTCAATCAGCTGGTTGAGGGCAAAGCCCCCATCTTCTTCGACGGCCCCGGTGGCGCTCAGGTGCCACATGCCGTACTCACCGCCATGACCGATTATCTCGGTCACTTCAACGCCAATCTGGGGGGGCCCTTCTTCTCGGCCAGGGTGACCGAGCAGCAGGCGCTGCGGGCCAGGCAGGCGGTGGCTGCGTTGCTGGGGGCTGAGCGGGCAGAGGAGATAGTGTTCGGCGCCAACTTTACCACCCTGACCTTTGCGCTCAGCCGAGCGCTGGCGCGGGAGTGGCAGGCTGGTGACGAGATCATCGTCAGCGCGCTCGATCACTACTCCAACGTTTCCAGCTGGCAGCAAGCGGCGGCGGATCGCGGCGTGGTGGTGCATCAGGCAAGAGTGGACGTGGCCACCGGTGGGCTGGACTATGAGCATCTGTTCAGCCTGCTGGGGCCCAAGACCCGGCTGGTGGCGGTGACGGCGGCCTCCAATACCACCGGCACCCTGGTCGATATCCCTCGTATCGCCGATGCGGTGCACGGGGTAGGGGCCTTGCTCTATGTGGATGCGGTTCACTTTGCGCCCCACGAGCGTATCGATGTGCAGGCCTGGGATTGCGATTTTCTGGGGTGTTCCGCCTACAAGTTCTTCGGCCCGCATCTCGGCATTCTCTACGGCAAGCATCGTCACCTGGCGCATTTCACTCCCTACAAGGTTGAACCGGCCAAGAACGTGGCGCCTTACAAGTGGGAGACCGGCACCCAGAGCTGGGAAGCGCTGGCCGGGGTGGAGGCCACCGTCGAATACCTGGCCTCCTTGTCCGGGTTGGACGGCACCGAGCATGAGCTGGAAGTTCGCCTCGATCTGGCGTTTGCCCGCAGCCTGGCCCACGAACGCGAGCTCAGTGAACATCTGCTGGCCAAGCTGGCCGAGCGGCCTTGGTTCACCCTGCACGGCATTCACAACAGCCTGGGGCGCACCCCGACCTTCGCCCTGACGTCAAACCGCCATACCCCGGCCGAAATGGCCGAGTTTTTGGGGCAGCATCAGGTATGCAGCTGGGCCGGCCATTTCTATGCCTTGGCACTGGTTGAGCAACTGGGGGTGAGCGATGGGGTGCTGCGCATAGGCTGCATGCACTACAACACCTCGGCCGAGATTGACCGCCTGTTTGCCCTGCTCGACGATATGCCACATTGAGATAAAACAGCCCGGTTATGCCGGGCTGTGTCGTTTCATATCTCTGCCGCCTGTTAGCGGCCCACGATGGCGTGATGGATATCCTGCAGCGGCAAGACATGGCGGGCGGCGCCAAGCTTGATGGCCTCCTTGGGCATGCCGAAGACCACGCAGGAGGCCTCATCCTGAGCGAAGGTGTTGGCGCCGGCCTCCAGCATTTCCCGCAAGCCGCGGGCACCGTCATCCCCCATCCCGGTCATGATGATGCCGGTGGCATTGCCGCCGGCAAACTTGGCCACCGAGCGAAACAGCACGTCCACCGAAGGGCGGTGGCGGTTGATGAGGGGGCCATCCATCACGTCGACGTGATAGTAGGCGCCGCTGCGTTTGAGCAGCATGTGCTTGCCGCCGGGGGCGATCAGCGCCAGCCCGGGGATCACCCTGTCATTGCTCTTGGCCTCCCGCACTTCTATCTGACACAGGCTGTTGAGCCGCTCGGCAAACGAAGCGGTGAACTTCTCCGGCATGTGCTGCACGATGACAATGCCGGGGCAGACCCGGGGCAGGGTGGTCAACACGGCTTCCAGCGCCTGGGTGCCGCCGGTGGAGGTACCGATCGCTACGATCCGCTCGGTGGTCTGGGCCATGGCATGCTGGCTGGCGGCGGGCATGATGGCGTCGGCGTTGAGCTTGGGGGCGACGCTGGGGGCGGGCACTTTGGCCAGTCGTCTGACATTGGCCTGGGCGGCTGCGCGTACCGCCATGGCCAGCTCCTGCGCCGACTCCTGCAGAAAGCTTTTCAGGCCGACGGTGGGCTTGGTGATGATATCCACGGCGCCGGCGGCCATGGCCTGTAGCGTGGTTTCTGCCCCCTTCTCGGTCAGGGAGGAGCAGATGACCACAGGAGTGGGGTGTTCGGCCATGATCTTGGTGAGGAAGGTAATGCCATCCATGCGCGGCATCTCCACGTCCAGCACGATCACGTCCGGCCACTCCTTCTTCAGCTTCTCCAGCGCAAACAGCGGGTCAGACGCGGTGGCGATGACCTTGATGTCGGGCTCCTGCTCGAGAATGGCCTGCAATACCTGCCTGACCACGGCGGAATCATCCACCAGCATGACCTTGATCTGTTTCATTCCCGTCCCCTTAGCGATGTGGCAAGCGGTGATGACGCACCCAGACATTGCCGTTGGCCAGCTCAAAAATCAGGCTTCTGTGTCCCGCATGGCCAAGATGGTGGGCCTTGATGGTGAGGCCCAGGTGCTGGGTCAGTTGCCAGGCAGCCTTGATGTTCCTGATGGCCACATTCATGGTGTTGAGCGTTTGTTGTTCGATAAACATGTTGCCGCCGCCAAACAGCTTGACCTCGTATTCGTGGATGGGGGCGGGGTATTTGCTTATTTCATTGATAAATAATTGGATTGCCTCATCGGCATAGCGACCGTCCAGACTCATGGTGCTGTGACCGCGGCTGGGCAGCATGTAGTGACACATGCCGCCTCGCTTCTGTTCCGGGTGCCACATGGTAATGGCCACACAGGAACCAAGATGGGTGCGGATGATGGTGTCATCCTGCCCAAAATAGAATTCTCCGGGTTGCAGCGAGACCTCTCTCATATTGAAACCCTTATGGTTTCAGATAGATGGAAGGCGATACCAGTTGCAGGCCATGGGGCAGACCGTTCAGGCTCTCGGCATGGCTGACGATGAGATAGCCCCCTTTGCGCAGGCGCGGTACCAACCGTTGCAGTACCTGGGCCTTGGTCTCCCGGTTGAAATAGATCATCACGTTGCGGATCAGGATGACGTCGAACAGCCCGATGTCGGGCAGTTCCTGATTCAGATTGATGTGATGAAACTGCACCTTCTCGCGCAGCTTGCGATCGATGATGAAGGTGCCTTCCTGAAAACCGACCCCTTTCAGGCAGTACTTCATCAAAAATGGCAGCGGGATGTTGTGGGCCCGCTCGATGGGATATTGCCCGGCTCTGGCCTGCTCCAGCACCCGGGTCGAGATATCCGAGGCGATGACCTCCCAACTGCCATGGTTCAGATTGTCGGCCAGGGTCATGGCCAGGCTGTAGGGCTCTTCACCGGAAGAGCTGGCTGCGCTCCAGATCCGTACCGCCCGTTCTTTTGGCAGTTGTGCCAATACCTTGTTGCCGAGAAATTCAAAGTGCTTGGGTTCGCGAAAAAAATAGGTCTCGTTGGTGGTGAGCAGATCGAGTGCGACCTGCAGTTCTGCCCCCCGGTTATTCATGATCAGGCTGAAATAGTCGCCGTAGCTCTCCAACTCGTAGTGGCAGAGCCGTTTTGACAGGCGACTGGCGACCAGGGCCTTCTTGGCCGGTGACAAGTCGATACCCGCCGTCTGGTGGATCCAGCGTTGAAACTGCGCAAACTCATCATCATGCAACTGGGTCTGATACACGCGCAAACTCCCTGCGGTGAGCGGGATGCGGGTGAGCTTGGCACACCCGCATCAGGCTAGAAGCGGATAAAGTCGGCGTCATTGTGAGGGCGTGGCGTGGTGCCTACACCTTCCTGGCCGTTGCCCTCGTGCATGAAACGCCCCCGTGGGCTACCACGGGCCGGTGCCTTCTGGTTGGTGCCGTGCTTGTGCTGTTCCAGCGTGAAGAACTCCATCGCCAATTGCAGCTGTTCGGCCTGGCTGCTCATCTCCTCGGCGGTGGCGGCCAGCTCCTCACTGCAGGAGGCATTTTGTTGAGTGACCTGGCTCAGCTGATTCATGGCGATGTTGATCTGGCTGACGCCGGTGGACTGTTCGGCGGAGGCGGCGCTGATCTCCTGCACCAGATCCGAGGTCTTGTTGATGGAGGGCACCATCTGATCGAGCAGACGGCCCGCCTTCTCCGCCATGTCGACACTGCTAGAGGCCAGCTCGCCAATCTCCTGGGCCGCTACCTGGCTGCGCTCCGCCAGTTTGCGCACTTCGGCGGCCACCACGGCGAAGCCCTTGCCGTGATCCCCGGCCCGGGCGGCCTCAATGGCGGCATTGAGGGCCAGCAGATTGGTCTGGTAGGCGATGTCGTCGATGATGCCGATCCGCTTGGCGATCTGCTTCATGGCATCGACCGTGAGCTTGACGGCCTCACCGCCTTCCACGGCCTCCTTGGCGGCTTTGCTGGCCATGCCATCGGTGACCTGGGCATTGTCGGTGTTCTGGTTGATGCTGGCGCTCATCTGCTCGATGGAGGCGCTGGTCTCTTCCATGCTGGAAGCCTGTTCGCTGCTGGACTGGCTGATGGACTGGGCGGTGGCGCTGACCTGTTCGGCCGCGCTGGAGAGATTGTCGGATGCGCCCCGTACTTCGGTGACGATATTGGTCAGCGAGACGATGGTCTGGTTGAGGGAGTCCTTGGTGGTGCCAAACACACCGGGGTAGTCGGCCTCGACCTGTTGTGTCAAGTCGCCTCTGGCCAGGGATTGCACCACCCGGATCACGTCGTTGAGGCTGGTATCGATCACCTCAGCGATGCGATTGATGCCCTCTCCCAGGGTCTGGAAGAAGCCATTCTTGCCGGTGAGATCCATGCGGCGGTGCAGTTCACCGTTGATCACCGCCTGCACGATCTCCGACATCTCTCGCTCGATGGCGACTTCCTTGGTGCGATCCGACCACTCGACCACGGAGCCGAGCCGTTCGCCATCGTCGCCAAACACCGGGTTGGCGATGAGCGAGAAGGTGCGCCCGCCGAGCAGGATCTGGGTACGATAGGTGTTGTTCAGCTTGGCCAGCATGCTGCGCTGATGGCCCGGATTCTTGTGGAAGCTGTCGATGTTGGCCCCCATCAGGGTGGCTGAATTGAAGTTGTAGAGTTCTTTGCGAATATCCGCTTCAGCCAGGCTCAGCATCTCTTTGACGGATTCATTCATGTAGATGATGTTGAGATCGGTGTCGGCGATCATCACGTTGGTGCTGGCGCCATCGAGCGCCTTCTTGACGCGCAGGCTCTCTGCAGCGGCGATCTTGGCCGCTGCGCTGGCTGCCTTCATCTCGTTTTCGATGGCGATCTCCTTGGTCCGGTCTGCCCACTCGACAACGGAGCCAAGCCGTTCGCCGCCATCGTTGAAGACCGGATTGGCGATCAGCGAGAAGATGCGCCCCCCGACGGTTATCTGGGCGCGATAGGTGCTGTTCAGTTTGGCCAGCATGCTGCGCTGATGGGAGGGGTCTTTGTGGAAGGTATCAATGTTCTTGCCCATCAGCTGTCTGACATCAAAATTGGGCAGATCCTTGCGAATGTCCGATTCGGCCTGGCCCAGCATGGCGAGCACGGCTTCATTCATATAGACGATGTCGAGATTGGTATCGGCGATCATCACATTGGTCGAGGCCCCATCCAGCGCCTTGCGCACTCGCAGGTTTTCGTCATACAGGGTCTGATTGGCACTGATGGTGGCGAGGGTGTTGCTAAGGCGCTCCCCCAGCAGCGCCAGCACGGTATTGAACTCCTGACAGAGTTCCCGCAGCGGACCGCTGAGCGAACCCAGTTCAAGCTGGGCTGACTGGTCGCCTTGTCTGATCCCCTGCTGGAGCGATCGGGTTGCACCAATGAGCTGGAGCAGTTGTTCCTGCAGCAAGGTATGAGCGCTGCCGTTGCCGAACAGATTGCCAAAAAATGATTGAGTCATGAGCCTTATCCTTGTGCGACATGTCATTGCTGTGTGGTGTTGTGAGCGACACTCTTGTTGCTTGTTACGCCTGAATCACGGTGTCTGTGGCTTCTGTTCCAGCAACCGTTCCTGCTGCTGGGTCAGTTCGCTGAGCTGTGCCATTTCGTCGATGGAGAGCACCTTCTCGGTATTGATGAGGATGACGAACTTGCCATTTACCTTGCCCATGCCGCTGATAAAGTCCGCCCGGATGCGAGCCCCGAAGCTCGGTGGCGGCTCTATCTCATTGCAGGGAATGGTCAGCACTTCGGAGACGGAGTCGACCACCACGCCGATGTCCTGATTGCCGTGTTCCGGATCGTCCGGATGCACTCCCTCGATAATGACGATGCAGCTGCGGCGGGTGATGCTGGAAGGGGCATTGCCAAAGCGGGCATTGAGATCCACCACCGAGACCACGGCTCCCCTGAGGTTGATCACGCCGCGGATAAAGCTCGGCATCATGGGGATGGGGGTGATGTTGCCGTATTCGATGATCTCCTTGACCCCGAGAATGTTGATAGCAAACATCTCGCCGTTGATGAGAAAGGTCAGGTACTGGGCATCGCCCTGGTTATCAGGGGCCAGCGTGCCGGGCTGGACGGCCACTTCGGTAGACATGCTCATGGGGCTCTCCGGTTAAAAACGGACAAAATCGGCCTCGTCAACCTGAGGTTGCGCTGCCGTATTGCCGTGCAGTGGGTGCTGGGTCGGCATGACAAATTTGCCTCTGGGGGGCAATCCTTTATGTCCGCTCTCGTGGATCCTGGCCGGTTTGCTCAGGTTCTCCAGCGAGAAAAAATCCATGGTTTGCTGCAGCTCGTTGGCCTGAGAGCTCATCTCTTCGGCCGTGGCTGCCAGCTCCTCGCTGCTGGCGGCGTTTTGCTGGGTTACCTGGTTGAGCTGGCTCATGGCGAGGCTTATCTGGTTGGCGGCGCTGGCCTGCTCACCGGAGGCGGCATTGATCTCCTGCACCAGATCGGAAGTCTTGCGAATGGAGGGCACTATCTTGTCGAGCAGGCTGCCGGCCTTCTCGGCAGTATCGACGCTGCTCGATGAGAGCTCGCCTATCTCCTGCGCCGCTATCTGGCTGCGTTCGGCCAGCTTGCGGACCTCGGCGGCCACCACCGCGAACCCCTTGCCGTGTTCACCGGCCCTTGCTGCCTCGATGGCGGCGTTGAGTGCCAGCAGATTGGTCTGGTAGGCAATGTCGTCGATGATGCTGACCTTGCGGGCGATCTGCTGCATCGCGGCCACCGTCTGCTGAACCGAGCGGCCACCTTCGGTGGCTTCGAGCACGGCACTGCTGGCCATGTTGTCGGTGACCTTGGCGTTGTCGGTATTCTGGTTGATGCTGGCGCTCATCTGTTCGATGGAGGCGCTGGTCTCTTCCACGCTGGCGGCCTGTTCGCTGGTGGCCTGGCTCAGGGACTGGGCCGTGGTGCTGACCTGGTTGGAGGCGTTGGTCAGGTTGTCGGCGGCGTTGCGCACTTCTTCGATGATGGCGGTCAGCGCCTCTATGGTGCTGTTGAGGCCATCCTTGGTCTGGCCAAAAATACCCGGATAGGGTTGTTCTATCTTCTGGGTCAGATCACCCTGCGACAGGGCGGTGGCGATGCGCATCACATCGTTGAGGCTGGTATCGGTGACGTTGGATAGACGGTTGAGCAGTTCGGACAGCCGTTTGATGTAGCCCTGGCGTCCATTCAGTTCGATCTTGTAACTGAAGTTTCCCTGCTCGACGGCGGCAGTCACCAGGGTCTCGATGTCGTTGATGAGAGCGGTCAGCTTGTTGACCATGTTCTGCATGGCCAGCAGCAGTTGTCCGGCTTCGTCGTGGGCTCCGATGTCGATGGTGACGTCGAGGTTGCCTTCGGCCAGGTGGTTGGCTACCTGCAGTGCCTGGTTGATGGGGGAGATGATGCTGCGGATGAGGACGATGCCAAACCAGGCGGCAGCCACCATGCCTGCGGCAACGACCGCCAGCATGGTGAGCAGCATGACGTCGTACCAGGCCTGCGCCTGCTCGTACTCGGACTTGGCGACGTCGAGCTGCAGGCTGACCAGCTCGGTTATCTTGCCGCCGATGGGATCGATGGAGCTGTAAAGCTTGCCGTCAAATTCGTTGAGCATGCCGGTGACGACACCGCGCTGGGTCGAGAGAAACGCTTCCAGCCGGGTGATATCCCGATCCGCTGCGCTGAACAGGCTGTTGGCCTCGGCTGACAGCTTCTGCTCGGCTTCGGTCAGCTTGGTGGCCTGGTAATGCTGCCACTCCAGCTTGATCTGCTGCTGGGCATGCTGGATCTGCTGCCGCGCCTCTTCGGCGCTGATGAGGCCCGCATTGGCCTTGTTGACGTTGTCGATGATGGCGACGGCATAATTGTCTGAGATGGTCTTGAGCTGTTTGAGCGGCACCACCCGATCGTTGTAGACCCGCTGCAGACCCTTGTTGCTGCTCTGCATGTTGTAGAGCCCCAATGCACCCACTCCCAGCAGCAGTGCGCAGAGCAGGCAGAGTAGAATGGTGAGTCGCAGCTTGATGGTGGAGTTTTTGAACATGACAGGCTCCTGGCGTTAATTGACTCTAGGTTGGGTTTGCAGACGTGGAATGGCGTACTGGCTCAGCTGGCCCAGCTCCTGCTCGATGGCGTGCTGAATGAGAGAGGGGATATCCAGAATGAGGGCAACTTCACCGCCTCCCAGAATGGTGGAGCCGCTGATCCCCTGCAGGCGCTGGAACAGCTTGCCAAGCGGCTTGATGACGGTCTGGAATTCACCCAGCAGTTCGTCGACCACCAGGCCGGATTTCTTGCCGCCGTGGCTGACGACCACGATGTTTTCCCGGCGCCCTCTAGTGCCCTCGACATCGAAATAGTGCTGCAGCCGGACAAAAGGCAGCACTTCACCGCGCAGATTGATGTAGTTGCGCCCCTGGGTATCGGCCAGCGCGCTCTGGGTCAGCTCCACACATTCGATCACCATGTCGAGGGGGATGACGTAGTGGGTCGTGCTGACGCGCACCAGAAAACCATCGATGATGGCCAGAGTGAGCGGCAGCCGGATCTGGACCCGGGTGCCGAGGCCGGGTTTGCTGTCGAGTTCGACACTGCCGCGCAGGGCCTGGATGTTGCGTTTGACCACATCCATGCCCACCCCGCGGCCGGAGAGATTGGTGATGGCCTCCGCCGTGGAGAAGCCGGGTTCGAAGATGAGCTGGTAGATTTCCTGATCTGTCAGGGTGGCATTGGTGGTCACCAGGCCGCGTTCTTGCGCCTTTTGCAGGATCTTGGCCTTGTGGAGGCCGGCGCCATCGTCCTGGATTTCGATGACGATGCTGCCGGAGTCGTGATAGGCGTTGAGAGTCAGGGTGCCCCTTGCCGGCTTGCCGGCGGCCACTCTTCTTTCAGCCGATTCGATGCCGTGATCCATGGCGTTGCGTACCAGGTGCATCAAGGGATCGCCGATCTTCTCCACCACCGATTTGTCCAGTTCGGTATCGCCGCCGGTGATGACCAGGGCGATGTCTTTGTCCAGTTCATGGCTGACATCCCGCACTACCCGCTGGAAGCGGTTGAAGGTATCGCCGATGGGCACCATGCGCAGGCGCAGGGCACCATCCCGGATCTCTTCGACCAGCATGGCAATGGTGGAGTTGGCCTCCTGCAACTGGCTGTCCCGGGAACGCTGAGCCAGCAGGTTGGCCCCCGAGCTGGCGACCACCAGTTCGCCCACCAGATTGATCAGGTCATCCAGCTTGTCGGCATGGACCCGGACATAGCGCCCCTCCTTGTTTTTGCTCTCCTTGTTCTGGCTCTGCTTCTTGAGCGCGGCATCCACCACCACCTCGCTGACGGCACCCTGGGCAATCAGGATCTCTCCCAGCTTGCCGGTGTCGGTCTGCGGTTGTTCATGCTGGGCTTGCAGCCCGAGTACCAGCTCGCTGGCCGTCAGGGCGCCGGTCTTGACCAGCAACTGCCCCAGCATCTCGTTGTCTTCCGGCAGGGCATTGATGAGGTCGATGTACTCGGCCAGCTTGCTGTGGGGTGGAATGATGGTGATACGGCAGTCATCGCGCACAAATTCGAACACATCGCTCAGGGCATTCTTGTCGGCCTGGGTGTCCAGATCGAGTTCGTAGCCCAAGTAGCAGCTCTCCGGATCGAAATGTTCCCAGTCGGGCAGAGCATGGTGAATGGTCTCGATGGCGCAGAGGGTACCCATGGTGCCGAGGTAGCGCAGAAAAGAGGTGGGATCCATGCCGTTGCGCAGCACATCCGGGCCAAAGCGCAGGGAGATGTGCCACAGAGACGTGGCGCTGACATGACCCTCCTCCTTGCTGACCGGGCTGGTCTCGGCTGGTGGGTTGTGTTCCGGCAGGCCGGCTTGGCTGGTGGTTTGATGGAGTGCCAGGTTGCTTCTCAGTTGCTCATCCTGAGCCTGTTCATCCGCACCGAGCGCTTCCCCTTGTTCGGCCACCAGGCTGACCAGGCGTTCGATGTGATCCCGGCTCTCCAGCAGATCCTTGATGAGTGCTTCACTGATCGCCAGTTGCTGGTTGCGCACCTGATCGAGCAGATCCTCGACAATGTGGGTGAAGCTGACGATGGGTTGCAGGCCAAACAGGCCGGCGGAGCCCTTGATGGTGTGGGCCGCCCGGAAGATGGCGCCGATGAGCTCGCTATTGTCCGGCTCGTTTTCCAGCGTCAGTAGTGCGGACTCCATCTCCTCGAGCAGCTCACGCGCCTCGGCGATGTAGGTTTGCAGGGCCTGATCAAGATTGATGCTCACGAATGACTCCTTGTCCGCGAAACCGGCTAGGCGTGATCGGGGTGAGGGATGAGGGTGGGATCGCCGAAGAAGGTTGCCAGCTGGCACAGCTCAAGGGCATCGAGTACCGCATGGCTGTGCATGACCAGATGCAGTGGATAGCCACCCAGCAGCGCCGTCTTCTTGGCGGCCAGCAGCAGTTGCAGGCCGGCACTGTCCATTTCGCTGACCTGGGAGAGATCCAGCTCCAGCTCTTGCTGGCGATAAAGCAGGGGGGTTAGCGCCTGTTTGAGTTCGGCTGCGGTATAGATGGTCATCTCACCCGCAATGGCCACAACTGTCTTCTCTTCGCCCGTTTCGATATGCAGCGGCATGAATGCCTCCCGACTCAGGGCATGATGAGCTTGGCGACGGCAGCCAGCATCTGGTCCGGCTGAAACGGCTTGACCACCCAGGCCTTGGCTCCCGCAGCCTGCCCTTCCTGCTTCTTGCTGTCCTGGGACTCGGTGGTCAGCATGATCACCGGGGTGAACTTGTAGCTGGCCAGCTTCTTGGCCTCCTTGACGAAGCTGATGCCGTCCATGTTCGGCATGTTGACGTCACTGATGATGAGGTTGATCTTCTTGCCGTCGAGTTTCTTGAGGGCGTCCTTGCCATCACAAGCCTCCATCACCTCATAACCGGCTCCCTTGAGCGTCATGCCGACGACCTGGCGTATGGTTGCCGAGTCATCCACGATCAGGACTGTTTTGGCCATATCTCTCTCCTAGAAAAAAGTGACATCAGCGTTGCTGGATGGGGTTGCCGTCGGGGTTTTGCGACCGTGATGGATATTGCGCTGCTCATCGGTGGCATATGAGAGCTCCATGTCTGCCAGCCAGCTCTCAGCATCGATCTGGATGGGGCCGGACTGGTGCGTTCTGGTGCGCGACGAGATCAGGTGATCGTTGAGGCTGTCCATGTTCTGACGAACATGGCCAAGGATTTGACTGACCCTATCCTGGAACTGTAACGAAACGATGACATCGGAAATCTCACGGTGGATCCCGGTACTCTCGCTCTGCAGCAGGGCTGCCGATTCGGCCAGGCTGGTGGTGGCCATCCGAAAGCGCTCCAGTACCTGTTCGATGGCATGTTCGGCGTCGCTGACGGCGGCCTGATCCCGCCCTGCCGCACTCTCGGCAATCTGGAAGGCCCGGCCGATGCCGGTGTTGATGGTATCGACCTTGTCGGTCATCTTCTGGGCGGTCTCGCTGGAGAGGCGCGACAGGGTGCGCACTTCGTCCGCCACCACCGCGAAGCCACGACCCGCTTCACCAGCCCTGGCTGCCTCGATGGCGGCATTGAGGGCTAGCAGGTTGGTCTGGGAGGCTATCTTGGCCACGTCGAGCGCCATGGTGTTGAGCTCGATGGTGTAGGCGGTGAGGGTTTTTATCTCTGCCAGCATGGCGTCACGGTTGGCCTGGGTGGAGTGCATGATGGCGACGACCTGGTTGAGCTGGGCCTGGCTCTCGGCCAGCACGGCGGTCATGCCGGCCGATTTCTCGCCGCCCAGATCCCCGGCGGCGTTGTGGGAGGCGGCGACCGCTTCTTCCAGCTTGGTGGTCAGCCCGGCAAAGCGCTGGGTGAGGTCAATCATGGCCCCTTCGGTTTGCTGGCGAGAGTTTTCAATCTGTTGCGACCAGATGGGCACGGCCTTTTCGCACACCTGCTCGAGTCCGATGATGGAGTGGTTGAGCCCGGCAGCGGACCATGACGGAGTCTGTTCTTGTTCATCGGGCTTGCCGGCAGGTTTGGCGTGGTAGTGGCGGGCACCCCACAGGGCGGCAGCCACGGCCAGCACCAGGTTGGCCAGCAGATACGGCAAGGGGCTGCCCGCAAGTACCAGCAGCAGGGTGCTGAACAGGCCCAGACCAAGGCTGCAGGCCCAGCTGACAGGCTCCCAGAAAGGGGAGGAGTGTGCCCTTGTGTTGTCTGTCATACGCGAACTTGCCCCTGCATATGGATGGAAGAAGGTGAACCGCCGTCCCCTCAGGTAGGGACCCAAGCGCCAACTTGCTAGTTATCAATAGCTCAGTAAGGTTAGCGCAAAAAAATGGGCTGGTTACAAATTGGTCCTATTCGGGGGGCGCTACTGAGAAAACTGGAATATGGCGACTGTCACAGGGCCATCGTCGGGAGTCACAGCGGTGAGAGGGCCGGAACCTGGGAGGAGGAGAGAAGTGCTGGGCGAGGCAATAAAAAGAGCCTGCATTGGCAGGCTCTTGGTGCTGTATGTGTCGATTTACGCTTCGTCGGCGTGGGCCTTCTGGCACCCTTCCACGGCATGGGCGATAAGCTCGAGCGCGCTCTTGTCGCACGGCGGCAGTTCAGCCTCGCACGTCTTGATGGGAGTCACGCGATCGCCCCACTTGATGATGGCGGCGCCCCAGGTCAGGCCGGCACCGAAGGCGGCGGTCAGCAGATAGCTGTTCGGCTGGACGCGGCCCTGTTCCAGTGCCTCGCATAGGGCGATGGGCACGGTGGCGGCGGAGGTGTTGCCGTAGTGCTCGATGTTGACCATCACCTTCTCCATCGGCGCGTTCATGCGCTTGGCGAGGGTCTCGATGATGCGGATGTTGGCCTGGTGCGGCACGATAAGATCGATCTGCTCCGGAGCGATGCCGGCCTGTGCCAGTACCGTGTTGGTGGCTTCGCCCATGCCGCGTACGGCCCGTTTGAAGATCTCCTGGCCTTCAAAGTTGAAGGTAAAGAGGCCGTCGATGTCGGCAAAGCGCACCCGGTCGGTGCCGAAGTTCGGCACGTGCAGGATCTCGCGCGCCTCGCTGTCACAACCCAGCTTGTTGGCGATCAGGCCGCTCTCCTGCTCGCTCGCCTCGATCACCACGGCGCCGGCGCCGTCGCCAAACAGCACTGCGGTATCGCGACGGGCCCAGTCCAGCAGATAGGTGAGGCGCTCGGCGCCGATCACCAGCACCTTCTTCATCATCCCGGTCTGTACCAGCGAGGTGGCGACCGAGAGGGAGTAGACGAAACCGGTGCAGGCAGCGTTGAGGTCGAACACGGCGGCATTGACGGCGCCCAGCTTCTTCTGCACCGCGGAGGCGGCGCTCGGCAGCAGATTGTCCGGTGTGGCGGTGGCCAGGATGATACCGTCAAGGTCGCTGGCTTCCAGCCCGGCGCAGGCCAGCGCACGACGTCCGGCCAGGGTGGCCAGATCGGAGGTGCTGACGTGGGAGATGCGGCGAGCCTTGATGCCGGTGCGCGGGTAGATCCACTCATCCGACGTATCCATGATGGTGCTGAGGTCGTCGTTGGTCAGCACGGAGGGAGGCAGGCATTTGCCCCAGCCTGTGATATTGGCGTATTTCATCTTGTTACCGCTTCTCAAGTGGATCGCCCGCGGGCGGAAAATCGCGCAATTATGCCGCACGGGGCAACCACTGTCATCTTGTGGTCATGGTTATCTGGCAGCAGGGTCACGCCAGGTTGCGGGGGCCGCCGGGAAATTTCGCTTAAACCACAGGGCTTGGCTGCCCTAAGATAGGGCTTTCGCCACTGGATGGAACTCCCCCCTTGCACAAAGCCAATCTCAACCTGCTGCCCACCCTCAAGGTGCTGCTGGAGACCCGCAACATCAGCCGGGCGGCGGAGCTGCTGCACCTGAGCCAACCCTCCATCAGCAAGCAGCTCGGCCAGCTGCGCAGCGAGTTTGGCGACGAGTTGCTGGTGCGGGAGGGGCAGCGCTGGCTGCTGACACCGAGGGCCGAGGCGCTGGCTGCCCAGCTGGCGGACTCCCTCGGTGCGCTGGAGCGGCTCTACGAGGCCCCCGGTTTTGACCCGAGCCGCTGCGAGCGGGTGTTCCGGCTCGCCTCCTCCGATTACGTGGCCCAGCACATCCTGCCGGATATCTGCGCGGCGCTGGCCAGGGAGGCGCCGCTGGCGGCGCTGGAATACAGTCTGTGGGACAAGCGTCTGCTGCCGCAGCTGTGGCAATCCGAGCTGGACATGGTCTCCACCATCACCGAACTGGTGCCGGATCAGATCCGCGGCCTGCATCAGGGGGAAGATCGGCTGGTGGTGTTGATGGGTAGCCACCATCCGTTGGCAGGGCGCTCGCTCAGCCTCGATGACTACCTCGCCTGGCCTCACCTGCAGGTGAGCGGCGGGGGTGACAAGGACAGCCCGGTGGAACAGGTGCTGGCACCGCAGGGGTTGTCCCGGCGCTGGTTTGCCCGGGTACCCTTCTTTCAGGCGGCGGTGGAGGTGTTGCTGCGCACCGACTGCCTGCTGACCACCCCGGCTCACATCGCCTGGCAGCTCTCCTGCGAGCACGCCCTGCATTTTTGCGATCTGCCGTTTGTTAGCCGTACCCAGCAGTATCATCTGCTGTGGCACCAGCGCCATCACCAGGATCCGGCCCACAAGTGGTTTCGCGAACTGGCCTACCCCTTCCTGCGCGAGCACCTGCAACGCACGGTGGCGGCGAGCCGCAAGGTGTTGAACCCGCCCCGCTAGCAACAGACGCTTGTGTTGGCCTATAGCCGTTGGCTATGGGTTCTATTCCCAACTTTCACTTCTGGCATAACCAGGGGCCCTTTACCCTGAGCGCAGACATTCATATTCCGCTTGAGACAAGGAACACCATGGAACTGACGAGTTGGCTGGCACTGGCCGCAATCTGCGTGATGGGCGCCATCAGCCCGGGGCCGAGCCTGGCGCTGATCATCCGCAACACGGTGCAGGGGGGGCAGGGACACGGAGTGGCCACCGCGCTTGGCCACGGCTTCGGGGTTGGCATCTATGCGCTGATCACTGCTTTGGGTCTGGCCATCCTGATCACCCAGACCCTGCTGCTGTTTGATGTTATCCGCCACGGCGGCGCCGCATTTCTCGCCTGGCTCGGGGTCAAGGCGCTGCTGGCCAAGCCTGCCAAGGGGGAGGCGAGCGAAGAGGTGCACCAGCTGCGCGGTCGGCAAGGCGCCTTCGAAGGCTTTATGGTGGCCTTTCTCAACCCCCAGCTCGCGGTCTTCTTCATCGCCCTGTTCAGCCAGTTTGTGCATGCCGACACCGGCTGGCGCGAGGGGGGCATCATGATGCTGACCGCCGGCGGGATCGATGCTGTCTGGTACGTGCTGGTGGCGCTGGTGCTCTCTCGTGGCCCCGTGCTTGCCTGGCTCAAGGCCAAGTCCTTCGTCATCGACAAGGTGAGCGGTCTGGTGCTGCTGGGGCTGGCTTTGAAGGTGGTGTTCTGATCCAATCCTGTATTTTGCGGTGATCTTAAGCGGGATCAAGGCGGGGAGGGTGGCAATGCCCTAGAGTGGCGCTCATTTGCTGTCCGCCCTGATCCCGAGACCATGCACCAGAACAAGCACCCGTTAAGCCACAACAACCGATTGGAGCTGCTGGCTCCGGCCAAGAATCTCGCCTACGGCATCGAAGCCATCAACCACGGTGCCGATGCCGTCTACATGGGCGGCCCCGCCTTTGGCGCCCGCAGCGCGGCGGGCAACTCCCTCGAGGATATCGAAGCGCTGGCGCGCCATGCCCATCGCTTCGGTGCCCGGGTCTTCGTCGCCTTCAACACCCTGCTGCATGATCACGAACTGGAGCAGGCCCGGCGGCTGACTCACCAGATCTACGAAGCCGGAGCCGATGCGCTGATCGTGCAGGACATGGGGCTGCTGGCGCTCGACTTGCCCCCCATTGCGCTGCATGCCAGTACCCAAACCGACAACCGTACCCCGGAGAAGGTGAAATTTCTGCAGGATGTGGGCTTCTCCCAGGTGGTGCTGGCGCGTGAGCTGTCCCTTGCGCAGATCCGCGAGATAAGCGCCACGACCAACGTGCAACTGGAGTTCTTTATCCACGGCGCGCTCTGCGTCTCCTACAGCGGTCAGTGCAACATCAGCCATGCCCGGACCGGCCGCAGCGCCAACCGTGGCGAATGTGCCCAGCTCTGTCGCCTGCCCTGCTCGCTGCAAAAGCCGGACGGTGAAGTGCTGGTGGCCGACAGCCATTTGCTGTCCCTCAAGGATATGGACCAAACCGACAACCTGGAGGCGCTGATCGAGGCGGGGATCCGCTCCTTCAAGATTGAAGGGCGCCTCAAGGGGCTCGATTACGTCAAGAACGTCACCGCCTGGTATCGGCAGAAGCTCGATGCCATTCTGGATAGCCGCAGCGATCTGGTGGCCTCCTCGGCCGGCCGTTGCAGCTACAGCTTCGCGCCTGATCCCAAAAAGAGCTTCAACCGCGGCAGCACTGACTACTTCCTTCATGGCCGCCAGCCCGGAATCGACTCCACCAAGAGCCCGAAATACGTGGGCGAGCCGCTGGGCCGGGTCACCAGAGTCACCAAGGATGGCATCGAGATCGACGGCAAACAGGTCACCCTTAACAACGGCGACGGTTTAGGCTTCTTCAAGCCGAACAACGAGCTGGTGGGGATGCGCCTGAACAAGGTGGAAGGTAAGCAGTTACTCCTGTCAGAGCGCATGCCGGGCTTGAAGGTAGGCACCGAAATCTACCGCAACCACGATCAGGCATTCAGCAAGATGCTGGAGAAGGCCAGCGCTGATCGCCGCATCCGGGTCGATATGGTGCTGGCAGAGTGCGATGAGGGCGTGTGCCTTACGCTTACCGACGAGCAGGGCATCAGCGCCGCGGTGACCCTGCCTTGTGACAAACAGCCTGCCGACAACCCGGAGCGGGCGCTGCAACAGGCGCGCGACCAACTCGGCAAACTCGGCAATACCCTATTTGTGGCGCGCAAGATTGAGTTGGCGTTTACTCACCCGCTATTCATCGCGGCATCCATGCTCAACGGCTTGCGCCGGGAGGGTATCGCCGCGCTGGAGGCGGCACGTATGGCCGGCTACCAGCGCCCCGAGCGGCGCATCGCCCTGCGGGATATCCACTATCCCCAGCATCGTCTCTCCTACCTTGGCAACGTGCTGAACAGCGCGGCCGAACAGTTCTTCCGCGAGCACGGGGTGGAGCGCATCGCCCCCGCTTATGAGGCGAACAAGGAGGAGCGGGAAGTGGTGCTGATGATCACCAAACACTGCATCCGCTACAGCCAGAACCTCTGCCCGAACGAGGTGCCCGGCCTCAAGGCCGAGCCGCTGGAGCTCAAGATGGGCAAGGACACCTTCCGCCTGCGGTTTGACTGCCACCGCTGCGAAATGCATGTGATGGGGAGTTTGAAGCGTTGATGAAACTCACCTCTCCCGACATCTGATGCTTTACCTTCTCCCGGCGGCAGGCTCTATCAAGGAGTTTTCACGGGAGGAGAGGCGAGGATGACGCGATTCAATGGAGAGGGGGCGCTGGATTATGACCAGCGCATTACCCGGCTGGTGCCCGGTTATGAGCTGCTGCACCAGCTCAGTGCGTCCCAATTGATGGCACGGCTTGGGCCGGAGGCGCGCGTTCTGCTGGTGGGGGTCGGCACGGGCAGCGAACTGCTGTTGCTGGGCGGTTTGTGTCCCCACTGGCAGTTCATTGCCCAGGACATATCGGCCGACATGCTGGCGCAGGCCAGAAGGCAAGCCGAGCAGGCGGGGATGACTGCGCGGATCACATGGTGGGAGGGGCCGTTGCCGGCCGACAGCATGGCGTGTGACGGTGCACTCTGTCTGCTGGTGCTGCACTTTCTGCCGCAGGAACAAAAGGCGGCACTGCTCGCCGACATCGCCCGCCAGCTCAGGCGCGGTGGCCCTCTGTTGCTGGCCGACCTGATGGCTGCGCAAGACGATGACGAGCGCACCGTGATGGGGCTGCACGCACACCGGGCCGGTCTGCCTCGGAGCGCCAGCGAACAGATGGTGTTGCGCCTGGCCCAGGACTTCTTTCCCCTCGATGAGAAACAGACCCGATACCTGTTGCAGGCGGCGGGCTTTGGCGTTGGTCGGCGCTATTTTCAGGCGCTCGGGTTTCAGGGCTGGCTGGCCGAGCGCCTGTGAGTGGGCGCCGAGTCGTCAACAGGGGATCCCTTCCAGCGTGAGCAGCGCCTGCTTGATGGGCAAGCCCCCCGCATAGCCGGTCAGGCTGCCGTTCTGGCCGATCACCCGATGGCAGGGGATGATGATCTAGAGCGGGTTGCGGCCGTTGGCGGCACCCACCGCCCGCACCGCATTGGGCTTGCCGATGGCGCGGGCGATGTCGCTGTAGCTGCGGGTCTCGCCGTAGGGGATGTCGCAAAGCGCCTGCCAGACCGCTTGCTGAAACGCCGTGCCTCTTGGTGCGAGCGGCAGGGTGAAGCGTTGCAGACGGCCGGCAAAGTAGGCCTCAAATTGTGCGAGAAAAGGGGCCAGCGCCGTCTTGTCCTGTTGCCAGCCACTCATGTCGGGCAGTGCGCGCAGTCCCGCCACGAAGTCCACGTGCTGCAGGCCGTGCTCGTCGATGGCTACCAGCAGATCGCCGCAGCGGCTGGGCAAGATATCGTAGCGGATCATGGGGTTGTCTCCTCTGCTTGGTTGTCGCTTGCTGCGCGGCCTGGTGCCGACTCGGTCAGCAGGGCCGGCTCTTCACTCATGGCATGCCACAGCCAGCTCGCCGCGTAGCCGCGCCAGGGCCGCCACCTTTCGCTGTGGGCCAATACCGCTTTCACCGGCAACTTGGTGCCGCCCCCCAGCGCCTTCAGTAGCACCAGATCCGAGGCGGGGAAGGCATCCGGATCCAGCCCGCAGCGCAGCCGCCAGTAGGCGACCGTCCAGGGGCCGATACCGGGCAGTGCCAGCAGCTGTTCATCGCTGGCGCTGAGCAAGCTCAACTCGCCGCTGGCCAGCGCCTGTGCCAGCCCCTGCAGCGTTCTGATCCGGCTGCCGGGCATGCCGATACCGTCCAGGTTGAGCTCGCACAGCTGGGCAGGGGTGGGCAACTGCGCCACCCCGAATTGTGCCTCGGTGCGCGCCACCAGCCGTCCGAGTATGGTGATGGCCCCCTTGACCGACACCTGCTGGCCGACGATGGCGCGCAGCATCACCTCGTACTCATCCCAGCCGGCGGGCAGCCGAACCCCCGGCCAGCGCGCCTGCAGGCGTGCCAGCAGCGGATCCTGCCCGAGCCGCGCACCGATGCGCTGCATGTCGGCATCGAGATCCCACATCCGGCGCACCCGATACAGCAGATCCGGCAGCGCAGCGGGCGGCAGATCATGGACGCTGAGCTGCAGGCTGTGCCCCTTGCCCTGGCTGATGCGCACCCGCGCGAGCTGATCGCCGACCCGGTGCCAGCGTTCATAGACCTCGCCATCTACCCGCTCCAGCCCCGGAATGGCGCGCAGCCGGTAGAACGCCAGCATGGCCGCCACGTCGTACGGGGGGCGGTAGGGCAGTTGCAGCGTGAGCATCGCCCCCTCCTCGGTCTGCGGTTCAGCCTGCGTCAGGGCGGCGGCGTCGCCGGCTGGCTCGTTCTGACGGCGCAGCGCCCGCGGCGCCAGCCCGTATGCCTGTTGCCAGGCATCGTTGAAGCGGCGAATGCTGGCAAAGCCCGCCGCAAACGCGATGTCGGTGATGGGCAGCCGGGTTTCGGTCAACAGCCGCTTGGCAAGCAGCAGCCGGCGCGTCTGCTCCACCTGTTTCGGCGAGGCGCCGAGGTGTTGCTCGAACTGGCGGCGCAGCGTGCGCTCACTGATGCCGGCCTGTTCCGCCAGGGTGGTGAGCGAGCCTTCCGCCAGTTCGCCGCGATCGATCCGGGCCAGCAGGCGCGCCAGCGTCGGCGGCAGATCGCCGGGGGCGGCGGGCGCGAGCTCAGGCCGGCAGCGCAGGCAGGGGCGCAGGCCGTGTTGCTCCGCTGCGGCGGCGCTTTGGAAGTAGCGCACGTTGTGCTCGTGTGGCGGCCGCGCCGGACAAACAGGCCGGCAGTAGATGCCGGTGGAGAGCACGCCGGTAAAGAAGCGGCCGTCGAAGCGCGCATCGCGGGCCAGGCGGGCGGCATGGCACTGTTCGGCGCTGAGCGGCAGGTCTGACTCATGCTCTGCGGCCGGCGGCATCGTCATGGCGTGATCTGTTGGCATCGGTGGCTCCTTGCGCCGAAAGCGGGGTGGGCGCGGCGGCCCGGATGAGTGAGAGACTAAGCAGGAACGAAGGCGATGACTAGCCAGAAACGGACAGCAATTGAAATAAAGCCGAGGCCGCGCCCGCGATCGCAGGGCGTGAAAAACAGATCGGTTTGGCAGGGCAAGTGTGCGAATCTGGGGTGACAACATCCAAGGAGGAGAGAGCCATGCCAGGACCCGCACGTGCCGGCGCCCTGATCTATGCCAGGGATCCCGGCCTGCTGAGCCACTTTTATCGCACCCTGCTGCAGATGGAGATCCGCAGCCAGAGCGACGAGCTGATCGTGCAGGAAAACGCCGACATCCAGCTGTTGCTGCACGCAATCCCCGCTCCCTATGCCGAGCAGGTGGTCATCACCACGCCGCCGCAGCTGCGCGAGCAGGGTGCCATCAAGCTGTTCTTTACCGTGCCGAGCCTCGCCTGGGCGGAGGCGAAGGCGGCCGATCTCGGTGGCGGCTTGCTGCCGCAGCAGTGGTCCGGCCCCGGTTTCGTGGTGCGCAATGCGTTCGACCCCGAGGGCAACATCCTGCAGCTGCGCGAGTTTGTTGGCGTGCCGGACGGGCGCTGACGCGCCGTGTCACCATGAAAAACGGGGCCGCGAGGCCCCGTTTGTTATCTGCTGGCGGGCGCGCTGGCCCTACTTCAGATAGCGCAGCTCCAGATGGCGGCGCAGCCAGTGTGGATTCAGCGCCTCGCCGGTGGCGCGGCTGACCAGCTCGTCGGTGCCGTAGCGGCTGCCCTGGGACCAGATGTGGCGACCCAGCCAGGCGAAGATCTCCGGCAGGCGGCCCGCCGCGATCAGCTCGCCCATGTTGCCGAGCTCCCGCTCGAGTGCGAAGCGCAGCTGCGCCGCGTACATGGCGCCGAGCGTGTAGCTCGGGAAGTAGCCGAACGAGCCGTCGGTCCAGTGAATGTCCTGCATGCAGCCATTCTGGTAGTTGCCCTGGGTGGAGAGCCCCAGCCACTGCTGCATCTTGGCGTCCCACAGCGCGGGGATGTCCGCCACCTCGATGCGCCCCTCGATAAGGTCGCGCTCCAGCTCGTAGCGCAGGATGACGTGGGCCGGGTAGGTCACCTCGTCCGCATCGACCCGGATAAAGCCGGGCTCGACCCGATTGTAAAGCTTGACCAGGTTCGCCGGCGCCAACGCCGCCTGCTCGCCGAAGTGGGCGCGAATGTGCGGCGCCAGCAGCGTGAGGAAGGCGGGATCATGGCCGAGCTGCATCTCGCAGAACAGGCTCTGGCTCTCGTGAATGCCCATGGAGCGCGCCTCGGCCACCGGCTGGCCCAGCAACTGGCGCGGCAGGCCCTGCTCGTAACGGGCGTGACCGGTTTCATGGACTATGCCCATCAGGCTGGAGACGAACTCCTTCTCGTTGTAGCGGGTGGTGATGCGCACGTCGGTCGGCACCCCGCCGCAGAACGGGTGGCTGCTCACATCGAGTCGGCCATGGGCAAAATCGAAGCCGAGCAGCCCCATCACCTGCTGCCCGAGCGCCTGCTGGGCGGCGATGGGGAAGGGGCCTTGCGGGATCTGCACCGACTCGCGCTTTTGCTGCTCGCTCACGGTCCGGATCAGGTTTGGCAGCCAGCCGGTCAGATCGCCGAAGATCTCGTCGAGCCGGGCGCTGGTCATGCCCGGCTCATAGAGCGCCAGCATGGCGTCGTAGGGGCGTACCCCCAGCGCGTCGGCACGCAGGCGAGCCACCTCGCGCGAGAGTGTCACCACCTCGGTGAGGTTGGGGGCAAAGCCTGTCCAGTCGTTCTCCTTGCGCTGGCGGCGCCAGGCGTGCTCGCACTTGCTGCCAGCGAGCGACAGCGCCTCCACGAGATCCCCGGGCAGCAGGCTTGCATCTTGCCAGTGGCGCTTGATCTCGCGCAGGTTGGCGCGCTGGAGCTCATCCAGCGGCTCGCTCTCGGCCTTGGCAATCCAGTCGCCCAGCTCGGGGGCTGTGCTCTTGTGGTGGATCAGCAGCCCCAGTTCGGCCATGGCCTCGGCGCGGGCTTCGTTGCCCCCCTCCGGCATCATGGCGGCCTGATCCCAGCCGCAGATGGCGGAGAGGTGGGAGAGGCGGTGCAGCTGTTGCTGATGTTGTTCGAGTTTCTGGTATGACATGGGATTGTCCTTGTTATCGTCCCTGATGGTATGCACCCCGTACCTGGCATGATCGGGGCCGCCCGATGCTAGCACTGCCATCCACCCTGGTGCCACCCTCAGGCAGTCAGCCGAGGCGCTTCTGGTGGCGTTCGCGGTTCTCTGCCTTCTTGCGCTCGCTCTTGCGCAGCAGCACGTAGAGGGCACCGCCGCCGCCGTGGCGACGCTCGGCGCTGTGCATGGCCATCACCGCCGGCAGTTGCGGCAGCCAGGCGCTGACATAGCTTTTGAGCAGGGCGCGCGGCGTGCTGCGCTCTCCCTTGCCGTGCAGGATCAGCAGGCAGCGGATGTCGCGCAGTTCGCAATCCGCAATGAACTGCACCAGGCTCTGGCGCGCTTCGTTCAGGGTCTTCTGGTGCAGATCCAGGCTCGCCTGCAGCTCGTATTTGCCGAGTCGCAGCTTCTTGTAGACCCCCTCCTGCACCCCGTCGCGCTTGAAGCCGACGATGGCGTGGGGATCGAGCATCTCGACCGCTTCCATGCTGAGGTGATCCAGGGCGAGTTGCTCGGCGGTGGCGGCCTGGCGCCGCGCCAGCTGGGCGTCGGTCGGGCTGCTGCCCGCCGTCTGGAGGCGGATATGGTCGTTGCGAATGGGGCGCACATCGGCCACTTCATTGCGAAACAGTGAGAGTTCGTCGTTATGAGACACGGCAGGCTCCCCGCAGGTGGAATGAGCGGCCATTATAGCGGGCGGGGGCGGATCTGAAAGTGGCGGGCGCGCTGGTGGCGCCGGGTTGCTCAGCCCGTGAGCAAAGGGGAGGCAAGGGTGGGATCAGGCGATCGGGGATCGCCTGACGCAGGCTTATTGGCCCTCTTTCGGCGGCTTGGCGTTCATCACCTTGTAGATGAAATAGGCCGCGTAGGAACTGATCAGCAGGAAGGTACCGATAATCACCAACATGGACATCAGTCCCACGCTGTTGCCGAACATCAGGTTCATCCAAAATTCCATCTCATGCACTCCAGTCATCCCATTGATGACAGGCATGATAGATACCTCTTTGGGAGCAAAGAGATGATCTCGATCAAGTCCTTCTGTGGTTATTAAATCGGCAGCCTGATCTGTGAGCGCCCTCCCATATAAAGACCCTGGCGGGGCCGATGTGGCCCCGCCTGCGCCTTATTGGCGGGGCTGCTTGCGCGGACCCGGCTCGGTGAGCGGGGTGATGCGCCAGCCCTGTTGTTCCAGCAACGCGAGTAAGCCCTGGTCGCCGTAAAGATGCAGCGCTCCTACCACGATGAAGCTCTCGTTCGGCAGGGTGGACCATTTCTTCAGCCAGTTGTGGTTGCGCTCCGCCAGCAGGGTCTGCTCGAGCCAGGCCTGCAGCTTGGGTGGCGCCATTTCCGATTTGAGCAGGTTGATGAGGGTCGCCTCGTCCCCCTCTTCCCACGCCTTCATCACCTCGCGAAAGCCGCGCTCGAGTTCGGGCAGCTCGTCGAGGGTGCTCTCCAGCATCAGGGTCTGGTTGTCACCGACGCTGGCGAGGTAGCCGAGCTGCTCGAGCAGGGTCTCGAAGCCGATGATGGGCTTGCCGCTGTCGCCGGCCTGCTTGGCAAAGTGCTGATCCACCCCGAGCGCGCTGCGAAAGTCGGTGCGCTCCAGCGCCGCCTGGGTGAGGGTGATGGCGGCGAACCAGGGGCGCAGTGGAGCCAGCATGTTCTCGGTCAGGCCGTTCTGGCCGGCGGCGATGATGGTGCGCCGGTAGAGATCGAGCGGCACGTGCTCCTTGAGGGTCTTGCCGTCCACCAGCCGGGTGATGGCCCCCATCTCCTGCCACTGTTGCTGGCTGATGTGGGTCAGGTCGACCTCCAGCACCAAGGCGCGGCTCTGCAGCCAGGCCCGCTCGATGGGGTCGGGCAGCGGATAGAGCGAGGGCTTGCCCGCGTGGATGGAGCCCAGCAGCCAGTGCTGCTGATCGCCCTTGCTGACCTTATAGAAGGCGGGGTCGGCAAAGGCGCTCAGCGGCAGCAGCAGGCAGAGCAGGAAGGGGAGCAGCAGGCGATGGAGTCTCATGGGGCACCTTATGTCAGCGGATGGCTTCTCTTCGTCACAATAACCCCTATGATAAGTCCTCATTTGTCACAGCCAAGAGGTTTTCCCATGCCCCACCTTCGTTTTCGGGCCGTCTCCGTCGACACCCTCAAGCAGATAAGCGCCCCCCTGCTGGCGGATCTCTGTGCCCTCACCGGGGGCAAACCGGAGTTCGTCACCCTGGAGAGCATCGACAGCCACTGGGTGCGCGAGGGGGAGGTCGAGGCCGGCTTTCCGTTCGTCGAGCTGGTCTGGTTCGAACGCCCGCAGGAGCTGCAGGACGCGGCGGCGGCGCTGATCACCCGTCACCTGAAAGCGGTGCTGGGGGAGCAGACCTATGTGGTGGTGCAGGTGCTGCCCATCGTCAAGAGCTGCTATTACAGCAACGGCCAGCACTACTGAGCGGGGACTGCCAGGGATGGCGGCTTGGCTGATTCAAGCCACTCTGGTGCCGCATTCTGGTGCCGGTTGGTGGGGATGAGACGAAAGGCGACGACGCTCGTCGTCGTCCCTGGCTGCAGGCTGCTTGCGGGCGTGCCGGGCAGCGAAGTGGTCGCCGTCAGGCCGACTTGGCGAGGATCCGGTCGAGCAGGCGACTGGGCAACAGGCGGCGCAGCACCCCGAACAGCCGGGTCGGGAAGGTGACCGGGTAGCGGTGTTTGGGGCGCGGGCTGCCGAGTGCGTGCAGCAGCGGCGCAATGCAGGCCTCGCTTGGCAGGGTAAAACCGCGGGCACCCCCTTCACGCTCCAGCCGGCTCAGGGTCTGCTGGTAGGCGGCCTGATGGCGGCTGGCGGCGGGCTCTATGTGGCGCAGGAAGGCGGCGCGGGCATTGGCCCGAAAGCGGGTGTCGATGGGACCCGGCTCGATCAGGCTGATCTGCACGCCGCTGCCGGCCAGCTCCAGGCGCAGGGTATCGGTATATCCTTCCAGCGCGAACTTGCTGGCGTTGTAGGCGCCGCGATATTTCATGGCCACCAGCCCCAGCACCGAGCTGTTCTGCACGATGCGCCCCTCGCCGGCCGCCAGCATGGCCGGCAGCAGCTGGCGAATCAGGTGGTGCCAGCCAAACAGGTTGGTGTCGAACTGCTCGCGCAGCGCCTGGGTGGGCAAATCCTCCAGCGCGCCGGGCTGGCCGTAGGCGCCGTTGTTGAACAGGCCATAGAGGCGGCCGCCGGCCAGTGCCTGCGCCTCGGCCGCGCCCCTCTCTATGCTGGCCTCGTTGGCCAGATCCAGCTCGACCGCCAGCAAACCCAGCTGGCGCAGCTGCGCCACGTCCTCGGCCTTGCGGGCGGAGGCGATGACGGTGTAGCCGTGCTGGCCGAGCGCCTTGGCGGCGGCCAGGCCGATGCCGCTGGAGCAGCCGGTGATCAGAACGAAGCGGGACATGGGCGCATCCTTGTGTGACGAGGCAGGCAGAAGCGCCTGCGGTTTTGCATGTTAACCCGCTGATCAGAAAAAAGAAAACCGGGCCAATCGGCCCGGTTTGCTAACTTCAACCACCTGCTTACAGGATGGTGAACGGCATGATGATGTGGAACTTGACGTCTTTCTCGGAGGCGAAGATGTTGGGGTATTCGGTCCAACCGCCGCCCTGGCTGATGTCGTTGTTGTAATCGGTGTAGTGCAGCTTGAACAGGGTACCCTTCAGCTTGCCATCCTGCACTGTGTACATGACGTCGAAGTTGGCTGCCCATTCGGTATCTTCACCGTTGGTGGCCTTGGTGCCGTCGCCTTTCTGGATATCCCAGCCGTAGGCACCGGAGACACCGACGGACCAGCCAGGTGCACCCACCAGATCATCCAGGGAACGGGTCACGCCGAAGTACAGCGCTTTCTCGTTGTTGGCGTTCCAGTCGGAGCGGGAGTCCCACCAGATTTCGTTCGCGCCCTGGGAGTTGCCGTAGCCACGGGTCAGACGGGGCAGGTAGTTGCCTTCGTTACCCTCGGCCTTGGTCCACAGACCTTCCAGACGGAAGCCGTACGGGCCCATGCCCCAGGCGGCGGTCAGCGCTTGCTGCCATGCCAGACCGTCGTAAGTCTCGATGTCGGCACCACCCTTCTGATAGGTCTTGGTGTCGGAACCGTAGAACTGGTAGCTGGTGGAGAGACCGTTCAGCACGTCGAATTTATGGGCCAGCTTGAAGTGGTAGCTGTCCATGTAGTTTTCGGAGTTACCGTAGGAACCGGTGATGGCGGTGCCGTTCTCGAAGGTGTAACGGGCGGCGACACCCTGGATGTAGTCGATGACGTTTTCATCGGCAAACGGATCCATCCATGCCTTGGCACGGGAGAACTTCTGAGTCTCTTTGTACCAGGGAGATTTGTACTCGTCGGCGATGGCGTAGGTCAGGTAGAGACCACCGAAGTTACCCTCGATCTGGCCACCACGGTAGGTACCCGGCTGATAGGACCAGTTCACGCCGATCACGCCCGGTACGTAGAGCTGGGTCAGACCACCCTTGGCGGTGAGGGCACCGTCCAGCGCCTTGAATTTCAGCGAGGCGTTGGCCAAGCTGAAGCCGCCTTCCGGGGAGCCATCCTTGTAGTTTTCGCCCCATTTGTTGCCGGCGAAGGAGAATTCGTTCTCCTGGTTGACCGGGTGGTTCTCGGTCACGGCCAGGTCATAGGCACCGAAACCGCCCACATCGATACCCACCACGTCCCAGGCGTAGCCGGAGTTGAAGTTCAGGGAGGCCTGGGTGGTGGCGTGGCTCAGGTTGGACTGGTACTTGCCTTCTTTGTTCTTGGCAGTGGGGTCGCCATCGATACGCTGACGATCACGCTGGAAGTAGAAGAGGCCACCGTTGAGTTTGCCTTCTTCATAGAATTTGCTGGCGGCGGCTGCATAGGTGGGGCCGGCTTCGTCGGCAGCCAACACCATACCGGGGGCGAGCATGGCAGCAACGATGGCTGCGCTCAATGCGGCACGTTTGAAGATCACTTTTTCCATTTTGTATTGCTCCTGATTTTATGGACTTAGCTTTTTTTGTCCGGCAGTCAGGCAAGCGCCCGCCGCTCGGTATTGGCATTGCAATCAAGACCCCGAAGGGCAAAAAGTTCGAGTATGTCGGCTGCGGCCGCGACGTCTTGGCACATCTGCGGTGGTGCAGTTCTGTTCATCACATATTTTGTTTTTTTGTGTTCCGATCCTTGGCTATCGGACAATCCAAGAGTACGTTCGCGGTGCGAAATATCAATGGAAAGTTCCCACCAAGTTTCAAAAATATGACCGAGTGCAAATAATCATGACGCTTGCTGTGGACACTCCTAGCCCGCTGATATCGGTGATGACAACGTTTTCAGATGAAATTGCCGGCCGATCCGGACGGATCGCACGCTGCAGAGGGATCTTTCTTCGTTAACCCGCGGATAACAGATAATTTTGTGCCACAAAAAAAGATAAACCCCTGCGCGATGGCAGGGGCCGGGTAGGGAGGTGCCGGCTAAACCGGCGCGGCTCAGGCCTGGTGTCCGAGGATGCGCGGGATCTGGCTGGCCTGGTGGTGGATGTGCTCCGACACCTGCACCGAAAGGCGGCTGCCCTGGCGGGCGTGCTGGCTGATGCGGCCGATGAGATCGGCAAAACTGGCCAGCTTGTGCTCCTGGCTCTTGGCGTTGTCGGCCCCCTGCAGGGCGATGACCGCCGTGCTGCGCGCCATCTCCCGCACCGCCTGGGTGGTCTGGCGCAGCTGCTCCGCCTGCTGGCGCTGGGCGGCGGCTTCTGCGGTGATGCGCGCCAGTACGGTGCCGAGCTGCTCCCCCGCCTGGGTGAGTCTGGTCAGGATCTCGGTGATCTGGCCGAGGGAGCGCTGGGTATCGGCAGAGAGGTGGCGCACCTCGTCGGCCACCACCGCAAAGCCGCGCCCCTGTTCGCCGGCCCGCGCCGCCTCGATGGCCGCGTTGAGCGCCAGCAGGTTGGTCTGCTGGGAGATGTGGCCGATCACGTCGACGATGGCGGTCACATCTTCCACCGAGCGCTTGAGCTGGGCCAGGGCGCCACCGCTCTCGTCGATGGCAAGCCCGGTCTGGGCGGTGGCCTGCAACATGCCGCCCACCAGTTGCTCGCTCTGGCTCATGGAGTGCTCGTTGTGCTGGGCGTGCTGCGCTATCTCGGCAGCCACCTGATGCACCTCGCCAGCCAGCTGGTTCAGCTCGCTCATCATCAGGTCGCTCTCGTCCACCGCCTGCTCCGTGGTGCGGGTGCTGTGATGGATCTCCTGCACCTGGTTGACCATCCCCTGCAGACTTTGCGACACCGCCGAGAGCTGGCCCTCTTTCTGCTGCTGATCCTGCTGCAGTCGCAGGATGAGGCGGTTGTAGCTGGCGACAATGTCGGCCAGCTCGTTGCGCTCGCGCCCCTCTGGCAGGGTCTCGGCCTGCCCGGTCTCGTCGAGCTGCAGGAAGGCCGTGCGCAGGCGCAGCAATGGCCTTACCAGCCAGCGGCGCTGCACCAGCGCAAACAGCAGGGCGACCAGCACCAGACAGAGCGCCAGACTGCCGAGGATGGCGGCCAGCCGCTGGTTGACCGCCTGGCGGGCGGCGGCCAGTTCGCTGCCTATGTGGCCGGTGGCCTGCAGCATCTGGCCTATGTCTTGTTGCACCGCGAGACGGCCCGCCTGCTGCTGTTGCAGCGCCTTGCGGCTGTTCTCCAGCTCCTGCGGGTAGCGCTTGAGCAGCGAGAGCAGTTCGGCTTTGGGCAGATCCCCGAGCTCCTTGCGTTCCGGTTCACCCAGGGTGAATTCGTCGGCGGGGGGCGCCTCGAACAGGCCGAGCGGCGGCAGGGCCGCCAGCTGCTCAGCCTGTTTTTGCAAGGCTGCCAGCTCGAACTGCAACCCTTCCAGCAGCTTTGGGCTGGCCTGCTCCATGTAGTTCTGGCGCAGGTGAGCGAGCCCCGGCAGGGCTGCCAGCAGGTCACCGGACAGCTGGCGATAGCGCTCGGCGCTGGCCGGGTCGCTCCCCATCGCCCCTTGCTGGCCGTAACGCAGCAGCGCCCTGGCCTGATCGGTCAGCTCGTTCTCGGCATTTTGCAGCAGCCACTGGCTGTTGCCGGAGAGCTTGCCGGCCGCCAGATAGTCGCTGTCGATGCGCGCACCCATCTGTTCGAGCAGGGTGCGCAACTGGGCCGTGAGCGCCACATCCTGCTGGGCGAGCTGGGCAAGCGCCTGCTTGCGCACCGCTTCGGCCTCGGTCAGCCGCAGCGGATCGCCGCTGGCGAGGTAGTCGCGCAGGGTGCCCTGCAGGGTGCCGGTGAGCCGCTGCTGCAGCCGTTCGTGCTGGTACTGGGCCTGCTCGGCCTGGTTGAGCTGTTGCCAGCCGTGCCAGAGGGCACCGACCTGCACGGCGGCGACCAGCAGCAGAGCGAGAGAAGAGAGGGAGGCGTAATGGGCAATTTTCACGGCAGCATTCCTGCTTGTTGAACCACGGCGATGGGCGTCGGCGTGAGCTTAAGCAGCAGAGATGGCGCTTTTATGACAGTCAGCCCGGCGGCCTAGGCTGACTGTCGAGGGGGACTGGATTATTGCAGTGGGGCGGGGGCTTCCTGCTGCTGGCGGGCAGGGGGCTTGCCCAGCATGCCGAGCAGGGCGCCACCTATGATGAGGGCGCCGGCCACCAGGTGACGGGGGGTCAGCTGCTCACCATTGAGCAGCACCAGCAGCAGCGTGCTCAGCAGCGGCGTCAGATAGGCCAGCGCGCCGATCCGGCGCGGATCCCCGTCTCGCAGCGCCAGATACCAGGTGACGAAAGCCGCCCCCATGGGGCCGAGTGCCAGCCCGATGATGAGGCCCCAGTCACCGGTCGGGATGCGGGCCACCGGCAGCGGTCCCTCCAGTAGCCAGGCCAGCAGCAGTGCCAGCAACCCGGCGGGCAGACAGGCCGCCGCCGTCATCACCGCCGGGGCCGGCGGCAGCCGGCGCGACAGCACCGAGTAGGCGCCCCAGACGATGGCGGCCCCCAGCGCCAGCAGATAGCCCGGCAGATAGGCCTGTTGCAGCTGCAGCTCGCCGTTCACCATTACCAGCACTGAGCCGGCCAGGCCCAGGGCGCCGGCCAGCAGGTGACGACCGTGCAGCGGGTGACCCGGCAGCAGCAATGGGGTGAACAGGATGATGCACAGTGGCCACAGGTAGTTGATGAGGTTCGCCTCCAGCACGGGGGCGTGGCGAAAACTCATGAACAGCAGCAGGTGATAGAGCAGCAGGGCGCTGATGGTCACCAGCCAGTTGACCGGACGAGCTCGCCACTGACGCCAGAATGGCAGGGCACCCGCCCCGCAGAAGAACAGCACCAGCCCCACCAGCACCAGCGGCGACACGCTGGTAACCCGGGAGGTGAGCGCCGCCAGCGAGGCCCACAGTACTATGGTCAGCAGCGCCAGCCCGGTGGACTTGTCCCACCACGAAGCAGCAGACATCCGACACTCCTTTGCAGATGAATGAACAAAAAGAGGGCCAGTCTAGCAGACCGGCCCTCCTTTAGGCGCAGTGGTTTTGAGCGTGGCATCAGCCTAAGACCCGCAGGCAGGGCCTATACCGGTCGCTTGCTACAGACCGAAGGTCTCCTGCAGAGCCAGCATGGCTTCCGGGCTGACTCCTTCCGGCTCGAAACCGCTGGCGAGACACATCAGGTGTAGCTTGGCCCCCTTGTTTGCCACATCGACGAAGTCAAAGGCCATCAGCGCATCCGTGCCAGTGGCCACAGCCCCATGTTTTTCCCAGATGGCCACATCGTGCTGGCGCAGGGCGGCCGTGGTGCCATCCGCCATGGTCTGGCTGCCGGGCATGCAGTAGGGCACCACACCTATGCCGCGTGGCACAAAGGCCCGCACCTCGGGCAGCATCTTCCAGCAGGCGTGGGTGTAAGCGGCGCTGTCGCGGGCATAACGGGGATGGTGAGAGAGTGCAATCAGCTCGAGTGGATGGGTGTGTACTACGCAGCGATCGGCTGCGCCCCTGCGCTGCTTGTCCATGACGATCTCCACGTGGGAGATGAATTCGCTGGTGGGCTGGTAGTCGTGCAAGCCACGGCCTCCCCACAGGATATGGTAACCCCGGGCCTCGTCATCGATCCGCAGGATGCAGCCTGCGAGCTCCGGGCTGCGCAGCTCTCGAATGCGTTCCCCCGTGCCCTTGACGAAGAAGACATGACCGGCGCTGTCGGCCGGGAAGGCGCCTTCCCCCCCTACCATGGACAGGGGGCAGTGGGGATACTGGCTCAGGTCTGCGGGCGCCGGACCAAAGATGTCGGTGAGATCGACGGAAATGTTGCCACCGTTGCGCTCGGCCCACTCCCGTTGCCACAAATAGGCGGATACCTCGACGACTTTTTCGATTTCAGCCCGCACGGCTGCGTTGAATTCAATCTGCTGCATCATTCCCTCTACCTTGCATTGAAGAGCCATTGTGAATGGGGCCCACTGTAACCAGTGGCGCGCCGCCGAGCCTCAACGGGGACGCCAAGTCATGAGGGGAGTTGGCCGGATTTTCAAGAAGTGCACAAAGGGGTGGGGATTGGATGCCAGTGGATGCAGGCTGCCGAAAACAGAGAGGCCGCCCGGGGGCGGCCGCTTGTCGGTCGGGTTCGTGGTCAGAACGCGGCCTGATAGAGGGCCAGCAGCTCTGCCTTGCTGGCTACTCTGGGGGCACAGCCGGAACAGGGATCGGCGGCAGCGGCATCGATCCAGCCGGCGAGATCCCCTGGCTGTATACCGAGTTGATGCAGGCCAGAGGGAATACCCACCCGAGCGGAGAGGGCACGAATGGCCTGGATGGCGGCAACGGCGGCACCAGCCTTGCTCATGGCGCTGGTATCCACACCCATGGCGGCGGCTATGTCGGCGAAGCGATCCTCCCTGACGGCCAGATTGAATTCGCAGACCACCGGCAGCAGGATGGCGTTGCATACGCCATGCGGCAGGTTGTGGGTGGCGCCGGGCTGGTGAGCGAGGGAGTGCACATAGCCAAGCCCTGCGCTGTTGAACGCCATGCCGGCCAGGAACTGGCCGTGTGCCATCATCTCGCGAGCGGTCAGATCCTGGCCGTTCGCCACCGCTTGCGGCAGATATTCGGCAATCACCCGGATGGCGGCGAGGGCCGAGTGATCGGTCAGCACATGAGCACCGATGGAGACATAAGCTTCGATGGCGTGGGTCAGGGCATCCATGCCGGTGGCGGCGGTAACGGCCGGGGGCAGCCCCACCATCAGGGTGGGATCGTTGACTGCCACAGTTGGGATCAGTGCCGGGTCTATGATGACCATCTTGACCTTGCGCCGGGTGTCGGTGATCACCGCATTGCTGGTCACTTCGGCGGCCGTGCCCGAGGTGGTGCTGATGCAGGCCATGAAGGGGCCCGTGTGGACGACCTTGCCGATACCTTCGAAGTCATGGATCTGTTTGCCCGGGTTGGCAACCAGAGCGCGCACCGCCTTGGCGGTATCCATGGCGCTGCCGCCGCCAAAGCCGATGAGGGCATCGCACTGTCCGGCTTGCCAGCTTGCCAGTGCCGCACTGGCCACCTTATCGGTCGGGTTGGGCTCTACGCCGTCATAGACCAGGGGGGTGAAGCCCTGATCCCGCAGCGCCCCGAGCAGACCGTCCAGCAGGCCGAACGAGATCAGGGCCCGCTCGGTCACGATCAGCGGACGACGGGCGGGCTGGTTGCACATCAATTGCACCAGATCGTAGATAGCGCCACTGCCGGACAGGCTGAGCTGGGGTAGACACAATGCAAAAGCCATCAGATATCCCTCTTCTTTAGATGAAATTAAGGGGATATTAAGCTTGTTGTGGCGGAAGGCCTTTAACCTTTGGCCAGTGAGGAAAATATAGTGGCCAAGAAGTGAAGTTTATTTATGGCGTTTTCTATATTGCAGTGGTGTCAGTTCAAAGGCATGGTGAAATTTACTCGAGAAATAATTCCCATCATTGAATCCACTCTCAAAGGCAATATCGGTAACCGATTTGTTGGTATGGCTGAGCAACCAGGATGCATGGCAGAGTCGTACTCGTCCGAGATAATTGTTGGGGGTCAAGCCGGTATGTTCCTGTATTTTTCGGTTCAGGGTGCGCAGTGGAATGGAAAAACGTTCAGACAGTTCGCTCCAGTCGATCTCTTCCTGATAGTTTTCATCGAGATAATTAATGAGGGCCAATAGCCTTTCCTGATCTCCTTCCCCCTTGCCGCCAGCTTCCCCTCCTTGCTGATGGGTACGCCAGAGCAGCACGGCCAACTGGGAAAACAGTGCTTCGATCATCACCGGAGAACAGGCATCTCGCCGGCTGTTTTCTGCCGCTATCTGGTTTAGCAGCAGCTCGCTCTGTGGTTGCAGGGAAGGGGGTAGTTGCAGTCCGCCACTGGTAGGATGGCAGCTGGTTTGCAGCAGGGTTTGCAACCCGTCTGCGAAGTGGAATCCCTCCGGCCTGAACAGCACGTTGGTCAGGCAGAGATCCTTCATCTGATCGAACATGTGGGCATCGTCTTCGCGCAGGTAGAAGACACTGCCGCGGCGGATATGCACGGCGCTGCCGTCCGTGATGTGGATGGCACAGCCAGACTTGATCAGTACGAGTTCATGAAACGAATGGCAGTGCTCCGGAAAGGGTTCCTGCGGAGCGCGTGGCAATACGTTGATGACTTTGTTGTGGTCAAAAAAATCGGTCTGCTGCAGGCGAAACATGGTCGCTATCTTCATAAGGTAATAATCAGTGAATATGCGCAGGAGCCGGCTCTGGTCAATCAAATAGCACGGATTTCGTGAGGGTTTTCACAGTTACCTCGCATTTATTTATTGATGGGTCTCGATTGCCTCCCTTTACGCTGTAGCATTATTTGATATCACTCACACAATTGTCATTCAGCCTCTATTTCTCGATTTTTATGCCAGTTGAACATATTTATTTGGCCACAACAGAAAGGTTGCCAACCATCAGGGAACCTAGAGTAACGACATCGAAATTTATGGAGTCGGTTCGATGTCAGTCAATATTGCAGCAGTGGATTTAGGTGCCTCCAGCGGGCGGGTAATATGGGCCAGCTATGATCCGGTCAATGAAAATATCACCATGCAGGAGATGCATCGCTTTACCAATGGCATGGTGCATAGCAATGGGCATGATTGCTGGGAACCGGAGCGGCTCTTTTCCAATATATTGCTCGGGCTGGAAAAAATTGATGACGCCGGCATTGTGCTCGATGCGGTGGGTATCGACTCCTGGGGGGTCGATTTTGTCCTGCTGGATGCGGCGGGCCAGATGCTCGGTGATGCTGTGGCCTATCGCGATGCCCGTACCGACGGCGTGCCGGAGCGGGTCTGGCAGCAACTGTCCCGCGATGAGATCTATCGTCGCAGCGGTATCCAGTTCCTCAAGTTCAACAGCCTCTATCAGATCCGGGCCCTGCTCGATGAAAAACCGGCCTGGCTGGACAAGGTCACCCGCCTGCTGCTGATCCCCGATTACCTGCACTATCGGCTGACCGGCCAGTTCAGCTGTGAATTTACCAATGCCTCCACCAGTCAGCTGGTCAATGCTCGCAGCAGGGATTGGGATCCCGAACTGATCGCGCTGATCGGCGAAGGGGGCAAGTGGCTGCAGCCGATCGCTGCCCCCGGCACCCGGCTGGGTCACTGGATCAGCCCCTCCGGTCGTCAGGTCAGCGTCATCCTGCCTGCCACCCACGACACCGGCTCGGCCATAGTCGCCACCCCGCTGAGCGGGCGCGGCGCTGCCTATATCAGCTCGGGCACCTGGTCGCTGGTCGGGGTCGAGCGCAATGCCCCGCTGACCGATGCTGCCGCCCTGGCTGCCAACCTCACCAATGAAGGGGGGGTGGAGGGGACCTGGCGTCTGCTCAAGAACGTCATGGGGTTGTGGCTGGTGCAGGGGCTGCAGGCGCTGTGGCCGCAGTTGGGCTTCGCAGAGCTGGTGGCGCAGGCGGAACAGGCCGAGCCCTTTGCTTACCTCATCCACCCCAACGACGAACGTTTTCTCAATCCCGCCTGCATGCGCAGCGCCATCCAGCACTTCTGTCAGGAGACGGGACAGGGCACGCCGCAGACCCCGGGCGAACTGGTGCGCTGCGTGCTGGACAGTCTGGCGCTGTGCTACGACCAGGTGCTCAGGGAGCTGGAAAACGTCACCGGCGAGTCTATCACCAGGCTGCATATCGTCGGCGGTGGTTCCCAGAACCGGTTGCTCAACCAGCTTTGCGCCGACATCTGCCAATGCACAGTGCTCACCGGGCCTGTGGAGGCTTCGGCGCTCGGCAACATCGGCTGGCAGCTCAAGGGGCTGGGCCTTTTACAGGATCTGACGGACGTGCGCCGCCTGATACGCCACAACACCCGCATCGACACCCTGCATCCGCATGAGGTCCCGCAGCTGGACTATTACCGGACGCGCTTTGCCGCGCTCTGCGCGCACACCCATTCAGACACGTTAATCGAGGAAGTTGTATGAACCCGAATATTGAAACCGCCTTTTCCCTGGCCAAACAGCAATATGCCGCCCTCGGCGTCGATGTGGATCAGGCGTTGACTACCCTGGCCACCATTCCCGTCTCCATGCACTGCTGGCAGGGGGACGATGTCGGTGGCTTCGAAGCGGATGCCGGCGCCCTGACCGGCGGCATTCAGGCGACCGGCAACTATCCGGGCAAGGCGCGCGATGCCATCGAGCTGCGTCGCGACCTGGATCTGGCGATGTCACTGATCCCGGGGGCCAAGCGGCTCAACCTGCACGCCATCTATCTGGAGGCGGAGAGCCCGGTTGCGCGGGACAAGATTGAACCCAAGCACTTTGCCAACTGGGTGCGCTGGGCCAAGGAGAGAGGCGTGGGTCTGGACTTCAACCCCAGCTGTTTCTCCCATCCGCTGAGCGCCGATGGCATGACGCTGTCACATCCGGATCCCGAAATCCGCCGGTTCTGGATCGATCACTGCAAGGCGAGCCGCCGCATCTCGGCCTCCTTTGGTCAGGCGCTGGGTACGCCGTCCGTGATGAACATCTGGATCCCGGATGGCATGAAGGATCTGCCCGCCGACCGGCTCGGACCGCGTCAACGGCTGATGGCGGCACTGGATGAGGTGCTGGCCGAGCGGATCGACGAGGCGCACCACATAGATGCCGTGGAGAGCAAGTTGTTCGGCATAGGAGCCGAGTCCTACACGGTCGGGTCGAACGAGTTCTATCTGGGTTATGCCAGCTCCCGTGACATAGCCCTGTGTCTGGATGCCGGCCATTTTCACCCCACCGAGGTCATCAGCGACAAGATCAGCGCGGCCTCTCTATTTGTCCGGCACCTGCTGCTGCACGTCAGCCGCCCGGTGCGCTGGGACAGCGATCACGTGGTGCTTCTGGATGACGAAACCCAGGCCATCGCCAATGAAATCATCCGCAATGAGTTGCTAGAGCGGGTGCATATCGGCCTCGACTTCTTCGATGCCTCCATCAACCGCATCGCGGCCTGGGTTATCGGTACCCGCAACATGAAGAAGGCGCTGTTGCGTGCTCTGCTCGAGCCCATTGAGATGCTGCGTCAAGCCGAATGCAAGGGGGATTACTCGACCCGCCTGGCTCTGATGGAGGAGACCCGCAGCCTGCCGTGGCAAGCCGTCTGGGACTACGCCTGCGCCCGTGAAGGGGTTGCGGTGGGCGTCGACTGGCTCGACGCCGTCAAGGAGTACGAGGTGCAGGAGCTGCTCACTCGTCGCTGAGTTCACCCTCTGCTGACGCCCGCCATCTGTGGCGGGCGTCAGAAAAACAACAAAAACAGCGCGGTTGTCATCAAGGACGCTTCCCTCCATCGGGAAGCAAAAACACAATCAAACCTCAAGCAAGGAACATCTCATGTCTGCAATCGTATCGGGAATCGGTTGGCATCTGGTTGGCGCCGCCTCGGCGGCCTCCTTCTATGCTCCCCTCAGCAAGGTCCAGCGCTGGTCGTGGGAAACCACCTGGGCCTTCGCCGGCCTGTTTTCATGGATCCTGTTGCCCTGGCTGGTCACCTCCACGCTGATCGATGACTTCGGCGCCTTCTACAGCGTGGTGGACAGCAAGGCATTCTGGGGCATGTTTCTGTTTGGTGCCATGTGGGGGATAGGCAATGTCAACTATGGCTTGACCATGCGCTATTTGGGCATGTCTCTGGGCATAGGGATCGCCATCGGTGTGACCCTGGTGATGGGCACCCTGATGCCACCCATATTGCGTGGGGAATTTGTTCAACTGCTCACCACGGCCAGTGGCCAAATCACCCTGCTCGGTGTCTTTGTCGCATTGATCGGCATAGGCATAGTCACCTGGGCTGGGCATCAGAAAGAGATTGCCCTGGGCACGACTACCCAGGAATTCAACCTGAAGAAGGGGCTGCTGCTGGCGGTGATGTGCGGCATCTTCTCCTCGGGATTTGCCTTCGGTCTGGAAGCCGCTGCTCCCATCCGGCAGGCATCGCTAGCGCTTGGCATCAACCCGCTCTACGCCGTGTTGCCGAGCTACGGCATCATCATGGGCGGTGGGGCCATCGTCAACATGGGCTACTGCTTCATCCGGCTGGCAACGCGCTCCGAACTGTCACTGCGCAATGATCTGGCCCAGCCAGCGCGGAGTCTGCTGCTTAATGGCTTGCTGGCCGCGGCCGGTGGCATCATGTGGTATCTGCAGTTCTTCTTTTATGCCTGGGGCGAAGCCAGCATTCCCGAACATCTCTCCTTCGTAAACTGGATGCTGCACATGAGCGGTTATGTGTTGTGTGGCGGAATCGTGGGGCTGTTGATGGCGGAATGGAAAGGGGTCGGCACTCGTCCGGTGCGGATCCTCTGCATTGGCATGCTGGTGATAGTCGGTGCCGCCAATCTGGTCGGCATGGGTATGGCATAAGGAGCGATAAGATGATCCGCAAGGCATTCCTGATGTCGGTGCACCCTGGCTGTGAGGTGGAATACCGTCGCCGTCACGATGAGCTCTGGCCCGAGCTGGCCGCAACTCTGAAGGCGCATGGGGCCAGCAACTACAGCATCTTTCTCCATCCGGAGAGCTGTCAGCTGTTTGGTTACGTCGAGATTGAAGATGAGGGGCGCTGGTGCGAGGTGGCCAGTACAGCTATTTGCCAGCAGTGGTGGGCTTATATGCAAGAGATAATGCCATCGCACCCCGATAACAGCCCGATCAGCATGGAGCTCTCCTTGCTCTTCCATCTGGCTTGATAGCGGGTGTGTCATCCGACTCAAAAACGACCAAGGGGTTGGCATCGTGATGATGCCAACCCCTTGTTTTGTATGGCGCTCCCGACTGGAGTCGAACCAGTGGCCTGTCCCTTAGGAGGGGATGGTTATAAGAGCTTTTAAATAAAAAATTTTGTTAAAAAACAATGAGTTAAGAGTTCTTATGGATTTGAATAGCGCTGAAATAGCGCAAAATAATGCTTGCAAGGCATGCAGAAATGCATTATTGGGTGGTGAGATGAGGTTACGAGATGGCGTCCCAGGCAGGATTCGAACCTGCGACCTTGCCCTTAGGAGGGGCGCGCGCTATCCAGCTGTGCCACTGGGACGTGCGTGCATTATATAAAAATACTAATAAAAATAAACAGCTGCGTAGATTTTCTGTCGGAAAGCTTCTTTTTTAGCCTGATTGGGTGCTTGTTGTTCAGATTTTTTGGTAGGGAGCCACCACACGGCAAAAAATGATTTTTAGTCCTCGATTGCTAACTCCAATCTGACCTCATTAAGGCTTATGTAGTGCCCTTTTTGCCATTCATGATATCGATAATTGGATCGCCTGCGGCCACCGAGGCGCAGATTGGCCCGTTGTCAGCCGACAATCACTGTTTGCCAGGGTCTGAGTTCCATTTCACGATACCTGTAGCAGTTCCGGCCTATTTGGGTTTTGGCGCAGATCACCTCGTTGTCAGCCGACAATCGCTGCCTGTCAGGGTCAGATTTCCATTTCACGATACCTATAGTAGTTCCGGCCAGCGGGTACTCAGGCACAGATAAGCCTGTTGTCAGCCGACAATCACTGTTTGCCAGGGCCATATTTCCATTTCACGATACCTGTAGCACATCGGGCCAGCGGGTACTCCGGCGCAGATCAGCCCGTTGTCAGCCGACAATCGATGTTTGCCAGGGTCAAAATTCCATTCCACGATACCTGTAGCAGTTCAGGCCAGCGGGCCACTCTGGTGCAGATCAGCCCGTTGTCAGCTGACAATCGCAGCCAGTCAGCAGAGAGGGTTCCATTTCACGATACCGATAATGCGGTTGTCAGCGGGGCTGAGGTGCAGATCACTCCGTTGTCAGCTGACAATCGCAGCCAGTCAGCAGCGAGGGTTTCATTTCACGATACCTATAGCGGTTCCGCACTCGGGCACACCGGTGCAGATCACCTCGTTGTCAGCCGACAATCATTGTCTGCCAGGGTCAGAATTCTATTCCACGATACCTGTAGCAGTTCAGGCCAGCGGGCACTCCGGCTCAGATCACCCCGTTGTCAGCCGACAATTACTGCCTGCCAGGGTCAGAATTCCATTTCACGATACCTGTAGCACATCGGGCCAGCGGGTACTCCGGCGCAGATCAGCCCGTTGTCAGCTGACAATCGCAGCCAGTCAGCAGCGAGGGTTCCATTTCACGATACCTGTAGCACTTCGGGCCAGTGGGTATTCTGGTGCAGATCAGCCCGTTGTCAGCCGACAATCGAGCTTGCTGGGGTCAGATTTCCATTTCACGATACCTGTAGCAGTTCCGGCCAGCGGGTACTCATGCACAGATCAGCGTGTTGTCAGCCGACACTCGCTGCCTGCAATGAGCCAAATTCCATTTCACGATACCTATAGCTGATAAGCCCCGATGTCGAGCAGCACAAAACAGCGTGTTGTCAGCCGACAATCGCTGCCAGTCAGGAGCGAGGGTTCCATTTCACGATATCTATAGTAGTTCCGGCCAGCGGGCACTCTGGTGCAGATCAGCCCGTTGTCAGCCGACAATCACTGCCTGCCAGGGTCAGAATTCCATTTCACGATACCGATAATGCGGTTGTCAGCGGGGCTGAGGTGCAGAACACTCCGTTGTCAGCTGACAATCGCTGCCAGTCAGCAGCGAGGGTTCCATTTCACGATACCGATAATGTGGTTGTCAGCGGCCACTGAGGTGCAGATCCCCCGTTGTCAGCTGACAATCGCAGCCAGTCAGCAGCGAGGGTTCCATTTCACGATACCTATAGCGGTTCCGCACTCGGGCACACCGGTGCAGATCACCTCGTTGTCAGCCGACAATCACTGTCTGCCAGGGCCAGGTTTCCATTTCACGCTACCTGTAGCAGTACCGGCCAGCGGGTACTCTGGTGCAGATCAGCCCGTTGTCAGTCGACAATCGATGTTTACCAGGGGCGGAATTCCATTTCACGATACCTGTAGCAGTTCGGGCCAGCGGGTACTCTGGTGCAGATCAGCCCGTTGTCAGCCGACAATCGAGTTCGCTGGGGTCAGATTTCCATTTCACGCTACCTGTAGCAGTTCCAGCCTACTGGCGCTCTGGTGCAGATCACCTCGTTGTCAGTCGACAATGGATGTTTACCAGGGGCGGAATTCCATTTCACGCTACCTGTAGCAGTTCCAGCCTACTGGCGCTCTGGTGCAGATCACCTCGTTGTCAGCCGACAATCGATGTTTGCCAGGGTTAGATTTCCATTTCACGCTACCTGTAGCAGTTCCGGCCAGCGGGCACTCCGGCTCAGATCACCCCGTTGTCAGCCGACAATCGATGTTTGCCAGGGTTAGATTTCCATTTCACGCTACCTGTAGCAGTTCCGGCCAGCTGGCACTCCGGCGCAGATCACCTCGTTGTCAGCCGACAATCGATGTTTACCAGGGGCGGAATTCCATTTCACGATACCTGTAGCAGTTCGGGCCAGCGGGTACTCTGGTGCAGATCAGCCCGTTGTCAGCCGACAATCGAGTTCGCTGGGGTCAGATTTCCATTTCACGCTACCTGTAGCAGTTCCAGCCTACTGGCGCTCTGGTGCAGATCACCTCGTTGTCAGTCGACAATGGATGTTTACCAGGGGCGGAATTCCATTTCACGCTACCTGTAGCAGTTCCAGCCTACTGGCGCTCTGGTGCAGATCACCTCGTTGTCAGCCGACAATCGATGTTTGCCAGGGTTAGATTTCCATTTCACGCTACCTGTAGCAGTTCCGGCCAGCGGGCACTCCGGCTCAGATCACCCCGTTGTCAGCCGACAATCGATGTTTGCCAGGGTTAGATTTCCATTTCACGCTACCTGTAGCAGTTCCGGCCAGCTGGCACTCCGGCGCAGATCACCTCGTTGTCAGCCGACAATCGATGTTTGCCAGGGTGATAATTCCATTTCACGCTACCTGTAGCAGTACTGGCCAGCGGGTACTCTGGTGCAGATCAGCCCGTTGTCAGTCGACAATCGATGTTTACCAGGGGCGGAATTCCATTTCACGATACCTGTAGCACATCGGGCCAGCGGGTACTCCGGCGCAGATCAGCCCGTTGTCAGCTGACAATCGCAGCCAGTCAGCAGCGAGGGTTCCATTTCACGATACCTATAGCTGATAAGCCCCGATGTCGAGCAGCACAAAACAGCGTGTTGTCAGCCGACAATCGCTGCCAGTCAGGAGCGAGGGTTCCATTTCACGATACCTATAGTAGTTCCGGCCAGCGGGCACTCAGGTGCAGATCGGCCCGTTGTCAGCCGACAATTACTGCCTGCCAGGGTCAGAATTCCATTCCACGATACCTGTAGCAGTTCCGGCCAGCGGGCACTCTGGTGCAGATCAGCCCGTTGTCAGCCGACAATCACTGCCTGCCAGGGTCAGAATTCCATTTCACGATACCGATAATGCGGTTGTCAGCGGGGCTGAGGTGCAGAACACTCCGTTGTCAGCTGACAATCGCTGCCAGTCAGCAGCGAGGGTTTCATTTCACGATACCTATAGCGGTTCCGCACTCGGGCACACCGGTGCAGATCACCTCGTTGTCAGCCGACAATCATTGTCTGCCAGGGTCAGAATTCTATTCCACGATACCTGTAGCAGTTCGGGCCAGCGGGTACTCTGGTGCAGATCAGCCCGTTGTCAGCCGACAATCGAGTTCGCTGGGGTCAGATTTCCATTTCACGCTACCTGTAGCAGTTCCAGCCTACTGGCGCTCTGGTGCAGATCACCTCGTTGTCAGTCGACAATGGATGTTTACCAGGGGCGGAATTCCATTTCACGCTACCTGTAGCAGTTCCAGCCTACTGGCGCTCTGGTGCAGATCACCTCGTTGTCAGCCGACAATCGATGTTTGCCAGGGTTAGATTTCCATTTCACGCTACCTGTAGCAGTTCCGGCCAGCGGGCACTCCGGCTCAGATCACCCCGTTGTCAGCCGATAATCGATGTTTGCCAGGGTTAGATTTCCATTTCACGCTACCTGTAGCAGTTCCGGCCAGCTGGCACTCCGGCGCAGATCAGCCCGTTGTCAGTCGACAATCGATGTTTGCCAGGGTTAGATTTCCATTTCACGCTACCTGTAGCAGTTCCGGCCAGCTGGCACTCCGGCGCAGATCAGCCCGTTGTCAGCTGACAATCGCAGCCAGTCAGCAGCGAGGGTTCCATTTCACGATACCTATAGCTGATAAGCCCCGATGTCGAGCAGCACAAAACAGCGTGTTGTCAGCCGACAATCGATGTTTGCCAGGGTGATAATTCCATTTCACGCTACCTGTAGCAGTACTGGCCAGCGGGTACTCTGGTGCAGATCAGCCCGTTGTCAGTCGACAATCGATGTTTACCAGGGGCGGAATTCCATTTCACGATACCTGTAGCAGTTCGGGCCAGCGGGTACTCTGGTGCAGATCAGCCCGTTGTCAGCCGACAATCGAGTTCGCTGGGGTCAGATTTCCATTTCACGATACCTGTAGCAGTTCGGGCCAGCGGGCACTCCGGCTCAGATCACCCCGTTGTCAGCCGACAATCGAGTTCGCTGGGGTCAGATTTCCATTTCACGATACCTGTAGCAGTTCGGGCCAGCGGGCACTCCGGCTCAGATCACCCCGTTGTCAGCCGACCATCGAGTTCGCTGGGGTCAGATTTCCATTTCACGCTACCTGTAGCAGTTCCAGCCTACTGGCGCTCTGGTGCAGATCACCTCGTTGTCAGCCGACAATCGATGTTTGCCTGGGTCAAAACTCCATTTCACGATACCGATGATGTGTGCCCCTGCGATCACCGAGGTACAGATCTCCCTGTTGTCCGCCGATAATTGCTACGGTGTGCAGAGATGGATTTCTAGGGAAGGTGCGAATAAGTCATATGGCACGAGAGCATTTACTGGTAACCCATTGATATTAAATGACTAAAATTTTCATTTTTTGTTCGTGGGATACTTGTTCGCACTTTCCCTAGTTAAACGGCAAACGAGATCTGAGATCCGTTTGGCATTTCAACATTGAGCTGTAGTTTTCCCCCAGCAGCCTCGACCCAGCGTTTAAGGTCCATCAGTGTAACGTCCTCTATTGATAGATCTTGATCGCAAATCATGGGTTCGGTGCCAGCCTGGGTCAGCATTTCACGCAGTTGGGTGAGATGAATCTCCAGCCGCATTAGATCTGCTTTTTCCCTGGCCTGAGTGACAACGTCGGGCATTTCTGTGGTCAATATATCATCAAGCTTGCGTGCCATGGCTACCTCAAAAGAACCCTCGCTGGAGTGGGTCCTGAAAAAGTCATTTTGCGCTGAACGTAAGTGGCTAAGTTCTGTGCAAGATATGAGCAGTATCACCGGTGTGGGTTGAGGTGTCTACGAACGGGCTCCAATGGAGTTTTTTCGTGTTTGCTGCGGCTATGCCGCCAGCAGCTATACCAGTTGTAGGAGAGCTGCGTTGTTCCATTTCTCACTACCGATAATGGTGTGAGATTGATGTGGTGATAGGTATATGGTCGCGGAATCAGGTATTGCTGTTGAATCTTGAAGCTATCGATGAATTGTTACTGTTGGATCACAGAAGTGGGGCGGTGAAAACAGTCAGTAAAACAATGTCAGCCAAGCTGAGCTGACTGACATTAGGTTATCGTATAGCTCTTTTCTTTGTTAACGACATAGACAGTGGAAACTCCACCTTGTCCTAGGGAAGGTGCTAACAAGTCACTTGGCACAAAAACACACCATTCTAAATTATTGATATTAAATGGCTAAACTTTTTAGTTTTGGCACATAGGGTACTTATTCGCACCTTCCTTAGCAGAATGATTGTCGTCATCACCAGGTCCCTGCCAGCATGAATAAACTAGTCTAGCAGTAACTAATGGAACCCGTTGAAGGTCGATCTCCGGTGAGAGGATTGCATACAGTACACATTGAACGAACAAACATACCCTCCCTGTGCAACTCAAATAATTTATCGAAAAATATTGGCACCAAACTACAGCTAGGAGATAATGCTAGGCGATAAACAAATAACTTTTTAGGCGTGATATCCATGAATGATTTTATCTAAACACTGCTGAACATTCGTAGTCTCCGGGCTGCTCTGCGTGAACTGCCATTCGAACAACTGGTCGAGATTAAGAGCAAATTTGATGAGGTGTTTGCAGAGCGTGAGGCTGCTGAGCTCCGATATCAGGAAGAAAACGCTGAACGTCTGCGTAAGCTGGCGGAGTTCAGCGAGATGCTGAGGTAATCCCCCCATTTTTAGGGGCATTCAAAAGTAGAGGTCATGCGGCCTGTGCCAGACGCTGTTTCGGCGTGTAGCCACCCAGCGCCATATTGGGCCGCTCATGGTTATAAACCCACAGCCAGTTCGTGGCAAACTCCTGTAGTTCATTCAGTGACTCAAACAGGTAATGGCCCAGCCAGTCGTAGCGCACCGTGCGGTTAAACCGTTCGATGTAGGCATTCTGCTGCGGATTTCCTGGCTGGATATAGCCCAGGGTTATCCCCTCCTGTTTCGCCCATCGCTTGAGCTCTTCGCTGATGTATTCCGGGCCATTGTCACATCGGATAATGGCGGGCTTACCTCGCCACGTGATCACCTGCTCCAGCGCCCGTTTGACTCGTGAGGCGGGTAAGGAGAAATCCACCTCGATGCACAGCGCTTCACGATTGAAGTCATCGATCACATTAAACAGCCGCACCGAGCGGCCATCGCTGAGCTGGTCATGCATAAAGTCCATCGACCAGCACTGATTAGGCTGGTCGGGAACCGCCAACGGCTCTGGCTTAGCCCGAACCAACCGTTTCCTGGGTTTTATCCGCAGATTGAGCTCCAGCGCCCGATAGATCCGGTATACCCGTTTGTGATTCCAGCCAAAGCCTTGGACGTTGCGCAGGTACAAAAAGCATAACCCGAAGCCCCAGTTGCGCTGGCTGGCCGTGATACGTAGCAGCCAATCGGCAATTTCCTGGTTTTCATCGACCAGCACGGGCTGATAGCGATAGCAGCTTTCACTGACCTTGAAGATCCGGCAAGCCAGACGGATGGATATGGCGTAGTGAGTCACGGCTTTGGTCGCCATCTCCCGGCGGGCAGATGGCGTTACCACTTTTTTGCCATGGCCTCGGTGATGATCTCTGCCTTGAGGCGCTCCTCGGCGTACATCTTCTTGAGGCGGCGGTTTTCGTCCTCCAGCTCCTTGAGTCGAGCCATGAGGGAGGCATCCATCCCCCCGAATTTGGAACGCCACTTGTAGAAGGTGGTCGTGCTGATGCCATGCTCGCGGCAGAGCTCCGGGACGGGAGCTCCAGCCTCAGCTTGTTTGAGGATGGCGATGATCTGGGTATCGCTAAAGCGTGATGTTTTCATGTAGAACCTCCTGCGTTCAAGGTACGGGAAAATTCTACTTATGAGCACCCTGGTTTTTCGGGGGGATTACCCAACCATCTCGTGGCCTGTGGCAGGCAAGCTACTTAGGGCAGAAAGTCACCTATAGCGAAGCGCGGTTCGGTCCAATGGCAGAGACCCTTGCTCACCGGGCTTTGTTAAAATTGCAGGCTGGAAACTTTGACCCTGTGTCCGACGATCTGCAATTTAAGCAGTCATGGCGAATGGTGGATGCTGCCAGGCAATTGGGGCTCTCATTGGGCCAACTGCGGCAGTGGATGCTAACTGGAATGCTCAACGGACATGTGATTAAACCACCAATGCGTGACGTGAAAGGCGTTGACCGAATCACCGGTTGCGAATTGATGATGGCGCAAGAGCGCCTTGCTGAGTGCAAATCCGGGTTGTCACTTTGCAATGGGTAATTCGTCCAATGCGGTTGTATAGCGGGGACTGAGTTTTTCACGCTTCATCATCCAATCACTGTTGTCTCTCCCACAAGATCCAAAATGAATTTTTCCTAATCGTCCCTGGTTGATTCGGTCGATCATCTGCATTAGGTCCTGACTGCGGGGCTTATGTTGATGATGGTCGAACAAATCTCCCTGCTGGCTGCCGATAGGAGTGAAGTCGGCTAGCATCACGCCCCCTTTTTGGTAGCGGTGCCCATCCCGCCAGATATGAGAGAGCAGTGAGTGGATCACTCCCAGCAGCTCCCTGGTATCGTTGGTAGGCACAGCCAGCGTGGTGCTCACGTGGTTGCCGTAGTAGGGCTCTTTGTCATTGAAGGGACTGGTACGAATGAATAGGGTGACATGGCGACAGCACATTCCTTCTGCCCGGAGTTTTTCAGCTGCACGTTCCATATATCCCGCGAGTGCTTGATGCATGGAATTCATGTGTGTGATCCGTTCACCGAATGATCGGGAGCAGATGATCTGCTGTTTGGCTTGTGTGTCCTGCTCCAGGCTGGCGCATGGATAGCCGCGTAGCTCTAGCACGGTTCGCTCAACAACGACCCCATAACGATGCCGTAGGTTTTTACCATCGACAGCGACTAGGTCCGCCACACTATTGATCCCGTGCGCTTCGAGCCTGGTGGTCAGTTTTCTACCTATTCCCCATATTTCCCCGACTGGAGTGATAGCCATCAAACGCGCTCGACGTGCCTCATCACGCAAATCAACCACTCCACCAGTCGCAGGCCACTTCTTTGCGGCGTAGTTTGCCAGCTTGGCGAGTGTCTTGGTTGGCCCGATCCCGACGCCGACTGTGAGTCCAGTCCATTGCTGTATTCGTTCACGGATCTGACGACCATATGCTGTTAGGTCTCCCGCCCATGATTCGTTCAGTTCAATAAACGCCTCATCAACACTGTACACCTCGACAGTTGGCACCATGCCTTCCAGCGTGGTCATTACGCGCTGTGACATATCACCATAGAGGGCGTAGTTGCTCGAGAACCAAACACCGCCTACGGCCTCGAAGAACTGACGGATCTGGAAGTAGGGAACACCCATCTTGATGCCAAGCGCCTTGGCTTCTGCCGAGCGAGCCACAACGCAGCCGTCGTTGTTCGATAGCACCACGATCGGGCGCCCCTTGAGGTCTGGCCTAAACAGGCGCTCGCAGGACGCATAGAAGTTGTTCACATCGACGAGGGCAATGGCGTTGGGCATGGTTTAGCCTAGTTTGGTCTTGTGGAGTACATAGGTTACGACGCCAAAAATCTCTAGTTCTTGCCCGTCCAATAGATGGATGGGCTGGAAATCCGGATTGGCGGGTAGCAGGGCAGGGAACGGGCGTTCTTGCAGCTGTTTGACAGTGAATTCACCATCAAGGCAGGCTAGAACGATAGCGCCGTGGCGGGCCTTGAGCGCCCTATCCACGATCAAAAGATCCCCGTCATTGATGCCCTTTTCCACCATGCTGTGGCCGCTGGCCCTGACATAGAAGGTGGCAGCGGGATGCTCAATACAGATCTGGTTCAGATCTATGGTTTGCTCAATATAGTCCTGTGCTGGGCTAGGAAAGCCGCAAACCACAGGGGACAGAAAAAGCGGCAGCTCTAGAGCGTCCGGGGTTGGATGTGGGATGGCGAACATGGTGGCTCACTGGTTACTGTTTTTATATACAGTATAGCCGTATTGCATAACGTGTGCATCCGGTGTCAGTTGACATACCGGGCCCATTAGCTATGTTCGGTTCACATGGTACTGTGTTCATAGGACGCGTGATGGAATCAACAGTTTTTAGGTGTGGTCGTGGCCAGGGGGTATACCTGCCCGAGGCAGTGGCCCTGCCAGATGAGGTCACGCATGTTGAGATCGTCGTGGTTGGTCGTACTCGCATAATCACACCTGTAGGTGAGTCCTGGGATAGGTGGTTTGATGAGCCTTGTATGAGCGCCGACTTCATGGCCGAACGTGAGCAGCCAACCGCCTAGGAGCGAGAGAAACTCTGAGGTTGGTCCAGCAGGGTAACTGAGTTGCGTAGCTGAGAGGGATTGTTTTTATATATATAGATAAAGCGTATCCCTCTCACCTGAAAAGGTGAATAGCTATGGCTATCATTCTCGCGTAGCGAGGATTGTTCATAGATCTGTCGGTACTCGCCCCCCAGGCAGGATAGCTCAGTAGCCATTTTTTCTAGGTTGCACCACTGGTCGTGGTGCATGTGATCCAGTTATCTACCCGTGGTTTCCATTGGACCATTCATTGACGGTGTTTTGGTGGCACTAGGGAAGGTGCGAACAAGTCCCTGATATGAGTGCATATTCCGGCCGATCATGAACACCAATTCCGATTCAACGTGAACACCATTTCCGGACCAATGTGAACGCTCATTCCGGTTCAACCTGAACACTTCGCCCCTCCTTTCCGGAAACAGTGTTCAACATCCCGGAATCACTGTTCACATTCACCGGAATCATCCTTAACGCATTGATTTAAAAACCTTTGATACGCTCTCCCTTTTGCCAGGGAAGAGCCTATGTCTGCCAAGAGGATTGCAATGCGTAAAATTCGTGAAGTACTGCGACTGCGGCTGGAAGCTGACCTCTCTGTTCGCCAAATCAGTATCTGTACCAAGGTCAGTGTCGGCTCCATCCAGAAACTCCTCAAAAGTGCCCAGGCGCTCGGCCTTACCTGGCCCTTACCTACCGAGCTTGATGATGGCCGACTGGCTGCCCTGTTCTATCCGCAGGCCGATACCACCATCTCGGCCCGCCATGTTGTGCCGGATTGGCCCTCTGTCCATCAGGAGCTCAAGCGCAAGGGGGTCTCCAAACAGCTGCTCTGGGAGGAGTACACCCAGCGCTATCCCAATAGCTGTTACAGCTACTCCCAGTTCTGTGACCGTTACAAGTCCTGGTGTCAGTTGCAAAAGCGCTCCATGCGCCAGATCCACAAGGCGGGGGAAAAGCTCTTTATCGACTACTGCGGGCCCACGGTGCCCATCGTGTCGCCGACTACGGGTGAGGTCCGTCAGGCACAAGTCTTTGTCGCCGTGCTCGGTGCGTCCAACTACACCTTTGCCGAGGCCACCTGGTCACAGTCACTGCCGGACTGGCTGCAAAGCCATGTCCGTGCCTTTGAGTTTTTCGGCGGGACACCGGCACTGCTGATCCCCGACAACCTCAAGAGCGGTGTCAGCAAGGCTTGCCGATACGATCCCGAGCTCAACCCCAGCTACCAGCAGTTGGCCGAGCACTATCAGGTGGCGGTGATGCCAGCTCGTCCTTACAAGCCCAAGGACAAGGCCAAGGCGGAGGTGGGTGTGCAGATCGTCGAGCGCTGGATCCTGGCCCGTCTACGCCATCAGACCTTCTTCTCGCTTGCCGAACTCAACCAGTGCATCCGTGCCTTGCTGAACGAACTCAACGAGCGTCCGTTCAAGCAACTGCCCGGTAACCGACGTGACGCATTTGAGCAGTTGGACCGCCCGGCACTGGGACCACTGCCGGTGCATCCCTATCGCTATGTCGCCATCAAAACGGTCAAGGTCAACATCGACTATCACGTCAGTTATGAGCAGCACCATTACTCGGTGCCGCACCAGTATGTGGGTCAGCAACTGGAGCTCCATGCAGGCGACACACTGCTTCAGGTCTATCACCAGCAACAGCTGGTCGCGAGCCATCCACGTAAAACCATCCCGGGGATGAGCACGCTCCCTGAGCACATGCCGGAACGTCACAGCAAGCAGCAACGCTGGACCCCAGGGCGTCTTAAACAGTGGGCTGCTGACATCGGACCGAGCACCTTGTGCTGGGTTAGCGAACGGTTGGAAGAGAAAGCCCATGCCGAGCAGGCATACCGACTCTGCCTGGGGCTGCTGAGTCTTAGCCGGGAGTATCCGCCATCACGGGTTGAAGCCTGTTGCCAGTTGGCCAACCGGGAAGGTCTGGTGCGACTCAAACAGCTCAAGTCGGTGCTGACCAGTGGCCGCGACCAACTGCCCGCAAGCCCGCTGAGCTACCCAGAGTTACCGCAAGAGCACGAGAACATCCGTGGCCCCCAGAGCTTCCACTAAAGAGGATACGTCCCATGACCCAACAAACGCTGACCCGCTTGAGACACCTGAAACTGACCGGCATGGCGGATGCCGTGCAACAACAACTGGAACAGGCAAGTACCTACGAAGGGCTGCCCTTCATCGAGCGGCTAAGCCTGCTGGTCGAACACGAACAACTGAGCCGGGAGCAGCGTAAACAAGCTCGGCTGGTCAAGCAGGCGAGGCTCAAACTCCAGGCCACGGTGCAAGAGGTGGACTACCAGTCTGCACGCAACCTGGAGCGGTCACAGGTGGCAAACCTGGCCCAAGGAGAGTGGCTGCGCCGGGGCCAGAACCTGCTCATTACCGGCCCCTGTGGCTGCGGAAAAACCTACCTAGCCTGTGCGCTGGGCTACCAAGCCTGTCAGCAGGGGCACAGCACTCGTTACTACCGGCTGCCGCGTCTGCTACTTGAGCTGAGCCAGGCCAAGGTAGATGGCAGTTACGCCAGACTGCTGGGTCAACTGGCAAGGATAGAGCTGCTGATCCTGGATGACTGGGGACTGGAAGCGGTGAATGCCGAGCAGCGCAACGCCCTGCTGGAGATCATGGATGATCGGTACGGGAAATACTCGACGGTCGTGGTCAGTCAGCTGCCAACGGAAGAGTGGTACGCGAGCTTGGGGGACAACACTCTGGCAGATGCGATCCTGGACCGGCTGATGCACAACGCTCACCGGCTGTCACTGAAGGGAGAATCGATGAGAAAGAGGAGAAGTGAGTTGACCCAATCTGAACACTCGAGTTAGAAACGGGGTGACGTGAGCGCGTTAAGGATCAGGGTGTTCACGTTGGCCGGAATGGCTGTTCAACTTCGCCGGAATACGCAATGAGATCATGTTTGTCATCTGGAGCCATGGAACAGGGTTCATCATGAGTCATCAGCTCACCTTCGCCGACAGTGAATTCAGCAGTAAGCGCCGTCAGACCAGAAAAGAGATTTTCTTGTCCCGCATGGAGCAGATTCTGCCATGGCAAAACATGGTGGAAGTCATCGAGCCGTTTTACCCCAAGGCTGGTAATGGCCGGCGACCTTATCCGCTGGAAACCATGCTACGCATTCACTGCATGCAGCATTGGTACAACCTGAGCGATGGCGCGATCGAAGATGCTCTGTACGAAATCGCCTCCATGCGTCTGTTTGCCCGGTTATCCCTGGATAGCGCCTTGCCGGACCGCACCACCATCATGAATTTCCGCCACCTGCTGGAGCAGCATCAACTGGCCCGCCAATTGTTCAAGACCATCAATCGCTGGCTGGCCGAAGCAGGCGTCATGATGACTCAAGGCACCTTGGTCGATGCCACCATCATTGAGGCACCCAGCTCGACCAAGAACAAAGAGCAGCAACGCGATCCGCAGATGCATCAGACCAAGAAAGGCAATCAGTGGCACTTTGGCATGAAGGCCCACATTGGTGTCGATGCCAAGAGTGGCCTGACCCACAGCCTAGTCACCACCGCGGCCAACGAGCATGACCTCAATCAGCTGGGTAATCTGCTGCATGGAGAGGAGCAATTTGTCTCAGCCGATGCCGGCTACCAAGGGGCGCCACAGCGCGAGGAGCTGGCCGAGGTGGATGTGGACTGGCTGATCGCCGAGCGCCCCGGCAAGAACCTTGAAACAGCATCCACGCAAGAACAAAACGGCCATCAACATCGAATACATGAAAGCCAGCATCCGGGCCAAGGTGGAGCACCCGTTTCGCATCATCAAGCGACAGTTCGGCTTCGTGAAAGCCAGATACAAGGGGTTGCTGAAAAACGATAACCAACTGGCGATGTTATTCACGCTGGCCAACCTGTTTCGGGCGGACCAAATGATACGTCAGTGGGAGAGATCTCACTAAAAACTGGGGATAACGCCTTAAATGGCGAAGAAACGGTCTAAATAGGCTGATTCAAGGCATTTACGGGAGAAAAGATCTGCTCAAACTGAAAAAATGAAATGACTGAGTCAGCCGAGAAGAATTTCCCCGCTTATTCGCACCTTCCCTAGAGGTGGGGAGATTGATGCCCTGGAGCAAGCACTTTTCTTTCACATACCTGCCTTACCCTACCAACTCACGCTCCGTGCTCAGGCTACAACAAACATGAGCATGAATTGTGCCGACTCCTGCATGAGATCTGGACACAAAAATCAGATCTATCACACGGTAACGTCTACTCCTTCTACGTCTGTTACTAATCGATTTTTTGCTCATGTAGGTTCATAGAAACCTCAGTTTACGCACGTAAAAAAGCCACGATTTTTGCCAAAACACCTAAGCATTTTTTTTCATAATCGCATCATTTTTTGCGAGAGTTTCATGCCGTTTTTTTTTACTTTTTATGGTGGGATTATTCTGTGGAAACCTATTGTTTTTTTCACGAGAAAAAACTTTTTCTGTGAATGTTTTTTTGATTTCCATCGTTTGAAATCCCTCATTTTGACAATAAAAAGAGAGCAAAAAACCAATTAAAATTTCAGAATAAAATATTTTCGATTTTTTTTGTTGTTTGCTATTGCCATTTATATGAAATCAGCCTAAATTAACTTCAACAAGGTGCATGCTATACATTCACATCTACAAATGATGAATGGGTGCACTTTAACCTAAAAGTCATTTTTGGTAATAAGCTCCCCGCTATTCGCGGAGCTTCAACTACCAATAGATAAACACAAGTGGCGAAATATTCCATGTTAACATGTAAGGTAGTATTGTAATGAGAAAAGTAAACGATGATATTTGTGCGATTGATATCGAGACTCATAATGAAGCTCTTGAACTTTTGAGGGGTAGATTTAACCTGAATAAAATTATCCGCCCCCTTGATAAGCATGTTGTGCTCAAAAACTATAACCATATTCATGAACTCCATGACTTCCCTGCATTTGTGATTTTAAATCATGACATTGCAGAATCTGTAGCAAGTGCATTAGATAATGTATCTATTAAGATGTATTATGATGATATCGTGGCATCATTGGGCGATGATGAGAATGATAGGGCTGTTACTTATGACCAGGTACTTTCTGGTTGGGCCCAAAGTAACATGCCCAGTTACTATAGACCAGGTAATGACTACCAATCTGCTGAGGAGTTTCTTGCAGAGATGGGGTCTGAAAATGTGAATGACTCTACTATTTTAAAGAATTTTAAAATGGCTGTTGATGTGCTGTTAAAAGCAAAGCCATGATTGATGTGAGTTTAGTTTTAATGCTGAACAATTAAAGATTAATCTTGCTTGTTTCAATGTGTTGCTGGCAATTCTGGAATTTAAATTGTTGTATGTAGGTGCTTAAAACACCCATACCGAAAACGTAAACTCCAAATTTGATGAAAATAGCATTCTCAACGTATGTGGGGCTGGAAACACAGTAGCTTGTTTACAGCCCCCTTATTGAGGTCCATTACCACCTAAACTAATGCAAAATTCCCCTCTGTCCTTCTGGTATGTTTTGCGTCAAGTCATTCTCGAGTGAATGGTTGGATATCGTGTGGCCGTGACGTAGCTCAAATGTGTGGATATAGAGCTGGATCCTGAATGTTGGCCAGCGTAGTCCCGGCTATTTGAGTCCCTTTATCAGTGATTTGTCAATTTGAGCCTATAACGGGTACTTCTACCGCCTCCACTTGCCCCTTTTTCTAGGCAGTTTTTTTCCAGTAGATCAGTAAGGTGGCGCGTGGCTGTAGATTTGCTCACCTGAGCAATTTTTTGATACTGGCTGGCACTAATATACGGTAGGCCGTCCTGTGTGTAACCGTCGAGCAAATGGTTCAGTATCATCACCTGTTCAGGGCACAATTGGTCACTAGCGTGTAGCAGCCAGAAGCGGTTTCGAGCAAGCGCATGTGTGCATGATTCTTGGGCCTGTTCCAGCGTGACGTTGAGTGTGTCCAAAAACCAAACCAGCCACTCTGTGACATCCAAGCCTCCTCTCTGAGTCTGCTCCAGAGCGCGATAGTAATCAGCTCGACGCTCGAAAATCACGGTCGACATTGCATACAGACTGATGCTCTGGTTGTCGGCCTGAGAGAGTGCAAGATCGGTGAGGGCTCGGGCAATCCGTCCGTTACCGTCATCAAACGGATGTAACGTGACAAACCAGAGATGGCAGATGGCGGCTCGCAGAAATGGATCTAGGCAGGGCTCATCGAGACTGCTTCTGAACCAGTCGACAAATGTCGCCAATGCCTCCTCCAGCCCCTCTCGTGGTGGTGCCTCGAAATGCACGGTCAGTCGATCTCGTGCTCCGGATATCACCTGCATCGGCTCATCACCACGCAGCTGGCCAACACGTATCTGATGCGATCTCCGGTCATCTGTGGGAAAAAGCCAGCGATGCCATTGCAGCAGGCGTTCAAGCGTCAACTGCTCATCACTGTTAATTGCATCCACAATCATCGCGGCCAGTCCCTCGGATCTAACTGAGGTCGGGTAGGGGGACTGCTCCAGTATCCCGAGGCGACATGCCAGAGATGCACGTAACGACTGAGAGTTCAGTTGTTGATTCTCGATAGCCGAGGACGCGACGACATTGGCCAGCAGCGTATCTAGGGCATGTGTCTGATGCGCCAGTGTTGTGCTGTGAGCTGATAAATGAAGGCCCTGGAGTAGTCCCAGATTGGTATCTATTCACCAGGACGGGGTTGACGGCATCAGTTCTGCCGGGATGGGATAATCTGTCTTCTCGATGCACGCCCTGACCACGGCCCTCAACCACTCCTGTGGGCAGCGGCCCAATCGCTTGCCGGTCTCCACCAACGACAGGATGCGCTGGCGAAACAGCTCGCCCCGGTGAGACCACACGCCGTAGCTACCCTTGCGCCAGAGCACATAGCCACGCAGCGCCCGCTCCGCCTCGTTGTTGGTCAGCGCTATTTCGTCGTCAGTCATAAACCGCCACAGCATCTCGTCATCCCGCAGCAGCAACTGGCATCGTCCACGGTAGCGTTTGCTGCACAACAGGGCGCCGCGCTCCAACTGGCTTCGCCAGCTTTGCCGGTAACGCGCGAGCCTGCGCAGGTATTTCTGCTTGCTCAACGCACCGCTTTCCCAACGGTGCCGGGTACGAAACACCGCATCCGCCAGCAAGACCAACCGGGCACCGATGGGCTGGTTGCACTGCTCGCTACTCTCGGCGATGGCCGCGAGATTGCGGGCCACGTGGGCCCAGCACAGTTGCCGCTGGTCGGCGTCGATAAACCGGTAGCCGGCGTACTGGTCGGTCACCAGCACCCCGTCAAACTCGGCGCCCAGCAGCCGCTTGGCCGCCTCCTGACCACGGCCATAGGCCGTCATGAAGCAGACGGCTATCTTGCTCAGCGCCAGCCACATCCAGCGGCGCTCTCCACCCCGCTGATGCCGGGTCTCATCGGCATGAACGTGGGTGGCCGTCTGCACCTGCTGCTTGATGGCCTGGTAGGTCGGGGTGAGCATGGCACTCACCCGCCCCTGCGCCTCACTGATGGCGCCCCGGCTAAAACTCAGGCCGAAATGCTGTTTGAGCTGCTGCTGTATCTGGCTGACGCTCTGGTGAAACTGGCCGCTTTGCAGCGCGATGTAGCTGAGCAGATTGGCCCCCATCTGGCTGCTGCTGACGTTGTCTGGCAGTGCGGCCTGGGTCGTGCCGATACACCGTGAGCAGGTCGCACGATACAGTTGGTGTTCGGTGACGAGATAGCTCACCTCGGGCAGCTCGAACACCTGATGAACCTGATAGGGTTTGGCATGGGCCACCATGTCCCCGCCACAGCAAGCGCAATCGGCGGCAGGGTAATGCGGGACCAGGGTCAGGCGGGCATCAAGCGGATGCCGCTCGCGGCGATGTCCCTTGTGACCGGGCTGCGCCCCCCGTTGCTTGCCGGACGCCGGACGCTTGCGGGCCGGCGGCGGTGCACCGGGGCCGTCGCTGGAAGGCGGCTTGGAGGAGTTGCCGCTGTGCTGATTGAGGCGGTCCTCCAGCTCGGCGATGCGGTCGAGGAGCTTATAAATCAGCTCGTTGGCCTGCTCCGGAGTGGTGGGCATTCCCGCGGAATGCATGGTGTTTTTGCTCATGGGGGGAGCGTATCTAAGGAGCAGGATCAAGCAAGCAGGAAAGTGGGATCAAGAGACGATCGTCTCATTTTTCCTGTGTCAATACTGTTCCGGTGAATACTTACCCAGATTGCGGTGCGCCAGACGTAGCCTTGGCAGTAACTGCCGGTCTTGCCAGCAAAAATTGGGCCACTCATCGTGTTGCCAGATCCAGTCTACGGTCATCGATAATCTCGCTGATTTTGTGTCGCGGGCAAGCAGTGCAATGCCACAAATGAGCCGAATTGACACCTTATTCGGCTCACAGTATGAACCGATAATAGCCATCATTCGGCTCATGACACAACTCACAGTGCTGGTCTACTGGGTGTCGGAGAGGCTCGGGGCGAGAATGGACTCTTGGACAGTGCCACTTACTAGGTTATGATTTGGTAATCCCCCCGAAAAACCAGGGTGCTCATAAGTAGAATTTTCCCGTACCTTGAACGCAGGAGGTTCTACATGAAAACATCACGCTTTAGCGATACCCAGATCATCGCCATCCTCAAACAAGCTGAGGCTGGAGCTCCCGTCCCGGAGCTCTGCCGCGAGCATGGCATCAGCACGACCACCTTCTACAAGTGGCGTTCCAAATTCGGGGGGATGGATGCCTCCCTCATGGCTCGACTCAAGGAGCTGGAGGACGAAAACCGCCGCCTCAAGAAGATGTACGCCGAGGAGCGCCTCAAGGCAGAGATCATCACCGAGGCCATGGCAAAAAAGTGGTAACGCCATCTGCCCGCCGGGAGATGGCGACCAAAGCCGTGACTCACTACGCCATATCCATCCGTCTGGCTTGCCGGATCTTCAAGGTCAGTGAAAGCTGCTATCGCTATCAGCCCGTGCTGGTCGATGAAAACCAGGAAATTGCCGATTGGCTGCTACGTATCACGGCCAGCCAGCGCAACTGGGGCTTCGGGTTATGCTTTTTGTACCTGCGCAACGTCCAAGGCTTTGGCTGGAATCACAAACGGGTATACCGGATCTATCGGGCGCTGGAGCTCAATCTGCGGATAAAACCCAGGAAACGGTTGGTTCGGGCTAAGCCAGAGCCGTTGGCGGTTCCCGACCAGCCTAATCAGTGCTGGTCGATGGACTTTATGCATGACCAGCTCAGCGATGGCCGCTCGGTGCGGCTGTTTAATGTGATCGATGACTTCAATCGTGAAGCGCTGTGCATCGAGGTGGATTTCTCCTTACCCGCCTCACGAGTCAAACGGGCGCTGGAGCAGGTGATCACGTGGCGAGGTAAGCCCGCCATTATCCGATGTGACAATGGCCCGGAATACATCAGCGAAGAGCTCAAGCGATGGGCGAAACAGGAGGGGATAACCCTGGGCTATATCCAGCCAGGAAATCCGCAGCAGAATGCCTACATCGAACGGTTTAACCGCACGGTGCGCTACGACTGGCTGGGCCATTACCTGTTTGAGTCACTGAATGAACTACAGGAGTTTGCCACGAACTGGCTGTGGGTTTATAACCATGAGCGGCCCAATATGGCGCTGGGTGGCTACACGCCGAAACAGCGTCTGGCACAGGCCGCATGACCTCTACTTTTGAATGCCCCTAAAAATGGGGGGATTACCATTTGTCTCGGCTGACCGGCCAGACTTTCGCACGAGTCAAAATGGTTACTACTCTCAAGCAACATGATCTCAACCTCAAATCCTCACCTTGGATGGATTAAACGTGCGATGTATACCCCAGGGTAGGACTAGGAGATTGGATCATGACCATCAAAGCGTTCGTCCACACAACCCAGCTTGAGCTCAAAGATGTACTAGGCATCTCCCTCAAACGTAGTCATATCTACGAGATGATTGCTGCGGCCTATGGCTACAGTACTTACGCGTCATTGCAAGCTGATGCGATTCTGCTCAGTAATACGAAATGGCAGGTTGCGTTGGATGTAAGTGCAATTAAGGCTAGAGCTAATATTCTGGGTATTAGTATTCCTGAGCTTGCCGCTCAGAAATTGGCCACATCGTTAGTGCAGGCGGGTATTATAAGCCTACGTGTAAGAGAGATTTTAAGGCGTCGTGTTAACGACGACGACATGACTAAGCATGGTCAACTTCCTCCTAATTCGACTACTGCTAGCCGCTTTAGCTCCTCAGACCATTATGCTGGGGAATTAATGAATATGTTTAAACAGAATGAATTTAATTCGCCATTAGTACACCAGGGATTGGTCCAGTTAAGTGCATTTGCAGACCGAAATGCCTCGTCATTTACCGATTTTGAACTTCATCAAAAATTGTACAGAATAGCCAGTGGCTTTAATGGAGCTGATATTAATTCATTAGTTGGCAAAGATAAAGAACGATACGTTTATTGGCTTCATCACTTGAAAAAATCAGCGATGAGATTTGATATGGAGGCTATAGAGTTACTGTCAACCCATCGGCTTGATGTTTCTTTATATATGAATGTATTAAAAGACTACACGTATCATGAAACTGTAGCAGTCAAATGCGAAGATGCTAGGTATATGCAGCATGCACATTACTGGTGGATTAAAGCTGCTTTAAAAGGGTCTATTAACGCAATGCACAAGTTGATTAGCAACTATGAAAAGGAAGACTTATATCGTTGTTGGATATGGGTACTTCTTGCAGAGAGTATTGGGTATGATCTCCTAAATGAGGTCGATACATCCACAACTTATGATATGCATGCGGGTAGTGACAAGCATACATTCACTATCCAAGGGCAGACTTTTCCTGCACTGACATTACCAGCTCTAGAGATGGTCTTGCATCACAAGGCTCAGCGAGTCGTAGATAAGCTATGTCAAGAACATTTTGATGATGGAATCGTATTTGAAGATCACGGCTCATATGACTAAGGCGGAATTAACTAGAAAAGATATTTTTTATCTTTTGTGTTGAGTTTTTATTTGTAATCGACAGCTGTCGACAGTGTGAGAGGCGTGTTAAAACATGAAAATAATCATTGCCTCTCACGCACTACATTTAGATCTTGCTGAGTTAGGTGTGCTAATTACTTTAATAAAAGATAATTCACTCAAAAGATGAGTGTTGACACACTATATTCTAGTAATTTCTTATTGTAAGTGCAATTTTCTTACTTTAAGGAACGCTAGCTCGAAGGAATTAAAAATCTGGATTATCTTCGCTGCGAAGCAGCGGAATGTTGAAATTCTTAAATTTTTTAATTGTTCTCAATAATAGTAAATGGACAGTTTTTCGATTTTTTCAAGTGGGGTAAATGAAAAAAGTTCGAAAAAAGATGAGGTTGGTTGTTTTTGAAGCGTTCTTAAGGGGGGGGTTAGCCTATCAGCTACCTCGCTCTAGGGAAAGTGCGAACAAGTATCCCAAGAACAAAAAATGAAAATTTTAGTCATTTAATATCAATGGGTTACCAGTAAATGCTCTCGTGCCATATGACTTATTCGCACCTTCCCTAAATAACTGATCCTAATTGTGATACACCCGCTTTAGTCCATGCTTGCCGCCCGGAAACGGTGCGGCAGTGTCCATAAAGTAGTAAACCTGCTCCAGTAAATCATCCATGTTTTTGCACTGATGATTCCGGGTTATCGTTTCGTGCAGTGCATGCCACAGTTTTTCAATTTTGTTATGCCATGGGCTATAAACCGGCAAGAACAGTAACTTGAACTTTGGGTTGTCACTCAGCCACTTCTGCGTTTTTTTGCTCTTGTGGATGATGTAATTATCCACGATTAACCGAATGCTCTTAGCCCGACGATATTGGCCTTTAAGCTTTTCCAGCAACTCAATAAATAAGTCACTGGTCTTGCGCTCGCCACCTACATAAACGATTTGCCCTGTCTGGCCGTGTAATGCTCCCGCCAGATAATGTTTCTTGTTCTGTCCTGGTGTTGCTACCTTACGCTGTTCGCCACGGAGCCCCCAATCTGCACCGATTTTAGGATTCAGATGGATATCAACTTCATCCTGGTAAAACACCGGGTGGTCAACACTGTTATCTGCCAGCGCCTCCCGGATAGCCGCCAGTTTCTCCTTTTTATCCGGGTCTTGGATATAAAGCGTTGGCGCAGCTCGCCGCCAGACAATTCCTGCTTTGGGCAACCAGCGTCTGATTGTTGAACTGTGGATCTGAATGTTGCATAACTTGTTCAGTAACAGCGCAAACAACTCAGTACTCCAGCGTGAACGCTGATATCCAAGCGTCCTTGGCGTGTACTTCAGCAATATTTTCAGCACGCCACAGATAAAATCCCGATTCTGCCTAACGGGGCGACCAACGCCTTTAGTTTTTAGACCATCAACACCGGCAACGTCATACCATTTCAACCAGCGGTTAAGCGATGAGCGGCCAGCTTGCAGTAGGCTCGCAACCTCTGACTTGGTTTTACCTTTCAACACCAGCAAGACGGCATTCGCACGGCGGCAAAGGTCTCTATCTCGTGTTTTATGAATAATTTTCTTTAACCTGCGCGTTTCAGCGCCGTACAAAAATGCTATTTTGTTCATACTCAATGCGTTTGTGGGTTTGGTTTGTTTGACGACTGATCTGATCGCGCAAACCGCATTGAGTTCCCTTACCTGAGTGATCTACTATTTCGCACAGTTATTTAGTGACAAGCCCGGAGTGGTTGAAGGTCTAAAACAAAGAATAAGGGCTTACAACTTTAGTAAACAAAGGACGTCATCAATAGCAGTGATATAAAAAGTTATCTTTGCCGCCCCGATAAGGCTTTACGGGGCGACTAAGTCTCACCCAACCGACAATTCCGATAGTTTCAGAATAAGCTTTGAGTTTTCTAAGATTGGAATTACTACACCACAGCACGTACTCGAGATACTACAAATAGCTTTTTGGTAGGACCGATACCGAATAAATATCCATAATACATCAGGAGAAACTTTTTTTAATTTTCTGTAACCGGTCATAAATCAGTGGCGGATAATTTGCATGATATTCACCACACTCTGGGCAATGCTCTTGTTTTAAGTACGCTTGATTGTCGAGATCTTGATAAGGAAAAACGCTGAAGAGAAGTTCGTGCTGCATAAGCGTTTTATAAAAACTCTTATGATAAGGTGCAATCTCGCTGTCTTTGATTTTGTCGAAATATAGGTCAACGCTGTTCAAAATGCTCATAATTTCTTTAACCCCGTCGAACCTTAAAATGTCGTCATCTTTGTGAATATCAACATCTAAGCTCTCTAGATCCTCAATGAAACATTTAATCGCTCGCCGGGAATGCAAAAGGATCATTTGCGACTTGCCATCAATCATCTTTTCCTGATCGTAGCTAAAATTTTTAATGTTTCTTTCGACGAACATATAAAGTTCGTGAAGCTGATTCAACTCGTGCCTCAGTTGCTCCTTCGTATATTCCTTTTCGATTTGCTGATGGAGGATGCCATTAGCGTCAATCTGAGCTTTTAACACCAGAAAGAGAAGCACTGAACCCAGAATTTGTACAAATGGGCTTGAAATACCTCCAAGAACATCTCCTATTTCGCCATAACCTTTCAAATATTGCAGCGGAAGAAGAGGTGCAAACAAAGGGATAAGCAGGCAAGCCGCACCACCAATGACTATGACCCAGAAAGCTATTTTGGTAACAGGAGAGTTATAGATATTCATTTTTACACCTTTTCAGAATTTTCTTTTCTGTACGCGCTAGGAGTTTTGCCAATTTTTTTCTTAAACAACTTTTGAAAGTGTTCATGTGCCGGATACCCAATGGCTTCACTCACTTCGGGAACAGACTTACCGGATTCTTTAAGCAGCTGCTTTGCTTTTTCAAGCCGACAATAGGTTAAATAATCAAGAGGTGTCATGCCTGACAGCTCCTTAAATTTGACGCTGTAGCTCGTACGCGACATCCCCGCAATCCCGGCGAGATCGTCAAGACCCCATTTTTTATCGAGACTATGATGAATAGCCTCCAAGGTTTTGCTGAGTTGCGGATTTTCGATCAGTTTGAAGAATCCAGCATTTTTATTGGATTTGTACATGTGGATTCTTAACGCTTGCACGAAGATAATTTCGGTCAGCTTTCTGACTAACGTGTTGCTTCCAGGAAGCCCTGATTTTGCTTCCTGCTCTATAATACTTAAAAGCATGGCAAGCCAAGGCGAGTGGGAGTTATCAGCACTCTTGATATGCACGACATTTGGCAGCGAATTTAAGAATGGATGATCGGGTCCGCCATTAAAACAAAAATGTCCGCAAACGACGTTGGCTTTGAGCTTGCTCTGATCACCGTATTCCAAAACTTGAGCTTCGGTGAGGTTGGCTTTAGCTCTAAATTCGACCGCAGGCTCGGCCTTGATTTTTGGTGCACTGGCCATGGTGTGCTCCATCCCTTTGAAAAAGATCAAAATATCGCCCTGCTCCGCCAATGCTTTAAGTTTAAGTTTTGGCACCTCATACCAAAACTCGCCATGAGTCACGATGTGAAATCTCGCTAGATTCTCTTCCTGCGGGAGGCTGATGCCCCAGTCTCCCGCAAATGAGGTTCTATACCAGTAGCTGCTAGTAAGCTCTACCTTATCTAAAATTTCACTGAGAACATCCATATATAGCTCCTACGTAAACTGTCCAATAGGTCATGTTATACGAACTATTGAACATATTATATCTATTTTACATGCTGTAAAGTCAGTCTAATCAGTAAGTGGATGAAAACTAAGGAGGCTTTATGAAACTAGATTATGTGATCGTTGCCGGAGGGTGTTTTTGGGGTCTCGAAGACCTCCTTAGGAGTCTGGACGGTGTGACGTCAACGAAGGTGGGCTACTCTGGCGGAGATTTTGATGATCCTACCTACGCCGATATTATAACAGGGAAAACGGGGCACGCCGAAGCGGTTCGCGTGGAATACGACCAAGACGAAATATCTCTCGAAGAGATTCTACATTACTTTTTCAAAATCCATGATCCGACTACGAAGAATCGCCAAGGAAATGATGTTGGCACTTCGTATCGCTCGGCAGCGTTCTATCGTGACGATGCACAGAAAGCGATTATCGAAAACGTGATTGATGAGGTCAATGAGATCGGTCGCTTCGAGAATGAAGTGGTCACGACCGTCACCCTGGAAAAAGAATTCTACGACGCTGAGGCATATCACCAAAACTATTTGCAGAGGAATCCCAGCGGATACTCTTGCCATTTTGAAAGAGACTAAATCATGAACCAAATGAACGAGGAAAAAATGAAAGCACTTAAGAATGTTGTTATTTATACGAAAGACCATTGTCCATTTTGCGCACGCGTGAAGAATTACCTAACTGCTGAAAAGGTCGATTTCAAACAAATTCGCGTAGACGACGATCCGAAGACTTACCTGGAGTTGAAGGAAAGAACAAATCTCCAAACTGTACCGCAAGTTTTTGTGGATGGAGAATTCATTGGTAGTGCTACAGACTTCTTCTCGTGGATTGATAGCTAAAGAGTGAACCCTAAAATAAAGGAGCAAATATATGTTCAATTGGAAAAGCATTTACAACTACCTGGATAACGGCACTCCCGCGCCTCCCAAAAAAGTAGAAAAGAGCGAGGAAGAGTGGAAAGAAATTCTGACGCCAGCGCAATTTCGGGTCATGCGGATGAAAGGCACCGAACGCGCGCACACCGGAGAACTCTGTTCATTTTATGAAGCTGGAAGGTACGCCTGTGTGGGCTGCGACACCGAACTCTTTGACTCGAACCTAAAGTTCGATTCGGGAACGGGATGGCCGAGTTTTTCTGAGCCAGTCGCAGACAACGTAATTCAATATGAACTGGATACGACCTTCGGGCGCAGAATCGAAGTGCTATGCAATGTGTGCGAAGCCCATCTGGGGCACGCTTTTCCAGACGGTCCTGAGCCATCAGGGGTCCGATTCTGTATTAACTCGGAGTCATTGAAGTTTGTAGAATAATTTTTAAATCGAGGGGGTTTATGAAAGTGAACCTTTTGAAAAAAGGAGCCGTTCGTGTTGATTAAGCTGTTCGGTCATAAAGACTGCCATAAAACCAAGATTTACCATTCGTACTTGCAAGAAAAAGGGAGCCAGTTTGTTTTTTTGGATGTTCATGAAGACGACGCGGCTGCTGATGAACTGTGCTCCCTCTATTCGAACGGAAAGCTGAATTTCCCGACAATAGTGGTTGGGACAAAGAAGCTGAGAAACCCCAAGTTCAAGGACCTTGACAGGTGGTTGGAAGCTTCAATGAAATAATGAGTTTTTTAGAATTATTAATAACTTAATAAGCAGTAAGATCAATGATTACAGCAATTTTCCGCAGTTGTGTTACCAAGAAACATGCTGCGGAGTTTTAGCAAAGATACTTCATCAAGCTGGTGTTGGAAAACGTGGTCTTATCGTCGTTTGCACGGCGTGAGGAATGGGAGTGGCTTCAATTTTTGAAAGTTAGGTGAAAAATATGTCGGATCTAAAAATGAATAAAGAAGACGGTGTTGAAAGCTATGAATTTGCAACCCCTGAAGCAATCGAAGAAGCATTGAAAATCGGGAAGCTTAGTCAAACGGTTTTCGGCATGGGTTGCTTTTGGGGACCGGATTCTAATTTTGGAGGGACGCAGGGAGTAGTGCAAACACGTGTTGGCTACGCTGGAGCATCAACTCTGGATCCGAGTTACCGCAACATCAACGGACACGCCGAAGTCGTCAGAGTGATCTACGATAAAGACCAAATCAGCTACAGGGAACTTCTTGGAAGTTTTGAATCATGGTCTGTTCATGGTAGAAAGCAGGGCCAGTATCGCCAGATACTTTTTGTTTTTGATCTGGAGCAAAAACAAGTAGCTGAAGAACTGATTCAAGCGATTGGAAAGGAGAAATCTCCCGAGGTGATTGAGGCCGGAGAACAAAATGGTTATTTTTGGCCCGCCGAAGATTACCATCAAAAGCATCGTCTTCGCAGAAACAAACAGCTTGTAAGTCTTGCAGAAGTAGATTTCGGTCCTCGCTGGGATGAACATCTGTATTTTACTAAATTAAATAGTACCGATAGAAAAGGCTTCAGTCTCTCAAGCTGGCTAAAAAAGTTGTCTCCGGAAATGCAGAAAGCTTACCGAATCGGTTAATCTGAAATTGCAGCTGGCTAAAGAACTCTATTTTCTATATGTAAAGAATGTGACGATCTCCTTCACATGGAGTCCAAGAGAGCATAAAAAATCTGTGTAAGTCGCATTACCCATGTATTTGAAAGGAATAAATAATGCCAATATCAGACCAGCTTATCGACCGAAGCAAGACCTCAGTTTTTATGAGGTCTTGAGATCAGCGCAGCATGAACAGATCTCTTACAGTGTGGCGAACACACTGGTTTGATTGCGGCCTTGGGTTTTAGCTTTGTATAACATCTGATCGGCGACTTCGAGCAACTGCTTTTTGTCGTCAAATAAATCAGCGCTGGCCAAACCTATGCTGACCGTTAATTGTCGTAATAACCACTCATGGTTAGCCACTACCAGCCTTAACTTTTCCAGTGTTTTATTTGCGGACGCTGTGTCTGTGCCTGGCAGGATCAGCACAAACTCTTCACCACCATAACGGGCGAAAAAGTCATAGTTCCTGCTATGGCGCTGAAACAGAGCCGCGACTTGACTCAGTGCCTCATCTCCTGCGGCATGACCATAGCTGTCGTTAAAACTCTTAAAGTGATCAATATCAATCAATGCCAGTACAAAAGATTGTCCTGTTCTTTGCCAGCGAGCAAATTCAGCTTCAAACTTGAGGTCAAAAGCTCTTCTGTTGTTCACCCCTGTCAGTGCATCCGTCATGCTGGTATTATGTAATTGTTCGCCGACTTTTTTCAGCTCCAGTATGGCGATCACTTGTCTGGACAGAGCCTGCAAAGAGCTTATCTGCCGCTGGTTCAGCTGCTTAGGAACATGATCATAGACACAAATAGTACCAATCACTGCACCTTCGGGATCAATCAGCGGCGAGCCAGCATAAAATCGGTAGCCAGGTCCTGAAATCACCATAGCATTGGTACTGAATCTGTGATCTAAAGTAGCGTCAGGGACCACCATTACCGCATCAGGTGTTTCCATTGCATACACGCAAAAGGACTCTTTAATTAATACAGAGGTACGCGAAATACCAACTTTTGCAATTAGATTCAGCTTTGTGTCATCGGTTCGCGTCACCATAGCCACTGGTGCATCACAGATATAACACGCCAGTTCAGTGATATCCCGCAGGTTCTGATCTGCTTCAGCAGGTGCTTTTAGTGTGGTTTCTGCACTAGCTGTTTGAGCTAAACTAAAGGTCATGTACTTCTCCGTTTTTCTACTGCATTTTTCAAAGATCCTGCATAGAAAAATGAATTAAATCGTTGATTTAACTCTAAATAGCTGTTCCGAATAGTAGATCACCGGAGGAAGGGAACTCAGTCCAGTTTGTGCGATCTGATTAGTCGCTAAACAAAACAAGCCACACCCAAAGGACTGAGTTGATGCCTATCCTACCACCTCTGCCACGACCACAACGGCGCCGCATTCACAAAATCATCCATGCCACCCGTGATAAAGGACATGCTCGTCGCTTGATGGCCATCTTGCTGTTACATGAAGGACGCACGATCACCGATGTTCATCACCTTACCGGCGCTGCGCGCTCGACCATCGGTCGTTGGCTTCGGTGGTATCGAGATGAAGGCATAGATGCGCTAGAAGCCTTACCGGCTGGCCGTGCCCCAGTCTTACCTATCGCCAAGATTGTCACCTTACTGGTGCTGCTCATGCAGTTTTCTCCGCAAGATTTTGGTTATCAGCGCAGCCGTTGGTGTACTGAACTATTGGCTATAAAAATCAATCGGTTAACAGGGCTCAATGTGGCAGCCTCCACGCTCCGCCGATGGTTACCTCGTATGGGCATTGTCTGGCGCAGGCCCGTGCCGACCTTGCGGATAAAAGACCCAGCCTATCAGGAAAAAATGGCGAATATCGACGCCGCGCTGGCCCGCTGTGATGCCGATAATCCGGTGTTTTATGAGGATGAAGTCGATATAGACCTCAATCCCAAATTAGGAGCCGACTGGATGTTCAGAGCGCAGCAAAAGCGGGTTGTCACACCGGGGCAGAATGCCAAGCATTATCTGGCAGGCGTTCTCCACGCAGGCAACGGAAGGGTACTTTACGTCAGCGGGATCAAGAAAAACTCATCGCTGTTTATTGCCATGCTGGAAAAGCTGCGCCACCACTACCGACGAGCCAAAACCATCACGTTGATCCTCGATAACTACATCATTCACAAAAGCAAACAGACCGAGCGATGGTTGAAGAAGAATCCCAAGTTCTGCCTGGTGTTCCAGCCAGTTTACAGCCCTTGGGTTAATCACATAGAACGGCTATGGCACAAGTTACATGAAACCATCACGCGCAATCATCAATGCAGAGGGATGGCAAACCTGCTGGCCCGAGTGAAACACTTCATGGATACCGTGTCTCCTTTCCCGGGGAATGGCTATGGCACAGCGAAGGTGTAGCACTATTGGGATCAGTTATTTAGGGAAAGTGCGAACAAGTATCCCACGAACAAAAAATGAAAATTTTAGTCATTTAATATCAATGGGTTACCAGTAAATGCTCTCGTGCCATATGACTTATTCGCACCTTCCTTAGCTGACTGTCAATAAAGCAATCTGCAACCATGTCTTTTAACCCTTCCATCAATTTTGTTTTTTTGTGCATGACGGACGTTAAGCGTTCAATGTGCCTCATTGATTTCCCTGGACGGCACAGAGAGAATTTATCAGCAATATCCTTGAGTCCTGACTGTCGAGCTTTAATCGGGGATAGGTGCGACAAGTTGTGCTGGATAATTGCGCAGTAATCCTTGATGGTTTTGATCTGCCGGGACACTTCTGTTATCTGAGCGATGTCTTCCGAGAGCCAGCAATCAATATTTTCCGCATTATTCAGCTTCATTTTGCTCTGTTCTGTAAATAAAGTGGAATCGGCGTCCCCTTTGACAAACCTGTAATGCAACGTGTTGTTATGTCTGTAAAGCACGACACAGGAGATCTGATCTTGTCGTTGATATTCAAAAATGACAAAACTACGTGCTTTAGAAAGATAGAAATCCAGAAAGGTTTTAGGCTTTTCTCTGACCATATACTGAGGGTCAATCCCATAAAAAACAGGAACCAGAACAAGAGATGAGGTTTTTCCTGCTCCGTTTGTCCCTGAGATGTTGCTATGACCCGTCAAGGATATTTCCGTCAATGAAGGAAACGCGCTCTGGTTGGTGATGATCCGCAGTAGTGCACTTTTCATAAAAATCGCCTGCAAAATATACATTAAATCAATATATATCAGATCAGTGCATATTGGTAGTGTCAAGGTTAAATAATAGGCAATTTTGTACTAGGTAGCGTTTTAATTTGATTATGGACTTTATGCTATACCGATAAATACACAGGAAATTTTTTTCACAAAAGTGTATGAATGTTGATAGAAGCAACAAGCTACCATCGAAGGGCGTTTCCAAAGATATTGGTATAACAGAGCATCGAACAGACTCAGTTGGAAAGGATCTCGCGTAGAAGCTCTATCATCTTCACGGATAACTCGCGTTTCCAACGATAAATTAGTTTGGGATTATGTAGGGTAACGTTGTTGTATCGTTATGTGATTTTACTCACTTAGCGCGGTGTACAGAACTACTGGATCAGATCAGTTTCAACTGACGTTCTGCCGTTGCACATTTTGCCCTGATGAGTTCGTTCATTGTTGTAAGACAGCCACTCATCCTGATCATTTTGCCGCGTCTCCAGCGTTTGATTAACTTGTTGCGAAAAGCCACCTGATAAAACTCGTTCAGGATCGCCTTATCAAACTGCTCGCAGATCCCATTCGTTTGCGGTGACATCGTTTTAGTTTTCGTGTGATCGATGCCACTACTAGAGTTGGTAATCATGACGCTCGAACTTGCAGAGTAGCACGGTAATCCCCCCATTTTTAGGGGCATTCAAAAGTAGAGGTCATGCGGCCTGTGCCAGACGCTGTTTCGGCGTGTAGCCACCCAGCGCCATATTGGGCCGCTCATGGTTATAAACCCACAGCCAGTTCGTGGCAAACTCCTGTAGTTCATTCAGTGACTCAAACAGGTAATGGCCCAGCCAGTCGTAGCGCACCGTGCGGTTAAACCGTTCGATGTAGGCATTCTGCTGCGGATTTCCTGGCTGGATATAGCCCAGGGTTATCCCCTCCTGTTTCGCCCATCGCTTGAGCTCTTCGCTGATGTATTCCGGGCCATTGTCACATCGGATAATGGCGGGCTTACCTCGCCACGTGATCACCTGCTCCAGCGCCCGTTTGACTCGTGAGGCGGGTAAGGAGAAATCCACCTCGATGCACAGCGCTTCACGATTGAAGTCATCGATCACATTAAACAGCCGCACCGAGCGGCCATCGCTGAGCTGGTCATGCATAAAGTCCATCGACCAGCACTGATTAGGCTGGTCGGGAACCGCCAACGGCTCTGGCTTAGCCCGAACCAACCGTTTCCTGGGTTTTATCCGCAGATTGAGCTCCAGCGCCCGATAGATCCGGTATACCCGTTTGTGATTCCAGCCAAAGCCTTGGACGTTGCGCAGGTACAAAAAGCATAACCCGAAGCCCCAGTTGCGCTGGCTGGCCGTGATACGTAGCAGCCAATCGGCAATTTCCTGGTTTTCATCGACCAGCACGGGCTGATAGCGATAGCAGCTTTCACTGACCTTGAAGATCCGGCAAGCCAGACGGATGGATATGGCGTAGTGAGTCACGGCTTTGGTCGCCATCTCCCGGCGGGCAGATGGCGTTACCACTTTTTTGCCATGGCCTCGGTGATGATCTCTGCCTTGAGGCGCTCCTCGGCGTACATCTTCTTGAGGCGGCGGTTTTCGTCCTCCAGCTCCTTGAGTCGAGCCATGAGGGAGGCATCCATCCCCCCGAATTTGGAACGCCACTTGTAGAAGGTGGTCGTGCTGATGCCATGCTCGCGGCAGAGCTCCGGGACGGGAGCTCCAGCCTCAGCTTGTTTGAGGATGGCGATGATCTGGGTATCGCTAAAGCGTGATGTTTTCATGTAGAACCTCCTGCGTTCAAGGTACGGGAAAATTCTACTTATGAGCACCCTGGTTTTTCGGGGGGATTACCGCACAGCCTATATCGATGTTAACTCTACACCTGACTCTGTCAATTTATGCGTATCAACATAGTGGCTGAAACGTGCTAATAAGAAGGTGAGTTTTGGATGAATGTACCTTTGACAAAATGGTCTGTTGGGTGCTGTATAAAAGTAGTCGATAAGCTCAGTTTTATTCGCTTTAAAATCCTTAAAAAAATAAACCTGAGTAATGACTGGCTGCTCAAAATCAGCTCTACAGGCATCTAATATGTTTACAGCCTGGTTATACTGAACCTCATCATAAGCGTATATCGCTGAACGATATTTACCACGCATTGAGTGGTTTGATGTGCTCGCGTGAGTATGTAAATGGATTTCGATCAAGGTTGATAAAGAAATAACAGTCGGATCAAAAACCACTTCAATGGCTTCGCTGAACTGAGCGTTGTCACCAATTGAGGCGATCCAACCTTGATTGACAGTAGCAATGCCAATAAGTGATGAAAATACGCCTTCGGTGCACCAGTGACAACCACCGCCTAAGCCGATTGTATTAAGGGTGGTTGTCGTATGCAAATTGCAAGTCTGTGTGGGCTGCTGCAAACTCATTGAGATGAGGGCAACTTCCAGTCTGGTCTGGGGAAGTGGCAGGTATAGCCATTTGGTCGGAGTTCCAAATAGTCCTGATGCATAGCCTCCGCTTCCCAAAAATCACTTGCAGGTTCGACTTCAGTCACTACTTTTCCAGGCCATAATCCCGAAGCATCCACGTCAGCAATGGTTTTTACTGCCTCAGCATGCTGTGCCTCAGAGGTATAATAAATGGCTGAGCGATAAGATGTGCCCTTGTCATTACCTTGTCTATTTACTGTACTAGGGTCATGAATCTGAAAGAAAAACTCTAAAATTTGTCGATAGCTGGTGATTTCATTATCGAACATTATTTCAATGCCTTCAGCATGGTTACCATGATTGCGGTAGGTAGCATTAGCCACTTCACCACCGGTATAACCTACTCGGGTTGAAGTGATACCGGGACGTTTGCGGATAAGATCCTGCATGCCCCAAAAGCAGCCACCGGCTAATACTGCGCGTTCAATTGCCATAATTAAATGTCCTCTACTTGGTCTAAATACTCTGCGTAACCTTTACTTGCCATTTCTTCCCTAGGAATAAAACGTAATGACGCTGAGTTAATACAATAACGTAGGCCACCCTGGTCTTTGGGACCGTCTGAAAATACATGGCCTAAGTGACTGTCGCCATGAGTTGAGCGCACTTCTGTGCGGGTCATGCCGTGCGACCTATCAGTGATTTCAATTACGTTGACAGAGTCTATCGCTTTGGTAAAGCTCGGCCAACCACACCCTGATTCATACTTGGCAGAAGACGCAAATAAAGGCTCACCTGACACGATATCCACGTAAATGCCGGGCTTGGTGTTCTTTAGCAATTCACCAGTCCCTGGACGCTCTGTACCATTTTCTTGCGTCACCCGATACTGCTCCTTAGTCAGAGCAGAAATCGCATTCATAGATTTTTGATAGGTATTCATAAATGTCCTCTTATAGAGTAAAGCCATGTGCCTTTCAGATTATAAGAGACCTTCTGTTTACAGAATTTATTTCACTTAGGCCGTTAACCCGAAAAAATGATCTGATCCAGTAGTTCTGTACACCGCGCTAAGTGAGTAAAATCACATAACGAGGTGCCTATGACAGCTAAAAAGAACTGCAAGACCTATACCGCAGAATTTAAGGCCCTCTAACTTATAGTTGTTTCGGATGCGGCTTATTTGTTTTTGTGCTCCAGTGCTGTAAGTGATGTGCCTACGATAAATATAGACACGACAAACAAGCCTAAATCTTTTAGCAAAAACTGGCCAGGAACCACAGAGATCGCAGGAAACCCAAGAGATGCCTCAAAAACACCGGGTGTAGTCAGCATGAACGACAATGTCGTAAAAAAGAGTCCGGTTGAAAGTACACCGCCCAAGATTGCGAGCTTAGGGGAGAAAACTCGTGCAGCGATTAACAGGCCAACTGAAATTTCAAGCACACCCAGAAAATTTGAGAATCCTTGAATGCTGAGGAAACTATACATCCATGAAAGCAGAGGGCTATTACTAACAAAACCATGTATACCGTTTGCTTCGTAGCTAGTGAATTTCATACCACCAAACCACAAATATATTATCGTCATGGCAACGTAGATGCCACCTATACCAAACTTAGTGACTTTTGCACCGAGATTATTACTAAGGATATTGGTAGTCTGGACACCATTTTCAATTTCGGGAATAGTCATCTTATATCTCCAATTATTTTTAGCCATGTGGACTCACTCTATGTAGCCCACTAAAATGATATGACTCTTGAGAAAAACTATATGTTTACTCGAGTCGAACCTAACTTAGGTAATTGCTGTAGTTGAGCACCAATGGATTAGACATCAATGCCTAGTGGTTGAACGGCCGGGAAGTCGACCTCGGTCTGTGTCACTTCGTTAACGTAGTTAGTGAAAGTGTTCAGGGCAACAGCCAACAGAATATCCACTACATGTGCATCACTGTAGCCAGCGTTCAGCACCGCTTGGACCTGGTCATTGCTGACTTGCCCGCGCTGGCGGACTACGGCGGCAGCAAAACGCACGGCTGCGTCGGCCTTAGGGTCATTTGATGCACCGCTGCGGTTGGCAGTGAGTTCAGCATCATCAAGCTTGGCCACCTTACGGCCTAGGAAGGAATGGCCAGCAAGGCAATAATCGCAGCCGTTGATCTCAGCGACGGCTAGGGCAATACGCTCAAGAGTCGCTGTACCCAAGCCGCCCTGTGCTGATGCTGCGCTCAATTGCAGGTAGCCAGTCAGCGCAGCAGGGCTGTTGGCAACGACGCGGAACATGTTAGGAACGCGGCCCAGTTGTTTTTCCACAGCCTTGAGTGAGGTATGGGTAGCAGTAGGCGCGGCGTCGATTGTGGTAGGGGTGTTCAAACGTGACATAAATTTCTCCTAGTGATTTGAAAGACAGCACGCTGTATTGGCGTGGAATAAATTGTATTTAAGAAGGTTCTGCTTGATAATCCGTTGCTATCAGACAGCTCATCTTCACGTCTTGCGCAGTCGCCATTTCAGTGCCACTACACACCTTCGTTGACGTCACGCCGTCCTGATTTCTAAGGAGGTCTTCGAGACTCCAAAAACACCCTCCGGCAACGATCACATTATTTATTTTTCATAAAGCCTCCTTGGTTTTTATCTATTTACTAATGGAACTGAATTTACAGCATGTAAAATAGATATAACATGCTCAATAGTTCGTATAATGTGACTTATTAGACAGTTTACGTAGGGGCTATGTCAGGGTGAGAGCGTGAACATTTTGTTAAATTTCACCCAGTTTTTTGAGACCCGCATTGAGTACCGTTTCCAGATATTCACTGCTCATTCCTGCGATTTTTTGCTTCCGTCTTACGCTCGCCTTGCGTGAAGTCTCGGCCCTGAGCATGTTCAGCCCCATGTGCCGGATGCACGCCAAAATCTCTGCGGCATCACCGCGATAAATCGGGCAATCATCCACGCCCATCGTGACGTCCAGCACCCAGTGCAGGCTATTTTCGATGGCCCAGTGCCCACGCACCGCTCGCGCAAACTCATCCTGCACCAACGCTTTGGAACTGATGAAATAACGCTGCTCTATGGTAATTTTTTGCATATTTTCAACGCGATAGGAGATGGCCACGCCAATGCTGTGCAACTGTTTCCAATGAGGAAACTGGGCGGCCAACTCGCCCGCCGCCATGACATGGTACTCACGACCATCGATGCGGCCATGAGCCTTCTCAAGCGTCATCGTCTCTGCGCATAACGGGGTGGCCGCCAGCGGGGCGAGGGCCTGTCGAACCGCCTCGAACAACTTGGGTTGGTTGCCTTTGACGGCCAATAAGTAATCGCCACCTTGCTGAAGGATGGTCTCGGCGATCTCGGTCTGGCACCCCATCGCATCGATGGATACCAGGCAGCCTTTGATGTCGAGCAGCGCCAGCAACTCGGGAATAGCGGTAATTTCATTGGACTTGGCGTCGGTTTTTATCTGTCCGAGCACCAGCTTATTGGCGGCGGCATAGGCACTGACCATGTGAATGGTCGACGTTCGATCCTCACGGTCATAGGAACTGCGCAGGGTTTTGCCATCGATAGCGACCAGGGCGCCATCGGTGTGCTGGTTAATGGCTTGAGTCCACCGCACAAAGGCGGCCTGAAACGGCTCTGGTTTGATGCCGGAGATGATCCTGGCAATGGTGTCATGGACAGGAATGCCGTTTTTAAACAGTCCCTTGGATTGAAACCAGGGAAGATGAACCTCGCCGAAATCCTCAATATCTTCCCAGCCCTCAGCCCCGCCGATCACGGCACAGACGGTGAGAAACAGGACATCGTAGAAGGGATAATAAATCTTGGCATGCTGGCGAGGGTCGTGAATATTGTCGAAGAACTGAGCGAAAACGGCATCAATAGACATGAGAGCACTCCTGAAAAGGAGCATGAGATCACAGCCGGATCACCAGGTCAAATTTCAGGGTGAGGATGTGAGCAAATTGTTAACTATGGAAATCATGGAAATTATCATTTTTTGGATTTCATGCGCATTTTTTGAGCTGAAATGACGTGCAGTGACGATTAAAAAGTGTGAAGGCGATCCTGACTATAAAGTTAACTGCATATCACAGGCCTATAAGTATTTGTTTTGTAGGCAAAAAACTATTTTTAATTTTTAACAAAATGTTCACGATCTCGCCCTGGATCTATGCTAAATAACTGATCCCAATAGTGCTACACCTTCGCTGTGCCATAGCCATTCCCCGGGAAAGGAGACACGGTATCCATGAAGTGTTTCACTCGGGCCAGCAGGTTTGCCATCCCTCTGCATTGATGATTGCGCGTGATGGTTTCATGTAACTTGTGCCATAGCCGTTCTATGTGATTAACCCAAGGGCTGTAAACTGGCTGGAACACCAGGCAGAACTTGGGATTCTTCTTCAACCATCGCTCGGTCTGTTTGCTTTTGTGAATGATGTAGTTATCGAGGATCAACGTGATGGTTTTGGCTCGTCGGTAGTGGTGGCGCAGCTTTTCCAGCATGGCAATAAACAGCGATGAGTTTTTCTTGATCCCGCTGACGTAAAGCACCCTTCCGTTGCCTGCGTGGAGAACGCCTGCCAGATAATGCTTGGCATTCTGCCCCGGTGTGACAACCCGCTTTTGCTGCGCTCTGAACATCCAGTCGGCTCCTAATTTGGGATTGAGGTCTATATCGACTTCATCCTCATAAAACACCGGATTATCGGCATCACAGCGGGCCAGCGCGGCGTCGATATTCGCCATTTTTTCCTGATAGGCTGGGTCTTTTATCCGCAAGGTCGGCACGGGCCTGCGCCAGACAATGCCCATACGAGGTAACCATCGGCGGAGCGTGGAGGCTGCCACATTGAGCCCTGTTAACCGATTGATTTTTATAGCCAATAGTTCAGTACACCAACGGCTGCGCTGATAACCAAAATCTTGCGGAGAAAACTGCATGAGCAGCACCAGTAAGGTGACAATCTTGGCGATAGGTAAGACTGGGGCACGGCCAGCCGGTAAGGCTTCTAGCGCATCTATGCCTTCATCTCGATACCACCGAAGCCAACGACCGATGGTCGAGCGCGCAGCGCCGGTAAGGTGATGAACATCGGTGATCGTGCGTCCTTCATGTAACAGCAAGATGGCCATCAAGCGACGAGCATGTCCTTTATCACGGGTGGCATGGATGATTTTGTGAATGCGGCGCCGTTGTGGTCGTGGCAGAGGTGGTAGGATAGGCATCAACTCAGTCCTTTGGGTGTGGCTTGTTTTGTTTAGCGACTAATCAGATCGCACAAACTGGACTGAGTTCCCTTCCTCCGGTGATCTACTATTCGGAACAGCTATTTAGGTGCACACCCCATGTTGGATTCGTCCTACAAGTACTATTACTGCCTGAGCCCCTAAAGCTGTCGACAGCACCTCTGCTGGCCGTTTACCACCTAAGCCCCAGGCTGGGCGGTGTAACCATGACATTGCTCTGACGGTATTGTTTCTGTGGAGGAAGAGAACAGCGTCGAGTGCCTGTACAACGCCGTATACCCTTTCACCCTGTGATACTGATAGGGTGGTCTTATTCCTGACCTTACGTGACAATGTGCCTCGGCTAATGCCCACAAGGCGGCATATCACACCAACATCAGTCATCACTAGTCCGGAAATTTGATGAATGATGCTTGGCGCTACGCCAGCTATGATCCAGAGATGTGCACTCAGTGGATCTTGAGGGATGTTGAGAGTCGTCATAAGGGTGGGTGCTGAACTAGCCTGCGTACTGGGTTGATAAACTGAAAGTGACATATTTTACTGTTCCCGTATTGACAATGATTTGTTCTCATCATCGTACTCCATGTTCAGATTTTCTGACAGTTACCTCACTGGTTATAATTGTTGATGTTGCTGATATGGAGGGCACCCGCCCCCTCCATTAGCGAATGAACGAACTGAATCATGTTCATGGCCTATACCTAGAAATATGGCCTCATTCAGCAAATCCATTTCAAAAAAGCAATAGCGTTATATTCAAGCTACAGCATTTCTTTAAGCCAAAAAATTTGCTCTGCATTTAGTTGGTTTTGGTCACCCAAATCTTTCATTTCTTGTACGAACGTAGAGAGTTCATATTTTATATTCTTCTTTATACATCTCCTAACATAGCTTTCATATAGGCTATTAACAGATGGAGGGAAATTCGTTTCCTGTTGCACCTTTATAGCTGCATTAGAATTGGTTGCACTCCTTAATTTTTCTCTTGTAGCTTGGCTGATATTGTTGTCAATATAGTAATTCATCAGCGTTTCGAGGCTGTGTCCAGTGATCTTAGATAAATCTTGAATAGGTACTCCACTTTCTAGTGCTTTTTTGGCAAAAGTATGTCTGGCATCATATAATCGGCCTATCTTAGGAAAATTAAACTCTTTTTTAACTGCCTGCCAAGTTTTCTGATAAAGGCTCGAAGTTACATGGGGGGCCTTTGCTTCGCGGCAACAAGGAAACATCAACTCACCCTCTCGATCACTCAAGCTTTTTAGAGTTTTGTATTTCGCTACGTAATTCCAGTATGAGTCTGACTCAATAGCAACAATGCGTGCAGCCTTGTTTTTACTAATGTGCTCAGGAATACGTATGGATCTATCATTAATATTAAAATTGTTGCTTGTGTTTCTATATATTTCAGAGTTTCTTGCCCCGCATAGGAACATGGTTGCAACTATGATCTTGGAATCCCCACCACCTGGAGTGTCTTCATCAAAAATAAATTCCACGACTTCATTTGTGGGGTCAGTATATGTTGTGACAGGCCTCTTAGGGTTTCTTGGGAACAGAAAAATATGCCTATCAATTTTATTCTTTGGTAAATAGGTGCACGTAACGCACATATTAAACAAGCTGTTTAATAAGGAATAGTATTTCCTCATTGTTTCTGATGTTATTGGCGTTTCTTTGTTCTGCCAATACTTTTTGAATATTACTGGGTGATCTTCATTAAATTCAGATAGCTTGAGGTCTAACCATGGTTCAAAGGCAGATGAGATTTCCCTTATTGTTTTGTCGGTAACAGGGATTAATGAATTCCTCTTGTTTGATTTGTTTTCACGGTCGTTTTTATAATGCTCTAAAAGATAAGTTCTCAATGTAAAAGACTGATATTTCCACTTTTCTGGATTAATCTTTTCAGCATCACTAACTAATCTCTTAAACTCTTCCTTAGCCTGTGTAACGCTAAAAAAACCTTTTGGATAATGTCCACTTTTAGTGCGAGTCATCCAATTGCCAATTTTCTGCCTCCGATTTTTATCGTAAACAATATAGAATGTCTTAACACTGTTTCCGATTCTTAGTTTTAATCTTGGTTTGTTCTTTTCATTATATTTCTCATCGTCAGAACTATAGTGCGTTAATTCAACGCATTTATTTTTATCATTAATAAATGGAAGACTATCTATGTACTGGTCTTTAAAGGTGAATGAGAATTTCCCTTTAATTATGGCCGCAGGGTGACCCTGGAGCAGCGTCTTAAGATCGAACTCTTCTTTGCGTATGGATGTAGCCGGATTTTTGGGAGCCATTAGGTACCACCGAAAAATGTTCTATTGAGACATTATAGCGGCAAAATAGCGCAAAAGTAGAGTTGAATGGCGTGAATAGCTCTTAAATAGCGCAAAATAGGCATCGATTGCACCGCTCACAAAACAAGCGGCCTGGTTGTTTATGAATGCTTTTTGAACTATAAAGCTATGTTTTTAAAGGAAATATTTATAATTCCTAATATTTAAAAAATCTTATAACAGCCTATTTAGATAGATTTTTAAGCAATAAACATCCCTTAGGAGGGGACCGCTCTATCCTACTGAGCTACGGGAGCATTGTGGCGGGCATTATACAAGAAGCCGCTCCCTTTTAAACCCTTGATTCTTATTCCAATACTGCCAGATCCCCGATCTGGATGTTAAACGGCGAATATTTGTTCTGACTGCTGATGATGGCGCCATCCTCGAATACCTGCACCACTTCGAACAGGCCGTCGGCGGGGTTGCGCATCATGCGCGACTTGCCGTAGGGGTCGATGAAATCGGCATCGTGCTGGATGCGGAACTGATCCCCGAGCCGGACGCCGTTGCGGCGGCCCAGATTGATGTGGGGGCCGCGCTCGTTCTGGCCGACCACCCGGGCGGTGACCGGGGCGCAGCTGAGCTGGGCCACCAGATCCTGCACCGCTTCCTGCAACTGGTAGTTGACCTCCTGGCCGTAGCTCGACTGCCAGAACTGGCCGCTGCTGCTGCCCACCTGATCCCGCTTGGCGAAGGTCCAGTTGGCCCGGCCCTGGTACTCCTTGCGGCCGAGCAGGCTGCCGTTGATGCCGTCGAACAGATAGAGCTGCATGCGAAAGTTGCGGATGGGGTCTTCATACCAGCTGGTCAGCTGGTTGCCTTGCGGCTCGAGGGAGAGATCGTCGATGCTGCCGAGCACCAGATACTGGCTGTCGGTGCGCAGGCTGAGGGCCTTGATCTCCTCGAGGGCGCTGCGATCCCCCTGTTGCAGGTGGAGCGGGTCGATGCGCAGGTTCTCGTCCAGCCACTGGCGCACGGCCACCCCTTGCGGTGCGTTGGCCAGGGCCTCGAACATGCGGCGTGACAGGTTGGCGGGCATGTCGTCGAGGGCGCCGTAGCTCGCCTGCTCGGGGTAGCGCAGCCGCAGCCGCACCAGCGTCAAATCCTTGGCGTAGTGCTGGGTCTGGCAGATCTGGCGCTCGGCCTGGATGTCGGCCTGCAGCGTGATGTACATGCGGCCGTTGCGCACCTCTTCCCGCTTGAGCCGATACTGGCGAATATCGCCGCCGGAACGGATCTGGATCTGCTCGGAGCGCAGGCTGCCGTTTTCCAGGCGCTGGATGCTGGAGACGGCGGCGCCACTGGCCAGCAGAGCCTGCCGCAGGGCATCGCGGGTCGCCTGCTCGCGGGCGTAGACCTCGTCTCCGCCCAGGATGGCGGCACTGCCCTGCGCCTCGATGATCTCGGCCCGGGCCGACAGACTGGCCAGCAGCAGGGTTAACAGCAGCGGTAATTTCATGACAAGCACCTTGAATATGCGGGTCGGCGCGATTCACCTCTGTCGAAGCGAGGTCGCCGGCCGATACAGATCACAGAACCGTGCCGGTTACACAGCACACGCGAGTATTTAGCAAGATCCATGCCTCATTCCCGGCTCAAGCTTTGGCCGGTCGAACCGATAACAAATCAGGTGCAGATACAGGAAAGGTATCCATGAACAAACTCATCACGGCGTTGGCGCTCGCCCTGGCATTGGCCGGCTGCGGCTCCGACCCCATCAACCGGGAGCAGGGTGATCCTCGTCAGGCGGCGCAGGGGATGGAACTCAACTGGTTGGTGGCGCGCATGACCGATCAGCTGATGGAGCGCAAGTCGCTCTCCACCCTGACCGAACCCATCGCGGTCTCTTCTTTCGTCGATCTCGATACCCTGCAGGACACCAACTGGATGGGGCAGCAGATCGAGGAGAGCTTTATTTACGAGCTGAACCGGCGCGGGGAAGTGGTGGTGGATTTCAAGCTGACCGGCAGCATCAAGGTCACCCCGCAGGGGGACTTCGTGATGAGCCGCAACTATCGTGATCTCTCCCCCCGGCTGCCCATCTCCCGCATCCTGACCGGCACCTTCAGCCGCAACAAGCAGGGGATCCTGGTCAATGCCCGCATCATCGACCTGCGTACCAAGATGGTGGAGACCACGGCCCAGAGCCTGATCCCGCAACAATACCTGTTCGGTGCCAACAATTCGTTTGGCCGGGCCTCGATCAACCGCGGTTACCTGATGCGTGACAGCCAGGCGCGTCCCGGCGGCCATCTGGTCAATCTGACGCCCTGACAAGGAGTAGATGCAATGAAAATCCTGTTCGGATGCCTGCTGGCCCTGCTGCTGACGGCGTGCAGCGGCGGCAATCGGGTGGTCAACTATGGCGGCGGCAACAACAAGCCGGATGACTTCCCGGTGCTCAAGGCGGTCGGTTACGCGGTGATCGACATCCAGCCCGGCCCGTCCCAGTCCGAGAAGATGCTGCAGGCCATCCGCGCCTCCAAGATGGATGCCTATCGCGAGCTGGCGGAACAGCTCAACGGCCAGCAGGTGCGCGGCCAGAGCAGCTACAAGGACTTGACCCAGACCTCCAATTCGCTGGACGTGTCGGTAGCCGGCATGGTGCGTGGTGCCAGGGTGGTGGCCTCTTATCCCCGTGGCAACACCTATGCCACCGAGATGGAGCTCGATACCCGCGCCCTCTACAACATCAACCAGCTGATGGCGGGCCAGTTCTGACGGCGTGCCCGCGGCGAATGGACGACAAAAAGGCGACCCCGGATGGTCGCCTTTTTCATTGGCGGTGTCGGCCGCCCAGCCTGGCTGATCCGCGTTGGCTAGTTGCCCAGCAGTACCGGCGGCACGGCGGTCGGTTTGACATCTTCGCTCGGATAGCAGCCCAGCACCTTGATGTAGCGGGTGATCTTGGTCAGCTCCATCAATGCGGCCTGCATGGCCGGGGTCTGCAGGTTGGCGGAGACATCCAGGTAGAACATCTCCTCCCACGGGTTGCCCTGCACCGGACGGGACTCGAGCTTGGTCATGTTGATCTCGTTGCTGCGCAGCACCAGCAGCGCCTCCACCAGCGAGCCCGGTTTCTGGGAGGTGGACATGATGAGGGTGGTCTTGGCCGGGATCTGCGGTGCCACGTCGATGGGCTTGCGCGCCACCACGATGAAGCGGCTGTAGTTCTCCTTCTGGTTGGCCAGCTGCTCGGCCAGCACGTCCAGTCCGTACAGCTCGCCGCCGGCGGCGCTGCCGATGGCTGCCGCCTCCGGGCTCGCTAGTTCCTTCACCTTCATCATGGCGCTGGAGGAGGAGTCGCAGATCTCGTGGCGCGCTCCTTCCAGCTTGCTGAGGTAATGGGAGCACTGCTGGAATACCTGCGGGTGGGCATAGAAGGTCTTGATACGGCCCAGCTCGGTCGGCACGGCGGTGAGGATGCAGTGCTCGATGGGGTAGGTCAGCTCACCGACGATGGAGAGGCTGGTGTGCTGCATCACGTCGTACACCTCGTTGATGGAGCCCGAGCTGGTGTTCTCGATGGGCAGCACGCCGAAGGCGGCACGGCCCGACTCTACCGCATCCAGCACCTCGCGGAAATTCTGGCAGTTCACCTCGATCACCTGATCCTTGTAGCGGGCCAGGTACTTGCGGGCGGCGAGACTGGAGTAGGAACCGCGTGGTCCCAGGTAGGCGACGCTGGTCATCGGCTCCTGCTGCTCCGGGTTGAGCAGGCTCTGCAGATAGGCCTGCTGGGAGAGCACGGAATCTTCGATGATGGTGTGGTAGATGCGGGTGATGTACTGGGCGTCCAGCCCCAGCACACGCCCTTTCTGGATCAGGGCGACCAGCAGATCCTGCTCGCGCTGGGGATCGCGGATCGGGCGCGGGTTGGCCTGCTTGGCGCGGGCGACCTCGATGCTGAGGGTCTTGCGTTTGGCCAGCAGGGCGAGCAGCTCCTGATCCAACTGGGTGATGTCTTGTCTGATCTCGTCGAGCGTTGCCATGATGGTTCCCTATCCAAGTAATCGATTGTGGTGGCTGCAAAAAAAAACCTCCGCTAGGGGAGGCTCGATTCGTCTTTGCTTTCTGTTTACGCGAGTGCTTCACGTGACGACGGGCCTTCCCTCATGAGGGCCGGATAAACGAGAAAGCAAAAAAGAATGGTGCGTGCATGAGTGTGTCCTTGAGGTAACGCCATAACCATTAAGGGATTTGACCGTGCGATGCAAGTAAAACTTGCCCGGGGGAGGAGAACGGGGCAGGGTAGGGGCGTGAGCCTGCGGGGGAAAAACCGGGTAAAACGGACCCGCTTGCTGTCGTAATGATGCAGATAGCTGGAGGTGAAGATGGCGATTATTTTCGACCTGGGACGGGTGGTGGTGAGCTGGGATCCGGTCGGTATCGTGCGCTCGGTGCGCGGGGAGCACGGAGCTGAGCAGCTGGCGGAGCGGCTGTTCAACCACCCGGACTGGCTGGAGGTGGACCGCGGCACCCTCTCACTGCACACCATGGCCCGTCAGGCCGAGCATCGCACCGGGCTGAGCGCCGCCGAAAACCTGGCGATTTTGCAGGCGGTGCCCGCCTCGCTGGTGCCGGATCCCGCTATGCTGAGCCTGATAGAGAGCCTGCATGGGGCGGGTCATACCCTCTACGCACTCTCCAACATGGGGCATGCCAGCATCGACTGGCTGGAGCAGCATCAGCCCTTCTGGCGTTTCTTCAGTGGCAAGGTGGTGTCGGCAAGGGTACGGATGATGAAGCCGGAGCCGGATATCTACCGCTATCTGCTGGTATCGTTCGACTTGCAGGCCGAGCAGTGCCTGTTCATCGATGACAGCCCGGCCAACGTGACTGCCGCACAGGCATTGGGGATCGGCGGCCTGGTGTTTACCGATGCATACAGTTGTCGCCAGCAACTGGTGGCGCAGGGTTACCTGCCCGTCTGAATGGCAGGATGTCGAGGGAGAGGGTATGGAGCATGGCCGGTTTCGCAATTGGCTCAGTCACTATCCGGACGCGGGGCTGCTGATCGCCTGTCTGGATGGCAGCGGGTATCAGCTCTGTGTCGAGGCCGACGGCGAGATGCAGTGTCTCACCGACAGCGGAGGGGGCCGGCTGACCTTTGCCTCCCTCGAACAGGCGGAGGGATTTCTGCGCATGCATCAGGTTCATCAGGCGAAACTTCGGATTTATGATGCTCAGCTGGATGAAAATGAAACTAATTGGCATGAAATTATCATTAAATTCTGATTTATCCCTGCCCTTTAAGGGTTTATTCAGGATTGTTGCAGCACAATGGCGCCCAATTCATCATCCGGTGCCGTCGTTATGGATGCCAATATCGTTGTGCTGAATCGGGGATACGATCAGACCTTTCAGACCAGGGAACAGTCACTTATCGAGACCCTGGCTGGCTACGGCGAACTGGCGGTCTCCTTTTCCGGTCGACTGGAATCCTGCTACAGCATGGATCTGTGCCGCGCCAGCGGTATCCGGATCCGGGCCATCACCCTGGACAGCCCGACCCGCAGTCGCAAGGAGGTGGCGCGCGCCAAGCGCTACTGCCAGCGTTACGGCATCGAGCAGCGGGTGATCAAGACCGATGAGATGATCTTCTGCGATCACCTGCGCCACCTCAACGAGGTGATCGACCCGGTGCGCTACATTTGCCACCTCACCGCGCTGGAAACCGACTGGAGCCATCTGCCCATGCTGCTGCCGGCGCCGGTGGAGGAGCTGCAGGAGTATCTGCGCCGTTTCGGCAGCCTGCCGACCAATACCCTCTGGCTGTTTGCCAAGCAGGGCATGACCCACAGGGACTTTCGCTACGGCTTCAACAAGCGCCAGCTTGGGCGCTGGGGCAAGAGTGCCCACGGCTGCCTGAGTTACCGTTTCTCCGACCCCGAGCTGGTGGAGCGCCGTCATCTGCGAATGGTGGACATGGCGGAGCAGATGCTGGCCGACATGGGGCTGGAGGAGGCCCAGGTGTTCTTTCATACCCTCGCCGATCGGGCCACCACCCTGGCCCGGGTGCGGGTGCCGGACCGGCTGCGGGCCCAGGCCTTCGATCTGCAGCCGGATATCCTCACCGCCCTCAAGAGCACGGCCTTCGATCTGGTGACGCTGGACATGGCGGCGGAAGAGGAGCGGCAGGAGCTGGTGGTCTAGGCAACCGAGGACAGGAACGTGAGTGCGGTCATAGGCAAGCCGGAGCGGACTCTTTATACTGACGCCCTTTTCCATCGACGCCGAGTCATCACCCTATGAAACCCTTGTCCCGTCTGCTGGTTGCCCTCTGCCTCTCACCCCTGCTGGTGCAGGCCGCTCCGCTCACCCAGGTGACCCTGCCGGATGGCCGTCAGGTGCAGCTCAACGATGACTTCACCTGGGAATACCTGCTGCTCAAACCCGCCGCCGACGGCAGCGCGGTGCAGGGCACGGTGGCCGTGCCGGTGCTGACCGAGCAGGCGATGAGCAATCCCGATCTGCTGGCCCAGGCCGTCAAGGACGGGATCGGCGTCAAGCTGGCCAAGGTGGAGGGCTCGGATCCTCTGCAACTGCAATTCATGGTGAGCAACACTGGCACCCGCAACGTGGTACGGGTGCGTGGCAGCGTGACCCTGTTCAGCGAGCAGGGGGCCCAGCTGGTCAAGCAGGAGGCCCGCTTCTGGGTCGGCGAGAACCGTCTGCCGGAGTCCTATCTGCGCAAGGGGCAGCAGCGCCCCTCCATGGTGCTGGAGGTGCCGCGCCCGGCCGGCCTTACCGGCAAGCCCCTGGTGCGGGTCGAGATTGAGGAAGTGGAGTTCCGCTGATCCCTCATGCAACAGGCTCCTTCGTGGAGCCTGTCTTGATTGTTAACCCGGTAACCACCTGCAACAGTTGCTTACATCTGACATGGTTTGGCAACAGCTTGCCGCTCGGCATTTCTCCCCGCCCTCTGCACAATGACCCCATTCCAGCTAGGTCTCAACTAGCTCAACGATGGAGTCATCAAAATGAAAAAAGTTGCACTTTCAGTTCTGGTTCTGGCCGGTTTCGCTTCAACTTCCGCTCTGGCTGAGGATGCCTTCAGCTACGCCAAAGGCGGCCTGACCTGGGCGCACACCAAGTCCGATTACATCGGCGGCAAGGATAGCAACAACCGCGACTTCGGCGGTCTGAATCTGGACCTCTCCAAGAGCTTCGGTTCCAACTTCTACGGTCGTCTGGGCAGCGAGTACACCTCCCGCAACGATGGCAACGACAGCATGGGCATCTCCAGCCTGGGTCTGGGTGTCTACACCCCGCTCAGCACAGGTCTGAACCTGTATGGGGAAGCGGGCCTGATGGGTTACACCATGGAGCGTCAGGTGGCTGCCAACGTCAAAGACAGCGGCTGGGACGTGATCACCCGCAAGAACAGCGGCAGCATGTACGGTGAGGCCGGCCTGCGCTACGACATCGGCGCGGTCGAGCTCTCCACCGGCTACCGCTACGCCAACATGACCGACGACATGCACGATTTCAAAGTGGGCGCCGCCTACAAGGTGAGCCAGAACCTGGCCCTCACCGCCGACTACACCTACCGCAAGTGGGACCTGCAACAGGGCTCCATCACCAGCCTGGGTGTGAAGTACAGCTTCTAATCATCCTTCCTGTAGTGTCTTCATTTTTACCCATGACTTCGGTCATGGGTTTTTTCATTTCCGGTTGATCCACCCTTCACCCTTGTGCCGTATCAGTCCGCAATAGTTATACAACTTACAATTTTTTGTATAACTGCTATAACTGATTCAGACTTATACAAGGAGTGATGGTATGTACAAGATAAAGGTTGGTATCAGCGCCTGCCTGCTGGGGCAGGAGGTACGGTTCGACGGGGGCCACAAGCGTTCCAGCTTCTGCGAGCGGGATCTCGGTGCCCACTTTGACTATCACCCCGTCTGTCCCGAGATGGCCATTGGCCTGGGGGCGCCCCGCGCCGCCATCCGGCTGGTGAAGCGCCACGGCGAGATCCGCGCCGAGGCGAGCAACGGCAGCTTCGATGTCACCGACCAGCTCATCGCCTTCAGCGAGCAGAAGGCGCGCCAGCTCGACTTCATCTCCGGCTACATCCTCTGCGCCAAATCCCCCAGCTGTGGCATGGAGCGGGTGCGGATCTATGGCGCCAACAACGAGGGGAGTGCCAAGGAGGGAGTGGGCCTCTTTGCCAAGGCGCTGATGGAGGCCAATCCCCTGCTGCCGGTGGAGGAAGATGGCCGCCTGTGCGATCCCATCCTGCGGGAAAACTTCGTGCTGCGGGTCTTTGCCTACCACGACTGGCAGCAGCTCTGTGCGCGCGGGATTACCGCCTCTGCGCTGATCCGCTTCCACTCCCGCTACAAGTATCTGGTGCTCTCCCACGCCACCACCCATTACCGGGCGCTTGGCAAGCTGCTCGGCAACCTGGCCAAGGCCGACCTGCAGCAGGTGGCCGACAGCTACATCAAGGGGTTGATGGCGGCGCTGACCCTGCGGGCCAACCGGCGCAGCCACACCAATGTGCTGATGCACCTGCAGGGCTACTTCAAGCGGGTGCTGACTCCGGCCCAGAAGCAGGAACTGTGCGACACCATCGACAAATACCGTACCGGCGTATTTCCGCTGCTGGTGCCGCTCACCCTGATCCGCCACTACCTGCGCGAATACCCCAACCCCTATCTCGCCGAGCAGGTATATCTCAATCCCCATCCCGATACGCTCAAGTTGCGCTACGGGCTCTGAATACTCTGTGCAGGCCCCGGCGGATGGCCGGGGCCTCTCCCTCAACCTTTGCTGGATGCCGTTATGTCTGATTTACCGCACTCTGCTTCTCCTTCGCCGGAGGAGGGGATCTACCCCATTCGCGAGGTCTCCCGCCTCACCGGCGTCAACGCCGTGACCCTGCGCGCCTGGCAGCGTCGCTACGGGCTGGTGCAGCCGGCCCGCACCGAGAAGGGCCACCGCCTCTACAGCGAGCAGGACATTCGCCAGATTGGCGAGATCCTGAGCTGGCTGGAGCGGGGAGTGAGCATCGGACAGGTGAAGGGGCTCTTGAGCGAACCCCAGGCTCAGCCGGTGAGCGATCACTGGCAGCAGACCCTGGAGCAGTTCAGTCAGGCGCTGCTCGCCTTCAACCAGCGCAAGGCCGAGGCCGAGCTGAACGACCTGCTGGCGAGTTACCCGTTCGAACTGGTGCGCAGCCGGGTGCTGCAGCCGCTGGTGGAGCGGCTGCTCGGGCTGTGGCGCGAGCGCCCCGATGGCGAGCTGCTGCAACAGGTGTGGCTCGGTTGGCTGCACACCCGCTTTGCCCGCCACCTGATCGAGCAGGAGAAGGGTATGCCGGTCACCTTGGCGAGCTGGGGACAGGTGGGCCCGCTCGATCTGGTCTGGGCCGCCTACGAGCTGATCGGTCAGGGCCATGAGGTGCAGCTGCTGGGGGCGGTGGAGCCGCGCCATGCCAGCCTGCTGGAGGGGCGTGCAGTTACCCCCTGGCTAGTGCTGCTGGGGGCCGGCCTTGGCAAGCAGGAGCTGGCTGCCGACTGGCCGGCCGGTACCCGCCTGTTTGGTGAACTGGGGCGCCTCTACGATGGCGAGTGGCTGCAAGCCCACGGCTGGCAGGCGAGCCTTGCCGAGGCGATGGCGGGCGGGCCTGCGGCGGCTGGCGCCGGCGGGCGCGGGAGGAAAAAATCATGAAGCTGGTCTGGTTTCGCAGCGATCTGCGCCTTGCCGACAACCCGGCGCTGCGGCATGCCTGCGCCGGTGATGAGCCGGTCGCCGCGCTCTTTATCCTCTCCCCGACCCAGTGGCGGCAGCACAAGCTGGCCCCCGTCCGTCAGCGCTTTTTGCTGGCGCAGGTCGATGTGCTGGGCCGCGAGTTGGCGGCGCTCGGCATCCCGCTTCATCTGCTGCGGGTAGAGGCTTTTAGCGAAGTGCCGACGGCGCTGACAGACCTCTGCCGCGAGCTGGGCGTAACCCAGCTCTACGCCAATCAAGCCATCGAGATCGATGAGCTGCGTCGGGACCAGGCCGTCACCGCCGCGCTGGCGGAGCAGGCGGTGGGTTGTCATTGGCTCAACGGCTGCTGCGTGCTGCCGCCTGGGCGGGTGCTGACCGGCTCTGGCGAGATGTTCAAGGTTTTCACGCCCTTCAGCCGCGCCTGGCTCAAAGCGCTCGATGAGGATGGTTTCGTCATTCATCGCGCGCCCACTGCTCGTGGTGAGCCGCTGCCGTGGCAGCCGCTGGCCGAGCGGCACTTCGTCGATGCCGCCCTTGGCGAGCTGACGGCAGACCCCCGCTGGCCGGTGGGGGAGGCCGAGGCCAGCCGCCGTCTGAATGACTTTCTGGAGCAGGCGGTGCTCGACTATGGCGAGACCCGGGATTTCCCTGCCATCGCGGGCACCTCGGTGCTCTCCCCCTATCTGGCGGCCGGCATCATCAGCCCGCGCCAGTGCGTGGCGGCGCTTCAGCAGCGCCTTGGCTATCGGCCCCAGTCCAAGGCCCAGCCCGGCTTTGTCTGGCTCAATGAGCTGATCTGGCGCGAGTTTTATCGCCACCTGCTGCTGTTGATCCCGACCCTTTCCATGAATCGGCCCTTCAAGCCGGAGACGACGGCCCTGCCGTGGAGCTGGGATCCGGATGCCTTCGCCGCCTGGTGTGAGGGATGTACCGGCTACCCCATCGTCGATGCGGCGATGCGCTGCCTCAATGCCACCGGCTGGATGCACAACCGGTTGCGGATGATAGTGGCGAGCTTCCTCACCAAGGATCTGCACATCCACTGGCGGCTCGGGGAGGATTACTTCATGAGCCGGCTGATCGACGGGGATCTGGCGGCCAACAACGGCGGCTGGCAGTGGGCGGCGGGGACCGGCGCCGATGCGGCGCCCTATTTCCGGGTGTTCAACCCCACCACCCAAGGGCAACGATTTGATCCGCAAGGGGAGTTCATTCGTACCTGGGTCTCTGAACTGGCTGATCTGCCTGCCGCCTATCTGCATCAACCCCACGACTGGTTGCGGCTCAAGGGGCGACACGATTATCCGGCCCCCATGGTGGACCACGCCGTTGCCCGGGTGAGAGCCATCGAGATGTTTCGCGCCCTGGAGAAATAGCATGGATGAGTCGCTGGCCCGCTTTGTGGCCCTCTATCAGCAGCTAAGCAGAGACGAGCTGCACCGTTTGCCCGAGGTCTACGCAAACGAGGTGGTCTTTACCGATCCTGCTCACCGCATCGAGGGGCTGGCGGCGCTCACCGACTATTTTGCCGTCCTCTATCAGCGCCTGGCCTACTGCCGCTTCGTCATCACCAGCAAGCTGCTGCAGGGGCGCCAGGCCTGGCTCGGCTGGACCATGACCTTCTCCCATCCCAGATTGCGCGGCGGTGCGCCGGTGACGGTGGAGGGGGCCACCCGCCTCGAGTTCGACGAGGCGGGCAAGGTGTGCTTGCATCGCGACTACTTCGATCTGGGCGCCATGCTCTACGAGCAGTTGCCGCTGATAGGCCCCCTGGTGCGTACCATCAAGGGGAGGCTGGGCGCATGAGCAGCGGCCGTGTGCTGATCACCGGTGCCACCTCGGGCATCGGCTTTCAGCTGGCGCTCGATTATCGGCGCGCCGGCTGGCAGGTGTGGGGTTGCGGGCGCGATGGCGAGCGGCTGCTGGCGCTGGGGCGTCACGGCATCACGCCACTGCAGTTCGACGGGCGCGATGCCAGCGCCGTGAGCGAGGCGGCCGCCGGCTTGCCACGGGTCGATCTGGTGATCCTCAATGCCGGCCACTGCGAGTACATGGATGTAGCCGAGGGGTTTGACGGTGCCCTGTTTGCTAGGGTCATCGAGACCAACCTCATCGCCACCGGTCATGCCCTGGCCGCCTTTTTGCCGCTGCTCGGGGCGGGCGGACGCCTTGCCATCGTCAGCTCGTCGGTGAGCTGGTTGCCGCTGCCCAGGGCCGAAGCCTATGGCGCCTCCAAGGCGGCCCTCGATTATCTGGCGGATACCCTGCGCCTCGATTTGGCCGGCAAAGGGATCGGGGTGACCCTGATCCGCCCCGGCTTTGTGCAGACCCCGCTCACCGCCAAAAATGATTTTCCCATGCCCTGTCTGGTGACGGTGGAAGAGGCTTCCCGCGCCATCATGGCGGGGCTCACTGCCGGTCGTCACCAGATCCACTTTCCCCGCCGTTTCATCTGGCTGCTGCGCCTGCTTGGCGCGCTGCCGACGGGGCTCTGGCTGCGTCTTGGCCGCACACTCGTTTCGAAAGGACGCCCTTCATGAAGAAAAGGATCGCCATCGTCGGCTCCGGTATTTCAGGTCTGACCGCCGGTTTTCTGCTCCACAAGCTGCACGACATCACCCTGTTCGAGGCGGCGCCGACCCTGGGCGGCCACACCGCTACCGTCGACGTCCAGCAGGCGGGGCGCAGCTATGCCATCGACACCGGCTTCATCGTCTTCAACGACCGCACCTACCCCAACTTCCTGAGGCTGCTCGAGCGGATCGGGGTGGCGCGGCAGCCGGCCGAGATGAGCTTCTCGGTGAAAAGCCCGCAGGGGCTGGAGTACAACGGCCACAACCTGGATACCCTGTTTGCCCAGCGCAGCAACCTGCTGAGTCCCCGTTTCTACGGTTTCGTCGCCGAGATCCTGCGCTTCAATCGGGAGGCGCGGGCCTGGCTGGCGGATGGGCAGCATCAGGGGGGCGGCCCCGAGCTGACCCTGGGGGATTTTCTGCAGGTGGGGGAGTTCAGCGACTACTTCGCCCGCCACTACATCCTGCCCATGGGGGCTGCCATCTGGTCGTCGACGCTGGCCGATATGCGCGCCTTTCCGCTGGGCTTCTTCCTGCGCTTTTTTGCCAACCACGGTTTGCTCGAGGTGGCCAACCGGCCCCAGTGGTACGTGATCCCCGGCGGCTCGCGGGAATATATCGGCCCGCTGACGGCCGGCTGGCAGGCTCACATTCGTCTGGCCTGTCCGGTGCAGGGGATCCGGCGCCAGGCGGACGGGGTGCTGATCCAGAGCAGCTACGGCGAGGAGCGGTTTGACGAGGTGATCCTCGCCTGTCACAGCGATCAGGCGCTGGCATTGCTGGCGGATCCGGGCGAGCGGGAGCAGGCCATTCTGGGCGCCATGCCCTATCAGGCCAACGACGTATGGCTGCACACCGATGTGCGCTGCCTGCCGGTGCGCCGCAAGGCGTGGGCGAGCTGGAACTATCAGCTGGGCGAGGATGACGGGGCGCGGCCGCTGGTGAGCTACAACATGAACATACTGCAGGGGGTTAGCTCTCCGCAGCCCTTCTGCGTCAGCCTCAATCCAAAGGGCAAGGTGGATGAGAGCAAGGTGCTGCGCCGCTTCGTCTACCACCATCCGGTATTCAATCAGGCTTCCATCGCCGCCCAGCAACGGCGCGCCGAGATCTGCGGCCAGCAGCACATCCACTTCTGCGGCGCCTACTGGTACAACGGTTTTCACGAAGACGGGGTGCGCAGCGCCCTGGACGTGGCCAGACGGTTCGGGGCCGAGCTATGAAGGGTGCAGTCCTGAGCGGGCAGGAGGCGAGTGCCGAGGCCATGACCGGCACCCTTAGCGCCATCTGGCAGGGGTCGGTGCGCCACCGCCGCTTCGCACCGCGCGCCCACGCCTTCTCCTACAACCTCTTCATGCTGGGGCTGGATCTCGACGAGTTGGCCACGCTCGGCAAGGGGCGCTGGTTCGGGGTAGAGCGGGCAGGGCTGCTCTCGTTTCACCGTGACGACTACCTGCGCGGCAGCGAGGGGCCGCTCAAGCAGGCGGTGTGGCAGAAGGTGAGCGAACTGGGTGGCGATGCCGAGCCCGAGGGGCGGGTGCTGCTGCTCGGCAACGTGCGCTGTCTGGGTTTCTACTTCAGCCCGGTCAACTTCTACTTCTGCTACCGGCAGGGCGAGGCGCGCTATCTGCTGGCGGAGGTGTCGAATACCCCCTGGAACGAGCGCCACTACTACCTGCTGGATCTGGCGGCGCTGGCCCCCCACGACAAGGATTTTCACGTCTCTCCCTTTATGGGGCTGGCGATGCGCTACCACTGGCGCATTCGTCCGCCCACGCAGGAGACACTGATCCACATCGAGAGTCATCCCGTATCCGGGGAGGCCAAGCTGTTTGACGCCACCCTGGCACTGCGCCGGGCGCCGCTGTCGCGCAAGGGGCTGCTGGCCCTGCTGGCCCGCTGGCCCTGGATGACCATGAAGGTGCTGCTCGGGATCTACTGGCAGGCCCTGCGTCTTTTTATCAAACGAACACCCATCTTTACCCATCCGGAGAGCCGCTAATGGAACTTGTGCAATCAACCCTCTCTGCCTCTTTCATCGACAAGGGGGCCAGGCAACTGCTGCTCAATCTGCTGGGTCGCCTCGAACATGGCCAGCTGCTGCTGCGGGATGGCGGTGAGCGCCACAGCTTTGGCGTGGCGGGCACCGACCTGCACGTCGAGCTGGTGGTGCAGGATCCGGCCTTCTACCACCGCCTGCTGCTGGGGGGCAGCATCGCCGCCGGGGAGACCTGGGTGGAGGGGCTCTGGACCAGCCCGGATCCGGTGGCTCTGGTGCGGCTGCTGGCCCGCAACCTGCCGCTGCTCGATTCCCTTGAGCGGCGCCTCGGCTGGCTCAGCTTCCCGTTCAACAAGGTGCGTCACTGGCTCAATCGCAATACCCTGACCGGCTCGCGCTCCAACATCGCCGCCCACTACGATCTCGGCAACACCCTCTATCAGGGTTTTCTCGACAGCCATATGCAGTACTCGAGCGCCATCTATCCGAGCGCCGGTGCCACTCTCGAAGAGGGGCAGCAGGCCAAGCTGCGCACCATCTGCGAACGGCTGGAACTGGGGCCTGACGATCATCTGCTGGAGATCGGCACCGGCTGAGGCGGCCTCGCCGTCTATGCGGCTCGTCACTACGGCTGCCGGGTGACCACCACCACCATCTCCCGGGCCCAGCACGACTACGCCAAGGAGTGGATTGCGCGAGAGGGGCTGGGGGATCGCATCACCTTGCTGCTGGAGGATTACCGCAAGCTGGAGGGCACTTACGACAAGCTGGTCTCCATCGAGATGATCGAAGCGGTGGGCCACGCCTTCCTGCCCGACTATTTCCGCCAGCTGTCACGGCTGCTCAAACCCGGTGGTCGCCTGCTCATTCAGGCCATTACCATTGCCGATCAACGCCATGCCCAGTACCTGCGAGGGGTGGATTTCATCCAGCGCTACATCTTCCCGGGTGGCTGCCTGCCGAGCGTCTCCCAGATGGCGGGGTTGCTGGCGCGGGAGACCGACATGCAGCTGGTGCGGCTGCACGATCACGGCCACCACTATGCCCGCACGCTGGCTGATTGGTGCGAGCGCTTCCTGGCGCTGGCGCCCGAGCTGCCAGCCCTCGGCTACAGCCAGGATTTCATCCGCTTGTGGCACTTCTATTTCGCCTACTGTGAAGGGGGCTTCTGGGAGCGCACCATCAGCCTGGTGCAGCTGGAAGCGGCCAAACCGGGCCCACTCGGCTGGAGTGGGGATCTGCCCGTCGGCGGTCGCTGATCATGTGGCAGTGGGCCCATCTGCTGGGGTTCAACCTCTACTGGTTGCTGGCGGTGAAGTGGCAGCAGCCGGGCCCGCTGCTGGCACTGCTGCTGCTTCATTTTCTTTTCTCCCCCCGCCGCTGGCACGACTGGCGGCTCATCCCGGTCGCTCTTGCCGGCAGCCTGCTCGATGCCTTGCTCTGGCAACTCGGGCTGTTTTATTTCAACACCGGTTTTCCGCTCTGGCTGGTGCTGCTCTGGTGCGGTTTTGCCCTGACCCTCTCCCACGGTCTGCGCTGGCTGCGGCCCTTGCCGCGCTGGCAGCAGGGGCTGTTCGGCATGGTTGGGGGAGCCTCCTCCTATGTGGCGGGAGCCGCCATGGGGGCAGTACACTTACCTTGGGGCATCGGGATCAGTGCGGCACTGCTGGCGGTGATCTGGATGTGGTGGTTACCCGTACTCCTGTGGGTAACGGTCAAGCTGGAGGGTGAAGCGAGATGAACACCTTTTCGACCGACACCTTGTTGTTTTCCAAATGGACCAAAGAGAGCCGGCACGAGCTGACCGAGCGTTTCTATCTGGTGGTGGCCTGTCAGCGCGACGCGCAGGGGCAGCTGCAGCAGGTGGTGATGCAGGATATCAACACGCTGCTGGAACAGGAGATGGACTGGCATGAACTCGAAGATCCCGCCCATTGGCACATGGGGTGGAATTAGCCTGCTGCTGGCAGGCTTGAGCCTACCGCTGACCCCTTTCGCCCAGACCGGGCAAGCTCTGGTTACTCCCTGGCAGCAGTTGCAACCGGTTGGGCGCGGCGAGATGAGCTGGCTCTGGTTCAAGCTCTATGACGCCACCCTCTACAGCGAGAACGGCCGCTATCGGCCGGGTCACTATCCTCAGGCACTCAGCCTCACCTACGCCAGAGCCATCGAACGGGAAGATCTGCTGAGCGCCACCGCCGCCGAATGGCAGCGACTGGGGCTGGGCAGCGAGCAGCAGCGTCAGGGCTAGCTTGGCCAGCTCGCCGCGCTCTGGCCCGATGTCCAGGCGGGTGACCGGCTTACCTTCTATGTCGACAGGGGCGGCGCGGGCCATTTCTGGTGGCGGGACAAGCCGCTCGGCACCCTTGCCGATCCGCAATTTTCGGCGGCCTTTCTTGCCATCTGGCTGGCACAAGGGAGCCGCGATCCGGCGCTTACTCGCCGCCTGCGAGGAGAGCGCTGATGCAAAAGGAATTCATGAAATACATCCGCACTTGGCGCTACCTGCTGTTGTTGCCGCTGCTGCTGTTGGCTGGTTGCGGCAGCAGTCTGGAGGATTATCGCGGCCAGGGCCCTGAATGGGAGCTCGCCCGCTTCTTCAATGGCAAGCTGACGGCGCACGGTCTGGTGACCGATCGCAGCGGCGAGGTGACCAGCCGTTTTCGGGTGGAGATGCGCGGGCACTGGCAGGGGGACAAAGGAGAGCTGTTCGAGCAGTTCTATTTTGATGACGGGCGCCAGCAGACCCGCACCTGGTTTTTGAGCAAGGGGGCGGATGGTCACTGGCGCGGCACGGCGGCCGACGTGGTGGGGGAGGCGGTAGGCAAGACGGCAGGCTTTGCCCTCAACTGGCGCTATCAGCTCGATCTGGCGCTGCCTGACGGCAGCGTGGTGCGGGTGAGTTTCGATGACTGGATGTATCTGCTGGATGAAAATCGCCTGCTCAACCGGGCTGCCATCAGCAAGTTCGGCATCCAGCTGGGGGAGGTGCTCCTCTACATCGAGCGGCAGCCTGAATGAGCCGCCTAGCCCGGCCGACAGCAGGGATGATAGCCGCACTCTATCAATCAGTTAGATCTTAACTATTACCTTTTGAGTCTGATGAGTTCTAAGATGACCAGGTCGTCAAATCTGGAGGTGAAACATGAAGAGTCCGATTGGTCTTGATACCGTTCAATCACAAGCACTGGCCGCCGAGCTGAACAAGTTGCTGGCCAGCTACCAGATCCTTTACATGAACGTTCGCGGCTTCCACTGGAACATCCGCGGCAACCAGTTTTTCGAGCTGCACCTGAAGTTCGAAGAGATTTACAACGACCTGCTGCTGAAGGTCGATGCGCTGGCTGAGCGCATCCTGACCCTGGATGGCGTGCCGCTGCACAGCTTCAGCGACTACCTGAAAGTTTCCGCCATTCCCGAGCAGAAGGGGCTGCACGACGGTCGTGCCTGCGTCGAATCCCTGCTGGAGAGTTTCCGCGAACTGCTGGTAGCCCAGCGCCGCATCCTGGGGCAGGCCGCCGATGCCGGTGATGAAGGGACTGCGTCCATTCTCTCCGACTACGTGCAGCAGCAGGAGAAACTGGTCTGGATGCTGCGCGCTTATTTAGCCTGATAGTCAACCAAGCCGGACGCTGCGAAGCATGCCTGCTTGATGAAGCGAAGGGCTGGACCTGCCTGACCAGACGCCAGCCCAGCTCGTTCCGTTATCGTGTTCTGTTGCAAACCTGAGTTGTCTCTCCTTTTATCCACCCGCTTGCCGCCCCGTTTGGGCGGCTTTTTTGTTTTTGATCTGCATCAATGAAAATTGAATTGGCAAATTGAATGCCTATTAAGTTCTGAGCCGTAGGAATAGAATCGCCACAAAACAAACAACTGAAATGTCCAATTAGGAGAGGCATGATGTTTTGTGTGCAATGTGAACAAACAATTCGTACCCCAGCAGGCAACGGCTGCGCCTATGCACAAGGTATGTGCGGCAAGACGGCTGAAACTTCTGATCTGCAGGATGTGCTGATCTATACCCTGCAGGGGCTCAGCGCCTGGGCGCTGGCCGCCCGCGAGCACGGCATCGTCGACAGCGAGATCGACGCTTTCGTGCCCAAGGCCTTCTTCGCCACCCTCACCAACGTCAACTTCGACTCCGCCCGCATCGTGGCGTATGTCAACCAGGCGCTGACCTATCGTCAGCAGCTGGCTGCCAAGCTGGCACCGCTGGCGGTGCAGGCCGACACACTGCCCGCTGCCGCCCGTTTCGAGCCGGGTGCCGATCTGCTAGCCCAGCTGGCCCAGGCGCCGCAGACCGCGGTCAACCGCGGCAAGAACGAAGTCAACGAAGACATCATGGGGCTGCGCCTGCTCTGCCTCTACGGCCTCAAGGGCGCCGCTGCCTACATGGAGCACGCCCGGGTGCTGGATCAGCAGGATGCCGGGGTAGCCGCCGAATTCCATCGCATCATGAGCTGGCTCGGTACGGATCCGAGCGATCTGGATCCGCTGTTCAAGTGCGCCATGGACATTGGCCTGCTGAACTTCAAGATCATGGAGATGCTGGACCTCGGTGAAACCACCGCCTTCGGCCACCCCGAGCCGACCCAGGTTCGCGTCACTCCGGTTCCGGGCAAGTGCATCCTGGTCTCCGGTCACGACATGGTGGATCTCAAGCTCATCCTGGAGCAGACCAAGGGCACCGGCATCAATGTCTACACCCATGGCGAGATGCTGCCGGCGCTGGCCTACCCCTTCTTCAAGCAGTATCCGCACCTGGTGGGCAACTACGGCTCCGCCTGGCAGAACCAGCAGAAGGAGTTTGCCAACTTCCCGGGCGCCGTGGTGATGACCTCCAACTGCATCATCGACCCGAATGTGGGCAACTACTCGGATCGCATCTTCACCCGCTCCATCGTCGGCTGGCCGGGCGTGACCCACCTGGAAGGGGAAGATTTCTCCGCCGTGATCGCCAAGGCGCAAGCGCTGGAAGGCTTCAAGCACGTTGAGCTGGAGCACTTCATCACCATCGGCTTTGCCCGCAACGCCCTGATGCAGGCCGCCCCGGCGGTGATCGACAAGGTCAAGGCCGGCGAAATCAGCCACTTCTTCCTGGTCGGTGGCTGTGATGGTGACCGTGCCGAGCGCGCCTACTACACCGAGTTTGCCAAGGCGATCCCGCAGGACAGCCTGCTGCTGACCCTGGGTTGCGGCAAGTACAAGTTCAACAAGCTCGATTTCGGCGACATCGGCGGCATTCCGCGCCTGCTGGATGTGGGTCAGTGCAACGATGCCTACTCCGCCATCCAGCTGGCGCTGGCGCTCTCCGAAGCATTCGAGTGCGGCGTCAACGATCTGCCGCTGACCCTGGTGCTCTCCTGGTTCGAGCAAAAAGCCATCGTCATCCTGCTCACCCTGCTGGCGCTGGGTGTGAAGGACATCCGTACCGGCCCGACTGCTCCGGCCTTCCTCACCCCGGCTCTGCTCAAGGTGCTGGAGGAGCAGTTCGGTCTGAAAGGAACCACCACGGCCGAAGCCGATCTCGCCGAGATCCTGGCGGCCTGAGCGGCGCCACATCCGCCTTACACGCTCAGCATGTTGTAAGCCTTTGGCGAGCCTGATGGCTCGCCTTTTTTTAACGACCACTTTCCAACATTTTTCAGCAAGAGGAGCCTTGCGATGACCTCCACCTCTCTCACCCTCAGGTGCATCGGCCGCCGGGCGGATACCCACGACGTGGCGAGCTGGCAGTTCGTGCCGCAGACGGGCAGCCTGCCTGCCGTGCTGGCTGGCCAGTGCGTGACGCTGCACACCGAGATTGACGGCAAGCCCCAATGCCGTGCCTATACCCTCTCTTCCAGCCCGCAGGATGCCTGCTGGCAGGTCACCATCAAGGATGTCGGACTGGTCTCCCACCATCTGCATCAAACCCTGCAAGTGGGGGACGAGATCCGGGTGGATGGCCCCTTCGGCGACTTCAACCTGACGGCCTTGCCCTGCGAGCGGCCGCTGCTCTTGAGCGCCGGTTCCGGCATCACCCCCATGTGGGCCATGCTGCGTGACGAGCTGGCCAAACGGCCGGACGCCGACATCCGCTTCATTCACAGTGCCCGCTCGCCGGAGGATGTGATCTTCGCAGACGATTTGGCTGCGCTGGCCGCTGCTCATTCCGGCGTGCGCCACGCGTTAGTGCTGGAGAAAGTAGGGGATGAGGCGCCAACGGCTTATCCCTGGGTTGGCCGGCTCACACCGGAGATGCTGAGGGAATTGGCGCCAGATTTGCTCGCACGCCACGTCTATCTGTGCGGGCCTGCCCCCTACATGACCGCCGTCTGCACCATGCTGGCGGAGCTGGGACTGCCGGCAGCGCAGTTGCACCAGGAGTCGTTCGGCCTGCCTGCTGGAACATCGAGTACGGCGCCAGTTGCGGCCGGCAGCGACCACTTCTGGCTGACCCTCAAAAAGAGCGGCAAGAAGGTGAAGATCCTGCCGGGTCAAACCCTGCTGGCGGCGCTGGAGGGAGCGGGGGAGACCATGATGGCGGCCTGCCGCGCCGGGGTGTGTGGGGCCTGTCGCTGTACCACGGAGGGCAAAATCGAGCGCCAGAGCGTGATGACCCTGAGCGCACAGGATCTCGAGCGCGGGGTGGCACTGGCCTGTTCCTGCACCGCCAGCGGGGATGTCAGCGTCGACTATTGAGGGCGTCATTGGCATCCCGCTCTTTTCCTGAGAAGGCTGGGCGGGTAGACTCTGCCCCCAGTTTCAGTCGAACACGGGATACATAATGACAATTCTGGTCACAGGGGGCGCCGGCTATATCGGCTCCCATACCCTGGTTGAACTCTTGAACGTCGGGCAGCAGGTCGTGGTGCTGGACAACCTCTCCAACTCCTCCCCCGAATCGCTCAAACGGGTCGAGCGGATCACCGGCAAGCCGGTCATCTTCGTCGAAGGGGATGTGCTGGACCGGGCCTGCCTGCAACAGCTGTTTGCCGCCCACCAGATCGAGTCGGTGATCCATTTCGCTGGGCTCAAGGCAGTCGGTGAGTCGAGCCAGATCCCGCTCACCTACTACCAAAACAACATCACCGGCACCCTGGTGCTGTGTGAGGAGATGGCCAGGGCCGGCGTGTTCCGGCTGGTATTCAGCTCCTCGGCCACCGTTTACGGCGATCCGGCCTCGGTACCGCTGCGGGAAGATTTCCCCACCAGCGCCACCAACCCTTATGGCCGCTCCAAGCTGATGGTCGAAGAGATCCTGCGCGATCTCGCCAAATCCGATCCGCGCTGGGCCATAGTGCTGCTGCGCTACTTCAACCCGGTCGGTGCCCACGAGAGCGGCCTGATTGGCGAAGATCCCAACGGCATTCCCAATAACCTGCTGCCCTATATCAGTCAGGTCGGCGTGGGCAAGCTCAAGGAGCTGGGGGTGTTTGGCAACGACTACCCGACGCCGGATGGTACCGGGGTGCGCGATTACATCCACGTGGTGGATCTCGCCATCGGTCACCTCAAAGCGCTGGCGCGCATCGCGTCGGATACCGGCGTCTTTACCTACAACCTGGGGACCGGGCAGGGCTATTCGGTGCTGGAGATGATCAAGGCATTTGAAGCGGCCAGCGGTCGCACCATTCCCTACCAGATCAAGCCCCGTCGCCCCGGCGACATCGCCGAGTGCTGGGCCGAGCCGCACAAGGCCCGTGCCGAGCTGGGCTGGCAGGCCGAGCGCGGTCTGGAGCGGATGATGGTGGATACCTGGCGCTGGCAAAGCCAGAATCCGAACGGCTACCAAGCCTGAGGATGTGAAGCCTGAATAAAAAACGCCCCGGCATGCCGGGGCGTTTTTTTATGTGCCGGAGCGGGATTACTGAATGCTCTTGCCGGCGCGCACATCCTTGATGAAGCCTTTCAGGCTGGCCAGATCACGGGGGGCGCCACGCAGGATCTGATCGCCGATGATGAAGGCCGGTGTGCCCGAGATGCTCATGGCTTCGGCCAGTGCCCGGTTGGTGCCGAGATTCTGATCGATGCTGCCATCCTTGATCTTGGCGTCAACCTTGCTCCAGTTTACACCGGCTGCTTCTGCCAGCTGCTTCACCTGTGCCTCGTCGGCCAGCGGTCCCTGATGGGCGTACAGCTTCTCGTGGAAGGCCTGGTACTTGTCGGGCTGACCCAGCTGTACCGCCAGAGCGGCACGGGCGGCAAAGTAGGAGGTCTCGCTCAGGATCGGGAACTGCTTGTAGATGTAGCGAATGTCCTTGTCTTCTGCCAGCAGCTGCTTGATCAGCGGGTGAGCGCGTTTGCAGTAGCCGCAGTTGTAGTCGAAGAATTCGACCACGGTCAGGCTGCCCTTGGGATTGCCGCTCTCCGGATCCTGGTTGCTATAAAGCTGCTTGGCGTGTGCCTTGATCAAGGTCTTGTCGCTCTCGGCCTGCTGGCTCTCCTGCTTGGCGCGCAGGGCGTTGGACATCTCGACCAGGATCTCCGGGTTCTTGACCAGATAGTCGCGCACTATCTGTTCCACGTCGCTCTTGGTCAGTTCGCTCGCCTGAACCGGCGCCGCAAGCAGGGTGGCACCCGTCAGGGCGCAAAGCAGGGCATGTTTGATTTTCATAAGTCCATCTTGCTGGGGATTTCGTGATGCTGACTATAGTGGGTGAGTCTGTTTTCAAGTCAAGTTATCTGGTTGAAAAAGCGCTGGTTATGCTCAAATTGGCGGCTTTGTACGTCATTTAGCCCAATAAATCGGCAAACGAGCGGCGAGGGGATTTACAAGGGCGATCGCCATGGGTAATATTCGCCGCACTGTCGCGGAGGGGTGGCAGAGCGGCTGAATGCACCGGTCTTGAAAACCGGCGATGGGCGACCATCCGTGGGTTCAAATCCCACCTCCTCCGCCATTTATTCAGCCAAAAAGGCCATCCGAAAGGATGGCCTTTTTGCTATTCAAATCCTCGCTTTCATTCTGCCTGTGGTCGGACAAGCCATCTTTATCCACGTATATTCCGACGCTTGGCTAAAGCTTGCTGTTTTCCCGCCTGTTTTGCTCAGTGTTCATAGTCAGCCCATCACCGGACAACCAAGTGCATTGAGCATCTCCGTCGGCCCTGATCTTCGTGCAGGTCGGTGGCTATCTCGTCTTGCTGGCTCCTCAGCCACGACTTGGAGACCTTCTGTTGCGTGATGCAGGAAGGAGCTGAGGGTTGTTGGCCACCGGTGAGGGGGAGAGCCATGACAAATGTTGCAATGCTTAACATCCGTAGGGGTCACGACTGGTTGCTGGTGGAACGGTTGAGGTTTTCTGTAGCATTTCATTACAAAAATTACGGTTCGATAGCATAAAGTGTGGGAGAGTTCTGATTTTCCTATATGCCGGAGTGTGTCATCTGTTGACGCTTGTTAACATTCAGCATGTTTCCATGTTTGGCTAGCCAACCTTGTGCACAATCCTCATACCCCAGAGATGAATACCCTGCACGCGCTGGATCTCATCGGCCAGTTCGAGACGGCCGCTGACGAGCGCACCATAGTGACCCTGCTGCGCGAGCTGAGCTGTCGCATGGGATTCGACTATTTTCGCCTGGCCCTGATCTTCCCCAGTACCATCCAGCGTCCGGACGTCATCATCTTCAACGGCTGTCCGCAGGCCTGGGTGGATACCTACACCAGCAGCGGCTTCTTTGCCATCGACCCCATCGTCAAGTGTGCCATGACCAGGAGCACCCCCATTCTGTGGGCCGATGTGGTGAACGATGAGGCGCGTTGTGATGAGCAGGGCCGGGAGATGATGCAACTGGCCAGCGAGTATGGCATTTGCGACGGCATCACCCTGCCCTGGCACGGTGCCAACGGTCATGTCGGCCTGCTCTCCTTTATTACCAGTACGCCTCGCACCCAACAGCAATGGCTCTCTGCTGTGCCCTTTATCAGCTGGCTCTCCATGCATATTTTCGAGGCGGTGGCCCGGGTCTGTCTGGCCGGTCTGTCACCGCACGATGCGCTGAGTTTGCGGGAGCTGGAGGTGTGTCGCTGGGCGGCGGAAGGCAAGCAGGTGAGCGATATTGCCCAGATCCTGGGGATCACTCCCCGTACCGTGACGTTTCATCTGAACAATGTGGTCAGCAAGCTGGGGGCCAGCACCAAGAGCCAGGCCATTTCATGGGCATTGAAGCAGGGGATGGTCAGGTTGAACGTGGAGATGGCGTTGGTTGCCAATGTGGATGAAAAGCAGTGATTATGTTTGTTACAAGCAATTTGTTGCGTAGGTAGCGAGATGTTCCACTACGAGTGCAAGAACTAATGGTGCAATAGTCTGCTGGTTGCAACTTTTTGCGCCATGCATCCGGCAGGACGGCTTGCCTGTTTATTAAGTCTTTGAAAAATAACTATAAAAAAGAGTGGCATGGTCGCTGCTAACTGGTCTGGTCGAGTGTCATTACCGTTCAACCAATCAGGAGCATACACATGCCAACTCCATGTTATATCAGCATCGAAGGTAAAACCCAGGGCAATATCACTGCCGGTGCCTTCACTTCCGATTCCGTCGGCAATATTTTTGTGCAGGGTCACGAAGACGAGATGCTGGTGCAAGAGTTCCAGCACGTCGTGACCGTGCCGACTGACCCGCAATCTGGTCAGCCTGCTGGTCAACGTGTCCACAAGCCGTTCAAGTTCACCGTTGCGCTGAACAAAGCCGTGCCGCTGATGTACAACTCTCTGGCCTCCGGCGAAATGTTGCCGAAAGTGACCCTGAAGTGGTACCGCACCTCCGTCGAGGGCAAGCAGGAGCACTTCTTCTCTACCGTGCTGACCGATGCCACCATCGTCGACATCGACTGCCAGATGCCGCACTGCCAGGATCCGGCGAAGTCTGACTTCACCCAGCTGATCCAGGTCTCTCTGGCCTACCGCAAGATCAACTGGGAGCACACCGTTGCCGGTACTTCCGGTGCAGATGACTGGCGCGCTCCGATCGAGGCCTAACGCTCGATCTCTTATTGCCGTTATTCCTTGTAGTGCACCCTATGGCCTGACGATGGCAGTGTCAGCTGTCGTCAGGCCCGTGCAAGCTTTCTCCGACCTGTTCAGCTGGATGAGGTCGGAGCTTTTGTGTTTTGCCATATGGCTGCGAGGCGACCTTATGGCAAAGCACAACAGAGGCCAGTCGCCATGTGTTCCACCATTGCATCGTCCGGTGACGTGCTCATCGATCATGATGGGCTTTTCCCATCTCCCGTGATTGCCGCCAGCCCGGATGTGTTCCTCGGTGGCAAATGGGTGTCCCGGCAGGACGAGCTGCTGGCCCCTTACGATAAATCCGACAATCCCCTCCGTCCGCGCAGCAGCTCTGGTCGCCAGCGAACTTTGTGGTGTAGCGGTCAATTCATCACCGTGACCGACACCGCGATTGGCGGGGTGACTGGCTTAGGCAGCGGACAGGCAGGTTAAGGAGCGCTTCATGGCAGACAGCACAGGATTACAATTTACCGTCAAGGTGGGGGCTCTGCCCGAGAGCACCTTCGTTGTGGCCGAGTTTGCGCTGGATGAAGCGCTCAACCGGCCGTTCAACCTGCGCCTGGAGCTGGCGAGTGCCCAGCCCGACATCGACTTTGGCGCCGTGCTGGACCAGCCGTGCGAGCTGCTGGTGTGGTACAACGGCGAGCTGCAGCGCCGGGTCTGCGGGGTGGTGAGTGACTTCGCGCAGGGTGACAGCGGCTTTCGCCGCACCCGCTATCAGCTCATGGTGCAGCCGGCCCTGTGGCGGCTCTCTTTGCGCCAGAACGCCCGCATCTTCCAGGCACAAAAGCCCGACGAAATCCTCTCAATCTTGCTGCAAGAGCACGGCATCACCGACTATGCGTTTGCCCTGAAAAACGAGCATGCCAAGCGGGAGTACTGCGTTCAGTACCGGGAAACCGACCTCGATTTCGTGAACCGCCTCGCCGCCGAAGAGGGGATGTTCTATTTCCACGAGTTTGAAGCGGGCAAACACCGCATCGTGTTTGCTGACGACGCAGCCGCCCTGACCGCCGGCCCCGAGCTCTTCTTCAATCTCGGCAACCGCTCGCTGGAACAAGGTCCCTATGTCCGGCAGTTCCACTACCGGGAGGTGGTGCGCCCAAGCGATGTGGAGCTCAAAGACTACAGCTTCAAGACCCCCGCTTATGGCCTCTCCCACAAGAAAGTGGGGGTGGAGCTTGCGCACCAGCGCGACACCTACCAGCACTTCGATTTCCCGGGCCGTTACAAGCAGGATGGCAGCGGTAAGGCGTTTGCCCAACATCGGCTGGATGCGCTGCGCAATGACGCAGTGGTGGGCCAGGCTAAGTCCAACTGCGCCGCCTTGCTGCCAGGGCAGAGCTTCTCGCTGACTGAACATCCCAACGGCAGCCTCAACACCGACTGGCAAATTGTGCATATCCAGCACACCGGCTTGCAGCCACAGGCGTTGGAAGAGGAGGGGGGCAGCGGCCCCACCGTCTATCACAACGAATTCGGGGTGGTGAAAGCCAGCACCATCTGGCGGGCACGCATTGGCAGCCCAGAAGCTCCTCACAAGCCGATGGTGGATGGCCCGCAAATCGCCATGGTGGTGGGCCCCGACGGTGAGGAGATTTACTGCGACGAACATGGCCGGGTGAAGCTGCAATTCCCGTGGGACAGATATGGCAGCTCCAACGACCAGAGCTCCTGCTGGGTGAGAGTCTCCCAAGGGTGGGCCGGCGGCCAATACGGCATGATGGCCATCCCGCGCATCGGCCACGAGGTCATCGTGAGCTTTCTGGAAGGGGACCCCGACCAGCCCATCGTCACCGGTCGCACCTATCACGCCACCAACCGGCCGCCATACGAGCTGCCGGCCAACAAGACCCGCACCGTGCTGCGCACCGAGACCCATCAGGGTGAGGGCTTCAACGAGTTGCGCTTCGAAGACCAGGCGGGGCAGGAAGAGATTTATATCCACGGTCAGAAAGACCTGGACGTACTCATCGAGAACGATGCCGCCTGGCATATCAAGCACGACGAGCATCGGGATATCGACTTTGATCGGGTGACCCGCATCAAGGCCAACGACCACCTGACGGTGGAGGGTGAGAAGCGCGACCAGATAAAAGCCGACTACTCGCTGACGGTGGATGCCAGCCTGCACCAGAAGTTGGGGCAGTCCCTGCTGGTGGAGGCGGGAAGCGAGGTTCACCACAAGGCGGGCATGAAGATCGTGATGGAGGCCGGCGCCGAGTTGACGCTCAAGGTGGGTGGCAGCTTTGTGAAGCTCGACGCCGGTGGCGTCACCCTAAGCGGTGGCTCCATCAAGATGAATTCCGGCGGCAGCCCGGGTTCTGGCTCTGGTTGGGGTGGTAAGGCCCCCATCCAGCCAGGCAATGTCGAGGTGCCAACACCACCACCAGCAACATTGCCAGCCCCGGCCATTCACAAGAGCATGGAGTCCATGGCACCGCTGGCCAAGCCTTGTCCAGCCGCTCCACCACCTGTACCCCCTCCGCCTGCCGGGGGCCCACCAGCTCCACCGCCCGCCCCACCCCAGCTTGCCGGAGGTCCAATGATGCCACCGCCGCCGCCACCCGTTGCGGCCATAGGGGAAGGCAAAAAGCCGGCAAAGAAGTGGGCGACGGTAGAGATATCCAAAGCGGATGAAGCACTTAGATACTATTCGGCGCAGGGGTACACATTGCTCAATAACTATTTGCGTGATCGTCCTTACAAGCAGCAAGAGGCCATCGATACCCTGCTTAGTCGCAGCTATTTGAATGATGAGCCGACATCTGCGAGTGAGTTTGACCAGGCAATGAAGGCCTATGTTGCCGATGTGGAGGCTGGTCTGGCGAAATTGCCGGCTTCACCTGATTTGTCTTTCGTCTACCGGGGCCTGGCGCTGGACAAGCCGGAGCTTACAGCCCTGAAAGATCAGTTCACAGGGGTGGGCAATATCGTTGTTGAGTCAGGATTCATGAGTACCTCACCGGACAAGGCCTGGGTCAACGATACCTTGTTGAAGATCCGCCTGCCTGCCGGTCATGGTGGTCGTCTGCTGGGAGACGCAGCGCACTTCAAGGGGGAAGCAGAAATGCTGTTTCCGACCCAGACCAGACTAAGGGTCGATCGAGTGGTTTCCTCCATGAGCGGATATTTTGACTCCTTGCTCAATACGATTCCAACTTCTGACAATGCATCGGATAACCGCAGCAGGATCAAGCGACTGATTGAGGTTTCCGTACTATGACGTTATCTGATTGGCTCGCTGGCAAGCAAGCGGGTGAAATATATGCCGTCATCGATGGAGCGCTAGCGGCGTCAGCAGTGGCAGATTTCTATACCTATGATGGAGAGAATGCCAATCCACTTTTTGCCGGTACCGCTTTCGATGAGCAGTCTGCGTTGGGGCCCTGGTTGCTGCCAGCGCCTTCCGCTGAGTTCATGATGGCCAATCCCACCCTGAGCGGCTTCTACCTGATCAGCGACCAATCAGTGGAGCTGATCCGCCGCCATTGGCAGAGCCTGATAGAAGCGATACGCGAGGGAGAAGCTGTCTGGTTTCGTTTCTCTGACCCACGCATTTTCTTGCCCATGCTCAGTGCCATGACCCCTGATGAACGCGATACTGTGCTGGGGCCCTGTTCCGGGCTCTGGATCCATGGCAAGGCCTTCTTTCGCACGCCTCATGCCCGGTTCCAACCCGCATTGCAAACCCCCTGGTTTCATATCCGGCCTCATCATCTGGCTGGGCTCTACGACGAAAACCGTCATGCCTACATCTTGCGGCGGCGGTTATGGCAGACCATGACGGCTATGATGGAGCGCCATCCTGACCCGGCCGGGGCCATTTTACCCACTCTCAAACAGGCCAATTTGGATGGGCAGCAAGAAGATGTGCGCGATGGTGTGGTGGCTGGCGTCTTGACCTTGCAGGCCAATTTGCCTCTTGAAGATATACAGGGGCCTTTGATGCTGACCGACGATGAGCTGGTTCAGGTAGCCAACTGGCTGAACAAACATCACGAATTGACAGGAGTATCCTGATGGCGGCAGATCCCCATTGTATCCCTTGCGAACGTTATGATAACTGGATAGAGGTAGACATTCGCGATGAGCACAACCGTTCGTTCAAGGGGCTAAAGGCCACTTTGACTGACGAAACAGGCAAGTCAGAGACGATCACCCTGAAGGATGGACCCACCCTGGTGCGAGGGTTTGCAGTTGGCCCGGTGACAGTAAAAATCGAGACGCCAGCCTGGCTCAAGGCGGCGCAGTCCCGTGAGGTCCTCAAGGAGGATGAGAGCACACTAGTACCCGCCTATACAGACAAGCTATTCGGACACTGCGACGTCAAACGAGAGCATATCAAGGTGACCACCGGCGATCTCTGCCTCACTGAACCAGAGCAGCCACTACCGAAAGGACATCAGGCAGGACAGGCTCAGCCTCCCCGCTTTTTCACTAAGCATTCCTATGTGATTGAAGTTAAAGGTTATCAGATCAATATCTTGCGCATCGGAGTGTTCTTTGATGGTACCGGCAACAACACCCACAACGCCCAGGCGGGGTTGCAAAAAGTAGAGCAGTGGCTTCTGGAAACCTGCTCAGATCCGGCGCAGCGGGAGAAAGAGCTACAGGGTTGCCAGATGGGGCAAAGCCCGGTTGAAGGTAGCTCCGCCAATGATGTGACCAATGTGGGCAAGTTGTTTGAGCAATATGACATTGCAGCAGGCCCGTTGGTGGCTCACAGCTATATCAGTGGTATTGGGACTCGCGACCCAATCGCAGGAGAAAATGGCCCTGAATATCGTTCGGATGACACCTTGACCCAGGGATTTGATCTCGATTTTGGTGGGGAAAACACATCCATTATTGGCAAAGTGACGCTAGCTTGTACAGATACAATTCTGATGGGTATCCACGATGATCTTCGTGATGTTTTACCAAGTATCGACTGCATCCATCGAATCGTATTCGATGTGTTTGGCTTTAGTCGGGGCGCTGCTGCTGCTCGCCATTTCGTTAATACTATCGACCAAAAATCCGATCATCCATTGGCGCAAGCTATGGCGAATAGCCCGGATATTCGCCTTAAGGCGGGTTTTGATTGGGCTAGCCGCGATGATGTTTGCTTCACCTTTGTGGGCCTGTTCGATACCGTAGTTTCTTCTTACAATCCTGATGTCAATGTTCAGCTAAAAGCAGATTGTGCAGAACGGGTGGTACATCTCACCGCGCTGGATGAAGTGCGCAAATACTTCCCGCTATCACGTATTACAGAAGATGCTGCAGGCACGAGTACTCCTGCTCACTTTACTGAGCTGGCGCTACCGGGGGCTCACTCTGATATAGGTGGCGGTTACTATAGCCGCTGGAGCTTGAGTAATCCCAACAGCGATCCAGCTCTGATTGAGTGTATTGAGTTGGAACGTTTTATGAGTGTGGAAACTGTTTCAACATCAGATACCGGGAGCATTGCCTATCAAAAAGCCAAGGCGTATGCCGAGGAGAAACGAACGTTGGGCTGGGTCACTCTTATCAACCCCAACCTGCCTCGTGGTGCCGTGCCGCCGCTGGGGGCGATCAGCCTGAAACCTTATTCCTTCCGGCGTCCCGAGGGGAAAAATGGCACAGGCCCCGGAAAAAAGTCGGTCTATGTAGAAGTACTGATGAGCAGGGTAGTTGAGGGGGAATACTCCCGTATTCCGTTACATATGATGGTTGAGGCAGGCCGGGCTGTGGGGGTGCCGTTTAAAGCGTGGATGCCAGATGATAGATCATTGCAGCTTGAGCCGCTCTCTATTAAACGGCCAGAGGCTGACTTGAAGGCGCTGGATAAACTTTGGGCCCTATCCGCCATCGAACAGAAGGTTGCCAAAAACTTGGCTCATCGATTATCGCCCGATGTTTACCGCGCTTTGCGTCGTGACTATCTGCACCACAGTGCCAGTAACAAGGGCATCGCCAATCCGGCCAATACCAATAAATACGAAACGAGTATCAGTAAAGAGAGGCGCAAACTGATAGGGAACAAGGGGTCATGATGTTAAAGCGATTGATGTTAGTTCTTGGTCTGCTTTGTCCTCTGTTGGCTTGTGCTGCGGATACACAGATTAAGTCTTTTTCTTGGCGTTATGGTACAGGCAGTAATATAGATCTTACTAAGAACACCAAGACCGAGTTCTATCTTGGAGGGAAACTGGTTTATGCCGACCGCTTGGCTGGAGGCGGGGCTGGAGGTCTACTTGCCGATCGAATCAAGGCGAAACGTTACTATTGGGCAGGCGGCGGAGGCCTGCCTACCGACGGTGTTCCCATCCCCGATAAAGCTGTGATTGAGTTGGTTTCGTTCCATGATCGCAAGCGCTACCGCATCAAAGTGGATTTACCTACCGATCTAGAGCAAAAAATGCGTCAGGTGTATTTGGTTGAAGGGCGTTATGATAGACGAAATCGCCTCTATTTTGGATTGGCTCCTGGTGGTTATTTCGAGGTCATATTAACCGGAGGAGGATTGCAGCTCAGCCCTGACCTACTGCTTGTTCGCGGCATAGCCGAAGAGGTAACCGATGATTGGTATGATCAGAAAGTATCGATAGTGCGCCAATATGGTATGGATGATTTTGGCAAAAAATATGGTGAGCTATTCAAGCCCAACCCAGTTCCTAACGGAATGGGTTGGGCTCCCATCATGGATGCCTATCGTGCTGCCCAGCCCGCCACCGATGTGAATCCTGTGGCTGAATAACGATTCTGTTTCATCTAAACCGGCGATAAAGGTGAGTTGAATTACTCAGCAGGCCAATATTTGTTCGCGAAATAATACGGTGCCAAAACCCCCATCAGCTTATGCCGATGGGGGTTTTTGTTTGTCTTTCAATGATGGCCGGGGATCAGCCCAATCAGATGTTGCAGGCTTTTTTGACGGGGATGGCGGCGGGTGGCGAGGCTGATGCGGGTGGTGAGCGGCTCGGTGGCGATGGGGTGATAGCTGACGCCGTGGGGGTGCAGCTCGCTGACCGAGCGCGGGATGATGGCGACCCCGAAACCGGCCTGTACCATGCCGACGGTGGAGATCACTTGCGGGCTCTGGCTGCCGAGGCGGGGGCTGAAACCGGCCCGCTGGCAGCGCTGGGTGATGGCGTCGTGCAGCCCGGGCCCGAGCTCGCGGGGGAACAGGATGAAGGGATCCTGCGCCAGCGCCTCGATGGGGATGGCGCCACTGCCGGCCAGCGGATGGTGTGGTGGGAGGGCGATCAGCATCTCCTCCTCGTCGATCAGGTGGTGAGCCAGCGCCGAGCTGCTGCTGCAGGGCAGGCGCAGGATGGCGGCATCCAGCTCCTCGCTCACCAGATCGCGCACCAGGTTGGGCATACTGTTCTCGATGGGGTGCAGGCTGACCTCCGGCCAGGCTTGACGAAAGTCGTGGATGAGTTGCAACACGCTCGGGTGCAGCACGGTGGAGCCGGCAAAGCCGAGGCGCAGTGAACCCAGCTGGCCGCGAGCGATGCGCCTGGCCTTCTGCATGGCCTGCTCGGTCTGCGCCAGTATCCCCTTGGCATCCTGATAGAGACTCAGCCCCGCCTCGGTCAGCTCCACGCTGCGGGTCAGCCGGTGAAACAGCGGCGTGCCCACCTCCTGTTCGAATTTGCGGATCTGCTGGCTGAGCGGCGGCTGGGCCATGCCCAACGCCTCGGCGGCGCGGGTAAAGCTCTGTTTGTCTGCCACGGCCACCAGGTAGCGCAGGTAACGGAATTCCATATCTGGTACGTCTCGAAGCTGATGGGTTTGGATATTGGTATCAAACTGTGATCTTGGTCACTATTGAATCCTGATTTGCCAACCTAACAGGATTGGAGGTGAAATCCAAATGGAAACCAATTCGTCATGTGACTGCGCCATCGAAATCAGCCAGCAGTTTGCTCGCTGGCAGGCTCGCCAGGGGGGCGGCGAGGTCTACCAGAGCTCCCTGATGAGTGCCCTGCTGGCGGGGGTTTACGAGGGGGAGACCACCATGGCCGATCTGCTGCGCCACGGTGACTTTGGCCTCGGGACCTTCAACCGGCTCGACGGTGAGCTGATTGCCTTCGAGCGCCAGATCCACCAGCTCAAGGCTGACGGCTCGGCCCGTCCGGCCCGCGCCGAGCAGAAGACCCCGTTTGCGGTGATGACCCACTTTCGCCCCTGTCTGCAGCGCCGCTTCGATCATCCCCTGAGCCGCGAGGAGATCCACCAGTGGGTGGATCGGTTGGTGGGCACCGACAACGTCTTCGTCGCCTTTCGGCTCGACGGCCTGTTCGAGCAGGCGCAGGTGCGCACCGTTCCCTGCCAGCATCCCCCCTACAAGCCCATGCTGGAGGCCATCGAGGCCCAGCCGCTGTTCTCGTTCAGCCAGCGGCGTGGCACCCTGGTCGGCTTTCGTTGCCCGCCCTTCGTGCAGGGGATCAATGTGGCCGGTTATCACGAGCACTTCATCACCGAGGATCGCCGGGGTGGCGGCCATATCCTCGACTACGCCATGGGCCACGGCCAGCTGCAGCTGGCGGTGGTGCAACACCTCAACATCGAGCTGCCCCGCAATCCGGCCTTTCAGCAGGCCGATCTCAATCCCGCCGATCTGGACCGCGCCATCCGCGCCGCCGAAGGCTGAACCCTTCGCTTAACAAGGAGTGACATCATGGAAAATCAACACTGGGCCTGTGGGGCCGAACTGGTGGTACGCCATCTGGAGGAGCAAGGGGTCAAGCAGGTATTTGGCATTCCCGGGGCCAAGATCGACAGGGTATTCGATGCGCTGGAGGACTCTCCCATCGAAACCATAGTGGTGCGTCACGAGGCGAATGCCGCCTTCATGGCCGCCGCCGTCGGCCGGCTCACCGGCAAGGCCGGGGTGGCGCTGGTGACCTCGGGGCCGGGCTGCGCCAACCTCATCACCGGTCTTGCCACCGCCACCTCGGAAGGGGATGCCATGGTGGCGCTGGGCGGTGCGGTGCGGCGGGCCGACGGCCTCAAGCTGACCCACCAGAGCCTGGATACCGTCAGCCTGTGCCGGCCGGTCACCAAGTTCAGCGCCCAGGTGGGCACCGGCTCCGCCCTCTCCGAGGTGATGGCCAACGCCTTTCGCAGCGCCGAGCTGGGGCGGCCCGGGGCGGCCTTCGTCAGCCTGCCGATGGACATCATCAACGAGCCGGCCGATGGCGCCATCCTGGTGCCGAGCGCCATCCCCGAGCCGGGGGCGGCCGACGAGCGCGGCATCGATCGGGCGCTGAGCTTGCTGGCGCAGGCCCGCAAGCCGGTGGTGCTGCTCGGTCTGCTGGCCAGCCGGCCGGAAAACTCCCTCGCGGTGCGCGCCTTCCTCGACAAGAGCCGGTTGCCGGTGACGGGGACCTATCAGGCGGCCGGGGTGGTGGATACCCACCATTTCGACGACTTTGCCGGGCGGGTGGGGCTGTTCAACAACCAGCCGGGGGACAAGCTGCTGCAGGATGCGGATCTGGTGGTCTGCATCGGCTACAGCCCCATCGAATACGACCCCGTGCTGTGGAACGGTACCGGCGAGCGCCAGCTGCTGCACATTGATGCGCTGCCGGCGGAGATCGACAGCAGCTACTGCCCGGCGGTGGAGCTGGTGGGCTCCATCAGCGCCAACCTGGCGCGGCTGACCCGGATGCTGCACCAGCCGCTGGCGCGGGATCCGGCCATTACCGCGCTGCTCGGCGAGATCCGTGCCCAGCGCCATCAGCTCGCCGAACATGCCGGCCGGCTGGGGGGCACCCCCATTCATCCGCTGCGCATCGTCAAGGAGCTGCAGGACATCATCGGGCAGGACATGACCCTGTGCGTGGACATGGGCAGCTTCCACATCTGGATTGCCCGCTATCTCTACAGCTTCCGGGCCCGCCAGGTGCTCATCTCCAACGGCCAGCAGACCATGGGGGTGGCGCTACCCTGGGCCATCGGGGCCGCCATGGTGCGCCCGGGGGAGAAGATCATCTCGGTGTCCGGCGATGGCAGCTTCATGCAGTCGAGCATGGAGCTGGAGACCGCGGTGCGGCTCAAGTCCAACATAGTGCACATCATCTGGGTCGATAACGGCTACAACATGGTGGCGATGCAGGAGGAGAAAAAGTACTGTCGCAGCTCCGGGGTGAGTTTCGGCCCCATCAACTTCAAGGCCTATGCCGAGTCGTTCGGGGCAGCCGGGTTTGCCGTCACCTGCGCCGAGGATCTGCGAGCGACCCTGCGCGCCGCCATGGCGGTGAGCGGGCCGGCGGTGGTGGCCATCCCGGTGGATTACAGCGACAACCACCTGCTGATGGAGCAGCTCAGACCCGAAATGCTCAGTTGAGCCGGATCTGAGGGAGGCTGCGAAGCGGCCCGCCCAACGCAGAGCGCCCCTTGCCAATCGGCAAGGGGCGCTCTGTCATTGCGAAAGGAAGAGTCACTCAGGGCATGAGAGAGGGGGGCAACACCATGGGGTCGGCCACCGCACGAGCAGCCTCGTCACCGCGCAGCACCCGCACCAGCTCGAGGGCGAACTCGATGGCGGTGCCCGGTCCCTGGCTGGTGATCAGGCGATGGGCCTGATCGGTTACCACCCGCGCCATACTGAGCTGCGCCGCGGGCAGGCGGTCCTGAAAACCGGGATGGCAGGTGGCACTGGCATCCCCCAGCAGAGCATGGTGTTGCAGCACCACGGCGGGGGCGGCGCAGATGGCTGCCCGCCAGCGCTGCGCTGCCGCCTGCGCCTTGAGCAGGGCGATGGCGCGCGGCGTATCGCGGATAACCTCGCTGCCGGGCAGGCCGCCCGGCACGACGATGGCCTCGAACTCCTGGTCAGCCAGCTCGTCGAGGTGGCAATCCGCCACCAGCTGCACGCCGCGGGAGGCGCGGATCTGGCGCTGCCCGGCGGGGCAGCAGGAGGCGAGCACCACCTCGATGGCCCCGCGCACCAGGGTATCGACGATGGCGACCGTCTCGATCTCTTCCGACCCGGGGGCCACCAGTACCAGTACGCTCATCCTTTGCTCCTTGCGTTGGCGAGCCCGCCGGGCTCACTGCTTCTCTTTGATGGCCTGATAGAGACCCTGATTGACCGGCACCGCGATGCCGTGGCAGGCAGCCCGGGCCAGCAGGAAGCCGGTGATGGCCTCGATCTCGGTTTCGCGCCCCTGCTCCATGTCCTGATACATGGAAGAGTAATTGTCGGCGGTGAGCTCCACCACCGTCATGACCCGGCGCAGCAGTTCGTCGCTGCCGGTGGGCTGGCCTTCGGCCTGCATCACGTCCGCCACTTCCACGCAGATTTGCTGCAGGGCATCGGCAAAACGCGGACCGGCCAGCTCGCCATTCTTGAGCTTGTAGAGCGCGGTGAGCGGATTGATGGCGCAGTTGACCGCCAGCTTCTGCCACTGGCGAGCCTGGATCTGCTCATCCCAACCGGCCTGACCGAGGGCGGCAGCCAGATCGTCCGCCAGAGCGGTATGGGCCTTGGCCGCCTCGTTGACCGGACCGAGCCAGGTTTCGCCCTTGCCGGTGTGGCGGAACACGAAGTGGCCGCTCTGCATGGCGCCATGGCTGGTGACGCCGGCGATGATCGGATTGTGCGGGAACAGGGTGACTACCTGCTCGGCGATCCCCATGCCGTTGTGCAGCAGCACGATGGGCACGTCGGTCGCCAGCTGGCCCACCAGCGGCGTCAGCGCCTCGATGACCTGGCCGGCTTTGGTCATCACCAGCAGCCGTTTGATCTGGCCGGGCTGGCTGATGAAACCGCGTTCGATGTTGATGAGCTGGGTGTGGCCCTCCAGCGAGGTGAAGTCGATGCCTGGATGCAGGGTGGAGCGGTGGCGCTCGCGCAGCAAGACGCGAGTGGCCTGGCCGCTTTGAGTCAACAGGGAGGCGAAGACGCCGCCCAGGGCGCCGCAGCCCAGCAGTGTCCATTGGGGGGAGGAGGTGTGTCGACTTTGTGTCAGGTTGTAATCGCGTGATCCGCTTGGCATGGAGAGACTCAATCAAGGTAGGGGCTGCATTCCAGTCAACCGCCTGCCGGGGATAAGTGAAGATGTCGCCTGGCGGACACCAGAAACGAGTTCATCATCTTGCTGCGAGGTCGTGATCAAGGCTTGTATGAAGCTTGCTTATAGGGAACCGGTAGCTCACATATTCATATACGTGCCGGCTCCTGCGCAGCGCCTTACCTTGCGGACGACCTCTCGCGGCAGATCTTGAACAGGTTCTAACGGGTCTCGCCATTCCTGTGCGCAGGGGATTCTAGCAGAGCAGCCCCATCGAAATCAGCAAATTTGCCGTAATTCTGGTAGATTTGCCCCCTTATAGCGCAACATGAGGAGCCCACTATGCCGTCATTCGATATTGTCTCTGAAGTCAAAATGAACGAGGTGTTGAACGCCGTCGACAACGCCAATCGTGAACTGGCGACCCGTTTCGATTTTCGTGGTGTTGAAGCCAGCTTCGAATTGAACAAGGAAGAGGTCAAGCTGGAGGCCGATGCCGATTTCCAGCTCAAGCAGATGGTCGAGATCCTGCGCGCTGCCCTGCTCAAGCGCAACATCGAGAACAGCTCCATGGACGTGGGTGACAGCATTCACTCCGGCAAGCGCTTCCACCTGACCGTGAAGTTCAAGCAGGGCATCGACAAAGAGATCGCCAAGAAGCTGGTGAAGCTGATCAAGGATTCCAAGATCAAGGTACAGGCCGCCATTCAGGGTGACGAAGTGCGCGTCACCGGCAAGAAGCGTGACGACCTGCAGGAGACCATGGCCCTGGTGCGCGGCGCCGAGCTGGGTCAGCCGATGCAGTTCCAGAATTTCCGCGACTGATGATGGCCGGGGGAGGGCGCGGCTCTCCCCTGTTGCCGGCAGCAAGCCATAAAAAAACCGGAGCAGCTGCTCCGGTTTTTTGTATCCCTGATACCCGTTCGATTAGAACTTGTAGGTAACGGAGAAGTAGTGGCTGAAGCCAGAGCTCTTCCACGGGGTACCGTCGTAGGCAGTGGAGCCATCTTTGGTGCCGTAGGCATCCATGAAGTACTTCAGGCCGTAACCGACGGCGTAGCGATCGGAGTGCCAGTAGATACCGTGGAAGGTAGCCAGGTTGTCGCTGGTACGGTCAGCACGGTTGTGGGTGTCCAGATCGAAGGCGTAATCCAGGTAGCCCTGGTAGGAGACGAAGCTGCCGTTGCTGAAGGTGTAGAAAGGCTTGAACCAGTTCATGGCGAACCAGTAACCGTTCCACTCACCCTCTTCTTCGGTGAAGAACTGGTTTTCGGTAGCGTGACGAGCATACAGGTTCATGCCCACTTTGCCGAACCAAGGCACTTGTACATCAGCACCCAGACCGATCATGTTCTCCATCTGGTTGTCGCCGATGTTGTTCAGGGAGGCGATGTAGACCTCTTGCACCGGACCAAAGGAGAGATCTTTACCAGTCAGCGCATCCAGAGACATACGCGGCGCAAACTTCATGAACAGGTTCTGACCCTTGTGCTTGTCGCTGTGACGGGAGTCGAAGATATCGAAGACGTCGACGTAACCGTACAGGTCAAACAGGCCGGAGCGACCACCGAATTCCATTTCGAAGTAGGTGTCGTTGTAATCTTCAGCACCGGTGGTGAAAGGACGTTGGTCGATGGTGTGCATGACGTTGAACTGCATCCACTTGTAGTCATTCTTGTGGATGTCACCGCTGTAGTCAGCAGCGAAGGCCGGGGTAGCGGCGGCAGCCAGCAGACCGGCAGCGATCAGAGTCTTGGTAAATTTGGCCATTTTATTGGTCTCTTGTGCGTTAGTTGAGGTTTTCCGTAGCCTGCCCACAAGGAGCGGAAGGGATTCTAGCCAAATAAATTCATCGGAGAAACCAGCACCGGGGAACTTTATTCGGAAGTGTGAATCTAATCACCCCCAATTTTACGCAAACGCTTGCTATTTATCCGATTGCGATAGCAAGGATCTTCCTCGTTTGGCAACCAGCACGATCAGGATCAGCACCGGAATACCGAGCAGGCTGGTGCTGATGAAGAAGCTGCTGTAGCCGAACTGCTCGACGAAACGGCCGGAAAAACCCGCCAGCAGCTTGGGCAGCAGCAGCATCACCGAGCTGAACAGGGCGTACTGGGTGGCGGAGAAGGCCACATTGGTCAGGCTCGACAGATAGGTCACGAAGGCGGCCGTGGCAATGCCGGCACTGAGGTTGTCCAGCGAGATGATCAGGGTCAGCAGCTCCAGGTTGTGGCCCACCTCGTTGAGCAGGGCGAACAACAGATTGGTGCTGGCGGTGAGCAGGGCGCCGAGGAACAGAATGCGCAGGGTGCCAAAGCGCATCACCAGCACACCGCCCAGAGCGGCCCCCACCAGGGTCATGATGACCCCGTACACCTTGGTGATGGTGGCCACCTCGGTCTTGCTGAACTGCATGTCCACGTAGAAGCTGTTGGACATCACCCCCATCACCACGTCCGAAATGCGATAACAGGCGATGAGCCCGAGGATCAGCAGGGCCGAGCCGCCGTAACGGCGGAAGAAGTCGGCAAACGGGCACCAGATGGCTTCGTGGCTCCAGGCGCCGAGCCCGGCCAGCGAGGCGGGCCAGCCACGAGCGAGCAACAAGTCCTTGTGGGCCGCCTGCTGCTCATTCTGGCTGGCAAGGTCGATCACCGGTTCATGACAGCAGAGGGTGGTGATGACGCCGAGGGACATCAATCCCGCCATCAGCAGATAGGTGAGTCGCCAGCCGTTGTAGTCATAGCCGCTGTTGCTGCCGAGCCAGGCGGCCAGCGCCAGTGCACCGGCGCCGGCCATGATCATCGCCAGCCGGTAACCGGTCATGTAGGAGGCCGCCATGGCCGCCTGCAGCCGCTCGGGGGCCGACTCGATGCGATAGGCGTCGATGACGATGTCCTGGGTGGCGGAGGCAAATGCCACCAGCAGGGCGAACAGGGCCAGCTGGGCGAGCTGGGTCTTGGGATCGCAGAAGGCCATGCCCACCAGCGAGGCGGCTATCAGCAACTGGGAGAGCAGCATCCAGCTGCGGCGCCGGCCCAGCCAGCGAGAAAGCAGCGGGAGCGGCAGCCGATCCACCAGCGGTGACCACAGCCACTTGAAGCCGTAGGCCAGCGCCACCCAGCTCATGTAGCCGATGTCGGTCAGGCTGACATCCGCTTCGCGCAGCCAGAACGACAGGGTGCCGAACACCAGCAGCAGCGGCAGGCCGGAAGAGAATCCCATGGCAAACAGGATGAGAACCCGAGTCTCAAGGTAGACGGCGAGCGAGTCTCGCCAGCTCGGTGTACGGACAGTGTTCAAATACCTGACTCCTCTGGGAAAATTGCGCCATTTTGTCAGGTTCGAGAGGGATAGCCAAGGCAAGCCGGGGGTGACGTTGCGCGATTCAGGGGCGCAGGCCGATGCAGTGGCGCGGCAGCGGCCCGTCCGTGGTCAGGTAATTGGCGCACTCCATCAGCTGCAGGCGCAGCCAGACGTCGGCGATGATCTGCTGTTCATCCCATTGGTGCAGGCTGTGTAGCAGGTGCCAGAATACCCCCTCCTGCTCGGAGGCCGGGGTCTTGTCGGTGGGAACCTGGGGCAGATCCTGCCAGTGGGACAGCAGCTGCCAGCTCAGATCTTCCAGCTGTTGATAGGGGATCTCTCGTGCCAGAAAGTGACGAACCGTCTGGGCCAGCGGGATGGCATGCTGGGCGATGTAATCATTGCAGGTCACCGGAACCTCCTTCTCCTCTTGTGGGCCTAGTCCCGAACAGCGGGGCAAGGCCAGAGTATAGAAAGGGGCGCCGGCGACCCAGCGCGCGGGGTGGCGGAATGTGATCCGCTCCGCGTTATTTGTCTGCCAGCAGCACCACTTTCTTCAGGATGATGGGGCTGGTGGGAACGTCGTTGGCACGCAGGATCGGGCTGTAACCGGTCTGCACCTGGGCCAGCTTGTCCAGCACCTCCATGCCCTGCACCACCTGGCCAAACACGGTATAACCGGCGCCGGCATTGGCGTTGAGGTTGTTGTTGTCGACCAGGTTGAAGTAGAACTGGCGAGTGGCACTGTCGACTGCCTGGGTGCGGGCCATGGCGATGCTGCCGCGCTTGTTGGGCAGGCCGCCCTTGGACTCGTTGACCACGGGATCGAAGGTCGGCAGTTGCTGGAACTGCTGGTTGTAGCCGCCCCCCTGCACCACGAAGTCCTGGATCACCCGGTGGAAGATGCTGCCGTCATAGCTGCCATCTGCCACGTAGCGCAGGAAGTTCTTCACCGTCTGCGGCGCCTGTTTGGACGCCAGCTCCACCACGATATTGCCGTGGTTGGTCTCCATCCTGACCTTGGGGCCGGCGAACGCCAGCGGGGCGATCAGCATGGCCAGTAACCAGAGTTTTTTCATCTATCCGCTCCTCGCTCAGCTCGGCTGACCCTTGAGATAACCGCGCAGGGCGTTGTCCGCCATGATCTGCTGCAGCAGGCTGCCCAGCTGCTGGTTCAGGATGGACTCCAGCTCGGCCATGCTCGGCTCACCCGGGCCTTCCTTGCTGGAGGACATGTTGAACTGCTTGGTCAGCTTGCTGCCCTGGAAATCGGCGATCACCTGCAGGCTGACGCGGGACTTGGTGACATAGGTGAAGGTCTTCTCTTCCACCGTGACCGCAGCGCTGGATATGGCCAGGGTCAGGTTGGTGGTACCGCTGTTGCCCACTTCCAGCCCCTGGCTGCGCAGCCCTTCCGCCAGCTTTTCGGCCAGCAGGTTGTTGAGCGGCTGTTCGCTGTTGACCAGTACGGCTGCCTTCTCTTTCTTCTTGATGGAGAAGACGTAGGCGGCTTCACGCTTGTCCACCCCTTCCAGGGTGATGCGGTTGCCGGAGTAGTACTGCTGATTGGAGGGGATCACCTGCGGGTTGAGCAGGGCAGTCTCCGGCCAGTGAGTCGCACAACCACCCAGCATCAGGGCGGCCAGCAGCAAGAGTGACTTTTTCATCATGGGTTTCCTTTAGCTTTCTGTTTAGCGTTTGATGGCTTTCAAAATAACGAATTTACTGTTCGACGCAACGACTTGTGCGTTGGCAAACAGGCGCTTGAGCTTGTTGTGATAATCCAGGTGACGGTTGCCTACTATCCAGAGTTCGCCGCCCTTGGGCAACACCCGATGGGCATCGCTGAACATCTGCCAGGCGATATGGTCGGTGATCGCCTGCAACTGGTGGAACGGCGGGTTGCAGAGGATCCGGTCCACCGAGCCGACCGCCACGCCGTCGAGGCAGTTGTTGACCAGGAAGTGGGCGCGGGGCAGGGCAGCCGGCAGATTGTGTTCGACGTTGAGCCAGGCCGAGGCGACCGCCATGTGGGACTCGTCGATGAAGGTCACCTCCACCTCGGCGTCTCGTGCCAGCAGGGAGAGCCCCAGCACGCCGTTGCCGCAACCCAGATCGATCACCTTGCGGGCGCTGTGGATCGGCAGGTTGTCCAGCATGAAGCGGGCGCCGATGTCCAGACTGGTGCGTGAAAACACGTTGGCGTGGTTGTGGATGAGCATGTCGGTGCCCTCCAGCGGCCAGATCGTGGGAAAGGGATTGGCCAGCGCGGGCCGTTCGGCAGGCGTAGCGGCCGGTGTGCAGTGGATGAGGCGGGCCTTCTTCCAGGCCAGCGAGGTGCGGGTCGGCCCCAGGTATTTTTCAAACAGCGCCAGAGTGGAGCTGTGGATGTCCTTGGCCTTGCCGGCGGCGATGACGCGGGTAGCGGGGGTGGCCACCTGGCGCAGGGCCAGCAGTTGCTGCTCCAGCAGCGCCTGATACTTGGAGACCTTGATCACCACCAGTGCGGGGGCATCGGGCAGGGAGGCCAGTGCATCCTGCAGGCGGATGGCATGGGGATCCAGGCCGTTTTCCACGAGGTTGGCCAGGGTGGCCCGCTCGCTGATATGGGAGTCGGTCACGCTGACGGGAGCATGGCCGTGCAGGTAGGCGGCCAGCGCGCCGAAGCCGTCGTTCATGATGATGACCGGGCCGTCGCGCTCGAGGGGCTCCTCGGCCAGGGTGTTGATCAGGTACTCGTCTGCGGCGTCCCAGGCCTGCAACGGATCCTGGAGCTGGCGTGGATAGCGATACAGGGTCAGGCGACAATGGGCCGTGTCGAGAAGGGTTTGCATAGGCGAAGTGTCCAGCTGATTCATGTAACGGGCGCCGACGGGGCGCAAAGTGGCGCTATTCTAGCGGGGGCGGAGAATTTCACCAGCCCCGGCCGCCACGGCAGCGGGGGAAAAGCGTGCCATTTTCCCGTTCTGGACGATTTCGTCATCCGGCCAACCCTGGCTACAATGGCCGGACATCCACTTTGGGAGTTTTGCTCGTGACCATGCAACAACAGATCGAGGCCAAGCTGGCCGCCGCCTTGTCCCCCAGCCATCTGGAAGTGATCAACGAAAGCTACATGCACCGGGTGGCGCCGGGATCCGAGAGCCACTTCAAGGTGGTGGTGGTGAGCCAGGCGTTCGAGGGGCAGCGGCTGCTGGGGCGTCATCGTCAGGTCAACGGAGTGCTGGCCGAAGAGTTGGCGGGAGCCATTCATGCATTGGCGCTGCATACCTATACCGAGCAGGAGTGGCAACAGCGGGAGCAGGCACCGACCACCCCCAGCTGCGTCAGCAAAAACGGCCTCTCCTAAGGCTATTGACGAATTGATTACTCAATCTGCGACTAGTTAACAATTCATAAACGTTTTCCGGTGGCGTTCCGGGCTGTGGAACGGGACGCCAACCTCCCGCCCTGACATCAAGATTTCTAATCCTTTTTTGAACATAAAAACCATTACCCATTTTTAGGTAATAATGGCTAACTCGAAGCCGCGCCTGAGGTTTCGTGAAAAAAAGCTGCGTGATTAAATTTCGATGATTTTGTGATAGAGCGGGGATTTTCCCCATTTTGCATGGCAGGCAACTCGCCATAAGTGGTAAACTCAGGCGCTTTTGAATGACCCTGTATGTTGCTGATTTGTTTATTTCTTCGACATCATCCCGCAACATCAACGGGCTCATTCAACAACTCGTCGTGATGTATTTCTCGGCGCTAACCAACCTGTCTTCCCTTAACGGTAGTGCAAGTGAGTATGATTACAATTAAAAGAGGACTGGACATCCCCGTGCTGGGTGCTCCGGAGCAAGTAATCTACGATGGCCCGGCCATCACCCGTGTTGCTACACTCGGCGAAGAGTTCGTGGGGATGCGTCCTACTATGTTTGTCAAAGTAGGTGATCGCGTCATTAAAGGTCAGGAGCTCTTCGAAGATAAGAAGAATCCCGGCGTTAAATTCACGGCCCCCGCCACCGGTGTGGTTTCAGAGATCAACCGGGGTGCCAAGCGCATTCTGCAATCCGTTGTCATCGATATCGATGGGTCCGACGAGCAGGTGACCTTCGAGCACTTTGCTTCTGCCGAGCTGGCCAAGCTCGAGCGCAGCAAGGTGCAGGAGATCCTGGTCGCGTCCGGCCAATGGACCGCGTTGCGTACCCGCCCGTTCAGCAAGGTGCCGGCCGTGGGTTCCACCCCTCGCGCCATCTTCGTCACCGCCATGGACACCAACCCGCTGGCTGCCAGTGCGGAGCTGATCATCAAGGAACAGGCTCAGGCTTTCCTCGACGGTCTGGCCGTGCTGACTCGTCTGACCGATGGCACCGTCTACGTCTGCAAGGGCGAGGCGAGCCTGCCGCACGCTTCCCTGGCGCAAGTCAAGGAAGAGGTGTTCGTCGGCCCGCACCCTGCCGGTCTGCCCGGTACCCACATCCACTTCCTGGACCCGGTCGGTGCCAAGAAGGTGCAGTGGCACATCAACTATCAGGATGTGATCGCCTACGGCAAGCTGTTCACCACCGGTCAGATCTTTACCGACAAGGTGATCGCGCTGGCCGGCCCGAACGTGGTCAAACCGCGTCTGATGCGTACCCGCATGGGTGCCTGCATCAGCCAGCTGACCAACAACGAGCTGCGTGCGGACGAGAATCGCATCATCTCCGGTTCCCTGCTGAGCGGTGCCAAGGCCGAAGGGGTACATGACTACCTGGGTCGCTACCACAATCAGGTCAGCGTACTGGGTGAAGGTCGCGAGAAAGAGTTCCTGGGTTGGGTCAATCCCAGCGCCAGCAAGTTCTCCATCACCCGTACCACCCTCTCTCACCTGATGAAGGGCAAACTCATCAACTTCACTACCACCACCAACGGTAGTGATCGCTCCATGGTGCCTATCGGCAACTATGAGCGCGTGATGCCGCTCGACATCCTGCCGACCCTGCTGCTGCGGGATCTGGTCTCCGGCGACACCGACAATGCACAAGCACTCGGCTGTCTGGAGCTGGATGAGGAAGATTTGGCGCTTTGTACCTTCGTCTGCCCCGGCAAGACCGAGTACGGCCCAGTCTTGCGTGAGTGCCTGACCAAGATCGAACTGGAAGGTTAAGCGATGAGTTTCAAGCAACTTCTTGAAAATATGGAACATCACTTCGAGCCGGGTGGCAAGTACGCCAAGTACTATGCCCTGTTCGAAGCGGCGTACACCCTGTTTTATACCCCGGGTTCCGTGACCCGCAATGCCGCCCACGTCCGTGATGCGATCGATCTGAAGCGCATGATGATCATGGTGTGGCTGGCCGTGTTCCCGGCCATGTTCTGGGGCATGTACAACGTCGGCAACCAATCCATCGCCGCCATCGCCCATCTGGGCACGGCTGCCGGTGCCGACACCTGGCAATACACCATCGCCACCCTGCTGGGTGCTTCGCTGGATCCGGCCGTCGCCGGCATCGGCAGCAAGATGCTGATCGGTGCTGCCCACTTCCTGCCCATCTACCTGACCGTGTTCCTGGTCGGTGGTTTCTGGGAAGTGCTGTTCGCCATGGTGCGCAAGCACGAGATCAACGAAGGTTTCTTCGTGACCTCCATCCTGTTCGCGCTGATCGTGCCGCCCGAGCTGCCCCTGTGGCAAGCTGCCCTGGGTATCACCTTCGGTGTGGTGCTGGCCAAGGAAGTGTTCGGTGGTACCGGCAAGAACTTCCTGAACCCGGCGCTGGCGGGTCGTGCCTTCCTGTTCTTCGCCTATCCGGGCCAGATCTCCGGTGATGCTGTCTGGGTTGCCGTCGACGGCTACTCGGGTGCCACCGCGCTGAGCCAGTGGGCCCAGGGCGGCCAGATGGCGCTGATCAACGGTGCCACCGGCCAGACCATCAGCTGGATGGACGCCTTCCTTGGCAACCTGCCCGGTTCCATCGGTGAAGTCTCCACCCTGATGATCCTCATCGGTGCGGCCATGATCGTCTACATGCGGATCGCCTCCTGGCGCATCATCGCCGGTGTGATGATCGGCATGGTAGCGACCTCCCTGCTGTTCAACGTCATTGGTTCCGATACCAACCCCATGTTCAACATGCCGTGGCACTGGCATCTGGTGCTGGGCGGCTTCGCCTTTGGTATGGCCTTCATGGCGACCGATCCGGTCTCCGCTGCCTTCACCAACAAGGGCAAGTGGTGGTATGGCGCCCTGATCGGGGTGATGGTGGTGCTGATCCGGGTGGTGAACCCCGCCTTCCCGGAAGGCATGATGCTGGCCATTCTGTTTGCCAACCTGTTTGCCCCCTTGTTTGACCATTTCGTGGCGCAGGCGAACATCAAGCGGAGGATCGCTCGTGGCGTTTAATAAAGACTCTACTGTCGGCACCCTCACCATAGTGACCGGTCTGTGCCTGGTCTGCTCCATCGTGGTCTCCGTGGCAGCCGTGGGACTGCGTCCGGCCCAGCTGGAAAACCGGGCGCTGGACAAGCAAAGCAACATTCTGTCCGTCGCCGGTGTCGACATCAGCAGCGTGGCCAAGCGCGATCTGGCCCAGCTGTATGGTGACAAGATTGAAGCGCGTCTGGTCGATTTGACTACCGGTGAGTTCGTTGACGGCGATGCCGACAACTTCGATACCAAGCTGGCGGCAAAAGACCCGGCCAAGAGCATTCGTCTGGCCCCGGCCGACGACAAGGCCGGCCTGCGTCAAATCTCCAAACTGATCCCGGTGTTCTTCGCGAAAGATGCCGAGGGCAAGGTCGACAACATCATCCTGCCGATCTACGGCCAGGGTCTGTGGTCCACCATGTACGCCTTCGTGGCGGTCGCGGCCGATGGCCAGACCATCAAGGGCATCACCTACTATGACCACGGTGAAACCCCGGGTCTGGGCGGCGAGATCGAAAATCCGGCCTGGCGCGAGCTGTTCGTCGGCAAGAAGCTGTTCGATCAGGATGGCATGCCGGCACTGCGGGTGATCAAGGGTCATGCTCCGGCTGGTTCCGAGCATGAGATCGATGGCCTGTCCGGCGCGACCCTGACCGGTAACGGCGTACAGCATACCTTCGACTTCTGGATGGGTCCCAAGGGCTTCGGTCCTTTCCTGGCCAAGGTTCGTGCAGGAGAAATCAACAATGGCTGACAAGAGCGAAATGAAAAAGTTGCTGTTGACGCCTGTGCTCGGCAACAACCCCATCGCACTGCAGGTGCTGGGGGTCTGTTCCGCGCTGGCCGTTACCAGCCAGATGAAGACGGCGTTCGTGATGACGCTGGCCGTTACCGCGGTCACCGCCTTCTCCAACCTGTTCATCTCCCTGATCCGCAACCAGATCCCGAACAGCGTGCGGATCATCGCCCAGATGGCGGTGATTGCCTCGCTGGTTATCGTGGTTGACCAGGTGCTCAAGGCGTATGCCTACGACATCTCCAAGCAGCTGTCGGTGTTCGTCGGCCTCATCATCACCAACTGTATCGTGATGGGTCGTGCCGAAGCCTATGCCATGAAGAGTGCTCCGCTGCCCTCCTTCCTGGACGGTATCGGCAACGGTCTGGGTTATGGCGCCGTGCTGCTGACCGTGGCCACCGTGCGCGAGATCCTGGGCTCCGGTACCTGGTTTGGCATCGAACTGCTGCCGCTGGTGAACAATGGCGGCTGGTATGTGCCCAACGGCCTGCTGCTGCTGCCGCCGAGTGCGTTCTTCATCATTGGTCTGATCATCTGGGGCGTGCGCACCAAGGATCCCAAGCAGGTGGAGGCGAAGGATTAAGGTATGGAACACTATATCAGTCTGTTGATTCGCTCGATCTTCATCGAGAACCTGGCGCTCTCCTTCTTCCTGGGGATGTGTACCTTCCTGGCGGTGTCCAAGAAGGTCAAGACCGCCATGGGCCTGGGGATCGCCGTTATCGTGGTTCAGACCGTGGCCGTCCCGGCCAACAACCTGATCTACAACTACGTCCTCAAGGACGGTGCCCTGGTTTCCGGCCTGGATCTGAGCTTCCTGAGCTTCATCACCTTTATCGGGGTGATCGCGGCACTGGTGCAGATCCTGGAGATGGCGCTGGACAAGTACTTCCCGGCTCTCTACAACGCGCTCGGTATCTTCCTGCCGCTCATCACCGTGAACTGCGCCATCTTTGGTGGCGTCTCCTTCATGGTGCAGCGTGACTACAACTTCGTTGAGTCCGTGGTCTATGGCGTGGGTTCGGGTGCCGGCTGGATGCTTGCCATCGTCGCGATGGCGGGGATCCGCGAGAAGATGAAGTATTCCGATGTTCCGGAAGGCCTGCGTGGCCTCGGCATCACCTTCATCACCGCGGGTCTGATGGCGCTGGGCTTCATGTCCTTCTCTGGTATTTCCCTGTAATCGGAAAGGAAATATAGATGGAAATTATTCTGGGTGTGGTCATGTTCACCGTGATCCTGCTGGCCTTGGTGGCAGTCATTCTGTTCGCCAAGTCCAAGCTGGTGACCGCCGGTGACGTGACAATCAGCATCAACGGCGACCCGGCCAAGGCTGTCACCAGCCCGGCGGGTGGCAAGCTGCTCGGCGTGCTGGCCGGCAGCGGTATCTTCGTCTCCTCCGCCTGCGGCGGCGGCGGCTCCTGTGGTCAGTGCAAGGTACGGGTGAAATCCGGCGGCGGCGATATCCTGCCGACCGAGCTGGATCACATCAGCAAGGGCGAAGCCCGTCACGGTGAGCGTCTGGCCTGTCAGGTCACCGTTCGTTCCGACATGGACATCGAACTGCCGGAAGAGATCTTCGGGGTGAAGAAGTGGGACTGTACCGTCATCTCCAATGACAACAAGGCCACCTTCATCAAGGAGCTCAAGCTGCAGATCCCGGATGGCGAGAGCGTACCGTTCCGCGCCGGTGGTTATATCCAGATCGAAGCGCCGGCTCACCACGTGCAGTACAAGAACTTCGATATTCCCGAGGAGTATCGCGGTGACTGGGATCGCTTCAAGATCTTCGAGCTGGAGTCCAAGGTAAACGAGCCGATCATCCGTGCCTACTCCATGGCCAACTATCCGGAAGAGTTCGGCATCATCATGCTGAACGTGCGGATCGCGACCCCGCCGCCGAGCAACTGGACTGCCCCTCCCGGCCAGATGTCCTCCTACATCTTCAGCCTGAAGGCTGGCGACAAGGTGACCATCTCAGGTCCGTTCGGCGAGTTCTTCGCCAAGGACACCGATGCCGAGATGGTGTTCATCGGTGGTGGTGCCGGTATGGCACCGATGCGTTCCCACATCTTCGATCAGCTGCGCCGTCTGAAGACCAAGCGCAAGATGAGCTTCTGGTACGGTGCCCGTTCCAAGCGCGAGATGTTCTATGTCGAAGACTTCGACATGCTGCAGGCCGAGAACGACAACTTCCAGTGGCACGTCGCCCTGTCCGATCCGCAACCGGAAGACAACTGGGACGGCTACACCGGCTTCATCCACAACGTGTTGTTCGAGAACTATCTCAAGAACCACGAGGCGCCGGAAGATTGCGAGTTCTACATGTGCGGGCCTCCCGTCATGAACGCTGCCGTCATCAACATGCTGAAGAACCTCGGTGTTGAAGACGAAAACATCCTGCTGGATGACTTTGGTGGTTAATCAATGCACAGTGTTGTAAAGACCTGGCTAGCCTTCGGGCTAGCCTTTTTCTTGACTGGGTGCGGTCAGGAACAAACGGTCCAATCGAAGCCGGAGATCCATATCACCGGCAGCACCATGGGTACCTATTACTCAATCAAGGTGGCGGACAGCGTCATCACGGATCCCGCCAAGTTCCAGGCCGAAGTCGATGTGCTGCTGGAGCGGGTCAACGATCAGATGTCGACCTACCGCCCGGATTCCGAGCTGTCGCGCTTCAACCAGCATCGCGGCTCGACGCCGGTGGTGGTCTCCCGCGACACCGCGCGGGTGGTGACCGAGGCCATTCACATTGGCCGTGAGAGCCGCGGGGCGCTGGACGTCACCGTCGGCCCCTTGGTCAATCTGTGGGGCTTCGGGCCTGATGCCAGACCGACCAAGATGCCTTCCGACGAGCTGATCACCCAGACTCGCCAGAAGACCGGGCTCGGCAATCTGCACGTGATCACCTCGGCCGATGCCGATACTCTGCAAAAGGACATCCCGGATCTCTACGTGGATCTCTCCGCCATCGCCAAGGGCTTTGGGGTCGACAAGGTGGCCGAGTATCTGGAGTCCATGGGCTCGCGCAACTATCTGGTGGAGATCGGCGGCGAGCTGCGGATCAACGGCGTCAACGGCAAGGGGCGCCCCTGGCGCGTCGCCATCGAGAAGCCGACCGCCAACGCCGGTTCGGTGCAGGAAGTGATCGTGGCCGGTGACAACGGGGTGGCTACCTCGGGCGAGTACCGCAACTATTACGAGCTGGACGGCAAGCGCTTCTCCCACACCATTGATCCCATGACCGGCAAGCCGATCCAGCATCGGATGGTGTCGGTGACCGTCATTCACCCCTCCTGCATGACCGCAGACGGGCTGGCGACCGTGTTCATGGTGCTCGGCCCCGAGAAGAGCCTGGCCTATGCCAAGGAGCGGGGCTTGGCTATCTTCGTGATCACCAAGACGGATGATGGCTTCGAGGAGTCCTACTCCGATGCCTTCAAACAGTATCTGGTTAGAAAATAAGGGGCGGTAACATGCAGATTTTTTTGATCACCTTCGGGGTATTTCTGGCGGTAGTGGTGGCCATGGCCATCGGTTACATCTTCCAGAAGAAGACCATCTCCGGCTCCTGCGGCGGGCTCGGCAGCATAGGTATCGAAAAAGAGTGTGATTGCCCGGAACCCTGTGACAACCGCAAGAAGAAGATGGCCAAGGAAGAGGCCCGTCGCAAGATGCTGGCGGAGAACCGGATCATCTGAGCGGACAGGGCACCGAGTCGCATTCGACCCCGTGCCGGATAACCGACGGGCTGATCTGATGGTCAGCCCGTTTTTTTTTGCAAAAGACTCAGTAGTCGTATTGCTGGCAGGCTTTCTTCTTGAACTCGGCCCGCCAGCGTGCCAGCTCCTCCCGGGTGCCCAGCTCGTCGCCCTGTTTGATGGCCTGCTCCAGCGCCGCGATGCGGTCATACAGCCAGCTGCATTCGGCGGTCGGGTTGTCCTTGCTGCTGCCCGGCTGTGCCAGCAGGCAGAGCCCCAATCCCAGCCAACCTATCTTCATCTCACCCTCCTTGCGTGATGCGCTAACCAATGGTGCCTTAAGAGGCTATATCCGACCCTCATTTCATGCCGATGGCAGAATTGGCAGCACTGGGTTAGCATAGGCAGGTTACCTGTTTATTCGTACAGTGGTATGCGCAAGATCATTCACATCGACATGGACTGCTTCTATGCCGCGGTAGAGATGCGGGACAACCCGGCCCTGCGCGAGGTGCCGCTGGCCATCGGCGGCTCGGCTGACAGGCGCGGCGTCATCTCGACCTGCAACTATGTGGCGCGCCGCTTCGGGGTGCGCTCCGCCATGCCGAGCGCTCTGGCACGCAAGCTCTGCCCGCCGCTGGTGCTCATCCCCGGCCGGATGGCGGTCTACAAGGAGGTCTCCCGCCAGTTGCGGGTCATCTTTCTGCGCTACACCGAGCAGGTGGAGCCGCTCTCCCTCGATGAGGCCTATCTCGACGTGACGATGAGCCCCTGCTGTGGTGGCAGTGCCACCCTGATGGCCCGCGAGATCCGCGCCGCGATCAAGGCCGAGCTGGGGTTGACCGCCTCGGCCGGGGTGGCGCCGAACAAGTTTCTGGCCAAGCTCGCCTCCGAGCAGCGCAAGCCGGACGGCCTGTTCGTGATCCGCCCGCAGGAGGTGGATGAGTTCGTGCGCCAGCTGCCGCTTGGCAAGTTGCCTGGCATCGGCCGCAAGACCGCGGATCGGCTGGAGTCGCTCGGCCTTTACTCCTGCGAAGATGCCCGCCAGCTCGGCAACGAGGAGCTGATCGCCCGTTTCGGCAAGCTCGGGGAGATGCTGGCCGGGCGGATCTGGGGCCACGACGAGCAGCCGGTGCAGGCCCAGCGGGTGCGCAAGACCATCGGGGTGGAAACGACGCTCGCCAGCGACGTGCTGGATGAGGCCGCCTGCTGGCAGGTGCTCCGCCAGCTTATCCCCGAGCTGGAGCAGCGCTTCTCGGTCAGCCACGGCAAGGAGCAGCTGATGGGGCAGGGGATCAAGCTCAAGTTCGCCGATTTTCAGCAGACCACTGTCTACCGGCGCGGCGGTTACCAGCCGGAGCGGTTTCACGATCTGCTGCACGAAGGCTTGCTGCGGGCGCAGGGCAAACCCATTCGGCTACTGGGATTGGTGGTCGGCCTGCCCGCGGCCGGCGAAGTGAACCAACTTGCCCTGGATTTAGCGTGATAAGGTTAAGTTTTTGTTTCTAAAACCGATACACTGATCACATCTGTAAAAAGCTAGGAAATGGTGGCATGAGTTCTCTTTCTGTTCAGGGGCGGATCACCCTGATCGCCGGTTGTTGTTTGTTGGCCAGTGCCGGAGCCTTGGTGGCCTCTTCTCTCTTCAGTGCTGCCAACATGCAGGATCAGGTGCTGACTTCCACCACGGCGGAAGCCCAGAGTGCGGCCGAAAACTGGATGAAGGCGATGGGTTCGGAGCAGGCGGCCAAGGTGACCAGCTATCTGGACGAGGCCTACTTCCGGGCCACTCTGCTGGGGCAGGGGATCCTGTTCCAGCGCAAGAATGCGGCCGACAACTTCGGCTCCTCCGAAACGCTGCGTACCGCCGTCAATCAGCAGTTGCACGACGCGGCCGCCTCCTCTGACAACCTGCTCGGCGTCTATGCGGTGTTCGAGCCGGATCAGCTCGACGGTGAAGACAGCAATTATCATGGCTCCAGCGCGCTGGGCTCCAACGATCAGGGCCGCTTCTCCACCTACTGGGCGCGGGTCGACGGCAAGATCGAACCCGAGGTGCAAAACGAATCCGTGCTGGCGGACGAGAGCCCGACGGCGGCCGGCGGGGTGGAGAACGAGTGGTATCGCTGCAGCATCCGCAGCAAGGCGCTCTGCCTGCTGGAACCCTACCTTGATGATGTGGGCTCGCAGAAGGTGCTGATGACCTCGGTCACCGTGCCCCTGCTGGAGCAAGAGAAGCTGCTCGGCATGGTCGGCGTCGATATCTCGCTGACCGCGCTGCAAAGCCTGGTCAAGGAGATGGATCAGGAGCTCTACGAGGGACAGGGCAAGGTGCTGCTGGTCAGCAGCCAGGGCCGTGTCGCCGGCGTGGACGGCTTTGATGTCACTCTGGGCAGCCCGCTCGGCCAGCAATACCAAGCGCTGGCCGGCGAGCTGCAGGGCTGGCTGGGTCAGGGACAGGTCAGCAGCCGCTGGAGTCCTGACGGCACCCTGTTGCAGACCTTCGTGCCGGTCAAGATGCGGGGCACCGAGCAGAAATGGGGCATCTACATCGAACTGCCGCGCAGCGTGGTGTTGGCGTCGGCCCTCCAGCTGCAGGACGACCTCTCCGGTCAGGCCAGCCGCAGCGTGATGACCCAGCTGCTCATCGGCGGCCTCATCTCGGCGGTCGCCCTGATCTGCATCTGGCTGATGGCCCACCAGATAGTGGCCCCCATCCGCGCCGTGGTCGCCCGCCTCAAGGACATTGCCAGCGGCGAGGGGGACCTCACCCAGCGCATCGAGCTGCGTCGTGACGACGAAATTGGCGAGCTGGCCAAGTGGTTCAACAGCTTCTTGAACAAATTGCAGAGCACCATCAGCCAGGTGATCGATACCGTAGCCGGGACTCGTGCCAGCGCCGAACAGGCCGCCAGTGTTGCCGAGCGCACCAGTGCCGGCATGCAGGCCCAGTATCAGGAGGTGGATCTGGTGGCGACCGCGTTCGAGGAGCTGAGCGCCACCGCCCTGCAGGTAGCGGGCAATGCCAACTCGGCGGTGGCCGCGGCCAACCAGGCGGATACGGCGGCGCAGGAGGGCAAGTACGTGGTGGCGGATACCCAGGAGGCGATGCGCAAGCTGATGGCGGTGATCAGCGACGCCAAGCCGGTGGTAGAGCACCTGTCGGCCAACAGCGAGAACATCAACGACATCCTGGTGGTGATCCAGGGGATTGCCGAGCAGACCAACCTGCTGGCGCTCAACGCCGCCATCGAGGCGGCGCGGGCCGGTGAGCAGGGCCGTGGCTTTGCGGTGGTGGCGGACGAGGTGCGCAATCTGGCGGGTCGCACCCAGAACGCCATCGTCGAAATTCAGACCCTCATCGGCCAGCTGCAGTCCGGTACCGAGGCCGTGGTGAAGGCGATCATGACCGGCCACAGCCAGGCGGATCTGACGCTCACCAAGGTGGACCTGTCGGTCAGCGTGCTGGAGCAGATCATCCACGCGGTGGCGACCATCCATCAGATGAACGAGCAGATTGCCAGGGCGGCGCAGGAGCAGAGCGGGGTGGCGGACGAGATCAATCGCAACGTCAGCAACATTCGCGATGTGAGCCACACCATCCGCGCCGAGGCGGCCAGCTCCGCCGAAAACGGTCGCGAGTTGTCGGCACTGGCCGACAAGCAGCAGCAACTGGTGGGGCAGTTCAAGGTATAGGGATAAGAAAAAAGGCGCCATCCAACCGGAGGCGCCAAACACATTCAGATGACAGACTGGGTTAAATCGGTCCGATTTAAACCCCTCTTCCCGCAGAGGAAGAAACACAACACCACAATCGCAGTCCAGTGACTCACAAAAATCACATGTAAACCAACATGGAAGAGAAAAAGCGAGCCATATGACAACGGATTGCGAAGCGAATTATGTTTATTCACTGGTCGACCCGCAACCGACAAATTATAATGCGGCCCATTAGAAAAACTCATCGTCGGCTGGTCTCATGTCTCGTCGTTTACCCCCGCTCAATGCACTGAAAGCATTCGAAGCCGCGGCTCGTCATTTAAGCTTCACCCGGGCTGCGGAAGAGCTTTTCGTGACCCAGGCTGCCATCAGTCACCAGATCAAGGCGCTGGAAGAGTACCTCGGCATCAAGCTGTTTCGCCGCAAGAACCGCTCCCTGCTGTTGACCGAGGAGGGGCAGGGCTACTTCCTCGACATCAAGGACATCTTCACCTCCATCTCGGAGGCGACCGACAAGCTGCTGGCGCGCAGCGCCAAGGGGGCGCTCACCGTCTCTTTGCAGCCGAGTTTCGCCATCCAGTGGTTGGTGCCGCGGCTGGTGAAGTTCAGCGAGCGCCACCCCGACATCGATGTGCGGATCAAGGCGGTGGACATGGACGAGGGTTCGCTCACCGACGATGTGGACGTAGCCATCTATTACGGTCGTGGCAACTGGCCTGGGCTGCGCGCCGACAAGCTGCACACCGAGTATCTGATCCCGGTCTGTTCACCGTTGCTGCTGACCGGCCCCAAGCCGCTGCGTACCCCGGACGATCTGACCCGCCACACCCTGCTGCACGACACCTCGCGCCGCGACTGGAAGGCGTGGTTTCGCCAGCTCGACATCGATGCGCCCAACGTCAATCAGGGACCCATCTTCAGCCACTCCACCATGGTGATCCAGGCGGCCATTCACGGCCAGGGGGTGGCCCTTGGCCACAGCGTGCTGGCCCAGCCCGAAATAGAGGCCGGCCGCCTCATCTGCCCGTTCGAGCAGGTGCTGGTGAGCAAGAACGCCTTCTATCTGGTGTGCCAGGAGCAGCAGTCCGATCAGGGCAAAATAGTCGCTTTCCGCGACTGGATGCTGGAGCTGGTGGAGCAGGAGGAGGCCCGTCGCCGGGCACGGCTGGCCGATGCATGAGGTGATCCGGGAGGGGGCTGTCGATGCCCCCGTCCGCATTTTGCTGGCCCACGGCGCCGGCGCGGGCATGGAGCACGCCTTTCTGGCCGAGCTGTCACGCCTGCTGGCCGGGCCGGACATCGAGGTGGTGCGCTTCAACTTCCCCTACATGAGCAAGCGCGCGCTGGATGGCAAACGCAGACCACCGGACAGGCAACCCGTGCTGCTGGCGCACTGGCGCCAGATGGCGAAGGAGTTTGCTCATCCCCGGCTGTTTCTGGCCGGCAAGTCGATGGGCGGGCGGATGGCGGCCGAACTCTATCAGGATGGCGAGGACGAGATGAATGCTGCAGGATTGCTCATTCTCGGGTATCCTTTCCACCCCCCGGCCAACCCCGACCGCTGGCGGGGTGACGTGCTCAAGCAGATCAAGACGCCGACCCTGCTGTTGCAGGGGGAGCGCGATACTTTCGGCACCCGTGCCGAACTGGCTGATTTTCCCTTCTCACCCGCCGTATCGGTCCATTGGCTGACCGATGGTGATCATGGCTTCAAACCGCGCAAGAGCAGCGGGGTGAGCGAGCAGGAGAACCTGCGGCAGGCGGCCGGGCAGATCAAGAACTTCATCGCGACCATCCCGACGCAGACGTGAGGATGGAAAGCGAAACGACGAGGAGGCAAGGGATGCAATTCCATCGACATTGGCTGGTGCTGGCGGGTGTGTTCGGTCTGACGGCAACCCTGCTGGGGGCCTACGGTGCCCATGGTCTGGCGGCCAGCGGGATCGAGCCTTCGCGTCTGGCGGCGTTCAATACCGCCGTGCAGTATCAGTTTTTCCACGCCCTGGCCCTGCTGGTGCTGGGGTGGTGCGGTGTGCGCAGCAAGGTCATCACCTTTGCCGGCACCGCCTTCGTGCTGGGGATCCTGGGATTCTCCGGCAGTATTTATGCCATGGTGCTGCTCGGCAGCAAGGGGCTGGGGCTGATTACCCCGGCCGGTGGCCTCTGTTTTATGTTGGGATGGGCGGCTCTGATATGGGCTGGCTGTCGTCTTGGAGGAAAAAATGAATAATCTGCTGCTTTATTGCCGCCCCGGTTTTGAGAAAGAGGCGGCGGCAGAGATCACCGAGCGTGCCAGTAACATGCAGTGCTACGGTTTCGCCCGGGTCAAGGACGACAGCGGTTACGTGATATTCGAGCTGTATGACGAGGAGCAGGCCGATCTGCTGGCGCGCAAGTTGCCGTTCAGAGAGCTGATCTTCATTCGCCAGATGCTGGTAGTGACCCATGAGCTGAAGGATCTGGATCTGTCGGATCGCATCACCCCCATCCTGGAGGCGACCCAGGGTTACGCCATCTGCGGCGATCTGCGGGTGGAAACCGCCGATACCAACGAGGCAAAAGAGCTGTCGGCCTTCTGCCGCAAGTTCACCGTGCCGCTGCGCCAGGCGCTGCGCGGCAACGAGTTGCTGACCAAGAAGGAGACCCCGCACCGGCCGGTGTTCCACGCCTTCTTCCTGGCCAATGACCACGTGTTGCTGGGTTACTCCTACTCCTTCAACAACTCCGAATTCCACATGGGCATCCCGCGTCTGCGCTGCCCGGCCGATGCCCCGAGCCGCTCTAGCCTCAAGCTGGAAGAGGCCTTCTACGTGTTCGTGCCGCGGGAAGAGTGGGACCTGCGCCTCACCTCCGGCATGAAGGCCGTCGATCTGGGCGCCTGCCCGGGTGGCTGGACCTATCAGCTGGTACGACGCGGCATGATGGTGACGGCGGTGGACAACGGCATGATGGCCCAGTCCCTGATGGATACCGGTCAGGTCAAGCACATCCGCGATGATGGTTTCGTGTGGCGGCCGAGCAAGAAGAACACCTATTGGCTGGTGTGCGACATGGTGGACAAGCCGGCGCGGGTCACCCACATGATCGCCGACTGGTTCCGGGAGAGCGATTGCCAGGAGGCGATGTTCAACCTCAAGCTGCCGATGAAGAAGCGCTACGCCGAGGCGGTGCACAACATCGAGGTGCTGCGCGAGCTGCTCAAGGAGATCGACAACGCCTTCGTGATCCAGGCCAAGCAACTCTATCACGATCGCGAAGAGATCACGGTGCACGTCTACAACAAGTACTGGGTGTCCAAGCTCTCCGCCAAGGAGTAATTGCTGGCGATGAGCCACTGACCACAAGGCCGACAACCCACGGGTTGTCGGCCTTGTCATTTCTGCGTCATCAGAAACGGTAATCGAAGCGCAGCGAGGATTCGCCGTCGGTGAGCTTGAGTTCGATGTCGAGCGGGATGGTGCGATCGGTCGGGCTGAACTCCAGCTTCACCCCGTTGCCGCGCAGCTTGATGGAGGTGTTCATACCGGCGGTCTTGAACTTGATCCTGGGTTTGTGCTGCTCGAAGGAGAGGCTCACGCTCTTCTCGGCGGTCAGGTTCAGTTTCTGGTAGGGAGTGACCTGACTGTTGCCATCGCTGTCGGTCACGACATCCATCCCGAAGGAGAGCGGTTTGGGTGCCTTGAGCAGGTCGTTGGTGTCCACGTTGGAGCGCCAGACCTGGCTGGCCTGCTGGGAAGAGGGGGGCAATTGCGGCCAGGCATTCTCGACCGGTCTGTCTACTGCCATGGCGTTGCTGCTGATGAGCAGCAGGGTAACGATAGCGCGCATAATGGATCTCCTTATCCCTTATCTATTGAACATAGTAGCCAATCGACAAAGGGGGGAGAGCACCGCGAGATAAAACAAAGGGAGCCGAAGCTCCCTTTAAAAATCAATATCTTGAGTGTAATTACAAACGGTCGATGATGGATTGGGTGAACTCGCTGGTGGAGGCGGTGCCCCCCAGATCCCGGGTCACCCGGTCGCCGGATTCGATGGTGGCGCGTACCGCTTCGCGGATCCGTTCGGCCTTGTCCTGCATGCCCAGATACTCCAGCATCTGGATGGAGGCGAGGATCACCGAAGTCGGGTTGGCGATGTTCTTGCCGGCGATATCCGGCGCCGAGCCGTGCACCGCTTCAAAGATGGCGGCGCCATCGCCGATGTTGGCGCCAGGCGCCATCCCTAAGCCCCCCACCAGACCGGCGCACAGATCTGACAGAATGTCGCCGAACAGGTTGGTGGTGACCATGACATCGAAGCGCTCCGGGTACATCACCAGGTTCATGCAGGCGGCATCGACGATCATCTCTTCGTTCTGGATGTCCGGGTAGCGGCTGGCCACTTCACGGGCCACTTCCAGGAACAGGCCGGAGGTGGACTTGAGGATGTTGGCCTTGTGGATGATGGTGACTTTCTTGCGCCCTTCCTGGCGCGCCAGCTCGAAGGCGAACTTGACGATGCGTTCCGCCCCTTCGCGGGTGATGATGCTCATCGCCTCGGCGCTCTTGTTGTCGTCGCTGCGCTTCTGACCGGCACCCGAGTACATGCCTTCGGTGTTCTCGCGTACCGTGATGATGTCGATGTTGTCGTAACGGCTGCGGGTCCCCTTGAAGGAGAGCACCGGGCGGACGTTGGCGTAGAGGTTGAATTTCTTGCGCAGGGAGACGTTGATGGAGGTGAAGCCACCGCCGACCGGAGTGGTGAGCGGGCCCTTCAGGCTGACCTTGTTCTTCTCGATGAGATCCAGCGTCGCCTGGGGCAGCAGCTCGCCGTGCTTCTCCAGCGCCACCAGGCCGGCGTCTGCGTATTCGTATTCGAAGTCACAACCGGTGTGGGTCAGGATCTGGATGGCGGATTCGATGATGCTGGGGCCGATGCCGTCGCCCGGGATGACGGTAATTTTTCTTTTTGACATGAGACGTATCCACTTCTAGGGAACAGAGGGGGAGGATTCGGCGGTTTTATACCATTTCTACACCTAACCCTCCATGTTTCTTTACATTCTATCTGTTTTTGTCAACAGCGAGAGTGAGTCCGGTCATGCTTGGCGGTTTCGCTTTGTCAGGCTTCGGGAGCCGGTGGATAGCGGATCTCCCGCAGGTTGAAGCCGAGCGGAATGTCCCGCTGCAGCCGCACCAGCCGTTGGGCCAGTAGGGCCTCATTCTGGTGCTGGCGCAGCTTGAGCAGCGCCTTGGCGGCGTCTTCCTGCTGGCAGGCCGCCAGCAGGCTAGCCAGATCGCCGTATTGCTGCAGCAGCTGGGTGGCGGTCTTGGGGCCGATGCCGGGCACCCCCTTGATGTTGGAGCCGCCGATGCCGGTGAGGGCCCAGAAATCCACCAGTTGTGCTGGCGCCACCCCGTACTGCTGCTCGACGAAGGCGGCATCCAGCCAGCGCTTGTTGAAGTAGTCGCGGATCTGGATCTGCGGGCAGATGAGCTGGCAGAACCCCTTATCGGTGGAGATGATGGTGGCTCTGGCACCGTGCTGGGCAATACCGCTGGCCAGGGTGGCGATGAGATCATCCGCCTCGTCGGTCTGGGAGAGCAGGGCGTCCACGCCGCACTCCCAGAAGGCATCCTGCAGCTCGTTCAAGCCCTCACGCAGCTCGGTCGGCATGGGGGTTCGCCCCTCCTTGTAGGCCGAGTAGACTTCCTTGCGCCAGCTGTGCACCTCGCCGTCGAACACCGCGATGACGTGGGTCGGCTCGCTGGCGGCCAGCAGCTTGCGGCAGGTGTTGATGAGGTTGGCACGGGTGGCGATCAACGCCTGGGCCGGGGTCAGCGCCTGCTGGGCCTGTACCGCGTGCAGCCGGCGAATGAGATTGAGGGCATCGATGATGAGCAGGTGTGGTCTTGGGTTTGACATGGGGCACTCTTGGCAGTCGGGACGCCCCATTGTAACAAACCAGCGGGCTCGATGGGGGATTGATGGCGGCGGGCATCCCCTGCGACAAAAAAGGGGCGCCATGCGCCCCTCGATTCAGCTGTGCTGCCCGTCAGCGCACGATTTCGTAGCAGGGCACATACTGGCTGCCCGGCAGCTTCATGCGTTGCTGCTTGACGAAGCTCTCCAGCAGCTTGTCCATCAGGTGCATCAGCTCCTTGTCGCCGTGCAGCTTGAAGGGGCCCTTCTTCTCGATGGCGCGGATGCCCCCTTCCTTGACGTTGCCGGCGACGATGCCGGAGAAGGCTCGGCGCAGGTTGGCGGCCAGCAACTGGGGCGGCTGGTTGCGGTGCAGATCCAGGCTGGCCATGTTGGCGTGATCCGGCTCGAACGGCAGCTGGAACTCCGGCTCGATCTTGAGCGACCAGTTGAAGGAGTAGGCATCGCCGACCGATTTGCGGTATTCGCGGATCTTCGGCATCGCCTCTTTCATGACCCGGGCCACTTCCGGGGCATCGCCGACGATGATCCGGTAGAGGCTGGTGGCTGGTTCGCCCAGGGTCGCCTTGACGAAGTCGTCGATGGCGCGGAAGTAGTCGGCGCTCTCCTTCGGGCCGGTCAGGATGATCGGCATGGGCTGCCGCTCGTTGGCCGGGTGCATCATGATGCCGAGCAGGTAGAGCAGCTCTTCGGCGGTACCAACCCCGCCCGGGAAGATGATGATGCCGTGGCCGAGGCGCACGAAGGCTTCCAGCCGCTTCTCGATGTCCGGCAGGATCACCAGCTCGTTGACGATGGGGTTGGGCGGCTCGGCGGCGATGATGGAAGGCTCGGTGAGGCCGATGTAGCGGCCGTTGCGCACCCGCTGCTTGGCGTGGCCGACGGCGGCCCCCTTCATCGGACCCTCCATGGCACCCGGACCACAGCCGGTGCAGATGTTGAGCTCACGCAGGCCCAGCTCGCTGCCTACCGCGCGGGTGTACTGGTACTCGATCTCGTTGATGGAGTGACCGCCCCAGCAGACCACCAGATTGGGGTCGGCGCCCGGCAGGATCGCCTTGGCGTTGCGCAGGATGGCGAACACCACGTTGGAGATGTGGGTGGAGCTGGTCAGGTTGACCAGCCGGTTGGACTCCAGCTGGGTCGACACATAGAGGATGTCGCGCAGGACGGAGAACAGGTGCTCCTGAATGCCGCGGATGATCTCGCCATCGACGAAGGCGTGCTCGGGGGCGTTGAACAGCTCGAGCTTGACCCCGCGCTCGCGCCGGATCACATGAATATCGAAGGATTTGAAGCGCTCCAGTATCTCTTTGGAGCTGTCGGTATGGCTGCCGGAGTTGAGTACCGCCAGCGAGCAGTTGCGAAACAGTTGATAGATATCGCTGGAAGCGGTTTGCTTGAGGCGGTCCACCTCGAGCTGGGACAGCAAGTCCATGCTGCCGACTGGATTGATGTGCGTAATCATAGGTTCCCCTTTCACTCGCTTGTTATCGTTGTGCTTTTCCCTGGGGAGAAAACGGGATGCCCTGTGGCATCCCTTGAATTTGATAGTAGATGTAAGCGGTGGGGCAGGGGAATAGGGGGAAAGTGCGTTTGCTGCTTTTTTAGTCGCCTATCAGGCCAGATTGACCTGATCCCGACCCGAGTTCTTGGAGCTGTAGAGTGCCTTGTCGGCCCGCTCGAACGCATCCGTGGTGTGATCTCCTTCCCTAAACAGGGTGGCACCGATGGAGATGGTGATCTCGACCCTGGCATCGCGAAAACGGAACGGAATGCTCTTGATGGTCTGGCGCAAGGTCTCCAGCGGCTTCTGGAACTTGTCAGGGTTGATGTTCGGCAGCAGCACCACGAACTCCTCGCCGCCGAAGCGGGCGATGAAGTCGGTGTCGCGCAGGGCCCCCTGCAGCGCCTTGGCAACCACCTTCAACGCCTTGTCGCCGGCCATGTGGCCGTAGTTGTCGTTGATGTGCTTGAAGTGGTCTATGTCGATGATGGCCAGGCACAGCGGCGTGTTGTAACGCAGCCAGCGTTTGTATTCGAGCTCGAGCCGCTCGTCGAGGGCCGCCCGGTTGTGCACCTGGGTCAGGCTGTCGAGGAACAGCTTGTGTTTCTGGATGGTGAGCCGCTTCTTGTATTCGGCGGTCTCCTCCTTCATCAGCCGCAGCTTGGCCTCCATGGTGGAGAGGCGGGTCAGCAGGTGGCGCTCGCGGGCGGCCATGGCCTCTCTGTCCTGCAGCAGCAGGTTGATGGCCCCCATGTGGCCGGAGATGGCCCCCTTGAGGTCATCAATGGTGTCATGGCTGGCCAGGGTATGGTCGATGGCCTTGAGCTCCCTGTCGATGGCCTTGCGGGTATCCAGGGTGGCGCTTTGCAGGGCGCGCCCCTCGTCGAGGGATTCGGTAAAGCTGAAGTGGACCGCCGAGAGGCTCTCGTTGAGGGTGCTGAGGAACGCCTGGGAGGCTTTGCGCTCCTCGCGGGTACCCTCGATGATGAGCTCGATCACCTGCAGGCAGATCTCCGCCAGCAGGGGAGGGGTGATGCCATTGAGCAGTTGGCGGCGAATGTCCGCCAGGCTCTCGCCGACGGCGCCGGCAAAGTCGAGTTCGGTGATGAGCCGCTGCAGCTCGTCGGCGATGTGGGCGTGCACCTTGACGTCAAAGGGGGCACCCGGCTCCGGCGCGGCAAGGTCGGTGACCGTTTCGGCCTGGTTGCCGGCGGGCGTGCTCTGGGCCAGCAGGGGCTGGGTGGGCAGCAGCTGGATCTTGATGGCCTGCTGGTAGAACTCCAGCAGCCGGATCACCTTCTTCTGGTGATCGCCGATGCCATAGCCATCCGGGCTTGCCAGAAACTCCTTGAGGGATTTGCGGGTATCTTCCGGAAAGCCCTTGAGGGCCTTGAGCTGTTTGCTGCCGAGCTCGATGGCGGACTTGGTCAGGGAGATGGACTCTTCCAGCGCGTTGCCGTGCTGCTGCAGCAGCTTCTCGATGACGGCGAGGTCGGCATCGAGGGATGAGAGCGGCGGGTTGCCATCGAGTTTCTGCTTGAGCTTGGCGAGCTTGTTGTCCAGCTCGCGATCGTGGCCGCGACAGGCCTGCATCAGCTTGGCGATGAACTGGATGCTGCGGGCGCGTTCGGTGTCGGAGAAAGAGACGACGCCGTCCAGCTCCAGCTGCTTTTGCTGAAGGGATTCCCTGAGTCTGGCCAATTGTCCGGCTACGGCAGCGATATCATTCATTATTCAGGTCGCCCTGTTGTCATTATCGTTGTTGTGTTGGATAGCAACAGCGGTCGAACCCAGTTCCAGACCCAGTTGATTATCTATTTGTCATTGATCAACCGGCGCTTTCGTCCGTGAAAGTCGAAGCCAATTAACCCATTGCTTTTCATGAGAAGAATTTACTTTTACCAGTCCCTTGTCAATTGCCATCAAGCAGCATTGCCACACATCCCCATTAAAAAATGCGGCCTGCTGGCAATCGATGGCGGCCAGCTCCAGCCAGACGCTTTGCTGGTGTTTTTCGCTGAGCTGAATGGCTCCTGCCAGCGCCAGATAACAGAGGTCAAACAGGCCGTGATGATCGAGGGCGGTGGCCGCCTTGGGCAGGAAGGGGTGGCTGACGATGCCGAGGCTGATGTGGCGATCGAGCGGGTGCTGGCAGGGGAATTCGGCCAGTGCCGCAAGCAGTTCGCGGGCCAGTCGGTGCAGGTCTTCCACATGGCGCTGGGGCACCACATAGAGCAGGTGGCCTTCACGCAGGTCGTAGATGCGGCCATCCTGCGGGGTGAGGCCGTTGACGTAGGCGCCGAAGGCCTGCTCTATCTCGCGGCTCACCTGATAACCGTGTTGTTCCAGGCTGTTGACCAGGAAGGGCACCCGAAACAGCAGGTAATGCAACTTGTCGTCGAACTCGCTGGTGGGCAGCTCGCTTAAATACCAGCGCTCGGATTTTTGCTGGCGCTTGGCCATCTCCCGCGGCCAGCGGCTCATCAGTCGCTGCCAGTTGGCCAGCCCGGTGCGTGGCTCGAGCAGCAGCGCCTCGCCCAGCTGTTTGCCCTGCAGACGGGCGACCCGCAGCTTGAGCCAGAGGGTGAAGAACAGATAGATGAACAGGGTCAGCAACAGACCGGTCACCACGCTCGACCAGAGGTAGCGATCCTGCTGATGCTTGCTGGTGCTCAGCTGCTGCTGCAGCTCCTTGATCTGCTGCTCCCGCTCCACCTGGGCGTAGTTGTCGCGGATCGCCTCCTGCTCCAGATCGACCTGCTGCTGGCGGACCTGCTCGCTGCGCTGGTGGAAATTCTTGTAGCTGTCCAGCGCCTGCTGCAGATAGCCCTTCTGCTCGTAGGCCGCCGAGAGCAGGCGGAAGATCTCGAACTGGCGCTGAGCGTCGCCGATCTGGTTGGCCAGTGCCAGCGCGTTTTCCAGTTGCAGGATGGCGATGCCCGCCTCCTTCTGCTTGAGGTGCAGCTCACCCAGCAGCAGCAGGGTGTCGATCAGCGGCTCCTTGTCGTCCCCCAGCTCGTGGGACTGGCGGGCCGCGGTGAGGTAGTTGCGGGCCAGGGTCAGGTTGCCGGTTTCCAGATAGGTTTTGCCTATCTCGTACTTGAGATGGGCGATGCGGGTGCGGTTGTTGCCCTCGTCCAGCAGATCCAGGGCATTGAAGAAGTAGACCAGCGCCATGTTCATCTCGCCCTGTTCCCGGTTGAGGCGGGCCAGCACGATGAGGGCGTCGCTCAGCAGGGAGGGATTGCCGAGGGCATGGAAGTAGTTGGCTGCCTCGTTGGCGTATTGCAGCGCCTTCTGCGGCTCCTGCTCCTCCTGATAGAGGTTCACTATCTGGTTCGACAGCAGGCCGAGGAACAGCGGATCCTGCAACCCTCTGGCCTGCTGCTGGGCGTCGATGTAGTCGCCCAGCGAGAGCTGGGGCTGCTTGAGGGCGTGGTAGAGGTCGCCGCTCACCGCGCTGACCCAGGCGCTGGCCAGCGGATTCTTGGTCTGATCCGCCCAGCGGCGGGCTTCGGCCAGCTGGCGCTTGGCCTCGTCGAACTGGTGCGCCTCTATGCTGGCATTGGTGCGCAGCAGCCGGCTGTACACCTGCAGCTGGCTCTCTTTCAGGCTGGGGGTGCTGAGCAGGGTCTCCAGTTGGCCGAGCAGGCCGCCGCTGGCGCCGTGGGAGCGCTCCTGCAGGTTCTGGCTGCGGATCTTCAGATAGAGGCCGTGGGCCTGCAGCTCCAGTTGCTGCTCCTTGGCCGCCATGGCGATGCCCTGATCGAGGGACTTCTGTGCCGCCTGGAACTGGTCGAGCTGCAGCAGGCACTCCCCCTTGAGCAGGTGGGCACCGGTGGCCTGGGCGGCGGTACCATAGCTCAGCAGCGGCTCCCGATAGCCGTACTCCTGGCGATTGCTGATGATTTGCTTGGGATTATTGGCCGTGCGGGTGAGGAAGGCTGAGGTGATCTGCACGCATCTGGCGGGATCGGTCAGCACCAGGGTCTGGGCCTGTTGCAGATCGATGGACAACTGCTCCTTGGCCAGATCCAGATCAGGAGCCGACAGGGAGGACATCATCATTGCCAGAAAAAACAGTTGATTCATTGGATTAAGGGCAGCACGGGAGTGAGGGCATGTTATCCAAGCCCGCCCCCGTGCGTCCAGAGTTTACTGACAGATTGCGCGCCGACCCCGCGATCCGGACCGTGGCAGCGTTGCAGGCCCGGCGGGGTGACGGATTATTGCCGGATCAGGCGCAGGTTGGCCGGCACCACTTCCCAGTCGCTGCGAAACGGGTTGATGTCCAGGCCGCCGCGGCGGGTGTAGCGGGCGTAGACCGTCAGCTGGCTCGGGCGGCAGAAGTGCTTGAGATCGGTGAAGATCCGCTCGATGCACTGCTCGTGGAACTCGTTGTGCTGGCGAAACGAGATGAGGTAGCGCAGCAGTTTTTCCCGGTCCAGCTGCGGGCCGCGATAGTGGATCACCACGGATCCCCAGTCCGGCTGGCTGGTCACCAGGCAGTTGGACTTGAGCAGGTGGCTGTGCAGGGTCTCCTCCACCTCCTGGCTGCCGGCCGCGCCTTGCAGCAGATCGGCATCGAACTCGTAACAGTCCACGGCGATGTCCTGCTCGTCGATGCACTCGCCCGGCAGGGCGGCAATGTGGTGCGGAGCCTGGGCCAGCGGGAACAGGGTGACGCTCACGTCGCTACCGGCACAGGCGCTCAAGTCCTTGACCAGCATGGCCTGCACCGCTTCCAGCGAGTCACAGCGGGTCTGGTTGAAGGAGTTGAGGTAGAGCTTGAACGACTTGGATTCGATGAGGTTCGCGCTGGTGGCGGGGACCGAGACCTCGCCGACGGCGACCATGGGCTTGCCCTTGGCATTGAGCCAGGAGAGCTCGTACAGGGTCCAGACATCGCAACCCTGAAACGGCAGCTCGCCGCCAAGGCCGAGGTCGTCGCGGTTCAGGCTGCGGGGCACTGGCTGCAGCAGGGCCGGGGTGTACTGGCTGATGTAGGCCGACTGTTGACCCAGGCTCAGCCCCTGCAGGGCGCTGGCTCCGGCGTATCTCTCTTGTTTGCTCATGTGTGCTGACTCGAACGTTGAATGGGCGATGGCAGAACATGCGCCCGATGGGGACGGCAAGGCGGGGAGCGCCGGCTGGCGATCCGCGCTGCACCTTGTCTGCTCATGGCTTTGATGGTGCAATAGCGAACTTTGGCAGCAATTGTGGGGAATTTCGATGTCGGATCAAGTCTTGTCTGCCCTGGAACACTTTTTTTTGCGCTGGCAGCGCGATGGCGAGGCGAGGCGAGGGCTGCCCCTGTGCGAGTGGGAGGCAGACTGGCGCTCCCCCTGCGAGCTGGATGAGCCCAAGGAGGGGCGGGTGGCCTGGCGCCCGCATCGGCGCGCCGAGCCTGCCGATTTCACGGCTATGAACGAGGCGCTTGAGCTGACCCTGCATCCGGCCGCGCAGGCCCTGTTTGGTGGCTGGTTCAGCCGCCCTGTGCCTTGCCTCTACAAGGGGTTGCGTCTTGAGTTTGTGCTGCCCTGGAACGAGGCGGATCTCGACTTGCTCAAGGAGAACCTCATCGGCCATCTGCTGATGCTGCGCAAGTTGAAGCGCTCACCCTCTTTGTTCATCGCCACCACCCGCAACGAGATGACGCTGGTGTCGCTCGACAACGAGAGCGGGCAGGTGTGGCTGGAGTGGCTCGATTCGGGTCGCCGGTTGGTGCTGGCACCCTCACTGCCGGCGTTCCTCGAGCGGTTGGAGACCCTGCCGCAATAAAGGGCGTCAGTTGCAATGAAAAACGCCTTGCCGACCGGCAAGGCGTTTTTCATTGGTTCACCGTCGGGCTCAGTCCTTGAAATCCCAGGAGAGGTTGGCGACCAGCCGGCAGGGATCGCACTTGAAGTCGAAGATCTCGTGCAAGGGTTCGGCCAGCGCCCACTCGCCGCCGCAGCTCGGACAGGGACGGGCTTTCTCCTCGGCCGCACTCCGGCCGCCCACCCGGTAGAGGTAGTAGTAGGTGGGGATGCCGGTCAGGGCTTCCAGCCGCTTGCCAAGATCGCTGCCACGGCGCTGGAGCCGGCTGCCCACTTCACCGATTTCATGCAGCGCCGCATGCTCGGCGATGGAGCCGTTCATCTGCAGCTGATCGCACGCCTCCCAATCCTCCTGCCACTTGATGATCTGCTTGTGGTCGCCGTTGGCGACGGCCGGCAGCCGATAGAGCGGGATGGGGGCGAAGTGGTCACCGCAGCGCAGCGGCGAGCAGGTGTGCAGGAAGCTGGTGTAGAGCAGCATCCAGCTGGGGCGCTCGCCATCATGGCCGCAAGGGTCGGTGCTGTCGGAGAGCAGATCCGCCCCCTGCAACTGGAGTTTGGGGGCGAGCAGCCCGGCCTGATTGAGCTGCTGCTCCGCCAGCTTGACCTGCTCGCTCTGGTTGTCGGGGTGCAGGCTGTCCTGCTCCGGGCAGACCACCCGGCTGACGAAATAGCCCTCGTGCATGCTGGTGGGAAACTCCCGGCCGAGGATCTGGCCCTGATAGCGCAGCATGTCGAGGTAGTTGACGATGGCCCGCTCGGCCTCGCCCAGCGAGGTGTCACGGTAGCACTCAAAGCAGAGTTCGAGGATGTACATGGCTTACTGCTTCCCCTGCTGGAGCAGCAGCTCGGTCAGCCGATCCACCTTCTGTTCGAGCCGCTCGAGCCGTTCGGCAAGCTGCAGCAGGGTGGGCTCTGCGGCGGGCGAGGGGGCCATCTGCGCTGTGCTTCCGGCTTCCGGGGCACTGGCGGGTTGCTGCTTCCACTGGCTCAGCACTTTGAGCAGCTCGGCCATGGGGACGGGCTGGCTGAGGCGGGCCTTGACCATGGCGGTGGAGGGGGTGATCCCCTTGGCGGCCAGTTCATTGGCGATGCGGATGATCTCTTGGGCTGACATGGGACTCCTGCGCAGGATGAAAAGTGGTTCGGGCTGGACGGGCAGAGAGCTTAACCAAAGCGCGGGGCGCTGAACAGCGGGGCAAGGGTCAGCCGGGCCGGCGCAGCAGCACGTCCAGTTCGTCGATGGCTTCCGACCAGTCCGCATCGTTCCACAGGGCATCGCGCAGAAAGTCGGCCTGGGCGCGGTTCCAGAAGGGGGCTTCCGGCAGCAGGGTCTGGTTGTCCAAGCGGTGCTCGTGAATGAAGCGGTGCAGGCTCAGCTCGTCGTTGGCCAGCCCCAGCTGGGCAAACAGGGCGGCCAGATCGTGGGTCAGGAATTCCATCTCATCTCTCCCAAGAGGCATTCCTGAACATTATAGGCCCGCCCCGTGGCGGCAGATTTACAGGGTGGGCACCCGGTGGGGTGGCAGCTCGACACCGACCACCTGCAGCCCCTGCATGCGCAGTTGCCCCAGATAGTGGCTCTCGCCATCGCTGGAGAATTCAAACTCGTAATAGGTGAGCAGCCGCAGCGGCTGGTGGGCCAGCGCACGGTGGCTGCGGGCCAGCGACAGCAGTTGCAGGTCGTGATGCTGGCAGTAGCGGCGCATGTATTGCCAGGCGAGCTCGGCCTGACGCCGCTGATGCCAGAAGGCACCGGCACCGAGGATAAGCAGCAAGATTGCGAACATTTCACCCATCGCGGGCTCCTTCCGGGGTGTGATCCGTGGCGACAGGCGACCCGCCATGGTGGCGGGTCGCCGACATCATCAGGCCGAGGCGAACAGACGACCGATGGCCTGGCCCAGGGCGTCGCTGCGCTCGGGGTCGCGCAGCCTGGCCAGCATATCATTGCGCAGGGCCGGCAGGGTCACCAGCTCGGCAAATACCTGATTGAAGAACTGGGTCGGCTGCAGGGCCAGCTGTTCCAGGAACAGGCTGAGCAGGTCGGCATTCTTCAGATCGGGCCAGAGCCGGCCGGCGATGGCCAGCAGCAGGGCCGGGCTCGGCTGGGTTTGCAGCAGGGTCAGCAGTTTGTTGGTGCGCATGCTGCTGCCGTTGCAGGAGGCCAGTGCCCGACACAGGTAGGCCAGGGTCTCGGCATTCGGTTCGGCACACTCCTGCTCCTTGCCGATGCGCTCGAACAGGGCGCCCTGTACGGCCGGCGACAACGGGGCGTTTTCCAGGCTCTGGCAAAGCGCGTAGAGCGGCTCTTGCGGCAGTTTTGGCAGCGCCTTGCACACCAGCGCCAGATTGCGTTCATCTTGCAGCCGCTCAGCGAGATCGGCAAAGCCCTGTACGCCAAGGGTCTGCCATCCCTCTGGCGTTGGGGCAGCCAGATAGTGGCAGAGCCCCTCGAAGTAGGTCGAGGGGGCCTGCTCCAGCTGACGGGCCAGTTTGGCGTGCAGGCTGGCCATCTTGGCCTCGGCCGGGCGGAAGGTGTAGGGGTTCTCCGCCAGACGCTGGGCCTTCTCTTCGTCGAGCTCGCCGGTCAGCTTGTAGCCCAGGGTTTCCACCACCTGATCCATGAAGTGTTTGGGGCCGCTGGCGATGAGCAGACCGCGCTCGTCGAGGGCAAACTTGAGAAACCACAGGTAGTGACGGGATTCGGCCGGCTGGAAGAAGTGGACGCCGAGCCAGGCGTGCTGCTGCAGAGGCCAGGGGTAGGGCTCCTGCTGCTGCTCGATGCGCTCGAAGGTGTCGCTCGCCAGTGGTCGCACCTGGCGGCCCATGTCGAACAGTTGAAACTGGGTGTCGGCCTGGGTCAAGAATTCGGTCAGCGTATTGATGGTGGACATGAGGTGATCCGGCTAAGGGTGATGCGGGCCGATTATAAGGAGGTTGCACAAGATAGCCAGTGGGGGCGCACCGCCCGGCATCTGGCCCGGTACGCAGGGGCAGATGCCGCCATGGTTCTTCGCCCGTGTTGCCGGCCGCAAGGGGCATGGCAGAGGATAGGGGGAGGGTGTATAGTAACGCCCTTTTTTGCAAAGTTCGGCCTGCCGCCAGCGACACAGAATTGGCGGCGGACGGTGTGTGGTGATGAGGAAGAGAACGCAATGAATCAATATCTGCTGGTAGCCGGCCTGTTGGGTGAACTGACCGCCGAGCTGCAACGTCTGGAACGCTGGCAAGCGGCCCATCCGGGTGAAGAGGCCCTGGCCAGCGAGCTGCCATTTTGCGTCGATACCCTGAGCTTCGATCAGTGGCTGCAGTTCGTGCTGATCCCGCGCATGGAGCAGCTGGTGCTGCTGCAGGCGCCGCTGCCCAGCAGCGTCTCCCTCTATCCCATGGCCAGCGAAGTCTACAAGGAAGAGCTGGCCGAGGTCGAAGCCCTGCTGCGCCTGATCGCCCGCTTCGATCTGCTGCTCTCCGGCAAAGTGGTTGAGCAATGATGCGTGAGCAGGCACAGGAAGAGAACGCCTTGCAGCTGACCCTGCTTTATCAGGATGACTGGCTGGTGGCGGTCAACAAGCCCTCCGGCCTGCTGGTGCACCGCAGCTGGCTCGACAAGGCCGAGACCCGTTTCGCCATGCAGATGACCCGGGATCTTATCGGCGGTCGCCATGTCTACCCGGTACACCGGCTCGACCGGCCTACCTCGGGGGTGCTGCTGTTTGCCCTCGATCCCGCCGTGGCCCGCACCCTGACCGAAGCCTTTGCCGCCCGTCAGGTGCACAAGGAGTATCTGGCGCTAGTGCGTGGCTGGGCCCCCGAGCAGGGGCTCATCGACTATCCGCTCAAAGAGCAATTGGACAAGATCGCCGATGCCATGAGCGACCCGGATCGTCCGGCCCAGGAGGCGGTGACCGCGTTTCGTCGCCTGCATCAGGTCGAGCTGCCCCATGCGGTCTCCAAGAAACACCCCACCAGCCGCTACAGCCTGGTTCGGCTGTTCCCCAAAACCGGTCGCAAGCATCAGCTGCGCCGCCATATGGATCATTTGTTTCACCCCATCGTCGGTGACACTACCCACGGCGATGGCCGCCATAACCGCTTCTTTCGCGAGCATTATGGTTGCGATCGCCTGCTGCTGGTGGCTCGCACCCTCAGCTTTGAGCACCCGGTGTTGAAGGTGCCGATGCGGATCCAGGCGCCGCTGGGACAGGAAGTACTGCAGCTGTTTGCCGAGCTGGGCTGGCCTGCTAGCGAGAGCGACTACTGAGCCTGACGAGCGCGGGGTGTTGCCCAAGCTGTTGCTGTGGCATGCTGGGCATCCATGTTGGTCAAAGGGGTCCGTGATGGCGCAGATAGACATAGTGGTGGGTACCGTATATGGCGCGGCCATGCTGGTGGCCGAGACGCTGGCGGCACAGCTGGAGCAGGCGGGGCACGGCTGCCAGGTGTTCGAGGAAGCCGAGCTGGCAGATCTGGATGCGAGTCGATTCTTGCTGGTCATCACTGCTACCACGGGGCAGGGTGATATTCCGCCCAATCTGCAGCCACTGGCCACCGCCCTGGCTGACCGGGCCCCCTACATGAAAGGGTGGCGTTATGCACTGATCGCCATGGGGGACAGCAGCTACGAGCATTTCTGCGGTGCCGGCCGTCATCTCGATGCGCTGTTGCAGGAGCTCGGTGCCAGTCCTCTGCTGCCCCGGCTGGAGATAGATGCCACCGTCGACGATGAGCCGGAAAAGGCAGCGCTGGCCTGGCTCAATGGCTGGCTAAATAAACTGTAGCGATCGTCCGTTTTTATCCTTTATTCATCCCCGCTCAGCCCGTCTGGCGGGGATGTTTATTTTGCGATAATCAGCAGTCTCAACTGACCATATTTGCCCGATATTTATCCGGTTATTTTCCACGTCATCCCCGCTTTGCTCAGCGATTTATTTCGGGGGCAGCCGACATGCCTCAAATTTAAAAGTTCCCCATTGAAAGCGATTTCAGTCATGTTTTTGTCATCAATTTGAATATTTATAACTTATTCATCGAAGCGAATTAATGGTTGGTAGCGGTTTCACGATGGATCTTTTCGCTTTTACTCCCATGTTGATGGTGAGTTATTGCATGGTTCGGTTGATTATCATCGTACAAAACCCTCCACGGCCAATGCTGGGCGATTTGTCGCCATTTTGTGAATCAGCTCATGTTTGTCCCGAAATTGGCTACCTATAATCGGCCTCGGTTATCACCTAAACGTTTTTATGGTGATAAGAACTTGGATATTCAGGATCACACTCCTCTCAGCGGGAATAAGGAAAATGAAAATGAAAGCAAAGTGGCTCCCGATCGCTGCAGCAGTAACCGCAGCCCTGGCTTCCCAAGCCGCCTTCGCCGTTGATTTCCACGGCTACTTCCGTTCAGGTGTCGGCGTTTCCGGTGACGGCGACATGGTGAAATACAACGTGAACAAGGTTGGTCGTCTGGGTAACGAAAATGATACCTACGGCGAAGTTCAGCTGGGTCAGGAAGTATTCAACAAGGACGGCAAGACTTTCTACGTTGACTCCATGTTTGCCATGGCTTCCAACGGTTCAAACGACTGGGAAGGTACCGGTACCGTTTGTAACTTTGATGCCAAACAGTGCAGCGGCGACTCCGATTTCGCGCTGCGCCAGTTCAACGTGCAAGCCAAGGGCCTGCTGGGCTTCGCGCCGGAAGCTACCCTGTGGGCTGGTAAGCGTTACTACCAACGTCACGACATCCACATCTCTGACTTCTACTACTGGAACATCTCCGGTGCCGGTGCCGGTATCGAAGGGATCCAGGCCGGTCCTGGCAAGATCTCCTTCGCCTGGATTCGCAATGACCGCAGCGCAAAAGACGTATTCGGTGAGTACACCAACACCGGTACCAGCGCAGCTCCGAACTATGTGAAGAACGAAGATCTGAACGTCAACACGCTGGACCTGCGTTATGCCGGTATCCCGCTGTGGAGCGAAGCCTCTCTGGAAGTCGGCGCCATGTATGCTCTGGTCAATGAGACCGAAGCGCAGAAACCGCTGAAAAACAACAACATGAAAGACGGCGTCATGCTGACTGCCGAACTGACCCAAGGCATCCTGGGTGGCTTCAACAAGACCGTTCTGCAGTACGGTACTGAAGGTTACTCCAAGACCATGGCCTTCTACGGTGACGGTTCCTGGTACGGTGCCGAAGCCAAAGACGGTGCTGACGGTTTCCGTATCATCAACTGGGGTGTTGTCCCGATGGGCAACAACTTCGAGATGGGTCACCAACTGGTCTACGGTGTAGGCAACGAGATGTGGGATGGCAACGACAAGTTTGAAACCATGTCTGCCGTTGTTCGCCCGATGTACAAGTGGGATGACTTTAACAAGACCATCTTCGAAGGCGGTTACTTCAAGGACAAGAACAAGTCCACCAACGGTACTACCGAAGATGATTCCGGTTACAAGCTGACCCTGGCTCAAGCCTGGTCTGCCGGCTCCAGTTTCTGGGCCCGTCCTGAAATCCGTGTGTTCGCCTCCTACCTGGCCAACGACGAAGACAAGAAAGTCTTCGAAAGCGGTACCTCCAAAGACACCTACCAAGTTGGTGTTCAAGCGGAAGCTTGGTGGTAAGCAGCTGTTTAAGTTAAGTTAGTCACTGCCCCCGTATGGGGGCAGTTTTGTTTCGCCGGGTAACGGCAACCGGGTTATGGAGATAAGAAGAATGAAACTGGTAAAGATGTCTATCGCAGCCGTGGTTACTGCGCTGTTGGCCGGTTGCTCCGGTAGCATGTTGGTCCCCGTGCAGGATCATGCATCCATCCTGAGTAATGCCGATCAGGCCAAGCAGGCGCTCTCGCAGGCGACCAGCTGCTGCACCGCTTTCAGTGATTTCAATTATGTGGCGTTGCCGGAGGGCGACACTCTGCTGGCCCTCGACAGCAAGCAACCCAGTTTTCAGTTTGACGAGGGGATGAGCTATTTCGCCGCTTATCGCCTGCCGGCCAATACCGGCAATCTGGCCATCAGCATCGCATCCCAGGTGAGCAAGACGGTGCTGATCCCACAGGTCATCATGCTGGATGCCCAGTTCAAGGTGACGCGCGTGCTGGGTGAATCGGTATTCAGCTATCAGCCGGCCCATCTGCTCGATAACGACAGGATTGAGGGCAAGTTGTTCGTCGACCGCAGCATGCCGGGCAATCCGGCGGCCGAGACCTATATGATTGTCTATGCCCCGGCCGACAAGCTGGCAGGCAGCACCACCATACTGCACCCCTCCAAGGCGTTTGCCAGAGCCAACGGGACGGTTGAACCGGATATCAAAGACCCCGTGATCCCGCACTCCCCATGGGGTCTGGTACAGATCAAGGTGGCCGACATGGCAAAAGGGCAGGGACTGGAAGCGGTCTTCAAGCCGGAATATGCCGACAAGGTAGCAATGAGCAAGGCTGCACCGGCGGCGACGGCCGTTGCGGCAGGCACTGTGGCGACCGCTGCGGTAGCCGCGCCTGCCAAGCCTGCGCCCGCCATGCTGAGCGAAACCGAGGCCTTCTATCAATCCCAGATCGAAAAAGCGGTGAAAGCCGGTGATATCGACAAGGCGATGCAACTGGTCAGCGAGGCGGAGCGGGCCGGTTCGACCAAGGCTAAATCGATCTTTATTGATGCGGTGAAGCGCTCCCAAAAGGGCTGAATATTGCCCGGTCTTTAAAATATAATATTTATTTGAGGCCTCCCTTGTTGGAGGCCTTTTTAATCGGTAGACTAAAATAGAAAAAACAGCAAATGGTTACATTAAGTTACAATGCGTTTCGTTGGGTATTAATTTGATTGGCTAAAATACAATGCGAAACAGCACTTTTCATATTTATGGCTTAGCATGAAGATGCCGAAATATATCTGTAATTAGCCGAAAATTCCCGCCGAAATTATCTTGTGATCTCCCCTCCAAATTTTTTATTCGCTTACCCCTGATGGAAGATATTTGCGATCTGCTGGGTTATATTCAGCTGGTCAAAATAAACAAACCCGCGTCGAATTCATGCCGATGAGAGATGATGTTGATGATCGTCTATAAATTGGACTGAAGCGTCTACGGTAAGACATTCCATTCAGGAGCGCACACATGTTAAAAAATGCTTTCTCTAATCTGCAAAAGGTCGGTAAGGCGCTGATGCTGCCAGTATCGGTCTTGCCCGTTGCAGGTATTCTGCTGGGGGTGGGGGCTGCCCACTTCAGCTGGTTGCCGGAAATTGTCTCCCAATTGATGGAGCAGGCCGGTGGTTCCGTATTTGGTCAGATGGCCCTGCTGTTCGCAGTGGGTGTGGCCCTCGGCTTTACCAATAACGACGGCGTATCCGGTCTGTCAGCCATCGTCGGCTACGGCATCATGGTCGCTACCCTGAAGGTCATGGCGCCCGTGATGGGCGTTGAGACCATCGAAACCGGCGTCCTGGGCGGTATCCTCGCCGGTGGCGTGGCCGCATGGGCGTTCAACCGCTTCTACAAGATCCAGTTGCCCGAGTATCTGGGCTTCTTCGCCGGCAAACGTGCCGTGCCCATCATCACCGGTTTCGTCTCCATCGGCCTGGGCGTGATCCTGTCCGTCATTTGGCCGCCGGTGGGCGCTGCCATCGGTGCCTTCTCCGACTGGGCTGCCAACCAGAACCCGGTACTGGCCTTCGGTATCTACGGCGTGGTTGAGCGCTCCCTGATCCCGTTCGGTCTGCACCACATCTGGAACGTACCTTTCTTCTATCAGGCTGGTACCTGTGTCAACGCTGCCGGTGAAACCGTACACGGCATCATGACCTGCTTCCTGACTGCTGACGATGCTTCCCGCGCTGCCGGCAACGGCTTCGGTCAGCTGGCCGGTGGCTACCTGTTCAAGATGTTCGGTCTGCCTGCCGCCGCGTTTGCCATCGCGCACTCCGCCAAGCCGGAAAACCGCGCCAAGATCGTAGGTATCATGGCCTCTGCCGCCCTGACCTCTTTCCTGACCGGTATCACCGAGCCGATCGAATTCTCCTTCCTGTTCATCGCCCCGGTACTGTACGCCATCCACGCCGTGCTGGCTGGTCTGGCCTACGTGCTGACCAACTCTCTGGGCGTGGTACACGGTCACACCTTCTCCAACGGCTTCATCGACTTCGTGGTGCAATCCCCGCGTGCCGATCACATGCTGCTGCTAGTGGGTCTGGGTCTGGTCTATGCCGTCATCTACTACGTGGTCTTCACCGTGGTCATCCGTGCCATGAATCTGAAAACCCCGGGTCGTGAAGACGAAGCAGCCGAAGAGAGCGTTGGTCAGAGCAAGGACGAGATGTCTGCCGCACTGGTCTCTGCCTTCGGTGGCAAAGATAACATCGCTTCGCTGGACGCCTGCATCACCCGTCTGCGGGTCGGTGTGAAAGACGTGGCCAAGGTTGACCAGGCTGGTCTGAAGAAACTGGGCGCTGCCGGTGTGGTTGTGGCAGGTTCCGGCGTACAAGCCATCTTCGGTACCAAGTCCGACAACCTGAAAACCGACATGGACATCTGGATGAAGAGCAACTAATCCTGTTGCCTGAATACCAGAGTTGTTGAAAAGGGAGGCGCAAGCCTCCCTTTTTGCTGGGCGTCATAGGGCAGCCGGATGCGGTGGTGCATGTTTCGACCGGCGCGGTATCAATGTTGCCATCGGTCTTCAGCTCAAAGAAAAGGCGCCCATGGGCGCCTTTGTAGTATCAGACCGGTTTAGAGCTTTTCCAGATCCCGCTCGATTTCGCTGATCTTGTTCTGCACCACTTTTTCCAGGTGGCGCAGATCGCGCAAGATCTTCTGCTTGATGTCCGGGTCGGCCTGCACGTGCACGCCCTGGGTCAGGTTGTCGAGCTCATCCACCACGTACTTGAGATTGGCGTTGATCTCGGTGACATCCTTGTACTCGTGGGTGCCCGAATCGACCAGCATGGTCTTGCGCTGGCGCGGATATTTGAACTTGACGCTCTTGGCGAAAAACTCGCCCTTCTGTTTCTTGAAGTAGATCTTGAGGATGTCGTGATTGGCTTCCTGGCGCAGGGTATAGCTGTCCACTGAGGTGGGTTCCTGGATCCCCAGGCTCTTCAGATTCTCGTACATCGGGCTTCCTCGGTTTGAAACGATCCTGACCAATCTATCTTAACCGAGTCGGTGTGGCTTGCCTGTGACAGGGGCGCCAAAATCAAAAGGGCGCCATCAGGCGCCCTTTTAAATCACCGTAAACCGCTTACTCGTCGATGGAGCGCAACAGGGCGTTGATGCCGACCTTGGCACGGGTCTTGGCATCTACCTTCTTGACGATGACGGCGGCGTACAGGCTGTACTTGCCGCACTTGGAGGGCAGGGAGCCGGAGACGACCACCGAGCCGGCCGGGACGCGGCCGTAGTGGATTTCGCCGGTTTCACGGTCATAGATCCGGGTGGACTGGCCGATGAAGACGCCCATGGAGATGACGGAGCCCTCTTCCACGATCACCCCTTCCACCACTTCGGAACGGGCACCGATGAAGCAGTTGTCTTCGATGATGGTCGGGTTGGCCTGCAGCGGCTCCAGTACGCCGCCGATGCCGACGCCGCCGGAGAGGTGCACGTTCTTGCCGATCTGGGCGCAGGAGCCGACGGTGGCCCAGGTGTCGACCATGGTGCCTTCATCGACGAAGGCGCCGATGTTGACGTAGGAGGGCATCAGCACGGTATTGGGGGCGATGAAGGAGCCTTTGCGGGCGGTGGCCGGCGGCACCACGCGCACACCGGCTGCCTTGAACTGCTCGGCGCTGTAATCGGAGAACTTGAGGGGAACCTTGTCGTAGTACTGGGCGTCGTCACCCTTGATGATGCCGTTGTCATTGATGCGGAAGTAGAGCAGTACCGCCTTCTTCAACCACTGGTGTACCACCCACTCGCCGGCAATCTTCTCGGCGACGCGAGCCTTGCCGGAGTCCAGCAGGTCGATGGCTTGCAGGATGGCGGCCTTGGTGGCGGCATCGACGGAGCCGGGAGTGATGGAATCACGGCGCTCGAAGGCCGCTTCGATGATCTGTTGCAACTCGGTCATGACAGGTTTCCTTTAAAAAATTCCATTTGTTGTATCACACTTTTCCAATTGTTTTTAAGGGCTCGGGCCGATTTCTTCAGGGGAACGCTGATTTATTGTGCTGGCGTGGTCCAACCTTTTGTTCTGTTTGATAAATCAGGGGCAGACTCGGCGTCTTGTGAGGCCTTCACAGGCCCGGCCTGCCCTCATCATCGGCCGACTCTTGCGGGTTGAGCTGGTTGACCAGCCGCTCCTCCAGCGCCTGCTGCTCGGCCTGGGTCAACGGCTCGCCGGCCAGGGTGGTGAGGCTGAAAAAGTCCTCCACCCGCTCGCCGATGGTGGTGATCTTGGCGGCATGGAGCGACAGGCCGCACTGCTGGAACACGGCGCCGATGCGGGCCAGCAGCCCCGGGGTATCGAGCGCGGTCAGCTCCAGCAGGGTGTGGCGGGTCTCCCCCTTGTGGGGCAGAAAGACCACCCGGGTCGGCACGCTGAACTGGCGGTGGCGCCGTGACAGGGGCTTGCTGCGCAGCACCAGCTTGCCCGGCTCCTGCAGCGCCTTCTCCAGCGCCTTCTTGATGGTGGCGGTGCGGTTGGGGCTGATGGGCTCGCCGTTGGGCTCGAGCACCACGAAGGTATCGAGCACGTAGTCGCTGCGCGAATTCATGATCTGGGCGTCGTGGATGTTGAGGTTTTTCTGATCCAGCGCCGAGGCCACGGTGGCGAACAGATTCGGGGTGTCGCGACAATAGATGAACACCTCGCTGCCGCCGCGGGTCGGGTGCTTGCCGATGATCACCAGCGGCGCCGGGTTGTCGCCGTGTTCGATGATCTTGCGGCAGTGCCAGGCGATCTGCTCCGGCGTATGGCGCAGGAAGTAGTCGGCCTTGAAGTCGCTCCAGAGCTGGTTGATGGCCTCCTCCGGCACGTCGCGCTGGGCCAGGATCTGCTTGGCCTGGCGCTGGTTTTCGCGGATCTTGAGACGCATGTCGGGCGGATTTTCCAGCCCCTGGCGCAGCGCCTTCTGGGTGGCGAAGTAGAGCTCGCGCAGCAGGGTGCCTTTCCAGTCGTTCCAGAGGGTGTCGTTGGTGGCGCAGATATCGGCCACGGTCAGGCAATAAAGCAGGTCGAGGTGCTGCTCGTCGCGCACCTTCTGGGCAAAGTCGGTGACCACCTCGGGGTCATAGATGTCGCGGCGCTGGGCGGTGACTGACATCAGCAGGTGATGACGTACCAGCCAGGCGACCAGCCGGCTCTCGTAGCGATCCAGACCGTGCAGCTGGCAGAACTCCAGCGCATCGACGGCGCCGAGCTCTGAGTGATCGCCACGCCGCCCCTTGGCGATGTCGTGGAACAGGGCGGCGATGCTGAGCAGCTCCGGCTTGCGCAGCCGGGTGAACACCTCGTGGCAGAGCGGGTGAGTCTGGCGGCTGGCCGGGTTGGGAAACTGGTGAATGTTCTTGAGCAGCCGGTGGGTGTGTTCATCCACCGTGTAGGCGTGGAACATGTCGAACTGCATCTGGCCGACGATGAGGTTCCACTGGGGCAGGTAGGCGGCCAGGATGCCGTACTTGTGCATCAGGGTGAGCGGCTGGCCGATGCCGTTGGGGTGGCGCAGCAGCGCCATGAACAGGCGGCGGCATTCCGGTAGATCCTGCAGCCAGCAGTTGAGCTTGCGGCGCGCCTCGCGCAGCTGGCGCAGGGTGGCGGAGTGGATGCCGGCAATCTCCGGATGCTGGGCTATCTGGTAGAAGAGGCGCAGGATGGCGGTGGGCTCGCGGCCGAACAGCTCGGAATCCACCGCATCGATGAGGCGACCGCGCAGCTGGAACTCGTCGGAGAGGCGGCGCACGTCCATGGCGGTGTTGCCAAGGATCGCCTCGTCAAACAGCTGCAGCAGCATCTCATTGAGCTCGGAGACCCGCCGCACCGTCTGGTAGAAGCGCTTCATCATCTGCTCGACCGGGGCGTTGCCTTCCCCCTCGAAGCCCAGCATCTGGGCCACGGTACGCTGGCGGTCGAACAGCAGCCGGTTGTCGCCCTTGTTGATGGCCATGTGCAGGGCGAAACGCACCTTCCACAGAAAATTCTGGCAATCGAGCAGCTCGCGATACTCGGCCCGGTTGAGGAAGCCGTGGCTGGTCATCTCGAACAGGGTGGTGGCGCCGAAGTGGCGGCGAGCCACCCAGGCGAGGGTCTGGATGTCGCGCAGGCCGCCGGGATTGCTCTTGAGATCCGGCTCCAGCTTGTAGGCGGTGCCGAGAAACTGCTGGTGGCGCAGGGCCTGCTCTTCGCGCTTGGCCTTGAAGAACTGCTCGCTCGGCCAGAAGTGCTGGGGGCCGGTGGCTTCCTTGAGCTGCTGGAAGCCCGCCTCGCGGCCGGTGATGTAGCGCGCCTCGATGAGGTTGGTGGCGACCGTGATATCGCCGCGTCCCTGCTCGAGGCACTCGGCCACGTTGCGCACCGCCTGGCCCACCTCCAGCTTGAGATCCCACAGCAGGGTGATGAATTCGCCGATGCGCAGCCCCAGCACCTCGTCCAGCTCGTCCCCTTCGTAGAGGATCAGCAGGTCGATGTCGGAGTGGGGGTGCAGTTCGCCGCGGCCATAGCCGCCCACCGCGATCAGGGTGAGCTCCGTCTTGTCGAAGCCGAACTTTTGCCACAACCGGGTCAGCAACTCGTCCATGTATTCGGAGCGGGTGGCCACCAGTTCGATGATGTTGTCACCGGCATCGAAGCGGGCGTGCAGCCAGCCGAGAAAACGGCTCAGGTACTCCTTGCAGTTCTCGCGGGTGAGCTGAGCGTCGGGTAACAGGTGGGGGGAAAGCAGGCTGGCATCCATGGCGTCTCATACTCTACTGTCGCACGCATGTGCGCTGTTTTCGCACGGGGTCGCGGCTGATAAAAACAAAACCCCGGCGGGAGGCCGGGGTTTGATGTTAACCGTGTTTGATGAGACGGTCGATAGTGTCATCCGGGCGCAGGGTCAGCACCTCGCAGCCATCCTCGGTCACCAGCAGGGTGTGTTCCCACTGGGCGGAGTCGCCGCCATCCTTGGTGGTCACGGTCCAGCCATCCTTCGGATTGACCTTGCAGTGGTACTTCTTGCTGTTGACCATGGGCTCGATGGTGAAGCACATGCCCGGCTTGAGCTCCTGCTTGCCGCCGTTGCGATAGTGCAGGATCTGCGGCTCTTCATGGAACTCGGCCCCGATGCCGTGGCCACAATAGTCGCGCACCACGGAGAAACCGGCCTTCTCGACGATGGGCTGGATCACGGCGCCGATCTCGGTGATGCACATGCCCGGACGCACCTGCTTGATGGCGGCGTAGAGGCTCTCCTGGGCGACCTTGCACAGCTGACGGCGCAGCGGAGTGGTCTCACCCACGATGAACATGGCCGAGGTATCGCCGTGGTAGCCATCCTTGATGACGGTGATGTCCAGGTTGATGATGTCCCCTTCCCGCAGTTTCTTGTGGTTCGGGATGCCGTGGCAGATCACATCGTTCACCGAGGTGCAGATGGACTTGGGGAAGCCATGGTAGTTGAGCGGCGCAGGGATGGCCTGCTGCACGTCGACGATGTAGTCGTGGCAGAGGGTGTTCAGTTCGTCGGTGGTGACGCCCGCCTTGACGTGGGGGGCGATCATGACCAGCACATCGGCGGCCAGTTGGCCGGCAACGCGCATCTTTTCAATCTCTTCCGGTGTCTTGATTTTAATGGACATGGGATCTCTCTTGGGACCTGATCGCGCATCTATCGATGTCCGGCAATCAGGTAATGAAAAATAGATGCGTTTGCAATCAGGCCAAAATTTTATCCCCAACCCCCGTTTACTTCCAGTGTGATTGTCATCACAGCGTCAAATCAGCACTGCAGCATGCTACCCAGGGATCCATTTTTAGCGGTTCGGCTGGTGGTGTCCTGACCAAAGTTATGGTATAAAGCGCGCCGGAATGGGGAACTTGTGTCCTCATGCCATCACCCTTACTTAAACAACACACACACATCGACACATATGCCGGGGTGCCTTAACGGGTCGGTTATATGGGATGTGTGGAGGCCTAACCCCAATAGAGGTATAAAATGGCTAAAGTTTCTATGCGCGACATGCTGCAAGCCGGCGTTCACTTCGGTCACCAGACTCGTTACTGGAACCCGAAAATGAAATCCTACATCTTCGGTGCCCGCAGCAAGGTTCACATCATCAACCTGGAAAAAACCGTTCCGATGTTTGACGATGCCATGAACTTCATCAGCTCCGTAGCTGCCAAGAAGGGCAAGGTACTGTTCGTAGGTACCAAGCGTGCCGCGTCTGAAGCCGTAAAAGAAGCCGCTGAGCGTTGCGACCAGTTCTATGTTAACCACCGCTGGCTGGGCGGCATGCTGACCAACTGGAAAACCGTTCGTCAGTCCATCAAGCGCCTGAAAGATCTGGAAACCCAGAGCCAAGACGGTACCTTCGACAAGCTGACCAAGAAAGAGGCGCTGATGCGTACTCGCGAAATGGAAAAGCTGGAGAAGAGCCTGGGTGGTATCAAGAACATGGGCGGCCTGCCTGACGTTCTGTTCGTTGTCGATGCCGACCACGAGCACATCGCTATCAAAGAAGCCAACAACCTGGGTATCCCGGTAGTTTCCATCGTTGATACCAACTCCAACCCGGACGGCGTTGACTATGTCATCCCGGGTAACGACGACGCTATCCGTGCCGTTCAGCTGTACCTGAATGCTGCTGCTGACACCGTACTGGAAGCTCGCGCTCAGGACATCGTTGTTCAAGCCGAACAAGATGGCTTCGTTGAAGCTGAGTAATTGATAAGGACTGCAAAGCCCTTATTAACCAAGCTGATGTAATTGGTTAGCAGGGGCCCTTGTGGCCCCTGTTTCTTGTCAATTCAAGACCGAGGATACTGGACATGGCAAACATTTCTGCCGCCCTGGTAAAAGAACTGCGCGAGCGCACCGCCGCTGGCATGATGGATTGCAAAAAAGCACTGGAAGAAGCCAACGGTGATATCGAACTGGCTATCGAAAACATGCGCAAATCCGGTCAGGCCAAAGCCGCCAAGAAAGCTGGCCGTATCGCCGCTGAAGGTGTGATCTTCGCCCGTACCGAAGGCAACGTTGCCGTCATGATCGAGCTGAACTGCGAGACTGACTTCGTTTCCAAGGATGCCGGCTTCCTGGCCATGGGTCAGAAAATCGTTGAAATCGCCGCTACCCAGAAGATCGCTGACGTTGACGCGCTGAAAGCCGCCGACTTCGGTAACGGCGAGTCCGTTGAGCTGACCATCACCAACCTGATCGCCAAGATCGGTGAGAACATGAACCTGCGTCGCGTGATGCTGGTTGAAGGTGACAACCTGGGCACCTACGTTCACGGCTCCCGCATCGGTGTTATCACCAAGCTGGCCGGTGGTTCCGACGAGCTGGCCAAAGATCTGGCCATGCACGTTGCTGCCAACAGCCCGCAATTCGTCAAGCCGGAAGATGTATCTGCCGAAGTCGTTGCCAAAGAGCGCGAAATCCAGATCGACATCGCCATCAACTCTGGCAAGCCGAAAGAGATCGCCGAGAAAATGGTTGAAGGCCGCATGAAGAAGTTCACCGGTGAGGTTTCCCTGACTGGTCAACCGTTCGTGAAAGATCCTTCCATGACCGTTGCCGAGCTGCTGAAGAAAGAAGGCGCTGACGTTGTTTCCTTCACCCGTTTCGAAGTGGGCGAAGGCATCGAGAAGCAAGAGACCGATTTCGCTGCGGAAGTTGCAGCCCAAATCGCGGCCGCTCAAAAGGCCTAATCGAACCGGTTTTTCCGTTTCCCCAGACCGCGACTTATGTCGCGGTCTTTATATGACCAGGAATCAGTGACATGAGTACCAATCCCAAGCCTGCATACAGACGTGTTCTTCTGAAGTTGAGTGGTGAAGCCCTGCAAGGATCCGAGGGTTTTGGCATTGATCCGGCGGTGCTGGATCGGATGGCCCAAGAGATCAAAGAACTGGTTGAGCTGGGTGTTCAGGTCGGTCTGGTCATCGGTGGCGGCAACCTGTTCCGTGGTGCCGGTCTTGCCAAGGCGGGCATGAACCGCGTGGTGGGCGACCACATGGGTATGCTGGCTACCGTGATGAACGGTCTGGCCATGCGTGATGCCCTGCATCGTGCTTATGTGAATGCCCGTCTGATGTCTGCCATCTCCCTGCAAGGCATCTGTGACTCCTATGTCTGGGCCGAAGCCATCAGCCAGCTGCGCGCCGGCAAGGTGGTGATCTTCTCCGCCGGTACCGGCAACCCCTTCTTCACTACCGATTCTGCGGCCTGTCTGCGCGGGATCGAGATCGAAGCTGACGTCGTGCTCAAGGCCACCAAGGTCGATGGCGTGTTCACCGACGATCCGGTCAAGAACCCGGATGCCGTGCTGTGCCATGAACTGAGTTATGATGAAGTTCTTGAAAAAGAACTCAAAGTAATGGATCTTGCTGCTTTTACTCTGGCCCGCGACCACGATCTGCCGATCCGGGTGTTCAACATGAACAAGCCGGGTGCGCTGCGTCGGGTGATCATGGGCGAGCCGGAAGGTACCCTGATCCATCACGTCAGCAAGTGAGACAAGCGTGAGCTTCGGCTCGTTTGTCCATGACGCCAGCCAATAAGATAGATACGGGCCGGTTGACGGCTCGTTCGCCAAAAGGAAAACCACTGTGATCAACGAGATTAAAAACGACGCCAAGGACCGCATGGCCAAGAGCGTAGAGTCGCTCAAGACCCAGATGTCCAAGATCCGTACCGGCCGTGCTCACCCGAGCCTGCTCGACGGTATCCAGGTGGAGTATTACGGTGCGGCCACTCCTCTGAAACAGTTGGCCAACGTGGTGGCTGAAGATGCCCGCACCCTCTCCATCTCCATCTTTGACCGCTCCATGATCCAGGCGGTGGAAAAGGCCATCCTGACCTCCGATCTGGGCCTCAACCCGTCCAGCAACGGGCAGACCCTGCGCGTGCCGCTGCCGCCGCTGACCGAAGAGCGTCGCCGCGACCTGACCAAGATCGTGCGTGCCGAAGCGGAAGGTGCCCGGGTTGCCGTGCGCAACATCCGTCGCGATGCCAACGCCGACCTGAAAGCGCTGCTCAAAGACAAAGAGATCTCCGAAGACGACGACCGTCGTGCTCAGGAAGAGATCCAGAAGCTGACCGATTCCTTCATCAAGCTGGTAGACGAAGCACTGGCCCTGAAGGAAAAGGAGCTAATGGAAATCTAAGCCTCTGACAGGTATATTACGAGCGCCGTGTAGTGCCCCTGCACGGCGCTTTTGTCTTTGTGGGAGAAATGAATGTCGCTTTTGGCAGCCGTAGGTGATTGCGCCAATTCGTCCTTGCCTCGTCACGTCGCCATCATCATGGACGGCAACGGACGTTGGGCCCAGAACCGTGGCAAGATGCGGGTCTATGGCCACAAGGCAGGCGTGAAGTCTGTTCGCGAGGCGGTAACCTTTGCTGCGCGGGCCAAGATAGACGCGCTGACCCTGTTTGCGTTTTCCAGCGAGAACTGGCGTCGCCCGGAAGGGGAGGTCAGCGCCTTGATGGAGCTGTTCATGACGGTGCTGGGCCGTGAGGTGCAGAAGCTGCACAGCAACGGCATCCGGCTCAAGGTGATCGGCGATACCGCCCGTTTCAGCGAGCGTCTGCAGGCCAAGATTGCCAAGGCGGAGGCGCTGACCGCCAACAATCAGGGGCTGACCCTCAATATCGCCGCCAATTATGGTGGTCAGTGGGACATCGCCCAGGCGGCCCGCAAGCTGGCCCGTGCCGTGGCGAGCGGGGAACTGGCTGCCGACCAGATAGATGAAGCCATGCTTGGCCGCGAGGTATGCATGGCCGACCTGCCGCCGGTGGATCTGCTGATCCGCACCGGGGGCGATCATCGCATCAGCAATTTTGTGTTATGGCAGCTCGCCTATGCCGAGCTCTATTTTACCCCGGTGCTGTGGCCTGATTTCAACGAGGCCGAGTTCAGCGAGGCCGTTGCCTCCTTCGTGGCCCGTGAGCGTCGTTTCGGCTGCACGGGTGAACAGATTCGGGAATTGATTGCCGAGCAACAGACCGGCTAACCCCCCTCCCAAGAGAGAGGCTTCTTTTGCTAAAACAACGAATTATTACCGCATTGCTACTGGTTCCCCTGGTGTTGGGGGCGCTGTTTTTTCTGCCGTTGAAATTCTTTGCCCTGTTGGCATCCCTGGTATTTCTGTTGGCCAGCCGCGAGTGGAGCGGCTTCGTCTCTGCCAAGCCGCAGCAGTGGCTGCCGCTGGTGTACTGCCTGCTGCTCGGGGCCAGCCTGTTCTGGCTGCCGGTGGAGCAGCTGTGGACTCCTCATCTGCATCCGCTGGTGATGGGCGTGCTCTGGACCGCCGTCAGCTGGTGGCTGCTGGGGTTGCTGCTGGTGTTGCGCTACCCCCAGAGCGCCAAGCTGTGGAAGGAGTCCATCTGGCTCAAGTCCCTGTTCGGCCTGGTGACCCTGGTCCCCTTCTTCTGGTCCCTGGTGGCCATCCGTGGTTACAACTTCTATCACGACCCCATGATGGGGGCCTGGATCCTGCTGTTCGTGATGGGACTGGTCTGGGCGGCAGATTCTGGCGCGTATTTTTTCGGCAAGGCGTTCGGCAAACACAAGCTGGCGCCGGCCGTGAGCCCCGGCAAAACCATCGAAGGCATGTGTGGTGGCCTGTTTACCGCCAGCCTGCTGGCGGTCGGGGTAACCTGGTTCATGGGCTTCGTGCCCGCCAAGATGGCCATCGTGCTGTTCTGCTCCTTGCTGGCGGTGCTGGCATCGGTGCTGGGCGATCTCACCGAGAGCATGTTCAAGCGCGAAGCCGGCATCAAGGATTCAGGCACCCTGTTGCCCGGCCACGGTGGCATCCTCGACCGGATCGACAGCCTGACCGCCGCGCTGCCGGTATTCCTGCTCAGCTATCTGCTGCTCAGCCAGGAGTTTTGATGCTCAGTCTGATGAGTCTGCCTGCGGCGGGCGCCATCCATTCGTCATACAGCGGGAGTTTTGATGCATAACCTGGTGATTCTGGGGGCCTCCGGCTCCATCGGTCAGAGTACGCTCAAGGTACTGCGGCACAATCCGGGGCGCTGGCAGGTGCTGGCGCTGACCGCGGCCCGCAGCGTGGAGGCCATGCTGCGCGATTGCCTCGAATTCTCTCCCCGCTTCGCCGTCATGGTGGACGAGGCCGCCGCCAGCGAACTGGCCGCTCAACTCAAGACCCACGGCAGCGCGACTCGCGTCATGGCTGGCCCGGCCGCCCTGTGCGAAGTAGCCGCTCACCCCGATGCCCACAGCGTGATGGCCGCCATCGTCGGCGCCGCCGGGCTTGCGCCCACCATGGCGGCGGTGCGTGCCGGCAAGCGCATCCTGCTGGCCAACAAGGAAGCCCTGGTGATGTCCGGCGCCTTCTTCATGGAGGCGGTGCGCGAGCACGGGGCCGAGCTGCTGCCCATCGACAGCGAACACAACGCCATTTTCCAGTGCCTGCCCGAGGCCATTCAGCGCCAGCCGGGCTTTTGTGACCTGGCGGGAGCGGGCATCAGCAAGATCCTGCTGACCGGCTCCGGTGGCCCGTTCCGTTATACCGACATCGCTGAGCTGGCCCGCGTCACCCCGGCTCAGGCCATCGCCCATCCCAACTGGTCCATGGGGGCCAAGATCTCGGTCGACTCCTCCACCATGATCAACAAGGGGCTGGAGTACATCGAGGCGCGCTGGCTGTTCAACGCGGCGCCCGAGCAGATCCAGGTGGTGATCCATCCCCAGTCGGTGATTCACTCCATGGTGCAGTACAAGGACGGCTCCGTGCTGGCCCAGCTCGGCAATCCGGACATGTGCACCCCCATCGCCCACGCGCTGGCCTATCCGGCTCGAATCGAGTCCGGTGTGGAACCTTTGGATTTCTTCAGTGTCGGAGAGTTCAGCTTTATCCGTCCCGACTATGAGCGCTATCCCTGCCTGCAGCTTGCCATGCATGCCTGTCAGCAGGGGCAGGCCGCGACCACGGCCCTCAATGCCGCCAACGAGGAGGCCGTGGCGGCTTTCCTTGCAGAGCGGATCGGTTTTATGGATATTGCCAGAGTCAATGAGGCCACCATGCTCGCCCTGGGCGGTACGACGGCCGGTTCGCTGGACGATTTGATTGCGCTGGATGGGGCGGCCCGTGCCCGTGCTCACAATTTGATTGAGGAGCTTAGCTGATGAGAGCTGTTTCGTGGCATTGTGCTGCCTTCACCCTGATTGTCGGAGACAGGACCATGCATGAAAGCGAGGTGATGGGCTGATGGGCGGTGTGTTGTGGAACATCGGTGCCTTTATCGTCGCCCTCGGGCTGCTGGTTGCGGTACATGAATTCGGCCACTTCTGGGTGGCCCGTCGCTGCGGTGTCAAGGTCGAACGTTTCTCCATCGGTTTCGGCAAGGCCATCTGGCGTCGGCTGGGCAAGGATGGCACCGAGTATGTGCTGGCCCTGATCCCCCTCGGTGGTTACGTCAAGATGCTGGACGGCCGGGTGGACGAGCTCAAACCCGGTGACGAGCAGTACGCTTTCAATCACAAGAGCGTCTGGGCGCGGATGGCCATCGTCGCTGCCGGCCCCATGGCCAACTTCGTGTTTGCCCTGTTCGCCCTCTGGCTGATGTTCATGATCGGCGTGCCCGCCGTCAAACCCGTGGTGGGCGAGGTGCGTCCCGCCTCCATCGTGGCGGCGGCCGGGGTGGAACCCGGCATGGAGATCGTCGGCGTCGGCGGCGAGGAGACCGGTGACTGGGAGAGCGTGACCTATGCCCTCATCAGCCACCTTGGCGATGACTCGGTCCAGCTCAAGCTCAAGGCGGCCAACACCAGCTACGCGGTGGACAAGACCCTGCAGCTGGCCGGCTGGAAGTTTGACCCCGACAAGGAGTCTCCCATCGGCAGCCTGGGCATAGTGCCGCTCGGTGGCAAGGTGCTGCCGGTGGTCGATGCGGTGGTGGCCGCGAGCGCCAGCGAGAAGGCCGGCGTTCAGGCGGGCGATCGCATCAAGCGGGTAGGGGAGCAGGAGATCACCGAGTGGGCCCAGTTTGTCCACCAGGTGCAGCAGTCGCCCCAGCAGCCGCTTGAGGTGACCGTCGAGCGGGCGGGCAGCGAGCTGACCCTGACCCTGACGCCGGATGCCAAGAAGGTGCGGGGCCAGCTGGTCGGTTTCGTCGGCCTGTCGCCGCAACTGGTTCCATTACCGGATGAGTATCGGATTCTGTTACAGTATGGGCCTTTGCAAGCCCTGTGGCAGGGCGCCCAGAAGACCTGGAGCCTGACCACCCTGACCTTCGACATGATTGGCAAGCTGATCGGTGGCATCGTCTCGCTGGACAACCTGAGCGGCCCCATCTCCATTGCCAAGGGCGCGGGCAGCAGTGCCGACTACGGTCTGGTCTACTTTCTCGGCTTTCTGGCGCTGATCAGCGTCAACCTGGGGATCATCAACCTGTTCCCCCTGCCGGTGCTGGACGGTGGCCATCTGGTCTACTTCCTCATCGAGGCGGTCACCGGCAAGCCGGTATCAGAAAAAATTCAGGAAGTGGGTTTCCGGATTGGCGCCGCCATTCTGATGTTACTGATGGGTATTGCGCTGTTTAATGATTTCGCTCGCCTCTGAGGCCAGAGCATCAACAAGGACACATAAGAACAAAATGGCTGTTAAAAAAGCATTGGTGTTGAGTTGCCTGCTGGGTGCCAGTTTCCTGGCCCAGGCGGCCCCTGCCTCTTTTGTGGTGCAAGATATTCAGGTTGAAGGTCTGCAGCGGGTGACCCTGGGGGCTGCCCTGCTGAACCTGCCGATCCGGGTGGGCGATTCCGTCGATTCCGTGACGCTGGCCAACGCCATCAAGAAGCTCTATGCCTCCGGCAACTTCGAGGACGTCAAGGTCTACCGCGACGGCCAGGTGCTGCAAGTGGCGGTCAAAGAGCGGCCGACCATCTCCAGCATCGAGTTCTCCGGCAACAAGGATATCAAGGAAGAGCAGCTGACCCAGAGCCTGGAGTCCTCCGGCATCCGGGTGGGTGATCCGCTGGATCGCACCGTGCTGAGCTCCCTCGAGAAGGGGCTGGAAGATTTCTACTACGGCGTGGGCAAATACTCCGCCAAGGTCAAGGCCATCGTCACCCCGCTGCCGCGCAACCGGGTCGACCTCAAGTTCACCTTCGTGGAAGGGGAAGCAGCCAAGATCCAGCAGATCAACATCGTCGGCAACAACGTGTTCCCGGAAGAGAAGCTGCTAGCCCAGCTCTCCCTCAAGGATGACGTGCCCTGGTGGAACTTCACCGGTGACCAGCGCTATCAGAAGCAGAAGCTGGCCGGCGACATCGAAACCCTGCGCTCCTACTACATGGACCGCGGCTACATCCGCTTTACCCAGGAGTCGACCCAGGTCTCCATGACCCCGGACAAGAAGGGGGTCTATGTCACCCTCAACGTCAAGGAAGGGGATCAGTACAAGGTGTCCGGTATCCAGCTCAAGGGCGATCTGATCGATCGCGGCGGCGAGATGAAGGGGCTCATCCCCATCGAGACCGGCAGCATCTACTCCGCCAGCCAGGTGACCCACACCGAAGAGGTGCTCTCCAAGTTCCTCGGTCGCTACGGCTACGCCTACCCGAAAGTGGTCACCTTCCCGCAGGTCAACGACCAGACCAAGGAAGTGGAGCTCATCGTCAACATCGAGCCGGGCCCCCGCGTCTATGTGCGCAACATCAACTTCACCGGCAACGTCACCACCAAGGACGAAGTGCTGCGCCGCGAGATGCGTCAGATGGAGGGCACCTGGCTCTCTTCCGACAGCGTCGAGCAGTCCAAGACCCGTCTCAACCGCCTCGGCTTCTTCGAAACCGCCGAAGTGGACACCAAGCGGGTGCCAGGCAGCGATGATCAGGTCGATCTGGACTTCAAGGTCAAGGAGCAGCCGGCCGGTTCCATCAACGCCGGTGTGGGCTACGGTACCGAATCTGGCCTGAGTCTGCAGGCGGGCCTGCAGCAGGACAACTTCATGGGGACCGGCAAGAAGATCGGCATCTCCGCCAGTACCAACAAGTACTCCAAGAGCGTCGACCTCAGCTACAACGATCCCTACTTCACCGTGGACGGGGTCAGCCTGGGTGGTCGTCTCTACTACAACCAGTTCAGTGCGGCCGACGCCAACATCGTGGACTACGAGAACACCACCATCGGCTTCCGCCTCTCCAGTGGTTTCCCGGTCAACGAGAACAACCGTCTCGACTTCAGCCTCGGGGTCGAAAACAACAAACTGTCCCAGCCCAACCCCTATCTGCAGGTGGATGAGTTCTGGAAGGTGTACAGCGAGAACAAGGATGGCGACAACCGCATGGTGTTCAACACCGTCGACGTCACCGCCGGCTGGACCCGTTCCACCCTCAACAAGGGCCAGTTCCCCACTGCCGGTGACCGTCAGCGGGTCAACGCCAAGGTGACCGTGCCGGGCATGGATCTGCAGTACTTCAAGCTCAACGCCGAAGACGCGCACTACTTCCCGTTCGATGCGGATCACAAGTGGGTGCTGATGGCCAAGGCGCGTGCCTCCTACGGCAACGGCTACGGCAGCAACGGCAGCTATGACCACGTATTGCCGTTCTTCGAGAACTACTTCGCCGGTGGTTTCGACACCCTGCGTGGCTTCAAGAGCAATACCGTGGGTCCGAAGGCGCTCTACTACTACAACCTGAGCGGCAACGACGTCATCCAGGGCACCGACAGCTCGGTGGGCGGCAACGCCCTGGCGGTCGCCTCCCTCGAGATGATAGTGCCGACGCCGTTTGCGTCCGAGACCTATCAGCCGCAACTGCGGACCAGCTTCTTCATCGATGCCGGCTCCGTTTGGGATACCACCTTCGACTATGACCAGTACCGCAACCGTTGCTTCAGCGGCTGCAACTATCTGGCCGACTATTCGGATCCGACCAACTACCGCGCCTCGGCCGGTCTGTCGCTGCAGTGGCTCTCCCCGATGGGCCCGCTGGTGTTCGCGATTGCCCGTCCGCTCAAGCAGTACGAGGGCGACCGGACCGAGTTCTTCTCATTCAACATCGGCCGTACCTTCTAAGGACGGACCCTGCCCCCACCCAGCGGTGGGGGTATTCAATGATGGGACGCGCAGCTTGCGTGCCTCACCAGGTAACAAGTCGGTCCGGGTACCACTTGCATAATCAGGTAAATCAGGTAGCCCTCACATGAGGGAACAAGGAGTAAGTGTGAATAAAGCGTTGAAAGTAGCTGGTTTGAGTTTTGCACTGATGGCTGCCGGCATGGGCTCCGCCTTGGCCGAGACCAAGATCGCCGTGGTCGACATGGGCGAAGTATTCCAAAAGCTGCCCCAGCGTGAAGCAGTCTCCAAGAAGCTGAAAGGCGAATTCGAGCCGCGCATGCGTGAGCTGCAGAAGCTGGAATCCGACGGTCAGAAACTGGTCGAGAAGTTCAAGAAGGACGAAGCCTTCATGAGCGCCGAGCAGAAGAAGCAGAACCAGGAGAAGCTGGCCAAGCTGCAGATGGAGTTCAACCAGAAGCGTCAGGCGTTTGAACAGGACAACGGTCGCCGTCAGTCCGAAGAGCGCAACAAGATCCTGACCAAGGTGCAGGCTGCCATCGATTCCATCGCCAAGAGCAATGGTTACGATCTGGTGCTGGAGCGCAACGCCGCCCCGTACGCCGCCAGCAAGCTGGACATCTCTGCCCAGGTTATTTCTCAGGTAAGCAAGAGCAACTAATTGATGGCATTCACTCTCGCACAGCTGGCCCAGCAACTGGGGGCCCAGGTCCATGGCGACGGAACCCTGGAAATCCGCAAGGTAGCGACACTGGAAAAGGCCGGGGAGGGGGATATCACCTTCCTGTCCAATAAAAAGTACCGGCATTATCTGGAGCAGAGCAAGGCGACCGCCGTGCTCATCACAGAAGCGGATCTGCCATTTTGTCCCACCAATGCCCTGGTGCTCAAAGACCCCTATGTGGGCTTTGCCCGGGTTGCCCAACTGCTGGACACCACCCCGCAGCCGGCCACGGATATCCATCCGAGTGCCGTCATCGCGGCGGACGTGCAACTGGGCGAGAGAGTGGCCATCGGGGCCAATGCGGTGATCGAATCCGGCGTGGTGCTGGGGGATGATGTGCGCATCGGTCCGGGCTGTTTCGTTGGCAAGAATACCCGACTGGGAGCTCGCTCCCGGTTGTGGGCCAACGTCACCCTGTATCACAACATCACCATGGGCACCGACTGTCTGGTTCAATCCGGCACAGTGATCGGCGCCGATGGGTTCGGTTATGCCAACGAGCGCGGCGAGTGGATCAAGATCCCCCAGCTCGGCGGCGTGACCATCGGCAACCGGGTCGAGATCGGTGCCTGCACCACCATCGACCGCGGCGCGCTGGAAGATACCCGCATCGCTGACAACGTCATCATCGACAACCAGTGCCAGATCGCCCACAACGTCGAGATCGGCTACGGCACCGCCGTGGCGGGCTCCACCGTGATGGCAGGTAGTCTCAAGGTCGGCAAATACTGTATCATTGGCGGCGCCTCCGTCTTTAACGGGCATATGGAGATCTGCGACCAGGCCACCGTTACCGGCATGGCCATGGTGATGCGACCCATTACCGAGCCCGGTGTCTACTCTTCCGGCATCCCCCTGCAAACCAATAAAGAGTGGCGCAAGACCGCCGCCCGGGTGATGCGTATCGAAGAGATGCACAAGCGGTTGAGCAAGCTTGAGAAGAAGCTGGACCAAGAATAATCACGATTGGTATAGGGTACTGTTTTGACTACTGAAAAGAAGAGCCTGGGTATCCAGGAAATAATGGATCTGCTGCCCCACCGTTATCCGTTCCTGATGGTGGACAAGGTGGAAAACTACGAGATCAGCGATGAGCGCAAGACTTTGCGTGCCATCAAGAACGTCTCGTTCAACGAGCCGATCTTTCAGGGCCACTTCCCGGCCAAGCCGGTGTTCCCCGGCGTGCTGATCCTGGAAGCCATGGCACAGGCCACCGGTATCCTGGCGTTTACCATGGTGGGCAAGCCGTCTCCCAACGAACTCTATTACTTTGCCTCAATCGACAACGCTCGTTTCAAGCGTCCGGTGGGCCCCGGCGATCAGCTGGTGCTTGACGTGGAATTCCTGAAAGAGCGTCGCGGTATCGCCAAGTTCACCGGTGTGGCCACGGTCAACGGTGAAGTTGTCTGTACCGCCGAGCTGATGTGCGCCAAACGCGAGGTTTAACACACGTGATCGACCAGACTGCCATCATTCACGATACTGCCGTCGTCCATGAGTCTGCCGTCATCGGTAAAGGGGTTGAAATCGGCCCCTTTTCTGTCATCGGTGCCGAGGTGGAAATCGGCGACAACACCTGGGTCAGCTCCCATGTGGTGATCAAGGGCCCGACCAAGATTGGTCGCGGCAACAAGATCTTCCAGCACACCTCCATCGGTGAGGATTGCCAGGACAAGAAGTACGCCGGCGAGCGCACCTTCCTCGAGATCGGCGACAACAACGTCTTTCGCGAGAACTGCACCGTGCACCGTGGCACCATCCAGGATCAGTCCCTGACCAAGATTGGCAGCGGCAACCTGTTCATGGTCAACGTCCACGTGGCCCACGACTGCATCATCGGTGACAACTGCATCTTCGCCAACAACGCGACCCTGGCGGGCCACGTGGTGATCGGCGATTTCGTGATCTTCGGCGGTCTCTCCGCGATCCACCAGTTCGGCCGCGTTGGCTCCCACGCCTTCGTCGGTGGCTGCGCCGCCCTCAACAAGGATGTGCCGCCCTACGTGATGGCCGCTGGCAACTACGCCAAACCGTTCGGGGTCAACTCCGAGGGGCTGCGTCGCCGTGGTTATACGCCTGAGGCCATCTCCGCCGTCAAGCGCGCCTACAAGGAGATCTTCCGCTCCGGCAAGACCATCGAAGAGGTGTTGCCGGTGCTGACTGAGATGGCGCAAGCCGAGCCGGCCATCCAGCTCTACGTGGATTTCCTCAAAGACAACGAGCGCGGGATCATCCGTGCCTGATCCCGTTCGCATCGGTATCGTCGCCGGAGAAGTTTCCGGCGACATTCTGGCTGCCGGCCTGGTGCGCGAGCTGCAGGCCCGCTACCCGGACGCTCAGTTCGAAGGGATCGCCGGGCCGCGCATGCAGGCCCTCGGCGTGAAGGCGCTGTTCGAGATGGAAGAGCTTTCCGTCATGGGGATCACCGAAGTGCTGGGCCGTCTGCCGCGCATTCTCAAGGTCCGCCGCGAACTGCTGCGTCACTTCATCGCCAATCCGCCCGACATCTTCATCGGGGTGGATGCACCGGATTTCAATATCGGGGTGGAGCTCAAACTGCGCCGCGCCGGTATCAAGACGGTTCACTACGTCAGCCCCTCGGTGTGGGCCTGGCGCCAGAACCGCATTCACAAGATCAAGGCCGCCACCGACATGGTGCTTGCCTTCCTGCCGTTCGAGAAAGCCTTCTACGACCGCTTCGATGCCCCTTGCCGTTTCGTCGGCCACACCATGGCGGACGACATTCCGCTGGTGCCGGATCAGGCCGCGGTACGCAGAACCCTCGGCATCGACGCCAACCGGCGCTGGCTGGCGGTGCTGCCGGGCAGCCGCAGTGCCGAGGTGGGCTTCATGTCCCCCCTGTTTCTCGAGGCCTGCAAGCACCTGACGGTGCGCTATCCGGATCTCGGTTTCATCGTGCCACTGGTCAACCAGAAGCGGCGCGAGCAGTTCCTGGCCATCAAGGCCGAGCTGGCACCGGATCTCGACATGGTGCTGCTGGAAGGGCAGGGCCGTGAGGCGATGATCGCCGCCGACGTGGTGATGCTGGCCTCCGGTACCGCGGCGCTTGAAGCCATGCTGGTGAAAAAGCCGATGGTGGTGGGCTACAAGCTCAAGCCGTTCAGCTACTGGCTGGCCCAGCGGCTGGTGAAGACCGAATTCGTCTCCCTGCCCAACCTGCTGGCTGGTCGCATGCTGGTACCCGAGCTCATCCAGCACGAGTGCACCCCGGAGAATCTGGTGGTCGAGGTGAGCAAGTTCTTCGAGCACGACAACAGCGCGCTGGTGAACACCTTCACCGAGCTCCATCAGCTCATCCGCTGCAACGCGGATCAGCAGGCGGCCGAAGCGGTGGCCGAGCTGCTCGGCAGATAACTTCCGGGCGGCCGCAGGGGCTGCGCCAACGTGACGCCAGGCCCTGCGGGGCCTGTTTTGATTCAAGGCTACAAGATGATGATCGATATTCCTGACGACAGGCTGGTTGCCGGTGTGGACGAAGTGGGCCGTGGCCCGCTGGTGGGTGACGTGGTCACCGCCGCGGTGATTCTTGACCCGGCCAATCCCATCATCGGGCTGAACGACTCCAAGAAGCTCTCCGAGAAGAAGCGACTCGCCCTGTTTGACGAGATCAAGGAGAAGGCGCTGGCCTGGTCCGTCGGCCGTGCCAGCCCGGCGGAGATCGACGAGCTCAACATCCTGCACGCCACCATGCTGGCGATGCAGCGCGCCGTGGCGGGGCTCTCCATCGCGCCCGAGCTGGTCTTCATCGACGGCAACCGCTGCCCAAGCTTGCCGATGGAGGCCCGCGCCGTGGTCAAGGGTGACAGCCTGGTAGCCGCCATCAGCGCCGCCTCCATTCTGGCCAAGGTGACTCGTGATGCGGAGATGACCGAGCTGGACAGCCGTCATCCCGAGTACGGTTTTGCCCGTCACAAGGGATATCCGACCGCGGAGCACCTCGCCATCCTGGCCGAGCGCGGCCCGCTGCCCGAATATCGCAAAAGTTTCAAACCGGTGCGTCGCGCACTGGGGATCGAATAGACCATGCAATTTAGTCCGAGCAACGAGAGGGGATGACGATGGCTGAACCCCGTTTTATCCACCTGCGGGTCCATTCCGACTTCTCCATGGTCGACGGCCTGCAGAAGATCAACCCCATCGTCGGCGCGGCGGTGGCCAACAACATGCCGGCGCTGGCGCTGACCGACCAGATGAACATGTGCGGCCTGGTGCGCTTCTACGGCGCCGCCCACGGCAAGGGCGTCAAGCCCATCGTCGGGGCCGACTTCTGGGTGCAGAGTGACGAGCTTGGCGACGAGCAGTTCCGCCTCACCCTGCTCGCCATGGACAACGACGGCTACCAGAACATCACCCTGCTCATCTCCCGCGGCTATCAGCGCGGTCACGTGCAGGGGCGCCCGGTCATCGACAAGGCCTGGCTGGCCGAGCATGCCAAGGGAGTGATCGTGCTCTCCGGCGGGCGCGAGGGGGACGTGGGCAAGTTCCTGCTCAAGGGCAACCGCCAGATGACCGAGCAGTGTCTCGCCTTCTATCAGAGCCACTTCCCCGACGCCTATTACCTCGAGCTGCTGCGTACCGGCCGCCCCGATGAAGAGGTCTACCTGCACATGGCGGTGGCGATTGCCACCGAGTTCGCGCTGCCGGTGGTGGCCACCAACGAGGTGGTGTTCCTCACCGCCGATGACTTCGACGCCCACGAGATCCGGGTCGCCATCCACGACGGCTACACCCTGATGGACAAGCGCCGCCCGCGCCGCTACAGCCCGCAGCAGTACCTGCGCAGCCAGGAGGAGATGGCGGAGCTGTTTGCCGACATCCCCGAGGCGCTGGAGAACACGGTGGAGATCGCCAAGCGCTGCAACGTGACGGTGCGCCTCGGTGAATACTTCCTGCCCAACTTCCCGACCGGTGACATGACCACCGAAGACTTCCTGGTCATGAAGTCGAAAGAGGGGCTGGAGGAGCGACTCGAATTCCTGTTCCCGGATCCGGCCGTGCGGGCCGAGCGTCGTCCCGAGTACGACGATCGTCTCGACATCGAGCTCAAAGTGATCAACCAGATGGGCTTCCCGGGTTACTTCCTCATCGTGATGGAGTTTATCCAGTGGTCCAAGGACAACGGCATCCCCGTTGGCCCGGGTCGGGGCTCGGGGGCGGGTTCCCTAGTGGCCTACGCCCTCAAGATCACCGATCTCGATCCGCTGGAATTTGACCTGCTGTTCGAACGTTTCCTGAACCCCGAGCGGGTATCCATGCCCGACTTCGACGTCGACTTCTGCATGGACAGGCGCGACGAGGTGATCGACCACGTCTCCGAGATGTACGGTCGGGAAGCGGTATCGCAGATCATCACCTTCGGCAGCATGGCGGCCAAGGCGGTGGTGCGGGACGTGGGCCGGGTGCTGGGCCACGCCTACGGCTTCGTCGATCGCATCTCCAAGCTGATCCCACCGGATCCGGGCATGACCCTGGCCAAGGCGTTCGAGGCCGAACCCAAGCTGCCCGAGCTCTACGAGCAGGACGAGGAGGTCAAGGACCTCATCGACATGGCGCGCCGCCTCGAAGGGGTGGTGCGCAACGCCGGCAAGCACGCCGGTGGCGTGGTGATCGCGCCTACCAAGATCACCGACTTCGCGCCGCTCTACTGCGATGACGAAGGCCATCACCCGGTCACCCAGTTCGACAAGAACGACGTGGAGTACGCCGGGCTGGTGAAGTTCGACTTCCTCGGCCTGCGCACGCTCACCATCATCGACTGGGCGCTCGGCATGATAAATCCGCGCCTTGCCAAAGAGGGCAAGCCGCCGGTCGACATCGCCGCCATCCCCATCGACGACAAGCGCTCGTTCGACCTGCTGCAGCGCTACGAGACCACCGCGGTATTCCAGCTGGAATCCCGCGGCATGAAGGATCTCATCAAGCGGCTGCAGCCTGACTGCTTCGAAGACATGATCGCACTGGTGGCGCTGTTTCGCCCGGGCCCGCTGCAGTCGGGCATGGTGGACAACTTCATCGAGCGCAAGCACGGCAAGGAGGCCATCTCCTATCCGGACGAGAAGTGGCAGCACGAGAGCCTGCAGCCGATCCTCGAGCCCACCTACGGCATCATCCTCTATCAGGAGCAGGTGATGCAGATTGCCCAGACCCTGGCGGGTTATACGCTGGGCGGCGCTGACATGCTGCGCCGGGCGATGGGCAAGAAAAAGCCGGAAGAGATGGCCAAGCAGCGGGCCGGCTTCGAGGAGGGCGCGGTCAAGAACGGCGTCGATGGCGAGTTGGCGATGAAGATCTTCGATCTGGTGGAGAAGTTTGCAGGTTACGGCTTCAACAAATCCCACTCCGCCGCCTATGCGCTGGTCTCCTACCAGACCCTCTGGCTCAAGACTCACTTCCCGGCCGAATTCATGGCGGCGGTCATGACCGCCGACATGGACAACACCGACAAGATAGTGACCCTGGTGGACGAGTGCCAGCGGATGGGGCTGACCGTGATCCCGCCGGACGTGAACACCGGTCGCTACCGCTTCAGCGTCAACGAAGACGGTCACATCGTCTACGGCATCGGCGCGGTGAAGGGGGTGGGGGAAGGCCCCATCGATGCGATCCTGGAAGCGCGGGATCGGGACGGCCCGTTCCGCGATCTGTTCGACTTCTGCAACCGGGTCGACATCAAGAAGCTCAACAAGCGGGTGATGGAGAAGCTGATCCTCTCCGGCGCCATGGATCGGCTCGGTCCGCACCGCGCCGCCCTGATGGCGACCCTGGAGGAGGCGATGCGCGCCGCCGAGCAGCACGCCAAGGCGCAGGCGGTGGGTCAGGTCGACATGTTTGGCGTGCTCACCGAAGAGATAGACGACGTCAAGAAGGCGTTCGCCAACGTACCGCACTGGCCTGACAAGGTGTGGCTGGAAGGGGAGCGCGAGACCCTCGGGCTCTACCTCACCGGTCATCCCATCAACCAGTACAGCGGCGAGTTGCGTCGTTATACCTCGGGCCGGCTGTGCGATCTGCACCCCACCTCCCGCGATACCGTGACCACGGCGGCGGGGCTGGTGATTGCGGCGCGCAGCATGGTGACCAAGCGTGGCAACAAGATGGGGATCTTCACCCTGGACGACCGTTCCGGTCGCCTCGACGTGACCCTGTTCAGTGAAGCGCTGGAAAAGTATGAAGAATTGATGCAAAAAGACCGTATTTTGGTGGTTTCTGGACAGGTCAGCTTTGATGACTTCTCCGGTGGCCTTAAAATGTCGGCCCGTGAATTACTGGATATCAACGATGCGAGAGAGCGTTTTGCCAGGGCGATCCGCATCTCTCTCGATGAACAGCAGATTGATGATCGTTTTTTCCCGCGTTTGTGCGAGATTTTGGAACCCGCCCGTGCCGGAGTTTGTCCGGTTCAGGTAAACTATCGTCGCCCCGGCTCCCGGGTGCGATTGACGCTCGGTACCGAGTGGCGGGTGACGCCCACCGATCAACTGATAGATGACTTGCGCGTCCTGCTTGGACGAGAGCGGGTTGAATTGGTTTTTGATTAGAGGATCTATAGTCCCTATGAGTCTTTTTCTGGATTTTGAACAGCCGATCGCCGAGTTGCAGGCGCAGATTGACGAACTCCGTCATGTGAGTGAAGGCAATCACGCCGTGGATCTTAAAGAAGAGATCCGTCGGCTGGAGAAGAAAAACGAAGAGCTGACCAAGAAGATCTTCGGCGATCTGGGGGCCTGGCAGGTATCCCAGATGGCGCGTCATCCCCAGCGCCCCTATACCCTCGACTACATCGAGCACATCTTCACCGACTTCGACGAGCTGGCCGGCGATCGCGCCTATGCCGATGACAAGGCCATCGTCGGCGGCATCGCCCGTCTCGACGGCGAGCCGGTGATGGTCATCGGCCACCAGAAGGGGCGCGAGACCAAGGAGAAGATCAAGCGCAACTTCGGCATGCCGCGTCCGGAAGGGTATCGCAAGGCCCTGCGCCTGATGGAGATGGCCGAGCGCTTCAAGATGCCGATCATCACCTTCATCGACACCCCGGGTGCTTACCCTGGCGTGGGTGCCGAGGAGCGCGGCCAGTCCGAGGCGATTGCCCGCAACCTGAAAGTGATGGCCGGTCTGACCGTGCCGGTGGTCTGCACCGTGATCGGTGAAGGCGGCTCCGGCGGCGCGCTGGCCATCGGCGTCGGCGATCGCGTCAACATGCTGCAGTACTCCACCTACTCGGTCATCTCGCCGGAAGGGTGCGCCTCCATCCTGTGGAAGAGCGCCGACAAGGCGCCGGTCGCGGCCGATGCCATGGGCATCACCGCCCAGCGTCTGAAAGAGCTGAAACTCATCGACAACATCGTCGAGGAGCCGCTCGGTGGCGCCCACCGCAATGTGGAAAAGATGGCCAAGCGCCTGAAAGACCGCATTCAGCAGGATCTGAACGCCCTGCGCCCGCTCGAGACCGAGCAGCTGCTGGAGCAGCGCTACCAGCGCCTGCTGGGCTACGGCTACTGCTAAGCCCGCTATGGTATCGCACCATGCTGGAAGGCCCCCGCTCTGCGGGGGCCTTCTTTTTTGGGCGAGAGTTTGGGCGAGAGCGGGGCAGTGAAAAATCCTGTTCATATGGATACCTGTTGGCACGATGTTTGCCAAAACTCCCCTGTTGGATCAATTCAACGGCGATTTGTGGCCGAAAAAAGTGGGATCGCGCTCCCGTTTTGCTTAAAGTGATTGTTTCCGATCGACCCGATCGGCATGCCCGCAAGGACGCTCTGCGGACGTAAACAGGCCAGCCCGGCCTGACTCACAGGAATGTTCACCTTCCCGGCGGCCCAGTCTTGTGCAGCACCCTGCTGCGTCCAGCCGCCCCGGTGTTACGTCACTCTCATCGTGCATCGTCTCCATCTGCAGCGAGTGAATCATGAGCGAATCGGTTTTTGAGATCCATGACTGGACCCTGAGCGTCGACGACAACATGCTGTGTCGTCCCGACCGCGAGGTCTACCTCGAGCCCCGGCTGGTCAATCTGTTGCGCTTCTTGGCCAGCAACGCGGGTACGGTATTTGGGCGCGACTGCCTGATCAACGAGGTGTGGGATGGCGCCGAAGTGACCGATCAGGTGGTGACCCAGTCCATCTTCGAGCTGCGCAAGATCCTCAAAGACGGCCGCAACGATGCCGCCGACTACATAGTCACCGTGCCCAAGCGCGGCTACAAGCTGGTGGCGCCGGTGCGGCCGCTGCAAGTGGTGTCGGTGGTGATGGCGCCAGCCGGCGACGAGATCCAGAGCGATCCGAGCCCGCCGCTGGCAGAGGAGGACGCGGAGGCCGTGGTCACCGCGGCTCCGTTCCCGGCCGGTCCGTTGACCCGGGCCATCTCGAGCCACGCCCAGGATGGCCGCAGCCGCTGGAAGATGATCGGCTTCGATGTCTTCGTGGCGGTGATCCTGGTCTCCATCGTCAGCCTGCTCAGCTATCAGCACGCCAGCCCCCAGGTGCACTCCATGCTGGATCCCGACCTGCTGGTATTTCGCTTTCACTCCGGCATGGATGGCAGCAACGAGAACGTGCGCCTGGCCGACGGCATCACCCGCGCCCTGATGGGGGAGGTGGCCGCCGCCACACCGCTGCGGGTGCAGTATGGTGCCAACACCCTGATGGGGGGCATCCTGCCCGGCAAGGAGCTGAGCGTGCGGGTCTCCCGCCAGCCGGGGGGCACCTATCTCGATCTGGAGTACCGCAACATCAACACCAACCGGGTGCTGTTCAGCCACCAGTACCAGCTCAGCCGTCACAACGTGCACGGGGTGTTGCAGGCGAGCAGCCAGGATCTGCTGCGTGCCCTCGACCAGCCGGACGTGCTGCCCGGCATGGGCTGGCCGACGGATGACGGGGCGCTGATGGCCATGATGGAGGCGCACTATTACATCAACAGCCAGGATCCGGTGGCCCTCAGACGCGGCGTCGAGCTGCTCGACAAGTCGCTGGCCAGTCAGCCGGATCAGCCGCTGCTGCTGGCGGAGCGTTATCTGGCCGGGGAGGCGCTGGCGACCTTGACGGGGACTCCCCAGAGCGAGCGCCTGCAGGGCATCGGTGCCCATCTGGCCAGCGTGGTACGGGATCAGGCCGCCCTGCCGGCCCGTGTCTGGGAGGCCCTCACCTTGCAGGCGATCCTGAACGGACAGCAGCAGGAGGCTACCCGGTTGCTGGCCGAGGCCGCCAGCCGGGGCCGCTCCGTGCTCTATCACATTCTGCGCGGCAAGCTGGCCGAGCTGGATGGGCGCCCCGAGGCGGCGGGGGATGCCTACAGCCAGGCCTTCCTGATGGAGGCGACCGAGCAGACCTATCTGCTCTGCCAGCAGCTCGGTTTTTACAGCAATATGGAAACCCTCACTCCGGCCCTGTTCAATGCCCTTGGCCAGAGCAAGGTGAAGCTGTTCTGACTTCTTTCGGGGCCATCTTGGCCCTGTCGCCAAGGCGGCGCTCACCGCCGGTTGCCTAGGGGCGCCGGCGGGTGCGCCGCCAGACATCATCTCTCAGCCCTCCCCATCCCAGGTCTGCCCCGTGCAGGCATAAGCCATGGTTGTTGCCATCCTTGGCGCCAGCATCGAACTGTTTCTCTGTCTCCCCGCCGAACCGCCGAACCGCTGAACCAGCCGAGTTGGTGCCGGTGTGTACCGTCCTGTGGCACTCAAGGTGCTCGATCTCAGTCTTGATATTGTCTTGAGCCTGGAGCGCGGCAGGGTTGTGGTCGCCAGCCGGTGCCTGTTGCGGCGACCCAGCACCACCGGCCGAAGGCGAGAGCGTGCCCACGGCCGAGGGAGGAGCAAAAACATCCAGCAAAGGGGGCTGTGCGAACCCGTCTGTCGGGCATGGCCGGACTCGGTGGGTCATGAATGACGCGCTTTATGCCGCTGCACCCCTCAGAAAAATATCAAGGCGTGCCGACTGGCGCTTATCGGCCGCATCAAGGGGACTGCGGATATCAAGGTTTTATCAAGGCGCTTGATAGCGCATTGGCCAGCTATTTGTTTTCAAAGTGTTTTTATCGATTTCGGCCGCCCGGTCGAAAAAGTTCACTCATGTTTTTATCCCTTAGCTGGTCTTTATGTTTTCCGGGGCCGAGGAGCCTAGTCTGTGGCCATTGGTTGGCGGGAGGCTCCGCCAAGCGTGTGTTTGATGCCTTAATATCGACCCGGAGATTTTATGTCCCTAGATACGAGCAAGAAGATCGGCCTTGTCGCCTGTACAGGTGTGGTGGCCGGCAACATGATGGGGAGCGGTATTGCACTGCTGCCCTCGGCCCTGGCCACTATAGGTTCCATCTCTGTGTTCAGCTGGGCCATCTGCCTGGTCGGCGCCATGGGTCTGGCCTTCGTGTTTGCCCGCCTCGCCACCAAGAACCCGCAAGAGGGCGGCCCCATCGCCTACGCCGGCGAGATCTCTCCGGTGTTCGGTTTCCAGACCGGTGTGCTTTATTACCACGCCAACTGGATCGGCAACCTGGCCATCGCCATTACCGGCGTCTCCTACCTCTCCGTGTTCTTCCCCATTCTCAACAGCCCGATCCCGGCCGCCGCGGCTACCATCGCCGCCGTCTGGATCTTCACCTTCGTCAACCTGCTTGGCGGCAGCTGGGTGAGCCGGCTCTGTACCCTGGGTCTGGTGCTGATCCTGTTGCCGGTAGTGGGTACCGCCGTGATGGGTTGGGGCCATTTTGATGCCACCGTCTACAGCCAGAACTGGAACACCACCAGCGGCAGCGACCTGCATGCGGTCATCAGCGCCGTGCTGATCTGCCTCTGGTCCTTCGTGGGCGTCGAGTCCGCCGCCGTCTCTTCCGGCATGGTGAAGAACCCCAAGCGCACCGTACCGCTCGCCACCATGCTGGGCACCGGTATCGCTGGCGTCATCTACATCCTCTCCACCCAGGTGATCAGCGGCATGTTCCCGGCCGGTGAAGTGGCTGCCTCCGGCGCCCCGTTTGCCATGGCTTCCTCCGCCATCTTCGGCAACTGGTCCGCACCGTTCGTCTCCGCCTTCACCGCGCTGGCCTGCTTCACCTCGCTGGGTTCCTGGATGATGCTGGTGGGCGAGGCGGGCAAGCGTGCCGCCCACGACGGCAACTTCCCGAAAATCTATGGCGAAGTGGACAAGAACGGCGTTGCCAAGAAGGGTCTGATCCTGGGCTCCCTCAAGATGACTGCGCTGATGGTCGGCCTGACCGCCTTCACCTCCCAGTCCGCCCACGCGGCCGATCTCTTCAACGTGCTGACCACAGATGCGGTGCTGCTGACCATGCTGCCCTACTTCTACTCCAGCATTAACCTGATCCGTTTTGAAGGCATGACCTCCCGCAGCATCGGCGCCATGATTTTCTCCGGTGTCGCCTGCGTCTTCTGCCTGGTAGCCCTGATGGGTGCCAAGGGTTCCAACCTCACCGCTACCTTCGTGGTGTCGCTCATCATCCTGATGTTCTACGCCAAGAAACAGGGTCTGCGTCAGCACGACGCCCTGCTCAAAGAGCAGACCAGCCACTAATTCCGTTTTCCTTTTCCGAGCGCTCTTCACTCACCATCCCTGATGGAGAGCGCCCCATCACGTGTGGAGCATTACGATGAACATCATTGCCATCCTCAACCACCTGGGCGTTTTCTTCAAAGAAGAACCCATTCGCCAGCTGCAAGCCTCCCTCGAGCGCAAGGGTTTCGAGGTCGTTTATCCGGTCGACGTGGCCGACCTGCTGAAGCTGATTGAGAAGAACCCTCGCGTCTGCGGCGCCATCTTCGACTGGGACAAATACTCCCTGGGCCTGTGCAAGGAGATCCACGATCGCAACGAGAAGCTGCCGATCTTCGCCTTCGCCAACGACCAGTCCACTCTGGACATTCACCTGACCGACCTGCGTCTGAACGTGCACTTCTTCGAGTACCGTCTCGGCATGGCCGACGACATCGCCCTCAAGATGGGCCAGGCCACTCAGGAGTATCAGGACGCCATCCTGCCGCCGTTCACCAAGGCGCTGTTCAAGTACGTGGAAGAGGGCAAGTACACCTTCTGTACCCCGGGTCACATGGGCGGTACCGCCTTCCAGATGAGCCCGGCCGGCAGCATCTTCTATGACTTCTACGGCCCGAACGCCTTCAAGGCCGACGTCTCCATCTCCATGCCGGAGCTGGGCTCCCTGCTGGATCACTCCGGTCCGCACAAGGAAGCCGAAGAGTACATCGCCCGTACCTTCAATGCCGATCGCTCCTACATCGTCACCAACGGCACCTCCACCGCCAACAAGATCGTCGGCATGTACTCTGCGCCGGCCGGCAGCACTGTGCTGGTGGACCGCAACTGCCACAAGTCGCTCACTCACCTGATGATGATGAACGACGTGACCCCGCTCTACTTCCGTCCGACCCGCAACGCCTACGGCATTCTGGGTGGCATCCCGCAGAGCGAATTCAGCCGCGAGACCATTGCAGCCAAGGTCGCCGCCACCCCGGGTGCCCAGGCGCCGCGCTACGCCGTGATCACCAACTCCACCTATGACGGCCTGCTCTACAACACCGGCTTCATCAAGGAGGCGCTGGACACTCCCTACATTCACTTCGACAGTGCCTGGGTGCCCTACACCAACTTCAGCCCGATCTACGAAGGCAAGTGCGGCATGAGCGGCGAAGCCATGCCGGGCAAGGTCTTCTACGAAACCCAGTCCACCCACAAGCTGCTGGCGGCCTTCTCCCAGGCCTCGATGATCCACATCAAGGGCGACGTGGAGGAAGAGACCTTCAACGAAGCCTTCATGATGCACACCTCCACCTCGCCGCAGTACGGCATCGTGGCCTCCACCGAGATCTCTGCCGCCATGATGCGGGGCAACACCGGCAAGCGGCTGATCAAGGACTCCATCGATCGCGCCATCTCCTTCCGCAAAGAGATCAAGCGTCTGCGTGAGCAGAGCGAAGGCTGGTTCTTCGACGTATGGCAGCCGGACGATATCGACACCGTCGAGTGCTGGAAGCTGGATCCGAAAGATGACTGGCACGGCTTCAAGGACATCGACGACAACCACATGTACCTGGATCCCATCAAGGTCACCCTGCTGACCCCGGGCATGGGCCGCAATGGTCAACTGCTGGAGAACGGCATCCCGGCTTCGCTGGTCTCCAAGTTCCTGGACGAGCGCGGCATCGTGGTGGAGAAGACCGGCCCCTACAACCTGCTGTTCCTGTTCTCCATCGGTATCGATCAGTCCAAGGCGATGCAGCTGCTGCGTGCCCTGACCGAGTTCAAGCGTGGCTATGACCTGAACCTGACCATCAAGAGCATACTGCCGAGCCTCTATCGTGAAGACCCGAGCTTCTACGAAGGGATGCGCATCCAGGAGCTGGCCCAGCGCATTCACGAGCTGACCAGCAAGTACCGCCTGCCGGAGCTGATGTTCAAGGCGTTCGACGTACTGCCGGAGATGAAGATGACCCCGCACGCCGCCTGGCAGCAAGAGCTGGCCGGCAACGTGGTGGAAGTGCCGCTGCGTGACATGGTGGACCGCATCAGCGCCAACATGATCCTGCCGTACCCGCCGGGAGTACCGCTGGTGCTGCCGGGCGAGATGGTGACCCAGGATTCTCTGCCGGTGCTCGAGTTCCTCGAGATGCTGTGCGAGATCGGCGCCCACTACCCGGGCTTCGAGACCGACATCCACGGCCTCTATCGTCAGGCCGATGGCAGCTACACCGTCAAGGTGCTGCGCTAAGCGAGAGTGACAACAACGGGCCGCAAGGCCCGTTTTTCCCATCTGGGTTCATCCATTTTTTTGCGAGTCAGCATGAAGCGAGTTCTCTCCATCCAGTCCCACGTGGTGTTCGGCTGCGCCGGCAACAGCGCCGCCGTGTTTCCCATGCGCCGCATGGGGCTGGAGGTGTGGCCCGTCAACACGGTGCAATTTTCCAACCATACCCAGTACAGCGCAGGCTGGCAGGGGATGGTGATGCCAAACGGCCATATCCGCCAGTTGATGGCGGGGCTGGCCGACATCGGCGTACTGGGGCAGTGCGATGCGATCCTGAGCGGTTATCTCGGCTCGGCCGAGCAGGGGGAGGAGATCCTGGCGGCGGTGGCTCACCTCAAGGCACTCAATCCGAATGCCCGCTATTTTTGCGACCCCGTGATGGGGCATCCCGACAAGGGGTGCATAGTCGCGCCCGGCGTCGCCGATTTTCTGAAAAACCGGGCGCTGGCCTGCGCCGACCTGCTGGCCCCCAATCTGCTGGAGCTGGAGCAGCTGACCGGCCGCGAAATCTGCAATTTGAGCGAGGCGCTGGCGGCTTGCCAGCAACTGCGTGAAGGGGGAGTGGAGCTGGTGATGGTCAAGCATCTGGGCCGCGCCGGCTTGAGCCTGGACCGGTTCGAGATGCTGCTGGTGTGCGAAGAGGGGGCGTTTCATATCTCGCGCCCCCTCTATGAGTTTCAGCGTCAGCCCATCGGGGTGGGGGATCTGCTGAGTGCCACCATGCTGGCCAACCTGCTGGCGGGCTTTACGCCGGTGGCGGCGTTCGAGCGCACCAATGCCAGCGTGGATGCGGTGCTGGCCCAGACCTGGCTGGCGGGCGCCTACGAACTGCAGCTGGTGGCCGCCCAGCAGGCGATGGTCGAGCCCGAGATCCGCACCTGTGCCCGCCGGCTGCCGGTCTGATGGCGGCGCTTAGCCGGCGCGCCTGGCCAGTTGCACTTGTTGGCGCGCGCCAAGCGGCTTGCGATTGGGTCGGCTCAGCGGGGCACAGGCCAGCTTGAGACGGCGCCACTCGCGCCACAGCAACCAGCACAGCGGCAGGGTCAGCAACACCACGGTAGTGGGCTGGGCCAGCAGCACGCCGTCCCGGCCCCACCAGAGCGGCAGCATGAAGATCAGCGGCAGCAGCAGCAGGGTCTTGGCGGCCGAGATGAGCAGCGCCTGGCGGGTACGGGCCATGGACTGCAGCAGCACGATGCCGAACATGATGATCCCCTCCAGCGGAATGGCGCCGAGGTTGAGGGTCAGGCTGCTGATGGCGGCCGCGAGCAGCTCGCCATCCTGATCGCCGGTGTAGAGCATGGCCACCTGACGCGGCAGCAGCTGGATCAGCAGCCAGACCGCCAGACCGTAGATGAGCGTGATCTTGAGCCCCATCTCCATCAGGAACTTGAGGTCACGATGGCGTTTGGCACCGGCCGCCTGGCTGACCAGCGGCTGGATGCCGAAGGCCAGCCCCTGCAGGATGACGATGAACACCGCCTCGGTGTAACCGGCCACGGTGAAGCCGGCCAGATCCTTGACCGAACCGTGCACCATCAGCTGGCTGTTGTGCAGCAGCAGCAGCAGGCCGAGGTTGAACTGGGCGATCAGGCTCGGCAGGCCGGTGAACAGCAGGTTCGGCATGGCCGGGAAGTCGGGCACCAGGTGGCGCCACTCTATGCGCAGCTTGGCATGGCGGGTAAAGAAATAACCCAGCCCGAGCAGGCTGACGACCCCTTCCGAGATGAGGGTGGCCTGCGCCGTACCGATCAGACCCAGCCCCAGCCGGCCCACCATGATGTAGTTGAGGATGATGTTGAGGATGGCGCCGCTGCTCACCAGCAGCATGGCGAGACGGGGGCGGCCGTCGTTGCGCAGCAGATAGGGCACCGCCAGGTTGCAGGCCAGCAGCAGGGTGCCGCCGCCAATCCAGTAGAGGTAGTCGCTGGCCTGTTGCCAGGTGTCGGTACCTTGTTCAATGCCCAGTGCCAGCAGGATGTCGACGTGCCAGTAGTGCAGCAGCAGCGGCGCCACGGCGCCCAGCAGCCCCAGCAGCCAGAGCGCATTGACCAGCGCCTGGCGGGCCAGGCCGAAATGCCTGGCGCCCTGCTGGAAGGAGATGGCGGTAGCCGCCCCCATGCTGATCATGGCGGCGAGACCGATCAGCACCATGATGACCGGGTAGACCAGGTTGATGCCGGCGAGGCCGGCGGCCCCCACGTAGTGACCGACGAAGATGCCATCGACCAGGTAATAGGCGCCGGATACCAGCATGGCCATGATGGAGGGAAGGGCATAGCCCCAGAAACGGCGGGTCATCGCCCGCTGGCGCAGAGTGAAGTAGGCAGACATATCTGTTCTCTTGGGGAGTTCGATTATCGAGCAGATAGTCTAGATTAATATTTTTTTATCGATAATCCGGTTTCTATTTGATGAATTGCTGAGCCATATTCATCAATCAGCACTGCTGGTAGTGTCCCTTGAGCATGTCGATGAGGGCGCGCAGCCCGTTGCCCAGCTGATGGCGACTGGGATAGAAGAGCGAGAAACCGACGAAGGTGGGGCACCAGGGCTCCAGCACGCTCACCAGGGTGCCCTCGGCCAGCTGCCTGCTCACCTCCTCTTCCAGGCAGTAGGCCAGCCCCAGTCCCGCCTCGGCCGCTCCCAGGTAGAGGGCCGGCGTGCTGGTGGTGAGCGGTCCGGTCACTTCGATCTCCAGCATGGAGCCCTCCTCGCCGGCAAAGGCCCAGCGATAGTGATGGGAGGGGGTGAGCCGATAGCCGATGCAGGCGTGCCGGGTCAATTCGCGCGGGTGCTGCGGGGTGCCGTGCTCGGCCAGATAGGCGGGGGAGGCCACCACCAGATAGCGCTGGGGCGGGCCGAGCGGTACCCCGATCATCTCCTTGGGCAGCAGATCCCCATAAAAGAGAGCGGCGTCATAGCCATCTTCGATGAGGCGCGGCATCAGCTCCTGCTCCACCACCTCCACCTGCATGCGCGGGTAACGCACCATGTAATCGATCAGCACCGGGGCCAGCAACTCATCGATGGCGCCGCGCGGCGCGCTGATCTTCAGCCTTCCTACCGGTTCGTCGCTGTGACGGGCCAGTTCACCCAGTGCACTCTCCAGATGGCTCAAGGTCGGCAGCAACTGGGTCAGCAGGCGCTGACCGGCATCTGTGGGCACCACGGCGCGGGTACTGCGATTGAGCAGACGCACCCCCAAACGGGTCTCCAGCCCTTTCAGGCTGTGGCTCAGGGCGGAGGCAGACACGCCGAGTTCGAGGGCGGCCTTGCTGAAACTCTGGTGGCGGGCGACGGCGGCAAACACCGCCAGTTCGGCGAGATCGGTACGGGTGATGGCCATATTAATTCAGCGAAAAAATGTTGAGCAACAGGGTACGTCAGCGGACGGCAGGGCACAACCTGAGCAAGAAATGGGCAAATGTAAGCAATTTGTTGTACCCACAAGGATATAGATACGGGTGAAACTACCTCTATTTGTTAACGGCTGTTCACAAAATTGGGCTCGTAACGTGATCTCTGACGCCAGAAAGGCGATTCCAGTCAAACTTTGGTTGATTAATTCAAAAAAACACTGTGATCGCTAAGGGGATTTAATTAGAGTCAGCGCATCGGAACAAAAGCGTGTTAGCGAGTTGTAAAGTCTGACGCGTTTGTGGCCCTCGGGCCTATGACCCGCCGGCTTGTTTGTTGCAATTTGGTTGTTACATGGAGTGATGACCAGCTTGCCGGGCCGACGGGATGAGAATAACAGGGATGGACTGCAGGAGTTCCAGGGAGATGGAACAGGGCATTGCGCCCGGTTGACTAGAAATTTTCTATTTTCCTTGATGACAGGAACACCCCTATGTCTGACATGAACATTGCAGTAGAAGGCAGCTTAGCCAGTAATGCGTCTTCCCGTGGCATCAACAAGGCCGATGTGGTCTGGATGCTGGGTCTGTACGGTACCGCCATCGGTGCCGGTGTACTCTTCCTGCCGATCAACGCCGGTGTAGGTGGTCTGTGGCCGCTGGTTGCCATGCTGGTCCTGGCCCTGCCGCTGACCTTCTTCGCACACCGTGGCCTGACCCGCTTCGTGCTGTCCGGCTCCACCCGTGATGGCGACATCACCGAGGTAGTAGAAGAGCACTTCGGCAAGACCGCAGGCAAGTTCATCACCCTGCTCTACTTCTTCGCCATCTACCCGATCCTGCTGATGTACTCGGTAGCCATCACCAACACCGTCGAGAGCCTGATGGTGCACCAGCTGGGCATGACTGCACCTCCCCGTGCCATCCTGTCTCTGGCGCTGATCCTAGGTCTGATGGCGATCGTTCGCCTCGGCGGCCAGGTTATCGTCAAAGCGATGAGCGTGCTGGTATTCCCGTTCGTGATCACCCTGATGGGCCTGGCGCTCTACCTGATCCCGCATTGGAACGGTGCCATTATCACTGAAGCTCCGGCTCTGGGTGATGCCTTCAACGGCGACTTCCTGAAAACTCTGTGGCTGGCCATCCCGGTCATGGTGTTCTCCTTCAACCACTCCCCGATCATTTCCTCCTTCGCGGTGGACAACAAGGGTCGCTACGGTGAAGGTGCCGAGAAGAAGTGCAGCAACATCCTGCTGGGCGCCCACGTCATGATGGTGATGACCGTTATGTTCTTCGTATTCAGCTGCGTACTGAGCCTCTCCCCGGCTGACCTGGCTGCTGCCAAGGAACAGAACATCTCCATCCTGTCCTACCTGGCCAACCACTTCGACAACCCGGTTATCGCCACCGTGGCTCCGCTGATCGCCATGGTCGCCATCAGCAAGTCCTTCCTGGGTCACTACCTGGGTGCACAAGAGGGCATGAACGGTCTGATGGCCAAGTCCCTGCGTGAGAAAGGCAAGAACGTTGACGTCAAGCAACTGAACAAAGTGACCGCAGTGTTCATGATCCTGACCACCTGGGCCATCGCCACCATCAACCCGAGCATCCTCGGCATGATTGAAGACCTGGGCGGCCCCATCATCGCGATGCTGCTGTTCCTGATGCCGATGTACGCCATCACCAAGGTGCCGGCCATGCGCAAATACGCTGGCAACATCAGCAACGTGTTCGTGACCATCATCGGCCTGATCGCCATGTCCGGTATCATCTACAAGCTGATTGCCTGATAACACGGGTTACCCGCTTGAATGAAGAAGCCGCCTCGCAAGAGGCGGCTTTTTTTATGGCCGGGATTCAGGGCTGGGCGTTGTCGATGTTCTCCGCCTGCCAGAGGGCGTAGCCCTTGCCAGAGGCGGTGGTGGGCAGGTCAATCTGCATCAGGTCATTGCCGATGACGAAGGGGCCCGAGTAACTTGCGCGCAGGCTCTGCGCCAGATCCTTCACCCCGAGCTGGCCGTTGAGGCCGATATGGCTGAACACGGTCAGCGCCGGTTTGGCTTCGTTCATCACCCGGGCGGCCTGCTCGGAGGAGGCGAGGTGACCGGCGATCGCCCGGTAGCCCGGGTTGGCCTTCATGCGGGCGGCGGAGGTCATGGAGACGCAGTGCACCAGCAGATCCGCCCCCTTGGCCTCTTTCACCACCTGCGGGCTGTAGCGGGTATCGCCGGAGAGCACCACGCTGTGGCCGTGGTAGTCGATGCGATAGCCAAACGATGGCTTGATGTTGACCCCGTGGTCGTTGTCAAAGGCGGTCACCTTGACCCCGTCCCGGTCGTAGACCACCCCGGCGGTCACCTCGTGGCTGTTGATCTTCACCCCGTCCAGCGGCGTCCCCTCATCCTTGACCCGGGTGGCGATGTCGGTGGCGTAGGCCTGCTGCAGGCCGTTCGCGAGGGCATCGGTGCCCTTGGGCCCGTAAAGCTCCATCGGCGCGTGGCGCTGGCCATAGGCCGGTTGCAGCCAGCCGGTCAGCCAGAGATCCGCCAGCCCGTTGGTGTGATCCGAGTGGAAGTGGGTGAGGAAGAAGGCGTTGACCCGGCCGATGGGGATATGCAGCTGCCACAAGCGGGTGGTGGAGTTGCGGCCAAAGTCGAACACCAGCTTCTGGTTGCCCGCTTCGACCAGGGTGCTGTAGCCACCGCGACTGATCTGGGGCACCGGGGTGCCGGTACCTAGCAGGCTGACCCGGAAGATATCGGGCTGGGCTTGAGTCGCGGTCAGGGTGGCGCTGACAGGGGCGCTCTGCTGAGTGTTGATAAAACTGCTCTCGGCAGCCTGGCTGACACCGGTGGCCAGCAGACCGACCAGCAGGGCGGCCAGATAGGTACTTTTCATGGATGTATGTCCTGATGGGTGAGGTTGCTGATCACTATATTGGTAACCAAAAATGCGATAAATTGGCCAAAAACCATTTCTCACTAAACTTTTGGTTGTGAATGTGGGCCGCTTGCAGCGGGCCAAATGGCCTCGAAACGTGGGCAAAGGAGGGATTGTGGACCGATTGACCAGCATGCGTATCTTCACCCGGGTGGTGGATCTCGGCTCCTACAGCGCGGTGGCGAGCGAAGAGGGGATCAGCGCCCAGATGGTGGGCAAGCATGTGCAGGGGCTGGAGCAGTGGCTGGGGGGCAAGCTGTTTCACAAGACCACCCGCCAGCAGACCCTGACCGAGCTGGGCCAGCTGTTTCTGGCCCGATGCCAGCGAGTGCTGGAGGAGCTGGCGCTGACCGAGTCGCTCACCCAGCACCTGCTGGCCGAGCCGGCCGGGCGGCTGCGCATCGCAGCTCCCTTAAGCTTTGGCCACCATCGGCTGGTGCCGCTGCTGCCCGCTTTTCTCGACCGCTACCCCAGGCTGGAGGTGGATCTGCAGCTCACCCCGCGCTGGGTCGATCTGGTGGAGGAGGGGTTTGACGCCGCCATCCGCACCCTGCGTCCGCAGGATGAGGCGCTCATTGCCCGTCCGCTGCTGACCCAGTACTACCGCCTCTGCGCCTCACCTGATTACCTCAATCGCCACGGCGTGCCGCGCCGTCCTGCCGATCTTGCTCGCCACCAGTGTCTGCACGGCAACTGGGGCGAGCACGAGCGCTGGCAGTTTGTCGGGGAGAATGGCCAGAGCGAGGAGGTTCGGGTGACCTCGCGCCTGCGCATCAACCACTGGCCCGCACTGCTGACGGCAGCGCTTTCTGGGGCCGGCATCACTTTGCAGCCGGCCGAACAGGTGCAAGAGCATATCGCTGCGGGGCGGTTGCTGCCCCTGCTCGATACCTACCGCATTCCGGACAAGACCCTTCATTTCATCTACCCGGCGGCGCGCCGGCAGGTACTCAAGATCACCCTGCTGGGGGATTTCCTGGCGGAGGCGCTGGCCGACAAATCACCGCAGCCGGCATGAGCCGGCTGCGGTGATTGGGTTATGCCTGCGCCAGGTGTTGCCTGAAGAAGGGGACTATCTGTGCCAGTGCCTGGCCGGTGGCGTCGGGCTGGTCGTAAAGATCGTAATGGCTGGCCCCCTCGACAATCTGCAAGCGTTTTTGCTGTGAGCGGGCACGGCCAAAGAGCTCGAACCCGTCCCGATATGAGCCGAAGGCCCCGGGCGCTCCGCCACCGATGACGATATGCAGGGGCTGGGTCAGCAGCAGTTCGGCAAAGGCAAACGCATCCCAGTTCATGGCCGGCCCCAGGCTGCTCATGCGCAGCTTGTTGGGGGAGCCGGGTTGTTGGCCGCGCGCCGTGGTGTAGTACTGCACCGCTTCGACGATGTCGATGTCGTGCAGCCCCGCCTGCTCGCGTTCTGCCTCCGAGCCCGGGATATAGCCCGTCACCATGGTGTCGGCGCCGCGCGCCTCGGCGGTGCGCTGGGCGGCGATGGCCTCCAGAGTCTTGAGGGCCGCATCCGGGGTGAGATCCCCCTGGCGCAGGATGCGGCCGTAGTTGGCCGCCACCACGGTGGCCACCGCCTTGAAGCGGCGCTCGGTCATGGCGGCGTTGACCGCGTAGCCACCGCCGCCGCACACCCCGAGTACGCCGATGCTGTCGGCATCCACGAAGGGCAGGGTCACCAGGTAGTCGACGGCGCAGCGAAAATCTTCGACCCGGGTGGCGGGGTCTTCGCTAAAACGCGGCTCGCCGCCGCTCTCTCCCTGGGTGGAAGCATCGAAGGTCAGGGTGATGAAGCCGGCCCGGGTCAGGGCCTCGGCGTAGACGGCGCCGGCAGTCTGCTCCTTGCAACTGCTGATGGGGTGGGCGCAGACGATAGCCGCATAGTGTTTACCGGCATCAAATCCCTCAGGCAGGCGCAGGGTGGCGGCAACGTCCCAGTGGTGGTGGGCAAAGCGGACCGATTGTTGCTGTGTCATCTGTTGTTCCTCACAAAGAATTAAAGGTGGGTACGAAAGAAGGGGATGAGGCCGGTGAGCGCGCCGTCGACCCATTGGGGCTGGTCGTACAAACCGATGTGGGTGGCTCCCTCGACGATGAACAACCCCTTGTGCGCACTGGCGGCCCGCTGATGCAGCACTTCGCTCATCCAGCGGGTGCCGGCTTCGCTGCCTGCCACCAGCAGCAGGGGCTGGGTCAGGAACAGTTCGGCCTGGTGGAAGGCATCAAACGTCACCAGCTGGGCCAGGCTGCGGGTGGTGAGCCGACTCGGGGCGTTGTCATGCCGGGCCCGTGGCGTACGGTAGTAATCGAAGGCTTCCGCCCAATCCGGATGAAGCTGCTCTCCCTGTTCACGGCTGAGCGGCGTGGTGGGCAGGTACTGGATGGCTGCACCGGTCGCCTCGGCAGTGCGTGCGGCCATCGCTAGGTCGCGCAAGGCCAGACACTCGGTCGGCGTGCCGCGCTTGTCCCAACCCTGGCGGTACATCTGACCGTAGTTGACCGCACTCACGGTACCGATCGCCTTGAGCCGGGTGTCCATCATGGCTGCAGCTGCGGCGTAACCGCCTCCGGCGCAGATCCCGAGCACGCCGATGCGCTCAGGGTCGACCTCGGCCAGAGTGGTCAGGTAATCGACGGCGGCGCTGATGTCGTCCACACGCACATGGGGATTTTCCAGCTGGCGCGGTTCACCCTCGCTCTCTCCCTGATAGCTGGCATCAAAGGCCAGCGCGATGAAACCGGCCTTTGCCAGGTGTGAGGCATAGAGGCCGGCGGTCTGCTCCTTGACGCCACCGGAAGGGTGAACGCAGACGATGGCGGGGTAGCGTACGCCCGCTTGCAGATCGGCAGGCAGATGAAGGTGGCCGGCCAGGCTCAGGTGTTGATTGGCAAAACGAACGGGGTACATGGTGTGCTCCTTGGGAGTGGGGCGCCAGGATGCGGCGACGAAGAGAGCATATGCCGCCACCTTTGATTTGATTAGATGGCCCAATCCGAATGCTTTAATACTGATTTCTTATGAATAGCGGCAAGAATCGGGTGACGTTGCGAGCGGGACGCGGATGGACGCTGGCACAGCAGGGTAGCAGCGGTGAGAAAACTTATCTGGATGGCGCGTATAATCGGGGCAGTATTATCACCATGACTAATCAATGATGAAAGAGAACCTCAACGAGCTGACGACCTTCATGGTGGTGGCCAGGGAGCAAAGCTTCACCCGCGCGGCTGCCCAGCTCGGGACGTCCCAGTCCGCCATCAGCCAGACGGTGAAGACCCTGGAGCAGCGACTCGGCCTCAAGCTGCTGTCACGCACTACCCGCAGCGTCACCCCCACTGAAGCCGGTGAGCGGCTGATCGCGCTGGTGGGACCGGCGCTGGCGCAGATCGACAGCGGCCTCAGCCAGCTGACAGCGCTGCGGGACAAACCGGCCGGCACCATCCGCATCACGGCGGACGAATACGCCATTCGCGCCGTGCTCTGGCCCAAGATCAGCACCTTTTTGCACCACTATCCGGATATCCGGGTCGAACTCAGCACCGATTACGGCCTGGTGGACATCGTCGCCGAGCGCTACGACGCCGGGGTGCGTCGCGGCGGTTTGATCGCCAAGGACATGATTGCCACTCCCATCAGCCCCGAGATCAGGATGCTGGTGGCTGCCGCCCCCCGCTATCTGGCGGCTCATGGCCGCCCGAGCCGGCCGCAGGAGATCGCCAGCATCCATCAGTGCATCAATCTGCGCTTGCCGACCCAGGGCGGATTTTTCTCCTGGAGTTTTCTGGAAGGGGGGCGGGAGCTCAAGATCCGTGGCGAAGGGCAACTGGTGTTCAACAGCATCGGCAACGTGCTTGAGGCGGCGCTCGACGGTTACGGGCTGGCGTACCTGCCCCAGAGCATGGCTGAGCCCTATCTGGCGGATGGCCGGCTGGAGGAGGTGCTGGCCGGTTACAACATGGTGCACCCCGGTTACTACCTCTACTACACCAGCCGCTTGCAGGCCTCGCCCGCTTTCTCGTTGCTGCTGGAGGCGCTGCGCCACCGCAGCTGACCTCGACTCACCCGCGAGCCTCCCGGCCTGAATAAAGCACTGCATATTCTTGCCATCCTGCTTAACTATCGTGCTTAACAAAGGGGCGGGGCAGGCCTAACATGGCGGGATGTTTTTCTAGTTGGGACAAAAGGATATGTCTGGGTTGAAAAAGGATCTCGGGCTCTGGCAGGGGATGGGGCTGCTCGCCACCTCGCTGCTCGGCACCGGGATCTTCGTGGTACCGGCGACTGCCGCCTCGCTGGCGGGTGGGGCGTCGCTGTGGGCCTGGTTGCTGCTGATTGCGCTGGTGCTGCCGATTGCCTTTACCTTTGCTCGCCTCGGCCGCCGCTACCCCCACGCCGGCGGGGCACCACACCTGATTGGCCTTGCCTTTGGAAACGGCGCCGAGCGCTTCTCCGCCTTCCTGTTTCTGGCGGTGCTGCCGGTGGGCCTGCCTGCCGCCCTGATGATCGCCGCCGGCTTCTGGCACGCCCTGTTCGATCTGGGAGAGTGGACCCTGTGGGGCATCCAGCTGCTCACCCTGCTCGGGGTATTTTTGCTGGGGCTGCGCGGGGCACGCTCTTCCGGCAACCTGCAGTTGCTGATCGCGCTCGCCATTTTGGGGCTCACCCTGCTCATCTGGTTCAAGGGGGATATCAGCTGGCGCGACGCCGCCCGGCCGCTGCCGACGACGGACGAGTGGCCTGCCATGGCCACCGCACTGGCGGTGATGTTCTGGTGTTTCGTCGGGCTCGAGGCCTTCGCCCACATGGGGGAAGAGTTCAAGCGACCGGAGCGGGATTACCCTATTGCCCTGCTCGGCGGGGTGCTGCTGGCGGGGCTCATCTACTGGGTGCACTCGCTGGTGGTGCTCAAATATGGCCTCTACGGCGATGAGGCGACCAACGCCACCGCCATTCCGGCCCTGCTCTCGCTGCTGTTCGGCCCCACCGCCAAGTGGCTGGTGGCGGTGCTCGGCTATCTCTCCTGCTTTGCCAGCATCAACATCTACCTGCAGGGATTTGCCCGGCTGATCTGGAGCATGGCGCGCGAAGGCAAGCTGCCGGTCTCGCTGGCCCGCCTCACCGCCCGTGGCGCGCCGCTGCGGGCCTTGAGTCTGGTGCTCGCCATCTGTCTGGTCTGCATCACCCTGATCATCTGGTTGCGACTGCCCCTCGACGAGCTGATCCGCTACGCCAACGGCAACTTCGTGCTGGTCTACCTGCTCTGCATGGCGGCGGGTTGGCGTCTGCTCGGCGGGGTGGGCAAGGGGCTGGCGGGGGTGAGCGTGCTGCTCTGTGCCCTGGTGCTGGTGGCACTCGCCTCCCAGGTGCTCTATGCCGTGGTGCTCAGTCTGGGGTACGGCTGCTTCTCGTTGTGGCGGCGCAGACGCCGCCGCTCGGCGTCCGATGAGGGTGTCTGCGTCATCAAGTAACCCGAAAAAAAGCCCCGCAGTGCGGGGCTTTTTGTTGCGGGTCACAGGCTGGCGGGCAGGTCGCTGCGCAAGATGGCGTAGTGGCGCAGGGAGATGAAGCCATCCCCCTTGCGTTCGCACTCCCGCGCGGTGCCCTCGTAGTGAAAGCCCGCCCGCTCGAGCAGGCGGGCGGAGGGGAGGTTGGGCTCCTCCACCACCGCCAGCAGCCGGTGCAGCTCGCTGGTGCGATAAGTGAGCGGCAGCCACAGCCGCAGCGCCGCGCTCATCACCCCCTTGCCCCAGTGTTCGGGATAGAGCCAGTAGCCCAGCTCGGCCCGCCGGTGAGCCGGGTCGGCATCGTTGTAGCCGATGGCGCCGAGCGGTTCGCCCGTGTGGTGGTCACGAATGAGGTGCCAGGCGCCGCGGCCGGTGCGGATCAGCTCGGCATACCAGGCCATCTGGGCCTGGCACGCCGTCAGGCTGTCGTAGCTGACGCCGTAGTAGGCGACGACCCGCGGATCCGACAGGCCGCGGAAGATGTGGGGCAGATCGGCGTCGCTGACCGGATCCAGCCTGATGTGGGGTTGTTGCGTTGCTGTCATGGTGTCTCCTTGCGGCCAACCAGAGTTGGCCGCGAGTGGTGAGTCAAACAGGGATGGCTGGCAGAGCCGGTTTATGGCTCTGCTCATGATCCGACCAACCCGAGCTGGTCGGTGAGCCTGGCCAGCTCGTCACGCCACTGCTGCTGCAGGCGCGGGGTCTGGTGCCTGGGCTTGCGGGCCAGATCGGCGGCGAGCAGGGCATCGAGTTCATACCAGCGTGCCAGCAGCGCCTCTTCGTCATCCGCCGGGCCGGCCGGGGCCTGCCCCATGGCGAGGGCGGCCAGGTCTGCCTTGTCTGCTGCCGGCGAGGGCGCATCGCCGAGCAGCTCGGCATAGGCCCGCTCGGCGCTGTGAGCCTCCTGGATGCGCCCATCCTTGATCAGCCAGAAGCGGTTGCAGCTGCGCTCGATCAGCTCCCGGTCGTGGGAGACCAGCAGCACGCCCCCCGGGAAGGCGGCAATCGCCTCGGCCAGCTGCTCCTTGCCCGCCAGATCCAGGTGGTTGGTGGGCTCGTCGAGCCAGAGCATGTGGTGGCTGCCGAGCGACAGGGCGAGAAACAGCAGCCGTGCCCGCTCGCCCCCGCTCAAGGTGTGCACCTGCTGGCCGTGGCGGACATAGGGGAAGCCCGCCCGGATCAGCGCCTGACGCCGGGTGGTCTCCGGCAGAGGGGCCAGGGGGTACAGCGCGTCGCTCAGGGTGGCGTCGTCCGCCAGCTGCTGCAGGGACTGATCGTAATAGGCGATGCTGGCGCCGGGGTGGCAGTACCAGCCCGCCTGCGGGCTCTGCGCGGCCAGTTCGCGCCAGCACTGGCGCAGCAGGGAGGACTTGCCGGTGCCGTTGGCTCCGAGCAGGGCGACCTTATCTCCTGCCCGCAGCCAGAGCCCTTCGGCGCGCAGCAGCGGCGGCAATGCTGGCGCCGGTGCCACGTCGAGGGCCTCCAGCCGCAGCAGGGTGTCGGCGGGCAGGCTCAGTCCGCGCAGCTCGAGCCGCCAGGGGGCCAGCGCCGCGACCTGGCTCTGCTCCTCCTGCAGGCGGGCGATGCGCTTTTCCATGGACTTGGCCTGGCGCACCAGCTTCTCGTTGTCATGCTCCCGCCCCCAGATGGCAAGGCGTTTGCTGCTGGCGCTCAGGCGGTCGATCTCCTTTTGCTCGTCGGCCCGGCGCAGGCGGGCCTGCTCATCTTCGGCGGCCAGCGCCGCCCGCGCCTGGCTGCAGGGCAGGGCGAAGCGGTGCAGCTGGCCATCGCGCAGGATCAGGGTCTGCTCGGTGACCCGGTCCAGCAGGCGACCATCGTGGGAGACCAGCACGAAGGCACCGCGCCAGCCCAGCAGAAACTGCTCGAGCCAGAGCAGGGCGGGCAGATCCAGGTGGTTGCTGGGTTCATCGAGCAGCAGCAGGTTGGGTTGGCGCAGCAGGGCGCGGCCTATCTGCAGCCGGCTGTGCTGGCCGCCGCTCAGCGCACTGACCGGCAGCGCGGCCTGGGCCTCCAGCTGCAGCTCGGCCAGCAGCTTGTCCACCTGCCACTCCGCGCTCGGATCGTTGCCCAGTGCATCCAGCAGCACGGCGCGGGTGCTGAGGGTTGAAAGCCTGGCCGGCAGTTGCTGGGCCACGAACTCGCAGCGGCAGGCGGCCGCCTGCACGACCCGGCCAGCCTGGGGTGTGCGCTCGCCCGCCAGCAGTGCCAGCAATGTGCTCTTGCCGCAGCCGTTGGCACCAATCAGGCCAAGCCGGTCGCCTGCGCGGATGCCGAGTTCGAGGTGGTCAAATAACGGAAGGTGCCCCGCACTCATTTGCAGGGAATGGGTACTCATCAGGGTTGTCATGCTCTTGCTCTCTTAAATCGCGGGATCGAAGATCCCTGTCATCAGGAGCGCTGGCGACAACGGCAGAGTCGAGAAAGGTCTCGGTATGGAAGGGAGTCGGCTTTGCTCGAACCCGCTATCGCAGCGCGATGGTATGCAGGCAAGAGCACGCGAATGTGCCGAACAGGCGAGCCGAGAACATCGGACACGCTTGGATAACCATTTTTTACCTCCTTGTGTTTCGTGATGGCACGGTGCGGCGATTATAAGCGCAGAAAAAATAACCGTCTATCCATGGCGGTGCCCTGCGGGTGAGGCGGGAAGGTGCTTTGTCAGCGGCAGGACAAAAAAACGCCCCGCTGGACGGGGCGTGATGATGGGGGTCAGTCGCGCGGGGTCTTGAGCGCCTGGATCACATCTTCATTGGGGGCCAGCCCCTCCACATGGTTGAAGCTGTCCAGCCCCTCCTGCGGGTTGATGGTGAAGGCGTCGGCGCTCAGGTAGCTGCCGCTGCCGGCACTCTCGACCACGACGATGAGCTCGGGCTGCTTGTCGCCGTTGAGATCCAGCAGCTTGAGCTCCTTGATGCTGCCATCGCGCGGCAACACCTTGCCGTCGATGAACTGATCCAGCGGGAACTGGGGGTTGGCGCCGGAGTAGAGGCGCACGTCGTAGCTGCCGGTGGAGGCCGGTTCGCCGCGCCCTTCGCTGACGGTCACTACCTGGCCTGAGGGCAGCGTCAGCTGTTTGAAGAACCCGTCCGCCGCCTGGCTGGCGAGGGGCAGGGTGAGCAGGCCGAGTGTCATGAGCAAGGCTTTCATCGGTTTGACCCTTGTTACTGCGGCGGCGGTTGCCCGCCACCTGTGTCACTGTGCGAACCGGCCGGGCAATCCCCGCCGGTTCGCGTCATCCGCCCCTCATCGGGGCGGTCATTACCAGATCTTGACCCGTTTGGCCGGGTCCAGATAGAGCTTGTCACCAGGCTGGATCTTGAACGCCTCGTAGAAGGCGGGGATGTTCGGTACCACGCCGTTGACCCGGTATTCCGGCGGCGAGTGGGGATCCGAGGCGAGCAGCATCTGCATCAGCTCGGGGCGATACATGCCTTTCCACACCTGGGCCCAGCCGAGGAAGAAGCGCTGCTCGCCGGTGAAGCCGTCCAGCACTGGGGCCTCCTTGCCATCCAGCGACAGCAGGTAGGCCTTGTGGGCGATGGTGAGGCCACCCAGATCGCCGATGTTCTCCCCCAGGGTGAACTGGCCGTTGACGAACTGCCCCTTGATGGGCTCGAAGCGGTTGTACTGGGCCACCAGCCGGCTGGTGCGGAAGCGAAACTCCTTGAGATCCTGGGGCGTCCACCAGTCGCGCATCACGCCGTCACCGTCGGATTTGGCGCCCTGATCATCAAAACCGTGACCCATCTCGTGGCCGATCACCCCGCCGATGGCGCCGTAGTTGACCGCGTCATCCGCCGTCATGTCGAAGAAGGGGGGCTGCAGGATGGCAGCCGGGAAGACGATCTCGTTGTTGCTCGGGTTGTAGTAGGCGTTCACCGTCTGCGGCGACATGTGCCACTCGTCTCTGTCTACCGGCTTGCCGAGGCGCGCCAGGTTGTCGGCGTATTCGAAGGCGCGAGCCCGCTGCAGGTTGCCCACCAGATCGTCGGCACGGATCGCGATGGCGCTGTAGTCCTTCCACTTGTCCGGGTAGCCGATCTTGGGACGGAATTTGGCGAGCTTGGCCTGGGCCTGTGCCTTGGTGGCCGGCGACATCCAGTCCAGCTCCTCGATGCTCTGGCCGTAGGCGGTGCGCAGGTTCTCCACCAGCTGCTCCATGCGGGCCTTGGCCTGGGGCGGGAAGTAGCGCTCCACGTAGAGCTTGCCCACCGCCTCGCCCAGATGATCGTCCAGCACGCCGAGGGCCCGCTCCCAGGGGGCGCGCTGCTTGGGCGTGCCGCTCAGGGTGGTGCCGAAGAAGGCGAAGTTCTGGGCATCGGTCTGGCTGTCGAGGTAGGGGGCGTAATCGGTGATGAGGTGCCACTTGAGGTAGGCCTGCCAGTCGCCGACCGGAGTCTGCTGCATCACCTCATTGAGGGCCGCGAGATAGGTGGGCTGGCCGATGATGAGGCTGCTCTGGCCGGCGAGGCCGGCCTGGGTCAGGTAGGCATTCCAGTCGATGGCGGGGGCGAGGCGTTTGAGCTCGCTCTGGGGCCCCTTGTTGTAGTTCTTCTCCCGATCCCGCAGGGTGACGTTGTCCCACTGGATCCGGGCGAGTTTGCTCTCAAGCGCCAGGATGTGCTTGGCCTTGGCCCCCGCATCCGCCTCGCCGAAGCGGCCCAGCATGGTGGCGATGTGCTGCTCGTATTTCTGGCGCAGCGCCTGGCTGGCGGCATCCGTCTTGAGGTAGTAGTCCCGATCCGGCAGACCGAGCCCGGCCTGGTAGAGGTAGACCGCATAGCTGTCCGGCGCCTTGGCGTCGGCATCGACCCAGAAACCAAACGGGGCACCGCCGCCGTTGCGACCGCTCTGGGCGAAGGCCCGGGCCAGATCCTGCGGCGTGCGGATCTGCTCGATCTCGCTCAGCATCGGCATCAACGGCGCCGTGCCCTTGGCATTGCGGGTCGTCTGATCCAGATAGCTCTGGTAAAGGTCGTGGATCTGCTGGGCCGGTGTGCCGGCGGCAGCCTTGCCGTCCAGCCCTTCTACCAGCACCCGCACGTCCGCCAGGGATTTGTCACGCAGCATGTAGAAGGCGCCGTCGGCGGGCCTGTCGTCCGGGATCTTGGCGGTGGAGAGCCAGTGGCCGTTCACGTAGCGGAAGAAGTCGTCACCGGGTTTGACGCTGGTGTCCATGTTGGCCAGCGCGAGGCCGGAGTGTTTGTCTGCGCCGTCCGGGGCCTGACTGCAGCCGGCCAGCAGGGCCAGCCCGACGAGGGCGGCCAGTATGCTTTTTTTGTTGTTCATTATGTTGGATTCCAATTCGGGTTATGCGGCTTCCTTGCCCACGCAGGGAGCGTCTCACTCTAGCAGCCGGGTTAGCGCTTGATAAGCCCGAGTCTGCTAAGATCGGCCTGGTCGTATTGGGGAAGCCTATGATTTCTCGTATTTATTCTCGTTTTTGTCAGACTCTGCCAGCGCCGGAAGGTTCCCGCGGTCTGCTGGTGGCCTTCAGCGGCGGACTCGACTCCACCGTGCTGCTGATGTTGGCGGCACGTTTTGCCCGCGCCCACGGCCTTGCCCTGCGTGCCCTGCACGTCCATCACGGCCTGAGCCCACATGCCGACGAGTGGGTAGCTCACTGCGAAACGGTGTGTCAGCAACTGGCGGTGCCGCTGCTGGTCGAGCGGGTGCAACTGCAGCGGGATAGTGGCGACAGCCTGGAGGCGCAGGCGCGGGAGGCCCGCTATCTGCGTCTCGCCGCTCAGCTGGGGGAAGGGGAGTGGCTGCTCACCGCCCACCATCAGGACGATCAGCTGGAGACCCTGCTGCTGGCGCTCAAGCGCGGCGCCGGCCTGCGCGGGCTGGCGGGCATGGTGCCGAGCCAGCCCTTTGCCGGTGGCCTGTTGCTGCGCCCCTTGCTCGAGGTGAGCCGGGCCGAGCTGGCCGAGGCGGCGGCCAGTCTCCCCTATGGCTGGGTGGAGGATGAGAGCAATCAGGATGAGAGTTATGACCGCAACTTCCTGCGCCAACGGCTCATTCCCCAGCTCAAGGCCCGCTGGCCCGCCATGGCCCAGACCGCGGCACGCAGCATGGCGCTGTGCGCCGAGCAGGAGGCGCTGCTGGAGGAGCTGGCAGAGGCCGACTGGCGGCTGGCGGCAGCAGGAGAGGCGCTGCAGATCGCGCCGCTGCTGGCCCTGTCAGGCACCCGGCGCAACAACCTGCTGCGTTACTGGATCCGCCGCCAGGGGGGCGAGATGCCCTCCCGCGAGCAGCTCGGTCTGCTCTGGCAGGAGGTGGCGCTGGCACGGGAAGACGCCAATCCCCAGCTCAACTGGGGCGGGCAGAGCTGCCGCCGCTTTCAGGGCCGGCTCCATCTGGTGCGACCCGGGCTGCAGCCTCGCCACGAACAGCTGACATTGGCCGTGGGGGAGACGCTGATCCTGCCGGACGGGCTGGGGGAGGTGCGCTTGCTGCCGCGGCTGGAAGGGGAGGGGTTGCGGCTGCCAAGGGCGGACGAGCCGCTGTCGGTGCGCTTCGGGGTGGCAGCCGGCAGCATGCTCAAGCCGGTAGGGCGCGGCGGCAGCCGGCGCCTCAAGAAGCTGCTGCAGGAGTACGGGGTTCCCTCCTGGCAGCGCGGCCGCATTCCCATCCTCTATTACGGCGAGCAGGTGGCGGCGGTGGGCGAGCTGTTTCTCTGTGACGGATTCATGACGCAGGGCGCCGGTCTGGCCTGGCACTGGCTGCCGGTCGCGGCCTGTCAGCCCCCGGCATGACTCTCTCCTTCGCCAACGCGGATAACGCACAAGGCCGGCATATGCCGGCCTTGTCGTATTCAGCGGCGGGCCGGTTCAGTCCAGCAGGCCGGCCTTGCCCGCCTTCTTGCGGGCATAGAGGTGGGCATCGGCAGCCTCGTACAAGCTGTGCACGTCCACCCCGGACTGCCAGCTGGCGGCTCCCAGGCTGCAGCCGACCGAGAAGGTGCTGAGCTCCTTGTGGATCATCAGCATGTGCTGCAGGCGCAGCCAGACCGGGCGCCAGGCCTCGGGCTCGGCGGGTTGCAGCAGCAGGGCGAATTCGTCACCGCCGAGGCGAAACGCCTGATCCGTGCTGCGGATGCAGTGAGTCAGCAACTGGGCGAAGCGGCTCAATACCAGATCGCCGACCGGATGACCCCAGGTGTCGTTGATCTGCTTGAAGTTGTCGAGATCCAGCAGCACCAGCACCAGGCCGTGGGATTCCCGGCTGTGCTGCTCCACCGCCCGGCCGATGGCCTCGTCGAAGTAGGAGCGGTTGCCGAGCCCGGTCAGGTGATCGAGCCTGACCTGCAGCTCCAGCTGTGACAGGCGCAGGTAGAGGGGCAGGGGCAGGCAGAGCAGCTGGTGATACTGCTGCAGGATCCGCTGCTGGCTGCCGCTCAGGGCATGTTCCAGGGTGTAGTGCAACTGGCCGATCAGCTGACCATGTTGGCCGCGCAGCTCGAACGGGTAGCTGTGCAGGGTCAGGCTGGCCTGGGGCGGATGCTGGATCAGGGTATGAGGCTGGCCGCAGTCGAAGTGCAGGCTGTGGATCCGGACAATTCTTGCCGCACGATCGGCAAAGGTTGCCAGCAGGCTGCCGAGGTCCATCTGCACCAACAACAACTCGAGCAACTGGTTGCGATCCTGACTGGCCAGCGGCGTGAGCCGCTCCATCTGGCGAACCCACTGCTCGATGCCATGTCCCAGACCATTCAATGATGATGTGTTTTCCACGGTACAGCCCTCAAACAACCTACTTCCTGACACTTACCTGCAATCCTTGTGCCCAAAATATGTTCGATGCGAACAAGAGTGGCTGGCTAGGCTTAAGTAGATAAAAAGGGAGGAAATATTGTACGCAGATGTGTTGATCCTGCTGCTTGCCGCCGTCTTGTTGGTGGCGATTTTCCGGCGCCTCGGCCAGCCGGTGATCCTCGCTTACCTGCTTGCCGGGGTACTGCTCGGCCCCTATGGCGTCGCCGTGATCACCGGCCAGGCGATCATGCAGACCATCGCCGAGCTTGGCATCGTCTTTCTGATGTTTTCGCTCGGCCTCGAATTCTCGCTGCCTCGGCTCATCGCCATGCGCCGGCTGGTGATCGGGGTGGGCGGTCTGCAGGTGCTGCTCACCTCCCTGCTGTTTTTCGCCATCGCCTGGTGGTGGGGCCTGAGCCTGCCCCAGGCGCTGGTGGTATCTGGCACCCTGGCGCTCTCGTCCACCGCCGTGGTGATCAAGCAGCTGGGGGAGCAGAAGCAGCTGCACACCCGCCGCGCCCAGCTCGGGGTGAGCGTGCTGCTGTTTCAGGATCTGGCGGTGGTGCCGCTGTTGGTGATGATCCCCATCCTGGCCAGGCCCGAGATCCAGGGCAGCGCCCTGCTGGCGGAGATCGCCTGGGCTACCCTCAAGGGACTGTTTGCCCTGCTGAGCCTGCTGGCGGTGGGCAAGTGGCTGCTGCCGCTGCTGTTTCACGAGGTGGCGCGAGCCCGCTCCGACGAGCTGTTCGTGCTGAGCGCCCTGCTGGTGGCGCTGCTGGCGGCCTCGCTGACCCAGTGGATGGGGCTCTCCATGGCGCTGGGGGCCTTTCTGGCGGGCATGATGCTGGGGGAATCCCACTATCGCCATCAGCTGGAGGTGGACATCCGGCCGTTTCGGGATGTGCTGATGGGGCTCTTCTTCATCACCATCGGCATGACCATGGACTGGCAGCGGGTGGCACAGGACTGGTGGCTGGTGGCAACCAGCGTGCTCTGCCTGATCCTGTTCAAGTCCCTGCTGGTGCTGCTGGCCGGCCGGCTGATGGGGGAGCGCAAGCGCGATGCCATGGCGGCGGGGATCATGCTGAGCCAGGTGGGGGAGTTCGGCTTCGTGCTGCTGGCACTGGCCAACCACCACGGTCTGCTCGACCATCGGCTGGTCTCCCTGCTTATCGGCATCGGCGTTACCTCCATCGCCATGACGCCCTGGCTGGTGTTGCAGGCCCATCATCTGGCCCGCTCCCTCACCGATCCGGCCCTGCTTACCCGCTCCGAGGTGGCCCAGTCGGGCCTGAGCAAGAGCCAGCACGTGATCATCGCGGGCTTTGGTCGGGCCGGCCAGACCTGCGCCCGCTTTCTCAAGCAGGAGGAGATCCCCTTCCTGGCACTGGATCTCGATCCGGAGCGGGTGAGCGAGGCCAAGTCGGCGGGGGAGCAGGTGGCGTTTGGCGATGCCAGCCGCCGCGACATCCTGCTGGCCGCCGGCCTGCTGCGGGCCAGGCTGGTGCTCATCACCTTTGACGATCACAAGCGGGTGGAGGCCATGCTGGCGCTGATCAGGGAGCTGGCGGGGGAGGTGAAGGTGCTGGTGCGCACCCGGGATGACAGTTTTCTGGAGGCGTTCAAGCGGGCAGGGGCCTTTGAGGTGATCCCCGAATCCCAGGAGGGGGCCCTGATGCTGGTCTCCCACCTGCTGCTCAACTGCGACATCCCCATCGGCCGGGTGATCCGGCGCATGGAGCACGAGCGCAGCAGCCAGTACCGCTTTCTGCACGGTTTCTACTGGGGGGATCAAAGCGCCGGCAATCTGGAGACGGATCAGCTGCTCGAGCGGCTGCACCCGGTGCTGCTGCACGAACAGGCCTGGGCGGTGGGGCGCAGCGTGCAGGCTCTGGCGCTGGAGACGGTGCGGATCAAGGAGGTACAACGCGGCGAGCTGAGGCTGGAGCCCAAGCCTGAGCTGGTGCTGGCGGCAGGGGATCGGCTGGTGCTGTTCGGCAATGGGGTGGCGGTGGAGCAGGCGGAGCAGCGCCTGCTGGAGGGGCGCTAGCCCTCCCTCAAGGTATATTTATCCTCGCCGAAGGTGAGTGAGCCGCTTGCTGGTGGGCGCGCCGGCCCACCTTCAAGAGCCCATTTCAGGCTTCGACCGGTACCATCTCCTCTATCCCCAGAAACGCTTCGACCCGCCGGCGCTCGTTCAAGGTATCCAGGTAGCCCAGCTTGATCAGCTGCTGGCAGTAGCCAGGATAAAACATCAGGAAACTGGCCAGGCTGCTGGTCTCGTCCCCCGTCACCCCCAGTACCCGCAGCAGGCGGCGCAGGTGCACCGGCAGTTTGCGCAGATAGGCCAGCGCCAGCAGGTCGAGATCCTGGCTCGGCTTGAGCACGCAGGTCTCCACCCGTTTGAGTTTCAACCGGTTGCGCTCCCGCTCCGGGATGAGATCCAGGGTCTGGTTGATGCGCCACAACCGCTCCAGGTCCGAGTTGAGGGTATCGGTGAAGACGGTGTCCAGCAGGTGGCTGGCGATGTTGGAGCTGGTCAGGTGGCCATGGTGGAAGGTGGGCGCCGTGTGCGCCGGTGGATCCAGGGTGATCAGCAGGATCCGCTCCGCCCCCAGGTGGATGGCGGGGCTGAGCGGGCTCAACTGATGGATGGAGCCGTCGCCGTAGAACTTGTCGCCGATGTGGGTGGCCGGGAAGACGAACGGCAGCGCCGAGGAGGCGAGCAGGTGATCCGAGGTGAGCAGGGTGCGCAGCCCGCGCCGTCTGGCCCGCTCCCACGGCAGGTGCTCGGCTCGCCCCTGAAAGAAGGTGGTTGAGAGGCCGTCGTCGTAGTCGGAGGCGGTGATGGCCAGCGCCTCCAGACTGCCGTAGAGGATGTTGTCGTCGATGCGGTGATAGTCGATGAGCTGATCCAGCAGGCGGCGCAGCGGCGCGTTGTCGAACAGGTGAAAGGCGTGGTTGGTGTGGGGATTGATGAGCCCCGCCGAGCCCTCATACATCAGCCGCCACAACAGGCGCCCCGGGTGAAAGTCGAAGATGTGGTGGGTCTCGAAGCGGCGCCAGACCCACTCCAGCTTGCGTACCCCCAGATGAAAGCAGGAGGCGTAGCAGGCCAGCGCGGTGACATTGATGGCGCCGGCCGAGGTGCCGCACAGGATGGGAAACGGAATGCCGAGATTGCGGGGATAGAACTCGGCGATCGCCTTGAGGGCGCCGACCTGATAGGCGGCACGGGCACCACCACCGGTCAACAGAAGAGCTGTGTTGGGTTTGGCCATGATACTGCGCCTTATGCATGCCACTGGGGGTGTTGCCACCGAGCAATTTAACTATAAGACGCTGTATCAAATATAAAAACAGGCCTGCCAACCATTTTTTGCAGGCCCTTTTTGAGGCTGTTTAGTTGGCGCGGCGGGCGGCGCTCAGCTGATCGAACGCGGCGAATGCGGGGGCACTGGCGAGGATGCGGCCGTGGCCGAGGCCGCGGGTGCTCACCAGCCGGGTGCGGCCATCCTGGGTGGCGCGCAGGGAATCGCCGTGCGGTGCGAAGCGGTCCTCCTCGTCGTGCACTATGATGGCGGGCCCGCTGCGGCCGGCGAGCCGCCCCAGCGGGTCGACCGTGCTCAGGGGGTGCTGGTACTCCTGCTCAATCTCCTTGACCACCGCATCGAACAGCCGGATGGAGTAGCCGGAGCGCGCCACCATGCCGTAGAGCTGGGGCACGTAGTCGAGCACCGGCGAGATGAGCAGCAGCGGCAGGGCATCCAGCTCGCGTCGGCGGCTGGAGAGGGTGACGGCGCCCCCCATGCTGTGGGCGATGACGCCCTGCAGTGGGCCGCACTCCGCGGTCATCTTTTCCACCAGTTCGTCGAAGGCGCGCACGAAGCGGGGCAGGTGGCCGGTATGGCCGGCGCTGTGGCCGTGGGCCGGGTGATCGTAGGCAATGGCCGTGAAGCCCTGGGCCGCGATGTGGCTCATCAGCGGGTAGAACTGGCCGGCGCTGCCTGACCAGCCGTGCATCAGCAGCCAGACCGGCCCCTGGCCGAGTCGGTAGCTCATCAGGGTGCCTTCGCTGGTGTGCACGGCCTGTTTGACCAGTTCGGCCGGTGCCGTGTCATCCCGCTGGTTGCGCTGGGGGGTGAGCAGCAGCTTGCTGGCGGTGCGCTTGGCGTGAGCGGGGGCCAGGGTGTGATGCAAGCGGGTGCCAAGGCCAAGCAGCCATTTGCTCGGGCTGAAGCGGCGGGTGTTGAAGTAGATCTTGCTGCTCATGGTCATCCTGTGGTTTTTATGTGCGAACGGTCGTGCTTTTTTGTCGGTTTTAAAAAAGAGAGGTCAATCCATCAGCGCCAGCCATCCAGCAGCAACTCCACTTCGGGCCAGAAGTGGCGGGCCGGATCCTGACACAGATCGAGGGCATTGAATACCTGATCCGCCAGATAGAGACCATAGAGGCGATAGACGGCGCGCCAGGGATCCATGTCGCTGCGCCACTCGCCCTCGCTCTGTCCCTGCACCACCTGGCGGGCCAGGTAGTCGAGCCAGAAACGCACCAGCTGGCGGGCGGCCTGTTGCACCTCACCTTCTTGGGCCGAGGTCCAGGCGTCGAGGAACATGCAGCGACCGGCGAAGCACTGGTTCCAGGCCAGCCAGGCCTGCAGCAGGGCCGTCAGCTTCGCTCGCTGGCTGCCGTGCTGCTGCTGGCGCACCGGCTGGATCACCCGCTCCCGGAACACCTCGGCGGCGTACTCCAGCACGGCAATCTGCAGGTTGTCGCGGGACTGGAAGTGGGCGAACAGGCCGCTTTTCGACATCTCGCAGGCGCTGGCAAGGGAGCCGATGGTGAGGCTCTCCAGCCCCTGCTGGCTAGCCTGCTCGAACGCAGTCTGCAAAATGTTGTCGCGGGTCAGCCGGCCCTTGCTCATCGCACTCTCCTTCATTGATCTGGGCAGCATAAAGTACGACCGTGCTATTTGTCGAGCGGCAGATACGTTGAGGGCTGGATGGGAGGGCTAACCCTCCTTGATATCCATCTGCTGCAGGGCGATAACCGCCTGGGTGCGGTTCTTGACACCGAGTTTTCTGAAGATAGCAGTGATGTGGGCCTTGATGGTGGCCTCGGAGACGTTGAGCTCCCAGGCGATCTGCTTGTTGAGGCTGCCGTCGCGCAGCATCACCAGCACCTTGTACTGCTGGGGGGTGAGGCTGGCCAGCTTGCTGGCGAAATCGGCGCCGTCAGTGGGCTCGGGGTGGAGCGAGATGCCGGCCGGCACCCAGTTGTCACCCCCGATCACCGTATTGAGGGCGTTGACCAGCTCCTTCATCGGCGCCGATTTGGGGATGAAGCCGAGCGCGCCGAGCCGCAGCACCTGCTGGATGATGGCGGGCTCTTCCGAAGCCGACACCACCACGATAGGCAGGTCGGGATATTGGCCGCGCAGGTGGGCGAGGCCGGAGAAGCCGTTGGCCCCCGGCATCTTGAGATCGAGCAGCAGCAGGTCGACTTCCGGGTGCTCACCCAGCAGGTGGGCCAGGCTGTCGATGGAGTCCGCTTCCAGCAGCTGGGCATCGTCGATGGCCATGTGCACCGCTTGATAGAGGGCGCCCCGAAACAGGGGGTGGTCATCTGCGATGACGATGGTAAATTGGCTGTCCATTGCTCACATTAGTTGCTAACTGATTGTTTTGGAAAATCAAACTAGCACCGCTCCCGGAGAGGGTCAAACCTGCCGGCGTGCAAATGTGAAGCGACCGTCGGATGTCGGGCCATTGGGGCAGATGGGATGGTCATGAACAACCCATGCAGGAGGCAATAGATGGGATCTCTGGTATTGACGGTGGGCACTGGCTCCACCTGGGCGATGCGGGCGGCACTGGTGCTGGCCATGAGCGGGCTGGAGTGGCAGGAGCAGGTGTTCGACCTGGAGGATGCCAAGGAGCTGCAGCGGCTCAAGCGACTGGCCCCCGCCGGCCTGGTGCCCTGGCTCGATCACGATGGCGTGCGGATACACGACTCGCTGGCCATCGCCGAGTTCCTGCATGAGCTCTGCCCCGCGCGCCGGCTCTATCCCGAAGCGCGAGCCGAGCGGGCGCTGGCCCGCAGTCTCTGCGCCGAGCTGCACGCCGGTTTTCGCCAAATTCGCACCCTGCTGCCCTTCTTCCTCGGCGCCCCGACCCGCAGCGAACCGCCGGTGGAGGCCATCGGCGAGCTGGCCCGGCTGCAGACCATCTGGTCCCAGGCACGGGGCCCCTTCTATTTTGGCGAGGCGGGGATCCTCGATGCCTTCTATGCGGTGATGGCCTACCGGCTGGCGAGCTACGGCATCCAGCTGCCCGGGCAGGCGGGCGCCTATCAGCAGGCGCTGCTGGCCTGGCCGCTGTGGCAGCAGACCCTGGTCAAGGCACGCCTGCAGTGGCCGGCAGCCGCTCATCAGCCGCAGTGAACCCGCGGGTGAAACAGCCTGTTTGAACGACTGGTGTAAACAGAGAGGGGAGCCACTGGCTCCCCTCTCTAGTTTGGGTTTGATTCCTTAAGCTGGATTACGGCTGGCGGCCGGCGAACACCACCACCACCTTGTCATCCCCCTTCTCCCGCACGAAGGCATAGGGGCTGTCGGCCAGTTTCTTGTGGCTGCCCGCCGCCACCGCCGGGTGGGCGGCGCGGAACTGGCCGAGCCGTTGCCAGTGTTTGACCAGCTCGGCCTTCTCGCCGCCGGCCAGCTCCTGCCAGTTCATGTCGGAACGCAGTGCCTGATCGAACACGCCGCCATCCTTGGCGAGCCCGCGGCCGGACTCATCGCCGTAGTAGATTTGGATGCCGCCCGGCAGCAGCATGAAGCTGCTGGCGACCCGGCGCTGCAACGGCACGTCCTGATAGTCGCCGAAGAACAGCTTGGTGTCGTGGGAGCTGATGTAGCTCAGCACGTTGAACTCGGGGTCCTGATTGATGCGGCTGGCGTAGCCGGCATAGGTGGGCTCGGCGCTGGCCAGGCACTGGGCCTGGGGCAGGGCGAACTCGCGCTGATAGTCGAAGTTGATCAGCGAATCGAAGCCGTTTTGATACCAGAAATCCTTGGCCACCCCGTGATCCCACACCTCGCCCACCATGTAGAAGGGCAGGTCATCGAGCTTCTTGGTGGGGTTGGCGGCTTTCCACTCCTTGAGGGCGGCGGTGCCGGCCTGCTTGAGACGGGCCCACACCTCGGGCTCCAGGTGTTTGACGGTGTCGGCTCTGAAGCCGTCGATGCCGAAGCGGCGTACCCAGTCGGTGTGCCAGGCAATCAGATAGTCGCTCACGGTGGCGTTGGGTAGCACCTTGGCCCTGGTGTCCTGTTTAGCCGCCAGCAGCGGCGGCAGCCCCACCGGCTTGGTGGATTCGGTGAGGAAGTCCGGCAGCCCTGCCACCGAGCCGGTGACGTCATCGGTGCCGGGCTGCGGGTAGCCGGGCAGGCCGGCCCGCACCCAGTCACCGCTCCACCACTGGTCCCACTTCGGCGACTGGTAGTCGATGAACTGGTTGTAGCCATGCCAGTTGAGGCCGCCGCTCGGTTGCCACTGGTTCCAGCGGGCTGGCAGTTTGCCAGTGTTCTGGGTGAGATCGGTGAGCCCCAGATCTTGCAGGTCGGCGAGGGTGGCGTAGCCGGCGTGGTTCATCACCACGTCGAGGATGATGCGGATGCCGCGCTTGTGGGCCTCGTCCACCAGGGTCTTGAGGCTCTCCTCGTCGCCGTAGTTGGGATCTATCTTGGTGAAGTCGAGCGCCCAGTAGCCGTGGTAGGCGTAGAAGGGGAAGTTGCCCTGCTCGCCACCGCCGATGAAGCCGTGCACCTGCTCCACCATGGGGGTGATCCAGATGGCGTTGATGCCAAGCTGCTTGATGTAGTCGAGCTTGGCGGTCAGCCCCTTGAAGTCACCGCCGTGCCAGGTGGCCACTTCATCCTGACCGTCCTTTTGGCGTCCGAAGCTGTGGTCGTTGGCGGGATCGCCGTTGTTGAAGCGGTCGGTCAGCAGGAAATAGACGCTCGCCTGATCCCAGCTGAAGGGGGCCGCGGTGGCCGCCTTGACCGGCTCGAGCAGCAGCAGGCCGCCGCTCTCTTTACTGGGCGTCAGGGTCAGCTTCCCGCCCTTGACCACCCCTTGCTGGCCGGAGTAGGCGTCCCGCAGCTGGGTGCCGTCGGGCCAGACTCCTTTCAGGGATACCGTGACCGGGCCGCCATCCCAGCTGATGCAGGGTTCTGCTGGCGGCTGGCGCTTGAATTCGCTCTTCTTGGTGGCTCGCAGCACCTTGAGGCTGGGGGTATCGGGGTTGAAGGTGAACTGATAATCCCCCGCCAGCATCACCCGCAGGTTGAAGTGCTGCCCCTTGCTGCACTTGTCCATGGGCTGGGCGGTGCCGAAGGGGAGCGGCTTGGCCTCGCTCGGGCCGAAGCTGGTGCCGCAGCTGTTGCCCGCGTCGCTGATGCGGATCTGGTGGCTCCCCTTGGTGAGCGGATGGGTCAGCTGCACGGCCCCCTTGTCCAGCGTCAGCGGCGCGCCGACCGGCTGGTCATCCACGTAGAGGCGCACCTCGGCGGCCATGGCCTGATGGAGGAAGAGGGGGCTGGCCAGCAGGGCGAGCCAGAGGGGAGAAACCGAGGGAGTGCGACGCATAAGCCATTCCTTGCTGGGGTTAAGCGGACCAGATTGCCGTCAATGGGGCTCATTCTAGGAGGCATGAGGGCGGGCTTGGACAGGCAAACCGTCGATTTGTGACATCAGTTCAAATGGTTACGTTTTCAAGAATGGAAAAGTGTGAGCGGGGTGTCGCGCCCATAAAAAAGCCGGTCGATAGACCGGCTTGTTGCATTGCCACTTTCGTCACACGGTGAAGAACTTGAAGTTGACGAAGGCCACCGCGATGAAGGAGGCCACCATGCCGCTCAGGCAGAGCACGGCCGGGCGAATGGCCGGCCAGCGATGGGTCAGCAGGATGATCGCCAGCATGGTCGGATAGAGGCCGAACATGTAGCGCGGCATGGCGTTGAGCCCTGTCATCAGCGGAATGGTGCAGCAGATGAACATCAGGGTCGCCTCGGCCCAGCGCTTCTGGCTGAACAGATAGAGGTTCAGAGCCCAGCCAAACATCACCATGATGGAGAGGTAGGATTTGCGTCCGCCCAGCTCGAAGCCGCTCAGCCACCAGTCCAGCGGGCTGTCCATGTAACGGCCCCAGGCTACCTGGATGTGCTTGAACGCCAGCGCGTCACCGGTGAGGTGATAGAGGTAGAACATGTAGGCGAACAGGCCGAGCGGGATCATCCAGAGGGTGAACACCACCTTGAAGGCGCGCTCGGTGAAGCGGAAGAACTCGCGCCAGCCGTAGGCCTGCAGCGCCAGGATCAGCACCGGGAACACCATCATCACCCCCAGGTTGCGGGTGGCGGAGATGAACACGCCGAGCAGCGCCACCATCAGCCACTGCTGGCGATAGGCGAACAGGAACATCCCCAGCATCAGCGCCATGAACATCGACTCGGTATAGCCGGAGACGAAGTAGGCGGAGAAGGGGGAGAAGGCGAGCAGCCAGACGCCGAAACGGGCGGTATCGTCACCCAGCTTGAGCTGGCGCAGCACCAGCAGCATCAACGGCAGGCTGATGAAGAACGCCAGGTTGGCCACCAGCATCAGGCCGATCAGACTCTCGACGTTGAGCAGGTTGGAGATGGTGCCGGAGATCATCGGGTAGAGTGGCATGAAGGCCCAGTTGGCCGCATTGCCCTTGCTCAGCCAGCGCGGGTAGAGATCGTAGCCGTTCTCGATGATGCGCTGGAACCAGACGCAGTCGAACTGGCAATAGGCCTGCAGCGGGCCTATGTCGGGGGAGCCGTAGAGCTGCACGCCGAAATAGCCCATGCCGTAGAGGGCGGCACGGCTCAGCACGAAGGCGGCGATGATCATCAGCCAGTCACGGCTGCTGATGGCCAGTGACGGGCGATAGGGGCCCGCATTGTCAGGGGTGATGGAGGTAGTCATGTCATTCATCAGGCAAATACCCAGATCCTGGAGAGGAGGTAGGTGAGCACGGTGACCGTCAGGGTGGCGATCACCACCGGCAACAGACCGGAAAGACCCGCAAACAGCAGACCGCTCAATATCAGGTTACGCACCGCCAGCGAGAAGAGGGCGACCAGCAAGAACTTGCTGGCGGCACCCTGTTTCTGGAAGGTGATGTAACGGTGACCGAAGAAGGAGAACCAGAAGGCGATGGCAAAGGCCAGCGTCGTCACCAGGTGCTCCGAGATGGTGGGCCAGGTGTGAAACAGGGCGATGGAGGTGCCCAGATCGACGAGGGTGGCCCCCCCGCCGACAAACCCGAAACGTACCAGCCGCCAGAATTCCTCGCGGGAGATCATTGAGAAGCCTGCTCCTGCTGGTCATCAGCGGCTTTCGCGGCAGAAGCCTTCTTGCCGGCGCTCTTCTTGCTGCCGGTGGTGGCATCCTGCTTCGGCTCTTCATCCTGCTTGGCATACTGGCCGTACACCCCTTCGATGAGGTAGACGGGGCGCTGCTTCACTTCCACGAACATGCGACCGATGTACTCGCCGATGATGCCGAGCGACAGCAGCTGGATGCCGCCGAGGAACAGCACCACCGACATCAGGGAGGCGTAACCCGGCACGTCGATGCCGAAGAAGACCACCTGGGTGACGATCTTGAGGATGTAGAGGAAGGCGACGAAGGAGACGCCGACGCCGACGTAGCTCCATACCCGCAGCGGCCAGCTGGAGAAGCTCATCAGGCCGTCGAGGGCGAAGTTCCACAGCTTCCAGTAGTTGAACTTGGTCTCGCCGGCATGGCGGGCGGGGCGCTCGTAGGGCACGCCGACGGCACGGAAACCGGCCCAGGCGAACAGGCCCTTCATGAAGCGGTTGCGCTCCGGCAGCTGCTTGATCGCCTCGACCACCTTGCGGTCGATCAGGCGGAAGTCACCGGCGTTCTCCGGCAGCTTGGTGCTGGTGGAGAGGGCGTTGAAGAAGCGGTAGAAGCCGCCGGCGGTGAGGCGCTTCATCGGGGTGTCGGCGCTGCGATCCACCCGGATGCCGTAGACGGTGTCGTAGTCGCCGGTCTGCCACAGCTTGACGAATTCGAGAATGAGCGCGGGCGGATCCTGCAGATCCACGTCCATCGGCACCACGGCATCACCCTTGGCGTGATGCAGACCGGCGGTCATGGCTGCTTCCTTGCCGAAGTTGCGGGCCAGGTTGACCAGGGTGACGCGCGGGTCGCGGGCGATGGCCTGCTCGACTACCTCACGGGTGCGGTCGCGGCTGCCGTCGTTGACGAATACAATTTCCAGCTGATCCTTGAGCGGCGCCAGTTCGTTATCTATCGCGTTGATGAAGGCATCTATGCTCTCTTCCTCGTTGTAAACGGGAACGATCAGAGAGAGTCGAAAATCGGCATGCGACATGAAAACTTCCTTATTTGGAAAATTATTTTATAAAACAGCGTATTGGAGAATACGTCTTATTGGGCGACGGTCAAGCGCACCGACTGGACATTGAGCGGCGTCGGGGCGGAGAGCGCCAGAAAGTTGGGACGCTTGGGGTCCGAGGTCAGCGACTCGCCCGGCAGGCTGAGACGGATCTCGTTGATGCCGGCCTTGGCCAGCTTGACGGTGGTGGTGAAATCGTGACCCAGTGCCACCTTGAGCAGAGCACCGGCCTGCGGGCTGTTGACCCGGGCCTGGATGGTCAGCTGTTCCGGCTGCGCCTGCTGTTTGGGCAGCACGAAGTAGAGGCCGCCCTGGCCGCTCAGTTCGGTGCCGTCCGCACTCGGTTTCTTGGCCCAGCCTTCACTGGAGAGAAAACGGCTCGGTTTGGTCAGATTGAGCTCGTTGCCGGGCTGGTAGGTCATGCTGGAGTTGTGCTCCCAGAAGCGGGTCTTGCCTTCCAGGTAATAGAGCTTGTAGGCCAGGCTCACGTTGGGGTGGGCGGCCAGGTAGAGGGTATAAAGGTAGAAACCACTCAGCGCCATGATGGCGGTCAGAAAACCAAACTTTTTGTACGTCATATCACTCTCTGCGCCTCACGGTTTGTAGGCTGATTTCGCGCATATGCTAATCCAATTGCAAAAAAAGCATAGTGGATCACAAAAATATATTTGGTCACATATTAACCCCTTTCCGGCCGGTGTTCCAAATGTTGCTGTTCCCGTATTTTACCTGCCCTGGCGAGCCGGAGATCTGGCGCAGGCCAGGGGCATTTCGGGCCCGGCTCTGACAAGCATAAGTGAGGGCGCCGCTCACACGGCCGGGAGCTTGCATCGCTGTGGCAGGATCTGTCGCCATTTTGCCTAGGCCGATTTATGATGGCGTATCACGCAGTCAAGGATGACCCATGAAGCTGAAACTCTGCTGCTGGATGCTCTGCTTGCTGGCGCCGCTGGCCTCGGCAAACAGTCTGTGTCCCTCGCCCTTGCGGGTCGGTTTTGACAACTGGCCGCCTTATCACTATTACGCCGGCACGGCGGCCGGGCAGAAAGAGCTGCGCGGCTTTGCCGTTGAAGCGCTCACCGCCATGCTCAAGCGGCTCGACTGCAAGGCCAGCTACGTGGAGATGCCTTGGAAGCGGGTGCTGCACGGTCTGTCACTGGGCTCGGTCGACATCGCCATGGAGGCCTATTTCAACGAGGATCGCGCCCGCTATGCCTGGTTCTCCGATGCCTACAATCCGGGCCGCAGTGCGCTCTGGATCCGCAAGTCATCCTCCTACCCCGAAACCGATCTGGCCAGCTGGCTGGCCAGCGGCCATACCCTGGGCATCACCAAGGACTACTACTATGGGGCCGAGATCAGCGAGTTGCTGCGCCGTTATGCCGCCCAGGTGAGCGTGGTCAATGACGAGCAAAACTATGGCAAGCTGGTACTGGGGCGCATCGACGGCTTTCTCGGCGATGTGCTGGCCACCCCCTGGGGCCTGAAGGAGGAGGGGCTGAGCGATCTGATCGTCCCCCACACCATGGCCGTATATGAAGCGCCGACCTTCTTCATGTTCAGCAAGAAGCGGCTGTCACCCGAATTTGTCAGTGCGTTCAATCGCGAACTGGCTGAATTTAAAGCAACAAATGAGTATGACATTATCTGGCGGCGCTACGCGCCCGCCAGCTAGTAAAGTCGCGGGCATTCACGCATCATGAGCGCCTTGACCGCCGGGTCTGACAGGCTGAAGTGAACCGATCTTGAGGTAAGCATGGGGAAGAAGTATTGGCTGGCATTGGCAAACCTGATCTGGCTGGGCTGCTGGCCGGCGGCCATGGTACAGGCCAGCGAGGGCCAGGTGGTGGTGAGCAATGCTGCGATGCAGCACGACTGGTATCAGAACAGCACCGCGGAGCAGGCCAGACGTGAGCTGGAGCTGCAGCTGCAGGAGGCCGTACTGGCCCAGTTGCACCCGGATTTTTACACGCTCTGGAAGAAGCTGCAGGCCAAGCCGGCGGATCAGCGTGGCGCCCTCTACGACGAGGCGTTCGGCAAGCTGGCCCGGTTCCAGCAGGCGTGGCGGGCCATGGATCTGGTCTCCCGCGAGCAGATGCAGACCCTCAAGCTCAACCTCAACAAGCCGCTGGCCCACGAGCCGGCCGGCGACAACCTGCTGGAGCAGGTCAGGCAGCTCAGACCACAGGTCGCGGAATATGACGCGGTGCGCGAAGAAGTGCGCAAGCTGCTGGCGCTGCCCATGGCCAAGAAGTGGCCGACCCTGACCATGCCGACCCTGCGGGCCGGTGAAGTCTCCCCGGAGCTGGGCCAGATCCGCTCCATCCTCAACGAGTTGGGCGACACGGCCCCGCGCCATGATGACGCCACCTACGACGCCGAGACCCTGCAGGCCGTCAAGCAGTTCCAGCGCCGCCACGGCCTGACTGCCGACGGTATCATAGGCCGGCAGACCCGCAGCTGGCTCAATACCGGGCCCGAGGTGCGCGCCAGCCTGCTGCTGCGCAACCTGTGGCGACGTGACCTGGTGGATCAGCTCTCCGGCGCCCGCTACGTGCTGGTGAACATCCCCGACTATCGGCTGAGCGTGGTGGAGTCCGGCAACGAGGTATTCACCAGCCGGGTGATCGTGGGCAAGGAGCAGCGGGCGACCCCGATCCTCGCCAGCGAGATCCGCTCCATCGTGCTGAACCCGGCCTGGCACGTGCCGCGCTCCATTCTGAGCAAGGACATTCTGCCCAAGCTGGGACGGGATCCCGCCTACCTCAATCGCGAGCAGTTCGAGGTGATCGACGGCGAGGGCAATCCGGTGCAGTTCACCGAAGAGGGCTGGCAGCAGGCGCTGGCGTCCGGCTTCCCCTACCGGCTGCGGCAAAAGCCGGGTGATCACAACGCGCTGGGTCGCTACAAGTTCTATCTGCCCAACAACGAGGCCATCTACCTGCACTCCACCCCGCGCAAGGCGCTGTTCGAGCAGGGCGCGCGTGCCTTCAGCTCCGGCTGCATCCGGGTGGAGCACGCCGACGATCTGGCCGAGCTGCTGCTGGCGGACTCCCGCTACCAGCCGGACAAGGTGGCCAGCATCCTGAAAGAGACCCAGACCAAGTGGCTGCCGCTGACCACCCCGATCCCGGTGTTCACCGTCTACTGGAGCAGCTGGATCGACGAGGATGGACGTCAGCAACTGCGCAACGACATCTATGGATTTGATCGAGTCAGCTACCAGAGTCGCTTGCTGTGATCCTCGCCACAGAGTGAAAAGCCCGGCCTGCGCCGGGCTTTTTCATGGCCCCTTGCGGTTTGACAGCGGCCGGCTCGGCGGGTAGTTTCAAGCGCCTGTATCAAATTCATTCAACGGTTTCACCTCAACATAGCGATGGACGGACAAGGGATGCTTGATCAAGAGATAAGCCGACGTCGCCTGCTGCTGGGTGCCGGTTGCCTGCTGGGGGGCTCGCTGCTGTCCTTCCCCGCCATGGCGAGCCGCAGTACGGCAGGACGTGAACTCAGTTTCTTCAATCTCAATACCGGCGAGCGGGTGCGCGCCAGCTATTGGGAAGACGGCCGCTACCTGAAAGACGGGCTGGCCGAGCTCAACCACATCTTTCGCGACTACCGTCGCAACGAAGTGTTCAACATCGACCGCAAGCTGTTTGACCAGCTCTACCTGCTGCAGCACAAGCTGGGTCGTCACGGTGAAATCCAGCTCATCTCTGGCTATCGCTCCCCCGTGACCAACCGCCAGAAGCGCAGCCGCAGCCGCGCCGTGGCCAAGCACAGCTACCATACCCTGGGGCAGGCGGTGGACGTGCGCATTCCCGGAGTACAGCTGGCGCACCTGCGCAAGGCTGCGCTCCATCTCAAGGTGGGCGGCGTCGGTTACTACCCGAGCGACAACTTCGTGCACCTCGACACCGGGCCGGTGCGCAGCTGGTAACGGCCGGCTGCCGGCCACCGCTGCCCGGCGGGTGACTGGTCAGCGGGGTGGCCGAGCTGGTAGGCTCTGGACACCATGCAGAGGAGAACCAGATGAAACATATTTTGCTTGGCGGGCTGATTGCCCTGCTGCTGACCGGTTGCGGCAAGCTCAACCGTGAAAACTACGACAAGCTCAAGATGGGGATCAGCTACGCCGAGGCGAGCAGCATCCTCGGCAAGGCCGAGCGTTGTGACGATGCACTGGGGACCACCAGCTGCATCTGGGGCGACGAGGGCAAGAACATCAAGATCCGTTTCATCGCCGACAAGGCGACCTTCTTTAGCTCGGAAGGGATCAACTGAAGCAGCCACAGCCCGGTTGCCCATATAAAAAAGCGCCTGACCGGCGCTTTTTTGTTGGCTGCAATCCGTACCGGCTTGCCAGAAGCTGGCGCGCTCAGTGCGTGGCGTACTGGTAGTGGAAGGTAGGCAGCCCCCACTTGAAGCGCACCGCCAGGAGACGCAGCACGAAACCGATGCCGATGGCACCGAAGGCGGCCCAGTCGTTGGGCAGGCCCTGATCCAGCGCCAGGCAGTAGATGGCGGCCGTCACCAGCGAGATGGCGGCATAGAGCTCGCGGCGAAACACCAGCGGAATGCGCTGGCAGAGCAGGTCTCTGAGCACGCCGCCGAAGGCCCCCGTCACCACCGCCATGATGCAGGCGATCCCGGCGCCGTGGCCCATCTCCAGCGCCCTTGCCGCGCCGAAGATGGAGAAGACCACCAGCCCCAGGGCATCGAGCGCCATGAACAGCTTGCCGAGGTAGCGCATCAGCGGCGCCGAGATGACGCCGGCCATGGCCGCGCCGGCGACCAGCAGCACATACTCCGGGTGTTCGACCCAGAGCAGGGGGTAATGGCCCAGCAGCACGTCGCGAATGGTGCCGCCCCCGATGGCGGTCGCCGATGCGATGATCACCACGCCAAACAGATCCATCCGTCGCCGGCCCGCGGCCAGCGCGCCTGTCATCCCTTCGGCCACCAGGCCCAGCAAGAAGAGTGCATGTAACATGAGATATCCCAGGGTGCGAGAAAGCTCCGCATCCTATCAACTCGCGCTATAGTGGACAAGCAATGAAGGCCATGCATTATTTTTTATAATGCAAAAATGAAACGGGGCCCCCAAGGGAGCCCCGTTGTCACCACCAACCGGCTCAGCGTCTGAGCTGTTCGGCGCGGTAGTGATCGACCCACATGGCGGTGGCGCCGCAGATGGCCACCGGCATCACGAACAGGTTCACCACCGGGATGGCGGAGAAGAGGGTGACCAGGGCGCCGAAGCTCAGGCACTTGCCGCGCCGCTGCTTGAGGGCGTCGCGCATGGTGATGAAGTCGATCTTGTGGTTGTCGAACGGATAGTCGACGTACTGGATCGCCATCATCCAGGCGCTGAACAGGAACCAGAGCACCGGCGCCAGGGTCTGGCCCACCACCGGAATGAGGAACAGGATCAGGCAGCCGATGGCCTTGGGCAGGTAGTATTTGAGCTTGGTCCACTCGCGGCCGAAGGTGCGCGGCACGTCTTTGACGATGTCCAGCATGCCGGTATCGCTGACGGTCTCGCCGGTGAGGGCCTGTTCCACCTTCTCCGCCAGCAGGCCGTTGAAGGGAGCCGCTATCCAGTTGGCCACCGAGCTGAACAGGAAGGAGAAGACCACCAGGATGGTGATGAGGGCGATGGGCCAGAGCAGATAGTCCAGCCAGTCGAGCCAGCTCGGGATCTGCTGGTGCAGCCAGCCGAACAGGCCGTCCAGCTGCAGCAGCAGGGCGTAGAAGGCCCCGGCAAACAGCACGAAGTTGACCAGCAGGGGGATCAGCACGAAGGTGCGGATGCCGGGCTGGCGAATGAGCGAGAAGCCGCGCAGGAAGTAGTCTGCGCCGCTGATCGAGTCTTTTACCATACGGGGTGAGTGGCTCATCTGAGCTCCATCTGTTCATGGGAAACTGCCTGCATATTACAAACAAGCTTTTGATTTGGTAAAGTCGCCTGCCCGCCTCCTCTTTATTTCGTTACCCACATAGGCCGCCATGCGTCTGAAATTGATCAAACTCGCCGGTTTCAAGTCGTTTGTCGAGCCGACCCGCATCGAACTCAACGCCGACATGACCGCCGTGGTGGGCCCCAACGGCTGCGGCAAATCCAATGTGATCGACGCCGTGCGCTGGGTGCTGGGGGAGAGCTCCGCCCGCCATCTGCGCGGCGAAAACATGACCGACGTCATCTTCAACGGCTCCGTCAACCGCAGCGCCCACGGCCGTGCCTCGGTGGAGCTGGTGTTCGACAATCCCCACAACCGGGTGCCCGGCGAGTTCGGCCGCTTTACCGAGATCTCGGTGCGCCGCGAAGTGCTGCGCGACGGCTCCAACCACTACCAGATCAACGGCCAGAAGTGCCGTCGCAAGGACGTGACCGACCTCTTTCTCGGCACCGGCCTCGGGCCTCGCAGCTACGCCATCATCGAACAGGGCACCGTCAGTCGGCTGGTGGAGTCCCGCCCGGCCGATCTCAAGTTGTTCATGGAAGAGGCCGCCGGGGTATCCCGCTACAAGGAGCGGCGCCGCGAGACCGAGCAGCGCATCCGCCATACCCAGGAGAACCTGGAGCGCCTCGGCGACATCCGCGGCGAACTGGGCTCACGCCTCGAGCATCTCAAGGCCCAGGCCGAGACCGCCGAGCGCTACAAGCAGCTCAAGAGCCGTTCGCGCGCCGCCCGCGCCGAGCTGATCGGCTCGGAACTGTGGGCGCTGGAGACGCGCCTCGGCGAGGCCAAGACCGAACTGGCCCAGACCGAGCAGGCGCTGGCGGCGCTCGATGCCAAGCGCACTGCTGACGAGGGGCGTCACGTCACGCTGTCGGTGGCCCGCCAGGAGGCGCAGGCCGAGCAGGCCAGCCGCCAGCAACAGATTTTTCTCGGCGGGCAGGCCATCGCCCGTCTCGAGCAGCAGCAACTGCACCAGAGCGAGCTTGGCCGCGACTGGCAGGCAAGGCGGCAAGCCCTCGGCGAGCGTAGCGAGGGGCTCAAGGCCCAGCTGGCCGGCCAGCTGGAACAGCTGAGCGAAAGCACGTTGCAGGGCGAGGTCGCGTCGGCGCGCCTCGAGCAGTGTGAGCAGTTGCTTACCGACCAGCAGAGCGTGCGCGCGGCGGCGACCGAGCGGCTCGAGCAGGCGCGTCAGCGCCAGCAGCAGTGGCAGCAGCAGCTGGGCCAGTTACAGGGACGGCTAAACCAGACCCGCGCCGAGGTGAACGGTCTGCAGGAACTGCAGGCCAAGACCCGGCTGGCCCGTCTCAAGCTGGAAGATGAACAGGCCGGGCCCCTTGGCGGGGAAGGGGAGAACCTGCAACCGGCGCTCGATGCGCTGGCGGCGGAGCTCGCGCTCTCCCGCGCCCGCCATGAGGAGTCCGAAGCGGCGTGGCAGGCCGCGGTGGCACATCATGAAGCACTCAAGACAGAGCAGGGTCACCAGCAGGGCTTGCTGCGCGAGCTGGAGGCTCGCCTCGCCACCCTGGATCAGATCCTGGGAGAGCAGATGGCGGGCGCCACCCTGGCGGATCGGCTGCAGGTGCCCCCCGAGTGGGCCCGGGGGCTGGACAAGGTGCTCGGCCGCTGGCTCACCGCCACCCCGGCGGATGAGTGCAATCTGACGCAATCCGGGCTCTGGATCGGCCCGGCCCAACCGGCGGTTGCCGGTACCCTGGCGGCGCAACTGGACGGCGAGCACATTCCTTCCTTCCTCAATGCCATCTGGCTGGTGGAGAGCCAGGAGGCTGCATTGGCCCGCCAGCCGAGCCTGGCGGCCGGTGAGTCGCTGCTCACTCCTGCGGGCGACTGGTTTGGTCCCAACTGGGCGGATCTGGGGGAGGGCATGGCCCTCGGTACCCTGGCGCTGCTCGGCGAGCGTGAGCGGTTGCACACCGAGCAGAGCGCAGGTCGGCAGGCGCTGCGCCGGCTCGATGAGCAGCTTGCCGCCGCCGATGCGACGCGGGCCCAGCTGCACGGCGCCCATGAGCTGGCTCAGCGTACCCTGCGCGAGCAGGAGCTGCAGTGGCAGCAACTGCGCGAAGCCTGGAGCCTGCGCGAGGGGCAACGGCAGGAGCGGTTGCAGCGCCTCGGCCAGCTGGGGGAAGAGCTGATCAGGCTCGACCAGGAGCAGGCCGAGGAGGCCGAGCGGCTGGCGTCGGCTGGGGAGCGGCTTGAGCAGGGCGAAGCGGCCCTTGGCGAGTTGCAGGAACAGGGCGAGGGGCTCGCCGAGGCGCTGCTGCTCGCCCAGGAGCAGGCAAGCGGGGCGGAGCGGGCGCTGGAGGAGGCGCGCCTGCGCCGGGAGCAGCAGCAGGCCGCCTGCCAGCGGCTGCAACTGGAGCAGCAGAACCTGCGCCAGCTCATCGCCCTGCGCGAACAGGAGCTGGCCCGCCTCGGGCTGGAGCTGGCCGAGCTCAAGGAGCCGGGCGCTACGCCGGGTCAGGATCTGTCGCCCCTGCTGGCCGAGCAGCGCAATCTTGAGGCACAGCAGCTTGCCTGTCATCAGCGGCTTGCGGAGCTGGAGCGTCAGCTGACCGAACTGGAGCAGGCCAGAAGCGCCGATCACAAGCAGCTGGTGCAAATTCAGGAGAAGCTGGCGACCCTGCGCCTTGAGCGTGAACGCAACCTGACGCGCCGGCAGGGGCTGCACGAGCAGTTCGAAGAGCTGGGCGTGCGGCTGGTGGATCTCGATCAGGCGGTGCTGATTGCCGCTGATCGCGGCAAGCTGCGCCAGGAGATCCAGACCCTGGAGGCACAGGTGGAGGCGCTTGGCGCCATCAACCTGGCGGCCCTCGAGGAGTATGAAGAGGCGAAAACCCGCTCAAGCTACCTGGAAAACCAGTGTCAGGATCTGGAACAGGCGCTGGAAACCTTGAGCCAAGCCATTAAAAGAATTGATAAAGAGACACAAATACGGTTCCGGGATACTTTCGATAAGGTCAACGAAGATTTAAAATCCCTCTTTCCGAAAGTGTTCGGGGGGGGCAGTGCCTGGCTTGAGCTCACCTCCGATGATCTTTTGGAGGCCGGAGTGAGCATCATGGCGAGACCTCCGGGTAAGAAGAATGCTACCATTGCCCTGCTTTCCGGGGGGGAGAAGGCGTTAACCGCACTTGCGCTGGTTTTTGCCATCTTCAGACTCAACCCAGCACCATTTTGTCTGCTGGATGAGGTGGATGCACCGCTCGATGAAGTGAACGTCGGTCGCTTCTGTTCTCTTGTCAAAGAGATGTCGAGCACAGTACAGTTCGTTTACATCAGTCATAATAAGGTCTCCATGGAGATGGCTGAGCAGCTGGTTGGCGTCACGATGCAAGAGCCCGGGGTTTCGCGCATAGTGTCGGTCGATATCGGTGAAGCCGTCGCTTTGGCTGAGCAAAACTAGAAAGAGAAGCAGCTAATGCAGGAATTGCGTTACATCTTGGTTGCCCTGGGCGGTATTGCCATCGCGGCATTGCTCATTCACGGGTTGTGGAGCAACAGAAAGAATCGTCAGGCACCGATCAAAGAGAAACCTCTGGGCCGGATGGAATCCAAATCACGGGATCGTGACAACGACGCCTTCGACAGCGATGGCATCGGTCAGGTGCGAGTGGTCAGCGGTGGCCGTCGTGCCGAGCCCAAACTCCACCATGATGAGCCCCGCCAGCCGGAAGTCAGCCGTCGTGCGCCTGCGCCCGCCTTCGATGATGAAGATGACGACGCCGATCTGCCGCCGCCCGTGGTACGCAAGCCTGCCGCCCGCCCCGTGCCGCCGCCCCCCGTCTATGAAGAAGACGAGGAGGAGTTCGAGGAGCCGGTTGCCGCAGCCGTCGAGGAAGTGCCTGCCGCGCCGGTGCGCAAGCCCGCCCAGGTCATTCGCCGTACCCCGGTCCACCGTTCCCGTCCCCAGCGCGAGCCGCTGCTGCAACCGCTGGACGAAGAGCCGCTGGTCGAGCCCGCCTACGCGACCGCACCCACTTTCGGTGCCCGCGAGCCGGCCCCGGTCGCCGCTCCCGAATACCAGGCACAGCCCCGTCATGCAGCCCCCGAGCCTGCCTACGAGGAGCCCGTCTATGAGGAGCCGGTACGTGCCGCGCCGGTCGAGAAGATCTGGCAGGATGTCTATGTCATCAACCTGATGGGCCGTCCGGGTCACGATCTGCAAGGGGCCACCCTGCTCTCTTCCCTGCTGGCGCTGGGCTTCAAGTTTGGCGAGATGGATATTTTCCACCGTCACGAAGACCCGAACGGCAAGGGTGAAGTGCTCTTCTCCATGATCAACATGGTCAAGCCGGGCACCTTCAACCCGTACCGGATGGAGCAGTTCGCCACCCCGGGCGTGTCACTCTTCATGCAGCTGCCGCTGCGCAGCAACGCTGCGTTTGCCTTCGAGGACATGCTGCAGGCCGCCGATCAGCTGGCAAGCGATCTCGATGCCATGCTGACGGATATGGATCGCAGCCCGCTGAGCGACGAGACCATCGCCCGTTACCGGCATGAGCTGGCCGCCTACGAGGCCAGTCGCGACTAATACGCCATGCGGGTCGAATGAATAAAAAGTGCGGTACCCAGGTGCCGCATTTTTATTGGTCCGCTGGCCGGTTTTTCCATCACACTTCGAGACTTTTTCATGAGCGATATCCTCTCCCGCCACCGTCAACTGTGTGAGCTGCTGATCGAGTACGGTCATCAGTACTATGTGCTGGACAACCCCACGGTGCCGGACGCCGAATACGATCGCCTGATGCGCGAGCTGATCGCGCTGGAAGCCGAGCACCCCGAGCTGAAGACGCCAGCCTCGCCGAGCGTGCGGGTGGGTGGCCAGCCGCTGACCGCCTTCAAACAGGTGCGCCACGAGATCCCCATGCTGAGTCTGGACAATGTGTTCAGCGGTGAGGAGCTGCAGGCCTTCGAGCAGCGCATGCGCGATCGCCTCAAGCGGGAGGTGAGCTTTACCTTCTGCTGCGAGCCCAAGCTGGACGGGCTGGCGGTGAGCCTGCTCTATGTGGATGGCCAGCTGGTGCAGGCCGCCACCCGGGGCGATGGCACCACGGGTGAGGAGATCACCGAGAACGTGCGCACCATCAAGGCCATTCCCTTGTCCCTGCGCGGCGAGGGCTGGCCGGCAAGGCTTGAGGTGCGTGGCGAGGTGTTCATGCCCAAGGCGGGGTTCGAGGCGATGAACGCCAAGGCGCTGGCCGCCGGCGAGAAGGTGTTCGTCAACCCGCGCAATGCAGCCGCCGGCAGCCTGCGTCAGCTCGACTCACGCATCACCGCCAGCCGCCCGCTGGCCTTCTACGCCTATGGAGTGGGGGTGGGTGGTGAGCAGCTCGGTGGCTCTCACTTCGGTCGCCTCAATCAGCTCAAAGAGTGGGGCCTGCCGCTCAGCCCTGAAGTGAAGCTCAAGGAGGGGGCGGCCGGTTGCCAGGCGTTCCACGACGATATCCTGGCGCGCCGTGGCGAGCTCCCCTACGAGATTGACGGCGTGGTCTACAAGGTGGATGCCATCCCCCTGCAGGAGGAGCTGGGCTTTGTGGCCCGCGCCCCGCGCTGGGCCACCGCCCACAAGTTTCCGGCCCAGGAGGAGATGACGGAGCTTGAGAACGTCGAGTTCCAGGTCGGCCGCACCGGCGCCGTGACCCCGGTTGCCAAGCTCAAACCGGTGTTTGTCGGTGGCGTCACCGTCTCCAACGCCACCCTGCACAATGCCGACGAGATTGAGCGCCTTGGCGTCATGATCGGCGATACCGTGATCGTGCGCCGGGCCGGGGACGTGATCCCGCAGATCGTGGCGGTGGTGGAGGCGCAGCGCCCGGCGGATGCCCGCGCGATCCTGTTCCCGACTGAGTGCCCGGTGTGCGGTTCGGCGGTGGAGCGGCTGGAGGGAGAGGCGGTGACCCGCTGCTCCGGCGGCCTGTTCTGCGAGGCGCAGCGCAAGGAGGCGATCAAGCACTTCGCCGCCCGCCGTGCCATGGACGTGGACGGCCTTGGCGACAAGATAGTGGAGCAACTGGTGGACAAGGGGCTGGTGAAGACTCCGGCCGATCTGTTCAGCCTCAACGCCATTCAGCTGGCCGGGCTCGAGCGGATGGGGCAAAAGTCGGCCCTCAATCTGGTGGCGGCCATCGATGCGGCCCGCAGCACCACGCTGCCCCGCTTCCTGTTTGCGCTGGGGATCCGCGAAGTGGGGGAGGCGACCGCCTTGAACCTCGCCAACCACTTCCTCACTTTGGACGCCCTGCGCGCCGCCTCGGTGGAGCAGTTGCTGGAAGTGGCCGACGTGGGGGACATAGTGGCCAAGCATGTCTACTACTTCCTGCGCCAGCCCCACAACATAGAGGTGCTGGAGGCCCTGCTGGCCGCCGGCATCCACTGGCCTGCCATCGAGAAGAAAGAGGCCGCGGAGCAACCCTTTGCCGGCAAGACCTTCGTGCTGACCGGCACCCTCACCACTTTGTCGCGCAACGACGCCAAGGCGGCGCTGCAGGCGCTGGGGGCCAAGGTGGCGGGCTCGGTGTCGGCCAAGACCGATGTGCTGGTGGCGGGGGAGGCGGCAGGCTCCAAGCTGGTCAAGGCCCAGGAGCTCGGCATCACGGTCTGGAGTGAAGAGGAGCTGCAACAGGCGTTGCAGGGCTGAGTCGCTCACGCAGAAAGAGAAACAAAGAACCCGGCATGGCCGGGTTCTTTGTTATGGGGGCACTGATCAGCGCTCAATCGCGCCAGAGGATCTTGTAGCGCCACTTGTCCGGCAGGGTGAGCTGCCAGCGGGCCAGCTCGCTCTTGCTGAACACGTACTCGCCACGCAGGGCGGCGCGCGGTGCCAGGGTTTTGGGCTGGGCGCCCGCCAGGATGGCGTTGACCAGCTCGGCCGCCTTGGCCCCCTGATCGCGGCCATCCAGCACCAGGCCACCGATGGCCTTGCCCTTGCCCACCGAAAATTCCCAGAAACAGAACAGCGGCACCGGGCTGTGGGCGCTGGTCCACTCCAGCACAGTCTGCTCGCTCACGTGCTTGCCATCATCGTCCACCAGCGTGTGGTAGAGGCCGATGAAGATGGCTTCATAACCACTCTGCTTGGCATTGAGCACGGCTTCCTGCCACAGGCTGTAGTCGCCGATGAGCTGGCTGTTGACCCGGGTCTGGCCGACCCGCAGCTCGGTCTGGGTCTTGAATTCATCCTCGATGGCGGTGAGCGCCACGTTGCTCGAGTCAAACAGCACCAGTGCCTTCTTGATCCCCCCATCAGCTGGCTCATCTCGCTGATGTTGCGTTTGAGCAGGGGGCGCTCCAGCACGCCGGTGATCTTGGGGTGGCCGACCAGCCCCTTGTGGCGCGGGTTCTCGTTCATGCCGAGAAACACCACCGGGGTGCCGAGGGAGGCGATGTCGCTGGCCAGGTAGTTGATGGCGTTGTCATCGCCGAGCACCACCAGATCCGGTTTCACCTGGCGATAGTAGGCGAGCGCCTGCTCGGCTATCTGATCAAACTCCTCGGCGGGGCGGCGTTTGGTATCCATGTAGAAGTGGCTGATGTGGTGGTCGCCCTTGAGGTTGGCGGCCAGGCTGGCGTTGTAGCTCTGATCCCACAGGTATTCGGGGTGGTAGCTGCTGATCACCAGAATCTCGGCCGCCCACAACCGCAACGGGAGGGCACACAGCAGCAGTAACAGCAATAGCGGGTTGGTCATGTCGCTTCCCATCGAACAAGAGGAGTTGTCATTCATTATGTCCATCTTGGTGCAAACCTGTCCCGGTCAATTACTGTCGGAAGGGAAATCTTTTTCCCTCTGGCCGGTATCGGGCGCCAGCCCGCATCAGGCTTGAATTGGGTCTTGTATGGGGCCGTTTGTGACTGGTCGGGAACTGCGCCACTCGCCTCAAAACCTGTTCTGGATCAAGAAATACGGTCACGCTTTGGTGCCTAATAGACACCACATATAGGGCTGCATTCGTTTTTAATCCCTATATGTTGTGTTATTAAGCTGTGTACAAGCTGTTCCCTTCTCATCGTCAGCCCTGGCTTGTCAAGCCTAGGCTGAATTTATTTGCGCCGAGGACGAGGCGTGGAGGAGGGGGCCAAACAAGGGTAAGCCGAGGGCGAGAGCCTGGCCTTTTTAACGGGGAAAATCCATGAAACCGGTTGTGATCAAACGTGATGGATGTCGCGCACCATTCAATGCCCAGCTGATTGCCGAGGCGGTGGGCCGAGCGGCAGAAGCGGTCAATCAGGCCAGTCCGGCGCTGGCCGAGCGCATTGCCGCCGCCGTCACCCAGGGGCTGGAAGGACGAGGGGAAGTGGACATCCACGAGATCCAGAACCGGGTCGAGAACCACCTGATGGCCTCCGACGACAAGGCCATCGCCCGTGCCTACATCGAATACCGTCACGACCGGGATCAGGCCCGCGAGGCCCGCGGCCGGCTGGCCCAGGAGATCCGCGGCCTGGTGGAGCAGACCAACGCAGCCCTGCTCAACGAGAACGCCAACAAGGATTCCAAGGTAATCCCGACCCAGCGTGACCTGCTGGCGGGCATCGTCGCCAAGCACTACGCCACCAGTCACATGCTGCCCCGCGATGTGGTGCAGGCCCACGAGAGCGGCGATCTGCACTTCCACGATCTCGACTACTCCCCCTTCTTCCCCATGTTCAACTGCATGTTGATCGACCTGAAGGGGATGCTGACCCACGGCTTCAAGATGGGCAATGCGGAGATCGACACTCCCAAGTCCATCAGCACCGCCACCGCGGTCACGGCCCAGATCATCGCCCAGGTGGCGAGCCACATCTATGGCGGCACCACCATCAACCGCATCGACGAAGTACTGGCTCCCTATGTGACCATCAGCTGGGAGAAGCACCGGGAAGTGGCGCTGGAGTGGGGCATCAGCGATGTGGATGCCTACGCCATGGCCCGCACCGAGAAGGAGTGTTATGACGCCTTCCAGTCGCTGGAGTATGAGGTCAACACCCTGCACACCGCCAACGGTCAGACCCCGTTCGTCACCTTCGGCTTTGGCCTCGGCGACAGCTGGCAGTCACGCCTGATCCAGCGCGCCATCTTGAGCAACCGCATCGCCGGCCTTGGCAAGAACAAGAAGACCGCCGTGTTCCCGAAACTGGTGTTCGCCATCAAGGATGGCCTCAACCACAAGCAGGGCGATCCCAACTACGACATCAAGCAGTTGGCGCTGGAGTGCGCCTCCAAGCGGATGTACCCGGACATCCTCAACTACGACCAGGTGGTCAGGGTGACCGGCTCCTTCAAGACCCCCATGGGCTGCCGCTCCTTCCTCGGTGCCTACGAGGAGCACGGCGAGCTGGTCCACGAAGGGCGCAACAACTTAGGCGTGGTGAGCCTCAACCTGCCGCGCATCGCCCTGAAATCCCGCGATGAAGCGGACTTCTGGGGCAAGCTGGACGCCGCCTTGCGGGTAGCCAAGACCGCACTGATGTACCGCATCAAGCGCCTCGACGGGGTCAAGGCCCGAGTCGCGCCCATCCTCTACATGGAAGGGGCTTGCGGGGTCCGCTTGAAGGCGGACGACAATGTCAGCGAGATCTTCAAGCACGGCCGCGCCTCCATTTCGCTTGGTTACATCGGGGTACACGAGACCATCAACGCCTTGTTTGGCGATCAGGTGCACCTGTTTGACAGCGCCGAACTGCAGCAGAAGGCCATCGCCATCATTGCGCGGCTCAAGGCGGCCACCGACGAGTGGAAGGAGGAGACCGGCTACGGCTTCAGCCTCTACTCCACCCCGAGCGAGAACCTCTGCTCGCGCTTCTGCCGCATCGACGCCAAGGAGTTTGGCGTGGTGGCGGGGGTGACCGACAAGGGCTACTACACCAACAGCTTCCACCTCGACGTGGAGAAGCAGGTCAATCCGTACGACAAACTGGACTTCGAGGCGCCCTATCCGCCCATCGCCAGCGGCGGCTTCATCTGCTATGGCGAGTACCCCAATATCCAGCACAACCTGGAAGCGCTGGAGAACGTCTGGGACTACAGCTATGACAAGGTGCCCTACTACGGTACCAACACCCCCATCGACGAGTGCTACGACTGCGGCTTCACTGGCGAGTTCGAGTGCACCTCCAAGGGCTTCACCTGCCCGCGCTGTGGCAACCACGACCCGGCCAAGGTGTCGGTGACCCGCCGTGTCTGCGGCTACCTCGGCAGCCCGGATGCGCGCCCCTTCAATGCGGGCAAGCAGGAAGAGGTGAAGCGCCGCGTCAAACATATGTAAGTGCGGTAACGATGAAGCTCTGGCCCCTGTTGCAAGGGGCCATTTTCATGGGGTGGCGACCGTTTGCACACCCATGAAGGAGGCAGGAAACAAGCGATGCACTACCACCAATACTACCCGGTCGATGTGATCAACGGCCCCGGCACCCGCGCCACCCTGTTCGTCTCGGGTTGCGAGCACCAGTGCCCCGGCTGCTACAACCAGAGCACCTGGCGGCTCGATGGCGGCAAGCCGTTCGATGAGGCGATGAACGATCGCGTCATCGCGGATCTCAACGACACGCGCATCAAGCGGCGCGGGCTGTCGCTCTCCGGCGGCGATCCGCTTCACCCCGCCAACGTGCCCCAGGTGCTGGCGTTGGTGAAACGGGTGCGCGCCGAGTGCCCCGGCAAGGACATCTGGTGCTGGACCGGCTATCTGCTGGCAGATCTCAGCCCGGCCCAGCGCGAGCTGGTGGCCTTGCTGGACGTGCTGGTGGACGGCAAGTTCGAGAAGGGGCTGGCGGATCCCGGCCTGCTCTGGCGCGGCAGCAGCAATCAGGTCATCCACGACCTCAACGCCTGGCGGGAAGGGGGTGAGCGCATTCCCTGTCTGGTTTGCAGTTGAAGCCAGGGATGTTTATGGTTAGCCCATTGCTATCCCTGTGACATCGTTGACGAGGAAATCCGAGATGAACAATCTGCTCAAGATCCTGCTGGCCATCTTTCTGCCCCCGGTCTGTGCCTTTCTTCAGGTGGGCTTCAGCCTGCATTTTCTGATCAACATAGTGCTGACCCTGCTCGGCGGCCTGCCCGGCATGGTGCATGCGCTCTGGCTGGTGGTCAGCGACAAGCGCGGCTGACGCTGAGCCGCTTTGCTAAAAGCCAACCCGATGGGGTTGGCTTTTTTTATGCTGCTCAAACGGGTTCCGATTGTTACAGTAACGGGCCGGTAACCCTGCCGGGGAGGGGTGACCCCTCTGATCTGACTCAACAAGGAGTGTTGAATGGGTTTGAAGGTCTTGCTGCTGGGCATTGTGCTCGGTCTGCTGGGGGGCTGTGCCAGCCCCAGTCCCACCGTGAAACTGAACCAGCCGCCGCTGGAGGTGACCATGGCGGAGCTTGGCAAATACTGGGTGCAGGATGGCGAGGTGCCTCCGTTTGAACCAGTGGGCGGTGCGCCAGCCAAGCGGCCCGTCAAGGGCTATGTGGAGATCTGTTATCTCATCGACTCCAACGGCAATCTGTTCAGCCCAGAGATTTTGGCCTCGGAGCCGCCCGGCGTGCTGGACCTGATCGCCCTGTCGGGGCTGGCCAAGACCCGCTATCGCGTGTCGGAGCAGAACCCGCAGGCCATTCCGGTACGAGTGGTGGGTCGCTACGAGATTGAAGTGGAGTAATGAACAACCCCGGCCTGGCCGGGGTTGTTGTTTACTGCTGCTTGCAGTCGTTGTAGACGCTCTGCCACTCGCCATCCTTGTCGCGCATCTCGACAAAGCCTTCATCTCCCTTGTTCCACCAGACGGCCTCATGGTCGTCGGTGTAGCGGGCGCCGGAGGCGGAAACGCTCTGCGGCAGGGTGTAATCCTTGCCATCTGGCAGTGCCAGTTTGACGAAGTTGAGGCTCTGATCGGAGAGGGCGAAGTAGCGTACCTGCACCCGTTGGCCCTGTTCACACAGATAGGTGACGGGGTCGCCACCGGTCACGCTCAGGGTACCGGCGCCGCGTTCGCAGCCGCTCAGCAGGGTCAGGCTCGTGATGCCCAGCAGCAGAAGGTTGGCGTGCTTCATGTTGATTCTCCATCGGTGTCATCCGGGCGTGATCCTAACAGCTTGCCAAAGGGGCGCAATGCGCCTCGACCCGGCTTGCGTCGATATGCGTCCATGGGCGTCAAAAGAAGCGCTAATGAGCAGTGGCTCAATGCAGACCGAGTCTGGCCTCGAAGGCGCGCACCAGCGTCTCGTAGGTGCCGTTGTTGCGGATCTTCTGCAGCCCCTCCTCGAAGCGTTTGGCCATTTCCTCACCCTGGGGATGAGCGCGGGAGAAGGCGAGCCAGAAACCGTCGGTGGAGATCTTGCCCACCTTGACCACCTTCCCGCTCAGCTGCTTTTGCTGGATCTTGAGGTAGCCCGGCATCTCGTTCATCAGGATATAGTCGACCCGGCCGCGCACCAGCATCTCGATGATCTGGGCGTCGGACTTGGCCTGGAAGCGGGTGATCCTGGGGTTTTCCATGAAGTCGGTGGGGTAGGTGTAGCCAAGGGTGATGCCCACCGTCTTCTGTTCCAGCGAAGTGAGCTTCAGGTCCCGGCGCGGTTCGCGGGCCAGGGCGAAGATGGCGAGATCCTCCTCGAACATGGGGGTCTCGTGCCAGAAGTACTGGTAGCGGTTCTCCTCGGTGATGGTGGCATCGAAGCAGCCTAGCACCTTGTCGCTGCGTGCCTCGTACATGCAGCGGGCAAAGGGGATGGTGCGAAACTCGACGTCGACCCCCTCGGCGGCAAAGGCCGCCTTCACCAGCTCGGGGGCCAGCCCCTGCGGCTGACCGCTCTGCTTGTCGAGGGCGCAGTAGGGGGCCCAGTCATCCTCGGCGGCAATGAGCACCTGCTCTGCCCGGGCACAGGTCATCCCCAGCAGCAGAGTGATTGCCAACCAGTGGATGTATGCTGCTCGTGCCATGGTCTCTCTCCTGTTGCCGACTGCCCTAGCAAGCATAGTTGCTGGGGCTGGCCGCAGGTGCCGCCAAACGGAAGGCAAAAAAACGCCCCGGTAGGCATAGCGGGGCGAAAGGCAGCACATCCTTGAGCCAACAACAGGGGGTCAATAACCGAACCGAGTGGCCTCGAAACGGTTAAGCAGTCGGTGGATGAGGTAACAGGCCAGCAGGGTGGCGACGATGGCAAACAAGATGCTGCTGACCCGGTAAAGGGCGCTGAACACCAGATCGTTGCCCGGCGTCAGGTATTGGCCGAACAGGATGCCGAGGGTGGTGAGGGCGCCGAAGCCGACCCCGGAACCGCTCGCCTCCTTCACGTGGGCATGGCTGAACAGCATGGCGCCGAGCCAGAGCATGGGGGCGACCAGCAACAGCAGTCCCGACCAGTCGTAGAGCACCAGCTGGCTGACCAGGCCGAAGCTCACCCCGAGCAGGGTGCCCATGGCCCGTTTGCGGGCATAGCTCAGGGCGCCGTCCCAGTGCATGGGGAAGAGCACCAGCAGGGTCGTGGCCTGGGCCGACATGGAGTCCCGCAGATCGAAGATCTGGAACACCATGAAGGAGAGGGTGGCGATGCTGGCGCCAAGCAGCGCCTCGTGCCGCATCCGGTGCGGTGCCTTGGGGGAGGGGGCCGGTTTGGGGCGCTCCTCCACGTCCGGGATCAGCGCCGTCATCAGGTAGGCGATGAGCACCGACAGCACGCTGGCCCACAGGTTGCTGAAGATGAGGTCGTTGAGATCGGTCTGCGGGTAGCTGGCAAAGTGCAGCATGATGCTGAGACTCAACACCCCGTTGGCACCGAACAGGAACAGGCTGCCCCGCGACATGGCGGCGAAGCGGTAGAGAAACAGCAGGAAGGCGATGGGAACCATCAGGCCGGGATGGCCGCCAAACAGCCCCCCCAGCAGCCCCACTTCCAGCCCGCAGACCACGGCGGCGGCGATCAGCTGGCGGGCGGCATGGCCGTTCATCACCGGCACCATGCCCAGCAGCAGCACCGGCGTGACGGTGTAGAAGACGCCATAGTTCCAGCCGAACAGCTTGCAGAGCAGAAAGCCGGTGGTGCTGCCAAAGGCGATGCGCAGGCATTGGCGCAGTTCGTTGGCGGTGAGGGGCCTGTGCCATAGCGTCATTGCCGTCACCTCAGTAGATGTAGTGCAGCAGGCTGAGTAGGCGGATCTGGGCGCGGGCCAGCAGTCCGGTCAGGGCGTTGTCGGGCAGCAGCTGCACGGTGGCGCGGGCACCGGCCGGCAGATGGGCGGGCAGCTGTTCCAGCGCCAGGTGCAGACGCAGGCGCTGGGCGTCGCGCACCCAGCGATCCGACTCGGTGGGGCTGGCCAGGAGGCCGTTGGCATCGAACTGGCCGGCGCTGACCCCGGCATCCAGGCTGGTGACCCGGGCCGGATAGAGGCGACCCGGCTCGCCATCGAAGGCGACCAGTGCCTGGCTGTCCTGATTGACGTGGCGCAGGCTCTTCTCGCGAAAATCGGCGATCACGTCCACCTGCTCGGAGACCAGCGCCAGCAGCGGTGCACCCGCCGCGGCGAAGCTGCCCGGCTTGAGCTGCAGGTTGGTGATGATGCCGTCCTGGCTGGCGTGCACCCGGCTGTAGGCGAGGTTGAGCTCGGCCTGGGCGAGGCGGTTGCGGGCCTGGCGCAGCAGCAGGTTGTCGTCGCCGGGCAGACCGCGGTTGACCCGGGCCTGGGTCATGCGAGCCTTGCTGGCCAGCAGGTTGGCCTGGGCGGTGCGAAACGCGCTGTCGGCATCATCCTTCTGCTGTTCGGAGACCATGTGGCGGCGATAGAGGGCGTCGATGCGCTCCGCTTCCCGCAGCTTGAGGGCGGCCTGGGTCTGCAGCGAACTGAAGTCGGCGCTGGCGGCATTGAGGGTGGCATCGAGCTGGCGATTCTGCTGCTCGGCCTGGGCCAGGGCGAGGCGGGCCTGCTCCACCGCCAGTTCAAAGGGGGCGGGATCGAGCACGAACAGCAGGTCGCCCTGCTTGACGTGCTGGTTGTTGCCGACGGCCACCTCGACCACCTTGCCGCTGACCTGGGGCGCCATCTTGGTCACGACGCGGGTGGCCATGGCTTGCGGGGTGAGCGGCATCTTGAGGTCGGCCAGCAGGAAGTAGGCAAAGACCAGTACGAAGGCGCCCATGGCCCATTTTATCCAGCGCTTGAATTGTTGATCCGGGGTCATTTCACTCTCTCTCTTCACTCTGTGCACCTATCTTGCCGAGGGCATTGGCGCAGATGCGGTGCACGATATCTTCAAACTGTTCCAGCTCCCGCTGGCTGATGCCGGCGAGCAGCTCCCGGCGTATCTCCATGATGCGATCTTCAATCTGGTCGAGCAGCGCCTTGCCGGCCGGGGTCAGGGTGACGATGCGGGCCCGCTTGTCCTGACTGCAGCAGTGGCGCTCCACCAGCCCCTGCTCTTCCAGCTGGCCCAGGGTGCGCATCAGGGAGGGCAGTTCGATCTCCAGCGCTTCGGCCAGGGTCTTCTGGCTGAGGTGGCCACCGAGCCGGCTCAGCTTCCACAGCGCCGTCCAGCGGGGGTGGGTGAGGCCGAGGGGGCCAGTTCGAGATCGGCCACGGTGCGCCACAGCCGATGCAGTCGGCCGACCCGCTCGGCGAGGGACAGCTCGCGCAGCATTTCCAGATCCTTCATCATGAGATTCTCCATTTACTTAGCTTGCTAAGCATTGTAGTTGTTTAGCAGGCTAAGTAAATAGTGTGATCGCGATCTTGTTTATGAAAATTGGAGGTAGGTTTCTTATGGAGCTTGCTTGCTGGGCTTGAGCACCCCGCCGGCAGCAACCCGTGTCTGCCGCGAGACTATTTGGGTGAACCATTCTCGCCATGGGCCGGCGAAATAACCAAATCATCTCACCAATCATGCTGAAAATAGCCTTGGAATAGCCATGGCCGATAATGTTGGTGGCAGAAAAATATTATCCGAATTCGGCAGACTGTTTTTTATCCACTAATATTGATGGGTCAGCTAAACAGGGAGACGATAGCTGTGGAACGATATGAATCGGGTGACCCCCATTTCTCCATCGAGAGCCTGTTGGTGGAGGTGGAATATGTTGCCGATGGCCATTATGGGCTCAGCCTGGAAAGTACCGAAACCTGTCATGAATTTGACCCTGCCAATATTCCACTGTTATTAGCCGAATAGTTTTTCGGTTGGTGTCATGAGGCCGTCATCATCATTTGACGGTCTGTTGCAGGGCCCGCTTGTATCGGCTCAAACGCTCCCCTGAGGCAGGCACGGCCTGCCATGGGCAGATCCTCTTTGCGGGCCTCGGAGTGATCGCACACCCGCAATCTTCCAGTTGTCTCTTCCGGTCTGTGGCGGTTTATCCGATTGGCATTTGCTGCTCTTGAGATCGCCACTCAATCCTTGCCGGTGATCAATCGAAATAGCATGGAGCGGTACAAGCATGGTTTCCCATTATTGAGAAGCATGCCGCCCATTATTTAATCGTTATTTGATAATGGCACCATCAAGAGCCTGTTGGCATTGAGGGATGAGGGCTCACCGGTTTGATTGGCGCGGCACAATAGCGCGCCCGAATAATGCCAATGACAGGCCGGGCAGCAGCCATAACGTTTAAGAATTTAATGTTTTTATATGCCTTTGCAGACAGGCTAACCGACAGGGGGGAGAGAGATGGCTAGAGTGGCGCCACACCACACGCTGGAGCATAACAATGAAAAACCTCTCTACCCCACAGACCCGGATCGCATTGTTTGGCGACCGACAGATTGCCGGCATGCCCATGATGATCTTCCTCGGACTTGCCACCTGCGTACTCTTCTCGGGCTGGAACGGCTCTTTGCCACTCGGCATGGTCGGCGCGCTGGCATTGATGTTCGTGCTCGGCACCCTGCTGACCGAGCTGGGGGAGCGCATCACCCCCATCCGTGAATACCTGGGGGGCGGCACCATACTCGCCATCTTCGGCGGCGCCGCCCTGTTTGAATACCGGATCCTGCCCGTCGAGGCGGGCCAGGTGATCATCGGCTTCATGAAGGAGGGGGGCTTTCTCAATTTCTTCATCGCCAGCCTGGTGACCGGCTCGGTGTTCGGCATGAGCGGCGCCCTGCTGAAGAACGCCGCCATGCGCTACCTGCCGGTGATCCTGGGGGGCGTCGCGCTGGCGCTGCTCAGCGTCGGTCTGGTGGGTGCCCTGATGGGGTATGGCTTCAAGAATGCGGTGCTGCTGATCGGCCTGCCCATCATGGGGGGCGGCATGGGGGCCGGCGCCGTGCCGCTGGTGGAGATCCTCTCCGGGCCGCTGCAGATGTCGAGCGCCGACCTGCTGTCGCGCATGGTGCCGGCGGTGGTGATCGCCAACACCCTGGCCATCCTGGTGGGGACCTTGCTGGCCCGCCTCGGTCGCCGCTACCCCTCCCTGACCGGCAACGGCAAGCTGATGATAAAAGAGAGTGCCGCTGGCGTGGCCGAAGAGAAGGTGCAGGCGCCGACGCTGGAGAGCCTGGGTCTCGGGCTCTTCATCAGCTCCAGCATGTTCGTGCTGGGCTCATTGCTCGGCAACTTCATCCCCATGCACCCCTTCGCCCTGATGATCCTGGCGGTGGCCGTCATCAAGGTGAGCGGCCTGCTGCCCCGTCGTTACGAGCAGGCGGCGGCCGACTGGTACCAGTTCGTGGTCAGCAACCTGACGCCCTCCCTGCTGGTGGGGATCGGTGTCGCCTACACCAGTATCCCCGAGCTCATCAGCGCCTTCTCGGTCAGCTACTTCGTGCTGGTGCTGGTGACCGTGGTCGGCGGTGCCCTGGGGGCGGCGCTGGTGGGCCGGATGATCGGCTTCTACCCCATCGAGGCGGCCATCACCGGCGGCTTGTGCATGGCCAACATGGGGGGCACCGGCGACGTGGCCGTGCTCTCGGCGGCCCAGCGCATGACCCTGATGCCGTTTGCCCAGATCTCTTCTCGTCTCGGGGGCGCCGTCATGCTGATCCTGGCCACCCTGCTCATTTCGCTGCTGGCATAAGGAACAAGATAATGAACGACATCATGATGGGTACCAGCCTGCCCTATGCCGAACGCAAGCGACAGGGACTGATGGGGCGTATGCCCCACAAGGAGGAGTCGCTGGCCCAGCAGCGGCGCCGTATCTACCGGCTGGTTTCGGCCATGCAGAGCCCGTTTGATCAGCACTTGCTGCTGCGCCAGCTGCAGGAGGACAACCCGGTACTGTTCTACGAGCTGGTGCGCCACCACCTGCCGGAGCTGTTGCCCATCATCTACACCCCGGTGGTGGGGGAGGCGTGCCAGCGCCACAGCGACCTTTATCTGCGCAGCCACGGCCTCTACCTCTCCTGGCACGACCGGGACGAGCTGGACGACATCTTCGCGGCGGTGAAGCAGGAGGTGGACGTCATCGTCATCTCCGATGGCGAGCGGGTGCTGGGGCTCGGCGATCTCGGCATCGGCGGCATGGGGATCTGCATCGGCAAGCTGGCGCTCTACTCCGCCGCTGGCGGCATCAACCCGGCGCGCACCCTGCCACTGTGCGTGGACGTGGGCACCAACAACCCCGAGCTGCTGGAAGATGACTCCTACCTCGGTTGGCAGGCGCCGCGGGTGGATGGCGAGCCCTATTACCAGTTCATGGACAAGGTGGTGGCCGCCATTCGCAAGCGCTGGCCCCAGGTAGTGCTGCAGTTTGAAGACTTTGCCGGCAAGCATGCCGCCAATCTGCTGGCTCGCTACCGCGATGAGCTTTGCATGTTCAACGACGACATCCAGGGCACGGCGGCGGTGGCATCGGCTTGCGTGCTGGCGGGCCTACAGCAGGCGGGCAGTGCGCTGGCCGAGACCCCGGTGCTGATCGTCGGGGCCGGCTCAGCCGGCTGTGGCATTGCCTCCATGCTGGCCCAGCTGGCGGGCAGCACGGAGCGGGTGCAGTTGTTCGATCAGGATGGCCTGGTCTGCCAGGACCGCGCCGGGCTCACCCCGGCCCAGCAGCCGTTTGCCCGTCCGGCGGCGGAGGCGTGCCACTCCCTGGTCGCACTCATCGAGTGGCTGCGCCCCGGGGTGCTGATCGGGGTGAGTGGTCAGGGCGGCCTGTTCGACGAGGCGGTGCTGACGGCCATGGGGGAGGTGTGCGAGCGGCCGGTGATCCTGCCGCTCTCCAACCCCACCCGCAGCGCCGAGGCGACCCCGGCCCAGGTGTGGCAGGCGACCGGCGGGCGCGCCCTGCTCGCCACCGGCAGCCCCTTCCCGCCGGTGGCGGTGGACGGGGCACCGCGGGTGGTCTCCCAGTGCAACAACGTCTATGTGTTCCCGGGTATCGGCCTCGGCGCCTGCGCGGTCAAGGCGCGGCGCATCAGCGACGGCATGTTGCGGGCGGCGGTGCAGGCGGTGGGCGCCTATCCGCTGGCCGAAGGGCGGCTGCTGCCCCCATCGAACAGGTGGGGGAGGTGGCCCGCGCCGTGGCGAGGGCGGTGGCACTGTGTGCCCGTGCCGAGGGGCTGGCCGATTTTGCCGGCGATCCCGCACCTTTGATTGACCAGACCTGGTGGCGCCCGCACTATTGGTCCGCGTCCTGATGTTGCAAGGCTAATCGATGAAACTGCGTCACCAACTGGTCACCCTCTCCCTGGGCCTGTCACTGCTCCTGATCGTCATCCTGGGCAGCCTGCTGGCGCTCTTTATCCGTCACCTGCTGGAAGTGAACCTGGAGGAGAAGGGGGGGATCTGGCGCGGGTACTGGCGGCGGACAGCCGAGTGGTACAGGCGCTGGAGTGGGGGAGCGATCCGGGTCTGCGCGACTATGTGCAGGGGATCTGCAGCCGCACCGACGCCGCCTACATGGTGGTGACCGACGAGCACGCCCGCCGGCTGAGCCACCCCTCCCCGGAGCTGGTGGGCGGCCTGTTTCGCGGCGAGGATATCTGGCCCTCCCTCAACGAGCGCAGCAGCTACTGCTCCAAGGATGTGGGCACCCTGGGGCCGGCCATTCGCTGCTTCGCCCCGGTGATCGGGGCGGACGGACGCGCCATCGGCGCCGTGGTGGTGGGCTATCTGATGCAGACGGTGGAGGGCATCTATCTGGATCGGATCGCCCTGCTCATCAGCGCCATCGGCGCCGTGCTGGGCTGCGGCCTGCTGCTGGCGCTCTGGATCCAGTATCGGCTGCGGCGCACCCTGCTGGATCTGGAGCCGGAGACCATCGTCAACCGCTTCGTGCTGCAGGAGCTGGTGCTGGAGCACATCTCGGAGGGGGTGATCGCCCTCGACAGCCAGGGCCACATCCGCATGCTCAACAGCGCCGCCTTTTACCAGCTGCGCCTGCCCGGCACCGGCCGCCACTCCCTGCTCGGTCAGCCACTGGCGGAGCTGTCGCCGCCGCTCGCCCCCGCCCTGACCCAGCTCGAGACCGAGCTCGGCTTCACCGTGCACGGCGAGTCGTTCATCGGGCGCTGGCAGGCGGTGGAGGGCAAGATCCCCGGTCGGCTGCTGATCTTCAGCCGCCCCGAGGTGACCGGCAGCCTCGGCATGCAGGTGACTCACCTGCGCCAGTATGCCGAGATGCTGCGGATGCAGACCCACGAGTTCGCCAACAAGCTCAGCAGCCTCTCCGGCCTGCTGCAGCTGGGCCACGTGGAGCAGGCGGTGGAGCTTATCCAGCAGGAGAGCGAGGCGTGCCAGACCATACTGCACGATCTGCTGCGGGCCATCGAGGACAAGCCGGTGGCCGGGCTCATCCTCGGCAAGTTCAGCCGGGCCCGTGAGCTCGGGGTGGAGCTGGTGCTGGATCCCGATTCGGCGCTGGGCGAATACCCGGCGGCGGTGTCGGCGGATCTCATCACCCTCATCGGCAACCTGCTGGACAACGGCATCCGCGCCGCCTGGGCCCGGCGCAAGCAGTGCCCGCCACGGGTGCTCATCTCCCTCAATGACTTCGGGCGCCGGCTGGTGATCGAGGTGGAGGACAGCGGTGAGGGGGTGGACGAGGCGCTGGCGGACCATCTGTTTGATTACGGCATCAGTCGCCAGACCGGCGATCACGGTGTCGGCCTGTTCCTGGTCAAGGAGACGGTGGCCAGGCGAGGGGGTGTGATAGAATGGCGCCGCACCGCCGAACAGACGACGCTGTTCGGTATCTACTTGAATAAAAACCAATTGGTGTGATCTATGGAGCCCATTTTCACTCTGGTGATCGAGGATGACGAACGGATAGGATCCATTCTGGCCGAGCTGGTCTCCTCCACCCCCGGATTTTCCCTGCTGGGTCGGGCCGAGAGCCTGACCCAGGCCGATCTCATGATGCGCGCGGCCCAGCCGCAACTGCTGCTGGTGGACATCTCGCTGCCCGACGGCTCAGGCCTGGAGTGGGTGAACCGGCTGCGCAGCCACAACCGCGAAGCCTACGTCATCATGGTGACCGCCTCCTGCGACGTGGAGACCATCCAGCAGGCCCTCAATCAGGGGTACAGGATTACATCATCAAACCGCTGCGGCTGTTTCGCATCCAGCAGAGCCTGGACGAGATCCTCACCCTGCACCGGCGCATCTGCGAGCGCGGCTCCCTCGAGCAGAGCGACCTGGACCGCTTGATGGGCAAGGTGAGGCCCCAGGGGCGCGAGGTGCGCGACACCCCCAAGGGGATCGACGCCATCACCCTGCGCCAGGTGCTGGAGCTGCTGGCGGGCGAGCCGGACAGCGCCTTCTCCACCGACACGGTGGCGCTGCGCCTGTCCCTCAGCCGCACCACGGCGCGCCGCTATCTGGAGTATCTGGAGTCGGAGGACCGGGTGGATGTGGACCTCAACTACGGTCAGCGCGGCCGGCCCGAGCGCCGCTACCACTGGCGGCGGGGCAGTTGAGCCGTTTGCCGCACGCGGATGCATACCAACAAAAGAGGGAGCCTGAGCTCCCTTTTTTGTGTCTGCCGTTGGTGTAAAAACCGGTACGGCAGGCCGCTCAGGCCTCTTCCAGCAGGGCCGGGCGGGCCTTCGGTTTGAACTGGGAGAGCATGACCCCCGCCAGGATGAGACCGCCGCCGAGCAGGTGATAGCCGTGAATGGGCTCCCCCAGGCTGATGACGGCGATCAGCGCCGTGCACAGTGGCATCAGGTTCATGAACACCGAGGTGCGCTCCGCCCCCATGCAGGCGAGGCCGCGCATCCAGCAGTAGGCGGCGAAGAGGGAGGAGGCGATGCCGGCAAACAGCACCAGGCCCCAGCCTTCGGCCGGCACCGCCAGCGACTCGGCGCAGAGGGCGACCGGGACCAGCAGCAAGACCGCCAGCAGGATCTGCAGGTAGAGATTGAGCCAGGGGCCGAACGGCAGCTGCCAGCGGCGGATCAACAGGCCATAGAGGGCGTAGCTGGCGGAGCCGAGCAGCATCAGGCCGTCGCCCTGATTGATGCCGTCGTGCAGCAGCGCCAGCGGCTGACCCAGGCTCAGCAGCCAGAATACCCCGAACAGGGAGATACTCATGCCGAGCAGCGCCTGTTTGCCCGGCCGCTGGCCGAAGAAGAGCGCGCTCTGCAGCAGGGTCAGCAGCGGGATGAGGGAGCCGATGACCCCCATGTTGGTGGCCGAGGTGGTGTGGGCTGCGTAGTAGGCGAGGCACTGATAAAGCACCATGCCAAGGGCCGCCAGCACCAGCAGTTTGCCGAGCCAGGGGCGGATCTCGCCACGACGGCGCCACAGCTGCGGCAGGCAGAAGGGGGTCAGTGCCAGCGCGGCGATCACCCAGCGGTAGAAGGAGATGGCCGCGGGATCCAGCACATCGGCGGCGGCCTTGGACACCACGGTATTGGTGGCCCAGATCAGCACGGCGAGCAGCGGAAACATCAGCGGGTAGAAGATACGCATCAAAGACTCCTTATTATCGAGGTGACCAGTCTACCCTTGTCTTTCTGATATCAAGTAACGTAAAACTGACAAATCATCCCGCGCAAAGGACAATTAGCCCGCCATGGCCATACGTCACTACCATCCGACGGACCTGCATCTGCCAGAGCCCAACCCGCTCTATCTGCGTTACCAGCAGATCCAGGCCGAGAGCGCATGTGCGCCCCACAGCCACCCCTGGGGCCAGCTCAGCCTCATCAGCCTGGGGGTGATGGAGATAGTGCTGGACGATCACCGGCTGGTGGCACCGGCCGACTACCTCATCTGGGTGCCGGCGGATCTGGAGCACGCCTCCTACAACCAGCAGGCCCTCGACTACACCTCCATCTACGTCAATCACGCCCTGGCGGCGCGGCTGCCGGCCGAGCCCAGGCTGCTGCAGATGACCCCGCTGATCCGCGCCATCCTGGCCGATTTTTGCGATCGCAAGCTGGGCCACATGGCGGATGAGTGGGACGTGCGCCAGGCGGAGCTGCTGGTGGAGAAGCTGACCCGCACCCGCTGCCAGGACAGCTACCTGCCCATGAGTCAGGACAAGCTGCTGGCTCCCATGCTGGCGGCGCTCTACAGCGACCCCGCCGACCCGCGCACCCTGGCCCAGTGGGCCGAGCAGCTGCACACCACCGAGCGCACCCTGGCCAGGCGCTGCGTGCGGGAACTGGGGATGAACTTCGGCCAGTGGCGGGCCCGCCTCAAGCTGCTCAAGGCGCTGGCCTGGCTCAAGGGCGAACTGCCGGTGCAGGAGATTGGCTGGCGGCTCGGTTACGGCTCCACCTCGGCCTTCATCGCCATGTTCAATCGGGAGCTGGGCTGCTCGCCCCAGCGCTATCGCCAGCAGCTGGGCATCGGTGCCGGGCAGGCGGCGCTCTAGCAAGGAACGCTCCAGCAATGAAAAGGGCGCCCGCAGGCGCCCTTGTTGATCATAAGAGGGGCTTAGAAGAAGCCGAGGGGATTGATGTCGTGGCTCACCAGCAGGTTCTTGGTGTTCTGGTAGTGGTCCAGCATCATCTTGTGGGTCTCGCGGCCGATCCCTGACTTCTTGTAGCCGCCAAAGGCCGCGTGCGCCGGGTAGGCGTGGTAGCAGTTGACCCAGACCCGGCCGGCCTGAATGCCGCGTCCCATGCGCCAGGCCAGGTTGCTGTCACGGGTCCACAGGCCCGCCCCCAGCCCGTACTGGGTGTCGTTGGCAATCGCCAGCGCCTCCGCCTCGTCCTTGAAGGTGGTGACCCCGAGCGCCGGCCCGAAGATCTCCTCCTGGAACACCCGCATCTTGTTCTGACCCGAGAAGATGGTGGGCTGGATGTAGAAGCCCCCCTCCAGCCCGCTCACTCTGGCCGGGCCGCCGCCGATCAGCATCTTGGCCCCTTCGCCGCGGCCGATCTCCATGTAGCTCAGGATCTTGTCGAACTGCTCGCGCGACGCCTGAGCACCGACCTGGGTGGCGGTGTCGAGGGGGTTGCCCTGCACTATGGTGCGGGCGCGGGCCAGCACCTTGTCCATGAAGTCGTCATAGATGCTGGCCTGCACCAGGGCGCGGGAGGGGCAGGTACATACCTCGCCCTGGTTGAAGAAGGTCATCAGCATCCCTTCCACCGCCTTGTCGATGTAGCTGCTCTCGTGCTGCATCACGTCGGCGAAGTAGATGTTGGGGGACTTGCCGCCCAGCTCCACGGTGGAGGGGATCAGCTTGTCGGCGGCGCAGCGCAGGATATGGGCGCCCACCTCGGTGGAGCCGGTGAAGGCGAGCTTCTGGATGCGGTTGCTGGTGGCGAGCGCCTGGCCCGCCTCGGCGCCGAAGCCGTTGACCACGTTGACCACCCCGGCAGGCAGGATGTCCTTGATGAGATCCATCATCAGCATGATGGTGACCGGGGTCTGCTCGGCGGGCTTGAGCACGCTGCAGCAGCCGGCCGCCAGCACCGGGGCCAGCTTCCAGGCCGCCATCAGCAGCGGGAAGTTCCACGGGATGATCTGGCCGACTACCCCGATGGGCTCCTTGAAGTGGTAGCTGACGGTGTTCTGATCCAGCTCGGCGGCCGAGCCCTCCTGGGCGCGGATGCAGCCGGCGAAGTAGCGGAAGTGATCCACCACCAGTGGCAGGTCGGCGGCCAGGGTCTCGCGCACCGCCTTGCCGTTCTCCCAGGTTTCGGCGATGGCGAGCACTTCGATGTTCTGTTCGATGCGATCGGCGATGCGCAGTAGCAGGTTGCTGCGCTCGGTGACGCTGGTCTTGCTCCAGCTGGCGAACGCCTTGTGGGCGGCGTCCAGTGCCAGCTCGATGTCGGCGGCGTCGGAGCGGGCCACTTCGCAGAACACCTTGCCGTCCACCGGCGAGATGTTTTCAAAGTAGCGGCCGGCGCGCGGCGCCACCCACTCACCACCGATGAAGTTGTCGTAACGGGACTTGAAGCTGACCAGGGCACCTGCCTGACCGGGAGCGGTATAAATCATCTCATCATCCTTTATGTGTGTGGTCCTGACCGGGCTGGCGGGCAACCCGGTTGCTGCTGTGTATCGCAAGGGGCGTGCCAGAGGGTCTGACCAGCACAGGGAAAGTTACAAAAACGTTATCAAACGAGGTGCGGCAGCGTATCTTGGTTAACCAATGACCAGGGCGAAGGTGAGGAAACTGTGCCGATTCTGGACAGTGACCGTGACAGTCGTGCCGTTTGTGAACAGGAGGCGTGATGAGCGAATTATCTCAATCCAGTGCCAGCCCGATCGAGCGTTCCTGGCAGCGCTGCCTGCATCAGGGCTGAGCCGCCGGCAGAGCGCCGAGCTGGACTTGCTGCCCCAGGGGAGCTGTCGGCCCGTCAGGAGCAGCACAGGGTGCTGATCGCCAGCTTCCAGCGCTTCGTGTTGCCGCTGTTTGGCCAGTTGCTGGCAGGGCGCCCCTGTCGGTTGCTGCTGTGCGACGGCGAGGGCGCCATCCTGGCCGCCAGCGGTGACGACGGCTTCGCCCGCCACGCCGAGCGCATTTTTTTGCGCAGCGGCGCCCGCTGGGGGGAGGCGAGCAAGGGCACCAACGCCATCGGCACTGCACTGGCCGAGCAGAGCGAGGTGCAGGTGCTCGGCAATCAGCACTTCTTCGCCCAGCACAGCTTTCTCAGCTGCAGCGCCTGCCCGTTGCTCGGGCCAGACGGGCAACTGCTCGGGGTGCTCGACATCTCCACTGACGCGGCCCATCACGATGGCGACATGCTGGGCACGGTGCGACTGTTGGCCATGACGCTCGAGAACGCCCTGCTGGCGCGCCAGCCGGGCTGGTTGGTGGATCTCGAGCCCCAGAGTCTCTGGTCCGCCCGTCTGCTGCTGGGGGAGGAGGGCGAACTGCTCGGGGCCAACCGGGCCGGTCGGCTCTGGCTCGGCCAGCACCCCTTCGACGGCAAGCAGCTGCTGCGGGATCGGCGCGGCTTGCGGCTGGTGCCGGAGGCCAGTCCCGTGTTGGCCCAGCCCGGCCTGCCGGCCGATGCCGGCGGCTCGCACGGCCAGCAGGTGCCGCTCAAGATGCTGGAGCGCGGCATCTCGCTGCTCATCGAGGGGGAGACCGGCAGCGGCAAGGAGCACCTGGTGCGGGCCCTGCACCGCCAGTCGAGTCGGCAGGACAAGCCCCTGGTGTGCGTCAACTGCGGCGCCCTGCCGGCCGATCTGGTGGAGGCCGAGCTGTTTGGCTACGTCGGCGGGGCCTTCAGCGGCGCTCGCAGCCAGGGCAGCCAGGGGTATCTGCGCGCCGCCCACGGCGGCATCCTGATGCTGGACGAGATCGGCGAGCTGCCGCTGCTGGCCCAGACCCGCTTGCTGCGGGTGTTGCAGGAGCGCGCCGTCACCCCGGTTGGCAGCCACAAACCCGAGGCAGTGGATTTCTGGCTGGTCAGCGCCAGCCATCGGGATCTGGCGGCCATGGTGGCGGCCGGCACCTTTCGCGAGGATCTCTACTACCGCATCTGCGGTTGGCGCCAGCAGCTGGCGCCGCTGCGCGACTGGCCGACCCGCGAGCGGCAGGCGCTGCTCCAGCGGCTGCTGGCCGAGATGGATCCTGCCCTGCGCCTGACCGATGAGGCCGAGCGCCAACTGTTGGCCCACCCGCTGCCCGGCAACGTGCGCCAACTCAAGCAGGCGCTGGAAGTGGCCTGCGTGCTGGCGGAGGGGCAGGGCTGGATTGAGCCTGCCCATCTGCATCTGCCGGCCGTGGCGGTGGCGCCGGCCGCCACCGCGGTGGTGGCGGGCAGCACATTGCGCCAGCAGAACCGGCAACGGGTGCAGCAGACCCTGACGGAGTGCGATGGCAACGTGAGCGAGGCGGCGCGCCGGCTCGGCATCAGCCGCACCACCCTCTATCGGGCGCTGCGGGAGGCAGGCTGAGGTGTTTGTTACCCGAGCTTTTTCGTGGTTAAGATGGGTCCACAAGAGACCCTTTGATGATTCTTTTGCATGGCATGGAGTGCTTTATGACGCGTACCCGATTTGATTGGCAAGACCCCTTCTTTCTCGATGGCCAGCTCGGCGAAGAGGAGCGGCTCATCCGCGACGCCGCCCGCGATTACTGCCAGGCACGGCTGATGCCCAGGGTGCTGGAGGCGAACCGCCGCGAGCAATTTGACCGCACCATCATGAACGAGCTGGGGGAGCTGGGGCTGCTAGGCGCCACCCTGCCGGAGCAGTACGGCTGCGCCGGGGTCAATCACGTGGCCTACGGCCTCATCGCCCGGGAGGTGGAGCGGGTCGACAGTGGCTACCGCTCGGCCATGAGCGTGCAATCGTCCCTGGTGATGCACCCGATCCACGCCTATGGCGACGAGGCCCAGCGCCAGCGCTGGCTGCCGGGGCTGGCCCGGGGTGAATTGGTGGGCTGCTTTGGCCTCACAGAGCCGGATGCGGGCTCCGATCCGGGTTCCATGAAGAGCCGTGCCGAGCGGGTCGACGGCGGTTATCTGCTGAGCGGCAACAAGATGTGGATCACCAACTCCCCCATCGCCGATCTGTTCGTGGTGTGGGCCAAGCTGGATGGCGAGATCACCGGCTTCGTGCTGGAGAAGGGGATGGCCGGGCTCTCTGCCCCCAAGATCGAGGGCAAGTTCTCCCTGCGCGCCTCCGTCACCGGCGAGATAGTGATGGAGCGGGTCTTCGTGCCGGAAGCGAACCGGCTGGCCGGGGTGAGCGGCCTCAAGGGGCCGTTCGGCTGCCTCAACAAGGCGCGCTACGGCATTGCCTGGGGGGCGCTCGGCGCCGCCGAGTTCTGCTGGCATGCCGCCCGCCAGTACGGGCTGGATCGCCAGCAGTTCGGCCGCCCGCTGGCCGCCACCCAGCTGTTCCAGCTCAAGCTGGCCAACATGCAGACCGAGATTGCCCTCGGTCTGCAGGGCTGCCTGCAGGCCGGGCGCCTGATGGACGAGGGGCGCTGCCCGGTGGAGCTGGTGTCGCTCATCAAGCGCAACAGCTGCGGCAAGGCGCTGGAAATAGCCCGCGTTGCCCGCGACATGCACGGCGGCAACGGCATCAGCGACGAGTTTCACGTCATTCGCCACGTGATGAACCTGGAGGCGGTTAACACCTACGAGGGGACCCACGACATCCACGCCCTGATCCTGGGGCGGGCCCAGACCGACTTGCAGGCGTTTGAGTGATGGGGCCCCTTGCCGGCGTGCGCGTGCTGGATCTCAGCCGCGTGCTGGCCGGCCCCTGGGCCAGCCAGCTGCTTGCCGATCTCGGCGCCGACGTGGTCAAGGTGGAGGCCCCTGGGCGCGGTGACGACACCCGTCACTGGGGCCCGCCCGAGCTGGTGGCGGGGGAGGCGGCCTACTTTCATGCCGCCAACCGGGGCAAGCGCTCCATCGCCCTCGACCTGGCCCGCGATCGCGAAACCCTGCTGGCCTTGGTGGACCGGGCCGACGTGGTGATCGAGAACTTCAAGGTGGGGGGGCTGGCGCGCTACGGCCTCGATTACCCGAGCCTCAAGGCCCGCCGTCCGGCGCTCATCTACTGCTCCATCACCGGTTTTGGCCAGGACGGTCCCTGGGCTCAGCGACCCGGTTACGACCTGCTGATCCAGGGGCTGGGCGGCTTGATGAGCATCACCGGCCAGCCGGACGAGGCCCCCGGCGGCGGGCCGGTCAAGGTGGGGGTGGCGCTCGTCGACATCCTCACCGGCCTCTACGCCACCATAGGCATCCAGGCGGCCCTGTGCCACCGGGAGCGAACCGGGGAGGGGCAGCAGATCGATCTGGCCCTGCTCGACGTGTCGGTGGCGGTGCTGGCCAACCAGGCGATGAACTATCTCGCCACCGGTCAGGCACCCGGGCGCCTTGGCAACGGCCACCCCAATATCGTCCCCTACGACGTCTATCCCACCCGGGATGGTCATCTGATCCTCGCGGTGGGCAACGACGGCCAGTTTGCCGCGCTGGCGGCCCTGCTGGGGGAGCCCGGCTGGGCGCAGGACCCGGATTTTGCCAGCAACAGCGCCCGGGTGCGCCAGCGCCACCGGCTCAATGCCCTGATTGCCGAGCGGCTGCTGGCGCGCAGCAGCGCCGAGTGGAGTGCCATGCTGGAGGCGGCCGGGGTGCCGGGCGGCCCCATCCTCACCCTGGATGCGCTGTTTGCCCTCGAGCAGGGGGCGGTGCGCGGCTGGGTGCAGCAGGTGCAACGCGGCGAGCAGCCCTTGCCCACCCTGGCCAATCCGCTGCATCTGTCGGCCACCCCGGTGCGCTACGGGCGCGCCTCGCCGGCGCTGGACGGAGACCGGGATAGCGTCCTGCGCGACTGGCTCGGGCAGGGCTGAACCGGTTGCTTTAGGCGGGAAGTCGCACCTGTCCGGCGGGATGCTCCCGCCTTCTATCCTCTGTTCTCTCATCTGCCCCGGTGCTGGAGCCCGGGGCCGTCCCCCGCTATGATGCGCCCCGTCCATTCATCTGTTGAGGAACTTCCCATGGCACAACACATTGGCGCCCTGGCCCTGCTGGTGGCCGATTACGACCTGGCCATCACCTTCTTTACCCAGGGACTGGGGTTCGAGCTGCTGGAAGACACGCCCCTCGACGAGCCGGGCAAACCGGGCAAGCGCTGGGTGCGGGTTGCCCCCAAGGGGGCCCCGGGTTCCGCCCTGTTGCTGGCGCGTGCCGCGACCCCGGAGCAGCGGGCCGCCATCGGCCAACAGGGGGGCGGCCGGGTCTTCCTGTTCCTCGAAACCGATGACTTCTGGGGCGATTACCAGCGCATGCAGGCGTACGGTGTCCACTTTTGTGAACAGCCGCGTATCGAGGCTTACGGCACCGTAGTGGTGTTCGAGGACATCAGTGGCAACCGCTGGGATCTGCTGCAACTCGCTGCTGCCAACTGAATCTGAAAACGTTTATCATCCCGCCTGTCATAAAGTCATAAAAGTGTCACAGAAAGTTCTAATAATTGGCGCACCCATCTTCACAGAGGAGAGAGAAGGGATATGGCTAAGCGAATTCTGGTGGTCGAGGACGAAGCACCGATCCGCGAAATGCTCTGCTTCGTGCTTGAGCAGAAGGGATATGAAACAGTAGAAGCTGAAGATTTTGCCGACGGATTGGCGAAGGTGCGCGAACCCTACCCCGAACTCATCGTGCTGGACTGGATGATGCCGGGCGGCAGCGGCATCCAGTTCATCAAGCAGCTCAAGCAGGATGAGGTGACCCGCCAGATCCCGGTGGTGATGCTGACCGCGCGCGGCGAGGAAGAGGACAAGGTGCGCGGGCTGGAAGCGGGGGCCGATGACTACATCACCAAGCCGTTCTCGCCCAAGGAGCTAACCGCCCGTCTGCATGCAGTGATGCGCCGCGTCTCTCCCACCTCGGTGGACGAGGTGATCGAGGTGCAGGGGCTCAAGCTGGACCCCGTCTCCCACCGGGTCAGCGCCGAGGAGAAGGCGCTCGACATGGGGCCGACCGAATTCAAGCTGCTGCACTTCTTCATGACTCACCCGGAGCGGGTCTACAGCCGCGAGCAGCTGCTCAACAATGTCTGGGGTACCAATGTGTACGTCGAGGACAGAACCGTGGATGTGCACATCCGTCGCCTGCGCAAGGCCATTGAAGAGACGGGGCACGATCGCTTGATCCAGACGGTGCGCGGCGCAGGCTATCGCTTCTCAACCCGTCTGTAGAGGAAGTTATGTTGCAACCTTATGCCTGGCGGCGCCAGTTGTGGCGAATGGCGTTCTTCTATGCGCCCTTCGCCTTGGTCGGCTGGTTGACGAATACCCTCGCCCTCTGCCTGCTGGCGGCCACTGTGCTGCACCTGGGCTGGCACTATCGCTTCCAGAAGCGGCTGTCGGACTGGCTGTGGCACGATCGCAGCCTGGTGCCCCCCAACGGCAGCGGCAGCTGGGAGTACATCTTCAACGGCATCTACAAGTTGCAGCAGCGCCACCGGGCCCGCCGCCGCGAGCTGGCGGGGCTGATCCGCCGCTTTCGGGAAGGGGCGGAGGCTCTGCCCGATGCGGCCGTGGTGTTTCGCACCGACGGCAGCATCCTCTGGTGCAACCGGCTGGCCGAGCAGCTGCTCGGTTTTCGCTGGCCGGAAGACGCCGGTCAGCACATCGGCAACCTCATTCGCAATCCCGCCTTCGGCGCCTACCTCGGCAAGGGGCAGTATGACGAACCGTTCGAGATGACCTCGCCCATCAACGAGGAGAAGTTTCTCGAGTTTCGCATCATGCCCTACGCCGAGGATCAGGCCATGCTGGTGGTGCGGGACGTCACCCGGCTGCGCAGTCTGGAGAAGACCCGCAAGCACTTCGTCTCCAACGTCTCCCACGAGCTGCGCACGCCGCTCACCGTGCTCAAGGGCTATCTGGAGATGACCGAGGAGCCGCCGCCGCCCGCCATGTGGGCCAAGGCGCACAAGGTGATGATGGAGCAGACCATCCGGATGGACAATCTGGTCAATCAGCTGCTCACCCTGTCGCGCATCGAGGCGGCGCCGACCGTGGATCTCTCCCACCTGGTGGACATGCCCGCCATGCTGGGGTTGCTGGAGCAGGAGGCGCGGGCGCTCTCCGGCGAGCGGGCCCACCAGATCGAGTTCATGGTGCAGCCCAATCTGCTGGTGCGTGGCGATCAGGATCAGTTGCGCAGCGCCGTCTCCAACCTGGTCTACAACGCCATCCACTACACCCCGGCGGGGCGCAAGATCACGGTGGAGTGGCGCAAGCAGGGGGCGATGGCGCTGTTTGCGGTGCAGGATGAGGGGGAGGGGATCCCGCCCGAGCACCTGGCACGGCTCACCGAGCGCTTCTATCGGGTCGACAAGGCCCGCTCCCGCCACACCGGCGGCTCGGGGCTGGGGCTTGCCATCGTCAAGCATGCCCTGAGTCACCACGACTGCCAGCTCGACATCGAGAGCCGGGTTGGCCTCGGCAGCCGCTTCAGCTTTCTCATCCCCGGCCGCATGGTGGTGGTGAAATAGTCTTTGCCAGCAAGGGGTTGGCATCAAAAGAGGGCGGCGATGGCGGCCCTTTTTTCATTTGTTCAACAAGCCCCCCATGTCATTAAAGTGTCACATTAAATCCATAAATTTGTCACTGCCAGGTCAGATACTGGCGCCGTCTTGAGAACGGACCTGTCGCCGGTTTGGCGCAGGGAGAGTACGAAACGCGACCGGCCGATCGCTGTGCTCGGGATGTGACCACTTTCGGCCTCAGATTGACGCTTGCCTTCTGCCACCACAGGACTGGGGGAAGAGGGCAGGAAATGACACTCAGCACATCGTCCGGCGTGACCGGCGGTGAGCCAAGTTAACCCGTGTTTTGATGGACTGCGTTCTGCAACCTTGGAGAGATTGGATGAAACTCAACAAACTGGCTGGTGTAATCGGATTCACCGCAGCTACCCTGTTTTCCGTCAGCACCCTGGCTGCCGGTGTGGATAAAAACCTGCCGGATTACACTCCGACCAGCGGCATCTCGGGCAACCTGTCCTCTGTCGGCTCGGACACCCTGGCCAACATGATGACCCTGTGGGCCGAAGAATTTAAGCGCATGTACCCCAACGTCAACGTGCAGATCCAGGCCGCCGGTTCTTCCACCGCGCCGACCGCACTGACTGAAGGCGTTGCCCAGTTCGGTCCCATGAGCCGCGCCATGAAATCCGGCGAGGAAGAGGCCTTCGAGAAGCGCTACGGTTACAAGCCGACCGCCATCCGCGTCGCGGTCGATGCCCTGGCGGTGTTCGTCAACAAGGACAACCCCATCAAGGGGCTGACCATGCCGCAACTGGATGCCATCTTCTCCAGCACCCTCAAGTGCGGCGAAGCCAAGGCCGCCACCAAGTGGGCTGATCTGGGTCTGGACGGCAACTGGTCTTCCAAGGATCTGCAACTGTTCGGTCGCAACTCGGTGTCCGGTACCTACGGTTACTTCAAGGAACACGCCCTGTGCAACGGTGACTTCAAGAGCGGCGTGAACGAGCAGCCGGGTTCTGCCTCCGTGGTGCAGTCCGTCTCCTCCTCCCTGAACGGCATCGGCTACTCGGGTATCGGTTACGTCACTTCCGGCGTGCGCGCCGTACCGCTCTCCAAGGATGGCAAGACCTTCATCGAGGCGACCTCTGACAACGCCATCACCGGCAAGTACCCGCTGTCGCGCTTCCTGTACGTTTACGTGAACAAGCACCCGAACAAGCCGCTCTCTCCGATGGAGCAAGAGTTCCTGAAGATGGTGCTCTCCAAGGCGGGCCAGAACATCGTTGCCAAAGATGGCTACGTACCGGTACCGGCCAAGGTGGTCGAAGCCGACCTGAAGAAACTGGGCATCATGTAAGCCGGTTTCCTTTGCCAGACGGGCCCTGCGGGGCCCGTTTTGTTTTTTGGCCGCCGCATGTTGGCGGTATGTGACCGCTTTCGCCAGACCGGGTGATTTGTCGACTTGCACCGGACGCCCGCATTTCCGAAAATAGGGCATCTTTATGGTGAAGGACACCTCCATGACATCTCCCCTGTTCAAGCTCGGCCTGGCGGCACTCTGTTCCACCCTGCTCGCCAGCTGTGCCCAGTCTCCTACCGGCCGCAGCCAGATGCTGCTGTTCTCGCCCCAGCAGATGAGCAAGCTGGGGGCCGACTCCTTCGAAGAGATGAAGAAGCAGGAGAAGGTGAGCACGGATGCGAAGATGAACGCCTATGTCTCCTGCGTCGCCAAGGCGGTGACCGCCCAGGTGCCGAGCCAGTACGGCATCACCAGCTGGGAAGTGGTGGTGTTTGACTCCAAGCAGGTCAACGCCTTTGCCCTGCCCGGCGGCAAGATCGGGGTCTACAGCGGCCTGCTCAAGGTGGCCAAGAACCAGGATCAGCTCGCCACCGTCATCGGCCACGAGCTGACCCACGTGCTGGCCCAGCACTCCAACGAGCGGCTCTCCCGCAGCCAGCTGACCGGCCTTGGCCTGGCGGCGGCCGACATCGCCATGGGCAGCAGCGAATACCGCGGCGCCACCATGGCGGCGCTGGGGCTCGGGGTGGAGGTCGGCGTCATGCTGCCCTATGGCCGCGAACAGGAGAGCGAGGCGGACCGCCTCGGTCTGGATCTGATGGCCCGCGCTGGTTTCAATCCGGCCGAAGCGATTCCGCTGTGGCAGAACATGAGCGCGGCCGCGGGCGGCAATGCACCGCCCCAGCTGCTCTCCACCCACCCCAGCAACGAGAACCGGATCGCCGAGCTGCAGGCCCAGCAGGCTGAAGCCGTGCCGCTCTACGAGCAGGCCCGCGCCTCCGGACTGGTACCCCAATGCAAGGCATAAGCCTGCGCATGGCGCGGCCCGATGACGCCGCCGCCATGACGGTGATGCAGCGGGCCAGCTGGCTCGCCGCATACGGCGGCGTGCTCGGTGCCGACATGCTGGCCCAGCTGGCGGTCACCGAGCATCTGCAGATCTGGCAGCGCCGGCTGGCGGAGACGGGCCCCAGGCCCATGCTGCTGTGCCAGGACGAAGTGGTCATCGGCCTGCTCTACTGGCAGCCGGAGATGACGGGGGAGCACCCCACCGCCTGGATCCGCGCCTTTTACCTGCATCCCGACCACTGGCGCCAGGGCCACGGCAAGCGGCTGTGGCAGGCGGTGGCGATGCAGATGCGGCGCGCCGGCTGTGAAGGCGTCAGATTGTGGCTGCTCGATGGCAACCACATCGGTGAGGGGTTTTACCTGCGCCGCGGCTTCATGTTTGATGGTCAGGAGCGAACCCTGATGAGCCTCGGCCAGCCCTGCCTGCAGCGACAAATGTTTCGTTTGCTTTGATCTCTCTCCCGTTTTTCGCCTCCGGTCACTTTATTTTTTTTGCGAATTAATACAATGTCCCCCTCTGGACAGGCTGAGGTGAGGCGACTCATCGACAAGGGAGTGTGGCATGTATTACGGCTTTGATATTGGTGGCACCAAGATAGCGTTCGCTGTGTATGACGGCGCCTTGAATCTCTGTCACGAGGAGCGCATGAGCACTCCCGGCAATGATTACGAAGGGCTGCAGCAGCTGATCCGCGCGCGGGTCGAACAGGCGGATGCCCGTTTCGGCGCCCGTGGTGCGGTGGGCATCGGCTTCCCCGGCATTCTCAACCGGCACGACCACAGCATAGTGGCGGCCAATCTGCCCTCCATCAATGGTCGCCACCTGGGCGCCGATCTGGCCGAACTGCTGGAGCGCCCGGTCAAGGTGGACAACGATGCCAACTGCTTCCTCTGGTCCGAGGTACATCAGGGCGCGGCGGCGGGAGCCGACAGCGCCCTCGGCGTCACCATCGGCACCGGCATCGGTGGCGCCGTCTATCTGGCGGGCAAGCTGATCCAGGGCCGCAACTGGCTGGCGGGGGAGATAGGCCACTACCCGCTGCCGGCCACCATGCTGATGAAGTACCCCGACCTGCCTCGTCCCCGTTGCGGCTGCGGCCGTCTGGTCTGTTTTGAAACCTATGCCTCCGGCACCGGGCTGGAGCGGCTCTACCACCACTTCCACGGTCAGCGTGCCAGCGGCCACCAGATAGTGGGGCGCTTCGAGGCGCACGAGCCCCATGCGGTGGCCACGGTCGACTGCTGGCTCGAAATCATGGCCGCCGGGCTGGCTACCGCCATCTCGGTGGTCGACCCCGACGTGGTGGTGCTGGGGGGCGGCCTGAGCGGCCTGCCCGCGCTCTACGAACAGCTGCCGCTGCGGCTGCCTGGCCATCTGCTGCCTGGGGTCGCCCTGCCCGAGATCCGCGAGGCCCGCTTTGGCGGCGCCGGCGGGGTGCGCGGGGCCGCCTTGCTCAATTTATGAGATCAGATCCGGGGTCTGATCTCCCCAATAAAGGAGTCCATCATGACCTCTCTTGAAATCTGTATCGACAATCTGGAATCCCTGTTTACCGCCCAGGAGGCTGGCGCGAATCGCATCGAGCTCTGCTCTGCGCTGGGGCTGGGCGGCCTGACTCCCTCCTATGGCTTCATGCAGCTGGCGGCGCGCCATGCCACCGTTCCCGTCTACGCCATGATCCGGCCCCGGGCCGGCGACTTCTGCTTTGGCGACGGGGAGTTCGAGATGATGCTGCAGGATATCGCGGCGGCCCGTGCCGCCGGCCTGCAAGGGGTGGTGGTCGGTCTGCTGGACGAGCAGGGACGGGTGCCTGCCGCCAAACTCACCCAGCTGGTCGAGGCGGCAGGGCCCCTTGGCGTTACCTTCCACCGCGCCATCGACCTCTCCTCCGACTGGCGCCTCGACTTGGAGACCATAGTCGCCGCCGGCTGCGAGCGCATTCTGAGCTCGGGCCACGCGCCGACCGCGCTGGCGGGCCTCGAGACCCTGCAGGCGATGCAGCAGGCGCTGGCGGGGCGGGCCAGCCTGATGCCGGGGGCCGGGGTCAATGCCGACAACGTGCGCACCATAGTGGAGTTCACCGGGGTGAACGAAGTGCACATGTCCGGCATGGGCTGGCGCGGCGGCATGGTGCCCCATGGCGTCAACATGGGTACCTCGGACGATGGCCGGGTCAATATCACCGACGGCGCCAAAGTTGCCGCGGTACGGGCTCTGCTGGACAGGGCCTGATACCGGCTCGGCGAGAGAGGTAACCGCACGAAAAAATGGGGCGCCGCATGTCGGCGCCCCTCTGCCGGCTAGTGTGAACTCTCTCCCACGGTGGGGGAAATCAGGCGCCAGGCCGGCAGCACCCGGCGCAAAAGTCTGATATTATCCCGTCTCTTTTACCCTCAGGACCCGGAGCAACTTCTCAATGTCCCAATACGACTCTATCGAACAGAAGGCCAGCTATGGCATCGGCCGCAACATGGGTGATCAACTGGCGCAGCAAGCCTTCGCCGGTCTGGATATCCCGGCCCTGCAGCAAGGTCTGGCAGATGCCCTGAATGGTCTGGAGTTCGCGGTCAGCCGTGACGATATCAACGATGCCTTCCAGGTCATCACCGCCCGCATGCAGGAAGAGCAGGAAGCCGTTGCCAAGGCTGCCGCCGCCGACGGCGAAGCCTTCCTGGCCGACAACGCCAAGCGCGCCGAAGTGAAGACCACCGAGTCCGGTCTGCAGTACGAAGTGCTGGTGGAAGGCAACGGTGCCGTACCGGTAGCCGGTCAGTCCGTCCGTGTGCACTACCACGGTACTTTCACCCACGGTGGCGTGTTCGACAGCTCCGTCGCCCGCGGCCAGCCGGCCGAATTCCCGGTCACTGGCGTGATCGCCGGTTGGGTAGAAGCGCTGCAACTGATGCCGGTTGGCTCCAAGTGGAAGCTCTACATTCCGCAGGATCTGGCCTACGGTGCACGCGGTGCCGGTTCCATCCCGCCGTACTCTGCCCTGGTATTCGAAGTGGAGCTGCTGGACATCCTGTGATCCGGCTGGCTTGATTGATACAGACGGCGACCCTCGGGTCGCCGTCTGTTTTTTTGCGCCGCGCGCGGCGGGGCATGGGCAGCGCCTGCGCTTTTGGATATAGTCATGGCTCCTGCTGGGAGAGCACCCATGGCTGCCATCATTGAAGTCGTCGATCTCGTCAAGCACTTCCCCGGCGTCAAGGCGGTGGATGGGCTCAGCTTTGCCATTCCCGCTGGCAGCTGTTTCGGCCTGCTCGGCCCGAACGGGGCGGGCAAGACCACCACCATCGAACTACTGGAGGGGATCCTCACCCCGGACAGCGGCCAGATCCTGTTCCACGGTGCTCCGCGCGGCCCCGACTACCGCTCCCGCATCGGCATCCAGTTCCAGCACACGGCGCTGCAGGATTTCCTGACGGTGCGCGATACCCTGCGACTGTTCGCCAGCCTCTACCCGGCCCCCTTGCCCCAGGCCCAGCTCATCGAACTGTGCGCCTTGGGGGAATTCATCGATCGGGACAGCCGCAAGCTCTCCGGCGGTCAGCGGCAACGGCTGCTGCTGGCGCTGGCCCTGCTCGGCGACCCCGAGCTGCTGTTTCTGGACGAGCCCACCACGGGTCTCGATCCCCAGGCCCGTCACCACTTCTGGCAGCGCATCGAGGCGATCAAGGCGCAGGGCAAGACGGTGGTGCTCACCACCCACTACATGGACGAGGCCCAGCAGTTGTGCGATCAGATTGCCATCGTCGATCACGGCCATCTGCTCAGCCTGGATACCCCGGTCGCCCTGCTGGCCAAGCATTTTGACGGCGTGCTGGTGCGCCTTGCGGCTCACCCGGCCCTCGCCAGTCTCGGCTATCCCCTGCGCCCGCTGGGCGAGCAGGTGGAGCTGAGCTGTCCTGACGTGGCGGACTTGCTGCCACGGCTGCTGAGCCTGGGCGTGCCGCTGACTGGCATGCAGGTGCGATCCCCCAATCTGGAGGATCTCTTCCTGCACTTGACCGGCCACAGCCTGCGGAGCGGCGCATGAAGGCGGCCCCGTGGTACCCCGCAGCGGTATCTGCCTGCATGTCGCCCCAGCCTGCCAGCCCAAGGAGCACCAGATGACCGGATCTCTCAAGCGCATCGGGGCACTCTTCTATGCCCGCAACCTGGAGTTTGTGCGGGATCGGGCGGCGCTTGTCTGGAACCTGGCCTTTCCGCTGCTGCTGGTGCTGGGGTTCACCCTCATCTTCTCCGGCCCACCCAAGCCGCTGGTGCAGATGGGCGTAGTGGGGGAGCTGCCCGCAGCCTATGCCCCGCTGCGCGCCGTGCCGCTGCTCAAGCTCATCCCCTATGACGAGGAGGAGAAGGGCCGGCTCAAGGTGCGCCACCATCAGCTGGATCTGTTGCTCTCACCCGGCACGGGCCGTTACTGGATCAACCCGGACGCTCACCAGGGAGCCATGGCCGAGTATCTGCTGCGCCAGGCCGTGCCGGCGCAGCTGGTGCGGGAGACCCTGAGCGGGCGCGCCATTCGCTACGGTGACTGGCTGCTGCCCGGAGTGATCGGCATGAACCTGATGTTCTCCGGCCTGTTCGGGGTGGGCTTCGTCATCGTCCGCTACCGCAAGAATGGGGTGCTCAAGCGGCTGCGGGCCACTCCGCTCTCGGCTGCCGAGTTTCTCTGCGCCCAGCTGCTGTCGCGCATCCTGATCACCCTGGTGGTGAGCCTGCTGGTATTTTTGGTGGCCTACGGACTGCTCGGAGTGCCGCTGCTGGGCTCGGGCTGGCTGCTGCTGTTGATCGCCCTGCTGGGCGGGGCGTCCATGGCATCCCTCGGTCTGCTGGTGGCGGCTCGCATCCAGAACGAGGAGCTGGCGAGCGGGCTGCTCAACGTCATCAGCATGCCGATGATGTTTCTCTCCGGCGTCTGGTTCTCGCTGGAAGGGGCCCCCGCCTGGCTGCAGCAATTGGCGGTCTGGCTGCCGCTCAGCCAGATCATCGCGGCGGCCCGCGCCGTCATGCTGGAAGGGGCAGGCTGGGCCGAGGTGGCGGCGCCACTGGGCTGGGTCCTGCTGTTTACGCTCTGCTGCATCACCCTGGGCAGCGCCCTGTTCAAATGGAGTCACCGATGAAGTCACTACCGCTGGTTGGCGGGGCCCTGCTGGCCCTGCTGTTGAGTCTGCCGGCCAGTGCCGGCGCCATGCGCTGCAAGAATGCGCTGATCACCGAAGGGGACAGCACCGCCGAGATGCTGCTCAAGTGCGGCGAACCCATGCTGCGCGAGGAGCTGACCCGCAACGAGGAGAACCAGTTCGGCAACCTGATGCAGGTGAAGTATGGGGAGCGCTGGACCTACAACTTCGGCAAGAACGAGTTCATGCGCTTCGTCACCGTGCGCAACGGGGTGATCACCGACATCGAAAACGGCCCGCGCGGCGAGTAGCCGGTGGGCAAAGATGTGCATGGACGCAGACTACAAAACAGAAAGGACTATGGAAGTTACCCCAACAGCAGGGTGGTGTGACGCAGGCCGCGAACCTCCAGATTGATCTGCCGGGCCAGACTCAGGGTCTGCCGGCAGGTCAGGCTCTCCAGATTGATCTCGCCACCGCTGAACTCGAACCGCCCGTGGGCCTCCACCATGAAGCTGCCGTGATGGAAGCTCTTGATGTAGCGGGCAATCTGGCGGGGAGACAAGTTCTTGAACACCTTCATCACAAAACACCTGTTGCGTGGACAGGGCACACTATGGCGTTGTCAGGTGACACGGATGTGACAGTTTGTGGAGGTTTGTATGAATCCGGTTTGTCCTCCACCAGGATTGGCTGTCCATGTGGGGCGGGAGTGAAAAAAGGCTGCCATGACAAGCCGTTGCCCCGATATACTGCGGGCAGTTTAACGCCATGAACAAGAAGGGTCTGCGTGTGGAATGGGTGGATGTGGTGGATGGAAACAATCGGGTGGTCGGGGTTGCCGAGCGTGCCAAGGTACGGCGGGAGAACCTCTGCCACCGCGCCAGCTATATCCTGGTGCTCGATGAGGCTGACCGCATCCTGGTGCAGCGCCGCACCCTCAGCAAGGACTTCTGCCCTGGCATGCTGGATGCCTGCGCCGGTGGCGTGGTCACCACGGGCGAGCTGATGGAGCCCTCCGCCCGCCGCGAACTGGCCGAGGAGCTGGGGATCCGCGATGTGCCGCTGCAGGCATTCGGTGACTTCTATGCCGAAGGGGAGGGGTATCGGGTCTGGGGCGGTCTCTTCAGTTGCCGCTATCAGGGGCCGTTGCGACTGCAGGCCGAAGAGGTGAGCGAGGTGTGCTGGATGAGCCAGGCGGAGATCGCCGCGCGGGCCGCCGAATTTACCCCCGACTCCCTGCTTGCCATCGCCACCTGGCAGGCGCGGCGCTGACGCGTACCCAGCATGTAAAACGGGCAGCCACTGGCTGCCCGTTTTGTTTCGGGCGGGGGATGTTAGACCAGCCTGAGCCGGCGGTTGGTGCGCCCGCACGGACTGGCGCCGGCGAGCCAGTGGCCTTGCCACTCGGTGACCAGACGCAGCAGCGGGTATTCCAGATCGAGCCGGGTCACCACCAGCTGACCGACACCATCGCCGATGACCGGCTCGCCGCTGGCCAGATCGATGATCTCGATGAGGCAGCTTTCGTTGACGATGAAGCCCTGACCGGGCTGGCTCTCATAGGCGATCACCCCCGCATCCTGCAGCAACAGGCAGTTGAGCGCCCGGATGCCGTGCACCGCCTGCAGCGGCCGGGTATCGGGGTGGGAGGATTCGCACAGCAGGGCGCAGCGCAGGCTGTCGCTCGGTACGTCGGCCCGCTCTGCCGCTTCCAGCAGATCCAGCAGCACCGCCAGCGGCCCGACGAACCCGGTCGGCTCATAGCGCTGCAGCGCCTCCAGCTGGCGCCCGGTATCGTGAGGGCCGCAGGGCACCACGGGCGCACCCAGCTGGCGGGCGCCGTTGTCGAAGATGAAGGCGGTGGGGCTGATGTGGTAGTCGTGACCGTTGAGCAATACCTCCCCGGCCTTGAAACCGGCGGCGAACAGGGCGCGGGCCGCCCCCCACCAGTCGGCACCGGCGTATTCGGGAATGGCCAGCTGGCCCGGGCAGGCGAAGACCCGCAGCGCCTGGCTGGCGGGGCGGCCGGTGAGGCCGGCAAAGGGCGGGTGAGCCTGCTGGGCGGCGAACAGTTCGCTGGCATTGAGCAGGGGCAGGCTGGTCAGCTCGCCCAGATCCTGCAGGCGACGCTGGCGGTAGGCACTGGAATAACCGGCGCAATACTGGCCGACATGGGTAAGCAGGTGATTGAGTTGATCCAGTTGTTGTTGCTCTCGCAAGGCGGAGGGGCGAATTTCCAGTCCATCGTAATAGTGCTGCATGAGGCCTCCTTGGTCGGCTGATCCTGCTCAAGGTTAGCCCAAAAGGCGGATGGGATCGGGGTCTGTGTCACATGGCGGGAGTGGGGTAGACTGGAGCCCCTGCCATCCAGTTGAGGACGAGAGATCATGATAGCGATTGGCCAAGCCCTGCCTGCGGGCGAATTCACCTTCATCACCGCCGAGGGCAAGCAGCAGCGGGATAGCCAGAGCCTGTTTGGCGGCAAGCGGGTGGTGCTGTTTGCGGTGCCCGGTGCCTTTACCCCCACCTGTTCCAACGCCCACCTGCCGGGTTACGTGGTGCTGGCGGACAAGTTCAAGGAGAAGGGGGTCGATACCATCTGCTGTCTGTCGGTCAACGACGCCTTCGTGATGAAGGCGTGGCAGGATGCCCAGAACGCCGAGGCCATCACCATGCTGGCCGACGGCGATGGCAGCTGGACCCGGGCACTGGGTCTGGCGAAGGAGACCGGGGCCTTTGGTGGCGTGCGCGCCCAGCGCTTTGCCCTCATCGCCAACGATGGCGTGGTCGAGCAGCTGTTCGTGGAGGCGCCCGGCAAGTTCGAGGTGTCGGATGCCCAGAGCCTGCTGGCGGCGCTGTAAAATATCAATCGTCGTTTGATTTCTTCTTGAAATGGAAAGTCGGCCCGCTACACTGGGCCCACTTCTGCAAAGAGCCGGGCCATCGCCTGGCTCTTGCGTTTGCTGGCGATGGAATGGAGATGTTATGACCCTGGCTTTTGTTGCCCTGATTGCCGGACTGGCGCTGCTGGTCTGGAGTGCGGACAAGTTTGTCGATGGCGCCGCCGCCACCGCCCGTTACGCCGGCATGCCGCCGCTGCTGATCGGCATGGTGATCATCGGCTTTGGCACCTCGGCCCCCGAGATGGTGGTCTCCGCGCTGGCGGCCTCCCAGGGCAACCCCGGCCTTGCGCTCGGCAACGCCTATGGCTCCAACATCACCAATATCGCCCTGATCTTGGGGCTGACCGCTCTGATCAGCCCCATCGCGGTGGCCTCCCAGGTGGTGCGCAAGGAGATCCCCATCCTGCTCGGCATCACCCTGCTCTCCGGCGCCCTGCTGCTGGACGGTCATCTGGACCGCACGGACGCCACCATCCTCGGCGTGGTGTTCGTCGGCCTGATGGGCTGGTCGATCCGGGCCGGCATGCGCGGCAAGGGGGATGCGCTGGATGCGGAAACCGAGGAGAGCATCGACAGCGAGGGGATGTCCCTCAAGGCGGCCATCTGCTGGCTCATCGTCGGACTGGTGCTGCTGATTGCGGCCTCCCGCCTGCTGGTGTGGGGGGCGGTGACCATCGCCCAGGCGCTTGGCATCAGCGATCTGGTGATTGGCCTCACCATCGTCGCCGTCGGCACCTCGCTGCCGGAGCTTGCCTCGTCCCTCATCGCCATTCGCAAGAACGAGCACGACCTGGCCCTTGGCAACGTGCTCGGCTCCAACCTGTTCAACACCCTGGCGGTGGTGGGGATCGCGGCGGGGATCCACCCGCTCGACGTGGCACCGGAAGTGCTCTCCCGCGACTGGAGCGTGATGATGGGGCTGACCCTGTTGCTGCTGGTGATGTGCCTGGGCCGCAAGGGGCAGGGGCGGATCAACCGGCTGGAGGGGGGCCTGCTGCTCGCCTGCTTCGTCGGCTATACCGGCTGGTTGCTGGCCAGTCAGTTCATCTAGCCGTTTGAGCTGGATGAAACGAAAGAGGGGAAGCCGCGGCTTCCCCTCTTTGCATTCGACCTGTTGTCAGGCGACCGCCACCAGCTTCTGTCCTTTCTGGCTGCTGTCCAGAATCAGGATGCTCGCCTTGGGGAAGAAGTTGAAGGTGGAGGCCGAGGCCCAGGTGTAGGCCCCCATCACCCGGCCCACCACCAGCTCGCCGATGGCCAGGTCCGGCAGCATGATGCCGTCACGGATCACGTCCACGCTGTCGCAGGTGGGGCCGGAGAGCACCGAGTTGTGCAGCTCGCCGCGCGCCAGCGGGGTGCTCACCGGGTAGGTGACGTGATCGTAGAGCTGGCCGTTGTAGCTGCCGTAGAGGCCGTCATCCAGGTAGTACCAGATCTTGTCGCCGCGATGGGCCTTGCCCATCACGCTGGAGACCGAGGTCATGGCCGGCGCGCTGATGAAGCGGCCCGGCTCGGCAATCTTCTGCACCGTGGCCGGCAGCTTGGCCAGCGCCTCGCGGATCGGCGCGCAGAAGCCGTCGATGTCGAACTCGCCCCCCTCATAATCCACCGGGAAGCCGCCGCCGATATCCAGTACCCAGGGCTTGAGACCAAGCTCCCAGGCCTGCTCCATGATCTCGCGGCAGGCATCGATGGCCTGCACGTGGCGACGGGCGTGGGGCACCTGGGAGCCGACGTGGAACGACAGCCCCATCACCTTGATGCCCTTGGCGTGGGCCAGTTGCAGCAGCGGCAGCGCCTGCTCCGGGGTGCAGCCGAACTTCTTGGAGAGGTCCACCTTGGTCTCGGGGTTGGGGAAGCTGACCCGCAGCAGCAGTTTCACTTCGTCCTTGTAGGGGATGAACTTCTCCAGCTCCAGCGGGTTGTCGTAGACAAACACGGTGCAGCCGTACTCCAGCGCATAGCGGATGTCGCTGTCGCGCTTGATGGGATGGGTATGAATGCAGCGTCCCGGGCGGACACCCTGACTGCGCACCAGATCCACTTCGCCATTGGTTGCCAGATCGAAACAGGCCCCCTCTTCCTTCAAGACAGAGACCACTGCCTCGTGGGGCAGGGGCTTGAGTGCATAGTGCAATCGTACATCGGGCAGGGCGGCCGCCAGGGCCCGATACTGTTTGCGGACGGCTGCCTTGTCGAGCAGCAGGAGGGGGGAGCCGAACTGTTCAACCAGCTGACGGTAATCTTGTGCTACCAGGGTCTCGTTCATTCTCTTTTGGTCATCCTTAGGGGGCGTGATATGCCCAAGCCATATGGGGTTGAACCGGCGACGGCCGGCTCAGGCGAGCGGTCCGGAGGGACCAACCAGGCACATTGCATAACTCCATTGCAAAGTGCTTAGTTATGCGCGGGATTATCGGCTTATTGCGTTTGTGTGCAACCCTTTTGATTGGATATGTCGGCAAGTTTTTCTGGTCGAGACGAAATATCATCTTGATATGGCGGCCGTATCGGCTAGTGAAGCTGGGCCATCTGTGGCAAGTGGGAATAACTTATTGATAGTTAACGAACAAATAACAGATGGTTCGGTGCGAAAAAGAACGGCGGCCGGGGTGGCTGAGTGGGAGACAGCTCACACTTTTTGGATTACCATGCCCGCTTCCTAATCCAAACTAGTTCGGATGAAGGTAGCAGGAGAGCGATGGGCAACCATCCACCGAAGAAGTGAATCTTTCAGGTACCGGGCAACCGGTGTGGACTGCTACTGGACGATACTCTGGAGAGACCCGTTGAATCGGGCGCCGAAGGAGCAAGGCACCGTGATTGCATCGCAATCTGGCGCCGGAAACTCTCAGGCAAAAGGACAGAGGGGATGGGATGATTGTACCTGAGCTTGGAACTGTTCACGATCGGTAACGAGAGGTCGTCAGCAAGGCAAAGAGCAGCGCAGGAACCGGAGCGTATAGACATACGTGAGGATTCCGAGTCGCGCATGAGCCTTGATCACGGCCTCGCAGTCAGAGCGTAAACAAGTTCTTGGCCCGCATCCGATCGCCTTTGGGGATCGCGACACCTATGGGAAGATCATCCTTCTCCTCCTTAATTTCTGTTTCTTAAGGAGGATGCATGTCATCAATTCAATCGGCTCTCGCCGCCATCGATAGCTTTATCTGGGGTCCACCCCTGCTGATCCTGCTGGTCGGGACCGGTATCTACCTTACCCTGCGTCTGGGTCTGCTTCAGGTGGTGCGCTTGCCGCTCGCCCTGCGTCTGGTCTTTGGTCGCGATCAGGGCCATGGCAAGCAGGGGGATGTCTCCAGCTTTGGCGCGCTCTGCACCGCCCTCTCCGCCACTATCGGTACCGGCAACATCGTCGGGGTGGCCACCGCCATCAAGCTGGGGGGCCCGGGTGCCCTGTTCTGGATGTGGATGGCAGCCCTGTTCGGCATGGCCACCAAGTACGCCGAGTGTCTGCTGGCGGTGAAATATCGCCAGCAGGACGCCAACGGCCAGATGGCAGGCGGCCCCATGTATTATCTGGAGAAGGGGCTCGGCTCCAAGCCGCTGGCCAAGCTGTTCGCCCTGTTCGGCATCGGCGTGGCGTTTTTTGGCATCGGCACCTTCCCGCAGGTGAACGCCATCAGTGACGCCATGAGCCTCTCCTTCTCGGTACCCCGTGAAGTGACCGCCGTGGTGCTGACCCTGATCGTGGCGCTGGTGACCCTGGGGGGCATCCAGTCCATCTCCAGCGTGTCGAGCAAGGTGGTACCCTTCATGGCCATCTTCTACATCGTCGCCTGCCTGGGTGTGCTGGTGAACAATGCCGCCGCCCTGCCGGAGGCGATCGCCCTGGTGATCGGGAGTGCCTTCACCGGCCATGCGGCCACCGGCGGCTTCGTCGGCGCCGGCATCATGCTGGCGATCCAGTCCGGGGTGGCGCGCGGGGTCTTCTCCAACGAGTCGGGGTTGGGCTCGGCGCCCATCGCGGCGGCGGCGGCCAAGACCGATTCGTGCGTGGAACAGGGGCTGGTCTCCATGACCGGCACCTTCATCGACACCATCATCATCTGCACCATGACCGGCCTGACTCTGGTGGTCACCGGGGTGTGGAGCGGCGATGTGAGCGGCGCGGCCATGACCAGTCTGGCCTTTGCCCAGGGGCTCGATGCCCATGTCGGCCAGTATCTGGTGAGCATCGGTCTGTTGTTCTTCGCCTTTACCACCATCCTTGGCTGGAACTACTACGGCGAGCGCTGCACCGAGTACCTGTTCGGGGTGAAGGCGATCAAACCCTACCGCCTCATCTATCTGGTGCTGGTGGCGAGCGGTGCCTTCCTGCATCTGGACCTGATCTGGCTGCTGGCCGACATCGTCAACGGCCTGATGGCGGTGCCCAACCTCATCGGTCTCATCGGCCTGCGCCACGTGGTGATCGCCGAGACCCGCGCCTACTTCAGCCGGGACCGGGATACGGAGTCCGAGCCCGAGCCGCAGACAGCCTGATGCCGCGACCATCCATCCAAACGAAAGCCACGACCCGGGTCGTGGCTTTTTTATGGGCGTTTTTGATGAGGGGGCGGGTTGTGGTGCCCGGCAGCAGGGCGCTGGGCTCACTCCTGGGTCAGCAGCGCGGTAAGCCGGGTTCGCACCCTCTCCACCAATTCGCCCTCGCTCCCTTGCCAAGCGATGGCTTGCGCCAGGGTGGTGGAGGTGGCGGGGAGAAAGCGCAGCTCGCCGCCCGCCAGCTCGTAGAAGCGGCTCGCCATCCGGGTGCCTTGGTCCACGTTGCCGGCTACCAGCAGCATGGCCTGGGCCAGCACGGCCCCGCGGTGATCCTGACCCGGCGCCAGCCAGCGCTGGGCGGTGCCGGTCACCTTGCGACCCCCGATCACCAGATTGTACTGGCCATCGCAAAACGAGCCGGGCACGAAGTCATAGCTGCCCGCGAGACCGTATTCCCCCAGCAGGGCGAGCAGCGGCGCCCCCAGCAGCCGGTAGTAGTGAGCCAGATCCGTGGTGGTGCGAGGCAGCATGAGCGACAGATTGAGGATGCCGGCGCCGTGGGGCACGGCAGTGCCGCCGCTGTCGCGCACATGCACGGGCCAGCCCTCGGCGGCAAGCTGCTCGCAGGCGGCCTGGTAGCGGGGCAAGCGGGTGTCCTTGCGGGTGACGATGAGGCATTGGGGTGCCTGCCAGAGGTGGGCGCGGGGCTGGCGGTCATGGGCACATTCTCGCAGCCAGCGCTGCTCCTCGGCCAGGATCTGGTCTGGGGTGTGACTGCTGGGCAGGGAGGGAAGCAGGGTATAGGGCATGAAAGGCATCCTGAGCAGAGGCTGCCCAGCACACTACCCGTGGCAGCGAAGGAGGTAAAGCCCCGCATGGCGGGGCTTTGGTGCAAGGATGGCGGAGTGTCAGGCCTGTGCGGCGGCGCGCTTGGGCAGCAGCAGGTTCATGATGATGGCGGTGAGGCCGCCGGTGGCGACGCCGTAGGAGAGCACGCTCTTGGCCAGATCCGGCAGGTGCTGCAGCACTTCCGGCACCTGCGCCACCCCGAGGTCCATGGCCAGCGACACCGCCAGGATCATCAGGGCGCGGCGATCGAGCTCCTCGCGGGAGATGATGCGTACGCCGGCGGCGGCGATAGTGCCGAACATGACGATGGTGGCGCCCCCCAGCACGGGCTCGGGGATCTGCTGCACCAGGCTGGCCACCGCCGGGAACAGGCCGAGCAGCGCCAGCATGGCGGCGATGAACAGGCCGACGTGACGGCTGGCCACCCCGGTCAGCTGGATGACGCCGTTGTTCTGGGCGAAGGTGGACATGGGGAAGGTGGAGAAGACCGCCGCCAGCATGGAGTTGGCGCCATCGGCCAGCACGCCGCCCTTGATCCGCTCCATGTAGACCGGCCCTTCCAGCGGCTCGCCGGAGATGTCGGAGGTGGCTGTCATGTCGCCGATGGCCTCGAGCGCCGTCACCACGAAGATGATGGCGAGCGGCACGAACAGCTGCCAGTCAAAGCCGAGCCCGTAGTGGAGCGGGATCGGCACCATCAGCAGCGGGCCGTCGAAGGTGGGGGCGTTGACCTTGCCCAGCAGCAGCGCCACCGCATAGCCCACCAGCATGGCGATCATGATGGCGGAGAGGCGCAACCAGGGGTTGCGGCTGCGCTGCAGCAGCACGATAAGGCCGAGCACCAGCAGGGAGAGGAAGAGGTTGGTGTGGCTGGCGAAGCTGCCGTCTGACAGGGCGCCGTAGCCGCCCCCCATGCTGATGAGGCCCACCTTGATGAGGGTCAGGCCGATCAGCAGCACGACGATGCCGGTCACCAGCGGGGTGATGATCTGTTTGACCAGGTGCAGGAAGCGGCTCATCACCACTATGGTGAGGGCGGCCGCCAGCATGGTGCCGAACAGGGTGCCCAGCAGATCCTCGGTGGGCATGGCGGCCTGTTTGAGGGCGAGGCCGGAGGCGATGATGGGGCCGAGGAAGTTGAAGCTGGTGCCCTGTACCGAGAGCAGGCCGGAACCGATGGGGCCGAAGCGGCGGGTCTGGATGAAGGAGGCGATGCCGGACATGACCAGCGACATGGAGACGATATAGCGGGTGTCGGCGGCAGGGAGGCCGAGGGCGTTGGCGATGATGAGGGGCGGGGTGATGATGGCGACAAACATGGCGAGCATATGCTGCAGGGCGGCGAACAGGGTCTGGGGCAGGGGCGGGACATCCTCTATGCCATAGACCTGTTCGCTGTGGGCTCGCCTGGGTGGATGGGCCTCTCGGGTTGCGCGTACGGCGGCAGCCTGTTCCATAAATACCTCGAATGTGTGGGGGAGGGGGCAGAAAATTGGGCGCTATTTTAGTGATTGAGAACGGGCTGACCAGCGCTAATTCGGGTTGCAACGGGTTTATTTTCTGATGGGTTGAAACGTTTGCGCGTGGCAATTATGATCCGCCGGTTTGTGTGACGGCGCTCGCCCGGAAATGGGGCCGGTTGCATAGGATTTTGCCGCCGCACGGCGTAGAATGAGCCCTCTGTTGCGATTTGGAGGCTCTGGATGCTGAAGCTGTCGGAGTTCTGGAGTGCCCGTGCCCACTCCGAAGATTTTACCCTGACCCGCATGGGCTTTATGACGGTGCGTCTTCGGCTGCTCACCTGTCTGTTGATGGTGGGCCTGCCCGCCTGGGCGGTGGTGGACTGGCTGACCTTGCCCTCCGCCCAGTTCGATGAACTGTTTCAGGCCCGGATCTTCTGCCTGCTCGCCCTCTCCCCGCTCATCCCCTTCTCCTACCTCATCCACTTCAGACGCGAACGCATGAAGCTGGCGCTCGGCTACCTGATGGCGGTGATGATGCTCTTCTCCCTCATCTGCCTGCACAGCTTCGGCGCGGATCAGGAGCTGCAGGCGGGTTACATGGCCTTCCCCTACCTGCTCATCAGCCTGTTCGCCATCTTCCCCATTCCGCTCTCCCTCGGCCTGCAGCTGGCGGGGGGCATTCTGGTCACCATGCTGGCCGGCAACTGGCTGCTGGTGGGGCAGCCGCTCTGGAGTGTGCAGACCCTCAACCAGATCTGGCTGCTGGGGCTGTTTGCCCTGGCCAGCAGCTGGGTGCAGTGCGGCCAGCTCAACATGCTGCTGCAACTCTACCGGGAGTCCACCACCGACGAGCTGACCGGCATGATGAACCGCCGTCTGCTGATGAAACAGCTGGAGAAGGCGAGGATGAGCATGATCCGCAAGCAGGCGCCGTTCGCGGTGCTGCTGCTGGATCTGGACCGCTTCAAGCGCATCAACGACACCTTCGGCCATCTGGCGGGGGATGCTGTGCTCAAGGAGGTGGCGGCGACCCTGGCGGAGCAGCTGGAGCCCGGCATGGTGCTGGGCCGCTACGGCGGCGAGGAGTTTGCCATCCTGCTGCCCAACTGCGCCGAGCTGGCCCAGGCCAAGCGGGTGGCCGAGCGGCTGCGGGTGGCGGTGGAGGCGCGGCTGGTGAAGAGCCCCACCTCCGACGAACTGCTGGAGGTGACGGTGAGTATCGGCCTGACCCTGGCCCTACGCGGCGAGGGGGTCGAGGATCTGCTCAACCGGGCCGACGAGTGCCTCTACATGGCCAAGATGGCCGGGCGCAACTGCGTGGTGGGGGAGCTGGGTGGCAAGCCGGCACAGCCTGCCGCGATACAGACAGATGCCGCCTGAGGGCGGCATCTTGCTTGAGTGGGATTGAGCGGACTCAGCCCAGCTGGTACTTGCCGGAGAGCTGCTGGGCCAGCAGCTTGAACATGTTGAACACCGCCATGGTCTTGCCGGTCGGGGTGCCATCTTCGGCCAGGAAGAACTCCCCCTTGAACACCAGGATCTCCCCCTTCTGCTCCACCGAATCGGCACGCATGCCGTGGATGAAGTCTTCGTGTTCCTTGATGATCTTGTTGGCCATCTCCAGCAGGGCAGTCTCGGTGATCAGCTCTTTTTGTGGTTGCATGCTCGTCTCCTTAAACGACTACTGGGCAGGGGCATAATGTCGCTGCACGCGGTGAGCCCTGCCTCTGATTGAAGAGGGGGCCAGCATACTGCAAACAGGGATTTTCTGTCATTGATATGACCCCGCATTTTCCCGCTTTGCTCTCTTCCCTTATCCCAGCACCAGGTTTCTGAGCCAGCGGCGCTGGCGAATGCGGCGCTGCACCAGCAACACCTTGCTGAGCTCTTCCAGCAACACCACCGCCACCACCCAGGAGAGGGGCCAGCCGAGCAGGTTGACCGCCCCCCAGGCGAGCGGCAGACCGATGCACCACATGCCGACGATGTCGATGAAGATGCTGTAGTTCACATCCCCGCCCGAGCGCAGCACCCCTATGATGCCCACCATGTTGAACACCTTGAGCAGCATGCCCAGACACATGATGGCGAGCACCTGGCCGGCCTCCGTCATCAGCTCGCCCGGCAGGTTGCCGACCCACTGCAGCAGGTGGGTCTGCAGCAGCCAGACCGCGATCCCCACCAGCAGGGCACCGATGGGGGCGAGCAGCAGGAAGAGCTGGGAGTGCTGCCAGGCAACCTCGTACTCTTCCGCCCCGAGCCGGTGGCCGAGCAGGGTGGAGCAGGCCACCGCCAGCCCGAAGAAGAGGGAGATGAGGATGCTCTCCAGCGTCCCGAGGGTGGTCATGATGGCCAGCGAGTCGGTGCCAAGGTGGGCGTAAAGAAAGCCGTAGAGCAGCATGCCAAAGGCCCAGAGCCCGTCGTGGAACAAGAGCGGCAGGGCGATCAGGGTGAAGCGCACCACCTCCTTGCGCTTGAAGGCGGCCAGCCAGTCATCTTTTCGCGGGATCAGGCGCGCTTCATAGCGTCTCACGTAGAGCAGCAGCAGGGTCGTTTGCAGCAGCCGGGAAAGGGTGGTGCCCCAGGCCGAGCCGGCTACCCCCATGGCCTCGAAGCCGAAATGGCCGAAGATGAGGGCGTAGTTGAGGATGACATTGGCGATGATGGCGATGATGCCGATGCGGGTGGGGGCGGCGGCATTGCCGACCGAGCGCAGCGCCGACTCCAGCGGTACCACCACGGCGGTGCAGAGGATGGTGGCGCCGGTGATCATCAGAAACTGATCGGCCAGCTCGCGCAGCGCGGGCTCCTGGCTGGCAAAGCCGAGCACGCTGCCCGGTGAGAGCACGTAGACCAGGGCAAACGGCAGGCTCACCAGCAGGGCCCCCACCAGCGCCAGCGCCAGCGAGCGGCGCACCCCGGCCATCTCGCCGCGACCGTAATACTGTGCCGCCAACACCGAGACCCCGCCCGAGAGCCCCGCTATCACCAGCAGATTGAAGAAGAAGACCCGGTTACCCAAGCCGACCGCCGCCACAGCCGTGGTGCCAAGCTGGCTCACCATCATGATGTCGATGAGGCCGAGCAGGGAGAACATCATGGATTGCAGCGAGACCGGCAGGGCCAGCCGCCACAATCGGGTCATGAACTCACGATCGGTGGTTTGTTTTAAAATCGCTTGCCAATAATTCATTTATGTTAACCGGGTAGATAAAAAGCAAGGTTCGTCATGGGTATGATAGGGGGAGTGGCGGGCGGCTTCACTGTGAGCCTCTCTCGGCTTTCTTGTGTAAAACTATCCTATTGAGGTGTTATGCCGTTTGTCAGCGAGTGTCTGGAAATCGCCCCGGCCTGCGAGGAGCGAATGCTGGGGCGTGAAGGGCTGCCGCTGCTCGGCGAGGCGGGCATCTTCCTGACCGGGCTCTCGAGCATCCGCGATCACTACCTGATCCGTCGCAACCGGCCGGAGTTCCACATCCTGATGGTGAGTCACGACGAGGGGGGGCCCTGCTCACCGATGGCGGCGAGCAGCCCATCCCGGCCGGTTCGCTCATCTTCTTGCCGGCGGCAGTGCCCGGTGGTCTCAAGCTGGTGAGGGCGCAGTGGCGCACCAGCTGGATCCTGCTGGATGACGTGCCGCGCTGGCAGCACCTGCACCGGCTCGGCCACCGCATCTGGCAGGGGGAGGAGGGGGAGCAGATCTATCACCTGCTCAGCCTGATGCAGGGGGAGGGCACGCGTTCACCGCTGCAGCCCCAGTTGCTGAGCCTGCTGCTGGCGCTCCTGGAGCGCACCCTGCAGGGAGAGGTGCGCGGCACGCCGGAACTCAGGCTGCAGGCGCTGTTTCGGCGGGTGGAGGCACGCCTTGACGAGCCCTGGAGCGTGGCGTTGCTGGCCGATCAGATGGCCTGCTCGGTGCCCCATCTGCATCGGCTCTGCCAGCAGGCGTTCGGCATGGGGCCCATGGCGAAGGTGACCGAGCTCAGGATGAACAAGGCGCGCCAACTGCTGCTCTACACCAACTGGCCCCTCGGCGAGCTGGCCGGCCGGGTCGGTTACAGCGACGGCGCCAACTTTGCCAACCGCTTTCGCCGGCTCACTGGTCTGACCCCCGGCGCCTTTCGTCGCCTGGGTCGCAAACCTTTTGCAACGGATGTGCAAACTCTTTGAAATTAATGGCGCAAGCCCATAGGATCGGCGGACTCCTTCGTCCAGGTCATCGTTTAGGTACCCGATCCATGTTTGAAGATAATAACCAGAAACGTCCCCTCTACATCCCCTATGCCGGTCCGGCCCTGCTGGAGACCCCGCTGCTCAACAAGGGCAGCGCCTTCACCAGCGAAGAGCGCAGCAACTTCAACCTCGAAGGCCTGCTGCCCCAGAATATCGAGACCATCGAAGAGCAGGCCGAGCGGGCCTACCGTCAGTTCATGGCGTTCGGCAACGACATGGACAAGCACATCTACCTGCGCAACATCCAGGACACCAACGAGACGCTGTTCTACCGGCTGCTGACCAACCACCTGACCGAGATGCTACCGGTCATCTACACCCCGACCGTCGGCAAGGCGTGCGAGGAGTTCTCCAACATCTACCGTCGCGCCCGCGGCCTGTTCATCTCCTATCCGGACAAGGACAGGATCGATGACATGCTGCAAAACGCCACCAAGCAGAACGTCAAGGTGATCGTGGTCACCGACGGTGAGCGGATCCTGGGCCTCGGCGATCAGGGCATCGGCGGCATGGGCATTCCCATCGGCAAGCTGTCGCTCTACACCGCTTGCGGCGGCATCTCGCCAGCCTACTGCCTGCCGGTGGTGCTGGACGTGGGTACCAACAACCAGCAGCTATTGAATGACCCCTTCTACATGGGCTGGCGCAATCCGCGCATCTCGGGCGAAGAGTATGCAGAGTTCGTCGACGCCTTCATTCAGGCGGTCAAGCGCCGTTGGCCCGACATCCTGCTGCAGTTCGAGGACTTCGCCCAGAACAACGCCATGCCGCTGCTCAATCGCTACAAGAACGAGCTCTGCTGCTTCAACGATGACATTCAGGGCACCGCCGCCGTGACCCTGGGCAGCCTCATCGCTGCCTGCAAGGCCTCCGGCGCCAAGCTCTCCGAGAAGCGGGTCGCCTTCCTCGGCGCCGGCAGCGCCGGATGCGGCATCGCCGAGCAGATCGTGGCGCAGATGAAAGCCGAGGGGCTGACCGATGCCCAGGCCCGCAGCCGGGTCTTCATGGTGGACCGGTTTGGCCTCATCACCGACAAGATTCCCAACCAGCTCGACTTCCAGCGCCGCCTCTCCCAGCCGGTGGAGCGCATCGCCGATTGGCCGGTGGGAGACAACATCTCCCTGCTGGAGGTGATGGAGCACGGTCGCCCGGACATCCTGATCGGGGTCTCCGGCCAGCCGGGGCTGTTCACCGAAGAGGTGGTCAAGACCATGCACAAGCACTGTGCCCGCCCCATCATCTTCCCGCTCTCCAACCCCACCTCCCGGGTCGAGGCGACGCCGGCAGATCTGATCCGCTGGACCGACGGCCAGGCGCTGGTGGCAACCGGCAGCCCGTTTGCACCGGTGGAGTACAAGGGCAAGCGCTACGTCATCGCCCAGTGCAACAACTCCTTCATCTTCCCGGGGATCGGCCTTGGCGTCATCGCCGCCGGTGCCACCCGGGTGACCGATGCCATGCTGATGTCGGCCAGCCGCGCGCTGGCAGAGTGCTCGCCGCTGGTGAAAGGGGAGGAGGGCTCCTTGCTGCCGGATCTGGCGGACATTCACCAGGTCTCCCGCTACATCGCCAAGATGGTGGCCAAGACCGCCATGCTGCAGGGCAAGGCGGTACAGACCCCGGACGAGGTGATCGATCAATCCATCGAGGCCAATTTCTGGCGCCCCGAGTATCGTCGCTATCGCCGTACCTCCTTCTGATTTCTGCGGGAAGGCGCAAAGCAAAAGGGATGCCTCGGCATCCCTTTTTTGTGCATCGCGTTGTGGGTGGGCTTGCTCACCACCTGTTGTTATCTGCACCTCTTCACACGTCTGGCGCTGTGCTCTCTTCGTAGCTGGAATTACTGCTCGGCTGGGGCGGCGGCTGCTTCAGGGGCACCCTGAGTGCCGGTGACCCTGACTTCCACCCGGCGATCCGGTGCCAGGCAGTCGATGAGGGCGGCCCTGGCCTTGATGGCATCACACTGGCTGCCGGTGACCGGGTTGCTCTCGCCATTGCCCTGGATGCTCACCTTGTCGGCGGGCAGCCCCTTGCCGATCAGGAAGTTGGCGACCGTGCTGGCGCGGGCCTCCGACAGCGCCTGGTTGTTGGCATCCGACCCGATGCGGTCGGTGTAGCCCATCACCACGGCGTTGCCATCCTTGGGCTTGACGTCGGCTATCTGCTGATAGAGCGACTCCAGCGCCTGCATTCCCTCCGGTTTCAGCTCCGCCTTGCCGAACGCAAACAGCACGTCCGAACTCAGGTTGAAGGTCTGATCCACCGGCTCGGGAGCGGGCGGTGGCGGGGGAACGACCATGGGGGCTGGGGCCGGTTCGACCGGTTTGCTGCGGTTGGGGTGGATCACCAGCTCCAGGGTGGCGGTGCTGATGTCGCTGACCCAGCGCTGGGTGCCGCTGCCCACCTTGTCATTGTCGGGATCGTCGCCGACCCGGACCATGTAGCGGTAGCGGGCCTGGATGTCGACCCAGTCGTGCAGCTTGGCGGTGAGGCCGAGCCCGGCCAGCGGAGCCAGGTTGTTGTCGCCGCCGTTGATGGACTTGACGTGGTAGACATAACCGCCGCCCTCGGCGAACACCGAGAAGATATCCCCCAGCGGCAGCCGACCAATCACCGACAGGGTGGCGCCCTGGCTGCTGAAGTCGTTGCCCTGCACGTCCCAGTCACCGGTCGACAGGTAGCCCAGTTCAGCCCCCAGATTCTCGGTGAAGTTGTAGCCGCCGAACAGGGAGAGCGCGGTGGCGTCCTTGCTCGCATCCTTGCCAAAGTCACCCAGATCGTGAGCGATGGCCCAGCCACCTCCCACCCCGGCGTACCAGTCGTTGTCCGGCGCCGCCTGTGCGCCCGTGGCTGCCAGTGCCAATGCAATCCAAACAGGTTTTACTCTTATGTTCATCGCGTATCCTCGTCGATGTCTGGTGTAGTAGGGCGCAAGCCCTGTTGTGTACAACCACCACTATTTATAGGCGATGCAGGGTTTTTAACCACTTAGGTGGTATCGAGGATGGCAATGAGCGGGGAGCTGCTGGTCAGCCGAGGTGCTCAGGGTGAGCGCCAGGCAATAAAAAAGGAGGCCTGATGGCCTCCTTTTCGGTCAGCAAGGTGACTTACTGGGTGACTTGCTGTACGCCGGTGACGCGCACTTCTACGCGACGATCCGGGGCCAGGCAGGCGATCAGCTGAGCCTTGGCCTTGATGCCGTTGCACTGGGTGCCGGTGACCGGGTTGGCTTCGCCACGACCTTCGATGGCTACCTTGCCGGCAGGCAGACCCTTGCCGACCAGGAAGTCGGCCACGGTGCGGGCACGGGCTTCAGACAGCTTCAGGTTGTAGGCGTCGGAGCCGATGCGGTCGGTGTAACCAACGACCACGGCGCTGCCATCTTTCGGCTGTACGTCGACGATCTGCTGATACAGGGTGTTCAGAGCGGCAACGCCTTCCGGTTTCAGGGTGGATTTGCCGAAGGCAAACAGCACGTCTGAACTCAGGGCGAAGTTCTTGTCGACCACGACCGGCTCAGGAACCGGCTCGGGAGCCGGTGCCGCTACCGGTGCCACGTAAGTGGAGCGGTTCGGGTGCATCACCAGTTCCAGGGTGGCCACGCTCATGTTGGTTTCCCAGGTCTTCTGCTCGTCACCCAGGTTCCACATGTAGCGGTAACGGGCCTGCAGATCGATCAGGTCAGAGAGCTTGGCGGTCACGCCCAGACCGGCCAGCGGCGCGGTACCGTTGTCGCTGCTGCCGTTGCCGTTGACGTGGTTGAAGTAGGCGCCGCCTTCTGCAAACACGGAGAAGATGTCGCCGAGCGGCAGACGAGCCAGACCGGACAGGGTTGCGCCCTGGGTCTTGAAGTCAACGCCATCGACGCCACCCTTGCCGGCGTAGAGATAACCCAGCTCGGCGCCGAAGTTATCGTTGAAGTTGTAGCCGCCAAACAGGGAGAGCGCGGTGGCATCCTTGTCGGCATCTTTGCCAAAGTCGTTCAGGTCGTGGCCATAAGCCCAACCAGCACCGATACCTGTGTACCAGTCGTTGGCAGCCTGAGCGGTGGAAGTCCCCATGGCCGCGATGGCCAGAGCAATCAGGGCGGGTGCCATTTTCATTTTCATCGTTTTATCCTCGTTGAGTTTGCCGTGCTAGGGCGTACTGCGCACTCTTCAGTTATACCGGTCACAAGTGACAATTCAGCTGCGACCGCCATGGTGAACCACGGTTGGCCTGAATGAAAAAAGAGATGGTTCCTGGATACTCACGAAGCCTTGGCTCCATGGACAACTAACCGGGCCGGAAGCACTTTTAATAGTTCATCCAATGCCTTACAAGCGGAGTTACTGTATTCTTTTGACTCGCGTTGATCAAGTTTCTGTACAGATATCCAGCGCTGGCGCGGCTCTGCACGGGGGGCTAGAAAACTGGCGGAGGGAAATGATTTGACAGAAAGTGACGCGCCTTGCTGTGTTTTTGGTCAGTTGGCGGCGAGGAGGCAAACAAAAGGGGATGCCGTGGCATCCCCTTTTCGCATCATCTGAACGGAGTCAGATTACTTCTGAACTTCTTGTACGCCGGATACGCGCACTTCAACGCGACGGTCCGGAGCCAGGCAGGAGATCAGCTGAGCTTTGGCTTTCACGCCGTTGCACTTGGTGCCGGTGACCGGGTTGGCTTCGCCACGACCTTCAACAGCAACCTTGCTGGCGGCCATGCCTTTGCTGACCAGGAAGTTGGCAACAGTGCGAGCGCGGGCTTCGGACAGCTTCTGGTTGTAAGCGTCGGAACCGATGCGGTCGGTGTAACCAACGACAACAGCGTTGCCATCTTTCGGCTGGAATTCAACGATTTGCTGGTACAGACCGTTCAGGGCAGCAACGCCTTCCGGCTTCAGGCTGTCTTTGCCAAAGGCAAACAGCACGTCGGAGTTCAGGGCGAAGTTTTTCTCGACAACCTGCGGAGCCGGAGCCGGCGCTTCTTCAACAACCGGGGCCGGAGCCGGGGCTACGTAGGAAGTGCGGAACGGGTGGTACACGGCTTCCAGGGTTGCAACGCTCTGGTTGGACTTGTAACGGTCACCATTGTCAGCGTGCAGGTCAGCCACGTCCCACATGTAGCGGTAGCGAGCTTGCAGATCCAGTGCGTCGTTAACCTTGTAGGTCACGCCCAGGCCGGCCAGCGGGGACACTTTGGTGTCACTTACGCCCAGACCATCGGTGTGAGCCCAGTAGGCGCCGCCTTCAGCGAAGGCAGAGAAGTCGCCGCCCAGCGGCAGACGAGCGATACCGGACAGGGTGGCACCCTGGTTCTCGTAACGGTTGCCGTCGGTGTTGCCACGACCAGCGTACTGGTAGCCGAACTCGGTACCGAAGTTTTCGGTGAAGTTGTAACCGACGAAGGCGTTGGCTGCAGCTGCGTCTTCTTCACCAACGTTGGTGCTTTCGATCTTGTTCAGACCGTTGAAGTGGGCAGCACCGACACCGGCACCGAAGTAGATGTCGTCAGCGGCGTGAGCTGCAGTTGCACCCATGGCAGCCATGGCGATGGCGATCAGGGAAGGAGCCATTTTCATCATAAAAAAATCCTCGTTGAGATGGCACGTTGTTCACGTGCTTCGCACTTTTTAATTTATGTAAGCTGCAGGCTCTGCCGAACAACAGCGTTGAGTCTGGCAGGGATCCCGGATCCATCCGGGAGGCACACATTCCTGGTGCACAAGCGAGCGGGTGGCAGCGTAAGCAATGCCTTCAACCCTTCACGAACAGCCGATGTCATTCCGATGACGTGGCGCACTCTATGCCGATTTCAAAACATGATCAAGCTCACACATAATCCATATGGCAAATTGTGTCGTGTGGATAACTGGCTGTTTATCCAAATTAATTAGTGATCCAAATAGGCTCGGTGCAGTCTCTTCTCGAGTTTCATATAGGCCTGAGCCCAGTCAGATTGCGCCATGGCGGGAAATTCCCTCGCCTGGAACACGGCCAGGTAATCGGCCTCGGTTGCTTCGCACAGTAAGGGTGTAAAACTGCACAAAAAATGACGGGCCAGGTAGGGATCTAGCGGCCAGATGTTGAGGATGGCCCGCGCCACAGGCTGTACTGCAGCTGAACAGCAGAAATGCAGGTGGCCTGCTTCGAGCCAGTCGGCCATCTCGGCCAGACCGTTGACGGGGACCAGGCCGCCATCGCCCGGCTCTTTGGCCAGTGCCAGATGCTGGCCATTGCCAAGCAGCAGGGTTCCATCTTCCTGCATGATGCCATCGTGACTGCGCAATGGCAGCCCGGTTGCGGGCCGCTCAAGAAACAGGCTGCTCTTGTCATCGAGCTCAGCCAAAACTGCTGCCGCCTGATCGTGCAGCGCGGTGGGCAACCAGAAGGCCTCGGCACGAGTCTGCTGGCCTTGCTGCAGTTGACGAGCGAGTTCTGCGGGGGGGGTGACAGGGTGTAAACAGGAGATTATGCCGGGAAGCGCCATGAGTTCTTACTCTTAAGGGATAGCCGGCGAATTATACGAGTTATTCCTGTGGCAACAATAAAGGTTTCTTTTCGAGACTGTTTACCTGAGGCGGTTGAGCGATTACCATCCCCGATGTTTGCAAGGGTTGTCGTCGAAAGACGCTGATTAAAGATAGAGGCTCGACCATAACGAGTCCGTTCAAAACTGATACACTTGACTACGAGTCGTCGCGAAAAATAAAGGTGGAGTCAATCCGCCGTACGGAGTATGGAACACATGAATTCAAATATCGTAACTGTTGGCAAGAAGATCCGTCAGATCCGTGAAGCGGTCGGCCTGAGCCGTCCCAAGTTTGCAGATCTGCTGGGCGTTCCCCCGACCACCCTGAAGAACTACGAACTGGGTTATCGTGAAGTTGGTGGCGCCTTCCTGGTGGCACTGGCTCATCACCCGGAACTGCACAAGTTCACCCTCTGGCTGCTGGCTGACAAAAAAGTCGCCGAAATCGGTCAGATCGGCCCGGACGATATTGCCAAAGCTTGATTTGATTGAGCTTTGACAAAAATGCCGCCATCGAGGCGGCATTTTTTTATCCATCAAATAACCCGCGAAATTAATTAAATTTGGCTAATTGTGCTCTCACCAAGGCTTTTCACGAAAATACCTTGGCAAGCCGGATTAATCCTCAGAAAATTCTGACCGCTAAAATTAGCGGTATCCCTCGCATGATGCGCACAGTGAGACAAGCATGAGTCAAATCACCCCCAAGGCCAGAGATGGCTTTACCAGCAAATTCGGCGTCCTTGCCGCCACCCTGGGCTCAGCCGTCGGGCTGGGAAATATCTGGAAGTTTCCCTACCTGACGGGCGAAAACGGCGGCGCCGGTTTTCTGCTGGTCTATGTCATCGCGACGCTGCTGGTCGGGCTGCCGGTGATGATCTCTGAAATCATGCTGGGGCGAAAAGGCAAGTCCGATGCCGTCACCACCCTCAGCAAGCTGGCCCCCAAGGGGCAGCCCTGGTGGTTGATCGCGGCCATGGGGGTGCTGGCCGCCTTCCTTATCATGTCTTTCTATTCCGAGGTGGCAGCCTGGGTCTTTGCCTACATCTTCAAGGCCGTTGACGGCTCCATCCTGTCGACCGATCCCAAGGTGACCGGGGCGGCCTTCGGGGCGCTGATAAGCGACCCGCTGCAGAGCCTGCTCTGGCAGTGGCTGGTGCTGGCTCTGATGGGCGGCATCTTGCTGATGGGGGTCTCCAAGGGGATCGAGGCGGTAACCAAGAAGCTGATGCCGGTGCTCTTTATCCTGCTGCTGGTTATCGGTATCCGCAGTCTGACCCTGCCGGGTGCGAGCCAGGGGCTGCATTTTCTGTTCTCACCGGATTTTTCCAAGATAACGGCCGGGGTGGTGCTGACCGCCATGGGGTTGGCCTTCTTCAAGCTCTCCATCGGCATGGGTTGCATGATGACCTATGGCAGCTACTTTCGGGATGATCAGAACATCCCGCTGACCACCTTCCGGGTGATGTGCGCCGACCTGTTCGTCTCCATGCTGGCCGGCATCGCCATCTTCCCGGCGGTATTCGCCTTCGGTTTTGAGCCCACTGCCGGTCCCTCCCTGCTGTTCATCACCATTCCGGCGGTCTTCGCCAGCATTCCGTTCGGCCACCTGTTCATGGTGCTGTTCTTCGTGCTCTCCGCCATCGCCGCCACCGGCGCCATGCTCTCGATTCTGGAAGTGCCGGTCTCGGTGGTGTCAGAGCGATTTGGCATGAGCCGCCCCAAAGCGACCCTGCTCAACCTGCTGGTGCTGGGTGCGGTGGGGTCGACCTGCGCGCTTTCCAACAGCTCGCTGGCGGACGTTCATATCGCCGGCAAGACCTTCTTCGACCTGTTCGATTTCGTCTCTTCCAACGTATTGATGCCTCTTGGCGGTATCTTCCTCTGCCTGTTCGTGGGCTGGGTGTGGGGCTTCGAGCGGATGAAGGAGGCGCTGACCAACGGCGGCGAGCTGGAGCTGGCGATCCTCAAGCCGCTGTTCTTCATCATCCGTTACGTGTCGCCGCTGCTGATCCTGATCGTAATGCTCAAAGGGTTGGGGCTGTTCTAGCCAGCTGTGCTGGGCCAGCAGTTTGCATAGAAAAAGAGCGCCGCAAGGCGCTCTTTTCATTGGAGATGTCCCGTCTTGCAGATGGTGAACCGCGCTAGAGCACACCGAGGCGGCCGAGTTCATCCTTGAGCTGGTCGAGGTTGCGCTCGACGCAGGCCTCGCCCTCGTTGATGGCGTCGCTGGCGCGGTGGAAATCCATGATGGAGAAGCTGCCAAGGCGCGGGCAGAGCTGGATCTCGGGCGGGTCGCCTGCCATCCGGGCGCGGGTGATGCGCTCCTGCATGATGTTGATGGAGCCGGTCATCACGCTCCACATGCCCGGCGTGTTGGGGCTGTCGCCCCGGTTGAACCACTGGCTGAAGCGGTTGCCGCCGCTCGGTTCATCCGGCTCGTCAGTCCAGGGCTGGTGCATGTCGGCGTTGAGGTTGACGGCGATCACCACCTCGGCCCCCATGGCGCGGGCCAGCGAGATGGGCACCGGATTGACCACGGCGCCGTCCACCAGCCAACGATCTTCGACCCGGGTCGGGGTCAGGATGCCGGGCATGCCGCAGGAGGCGCGCACGCACTGGCGCAGCGGCCCCTGCTGCAGCCAGATCTCGCGGCCGGTATCGAGCTCGGTGGCGACGCAGGCAAAGGGCAGCGGCAGCGTTTCGATGGCGGGATCGCCTAGGTGGTTGGCGGCGATGCCGAACACCTTCTCGCCGCGAAATAGGCCGCCGGAGAGGGCCGGATCGAGCAGGCTGACCACCTGCAAGCGGCTGAAGCCGCGTACCCAGCTCTCCAGCTTGTCCAGTTCACCGGCGGCATAGGCGGCGCCGACAAAGCTGCCGATGGAGCATCCCGCCACCAGATCCGGTTTGACGCCGAGCCGCTCCAGCGCCCGTATGATGCCGATGTGTGCCCATCCACGGGCCGCGCCGCTGCCAAGAGCCAGTCCCACACGGGGTTTTCGTGCCACTTTGTCTCTCCAGGAGTGAGTGAGAAAGCCAGCTTACCCGCAGTTGCCGGCGCCGTCATCCTGCCAGCGTTCGCTGCGATTGCGACCGTTGGCCTTGGCCTGATAGAGCGCCACGTCGGCCCGCCGAATGGCCTCCTGCATCTGGGTATCGGTAGTGCTGTGGTGGTAACCCAGGCTGACGGTCACCGCCAGGGCCGGCGCCAGCTCCTGCCAGGGGTGGCGGGCGATGCGCAGACGCAGCTGCTCGGCCAGCTGGTCGAGTGGTTCGCTCCCTTTGGTTGCCAGCAGTAGAAACTCCTCGCCGCCCCAGCGGATCAGGGCGTCTTCCCGCCGCAGGTGCTGCTGGCACAGGCGCACCAGCTGGATCAGCACCTGATCGCCCACCTCGTGACCAAAGCGGTCGTTGACCTGCTTGAAGTGATCGCAGTCGAACATGATCACCCCGACGCTGCCCCCGCGCTGCTGATGGCGGCGCTCAAACTCATCGAAGTAGTGGCGGTTGAAGGCACCGGTCAGGGCATCGTGGCGAGAGAGGTAGTCCAGCTGCCGGTTCAGGCGGCGGGACTTGAGATTGGCGAGCACGGCCCAGGCCATGAAGAACAGGGCGATCAGGGTCGGGGCGGACTGGCAGAGCAGGGCCCACAGCAGCGAGGACAGGGGGATGCGGTGAAGCAGGGTGAGCTCGGTGTCAGGAATGTCGTACTGGAACTGAAAGGCCCCCTGCTGCCAGTGGTAGCCATCCCGAGCCTTTGACGGCTTTGGGACGAAGTCGACCTCCTGATTGCTGCTGGCGAGGATCTGCTGATGCTGGTTGACCAGAAACAGAGTGCCTATGCCGGGGGTGGATTCGCGCAGCAGCTGCTCCAGCCGGGAGAGCAGCACGTCGATGCTGATGACGCCCACCAGCACCTGATCCTTCACGATGGGTTGTGACAGGGTGATCATCTGGCCCGCGCCGGCAAAGTCCTCGTAGGGGCGCGAGACGGTGGCGTGCAGGCTCTTCTCCTTCTGTTTCAGGGCATCCTGCCAGTAGGACTTGAGATAGATGTTGCGCCTAAAGTGAAACTGGCTGGCGGGAACCCAGGGGTAGAGATAGACGAAGTCATCGACCCCGGTGAAGTAGAGCCAGCCGACCTTGTCCCCCAGCAGCTTGCTGGCAGTGGAGAGCAGGGGGGAGAGGCTCAGCGCCAGGTGTAACCTGGCGGCGCGCGGGCTGCCGGGGGCTGGCAGCGGCCCCAGTCCGGTCAGGTTGCCGCTCAGCCCTTTGGGCAGGTTGGCGGGCACCTTATCCAGCGCAAAGCCCTGGTCGCCATTCTCCCGCAGGGCGCCATAGAGCTGCTGGGTGAGGGCGGATTGCGGGTTGCTGCGCAGCCGCTCCTCTGCCTGACCGCGCATCGCCTCGAGAAAGGTTTCCATCTGCTGAAACTGGGATTTCAAGCGGGAGGCGGTGCTGAGGGTATCGCTCTGATAATGGTCGGTGACCTGGGTCAGGGTCAGCTTGAGAGTGATGGCCAGCAGCAGGGCGACGAAGGCGCAGAGCAGCCATTGCAGGCGACAGGTAACAAAATGAGATCTGGGTTCAGGCATAGGCGTTAGGCGGGATCCGGACAGGTTCGGAGCATCAGTTTAGGGCACAATCGTGAAGCCCGTCTTCTGCTACTGCTATTTCAATCAAATATCGCCGTTTCTGTTACGTTTTGTCACATTTATACATAGTCACGGCATAGTCAGGGGGTAACATGGTGACCATCATTGATGAAGTGCCCTCTTTTCTCTTAATTTCATGGATTGCTTGATGAAAATGCGTATATGGCTGGTGCTTGCCTGCCTCTCTTTGCTGATTTCCGCCGGCTGGTATTACCGCCACTCCGCCCCTGCCGGCAAACCCCAGCCACGTCAGGTCAACATCAGGGCGCAGACGGTCAGCCAGAGCCTGGCCGAACCCTCCATCAAGCTGGTTAGCAAGCTGGCCGCCAACCGCTCCGTGGTGATAAGCCCGGAGGTGACCGGCCGCATCGTCAAGATCGCGGTGCGATCCGGCCAGCAGGTCAAGCAGGGGGACGTGCTGATCGCCCTCGATGCCGGCAAGCAGCAGGCGGAGCTGGCCGAGCAGAGCGCCAGCGTGCGCGACGAGAGCCGCAAGCTGCGGGACATGCGCCGGCTGGTGGCGCGCGGTGCCATCACCACCTCGGAGCTGGAGGGGCAGGAGGCCACGGTCGCCCAGGCTCAGGCCCGCGCCGATGCCGCCAAGTACGAGCTCTCCCTGCGCACCCTGCTGGCGCCGTTCGACGGCTCGGTCAGCCTCATCGATCTGAGCGAAGGGGCTCTGGTCAACAGCGGCGATACCCTGCTCCACCTGGACGAGCTGGCCAAGCTGCGGCTCGATCTGGCGGTGCCCGAGCGCTACCTCTCGCTGCTGCGCCCCGGCATGGCGGTGACGGCGACCAGTTCGGCCTGGCCGGATCAATCTTTCCGCGGTGTACTGGAGACGCTGGACAGCCGCGTCTCCAACGATACCCAGAACATCAAGGCGCGGGTGATCATCCCCAATCCTGACGGTCAGCTGCGCCCCGGCATGCTGCTCAACGTCGAACTCTCCCTGCCGCCACAGAAGATGACCCTGATCCCCGCCCAGTCGGTGGAGTATGCCGGCGAGCAGCGCTTCGTCTATCGTCTCGAGCCCAATGGCAAGGTCAAGCGGGTGCCGGTGGTGCTGGGGGATACCCATGGTGAAGAGGTGTGGGTGACCGAAGGGCTCAAGGTGGGCGATCGCATCGTGGTCGAGGGGCTGGTCAACCTGCGTGACGGCGTCAGCGTGCACGATCTGGCGGAGGTCAAAGGCTGATGTGGCTCTCCGATATCTCTGTCCGCCGCCCGCTGGTGGCGGTGGTGCTGAGCGCGCTGCTCACCGTGTTCGGTCTGGTGGCGTTTTCCAAGCTGACGGTGCGGGAGATGCCGGACGTGCAGACGCCGTCCGTCTCCATCACCACCATGTACGAGGGGGCCGCCCCCGCCGTCATGGAGAGCCAGGTCACCAAGCCCATCGAGGATCAGCTCTCCGGCATCAGCGGCATCAAGAACATCAACTCGGTGACCCGCAAGGGGCGCTCGGTCATCACGGTGGAGTTCAAGCTCGGCTGGAACATGGTGGAGGGGATCTCCGATGTGCGCGACGCCATCTCCCGCGCCCGCCCCAAGCTGCCGGACGAGGTGGATGAACCCCTGGTCACCAAGGACAACGGCAACGGCGACGTGGCGGTCTGGCTCAATTTCAGCAGCACCCAGATGGACCGCACCGCCATGACCGACTACGCCAACCGGGTACTGGTGGATCCCTTGAGCCTGGTGGACGGGGTGAGCGAGGTGTCGCTCTCCGGCGATCTGACCCAGGTGATGTACGTGCGACTGCGCCCAGCCGACATGGCGGCGCGCGGCGTCACGGTGGCGGACGTGCAGGACGCCCTCAAGCGCGAGAACATCGAACTGCCGGGCGGCGAGATCCGCAACAACAGCATGACCATGGCGGTGCAGATTGCCCGGCTCTATCACACCGCCGCCGATTTCCAGGCGCTGCAGGTGCGCACTGCCGCCAACGGCCAGAGCATCTATCTGGCCGACATCGCCGATGTGGAGGTGGGGGCCAAGAACGAAGACAGCGCTTACCAGCGCAACGGCCGTGAGAGCCTGGGGATAGGCATCGTCGCCCAGTCCACCGCCAACCCGCTGGCGGTGGCGCAGGGGGTCGAGAAGAAGATGGCCGAGATGCAGCGCTTCCTGCCGGAGGGGGCCACGCTGGAGGTCGACTACGACTCCACCATCTTCATCAAGCAGGCCATCGACGAGGTGTACGAGACCCTCGCCATCTGCGCCGTGCTGGTGGTGGCCGTGCTCTATCTGTTCCTGGGGCAGGGGCGTACCACCCTCATTCCGGCCATCACGGTGCCGGTGTCGCTCATCTCGGCCTTTATCGGGGCCTGGTATCTCGGCTTTTCCATCAACCTCATCACCTTGCTGGCGCTCATTCTCGCCATCGGTCTGGTGGTGGATGACGCCATCGTGGTGGTGGAGAACATTCACCACCATCTGCAGCGCGGCGAACCGCCCCTGCTGGCCGCCTGGCACGGCACCCGCGAGGTGGGCTTTGCGGTGATCGCCACCACCGCCGTGCTGGTGATGGTGTTCGTGCCCATCGCCTTCATGGATGGCATGGTGGGCCGGCTCTTTACCGAGTTCGCCATCCTGCTGTCGCTGGCGGTGCTCTTCTCGTCGCTGATTGCGCTCACCTTGACCCCGGCCATGGGCTCCTGGCTGATGCGCTCGGTGGATCGGCCCAACCGGCTGACGGCGGCGCTCGATCGCGGCCTCGGCTGGGTGGAGACCCACTACCGCCGGCTGCTCGGCTGGATGCTGCACCACTCGCGCTGGACCCCGCTGGTGCTGGTGCTCTGCCTGGGCGGCATCGGCGCCCTGTTTGCCCAGCTGCCCACCAGCCTGACCCCGACCGAGGATCGGGGCGTGCTCTACGTGTTCGTCAAGGGGGCCGAGGGCACCAGCATCGAGCGGATGAAGCGCAACATGCAGCAGGTGGAGGCGGCCATCATGCCGCTGCTCGGCAAGGGGGTGGTGCAGGCCATGAGCTTCAGCACCCCGGCCTTCGGCCGCGGCGGCGATCAGACCGGCATGGCCATCATCCAGCTCACCGACTGGGCCGAGCGGGATGAAACCGCCACCGAATTTGCCAAGTCCCTGAGCGGGCGGCTGGCCGGCATTCCGGACGTGATGATCCGCACCTTCCAGCCGGGCTTTCGCGGCGGCTCCACCGCGGCGGTGCAATTCGTGCTGCAGGGCTCCGATTACGCCGAGCTCTATCAGCAGGGGCTGGCCCTGAAAGAGGCGGCAGCCCAGAGTGGTCTGATGGAGACGCCGGATCTCGACTATGCCGAGAAGACCCCGGAGCTGCAGGTGACCATAGAACGGGATCGGGCCAACCAGCTCGGCATCCCGGTTTCCACAGTCGCGAGCTCCCTGCAGGCCCTGCTCGGCGGCATCAGCCAGACCACCTATGTAGACAGAGGGGAGGAGTACGACGTCTACCTGCGCGCCAACCAGCGCGACTTCAACGGCGTCTCCGACTTGAGCCGCATCTACCTCAAGGCGGCCAATGGCGAGATGGTGACCCTCTCGACCCTGGCCACAGTCAAGCAGGTGGCGAGCCCGCAGCGCCTCAACCACTACCAGCGTCAGAAGGCGGTGACCCTGACCGCGGATCTGGCGCCGGGCCATACCCTGGGCGAGGCGCTGGATTACCTGGACGGCTGGGCCAGCGCCAACCTGCCAAGCGGCATGACGGTGGATTATACCGGCGAGTCCAAGGACTATCGCGACAACCAGGGGGAGATGGCGCTGGTGTTCGGTCTGGCCCTGCTGGTGGTCTATCTGGTACTGGTGGCCCAGTTCGAGAGCATGCTGACCCCGGCGGTGGTGATGGTGACGGTGCCACTCGGCATTTTCGGCGGCCTGCTCGGCCTCTGGTTGACGGGCCAGGAGATGAGCATCTATAGCCAGATCGGCATGATCATGCTGATCGGCATGGTGACCAAGAACGGTATCTTGATCGTCGAGTTCATCAACCAGTTGCGCCAGCGCGGCGAGGGGTTCGACGAGGCGATCATCGCAGGTTCGGTGCGCCGCTTGCGCCCGATCCTGATGACCTCGCTCACCGCCATCATAGGGGCCGTGCCGCTGATGCTCTCCATGGGGGCGGGCTACGAGAGCCGGATGTCGGTGGGGACAGTGGTTTTCTTCGGGTTATCGCTCGCGACTCTGGTGACCCTGCTGCTGGTGCCCGCCATCTACCATCTGCTGGCCAAACGGGCCGGCATGACCGGAGCGCGGGATCAACAGGTGGACGAGGCGCTGGCGGCCAGCGAGGCCACCTCTCAGCAGGACAAACCGGCGGCCTGATGCCTACACCCATATAGGTGAAAGGCACTGCAAGCTGATGGCATCCTCGGATGAGCGGGTTAATATGTAGCCAGTTTAACGTTGAGGTGAACATATGTTGCCATCAGCCATTTATGAACCGCTGCCTTTTGCCTATATGGGCAGCGGTTTGCTGTTGTTGGGGATTGCCGATCAGCCGGGGTTGTTGCTGGCCGGGTTGGCATTCTATCTGGCCGGTTCGCTGGCCTGGTTTCGACGCGGCGCCTATCGCCGGCCCGACAAGCAGCAGCTGCGAAAGCAGGGCTGGCCGCTGTGGCTCTACGAGAGCCGGCCGTTCGCGCTGATCCTGCTGGGCCTGCTGATGCTGCGCCTGGCCACCCACCCGGTGTTCCTGGCGCCCGCCCTGGTCTGGTGCCTGCTGGGCGGCTATCAGTTGCTGCAGCGCCACTACAACCGTATTGTGCTGGCCCGCGTCCTGGCCTGAGCTAACAATTGACCCACACTTTTCAGGCGAGCCCCGCTGGCTCGCCTTTTCCACATCTATCGTAGGGGCAAAAAGCCGTCGCCCCCGCCTTGCTCTGCCGGTATAATGCGCGACCCGAATTGTTCCAGGTGGTCAAAATGCAGCCGGTTACCAACCTCTTCTCCTATCCCCGTTACTGGGCCGAGTGCTACGGCACGGCGCCCTTCCTGCCCATGTCCCGCGCGGAGATGGACAAGCTCGGCTGGGACAGCTGCGACATCGTGCTGGTGACCGGAGATGCCTATGTGGATCACCCGAGCTTCGGCATGGCGGTGATCGGCCGCATGCTCGAATCCCAGGGTTTTCGGGTCGGCATCATCGCCCAGCCGGACTGGTCATCGAAGGATGACTTCATGCGCCTGGGCAAGCCCAACCTCTTCTACGGGGTGACCGCGGGCAACATGGACTCCATGATCAACCGCTACACCGCCGACAAGAAGCTGCGCCACGACGACGCCTACACCCCGGGGGATGTGGGCGGCAAGCGGCCGGATCGCGCCACCCTGGTCTATACCCAGCGCTGCAAAGAGGCCTATAAAGAGGTCCCGGTGGTCATCGGCGGCATCGAGGCATCCCTGCGCCGCATCGCCCATTACGACTACTGGTCCGAGACCATCCGTCGCTCCATCCTGATCGACGCCAAGGCCGACATTCTCATCTACGGCAACGCCGAGCGGCCGCTGATCGAGGTGGCTCATCGCATCGCAGGCGGCGAGACCATCGACACCATGCAGGACATTCGCGGCACTGCGGTCATTCGCAAGGAGCCGCTGCCGAGCTGGCGCGGGGTGGATTCGAGCAAGCTCGACCAGATTGGCCGCATCGATCCTATCCCCAACCCTTATATGGAAGGGGCCCCCTGCGCGGACGACGAAGGTACCGCGCCGGCTGCGCAGGAGGCCAAGCCCATCCTGGTACAGCCGCCCAAGCAAAAGCCGTGGGAGCTGACCTACGTCAAGCTGCCGGCATTCGAGCGGGTGAAGGAAGACAAGGTGCTCTACGCCCATGCCTCGCGCATCCTGCACCACGAGACCAACCCGGGCTGCGCCCGCGCGCTCTCTCAGGCGCACGGCGATCGCATCATCTGGGTCAACCCGCCCGCCTTCCCGCTCGAAACCGACGAGATGGACGGGGTGTTCGGCCTGCCTTACCAGCGGGTGCCGCACCCGGCCTATGGTAACGCGAAGATCCCGGCCTACGACATGATCAAGACTTCGGTCAACATCATGCGCGGCTGCTTCGGCGGTTGCTCCTTCTGCTCCATCACCGAGCACGAGGGGCGCATCATCCAGAGCCGCTCGGAAGAGTCGATTCTCAAAGAAATCGAAGAGATCCGCGACAAGGTGCCGGGCTTTACCGGCGTCATCTCGGATCTGGGCGGCCCCACCGCCAACATGTACAAGTTGCGCTGCAAGAGCCCCAAGGCCGAGCAGACCTGTCGGCGCGCCTCCTGCGTCTGGCCGACCATCTGCCCGCACATGGACACCGACCACAGCCCGACCATCAACCTCTATCGCAAGGCGCGCGACCTCAAGGGCATCAAGAAGATCCTGATCGCCTCCGGCGTGCGTTACGACATCGCGGTGGAAGATCCGCGCTACATCAAGGAGCTGGCCAAGTACCACGTCGGCGGCTACCTCAAGATCGCGCCGGAACACACCGAAGAGGGCCCGCTCTCCAAGATGATGAAGCCGGGCATGGGCAGCTACTACAGCTTCAAGGAGCTGTTCGACAAGTATTCCAAAGAGGCGGGCAAGCAGCAGTACCTGATCCCCTACTTCATCTCCGCCCACCCGGGCACCACGGATGAGGACATGGTGAACATGGCGCTCTGGATCAAGTCCAACCGCTTCAAGCTCGATCAGGTGCAGAACTTCTACCCGTCGCCGCTCGCCAACGCCACCACCATGTATTACACCGAGAAAAACCCGCTCAACAAGGTGAGCCGCCAGGGTGGGGACGTGTTCGTGGTGAAAGGGGAGCGCCGCCGTCGCCTGCACAAGGCGCTGCTGCGCTACCACGATCCGGCCGGCTGGCCGATGATCCGCGAAGCCCTGCTGGAGATGGGCAAGGGCCACCTGATCGGCAACGGCCCCGACTGCCTGGTGCCGCCGGAAGGCCGTGGCGAAGCCAAGGCCGAACGCAGCCGCAGCAAGGGCTTGAAACCTGCCCTGACCCGCCACAGTGCCATCACCCATCAGCGCAGCAACGGGGCTGGCAACAAGGCCGCCCGCAGCGAGGCCGGTGCAGCCAATGCCCCAGCGGCTAGTAGAAATGGCGGCAAGGCCAGCAATGGCAAACCGGTGGGCTCCCAGCTCCAGAAAGGCTCGGGTAACGGCAAGCCCAGTTCGCAAGGTACAGGTCAGGGCGCAGGTCAGAGTGCTGGTAAGAGCAAACCCGCTCACAAAGGCAAGGCACCGACCCGCGCCGGCTCTGCCAAGCCGGGTGCCAAACCCACCACCCAAGGCGGCAAGCCTGCGGCCAAAGGCAATGGTGCCAAGCGACCGGCTCGGTGATATTCCCTTATGGGGGTGAAATAAATAAAAAGGCGACCAGATGGTCGCCTTTTTTATTTTGACTTTTATCAGTTTGACACGGTTCTAATAAAATAACTCGGTGTGAAAAAACTAGTTTATATATTTTTTGGGGGGAGCATTTTCAACACTTGTATCTACAATGGCTAAAGGTGAGCTTGTATCAGAAATGTGAAATCGCTCTAAGTGACTCTCTATAAATCTTTGGCCTTGGTTTGTTAGTCGATCAATGCTTTCGTTAAGATTTACAATATCTCGATTAAGTTCTTCTAGAAAACGGGTTGATGTATCAATGATATTACCAAGCTTAGTATCAACTGCTCTAATTAGAATGTCCTTTGCTCTTTCATTGTTACCAAATTTATCCTCAATTCTAAGGAAATCGTTCATTGCTTCGTCGATAGCTGTATCCTGAAGCTTTTTATATTGAATGGTTTTATCATAGACAAGTTGCTGAGCACGTTCTTTAAGTTCGAGCTGCATATGACCAATAGCATTGATTGTTTCTACATTTAGCTTTGTTAATTGCTTTAAATAATGAGCGATTGCAGCTGTAGTTCGCTCCATGCGCTCAAATTCTTTTTCCTTTTTCCATTCTTGGATTTCAGCTACTGCCATTTCAATTTCACGAACCCTGCGAATCTCTAGATTAACATCGAGTTCTTTGTCTTTTTCTCTTAATTCTTGTGCAAGCTTCATCTCGTTAGATCTGATCTCATGTTCAGACCTAGATTTAGCTGTTAATATTTCCATGTCACGCTGGTGTGCTGAATTTTTTGCTGATTCACTTCTTTCGTGAGATCTTGCATTAAGGGGTTCAGAAGCCCAATCACATAACACATCAATAGGCTTACTAATACAATCAAGAAGAGCGCCACCTAATTTGCTAAGCCAAGCCATTTTGTTTCCCTAATAATCGTTTGAATTCTCTTTCAAAAAGTACCTTGTCTTTTTTATGTATATAATTTATTTCTTCAAGTCGATTCCTCCCTTTATCAAAGGCTGAGAGTATCTTTTCAATTAAATCGATTCTCTCACTGAGAAATACTGTGTTTATGTAGGAGGGATTTCTAGCTTTTTTAAAGCTTAATAATTCCTCGATGATTTTTCTCAGTCTTATTTTTGTATCAACATTTTCAACATCAGAAATGTGCTTACAGAGTTTCTCTAGATTACTATTAATGAAGATAAAAAATTCCCTTTCAAAAGATAATAATAGGAGGTTTTCATCATTTTCATATTGGAATAGGCTTGTAAATAATTGAGGGTCTTCATTCAAACTACGAAATACAAGATCTTCCCTTGCTTCTCGTAAGGCTATCAGTAGCTCCCTCATTGCTTGAGGTGCAATTTTGGTCTCTTTTTCTTTTCGTTGCATAATTAAAAGTAATGCTCTTAACTAGGTCCTTATAGAGTCTTTGGGAATTAATTTGTTTTCTGCAATTTTACGTTGCTTTATCAAATTAAACTCCCCTATTGGCTGCCTTTTTATGAGCATAATCTATCAGCTACAAACTACTCATTATCAATAAAGGTCGGTTTATTTAATTTGGCTTCTGAGCGAATTTTTCCAATGGTATCAAGAGTGTGTTCTTCTATAAGACTACCACTTAAATTTAAACTCTTGGTGTAACTATCAACAAGCTCTTTCAACCATTTTGACGCTACTTCACCATCTACCTGAGATTCACTAAGTGTAGCGGAAACTTCTTTTAGAGTTTCAGAGAAGAACTTTGCACGTTCTTTACGCAGATCTTCTTGTAGTGTGCTGGCAAATTTTATTTCTTCTTTATATTCCTTGACCAAGTCAAGATAGTTTTTCTCAAAATTATATAAAACTTCAAGTTTAGTTTTAAGAAGTTCAAGGCTTATATAGTCATTAAGTTCTTTTATTAATACTTCTGTTAGTTGAGAGTTAATTGAATCGTCAGCTCCAGATGCCTCGACTGCTGATGAGATTAGTTGATTTAAATTCTTCATTAATTGTCATCCCTTGGGTATAATGTGATTGGTTATTATATATTTAGGCTTAGGCGGGTTAAGCTACTTGAAAATCGTATTCCTATCGATTGATATTGTTAATATTTAGACTCTGGGACCTCCATCATTTTTACAGGGAATAATACAAAATTTTGAACACCTGCCTTTTTGAGTCAAGCGAAATCTGGGACACCCACCTTTTTGACAGAGGCGTAACCCTGAACTTGGCTTGATCAGTCACTTTCGAGGGGTGAGCCATGACCATTGTCCGCTCACATCAAATCAGCCTGCAAGATACGCCCTGCTATTACATGATCAGCTGTTGTGTACGGCGGGCTTTCTTGCGTAGTGAAGATACCCACTCAGGTCAGAGTTACGGGCATCGACGACCAGAGAACGGTCGACAAATAGGTACAGCTGTTGCGGCTGTTTGCCATCAGCGCCTGTGTCGACGCGGTGATGAGCAATAACTATTACCACTTGCTTCTCAGGTAAAACCCTATACAACCGTCATCTCGTATGTTGAGCTTCGCAAGCTCAGCACAAACCGACAAAAATACGCTACCGCCCGTGGATTACGGCTTCCAATATGCTCAATTAACCAACAGAGGTAGTCACCCATCACGGTTAATAGGCAACGATGGCTAGACTAAGGCAAACGAAGTCGTTTATGCGAGCATCAAATTGAATACCACCATCAGAAATTTATCGTTTTTTGAACTAGGTCATCAAAGCGGATAGCCACACGTAACCAAAAGCAGTTAGATGGTAGTGACTTTGCTATCTTGACTACTGATTAGCGGGTAGGGGAGAAGATAATCAACTCTCCCTTGAGCATATGACCGCGGGCATCCCCGATAGGAGTTCGAGATGGCGGCGAAAGCCCGATCCAGAAGAGAGAAGATTGGCAGCGGGCTTGGGCTGGTGATGGGGCTCATTGCCTTTAACCTGATCGCGACCCTGCTCCTTGAATCAAAAGAGATCTCCGATATGAACCGGATGATCGGGGCCATGATCGGCGCCATGATCTGCTCAGAGATTGGGGCCAGAATCGGAAAATGGCTCGATGCCAAAGATCAGGCTAAATCTTCAGAGTAGAGGGCGACATGGGTCGCCCTCGTTTGTCGTTTAGCTGCCGCGACGCTCGGGTTCGCTGCGATGCAAAAAGGTAGTCAGGGTATCGCGCGGCGGCGTGATGCCGCACTGCACCAGAATCCGCCCGATCGCCCCCCTGTGATAGCCGCCGTGGGTCACCAGATGCAGCAGCATCTCGGCGCGGCTCATCTGCCCCTTGTCGCCATCCACGAAGTTGAACGAGAGCATGGCCTCGCCATCTGCCTCGCTCAGGCCGGCGACGTAATCCAGATACCAGGCATCCAGCTTGCCGATGGCGCTGCGCAGCATCGCCAGGGTCGGTGTCTCGGGGGTATTGGTGGCGGTAAAGCCGTGCCGTTCCCCCAGCAGATTGGCCTTGAAGATGGCATCGACCACATGGATATGGTTGAAGATGCGCAGGGCCGTGTGGTGAGCCTCGCCGTCTTGCGCGGCATCCAGGGTGGCGAGGGCATCGAGCAGTTCGCCATCGGCCCAGGTCTTGTAGCGAAACAGCGAGAGCAGGGTTGAGCTTGGCATGGCACTCCTTGGCGTTTCTTATGTCCAAAAGCGGGCATCTTAGCCAGATGGAGCCAAAAATGACACTCCCGGGGCAGAGGGCGGGGGTGGGTCAGCCATCGGCTGTGTCCGGGTCGGCGAGGATGATACCCTGTCAGCCGTTGCCGGATAAAACGGCGCCCATAACCCGCCGCCACAAGGAGTCCCCATGCGCATTGCCCTCGTAGGTCTTGGTGATATCGCCCAGAAAGCCTATCTGCCGCTGCTTGCCAGTGACGAGCGAGTCACCTCGCTGCTCTGTACCCGCAATCCAGCGGTATTGGATAAGCTGGCCCGCCAGTACCGGATCGCCGAGTGCTTCACCGAGCTGGGTGACCTGCTGGCAAGTCGCCCGGATGCGGTGATGATCCACGCCGCCACCGCGGTGCACCTTGAGCTGGCTGCCCAGTGCCTGCGCGCCGGCATCCCCACCTTTGTCGACAAGCCGCTGTGCGACACGTTTGCCGGGGTAGAGGAGCTTGCCAACCTAGCGCTGGCGCAGAACCGTCCGCTGTTTGTCGGCTTCAATCGCCGCTATCTGCCCGCCATGAGCGCGGCCCGGGCGCTGCCGCTTGCAGATAATCGGCCGCTTACCGAGATCCACTGGCAGAAACATCGCCACGCCTTGCCGGGGGCGCCGCGCTCGTTTCTGTTCGACGACTTCATCCACGTGCTCGACAGCCTCTGCTTCTATGGCGGCGCGCCTGATGGGGAGCTGCATGCGGTGCTGCGGCGCTGTGCCCGTCAGCCGGCGCTGTTGGCCGGGGTGAGCGTGGCCTGGCAGAGCGGACAGGTGGCGGTGAGCGGCAGCATGAACCGCAGCACCGGTCTCACCGAGGAGCGTATCGATGCCTATGGCGACAACCTCTCCCTGCATATCGAAAACTGCACTCGGGGCACCCTGGCCCGCGATAAAACCGTGCAGACTCTGGCGCCGGGCGACTGGCAGTCGGTGCTTACCCAACGGGGCTTTGCCGCCATGCTGGCCCACTGGTATCAGCAGATTGAGGCGGGGCGGGCCGACGGTGCACTGATTGAGAGCTACCTGCACAGCCACCGGCTGGCAGAGCAACTGGTGGCCCTGGCGGGGGAGTGAGGGTGATCACCGCGCCGGTTTGCCTAGGTCATCGGCGGGGCGGCGGGCGAAAAAATCGCCGGACCACTGTATGAGATGGCGCATCCCTGCGCAGTTGATTGACGGGGGCGCTGCCGGGCAAGCCAAGCGGGCGCTTGTTTGCTATCTTGGCGGCCATGAACTGCCAGCAGAGCGACAGAGTGTGATGAACCAGCTATTGAAACGGGGTGGCCGGCTGGCCGCCCTTGCCAAACGGGAGCGGATCCCCGCCATGATGGCCAGGGTGGCCCGTCCATGAGCATCATTTTGGGGATAGACCCGGGTTCGCGCATCACAGGTTACGGGGTCATTCGCATCGTGGCGGGCAAGGCGGAGTACCTGGGCTCGGGCTGCATCCGCACCGATTTGGGCGAGCTGCCGTCACGCCTCAAGCAGGTCTATGACGGGGTGAGCGAGATCATCACCCAGTTCAAGCCGGACGAGTTCGCCATCGAGCGGGTTTTCATGGCCCGCAACGCCGATTCGGCTTTGAAGCTGGGTCAGGCTCGCGGTAGTGCCATCGTGGCGGCGGTTAATGCCCTGCTGCCGGTGAGCGAATACTCGGCCACCCAGATCAAGCAGGCGGTGGTGGGGACCGGTGGCGCCGCCAAGGAGCAGGTGCAGCACATGGTGACCCACCTGCTCAAGCTCTCGGCCACCCCCCAGGCGGATGCGGCGGATGCCCTCGGGGTGGCGCTCTGCCACTTCCATACCCGCCAGATCCTGATCAAGATGGCCGGGCGCAGCACGGGATCGGTGCGCGGTCGTTACCGCTGAGCCGATATTGCCGGCCTGATACCGGCAATCTCAGGCAAGCGGCCATGTGCCGGCTAGTTGCCCCTCTGGTTGCGGCGGCTGTCGGCAAAAGCCTCAACAGAGTCACAAGCTGTCGCATATCCTTTCCGCCTCATGTTGCTGCCCACTCGGGCACTAACGACAATCCTCTCAGTTAATCAATAACTTGTGACGTAAGTCACGTTTTTCGGTCTTCATCGCTTCCCTTCGCTTGCCCGATCGGGACTCCCATAATGTGCGCCGGTCGCGTGGTGCGGCCCGGTGAGCCGCAGGCTCCCGCTTCATCCATCATTGGGAGAGTTGAGAAGTGAAACCTTTTGCAGCTGAATTCATGGGCACCTTCTGGCTGGTGCTGGGGGGCTGCGGCAGTGCCGTGCTGGCCGCCGCCTTTCCGAACGTCGGCATCGGTCTGCTCGGCGTGGCGCTGGCGTTCGGCCTGACCGTGCTGACCATGGCTTACGCCATCGGCCATATCTCTGGCTGTCACCTGAACCCGGCCGTGACCATCGGGCTCTGGGCCGGCGGTCGTTTCCCGGCCTCCGGCGTGCTGCCCTACATGGTCGCTCAGGTATTGGGCGGGATTGCGGCAGCGGCGGTGCTCTATGTGATTGCCAGCGGTCAGGCCGGTTTCGATCTGGCGGCGGGCTTTGCCTCCAACGGCTATGGCGAGCACTCCCCGGGCGGCTACAGCATGCTGGCAGCGCTGGTGTGTGAAGTGGTGATGACCGGTTTCTTCCTGTTCGTCATCATGGGCGCCACCGACAGCCGGGCCCCGGCCGGTTTTGCTCCCATCGCCATCGGCCTGTGCCTGACCCTCATTCACCTCATCAGCATTCCGGTGACCAACACCTCGGTCAACCCGGCGCGCAGCACGGGCGTGGCCTTCTTCGTAGGGGACTGGGCACTGGGCCAGCTGTGGCTGTTCTGGGTTGCGCCCATCGTCGGTGCCATTCTGGGTGCATTGGCCTATCGCGCGATCGCGACCAAAGCCTGATCCGTCAGGGCAACAAAGTGTGGTATCGACACGCCCCCGGGCGTGTTTTTTGTTTCTGGCGGGCACGAAAACGGGCCGCAAGGGCCCGCAGGGTTGTTGGGTCGTCGGCAAGAGGAGAGGGGCTACAATCCCTTGGCGCTCAACATGTCCTTGTAGCGCTGGCGCAGCAGTTGCACCCGCTCTACGTAGGCGCGAGTTTCAGCATAAGGGGGGATGCCCCCATGTTTTTGCACCGCGCCGGCGCCGGCGTTGTAGGCCGCGGTGGCCAGTGCCACGTTGCCGCCATACTGCTTGAGCAGCCCCGCCAGGTATTTTACTCCGCCGAAGATGTTCTGCTCCGCCAGCAGGGCGTTGCCCACCCCCAGCTCCCGCGCCGTGGCCGGCATCAGCTGGGTCAGCCCCATGGCCCCCTTGCGAGAGACAGCCAGGGGGTTGAAGGCGGACTCGGCGTGGATCAGTGCCCGGATAAGGGCCGGCTCCACCTGATAGGCCTTGGCCGCCGCCTGGATAGTGCTGGCGTAGTCATAGAGAAATAGGCCGGTGGTGTGCCAGTTGACCTTGGAGTCGGGGTCGCAGGCATAGCAGTCGTTGAACAGCAGCAGCTCGTAGTGCCCCTGCTCCGGCATCATGTCGGAGTAGCGCACCACGCCGTTTTTCTGCACCGACTTGTAGACCTGGATCTGGCGGGTGCCGGGTGGCAGCGGGGGGTTGGCCGGCTCGGGTGGCGGCAGCACGCCCGGAGTGTGCAGGGTGACGGGGGGCGTCGCTGGGGGCGGTGCCGGCGGCTCGGCGGTGAGGATCACCACCTCGGCCGGGGCGGGTGTCTGGCTCCAGCCGGGTGAGGAAAACAGCGGGATCAATCCCATCAACATCCATGCTTTCAACGGCTTGCTCCTTCAGCCTCGTTAGCCTTGTTGAGTAAAGCATCACGGCGCGGGCAGAACAAGCCCGCCCTGACCGACCCGTGCACTCGGCCGAGAAAATAGCGGCGGCAGAGCAAATGAAAGAGGCCGCCCAGTGGCGGCCTCGCGCGGCAACTGCCGGTTTACTCCTGCAGCCAGAGGCGGGCGCTGCGGGCGGGAATGGCGACTCGGATCCACTGGCTCTGCACGTTGACCACGGCGTTTTGGTCGAGCACGTCCCGGTAGTTGCGATACCAGTTCATCTCGAACTTGGCGGTATCGAGCCAGTACTCCTGCTCGTAGTCGCACTTGTTGATGCCGACCAGCCCCTGCTTGCCGCGCTTGAACAGCACGAAGCAGTCGCCGCTGCCGACCAGCTGCATCGGTTGGCCCTGCACCGCGTTGTGGAAGCGGATCATCCCCTTGAGGTCGCTGCGCAGGTAGTAATCTTGCCAGCGCAGCCCGTCCTTGGCCTGGGTCTCGCCGTGGTCCGAATAGACCAGCGGCGAGCCGCCGTCACGGCCGAGCAGGTAGGCATAGGCCAGCTTCTCGTCGGTCGGGTTCAGGATCTGGTAGCGAAAGCCGTCGTTGGTGGGGATGTCGTGGGTGATGGCGAAGGTGACCGCCCGGCTGCCCGGCAGCGCCTGACCGTAGGCCCCCGGATCCGCCAGCTGGTTCATGCTGCCGCCATAGCCAAGGGCCCCGCGCAGGGAGGCAAACAGCGGGAAGTCATAGGCGCCCTGACCGCTGCTGTCGAGATAGGGCTTGAGGAAGCGTTCGTAATCGCTGCTGCCGGCGCCGCCGGTGGTGATTACCTCGCCGAACACGTGCATCCCCTGCTTTATCTCGGGGGTGAACACGGCGTTGATCTGGTAATCGCTCATGTGCTTGACCGCATCGACCCGAAAGCCCTTGATCCCCATCCCCTTGAGCGCCTTGAGGTAGGCCTGCTGCTGGCTCACCACCCAGTTGTTGGGGTCAAGATCCGGCAACCCCTTGTCACCCGCGCCGCCGCACAGCCGCCAGTACTGCACGTTGCCCGGATCGTTCCAGTCGCTGATGCACCCTTCCGGGTGGAAGTCCTGGCCGGCGAGCAAGTTCTGGCCCAGATCGCCAAACAGCTTCTGCCGCTCGAAGTAGCCGGGGTTGGCGGCATAGCTTTGCAGCAGCTCGCTGCCGGGGTAGTTGAGATCGCTGCGCTTCCAGCTCTCGTTGGCCATGTGGTTGAGCACCACGTCCGCATAGACGGCGATGCCCCGCGCCTGCATGGCGGCGATCAGCTGTTCGAGATCCTGCTTGTTGCCAAGGGGGGTGTCGATGAGGCGAAGATCCTGCGGTTGGTAGCGTGCCCACCACTCGTTGCCCGATGACTTTAGGGGCGGCGAGATGAGCACCTGTTTGTAGCCGGCGGCCTTGATGAGATCGGCCTTGGCGGTGACTTCACTGTATTTCCAGTTGAAGGCGTGCAGTATGACGTCGGCATGTGCCAAAGGCGCGATCAGCATGCCTGCGATCGCCCAGATTCCCGCTGTGTGTTTCATTATTGTCAGTCCTTGTTTTGGGTGCCCAGATGGGCACCCAGAGCCTCACACCGGCCTGTCTTGCCAGCAATCGCCGGGCGGCGATTTTGTGAGCACTTTCAAAGCGGACTGTACGGATCTGTGACGGCTTGCAAAAAACCGCGCAGGCCGCGTCATTACTGACTTTTCAATCACTTCACCGGGCTTTCTTCGGCTCAGTCAATCCCGTTGTTGTAGAGCGGTTGCCAGGCGCAGTAGCGCTGGCCATTGCGCTGGTTGTAGAGCCAGAAGCGGTTGCAGTTGTCGTCGTAGTTGCTGGCGCCGACGTTGACGGCATAGCTGCTCAGCCGCTGCCCCTGCAGGGACTGGAACACCCCGTTGTAGAGCAGGGAGAAGTGCAGGTGCGGGCCGGTGGAGGAGCCGCCCTCGCACAGCGCCTCGTTGCGGTTGCTGGCATAGGTGCCGATGGGAGTGTCGGCGGCCACGTAGTCGCCGCTGCGCACCGAGATCCCGCTCATGTGGTAGTAGTTGGTGGCCCAGCCGTTGGGGGCGGTGACGCGTACCTGGCAGCGGGAGAAGACGGTGACGGTGCCGCTGTTGGCGGCGGTGACCGTGTAGGTGGCGCCGCCCCAGCCCGGCCAGTCGTAGGAGACATCGATGGAGGAGTAGGGGTAGCCGGAGCCGGTATGGGAGTGGGCGCCATTGGCCTTCCAGCTGTAGCCCTGGCGCCAGGGCAGCTGGAACTGACCGCCAGCCAGCGGTGCGGCGGGGGCGGCCGCGCCGCCCCTGGGGGAGGTCATGGCGTCCTGGCCGAACAGGATCCGCCACTGCTCACCGAGCTGGCGCTGTACCGACGTGCTCAGCATGCTGGCAATAGCGGCCTGGTGCGCGGCCTGCGGTGCCAGGGCGGGGGCGCTGCGCTGCATGAGCTGTTGCTGGGTGCGGGCCTGATAGAAGCGCTCGGAGAGCTGGCGCGCCATCAGCTCCAGCTGGTTGTCAAAGCCCCTGGCCTTGACCAGTTTGGCGAACGGCGCCGCCATGGCCTGCTCGGAGGGAGCCGAGATGAGCTGACTGCTCGCCTCCATCAGGGCCAGCAGCAACTGGGGGTTGAGGCTGGTGATGCCGCTCCAGTGCAGGATCACCTCCTCCTTGGGCAACAGGTGGGGCGCCTGTTGCAGCAAAAAGTCGTGCAGATCGAAGGCCATGGCCGCCTCGCCGAACACGAAGTGGGCCTCATCCAGGGGGAGGACAGGGGGCTGACTGGCGGCAAGCTGCTGCGCCGTGAAGTGATAGGGGGCAAGCGGGGCATGGATGTCGCCGGCCCAGCCGGCGGCGGGAAGCAGGGCCAGCATCAGCAGGGAGGGGATCGGTCTGGACATGATAACTCCTTGGCAAAGTGGTGAGGTGTCGGTGTGGGGATGGACACACGCGGGCAACAACAGCGCGAGGCTATGCCGAGGCTTCACCATAAGGGTAAATGCCAAAGTTGCTATTCAAATGGGGCTTTTCATACAGGGGGAGAGCGGTATTTGTTTGTTAACAAATGTTTACGAAAAGGGTTTGTAGAGCCAAATCAGTGAGTTGCGGGCCAAGAAATGGCGGGCTGCCGTAAAGGGCGGGGAAGAGGCGCAAACAGTGTCTGCCACTGGCTTGCCGTGATAGGATCGCCACTGGCCAGACCGGCTGACGGCATGTTAAAAATTATGCAACCCGGTGTGGTTATTGGCTTTTTTGTTATTAAAAGCCGTGATATCGTCAATCTGGTCGGATCTCTGCGACCGACATCAATGTTATGAGGACCGGGCCGAATGGCCATGGATGGAACGGGTGTGATAGGCAAGCGGGCGATGGAACTCACGTTCGAAGAGTACTGTGATGCAGACCTTTCCCTGATCAGGGATTACTACGAAACCACTTTCTCCCATTATGTGCCGGATCTGGCCGAGCGGATCTTCGTGGTACGCGACGCCCACTGGCTGGTGGGGGCCGTGCGCCTGCGCGACGAACAGGATTACTACCACCTGTGCGGTTTTCGTCTGCTGCCCCATTACCAGTCGCTGGGACTGGGCTCGCGCCTGTTGCAGCACGCCTGCAACGATCTGCAGGACAAACCTGTGGTGTGTCAGGCCTTGCCGTTTGAAAAGCCGTTCTACCTCAAGGCCGGCTTTGCCGACCTGCCCCTGCATGAACTGGAGGGGCCGCTCTTCTCGCTGTATGACCAGCAGCGCGAACAGGGTTACCAGATCGAGCTGCTGGTGCGTCAGGCCAAGGCCCCGGTCTACAACTGACGACTCACTGGGGCTTGGTCAACAGGTGGATCTTGCCCGGTGACAGCTCCAGCCCCAACAGATTCTCCTTCAGCCAGGCCTGGTTCGGATCCTTGTCGTTGAGCCGATAGACCGGCTGGGTCTCCAGCCGCTTTTCCATGCTCTGCAGCAGCATGCCGAGCATGAAGCCGAACTTCTGCTGCGCCGCCTCCGGCTCCAGCTTGTATTCAATCAACTTCATGTTGTCGAGGAACAGCGCGCTCTGCGCCTTGTCGTAGCGCGGTCTCGCCTCATAGGTCATGTTCAGCCGCGCGTCGTACTCGGTCTGATCCGGCAGGGCGATCTTGAGCTTGCCCTTGCCATAGACCCTGGCGGTGTCCGGGCTCTGGCGCCCGATCTGGACATCGCTCTGCTCGAGCTGCACATGAGCCTTGATGATGCCGGGCAGCTCCAGCTGTTTGTTCACTTGCACCTGGGATTGCAGGTACTGGTTTATCTGTTGCTCATTGATGTCATATGAGCCTTGACCTAGCATGGCCAGACTGAGCAGCATAGATTGCAGGATCATGCTAACGACCTGATAGAATGGGTGTGTTTTACAGCATACCATCCTGGCTTCGCGGGATCTGCCCACCGCATTTCACTCGTCTGTAAAAGGAGTTCTCGTGATCAACGGTCTGGAGCACGACATCCAACTGCTGTTTTCCCAGTTCCTCGGCTGGTTGCTGCTGCTGTTTCACACCGTGATCGTGGCGGGGGTCTCATTTCGGGTGGTGATGAAGCGGCGACCCATCGGGGTCTCGCTGGCCTGGCTCGCCCTCATCTATGCCATCCCGTTTGCCGGGGTCGGTTTCTACGTGCTGTTCGGCGAGATCCGCCTCGGCCGGCGCCGCGCCGAGCGGGCGCAAGCCATGTACCGCCCTTACGCCATCTGGATCCGCCAGCTGGCCCGGCTCTTCCCCCAGCACTGCTGCGAGGTGGGGGAGAAGGCCCAGCCGCTGCACGATCTGATCCAGGGCCGGCTGGCCATGCCCATGCTCTCCGGCAACCGGATGACGCTGCTGAGCAAGCCGGAAGCCATCCTGCGTGAGATAGTGCGCGACATCCGCCAATCCTCCCAGTCCTGCTACCTGGAGTTCTACATCTGGCACCCGGGCGGTGACACCGACGAGGTGTGTGAAGCGCTGATGGAAGTGGCGGCGCGCGGCGTGGATTGTCGCTTGCTGCTCGATTCCATGGGCAGCAAGACCTTCTTTCGCTCGTCCTGGCCGAAAAAGCTGCGCAAGGCGGGGGTCAAGCTGGTGGAGGTGCTGCCGGTCGGTGCCTGGCGCATCCCGTTCCAGCGCCAGGACCTGCGCATGCACCGCAAGCTGGTGGTGATCGACGACCGAGTCGGGTACACCGGCTCCATGAACATGGTGGATCCCCGCTTCTTCAAGCAGAACGCCGGGGTTGGCCAGTGGGTCGACATCATGATCCGGGTGCAGGGGCCCATGGTGCCGCTGATGTGGTCCATCTTCGTCTGGGACTGGGAGATGGAGACCGGTGAGCGGCTGCTCGACAGCCTGCAGCACGAGCCGGAGGCCTGGCCCCAGAGCAACTACCGGGCCCAGCTCATTCCGTCCGGCCCTTTCGTCGGCGGCGACTGCATCCAGCAGAGCCTGTTGCTGGCCATCTACCAGGCCCGCCACCATCTGGTGCTGACCACCCCCTACTTCGTGCCGGACGATCCGCTGGCGGCGGCGCTCTCCTCGGCGGCGGCCCGTGGCGTGCAGGTGCAGCTGGTGCTGCCGGCGCGCAACGACTCCCTGATGGCCAATTACGCCTGCAACGCCTTCATGGAGGAGCTGCTGGAGGCGGGGGTGGAGGTCTATCGCTACGACGCCGGCCTGCTGCACACCAAGAGCGTGCTGGTGGATGACGACTTCGCCCTGGTGGGCACGGTCAATCTGGACCGGCGTAGCCTCTGGCTCAACTTCGAGGTGACCCTGCTCATCGACAACCCGGTGTTCGTCGCCGAGATGACCCAGCTGGTGCAGGGCTACATGATAGAGGCGACCCCCATGTCGCTGGCCAAGTGGCGGGCACGTCCCTGGTACAAGAAGGTGATGGAGAACATGTTCTACCTGTTCAGCCCCTTGTTGTGACATCACTTAATTGCGGCAGGCGCCGAATTGCGCTTGCCTAGCCCCAAGCTGGCCCCGTAGAGTGCGGCAATCACTCCCTGGAGAAACAGAAGAAGATGAAGAAGCGAGTAGCGCTGGCCGTCACGGCGGCCTTGGTGGTGGGTGGGCTGGGTGCCTGCTGGTACACGGGCAACACGTTCGATCGCATCATGGCCGAGCAGATCGCCAAGGTGAAGCAGGAGAGCGGCGTCGAACTGAGCTGGCAGCCGAGCTCGAGCAACCTGTTCGCCCGCGATGGTGTGCTGAAGGTGGTGGTCACCCCGCAGACCCTGGCCAGCCTGGATGGTCAGCTGGAGGGGAGCGAGCCGGTCGAGGCACAGTTCATCGTCACCAGCCGCATCCTGCCGCTCTACATCAAGAGCCACATGCTGCTCGACACCAAGCAGGGTTCGCTGGCGCCGGTGTTCAACGCCTTCAAGATGGAGCAGTGGCAGTTCGGCATCGAGTCGGTCAGCAGCCTGTGGACCGCCAGCAACAGCAGCCGCTTCTGGGCCAACGAGTTCAAGATCAAGCAAGGGCTCGACGAGTTCAACTTCCTGCCGATGAAGGGCGACTATCACGGCGATCTGGAAGGCAACGGTCACGTCACCTTCCACTGGCAGGGCATGACGGTGCACGAAGAGCAGAACAAGATGGACATGGTGCTGGCCGAGCTCAAGGGCAGTGCCGACATGGCCGAGATCAGCGGGATCTGGCTCTCTCCCCGCAGCGACATGACCCTCTCCGCGCTGTCGGTACAGCTGCCGGACAGCGTCAAGGTCTCCCTGCAGGGGCTGACCACCGAAACCCAGCTGGCGGGGGATGATGCCCAGACCCTCTCCAGCAGCTACCAGATGAAGGTGGACACCCTCAATCTGGAGAACGAGACCGACAACCTGGCGCTGACCCAGAGCAAGCTGGCCCTCAATCTGAAGGGGCTGGATCTGGAAGGGTATCAGGCGCTGCAGGCCTCCAGCGGTCAGGGCGTGGAAGAGGAGGCGATCCAGCAGGCGCTGGACAAGATGCTCAAGCGTGGCGCCACGCTGGAGCTGGTGGACTTGAGCTCTCACCTCAATGGTGAGCCGGTGGCCATGAAGGGCGACATCAAGCTGGCGGCCACCTCGCTCGAGCAGCTGTTCAACAGCGAAGAGGGGATGCACGCGCTCTCCGGCCTGCTGCACGCCAACCTGAGCGGCAAGCTGGGCAAGGCGGTGCCGCAGCTGGCGCCCATGCTGGATCAGTTCGCCGCCATGGGTTACCTCAAGGCGGACAAGGAGCAGCTGACGGCCGAGCTCAAGCTCGACAAGGGTGCCATGACTGTCAACGGTCTGCCGCTCTGATTGACGTTGCTTTCGTGCACATACAACAAAGGCTCCCGCGGGAGCCTTTGTTGTTTTCAGTGGCCGGGATTACTTGAATACCACCGTCTTGTTGCCGTAGACGAACACCCGCTCGTTCAGCACCAGCTCCAGCGCCCGGCTCAGCACCGATTTCTCCACGTCGCGGCCGGCCTTGGCCATGTCGTCGGCGCTGAAGGTGTGATCGACGTGGATCACGTCCTGCTCGACGATGGGGCCCTCATCCAGATCGTCGGTGACGAAGTGGGCGGTGGCGCCGATCAGCTTGACCCCGCGATCGAAGGCCTGGCGATAGGGGCGGGCACCGATGAAGGCGGGCAGGAAGGAGTGGTGGATGTTGATGATCTTGCGCGGATAGGCCTCGACGAAACTCGGGGTCAGCACCCGCATGTACTTGGCCAGCACCACGTAGTCGGGCTGGTAGCCGTCGATGATGGCGCGCACCTGCTCTTCATGCTCGGTGCGGCTCAGATCCTCGTGGCTGACGGTGTGGAACGGAATGTCAAACTTGCCGGTCAGCTCGGCGAGGGTGTCGTAGTTGCCGATCACCGCGACTATGTCCATGTCCAGCGCACCGGCATAGTTCTTCATCAGGATGTCGCCGAGGCAGTGGGTCTCCTTGGTCACCAGGATGACGATGCGCTTCTTGCCGGCCTTGACCAGGCGGCGCTGGGCACCGGCGGGGAGGGCATCATCGAGGTCGGCCAGCAGGGTCTCGTCGTTGAAGCGTCCCTCCAGCTCGGTGCGCATGAAGAAGCGGCCGTTTTCGTGATCCACGAACTCGTCGTTCTTGTTGATGTTGAGCTGGTGCTTGTAGCAGATGTTGGTGATCTTGGCGATGAGGCCCTTGGCGTCCGGGCAGTCCGTCAGCAGTATTTTCTTTTCCATCTCTGTCATGATTCCGTTTGTGTTGTTGGCGCCTGAGTCTGCGCAGGCTGCGCGTTTTTTCAGGCACTATGCCACAAACAAAATCAGAAAAGACAGTGCGCCGTGCGCCCTGATGCAATGCGGCCACAAGCGGTACGCTATTCATCTTTGATGGGTTTTGGGCTGGTATCCGGCGTTTTTTTTCTTTACGCTGTCTGCGCTTATTCTCAGGGCGGGGTGAAATTCCCCACCGGCGGTATCCCGATGTGACTCGGGGAGCCCGCGAGCGCCCGACCCGGTATTGCACCGGGACGGGGTCAGCAGATCCGGTGAGATGCCGGAGCCGACGGTCATAGTCCGGATGAAAGAGGATAAGACAGATATTGCAGGCAAGCCCCATGGGCCGGCCGCTGCATACCTATCTCTGTCTGCCTTTCCATGCCCTGATTCTGGTCCTTGTCTTGTTTAGGAGTCTTACCATGAATCAGTCTCTTCTCAGTGAATTTGGTGATCCCATTGCCCGTGTCGAAGCGGCGCTGGCAGCTCTGCGTGCCGGCCGCGGCGTGCTGGTGGCCGATGATGAAGATCGGGAGAACGAAGGGGATCTCATCTTCGCCGCCGAATCCATGACCAACGAACAGATGGCGATGATGATCCGCGAGTGTTCCGGCATCGTCTGCCTCTGCCTGACCGACGAGCGGGTACGCCAGCTCGAACTGCCGATGATGGTGGAGGCCAACTCCAGCCATTATCAGACCGCCTTCACCGTGACCATCGAAGCGGCGCAGGGGGTGACCACCGGCGTGTCGGCGGCCGATCGCATCACCACCATCCGGGCCGCCATCGCCGACGGCGCCAGACCGTCCGACCTGCACCGCCCGGGCCACGTCTTCCCGCTGCGGGCCCGCACCGGCGGGGTGTTGACCCGTCGTGGCCACACCGAAGCCACGGTCGATCTGATGCAGCTGGCCGGACTCAAACCGTTCGGCGTGTTGTGCGAACTGACCAAGGAAGATGGTTCCATGGCGCGGCTGCCGGATCTGGTGGCATTCGGTCGCCAGCATCAGATGCCGGTGCTGACCATCGAGGATCTGGTGCAATATCGTCAATTGCTGTCAGAACGTTCAGCCTGAGCCTCATACGAAATTGTAATAAGCCCAAAATTTGGTTACGCTTTGTGCGAACCTCATCCAGAGACCCTCATTTTTGGCTTAACTTTGCACAAAAAGTGTACGTTTAAAAAAAAATGAGGGTTTTAATGCATTTATCTGTGATGGGGCCTATCCAAACTATGATTTTTTTGTGCCATAATCACGCCGCTTGCTAAACGTCTGGCGAGTTAAAGGGAGCTTTTAAAATGAAAAAAATGTTGTTGGTAGGTGTTGTTGGTCTGTCCGCTCTGCTGGGCGGTTGTGCAAACACCAGCGAACTGGAAACTTCCGTTCAGAATCTGTCTAACAAAGTTGACCAACTGGCTCAAGATGTTAGCGCTGTTCGTGCTGATCAATCCAAGATCGCTGCTGATGTTGCAGAAGCCAAGCAAGAAGCTATGCGTGCTAACCAGCGCATCGACAACATGGCTACTTCCTACAAGAAGTAATCCATGCGAAAAAAATGGCGCAGTTATGCGCCATTTTTTTTTGCCTGAAATTCGTCAAATCCTCGCGTTTTCCCCGTTGATACCCGCCTGACAAGGCAATGCCGAACACTCGGCATCACCCCGTTTTTCATTTCCGCATCGATCAGTAGAGCAGGCTGTAGAGCTTGCGACGGTAGCTCTGCGCCGCCGGGTTGCTGCCCATGGTGGTCAGGATGTCGAGATAGGTCTTCTTGGCATCACCGAAGGCGAGATCCCGCTTGAGGATGGTAAACAGCAGCGTGAGCGCCTCTTCCTGCCGGCCGGCCTGGCTGTATTGCACCGCCAGCTCCTGGGCCAGGGCAAAGTTGTCCGGCTCCTGCTGGTGACGGGCTTCCAGCGCCCGCAGTTCCGGGCTGTCGGCGGCCTGTTGGGCCAGTGCCAGCCGGGATGTCAGGGTCTGGTAGTGATCGTCCTGGGCGATCATCGGGATCTTGCCCAGTAGCTCCTGCGCTTCGTCCAGCAGATTGAGATCGAGTGCCGCCTGAATGAGCCACAGGCTGATGTCGTGGCGCTCCGGTGCCAGCTGATGGGCCTTGCCGAGATGGGCATAGGCAAGGTCCGCCTGATCCTCTGCCAGCGCCTGCTGTCCCTGTTCGAACAGCAACTCCTCCTCCTTGGGGGCGAAGGCGGCAAAGTAGTGGCGCAAGGTGGCTTCGTCTTGCGGGCCTTCCAGAATGGCCTGCTCGTCAGGGCGGCCCTGGTGGAACAGCACCAGCGCCGGCAGGGCGCGCAGGCCGAGCTGGCCAGCCAGCGGCTGCAGCTGCGGATCGTTCATGTCCACCCTGGCCAGGGTCACCTGGGGATTGGCCGGGCCGACCAGCGCTTCCACCAGCGGGGTCATAGCCTGACACTCCGGCATCTGGGGGGCGTGGAAATAGATGACGATCGGCTTTTTCATGGAAGCATCGATCAGGGCGCTTTGGAAATTCTGGGGATTGATGTCGACGATCATGAGGCTGACTCTTGGAAAATGGTGTGAGTTAACATGGGGTTGATGGGCGCAGAATTCAAGCTGCCATCGAGCAGCCAGCCGTTGACGGCGAGGGTCGGTGCGGCCAGGCTGAGCCAGCCCCGGCCGATGGGCCAATCCTGTACCCGGTAATCCTGTTCATCGAGTTGGTTGTCGAGCTGCCACGCCTGTTGCGGCACAAAGCATATCTTGTCGAGGCCGGCGGCGATGCCGGCGCCATGGGCCTTCAATACCGCCTCCTTACGCGACCAGAGCCGATAGAAGGCCGATTCTTGCTCCGCCTCTGGCAGGGCGAGCAGCCACTCATATTCACTCTGCGCATAAAAACGGCGGGCCAGTGGCAGAGGCTGGCGGCGCCGCTGACCCATCTCTATATCCACTCCGAGCGGGCCGGCGGCACAGAGGGCAATCGCCAGCCAGTCACCGCTGTGGCTGAGGTTGAACTGCCAGCGCCCGTCGCTCAGCGCCGGCTTGCCGTGCGGGTTGCTGCAAAACAGCAGCGCATCGGGCCGGCACTGCAGGCGTTCGGCCAGCAGCCGTCGCAGCAAGCCACGGCTGAGCAGATACTCCTGGCGGCGTGCCAGCTGACCGATGGACTGCCATGTCTGCCGTTCTTCGGGGGAGAGCAGGGTTTGCAGCAGGCTCAGCTGGTCGGCGTCCGTGTTTGCCGGTTTTAACAAATAGAGATCCACAGAGATCATAATTTTTCACTTAAAAAGCATGCTGAAACAGCGATAAAAGTCAGTTTGATCCGGCCTGGGTGGCCCCTTTCGAGATTGTATATTGTTTGGCCACGATCACATTAATCAGGAAAAATAATGCATTTCCTTGCAGAAATGTGATGTCGATAGGGATTTTCGCTTGCCTCGATAGAATTCTTGGATATAGTCGGGTGCTGTTGCCTTATAAATTGCCCGTTCGGGCCGTATTTTAACAAGTTTTACTATTTTGCGGGGATAAAGGATTGCGCCACCTGATGCTACTGCTGGTCGCGCTCGGAATGGTGGGTTGTGCCTCGGCACCCCAGCCCGAGGTCGCGAGCAAGATCGAAGTTTCCATGATGGAACCCGTTATTGAACCGGAAGCTTCGCAAACCCCAGATGTAAACGAAATCCTGACAGTATACAAAGAGTGGCGCGGTGTTCCTTACCGCATGGGCGGCAGCAGCCAGCGCGGCATCGATTGTTCCGCCTTCGCCCGTGAAGTGTTCCGCAACGCCGTCGGCATCGAACTTCCCCGTGATACCCGCTCCCAAGTCCATGAAGGCACCCGCGTTTCCAAGCAGGATCTGGTCGAAGGTGACCTGGTCTTCTTCAAGATCAATCGCCGTCTCAATCATGTCGGTATCTATGTGGGCAATGGTGAATTCATTCACGCCTCCACCCGCGCCGGGGTGACACGCTCCAAGCTCGACAGCTCCTACTGGCGCAGCAAATTCTGGCAGGCACGCCGGATCGACATCTGAGTCAGGCTGGACAAACGGCTCGCAGTACGGACTGTTTTTCCAACCTCACTTGAACCGGGCTCGACAGCCCGGTTTTTTATGGCCGTCATTTAGACTTTCCGGGGCCAAGTCACTATAGTGTGGGCCCGTTTTCCTCGGCAGGCCCAGCATGAAGACCCATTCCGACCGCAAATCCGGATTGCATCCACGCAATCGCCATCAGGCTCCCTATGATTTCGATGCGCTCTGCCAGCGTACCCCCGAGCTGCAGCCCTTCGTGTTCGTCAACGAGCACGGCACCCAGACCCTGGACTTTGCCGATCCGGCCGCCGTCAAGGCGCTGAACAAGGCGTTGCTGGCGCTGCACTATGGCATTGCGCACTGGGATCTGCCGGCCGGCTATCTCTGCCCACCCATTCCGGGGCGGGTGGACTATCTGCATCGGGTGGCCGATCTGCTGGCCGAGAGTGCCGGCAAGGTGCCGACCGGCAAGGGTGTGCGGGTGCTGGATATCGGGGTCGGTGCGAACTGCATCTATCCGCTGCTGGGGGCCCGCGAATATGGCTGGCGCTTTGTCGGCTCCGACATCGATCCGGTGTCGGTCAAGGCCGCTACCCTGCTGGCCAAGAGCAACGGGCTGGGCAGCCAGATCGAATGCCGTCTGCAGGGCAAGGCTGGCGACATCTTTCAGGGGATTGTGGCGCCGCGCGAGCGTTTTGCGCTGACCCTCTGCAATCCTCCTTTTCATGCTTCACTGGCAGAGGCGAGCAAGGGAACGGAGCGCAAGCTGCGCAACCTGGGCAAGGAGGTGACGGCCAAGCCGGTGCTCAATTTCGGCGGTCAGAAGGCCGAGCTCTGGTGTGAAGGGGGGGAGGCGGCCTTTCTGGCGAGCATGATCACTCAAAGCAAGGCATTCGCCAGCCAGTGCCTCTGGTTCAGCTCGCTGGTGTCGAAAAAAGAGAACCTGCCGGCGGCCAGGCAGGGGCTGAGCCGGGTCGGGGCCCGTCAGGTGCGGGTGCTCGAGATGACCCAGGGCAACAAGACCAGTCGGGTCCTGGCCTGGTCTTTCCAAGACGAAGCGGCCGGCAGGCAGTGGTGGTCGCCAATGGGGCACGATAACGCCTGAACCAGCTGAAGCGGGACGACGACAAGGGGCATACCGATGGTATGCCCCTTGTTTTTGGCTATGTCCCAATTACGTGTTGCATGGGGCGCCCCAGCGCCTCATGCAAGCAACGTGAGATATTCACTTCCCGCCCATAGCGCTCCAACATCCTTCGCCAACCCAGATAATTCCTCAGATAGTGGGTCGCGACCCCATGGAACCGCTCCATCCACTCCTTCAATCGCCTGTGGTACCCGTTCACATGTTGGATGTGATATGCACCCACCACCCGCTCTCCCGCTCGATTGCGCACCACTTGGTGTGTTATCCCTTGCCCCTTGCTGAAACTCGCATACACCCCGGCACCATCGCTGCACAGGACGGCATCCGGGGCGATAAGCGGTTGAAGCACTGCCTTCACCGCCCTGGCATTCAGCCGTTCCAACTGGAAGTCAGCCAGGTGGCCTGCTCTGTCTTGCACCACCATCACCGGGATGTAATCCGGTCCTGTGCCTCGGGTACGGCCTTTACCTCCACGATGGCGGGCCGGGCGGGGCAATCCGCGCTGGCCTTTGAAGGATTCCAGGAAGAAGGTCTCATCGACCTCGACAATACCCTCTTCCCGTACCGCCTGGTGGCTAGCCATGGCCTTCAGGAAGCGGTGACGCCACAAAAAGGCGGTGTTTTTACCGACCCCACAGCGGAGCGCCGCCTGCCGGACGGTCAGACCGTCGATGAGGGCCTGTGCATAATCTTCCCAGCATTGTGGCTTGCGAAGTCGGGCGAGAGGCGTGTTCGTGAGCACGGAACTGGTGCGCAAACACTGCTTGCAGCGATAACGGCGCAGCCCTCGAGACCAGCCCCAGGGGGCCAGCAGTGTGGCCTCGGCCTGACAGTGAGGGCAGCATTGGCATGCGGGAAGTTGAGCGGCCAACGAGGTGATGGGGTGAGGGGTGGTGAGTTCCTGTTGCGCGAGACGACGCTGACGCAAAGTGAGCAATGGGAAGAGGGACAGTAGATGTTGAAAGGCTTGGGTATCCATGATGGCGGCCCTCAAGGTGATGACCTACTTCAAGGTTAGCCTTTCAACACATAACTGGGACTGAGCCTTGTTTTTAGGGGGGTGTCAGTGGCCAGTCTGGGTCGATACCCGGCACCCATGACAATCGTTTTTCCCCTTGTGGCATCTGGGCTGGCGCCTGCATGTTAGTGATCACTTTCATCCTCGGTACAGTTGTACGCTGAGATTTTTTTGCACTTGCAGTTGAAACTTTCATAAAATAGGACTGGTTAGACCTCTTTACAGGCTTTGAATCGAATAGGGATCGGTACATGAAAGTTGTCGATTTTCTGAAGCGCAAGCGCGAAATACTGGCGCAGCACCCCTTTGAGCTCAAGGATTGGCTCTCTCCGGCGATCCGCGACTACTGGCGTGAGTTTCAGCAAAAGGCACACCTCCACCCTCTGCTGGGCCGGGTGCTGGATTTGCAGAGCGACAGCCAGTCGACGCAGCAACAGCAGGGCGCGGCGCAAGCCGTCAATGGCCAGCCCGTGCCGCTGGATACCCCTGCCGTCGAACTCAGCGGCGAGGCAGCCGCTCTGTTTGCCACCTTGCAGGAGCGCATCGGCGAAGAGACCCATGTCGGTGAGTGGTTGCTGGTCAGCCAGCAGATGATCAACGAGTTTGCCGCCGTGACTGGCGACAACCAGTGGATCCACACCGATCCGGAGCGCGCAGCGGCCGAGTCACCGTTCAAGACCACCATTGCCCATGGCTTCCTGACCCTGGCGTTGTTGCCGCGGTTGACGGGCAGTATCAACGAGGCTGCCCCCGAGTTTCCGACCGCCCGCATGGTGGTGAACTTCGGCCTGGATCAGGTGCGTTTCCCGTACCCCATCAAGGTGGACAGCAACATCCGCGCCCGCACCAAGCTGGCTCGGGTTACCCCGATCAAGGGCGGGCTGGAGCTGCTCAAGGAGATCAAGGTCGAGATCGAAGGTATTCGTCGCCCAGGCTGCGTCATTGAATCGGTCACCCGTATCTACTTCTGACGGGACGGTGTCACCCGCTGGCACGAATCGTATTGAAAAAAACAGGCTCACCTCGGTGAGCCTGTTTTGTTTATGGCGCTTATTGTAGTTGCCTATGTCGCTGCCACTCGCACATCCATGGCTTGCCCCGAGGGCTAGAAGCTGGCCCCCAAGCTGATCAAATGGCGCCACTCTTTGCCTGATAAGGGTGTCTGAACACCTTGATAATCCAACCTTGAGTCTTCCCAATCGAGCTCGCTCGACCAGGAGAGGCGCAGGTGATCGTTGAAGTAGTAGCGCATCCCCAGGCTGCCTTTTACGGCCTGCTCCCGGGTGATGTAGGTCGAGGGCTGGTCCAGATAGCGCTTGTAGGTGCCCTTGCTGAACAGCTCCAGTTGCTCCGACCAGAGTGCGATGGGTTGGCGGTAGTCCCAACCAAGGCCCATCAGGGGATAGTTGATGATCCTGTCGTTGAAAATATCGGGGATGATGAAGTCGTCCCAATAACCCGGCCGGAAATAGGAGCGCTCCAATCCTGCCTGGCTGATCAGCTCCAGCCGTCGCCGCTTGTCGTTCCAGAACCGGTAACCAGGTCCGGTCACATAACCCACATCCATGTATTCGGGGCTCAGCATCTGGTATTCAAAGTCGACGGCGGAGCGCAGAAACCAGCGCTGGTCGAAGAAGAAGTCCAGCATGGGCTTGAGCCGGTACTCATGGCTGTTGGTGACGTTGTTGGCGGTCTCGTAGATGTACTCCCCATCCAGCGTATAGCGCCAGTCGAGGTTGGCCACCTCGGTGGAGGCCTTCAGGTTGACGTTGTTGGTCTGCTTGTCGCTGTGCTTGAGCTTGACGTTCAGATCGCTGCTGCCGCTCCACAGCCAGGCTTTCTGGTCATCCGGCGTCAGGGCCAGCAGGGTAATGCCGGTCTTGACGGTCGGTTTGGGTTTGTCCTGCTTCTCGATGCGCCAGCGCTTGACCGCCTCGCGCTTGACGGTGACGGGGGAAGTGTAAGGGAGCGCGATGCGCACCTGCTGGTCGTCTATCTCCTCTATGGTGCCGGTCAGCCGGTCACCGTTGTCCATCCAGAGGATGTCGGCCGATACCGCCGGGCTCAGCAGCAGGGCCAGCAGACAAAAAATGCGGTAGCTCATGAAGATCCTCGTGAACATGGTTGGCCATCAGCCGCTGACGGGACGGGGGATACCGTTCTTGCTGTTTAGCACGCTGGCGGCCTTGTCACCATCGACTTCCGGTTTGGCGATGAAGGCTTCCACCTCGGGGAGAGGATCAGCGGGGCGCCCTGCTCCAGCTCCAGTTCGGTACGGGAGAGCGGGGAGTGTACCTCCAGCCAGTGGCGGCCATCGGGCTCGATGGCGGTTTTGACCGGCTGGTTGATCACCCTCACCTGAGTGCCGATGGGGACAATCTTGAACAGGGCCTCGATGTCGTCGGGGCGCAACCGAATGCAGCCGGCGCTGACCCGCAGACCGACGCCAAAATCCTTGTTGGTGCCGTGGATGAGGTAGTCCTGCTTGCCATAACCGAGGCGCATGGCGAACTTGCCGAGGGGATTGTCGGGACCGGGCGGCACCACCGCCGGCAGGGTGATCCCCTTTTGCTCCAGCCAGGACTTGCGCACCATGGGGCCGGGCACCCAGGTCGGATTGGGGTTCTTGGCGATCACCGTGGTGGTCATCTCCGGCGTCTCCCGCCCTATGTCACCGATCCCGATGGGCAGCACCATCACCTCGTTTTTGCCTTTCGGGAAGTAGTAGAGGCGCAGCTCCGGCAGATTGATGACGATACCCTCGCGAGGCACGTCCGGCAGCAGCATCTGGGTTGGCAGGGTCAGCCGGGTGCCCGGCTTGGGCAAATAGGGATCGACCCCCGGATTGGCTTCGAGCAGCGCCAGAAAACCAATCTGGGTGTGCTTGCCGATGAGCTCAAGATGTTCATCTGGCTGGACTATGTAGTCCTCCAGTTCGCCGATCAGGCGGCTGCCTGCCGGGGGCAGCGGATAGGTGGTGGCGAGGACCGGAGCCGTCAGCAGGCTGGCGGTCAGCGCCAGCAATGAGAGGGTTCGTGCTATGAACATGTACTTCCTGTCTGATTGAGATGAGGAGGCCGCGAGGCGACCGCCCTGGGTAAAAGGGGGAAATTGTCAGTCAAACGGGTGACGATTGCCAGCTTGGCTGGCCAGGGCTACAGCCGGGTCCCGACGTGGCAATCCATCATGTTGACCGTTTCTTGCCTGTTTTTAATGCAAAGCAGCATAACCTGCAATGAACAGCATGCATGGCGGGTCATGGGAGAGGGGATGAGTGGTAAGTAACGCCGGCGACACCGGTGTAGGGGGAGTGTCTCGGCGTCGATACTGTATCGACAGCAGGTACGACAGCGGAGAGCATCTCGCCACCGGGCGCGTGCTCATCTGCTTGTTTTATGTGCAGTCGTTTGATCTTTAAAGAGATTCAAGTTGATTTCCAGAGGCGGCTCCGGTAACAATGATGCCCCGTGGAGAGATGCCGGAGTGGCCGAACGGGATTGACTCGAAATCAATTGTGGCAGCAATGCCACCCAGGGTTCGAATCCCTGTCTCTCCGCCACATATACCCCTCAAGCCCGCGCCAGTCGCGGGCTTGTCTTTCTTGGTGTGTGCTGGCCCATACTTCAGCCCATACTTTGGCGCTTGTGAGGGCTCGCATAGGGTCGCCATCCGTGAAGCGTCGGCCAATGTCACAGCCTTTTTTTCGTTCCTTGGCCTGACTCGGCTTGGCGTTCTAGCCGTTGTTGTTCGCTCCTGGCCTTCTTCCCCTGTCCTTTGTGTTTCTCGCCTTGCGCAGATTGCGCAGTTTTGCGCAGTTCGGATTGCGCACTTTGCGCAGTTCCCTAACCAGCTCAATCCACCGCAATCACTTGTGCTGCTTGGGCTGCCAGCTAATGAGCAACCGTTTTGCGCAGCTCGCAGTTGGTATTCGTTTTTGGATGAATTGCGCAATTTGCGCAGAATGGAGATCAGCAAGACGCCATCCAGATGAGAGGGGTTCCCCTGGTCGGCTGGGGGGTGGGTTGTAGCTGGTTCAGCTATGTCGTGGCCGTTGTGGTTCAGCGTAGAGCCTAGAAGCGGGAATGCCCGTTTTCATCTGGCTCGTATGCCGGTTTAACTGCGGAGTTTGCGGCCAGTAGTGGCGAGGGGGGTGGCGGTTTACTGCCGATTTGGGTGCGGAGTTGCTGTCATGGTTGCCCGGACACTGTCCGAGAAACCGTGACACATGATCGGTTAATACCGGGATCCCGGTATCGCCATGCGAAGGGCTGTACCTTCCCCATTTTTGGGAAAGGTTCCCTGTTTTGGGGAATGTCTCGCGGGTCGGATAGCCATCAACTCCACCACCAACCGTGTCGGGCTACCCAATCAGGTTATCTAGGATCCGCTCTGCCTCGGGGGCGTCGTCCCGCTCACTGCCCATCAGGTAGCGCAGGGTTGCCCGCGCCTCTTCCCTGTTTCTCGGTCGCAGTTCAGCCAGCAGACCAAACACAAACCAGTCTCGGGCGTGTGCCTCTATGCTGTTCTCGTAATAGCCTTGGGTGTCGCACGCATTGCGCAGCCGGTACAGCTCGTTCCAATAGGCCAGCTCATGAAGGCAGTCGCTCAGGGTGTGTGGCATCAGTTCCGGCACAGCCTTGAACCGCCCCGCGACCTGTTCAGGCGGCAGTTGCCAACTGTCCCGCTCCAGCCCTCTCAGTACCTCCTGACAAAACGCCTCCGCCTGGGTGTCGTCCCACAGCGCATCCCCGAACCGTCCGATGGCCTCAGCCTCTCTGGCTCGCCTGGTAATAGACCGCTCGGCCAGCCCGTCGAGGTTGGCAAAGCCGATGCTGCCAAGGCCCGCGAGCATGTGACCCGCCTTAGCCACCAGCCATTTGCTGTAACGCTGCTCCAGCTCGCCGGGCGGGGTGGTGATCCGCCCTGCCGCCTCCTTGGCCTGGGCAATGCGTACCGGGTCGCCCGTCCCTATCACTTGACGTAGCCAAAGCATGGAGTCGATTTCCATATCCCCGGTCACCACTTCTTGCGGCGGCAGCTCTTGAACCGCTGGCAGCGTCTCTCCGCTGCTTTGTAGTGGAGGCAGGGTGAACATGGCCCGGTGTCTCGGGTTGTCGGTGAACAGCCCCGATCGGCTGATGATGGACTTCACCGTTCCCAAAGAGAGGCCAGCCAGAGAAGCCACCTCTTTCAGTGAATGGCGACGGCGCAGGGTGATCACCTGCTCCCGTTGTTCGTTGGTCAGTCGCATTGTGCCCCCTCAGCGTTCAGGTTGCCCCACAGCTCAAACGCCTTTGTCAGCCACTCCTTTAGCTTGCCATTGCGCACATCATCGGTGGTGGCCTCAATCACATGCCATCCCATCAGTAGCGCCTCATTCATCTTGTGTCGGTCGTTTATGAAGCCCTCGGCACTGACATGATGCCCGCCAGAGTGAACCCCGCCGTGGATCTCAACGGCAATCATCTGGGTGGGCCAAGCATGATCAAAGCGCCATCGTCTGACCGGGTGGAATACCAGCTCGTTCACGCATGAGGGGAACGCGCTCATAACCTCGGCGGTGGCCGCTGCCAGTTCGGCGGTCTGCGCTCTCACTCGTTTGTTGTGGATCTCTATTTTGGCCTCGGCCCGCTCTTTGTCGGTGGACATAAGGGCAATACTGCAAGGAAACATGGCAACCCCCTGTTGCAATAAAAGTGTGATCTTGATCGGCTCGTAACGCTCTATATATGAAAAAAGAGTGGTTCCGGTGGTTCAGTGGTTCCAACACCCCGCCAGCCCGCGCCATTGCTGGGTTTATTGGTGAACCACTGGTGAGTTATCCACTGGTTCCTAGACCCCATTCACTGGTTCCGACCTAATTCCGACCCCATTTAGGAACCAGTGGAACCAGTGCGGAACCAGTCATATTTAACTCAGTGGTTCCGGCTCTAGGCCTTATGTAGCAAGGGATTGAGCCATCTAGGAACCAGTGAACCAGTGGAACCACTGTTTTTCCCTTACGTGCGCGCGCATGAGGCTGGAAAGAAAAGGGCCACACTCGGTAGCCCTCAACTTCCTTCTGGCGGGCGTTAGTCGTCCTCCTGTCCCTCCGCATCATCGGCTAATACCAGATCGGTCAGCACATAGACCCGTGCCCGCTTTCCGGTCGGGAGCCGCCTCAACAACTGATAACGCCCCTCGCCGCCAAGCAGGTATCCCGCTTTGGCTGACAGCTTGGCGGCCTTCTTAGAATCGCGTCCGCTGGTGATCTCAACCCATCCCGATGGGTCAACCCAAAACTCCAGTTCATCGTCTGTACCATGCCTAGGGTTACGCCTGTAACCAACCACATTTGCCGGTCGGTGGTTCGGGTCGCTCACATCCACAAAGCGGGTGTACTGGTGAGCCCGCATAAAGGCCCGGATCTGGGCCAAGGTTGCAGCGTCCTCCTTGTTGCCAAGATGGCCCCGCTCGGCCAGCCATGCCTTGAGGCAGACCCTCACCGCTCGGATCGCTTCCCCCTCGGGCCAGCCTGTTACCCCTAATCGGGTTGCCAGTTCACCGGCAGCGGCCACCAGCGCGAACCGGTTTATGGCTCGGCCAACCTGATTACCTGCTCCCTGCGGGGTCAGCTCGGCGGCAATGCGCTTAATCTCGGCCCTCAGCCGCTCGCTGTGCGCTTCCAGATCCCCGGTCAATGACTCGACATAGGTTCGGAAGGCGCTGCCGTGCTGGCGCTCTGCGTTGGCTTTGAGTGTATCGGCGAAGGTGCGTCCGCCCTCCATGCCGTGAAGCCACTCGAACGCCCCATGGTGGCCGGTGTCGCTCGGGATCTGGATGGTGCGCACCTCCATCCCCGCTTGGGTGCGCTGGCCCGCGCTGGCGGCGTGATCTTCAAGGCTCAGCTCACCCGTGCTCAGGAACAGCAGCCGCCACGCCTTGCGCTCCCTCAGTTCGCCATCCTGCTTACTGCGGCCCTTGCCCTGACCGTTCGCCAGCATGTAGGCCACTTGCCCCGCCTCGCGCCCGTCCAGCTCCCCCAGCTCGTCCAGGCAGAGCAGGGCGTCATTGCGCCGACTGGCGAGCCCCTCGATGCTGTTGCCGGTGGCTCGCCATGTCTGGCTATAGCGATCTGGGTTGCCGTAGACGCTGGCGGCGGCCTTCATGATGGTGGTCTTGCCGTCCGTGCTCTCGCCCTTGAGGTGAAAGCCACCGCCCTCCATGCCTACCAAGGAGAGCAAGGGAGCCGCAAAGGCGAGCGACAAGGCAAAGCAGAGGCGGCTATTGCCCACCGCCAGCCCTGCAACCCCCTGTTGCCATTCGCTCAGGCTGCCCCGCTCGGTAAAGTCGTTGGCCGCATAGCCCGCCGTTTGCAGGATCACCCCATCAGCGTCAGGCCCCATTGACCCTTGAGGCAGTACATAGGTCCGCCCATGCCAGCCGGTTCGCTCCACACAGGTGATCCGCCGTTCGGGCTGACAGGCCATCAGGTAAGCGGCCAGCTTGCGCTTGTGGCCCAGCTCGATGAACGGCAAGCCCGCATCCAGCAGGGCGGCAAACACCTCTTCGCCATTGCGCAGCGCCAGGGAGCGAACAGGCATGGCCCAACGGCGCACACGTCCGGCACTGTCCTGCCACTCCAGCAGGCGGCCATAGCCTCGCCCGTGTTCGTCACTGGTTTCAGCCTGTACCCGCACCGGGCTAGATATGGGGATCCACTCCGAGTGCGCATCCTCGCCGCGCCCCAGCGTTACCAGTGCGTACAACCGCTCCCCCCGGATCTCGAACCCCTCCGGCATGTCCTGCCCCTTCTCTGTCTCGTCATCGCGAACCGGGTGAAGCGGCACTACTTCGGCCTGCCAGGGAGCCCCTTCCCTCTGGTGGGCGTCTTGGTCTTGTTGGGTGATTTCGCCTTGCATGATGGCCTCTTTGGTTGCGGTCAATCCGCGGGCTCGGTGGTGGTCGTTCCAATCTCCGGCAATCGGTGGCAAAGCTATCAGCCCGCCTATGGCAGCGGCTGCTTGCTCGGCCTTGGTCTTGCCGGGGTTGCCTTGGGTGTGTGCGTCATTGTCGCCACACAGCAGGATCCGGGCCTTTGGGTGCTGGCGGCGGGCAATCTGGGCCACCGCCGCCAAGTTGCCGCAATCCATGGCGCAATAGACGGTCGCCCCCGTGGCGAGGTGAACCGATAGCCCGGTGGCATAACCTTCCACTACGGCCACAAACGCCCCGCCCCCGATGCGGTGGAAAGCCCCGGCCTTCTGCCCACCAGCCAGATAACGCTTGCTGCCGTCAGCCCGGATAAGCTGAACGTTCACCAGCTCGCCCGCCTCATTGGTCAGCGGGATAACCAGACTACCGGCTGGGTAGTTCTCGCCCCCCTCGCGGATCAAGGTGCGGTTAATCGTCGCCTGCGGCCACTCCAAGCCCTTGGCCGTGAGATATGGGCTCACCCCTTGGGCCACATCACCCGCGATGGCAGCGGCACGGCGGGCAGCCTTCTGGCGCTGTTGCTCATCCTGTTTGCGTTCTTGCTCTGCTCTGGCCTGTTGCTGCTGGTGGATACGCTCCCGCTCTACAGGGTCAAGCCCACCGGCAGACAAACCCACCAGCGGGGCGATCAGCTCGGCAGCCTCCTTGGTGCTCTTGCCAGTTACCCGTGCGAGCAGATCCAGGCCGTCCCCGCTGCCGCACTGGTTGCAAATCCAAGTGCCGCGCCCGCCCTTGTCATCAAGCCGGAATCGGTCGCTCCCGCCACAGAAAGGACAGGGGCCATGCTTGCCACGGCGTGGTATGTCGATACCGACAGCAGCGAGCAGCTCGGGCCAGTGACCACAGGCAGCGGCGGCCACATCACTTACAAATCGGGGGCTCGCGGCCCCCTTGGTTGTCATGCTCATTGTCATTGTGCCGCCCCCAGTCGTTGCTCACGCTCCTGTGCCAGCACTATTCCGGGATCATCGCCCCTATCAATCATCTCCCGCACCTCGGCACAGAAGAGGGTGTTCATCTCGTCCAGCATCAGGCGGCCCAGTGGCGTTAGCTCGCCCCCAGTCACCATATGGCGCAGCATCAGCAGGGCATCCTCTCGCCCCTGCTTGCCGCCACCACGTTCCAAGCAAGCGCCCACGATGTTGTTTTGAATCGCCAGCGCCAACAGTTCGGCAGTCAACGGCAGTTGAACCCCCAGATGGTTGAACGTGTTACCACGCGCCGCCAGATAGGCCAGCGCCGCCGACGACACCAGCTTGTCAATCTCACTCATCGCAACCCCCTGTTGCATTGTGATGGGGTGGCCGTTGGGCCTTCATCAGCCGTTGAAACAACACCCGCAACACTGCCAGCCGCATCGGTACCCGGTACAGCTCGCGCCAGATGCGGCGGCGAAGGGCATCTATCCGCCGTTCGCTCATAAATCACCCCCGGTCAGTACCGCCACCAGCTCGTTGAAGGCCCGTTCAGTCAGCCCCGCTTTCAGTTCGCGGGCCTCTTTGGCTGTGACAGCAACAGCGGCCCCCTTGGTCTGCTCAATGAAGCGATCTCGATCAGAGCGCCAGCTAAACGCGCTCAGGCTGCCAGCCTGTGAACGCTTGCCGGTGTGCGGGTTGATGGAGCCAACAAAGGTGGGCTGCTCGGTACTGCTTGCCCATGCGAAATACCTCATGCTGCCACCCCCTGACAGATACCCGCCTCAATGCGCAGGGCATCAAGCAAAGCGCTGTATTGCGCACGCTCCACGGGGCATAGGTCGGTTTGTTCAAGGGTGTCGGCCAGTTGTGCCAGCAGTTCAGCCAGTCGGGGGGAGTGGGTCGGGTTCATGCGGCGGCCCTCCCAGTCGGACGGCGGCTGACAAACACCAACGGCAAACCGGCCAGGGCGGCGCGGGCTTGGGCTTCGGTGTCAGCAACGGCGGTAATGGTGCGGATACGGCGTAGGTCTGCCAAACGGCAGGTACGGGAATGCTGGATCAGGAAGGTATAGATCATGAGGGGTATTCTCCACAGTTTGAGAACTGTGGCGGATCGGGTAGCCGCAAAGCAGCGCCCAACTGTGGAAAGGCGCAGCCGGGGCGTTTTCTTTGGCTCCCGACCCATGCCCCGAAACTGGATAGATCCCCGGCGCAAGGGCCGAAGTTTCGGGAAATGAGGCATATTTTCACAGTTGTTCAATGCTTTCGGGTGCTTAATCCGCCAGCCATGCCGCCACTTGCTTAAGGTGGCAGCAGCCCGCATCGTACCGTTTCGGACGCTATCGGACAAGAGGGAGGGAGTAATCATTGTTTGCCCTCCCGCTCAACTTTGATCGCCAGCATAGCGGCAAGCTGCTCTTTGCGTTCATCAAAGGGCATCCCAACATCGAGCAAGGTGGCGTTACTGCGTTCTAGGTAGGCCACCAGCGCCAGTTGATAAGCGCTCATGTGCTGGCGGATGGCGTATTCCTTCTGGGGTCTGCCCCCCTGGGGGTTTTCGCCAAATTTGGTGAAAACCACATAGTCCACCCCTTCAACAAAGCCATACTCGGCAATGCGATCCTTAATCCAATTGGAGAAGTCACGGCCCACCTTGAGGAAGGAGTGAAGCTCGCGGGCGTTGACGGTTTGAACCGCCTTGCCCTCGATATACTGCGAGGTCAGCGGCAACCACTTGGCAAGGGATGGCTGGGGCGGTTGGCTGATTTTGGGCAAAGCTCCGCCCTGGGCAGTGAGCCCATTCTTATATCCGGTCATCGCTCACCCCCGTCAACTCAGGTTGATAGGTGCGCCACAGCTCGGCCTCTTCGGCTTTCAGGCGGGCTTTCTCACCCCGGCAGGATTGCAGGGCGTGGCCGCGCTTACTCGCCTCCTTGGTGTACTGGGCTTGCCGACGGCTATGGTCATGCAGGCAGGCGAACGGCACGCCATAAGCGCCGGTCTTGCGGATAGCGGGGATCACCTCGCGGAATACCCAGTTGCAGAAGCGATGGGCGAGGGTGCCGGGAGTGGTGGCTTTGCGGCTGCGGGCAAGCAGCTTGTAGAACCCGGATTCGGCGATGGTTCGCATCTTCTGGGTACCGCCAAGGGTGTAACTTAAAGTTACCCCCTTTTCATCGTCATCCAGTGCCTTGAGCGCCTGGCTCGGATTGGTCAGCTCCAGCGCGTCACACACATCCTTGGCAATAAACCACGGCACACCGTGAACATTCACAATGCGTACCTTCACCCCCTCAAACTTGATAACAGACATATCGCTAGCCTGAACGGCTAAATTAACCGCTTGGCTGCCAGCAGGCTGCGGGGCGGCCTCAGAACTGAATCTGCTTTTTTGAATAGTCATGGTGGTGGCTCCGTTAAGCGGCGGGCGGAAGCTCGTCGGGGGTGGCAGGGAAGGCGGCAAGGTAACAGGCAATCTGCTCCGGCTCCATCGGCAAGGCGTTGCGCTGGCGGCGCTTGAGGTTCACCAGCTCGGCCACCTTGCGGGCCTCCTCCCGGTCGGCTAACCAATACCGCTCAAAGCGGGTGATGCGGCCCGCGCTGTTGCGGTGGTCAAACGGCCTGCTGTGAATGATCACATCATGGTCGTTGCGCAGCTCGTCGATGCGGTTGCGGTAGTTGAAGTCGTGATACAGGGGGAAGAACGTCAACTGGCTGGTGCCCTTCATCCCGCTATCCAACAGGTGGACGGCGGCCAGCTCAAGCAAGGTGGGTACTTTGGGGGCCTTGGTGGTATGCTTGTCACGCTCAAGCTGATTGGTCGTGACGTTCGCGTTGCGGCCATTTTTTTTGTCCATCGCTGCCTCCTTATGCTGCGGTTACACCACATTGTTCCAGCCAAGCCACAACATCGCGCTCACGCCATGCCACTCGATTCGGGCCGAGCCGTACGGGCTTCGGAAAGCGCCCCTTTGCCATCATGTCGTAAAGGGTGCTGCGGGACAGGCTGGTCACTGCCTCCACTTGCTGACGCTTCATCAGGGTCACTTGACTTAGGTCGATACTCATTTGCTTGTCTCCTGATACAAAAAAACCCGCACAGTGGCGGGTTATAAAAGGGGTTTGTCTGGCGTTTCGTTAAGGGAGTATCTGGGTCAGCACCTCCAAATAAAAAACCCGGCGCTATGGCCGGGTCTGGAAATGAAAACGCCCGATCTAGAGAGATTGGGCGATTATGGGTAAATCCTAACGTTGGGCACTCTCGGCGTCAACCGGTATTCACCGGAAGCTATGCAATTTTTATCACGACACCACCACCATTATCGGCATCACCCACATACTGCCCCCATAGCTCCATCAGCCCGCGCCGCTTTTCCAGCACATCCCCGCGCCAGTAAGCAGCCTCGGCCCCCTGGGCCACCACATGGGCAAGGCACATCTCGCATATCTCCCTTGGGTAGGTGGTGCGCTCGGCAGCCCAATCACGAAACGATGACCGGAAGCCGTGAACCGTGAAGCCTTCCGCTCCATGTCGCCGCATAAACATAGTTACCGCCCCAGCGGATAGATGGCGGTCTGGTCGCTGCCCTGGGAACACATAAGGGGAGCCCTGTACTCTTGGCAGGCTCATGAGTAGGGAGATAGCCCGCTTGCTCAGTGGTGCCCGGTGATCTCGTGCGCCCTTCATCCTTATGGCAGGGATTGACCACTCACCCCGCTCAAGGTCGATCTCGTCCCATGTGGCCCCCAGTGCCTCACCTGCTCGGCAGGCGGTGAGAATGATCAGCTCCAATACCTTGGCGCTCATGCTTTCAGTCTGGGCGATCTGGCGGACAAAGGTGGGGACTTGCTGGAACGGCATGGCGGCATGGTGTTCCACCTTCTTCACCTTGGCGCGTCGGGGTAGCAGCTTATCCAGGTGGCCGCGCCACCGTGCCGGGTTCTCACCAGAGGTAAAGCCTCTGGCCTTGGCGGCATCAAGTATCAGCTCGATACGATTTCGCACACGTGAAGCCGTCTCAGTCTTGGTCTGCCATATGGGTTGCAGGATGTTTAGCACGTGCTCGGTGTTGATCTCATCCGGCTGCAACTTGCCAATCACCGGATAGGCGTACTGCTTCAGGGTGTTGGCCCATTGCTGGGCGTGTTTGGCGTTCTTCCATCCTGCCCGGTGGGCCTTGATGTACTGCTCACCCAGATCACTAAAGGTAACCGCCCGTGCCGCTTCCTCCCTGGCTGCTCTGGCGGCTGCTCGCTTCTCGCCTATCGGATCTTCCCCTTGCTGGATCATCCGGCGAGCCTCAAACGCCAGTGTTCTGGCATCAGCCAAGCTGACACCGGGGTAAGCCCCTAGCCCCATGTCTCTTAGCTTGCCCGCTTGGCGATAGCGGAACACCCAAGAGGCCCCGCCGCCCCTCCCTATCTTCAGGTAAAGGCTGTCGCCATCGTTGGTCATGCCGGGCCGGCCTGCCTTACAAAGACCCTCAACTGTTCTGGCTGTGAGTTTCCCCATTTTTACCCGCTCCCCTGTCCGTTCAATGGCTTGGCCGGGGGTGCTGGATCACAGCCCATACTGAATCCATCACACGCCAGCCCATACTTCAGCCCATACTTTAGCGCCGGATTTTACAAGAATCTATCGGAACGACTCGGAACGGGTTTGTTGTATCTATCCGCAATATATAAGGTTTTCCAGGCACCATGCGGAATGGCTCAGAACGGATTGCGGCGGACTGTCTCTCCGCCATCTTCAAGGCCCAAGCTGCTAGCCAGCTTGGGCCTTTCTCTATTTGCACGCTTGCCGGCTTGTTACCCGGCAGGCGTGTCAGGGCTGGCATGTCGGCACGCCGGTGGCAGGGGCAAAGCGCCACTGCCAGGGTCTTGTCACGGCGTTACATGCTGGAGAAGACGTTCATGATCACCCCGCCCGAGATGATCAGCGCCATCGCCAGGATGGCGGGTAGATCCGGTTTTTGCTTGTAGAGGATCATCGAACAGATGGTGACCCCGACGATGCCGAAGCCGCACCAGAGCGAATAGGCCACCCCGACCGGAATGGTGCTCATGGCGCGGGTGAGGGCGAAGTAGCACAGGCTGTAGGCGCAGACGACCAGTATGGATGGCCCCAGTCTGCTGAAACCGTTGGTCTTCTTGATCATCGAGGTGCCGGTGATCTCAGAGCCGATAGAGAGCGCCAGCCATAAAAATCCGAAATTAAACATGGGTCATTCCTTTTGCGTCAGTTGGCGATGTTGTTGTTCATGGGGGGAGTGAGCGGCTCGGCGGAGACATCGCTACCCTCTTCGCTGCCCATCTTGGAGAACAGGTTCATGATGACGATGCCGCTGGCGATGACGGCCATGCCGATCATGGCGGCGGTGTCCGGGTGCTGGCCGTAAAACGCCATCCCCAGCGTGGAGACCACCAGAATGCCGGTGCCGGACCAGGTGGCGTAGGCAAGCCCAACGGGAATGTCTTTTACCGCGCGGGAGAGGGAGTAGTAGCAGGTGCAATAGAGCAGCACGAGCAGACCGAGCAGCAGCATCTTGGTGGTTCCTTCACTGCTGCCAAACATCTTGAGGGTGGAGGTGGCCGAGGTTTCGGACACGATCACCAGCAGCATCCATAGCCAACATTTTGTTTTTGAAGACATACGTTAAACTCCGGGTTTGTTATTTAAGGTAAGGTTGTTTTTCTTTTCTTCTGCTTTTCAAAAAATCGATGGCGGCATCGGTCAGTTGGGCCTCGGCCGTCTGTGCCAGCGCCGGATCCTTCTCAACATCGCTGACCGTGAGATAACGGCGCGCCGTGCCCGCCGGCACCGGGGCCGCGTCGTTCGCCGGTGCCAGCCTCTCCAGCAGCTCATTCATGGTGCACAGCACCACACCTATCTCGCCCAGACGGCTGAGCGCCGCCTGCATGTGCCCGGCGTATGGCGTGCTCGGTTGCGCCCCCAGCAGCTGGTTCAGCTCACTGGCGGGATCGCAGTGATAGCGCAGCGCCAGCACCGGCAAGCCGCTCAGCAGGGCATCGTGCAGCCGCCGGGCGACGGGGCTTTGCTGCGAGCCGCTCAGCAGATCCATCGCCAGCGGGTAGTCGAGAAAGGGCAGCACCAGCGCGCGATAGGGGGCGGGCGGCAGGGCCTGTTGCCAGACGCTGGCCGGCACTGTCTCCCCCAGCGGTTGCCACAGCGCGCCATCCTCGATCTCTGCTGCCAGCGCAAGCTGCAGGGGCTGCCCACAGCCGGCCAGACGATTTCGAATGGCCTGCCGATAGCCCTGGGCCGCGGTCACCATCACCAGCAGTGGCGGCTGCAGGCGTCTGAGCATCTGTTCGACCAGGCGTTCAATCTGTTGGTCGGTCATGGGGATCTCCGTTAGCCGAGCAGCCTGACCTGCGCACCGTTTTTCAAGCCGGCGGCGTTGGCCTCTTCGGTATCGATGTGAAATTCCAGGGCGAAATCGTCGCGTACCCGCACCACCACCTCATCGAAGGTCAACTGGCGCTCACCGTCGCTGCGCACACTCACCTTCTGGCCGTGGGTCACGTTCAGCTGGCGAGCGTCGTGTGGCGAGAGGTGGATATGCCGCCAGGCGCAGATCACCTGGGAGCGCAACTCCACGTGGCCGGCGGGGCCGATGAGCAGGGCGCTGCCGGTATTTTCCAGCTGGCCTGACTCACGGACCGGCGCCTTGATGCCGAGGGTGAAGCAGTCGGCGCGGGAGATCTCCAGCTGTGAAACCGGCCGGGTCGGGCCGAGTACCCGTACCCGGGCCAGCGAGCCCTTGGGGCCGACCACGGTGACGCACTCCTCTGCAGCAAACTGGCCCGGCTGGCGCAGCGGTTTGAGCGGCGTCAGGGTGTAGCCCTTGCCGAACAGGGCCTCCACATCCTGTTGTGCCAGGTGAACGTGGCGATTCGAGATGCCGACCGGGATCGCCGGGCTGACCAGGCTCAGACGGGCGGCGATCTTTTGATGCAGCTGGGGATCGATCATGCTTTCTTCCCTTTTCTTGCCGCGGCCTGTCGGTCTTCCGCCTGATCCGCGGCTGGCTGGCTGGCCGATGGAGTGGCTGGTTCGGTATCGGCACTGCCTTCCGGTGACAGGGCCGGCACAGCGGTTGCGGTAGTCATCTCCTTCTTGGTGCTAGCCGGTGCGTGCGGCGGGTAGCCCTTGAGGTTGCCGAGCGCCGCTACCGCGCTTGGCTCCGGACGGGCAATCACCAGGGAGTGGACCTGCTGGTCGATGGTGGCGGCCACCGCGACGCCACGCTCGATGGCGGTGTGGATGGCGCTGATCTCCCCTTCGAAGCAGACACTCACCAGCCCGGAACCCACCTTGCGATAGCCGATGCAGCTGACGCCTGCCGCTTTGCAGGCTGCGTCCACCGCCTGAATGGCGGCGATCAATCCTCGCGTTTCAATTACGCCCAAACTTTTCATCGTCGACTCCTGTTAATGGCGAACCAAGCGAATATCGAAATCAAATTGTGCAAAGAAGGCCTCTAGCCGATCCAATTCGTCCGGCGTGTAAGAGGGGTCTTGCGCAATCGGGTAGGGCATATCCAGCCGCTCATATTTCTTGCGGCCCAGCTGGTGGTACGGCAGCATGTCGATCCGCAGGATATTTCCCCGCTTTGCCAATTTCTGTACATATTCGATGGCGCCGGTAATGGCATCCCATGAATCGTTATATCCACGGATGAGCGGCATGCGCACAATCACCTTGGCGCCGTAATCAACCAGCCATTCCAGATTGCGGCGAATACCTTCATTGCCGATACCCAGCATCGCCTTATGCTGTTCACTGTTGATTTGCTTGATATCGAACAAAAAGGTATCGGTGACGGGCGCCAGCTGCTGGTAATTGGCCAGCGAGGTGGTGCCCTGGGTCTCGATGGCGGTATTGATCATCATCTTCTTGCATTCGCTAAACAGCGCGACGGCAAAGTCGGTCTGCAGGCTCATCTCGCCGCCGCCGATGGTGACGCCACCGCCGGAGGAGATGTAAAAGTCATAGTCCTGCATGATGATCTCCATCAGCTCGCTGACGGTGACATCCTTGCCCATGATATCCAGCGCATGCTGGGTGCAGACCTCTTCGCATTTGCGGCAGCCGATGCAATCCTTATTGCGATCGACGAAGTGTTTCATGCTGCCGTTCTCTTCGGCCCGGTAATGGACTCCGGCCGGGCAGACATTCACGCAGTCACCGCAGTTGATGCATTTGTCGTGCGAAAACATCACCTGAAATTGGCTGCTGAGCCCTTCAGGGTTGGCGCACCAGGGACAGCGAAGGTTGCAGCCCTTGAAAAAAACCAGCGTGCGAATGCCATCGCCGTCATATATCGAATATTTCTGGATATTGAATATGCGGCCGGTTAATTCATTATTTGCGATCACGCTTGCCTCCTCTCCGGATGTGGCAGGCCGCAGTCGCATTATTTGCGACCTGCCATCACGGAGTACTTCCGGTTATTTTGGCGATTAAGAAAGACGGGTTATCAACGCATCGATCAGAACTTCTCAATCACGGTGCGGCTGATGATCTCGTCTTGCACCTCTTTGCACAGCTCGACGAAATAGGCGCTGTAGCCGGCGACGCGCACGATGAGGTCGCGGTACTTCTCCGGCTCCTGCTGCGCCTTTTTCAGCACTTCGTTGTCGACATAGCTGAATTGCATCTGGCCATTGCCGAGGATGGAGGCGGTACGGAGCAGGGTGATGAGGCCATGGCGTCCCTCCTGGGTATCCAGCAGCCCCTTGAGGAACTTGAAGTTATGCACCATGCCGATGTTCATGGTCTCCACGTTCATCTTGCTGACGGACTTGATGATGGCCGTCGGCCCCTGCTTGTCCGCTCCCTGGGTCGGGCTGATGCCGTCTGAGAGCGGCATCCAGGCCAGGCGCCCGTTCGGCGTGGCGTTGGTCAGCTCGCCGATGGGGGTGTTGTTGGAGATGGAGAGGGTGCCGTGGCTCAGGGTGGAGTAGAGCATCTTGTACTTGCGGCACTCTCGTTCGGTCCACTCGGTGATATCCAGCGCGTACTGGTCGACGTAGTTGTCGTCGTTGCCGTACTTGGGCGCATTGAGGCAGTCGCGGCGCAGCGCTTCGAACCCTTCGAAGTTGGCCAGCAGGGCATCGCGAATTTGTTCGAGTGTGTATCTCTGCTCCTCGAACACCAGCTTGCGGATTGCCGCCATGGAGTCGACATAGGTCGCCAGCCCCGAGAAGATGAGGCCCGGACCGTGGTTGACCACGGCGCCACCGGCGGCGACGTCCTTGCCCTTCTCCATGCAGCCTTCCACCAGCAGTGACATCAGCGGTTTCGGCGCCACGTCGCGGTGCACGCGCTGGCTGATCACGGTGCCGATGGCCGACAGGCGAACGATGTGGGCAATCTGCTGTTTCACCGCCGCATCGAACTGTTCGAAGGTGCGCAGCTCGCGCAGGTCGCCGGTATCCAGCCCCTGATGGCTGTCGAACAGCACCATGCGTCCCCGGTTGAGCACGAACTCGATGGCGATGGGCCACTGGGTGTAACCGGTGGAGGTCCACTGATAGATGCGCCCCGATTTTTGCGGCTCGACGCAGCCCATCAGGCAGTAGTCGCGGGCGTCTTCAAAGTCGAAGCCCTTGCGCAGCATCATCTTGATGTGGGAGTCGTCGAAGTGGCAGGCCGGGAAGCCCATCCCCGCCTTCACGACGTCGACGATCTTCTCCATGTATTTCTGTGGTGACTGGTTGTGAATGCGGCAGGCCAGCGACGGCTGGTAGACCTTCACGAACCGCACGGCATCCATGATGAGGTAGGTCAGATCGTTGCAGGCATCGCCGCCGCTGCGCTTCTGGCCGCCTACGGTCAGGTTGATGAAGGGCTGATAGCCGGCGAAGTATTTCGCTCCGAGCTCGCTCGACATCCACATCAGCTCGGCACACTTGATGATGAAGGCCTGCATCAGCTCGAGCGCGCTTTCGTGGGTCAGGCGGCCCTCGCGGATATCCGCTTCAAACATGGGGTAGCAGTACTGGTCGACCCGACCGAGTGACAGACCAGTCTGGTTCTCTTCGATCTCGAACAGCGACTCCACCGTCCAGATGCTCTGCAGCGCTTCTTGCAGGGTCTTGGGCGGGTTGGCCGGCACGTTCTCGTTCACCTCGGCGATGGTCAGCAGCTCGGCGCGGCGCTGGGCATCCTGCTCTTTCACGGCCAGTTCACGGGCATGGGCCGCGATGCGGCGGGCGTAGTTGACCACCCCTTCGCAGGTTTCGATCGCTGCCTTGTAGTAGTAGATGCGATCGATGTCGTCCGGGTTCTCCATGCTCAGCTGGTCGAGATGGGCCTGGGCGTCGGCCTTGATGCCGTTCATCCCTTTGGTGAACAGCAGCACGTCGTAGCCCGGGCAGGTGTCGCCACCCCCGTTGATCTGGTGGTAGGAGAGGTCGCTGACGAAGGTCTCGCCGCTGAAAGCCCAGACGCCGGCTTCCCGGTACTGTGCTTCGCAAATCTCGTCCAGCGAGCGGCCTTCCCAGAACGGCACTATCTCTTCGCGGATGGTTTTCTTGTCCGCCTCGCTGATTTCAAAGGGATCTTGCGGACGGGTGCTCATGGTATCGAGCTCGTCGCGTACCCAGCGCCAGGCTATGTCCGGCGAGAAGGCGCCGGCGCGCGGCTTGCCGCACGGGTGGCCGACGATCAGCTCGTCGTCCTGGATCAGGATGGGGGCGGTTTCACAGGCGTGACGGAACGCCTTGGCACGCAGCAAGATGGTCGGCATGCCAGGGTTGGCCTTGACGACCTCGGTAAAGGCCAGTGCCCGGTAGATGGAGACGCTGGGGCGCACGGTCAGATAGTGGTTGCGCAGGCGCTGCAGGCGCGGTGTCAGCCCCTCCATCACAGGCGTATCGGCACAGGCGGCGAACGGGGCGGCAGAGACGTGCTGTACTCCGCGAAAGAGGCGAACCGGCAGCTTGAGGGCGCTCAGGTTTTGCTGGGCGCAGAGGAACATCTCGGAGAGCGGGTTGATGCTCGCCTGCTCCAGGCTGGCGCCGTGCAGCAGGGCATCAAACATGGGGTAGCCGTCGATGGCGCAGGTGGCGCGCACTTCGCTCAGCTCGGCCAGCTTGAACCACAGGCACTCGACGATTTCGTACGCCTGTTGCTCGGTCAGCGCGCCGTTGGCGATGTCGCGCTGGAAGTAGGGCAGCAGCGCCTTGTCGGCCCCTTCCGGGTTGACCGCATAGCTGCCGTTGTCGAGTTGAAGCGCCAGCTGGAACAGGTAAAACGACTGGCAGGCCTCTTTGAAGTTGCGCGCCGGGTGGGCCGGTACATGGTGCAAAATGGCGGCGCTGTCGCGCAGCTCGGCCTGGCGGAACGGGTTGGTTTCGGCGGCGGCCAGGGTTTCGGCGCTGTTGGCCAGGTTTTGCGCCAGTGCCATCAGGGCATCGCAGGCGTGGATGGCGGCGCGGCAGCCGTTGACCTCGTCCATGCCGCTGCGGCTGACGGCGCTGCCCAGCGCGCGGGTTTTCTGTTCCAGCTGCTGCTTGATGGCCAGCACGCCCTTCTCCACCACCAGCTTGTAGTCGGGGGAGTCGATGGCGCTGTTCAGATTCAGGAACTGGAAGGTGGACGGGCGCTGCCCGGCACTTTCGTCGTGGAAAATGGCGCCGTGCGGGGTGCGGGTCTGGTTGCCGACAATCAACTCGTCGGCACTGATGGTCAGCGGCAGCTGGCGCATCAGCTCGTAAAAGCGGCGTGCCGGTTTGACGGCGGCAGGAATGCCCGCGATGTCGCCATCCAGCCCGCTCAGCATAGTGGCGTGTTCAGTGCACAGGGTGCTGGTGTGCGCCAGTAAACGTTCAGCCAGCACGTTGACGCGCGGCGTTAAGCTGTAGTGTGCCATGAGGTAGGTTCTCCAGTTCTTGTTCTTAGTGGCCGGCGGCGAGAGTGCCGCACCATGCCTTGCGATAGAGTTCGGTCAATGCCCGGGCATCCGGTGCGCGCGGGTTGGTCGGGGTGCAGTTGTCGCGCAGCGCCTGGCTGACCATCTCCGCCAGCCGCTGGTCGAAATCGGCGGCGAGAAGGCCGGTATCGCCAATGCCGGCCGGCATCTTCATCTCCTCTTTGAGCGCCTGGATGGCCACCAGCAGGCTGTTGACCCCCTCGCGCGGCGTTTGGGCGGGCAGGTCCAGCAGGTGGGCCAGGCGGGCATACTTGTGGGCGGCCTGGGTATCGCACTGCCCGTCGTGGTCGGCGTTCCATGCCACGACCTGCGCCATCAGGAGCGCGTTGGCACGCCCGTGCGGGACGCGGAACACGCCGCCGAGGGCATGGGCCAGGCTGTGGGTGATGCCGAGCGAGGCGTTGGTGAAGGCCATGCCCGCCATGCAGGAGGCGTTGTGCATCTTTTCCCGCGCCAGCAGATCGTGGCCGTCGCGCCAGCAGGCGGGCAGGTAGCGAAAGACCTGCTGCACCACCTTCTCCGCCAATGCGTCGGAAAAGTCGCTGGCCGCCCGGGAGACATAGGCCTCCAGCGCGTGGCACAGCACGTCCATCCCGGTATCGGCGGTGATGGCGGGCGGTACCGATGCCACCAGCGACGGATCGAGAATGGCGATATCCGGCAGCAATGACGGGTCGACCAGCACCAGCTTCTCGCTGCGGGCCTTGACCACCGAGAAGCTGGTCACTTCCGAGCCGGTGCCGCTGGTGGTCGGGATGGCCACGAAACAGGGGCGCTCGCGCCCCAGATGCGGGCGGGTTTGCGCCAGGGCGAACATGACCGCTTTGGCTGCATCAATCACCGAACCGCCGCCGAGCGCGATCACCAGATCCGGATAGCAGCTGTCCATGAGCTTCATGCCGCGCACGACCGTGGTGATGTCAGGATCGGCCACTACATCGTCCCAGCACTGGAACGGGATGCCGCACTGGCGCAGGATCTGCGTCACCCGGTCGGCCAGGCCAACTTTCACCATCATCTGATCGGTGACCAGCAGGGCTTGGCGGGCGGGCACTTCAGCCAGGGCGGACAGGGCGTCCTGACCGAAGCGGATCCGGGGTTTCAGCAAAAATTCACTCATTGGGTCATTCACTCCTCAAGCGTCCCGAAACACCTTCTCGACAATGGCGACCACCGACATGGCCTTGTAGCGGTCTCTGTTGAGCGCGAGGTACTCCTCGGCCAGTACGACGTCGTGCATGCCTGCGCCGACGCTGTCGACGGCGACCCAGGAGCGGTCCTTCATCGGTTGCTGCTGATCGTCCAGCTGGGTGATCAGCAGCAGATTGCTGCCACGCAGCTCATCGCACTTCTGCGTGGCGACGACATGTCCGGTTACCTTTGCGAGAATCATGGTTTTTATCGCCTTATCTCAATGGGTTACTTGCCAAGGCGCTCAAGCACCTGACGGATGACCCGCTCCACGTTCTGCTCGCTGATCTCGCTGCCGACCTCGGCGCTGGCGCTGGCAAAACGGTCGTCCGCGCTGTGGCAGGTCGGCGCCGGGGCACTGAAGCGGGCATCGTCGAGGATGCTGCAGGGCGGGGTCGCGGCCGGAGCGGCGCTGGCGGGCTGCACAGCAGCCGGCTGGATGGGGGCGCGCAACTCTTCGATGGTGCGCACGCCGTAACCCACCTTGCGGATGTTGAGCAGGTTCATCGGGCCGACGTTGTCGGAGCTGGAACCGCCGCCGACGGCGCCGCAGCCGAGGGTCAGTGCCGGTGTGAGGTTGGTGGTGGCACCGATGCCGCCGAGGGCGGCCGGGGTGTTGATCAGGATCCGGTTGACCGGTTTTTCCAGGCTGAACTGGCGGATCACGTCCCGATTGCGGGTATGGATCACCAGGGTGTGGCCCAGCCCTTCGTTGGTCAGCAGCTCGACCACCCGATGACAGGCGGCGCGCCACTCCTCTTCCACGTAGAGGCCGAGTACCGGGCAGAGCTTTTCACGGGAGTAGGGGTTGCTGTGGGAGACGGTGGTCTGTTCGGCCACCAGCACGCGGGTGCTGGGGGGGACGCTGAAACCGGCCAGCTGGCTGAGATGGAGCGCCGTCTTGCCCACCACTTTCGGGTTGATGGTGCCGTTCGGGCGCAGCAGCAGGGCAGCCATCTTGGCGGCTTCGTCTTCGTTCATGAAGTAGGCGCCCTGGGCCGCCAGCTCGCGATGAACCTCGTCGTAGATGCAGCGTTCGACGATGATCGACTGCTCGGAGGCGCAGATCACGCCGTTGTCGAAGGTCTTGCTGGTGATGATGTCCTTCACCGCCTGGTGAATGTCGGCGCTGCGCTCGATAAAGGCCGGGCCGTTGCCCGGGCCGCCGCTGATGGTCGGGGTGCCGGAGGCATAGGCCGCGCGCACCATGCCTTCGCCACCGGTTGCCAGGATCAGCGACACGTCCTTGCTGTGCATCAGCTCGGAGGTGGCCTCCAGGGTCAGCTGGGTGACGCCGTCCACGATACCCGCCGGGGCTCCGGCGGCTTCGGCGGCGCGTTTGACGATTTCAATGGCTTTCCAGCTGCACTGGCGTGCGCCCGGGTGTGGCGAGAAGATGATGGCATTGCCCGCCTTGAGGGCGATCAGGGTTTTGTAGAAGATGGTGGAGGTCGGGTTGGTGGAGGGTACCAGCGCGCAGATCACGCCCAGCGGCACGCCCACGTCCATCACTTTTTTCGCCTGATCGTCATGAATGATCCCGACGGTCTTCATCTCTTTGATGGCATCGTAAACGTGCAGCGAAGCGAACCGGTTTTTCAGCACCTTGTCTTGCCAGTTGCCAAAACCGGTCTCTTCTGCGGCCATTTTCGCCAGCGTTTCGGCATGGCGCGCGGCCTCTTCGGCCACGTTCTTCACGATGGCGTCGATTTTCTGCTGCGAAAAGGTGGCCATAATCACCTGCGCCTGTTTGGCGTTGCGCACCAGTTCTCTCGCGTTCTGGCGGGAGAGCAAATCGGTATCGAGTTCAATCATGAATCTATCCTTCATCAGACTAAAAAAGTGCGGGCGGGGCGTGCCCTCTCAGGTCATGCCTTGTGCTGCGCCGCGATTTTTTCGATGTCGTTGTGCGGGCGTGCGATGACGCGAGAGGTGACCACTTCGCCAATGCGTTTCGCCGCTTCCACACCGGAATCCACCGCCGCATTGACCGCACCGACGTCGCCTTTCACCATGGCGGTGACCAGGCCAGAGCCGACGTTCTCATAGCCGATCAGCTCGACGTTGGCAGCCTTGCACATGGCATCCGCCGCTTCGATGCAGGCCACCAGGCCTTTGGTCTCAATCAGACCAAGCGCTTCTTTCATCATGTTCTCTCCCGTTATTCGGCAATTTTGTAGTGGGCGACAATCTTGCTGATGTCGTTGTGCGGGCGGGCGATGACCAGCGAGGTCACCACTTCACCGATGCGCTGTGCGGATTCCACGCCGGAGTCCACCGCGGCTTTCACGGCCCCTACGTCGCCTTTCACCATGGCGGTGACCAGGCCAGAGCCGACGTTCTCATAGCCGATCAGCTCGACGTTGGCGGCTTTGCACATGGCATCCGCCGCTTCAATGCAGGCCACCAGGCCCTTGGTTTCAATCAAACCCAATGCATCACCCATTTGCGATCTCCCGGCCTCAAGCCTTGTGTTTAATGACGATTTTGTTGATGTCGTTGTGCGGACGGGCGATGACCAGCGAGGTCACCACTTCACCGATGCGCTGTGCCGACTCCACGCCGGAATCCACCGCCGCTTTCACCGCGCCGACATCCCCCTTCACCATGACGGTGACCAGGCCGGAGCCGATGTTTTCATAGCTGATCAGCTCCACGTTGGCGGATTTGCACATGGCATCCGCGGCTTCAATGCAGGCCACCAGCCCCTTGGTTTCGATAAGCCCCAATGCATCACCCATGGTGATCTCCTCAGAACAGATTGTGTGGTGTGGTTAAGGAACCCCGTCCGTGTCACGGTGTTGAGCCACGGTTGCGGCGTTCAATCGCCACTATAGGTATTGGCGGCATTTGTGGAATTTGAATCTGTAAAACTGAGATATTTAGTTTGTTATTCTGGATTTGTGATTTTTATAAGCCGTATTTATCTATTTATGCTGCGACCACGAGGCTGTTTTCGCCTTGCATAAGGCCGAATTCAGGCCCGGGAAAAGATCGTTGGTCGATGTTAATGAGTTGTTGGGCAATGGGGGCCGAGAGGTAATTTGGCCGGCTGCTAACTGTGGCGGAGCTCATGTTTTGCCGGCGAGGCTAAATGTAAAAACCGAGCCGGGTGTGACGGGAAGAAGAGATAAAGGCGGTGACGGCGAGTCAGGCGGGGGGAGGTGGCATTGAGAGCGAGGCGCGAGTCATGTGGATGCCGGCGCGAGAGTGGATGGGGCGGGCTGGAAAAGTAGCGGGAACCGGTCCTGCCTGGTGATGCGCAAGGGGCGTCTTGTCAGTACGGATGTGCAGTCGGGGGAAGGGGGGGGCAGGCAGCCACCACGGCATTGCCTTCAGGGCAAACAGGCGGGCAGGCCGCATGAGGGCAGAGTTATCAGGGGCTTGCGCGGGTCAGGTTGTGGGGGCTGGGCGATATGTGCGCGTCATCGGCGCTTGGGTCGGGATCGCTGCCGTATTGCCGGGACTAGTTCAGTTCGCTGCCGGATTTGAGGGTGCAGATCCAGAGCGGCGAGTTGATGGAGCTCAGCAGTATGGCCTGCTGATTGAGTCGCTGGGCACTCAGAAACAGCCCATCGTGACTGTCGGACATCTCGCGCATGAAGTAGTCGAAGATGACGTCCGGCGACTGATCGATGGAGGAGGCGCTCGCTTCCCATTTGTTGATGCGGTACTGACGCTCGGTGGCGGAGACCCGGTTGCTGCTGTAGGTAAACGTGACGTAGCGCTGGAGATAGAGCCAGCCTGCGGCCGAATCGGTATAGCCTTCAACCACCATGGAGCCTTTCCCCTGGCGGCCGAAATTGAAGTGGATGTTGCCGTTGACGTTCTCTTTGTTCATGTCCTCAAAGCGCATGATGCCTTTGGTGGCGCAGCTCATGACACCATCATTTTCGCTGGGCAGCTGGTAGCAGGCATAGAGTGCCGCGGCGAGGAACAGGGTGCAGGAGAAGAGAAAGAAGGGACGCGGCGCAAGTCTCATCACGGCTTCCAGGAGTAGTAGAAATAGTTGTCGCAATAGCTGAACGGGTTGTCTTCGTGCATGGCGCAGTGGGCCAGAAATACCCGACCCAGGCCGTTGGTTTCCAGTCTGTCCCCGTAGAAAAACAAAAAACGCTCGCCCGGTTTGCAGCTGATGTTCAAACGCTGGCGCACCTGCTCGAAATGCTCACCGTAGGTCGTGGCGCTGACCGAGCGCAGCATCTCGTCGCTGGCCAGCAATTCACACTGGCTGTTGGGGATCCCGGTCAGGGTGACGGGGCGCGGCTCACGGCCATTCAAGAGACCAAATGCCACCAGCATGAGGGCAAACGCGAGCATGCAGCCCCCCGCGATGTACCAGCAGATGCCGCGTGAACGGGGGGTGAGGGGAAGTGGCCATTCGGCAGGGTCGAATGCCGGCTCGGCGGCGGCCACCGTGGAGGGCGAAGGCACTATTTCAATGGACGGTGCAGGCGCATTTTCAATAGGCTCGATAATGACCTCGGGATTGAGCTGCAAATAACCGCGCGACACAGTGACAATGATATTGTCGATATCGTAGTGGCGAAAAGCCTTGCGCAATATGCTCAAGTATTGGTTGAGGTTGCTGTTTGATGAGGTTAATCCGTTATCGTCCCAGACTTTTTTAAGCACCTCTTCGCGGCTGACTATCCCGGTATTTCGCAAGAAAAAATAAAACAGCGCATTTGCGGTGATGGATAATTGGCTGTCCGGCTCAACGCTTTCCCGCTGAGTCAGGGAACCATCGGTCGCGTCATAAATGAAGCGGGCATTGATGTGGTAGCGCATCTCGGCCTCAATCCATCAGCTTCACGTGGGGAGCGTCATATTATGCAGGGTCTTGACCAGCGCCTGACGGTGCTCGGTGCTCATGGTGCGCCCTTCGGTCAATTCCGATAGCCAGATGCCGTCTGCGGCATAACGCACCAGGGTGCCGATATGGCCATTATCCAGCTCATCCCCTTGCGCCAGATGCGCCAGCATCCAGTCACGCCAGCATTGTCGCAGCACCGGCTCGTCCGGCATGGCCAGCGAGAGCACCATCAGCTGGCGGCTCTCCTGGGTGTCCGTCAATTCAGGAGCAGAGAGATAGTGCAGGTAAGCACGGGTAAAGCGGCCGTAGGCGGTCTTGTCTGCCGCCATCAGTGCTGAGATGGCCTCTTCCATGATGGCCAGCAGGCGCGCAAACAGGGCAAAGATCAGCGCCTGCTTGTTGGGGAAGTGGTGCAGTAAGCCCCCCTTGCTCACCCCGGCCTCAAAGGCAACGGCGTTCAACGACAGGGCGGCGATACCGTCCCGGCCGGCGATGGTGGCGGCCGACTCCAGCAGTTGTCGATAAAGACGTACAGGGTCTTTTTTTCTATGTTGGGTTTCGATGTTCATGGCCCAATCATACCGACCAGACGGTATGTTCATTCTTGATCGCCATCAATATGAGGAAATGGGGAACGGGAGGAAAAGTCGTTATTGTGTGGTGCTTCACAAATAACCTTTAAATAAATATGAAAGCGTCGCTTTAAATATTTAAATTGGATTTGTTTGAGAACTTCACTTGTCGGTGAATCACGACTTTTTTATCTCCTGGTTAAAGTCGTTCTCAATGAGGAATAACTATTTCAAGGGGTCGGGATAGGGATTAAGTTGTCATTTATTTACCTCATTACAGCAATCATTTCCCTGAGTGTCTATCTCTTGTTGTTAACCAATGAACGGTTGTTTTTTAGCGGGAAGGTATATATTTCTGCCACCTTTGATCATGGCAGAAATATAAAAAAGTAGTGTGCTTGTTGGCGTCACCTTATTTTTCTAGGGGGGCGTCTGCCTCTTGCACCAGCTCGAGGAAGGCGCGCATGGCGGGGGTGATGCTGTGCTGGCGGGTGATGAAGGCGGTATGGCCGATGTCGCGTTGCGGCGCCAGCGGCAGGCAGACCAGATCCGAGAGCTTGCTGGCGGATCGGGCGAGGCCGGCACTGACGATGGCCCAGCCCAGCCGGTGGCGCACGGCACTCACCAGGTGAAACAGGGAGTCGGTTTCCAGCACCACGTCAAGCCGGATGCCGGCCCGCTCGGCGGCGCGGTCCAGATACTTGCGAAACTGCATGGTACGGCTGGGCAGTACCAGCGGCCGCTGCTGCAGTGCCGTCAGGGTCAGCTCATCGCCGGGGAGGTGCTGATCCGCCTCGTCGCGGTTCATCAGCACCGCCATCTGGTTGTTGCCCTGGGGATAGAGGTGGAAGGTCTGTCTGGCGGCGCCGGTGAGCGGCTCGTCAAACCCCAGCCCAATATCGCACTGATGCAGCTCCAGCTGTGATAGCAGGGCTTCGTTGCTGAGCACCGACAGGCGAATGACGATGTCGGGATAGCGCTGCTTGCAGCGGGCGATGAGCGGCATGATGTCGACATTGGACTGGGGCACGATGCCGATACGCAGGGTGCCGGATAGCTCGCCCTGAAACAGCGCCAGCTCCTGCTTGAGCGCTTCCTGCTCCAGCAGCATCCGCTCGGCATACTGGCGCACCAGCTCGCCCGCTTCGGTGAGAGCGACAAACTGGCTGGTACGCACCACCAGGTCGGTGCCGAGGTTTTTCTCCAGTGCCGTGATGCTGGCTGAGAGGGTCGGCTGGGTGATGTGGCAGGCCTTGGCCGCTCTGGCAAAATGCTGGTGTTTGGCCAGTTCGTGGAAATAGTGCAGCTGCTTGATGTTCATGATCATTCGGGAGGCGAGGATGAATCTAAAAATTAATCAATTGAAAAAACGCCGTCAATAGAACAACCCTATTGCCATATAGATTTATTTCATTGGTTTTGCGTCAGTTGCCTCTCTAAACTTGAATGCAGTTTGCATTTTTAGGCCAACCTGCATGCCTGCCCATTCTCCCGTCGCAACCCCCGCCAACTTGCCGTCACTGGATCATCTGGTGGAGGAGGTGGCCGTCGCCATCAACATCAATGGCATCAACCACGCGGTGATGATGGCGACCCCGGACGATCTCGACGACTTTGCCGTCGGTTTCCTGTTTGGCGAGGGGATCATCCGGCACAACCACGAGGTCCACGACATCCAGGTTGGGTCGGCCGAGCAGGGGATGGTGCTGGACATCACCATCGCCAACCGTTCCCTGGCTGCTCTGGCCCAGCACAAGCGCCGGCTGACTGGGGCGACCGGTTGCGGTATCTGCGGCGTGGTGGCGGTGGAGCAGGCGCTGCCCGCATTGCCGGAGCTGCCGCTGACGCCACCGCTGGATGGAGCCTTGCTGGCGGGGTTGCGTGCGCAGATCGCCCAGTGGCAGCTCAAGGGGCAGCAGCACGGCGCCCTGCATGCGGCGCTGGCGCTGGATGCCGAGGGGCGGATCCTGCACTGCCGGGAAGATATCGGGCGCCACAATGCCCTCGACAAGCTGATCGGCCTGCTGCTGCGTCAGCACAGTGCGTGCGACACCCTGGTGGTGACCAGCCGCTGCGGCAGCGAGCTGGTGCAAAAAGCCGCCCGCTTCGGCGCCCGTCATCTTATCTGCCTGGCATCGCCCAGCCAGCTGGCGGTCAGGCTGGCCCTCAAATACAACCTCAACGTCGTTCATATTCCCAAGTTTGATGCCCCGGTCAGCTATTCGAGCTATCGCCCGGCGGATCCCATCGGAGAGTGCCATGAGTCATATTGAAAAGCCCGCCAAAGCCGGCGGTTTTTCGTCCCTGCAATCCACCATGAAGCAGGTGTTGCGCAGCCAGAAGACCCGTCAGAACATCAAAAACCTGCTGCGGGTCAACCAGACCGACGGTTTCGACTGCCCGGGTTGTGCCTGGGGTGACAACGACCACGGCACCTTCCAGTTTTGTGAAAACGGCGCCAAGGCGGTGGCCTGGGAATCTACCGGCAAGACGGTAGGGGCCGAGTTTTTCGCCGCCCACTCGGTGCGCCAGCTGGCCACCCAGAGCGACTACTGGCTCGAGTATCAGGGGCGGCTGAGCGAGCCGATGCGCTACAACCCGGCGACCGATCACTACGAGCCAACAAGCTGGGACGACGCCTTTACCCTGATCGCCGATACCCTCAAGGGGTTGAATAGCCCGGACGAGGTGGAGTTTTACACCTCGGGGCGTGCCAGCAACGAAGCTTCTTATCTTTATCAGCTGTTTGGCCGCCTGTTTGGCACCAACAACTTCCCCGACTGCTCCAACATGTGCCATGAGGCGAGCGGGGTAGCGCTGATCCAGTCGGTCGGCATCGGCAAGGGGACTGTGGTGCTGGATGACTTCGACCAGGCCGATGCGGTGTTTGTCTATGGCCAGAATCCGGGCACCAACCACCCACGCATGATGAATGCCCTGCGCCAGGCGGCGCGCGGCGGCTGCAAGATCGTCAGCTTCAACAACTTGAAAGAGGTGGCGCTGGAGCGTTTTGCCAGCCCGCAGAGCCCGCTGGAGCTGCTGACCCCGGCAGCCACCACCATCAGCCACCAGTATCTGACGCCGAAACTGGGTGGCGACATGGCCGCCATCCGTGGCATGGCCAAGTACATCCTGGAAGAGGCGCCAGAGGCGGTGGATCGCGACTTTATCGCCCGCCATACCCGCCACTTTGCCGAGTACGAGGCGCAGGTGCGTGCCACCGACTGGGCGGCGATCGAGCAGCAATCCGGCCTGACTCGCGCCGATATCGTGCAGGCCGCCCGGGTGTTTGCCACCAGCCAGCGCATCATCAGCTGCTGGGCCATGGGGGTGACCCAGCATCTGCACTCGGTCGATACCATCCGTGAAATCGTCAACCTGCACCTGATGCGCGGCCAGATTGGCAAGCCGGGGGCGGGGCTCTGTCCGGTTCGGGGCCACAGCAACGTGCAGGGCAACCGCACCATGGGGATCAACGAAAAGCCCACCGCCGCCTTTATCGACCGGCTCGAGCGTCACCTGCAGGTGAGCCTGCCACGGGCTCGTGGTCACAATGTTTACGAAGCGCTCAAGGCGCTGGACGAGGGCAAGAGCAAGGTGCTCATCTGCCTGGGTGGCAACCTGGCGGCAGCGGCGCCCGATACCGACTTCACTTACGGGGCGATGAAAAGGGCTGAGCTCAACGTGCAGATCAGCACCAAGCTCAACCGCAGCCATCTGCAGGTGGGCAAGGCGGCGCTGATCCTGCCCTGTCTCGGCCGTACCGAGCTCGATATCCAGCGCAGCGGCAACCAGAAGATCACGGTGGAGGACACCTTCAGCATGGTGCACGCCTCGACCGGTGCGGCCGAGTCGGTGTCGCCACTCTGCCTCTCCGAGACCGACATAGTCGCGCGGATGGCTCATGCTACCGTAGGCAGCGAGCGGGTCGACTGGCTGGCCCTGCGCGATGACTATGGCCGCATCCGCGATCTCATCGAGCAGACCATCGCCGGTTTCACCGATTTCAATGCCCGCATCCAGCAGCCGTGCGGTTTTCACCTCGATAACTCCGCGGCGCTGCTGACCTGGAATACCGCCAGCGGTCAGGCCGAGTTTCGTGCCAGCACCCTGCCGCAATCAGTGCTGCCGGAGTGTACCCGCCATGCCGAGCAGATGGCGGATCAGCCGGTACTGCTGCTGCAGAGCCTGCGCTCTCACGATCAGTACAACACCACCATCTACGGCATGGATGACCGCTATCGCGGCATCAAGGGCCAACGCAACGTGGTGTTCATGAACGAGGCGGATGCTCGCCAGCTTGGCTTTGCCGAAGGGGATCGGGTCGACATGGCGGCCATCTGCAACGACGGGCGCGAACGCAGCGTGACCGGTTTTGTGGTGGTGATATACGAGATCCCGCGTGGCAACATCGCGGCCTACTATCCGGAGACCAACCCGCTGGTGCCCATCGACAGCATAGGGGCGGGCTCTTTCACCCCGACCTCCAAGTCCATCCCGGTGCTGGTGACCGCCTCCCGTCAACAGGACAATCTGTTGCTGCTATGAACCGGGCGATTTGCAGGCTTGAGCCGGTTCAAGCCTGCCAGCCCAATGCAGCAGAGCCCGGACACCCTATAAACAACAACGCCGCATAAGATATGCGGCGTGCGTGATTGGTGCCGGTAAGAGGAGTTGAACCCCCGACCTTCGCATTACGAATGCGCTGCTCTACCAACTGAGCTATACCGGCGTGCCACTAGATTCCCGAAAACAGCGGGGCAAGTCAATGAGCTGCACTCAGTTTTATGAGTGAGCTCATGGAGTTACGGTCAATGTCAGAGGTCGACGAACTCCGGAATATGGGCCCGGCCGCGGCTTTCGAGAAAATCGAGCAGCGCACGGGGGGAGCGCGCCAGGATCCGCTCTGCCGGGAAGCCGGCCTCGGTGACCAGTCGGTGGCAGTGCTCGAAATCCCCGAGGCTGAAGGCCACGTGGGAGTCGGAGCCGAAGGTGAGGTAGGCACCCATGTCCCGCGCCGCCTCGACGATGGCGCGGCAGTTGCCTTCACTGCCCGGGCGGGAGTGGCTGAAGGAGGAGTTGTTGAGTTCCAGCGCCACCCGATATTCTGCCGCTGCCTTGACCACGGCCTGGATATCGATGGGGAAGGCGGGATTGCCGGGGTGGCTTATCATGTCGACCCGGCCGCTCTTGATGGCGTTGATCATGGCCTGGGTGTGGGTGGCCTGGTCGCAGGGGGGGAACACCGGCTCGTGAAAGCCCGCCATGATCATGTCGAGCCGCGACTCGTAGCGTTCGGGGAAGTCGATCTCGCCATCGATGTTCTTGATGTTGGCTTCGATGCCGCGCAGGATGCCGACCCCGTCGACCACCCGTGGCAACACGTGCAGATTGACGAAGTGCCAGAAGTGGGGGGCGTCCGCCATGTCGGGGCCATGATCCGTGGTGGCGAACAGCTTGATCCCCTTTGCCTTGGCGATGGGCAGGTAGTCGTGAATGGTGCTGTAGGCGTGGGTGCTGGCGACGGTGTGGGTGTGGGTATCGACCGTGTACTTCATCTTATCTTCCCCTCTGGCGTGAGGCGCCAGCATAGCAAAGGCGGCGGGTCGAGACCATGTCGTGGCTTGTCATACTTTGTCACAAATTGGGGACTGGCTGACAAAGTTTGAACACGCTTGGCGGTCATGATGGCGTCATCGATGAAAGCCTGAACTCGCATCGATGGGTTGGATCAGGATGGTGCAACCTCATTTCCCCGCCGTCGCGCCCTGCGACGGTTTTTTTTGCCTGTTTGCCAGCGCGCTGAACGGTTACTGGGCAAAAAAATGCCCAACTAGCATGGAGCAGGTTGGGCGAGACTTAATGTTTAATTGCAGTGGCATAGATATAGAGTCCGATTCGTCCGTGAAGTTCCCGCCTTGTTCCCCATTTTCAACAAAAACATTTCACTAACACCCGTTCACATTCTCTTGACACAAAAGGTTGTGAAACGTACTTTTTAAACATTCGTTTAAGTGAGGTGTCCTGTGAGTAAAATCGATACCAAAAACCGCATTCTCGATGCCGCTGAGGTGTTGTTTGCCGAACGGGGGTTCGCCGATACCTCTTTGCGTCTGATCACCAGCGAGGCCGATGTCAACCTGGCCTCGGTGAACTACCACTTCGGCTCCAAGAAGGAGCTGATCCAGGCGGTGCTCGATCGCTATCTGAGCCTGTTTATGCCCGAGCTGGATGCACGCCTGCATACCCTGATGGCGCAGGAGCAGCTGACCCTGCTGCAGGTGTTCGAGAGCTTCGTCGACCCGCTGATGAAGCTGGTGGCTGTGCGCACCAACGGCCCGGCCATCTTCATGCAACTGCTTGGTCGCGGCTACATCGACAGTCAGGGTCACCTGCGCCGCTTCATCACTGCCCACTACGGCCCCATTTTGCAGCGGATCACCCAGGCCATCTCCAAGGCCAACCCGGCCTTGTCGCCGGCGGATCTGTTCTGGCGGCTGCACTTCACCCTGGGCACCGTCGTGTTCACCATGGCCTCGGCCGATGCGCTGCGCGACATCGCCCAGGCCGATTTCGGCCAGCAGCTCGATGTGGAGGGGCTGGTACGCAACGTCATTCCTTATCTGGCGTCCGGTGTCGGGGCGCCCGTGGAGTCGACCAGGCTCTCCCTGGCCGTGTAACAACCAACAATAAATCAACGGAAACAGTGAAATAGAAGGAACTTGAGTATGATCACATTGCTTATCCTGCTGGTGCTGGCGATAGCCGTCGTGCTCGGCGTGCCCTCCATCCGTAAAAAGGTGGTCACCCGCCCGGTGTTCGGCATCTTCAAGAAGATACTGCCGCCCTTGTCGGCCACCGAGCGGGAGGCCATGGAAGCCGGCTCCGTCTGGTGGGATGGGGAGCTGTTTCGCGGCAACCCCGACTGGAAAAAACTGCACGGCTACGGTAAAGCTGAGCTGACCGCCGAGGAGCAGGCCTTCATCGACAACCAGGTCGAAACCCTGCTCGCCATGGTCGACGACTTCAAGATCGTCAACGAAACCAAAGACCTGCCGGAGCCGGTCTGGGACTATCTGAAGAAGGAAGGCTTCTTCTCCCTGATCATCCCGAAATCCTACGGCGGCCGTGAATTCTCGGCGATCGCCAACTCCACCATCGTCACCCGCATTGCCACCAAGAGCCTGAGCGTGGCGGTCACCGTCATGGTGCCGAACTCCCTTGGCCCGGGCGAGCTGCTGATGCACTACGGCACCCAGGCCCAGAAGGACTTCTGGCTGCCGGGGCTGGCCAACGGCAAAGAGGTGCCCTGCTTCGCCCTGACCGGGCCGGAAGCAGGCTCCGATGCCGGCGCCATCCCGGACAAGGGGATCGTCTGCAAGGGGATGCACAAGGGTGAAGAGGTGCTGGGTATTCGCCTCAACTGGAACAAGCGTTACATCACCCTGGCCCCCCGTGCCACCGTGCTGGGGCTGGCGTTCAAACTCTATGACCCGGAAAAACTGCTGGGTGACAAGGAAGAGCTCGGCATCACCTGCGCGCTCATCCCCACCAGCCACCCCGGCGTGCGCGTCGGCGATCGCCACTACCCCATGGGGCTGGCGTTCCTGAACGGCCCGACCTTCGGCAAGGATGTGTTCATTCCGCTCGACTGGATCATCGGCGGCCCGGATTACGCCGGCCGTGGCTGGCGCATGCTGGTGGAGTGCCTCTCCGCCGGTCGCGGCATCTCGCTGCCAGCTCTGGGTACCGCCTGCGGTCACATGGCGAGCCGTACCGTGGGCGCCTACTCCTATGTGCGCAAGCAGTTCGGCATGTCCATCGGCAAGTTTGAAGGGGTGCAAGAGGCGCTGGCCCGTATCGGCGGTCTCACCTATCAGCTGGAAGGGGCCCGCCGCATGACCGCAGGTTCCCTGGACTTGGGTCAGGCTCCGGCCATCGTCACCGCGATTTCCAAGTACCACATGACCGAAATGGCGCGCCAGATCATGGATGACTCCATGGACATCCACGCCGGCCGTGCCATCCAGCTGGGCCCGAAAAACTACACCGGCTACGCCTACATGGGCATTCCGGTGGCCATCACGGTGGAAGGGGCCAACATCCTGACCCGCAACCTGATGATCTTCGGGCAAGGTGCCACCCGCTGCCACCCGTACGTGTTTGCCGAGCTGGAAGCGGCGGCCGATACCGATGTGGAGCGCGGTCTCGAGAAGTTTGACGCCCTGTTGCTGAAGCACATCGCCTTTGGTGCCGGCAACTTCTTCGGTTCCCTGTTTCAGGGGCTGACCCTGGGCCAGTTCAACAGCGCGCCGGTGGCTGGCGAAACTGCCCGCTACTACAAGCAGCTCTCTCGCATGAGTAAAGGGCTGGCGCTGTGCGCCGACGTCTCCATGCTGATGCTGGGTGGCGATCTCAAGCGCAAGGAGATGATCTCCGCCCGTCTGGGTGACGTGCTGAGCCACCTCTACCTGGCCTCCGCCACCCTCAAGCACTACGAGGATCAGGGCCGCATGGTCTCCGATCTGCCGTTCGTGCAGTACGCGGTGGAGCGCAACCTCTACCTGATTGGCAAGGCGTTCGAGGGCTTCTTCCAGAACTTCCCGAACAAGGTGGTGGGTGCCGTGCTCAAGCGGGTGGTGTTCCCGTTCGGCGTCGGTTACAAGATGCCGGCAGACGATCGCTGCCACGCCATCTGTCTGGCCATGATGAAGCCGGGCGAGTTCCGCGACCGTCTGACCGCTCTCTGCTACGTCGGCAAGGACGAGGCGGACCCGGTCGGTCTGATGGAGCGTGCCTTCCAGGCCATGGTCGCAGTGCAGCCCTACGAGAAGAAACTGGTGCAGGCCCAGAAAGAGGGCAAGCTGCCCCGCAAACTGGCGCTGCCGGAGCTGGTCGCCGCAGCCCTGTCCCAATCTATCCTGAGCAAGGACGAAGCGGACAAGCTGCTGGCCGCCGATGCTCTGCGCTACGAGGCGATCCAGGTGGACAACTTCGCCCCGGGCGAGCTGGAGGGGTTATCCCAGCAAAATCCGGTGGTGCACGCCGCCTGAGAGAGCACTCACTCCTGAACCTGAAACCGGCCGTCATGGCCGGTTTTTTTGTTTGTTAACCCTGCATTTACAACCTCGATTAATTCCAGTTTAATGCAATGGCCCCTCACCCTTGGGGCAGGAAGCAAGGCCAGCGGAATGGCCGACAACAACAAACTCAGGAAGAGTGAATGAATCTCGCCAAAACGGCGATCGAACGCCCCATCTGGGTGGCGGTTTCGATCGTGCTGATTTTTCTGCTGGGCCTGCTCAGCATCCGGGGGCTGCCGATCCAGCTGTTTCCCGACATTGATCGTCCGCACCTCAACATCTCGGTGGATTGGCGCTCGGCCTCGCCCCAGGAGATGGAGTCGGAGATAACCGACCCCATCGAGCAGGAGATGCAGGGGGTGCAGGGGCTCAAGAACCTCACCAGCAACAGCTTCCCCGGTTTCACTGAAATCGACCTGGAGTTTGCCCTCGGCACCGACATGCAGCGGGCCCAGCTCGACGTCATCTCCCGTCTGAACCGGGTCTCCGGTCTGCCGGACAAGATTGGCGGCCCCTACGTCAACAACTACAGCAGCAACGACACCCTCACCTTCTTCTTCATCCAGCAGCTGCCCGGTGCCAAGGGGCAGATCGACGATCACCAGGCGCTGATCGAGGCGCGGGTCAAGCCGGAGCTGGAGCGGATCACCGGGGTATCGACGGTCGACATCGAGGGGATCAACGAGCGCCAGATCCAGATCCGTTTCGACCCTTACCGCGCCGCCGAGCTGGGGGTGGAGATCCCGGTACTGGCCAGTCGGGCCAGCACCGGCTGGGACGTCTCCGCCGGCACCCTCGACATTGGCCGCTGGGAGTACAAGCTGCGCTTTGCCGGCCGCTACGACGTGGCGACCCTGGGGGACAAGGTGGTGGACTGGCGCGACGGCCTGCCCATCTACCTGCGGGATGTGGCCGAGGTCAGGTTGGCCCGGGAGGAGAACCCGGTACTGCGCATCCAGAACGGCAACACCGCCATCGCGGCCCAAATCTTCAAGGAGAGCGGTGCCAACGCTCTGGCGGCGCTGGAGGCCATCAAACTCAAGGTGGGCGAGCTCAACCGCGAGGTGTTGGAGCCGGTCGGGCTGCACATGGAGCAGTCGTTCGACGCCTCCCTCTACATCAACCGGGCGGTGGGCATGGTGACCGCCAACCTGGGGCTCGGCGTGCTGCTCTCCTGCGCCATCCTCTGGGTCTTTCTGCGCCAGCTCAAGGCGACCCTGATGATCGCGATCGCCATTCCCATCAGCATCATGCTCACCTTCTGCCTGCTCAAGGTGCTGGGGCGGACCCTCAACGTCATCTCGCTGGCGGGGATCGCCTTTGCGGTGGGCATGGTGCTCGATGCCGCCATCGTGGTGCTGGAGAGCATCTATCGGCGCCACGAGCGGGGGGATCTGAGCAAGGCGGAGGCGGCGCTGGACGGCACCAGCCGGGTGTGGACCGCCCTGGTGGCCTCCACCCTGACCACGGTCGCCATCTTCCTACCGGTGCTGCTGCTCAACGACGTGGAGGGGCAGCTGTTTGCCGATCTGGCGCTGACCATTGCCTGCGCGGTGACCGTCTCCATGCTGGTGGCGGTCACCGTGCTGCCGGCGGTGGCGGCGCGCTGGATGGGGCGTGAGCGGTTGATCGATCCCTATGAGGGGCTGTGGCAGGGGACTACCCGACGGGTGATCCGCTGGACCGGCACCCCCCGCCAGCGCTGGACCGTCATCACCCTGATGATGAGTCTGCCGGCGCTGGCCACCTGGGCTCTGTTGCCGAAGATGGACTATCTGCCGGACGTTAAGCGCGATGCGGTGGATGTCTGGATGAACTTCACCCCGGGCTTCAACCTGCAGGCCCAGCGCGAGGAGGTGATCGACACCCTGATCGCCCGTCTCGCCCCCTACATGAAGGGGGAGCGGGAGCCGGCCCTCAAGAACTACTACATCCTGCGCTACCCGGGCGGCGCCCAGATCGGGGTGCGGCCGAAAGAGGAGGAGCAGATCAAGGTGCTGGAGCAGCTGTTGATGAAGCAGCTGCTGGTGGGGATCCCCGACACCCAGGTGTTTGGCGGCCAGGGGTCGCTGTTCGGCGGCTTTGACAGCGAGAACGGCATCTCCCTGCTGCTGCAGGGGGGCGATCTGGCCGAGCTCTACCAGGCGGCGCGGGCCGCCATGGCCATCGTCAAACAGGATCTGCCGGGCGCTCAGGTGAGGCCGCAGCCGGATCTCGATTTCACCGCCCCCGAGCTGCGGCTGGTGCCGCAGGACAGGCGTCTGGCCGAGGTGGGTTGGGATCGCACCCCCATGCCCGCCATCATCCAGACCTTCGGCGACGGGCTGCGGGTCGGCGAGTATTTCGATGGGGAGGAGCGGCTCGACATCATGCTGATGGGGCAGACCTCGGCCAACCCGGACGAGCTCAAGGCGGTGCCACTGGCGACGCCGTCCGGGCGCATCGTGCCGCTTGGCGAGTTGCTGCGGGTGGAGCACGACATGGGGCCGGCCAGCATCTTTCGGGCCGATGGCCGGCGCAGCATCAGCCTGCAGATCTCGCCCCCGGCGGGGATGAGCATGGAGCAGGTGCTCGATACTCTGCAGAGCAAAAGCTTTGCCGCCATCCGGCCACTGCTGCCTGCCGGCGGCGAGCTGCGGGTCTCTGGCAATGCCGACAGCCTGCAGCAGGCGCTGGGCAACCTGGGGGCCATCTTCCTGTTTGCGGTGATGATCCTGCTGATCCTGTTGTGGGGGGTCTTTGCCTCCCTCAAGGATGCCGTGCTGGTGCTGCTGACCCTGCCGCTTGCCACCGTCGGCGGCGTGCTGGCACTGCACCTGAGCGGGCTGCTGGTGCCGCTGCCGATGGATCTGCTGACCATCATCGGCTTCGTCATTCTGCTGGGGTTGGTGGTCAACAACGCCATCCTGCTGGTGCATCAGACCCGCACCGCGGAGCGGGAGGGGATGAGCCGCCAGCTGGCGGTGGCCGATGCCCTGCAAAGCCGGATGCGGCCCATCGCCATGACCAGCCTCACCAGCATCTTCGGCATGCTGCCGTTGATGCTGAGCCCGAGCGAGGGCAGTGAAATCTACCGGGGGCTGGCCACCGTCATCGTCGGCGGCATGAGCTGTAGCACCCTGTTTACCCTGATCCTGTTGCCCGCCTTCCTGCGCCTGGGAGAGCGGGCTGAACCACCGCTCGCCCTGCGCCAGCGGGCCTGAGCAAGGAGTTCATCGATGACACACGGTTTTACAAGGATGGTAGTGGGCGCGGCGCTGCTGGCGGGGGGCGTGTTCCCCGCGCTGGCCCAGGGCAAGATGGTGACCCTGGCGGACGTGACCCGGGGGGAGGCGGCGGCCAGTATCTGGGTCAGCGGCACGGTGGCGAGCCGCCAGCAGGCGGCGCTCAGCGCCGAGGTGAGCGGCCGGGTGGAGTGGATTGCCGAGTTCGGTAGCCGGGTCAGCAAGGGGGATGAGCTGCTGCGCCTCGACAGTGCGGCGCTGCGGCTCTCGCTGGAGCAGGCCCAGGCCGAGCAGGCCAAGTGGGAGAGCAACGTGCGTTTCGCCCGCGCCGAGTTTGGCCGGCTGGCGACGCTGCACCGCCAGAAGAGCACCTCCCAGAGCCAGTATGACAAGGCGCGCTACGACGTGGAGCAGGCTGAACTGGCCGAGCGGCTGGCGCGGGTACAGGTGCGCCAGATTGAGGAGCAGCTGCGCAGAAGCCACATCTTCGCGCCGTTCGACGGGGTGGTGAACAACCACTTCATTCAGCCGGGGGAGCATGTGGATGCTGGCGAGCAGGCGTTGGAGCTGGTCAATCCCGATCAACCCGACATCCGGCTGCAGGCCCCCATCGTCTGGGCCGGCCAGCTGGCGCCCCAGACCCGGTTGCGGGTGGAGGGGGAGCAGCTCAGCGGTCACGGTGTCTATTACCAGCGGGCGGCGAGCGCCGATCCTAAGTCGCGCCTCATCGAGCTGCGCCTCAAGCCCGAAGCGGGCCGCTTCATCATCGGCTCGCCGGTGCGGGTGGCGCTGCCGCTGGCGGAGCAGCAGACCATGCTGCTGCCGCGCGATGCCCTGGTGCTCAACACCGAGGGGAGCGTGGTCTATCAGGTGGAGCAGCGCGGCGAGGAGCTGACGGTGAACCGGGTACCGGTGACCGTGCTGTTTGGCGACAGCCGGCAGGTGGCGGTGAGCGGAGCGCTCAAGCAGGGTGACAGGGTGGTGGTACGCGGTGCCGGCAGCCTGCAGGACGGCGACAAGGTCGAACTGTTTCGCGGCTGAGGCGGCGATTTCGCCATAAAAAACGGCTCCCGCGGGAGCCGTTTTCGGTGCCGGTGAAGGGCGATTACTCGACCATCATCACCTTGCAGGTGTTGGTACTGCCGACGGTTTCCATCTTGTCGCCGTGGGTCAGCAATACCATGTCACCGCTTTGCAGCAGCCCCTTGGCCTTGAGCACGTCCAGCGCGTCGCGGCACACTTCGTAGACCGGCTTGGTCTCGTCGCCGTCGAACAGCACCGGGGTGACGCCGCGGTAGAGGTTGGTCCAGGCCAGGGTCTTGTTGTGCGGTGACATGGCGAAGATCGGCAGGCCGGAGCTGATGCGGGACATCAGCAGCGGGGTGGTGCCCGATTCGGTCAGCGCCACGATCGCCTTGACCCCTTCCAGGTGGTTGGCCGCATACATGGTGGACATGGCGACGGCCTCTTCCACCGAGGTGAAGGTGTAGCTCATGCGGTGGTTGGAGACGTTCAGGCTCGGATGCTTCTCGGCACCGACGCAGACGCTGGCCATGGAGGTGACGGTCTCGATGGGGAACTGGCCGGCGGCGGTCTCGGCGGAGAGCATCACCGCATCGGTACCGTCCAGCACGGCGTTGGCCACGTCCATCACTTCGGCACGGGTCGGCAGCGGCGCGTTGATCATCGACTCCATCATCTGGGTAGCGGTGATGACGACACGGTTCAGGCGACGGGAGTGGCGAATGAGCTTCTTCTGCACGCCGACCAGCTCGGGATCGCCGATTTCGACGCCCAGATCACCACGCGCCACCATGACGGCATCGGAGCCGAGGATGATGTCTTCCATCGCCTCGTCGGTGGCGACGGTTTCGGCGCGCTCGACCTTGGCCACGATCTTGGCGTTGGAGCCAGCTTCACGGGCCAGCTCGCGGGCGTAGCGCAGGTCATCGCCGCAACGGGGGAAGGAGACGGCCAGGTAGTCCACATTCATGCGGGCGGCGGTCTTGATGTCTTCCTTGTCCTTCTCGGTCAGGGCCGGGGCGGAGAGGCCGCCACCCTTCTTGTTGATGCCCTTGTTGTTGGAGAGCGGACCGGCCACGGTGACCGTGGTGTGGATGCGGGTGCCTTCGACCTGCTCCACCTTTAGCTGCACGCGACCGTCGTCCAGCAGCAGGATGTCGCCGGCGATCACGTCGCTCGGCAGGCTCTTGTAGTCGATGCCGACCTGCTCCTGGCAGCCTTCACCCTTGCCGAGGGCGGCATCGAGGATGAACTTGTCGCCGACGGCCAGATAGATCTTGCCGTCCTTGAAGGTGGAAACGCGGATCTTGGGGCCCTGCAGGTCGCCCATGATGGCGACGTGACGACCCAGCTTGGCGGCGATGTCACGCACCTGGTTGGCGCGCAGGATGTGGTCTTCAGCAGTGCCGTGGGAGAAGTTCATCCGCACCATGTCGGCGCCGGCACGGATGATCCCCTCGAGGATCCCTTCGCGATCGGTGGCCGGACCGAGTGTGGTTACAATCTTTGTACGTCTTGGCATGAAAGACTCCAGTTTTGAAGTTGATATGACTTGAGATACTGCCCCGTCAAGCGCATGACCCATTGCACCCGCTTGCAAGCCATCTGGGTGGCTTTTGTTACTAAATTACAATACTACACCAAGGAAGGTGGCAGAGACAGCTGGGGGCCGAGGCCCCCGCTGCTTACGAAGAGTGGGGTGTATCAAAGCGGGATTCGCGCAAACCTTCTTTGACTTTCTTCAGGTTTTCGCGAAATTTCATGCCGCGGCGCAGGGTGAAACCGGTCGCCAGCACGTCCACCAGGGCGAGCTGGGCGATGCGGGAGGCCATCGGCATGTAGACGTCGGTGTCTTCCGGCACGTCCATGGAGAGCACCAGGTTGCACTCGCGCGCCAGCGGGGAATCCTTGGCGGTCATGCCGATGACGGTGGCGTCGTTCTCGCGGGCCAGCGCGGCAATCTCTACCAGCGCCTTGGTGCGGCCGGTGTGGGAGATGAGCACCACCACGTCCCCTTCGCTGCTGTTGATGCAGCTCATGCGCATCATGACGATGTCATCGAAGCTCACTACCGGGATGTTGAAGCGGAAGAACTTGTTCTGGGCATCGCGGGCGACGGCGGAGGAGGCGCCGAGGCCAAAGAAGCTGATCTTCTTGGACTGGGTCAGGATATCGACGCAGCGATTGATGGCGGAGATGTCCAGGCTGTTCTTGGCGGCATCGAGGCAGGCCATGGTGGATTCGAAGATCTTGGCGGTATAGGTATCGGGCCCGTCTTCCGCCTCCACGTGGCGGTTCACATAGGGCGTGCCGTTGGCCAGGCTCTGGGCCAGATGCAGTTTGAAATCGGGAAAGCCTTTGGTATCGAGACGGCGGCAGAAACGGTTGACGGTCGGCTCGCTGACGTCAGCCATCTTGGCGAGGGTGGCGATACTGGAGTGGATGGCCGTCTGCGGGGAGGCCAGGATGACCTCGGCGACTTTACGCTCTGATTTACTGAAACTTTCCAAATTATTAGTAATTTTATCAAGGGTATTCATCATCACCACCAGGCGTTTTTGTAATTTAGCTTCAGTGTCTTTGCACTAAATTCATGGCTAAGCAGGTTTCCAATCAACTTGATGACTATACAAGACAAGCTCTTATCGAAACTAATCTCGGCCCTGCAAAGTATGACTCATGTCTAATTATTTCGTTGTTTTGGTTACAAACTTCCAGTCATTCCGTGAAAGCGCTTACAAATGTTGCAAAGCAACAACACTGTGAGCGGGCGCACAGTTGCACCCATCAAACGCGCCGCAAGGGGAGGGGCTCGGGTAGAATTGGCACCAAATAATAAGTGCGGGACGGTAACGGCCGCCCCGACCCCAGTAACGAAGGAGTTGTTTTATGCAGCATACCCATGCGCTGGTCGGCGACGTAGGCGGCACCAATGCCCGGTTGGCCCTGTGCGAGCTGGCAACCGGCACCATTTCCCAGGCCAAGACCTATTCCGGGCTGGCCCATCCCAGTCTGGAAGCCGTGGTTCGCCTCTATCTGGATGAGCACAAGGTGCAGGTGGGCGAAGCCTGCATCGCCATCGCCTGCCCCATCAATGGCGACTGGGTCGCCATGACCAACCACAGCTGGGAGTTTTCCATCAGCGAGATGCAGGCCAATCTGGGCCTGAGCCGGTTGCAGGTGATCAACGATTTTACCGCTGTCTCCATGGCGGTGCCGGTGCTGGACGCGGCTGACTGCATCCAGCTGGGGGGCGCGGCGCCGGTGGCCGGCAAGCCCATTGCCATCTACGGGGCCGGCACCGGCCTTGGCGTCGCCCACCTGGTGCACACCGGCGAGCAGTGGCTGAGTCTGCCAGGCGAGGGTGGCCACGTGGACTTTGCCGCCAACAGCGAAGAAGAGGATGCGGTGCTGCAGGTGATGCGCGCCGAGCTGGGCCACGTCTCGGCCGAGCGGCTGCTCTCCGGTCCCGGCCTCGTCAACATCTACCGTGGGCTGGTGAAATCCGACGGCCGCGAGCCGCAGGCGTTCGAACCCAAGGACATCACCGAGCGTGCGCTGGCGGGCGAGTGCCTGGATTGCCGCCGTACCTTGAGCCTGTTCTGCGTGCTGATGGGCCGCTTTGCCGGCAACCTGGCGCTCAACATGGGCACCTTCGGCGGCGTCTACATCGCTGGCGGCATAGTGCCGCGCTTTCAGGAGTTCTTCATCGGCTCGGGCTTTCGGGTGGCCTTCGAAGACAAGGGGCGTTTCAAATCCTACCTCAAGGATATCCCCGTCTTCCTCATCACCCACGAGGGGCCGGGTCTGCTCGGTGCCGGCGCCTATCTGCGCCAGTCGCTCGGCATCAAGTTATAAGCAGGCGGCTTGCCGGGGGACGGATCAGCCATGGTTCAGCCTTGATTCAGTGACCATGGCGTAGAGTGTCTACACGTACTCAAGAAGGCAGGGCTCCATAAGGAGTTGGGACTTGTCTTCATCCGCTGGGTGCGTTTGTCACCTGACAAGCCTGAACTGTTTCACCGGCCCTCGCGGCCGGTTTTTTTATGCCTGCGGGTTACCGGCTGGATGGGGATGTCGTCCTCTGCGAAAGGATGAGCCTGCGCCGCAATGCACTGCGCCTGCCGGGTGGCGGGCGCAGTGCATGGGCAGGGATGGGCTCAGGGCAGGTCGAGGGTAAAGCGGGCGCCCCCGAGCGGGGATTCATCCACCATGATCTGGCCGCCGTAGCTGTGCACGATTTCGGTGACCACCGCCAGCCCGATGCCCTGGCCGGGGGAGCTGTCGGCGCGCACCCCGCGCTGGAAGATCTGCTGCGACTTGCCGGGGTCGATGCCGGGGCCGTCGTCCTCGATTTCGATCCGCAGCCGGTCTAGCCGGCGGCTCACCGTTACCTTGATCTCGCTGATGGCGAACTTGAAGGCGTTATCGAGCAGGTTGCCCATCAGTTCCATCAGGTCTCCCTGTTCGCCGGCGAAGAAGACGTCGTCATCGAACTTGAAGCGGGTCTGCAGCTTCTTGTGGCGATAGACCTTGGCGAGGCTGGCCAGCAGCTTCTCGATGAGGGGCACCGGCTCGGTGCCCTTGCTGGCGAGGCGCTTGCGGCCGGTGACGGCGCGGCGCAGCTGGTACTGGATGATCTGATCCATGGTCAGGATCTGCTCATTGATGTTGTCGTGGATGTCGCGCCCCAGCTTGACCTCCTGCGCCGTCATCTGGATCAGCGCCAGCCGGGTTTTCAGGCTGTGGGCCAGATCGTTGAGGGCGTGCTGGTAGCGCTGGGTCTGCTGGCGTTCGTTCTCCAGCAGCTGGTTGACCGACTCGGTCAGCGGCGTCAGTTCCCGCTCATAGTCGTTGGAGAGCGCCTCCCGCTTGCCGGCCCGGATTTCGTCCATCTGGCGCGCCATGGTGCGCAGGGAGCCCAGGCTCCAGAAACTGGTGAGCAGCAGCAGGGCGCCGAGCAGGGAGTAGGCGAGCAGGGCCTGGCGGATGCACTGGTAGAGGTAATCGCGGGTCTGGGCCAGATAGCGCTTGGCCGAATCGACCATCACCACGTAATAGGTGGTGGGGCCGTCGCCGTGATTGCGCAAAAAGCGCAGGCTGTAGATGAAGTAGCTCTCGCCGTTCTTGATGGTGTGGCGCTTGAAGAAGTAGTCCTGATCCAGCCCGCCCAGATACTTCATCAGATCCTGGCAGATGGTGTCCCTGGCCTGGATCACCTCCGGCATGTGCATGCTGGACCAGCTCAGCTGGCCGTCGGCCCGGCAGATCAGGGTATCCAGATTGGGGTCGACGGCATCCGGGGTGATCCGGCCCAGATCCGTGGTGGCATGGGCGTCCGGCAGCTTGGAGGAGAACAGCTTGGAGAGGTTCTCCTGCATGCGGGTGCTGGCCTTCTGAGCCTGCTCCTCGGTGTGACCCAGATAGAGGATGTAGACCGAGAAGGCCATGATGAGCGCGATGACCAGCATGGCGCTCAGCATCAGCTTGATGTGCAGCGAGCGGCGGATGAAGCGCATGGGGCGCAGCAGACGAGAGTCCATCAGTTGCACGACAGGTTGAAGATGTAACCCTGGCGGCGGATGGTGGAGATGGGCTGGATGATCCCCTCCGGATCCAGCTTCTTGCGCAGCCGGCTCACCATCACCTCGATGGTGTTGGGGTCCCCCTCGCCGTCGCCGTAGAGCTGGTCCAGCAGCTGCTGCTTGGAGACCACCTGGCGGGCGTTGCGCATCAGGTATTCGAGGATCAGGTATTCAAAGCTGGTGAGCACCACCGGGGTGCCGGCGATGGTCAGCTCCTTGCGGGAGAGATCCAGCTCGTAGTCGCCGGCCTTGACCCTGGGGGAGATGAAGCCGGCGCTGCGGCGCACCAGGGCGTTGAGGCGGGCCAGCAGCTCGTCCTTCTGGAACGGCTTGACCAGGTAGTCGTCCGCCCCGGCTTCCAGCCCTTCCACCTTGTCCTGCCAGTTGCCACGCGCGGTCAATACGATGATGGGGAAGGGGATCTGCTGCTCGCGCAGCTGGCGGATGAGCTGCAGGCCGTCCATGTCCGGCAGGCCCAGATCGATGATGGCCACGTCGATGGGATAGTCGGCGGCGTAATGCAGTGCCACCTGGGCGCTGTCGGTGCTGTGTACCTGATTCTGGGCTTCGGTCAGCAGGGTGCTGAGATGGTGATTGAGCAGCTTGTCGTCTTCGACCAACAATATTTTCATAAGGTGCGCGATCATGGGGATCCAGGCTGTCAATTAGAGGGCTTATGACGGGGAGAGTCAATCCGGATCCTAACAGCCCTGGCTGTATCGGGACTGAATCAGCCCGCCATTACTCACCACCCCATCATTAGCCACTCCCTAGCCTGTGTGAGCCAGGGCCTGACTCGCCTCAGCACCGGTCTGCTGACGCCACAGCCTGGCATAGAGCCCCTGGCGGGCCAGCAGTTCATCATGGCTGCCCGACTCCACTATCTGCCCTGCCTCCATCACCAGGATGCGGTCCGCCTCGCGCAGGGTATTGAGGCGATGGGCGATGCTGATGAGGGTGCGGCCGCGGCGGATGGCCGCCATGTTGGCCATGATGGCCGCTTCCGACTCATAGTCGAGGGCCGAGGTGGCCTCGTCGAGCAGCAGGATCCTGGGGTTGACCAGCAGAGCGCGGGCCAGGGCAATGCGCTGGCGCTGCCCGCCCGACAAGCGGGCTCCCTTCTCTCCCACCTGTTGCTCGAAGCCCTGGGGCAGCTCGCGAATGAAGGCGAGGGCACCGGCCAGCTGCGCCGCCTGCTCCAGCTCGGCCTGGCTGGCATCGGGGCGGCAGATGCGGATGTTGTCGGCGATGGTGCCGGAGAACAGCACGCTCTCCTGCAGCACCACGCTCATGTTGCGGCGCAAGGAGACGGGATCTGCGATGGCGAGATCCATGTTGTCCACCAGTACCTGGCCGTGCTGGGGCACATAGAGCCGCTGCAGCAAACGGGTCAGGGTACTCTTGCCGCAGCCGGACGGACCCGTGATGCCGATGAACTGCCCAGGCTCGATGGTGAGGGAGAGGTTGGCCAGCACCTCGGGGGCATCCGGCTGGTAACGAAAGCGGATGTGGCGAAACTCGATGGCGCCCTGAAGGGCGGGCACGGAGGCGAGCCCGTAGTTGCCATGCTCAGGCGCCTCGTCGAGGATGTCGCCGACCCGGCGCAGGGCAATCAGGGTGTGCTGAAAATCCTGCCACACCTGGGCCAGGCGCAGCACCGGCTGGGTGACGTGGCCGGCCAGCATGTTGAAGGCGACCAGTTCCCCCGGGCTCATGCGGCCGTTCAGTACCTCGCCGACCCCGAGCCAGAGCAGCAGGGCGGCGGTGAGTTTTTGCACCAGGTCGATGCCCTGGCCAGCCGCCAGTCCCACCTTCTTGGCCTGAAAACCCCGTCTGAGCTGGCGTGCCAGCAGGTGCTGCCACTCCTGGTAGAAGCGGCGTTCGGTGGCCGTGGTCTTTATGGTTTCGATGCCGGTGACCGCCTCGGTCAGAAAGCTGGTGGCATCGGCATCCGCCTGATACTCCGCCTCGACCTTTCTGCGCACCAGCGGCCCTATCAGCAGCCAGAGCAGGAAGTAGATCAGCAGCGAGCCGAGCACGCAGGCGGTCAGGCGCGGGGCGTAGTGAAACATGACCCCGACGAACAGCAGGATGAACAGCAGATCCAGCACCAGCATCAGGGTCGAGCCGGTGAGGAACTGGCGGATCTGGGCCATCTCCTTGACCCGGGCGATGATCTGGCCGGTCTGGCGGGCCTTGAAATAGCCGATGGGCAGGCCGACCAGATGGCGATAGAGCTTGCCGGAGAGCTCGGCATTGACCAGGTTGGCCAGGTGACCGAACACCTGGCCGCGCAGAAAGCCGTAGAGCGGCTCGGCGCAGGCCAGCGCCACCATGGCCAGGGCCAGCACGTGCAGACTGCCGAGGCTGCGCCCCACCAGCACCTTGTCGATGATATTCTCGAACAGCAGCGGGCTGGCGAGGGCGATGAGCTGCAGCAGGATGGCGAAACAGAAGACGTCCCGCAGTTGTTTCTGCTGGCGCAGCACCGCCGGGCTAAACCAGCTCAGCCCGAATTTGACCTCGGCCGGGGTGAGATCCTGCTGGGCCAGCAACAGAAAGTGCCACTGCGCCGCCTCGGCCTGGCTCGGCAGCGGTTGCAGCCTGCTGCTGCCGCTGGCGGGATCAAACAGCTGCCAGCCCTCTGGCGTGATGGCGGTGATGGTGTACCAGCAGCCATCCCGCTTGAGCAAGGCCGGCAGCGGCAGCGCCGCGAGCGGGCAGCCAGGCCCCTGCGACAGGGCGCTGCGCAGGCCAAGACGGGCAGCGGCTTCCCGCACCGTCAGATCGGGCGGTGCCAGATCGCACCCCAGGGCGTGGGCCAGCTGTTCGGCATCGGCCGTCAGCATCAGCTGGTGCGCTGCGTGGGTGAGGGCGGCGAGGGCGCCATTGGCGACAGGGGCGCTGTCGGCGGAGTGGGTCTGCTGCATCGTCATCGCTCCCGCAGCGCCTCGGCCTGATACTCGCGAATGGGGCTCAGCAGATAGTCGATGACCCGGCGCCGGTCGGTCTTGATCTCCGCCACCACCGACATGCCGGGGGTGAGCTTGACGGGCTGCTGGTCGATCAGCATCTCGCCCTGGCTCAGCTTGACCCTGGCGGCAAAGACCAGCCCCAGCTGCTCATCGGCGGTGGCGTCGCGCGACACGCTCACCAGCTCGCCATCTATGGTGCCGTAGCGGGTGTAGGGGAAGGCATCCACCTTGATGCTCACCGCCTGCCCCTCGTGCACGAAGCCGATGTCCTTGTTGAGGATCTTCACCTCGGCGAGCTGCACCCCTTCGTTGGGCACGATCACCAGCAACTGCTGGGCCGGCTGCACCACGGCGCCCTGGGTGTGAATGGCCAGCTGCTGCACCGTGCCGGCCACGGGGGCGCGGATCACCTCCAGGTGTTCCCGTTCGCGCAGCTTGGCGAGCTCCTGCTCGATGGCAGTCAGCTGCAACCTGGCCTGCTGGCGTTTTTCGATCCACTCCCGTTGCTTTTGTGCCTTGAAGCCGGCCAGCCGCTCCTGCAGGCTCTGCTGCTGGGATTGCAGCACCTCGAGCTCCGCCCGCTGCTGGGCGAGCTGACGCTGGGTCTCCAGCAGCTCTTTTTCCTGCTCCAGATACTCCACCCGGGAGATGGCATGGGACTGGCTCAGGGTCTGACGGGCCTGCAGGCGGGGACGGATGTTGGCCAGCAGGGTGGTGAGAGAAGCCATGTCACCCCGTCTGGCGGCCTGGTTGGCCTGGTTGACCCCGAGCTCGGCCTGCAGGTTGCCGAGGGTGCTGTGAAATTCGTGCAGCTCGCTCTGGTAGTTCTCCACCAGCGCCTGCTGCTGCTCCGGCGTGAGCCTGACATAGTCCGGATGCTGGTCGGGGGCCTGGTCACGGTAGAGCGACTGGTAGCGGATCAACGTCTGGTACTGGAACGCCTGCTGCTGGCGCAAGCGGCTCAGATCCTGACTGACCCCCAGGGTATTGAGGGTCAGCAGCGGCGCATCGGCGGCAACCGCCTGACCATCTTCCACGTGGATGCTCACCACCCTGGCCTGCTCGTAGGACTGGATCATCTGGCTGCGGCCAAGCACCAGTAAGCGGCCGCTGGCGGTGGCCTGGATGTCGAGCTCGCCCCAGCAGGCCCATAGCAGGGTCAGCAGCACACCGGCGCTGAGGGTCAGCGCCGTGATGCGGGCAAAGGGAGAGGGGGGCGTCTCGGCCAGCGCCAGGTGGGCCGGCAGAAAGCCGTAGTGGGTATCCGCCTGCCGGGGTGGACGGGGTTGGCGAAAGCAGGCCAGCCAGGTACGCAGATTCATGGGGTCTCCTCGTGCAAGTCCTGCTGCAGTCGCCACAGCCGGGCGTAATGCTCTCCTCGGGCCAGCAGGCTGGCGTGGTCGCCCTGCTCGACGATCTTGCCGCGCTGCAGAACGATGATGCGGTCGCACTGGCGCACGGTGGAGAGACGGTGGGCGATGGTGATGACGGTACGGCCACAGGCGATCTGGCGCATGTTGCGCTGGATCCGCGCCTGGGACTCATCGTCGAGGGCACTGGTGGCCTCGTCGAAGATGAGGATCCTGGGGTCGGCCAGCAGGGTGCGGGCGATGGCGATGCGCTGGCGCTGACCGCCGGAGAGCGAGCTGCCCCCCTCCGCCAGCACTGTGTCATAGCCAAGGGGCAGCCGCAGAATGAAGTCGTGGGCGCCGGCCAGGGTAGCGGCCCGGATGATCTGGTCCAGGCTGGCATGGGGCATCGACTGGGCGATGTTGTCCCGTACCGATTTGTTGAACAGGTGGTTCTCCTGCAGCACCACACCCATCTGCTGACGCAGGTGGTGGAGGGGAAGCTGGCGGATGGGCTGGCCATCGATGAAGATCTCGCCCTGTTCGGGTTGGTAGAGACGCAGCAGCAGCCTGGCCAGGGTGCTCTTGCCCGAGCCTGAGCCGCCGACCACCCCGAGCGTGTCGCCGGGCGCTATGGTCAGGGAGAGATCATCGATGATGAGGGGGGCGTCCGGCTGATAGCGAAACTGCACCCGCTCCAGCCGAATGGCGCCGGCACTCACCTGACCCGCGCCGTCACGCTGGTGCTCGGGGGGCAGGTTGAGCATGTCACCCAATTTATCCACCGCGATCCGGGTCTGGATGAACTGGCCCCACAGCTCGACCAGCCGTGACAGGGGCTGGGCCACGTGGCCGGCCATCATGTTGAAGGCGATGAGCTGGCCGATGGTGAGCTGCAGGCTGATCACCTCGCTCGCGCCGAGCCAGAGCACGCCGGCGCTTACCAGCTTTTGCAGCCACATGACGCCGTGCTGGGAGGCATTGTTGAGCTGTTGAACCCGGTAACCGGCGGTCACCATCTGGCTGGTCTGCTCATCCCAGCGCCGCACGAAGCGCGGCTCCAGCGCCAGGCTCTTGAGGGTCTCGGCGCCGGCGACCGTCTCGTTCAAGAAGGCAGTGTTGGCGGCGGCGTGGCCGAACTGCTGTTCGACCGCCTGCTGCATGCGCGGCGTGACCCACCAGGCGATCAGTACATAGGCGGGGATGGAGAGCAGGATCACCAAGGTCAGCATGCCGGAGAGGCTGGCCATGACCGCCAGGAAGACGAACATGAACAGCACGTCCACCGTCAGGGTGAACATGGTGCCGGTCAGGAACTCGCGGATGGTATTGAGCTCCTGCACCCGGGTCACGATGGCCCCCACCTGGCGGCTCTTGAAATAGAGCAGGGGCAGGGCAAACAGGTGCTGCACCATGCGCAGGCCGAGCTGGATGTCGATCCGGTTGGCGGTGTGGGCGTACTGGTACTCCCGCAAACCGCGCAGACAGACCTCCACCAGGGCGGTGATCAGCAGCCCGAACACCAGCACATCGAGCGTCGACCAGGCCTGATGCACCAGCACCTTGTCCATGACGACCTGAAAAAAGAGCGGGGAGATGAGAGCCAGGAGCTGCAAGACCAGCGAAAAGAGCAATATCTCCCCCAGCAGCCGTTTTTGCTGCAGGAAGGCCGGGATGAACCAGCGGATGTCAAAGCGGCTCTGTTGTCTGCGTACTTGATAGACTCGTCCGTTCCAGCGAGTCAGCAGCGCCTGCTGGTCGATGACCTGCGGGTTGCCGACGGCGGGGTCCAGGATCAGGGCCTGCTCCCCCTGACGCTGGGCCAGGACGCAGGGGTTGCCGTTGTCACTGAGCAGGACCAGGGGGAGCGTCTGTTTGGCGAGTTTGCGGGGAGCGATGTGACGTTGGCGGATCCGGCTGTCGGTCTGCTGTTGCAGCCTATCGACAATAATATCAAAGGGTTCGTCTGGCGTGATATCTATATCTTTAGGGGGACAGCCCAATAATCCGGTAATAATCTTCAAGCATGCCAAAACAGACTCGTCATGCGCAGTCATAATATACCCCGTTGCCGCGTTTAAACCCCTCCTGTTTATATGGGGCAAGGTGACCTGTTACAGGCAGGGCGCGCATACTAACGAGCCGATAATTATCTGTCAAATATTATGTGCGCTGACAAAATCAATAATAAATTCACTGGGTCAATATATCTAAAGGTAATCTCAAGTGTGGCCTCATTATTAACCTTAATGAGTTTGTTGATATTTATTTTGACGTAATTACTCTATTTTTGAATCATTGTTTAATTGAATCAAATAATATTTTCAAATATGGTAAATATAGCGAAAAATGAAATGTTAGCACCATGTTGATTTATCTTTGGTGGGATTTTTGTTTTTTGTTTTACCTTATATTTATTGATAATGGAATTTATATGACAGAGCAGTTTGTACAGACAGTATCCAGCGTCAACTACAACAAGGGTATTTTTTCCCTCTATTTCGTCGGCCAGGATCCGCTCAAGATGGCGCAGGGCGTCATGGCCGAAAGCGACAATGAGCTGGCGCTGAAACAGACGGTGCACATGCCGGCAGCTGGCTTTATGTATATGGTTTCAATGATAAAAAACATGCTTGAAGATCCGCGCATGGCGGCCGAGTTCGACAAGCTGATCGCCGCAGGCCTGATCCCGGCCGCCCCCGCCGACGCGCAGGAAACCGCTCCTGCCGCCACTGCACAGGCTGCGCCGCGCAAGAAAAAATAAGTTTCCGGTGTGGGGAGTCAATGCACTTGGTATTGCAACCAACGGAACCTAACTGGCAACAAAAACAACATATGTTGGGAGGTGTCATGCTGCTCAGCCAGCACTCCTCCCTGCACCGGCGTTATTCCGTCGCCGAGTGGCAGCAACGTATATTGCCAGCATTTGAATTGAACCAGTTCTGCTATTACGAAGACTCATGCGGACGCCCGGTTGCATTTTGCAACTGGGCGTTTGTCTCTTTATCCATTCGTGACACCTTGCTGGCCGCCGAGCGGGAGCTGATCCGTGAGGATTGGCAATCCGGCGATCACATTTTTATTCCGGAGATGATAGCGCCATACGGACACGCCCGCGCCGTGGTGAGCGATCTGCGTCGCCGGATATTCTTGCCATGGAAAGGGCAGCGGGTCTGCACTGTGCGCGGTCATGTTCATGCCGAACTTGGCCATTGTGTGCGCAGGGTGCAGTGGTTTTCCATTTAATCATAATGAGTTAATACATGGGAAAGAGTGTATGGAGAAGTATTGAGTACTTCTTTACCGGTAATTACACGGCAGATGACGGAAACAATGAGATCGATGCCTATGGCCTCGGTGGCGTCATCCATGCCTATGGTGGTGACGACACCATCAGGGTCGGCTCCATCGGCGCCACCGTCTATACCGGTACGGGCAACGACAGCGTCTATGGCGGTGCCGCCTACCTCAAGGTGGTTGACGACTCCGGCAACCTGACCGTTAAGGGGGCGGCTGGCTATGCCGACATCAGCAAGTCCCAGTCCGGCAATGTCCACTTCGCCGGTGCCAGCGGCGCCACCAACATCGATCACCAGGGGCGTGACGGCGACATCCGCTATCAGGGGGCCGCGCTGGCCAACTTCCTGACCCGCAAGGGGATCAGCGGCAACGTCAGCTTCGAGGGGGCCGGCGGCTACAACAAGCTCTGGCACCAGACCGACCGCGGCGATCTGAGCTACAGCGGGGCCGGGGCGGCCAACAAGCTGGACCGCACCTGGCACAGCCAGTATCAGGGCTCGCAGGGCAACATCCACTTCTCGGGGGCCGGTGCGGCCAACATCATCAGCTCCCAGGTGGAGTCCGGCAACGTCACCCTGAACGGCGCCGGTGCCTACAACAAGGTGTTCCGCAAGGGGCGCGAGGGGGACGTCAACTTCAACGGGGCCGGCGGCTGGAACGAGCTCTCCCGCTTGCGCAACGAGCAGGATGAGTACCTGCAGACCCGTGGCGACATCCGCTTCAACGGGGCCGGTGGCTACAACCGGCTGCTGTCGGACGTGGCCGAGGGCAACATCCACTTCAAGGGGGCGGGGGGTTACAACCATCTCTCCCGCAAGGGCTCGGACAGCGACAGTTCCCCCTTCGCCGGCGCCCGTGCCGACGAGATCGCGCTGACCACCGCCACCATGGGCGGCAGCTGGATCAACCAGTCCCAGGCCGTCACGGCCATCAAGTCCAGCCTGCAGCCCAATACCTACCTGTTTGCCTTCTTTGACGGCATGTACACCAAGGTCAACCGGGTTGAGCTCTCCAACGATGGCGCGAACGGTGCCCTGCGCTATCACGCCACCTCCTGGTACAAGGAGGGCAATCACCTCGATGGCTTGGCCGGTCGTCAAATTGATGCGGGCAACGGCTTCGTCTCGACGCAAACCGACGGCGCCTATCGGCTGAGCGATCTGGTGTTCGAGCGGCGTGAGCGCATCAAGCTGGAGGCGGTGGAAGCGGATCTGACTGAAAACAGCTGGATCAACTACGGTGGCGGGGTGAACGTGGCGGCTGCTGACGTGACGCTCTCCAGCGCCAAGATGAGCGGCTACGCCATTTTTGAGGATGGCACCAAGGTCGACGTGAACGCGGTGAAATCCCGGGCGCAGGCCAATACCTATGTGTTTGCCAAACAGCTTGGTCCCTACACCAAGATAGTGGTGGTGGAGCTGGCCAATGATCGGGAGACCGGGGCGCTCAAGTACCTCGCCAAGGCCTGGTACAAGGAGGGCAACCACCTGGCGGGGCTGGCCGATAAGGTCATTTCGGAGCATACCGGCTTCACCGCCATGGGGACGGGGGGCTACTCCCTGAGCGAGGTGCGCTACCAGCTCGATACCGTCACGGCCGTGTCGGATCGACTGCCGGCCACCCGCGAGTTCTCCAGCCAGCCGTTGCTGCCTCGCCAGCAGAGCGGCGGCAAGAGCAAGGGCGACATCTTCTTTGACGGCGCCGGTGGCGGCAACATCATCGAGTCCGACGTGACCGAGGGCAACATCCATTTCAACGGCGCCGGGGCGGCCAACGTGCTGATCAAGCGCGGCCAGCGCGGCGACCTGGTGTTCCGTGGGGCGGGCCTGGCCAACGTGCTGGTTCATCAGGGTGCCCAGGGTCGGATGGATGTCTATGCGGCCGGTGCGGCCAACGTGCTGGTGCGCAGCGGTGACGGCGAGTACCTGGCCCGTCTGCTGGCCTATGGCAACATCTCGGTGCAGCAGGGCCGTGGCGACAGCCAGGTGGTCATGCTGGGTGGTTACAACACCCATACCCAGCTGGGCGACGGCCAGGGCCTGTGGCTGGCGGGGGGCGGCTTCAACCTGCTGACCCAGGTCGGCAACGGCCGGCTCGACGCCCTGTCGGTGGGTGGGGCCAATGTGCTGACCAAGCTGGGTGCGGGTCAACTGACCGCCGGCCTGCTGGGCGGCGCCAACGTGCTGACTCACGTCACTCAGGGCGAGGAGGCTGCCGACACCCGCGCCGTGCTGCTGGGCGGTGCCAACGTGTTGACCAAGAAGGGCAACGGCAAGGTGCAGGCGATTCTGGGAGGCGGCGCCAACGTGTTGACCCAGATTGGTCAGGGGGATACCCAGGCGCTGCTGCTGGGGGCTGCCAACGTGCTGACCCGGGTCGGTGATGGCGATCTCTCCGCGGTGATGCTGGGGGGCGCCAACGTGCTGACCCATGTCGGCAACGGCGACACCCTGGGCGTGATGGGGGCCGCTGGCAACCTGTTTACCAAGGTGGGCGACGGTACGGCGATTGCCGCCATGATCGGCGCCGGCAACCTGTTTACCCAGATAGGCCAAGGCGATGCCTGGGCCCTGATGGGCGGGGTGGCCAACGTCTTCACCAAGGTCGGCGATGGCAATGCGCTGGCGCTGATGGTGGCCAAGGCCAACGTCTTCACCCATATCGGTGACGGCCTGACCGTGGCGCTGATGCTGGCCCAGGGCAACCTGGCGACCAAGGTGGGCAACGGCATGACGCTGGCCGCCATGGTGGGCAATGCCAACGTCTTCACCCACGTCGGTGCTGGCGAAACCTTCGCCGCCATGCTGGGGCAGGCCAACCTGTTCACCAAGGTGGGCGATGGCCTGACGGCCGCGCTGATGATCGGCAAGGCCAACGTCTACAGCCACATCGGCAACGGCACCAGCCTGGGGTTGTTTGCCGGCGAGCTGAACGTGATGACCAAGGTGGGCAGTGGCACCACGTTGGCAGCCCTGTTCGGCAAGGCCAACATAGTGACCCATGTCGGCGGCGGTCTGACCGGCGTACTGGCGCTGGGCAAGGCCAACATCATCACCAAGGTGGGGGATGACTTCCTCGGTGCCATCGCCAAAGCCGATGCCAACGTGCTGACCCACGTGGGCAATGGCACCACCGCCGGCGTGCTGTGGGGCAAGGGCAACCTGCTGACCAAGATCGGTGACGGCACCACGGTGGGTCTGCTCATCTCCGAGGTGGGCAACGTGATGACCCACGTCGGGGCCGGCAGCACCATCGGTCTGGCCAAGGGGCGCGCCAACCTCATCACCAAGGTGGGTGACGGGCTGGTGGTGCAGGGCGCCTGGGGCGACGTCAACCTGCTGACCCAGGTCGGCAACGGCGACCGTTACAGCTTCGCCAAGGGCCGCGCCAACGTGCTGACCAAGGTGGGTGATGGCCGGGAAGTGGCCGTGCTGCAAGGGGAGGCCAACCTGGTCACCCAGGTCGGCAACGGCGACGGCTACACCGGCGCCTGGGGCAAGGCCAATGTCATCACTAAGGTGGGGGATGGCCGTCAGGTCGTGCTGGCCAAGGGCGATGCGAACATAGTGACCCAGGTCGGGAAGGGCGATGGCTATCAGGCGCTGCTCGGCAAGGCCAACATCGTCACCCGGGTGGGAGACGGCATCCAGGTCACCCTCGCCAAGGGGGAGGTCAACCAGACCACCACGGTCGGGGACGGCCTGAGCGTGACGGCCGCCTACGGCAAATTCAACAACAACGTCAAGGTGGGCGATGGCACCACCATCAACCTGGCGTGGGGTGACTACAACCTCAACACCAAGGTGGGAGACGGCCTCAACGTTGCGGTCATGAAGGGCAAGGGCAATGCCAACGTCCAGATCGGCGACGGGCTGGACATCACGGCGGCCTATGCCCGCCACAACGTGGCCATCAAGATCGGCAACGGCGATTTCTACAGCCTGGCCATCGCCAGCAGCAACACCAGCAGCAACAAGCTCGGCACCCTGTTTGACAACATCAAGCAGACCCTGCTCGGCAGCGCCGGCAACCAGGCCATCAACTATCTGGTGCAGGGGGACGAAGAGGGCCCGCTCAAGGCGCCGCAAGCGGCCAGCCTGGGCGAGGTGCAGGGGCTCAGCGGCTTTGGGCTGGACGAGATTGGCGAGGTGAAGTCTTCCCTGGCCGGCAGTCTGACCGGCAAGGTGAGCCAGGCTGGCGAGCACGACGAGCAGGCCATGGACAAGGCGCTGCAGCTCGATGAGCAGGGATTGGCCCGAGGGGGTGAGAATCTCATCGTCAACGGCGATTTCGAGCGGGGCGCCCACGGTTGGCAGCATGCCGGCGCCGGCATTGAAGCCGATTTTTCCGCCGCCACCTACGGGCTGGCTGCCGACGGGCACGGTGCCCGGGTCAGCGAACTGTCGACTGACCGCAATACCCAGATTTCCCAGGATCTTGCCGGCCTCAAGGCGGGCGAGACCGTCAACCTGACATTTGATTTTGCCCGCCGGGCGAATATTTCCCTGCAACACGGCATCGAAGTGCTTTGGAATGGCGAGCGGGTGTTTGCCAGCGAAGGGGACGCCAGTAGCTGGCAGAGCAAGGCACTGACGCTGACGGCCAGCGAGGGTCGCAACACCCTGGCGTTCCGCGGTATCGGTGAGAGCAACGGCCTTGGCTACCTGCTCGACAACGTGGTGGCCACCGCCTCTGGCAAGGCCGAGATCGGCCAGGTCAGCGCCCAGCTGGCGCAAGACGACAACGCGGCCCGGGCGAGAGGCGATCAGGCGAGTGCCGACGCCGACAAGCAGCGACTCGAGCAGGAGAAGGGGCAGCAGCTGGCCGCCATTGCGGGCACCCAGGCCCAGCTGGAGGCCACCGATCAGCACAAGCTGGCGCAAAATGGTCAGGATCAGCGTGCCGCCATCGAGGCAGAATCTCGCGAGATGACGGCGCAGCTCGATACGCTGGCGCGCCGCTTCGAGCAGGTCAGGGCGTCCGACGCGGCGAGCGAGCCGTCCGGTCAGCACTGGCGCACCGGCTTTGCCGACCGCCTGCTGAGCACGGTCCAGGAAGATCTGGACGATGCCGGCAACACGGCCGGCACGGCGATCGAAGAGGCCAGATCCCGCCATGAGGCGCAGCACCAGCAGCTAGACACCGCGCTGGCCAAGTCCAAAACGGGTCAGCAGCGCAGCGAACAGCTGCAGGGTGACGCCGAGGCGGCGGGCCAGCAGAGGGCTGCGCAGGCAGAACAGCGCCGTCTCGACGCGCTGGCTCGCCAGGGGGAGGCAACATCGCGGCAGCAGCAGGGCGAAGCGAGTGCCAGCCAGGCACAGCTCGCCGGCGAGCAGGCGGCCAGTCAGGCCGGCTTGCAGGCAAACCAGGCCAAACAGAATGCGGCGAGCCTAAAGCAAAGCGGCGACAAGCCGACCCGCCAGGGCGTTCAGTCCGGCCCGTCGACGGCAGCCGGGCAGCCCCTGTTGCAGACCGGCGAGCTGGATGTGCCCGCCGTCAATACCTTGTCGGCTCCTGATGAGGTTCCTTCTTCGGCCATCGAAAGCGCCACCGGGCTGAGCGAGCAGGAGCAGTCCGCCCTCGACGGAGCGCTGGCGGCGGTCAACCGGTTGCAGATCAATGCCGAGATCCGGGCGAATGGTACACCCACCATCACCCTGCCCGGAATGGTCGGTGCGCGCGAAGCGGGTAGCACAACTGTACCGGCGAGCCATGCGTCTTCGCGTCACAGCGCCGAGCTGGGTCTGTCCGGGGTCTCCCTGGTCGGGCTGGGGAGTCCTGTTCGAGGCCCTGCCGTGGCTGTCCCCGAGACCGCCGGTTTTGCCTTCCAGCTGCTCAAGAGTGGAGACAGCGGCTTCATTGACTCCACCCGTCGCCAGCTGGGCAAGCTCTCCATCGATCTGCCAAGCGAACGCCTCAAGGCGGTGCGTGAGGCCGTGGTACGGGTGCAACAGCAACCATCGGAGGCGAATCTGGGGTTGCTGGAACAGAGCCTGACCCAGTGGCAGACGCGTGACCCGAAAGAGTTTGCCCGGCGCGGCGAGCAAGTGAAGGCGCTGCGTTTCGAAGCTGCATCCTTGCTGAGCCACACGTTTGCCTCCAGAGCCAAGAGCGCTGGCGTGTATGGACTGGCCTTGCCGCCGGAGCATACCGCCCGCTTTGAAGATCAACTGGTGTTCGATGGCATCGGCCGGATTATCGGTGCCGTGGGCGAGCTCAGCGCCACCGACATCGCCAAGGTGAGCGAGCTTGGCATCCGGTCACTGACCGAGACCAACTCCCGCGCCGAGCGACAGGCGCCACGCACCGAGCATGACAGTCTGATCGCATTTGCGCACCAGCTGAACCAGTTCGACACGCCGCAAACCCGTCAGCTGGCCGCAGAGATCAAGTCCCTCTGGCTGTCTGGCGACGTGCGGGGGCCGCGTACCATCGCCCTGTTTGAAACTGCCAGCAAGATGCTGGGGGATTATCCGCAGTTGCAGGTGCTGGCCCAATCCCTGCTGGCGGATGCCCAGCGCAGCAAGGCGACCGGCCAGTACATCGACAACCTGTTTGGCCGTCGCTTCGATTCGGAGATCGCTCATGAGCTGGTGACGGCCCCATCGCAGGCCGCGCTCGATACCTCGGCACAGCTGGGATCCAAGCTGGTGAAGGAGTTTGATGACTGGATCCAGACACTGCAACTGGATGAGGCCACCCGCACCCAGCGCATCGACAAGAAGATGGCGGCATTCGCCGAGGCCATCAAGAAAGATACCCGTCCCTGGTTCAGCCGGGTGCCCAGTCTGACCGAGTTCCTGGCCGAGCCTACCTTTGCCAACTTCAAGCAGATGATGACCCGGGTCGACAACGGTTTCGATGTCATCAAGGTCCCCTTCCTGGCGGTGAAGATGGCCACCCACCCCGAGCTTGGGATGGACACGGCCAACTGGAAGAGAGAGGGCGATCGCTTCTACGGCAGCGTCATCACCAAGGCGCGCTCGACCAGTACCGAGGTTGCTTCGGCCAAGGATGGTCTGCTGCAGGTCGACCTGCCTGGCCGTACCACCAGCGACTATGGCACCGGTCTGCACTACCAGCCCGGTGGTGACAAGTACGAGGATTTCCTGAACGGGCGCAGCGTGGCGGATGGCCGCATTCTGACACCGGGCAAGGAGACCACCTTTGAGCGCAATGCGCTGGACAAGGGGCTGTCCGTGGTGACAGGTGCTTCCGGCTCGACCAACATCATGGTCCACCTGAACAACTATCTGGCTGCCAAAGATCCTGCTTACTCCCCAAGCCAGGCTTACCTCAACACCCTTGCCTTCCTGGTATTCGATGGCGGTCACTCGGTGAACGAGAGTCTGACGGTCTATCGGGCGCTGCAGGAGAGCGGGGATGCGCGCAAGCAGGTGCTGGAGAGCTATACCGCCAACTACCGGGATCTGGTCGATCTGGCTGGCGAAGACAGCAAGGCGTCGGTACAGACTGCCCTCGATGGTGCCTTCGGCCGTACTCTCGAGTTCTATCAGCAGCATGCCTATACGGCGCAGCTCGATGAGCTGGTCGCCCTCGGCACGCCACGCAAGGGCGATACGCTTGCCGATGGCGAGCTGCCAGCAGGCTCCGGCAAACCCGTCTCCGTGGCAAACGATGGTTCGGCCCCGCTGGACAAGCAGCCGCTGAACCCGCTGACCCGCTTCCTCAACGACAACCTCTACGGTACCCGTGATGAGCGGCGCCAGGTGGGCGACATCACCCGCCAACTGCTCGACCATGCGGTGAGCAAGGGCGAGACCGAGCAGGTGACCCTGCAAGGGGATGCCGGCCGTCTGTCCGGTTACCTGCACAAGGGGGCCGAGCAGCCGGGGACGCCGCAGGATGGCAAGCCCGAGGTGGTGCTGTTCCTGCATGGTTCGGGTTCTTCCGCTGAGGAGCAGGCCGATGCGGTTCGCAGCCACTATCAGAAGCAGGGCGTCGACATGCTGGCGGTCAACCTGCGTGGCTATGGGACCAGCGATGGCGGACCCAGCGAGCAGGGGGTCTACCAGGATGCCCGCACCATGTTCCGCTATCTGGTGGAAGAGCGCGGGGTGGCGCCTGGCAAGATCCTGATCCATGGCTACTCCATGGGCGGGCCCATCGCCGCCGATCTGGCCCGTTATGCCGCCGAGCAGGGCAAGCCGGTGGGTGGGCTGCTGCTCGATCGCCCCATGCCCAGCATGAGCAAGGCGATCACGGCCCACGAGCTGCCCAACCCGGGCGGTCTGGTGGGGGCGCTTGCCAAGGCGGTCAACGGTCGTTTCTCGGTGGAGAAAAATCTCGACGGCCTGCCCAAGAGCACGCCCATCATGCTGCTGACCGACAACGAAGGGCTCGGCAGCGAAGGGGAAAAACTGCGGGCCAAGCTGGCGGTGGCCGGTTATCAGGTCAGCGGCGAGCAGACCTTCTATGGCCATCTGGCCAGCAACCGCTTGATGGGTCAGTACGCCGAGCAGATTGTAGGTGACTTGTTCAACCGCACGCCGTCGGCTGCAGACATTGAGGCGCCGCTCAAGGGCATCGAGGACATCAGGCGCGATCTCAAGCGCTATCAGGAGGCGCTCGCTCCGCAGGTGGGCAGCAATGGGGCGACCAGAGACATCCGTACCACCAAGGCCTTCCTGGCCGGGTATCAGCAAGGGTTGGCCGGCAAGGTGGTCGAGGGCTTCCAGCCCGACATGAGCATGACCCAGCTGGTGGACCTGTTCGTCCAGCCGACCCTGTCGCCACAGCAGCAGGGGGCGCTGGCCTGGGAGATCGAAAACCGGGCGCTCAAGAGCACCATCAAGCCCAGGATTGAGCAGTCCAACCGTCTGTTCCGCGACGTGGCCTCACAAGGTGGCACGGATCCGCATGCCAGAGAACATCTGGCTCCCCAGCTGTTGCTGCTCAATCTGGCGGATGACGGCTTCGGTGGTCGCTGCGATCCCCTCTCCAAGCTGGTGCTGGTCGCCAAGCAGCTGGAGAGCGAGGGGCAGCCCGATCTGGCGCGGCGCATGATGGAGAAGCTCTACTCCGCGGCGGCGGTCATCAACAACCCGGATCGCTACTCGGCAACCGAGCTGGACAATGCCCGCAAGCTGGTGGGCAGCCTGGCGGAGATCCATACCAACACGCCTGCTGCCTACAACTACGACAGCCTGCGCAGCATCAAGTACGACATCGTCAAGGAGAAGTGGGAGGGCAAGAACGCCATCTCCCTCGACACAGTGCTCACCAAGCTGACCGCCAAGGGCAGCGATGCTCCCGTGTTGCTGGAGCTGGATGCACCGGGCCACGCCATGGCGGCCTGGGCCAAGCAGGGAGAGTCTGGCCGGATCTACGGCTTCTACGATCCCAATGCCGGCATCGTCGAATTCTCCTCCGCCGAGAAGTTCAGTCGTTACATGACCCGCTTCTTTGGCAAAGAGGGGCTGGACATGGCCAACGGCTACCACCTCAAGCCGGGGCCGGACGGCAAGCCGCTGTTCTTCAGGGTCAGCGAGATGAACGGCGCCGAGCTCGCCCGCTTCAAGCCGTCCAAGGATCTGGCCAACAAGGTCACCCTGCAGGAGATCCTGCAGTTGCCGGTATTTGACGAGAGTCCGATGGCGCCGCTGCCGGGCAAAACGGTGGTGACGGAGCACACAGCCAAGCTGTTTGCCGATGTCTACAGCCCGGATGAGCTGAAAAAAGCCGCCCAGGTCTTTGCCAAGCCCATTGGCGAATCTTATCAGCAGATCCTGGATCAGCTCGCCACGCTGCACGGTGCCAGCGGGCAGGCCAAGGTAGAGGCCGCATTGCGGTTGAACAATCTGATCGACGACTACCTGGTCAAGCACGAAGGTTCCGGCAGAAACCCGGCGCTGAGCAAGCTGCAGAGTCAGCTTCACGGCAATCTCTATCGCGGCGAGCTGGCCTCGCTGCAAGCCGAGGTAACGGCGCTGGCCAAGACCCGCCCGGACTTGGCTGCCATTGTCATCGGCAAGGCCACCGAAGAGGCGCAGGGCCAGCATCCGGGTCTCACCCAGATGGTGTTGCGCTGGGCAACGCAAGACCCCTATCTGGCGGCCAAGGCTGGATACCAGGGGGGCGTGCCGGCGGATTTGCCGTTTGATGCCCGCTTCCACATCGCGCTGGGCGAACACCATGGTGACCTGAAGAAGTGGTTGACCGAAGCCCAGGGGAAAGGGCTGCTGAGCCGGGCCGTGCTGGACGACACCCGCAAGGTGCTGCATCTGGGTTACTCCTATCAGGAGCTGCAGGACATGACGGGGGAGCAGTCCGCCCAGATGGCGGTCTACTTCATCAAGGAGGCTGCCAAGCAGGCCGCACCCGGTTCGGAACTCTCTGCCGAGCACATCATGCTGGACAAGTTCGGTGACCGCCGTTACCTCGGTGAGCTGGAGTCTCGTCGCATCGAGCAGATCGAGAACATCTATCACAGCAGCAAACAGACCGATGTGGCTGCCTGGGATGCCCGTTATGGTGGCGACGCCCTGCGGACGCTGAACGCGCAGCTGGATGGGGATAGCACGCTGGCCGGACAACTGGCACGCCTGCTGGATAACCGCAATGGCCTGCTCATTGGTGAAACCCATGGCAGCGATGTCAACGGCCTGCGGTTTGTCAATGAACAGATGGATGCACTCAAGGCCCAGGGAGTGGCCGTCATCGGCCTGGAGCATCTGCGTGGTGAGCTGGCGCAGCCGCTGATCGACCGTTATCTGGCGGGGGGGGAGATGTCTCCCGAGCTGGCGACCATGCTCAAGAGCAAGCACCTGGAGCCCTCCCTGTTCGAACGGGCCCGGGAGCGGGGGATGCGGATCGTGGCGCTGGACGATGGCAGTACCGCCAGACCCGTCATCGGCGGGACCGAGCACGGCCTGATGTACCGGGCCGGGGCAGCCAACAATGTCGCCGTCGACGTACTGGGCAAGCTGCCAGCTGGTGAGAAATTCGTCGCCATCTACGGCAGTGCGCACCTGGCGTCCCACAAGGGGATCGAAGGCTTCGTGCCCGGCATCACCCATCGCCTGGGGCTGCCGGCCCTGAAGGTGGATGCGGACAATCGCTTCCATCTGCAGGCGGATGATGTCAGTCAGCGGGTCGAGTACGCCGATGTCGGCAGGAAGTGGACGCCGCCGGCGGCGCTGGATGGCGCGGATCTGCCGGTTCGCAACCAGCGGGTCGAGCAGTGGCAGCGACCTGAGGTGGTGCCGGGCAGTGAAGGGGGCGAGACCCGCTTCACCAGCCAGATCATCATCCAGACCGAAGATGATCCGGTGGCCGCCAAGGCCGCGGCCAGCCTGGCCGGCAAGCACCCCGACCGCAGTCTGGTGGTACAGCTGGATGCGGATGGCAACTATCGGGTGGTGTATGGCGACCCTGCGCAACTGGCCGGCAATATCCGCTGGCAGGTGGTGGGACATGGCCGTGATGCGGATGGGCAGAACAACAGCCGTCTCAGCGGCTACAGTGCCGATGAGCTGGCCGGTCATCTGCGCCGCCTGGGCGATCGCCTGCAGCAAGAGGCTGGTGTGACCACCAAGCCGAGCCACATCAGTCTGGTGGGTTGCTCCCTGGTGAGCGACGACCTGCAGACCGGTTTTGCCCGCCGCTTCATCCAGGCGCTGGATGGCGAGGGGATCCGTACCCAGGTCTCGGCCCGCAGCAGTGAAGTGGCGGTCGATCAGGGCGGGCGCAAGCATACCCGCGATGAGGCGGATGTCTGGGCTCGCAAGGTGGCAGCCAACAAGGTGGTGCTGACCCTGGATGACGCCGGCGAACCCGTGGTGCACAACGAACGGGTGCGCGGCGGTGTGGCCGAAGGGGATATCGTGCTGGCCAAGGTGGGAGAGAGCGAAAGCCGTGCCCGGGGCGCCATTGCCGACAACGACGAGACCTTCGTCGCACCCGACAAACAACGCCAGCCGGAAACGGCCTCGAGCCAGGCCGACAATGCGGTCAGCTACTCGGGCAACATCCAGGTCAACGTGGGGGATGGCGAGTTCACCGCCCTCAACTGGGGGACTACCAACCTGGGGGTCAAAGTGGGCACGGGTGGCATGAAGTCGCTGGCCTTCGGCGACAACAACGTCATGGTGCACATCGGGGATGGCGACAGCAAACACAGCGTCGACATCGCCGGCTACCGGGCGCTGGAAGGGGCCCAGCTGTTCGTGGGGCAACGCAACGTCAGCTTCAACCTGGGGCGCAGCAACGATCTCATCGTGATGCTGGAAAAATCCATCCCCACTCCGCCGCTGGTCAATCCGTTTGGCGGGGCGGCCCGCATTGCCGGCGCCCTGCAGCAGATCGCCGGTGACGGTGCCAAGCCGGATTGGGTGGCCAGCCAGTGGGATCAGTGGACCCTGGCCGGCGCCAACAAGTTTGTGGCCGACATGGCCGGGCTGGATCAGACCAGCAGCGTCGAATACGGCTCGCTCACGCGTCTGGACAGCGACCATGAGCGCAGCAGCCGCGGGCTCAAGAGCGATCTGGAGGCAACCCTCAACAAGGAGTTCAACAAGCGGATCTCGGGCGGCGGTCAGGGCGAACAGGGGCCGTTGAGCCGGGCGGACAAGCTGCGCCAGGCCAACGAGAAGCTGGTCTTCAACTTCGCGGTGGCCGGTCAGGGGGCCGACATCCAGGTCACCACGGGCAACTGGAACTTCGTGTTCGGTGACAACATCCAGGCGATGCTGGACACCAACCTGGGCTCCCTGTTCGGGCTGATGACCCAGGAGTTCACTGCCAGCGGGCAGGCGAAAACCACCTTTACCTTCACCCCGACCGATCTGCCGCGCCAGCTGCAGAACCGGTTGCTGGGGCGCCTGGCAGGGGTGGGGGCCGATACCACGCTGGCGGACATCTTCGGTGTGGATTACAACGCCCGTGGCCAGCTGGTGGCCCGCGATGGGGCGGCCATCGATGCGCCGGCCCTGTTGCAGGAGATGCTGGGGGTCATCGCCGAGTTTGGTGGCGATCAGCTCAAGAGCCTGACCGATCCGGCCAAGTGGCTCGATCAGCTCAAGGCCGGGCTGGATCTGGGGGAGGATGCCCTCAGCAGCTTTGCCCGCAGCCACGGCCTGCAGGATGAGGCACCCGAGGAGGCCAAGTCCGGTACCGTGACGGTGCAGCAGGGGAACGACGCCAAGCCGGCGGCGCTGCCAGCCGCCACCGAGGAGCGGGCCTTCGGTTTCAATGCGCTGAGTCTGCCCAACCTGTTTGCCACCCTGTTCAACCGGGACAAGCAGGCGGAGGTGGTGGCGCTGGCCAGCAACCTCAAGCAGAACCTGACGGCCGATCTGCTCAACATGAAGGAGCAGACCTTCGACTTCCTGCGTAACAGTGGTCACCTGCAGGGGGATGGCGACATGCATGTCTCCCTTGGCAACTACAACTTCAACTGGGGGGGAGACGGCAAGGATCTGGGGGCCTACCTCGGCGACAACAACAACTTCTGGGGTGGCCGCGGGGACGATGTCTTCTACGCCACCGGGACCTCCAACATCTTCACCGGAGGTGCCGGTCAGGACACCGGGATCATGATGGGCCGGGAGAACATGATGTTCGGCGGGCAGGGTGACGATGTCGCCGTGCTGGCCGGCCGTGTCAACCGCGCCTTCATGGGGGAGGGCAACGATCAGGCCTTCATCTTCGGGGAAGAGGGCATAGTGGAAGGGGGCACCGGCCAGGATTATCTGGTGACCTCCGGCAACTACAACCAGATAGATGCCGGCGCGGATCAGGACTTCACGGTGACCATAGGTCATCACAACCAGATCCGGCTCGGAGAGGGCGACGACTTTGCCATGGTGTTTGGCAATCACAACCGCCTGCTGGCCGAACATGGCAACAACCAGGTCAAGCTGATGGGCTATCACGCCACCATTCGGGGCGGTGACGGCCGGGATCGGTTGATCGCCGATCAGGTCGCCAAGTTCAGTCAGCTCGATGGTGGCGCCGGCGATGACCTGCTGGTGCTGGGCGGTTATCAGAACCAGTTCAGCGGTGGCACCGGCGTCGACAGCTTCGTGTTCAGTGGCGCCGTGATAGAGAACCTGGTGCAGGACATCGGCAAGGAGGACTTCATCGTCTTCAACGATGTCAGCTGGCGGGATCTCTGGTTCAAGCGCAGCGGCTACGATCTGCAACTGCTGGTCAACCGTCACACCGACGGCACCAGCGAGCAGGGCAAGTTCGAGCAGCTGGGCAGTGCCACCTTCAGCAACTACTTCGCCGACAACCGGGCCCAGCTGGTGATCGGGCTTGGCGAGCAGCAGGCTGACGGCGAGCGCAGTTACAGCGCGCTCTCCCATCAGGCGGTGGACAACCTGATCCAGGCCATGAGCAGCTTCGCCCCCGAAGCGGGCGACATGGGCCTGCTCAACCGGCTCGACAGCCAGGCCAACAGCCTGGTGCAGTCGGCCTGGGGTGATGTGATCCAGGGCAAGGGGCGGGTTGCCTGAGCAACCTGACTTCCCTCCCATAAGGTAAAAACCTGCTCTTCGGAGCAGGTTTTTTTATGGCAAGAGGGTGGGGTGAGTCGCATCCCCTGCCTGATGACGGGAACGCGCCTCCTGGCTCCCTCGCACAACCAGCGCCAGCATTCTGCCAGCACCTGTCTTTCCCGGCATGGCCAGCTTCCACTCCCCGGCTGGTTATGATATCCATTCGGTAACCTGGTTTTGGTGAGCGGGCCCAGGCGATGAACCGCAAGGCCGTCGCTCGCAAGCCTGACTCGAGGCGTTATCTCGCCCTGTTCATCCTCCCCTGCTGGTCAGGGGTCATAGGTAAAAGAGGATTTTATGGAGTTGGTGTTACTGGCGGATGCGCCCTCTGCCGCAGGCGTGGTTGCCTCATGGTATTTTGACGAATGGTGCCGCGACACGGGTCGCTGCACGCAAGAGCAGGTACTGGCCAAGGTCACGGCGGCCACCCAGGTCGACCGAGCTCCGCTGATGGTACTGGCCCGCCAGGCCGGTGAGTGGGTAGGGGCTGCCGAGCTCAAGATCCGCGAAATGGCGATGTTTCCCGAGTACGAGCATTGGTTGGGTGGGGTCTATGTGGTTGAACAAGCGCGCGGGCAGGGGGTCGCCTCCTTGCTGGTAACAGAGATCCTAAGCCGTGCTCGCAGGGCGGGGATCAGCAAGCTGTACTTGCAAACCGAGAACCTGACCGGTGGCGTTTATTGCCGTCATGGTTTCAAGGCCCTTGAGGAGGTCCATTATAAAGGCCTTCATGTGCTGGTGATGGTGGCTGATACCGGCGTCCCGTCCTCGTCAGAAAAGGTGGTCCAGTGATGCTTGATACTGCTGTTCTGCCTGTATAGTCAGTTCGCGCAATCAATAAAAAAGCCAGTCAGGGTCACTGACTGGCTTTTTTGTTGGCGCTTGTCGCGGATCAGTCGATGAGACTGGCCCACAGGTCGTACTCGTCCGCTTCATCGATGCGGACCTTGACCATGTCGCCGGGCTTGAGGCCGGTTTCACCGTTCAGGTAGACCAGACCGTCGATTTCGGGGGCATCGGCGGCGGAGCGGCCGGTGGCACCCTCTTCGTCCACCTCGTCGATCAGCACCAGCATCTCCTTGCCGACCTTGCGGGCGAGCTTGCGGATGGAAACCTGCTGTTGCAGCTCCATGAAGCGCTGGAAGCGCTCTTCCTGCACTTCTTCCGGTACCGGATCCGGCAGCTCGTTGGCCTTGGCACCTTCGACCGGGCTGTATTTGAAGCAGCCGACCCGATCCAGCTCCGCCTTGTCGATGAAGTCCAGCAGCATCTGGAACTCTTCTTCGGTTTCGCCGGGGAAGCCGACGATGAAGGTGGAGCGCAGGGTGATCTCGGGACAGATCTCGCGCCACTTCTGGATCCGCTCCAGGGTGCGCTCGACGGTGCCCGGGCGCTTCATCAGCTTGAGGATGCGCGGGCTGGCGTGTTGCAGCGGGATGTCGAGGTAGGGCAGTACCTTGCCGTCGCGCATCAGCGGGATGACGTCATCCACGTGCGGGTACGGGTAGACGTAGTGCAGGCGCACCCACATGCCGAGCTTGGCCAGCTCTTCGCACAGGGCCACCATGCTGGTTTTGACCGGCATGCCGTCGTAGAAACCGGTGCGGTGCTTGACGTCGACACCGTAGGCGGAGGTGTCCTGGGAGATGACCAGGATCTCTTTCACACCGGCCTCTTTCAGGCGCTTGGCCTCGGCCAGCACTTCGCCGATGGGACGGCTCACCAGATCCCCGCGCATGGAGGGGATGATGCAGAAGGTGCAGCGGTGGTTGCAGCCTTCGGAAATCTTCAGATAGGCGTAGTGGCGGGGGGTCAGCTTGACGCCCTGGGCCGGTACCAGGCTGGTGAAGGGGTTGTGGGTCGGCTTCTCGACGTACTTGTGCACGTGGCCCAGCACCTCTTCATAGGCGTGGGGACCGGTGATCTCGAGCACCTTGGGGTGGATCTCGCGGATCTGGTTCTCTTTGGCACCGAGGCAGCCGGTGACGATCACCTTGCCGTTTTCGGCCAGGGCCTCGCCGATGGCTTCCAGGGACTCCTGTACCGCGCTGTCGATGAAGCCGCAGGTGTTGACCACCACCACTTCCGCATCGTCATAGCTGGGCACCACGTCGTACCCTTCGGTACGCAGCTGGGTCAGGATGCGCTCGGAATCGACCAGATTTTTGGGGCATCCCAAGCTCACAAAACCAATCCTTGGGTGGTGAGACCTAATAATGCTGGAAGTCGCTTGTTGGACAGTGTGGTCGTCCGATGGCTGAACCCGCGTAGTTGCAGGTGTCAGGCTGTCTGAGCTAGGGTCAAAACGGTTGACGGTCATAGAGGATCGCTGGTCACTAATGCAAAAAAAGATGGCGGATTATACCTGATGAGCAGGAAAGAGGAAGAAGTGACATGTGCATTTTTTAACCTGCAATATTAGATTTCAATGCGCGATATTTTGTATCTTTTCCTGAGAGGTGATGACGATGCAATCATCAACGGCAGTGCCATCGGTCACGAGTTCTGCCTCGAATTCCTCAAGCCAGCGACCTGGTAAGCCTCTAAGGACGCCAACATGCGCGGGAGACCTATGCCAAACAGTCTGGCACTGCCGACCTGATTGCCACCGGCATCATGAATCGCAGCCTGCTGCTGATCATCACCTTGGTTGTGGCCAACTTCGGAGCCCTCTATTTGCTTGGTGACAAGGCCTAGGAAAGGTGCGAACAAGTCCCTGATATGAGATCATGTTTGTCATCTGGAGTCATGGAACAGGGTTCATCATGAGTCATCAACTTACCTTCGCCGACAGTGAATTCAGCAGTAAGCGCCGTCAGACCAGAAAAGAGATTTTCTTGTCCCGCATGGAGCAGATTCTGCCATGGCAAAACATGGTGGAAGTCATCGAGCCGTTTTACCCCAAGGCTGGTAATGGCCGGCGACCTTATCCGCTGGAAACCATGCTACGCATTCACTGCATGCAGCATTGGTACAACCTGAGCGATGGCGCGATGGAAGATGCTCTGTACGAAATCGCCTCCATGCGTCTGTTTGCCCGGTTATCACTGGATAGCGCCTTGCCGGACCGCACCACCATCATGAATTTCCGCCACCTTCTGGAGCAGCATCAACTGGCCCGCCAATTGTTCAAGACCATCAATCGCTGGCTGGCCGAAGCAGGCGTCATGATGACTCAAGGCACCTTGGTCGATGCCACCATCATTGAGGCACCCAGCTCGACCAAGAACAAAGAGCAGCAACGCGATCCGGAGATGCATCAGACCAAGAAAGGCAATCAGTGGCACTTTGGCATGAAGGCCCACATTGGTGTCGATGCCAAGAGTGGCCTGACCCACAGCCTAGTCACCACCGCGGCCAACGAGCATGACCTCAATCAGCTGGGTAATCTGCTGCATGGAGAGGAGCAATGTGTCTCAGCCGATACCGGCTACCAAGGGGCGCCACAGCGCGAGGAGCTGGCCGAGGTGGATGTGGACTGGCTGATCGCCGAGCGCCCCGGCAAGGTAAGAACCTTGAAACAGCATCCACGCAAGAACAAAACGGCCATCAACATCGAATACATGAAAGCCAGCATCCGGGCCAAGGTGGAGCACCCATTTCGCATCATCAAGCGACAGTTCGGCTTCGTGAAAGCCAGATACAAGGGGTTGCTGAAAAACGATAACCAACTGGCGATGTTATTCACGCTGGCCAACCTGTTTCGGGCGGACCAAATGATACGTCAGTGGGAGAGATCTCACTAAAAACTGGGAATAACGCCTTAAATGGCGAAGAAACGGTCTAAATAGGCTGATTCAAGGCATTTACGGGAGAAAAAATCGGCTCAAACATGAAGAAATGAAATGACTGGGTCAGCCGAGAAGAATTTCCCCGCTTATTCGCACCTTCCTTAGCGAAAACCGGTGCTCAGGCGACTCAATAACGATAAGCGGTATCTGACTCGATTGTCAGACACCGTTGTATATAGGCATATTGTCACTTATGTACGCAAACACGAGCCTTACCTGCGTTCTTGGCTTCGTACATCGCATAGTCAGCTTGGCTAATCAGTTGATCGGCATTGATTATATCGTCAGCATGATGGATGGCTATGCCGATACTGGCACTGATAACAGCTGTTGCCGAGTTGACTTGTATTGGCTGTTGAATTGATTCCAATATTTTCTGGGCCATCATATTAGCATCTGGACTTCCGTTATTAATATTTTCCAACACAATCGTAAATTCGTCACCGCCTAAGCGTACAGCTGTATCTGTTTGTCTAATGTTTTCCTTTAAGCGACTTCCTATGACACGTAATACGGTATCGCCGGCATCATGACCATGTGCATCGTTGATTTGTTTGAAACCATCGAGGTCTATATAAAGTAACGCTAACGATGTCTGAGTCCGCTTCGCGCGAGCTATTGCTTCTGGCAACAAATTGAACATACCACGCCGGTTATGCAATCCAGTTAGCGCGTCATGTGTTGCTTCATATTCGTGGATTGCTTCTGCCTTTTTTCGCTCGCTGATATCATGCAGAAACGCACTAAAAATAGTTTTTCCATCAATGAATAAAGGTCTGATCCGTACCTCAACAGGTAAGGCTGTGCCATCGCGGCGTACTGCTGTCAGTTCGATATGTTGATTGATGACATGGTGCTTACCGGTAGTCAGATAGCTTGCTAACCCTGTTCGATGAGCCTCACGCATTGAGACCGGGATGATCGTTTCATCCAGTGGACGGCCAATTGCTTCTTCACGACTCCAACCGAAGGTATGCTCTGCTTGTTGATTCCAGTCGCGGATCATGCCATGGTGATCAATGCATACGTAAGCATCGTTAGCGTTTTGGAGCACCATTTGCAGTTCAGCTTCGTGTCTACGTAACTCTTGCTCAAACTGAAGCTGCTGAGCGATAGAAGAGGATAGCATTTCATTGGCTAATTGTAGGTCTCTCGTTCTTGTCTCTACTCGGTTCTCTAATTCCTTATATAGCTCAGCCAAAGATGCTTCTGCTTCCTTCTGCTCCTGTACATTTTTGATAATTGAAATGAAGTACTCTAGCTCACCGTTTTTACTCAATTTCTTGGTGACTATTAGCTGTATCCAAACTGAACTTTTAGATTTGGTTATGAAACGTTTTTCCAGCTGATAGTGATCGATGTCATTATTAATTAATTGCTGTAACAGGAATAAGTCAGTATCTAAATGGTCTGGGTGGGTGATATCCTGAAATGTGAGCTTGAGGAGTTCATCTTGGCTGTAACCGACAATTTGGCATAACGCATCGTTGACACGTAGCCATCCGCCATCTGGTGCAACCATAGCAATACCTATGCCTGCACGTTCAAATATCGTCCTGAAACGCGCTTCGACATCCTCCATGGCCTGTATGGCTTGTTCGGAACGAGCATGACTCAACAGCATCGCTTCACGCATTTGCATCTCTTTGCTAACGAGTGCGGCAAGGTCAACTAGAATGCTTATCTCATCAGGACTCAATTGTCGGGGTTTGGAGTCGATAGCACATAATGTGCCTATTGAGAGCCCGCCGATACTACGTAAAGGCACACCGGCATAGAAGCGAATATTCGGATTCCCCGTTACGAGAGCATTACTCATGAAACGGGAGTCTTGCTTTGTGTCTGTCACGATCAGCGGTGTTGTTTGCGCTATGGCATGAGCACAAAAAGCAACTTCTCGCGGGGTTTCATTTGCATCAATACCTATCCGCGACTTGAACCACTGTCGGTCAGTGTCGACGAGTGAAACCAATGCAATCGGGACATCTAAAATGAGTGCAACTAATCGGGTTATACGGTCGAAAAATTCCTCTGATGGGGTATCTAGGATGTTGAGAGCATGTAGCAGATTGAGCCGCTCTGCTTCATCTGGTGGAGTTGGATAAGTCGCCATGTTCGGTAGCTCCTGTTGCCTGCCGAAAAAGATAACCATAATAAATATCAGTGGTGGACTTGATGGGCAAATTTCTTTTTAAAATTAATGTCATAGGTCTCAATTGTTGAATTTTTTAATTCTCCCTCCTTCGAATGCAGTACTAGGGAAGGTGCGAACAAGTCCCTGATATGAGATCATGTTTGTCATCTGGAGCCATGGAACAGGGTTCATCATGAGTCATCAACTTACCTTCGCCGACAGTGAATTCAGCAGTAAGCGCCGTCAGACCAGAAAAGAGATTTTCTTGTCCCGCATGGAGCAGATCCTGCCATGGCAAAACATGGTGGAAGTCATCGAGCCGTTTTACCCCAAGGCTGGTAATGGCCGGCGACCTTATCCGCTGGAAACCATGCTACGCATTCACTGCATGCAGCATTGGTACAACCTGAGCGATGGCGCGATGGAAGATGCTCTGTACGAAATCGCCTCCATGCGTCTGTTTGCCCGGTTATCCCTGGATAGCGCCTTGCCGGACCGCACCACCATCATGAATTTCCGCCACCTGCTGGAGCAGCATCAACTGGCCCGCCAATTGTTCAAGACCATCAATCGCTGGCTGGCCGAAGCAGGCGTCATGATGACTCAAGGCACCTTGGTCGATGCTACCATCATTGAGGCACCCAGCTCGACCAAGAACAAAGAGCAGCAACGCGATCCGGAGATGCATCAGACCAAGAAAGGCAATCAGTGACACTTTGGCATGAAGGCCCACATTGGTGTCGATGCCAAGAGTGGCCTGACCCACAGCCTAGTCACCACCGCGGCCAACGAGCATGACCTCAATCAGCTGGGTAATCTGCTGCATGGAGAGGAGCAATGTGTCTCAGCCGATACCGGCTACCAAGGGGCGCCACAGCGCGAGGAGCTGGCCGAGGTGGATGTGGACTGGCTGATCGCCGAGCGCCCCGGCAAGGTAAGAACCTTGAAACAGCATCCACGCAAGAACAAAACGGCCATCAACATCGAATACATGAAAGCCAGCATCCGGGCCAAGGTGGAGCACCCATTTCGCATCATCAAGCGACAGTTCGGCTTCGTGAAAGCCAGATACAAGGGGTTGCTGAAAAACGATAACCAACTGGCGATATTATTCACGCTGGCCAACCTGTTTCGGGCGGACCAAATGATACGTCAGTGGGAGAGATCTCACTAAAAACTGGGAATAACGCCTTAAATGGCGAAGAAACGGTCTAAATAGGCTGATTCAAGGCATTTACGGGAGAAAAAATCGGCTCAAACATGAAGAAATGAAATGACTGAGTCAGCCGAGAAGAATTTCCCCGCTTATTCGCACCTTCCCTAGCACATCGGCAAAATCAACATCGGGCATATGGCTGGCCACTTCCAGCTTCAATGTAAACGCCTCACTTAACTGCTCGTCGAGCGTAAATGAGGCAACCGCAAAGGCCGTATCGGGCAGAGCCACAACCTTGGTGGTAAATTGCAATCCAGTTCCGTTTGCTATTATTTTTATTCCGCTGCTGGGTACAAAACGACCATAATACATTGCAAGAGCTGAATGAGGCTAGACTGTTTTTGTAAATTCTTGCGTCAACCTATGACGTATTCATGGGGGTATTCCTTACTATCCGCATGTAAGAAATTTCTTTATTTGTGGTGGGGCCTGTCTTTGTGCTTGTAAATCAGAGTTAGTAATCCAGCTTATTACTAAATCTACTTTCACGATTCATATGCGGTAAAGTAGTAAATAGAATCATTATCACAGGTATTTCTTAATGTAGTAATTAATTTGCTCACTATCATTCCCAATGAAAACAAGCTTTTTCTTTAATTTAAATGTTGCTTGTTTTACCAGAGGCGGTTTAATATTAAGTAGAGAGAGAAGGAACACGCGAGCTATATTATTTGACCATCAAAACATCACTTCGTGAGTTTTCATGGTCAAATAAGCCCGCCCCACATAGCTCAAACCCTGCGGGTTCTGCGCTAATGGGGGATGTACGTGCTCAAACCCAATGGGTTCTGCGCGGTCAAAATTCTCTTCAGATAATGCAGTGTTACTCCAGCATAAAAACAATAACAACAACGGTGCTACCATGAATGAAAGCAAAGATACGAGAAAAAAACCAAACTGTCGCGGTGGTCGTCCACCAAAAAAACAAGATGAGAAAGTGACTCATTTTATTAAAATAGGTCTAACTGAAAAACAGTTTAAGCATTTTTACAATGCATTTAAGGGGCGCAATGAGAGAGTTAACCTTTCCTCTTGCATGCGGAAAATGATTGTCGGATTTCTTAACGATGGTCGTTTCATAGTTAAGAATCCTAGTGAAATTGATGACCAAGCATTGTATGAATTAAGGCGACTAGGTAAAAACATAAATGGATTTTTGATAAATAGTAGTATTGGTAAGGATTACTCACAGCTAATCATTACCTTGTCATCTACTCAGCAACTGATCAACCAAATGATAGAAAAGATAAAATAATAATACTATGAGGCTTGGCAGTTGATGACGATAACAAAAATTAAAAAAAAGACAAAATCCTTTAGGGCTAGGCTGAACTATGTATTTCGTGGTGATAGTCATGAGCATAAACTGCATGATGAGCAGGGGAAGTTAAATGTCAGATTCATCAGCGGGTCTACATTTCAACGTGATCCATATGTAATTACTGGGGATGTGGTGAATGTTAATATAGATTTATTAGAGTCTGAGTTTCTAGAACGCTCGGCTCAATGCAGGGGTAAAAATGAGTCACATTGTTGTCACTATATTATTAGTTTGGCTCCACAGGAGACTCTATCAGATCAGCAGTGGCAGAATGCTGGAGAGATTCTTTTACGACAACTAGGATACGATTGCTCTGTAGTCTGGTGTGGTGCCATCCATAACGATTCTCAATGCCAACATATGCATATTGTTTCATCCAGCATTTTATCTAACGGTCGCAGCATTAACCAACATAATGATTATCATATGGCAATGAGGGCGGCTCGAATTATAGAGCGAGAATTTGGCCTAAGCATCAATATAGATGCTGATAAAAGTTTCAACAAGGATTCTAAAACAGAACCGGTGCTGTTGAGAATCAGCCAAAAACACAAATTTGAGGATCATGCTGAAACAATTCGAAGAAAGCTAAAGATTATATATAAGACAAGTAAACCTTCAACAATGTCTGATTTTGTCATGAGGCTTAGGAATGTTGGGGTAGCTACACAGATATGCAAAGATCTGAATGGGTTACCCAATGGAATTCGCTACTCAGTTGATGGTAATAAGTGGTTAAGTGGCAGTAGTATAAAAAAAACTAGGTTTACGTGGCGGGCATTACAGACCCATGAGAAAATCAGTTATGTCCCAGAGCGTGATAATGTTGCACTAGGACTTGACAGCGTTACTCCATTATTAATGGTGCATGATTCTAACGATGATATTTCTTATATCAGAGGGAAGCTTAATAGTACGATTTTATACAATAAACCTAAAACGATGACTGATTTAGTTGTCAAACTGGCTAGGTGCGGGGTATATGTTCAGGCTACAGTAGATGAATCAGGAATCCCCAATGGTATAAAATTTTCTCGAGATTGGAATGTTTGGTATTCTGGCTCAGCTATACAAAAAACTAAATTCAGTTTTAACAGACTTATCGAACGATATGGTATTAGTTATACATCAATAGATAACATTGCCCTCGGGATAGGAGGAGCTAAACAGTTAGATATTTCTGTTTCAATGATGATTACACCGCGAGGAGTTCAGCGTGTTCGTGGTCTTAAAAAACAAGGGATCTACCATCATGACTTATCTGTATATACGAATGGAGATAAATATCGAGTGTGTATACCATATCGATTTTTTATAAGTCAAAAAGAGTTTGTTAATGTTGCAGTCGGCGGGACTCTTGAATATACATCGATTATGTCAGCTATAGTAGAATCATTTATTGAAATGATAAAGAAGATAATTAAGGCGATCTTTGGTTGTTCTCCTATGATGCAGCTATGTATTGTTGAGGGGGATCAACAACCAATCGATAATGAGTGGCAATCAGTATCACTGATTGATAATAATAAAAAGATGGTTGACCATAATCTGATAGAGTCTAGAGATTATCCTGAAATAAAAGAAGATTTAGAGCGTGGATTGCTGTGGCGACTCAATCCAAATAATCTTGAGCATGTCATGTCAGATGAAAATATTAAGACAAAATGACAACAATACAATTTATATTATACAAGCAAAAACGTATAATTTTTCTTGTAGAAATTTCTCATTGAGCTATCATAATCATAAATGATATTAACTATTATAATTACAATAACAAAGGTTTATCATGACAACGGCAAAATTGAGACAGTGTGGTGATAGTATAAAAGTGATTTTTTCAAAAAGTATATCTAAAAAAAATGATGTTGGAGGGGAGAGGTCTATATCTAGCATGGTTGTGGCCACAGTAGATATAAACTCTGATTTTAGTCGTATTGACAGTTTGAGTGAAAATGAGGTTGTTGATTTCAGGTTATGGGCTGACAAGCAGCAGCGTCTAATACGGAATGCATTTGCAAAAAATGCGAGTCGAGGGATTTATGGTGGCAGGCCAGTAATTAGAGATTCTAAATCTACGTTTGCATTGTATGGTTCTCATATAGATTATATCACTGGCTGTCGATATGGTGAGTTTACTGGAATTATCAGTGAAACGTATCAGACGGGGCATGCCCTGGAATCCCCCAATAATACGGGCGAAATTTATGCATGGTTAGACCGGTGTAAGGATGCTGGCAGGTTAGAAGAAATATTAGATCCTGTTATCGACTGGGTTAACCAGAAAATGGAAAGTTCATATGGGAAAAATGGAATTTCTGCGTACTCTGAACCTGAGGAAATTGAGTTATATATGAGTTTGAGACGGTGGTATGGATGTCTGAAAATCACATTTGATTTACCTGGTGGGAAAATTACAGATAGTGAGCGTGAGAGGGATGCTATATGGAGTGAGAGTTATCAACAAAGGGTTGACGAATATATGTGTGGAAAATATGAAAAGACAACTTGACTTTATAGATTAAATGGGCGTTATTACCCAATTCAATACAGCCTGAATGGAACTAACTGAGGACTCGGTGATTTGAACACCACTATCCTTTTCAAGACTGCATCATGGACACGTCGCTTAACGCCATCATTAACTGGCATCAATACAACAAGTATCTGATTAACCCTGGTTCGCTCACAATTCTCGCAGAGCGAGGAAAGGCCATAGTTATTATATAGGTGTATTCTGTCAGCTAGCCAGCTCAGTAGCAAAGGTAAGTGGGCCTATATTGCACCACTAGTCGTGGTGCATGTGTTCCAGCTATCTGTCTAGTCGGAGTTTTGTACACTATTTCAGTAATATATGTCCGTATTGTTTAAAACATGATAGATTATTTTCCATACATGAGTATGACTTTCTTACAGATTCCTAATGCACCTTCCAGATCTAACCGAAGTGAGGAGAATGATTTACGCAAAAGCCTATCAGGAAGTGCCCAATCCCACTTTTCTCTATTTAAGTTTTGGACTCCGTCCAGTAGATCTGTCGGTAGTATATGTGAGTCATTAATGCTGGCCATAACATTCAGCATTTTTTCTTTGGTGCAATTAATTAAGATGTAAACGCCTTCATTAACAGCATCAATATCATTTTTTTGCATCAACAGAACAAACGCATCATGTGCAATATCACTGGACCACGGGAATAGCAGCACGGTATTACTGCCCACTTCAATCAATATAGTCGAGTCAAGATCATAGCGTTTAAAGTTTTCTCTTGCTTCGGCCAGTAGCTCTTTTGCTTTGGCATCAAGAAATGGAACGTCAAAGCCACCAGCAAGCACATTGCGCATTTCTCCTCTGACTCTTTCGTGAACAGAGGCCAAGCAGTTATCGAAGACAGGAGGAGTCCCGCCTTTTGAGGGGGTCACCAGTATAAATTTTTTTTCTTCGTTAACTTCGAGAACTTGCCAGCGACGACCGGCAAAAATGATCTTTTGGCCGGTGATCAGTGGCCTACTGATTGGGAGCAAACCAACCTGAGTAGAGGCGCAGATCAGCCTGTATTCTTCATCACTGACAAATGATGCGAAGAATTCGTGATTGTTCACGAATTTTTCGCCAATTTCACCATGCAGCAGCAAACCTGATGAGTCCTGTTGTATCAATTTCAAGCTGCCCATCTGCTTGAGAAGCCCGATGAAGTCATCAGGTGTGAACCCTTCAAAAGGTGCACCAGGGGAGAGCAGGCTATGCCAAAGGTCTCTGGCCATGATGCCGCCGCGTTCACTGATAACAGAAAGGATCTGTTGAACCAGAGTTGAGGCGTGCAAGCCACCAGTAAGGGGAGGCTCAAACCAACCGCTGATCAGTAGCCTGACCATAGCGATAGTCTGGATCAGGTCCTCACGTAATGAATCCGAGATGCTTGTCTTGGGGGAGAGCTCACGCTCGATGATGTAGCCGCGAAGGATGGCGGATTCTCCCTTACGGCGTCCGGATCTACCCAGACGTTGCCGCAATGAAGATACGGCAGGGGGGCGACCGATCTGGCAAATGCTTTTAACGGAGCCAATGTCGATCCCGAGCTCCAACGTACTGGTGCAAATCGCTGTCGCTGGCACGTCACCCGACTTCAATGCTTGTTCGGTTTCTTCACGATATGTTTTCGACAAACTCCCGTGGTGCGCCCAAAACTGGTTTGGGACCCTGTCTTGTTCACAAAGACGACGTAAACGGTCTGTGTACTTTTCAACGTTCGATCTGGAGTTGGGAAACACCAGGTTGTTTGATCCCCTCAGTGTTCGATACAAGTCGTTGCCGATGGCCACATAGGGAGAAGTCGGGTCGTCTTCATCTCGTTCTTCGTCTGGTTCCGTTTTACCTTCGATATAGCCTTTGATGAGGACCTTTAGCTCCTGGCCCCCATCCTTTGACTCGATGAGCTGGACGCTATCAGGTAGGGAAGGGCGCAAGAATTTTGCCGCGAGCGACATATCCCCGAGAGTAGCAGAGAGCCCAACGCGGGGGACCTGACGACCGATGGCCAGCTCAACACGATGCATCAGGGATTGGATCTGTTTTCCTCGCTCAAAGCCGATGAAGGCATGCAGCTCATCAATCACGATGTACTTGATGTTGGCCATCATCCCAGGGATGGATGGCCCCCGATTCACAAAGAGGGCTTCCAGGGATTCAGGGGTGATCAACAACACCCCGTTGGGGCGCTTCAAGAATTTCTGCTTCTTGCTGTAGGCGATATCACCATGCCAGCCAGTAACGGGGAGCTCTAATGAGTCACAGAGCTCGTTGAGGCGTCCCCATTGATCATTGATCAGCGCTTTGAGAGGACTGATGTATAGAACCGTAGCGGGCTCGGGGCTGTTCAGTAGCACCGTGAATATCGGCAAGAAGGCCGCTTCAGTTTTACCCGCAGCGGTGGCAGCAGCGATGATCACGTCTGTATCTGCCCCCAATAAGGCCGGTATCGCCCGCTCTTGCGCATCACGAAGAGAGGTCCACCCCTTTTGCCACACCCAGCGCCGGATCCGCTCATCCAGCCGTTCAAAATGTCGGGAGTCAGAGCTGGAACGAGGTGAATTCATCATCGGGCTCCACTGCCAGTTCTAACTCGGCTCCCTGATCAGATTTGATGTCGGTAAAGCCAATGAGCTCTTTCCAGTTTGCATCAGGGTTCTGCTCCAGGACGGCCAGCAGGTTCACAAAGGCGGTGATCGTCGTTCTTGGGGTTCTGAAATAGCTTTCCCCCAATCGGCTCTCACAATGGGCCATAAATGCCGGTAACGCTTCGTCTGGCAATGTGTAACGGGTTTCATCACCACAGGCATAGACATGCCGCAACTTCTCAAGGAGAACGTAGAAATCCTCAGGTGTCAGGCTTGAGAGGCGCAGTACTGGCCCTGAGTAATCCACCAGCCCATCCTGAGCAAAGCTGTTCTCGGCTAAACGGGATTGCAGGGCTGAATAGCTGAAGAGGCCGCGTCGGGTGTCCATCAAAAACTCGGGAGTGCCGCCAAGGATGAACCCGAGTCCGACCGACGTCCCTTGTAAAGAGTCATTGAGGATCCGCAGGATTTGCTCGTAGTTGGAGTTGCGAGCTTGGGTGTTGGCAAGCTTATAGAGGTTCACCATCTCATCAAGGCATACCAGCAAACCTGAATAGCCTGCCAGCTGAACGAAACGGGCCATCAGCTTGAGCTGATCATACATGGTGGCATCATCAACGATGGTCCGGACACCCAGCGCCATGCGGGCATCGGTCTTGGTTGAGAATTCGCCCCGAAGCCATCTGATGGCGTCATGCTTCAGCTGGTCATTTCCATCTTCGAACCCTTTGCAGTAGGCGGCGATCACCTCGGCAAAGTCATAGCCATTGACCATCTCGGCGAGATCTTCCAGCTTCTTCCGGATGACTGCTTCAGGTTGTGAGCCATTCGCCTTGGCTTCATTTTTCGCCTGAGCGATGAACTTCTCCACTACACCAGCAAGTGCACCGCCATCAGGTTTCGTGCGGGTGGACATATTCTTGGCGAGCTCAGAATAGAGGGAACGCGCTTGGCCGCCGCTGGCATGCAGTCGGCGATCGGGATTGAGATCGGCGTGAACGGTAACAAGCTGCTTCTCAAGCGCGATTGCTCGCACAAGGTTGAGAAGGAAGGTTTTACCGGCACCATACTCCCCGACAACGATCCTGAATGATGAACCTGTATCGGCAACGCGATTGATGTCTGTCATGAAGGCGTCAATTTCGTTTTTGCGGCCAACCTGGATGAGATGCTGACCCACCTTGGGCACGACACCCGCTCTTAAGGATTGAATGACGGCGTCACGCTCTTTTGGCCTGATTTTACTCATGAGGAATTTGCTCCAGAAGGTCAGTGTTCAATTCAATGGTGTCATCACCCTCGATCAGCATTTCATCAAAGTGATCGAGCATGACTTCGTTAATTTGTTCAAGTGCACCATCGAGCATCAGGCCCATGGTGTTGGCAAGTGCAGACAAATCATCACGAGCCCATTCCGGACGGGCAAGCAGAGCCCTGAGGAATTGACTTAGGTCATCATCAAGGCCAAATAGAGAACGAGTGTCCCCAAGGGTTGTCGGCTCGTCCGCTTGATCTGATGACGCTTCGGTCTTGGCCTGTTGTGGCTGGTGGATATCATCATGTTCACCATCATTCTCTGTAAACACGGATGCGAGCATTGCAGTGACTTGAGAGGTCTCTTGTTTGAGCTGTGCCACCCGAGCCATATCCAAACTGGAGGCACTGCCAGTAGCCTTGGTCACGCTGCCAGATTTGCTCGTTGATACGATCCTGGCCTCATTTGAATGGAGGTCTGAGTAGACCTGTTTCACATCCAAAGAGATCAGCTTATACAGCTGCTCCAGTACCTTCACTTTGGCTGGGGTGATCGAGTTGTCAGCTTTCACAAAGGCGACGAGCAGCTTGCCGACTAAAGCCTTTTGCTCATCATCGAGGCCATCGATGGTTTTCTTTACGATCGACAGGGTAGGGGAGGCTTGAGTGCCCAGCAGCGCTTTTGCGACCAGTCGAACTGATTGAGAGTGGGTCAGGAAGGTCATTGAACCGATCTGCTCCTTGAGGAAAGCGATCGTGACTTCCGATTTATCTTCGTCGGTATTCAGGACAACACAGGCCAGATCTACAAATGCGGACACAGTATCCACACTGCTCTGATTTTTGTTTAGTGTCTCTTGCGGATTTATCGGATAGATGACAACAGGTTCTTCTCCCTTCGGGCGCTTATTGCTTCTCTCTGGGTTGGGCTCAATGCTCATATGATGGCGAGCTAAGATGTTAGCCAAGCCTTCATACTGCGCTTTATTGAGGCCTCCTGTGCTGTTGATGTTGATACGCGCTGCAAGGTCAGACCAAGGCAGGAGCATTGCATCAACACCAACAACCTCTCCCAGCGACACGAAAGGTTGCTTCATGGCCATTGGCCAATACTGATATGGCAGATGAAGCAACGCTTCCAGGGTGTTTTCTGACCCAATATTTCTCCCTAGATACCGGCTATATGGTTCAAGTAAGGAGGTGCAAAGGTCAACAACCTTACTCAGCTTTTTGATGTATGGCTGTGAGAAGGAGACATCAGATAGATTGGTGACGCAGCGTTCAATGAATTGGCTGACGGCATAAGAAGACGGTGCATAGGAAACCTCGACACGAGATTTGAGCTCTTTCAGTTTGATGCCATCGCCATACTCGCGTTTATAGGTGTCGATGAACATAACCTTGAAGATATCAAAGCAGCGCTGTGCAGGGGTCCGTAAGGAGATTGTTGCGTTACAGGTCGCCCAGAGCAAAGCCCAATCGGCAGGAACCGGCTTACCGTCTCTAACCAGCTGCCCGAGGCAGATTTTCAACGAAATTGGGACGTGGTAGCTGAGCAGGTCGGCCTCTTGAGCGGGGAAAAGGTAATATTCTTTGCTGATGTTCTTCGCCATCCCATATTCGAGAAAATTGGTGGCGTATCTTGCGAAAGAGGGGTGCGCCGAATAGATGCTTACCAATCTGGCTACTTCGGCGAGAATATATGGCATCTCTCTTTTGGCTAATTCATCTCTCTTGGCATCAATAAAATAACGGCGCTCAAGTCCATAGAAAAAAATGAAAACAAACCCAATTGCGACATCTGGGTCTTTGCGCCCATTCGCCATCCATTGCAAATATCTTTTCTTGGCATCGGCAGTGAGATTTTTATAGCTCGGATAGTATCCATGCAAATGAAGGTCTGAGGGCGCATCTTTGATGGTGACAAGAGCTTGTGGATCGATGAGGGATGGCTCCTCAAAGAGTCCTCCGTCCAGCCTTGTGTTACCGACATAGAACATGCCGCCGCTAATTTTGAGACCAGCAAGAGTGATCTCTACACCTGGGGACATCCAGCGGCCAACCATGCTGGGCCCCGCAGGCATTAGCTCAGAAGGGGTGAAGAGTACATTTTGCTCAGAAGGCACAACGGATGGGCCGCGTTCTCCGAATGAAAAAGATATGCTGAACTCGGGCGCGGGTAGTTCCGTATCGTTATCTGTCAGGGACAAAACAGTAAAAACATCGTCATCAAAATCAAGGGGGGCTGGTGGCGCATCAATATCTGGATCTGGCTTTGTGTTGGCAAAAGAGTTTGCATCCAAGGTCGTGGGCTCAAAAGGGGTTGATACTCCAGAAATCATGAGGTCAGAGGCCGATACCTTGATCAGATCTTCAGTGTCTGGATTCGGTTGCTGGTGGGGTAACGCCTCTGGTTGCATCTTTGTATCCGCGTTGGCTATAGCTTTCGAATGACTGGGGGCCGGTGATGGCGCGAAAGCTGCCCTCGGCGGCTCTCGATGCACTGGTGAAGTGTGCTTAGTTGGATGAGGTGTGGCTGTAACTGTTGGCTTTTCTGTGTTGCCGGTGGTTTTTTTGTAACGGTATGTGAAAAAAAGAAATAAAACGCAGAATGCACCGGTAATCCCCCCGAAAAACCAGGGTGCTCATAAGTAGAATTTTCCCGTACCTTGAACGCAGGAGGTTCTACATGAAAACATCACGCTTTAGCGATACCCAGATCATCGCCATCCTCAAACAAGCTGAGGCTGGAGCTCCCGTCCCGGAGCTCTGCCGCGAGCATGGCATCAGCACGACCACCTTCTACAAGTGGCGTTCCAAATTCGGGGGGATGGATGCCTCCCTCATGGCTCGACTCAAGGAGCTGGAGGACGAAAACCGCCGCCTCAAGAAGATGTACGCCGAGGAGCGCCTCAAGGCAGAGATCATCACCGAGGCCATGGCAAAAAAGTGGTAACGCCATCTGCCCGCCGGGAGATGGCGACCAAAGCCGTGACTCACTACGCCATATCCATCCGTCTGGCTTGCCGGATCTTCAAGGTCAGTGAAAGCTGCTATCGCTATCAGCCCGTGCTGGTCGATGAAAACCAGGAAATTGCCGATTGGCTGCTACGTATCACGGCCAGCCAGCGCAACTGGGGCTTCGGGTTATGCTTTTTGTACCTGCGCAACGTCCAAGGCTTTGGCTGGAATCACAAACGGGTATACCGGATCTATCGGGCGCTGGAGCTCAATCTGCGGATAAAACCCAGGAAACGGTTGGTTCGGGCTAAGCCAGAGCCGTTGGCGGTTCCCGACCAGCCTAATCAGTGCTGGTCGATGGACTTTATGCATGACCAGCTCAGCGATGGCCGCTCGGTGCGGCTGTTTAATGTGATCGATGACTTCAATCGTGAAGCGCTGTGCATCGAGGTGGATTTCTCCTTACCCGCCTCACGAGTCAAACGGGCGCTGGAGCAGGTGATCACGTGGCGAGGTAAGCCCGCCATTATCCGATGTGACAATGGCCCGGAATACATCAGCGAAGAGCTCAAGCGATGGGCGAAACAGGAGGGGATAACCCTGGGCTATATCCAGCCAGGAAATCCGCAGCAGAATGCCTACATCGAACGGTTTAACCGCACGGTGCGCTACGACTGGCTGGGCCATTACCTGTTTGAGTCACTGAATGAACTACAGGAGTTTGCCACGAACTGGCTGTGGGTTTATAACCATGAGCGGCCCAATATGGCGCTGGGTGGCTACACGCCGAAACAGCGTCTGGCACAGGCCGCATGACCTCTACTTTTGAATGCCCCTAAAAATGGGGGGATTACCCACCCACCCAAAATTGCCAAGGAACCGCTTTAATAGCTTCAATTATCTTGATAATAATAAAGATAACTATGGCAAGTATAATTAGATAAAAATCTCCAAGTTTCTTTGATGTCCGCCTTTTCCTTGCCATCTATTCTCTCCAAACAGTAATGCTTAAGCTAAGGAAAGTGCGAACAAGTATCCCACGAACAAAAAATGAAAATTTTAGTCATTTAATATCAATGGGTTACCAGTAAATGCTCTCGTGCCATATGACTTATTCGCACCTTCCCTAAGCAAAATCACTAAATTAAATAGCTACCTTAAAGTGTGATGTGCCTAATGATAAAGTTAACGTATACACGAGTAAAGGTTCTATCACCTGAAGATGTTCACTCTGTGAGGAAAGATTAGTGATTTCTTACGTGTATGGAGATGATATTCACCTGACAGTAGCCCACAAAGGAAGTGGTCATACGGCTTCAAACCGGATAGCAAAACGGTACCCCTACCGTGTTATCTGGAGTCACCGTATGACCACCAACGAGAAAGTACACGTCGCAAACCCTGCTCTTGCCCACACTCGATGGACACCTCGTTAAGTGAGTAAAATCACTGACAGAGGTGGAGCATGAGCAAAACAACAACTGAACATAAAAAGACCCTAGCCCGTTACTCTCAACCGTACAAGGATGAAGCCTTGGCCCTGGCCGAAAGTGTCGGGATGAGCAAAGCCGCAGCACAACTTGGGCTTAAAGAGGCACAGCTCTATGCCTGGCGCATCAAGGCTCGGCAGGTCATGAATACGGGTGAGCGAGAGCAACAACTAGCGGATGAAAATGTAAGACTTAAACGCCAACTCGCCGAGCAAGCAGAAGAACTAGCTCTGGTAAAAAAAGCCGCCGCGAACTTTGCCAAACACCTGAAGTGAAGTACGCCTTTATCGCCGAGCATATCGGACAATTTCAGGTGGCTGCAATGACTCGCGTCCTGGGTGTGGCACGTAGCGGATTCTATGCATGGTGTGCTAGGTAAGAAACTGTCTCGGCCCGGACCCTGGTCCGTCATAAGTTGGATGCAAGGGTTGCCGATGCCTTCGCCGCTGCCAAGGAGTGAAGCGACGTGCCCATGATGCAGACTTGAAGAGGATGGTGGTGATCAGATCACCAAGTCCTCAGTTAGTTCCTCAAGCTGCATCGATTTGGGAAACAACGCCTGGGAAAGGAGCAATGACGGCACGATACTGACACTATGATGGCTAGATACACATGCAGCTAACCTAACTTGGGTGGTAAAGTTGGTAGCAAAAATATTGCAGTTTTAACAATTTTTAAACGTTTTGTTTTATTTAAAAATTTAAATATAAAATCTTTTTTTGTTCTCAAACATATATATCTATTCCGCGCTTTCACTTCGTTTCAGCGCGAAGGGGAGCCAGATATTTAAAGATGTGAGGTTTTAAGGTGTTAAAAGAAGAAAGTCTTTATAAAGAAAGTGAAAAACAAGGCATCTATGGCGTATTTTTTTGATAAAAAATACAACATTAAATTATCATGAAAAATGAAGATGTGCAATGTTTTTTTTGCGTAAAACTGAAAAGAAACCTTCTGTCAATATGTTTGTGAAATGTTGCAAAATAACCAGTGACACTTCTGGGGGGGGCGCTAGGTTGTCAGCGTTAACTCCGCATGGCTTTATCAGTCCCTCCCCACTTCAAGCCTGAAAAATATAAGTAAAAATAAATATTAGAGATTATTGATAATTCCATCCTGGTGATGAAAATATTTTCTAGTGGGGGTTGATATCTAGTGTTTTCGGATATAATCTTCCACCAAAAGATCGGCGAGGGCTATATGAAGAAATCCGGTGACAGTGTTGATAGTGAGAAAATGAAAAGAGCTGAATTATTGTATCGTAGACGGCGGGCTGGTCTGGATATGCCTGACGGTCACTATACAAAGGATGTCTTTCAATTGAGCAGCAAGGAGTGGCAGCCCTGCTGTCGCAATATCATGATCGGCGATGATATGCACCCCATTAGGGCGAAGCAGCACGCAAAATCAAAACAGCATATTGCGAATCTGTGCGGTGTTCGCCCAGCAGATTTCATTAAGCACCTCAAGACATCAAAATTAAAATAGAACCGACTGAGATCACCCTGTGATATAAATCATCGGTGTGGTTCTTCATTTTATTGGATGCCATATATCTGTTTTTTAATCTAATCGTACAGATAGCTTACAAATATAGTGATTTATCTAGCATATAGATCTTCGTCATAGAGTCGATTTTTTGGAGATGTTATGAATTTAATGTCATCTGCACCAACACTATATTTGTATAGTCGTGTAAGTACTGAAAAACAAGCCGCTGGTAATAAAACTGGCGTGCAACGTCAGACTGAAGGTGCATTGGTTGAAGCAACAAAGGCAAAATATAGTAGTATGCCTGTTGTTCATATGTCAGATAACGGCATGTCAGCCAGTAAAGGGGAAAATATTGAACATGGACGTCTTGGCGATTTTATTGAACTATGCCGTTCAGGTCAAATCGCCCCCGGCTCTGTATTGGCCATGGAAAATATAGATCGTTTCTCTCGCCTAGCGTTAACAAGAGCAAGTGAGTATTTAACATGTGTACTTGCTGCTAATGTTTTTGTTTATACCTGGATTGATGGGGCGGTATATCAAAAAGATAATTTGGCATCTGCCATTTTCGCACTTGTCAAGCTTGAAAGTAGTAATGATTATACAAATAGGCTTTCTGCTCGAGTTACTGGTGCTGCACGTGTTGCTTTAAAGCGGCACCTAGATGGTGTTCGCGATACGGATGGTTATCCGGCAGCGATTAATGGTTTCGGAAAGAACAAATTTTGGGTTGATACTACAACCGGATTTGTTCGCCCTCATCCATATTATTTTCCTGTAGTTAAGGAAGTAATTGTGATGATTCGAGAAGGGAAGGGACATATAACAATTAAAAAGTATTTAGATGAAAACTATACCCCCCTACAATAGCTCAAAATTCTAATAAAGAGGGGTGGGGAATAAATCTTATTAAAAAGATTATCAGTGATCGAGCAGTTTTAGGCGAAAAAATAATTCATATTGATGGTCGCGAGCATCTGTTGGGAAATTATTATCCGGCTGTTTGCACTGAGGCTGAATTTGCACAAGCTAAGCGTGTGCGTAGTGAAAAAAAACAGTTTACTAGTAAGTTGAAAAGCGCGATGGGCATCGTTACTGGAATGCGTATCGCAACTTGTGGGAACTGTGGCAGTTCGCTACAGGTCTACCGTAGCAAAGCTGGGAAAAAAGATGAAAAGCTCCGTTATAAATGCAGCGGAAGGTCAGACACTTCGGTGAAAAGTTGCACAGCTGCAACATTTGATAATAGATATTTTGAGTATGCACTAATGTTGCTGATTGGCAGCGTGATACTTCAGCCTAAGAAAAATACAAGTGAGAATAAAATTGCTTCGATTAAAAATAAAATAGAGTCGATAAGTTCAAAAATAGAAATTATGATTCAATCTGTGGGGGCGACCACAGAGGGGGATATACATATCCTGTTGACTGAACGACTAGATAAATTATCTAGGGAACGTAAAAAGTTGAATGAAGAATTGACCATTGAGATTAGTCATACAGAGGCTTCTATTAACCCAGATATATATATGCAGATACCACGTAATTTCATTGACTATAATCAGGCTGATATAAGAGATGAGGTCAGGGATATAATATATAAGACAGTGAAATCCGTAAAGGTACATTCTGTTACTAGCTGTTTCTACATACAGGTTGAGTTGTTTGGTGGAATGATGACTGATGGTATTGTTATTGACAATAAATATATTTCTGATTTCGGTTTTGATATGCACCATCAGCAGGAAAACGAGGATGCATTCCTAGCTTACAATAGATTTGCCAATAACTTCGAGTGTATCGATAAAGATGGAAGGTGTATTAGGATGTTGGACATGGTTAATGGCACACATTTTATCACCTCTGATGACTTTTATCTCAATGAAAGAGTAAGTACCTTAAAGAATCAGGCCATGAGTGAGGAAATGCGTGCTGCAATTGAAAAATTTGAAAGCTGGGTCCTTTAAATTCAGCAGAGAATAGGTAGGTTGTAATATTTTTGATTTTTGTTAGTGATTGATGTGTGGGATTTCTCTTATTTTCCTGAGAAGATAAGCAATGCTATATATTGACATCATGATGCGTACCATCAGGTATCTGAACAAGCAGACGAGGTGGCACGAGGGGGAGATACCCTAATAGTATTTCTTAGATGTGGCCCCATGCAGCGTAAGCTGCAAGCTCACCAAAGCCCTCAGAAACTGAGTACCCGCCTGAGTACCCATCTCGCAACTTATTTTGATACCGACCGCACTGATACCCCGCCTGGTCTATCTACTGATTGCTGTAGCGCCACCCAGCAGCAATAAATCCAGTTTTTCATTAGCCCCGGTCTGAGATTTTCAGCCTGGTTCTCCATCCTCATTACTTGCTCTGATAGTGTGCTGCATGTGTTATATTCGGCTCAAACATTGAGCTGAATGATGGGCTGGGTCGGCTCATTATTGAAACCCTGGCACGTTGAATGAGGAAATAATGGAACCATTTTGGATTTGGCAACAAGCTGATTGGGGTCGTCTCAGAAAACGGAAAATAAAGCACGTTAAGCCGATTGCAGAGGGCGCAGCGGCCTGAACTTGCCCGTGCCGATCTTGGCGCTGCTGCGCCAGAGGTAATCGCCGGTCAGATTGATGTGCTCCCAGCCCAGCGGCGACAGGTATTGCAACAGCGCCTCATCGACGGCATGGCCGTTACCGCGCAGCGCATGCGTCGCACGCTCCAGGTAGACCGTGTTCCACAGCACAACGGCCGCCGTCACCAGGTTAAGGCCGCTGGCCCGGTAGCGCTGCTGCTCAAAGCTGCGGTCACGGATTTCGCCCAGCCGGTTGAAGAACACGGCACGGGCGAGCGCGTTGCGGGCTTCGCCCTTGTTCAACCCGGCATGCACGCGGCGGCGCAGCTCGACGCTTTGCAACCAGTCCAGGATGAACAACGTGCGCTCGATGCGCCCCAGCTCACGCAACGCCACGGCCAAGCCGTTCTGTCACTTTCAGAAGGCGACAGCACGAAATATCAAAAGTCGACCGCACGGTCTTTTCTGACGTTGGAGTCGCCTCAGAAAACGGAAAATAAAGCACGCTAAGGCGTAGTTCCCTCGGGCTACACCGCGTCCGCACTGCGCGGTTCTTTCTTCCCTTGCAGTGACGCAATCAGCGGGCAGGAAACGTTCCCCTTCCGCGCATGGCAGGCGCACACCAAATCAGACAGCACGGCCTCCATGCGCGCCAGGTCAGCCATCCTCTCGCGCACGTCCTTGAGCTTGTGCTCGGCCAGGCTGCTGGCTTCCTCGCAATGGGTGCCATCCTCCAGCCGCAGCAGCTCGGCGATCTCATCCAGGCTGAAGCCCAACCGCTGGGCTGATTTCACGAAGCGCACCCGCGTTACATCCGTCTCGCCATAGCGGCGAATGCTGCCGTAAGGCTTGTCCGGTTCCGGGAGCAAGCCCTTGCGCTGATAGAACCGGATGGTCTCCACATTGACCCCGGCCGTCCTGGCGAAAACGCCAATGGTCAGGTTCTCCAAATTGTTTTCCATATCGCTTGACTCCGTACATAACTACGGAAGTAAGCTTAAGCTATCCAATTCAGATTCGAAAGGACAAACGTATGTCTGAACCTCAAAACGGGCGCGGCGCGCTCTTCACTGGCGGGCTGGCCGCCATCCTCGCCTCGGCTTGCTGCCTCGGGCCGCTGGTTCTGATCGCCTTGGGGTTCAGCGGCGCTTGGATCGGCAACTTGACGGTGTTGGAACCCTATCGCCCCATCTTTATCGGCGTGGCGCTGGTGGCGTTGTTCTTCGCCTGGCGGCGCATCTACCGGCCGTCAGCCGCCTGCAAACCGGGTGAGGTTTGCGCGATTCCCCAAGTGCGAGCTACTTACAAGCTCATTTTCTGGGGCGTGGCCGTGCTGGTTTTGGTCGCGCTCGGATTTCCCTACGTCGTGCCATTTTTCTATTGATCACAGGAGTTCACCATGAAAAAGCTGCTTTCCGCCCTTGCCCTCGCTGCCGTTGTTGCCCCCGTGTGGGCCGCCACCCAGACCGTTACGCTGTCCGTACCGGGCATGACCTGCTCGGCCTGTCCGATCACTGTCAAGAAGGCGATTTCCAAGGTCGATGGCGTCAGTAAAGTTGACGTGACCTTCGAGACGCGCGAAGCGGTGGTCACCTTCGATGATGCCAAGACCAGCGTGCAGAAACTGACCAAGGCTACCGAGGATGCGGGCTACCCATCATCAGTCAAGAACTGATCATGAAAGACCCGAAGACACTGCTGCGGGTCAGCATCATTGGCACAACCCTCGTGGCGCTGTGTTGCTTCACCCCTGTTCTGGTCATTTTGCTCGGTGTGGTCGGCTTGTCCGCGCTGACCGGCTATCTGGACTATGTGCTGCTGCCTGCGCTGGCGATTTTCATCGGCTTGACCATCTACGCCATCCAACGAAAACGCCAAGCCGATGCCTGCTGCACCCCGAAATTCAATGGAGTAAAAAAATGACCGAAATCACCGTGAATGGCATGACCTGCACATCCTGCGCCACCCATGTCAAAGATGCTTTGGAAAAGATTCCCGGCGTGAATGCCGCTGTGGTGTCCTATCCAGAAAGCCGCGCGCAAGTCATGGCAGACACCGCCGTGAGCCACAACCAACTGCTGGCCGCCATCGCCGCATTGGGTTATCAAGGCTCGATCCGGGTTGGTGATTTCAAAGATGAACCAAAAATCCGTGATGCACTTGAGGGCGCCGGTTTGCATATCGCCATCATTGGCAGCGGCGGGGCCGCGATGGCGGCGGCGCTGAAGGCCGTCGAGCAAGGCGCGACGGTCACGCTGATCGAACGCGGCACCATCGGCGGCACCTGCGTCAATATCGGCTGTGTGCCGTCCAAGATCATGATCCGCGCTGCCCATATTGCCCATCTGCGCCGGGAAAGTCCGTTCGACGGCGGTATTGCGGCAACTGTGCCTGCGATTGACCGCAGCAAACTGCTGGCCCAGCAGCAGGCCCGTGTCGATGAACTGCGGCACGCCAAATACGAAGGCATCCTGGACGGCAATCCAGCCATCACCGTTTTGCACGGTGAAGCGCGTTTCAAGGACGACCAGAGCCTGGTCGTCCGTTTGAACGAGGGTGGCGAGCGCGAGGTAACGTTCGACCGCTGCCTGGTCGCCACCGGTGCCAGTCCGGCCGTGCCGCCGATTCCGGGCCTGAAAGAGTCACCCTACTGGACTTCCACCGAAGCGCTTGTCAGCGACACCATTCCCGCACGCCTGGCCGTGATCGGTTCGTCGGTGGTGGCGTTGGAACTGGCGCAAGCCTTTGCCCGGCTCGGCAGCCAGGTCACGATCCTGGCACGCAGCACCTTGTTCTTCCGGGAAGACCCGGCCATCGGCGAGGCCGTGACAGCCGCTTTCCGCGCCGAGGGCATCGAGGTGCTGGAGCACACGCAAGCCAGCCAGGTCGCCCATGTGAACGGCGAATTCGTGCTGACCACCGGACACGGTGAATTGCGCGCTGACAAGTTGCTGGTTGCCACCGGTCGGGCACCGAATACGCGCAGCCTCGCGCTGGACGCGGCGGGGGTCACTGTCAATGCGCAAGGGGCCATCGTTATCGACCAAGGCATGCGCACGAGCAACCCGAACATCTACGCGGCCGGCGACTGCACCGACCAGCCGCAGTTCGTCTACGTGGCAGCGGCCGCCGGCACCCGTGCCGCGATCAACATGACCGGCGGCGACGCAGCCCTCAATCTGACCGCGATGCCGGCAGTGGTGTTCACCGACCCGCAAGTCGCCACCGTGGGCTACAGCGAGGCGGAAGCGCACCACGATGGCATCGAGACCGACAGTCGCACGCTGACACTCGACAACGTTCCGCGAGCGCTTGCCAACTTCGACACACGCGGCTTCATCAAGCTGGTCATCGAGGAAGGTAGCGGACGGCTCATCGGCGTGCAGGCGGTGGCCCCGGAAGCGGGCGAACTGATCCAGACGGCGGTGCTCGCCATCCGCAACCGCATGACGGTGCAGGAACTGGCCGACCAGTTGTTCCCCTACCTGACAATGGTCGAGGGGTTGAAGCTTGCGGCGCAGACCTTCAACAAGGACGTGAAGCAGCTTTCCTGCTGCGCTGGATAAAAAAAGGAGGTTTTCAATGAGCGCCTACACCGTGTCCCGGCTGGCCCTTGATGCCGGGGTGAGCGTGCATATCGTGCGCGACTACCTGCTGCGCGGATTGCTGCGTCCGGTGGCGTGCACCCCGGGCGGCTATGGCCTGTTCGATGATGCCGCCTTGCAACGGCTGTGCTTCGTGCGGGCGGCCTTCGAGGCGGGCATCGGCCTGGACGCGCTGGCGCGGCTGTGCCGGGCGCTGGATGCTGCGGACGGCGATGAAGCGGCCGCGCAGCTTGCCGTTCTGCGCCAGTTCGTCGAGCGTCGGCGCGAAGCGTTGGCCGATCTGGAGGTGCAGTTGGCCACCATGCCGACCGAGCCGGCACAGCACGCGGAGAGTCTGCCATGAACAGCCCCGAGCGCTTGCCGTCCGAGACGCACAAACCGATCACCGGCTACCTGTGGGGCGCGCTGGCCGTGCTCACCTGTCCCTGCCATTTGCCGATTCTCGCCATTGTGCTGGCCGGCACGACGGCCGGCGCGTTCATCGGAGAGTACTGGGGTATCGCAGCCCTCACGCTGACCGGTTTGTTCGTCCTGTCTGTGACACGACTGCTGCGGGCCTTCAAAGATCGATCATGAGCGCTTCCCATTGAGACAAACCACGCTGTCGCTACGTTGCCTCATGCCGGCATCAAATTCGGCTGAGTAGCTTCTCGCCATCTGGACGTAGCTCACCCTTGGGTGAAACATGCCGATACAGGGTCTGCCGCGTGACGCCAAGTTCCTGGCATAGGTCGCCGACCTTGGTCTCTGGCTGACCCATTGCCGCCATCGCCAGCCGCAGCTTGGCGGCGGTCATCTTGAACGGCCGGCCGCCTTTCCGCCCGCGCGCGCGGGCCGAGGCTAGGCCGGCAATCGTGCGCTCCGCGATCAACTCGCGCTCGAACTCGGCCAGGGCGGCGAAGATGCCAAAGACCAGCTTGCCGGCGGCGGTCGTGGTGTCGATGGCCGCGCCGTGCCCGGTTAATACCTTCAAGCCGATGCCGCGCCCAGTCAGGTCGTGCACGGTGTTGATGAGATGTCGCAGGTCGCGTCCGAGCCGATCCAGTTTCCACACGACCAGTGTGTCGCCAGTTCGCAACGCCTTCAGGCAGCTCGTCAAGCCGGGCCGATCCTCGCGCATGCCGGATGCCTGGTCCTCGTAAAGATGTACTGGATCGACCCCGGCGGCAATCAGCGCGTCGCGCTGCAAATCGGTAGCCTGGGAGCCGTCCGCCTTCGATACCCGCATGTAGCCTATCAGCATGTCGTACCTGTCACATATACGTTCGATTATGTGACAGTGTGCGCCGGAAAGCTCAGGCCGTCAAAAGTTGTCACTTAACCCGTCATTCTGTCTAAGACATGCAAAGGGTCCATCAGGCTCGTAATGTGACAGAAATTCCGGCGGGATGCCTTCCTTCACGAAGGTGGCTCGCAACCGTTCCAGGGAAGCTGGGTCGCGCCGACCATAGGAAGCCAACGCGAACAGCGAGCGTGCCGTCTCGGGGTTGTGCCGCGCTTCAATGATGGCTTCATCGATGGCCTGGACTGCACGTTGCCAGTGATTGACGGGTTCGGGCTTCGGCGCTTTCGCCGGCAGGCCACTGGTGAACTCGGTTTGGGGCTCGGACCAGAATAGCTTTGCATGCTCGCCAGGCGGGCTTATATCCCTCACCTCGATCAAGCTGATTGCCGTTGCCGCAGCCTCCAGCATCTGCAACCCTACTGCTAGGTTCAGGGTTTCATACGGTCGCCACAGACTTTGCCCAGCACGCAGCGGATACCCACAGCGTTCCCAGATCAGGCGGAGATACCCCGCGTAGGTTCCGCACGCCGAAAGCGGGGTGTTCAGCTCATCAAGCAGCGTGCGTAGCAGCCGAAACCACAATCCGGCGTGGATGCGTCGGCGCGGCAGCTCAACATGGCCGGTCGTCAGTGCCTGCCAGGTACGCCGGTCCATCGTCGCAATCGCGTCGCTGGCCGTGCGTGGGTCGGCGTCGGCGTTTTCCCAGCCGAGAAACCGCCCAGGCACGCCCCAATACGATTCCAGCCAGCACCCATGCAGCGGGCAGCTCAGCATCAGGGGCAGCTTCCACGCAAGCAATACGGCTTGGTTTGCCGGATTGTTCAGGCAGAGTGGACAGGCGCGATGTAATGGCTGGCTGGGCAGCCAGGCGCGCCAGCTCGTGATAGATCGCGTCCTACGGCGGAGTTTCGGCAGCAACACCGAGAGCTGGAACGTATAGGTTTCTAAAGCGCCAGGAATCTGATCATCAAGGCTGTCCAGTAACCAAGGCACCCAGCCGGCGAAACTCATGCAACGCAGCCGATCCAGCTCGATGCCGCTCCGCCGGGAGAGCATTGTCAGCAGCGACTGTGGTGGCGCGGTATCCATGTCATCAGCCTGGCCGTGACCAAGATCGTGCTCCAGCAGCTCGGACACTTCCATGTGATAGCAAAGGGCCACGCGGTTGAGCCACGAAGACAAGGCTTCGCCTTCTCTGGGAGCCGGATGCAGCGGCCAGCGCGGCGCTGGCTTCACATCAGTTCCCGCTCGAACTGTCGTCGCCGCTCGCTTGGGCCGGTGTAGTCGGCCATGCTGAGCGTGCGGTGGTTGATTGCTTCCTCACCGCTTTCCACGGCAGCGACAGCCGCCGCCATCAACAGGTGCGCCAGTTCGCCGATGGTGCCCTCGCAGCGTGTGAGCAGGTAGCGAGCCATGTCTAGCGTGGCAATCGACGAGGGGCGGCGCAGCGGGAGCGAAGCCGTGAAGCTGGCCAGCAGCGAGCAGCAATCATCGTTGGCCTCCCACACCGGCAGCATCATCGGCTCGAACCGATTTTCCAATTGGTCATCCGAGCGGATGGCCAGGTAGGCGTCGCGCGTGCCGACTCCGACCAGGGGGATGCGTAGCTCGTTGCCGAGGAAGCGCAGTAGATTGAGGAATTCCCGGCGGTTGACGCTGTTACCGGCCAAGACGTTGTGTAGTTCGTCGATCACCAACATACGCACACCGACCTTACGTAACAAGGCCAATGCCAATTGCTCCATTTCCGGCAACCGTGGGCGTGGGCGCAAGGGCGCGCCCATCGCAGCGAGCAGCGCGACGTAGAAGCGGATCACCGACGGCTCGGATGGCATCTGCACGACCAGCACCGGGATGTGCTCCTGGTCGGCGTCGGCACTGGCCGGATGCGTGCGCCGGAATTTCTCGACGATCATCGACTTGCCGTTGTTGGTCGGGCCAACCAGCAGCAGGTTGGGCATGCGTTGTTTGTTCGGCCACGCATACAAGGTTTCCAGCCGGTTCAGAGCCTCGACCGCACGGGGATAGCCGATCCAGCGGTCGGCGCGAAGGCGTTGGATGCGCTCGTCCGCCGGCAGCCGGGCCAATCCCTGCGCCGCCTGTAAGAGGTGCGACAGGTCGATGATGGGATATTCGTCCACGGCTACCACTCCTCAATCTGGTCGAAAGGTTTTGCCGGAGGCTGCTTGTCTGCCTGCGGGTCGGAAACATCAGTTTCCGGCGGCGTCGGCTTGTTCGGCGGAACCGACGCCTTGAGATGCTGGCGTCGATCCGTGTCGCGCCGCGCCTTGCGCGTGGCCTTCTGCGCGGCAGTCACGATCTCGCGCATCTGGCCGATCATGCGGAACAGCGCCGATTCATCCACTTGCTCGCGCCCTTGCTGACGCAATTTCGCCAGAGCTTGTCGTTGTTCCCACAGCGTGACCGCCGGGTGCGACAAGGTGCGGTAGGGGATTTCCAGGTAGTGCTGCCCTTCCGGTTCCAACACCCAGATACGGCTGATGTCGCGCGGGTCGCGCCGGATCAGGAACGCAGGCAGGCGGTCGCGCCGAGCTATCCACGGCTTGAGCGCATCGGCGTAGTAGTGGATGTGGTCGATGACGAAGCCGGTGCGGGTCAGCGTACGACGGAGGATGGGCAGGAAATCAACCAGGAACGCCGTGGCGCGGGTGACGACGGCCGGCACGCCGACACGCGCCACGGCCTCGGCCCACCGCGCCGCCGGTGGTTGAAGCAGGCCGTTGTGCACCGAACCGTGGTAGGTGCCTACCGCCAATGTGAGCCAGCGCTCCAGCTCGCGCAGCGTCAGGGCAGCCTTGTTTTCGGAATCGTAGTCGCCGCGCTGGTCCGGGTTGGAGAAGGTTGTTCCCGGTAGATCGTCGTGGATCATCTGCATCGCCGTGCCGATGATCCGTTCCACGATGCCGCCATAGTGCGGCTGTCCCAGCGGACGATAGTCCAGCCGGATGCCATGCTGCTCGCAACCCCGGCGCAGGGCCTCGCTCTTGAACTCGGCCGCGTTGTCCAGGTAGAGCAGCAAGGGCTTGCCGCTCATCGGCCAATCCATTTCCACCTTCAGCCCTTCCAGCCAAGGACGCTTGTCGCAGGCGACATGCACGAGGCACAGGCCAACCGAAACGGCAGACGGTGCTTCCAGCGTGACGACCATGCCGAGCACGCAGCGGGTGAACACGTCGATGGCGAGGGTCAGGTACGGGCGGCCAATCGGTTGCCGATCGCGCTCATCGACCACGATCAGGTCGATGACCGTATGGTCGATCTGTACCTGCTCCAGCGGCGCGGTCACGGCAGGAGGCTCGCCGCCAACACCTTGTAGGTCACGAGCGGCATCCTGGCCTTCCCGCCGGCGAATGACCTTGCGCGGGTCAAGGCTAGCGATCCGTAAGGCCACGGTATTGCGCGCCGGCACTCGCAGTTTTTGAGCCTTGCACACCTGAGTGACTTCGCGGTGAAAGGCCGCCAGGCTGCGCTTCTGCTTGGTCAGGAACCGCCTTTGCAGTAGCTCGCGGATGATGCGCTCGACCGGTTCCGGCAAGCGCCCCTTGCCTTTCCCGCCACCGGACTGGCCGGGCACCAGATCCGTCACGAGGCCGCTGCCTTGCCGGGCACGCCGGATCAGAACGTACACCTGCCGCCGAGATAAGCCCAGCGCCTGAGCCGCCGTATCGGCCGCTTCGTGCCCGACCGTCTCCGACTGCGCCAACGGGCCGATGATCTCCGCACGACGGCGCGCACGCTCCCAAGCCTCATCAGGCAGAGTGGCCACGCCTTGCTCGGGAATCCGTGGGGTGTCGGTCGCCATGCTCACCTCGCTTTGGTGCACACGAGTATTGAGCATAGTCGAGATTGGTGCAGATCACTTCTGATATTGGACTGTCAGGAGCTGGCCGCACAACAGCCGCCACACCTAATTAACTGGTGCATTCGTCTTCTGAAAATGACACATTTCGACTACGGCACTTGACGACAAGTTAGGGTATAGCTCAACCGGACAATTCGCCTTCGGCGGTTGCACCTCTTTGGATTACAACTGCCAAAAGCAAGCAGACGGCTCCGGCAGAAATTGTCACATCAGAGAGGTTGAAGGCGGGCCAGTGCGCGAGCCGCCAATGGAAGTCCAGGAAATCCACGACTTGTCCACGCAACACGCGATCCGCGACATTGCCGAGCGCACCACCAAGGATCAGGCTGTAGCCCGCCGCTTCGAGACGTGGCCGTTGCTGGCGCAGCATGCGTCCCAGCCAAACAGAAACGACCAGACCCAGCGCAATGAAGAAATAGCGTTGCCAGCCGCCAGCGCTGGCTAGAAAGCTAAATGCTGCGCCGGGATTCAGAACATAGACCAGGTTGAAGAATGGGGTGATTTCGACCTGTTCACCGTAGGCGAACGCGCGGGTGATGGCGAACTTCGCGAGCTGATCGATCATGACCGCACCGGCGGCCACCGCGTACCAGACCCAAACTGATGTGCGGCGAGCTGATTGCCACATAGGGGCGGCCAGCGGTATCAACCACCCGGCGAGCGCCGTGCAACTCAATCCAAGTCCCCATCCCGCGAGCACGTCAGCAGGGAAGTGCATGCCGGCTGCGATTCGTGACCAACCGACCAGCATGGCGTACAGCATTAAACCGAGACGACCACGGCGTCCCATCAAAGGCCAGAGCGCGCCGACCACCAGCGCGGTATAGGTGGAGTGTCCGCTGGGCAGGCTGTAGTGACGCTCGATGTTTCCGATCACGCTCACCATGTCGCCAAGGACGGCAGGCGGGCGTGGAAAGTCGAGCCAGAGCTTCAAGACGGTGGCGACCAGTAAAGCCAGCAAGAAGGCCACGCTAAAACCAATGAGGCGGTGCAAAACGACCGCGCCACGCGCCGGGTTGGTGGCCGACTTCGACCACCACCACAGACCCAGCATCGTCAGCGGCGCCGTCCAGTAACTTCCCACGAGGCTGAAGAACCACGCCAGCGGCCCCAGCGCGGCAGGCGTACCCGTGTTGATGGCTTGGAACAACGCGATGTTCAGGCCACCCCAGTCATAGAGAAAGAATTTCCAGCTCATCGGCGCAGCAGCCTCAAGCCATTGCCAACGACGAGCAAGCTGGCCCCCATATCAGCAAACACAGCCATCCACATAGTCGCTTGACCCGTGAAGGTAAGCACCAGAAATACTGCCTTGATGCCAAGGGCCAGCACGATGTTTTGCATCAGCACCTGCGCCGTCGCACGCGACAGGCGCACGAACGTCGGTATCTTGCACAGGTCATCGTCCATCAGCGCCACGTCGGCCGTCTCGATGGCGGTGTCCGTGCCAGCAGCTCCCATTGCAAAGCCAATGTCCGCTCGTGCCAAGGCCGGTGAATCATTGATGCCATCGCCAACCATGCCGACCTTGCCGCTTCGGGCCAATTGCTCAACTTCGCGCAGTTTGTCGTCTGGAAGCAGATTGCCTTCTGCACGGTCGATCCCGGCTTGTGCGGCAATGGCCTTTGCCGTGTGAGGGTTGTCGCCGGTCAGCATCATGGTGTTGATACCCATTGCATGCAACTCGGCGATGGCTCTCCTGCTACTGTCCTTGATGGTGTCCGCTACGGCGAATAAGGCATGAACCTCCTTTGCGCCGACCAACATCACGACAGTTTTACCTACGGTTTCCAGCGCCGCGATGCGCTGTTCCAGTTCTGGTGTGCATTGCCCCAACTCTTCGAGCATCCGGTGGTTGCCAAGATGGTAGACCTCACCGTTGATTTGGCCTTGCACACCCCGACCGGGCAGCGCATTGAATTCGGCCACTTCGAGCAAGGCAACCCCGTCCGTCTGCGCGGCCTGTGCCACCGCTTTGGATACAGGATGGTCTGAGCGGGCCGCCAGACTGGCAGCGATGCTGCGACTATCCGAGGCGAGCGCATTGCCCCATGCGACAAAATCGGTTTGTGCTGGCTTGCCGTGCGTGATCGTGCCGGTCTTGTCCAGTGCCAGCCAGCGCAGCTTGCGGCCTTCTTCCAGATAGACGCCGCCCTTGATGAGAATGCCGTGGCGTGCAGCGGCGGCCAAGCCGCTGACAATGCTGACCGGTGTAGAGATCACGAGTGCGCACGGGCAGGCGACAACCAGCAGAACCAATGCACGGTAAATCCAGTCGAGCCATGCCGCACCCATGAACAGCGGCGGCAGCAACGCGACGGCGATGGCAACGCCGAATACAACGGGGGTGTACCAGCGGGCGAACTGATCGACAAAACGTTGAGTCGGCGCGCGACTCCCCTGAGCGGCCTCTACCGCGTGAATGATGCGGGCCAGTGTGGAGTGACTGGCCACGGCGGTGACGCGGTACTCGAATGAACCGGATTCGTTGATGGTGCCAGCGAACACCGAATCACCGGGGGCTTTCTCGACCGGGAGGCTTTCGCCGGTAATCGGTGCTTGGTTGACGGTGGAGAAGCCTTCCACGACCTGCCCATCCAGCGCAATGCGTTCGCCCGGTCTGACCCGAACCCGGCTTCCAATGGCGACCTGTTTAGCGTTCACTTCGCACCATGTACCGTCCGGCTGCTGTACGGTCGCCTGTTCTGGCGCGAGATCAAGCAGGCCACGGATGGCGTTGCGAGCGCGATCCAGCGACTTAGCTTCAATCACTTCGGCCAGCGCGAAGAGCACCATCACCATCGCCGCTTCGGGCCAGTGGCCGATGAACATGGCACCTGTGACAGCAATCGACATCAGGGCGTTCATGTTGAGGTTACGGTTCTTGAGCGCGATCCAGCCCTTCTTGTAGGTGGACAGGCCTCCCGTCAAGACCGCTACAAGCGCCAGAATGACGACCGACCAATGATTGCCGTTGTGGAACCAGTAGACCGCTTCGGCCGCTGATGCGGCGATGAGGGAAATACCGAGTGGCCACCAGTTGGTCTGCGTTGTCACAGGGGACGCCGATGGCGACGCGGCCATGGCCTTGTCCTCGACCTGCGCCTCGAATCCGAGCGCTTGTAGTGCCACAAGCACATCCGGCAGAACCCCGTCAGCATGGCGTACCGACAACGTGCGCTGCATCAGGTTGAAATCGAGACCGGTAACCCCGGCCACGGTGCCGAGCTTGTTGCGGATCAATGCTTCCTCTGTCGGACAATCCATCTTGGCAATGGACAGCTTGGTTGTCTGCCCAGCCGACGCCTCATCCATGCGCACAGCTTGCATGCCGATGGCCTTCAGTGCCTGTTCAACGGGAGACAGCGAAGGCAATTCGTGCTGCACGGTCAAGGTACGCTGCATCAGGTTGAACTCAAGACCAACCACACCCGCCAGCCCAACCAGCTTGCCTCGGATCAGCGCCTCTTCCGTGGGGCAATCCATGTTCTCGATGCGGTACACCGCTTGAGCCGATCCGGTTGTCGGCGGGGCTTGTGTCGTGGATTGCATGATCGGCCCAGCCGAGCAGCCACACGCCTTTGAAGCGCATTCACTCATGGATAACTCCTTCAAATCTTCTGTACAACCTCCATTAAAAACTCTATAGTTACTATAGAGTCAAGTGATAAATGGAGATTGAGGCATGGAAATCAGAATTGGCGATCTAGCCAAGCGCTCTGGGTGCGAGGTCGTGACCATCCGCTACTACGAAAAGGAAGGGCTGCTGCCAAAGCCAGCGCGAAGCGGTGGCAACTTTCGGTTGTACAGCGATGTGCACATCGAGCGTTTGCAGTTCATTCGTCATTGCCGTTCGCTTGACATGACGCTGAGCGAAATCAGGATACTGCTGGGCCTACGAGATAACCCTGCTCAGGACTGCGGCGACGTCAATACACTACTGGATGCCCATATTCGTCAGACCGAAGATCGCGTCGAAGCGCTGTTGCAATTGAAGCGGCACTTGCTCTCGCTGCGTGAAAAATGCTCGGGCGCTCGACGAATAGAGGCATGTGGCATCTTGCAAGGTTTATCAGATTGCAATCATCCGGGATGCAACGCATAGCATGAGTTGTTTCGCACGCCGACATTGGCCTGCGATTTTGGATTCGTGAGCGGCCTGCCTAATTGGCATCGGAGAAGGTCGTGCGGCTGACTTCTGATATTCCGTGCAGTCGTCTTCTGAAAATGACAGTGCTCCTACTACAGATAGAATTAAAGGCCCACGCCGAGCTGGCATGGGCTCTCAGCATTAGATCAGGAAATCTTCCAGAGCCTTGCCAGCCGCAACAGCCTCTGCGATAGCCTTGGGCATGCGACCTTGACCCGTCCAGGTCTTCTCCTGACCGTCTTCGATGTATTTGTATTTTGCAGGACGAGGAGCGCGTTTGGCTTTGTTGGCTGAACCATCAGCTTTCGCTGGAGCCGCAGTACCAACCAGTTCGCTCGGATCGATGCCAGCCTCTTTCAACATCTCGGTAAACTCAGCCAGCTTTTGCAGGCGTTCTGCTGACTCTGCTCTGATTTTGCTCTCTTGCTGCTCACGTTCGGCATAGATTTCGTCAAATTTTTGCTTAGCCTCAACCAGCTGCTCATAAGACAGCTCACGCAGTACAGCTCGCAGACTGCGAATATTCATCAGTGTTTTCAAAAAATCGTTCATTGATAGCCTCATGTATCACATTTTTATATCAGGAAAATTATCTCTCAATCCCAGCATCAGCTCCACTATTTTTGGCACCAAGACGATTATAGAAATAGCATTCTTCAAAAAGACGTGAGCGAAATCGCGTTTGGATCTGCTTAGTGGCCTAGCTCCAATCTGCTATGAAACTTTGTAGCCAAAAACTAAATCTAGGTGGTAGTGAGCGTTGAGACCAACTCACCAGATGAGCCGATGAAGGGTCATGATCGGCTCACGAAATGAGCCGATTGGATAATATCATTGGCTCACAGAATGAGTCGATGATAAGAGATATTTCTCTCCACACAAACTAGAGTATGGGAGCATATTATTCATATTATTCATATTATTCATATTATTCATATTATTCATATTATTCATTATTCATATTATTCATATTATTCATATTATTCATATTATTCATATTATTCATATTATTCATATTATTCACATTATTCATATTATTCATATTATTCATATTATTCATATTATTTCCCTATTAGAATAATCACGCCCAAATACATCTGGGTTTGCTGCCTCATTGTCATCGTTAAACATATGATTTTCGCGATGCATCTCCCTCACTGTTGCGAGTGTACCGAAAAAGCACATTTCACACAGATGCACCTTGTAACGTTCACCATCGTGACGGGAACCATAGCCAAAATCCGCCGATAACGAGCCGTATTGGTTGGTTCCAAAATTCGTTTTTGTACTACGACCACAGACATCACAGCGAATGTCAACGACCTGTTCTGTTGGCACAATTTCTTTTACGAGCATGCTAAGCTCCTAATCTGATGAGAATAGGAGTTATCATACGCGCACTTACTATATATGGTGCAACCTGTTTTTGGTTACTTTTTGGTATCCATGCGAATAAGGGTTTTCACCTCAACAACGGTGGCTCCGATAGGAACACCCATCGAACTCAATAACTCGCCATTTTCAGTTCTGGTAACCTCGGGATCACCCTTATACCTACACCATTCTCGGCCAGTTTTTGTGTCGGCTGCCTCTAAGATGCCACAACGATAATCAAAATTGATGGTCACTAAATGTTCTCTCGGCTAGCTAGCTTGGTTATGGCATAGTAAATATATGAGAATTCAAGTCTCATAAAGAGCCCAGAGATTCACAAAAAGTTGATGTTGCCCGCGTGGGGCGCTTCAACCTCTGTATTCAGTGCCTCATCCAACATTGTTCTCAGACACATCGCCACCGCAACATGGAACAGATAGGATAGAGTAATCGCGTATCGTAGGTTCAGGGGAGATTTCATTATGTCCTATGCGAGTTATCATCCAGGTAAGACAGAAGCCTCTGTGATGACGCTATCTAGCGCTCTTGGCATCCCTAACGACCCGTTGGGGTCACATCTATGGATCGTGGTTGGCGTAGCTCCTGGCAGCATTCATCGACTGGCTGAATTGATGAGTGCAGACATAGGTTTGATATGCCGCCTAGCAGGCATTAGCCGCCACACGGTTGCTCGCAAGCTGAGGATTGGGGCTCCCCTATCAATCTCTCAGGGTGCCAGGGTATACGGCGTTGTACAGGCCCTCGATGCGGCACTATCCCTCAACAAGAACGATACTGCCAAGGCGTTGTCATGGCTAAACAGACCAGCCTGGGGCCTCGGTGGCGTGGCTCCAGCCACATTGCTGAATACACCGATGGGGGTTCAGGCTGTTGTGAATTTGGTGGGACGGATTCAGCATGGGGTGTGCCTGTAAATTTAGGCAGCCTGTTGCCTCATCTTTCAGTTCAAAAAAACATCAAGACAGTTTTTTTCAAATTTTTTAATTTTAGCCACTTGAAAAATGTTGAAAACTGTCCATTTACTAATTATGAGAACAAAAGACTTTTTTAAACATTCCGCTGCTTCGCAGCGAAGATAAACCAGTTTTACTACTTCCCCACATACTACTTTATTAGAAGCGACACTCATATTAGTTTTGCAAACATGTCAAGTTTTAATAAACAGGCTCAAAAATCATGCTATCATTACTTCATGTACAGGACCTTAAGCGGCGAGTCCATTTAAAACGCCTTCCAAGGTCCTGTTCTGTATCGACTTTCTCTGCTTGGTTCGGCAGGCGTTCTTGGCCAAATAATCGGCAGCCCATTCCAATCTTTCCCTTATTTCTGTCAGCGCCCTATGGGCCACTGCTTCCAATAGCGGTAGCCACCACGTCGCACTGTTCTTCGACGCTTTCAGCATCGATAGCGCCCCACTCATCACACTCTGCGCGACCCGTCTCTTCATCACCAGCGACAGCAGGCTCGTCCACACCAACCCCTCGGCAATCGCTTTCTCGCCCGTCACAAACCCCTTGAGCCGGTTGTGCGATTTCCACTCTTTAAATAACAACTCCACCTGCCAACGGCAGCGATACAGGCTCATCACCTGCTCTGCTGACCATGCTGCTCGCGGTAGGTTCGTCATCCACAGACAGAACCGCTTTTCCTCAGCAAACCAGCGCCGGATCAACCGGTACTCGACCTGGCCGGACTTCACCACCATATCCAGTACCTCGGCCCGACAGCGTCGCCGTCCGGCCTCTCTCAGAGATAGTCCCGCCAGCTTGGGTACTTCCCGTCCATCACCGCGCCAGGCTTGGATTATCTTGGGGTTCAGGCTTTTCGTGCCGCGCACCAGATAAAATCCGCCAGCGTCGTTCACCTGCTCAAACCAAGCCCTGTCAATGTAACCTGCGTCAGCCAGCAGCAGGCAGTTGGTCAGCGTGTGGGCTTCAGGCAGAAATTGCCGTTCCCCTGCGGTATCGGCAGACACACTCATGCACAACGGGCTCTGCTCCGACAGTGACATGGTCATATGGCACTCGATAGCTGCCGGACTGATGGTCTTGAACCGGCCGGGAAAATCAGCAGCAAGGCGCCGATGCACCGCAAAGGAGGTGCCATCGTGCAGTAACACCTGCTTGAACGCGCCGAGGGAGGCTGCTTTGAGTTGATGGTCGATACGCAAGGCGATGGCCCGCTCGACCAGGGCTTTCATAAACAGGGCAAAGCTCTCTTTGCGCAGCTGATTGTGAAACGGTTTGTAAGAAACCTGATGGGTGTTTACCAGTTGCAAGGCATTGAAATGGCGGTGTAAACCGGCAATGTCATTGACCTGGTCGCCTCCCATGGCCCGCAGCAGTGCAGGTACGAGCATGGCTGGGGTAATGGCACGCTGACGCAGACAAAACTTGCAGAGCCGAGCAATGCGCTCGAGTGCGGCGGGAGCCAAGAGTTGCTCCAGATAGTAATTAGCGTTGATAATAGTCATAGGCTTCGCGCGTGTTGATTTTGTTTGGCGATAAAATCAGATCACAAACGAAGCCTTTTTTATATCTATTTCAATTGGTTGCCGCTAAAGATCCTGTACATGAGTGAGGGTTATGGTGGCTATATGCTGGATATTGCTATTCAGATGACAGCCATATGGGGAAGATTACAGGCGCCTGAAATAACAGCAGAGTATGGAGTGACTACCACGGCTGGAGGTTGGCACGGGCTGATCCCCTCTCCCTTTGGGAGAGGGTTAGGGTGAGGGGAGCTGGCTGACCGGGTGTAGCAACCAGGCGGCATTACACCGCTGAATCTTCAGTTATTGAAATTCCACGCGATCGGCAGTTCGACGTCGAAGATAAGTGCATCCCCGTCGAGGCGAAAGGCCAGGCTGGTCTGGTGCTGGTCGTATTCGTTGATAATCAGGCAGCTCTCGGCGAAGTTGGACTCGTAGTTGATATGGGCCACTCCTTCACGGCCGTCAGCGAGTTCGATGCTGAGCACCCGCAGCGGGTTCTCCTGACTGAGGTTGACCCGGGTGTCCCCCACGTCCACCAGCCGTTCCAGCAGAGGGAAGAAATCTTGTCTGTGGGTCGTTATGGCCTGGGTGATGGCCTGCTCCAGCTCAGCCTGGGTGGCGAAGGGGCCGCCGAGTGGGTAGCGGGTCTGGATCCTTTCCTGAGTCATTGCGTTTCCTCCTGAACTGAGATGTGGCAACAGTTTGGCCGCTGCAGTGACCTGTCATGTACAGGATCTTTAGCTACAACCAATTGAAATAGATAGAAAAAAGGCTTCGTTTGTGATCTGATTTAATCGCAAAAAAAAACCGACACGCCCGAAGCCATGACTATTATAAATGCAACCCAGTACCTCAAGCAACTTCATAGCTCTTCTGAACTCAACCGGATCGGTAAATTTACCGGTTTTTGTCAGCGACTCCGGGATATCCAGCCTGCGAGACTACTCCCGGCTCTGCTCTCAGGGCTTGGTTGCGACAAGGTGGATGGTATTGCTGGTTTGCATCGCCATTTCAATGCGTTGCAGCTCCATGATACTGACCAAATAGCGTATAAACCCTTTCACAACCAGTTACGCAAGCAGGGTTTTCCCTTGTTCATGCGCGCACTGGTTGAACGAGCCATCGCCTTACGCCTCAAGGAGTGTCTACCGGACGCCCACGGACTGGCAGGCTTTGAGCAGGTACTGCTGCAGGACGGGTCGTCATTCGCGTTACATCCGCAATTGGCAGAACATTTCCCGGGCCGATTCAATAAGCACAGCCCCGCTGCGGTAGAGTGTCATATGACCATGTCCTTGCTGGACCAGTCGCCGATATCGATGAGTATCACGGCGGATACCGAATCGGAGCGCAAGCATCTTCCGGCCGCAAATTCGTTAAATAACAAACTGTTATTGGCGGATGCCGGTTACATCAGCCGCGAGTACTTTGCTGATGTGACCAAAGCCAAAGGAAGCTATCTGGTCAGAGGGAGTCAAAATCTCAATCCCAAAGTACAGGCAGCTTACCGACAGGACGGCAGGGAAATGCCCAAGTTACTCGGAAAAAAGCTCAAGGATATCGATCGGAGAAGCTGCAGAGCCGAGGTTCTGGATCTGGATGTGAGTTCGGGAAAGTATAAATATCGACTCATAAGACGTTGGTTTGCAGAGGAAAAACGGTTCTGTATATGGATGACCAATCTTCCGCGTGAGCGATGGCCAGCCGAGAAGGTGATGGCATTGTATCGTTGCCGTTGGCAGATCGAACTGTTGTTCAAAGAGCTGAAATCACATAACCGGTTGAAGGCGTTCGCGACACGACAAAAAGCGATAGCGGAAGGCTTGATCTGGGCTAGTTTGCTGGCCTTGCTGGTCAAACGTCGGCTGGCGCTGACGCTGATTGGCAGCGCGGAGTTATCGATGCTGAAGATTGCCAAAAACAGCGCGCTTTGGTTAATGCCGATATTGGCGAGCATCATCCATGGTGCGTGGCAGGAAATAACAGAGAAGTTGGAGTGGGCAATGGTGTATTTATCCAAAAACGGCAAAAAGAGTAGGCAGAGAAAATCCAAGCAAAACAACACGTTAGACGGTATTATTAATTCGCTTGCCGCTTAAGGTTCTGTACATGATCATTACTTAACTAAGTGTCAATTTTCGTATGAGTAGAATTAAGGCAGAAAAACAGCCATAATAAAATATGGTTATTTTCGCACCTATGGTGCGGGCTAAACAGACAAAAAGTTACACCTTATCATTAGCATCTATAATTTAGCAGCCACTATTTATGGTGGCTGCCATGAATAATTAAAAATATTATTGATGATAACACTACCACCAGGCTAATAAATTACGTCCTGTCAATGTACCCCACACTATGGCATTCAACATCAGAGCAATGAAGACAGCCGCAGAGCCCATGTCTTTAGCTCGACCAGAAAGCTCATGATGCTCTGACCCTATTCTGTCTACTATTGCTTCAATAGCTGAGTTCAGGATCTCTACAATCACAACCAGCCAACTTATAACCATTAGGAGCAGTATTTGATTTAAACCATCTCCGACAAAAAACGCTAGAGGCATCAACAGCACAATGAGTAGCAGTTCCTGACGAAAAGCCGCTTGGTAATCCCCCCGAAAAACCAGGGTGCTCATAAGTAGAATTTTCCCGTACCTTGAACGCAGGAGGTTCTACATGAAAACATCACGCTTTAGCGATACCCAGATCATCGCCATCCTCAAACAAGCTGAGGCTGGAGCTCCCGTCCCGGAGCTCTGCCGCGAGCATGGCATCAGCACGACCACCTTCTACAAGTGGCGTTCCAAATTCGGGGGGATGGATGCCTCCCTCATGGCTCGACTCAAGGAGCTGGAGGACGAAAACCGCCGCCTCAAGAAGATGTACGCCGAGGAGCGCCTCAAGGCAGAGATCATCACCGAGGCCATGGCAAAAAAGTGGTAACGCCATCTGCCCGCCGGGAGATGGCGACCAAAGCCGTGACTCACTACGCCATATCCATCCGTCTGGCTTGCCGGATCTTCAAGGTCAGTGAAAGCTGCTATCGCTATCAGCCCGTGCTGGTCGATGAAAACCAGGAAATTGCCGATTGGCTGCTACGTATCACGGCCAGCCAGCGCAACTGGGGCTTCGGGTTATGCTTTTTGTACCTGCGCAACGTCCAAGGCTTTGGCTGGAATCACAAACGGGTATACCGGATCTATCGGGCGCTGGAGCTCAATCTGCGGATAAAACCCAGGAAACGGTTGGTTCGGGCTAAGCCAGAGCCGTTGGCGGTTCCCGACCAGCCTAATCAGTGCTGGTCGATGGACTTTATGCATGACCAGCTCAGCGATGGCCGCTCGGTGCGGCTGTTTAATGTGATCGATGACTTCAATCGTGAAGCGCTGTGCATCGAGGTGGATTTCTCCTTACCCGCCTCACGAGTCAAACGGGCGCTGGAGCAGGTGATCACGTGGCGAGGTAAGCCCGCCATTATCCGATGTGACAATGGCCCGGAATACATCAGCGAAGAGCTCAAGCGATGGGCGAAACAGGAGGGGATAACCCTGGGCTATATCCAGCCAGGAAATCCGCAGCAGAATGCCTACATCGAACGGTTTAACCGCACGGTGCGCTACGACTGGCTGGGCCATTACCTGTTTGAGTCACTGAATGAACTACAGGAGTTTGCCACGAACTGGCTGTGGGTTTATAACCATGAGCGGCCCAATATGGCGCTGGGTGGCTACACGCCGAAACAGCGTCTGGCACAGGCCGCATGACCTCTACTTTTGAATGCCCCTAAAAATGGGGGGATTACCGCTTCATGTCTCCAAGCTGAAGAAAGTCCCTTCATACTATAATTGGTGGCATGAATGATTCGGGTAATTCCAGTTGCACCAGGCTTTGCCATTTTAGCTTCCTCTTTCTGCTTTGCCCGTTAAAAAATTTCAACCATGAAATACACGGACAATAGTAACAAACCTATTATTTAAAAGATAATTGGGGGCCTGAGCCCCCAACAATGTAATTTATTGAATATTACGACATTTACTGAAAATATCTAGACCCTTTTCGTAAACTGATGTTTTGACGTCCCAGATACCCAATACAGATGAGAAAATATTATCGTGTGAGTAACGAGTATCAGCGGCTTTCTGCTGCAAACACGCCATATCAACGCCTTTCTCTTTGGTAAATCCAGGTGACATCCACACCTGCATAGGTACGCGGGTCTGATCATCCGGTGCAAACTTGTACGGTGTACCGTGCAGGTAAAGCCCTAATGCTCCCAGTGATTCACCGTGATCGGAGACGTAGAGCAATGCGGTGTTGTACTTATCTTCGTAGGTTTTCAACTTGGCAATCATCTCTGCAATCACGAAGTCGGTGTAGCGGATGGTGTTGTCATAGGTGTTGGTGAGCTCTTCATCTGTGCAGTTTTCAATATCACTGCGTGAACAGTCAGGGGTGAACTGACGATGAGCATCAGGGTAGCGTTTGTAGTATGTTGGGCCATGGCTACCTATCAGGTGGAAGCCAACCAGCTTATCCCCTTTCATTTGAGCAATTTCACTATCGAGGTCTTGAAGGACAACCTCGTCATAGCATGTGTTTTTATCGCAGAATTTAGGGTGATCTTTTGGTTCGATTTCGATGTTAGGAACTCGGTCGCAGACGCCTTTGCAGCCACCATCGTTCTCCTTCCAAAAAATGGAGATCCCCGTTTTTTGCAACACATCTAGCAGGCCCTCGCTATTGCGAGCGCGATTATCATCAAACTCCTTTCTCCCCATATTGGAGAACATGCAGGGGACGGATACAGCGGTTGCTGTCCCACAGGAGCGGAGATCGTTAAAGGAGATCACACCACCAGACTTACTTGTGAATGGGTTGGTATCTTTCTCATAGCCATTCATTGAAAAGTTCTTACCACGAGCCGTCTCACCAACAACCAGGAACATCAATGTTGGTTTGTCCTTTTTCGTAACCCGTGTGGCATCATCACCTAAAGTAACAAAAGGGATGGGCTCTGCCATATAGCGTCTATACAGGTACTTACTGGTGCTATACATGAAGTTAGCTGGAACAATTTCACGATTTAGAGTCTGATTGTTACGACCAATTGATGCGTAATCTTGGTAGTACAAGGCAGCAATTATCCCAACTATTACCAAGGAGAAAAACATAGATAACAATCGCTGGGCGATACCTTTGTACCAGGTAGATGCATACTCAATTTTCACAAAAAATATCAATGCTGCGGGTAACAAACCGGTCAAAAGAACCCAGACTATTATTGGAGCGTTAACGTATGCAAAAGCTTCGCTTTGATTTGTTTCAAATATATTCTGGATCATATCACCATCAAACAACACACGATATTTCATCATGGTGTAACTGGCGATAGAACCTGTAACAAACAGGAATGCAAAGAACGGCTTCATCAGAAAGCGGATCGAGAATGGCATGAAGACGAAGTTTAATGCAGCAATAAGTAGGAATGGGATTGAAACTACAAACCCTATTTTGAAGTGCTCGATGTTAGACAATATATCATAGAAATGGAGCAGAACGGGCCAGTTCAGCAAAAATGCGAAGACCAAAGCCAATAGCAGTACAAATGGAACAACTTTTATTCTGACAGCTGAAAACATAATAATTACCTGTTAAACGTCTAATTCTATAAAAACCACTTCATTAAAATATCAACGATTCGCAACTCAATTATTCCGACATTGCTTAAAGATATCTAATTCTTGTTCGTAGATAGCTGTCTTCACATCCCATATCCCCAGGACAGAAGAAAATATGTTGTCATGAGAATAGCGATTGGTTGTGGCATTTTTCTGCAAACATTCCATATTCATGCCTTTTTCTTTGATGAAACCTGGTGACATCCAGATCTGCATAGGTACGCGGGTCTGATCATCCGGTGCAAACTTGTACGGTGTACCGTGCAGGTAAAGCCCCATAGCTCCCAGTGATTCACCGTGATCAGAGACGTAGAGCAACGCGGTGTTGTACTTATCTTCGTAGGTTTTCAATTTGGCAATCATCTCTGCAATCACTAAATCGGTGTAGCGGATGGTGTTGTCATAGGTGTTGGTGAGCTCTTCATCCGTGCAGTTTTCGATATCAATGCGTGGACAATCAGGGGTGAACTGACGATGAGCATCAGGGTAGCGTTTGTAGTAGGTTGGGCCATGGCTACCTATCAGGTGGAAGCCAACCAGCTTATCCCCTTTCATTTGAGCAATTTCACTATCGAGGTCTTGAAGGACAACCTCGTCATAGCATGTGTTTTTATCGCAGAACTTTGGGTGATCCTTCGGTTTGATCTCGATGTTAGGTACTCGGTCGCAGACGCCTTTGCAGCCGCCATCGTTCTCCTTCCAAAAAATGGAGACCCCCGTTTTCTGCAACACATCTAACAAACCCTCGCTATTACGAGCGAGATTATCATCAAACTCCTTTCTCCCCATATTGGAGAACATGCAGGGGACAGATACAGCGGTTGCTGTCCCACACGAACGAACATCATTAAAGGAGATCACACCACCAGATTTACTGGTAAATGGGTTGGTATCTTTCTCATAGCCATTCATCGAGAAATTTTTACCACGAGCCGTTTCACCAACGACCAGGAACATCAACGTGGGCTTACTTTTATTAGTATCCCGTTTTGCATCATCACCTAAAGTAGTAAATGGGATTGGTTCTGCAAAATAACGATTATAAACATATTTAACGGTACTATTAACAAAATTGGCCGGAACAATTTCACGCTGGAGGTTTGAATTGTTGCGCCCCACTGAAACATAATCTTGATAGTATAGTGCTGCAATAACCGCAATCACTATAAGGGATGCAAACATCGATAGGACGCGAGTTAGAATCCCTTTAAACCATTTTTCCTCATATTCAATTTCAACAAAGAAAAGTAAAATGGCAGGGATAAAGCCAGCAATAGTAACCCATCCTATAATTGTCAAGCTTAAATATGCTAATGCCTCATTTTGATTGGTTTCAAAAATATTCTGAATCATGTTTTGATCAAACAAGACTCTATACTTCATCATTGTGTAACTAACGATTGCGCTAAGTGCGATAAGAAGTGCAAAAAAAGGCTTTACTAAATACCGTATCGAAAATGGAACAAATACAAAGTTAAGCGCTGCAACAAGCAATATTGGTAATGAAATGGCGAAACCAAATTTAAAGTCTTCTAATTTGTAAAGAATTTCGTAAAAATGGAGAACTCCACGCCAGTTCAGCATAAATGCAAAATACAGTGCCAAAAAAAATATGAGCGGCACAATTTTTATTTTTATAAGGGAAGGCATACTTACTCCATTAATAGCCCAACAGTCACTTTCTAACGATACATCTTGTCTGTATGTTGAAAATGAATGGTAACAAAGCTGTACGTGAGCTTAATTTGCATTTTGTCATTTACTGATAAAATGTGATCTCAATCACGAATCGCTTATCCGAAATGATACACAGCCAAAATTAAGGAAGTCTTAAGAAGCTCTTCATTCAGTTTTCTATCGCTTGAAAGCCAATAGCAAGACACCGCCAGCGATCATGCCAATCCCCAACCATTCTCTGACCGATGGCCGTTCACCAAGGAAAGTGAAAGCAAAAATAGCAACCAAGACAAGGCTGAGCTTGTCTACTGGGGCAACCTTAAAAGCCTCACCAATCTTTAGTGCTCGAAAGTAACAGACCCAAGAAGCGCCTGTTGCTAAACCTGACAGAGTAAGGAAAATCCAAGTTTTTGGTGTCAGACCAAAAGGGTTGGCCCACTTCCCTGTGCAAGCAATAAATGCTGATAAAACAACGATGATCACTCCTGTGCGGATCAAAGTTGCAAGGTCAGAATCAACCCCTTCCACCCCTACCTTCGCAAAAATTGCAGACAAGAAAGCCCAGTAGAACCACCCAGTTTGTGAGTAGATTGGCCCCTTGAAGATCCAGACACTTCGCCCCTCTTAACTTAAGAGGTAGTCTTGGAACTATGTTCAGTACTAGTCGCAACGAGAAGATGGTCGAAGTATTAACAGGGGCTGAGCGCCGTCGACGCCGGACTCCGCAAGAAAAAATCGCCATCGTGCAGCAGACCTTTGAGCCCGGTATGACCGTCTCTCATGTCGCTCGCTTGCACGACGTCAACGCCAACCAGCTTTTCAAATGGCGTAAGCAATTCCAGGAAGGGTCTCTCACGGCGATCACCGCCGGTGAGGATGTTGTTCCAGCCTCAGAGTTGGCTGCTGCCATCAAGCAGATCCGAGAGCTCCAGCGTTTGCTCGGGAAGAAGACCATGGAGAACGAGATCCTTAAAGAAGCCGTGGAGTATGGTCGAGCAAAAAAATGGATAGCGCATGCGCCCTTGTTGCCAGGGGACGACGATTAAGGGCTGTGAGCCAGGCCCTTAATGTATCGCGTGCGCAGCTATCCGTTCGTGTTCATCGAAAACCGGGTTGGCAAGATGGTCGTCATCATCGCCAGCGTGATGATGCAGCCTTACTTGGCCGTATCATGGAGGCGATGGCAGAGCTTCCCTCCTATGGCTATCGCCGGGTCTGGGCGCTGTTACGGCGTCAGTCAGAGGCAACACGACAGCCTGTGGTAAACGCCAAGCGGGTATATCGCGTCATGCGCGATAATGGCCTGCTGCTGGAAAGAAAACCGGCGGCACCATTGGCCCAGCAGGCACATAAGGGGCGTGTTGCCGTCAAAGAGAGCAATCGACGTTGGTGCGCGGATGGCTTTGAATTTCGCTGTGATAACGGTGAAAAACTACGGGTCACGTTCGCCATGGACTGCTGCGATAGGGAAGCGTTGGACTGGGCTGCCAGTACCGGGGGTTACGACAGTGACACGGTGCAAGATGTCATGCTGAGGTCTGTCGAACGTCGCTTCGGGGATTCGTTGCCGGCATCACCGGTGGAATGGCTGACAGATAATGGCTCGGCGTATCGAGCCCATGAGACCCGTGCGTTTGCACGAGAAATCGGGTTGGAGCCCAGAACGACTGCGGTGAGAAGCCCACAGAGCAACGGTATAGCGGAGAGCTTCGTGAAGACGATGAAGCGAGACTATATCGAGATGATGCCAAAACCGGATAGCCGAACAGCGGTAGGCAATTTGGCTATCGCGTTTGAGCATTATAACGAGCACCACCCGCACAGCGCCTTGGGATACCGTTCACCCCGGGAATATCTGCGCAGTCGGGTATCACAACCCTAAGCGGGAAAAAGTGTCTGGATCTATGGGGTCAAATCCACTGAGTTCATTTGACACCCCATAATTCGCTACGCTTCAATGTTAGATTTTTTCGCATGGCGCCATCTAGCTTAAGTGTTTCTTAATAAATCCCTGACACTCTTTCATAGACGGCGATTCGTCTAACCAAAGGATAGGGTGAACTATGCATAGCAACACCGATAACATCGTAAGCAAGGTGCCAGAAATCACACTGGCCTTTTGGATGATTAAAATTTTAGCAACAACGCTTGGTGAGACAGGCGGAGATGCGTTATCGATGTCGATGGATCTAGGCTACCTGGTGAGTACAGCAATTTTTGCAGTCATTTTTTTTGCTGCTGTCAGTGCTCAGATATCCGCCAAGTCTTATAACCCTACGCTGTATTGGGTCACGATCATCGCAACCACCACGGTAGGTACAACGTTGGCTGACTTTGCAGACCGTTCTTTGGGAATTGGTTATGCAGGTGGTTCGACCATACTCTTCCTTTTGTTACTTGGTTCCTTTGGGGTGTGGTATCGAACGCAAGGAGAGATATCATCCAGTGTAATTTCGTCACCCAGGACAGAAATGTTCTACTGGATCACCATCATGTTTTCACAAACCCTTGGTACAGCCTTGGGTGACTGGACTGCCGATGATGCCGGATTCGGGTATGCAGGGAGTTCCGTAGTATTCGGTGGCATGTTGCTGGCCATAGTTGCAGCCTACTTATGGACTAAAATATCTCGTACATTCTTGTTTTGGGCTGCTTTTATTATCACACGCCCCCTTGGCGCTGTTGTTGGAGATTTCCTGGATAAGCCATTGAGCAAGGGTGGGTTAGAACTTAGCCGCTATTCAGCCTCAGCTGCATTACTATTAGCGATTGCTGTGCTGGTATTTATATCAAGTACAAGAAGCAAACAAAACGACACTGTAGCGTTGGATTTAGATACTGATAACTAAGTGTATTAAATGATAGTGTTGGAGCAGTGTCATATGATGCATATGCCTGCTCCAATTATAGTCAGTCAAAACAGATAGTGGTGATTTATAGTAGGTGGGATAAATAGGTAACCATATGAACAATATCAATGTATCAGCACAGGGCTTATTTAATAAGGTTCCAGAAGTAACAATAGCTTTTTGGACCATTAAAATGATGTCTACTACCGTTGGTGAAACGGCAGCTGATTATTTGATATTTAACATGAGGCTTGGACTAACAGTTACATCTATTATCATGGGAGGGATTTTAGTCTTCACCTTGGTGATGCAACTTCACTCTGATAAATATGTCCCCTGGAAGTATTGGCTAGCGGTAGTGCTTGTTAGTATCTTTGGCACCTTGGTCACTGATAACCTAACAGATCAAGTTGGTGTTCCATTGGAAGTTTCAACAATTGTTTTTACAATTATTCTTCTTGCTACATTTTGGCTCTGGTACTCCCAGGAAAAGACATTATCAATACGGTCTATCGATACACCTAAGCGGGAGTTGTTTTACTGGAGTGCTATATTAGTGACTTTTGCACTGGGAACCGCTGCGGGAGATTGGGTCTCAGAGGGTATGGATATAGGATACATGAATTCTGTCTTTTTGTTTGGAGGACTTATATTTATCATATATGCTGCCTACTTGATTTTAAAAATAAACGTTGTGTTAACCTTTTGGATTATTTATGTTTTAACTCGCCCGCTTGGTGCATCTATAGGTGATTTGTTGTCACAATCTGAGAAACATGGTGGGCTTGGATTTGGGGTAACAAGCACTAGCATCGTCTTCTTTGTATTTATTTTTGTTCTTGTATTGTATCAGTCATACAATGTCTATATAAGCAATAAAATGAATCAGAATAGTTTATAGAAGATTAATCAAGCGTCACTAAGGTAGAAAATGACCAAGATAGATTGGCTTATTAAATTTAGACGTGCAAAAACCTTAAGCACTTTAGATGTGATGTTGGATGCAGCGTTAAGAAAGGTAGAATCCATAACTGATAAATGTGAAGCAATTAAAGGGCATGAACTACGTCAGGATGAACTTGAGCTTGGTAAGCATTGCAGACCGCTGATTAAGTAATGAGCAAATCATTAGCCAGCTTATTGTAAAAAGGGCAGATCGAATCAATATCAAACAAATGTAAACCCGCATCAATAGAGCTAAAACTTTATTGATGCGCTAGATCATATTTATGAGTAAATCGTATTGATAGAGGTGTCAGTTCCGTTAGGCTGATGGAAAAAGAATTAACATAAAATGGATTTTATATGAATAAAAAGATTGTTCTCGCAGCTGTCATTAGTAGCTTCTTTAGCCCTGTATATGCACCTAGTCTTCGCCGAAGCAGGTTATCAGGGGGCTGAAAAGCGTGACGAGCTGGCGGATGTCAAGGCCGAGTGGGCCATTGCCATGCGCCCTGGCAAGCTCAAGGAGCTCAAGAAACATCCTCGTAAAAACAAGGCGGCGATTGTATTTGAAAAGCTCAAGTCAAGCATCCGGGCCAAGGTGGAGCACCCGTTTCGGATCATCAAATGCCAGTGTGGCTTCGTGAAAGCGCGGTACAGAGGGCTGCTGAAAAACGATAGCCAGCTGGCGATGCTATTTGCCCTGGCGAACCTGGTCCGAGTCGATCAGTTAATAAGAATGCAGGAGAGATCTGCCTAAAGTCCGGAAATTGCCGGCGAAATGAGGCTCTGTAAGAGCAATAACGCCTTTTATTGATGAAAAATGGTGCATTTTGAGATTTTGAGCATGTAAAAAATCTGCCAGAGCATCACGTCGAGGCAATTGTCCCACTTGTTCGCACCTTCCCTATGGCACGGTGAAGGTGTAGCACTATTGGGATCAGTTATTTAGCACAACAGATTGAAATTTGATCAATCAGATTGATTTTGAAGATTTTTTCACATCCCCCCACTTGAAAAAATTGGAAAACTGTCCATTTACTAATTATGAGAGCTATAAATAAATTTTTTCCATTTCAACATTCCGCTGCTGCGCAGCGAAGAGAGACCAGTTTTACAAACCCACACCTTATTTCTATTCAATCAGTGAGTCGGTGTTGATGAATTAAAATTCATTAAGTTAGCTTGAAAATCAATGCACCATCACTTAGTAATGGTTTTTCTATGATCTGACAGAAAATAGAAAATAGAAAATAGAAAATAGAAAATAGAAAATAGAAAATAGAAAATAGAAAATAGAAAATAGAAAACATAGTATCAATAAAATATGGCTATATTCGCCCATGTTGGGCGAAAATAAAAAACGTGCTTTTGCAGAGTATGATTGTTTTACCAATGCAAACTCTTCTCTGCTGCGCCTGTCGCAGGTTGTCACAACCAGATCGTTTTCTTGCACCCGTTGAATCCCAGAACAATCAGATCCCGTCGGACTCCATCTGACCTTCAAGTCGATGGATGCGTTGTGCTATGGCTCCTAGACAAGCGAGAAAGTCCCCCCATGCTGGAACGTGCAATATTTGGTTAGAGTAACAGCTATGGTTATGGCAGCAATGATGCAGGCGAGACCCCAAGAGCTTTGGCGATCAGATAAACTTTTTCCAAGGTTACCCTAGTCTCCCCACGTTCGATTTTTCCCATGTGACCACGATCTATACCAGCAAGTAGCGCAAGTTTTTCCTGTTGCATACCGCGTGCAGACCGCAGTTCCCGTACATTTTTACCGAATGCAGTTGCGAGCACCGCAAGATCAAACTCGTCAGAATCCATGTTATCTCCTCACAAGAGGAGATATGGTCTACATTATACAGTAGACTGTACACGGCTATGAGTACACTTATATAATGACACTGCATATAAGCATCATTTGAGGGTGGAAAATGTCCAATCAACAGATCGTTTTGAGTCAGAATCAAAAAAGTAGCACCGTGACACTAATTTTTCAAAACGCGGATTTCTTAGCCGCAGTAGGAGATTCTCTGAGAGTGGAGTCATTCTTACATGTCACTATTAATCAATCCACATATGATGAATTTGTCAAGGGTGTTATGGCTTCGTTTGTTGCCGAATTTATGGATTTTAAGGAGCAATGGCCGATACCTCAGGAGCTTCAGGAGCTAAGGAAGGTCTGAACAAGTCTCTGGCATGGGATGTCGGAATTCATACGGATCTTCATCTCGGAGGGGCATCATTAGTAATGCTTGGTATTCCACAGTCAGTCTACAGCCCTTGGGTGAATCACATAGAGCGGCAGTAGCAAAGTTAGAGAGACCATCACACGCAATCATCAATGCAGAGGAGTGGTCAACCTGCGGACTCGATGCAGTTGATTCGCAGATGCAGCATGAATGGAGTAACTGGATTTGAAAATCATGACCAAAAAAGAGGTCGAGGTAATCAGCGATATTCGCTGTGATGTTTGTGAAGAGAGTTGCCAAACGGAGGGGGCTGTTAGCAATATCGAGTTTGGCACATTGAGTGCCCACTGCGGTTATGGAACTCAGCACGATGGCGAAAGTTACGAGGTTCACCTGTGCGAGAGTTGCTTTTTTCAGGCCATAGCAAATCTGAAAGAGCAGCGGCGAGGTGCACTGATGTTTTCAGAGAAAGGGTATGAACCAGTTGCTGATTTTGGATTGATTAACCGGCACCTTGAACTTATCTGAACAGATTCGATATTGATCTTTGTAGGTTGTGTTTGAGCCGGCGTTGTTGCCCAAATCGATGAAGCTTGAATGGAACTAACTGAGGTGTCGGTGATCTGATGACCACCATCTCCATACACACATCCTCTTCAAGTCTACATCATGGGCACGTCGCTTCAACCCATCACCAACTGGCCTAAATACAACAAGTCTTTGATTAATCGTGGTTCACTCACCTTCTGGGTTGATGCCGAGGCCATGAGCAACTGGTTTCACCACGACCATCATGGGCGGCGGGGCCGCAGCCAGCTCTACACCGACCAGACCATTTGTACCTTCCTGATGCTCAAGGGGATTTTTAACCCCACTCTGCGGGCCACTCAGGGGCTACTCGACTCCCTGTTCGAGTTGATGAATGTGCCGCTGTGTGCGCCGGACTACAGCTGTGTCAGCAAGCGCGCTCGCACGGTGACGGTGGCTTATCGACAGCCCCCAAAGGAACGCATTACCGACTTGGTCATCGACTCAACTGGGCTGAAGGTGTTTGGTGAAGGCGAGTGGAAGGTCAGAAAACACGGCGCTGAGAAGCGCCGAGTCTGGCGCAAGTTGCATCTGGCAGTAGACCCGGTGACCCACGATATCGTGGCGGCGGAAGTCTCGCTGGAAAATGTCCATGACGCCGAGGTGTTGCCCACCTTGCTCAACCCACTGCGGCGCAAGCTGGGACATGTTTATGCGGATGGAGCCTATGACAGTAAAGCCAGCCATCAGCTTATCTCGCGCAAAGGGGCAACAGCCTGTATCCCGCCTCGCAAGAACGCTGGACTCTGGAAAAAGGGGCACCCAAGAAATGAGGCCGTGCTGGTGATGCGCAAAGAAGGGCTGGCGCACTGGAAGAAGATATCGGGGTATCACCGTCGCTCGCTGGCAGAGACGGCAATGTATCGGTTCAAGCAGTTGTTGGCGGGGAAAGTCAGTCTGCGTAACTAAAATGGCCAAGTGGGAGAAGTCATGGCGTATGTCAGCGCCATAAACAAACTCAATACCCTGGGCCTACCTGTCAGACAGCCCAGAGTGTAGAGGTCACCTGGGGCTGGGGAAGTCATGACTTACTGGCTGATTTGGGCAACAACGCCGTTTGAGCCAAGTTGCTTCAACTTTGATGTCTTCCAACGGAAGACCGCCGCTCTTCGCTCATCGTGGTTTGCCGCAGCGGTGGATGCATTTGTCGCTGGACCTCGTAAAGTAATGCTAACCCAGCCTCAGCTTGTTTTGGATTATAACCGGCGCTAAGTGATGGGATACCGCTAGCACAAGCCTGACTGTATTAGATGTGGATTGGTCTTGCGATCTTAGGTCAACCCAAGGAGACGAATCCTACTTTGGGGGCCTGTTTTGTGTTGGACATCGCTCAATCACTCTTAGGTGGCTCTAGTTTTAGGGCGCGGATTTTACCGGAATGGCTAACCAAAAACTATACAGCCGGCACGGCGGAATCGAACAATATCTGCGGTGAGGCAGGATTGTGCCAAGGCCGGCCCGTTTTGAGCCGATACGGGGCGATGGCGGCCCCCTTGCTCCGTCAGTTCGCTGGCTGTTGAGTTTCAACTCAATTTTGCGAGAGCGGGAAGACGGGTGTCACTATACTCCCTGCAGGCAGACTGGAAGGAAGGACGGGATGTACAGCTCATTTGGCGAGAGAATGCAGAACGTGCACGCCACGCTCAGGCAGCGGTTTGACAAGTTGAGCCGGGTGGCCATCGCGATTTATGACCAGCACACGGACAGGCTCAAAACCTTTGCCCACAGCACCGAGGGAAGTTCCCCGCTGGTGCAGTACGAGGTCAAGCTGAGCGACGTCCCCTCTCTGCGCTATCTGGCCGAGCATAAACAGCCCCGCGTGCTCGACACGCTGGACTCGCTGCTGGGCTCCCCCTCCGAGCACAGCCGCAAGCTGCTGGCGGCCGGTTATGAGTCCAGCTACACCGAGCCGCTGTTTTTCAACAGCAAGCTGTTCGGTTTTCTGTTTTGCGATGCCAGGGAACCTGGCTACTTCGACCCCGCCATCCGCGGCGAACTGGCGGCATACGCCCAGATCCTGGCGGCCATCATAGCGGTGGAATTTTTCTCGATTCAGACCCTGAGCGGCGCGCTCACCACGGCGCGGGAGTTCAGCCGCTACCGGGATGAAGAGACCGCCAATCACCTGCACCGGATGTCGGCCTATTCACGGCTCATCGCCCGCGCCGTGGCCACCCGTTATCCCTTGAGCGACGAGGAGGTGGAGTTCATCTATCTCTTCTCCGAGCTGCACGACATCGGCAAGATTGCGGTGCCCGACGCCATCTTGCTCAAACCCGGCAAACTGACGCCAGAGGAGTACGGGGTGATGAAGATCCACCCGCTCAAGGGGCGGGAGATGATCGCCCTGATGATCAGCGAGTTTGGCCTCGACGGCATTCATCACACCGACATGCTCAAGAACATCATCGCCTACCACCACGAGCGCTTCGACGGGCAGGGTTATCCGGAAGGATTGGCGGGGGAGGCGATCCCGCTGGAGGCACGCATCGTCGCGGTAGCCGACGTGTTCGATGCGCTCACCAGCGCGCGACCCTACAAGCAGGCCTGGACGTTTGAAGCTGCTTTTGCCTACCTCGAAACCCACGCCGGCAACCAGTTCGACCCCGCCTGCGTCGCGGCGGCGCTGTGCAACAAGGAGGCGTTTCGCGCCATCCATCAGCAATACCGAGAGCCCGCAGCAAGCTAGGCGGCGGGCCGTGTCATTACTTTCGCACTCCCGCTCTGCCCTGTTGCGGCTCTACGCGAGATAGCGTGAGAGCGGCGGCGGGCTTTGCCCCATCGAGGCCGTCAATGGGATGGATCCCATCATGACGAGCGTCACTGATTGACCCGCCTCATGCCTTTGGGCTTATCCGGCTCTGGCCAGATCTGCTACTGTGACCATCAACTCATCACAAAGGGTGGAGTACAGCATGAAGATTCGATTCCTGGTGATAGCAACGACCATGGCGCTGGCGTCGGCTCCCAGCCTGGCTGACTGGGCCAAGGTGAAGGCGGCCGCGAGCGAGCTCGGCAGCGCGGTGAGCGACACCAGCAAGGAGGCGTGGCAGAGCGTCACCGACTTCTCCAAGGCGACCTGGGCATCGGTTTCCCAGTGGGGCTCGGAGGCGTTCAACACCGCCGGCGTCTGGACCGACAAGAGCGTGGCGACCGGCAAGGAGTGGCTGACGGTGGCCGACAAGAAGCTCGACGAGATGCTCGAACCCAAGACGGCCGACGAGGCGCGGCTTGCCCTCGATACCATGGCTGACACCGCTCTGGTGCGGCTGTTCAACCAGCAGCCCTCGGCCAAGCTGTTGTTTGACAAGGCTTATGGCTATGCGGTGTTTGACTCGCGCAAGTTCTCCCTGATGCTGCACACCAACCAGGGGGCCGGGGTGGCGGTCAACCGTACCAGCGGTAAGCACACCTACATGAAGATGTTCGGTGCTGGGCTCGCGGCCGGGCTCGGCGGCAAGTTCTACCAGCAGGTGATCCTGTTTGAAGACAAGGCCAGGTTCGATGCCTTCGTGAGCCAAGGCTGGGAGGCCACCTCCGAGATGGGGGCCGTGGCGGGCAAGGAGAGCGCCGAACTCAGCGCCAAGTACAATGGCGGCATGGCCATCTACCAGATCGGCGAGAAAGGCTTGCTGCTCGATGCCAATATCTCGGGATCCAAATACTGGGTGGACGAGGATCTGACCAAGTAAAAATCCTTTGCAACAATGGCAAGTATTTTTTCTTCTATCATGTTGAAATACTGTCTGTTTAAATAATGCGACTTGCAGTAAAAAGAGGGCCTCGGGCCCTCTTTTTTCATGGGCGAAAGGATGAATATGTCGTTGCACCAGGAGAGTGGTATGGATCAAGCACAGGAACCCGCAGTCGCCGCACAGGCACAGAGCCGGGAGTGGGACAGACAGAGTATCTATCTGCGCCTGCAGGAAGGGAGCCCCATGGCCTTCTGGGTTTGGGGAGATCTGGTTGTTCCCCTCGAGCCCAGGCCCGATCTGTTCGAGCATGATGGTGGGTTTGACTGGGGCCGACCACAGGCGGCAACCATGGCCCTCTCGATCGCCATCATCGCCAAGCTGGTGGACGTGGGGCTGGTCGTGCCTGAGCAGGCGAGCGCCAAGGCGTCCTACCTGTATGATGAGGTACTGGTCAAACTGCCTGCCGGTGAACACTATGATCTTCACCTCAGTTACCTGAGGTTGCTACTGGCGTAAGTGGCCAGTCTCCATTTCCTGATATCCAGCCGTCACTTGCGGCGGGCATGCCACCCTATGGCGGGGTGGTTTGCCATTTCGGTTAAACAGACCTTCTCCATTTCTCGGTAAGTTGCTCTGGTTGGCACCCTAATTGCTTACACCCTGACAGCGTCAATGATTTGTCTGGGGATGGAATATGGAAATTAGTGCAAGCAGCCTGATGCAAGAGATGCAGGCACTCAAGGTCGAAGCCGGCGCCACGCCGCTGACCCAGCCCGGCCGCCAGGTCACGTCCGACTTTGGCCAGTTGCTGCAACAGGCCCTTGGCAACGTCAACGAGTTGCAGGGTGCCGCCAACGATCTGCGTACCCGTTTCGACATGGGCGACAACTCGGTCGACTTGTCCGAGGTGATGATCGCCGGGCAGAAATCCTCCATCGCCTTCGAGGCGACGGTGCAGGTACGCAACAAGATGGTCGATGCCTACAAGACCATCATGAACATGCCGGTATAAGCGCGCTCACCATGGCAACTGAACATCATGAACATGTCAGCAATAAGGACATAAATCGTGGCTAATGACCAAAACGGCGAACTGCTGATGAACGATGAGGGCGGTGCTGCCCTCGATGAGAATGAGCAGAAGAGTTCAGCACTCGGCTTTCTGTCCAACACGGATGTGCTGCGTCAGATCACCCTGATCCTGGGGTTGGCCATCTGTCTGGCGATCGCCGTTTTCATCCTGCTGTGGGGCAAGGAGCCGGACATGCGGCCCCTTGGCACCTATACCACCCAGGAGCTGGTCAAGACCCTCGACTACCTCGATCAGCAGAAGATCCCCTATCAGGTGGATGGCAAGAGTGTGCTGGTCAGTGCCGAGAACTACTCCAGCATCCGGCTGGCGCTGACCCGTGCCGGCCTGGCCAACGCCACCGACACCACCAGTGACGGGGAAGACATCCTGCTCAAGGACTCCAGCTTCGGCGTCAGCCAGCGGATGGAGAGCGAGCGTCTCAAGCTGAGTCGCGAGCGCCAGCTGGCCAGCGCCATCGAGCAGTTCCAGAACGTGGCCAAGGCCCAGGTGCTGCTGGCCATCCCGAAAGACAACGTGTTTGCCCGCAACGAACGCAAACCCAGCGCGACTGTGGTGCTGAGCCTCAAGGGCAATGCCCTCGGCCAGGGGGAAGTGGACTCCATCGTCGACATGGTCGCCTCCGCAGTGCACGGTCTGGAGCCGACCCGTGTCACCGTGACCGACCAGAACGGCCGCCTGCTCAACTCGGGCTCCCAGGATCCCGTCTCTGCCCAGACTCGCAAGGAGTTTGCGATGCAGCAGAAGCAGGAGCTGGAATACAAACAAAAAATTGACGCCATCCTGATCCCGGTGCTCGGCGCCGACAATTATACGGCAGAGGTCGATCTCTCCCTCGACTTCTCCCAGCAGGAGCAGACCCGCAAGACCTACAACCCGGACTTGCCGGCGGTGCGCTCCGAAATGACCATGGAAGAGAACAGCGCCAACGGCAGCAACGGTGGCGTGCCCGGCGCCCTCTCCAACCAGCCGCCTGCCGCCTCCAACATTCCGCAGCAGGCGACCGGCCCCAATGCCGAAACAACTGCGTCCTCTTCCGGCCGTTCCCGCAAGGAGGCGACCCGCAACTTCGAACTGGATACCACCGTCAGCCATATCCGGCGCCAGATGGGTGGCATTCGCCGCATGACCGTCTCGGTGGCGGTGGATTACAAGGCGTCTACCGCTGCCGATGGCAAGGTGACCCGCGAGCCCCGTACCCAGCCCGAACTCGATACCCTGCGCCGTCTGCTGAGCGGTGGCCTTGGCTTTGATGTGACCCGTGGTGATACTCTGGAGGTGGTCGCCATCCCGTTCAACCGGCCCGAGCTCGAAAGCGTGGCCGAAGCGCCGCTCTACGAGCAGCCCTGGTTCTGGCGTGCGGTGCGCATCGCCGCTTCCGTGCTGGTCATCATAGTGTTGATCGTCACCGTGGTGCGGCCCATGCTCAAGCGCCTGCTCTATCCGGATGCCAAGCCGGAAGGGGAACTGGACTTCGACAACCACACCGTCTTGGGTGGGGATGACGAGCTCAGTCTGCTGGCGGCTCAGGCTGAATCCGAGCCGGTGTTCGGGGTACGTGACGGCCATCTGAAACTGCCGGATCTGCACCGTGACGAGGACTTGCTCAAGGCGGTACGTGCGCTGGTGGCGAACGAACCGGATCTGGCCGCACAGGTCATTAAAGAATGGGTAGCGAACAAAGATGGCTGACGAAAACAAGACACAGGTCACCGGCAATGACATCACCGACAGTCAGCGCCAGATCCTGGATCAGATGAGCGGGATGGAGATGGCGGCGGTATTGATGCTGAGCCTCAACGAAGAGGATGCCGCCCAGATCTTCCGCCATCTCGAGCCCAAGCAGGTGCAGCGGCTCGGCATGTCGATGGCCTCCATGTCGGATTTCAGTCACGACCGGGTGGCGGCGGTGCACCGTCAATTCATCGACGACATCCAGAAGTACACCAACATCGGTATCGGCAGCGAAGATTTCGTGCGCAAGGCGCTGGTGGCGGCCCTTGGCGAAGACAAGGCCAGCAACCTGGTGGACCAGATCATCCTGGGGTCAGGTGCCCGCGGCCTCGACTCGCTCAAGTGGATGGATGCCCGCCAGGTGGCCAGCATCATCCAGAACGAACACCCGCAGATCCAGACCATCGTTCTCTCCTATCTGGAGCCGGAACAGTCGGCCGAGATCCTGAGCCAGTTCCCGGAACAGGTGCGCCTCGATCTGGTGATGCGTATCGCCAACCTGGAAGAGGTGCAACCGGCGGCGCTGCAAGAGCTCAACGACATCATGGAGAAACAGTTCGCCGGTGCGGCGGGTGCCCAGGCAGCCAAGATGGGCGGCCTGAAGGCGGCAGCCAACATCATGAACTACCTCGATACCAACATCGAAGGCCAGCTGATGGACTCCATCCGCGAGTCGGACGAGGAGATGAGTCAGCAGATCCAGGATTTGATGTTCGTGTTCGAAAACCTCATCGACGTGGACGATCGCGGCATCCAGACCATGCTGCGGGAAGTGCCTGGCGATCTGCTGCAACGGGCGCTCAAGGGCTCCGACGATCAGATGCGCGAGAAGGTATTCAAGAACATGTCCAAGCGGGCCGCCGAGATGCTGGCGGACGATCTGGAGGCCATGGGGCCGATCCGGGTCTCCGAAGTGGAAGCGGCCCAGAAAGAGATCCTCTCCATCGCCCGCCGTCTGGCGGATGCCGGCGAGATCATGCTGGGTGCCGGTGGCGGCGAGGAGTTCCTCTGATGAGCGGTCACGTCGGCGTGAATAGCAGACCGGGCAGTGGGATGGCGAGGAGTGCGGCAGGCAGATGAACAACAACAAGCTGCGCGGTTATGTCAGACCCGATGGGGATGAGAGCCAGGTCCAGACCTGGGGCTGGCCCGAGATGGAGGTCGAGGCCGAAGTCGAGACCAACGCCCTCGGGCTGACGCCGGACTGGTATCGGCAGGAAGAAGAGGTCCCGGTCGAAGAGCCGGTGGAGGAGCCAGCCCCCAGTATCACTGCCGAGGAGCTCGAAGCGATCCGCCAGGCCGCCTGGGAAGAGGGGATGGCCGAGGGGCGTGAAGCCGGTTACGCCAAGGGGCTCGAAGAGGGCAAGCTGGAAGGCCTGCAGCAGGGCCATGCCGCCGGGCTGGAGCAGGGCAAGGAGGAGGGGCTGGCCCTCGGTCGCGAGTTGGTGGATCAGCAGATGAGCCACTGGCAGGGGCTGATTGATCGCCTCGCCAACCCGCTCAAGGAGCTGGACGGCGCGGTAGAGCAACAGCTCATTGCCCTGGTGATGCAGCTGGCCCGCGCCCTCATCCGTCACGAGGCCGAAACCTCGCCCTGGCTGTTGCTCGAAGCGCTCAAGCAGGGGCTGGCGCTGTTGCCGGCCGCCGAACTGGGGGTCACCCTGATGCTGCACCCGGACGATCTGGCCCGGGTCGAGCAGGCGTTCGGCGCCGAGGAGTGCGTCAAGCGCCACTGGCGGCTGCAAAGCGATCCCACTCTCTCCCCCGGCGATCTGCAACTGGCCACCGAACTCTCCAGCATCGATCTGGCCCTCGCGGGGCGCATCGATCAGCTGCTGCGCAACTTCCTGCGCGACAATGCATCGCAGGATGCCCGCGGCTAAGGGCGTGCGGGCTGCCAGGGTGTGGCCCGTCTGCTTTTTCTACCCATTCAATGTCATATCTCAGGAGGCCGGATGAGCGGCTCGTTACTCAATCGGTTGCAAGGGTATCGGGTACGTGATATCGCCCCCAAACCGCCGGTGGCCGGCAAGCTGACCCGGGTGGTGGGGCTGACCCTCGAAGCCATTGGCTGCCGCGCCGCCATCGGAGCGCTCTGTCGCATCGACACCCAGGATGGCTCGCTGGAGGCCGAAGTGGTCGGTTTCTCCGGCGATCGGCTGTTTCTGATGCCGAGCGAGCAGCTCAAGGGTGTCATTCCCGGTGCCCGGGTGGTGCCCATCACCGAGGAGCATGGCATCCCGGTCGGCATGAACCTGCTGGGGCGGGTCATCGACGGCATCGGCCAGCCGCTGGACGGGCTTGGCCCCATCCTCTCTTCCCAGACGGTGCAGTTTGCCCAGCACCGCATCAACCCGCTCTCCCGCCGCCCGATCCATCAGCCGATGGACGTGGGGGTGCGCGCCATCAACGCCGTGCTGACGGTGGGGCAGGGCCAGCGGATGGGGCTGTTCGCCGGCTCCGGCGTCGGCAAATCCGTGCTGCTCGGCATGATGACCCGTGGCTCGGTGGCCGACGTGGTGGTGGTGGGGCTTATCGGCGAACGGGGCCGCGAGGTGAAGGAGTTCATCGAGGAGATCCTGGGGGAGGAGGGGCGTGCCCGCTCCGTGGTGGTGGCGGCGCCGGCCGATGCCTCGCCGCTGATGCGGCTCAAGGGGTGTGAGACGGCGCTGGCCATCGCCGAGTATTTCCGCGATCAGGGGCTCAACGTATTGCTGCTGATGGACTCGCTCACCCGTTACGCCCAGGCCCAGCGCGAAATCGCCCTGGCAGTGGGCGAGCCGCCGGCCACCAAGGGCTATCCGCCCTCGGTGTTCGCCAAATTGCCGGCACTGGTGGAGCGGGCCGGCAACGGCAGCGACGGCCAAGGCTCGATCACGGCATTCTTCACCGTGCTGACGGAAGGGGACGATCTGCAGGATCCCATCGCCGATGCGGCGCGGGCCATCCTCGACGGCCACATCGTGCTGTCGCGCGAGCTGGCCGATGCGGGCCATTACCCGGCCATCGACATCGAAAAGTCCATCAGCCGGGTGATGCCCATGGTGACCTCGCCGGAACACATGGAGCTGGCGCGCACCCTCAAGCAGTTTTACTCCCTCTACCAGCAGAACCGCGATCTCATCACCATCGGTGCCTACAGCCAGGGTTCCGACCCCCGCATCGACCGCGCCATCATCCAGAAACCCTATCTGGATCAGTTCTTGCAGCAAGGCATGCGCGAGGTCATTCACTACGATGCGGGCCTGCAGGCCCTGCAGCTGGTGGCCATGCCGCTGATGCGTTGACGAGAAGATAAGAGGGAGGCGTGCCCATGAGTAAAGGCTTGGTAATGTTGTCGGAGCGGCTGGTGGAGGCCGAACAGCAGGCGGCGCTGGCGCTGGCCAAGGCCCAGCAGGACTTGAAGATCTTCATGGAGCAGCAGGACGCGCTCAACCAGTACCGCCAGATCTACCACCAGCAGTGGACCGACCGCGGCCTGCAGGGCATAGGTGCCCAGCAGAACAGCCAGTATCACGCCTTCATCAACAAGCTCGAGCAGGCGGCCACCCAGCAGTACGAAGGAGTGCTGCAGGTACGCCAGGCACTGGAATTGCGCCGCGAGGAGTGGCTGGCCGCCCAGCAGCGGCGCAAGGCGGTGGAGTTGCTGCTGGCCAAGCAGGCGGGCCGCGAGCAGCAGAAAGCCCAGCGCCAGGAGCAGAAGATGCTGGACGAGTACGCCATGCTGCGCCGTTTCCACCATTCTGGCCTGTAACTTGCTTTCTTCTTGCCATCCCGTGTGCGCCTCACTTCCCCTGGGGAGCTGAGGATAAACCCGAAGCCGAATGTCGCCAGGAATCTTCACCATGATGCAGACACTGTTAACCAATTCTCCCGCCGCACCGACCGCTGTCGCTGCCGACAAGAGCGCTGTGCTGACTGCGAGCCAGGATGGCGGTGAAGGGGTACTGCAGAGCGACGGCAAGGTCGGCTTTTCCGAGGTGATGAACCGGGTGCAGCAGGCTGACAAGGCCAATGTCAAAACCGATGGCAAGGTTGCCAAGGCTGATGGCAAGGCTCCGGCGCTGCCCGGCGCCGAGCAGGGGAGTGCTGGTGCATTGGAGAGCAACAAGCCGGTGCCGACCGCCAAAGGCGAGGCTGCCAAATCTTTGGCGAATGAGGCCGAAGAGGCCGCTGGCGCCGACGATAAACCACAGAAGGGAAGCGAGCTCGACCCCGCTCTCGCACCCAACGATTTCTTGCAGCGTCTGCAGGATGCCCTCAAACAGGACACCTCCCTGGTCGCCCCGGCTGCCATCAATCTGGTCGCCACGGCGCCCGTCGTCGAGACGGACGGCAAGATGTTGCCGCACAAAGACGCGGACGCCGAGTCGGCCGAGGCAGCGGCCACCCTCACCCAGCCGCTCGCCGGCAGCAGCGATAAACAGGGGGCGATGACCAGTGCCGCCGCGCTGGCCCGTCAGGCTGCCAGCTTGCTCACGGGAGACACCAGTGTGCCGGTTGATGCGAAAGCCGCGCAGCCAGATGCCGTCACGACGGATGACGCCGCCCTGGCGGCTCAGTTGCGGGAAACCGGGAAAGAGGGAAGCGGCAAGGAGAGCAGTGCCGGCGGCGCCAATGCCGACCAACAGGCCGATAACAATGGCAAAGAGACCAAGGGGAGCAAAAACGAGTTCTCCACCGCCGAGCGGGCGGCCTTGTTGAGCAAGGTGCCCGCCGCCGCGTTAAGCGAACAGGGTGAGAATGACACCAAGAACCAGCTGGAGGGTGCCGACAAGGGGGCCAAGCCTGTGGTGCCGCCCATGGCGGGCAAGGAAGAGCCGGTAAAAACCGCTCCGCTGCAGGCCACCCATCAGGCCGTGGCCACTCAGCCCGGCGCCGCCAGAGCGTTTGAAGAGGGGATGACCCGCACCGATGGTGGCTCGAGCAGCGCCGCTGCTGACAAGGCGCCGACGCAGACCGCCGCCGAGGGGGATGGGCAGTCCAAGCCGGTGGCCGCCAAGGCCGAGGGTCAGCCTGCTCCTGCCGCCAGCAGCGGCGCACCGGCGCCGGCCACTGCCCCCGCCAGCGAACCCGTGCTGGTGGCGCCGCAACAGGTGCTGGCCAGCAGCGAGCCGCAGGGCCCACAAGCGTCCCTGGCCAGCCTGTCAGCCGGGCTCAAGCAGATGGAAGCCACCGAGCGCAGCGACGCCCCCAGGGCCCGCAGCGAGGTGAAAGTCGACGTGAAGCAGAAGGTGGCAGAGTTGGCTCGCGGCGGCGCCCAGGAGAGCAGCGAGACGACTACCACCCCGGAGAGCAGCCGCAGTCAGCAGGTCCAGCAGAACAGCCAGCCCCAGGCAGTGGGTCATGACAACCGGCCGGCGGCTACCGAAGCAGCCGCGCGGCGCGAGCCCGCCAACCTGCCCCATCTCAAGCTGGCCGATCCGGAGGCGCCGGCCCAGTTGCATCAGAAGGTCAACCTGATGCTGGCGGACAAGCTGCAGCAGGCGGAGATCCAGCTCGATCCCCTCGGCCTTGGCAAGATGAAGATCCAGATACAGATGGGGGCAGACAGCCAGGCCAACGTCCATTTCGTGGTGCAGCACGGCCAGACCCGGGAGATGCTGGAGCAGGCCATGCCCCGGCTGCGTGATATGCTGGCCGGACAGGGCATCCAGCTGGGCCAGACCCTGGTGCAACAACAGCCGCAGCAGCAGTCACAGGGCCAGTCGGCATTTGCCGGTCAGGGCCAGCAAGGCCAAAAAGGCAGCGGATCTTTTGCCGAAACAGGCCAAACTGAGGCAGAGGTCACGGGCGCCGGCATGCGTTTGTCGACGGAATCGACAAACGACAGCGGAATTGATTTCTATGCTTGATGCCAGCCCGAGTAAGTTTATGATATCGAACAAGTTTGAGACTAGGGTGGACAAGGGATGGCAGACGATAACGAACTGACGCTGAAAGACCCGGCGGCAGGCAAGAAAAAGAAGCTGATCATGATTATCGCCCTGGCCGTGATTGTGCTGGGTGGCGGCGGGGCCGGCGCCTGGTTCATGCTGTCCGGCGGCGACAAACCGGCGGCCGAGGCCGCGGGGGAGGGCAAGGATGCCAAGCCCAAAGAGGCGGCGGCCCAGCCTTCGCTCTACGTGGGCATGCCGCGCCCCTTCGTGTTCAACGTCTCCGGTGGTCAGCGCGACCGGCTGGTGCAGATCAAGATCCAGCTGATGGTGCGCGGTACCGCTGACGAGACACTGGCCAAGCAGAATATCCCCCTCATCGAAGGCACCCTGCTGCGGGTCTTCAGTGCGGCCACCAGCGAGCAGCTGATGACCTTCGAGGGCAAGGAGAAGCTGCGCAAGGATTCACTGGAAGAGTGCCGTCGGGTGCTCAATGACCTGGTCTCTTCCCCCGTTATCGAACAAGTGCTGTTTACCGGCTTTGTCATGCAATAAGGGTGAAGCGTGAGCGATCTGTTAAGTCAGGACGAAATTGATGCCCTCTTGCACGGGGTCGATGATGTCGAAGAGGAAGAGATAGGCGCGGCGGGGGATCCCGGCGTCGCCCAGTTCGACTTCTCCTCCCAGGACCGCATCGTCCGTGGTCGCATGCCGACCCTGGAGCTGGTGAACGAGCGTTTCGCCCGTCACATGCGGATCAGCCTGTTCAACATGATGCGCCGCACCGCCGAGGTCTCCATCAACGGCGTGCAGATGCTCAAGTTCGGCGAGTACGTGCACACCCTGTTCGTGCCGACCAGCCTGAACATGGTGCGCTTCCGCCCGCTCAAGGGGACCGCGCTCATCACCATGGAGGCACGGCTGGTTTTCATCCTGGTGGAGAACTTCTTCGGTGGCGATGGCCGCTACCACGCCAAGATCGAGGGGCGTGAGTTCACCCCCACCGAGCGGCGCATTATCCAGATGCTGCTCAAGCTGGTGTTCGAGGATTACAAGGACGCCTGGGCACCGGTGATGGACGTGGGCTTCGAGTACCTCGACTCCGAGGTGAACCCGGCCATGGCCAACATCGTCAGCCCCACCGAGGTGATCGTGGTCAGCTCGTTCCACATCGAGCTGGATGGCGGTGGCGGTGACTTTCACGTGGCCATGCCCTACTCCATGCTGGAGCCCATCCGCGAGCTGCTGGACGCCGGCGTGCAGAGCGACAAGGGTGACACCGACGTGCGCTGGAGCAAGGCACTGCGCGACGAGATCATGGACGTCAAGGTGGAGCTGCGGGCCAAGTTGCTGGAGACCGAGCTCACCCTGCGCGAGCTGATGGAGCTGCAACCCGGCGACATCATCCCGGTGGAGATGCCGGAGAACCTGCTGGTGTTCGTGGAGGACTTGCCCACCTTCCATGCCAAGATGGGGCGGACCAAGGACAATGTGGCGCTCAAGATCACCGACAAACTCAAGCGCCCGGAAGGGGTCAAGACCGAGATGCATCTGGTGACCCGGGGCGGTGTACGCATTGATGGCGAGGCCGAGCTGGAAGAGCTCGAGCGCAGCATCGAAGATCAACAACGATAAACGGCGATCTGCACTGGCAGGCCGTCAAGAAAGCAGCATAAGGAATTCAAGATGAGCGGAACTGATGAAGAGGATCTGATGGCGGACGCCTGGGCAGCCGCGCTGGAAGAGCAGGTGACTGCCGAAGCCAAGCCCGCTCCCCTCGAAGAGCTCAAGGATGATGCCCCCATCAGTGCCGAGGAGCGGCGCAAGCTGGATACCATTCTGGATATTCCGGTGACCATCGCCATGGAAGTGGGCCGCAGCCAGATCAGCATCCGCAACCTGCTGCAGCTCAACCAAGGCTCGGTGGTGGAGCTGGATCGGGTGGCGGGCGAGCCGCTGGACGTACTGGTGAACGGTACCCTGATCGCCCACGGCGAGGTAGTGGTGGTGAACGACAAGTTCGGTATCAGGCTGACTGACGTCATCAGTCAGATCGAAAGGATCAAGAAACTAAAATGATCCGTCTCTTCCCGCTGTGGCTTCTCTCCCTCCCCGCACTGGCTGAACCCGGTGCGGGCGCCAATCCGCCCAGCCTCACCTCCTGGCTGCTCTCCAGCCTGATGGTGATAGGCCTCATCCTGGTGCTCGGTTTCCTGCTCAAGAAGAGCAAGATTGCCACCGCCATGGGGGGCGGCCAGATGCGGGTCATCGCCAGCCTGCCGGTGGGCTACAAGGAGAAGCTGCTGGTGGTCAAGGTGGGCGAACAGCAACTGTTGCTCGGGGTGACGCCGCAGCAGGTCAACTTTCTCTATCGCCTGGAAGAGCCGCTGGACGAGAGCCAGCCCCAGGCGTTTTCCCAGCAGCTTGGCAAATTGATGGGCAAGCATGAAAAAAGCTAACGGCTCACGGCCGCACGGTGGGCTGCTGGTCGGCCTGTTATCCCTCCTGATCCTCTGCTCGCCGCTGGCGCTGGCCCAGGACGGCATGTCGGCAGTCACCATCAAGACCATGGCGGATGGCAGCCAGGAATACAGCCTGACCCTGCAGGTGCTGGCGCTGATGACGGCGCTCTCCTTCCTGCCGGCCATCGTCATCATGATGACCTCCTTTACTCGCATCATCATAGTGCTCGGCATTCTGCGCCAGGCCATCGGCCTGCAGCAGAGCCCCTCCAACCAGGTGTTGATCGGCATTGCCCTGTTCATGTCGTTCTTCATCATGTCGCCGGTGCTGGATCGCATCAACAACGAGGCGCTGCAACCCTATCTGGCCGAGACCATCCAGGCCAAGGAGGCGCTGGAGAAGGCCGAGCTGCCCATCCACCAGTTCATGCTGGCCCAGACCCGGATCAAGGATCTCAACACCTTCATGGAGATAGCGAACGTGCAGGTGGACAAGCCCGCCGACGTGCCGCTGCGGGTGCTGATCCCGGCGTTTGTCACCAGCGAACTCAAGACCGCGTTCCAGATAGGCTTCATGCTGTTTCTGCCGTTCCTGGTGATAGACCTGGTGGTGGCCAGTATCCTGATGGCGATGGGGATGATGATGTTGTCGCCGATGCTGGTCTCCCTGCCATTCAAGCTGATGTTGTTCGTCATGGTGGATGGCTGGAACCTGATCCTGGGATCCCTGGCCAACAGCTTCGGGCTGGGCGCCGGTGGCTAAGGGCGAGCAACGCAAGGAGCGAACGGCATGAGTCCTGAAACCTTTATCGACGTGTTTCGCGAGGCGCTCTGGCTGGTCACCATCATGGTGTGTGCCGTGATCCTGCCGAGCCTCTGCGTCGGCTTGCTGGTGGCCATCTTCCAGGCGGCCACCTCCATCAACGAACAGACCTTGAGCTTTTTGCCCCGTCTCATCGTCACCCTGTTTGCACTGGGGGCGGGGGCGCACTGGGGCTTGCAGAGTCTGATGGACTTCTTCCTGCTGATGGTGAGCCAAATTCCGGAGGTGGTGGGATGATGGGCCAGCTCGAGCAGGGCGGCCTTCTGTGCTCGTTGCCGGCCTCGATGGCCCGCAAGGTGCCCGGATGACCTACACAACCGCTCTCATCATGGAGTGGTTGTCTTCCATCGTCTGGCCGTTGGCGCGGGTGAGCGGGCTGCTGATGGTGATGGCGGTGTTTGGCAGCCGGCTGACACCGGCCCGTGTGCGCATCAGCCTGGCGCTGGCGCTGACCCTGATGATTGCCCCTTTGCTTCCCCCCATGCCCAAGATAGAGCTGTTCTCGGTCGGCAGTTTTCTGGTGCTGGGCCAGCAGTTGCTCATCGGGGTCGCGCTCGGTCTCATGACCCAGTTCCTGATGGAGAGCTTCGTGATGGCCGGCCAGATCATCGCCATGCAGACCAGTCTTGGTTTCGCTACTCTGGTGGACCCCATGAACGGCCAGTCGGCACCGGTGGTGGGCCAGTTCTACCTGATGCTGGCGACCCTGGTGTTTCTGGCGGTGGACGGCCACCTCATCATGCTGCGCATGGTGGTGCTGAGCTTTGATACCCTGCCGGTGTCGGACAGCGGCCTCAGCCTGCCTTCCATTCGCGATCTGATCGGTTTTCTCGGGGTCATGTATCAGGCCTCGCTGGTGATGGCACTCTCCGCCATCGTCGCCCTGCTGCTCATCAACTTTGCCTTTGGCGTCATGACCCGCGCCGCCCCCCAGCTCAACATCTTCAGTATCGGCTTTGCGGTCAGCATGATGTCGGGCCTGCTGATCCTCTGGCTCACCATAGGTGGCTTCCTCGGCCATTTCGACAGCATGTGGGAGCGGGTGCAGGAGACCAGTTGCACCCTCATCGGCACCCAGTGCCTGGGGGGGCAGTAAGATGCCGGCGGCAGGCTGGGGGCTCCATTGCCCGAGATTGATTGCCTGGACCTGCCCTGTTGGCATGGTGCGACTGAACAACGGCGCTCCGGCGGGTTTGATGCCGGATTGCCTCGACCTGTGCGGGGGTCAGCATGGCTGATACCGATCAGGAACGTACCGAACAACCCACGGGCAAACGACTGCAACAAGCCCGGGAAAAAGGGCAGATTGCACGATCCAAGGAGCTGGGTACCGCCAGCGTCCTGCTGGCGGCCGTGTTTGGCCTGCTGATGGTCAAGGAGAGCCTGGCCGGCGCCATGGTCAAGGTGCTCACCATGGGCTTTACTCTGGATCGGGAGCAGGCGTTCGACCCCAATGCCATGATGACCATGCTGCCGGCCCTGCTGCGCGAGCTGCTGCACCCACTCGGTCTGCTGTTCATGCTGGTGGCCATCGCCGCCTTCGTCGGCAACATCCTGATGGGGGGGATGAACTTCTCCTCCGAGGCCATGCTGCCCAAGTGGAGCAAGCTGAGCCCGCTCAACGGCATCAAGCGGATGTTCGGGGTGCAATCCCTGGTCGAGCTGGTCAAGTCCATCGCCAAGGTGGTGTTCATCTCCCTGTTCGCCTGGTGGATGCTCTCCAGCCAGTTCAACCACCTGCTCAATCTCTCCCTCGAGGGCTACCCGGGCGGCATCATAGACGCGCTGGATCTGCTGCTGTGGATGCTGATCATCCTCTGCTGCGCCCTCATTCCCATCGTGGCCATCGACGTGCCGTTCCAGCAGTGGAACCACATGCGCCAGCTCAAGATGACCAAGCAGGAGGTCAAGGACGAGTTCAAGGACAGCGAAGGCAAACCCGAGGTGAAGGGGCGGATCCGACGTTTGCAGATGGAGATGGCGATGCGCCGCATGATGGGGGATGTACCCAAGGCGGACGTGGTCATCACCAACCCAACCCACTACTCGGTGGCGCTCAAGTACGATACCGCCAAGCCGGGCAGCGCGCCCAAGGTAGTGGCCAAGGGCACCGATGAAATCGCGATGAAGATCAGAGAGATAGCCAGGGAGTACGAGATCCCGGTGATGCCGTCCCCGGCGTTGACCCGCGCCATCTACCACGCCACCGAGATTGGTCACGAGATCCCGGAAGGGCTGTTTGCCGCCGTGGCACAGGTGCTGGCCTATGTCTATCAGCTCAAGAAGTTCCGTCGTGGCCGTGGTCGCCGTCCCAATCCGCTGGCCAAGGATCTACCCATTCCAACCGAATTCCGCAAATGACAAACTTCTGACACAGTCAAAATAAAATCATTGTATTTCAATATCTTGTATTATTGGCTTGATGTTTGCTTTAATCTGGCATCAGCGGTTTGAGATTGAGAAAAACGATGAAACTCCAGGCATCATTGGGCCGAATCAAAGAGTACAAGTGGCTGTTGACCAAGGGCCTGGGGACGCCGCTGCTGGTGCTGGCCTCTCTTGGCATGGTGGTGCTGCCCATTCCGCCGCTGATGCTGGATATCCTGTTTTCCTTCAACATCGCGCTCTCCATTGTGGTGCTGCTGGTAGCCGTCTACACCCGCCGTCCGCTCGAATTTGCCGCCTTCCCGACCGTGCTGCTGATAGCGACTCTGCTGCGGCTGGCGCTCAACGTCGCCTCTACCCGGGTGGTGTTGCTGGAAGGGCACAACGGCAGTGCGGCGGCCGGCCACGTGATCGAAGCCTTCGGCAACGTGGTGATCGGCGGCAACTACACGGTCGGCATCATCGTCTTCATGATCCTGATGATCATCAACTTCGTGGTGGTCACCAAGGGTGCGGGCCGGATCTCAGAAGTTAGCGCCCGCTTCACCCTGGATGCCATGCCCGGCAAACAGATGGCCATCGATGCGGACTTGAACGCCGGCCTCATCAATCAGGAAGAGGCCAAGAAGCGCCGCCAGGACGTGACTCAGGAAGCCGACTTCTACGGCTCCATGGACGGTGCCTCGAAATTCGTGAAAGGGGATGCGGTGGCAGGCATCATGATCCTGTTCATCAACATCCTGGGCGGCTTCATCATCGGCATGGTGCAGCACCAGCTCACCTTCGGCGAAGCGGCCCAGATCTATACCCTGCTCGCCATCGGTGACGGTCTGGTGGCCCAGATCCCGTCGCTGCTGCTCTCCATCGCCGCCGCCATCATAGTGACCCGCCAGAACACGGATCAGGACATGGGCACCGCGGTGCTGGGCCAGTTGTTCGACAATCCCAAAGCCCTGATCATTTCGGCCGGTATCCTGCTGATGATGGGCAGCGTGCCCGGTATGCCCCATCTGGCGTTCCTCAGTCTGGGGGCCATCGCCGCCGCCGGTGCCTGGTGGCTGCTGCGCCGCGAGAAACAGCTGGCGGCCAAGGCGGCCAAGGGCGAGCTGATGCCGGCGAGCACGGAGCAGACCCACGAGCAGAAAGACTTGAGCTGGGACGACGTGATGCCGGTGGACATCATCGGCTTGGAGGTGGGTTATCAACTTATCCCATTGGTGGATCGCAACCAGGGCGGCGAGCTGCTCAACCGGATCAAGGGGGTGCGCAAGAAGCTCTCCCAGGAGCTGGGTTTTCTGGTGCCTGCGGTGCATATCCGCGACAACCTGGATCTGGCCCCGAACCAATATCGCATCACCTTGATGGGAGTCAGTACCGGCGAGGCCAATGTTTACCATGATAAGGAAATGGCCATCAATCCGGGCCAGGTGTTCGGCCAGATCCAGGGGGTTGCGACCCGGGATCCCGCTTTCGGACTGGAGGCGGTGTGGGTTGCCAAGGAGCAGGTCTCCCAGGCGCAGACCCTTGGCTACACAGTGGTGGATACCGCGACCGTTGTGGCTACTCACCTGAGCCAGATCCTCTCCAACCATGCCGCCCTGTTGCTGGGCCATGACGAAGTACAACAGTTGCTCGACATGATTGGGAAGCACCAGAACAAGCTGGTGGAAGGGCTGGTTCCTGAGGTCATCAGCATGGGTAACCTGGTGAAGGTATTGCAGAATTTGCTCAATGAAGGCGTGCCAATCCGCGATATGCGCACTATCCTGCAGACCCTGGTGGAATATGCCCCGCGCAGCCAGGATCCGGAAGTGCTGACGGCGGCCTGCCGTATCGCCTTGCGCCGGCTGATCGTGCAGGAGATTGCCGGCCCGGATCCCGAACTGCCGGTGATCACCTTGGCACCGGAATTGGAACGTATATTGCATCAATCCCTGCAGGCAGGGGGTGGTGATGGCGCCGGCATCGAGCCGGGTCTGGCGGAGCGGATGCAACGCTCGCTGGTGGAAGCCACTCAACGACAAGAACTGGAAGGCCAACCGGCCGTGCTTCTGACATCAGGGATACTGCGCAATACCCTGGCGAAATTTGTCAAGAATGCCATTCCTGGATTGCGCGTTCTGTCTTATCAGGAAGTGCCTGATGACAAGCAAATCCGCATCGTCAGTGCGGTAGGGCAGAACTAGTTAGCGGAGATGACGGGTGAAGATTAAGCGGTTTTTTGCCAAGGACATGCGAACGGCTCTGGCCGAGGTCAAGGAGACTCTCGGGCCTGATGCCGTCATCATGTCCAACAAGAAGGTCACCGGTGGGGTGGAGATAGTCGCCGCTGTCGATTATCAATCCCAGGTTCCGGGACCCAAAGATGCGCCGGTTCGCCGTCAGTTGAACGATGAGAGCGTCAATATCTCGTCTGCCGGACGGCAGATGACCCGCCCTGCACCGAGTCTGGCCCAGGAGCAGAACGAACATTATGCCGACACCCTGGCCGCCCTGCTGGCCCGCCAGCAGAAGTTGAACCCGGCCCAGAACAGTCAGGGGGGCCAGAGCGGCGCCCCGTCGGCCGCTGCCAGCGGCGCGCCCCGTACTCTGGCCGAGCAGGGGCAATGGGGAGCGGCTCCCGAGCCCGCCAAACCGAAGGCGAGAGCCGCCGCGCCCGGCCGTGCTCCCCAATCCCCCCAGCGGGATCAGGAGATGGAGGGGATGCGCAAGGAGATGGCCAGCATCCGCAAGCTGCTGGAGCATCAGATCTCCGGCCTGATGTGGCAGGAGGTGGAGCGTCGCGAGCCGATGCGTGCCCTGCTCATCAAGGAGCTCAAGAAGATAGGGTTTGACGATGCCTTTGCCGATCAGCTGGCTGGCCTTATCCCCGAGGATATGTCGATCCATCAGGCCATGGCCCAGTTGGCCGAGGTGTTGACGGCCCAGCTCAAGATCAGCGAAGACGAAATTCTGCGGCAGGGCGGGGCGGTTGCACTGCTCGGGCCGACCGGGGTGGGCAAGACCACCACCATTGCCAAGCTGGCGGCGCGGTTTGCCATGAAGTATGGCGCCGAGCAGGTGGCGCTCATCACCACCGACAACTACCGGATCGGTGCCCATGAGCAGTTGCAGACCTATGGTCGCATCATGGGCTGCCCGGTGCGGCAGGTGCGGGATGCCGAGGAGTTGGCCAATGCGCTCTATCAGTTCCGTCACCGTCGGCTGGTGCTCATCGATACCGCCGGGGTGGGGCAGCGGGATATTCGGCTGACCGAGCAGCTCGATACCCTGGTCAAGAATGCCAAGGTGCGCATCCGCAGCTACCTGGTGATGTCGGCCACCTCCCAGCGTCGGGTGATGCAGGAAGCGGTGGACCATTTCCGGCGTATTCCATTGAGCGGCTGCATACTTACCAAATTGGATGAGAGTCTGAATCTGGGCGAAGTGATTAACGTGTGTATCCAGAATGCATTGCCCATCAGCTATATCACTGATGGGCAAAGGGTTCCGGAAGATATTCAGGTCGCCAATGCGGCACAGCTCGTCGGAGCTGCCATGGGCTCGCTGGAGCGGGAAACAGAAGAACCCTATTTCTGGGGCACAGGCTTTGGCGAGGCCGAAGATTCGGAGTTTTATGAGTAACATGTATATGGATCAGGCGAGTGGTCTGCGCAAAATGCGTCAAAACAATCGAGTAAAAGTGATCGCCGTGTCTGGTGGCAAGGGTGGCGTCGGCAAGACCAACGTGACCCTGAACGTGGCGGGAGCCATGGCCGCCCAGGGCAAACGGGTGATGGTACTGGACGCCGACCTTGGCCTGGCCAACGTGGACGTCATGCTGGGGCTGCGGGTGCATCGCAACCTGTCCCACGTGCTGGCCGGCGAGTGCACGATCGACGACATCATAGTCGAGGGTCCGTACGGCATGATGATAGTGCCGGCCACCTCGGGCACCCAGTCCATGGTCGAGCTCTCGCCGGTGCAACACGCCGAGCTTATCCGCGCTTTCAGCGAGATGAAGACCCAGGTCGACATCCTGCTGGTGGATACGGCGGCCGGTATCTCCGACATGGTGCTGAGCTTCACCCGCGCGGCCCAGGACATCATGGTGGTGGTGTGCGATGAACCGACCTCCATCACGGATGCCTACGCCCTCATCAAGATCCTCTCCAAGGAGCACGGCGTCTTCCGCTTCAAGGTGGTGGCCAACATGGTTCGCTCCTTGCGTGAAGGGCAGGAACTCTATGCCAAGCTGACCCGGGTCACCGACCGTTTCCTGGATACCTCGCTGGAGCTGGTTGCCTGCGTCCCCTACGACACCAATCTGCGAGCCGCCGTGCGCAAGCAGAAGCTGATTGTCGAAGCCTTCCCCAAGTCCCCGGCCGCGCTGGCGTTCAGAGCGCTGGCCAACAAGGCGGCAAGCTGGCCCATTCCTAACCAACCCGGCGGTCATCTCGAATTTTTCCTGGAAAATTTGCTGCAAAAGCCGGTCATAGCACAGGAAGGTTCCCGTGAATAAAGCCCAAGCGTACTTGCGTCATCAGGATTCCTATGTGCTGGTCGAGCGTCATGCTCCGCTGGTGAAACGGATCGCCCAGCATTTGTTGGCTCGCCTGCCAAGCAGTGTTTTGCTGGATGACCTGATCCAGGCAGGTATGATTGGATTGCTCGAAGCCTCCCGCAATTTTGACGGCAGCAAGGGGGCGAGCTTTGAAACCTACGCCGGGATCCGCATCCGCGGTTCCATGCTCGACGAGATCCGGCGGGGTGACTGGGTGCCGCGTTCGGTGCACCGCAACAGCCGCACCATCGCCGAAGCCATCGAAAATGTTGAACAAGCCCATGGCCGTGATGCCCGTGATAGCGAGGTAGCCGCCCAGATGGGAGTCAGCCTTGTTGAGTATCACGCCATGCTGCAGGATGTCTCCTGCGGCAAGATCATCGGCATCGAAGATCTTGGCGTCAGCGAGGATGTCATCGGTCATCCCGATGACGAGCCGGGCAGCAACGGGTTTGATGAACTGGCCGCCGAGCGTTTTCAAGGGGCGTTGGCCGAACACATCGGCCGCCTGCCGGAGCGGGAAGCGCTGGTGCTCTCCCTTTACTACGATGAAGAACTGAACTTGCGTGAAATAGGCGAGGTATTGAACGTCAGCGAGTCTCGCGTGAGCCAGATACACAGTCAGGCGATGCACAGATTACGCGCGCGTTTAAGAGATTGGCATGTATAAGTGTTTGTACTGGCTACACTGAAACAAAACTCTAAGGCATAATCCGCAAAACAAAACCTGCGATCTGCATCATGTAAGTGAGCCGCTCTGGCGGCTATTTAGGAGGGAATTTTGGACAAGAACATGAAAATCCTCATTGTTGACGATTTTTCAACGATGCGCCGGATTATCAAGAACTTGCTGCGTGACTTGGGATTCAACAACACCCACGAAGCAGACGATGGCAACACGGCCTTGCCAATGTTGAAAAATGGTGATTTTCAATTTGTCGTGACCGACTGGAACATGCCGGGCATGCAAGGTATCGACCTGCTCAAGGCTATTCGCGTCGATGACAAACTCAAACACCTGCCGGTGCTGATGGTGACTGCCGAAGCGAAACGCGAGCAGATCATTGAAGCTGCCCAGGCCGGCGTCAATGGCTATATCGTCAAGCCTTTCACTGCTGCAACGCTCAAAGAGAAACTCGACAAAATCTTTGAACGAATCGGCTAAGGAGCAGCAGGGATGAAGGCCAAAACGAGTGCAATGATTTCGCTCGATCAGGCAAGGATGCTTGTTGCCCATCTTGAGCAAGGTGAATTTGAACAGGCCGACACTCTCATCGCCGATGCGTGTGCTCCCAATGCGGCGGCCCTGTTTGACAAAGTGGGTCAGTTGACCCGACAACTGCATGATTCCCTACAAGATTTTCGGCTAGATCCCCGGATCCCCGATCTGGCCACTCACGAAATCCCCGATGCGCGGGAGCGACTCAGTTATGTCATCGACATGACGGACAAAGCTGCCAATCGCACCATGGATGCCGTGGAAGCCAGTTTACCGATTGCCGATCGACTAAATGACAATATTCAGCTTGTTCTGCCCAACTGGAATGCCCTGATGAGCAGAGAGATGAGTGTTGGTCAGTTCAAGTCTTTGTGTCACCAACTGGATGATTTCATTAAGGCTTCTGAATCTGATGCCGATAAATTACGGCAACTGCTGACAGAAATCCTGATGGCGCAAGATTTTCAGGATTTGACCGGCCAGATGATCCGCAAGGTCATCAAGTTAGTTCAGGAAGTTGAAACTAAATTAATAGAAATGCTGACTATGTTTGGTGAGGCATCTGCTGAGCATTCTTCTCGCAGCCTTCCTGTAAGCGGGATTGAAGCTGAAGGCCCCATCATGAACCCTGAGACTCGTTCCGATGTGGTCAATGGTCAGGATGATGTGGACGATCTGCTGTCTAGCCTGGGATTTTAATGGAGTGACGCATGGCCTTCGAAGTTGATGAAGACATACTGCAAGACTTTTTGGTCGAAGCATCCGAAATATTGGAACAGTTGTCTGAACAACTGGTCGACTTGGAAAAGCGACCCGATGACAAGAATCTGTTGAATGCCATATTTCGCGGCTTCCATACCGTCAAAGGCGGTGCCGGTTTTCTCTCGCTGACCGAGTTGGTGGATGTTTGTCACGGTGCCGAGAACGTGTTCGATATCTTGCGCAATGGCAAGCGGACCGTTACCGCCGAGTTGATGGATGTCATTTTGCAGGCGCTGGATGCCATCAATGTGATGTTTGCCCAGGTGCAGAATCGCGAACCGCCAAGCCCGGCTTCCGCTGAAATCCTGCACGACCTGCATGAGCTCTGCAAGCCTGAAGGGGAAGAGCAGCTGTTGACTGCTTCTGCGGGTGGCAGTGTGGCGTCCGAAGAGATGGCTCCTGCCGTTGAAGAGGTGGTCGAGGTGGCTGCAGCCATCCCGGAACCTGTCGCCGATCCCGTCCCCGCTTCTTCCGTCGTCAGCGGTGGGGGATCCATCGACGAGATCTCCGCCGATGAGTTCGAGCGCCTGCTCGATGAACTGCATGGGGTGGGAGGCGCACCAACTGCAGCCGCCAGCCCGGTGGTGGCAAGCTCTGGTGATATTACCGACGATGAATTCGAGGCTCTGCTCGATCAGTTGCATGGTCAGGGCCAACATGGCGGTGCCCCTGAAAGCAATCCATTGAAATCAGTACAAAAAGAAGTCGATGAACTGATCGATGACGATGAATTCGAGCGTCTGCTGGATGAACTGCACGGTCGTGGCCAGGGGCCGCAAACCAGTATTACGCCGCCAGCAGCGCCTGTGCAGGCCGCGGTAGCACCCGCTGCCGCCACGCCAGCTCCGGCAGCCAAGCCAGCCCCGGCATCGGCCGCCGCCAAACCGGCTGCTGCACCGGCAAAACCGGCACCAGCCCCTGCGCCAGCCAAGCAACCGGCCCCTGCTCCTGCTGACAACGCAGTGCAAAGCGATACCACCGTTCGGGTGGATACCAAGACGCTGGACGTCATCATGAACATGGTGGGTGAGCTGGTATTGGTGCGCAACCGACTGGTCAGCCTTGGTATTGCCAGCAACGATGAAGACATGTCAAAAGCGGTTGCCAACCTGGATGTGGTGACGGCAGATCTGCAGGGTGCGGTGATGAAAACCCGCATGCAGCCCATCAAGAAAGTGTTTGGTCGCTTCCCGCGCGTTGTTCGTGATTTGGCTCGTACCCTCAAGAAAGAAATTGAGCTGGTGATGGTCGGGGAAGAGACGGATCTGGACAAGAACCTGGTTGAAGCGCTGGCTGACCCGCTGGTTCACCTGGTGCGCAACTCCTGTGACCATGGCGTTGAAATGCCGGATGTCCGCGAGAAAGCTGGCAAGCCACGGCAGGGCACCATTACCCTGAGCGCTTCCCAGCAGGGCGATCATATCTTGCTGTGCATCGAAGATGATGGTGCTGGTATGGATCCCGAGAAGCTCAAGTCCATCGCTATCAGCCGTGGTGTGCTGGATGCCGATACGGCGGCGCGAATGAGTGACAACGATGCCTACAACTTGATCTTCGCCCCCGGTTTTTCTACCAAGTCCGAGATCTCGGACATCTCCGGCCGTGGTGTCGGGATGGACGTGGTGAAGACCAGTATCGTCAGCCTCAATGGCTCGGTGCATATCGATTCGACCTGGGGCAAGGGCACCCGTCTTGAAATCAAGGTGCCGCTGACCCTGGCCATTCTGCCTACCCTGATGGTGGAAGTGGGTGAGCAGACATTTGCGCTGCCGCTGGGCTGCGTGAACGAGATTTTTCACTTGGACCTCAAGAAGGCCAACATGGTGGATGGACAGCTCACTATCATAGTGCGCGAAAAAGCCATCCCGCTCTTCTATCTGTACAACTGGCTGGTCAGAGGAAAACAGAAGAAGTCACGGCAGGATACGGGTCATGTGGTCATCGTGCAGATTGGCACGCAGCAGATCGGTTTTGTCGTGGATAACCTGATTGGCCAGGAAGAAGTGGTGATCAAGCCGCTGGACAGCCTGTTGCAAGGTACCCCTGGCATGGCGGGAGCCACCATCACCAGCGATGGCGGTATTGCACTCATTCTGGATGTGCCGAGTCTGCTCAAGGCGTATGCCCGTAGACATTGATAGCCCAGGCCCAAGGAGTTAGAAAAATAACAATGGCAGTCAAGGTATTAGTTGTCGACGATTCGAGCTTCTTCCGTCGTCGGGTCAGCGAGATCATCACTCAGGATCCCATGCTGATGGTGATCGATACGGCTCAAAATGGACGCGAAGCCGTGGACAAGGCGATCCAGCTGCGCCCGGATGTGATCACCATGGACATCGAGATGCCCGTGATGGATGGCATCAGTGCCGTACGCGAGATCATGGCTAAGTGTCCGACTCCGATCCTGATGTTCTCCTCTTTGACTCATGAGGGGGCCAAGGCGACGCTGGATGCGCTGGATGCCGGGGCGCTCGATTTCCTGCCCAAGAAATTTGAAGATATCGCCCGTGACAAGGATGAAGCCGTTCGCCTGTTGCAGCAGCGAGTCAAGGAGATTTCTCGCAAGCGTTTCCTGATGGCTGCGCCTGCTCGTCCCAAAGCGCCTGAGCCCGCCGCCCGTTCCCCGCTAGGCAGCTCAATCACCCGGCCGGCAGAGCGTCAGGCCGAGCCGCCGCGCGCCATGCCTGCGGCTGCCTTCAAACGCAGTGGCAAGAGCTATCAGCTGGTGGCCATCGGTACCTCGACGGGTGGCCCAGTTGCGCTGCAGAACGTGTTGACCAAATTACCCGGTGATTTCCCTCATCCCATCTTGTTGATCCAGCATATGCCGGCAACCTTTACCGCCGCGTTTGCCGCTCGACTTAATGGTCTGTGCCAGATCGGAGTCAAGGAAGCGGAAGATGGCGATGTGCTCAAACCTGGTCATGCCTACTTGGCTCCGGGCGGCAAACAGATGCTGCTGGAGGGGCGTGGTGCGGGTGCCCGCATCCGGATTGTCGATGGCAATGACAAGGTGAATTACAAGCCATGTGTCGACATCACCTTTGCGTCTGCTGCCAAAACCTATGCCGACAAGGTGCTCGCCATCGTATTGACCGGGATGGGGGCGGATGGTCGGGATGGTGCGCGTCTGCTCAAGGAGCAGGGCTCTACCATCTGGGCACAGGACGAAGCCTCCTGCGTGGTATATGGCATGCCACAAGCGGTTGCCAAAGCCGGCATCGCCACGGAATCACTGCCGCTGGATCGGGTTGCACAACGAATCCTGGTTGAGCTGGGCCGCTAACGATGGGCATGTTCGGCCTGATCCTGGCACTGGGAGCCATCGCCATTGCCCAGTTATGGCATGGCGGCAACCTGCTCACCCTGCTTGATGGGCCTGCTTTCGTCATCGTTGTAGGAGGAACCTGGGGGGCTGTCATTTTGCAGACGCCACGCAAGTTTCTACTGGAAGCGATAAGACAGACCCGTTGGATGCTGTTACCTCCCGCCTGGGATCTGGTCGCACAAGCTGAACGACTGCAAGCCTGGGCCGTGTTTGCACGTCAGCAAGGGCTGCTGGCGCTGGAGAACCAGGCTGATCAGGAGAGCGACGAATTTACCCGGCAGGGGCTCACCATGATAGTGGACGGGGTGTCGATAGATGATATTCGCATGTTGCTGGAAGCGGATATCGACATCGAGCAGGAGCGAAACGAACACTCCGCCAGAGTCTTTGAAGCCATGGGAGGCTATAGTCCGACCATAGGTATCATCGGTGCCGTGATTGGACTTATCCAGGCCATGTTTCATCTGGAAGAACCCGCCTCGCTGGGTGCTGGTATCGCCGTTGCGTTTGTCGCCACTATTTACGGGGTTGGCTTTGCCAACCTGCTATACCTGCCGATTGCCAACCGGTTGCGGGCTTTTCACTATCATTACGCCCTGTTTCAGGAGATGACGCTGGAAGGCTTGATGGCAATCGCCCACGGCGAAAATGGTCCTCAGGTTGAACGGCGGTTGAAGGCTTATCTGAAGGGAGAATAGCCATGCGCAAGCGCTACCGTTTGCATCTGCAAGGCCGGGAACATCTCGACCGCTGGCTGGTTTCCTACGCCGATTACATGACGCTGATCTTCGCCCTGTTCGTGGTGCTCTATTCGGTGGCACTGGTCAACAAGGACAAGTATCGCGCGGTCATCGATGGCATGACCCAGGCATTCAACGTCATGCAGCCACGCAGCGACGGTTTGCTGGAAGGGCAGGGGAAGTCGTTGTTGAACAACGAGGTATCTGCCGCCTCCTCGGTTCCGGAGAGCGCCAAAGCGCGCTCACCCTCTTTGGCTCCCATCTCAGGTGTTCCCATCGCACAAGATGGTATGACTCTTGCGAAGATCGATACGCAATTGCAGGAGAGCATGGGCTCTCTGGTCGATGCCGGGGTAGTCAAGCTGACGCTCAATGACAACTGGTTGACCGTCGAGCTGAGCTCGGGTCTGTTGTTCGGCAGTGGCAGCGCCTTCATGAGTACCAATGCCGATCCCGTGCTAAATACTCTTTCAAGTATTCTGAAGCAGGTCGATAACTATGTAAGAGTGCGCGGTTATACCGATAACCAGCAGATAAATAATGAAATTTTTCGTTCCAACTGGACGTTGTCTGCGGCAAGGGCGGAAGCCGTGCTCACCGCACTCATCGCCAAAGGGATAGCGCCGCAGCGGTTGGCCTATGAAGCTTACGGGGAGTTTTCTCCCTTCACGGACAACAGTACCGAGCAGGGACGTTTACAGAATCGCAAGGTGGTGGTCGCTATTTCCAAGTTCGCCTGGGTGCCACCCGTACCGGTATCAACTCCCTCGGTGCAGCCTGTAACGGAGACACCAGTGCCGGCAGTGCAACAGGCGGTCGAGGCAGGAGAGGTCAAGGTGATCACGCTGCCAGGTGGTGGCATACGCATAACAACGAGGCAGGATTGATACAGTGATTGTTTGGACGGTTGCCAACCAAAAGGGTGGGGTCGGTAAAACCACTACAGTGGTCTCGCTGGCCGGTATTCTGGCCCAGCGCGGTCAGCGGGTGCTGTTGATTGACACCGACCCTCATGCCTCCCTGACCTCTTATCTCGATTTTGATTCCGACCGGCTGGATGGCACTCTTTATGAGCTGTTTCAGGCGGTCAAACCAACGGCAGAGCTCGTCAATAAACTGACGCTGCGCACCAAGTTTGACAACATTCATCTGCTGCCCGCGTCAATCACCCTGGCGACCCTGGATCGGGTGATGGGCAATCGGGAAGGGATGGGGCTGGTACTCAAGCGGGCGTTGCTGCGCATTCAGGATCAGTACGATTACGTGCTGATCGACTGCCCGCCTGTCTTGGGGGTCATGATGGTCAATGCGCTGGCGGCGTGTGACCGGATCCTGGTACCGGTGCAGACCGAGTTTCTGGCGCTCAAAGGGCTGGAGCGGATGATGAAGACGTTTGAAATCATGCAGCGCTCCAAGCGGGAGAAGTTCCGCTATACCGTCATTCCCACCATGTTTGACAAGCGAACCCGTGCCTCGTTGATGACTCTGCAGTCCATCAAGGAGCAGCATGGCAATGCGGTATGGAATGCCGTCATACCCATAGATACCAAGTTCCGGGATGCCAGTTTGCTTCACATACCTCCCTCCATCTATTCGCCGAGCAGCCGTGGCACCTATGCCTATGAGACCCTGCTCAACTATCTTGATGCGCAAGAGCGTCAGCGTGCTCATGAGGTGACATCATGAGAGATACCACCCAAGTTCGGGCCATGGATGATTACTTCCACTCCCTGTTGCTGGATGATGCGCTGCTGCTGGATTCGTCTGACGAGTCTGACTCTGCCCCCGTCATCCAGTTGCAGCGTCAGCCCCAGCCGGTTGCCGATAAGGTGGCGCAACCCTATCTGGAAGCGGATCAACGGCTGGAGCAGTTGAGTGAATTGCTGGCTCAGGTCGGTCAGGTGCAGTTTGAAATCGATGCGCTGAGTCATGAAGAGGTCGTCAGCGAGCCACTCCAGATTGAGGCCGAGGATGCCCTGCTGCCCGTCGAGCCAGTCTGGCCCGAGGTGATGCCTGAGCCTGCAGCTGCGGATCCTGCCACGCTGGTGGTGACGGAAACCGATGTTGCATTGGCACCGCAGGAGGAGGTCGCCCCCTCCACCTGGGAGAATATCGATACCGGCAAGGAGTTTCAGGCGCTGTTCTTTGAGGTTGCCGGTGTCACCTTTGCGGTGCCGTTGACCGAGCTTGGCGGTATTCATCAACTGGGAGAAGTGAACACCCTGTTTGGTCAGCCAGGCTGGTACAAGGGGATCATGACTTCCCGCGAACAGAAGATGAACGTGGTGGACACGGCACAGTGGGTCATGCCTGGCCAGCATCTGGAAGTGCCTGATTACAAGTATTTGATCATGCTGGGTGAATCTCCCTGGGGACTTGCCTGCCATCATCTGAAGGGAACGGAGTTATTGCATCGTGACCAGGTCAAATGGCGCCATCAGGAGGGCAAACGCCCCTGGCTAGCGGGCATGGTCAAGGAGAAGATGTGTGCCCTGCTGCACGTGAAGGAATTGCTCCTGTTACTGGAGCGCGGGGTCAACATAGAAGGTCGCTGATAACTTCTGCACTCGGGCTGTTTTATTGCTAGTTTTACCAGTAGACGTTTTCATAAAAGGAATAAAAACATGACAGAAAAGCGCAATATTGCACAGAATCTGGCCGAAGATGAAGTGCTGCAATGGGTCACCTTCCAGCTGGAAAATGAAACCTACGGCATCAACGTGATGCAGGTGCAGGAGGTGCTGCGCTACACCGAGATCGCTCCTGTGCCCGGTGCGCCCGAGTATGTACTGGGCATCATCAACCTGCGCGGCAACGTGGTGACCGTCATCGATACCCGTTCTCGTTTCGGCCTGCCCTCCGGCGATGTGAGTGAAAACTCGCGCATCGTCATCATCGAGGCGGAGAAGCAGGTGATCGGCATCATGGTCGACAGCGTGGCTGAGGTGGTTTATCTGCGCTCCTCCGAGATCGACGCGGCCCCGGCGGTGGGTACCGAAGAGAGTGCCAAGTTCATTCAGGGCGTCAGCAACCGCGATGGTCAGCTGTTGATCCTGGTCGATCTGAACAAGCTGCTCTCCGATGAAGAGTGGGAAGATATCGGTTCCCTCTGATAGGAAGATAATGTGTCGATGATTGAAATTGCCGCCTTGGGGTTGTCCTTGCTGGCGTTGGTGCTGGCCCTGTATGGGGTGATCGGCAGCCGACGTGGCCAGCGAGAGTCCGAGGCCAGGGTGGAGACGCTGCAAGGGCAGCTCGAGAGCCTGCGCAAGCAGATGATGGAGCTGCATACCGGGGCCATCGGCATGGGCCAGCGTCTGCAGTCCGTCGAAGGGGCCATGCAGCAGATCAACGATCGCCAGCAGGAGCTGACCCTGCAGGATCCGGAACGCCGCCTGTACAGCCGCGCTGCCAAGATGGTGGAACTCGGTGCCGACCTCGATGAGGTCATGAACGAATGTGAATTGCCTAAGGCCGAGGCTGAATTGTTGATTTCATTGCGAAAAGGCCGCTCATGAATGTTCGGGAAGGCATCCGCCTTCCTGATTTTCCTCCCCTCTCTTCAAGGCGGGATCTCCCCCACAAATCCTGCTGATAATTGGCATCTTTGAAAAGACGCTTCCCGATACTGTGTTAATATGCAGGCCGCTTCTTTTCACTGATTACATCCTCATGCTGCTTCAAATTCACAATCTGAGCTGCGTGCGTGAAGATCGCACTCTGTTTGAACATCTCTCCTTTGCGGTGGCTCCCGGTGATCTGGTGCAAATTGAAGGCCCCAACGGGGTAGGGAAGACCAGCCTGCTACGCTTGCTGACCGGCTTGTCTCAACCCTTTGCCGGTGAAGTGTGCTGGAATGGCGAAAATATCCGCAGTTGCCGCGATGAATATCACGCCAATCTGCTCTATCTCGGTCACCAGCCTGGCGTCAAGGCTGCCCTGACACCGCTCGAAAACCTCGCCTTTTACCAGAAACTGCACCATGCGGCCGATACCAGCGTGGATCTGTGGCGGGTACTGGCCCTGGTCGGTCTGGCCGGGTTTGAAGACAACCCCACCGGTCAGCTCTCTGCCGGCCAGCAGCGGCGTGTCGCGCTGGCCCGCCTGTGGCTCAGTGACAAGCCGGCGCTCTGGATCCTGGATGAGCCGTTTACCGCCATCGACAAGCAGGGGGTGAAGGTGCTGGAACGGCTGTTCCTGACCCACGCCGAACGAGGGGGCATGGTGATCCTCACCACCCATCAGGACATGACCCTGATGCAGGGACGGTTGAAGACCCTCTCTCTCACGCCCTTGCTGCAGGAGTAGTTCTGATGTTGCGCGCCGTAATGCACCTGATCCACCGCGAGTTGTTGATGGCCTTGCGCCAGCGCTCCGACATCCTCAACCCGCTCTGGTTTTTCCTCATCGTCATCACTTTGTTTCCGTTAGGGATCGGCCCCGAGCCCAAGCTGCTGGCCCGCATCGCCCCTGGCATCATCTGGGTGGCCGCCCTGCTGGCGGCCATGTTGTCGCTGGAGCGGCTGTTTCGCGACGACTTCGGCGACGGTGCGCTGGAGCAGATGATGCTGATGCCCCATCCGCTGGGCTTGCTGGCGCTGGCCAAAGTGATCGCTCACTGGTTGCTGACCGGCCTGCCACTGCTGCTCATCTCCCCGCTGCTCGCCATTTTGCTGTCGCTGGACATGAACACCTATCTGGCGGTGGTCGCCACCCTGGCGCTGGGGACACCCGTGCTGAGCCTGCTCGGGGCGGTCGGCGTCGCCCTGACGGTCGGTTTGCGCAAGGGGGGGGTACTGCTCAGCCTGCTGATCCTGCCGCTCTATATTCCGGTACTGATTTTTGCCACCTCCGCCATCGATGCGGCGGGGATGGGGCTGCCCTATTCGGGGCAGCTGGCGATTCTGGGGGCCATGCTGGCCGGTGCGTTGACCCTGACCCCACTGGCGGTCTCGGCGGCGCTGAGGGTCAGCGTGAATTGACGAAAGCGTCTGAAAAAGTGGCCATGGAAGGGCCGTTATAAAAAATATAATTGAGATAGATCAAGAGGATGGCTGCTTATTGCTTTCGGGGGATGTGATGTTTTCCGGCAGTGGGTATGGTAGGCCTCGCCACGATATTAATAACAGAAAGGTTTTGTGAGCTATGTGGAAATGGTTGCACCCTTACGCTAAACCCGAGCGCGCTTACCAGCTGGCAGGGACCTTGCTGCCCTGGTTTGCCGTGACAAGCCTGCTGGCATTCATCATCGGCACCCTCTGGGGGCTGGCCTTTGCACCTGCGGATTATCAGCAGGGCGACTCCTTCCGGATCATCTACATCCATGTTCCGGCCGCCATTCTCTCCATGGGGGCCTACTCCACCATGGCGGTGGCCGCCTTCATCGGTCTGGTGTGGCAGTTGCGGATGGCGGACATGACGGTGGCCGCGGTCGCGCCGGTCGGCGCCGTGTTCACCTTCATCGCACTGTTTACCGGCGCCGCCTGGGGCAAACCCATGTGGGGCACCTGGTGGGTGTGGGATGCACGACTCACCTCTGAGCTGATCCTGCTGTTCCTCTACCTCGGTGTCATCGCCCTCTACAACGCCTTCAGCGACAAGGTGCTGGCTGGTCGTGCCGCCGGCATCCTGGCGCTGGTGGGGGTGATCAACCTGCCCATCATCCACTACTCGGTGGAGTGGTGGAACACCCTGCACCAGGGCGCCAGCATCACCAAGTTTGACAAACCCTCCATCTCCCCCGAGATGCTGTGGCCGCTGCTCATCATGATCCTGGCCTTTGCCGCCTTCCTCGGGGCCCTCTCCCTGATGCGTTTTCGAAACGAGCTCTTGATGCGGGAGTGGCACCGCCCCTGGGTCAAAGAGATAGCCGAGCAGGAGAAGTAAGCATGCACTTTGCCTCATTCAGTGACTTTCTGGCGATGGGCGGTTACGCCTTCTACGTCTGGCTCTCTTTCGGTCTGACCCTGCTCTGCCTGGTCGGCATCGTCATTTCCACCCGTATGAAAACCCGCGCCCTGCTCGGTGAACTGCGCAACAAGCAGGCGCGCGAGGCCCGCCGCAAGGCGGCCCAGCAGATGGAGAACACCCTATGAACCCGAGACGCAAGAAACGCCTCACCATCATCCTGGCGATCAGTGCCGGGCTTGCCGCGGTGATCGGCCTGGTGCTCTATGCCCTCAGCCAGAACATCGATCTCTTCTATACCCCGAGTGAGCTGGTAGAGGGCAAGGGCCCGGACAAGATCAAGCCGGAAGAGGGACAGCGCTTGCGCATCGGCGGTCTGGTGGTGCCGGGCTCGGTACAGCGGGATCCCCAGAGCCTCAAGGTGGCCTTCAAGTTGGTGGACAACGGCGGGCATCTGGTGACCGTCGAGTTTGACGGCATCCTGCCGGACCTGTTCCGCGAGGGGCAGGGTATCGTTGCCCAGGGCACCCTCAAGGATGCCACCACGGTCGCCGCCTTCGAGGTGCTGGCCAAGCACGATGAGAACTACATGCCGCCGGAAGTGGCCGATGCCACCAACGGCATGCACTTCAAGCCGGAATATACCGAGGCGCAACTGAAGGGGAGCAAGCAATGATCCCGGCAGCATTCGCACCGTTTTCACCTTTTCAAGCCGGTTTACAGGTTCGTGCTGCGGCTCATTTGAAAGGAGTTCAGCCATGATCCCTGAATTGGGACAGTTTTCACTGATCCTGGCCTTCGCCACCGCCCTGCTGCTGGGCAGCTATCCGCTGCTCGGGGCCAAATGGGGGCGCCTTGGCATGATGTCGGCGGCCCGCCCGCTGGCCTATGCCCAGTTCCTGCTGCTGTTGCTGTCGTTCCTGTGCCTGACCTGGGCCTTCATCGACAACGACTTTACCGTGCAGTACGTGGCCACCAACTCCAACAGCCTGCTGCCGCTGGCCTATCGCATCTCCGCGGTGTGGGGCGCCCATGAAGGTTCGCTGCTGCTGTGGGTGCTGACCCTGGGGGGCTGGACTGCGGCTGTCGCCATGTTCAGCCGTCGCCTGCCGCTCGACGCGGTGGCGCGGGTGCTCGGCGTGCTCGGCCTCATCTCGGTCGGTTTTACCGCCTTCGTGCTGTTTACCTCCGACCCCTTCATTCGTACCTTGCCCTACTTCCCGGTGGATGGGCGCGACCTCAACCCGCTGTTGCAGGATCCCGGTCTCATTTTCCACCCGCCGATGCTCTACATGGGCTATGTGGGCTTCTCGGTGGCCTTCGCCTTTGCCATCGCGTCCTTGATGACTGGCCGGCTCGATGCCACCTGGGCGCGCTGGTCGCGTCCCTGGACCATGGCGGCCTGGGTCTTCCTCACCCTGGGTATCGTGCTGGGCTCTTGGTGGGCTTATTACGAGCTCGGCTGGGGCGGCTGGTGGTTCTGGGATCCGGTAGAAAACGCCTCCTTCATGCCCTGGCTGGCGGGTACCGCCCTGCTGCACTCGCTGGCGGTCAGTGAAAAGCGCGCCACCTTCAAGGCCTGGACGGTGCTGCTGGCGCTCTCCGCCTTCTCTCTGAGCCTGCTGGGTACCTTCCTGGTGCGCTCCGGCGTGCTGGTGTCTGTGCATGCGTTTGCCTCCGACCCGACCCGCGGCCTGTTCATTCTGGGCTTCCTGCTGGCGGTAATCGGTTCATCCTTGCTGCTGTTTGCCTTCAAGGGCTCCCAGGTGAGAAGCCACGGCAAGCACGAGTTGTGGAGCCGCGAGACCCTGCTGCTGTGCAACAACATCATGCTGGTGGCGGGTCTGCTGACCGTGCTGCTCGGCACCCTGCTGCCGCTGGTGCACAAGGAGCTGGGGCTGGGCAGCATCTCCATCGGTACTCCCTTCTTCAACCACATCTACAGCTGGCTGATCATTCCGTTCGCCCTGTTGCTGGGGGTCGGTCCGCTGTTTCGCTGGCGCCGTCAGGAGCTGGGCGAGCTCAAGGGCAAGGTGGTGCTGGCGCTGGTATTGAGCCTGGCAGCCGCCATTTTGCTGCCGCTGCTGCTGGCCGAGGAGTTCAAGCCCTGGGCTGCGCTCGGTATCGGGCTTGGCGCCTGGATCATCGTGACCAGCGTGCAGGAGACCTGGGTGCGTGCCACCCACAAGCACAGCTTCGCTGTCGGCGTGCGCCGCCTTGGCAACAGCCACTGGGCGATGATTTTGGGTCACGTGGGCCTTGCAGTGAGCATCATCGGCATCGCCTGTACCCAGAATTACAGCATCGAGAAGGATCTGCGGATGCAGGCCGGCGATCGGGTCCAGTTTGCCGACTACGAGTTCGTCTTCACCGGCATCAAGGAGAAGAACGGCCCCAACTACGACGGCTTCAAGGGAGTACTGGAAGTGCACAAGGACGGCAAGCAGGTCGCCCTGCTCAAGCCGGAGAAACGCATGTACAAGGTGACCCGGATGCCGATGACCGAGGCGGCCATCGATGCCGGCTTCACCCGGGATCTCTACGCGGCACTCGGCGAGCAGCTCGACAGCGGCGCCTGGGCGGTACGGATCTACTACAAACCCTTCGTGCGCTGGATCTGGTTCGGCGGCGTCTTCATGGCCATCGGCGGCGTGCTGGCGATGCTGGACAAGCGCTACCGTTTCGGTCGTCGTGACGAGGAGGCCAAGGCATGAGCAAGAAGACCTGGTTGTTTCTGATCCCCTTCATCGTGTTTCTGCTGGGGGCCGTGTTTCTGTTCAAGGGGCTCTACTCCGATCCCACCAAGCTCGAGTCCGTGATGGTGGGCAAGGAGGTGCCCGTGTTCACCCTGCAGGACATCTACGACCTCAATAAGCAGCATGACAGGAGCATCCTCAAGGGGCGCCCCATGCTGCTCAACGTCTGGGCCACCTGGTGCCCGACCTGCTATGGGGAGCACACCTACCTCAAGCAGCTGGCGGGGCAGGGGATCTACATCGTCGGCATGAACTACAAGGATGAACGGGCCAAGGCCATCAACTGGCTGGCTGAGCTCGGCAATCCCTATCAGATCAATCTTTATGATCCCGACGGCATGCTGGGGCTGGATCTGGGGGTCTACGGCGCGCCGGAGACCTTCTTCATCGACAGTCAGGGCATCATTCGCTATCGCCACGTGGGGGACGTCAACCCCGAGGTGTGGGCCAGCACCCTCAAACCCATCTATGACGCCATGAAGTGAGGGAGAGCCTGATGAGAATGTTTATTGCGTCCCTGCTGCTGCTGGCGGGACTGGGCGGGGCAGGCCAGGCGCTGGCCGCCATCGATGTCTACACCTTCGACAGCGACGCCCAGGAGCAGACCTTTCGCGAGCTGACCAAGGAGCTGCGCTGCCCCAAGTGCCAGAACCAGGATATCGCCGACTCCAACGCGGGCCTGGCCAAGGACTTGCGGGACAAGACCTACCAGATGGTGCGCGAGGGCAAGGACAAGCAGGAAGTGGTGGATTACATGGTCGCCCGCTACGGCAACTTCATCCTGTACAACCCGCCGCTGATGGCGTCGACCCTGATCCTCTGGCTTGGCCCCCTGCTGGTGATCGTCATCGGTGTCGTCATGGTGGTGGTGCGCAGTCGCCGTCGTCCCGCGGCTGCCACGCCGGCGGATAGCGCCCTGAGCGCGGAGGAGCAGCGTCGTCTGGCTGCCCTGCTCAAAGAGGAAGAGAAACAATGACCGCATTTTGGATAGTGATCGCGGCCCTGCTGGCGCTGGTGAGTCTGGCGCTGGTGCTGCCGTTGTGGCGGGGTGAGGGCAAGCAGAGCATCAGCCGCTCGGCCCTCAACAAACAGCTCTATCGCCAGCGTCTGCTGGAGATCGGGGAAGAGCGCGAGCAAGGGGTGCTGGCGGAAGAGCAGGACTCCCTGATCGAGCTGCAACGCAGCCTGCTGGACGACATCCCCGACGTGGAGCAGACCGCCCGCGGCGGCAAGAGCATGATCTGGATCCCGGGGGTGCTGGTGCTACTGGTGGTGAGCCTGGGGCTCTACTACAAGCTCGGCTCCTGGCAGGAGGTCAGCCGCTGGCAGGATGCCAACAGCCGGCTGGGCGAGCTCAGCAACCGCATTCTGGTGGAGCGGGACGCCGAGGTGACCGAGCAGGATCTGCTGGACTTCACTTTGGCCCTGCGCACCCGCCTGAAGGACGAGCCGAATGATTACCGTGGCTGGCTGCTGCTGGGTCGGCTGTCACTGGATGGCAATGATCCCGAGATGGCCCGCGAGGCGCTGGAGCGGGCCTACGGACTGGCCCCGCAGAAGGCGATGGTGGCGGTGCCCTACGCCCAGGCGCTGATGATGACAGGGGATGACGCGCAGGCCGATCAGCTGCTGCGGGTGGCCATTGCCCAGGATCCTGCCAATATCGAGGCGCGCTCCGTCTACGCCTTCATGGCGCTGCAAAAAGAGGACTTCAAGACAGCCCTGCAACGCTGGCGCGAGATGCTGCCGCTGATGGAGAAGGGCTCGACCCGTTACACCATGGTGGAGCGCTCCATCGACTACGCCGAGCAGCAGTTGAAGAAGCGCGGCATGGCCAGTGCTACCGTGCCGGCTGAGGCGAGCGGGCAGAACGCGGCCTCTGACCAGGTGCTGGAGGTGAAGGCAGGCGAGTTCCCGCTCAAGGTGACGCTGGCCGATGGCATTGCACTGCCGGAAGATGCCCATCTGTTCGTGTTTGCGGTGATCCCCAACGGACCGCCCATGCCCATCGCGGTCAAGCGTATCCCGGGGCCGCACTTCCCGCTGACCCTGTCGCTGGGTGACGGTGACGCCATGATGGAAGGCAACAAGCTGGCTGCCTATCCCGAGCTGCAGTTCAAGGCGCGCCTCTCCCGTGGCGGCAACGTCATGAACAAGGAAGGGGCGTTTGAAGGCGTCTCCGTTCCGGTCGCCACCGGTTCGATTCCTTCAGCGCCGATTGACATCCGCATCGATCACGCCCTCTAATACGCCTTTGGCCCGGCCCCTTGATGGGGCCGGGCTGCCTATAATTCAGATTAATCACAATAAAAAGCTAGGACTTCCATATGTATGTGCGTGTAGGGGCATTGATGGTGGCCTTGTTGCTGGGGGGCTGTGCTGGCGGCCCGCCCAAGCAGGGGCCCGAGAGCCTTGACCTCAAGGAGACGCCGAGCCGGCCCGGTGCGACCAGCACGGCCAGCGATGGGCGTGACCCGTTCCAGGGCGCCAACCGGGCCATGTGGGCCGTCAACTACGATGTGCTGGAGCCCTATGTGGCCCGTCCCGTGGTGCATGGCTATGCCCGCTATATTCCGCAGGGAATGAAGGACGGCATCGAAAACCTGGTGGAAAACTTCAACGAGCCGAGCAGCATGGTCAACCATCTCATCACCGGCGATTTGAAGGGGGCGGGCACCAACCTGGGTCGCTTCACCCTCAACACCACCGTGGGTCTGCTGGGTATCTTCGACGTGGCCAAGCATGCCGGCCTTGCGCGCAACAAGCTGGAGCTCAATACCGTGCTGGGCCGCGCCGATATCGGTGATGGTGCCTACCTGATGGTGCCGGTCTACGGCCCGACCACCACCCGCAAGCTGGTGGGGGATACCATCGATACCATCTACTTCCCCTATGCCTTGCTGACCCTGCCCCTGCGCATCACCCACTGGGCGCTGGATGGTCTGGGTACCCGTTCCAAGCTGATCGATCAGGAGCGGATCATCGACAACGCGCTCGATCCTTATGCCCTGACCAAGGACTTCTATCTGCAGTACAACCAGAACAAGGTGACCGGCCGTCAGACCGAGCTCAAGCAAGAGCAGCAGGAGAAGCAAGACGACAGCAATCTGGACGACTATCTGGATGAAATCGACCAGTGATGCCAGCGCATCCTGCTCGATTGATGTAACAAAGGCGCCTACGGGCGCCTTTTTCGTCTCTGCTGTTGCACAGGCATAAAAAAACGCCCCGCAAGAGCGGGGCGTTTTGGCAAGAACGGGGGCTATCAGGCAGCCAGGTTCTTGGCCACGAATTCCCAGTTAACCAGGGTCCAGAAGGTTTCCATGTACTTCGGACGCAGGTTGCGGAAATCGATGTAGTAGGCGTGTTCCCACAGGTCGACGGTCAGCAGCGGAGTGGTACCGGCTTCGGTCAGCGGGCAACCGGCGTTGGAGGTGTTGACGATGGCCAGGGAGCCGTCAGCCTTTTTCACCAGCCAAGTCCAGCTGGAACCGAAGTTGCCGATGGCAGACTTGGTGAACGCATCCTTGAACTCGGCGAAGGAGCCGAACGCCTTGGTGATGGCATCGGCCAGAGCGCCAGTGGGCTCGCCACCGCCGTTCGGGGAGAGGCAGTGCCAGTAGAAGGTGTGGTTCCAGATCTGGGCGGCGTTGTTGAAGATGCCGCCAGTGGAGGTCTTGATGATCTCTTCCAGAGACTTGCCTTCAAACTCGGTTCCCGGCACCAGGTTGTTCAGGTTGACCACATAGGTGTTGTGGTGCTTGCCGTGGTGGTATTCCAGAGTTTCCTGGGAGATGTGCGGTTCCAGAGCATTGATTGCATAGGGCAGAGCGGGAAGTTCGAATGCCATTTTCTACTCTCCATTGGCTGGCCGTGCGAAGGCGACGGTTGCAAGACATTGCGTACTCTTTTCTATCTTGAAAAGAATTGTTCTTGAAATAAGGGGGCCAGATGGCCCAAAGCCCATCGATTGTACCAGCATCAAAGATGGGCTAACAACTCTTGATTCTCGCCATGATCCGGATCAAGCTGCGGCGTATTGATTCATCACTTCTTGCATCCGAGGTGGTTTGCCAGTTTGTGGTCTGCCCGGATTGCAGTAGAATGGCCGCCGAAATCGCTCTAGTGAGGCACCTATGGAAACTATTGAAAAGATCAAACAGCAGCTGGCTGAAAACCCCATCATCCTGTACATGAAGGGCTCCCCCAAGCTACCCAGCTGCGGTTTCTCTGCCCAGGCCTCCCAGGCCCTGATGTCCTGTGGCGAGCCGTTTGCTTACGTCGACATCCTGCAAAACCCGGATATCCGCGCCGAATTGCCGAAGTTTGCCAACTGGCCGACCTTCCCCCAGCTGTGGGTAGAAGGTGAGCTGGTCGGTGGCTGCGACATCATGATCGAGATGTTCCAGGCCGGCGAGCTGCAGACCCTGATCAAGGAAACTGCCGCCAAGCACAAGCAGGATGACGCTGCCGCCGAATAAGGCAGCATCCGCATCATGCAAAAAGGGGAGCCGCTGGCTCCCCTTTTTTATTTCACAACTTTATGTCACGACAGGCATCAGGCGATGCGTTCGATGCGTGCCATGTAGAAGCCATCGAAGCCGGTGGCGGCTGGGCTGACGGTGTGGTCATCCCGCAGGCGGTAGTTTTCATTGGCGGCGAGGAACTTGTCCACCTGCTGACGGTTCTCTTCCGGCAGGATGGAGCAGGTTGCATAGACCAGCAGACCGCCCACCTTCACCATCTGGCTGTAGCGCTGCAGGATCTCCGCCTGCAGGGCAACCAGCACCGGCAGCCGCTCGGCGGTGTCGCGCCACTTGGCATCCGGATTGCGCTTGAGCACGCCGAGGCCGGAGCAGGGCACGTCCAGCAGCACGCGATCGGCACTCTCTTTGAGGCGTTTGACGGTCTTGCTGCTGGTGATGACCCGGGTTTCCACGTTGTGGGCCCCGGCGCGGCGGGCGCGCTGCTTGAGGTTTTCCAGCTTCCACTCTTCCACATCCATCGCCAGCAGGCGACCCTTGCCCTCCATCATGGCGGCCAGATGCAGGGTCTTGCCGCCGGCACCGGCGCAGGCATCGATGACGCGCATGCCGGGGCTCACTTCCAGCGCGGCCGCAACCTGCTGGGAGCCGGCATCCTGCTGCTCGAACCAGCCATCGGCAAAGGCCTTGGTACGAAACAGGGCGGCATCCGAGGTCACTTGCAGGGCTGAGTCGACCCCTTCCACTGGAATGGTGGTGACCTGCTCTTTGGCCAGTGCGGCCTGCAGCTCTTCACGGGTGCACTTGAGGCTGTTGACCCGCAGATAACGCTTGGGCATCCAGGCCAGCGCGGCACGCTCGGCAGGCCAGGCTTCGCCCAGTTGCTCGCTGCCGAGTTTTTCCAGCCAGGTCGGGCAGCCATCCATCAGCACCGGGTTCTTCTTGGCTTCGGTCAGACGGCGACGAAACGCCTCTTCATTGAAGCGATCCAGCGTCGGATGGTTGGGTTGGGCTATCTTGTGAAAAGCGTGCCAGCTGTGCAGCAGCGGCCAGACGTTCTTCTCGGCCTGACGGACCTGGATGCCGGTCAGGGCGCAATAGAGGCTGAGGCGACGCAGCAGATCGCCGGTGACCAGGGCAATCCTTGCCTGTTCTTGCGGTTTGAGTTCGATGCCGGAGAAGTGACGGGCATAGGCGCGGTCCAGGGTGAGACCCTGGCCCAGCACATCGTCAACAATGGCAACGACCAGGTCCCCGAAACGGGGCAACAGTGGGGATTTGAGCATGAGATTAACCTTGGTCAGATAAAGACGAACCGTCGTCATGGTGACGCGGCTCAAAAACTGATAAATCCGCGCAATGATAGGGGCTAGACAGGGTTGGTGCAACACTCCCCATTCGGGGAATATCCGCCAAGGGGGGCTGGACTAAGCAGGGCGGCAGGCGAATGATGCCAGTTGCAGTTTGGGTGAGTGCATTTAAAAGGACTAAAAAGATGCAGTTGATGAAATTTTCTCCCTTGGCGCTGGTGGTAGCCAGCCTGATGAGCTCGGGTGGCCTCGCGGCCAAGGAGTGGGACACGGTGGCGGCGCGCGCCAGCGCCGCCGACGGCTATGAAATACGGGCCAACCAGTTTCGGGTCGCCAAGGTGCCCATCGATTATTTTGCCGGCCTGCAGGCCGGGGCCCGTTCGCTGACCCTGCCGTTGCCCGACGGGGGAGAGGTGACCTTCACCCTGCAGGCCTATGATCTGCTGCCGGCCGATCAGGCGGCCAAATTCCCCGAGATCCTGACCTTCAAGGGCCATAACCCGGCGGCACCGGTAGAGACGGGACGTTTTGACCTGGGGCCGCTGGGCTTTCACGCCATGTTCACCCATCAGGGCAAGACGGTGTTCGTCGACCCGCTGCGCAATGCCGACGGTTATGCCGTCTATTACCAGCAGGATGCCTACAGCCGGCTGGAGGAGGACGCGGACAAGGTTATCGGCAGCGAGGCCAGCAGGGCGCTGGCGCACAAGGTGCAGGTGGATGGCAACGTGCACAAGCGTTACGTCATCGCCATCTCGGCGGCGGGGGAGTACACCCAGTTCCATGGTGGCTCCAAGGTGCTGGCCACCGCGGCCATCGCCACCCTGCTCAACCGGGTCAACGAGGTGTACCAGCGTGATGTGGGGGCCGAGTTTCAGCTGGCCAGCGGCAACGACAACATCATCTTTACCGATCCGGCCAGCGATCCCTTCACCAATGGTGATGCCGACATGGGCATCAACAGCGTGGTGCAGGCCAATGCCCAGACCCTGCCCAGCGCACCGCTTGGACAGTTCGACATCGGCCATGTGGTCAACACGGGCGGTGGTGGTCTGGCCGGATTGGGTGTGCTCTGTACCGCCACCCGTTCGCAGGGTATGACCGGCTCGGCCACCCCGGTGGGAGATGCCTTCTTTATCGACTACGTGGCCCACGAGATCGGCCACCAGTTCGGCGCCGACCACACCTTCAACGGCACCACCAACAGTTGTGGCAGTGGCAATCGGGAGGCGACCCAAGCCTGGGAGCCGGGCAGCGGTACCTCCATCATAGCCTATGCCGGGATCTGCGGGGACGAGAACATCCAGCCCCACAGCGACCCCTATTTCCACAGCAAGTCCATCGAGCAGATGCGAGCGCACATGGCGACCGTGCCGGCCTGTGGCACCACCCTCAACCTCGTCAACAATGCGCCCCAGGCGGCGGCCGGGGCCAGCCGCATCATCCCGGCCAACACGCCGTTCGTGCTCAAGGGGGCCGGCGCCGATCTGGACGGGGATCCTCTGACCTACACCTGGGAGCAGATCGACCTGGGCACGGAATCGAGCAGCCCGGCCACCATGGTGGACGACGGCAGCCGGCCGCTGTTCCGTTTCGTGTCGCCGACCGGTTCGCCGGAGCGGCTCCTGCCGAGCCTGCCCTCCTTGCTTTCGGGCACGCTCGCCAAAGGCGAGGCCTGGCCCACCACCAACCGGGATCTCAACTTCCGGTTGACAGTGCGTGACGGCAAGGGCGGTGTCGCCAGCGACGACATGAAGGTCCAGGTGGTCAATACCGGCAGCGCCTTCCGGCTGACCGCCCCGCTTGGGGTGTCGTTGACGCCGGGGGCAAGCCAGGCGGTCAGCTGGGATGTGGCCGGCACCAACCTGGCACCGATCAGCTGCAGCAAGATGGACCTGCTCCTGACCCAGAACGAGGGAACCAGCTGGAGCAATCTGGCGGTCAGCCAGCCCAACAGCGGCGCCGCCACCGTCACCCTGCCGGCGGATCTGGCCAGCGCCGCCCGCCTGAAAGTGGCCTGCAGCGACAACATCTTCTTCGCCATCAGTCCGGCCAAGCTGCCGATCGTCCAAAGTGGCGGCAGTTCGGGCGGTGGCGGCGGTGGTGGCGCCCTCGGTCTCTGGACTCTGGCGCTGGCCCTGCTGGGTTGGCAACGGAGGCGCGGATGAGGGCTGGCTGGTTGGTGCTGGTGTCCCTGCTTGGCGGCTGCCAGGCGGACGCCGATACCCTGGAGCAGGCGGTCAGCGCCAGTCTGGCCAAGCAGGATTACCGGTTGATCGTGCGGGCCGGGCGCGGCGAGGTGGCGCCCGGCATCGCGCCGGAGCAGCAGGCCTCGGCCAAGGCGCGCTGCGGCGTGCGCTACCTCGATGGCCTGGGGGATGTCATCAAGCCCGGGCAGGAAGAGGCCCAGGCCAAGCTGGCGGCCTACGCGGCTGATTACAACCGGCGCATGCTGGCGCATTGCCCCGCTGCCTCTGGCAAGCAATAAGCCTGCCGGTGGGCATTACGTACCAAGAGCATGCGAAGGGCATACCAAGGGAGGGAGGCGTGAGCCCCCCTCTTTTTTTGCAGCCGCCATTTGCCGGTCACAAGGCTTGTACCCATGGCGTGCTCGTCGCACAATGCCAGCACGCATGGCCGCATGGGCGGCAAAGAGAGAAGGAAAATCAAGATGATGGATGTAGCCGATCTGCGCCGCGAATACACCCGGGGTGGATTGCACCGGGCCGATCTGCCGGCCGAGCCCCTTGCCCTGTTCGAGAAGTGGCTGGCCCAGGCGTGCGAGGCCAAGCTGACCGATCCCACCGCCATGGTGGTGGGCACCGTCGATGCCGACGGCCAGCCCTGGCAGCGCACCGTGCTGCTCAAGCACTACGATGCAGAGGGTATGGTGTTCTACACCAACATGGGCAGCCGCAAGGCGCATCAGTTGGAGGGCAACCCCCGCATCAGCCTGCTGTTTCCCTGGCACACGCTGGATAGACAAGTGCATGTGACCGGCCGGGTGGAGAAGATGAGCACCTTCGAGGTGATGAAGTACTTCCACAGTCGTCCCAAGGACAGCCAGATCGCCGCCTGGGTTTCCCAGCAGTCGACCCGCATCTCGGCGCGCGGCGTGCTGGAGGCCAAATTCCTCGAGCTCAAGCAGAAGTTTGCCAATGGCGAAGTGCCGCTGCCGAGCTTCTGGGGCGGTTTTCGGGTGCGGATCGACACGGTCGAATTCTGGCAGGGGGGCGAACATCGCCTGCACGACCGTTTCTACTACACCCGCGAGGGGGAAGGCTGGCACATCGAGCGGCTGGCGCCCTGAGTGCCCGCTGCCGCTGACAAGGAGTCTGTATGCGTCTGTATGGCGACCTGAAGTCCGGCAACTGCTACAAGCCCTGGTTGCTGGCCCGCTGGCTTGAACTGCCCCTCGACTGGGTGCCGGTGGATGTGCTGGCGGGGGAGACCCGTACCCCCGATTTTCTGGCCATCAACCCCAACGGCAAGATCCCGGTGCTGGAGCTGGCCCACGGCGATACCCTGGCGGAATCCAACGCCATCCTCTTCTATTTGGCGCAGGGATCGCCCCTGTGGCCAGCTGAGCCGCGTCAGCAGGCCGAGGTGCTCAAGTGGTTGTTCTTCGAGCAGTACAGCCATGAGCCCTATATCGCGGTAGCCCGTTTTATCGTGCACTATCTGGGGCGGCCGGAGTCTCAGGAGGCGCGCCTCGACGGGCTCAAAGCCGGTGGCGAGAAGGCGCTGGCGGTGCTGGAGCAGCAGCTCAAGCAGAGTCCCTACCTGTGCGGTGATTCCCCGACCATCGCCGACATCGCGCTTTACGCTTACACCCATGTGGCGGAGGAGGGGATCTTCTCGCTGCAGGGCTGGCCAGCTATTCGCGACTGGATCGCCCGTATCGAGGCGCATCCTCGCCACCTGAGCCTGCCGGCCGCCTGTCAGGCCGGCTGATGGAGCTGCTGATCGAGCGGGCCCTGTGGCAGCCCCACTGGGCGCCGGTACTGCAGGCCTGGCAACGGCAGGGCGGCTGCTGGCTGCTGTTGCAGAGCAAGGCCGATGAGGGTTTGCCGAGCGACACCGGCGGACTCTGGTCCTGTTGTCCACCCGATGGCGTGCGTTCGGCCAACGCGCTGCTGGCCGCCTGGCTGGATGGTGACTTGACTGCCCAGCCCGCGAGGGATCCGAGTTGCCAGATCCTCATCAGCGGCTCGGCCTCCCTACTGACCCTGGCCAGGGAGGAGGGGCTGCTGACGCTGGGGCCACAGGGCGCCGATCTGACGTTGACGGCGCAAGACGATCTGGGCGCCGTACTCAACCGCCTGCTGGCCCGCCGCCTGACGGTGCCGGTGCTGGCCGAGCCCGCCTCGCCGTCGGGGCCTGCCCTGCAACTGCGTCCCCTGCTGGCGTGCGATGAGGCCGACGTGGTGCGCTATTGCAGCGATGCGGCGCTCGCCCGCTACACCCTCAACATCCCCCATCCCTACCCGCCGGAGGCGGCTCGCGACTGGCTGGCCGGCTGCTGGCGCAAGGCGGCGCTTGGGCTGGGCTGGAGCTGGGCGCTGACCCTGCCGGGGGGAGAGGGCCAGGCGCCGCTGGTGGGGGTGATCTCGCTGCACTGGAATGGCGAGCTCGCCTGGTGGGTAGGCGTGCCCTGGCAAAATCGCGGGCTGGCGACCCAGGCCGCCCGGCTGGTCAAGGCCTTTGCGTTTGACCGGCTGCAACTGCCGGTGCTGACCGCCCGCCATATGCCGGGCAACCTGGCCTCCGGCCGGGTGATGGCCAAGCTTGGCATGCGTTACTGCGGTCGGCGCGAGCTGAGTGGTCAGCCGCCGTGCGAGGTGAGCTACTGGCAGCTGGAGCGAGGCCAGATGCTGGCGGCGCCGCTGACACGGCAGTTGGCTCCTCTGCTGGCCGACGAACAGGTGGTGGCCATCCTGCAAGCAGGCGCCGAGGAGGGGGAACGGAGGCGGCTGGCCCTCTTTCTGGCGCAGTCGGAGCCAGAGAGCGGACTGGCTGTCGAGTACCTGCCCGAGCAGGAGAGTGATGGGCCGCTGGCGGTGGAGTATCACGATCAGGAGGCGCTGGCGCAGGCCGAGCCGGACCAGCTCTATCTCTACCGGGGGCTGCTGCTCAAGGACCATGAAGAGCAGGGGCTAGCCTATCTGCAGCAGCTGGCCAGCCTGCAGCGTCAGGGGCCAGTACCGCTCACGCTGGCGGAGCGGCGTCAGCGGCTCGGCTGGCTGGGCACCTTGGCCCGCCGGGCGAGCGGCGAGAACACACAGGGGAATGGCGTCAGTCGCCGTTATCACCAGCTCTGGCTGCTGGTGGAGTTGCCCGCCCTCATCGACGAGCTGGCCGGGCGCTGGCATCGCGGACCAGACCAGACGCTGAGCTGGCTGGAGCAGACGGATGCCGAACTGTTTGCGGCCTATCGGGCGGCCATCACCACCCTGCAACCGAGCGATCTGCAAGCACTGCTGCGCCTGCTGACCGTGCGGTTTCCTGAGTCCACCCTCCCATTTCTCGACAAAGGTGCTCAGGGCGGCGGTCAGTTTGTGGAATAATGCCCGCTCTGCTGTACGAGGAGTAACGCTGTATGCTGAGAACCGAGCGCCCCGGCGACATGCTGCCGGTCTATGACCTGGTGAGCGCCGCCTTTGGCCGTTCCGACGAGGCCGAACTGGTCAATCGCCTGCGCGAATGTGGCGCCGCCGTGGTGACCATGGTCGAGGAGGAGGAGTACGAGTTCATGGGGCACCTGATGCTGAGCCCGATCACCATTAACGGCATGGAAGGGCCCTGGCTCGGTCTTGCGCCCGTGGCGGTCCATCCCGATTGGCAGGGGCAGGGCATAGGGTCGGATCTGGTGCGCGAGGGGCTGGACACGGCTCTGGAGATGGACTGGAAGGCGGTGGTGGTGCTGGGTGACCCGACCTATTACAGCCGCTTCGGTTTTCGTCCCGCCAGCGAATTCGGCCTGCACTGCATCTACGAAGTGCCCGCCGACTGCTTCATGGCGATGGAGCTGCAGGAAGGCGGCCTGACCGGGATGCAGGGCGAAGTGCTCTACCACCCGCTATTTGACGAGCTTCCCGAAGAACAATGAGCAACGCAAACGGCAGCCTGCGGGTTGCCGTTTTGTTATCTGCATGAGCAGCAGGTGCTGCGCCTTTCCCCTTGAATAAGCGATGAGTCGTTGTGCTCCTCCACTCCATCATCCTGGGCAGTATCCACGCCCATGCCATTGAGCAAACATCTCTTGAATCTGTGTCGGGATATATGGAGCGCGCCACCATATTCTCTGAATATGGGGTCTGCTGCCTGAGGGCTGGCCGTTGCTTTTTCCGGAGGTATTCTGTTGCAATGTCTTGTTACAAATCTTTTATCGGTAAGATCTGTTTTTGTCTAACGGGTAACATTTTTTGGTTTGACCTCATTATTGATGTTTGACTCAAATGAGGATGCAAAGGTAGGTTGTTGAATATATAAACAAGGAGGCCTGGTGCGATTGCCATGACTTTAATTATTCATACCCGCCCTTGTCTTATATATCGATAGAGTTTATCACGTTTGCATATCAATAATGCTGGCGCGGTAACCTGTCCTCATCTTACACCCAAAAATAACCACCATATGCTCGGTCATGATGATATGGCCTGCCCAGCTATTGCCTGAAAATATCGGGCAATCTGGAATAAATTGAGCACCGATAGGGATACATCATATGAAAAAACTCTCAGCAATAATCCATCGTGAGGTTTCACAAGGACGTCGTGATTTTCTGACGTTTTCCTCCATGTCGCTGATTGGTCTGGCTGCCAGCAGCGTTTTCCCAGCCCCGGTGAAGGCTGCCATTGCTGTCTTGAATAGTGGTAATTTTGCTGAGCTGGATACGATAAATTTTTACGTGATGGCGTCTAACCAGCCCGTCGTTGATTCAAATCGGGTCAACTTTGTACAAGAAACCGATGAAGCGCAATATCTTGCCCAGGTGATGTTTCAAGAGTTGATGAAGTACGAATTCCAGTATCAGAACAGCTCATTAAGCGAAGCATTAGGCCCTGGCATGAAGCCTAATAATAATGTGCTGACAATGAGTGATGGCATCCGCTCGGTCAATGCTATTTACAGCAGCAATCGACGCTATTTTACCGATAATATGGTTGAGTACGTGAGTGGCCTGTTACAGAACTCATATAGCAAGCAAACCAATGTCACAGTAGCTGACCGCAAGCTGTATAACTCCTGGGATATGGTGAAGGTAAATGCGAATATCAAGCAAGCAGAAAAGGGGGCACAGTTTAAGGAGATTATCGATCAGCTATACTCTGTCGCCACCCATTATTGTCAAAGTGGAAAGTTAACCGCCTACAAAGCAGGAGGAGAAAGCTGGGCTCGTCAACTTATCGAGCACTACTCCAAGAATGAGGTGTTAGACGAACTTATCAGCTCTTTTAAAGTTCAGGAGTATCTGGGGTCAGGCTCATCGTTTGAAAAGGCGATGTGGCAAGTGTACAACACCATCAATAAAGTAAGAGCGCTCAATATTTCATCCGGTCGTCGCATCACCGAAGATGAGCTGAAAAAATTTGAACGTACCATGGCGGGATCTGTTTACAGCGGGTTTGCCATGAACATGAGCTGGGGTCAGCAAAGCGAGAAATACACAGTCCTGGCCAACAGGAGAAATTTCGATGATGTGGTGACCTTGCTGAGAAATGAAAGCGGTACGCAGCGCACCTTCTGGAACAATTTCTTCAACCAGAATAGTCCGGATAGCTTCTGGAATGAACTGAATAATATGGGCTTGAGAACGAGCACCTTGCAGGATGGGGCTGCCCGGCAGCGTATCCTTCAACGATATCCTGCTCTGGCAGGGGCTGCGGGCAGTATGGCACCCACTGCTTTCTCCGGTGTGGCTCCCGCAGCCTTCCCCATAGATTCATTCCTTTCCGTGTTCACCTTGTTGCTGGGGGTGGGCAACTTTACCTGGTTGACGGCGACCGATCGGGAGGAATGGAGCAACCCTGTTCCTTTGATGGAGTTGGGGGCAGCCCTGTTTGATGTGACCTTGAATCTGATCCAGCTCGGTCGGTTCCTTGATAAAGTGACCATGTTTATTTATGGCAATGGTGAAGGCATCATCAATAGCATTGCCATCAATATGGGGAAATTCAGTCAATTCTTGAGCAACCTTACCGCCAAAGGCCAGCATCTCACGAATGTGGTAGAGCGGCAGATAGCCAGCAAGATGTTTCTCGCCACACAAAATATTACACGAGTCATCAATATATGTTTTGTTGGCTTGGCGGCACTGGGGGCGGCTTTGGCCGCGTATAACCTGTATCAGGCTGTCGAGGGCGGCGATATTGGGGATATTATATTTGCGGCAATCAATATGCTGGTCGCCACGGTGGCGTTGGGCGTCGCCATTGCCTCTTTTATGGGGTTTGCCATTGCCGGCCCCTTGGGTATCATTGTCGCGGTGATAGGCATAGTGGTGGCCATTGCCCAGTGGATCTACACCTTACTTAAAAAAGAAGAGGTCAAACCTACCCCGATCGCTAGATATACCAACGAATATATTAAGCCACGGGGACTTGAGTATGAAGATCTTGGTGCATATATTTGCCGGGTATCCAGTTACTGGAAGCGTACTCTGGTGTGCGCATTCGATGCAAGGACCATGAATACCGATTGGGATTATGTCCCAAGTATCGCTGATCATGATAATCCGATTTATACTCAGCCAGGGGCTCTGGTGACCTCGCCGAGAAATGGCAGGATTTATAACTTTGCCAATATTCAAAGACCAGGTTACGGAAATATATCGAATTTCTTCACTGCGGGAGCCACCACACCGATCAGTAACTGGCGGCCGGGGAGTGATTTGCAGACCTGTTTGCATGCTGTTGAGAGTCAGTCAAGCAATAATAGTCGCGCCGCAATATTTGTGGCGCTGGGAAACAACTCAAGCTTTTCACGCGCTTTCTTGACGTCTCATCTGGAAGATGCCCCGACAAACAGCAATGAGCTGACGAGTCAATTAAATCTGGAGTGGCAAGAATATCCGCTGGATGTGGTTGCCATCAATGGCCTTGATGAGACTATGTTCCTTATCTTCACTACCCGACATATCTATCAAGTGAAAGCTGGTGTAGCGCGCAGGATAATCTCTGACTTTGTCGGTCAGCGCGATGCACCGATAACCTATGGCCTGAATGCCCTGGCACTCGGTACCAACGTGAATTTGATCTATCGGTTAAATGGTCTGCAGGCTCCCGAGACCCGCTACCATTATCTGCTGACCCGGGATGACAATGGTGACTATACCCGTATGAAATTACTGCGGACCATCAATAACCCCCTGTCCTCAGACTCGCCGATTGTTGGCAGGTTGTTCAAGAAAACCAGCGATCTGGTTTCGCGGATGGATTTTATGTATCACGATGGCAAAAGTGGCTATGCCCGCTATGGCGCAATTATGAGTAAGACTGATGATGCCTCATTGTCGTTGTACAACGGGGTTGAGTTTCAGGTACCGGACAATGGATTCCGATCCTTCTACAAGAATGCGTTTATTCCGAAATAGCGGAGGTGACTCCCTTGTCCATCGCTTGGCCATGAGCCGTCATTATTGAACCGGCCCATGTACGAAAACCAGGTGCATCCACATCGGCTGCAAATAACAAGAAAGGCGCCCCCGGGCGCCTTTTTTATCTCTGTCCGTCAGCTCAGCTGAAGAACCAGTAGCCGCGGTTGACCAAGCGGGTCAGCAGCTGCAGGAAGCCGGCCTGATCGGCAAGCTCCACCATGTCGGCCTGGGTGACCATGTCCTTGTCACACAAGAGCGAAATGGCGGCCGCATCTTCGCTTGGCAGGGTCCAGGCTTCGCCGTCGATATAGCACTGCTGGCTCTCGCCACTGAACCAGACGGTGCGCAGACCCGGCACCTTGATGGCGGGCTCGCCCTGGGTCAGCAGGTCGGCCACTTCCTCGGCGCTATAGTCCGGCTCCACCGGATTGACGTCCAGATCGTGCTTGGCCTCGGAGATCATGGTGCCGAACCACTCCTTGAACAGGGTCTCGTCATCGAGGGCCTGCTGCATCAGCTCGCGCAGACGGTGCAGCTCGTGGGGCTGGATCTCGCCGTGGCGGGCGCGAGGTTTGAGATCCGCGTCGCCATAACGCTCGGTGCGCACCTCGTTGTCGATCAGGTGATCGGCAAAGGAGGAGATAAGCGCCTTGGCATCCGGCGCGCGGAAGCCCACCGAGAAGTTCAGGGAGGGCTCGATGGCATAGCCCTCGTGGGGGAATCCAGGCGGGATGTAGAGGATATCGCCCGGCTCCATGATGACGTCGATGATCGCCTCGAACGGCTCGCAGTGCAGCAGGGCCGCGTGGGCGGCGAACTCGTTCAAGGGCTTGGCATCGCCGACGCGCCAGTGGCGTTTGCCCTGGCCCTGGGTGATGAAGACGTCGTAGTTGTCGATGTGGGGACCGACCCCGCCGTGAGGGGTGGAGAAGCTCACCATCACATCGTCAAAACGCCAGCCCGGGATGAACTGGAACGGCACTGCCAGCTCGTTGACCTCGGGGGCCCAGTGGTTGCAGGCCTGCACCAGCACGGTCCAGTTCTCTTCACCCAGGTGATCGTAGGATTCGAAGGGGCCGTGAGCCGCCTCCCACTTGTTGTTGAAGCGGGTGACCAGGCGAGATTCAATCACCTCTTCCATGGCCAGACCCGCCAGCTCGTCCGGGCTGATGGGATCCTGAAAGTCGGTGAAGCCGCCCTTGATGAGCAGTGGGCGCTTCTGCCAGTAGTGCTCGAGGAAGTGAGCGATATCCAGATTGAGTTGGTACATAGATCTTCTCGTCAAAGGGTTCGACAAAGGTCAAGAGAGGTCTTGCCGGAGGCGGTGGCTGGCCTCGGGCAAGACCTCTTGCAAAGGTGTATAGGGTGCCACATAAAATAACCGGGGCCCTGTTGCAGATCATGCACAGGGCCCCGGTGGTGTCACTTATCCGCTTATTTCAGCAGATCGACCAGACGCTGGGCGTCGCCGATGTAGTTGGCCGGGGTCAGCTTCTTCAGCTCGACCTTGACCGCTTCCGGCAACTCCAGGGTGTCGATAAAGGTACGCATCCCTTCGGCATCGACGCGGCGGCCACGGGTCAGCTCTTTGAGCTTCTCATAGGGCTTCTCGATGCCGTAACGGCGCATCACGGTCTGGATCGGCTCGGCCAGCACTTCCCAGTTGGCATCCAGATCGGCAGCCATGGCGGCGTCATTGGCTTCCAGCTTGGAGATACCCTTGAGGGTCGCCTGATAGGCAATCAGGGAGTAGCCAACCGCTACACCCAGGTTGCGCAGCACGGTCGAGTCGGTCAGATCTCGCTGCCAGCGGGAGATGGGCAGCTTGCTCGCCAGATGCTGGAACACGGCGTTGGCCAGACCCAGATTGCCTTCGGAGTTCTCGAAGTCGATGGGGTTGACCTTGTGCGGCATGGTGGAGGAGCCGATTTCGCCGGCGATGGTGCGCTGCTTGAAGTGGCCCAGGGAGATGTAGCCCCACACGTCGCGATCGAAGTCGATCAGGATGGTGTTGAAGCGGGCCATGGCGTCGAACAGCTCGGCGATATAGTCGTGCGGCTCGATCTGGGTGGTGTAGGGGTTCCAGGAAAGGCCCAAGGAGGTCACAAACTCCTCGGAGAACTGGTGCCAGTCCACATCCGGGTAGGCGCTGATATGGGCGTTGTAGTTGCCGACCGCGCCGTTGATCTTGCCGAGGATCTCCACCGCCATGATCTGCTTGTACTGGCGCTCCAGTCGGTAGGCGACGTTGGCCATCTCCTTGCCCATGGTGCTCGGGGTGGCGGGTTGGCCGTGGGTACGGGACAGCAGCGGCATGTCGCGGTACTCAACGGCCAGGCGCTTGAGCTCGGAGATCAGCTTCTCGCAGTAAGGCTTGATGACCTCTTCGCGGGCGGTTTTCAGCATCAGGCCGTGGGAGTTGTTGTTGATGTCTTCCGAGGTGCAGGCGAAGTGGATGAATTCGCTGATGGCGGCCAGCTCCGGGTTCACTTCGACTTTCTCTTTGAGGAAGTACTCCACCGCTTTCACATCATGGTTGGTGGTGCGCTCGATCTGTTTGATGCGGGCGGCATCCTGCTCGTTGAAGCTCTGGACTATGCCGTCGAGCAGGGCACTGGCGGCCGCGCTCAGGGCAGGGACTTCCGGGATCCCGGCGTGGCTGGCCAGTTTTTGCAACCAGCGCACCTCGACTTCGACGCGAAAACGCAGCAGGCCGAATTCGGAGAAGATAGGGCGCAGGGCATCGGCCTTGTCGCCATAACGACCGTCAATCGGGGAAACAGCAGTCAGCGCGGACAGCTCCATGGGGTGAACTCCTGATGATTGGTGTGGGGGATCCGTATCCACTCGCGCGTGGGCCCGGGTCGTCAGCAAGGGGATGTGCGGCTGCCCGCCTTGCTGTCGTCCCTCGGCCCGCGCATGAGCCGATGATTAGTAACGTTTGGCCAGCTCCACCATCTTCTTGCGAGCGAAGATGATCTGGGTGCGGCTGCCGCCGAGCTGACGCCACAGCACGCAGGCCCGGATGCCGGCCAGCAGCAGGGCACGCACCTTGTGCTGCACCAGCGGCTGCTGCAGGAACAGCGGGGTACCCGCCACCTGAATGCGCGGCCCGATGGGGCTGATGAGATCGCTGTAGATGCTCGCCATGTTGGCCAGGATCTGCTCGTCGAGCAGATCGAAGTGCTGTTGTTGGCGGCCAATCTGGCTGATCCGCTCACCCAGCATGTTGAGGATATCCTTGCGCTTGGCCAGCTTGCGCTCCAGCGCGATCAGGCTCACCACGTAGCGGGTCAGCTCGGCATTCTTCTGGCTGCCGTCGGCGCCCAGCTGCTCGACCAGCGCGCGGTAGCCGTCGCGAATGGCCAGATGGGTGTTGTTGAACACCTCGAGCGGCTGGCTCGGGTTGGTCACCAGAATGCTGGAGAGGCTCTCGCGCAGGGCCGCTTCGTCGCAGCTGCCGTCACGGGCCACCTTCTGCACCAGATAGGCGGCCTGGCAGATGCCGGCAAAGGCCATGGTTCTGTCTTGGAATTTGTCGCTCATATCTTCACAGCCCTGTTCTGTTCATTCACCGGCCGATGCCATGAGCCGGCCTGGAAGTTGCCAATCATGTATCGCTGCCTTGTGCTGTTTTATCTTTGTCCCCTCTCCCTCAGGGAGAGGGTCAGGGTGAGGGTGGTTATCCCCTCATCCCCAACCCTTCTCCCGCGAGGGGAGAAGGGAGTACAGCGCGGACGCTCGTGAGCGCCCAGCCCTTAGACCGGATGGCTGAAACGTTGTTCGATGATGCCGCCGCCCAGACACACTTCCCCGTCGTAGAAGACGGCGGACTGACCCGGGGTGACCGCCGCCTGTTTCTCGTCGAAGATGACCCGTATAGTCTCATCGTCGATGGGCTGGATCAGGCAGGGGATATCTTCCTGCCGATAGCGGGTCTTGACGGTGCAGCGGCGCGGGGCACGAATGGGGGTGCGATCCACCCAGTGCAGCTGGCTGGCGATCAGGCCATCGGAGTAGAGACGGGGATGCTCACCCTGCGCCACCACCAGGGTGTTGCGCTCCACCTCTTTGTCGACCACGTACCAGGCCTCTTCGGTGGCATCTTTGCGACCACCGATGCCAAGCCCCTTGCGCTGGCCCAGGGTGTGGTACATCAGGCCCTGATGCTCGCCGATCACCTTGCCATCGACGGTTTCGATGGGGCCGGGCTGGGCGGGCAGGAACTTGGCCAGGAAGTCCTTGAATTTGCGCTCGCCGATAAAGCAGATACCGGTGGAGTCTTTCTTCTTGGCGGTGATGAGATCCAGCTGCTCGGCGATGCGGCGCACCTCGGGTTTTTCCAGGCAGCCGACCGGGAACAGGCTCTGACCCACCTGAGCTTCGCTCAAGGTGTAGAGGAAGTAGCTCTGATCCTTGTTGGTATCGAGACCGCGCAGCAGGCGCGGGCGGCCGGTGCTGTCGTCACGGCGCACATAGTGGCCGGTGGCGATGTAGGTGGCTCCCAGCTCTTCGGCGGCAAACTCCAGGAACGCCTTGAACTTGATCTCCTTGTTGCACAGGATATCCGGGTTCGGCGTACGGCCAGCCTTGTACTCTTCGAGGAAGTGCTCGAACACGTTGTCCCAGTACTCGGCGGCGAAGTTGATGGTGTGGAGTTTCATCCCCAGCTTGTCGCAAACAGCCTTGGCATCAGCCAAATCCTGGGCGGCAGAGCAGTACTCGTCCGTGTCGTCTTCTTCCCAGTTCTTCATGAACAAGCCTTCGACCTGATAGCCCTGCTGCTGGAGCAGGTAGGCCGAGACGGAAGAATCCACGCCGCCGGACATGCCGACGATCACCTTGATTTGGCTGTTGTCTGTCATTAGTCGAAGTTACCAGTTCGTTTAAACGGGGCGTATTCTACCAGAATTTCGCGCCCCCGGTCACATATCCATGCCGCCGTTCCCATCAGGAACCCGGCAGCAGGAAATCGTTTTTCTATTTGTCGGCGCCATGATGAAAAAGTGGGGCCAAACGGTCCCGTATAGCCTGTTCACGATCTGTCACGAGAGGCCGTCAGCAAGGTAAAGAGCAGCGCAGGAACCGGAACGTATAGATATACGTGAGGATTCCGAGCAGCACATGAGCCTTGATCACGGTCTCGCAGTAAGAGCATGGGCAGGCTCTCAGATAAAGGCTTTGAGGGCCGACAGTGGCAGCCTGGTGCCGGCCAGATAGTCCTGAATGCACTGCCACACCAGGGGGCTGCGCAGGGCCGGCTTGCACTCGGCGATCTCCGCCAGGGTGAGCCAGTGGCAGGCCAGCACGTCGCCGTCAGGATCCTCTGGATGGTGCTGACCCGGTGCCTTTTCAAGGTCGAAGATGACGGCGGTACGCACAAAGGTGGCCTCGCTGTCCGCCGGCTTGTAGAGATAGACCCCGAGCCAGCCGGTGGGGGCGGCGCTGAGCCCGGTCTCTTCCTTCAGCTCGCGGCAGGCCGCCTGGATGAGATCTTCTCCCGGCTCCACATGGCCAGCGGGCTGGTTGAAGCGGCGCTGGCCCTTGATCTCCTCTTCCACCAGCAGGAAGCGGCCCTGCCAGTGGACCAGGGCGGCCACGGTGAGGCGGGTGGGCAGCGGTGGGTGATCGCTCATAAGGACTCCTTGTCTGGTTGGCGGTGCCCCGGTGGGGCGCTGGATGCAAGTGTGCTGTTCAGGTGACGGCACGCTGGCCAAATGGCTTACGCGTGTTATTCCGACGGCTTGCTGCGGGCCGGGCGACGGGCGGTGCCGCGTCCGCCGCTGCGATGGCCGGGGCGCGGCTCGGCCTCGCGGCTGCCCCGTCCTTGGCCGGGTGCTTGCTCTTGGCCCTGATGCTGGGGGCGGCGAGCCGCTCGCGGTGCGCTGTGGCTGCCTGTCCCTTGCGGCTTGGCGGATGTCCGTGCTTTCCCTTGCGTGGCAGCTGGCCGTGGCGCAGGGGCCAGCTCGGGAGCGGGCAGGGCGCGGCTCTCCCCCGGTGCCAGCGCGTCGAGGGTCCAGTCGCCGATGGCGTAGCGGATAAGGCGCAGGGTGGGGTGGCCGATATGGGCAGTCATCCGCCGCACCTGGCGGTTGCGCCCCTCCACTATCTTGATCTCCAGCCAGCAGGTGGGGATCTCCTTGCGCTCGCGAATGGGCGGGTTGCGTGGCCACACGGCCGGTTCATCCATGATGCGCGCCCCGGCGGGCAGGGTCATGCCGTCGTTGAGCTCGACCCCGGCGCGCAGGGCAGCCAGTTTTTCTTCGCTCGGCACTCCTTCCACCTGTACCCAGTAGGTCTTGGGGGTCTTCTCTCCCGGCTGGGTGAGGCGTGCCTGCAGCTTGCCGTCGTTGGTGAGCAGCAACAGCCCCTCGCTGTCGCGGTCGAGCCGGCCCGCGGCATAGATGCCGGGCTCGGTGATGTAATCCTTGAGGGTCTCGCGGCCCGCCTCGTCGGTGAACTGACAGAGCACCATGTAGGGCTTGTTCAAGAGCAGCAGCTTGCGATCGGCCGGGGCGGGGGCCGGTTTGCGCTCGCTCTCCTTGTCTCTCATGGCGTGCTGCGCCTCCCGGCGTTGGGCTGGGCGCGCCGTGGCGGCGGGTCTGCTGGCCGAACGCTCGGCGTCAGGACGGGCGGAGAGGGAGAGACGGGGGCGGGTTGATTTCATCGCATGCATACCAAAAACAGGGGAAGGGCGAGTGTACCACAGGGGGCTGTCGCGGGCATGAACGACGGGGGCGGGAGGCCAGCCGCTCAGCCGAACAGGCCGTCGATGACGATGGCCTGACGGGCGGGGGCGGAGCTCGCGTGCAGCAGCGCTGTGCCCACCTGTTCGTCCATCAGTGCGCGGGCCAGCCGGGTGAGGGGGCGCAACTGCTCGGGAGCCAGGCCGGCGGGCACCGCCAGCAAAATCAGGGTCTGCACCGGCCCGAGTGCGGAGCCCCATTCGATGGGCTCGCTGCTGCTGAGCAGCGAGAGCGCGGGTCGGCGAATGGCGGGGCAGATGACGTGGGGCATGGCGAGCCCGGGCCGGATGATGGTGGCGGCCAGCTGCTCGCGCGCGGCGATGGCCTGCTCCAGCGCTGGCCTGTCGCTTATCAGCGCGGCGGGCAGCAGATCCACCAGCACCGCCAGTGCCTGGGCCTTGTCGAGGGGCGCCGTGGCATGGCCAAGTTGAGCCAGGGTGAAGCAATAGTCGGGCAGTGTTTGGCCCAGGCGCTGCTCGGCCAGGGCGGCGCTGCCGGGGCGCCCCAGCGGCTGGCCCAGCTCCACGCACCAGCAGGTGAAGGCCATGTGGGCGAGCTCGGCATCCAGCCCCTCGATCAGCAGCAGACAGAGATCGCCGGGCTGGGTGGCCAGGGTGAGCAGGGAGAGCTGGTTGGTCGCCTCTACCGCCTGACGGCGGGTGACGTTGATGAACTGGATATGGGACTTGAACAGCCCGGCCAGCCGACTCAGCTGCTTGGCCTGGGTGATGGTGAGCCCCAGCCGGCAGTGAAAGGAGATCTCGCGGATCAGCATTCAGACGCCGGGTGCGGCGGTTTTGAGCACGGCCATCGCATCGAGCAGCACCGCCTCCAGCGCCACCTGGTGAATGGGGCAGCCGAGGAAGCGATCTTTTTGCTCAATCTCGATATCGGAGGCGATCAGCACCAGATCGGCGCTGGCGATGTCGCGGGCGGTGAGGATATTCTCCAGCCCCATGGCCCCCTGGGTTTCGACCTTGATCTTGAGCCCCAGCTTGTCGGCGGCTTTTTGCAGCGCCTCGGCGGCCATGTAGGTGTGAGCGATGCCGGTGGGGCAGGCGGTGACGGCGAGGATCTTCATGGGCTCTCACGGCAAATTCGGGTGGGGCAACAAGATAGCGCCAAGGGACGGCCTTGCCAAAGGGGCGAAGGCAAAAATGGGATCCCGACTGCGCTCTGCTGAAGGGATGGGCAAGGGGTGAGCGCCTTTGCGGCCCCAAAAGGGGCTAGTGGCGAAAAGAGGGATAAAAAACGGCCCGCCAGAGGGCGGGCCGAATGCACACTACGGAGTGAAATCGTGTTACCGGGCAGCTACTGCCCGGTCAGCCGAGGCTCAGACGGACTGGGTCGCCAAAGTGGCAGCTTTCAGCTCCCGCTTGATGCGGCGGATCTTGCGCTCTTCGGCAACCGCGACGCAAGCCATCAGCACCAGACAGGCGGCGGCGGCCATGTCCAGCGCCGCGAAGGTACCGGTCCAGCCGGTCAGGCCGAAGATGGGGGTGCCGTCGGCGATCATGCCCAGACCCAGCTTGGCGAAGCTGTCACCGATGAGGTAGGCGAAGGTGCCCTTGACGCCATCGGCCACGCTGATGCCCTGCTTGGGCACGAAGCCCACGGCGGCCACGCCGATCAGCAGCTGCGGACCGAATACCAGGAAGCCCAGCAGGAACAGGGAGCCCAGGAACATGAACTGGGTGGTGGCGTGCTGGTAGAGCCCCAGGGTGGCGATGATCAGCGCCAGTGCCACGCAGGCCACCAGACCACGGCGACCGTTGGCCAGGTCAGAGAGGTAACCCCACATCAGGGTACCGACCAGGGCGCCCACTTCGAAGAAGGTAAAGCCCTGGATGGCGATTTCCTTGGAGAAGCCCAGCTCCTGGTGGGCATAGACGGTGGACCACTGGTCGATGCCGATGCGCACCACGTAGAGGAAGATGTTGGCAAAGCAGAGCAGCCAGATCACCTTGTTCATCAGCACGTACTTGACGAAGATCTGCCACTTGGTCAGCTGCTGCTCTTCGGTGGCGATATCTTCTTCGCTGGCCACTTCGTCAAACAGCTCTTCCACCTTGCCGAGGCCATAGGCTTCCGGCGAATCGCTACCAAAGCGCAGGCCGATAAAGCCGACGATCAGCGCGATGATGGAGGGGAAGATGAACATGCCAAGCACGTTGCCATCGAACAGGTAGTTGGCACCGAACAGCGCCACACCGGCCGCACCGGCCCCGCCCACGTTGTGGGAGAGGTTCCACATGCCGAGGTAGGTGCCGCGCTTGTTGCGGGGCGTCCACTTGGTGATGGTGGAGTAGCTGCAGGAGCCGCCGCAGCTCTGGAAGAAACCGCTGGCCGCGTAGAAGAAGATCATCAGGTAGAGGCTGAAACCGGTGCCACCCATGCTGGCACTGAAGCCCAGCATGCAGAGGGAGGAGAGGATCAGCATCAGCGGCAGGAACTGCTTGGTGTTCTTGCCATCGGCATAGTAGGAGACGATGGTCTTGCCCACCCCATAGGTGATGGAGAAGCCAAGGCCGATCATGCCGAGCTCGGTCATGGAGAGACCGTACTCCTGGATCATGTCGTTCTGCGCAATGTTGAAGTTCTTGCGGATCAGATACATGGTCAGGTAACCGATGAACACAACCAGATAGGATTGCATAAACGGTTTGAACCAGAGCTTGCGCCGGGCTTCGACCGGCAGGTTCAGGGTGGGGACCCGGACCTGTTCGAGCAGTTTAAACATCTTCGTTCATCCTCTGCGAGATAGACGCTGTTTCCGCCGCGTTCCTCCCTTTTTGATTGGAGTTGGAGGTCACGCCACGGAAAGAACAACAGGAAGCGGGCGCGGTGCGCGGCGAGCCCCTGTCGATTGAACCCATGCCCGTCCCTTGCGCCATGGCGCGGGTCGGGTAACGACATCAGGTAGCGTGACTTTAATGAGGCGCGCTGCAAATGGCGTGAGAGCCATCCCTAGGGGGGTAGGAAAATTTCCTAGTTTGGCGGGATCCGGCCGCGAAGCGTGAAGAGGATCACAAGCCGGCGTCGTACAGCAGAGGTGAACGGGCTCTCTCGAATCCGACAAAGGCGAGACCACCCGCAGGTGGCCTCGTTCGGTTTGGTCACCGCCCCGTAGGGGGCGGCTTGATTGGACGGGGATCAGGCGGCCTTGGCCAGGGTCACCTCATCACTCTTTTTGACTCGCAGCTTTTTCAGGGCAACCGCGACCACGCCGGTGACGATGGCGCCGCAGATCATGCAGAGCAGGGCCAGCAGCGGCTTGTTGACGGCACCGAGCAGGGCCACGATGGGGCCACCGTGGGCGACGCTGTTGGTGATGCCGAACAGGAAGGCCATCACGGCGGCGGTCATGCTGCCCAGCACGTTGGCGGGAATGACGGCGAGCGGGTCGCGAGCGGCGAACGGAATGGCGCCCTCTGAGATACCGACCAGACCCATGGCACCGGCAGCCTTGCCCGCTTCAATCTCGGTGGCGTCGAAGATGCCGAGCTTGCGACCGAGCACGGTAGCCAGCGACATGCCAAGGGGGGCGGCCGGGATGGCGCAGGCCATGGCACCCATAAACTGGGTCTGGCCGGAGGCGATCATGCCGACAGAGAAGAGGAAGGCCACCTTGTTGACCGGGCCACCCATGTCAAAGCCGGCCATGCCGCCCAGCACGATCCCCAGCAGCACCAGGCTACCGCCGCTCATGGAGAGCAGCATGGCGTTCAGACCCGTCATCATGTCGGCAATGGGGGCACCGATGATGAAGATGAAGACCGCAGCGATAAAGAGCGACCCGACGATGGGGGCGATCAGGATCGGCACCAGCGGCTGCACCATCTTGTGGTAGTGGCGGGTCGCAATCCAGCGCACCAGGTAACCGACCAGCAGGCCCGCGATGATGGCCCCGATAAAGCCGGTGCCGGCGTCGGCGCCGTAGAAGCTGCCGTTGTTGGCGATCCAGCCGCCGATGAAGCCTGGTGCCAGCGCAGGGCGATCACCGATGGCGTAGGCGATGTAACCCGCCAGAATGGGGATCATCAGGGTGAAGGCGGCCACGCCCACGTTGAGGATCTGGTTCCACATGCTCCCTGCCGGGATCTGCATACCGCTTGGGGTCGGATCACCGCCGATGGCCAGTGCCAGGGCGATCAGCAGACCCCCCGTGACCACAAACGGGATCATGTGGGAGACGCCGTTCATCAGATAACGGTAAAGATCCGAGCTGCCGCCTGAGCTCTTCTCCTCGCTCTTGCGCTCATCCTTGTCCGCCACATAGGCGGGGGCCTTCAGCGCCTGCTCGATCAGCCCTTTGCCATCCTTGATAGGGGCCTTCACGCCGGTTTTGATCAGCGGCTTGCCGTTGAAGCGGGCCATGTCCACCTGCTTGTCGCAGGCCACCACGATGGCGCTGGCGCGGGCGATCTCGGCCGCAGTCGGGCTGTTCTTGACGCCGATGGAGCCGTTGGTCTCCACCTTCACCTCAAAGCCCAGCTCCTTGGCGGCGCGCTCCAGGGATTCTGCCGCCAGATAGGTGTGGGCGATGCCGGCCGGGCAGCCGGTGACGCCGATGATCAGCCCCTTGTCGGCGGCCGGGGCGGCCACTTGCGGCTCTTTCTTCTCGAGCAGCAGCGCCAGCGCATCGGTAGACGTCTTGGCTGCCAGCAGGGCATCGATAAAGCCCTCTTCAATCAGCTTGGCGGAGAGCTCGGCCAGCACCTCGATATGGTGATTGGCGCCACCGGCCGGGGAGGCAATCATAAAAAACAGCCGGGAGGGCTTGCCATCCTCGGCGCCGTACTCGATACCGGCGCGGCTGATGCCGATGGCCACCGCCGGGGTGCTTACTGCCGCACTCTTGGCGTGGGGCAGGGCAACGCCCTCTTCAAAGCCGGTGTTGTCCAGCTCTTCACGGGCCCACAGATCCTTGACGAACTGCTGCTCGTCGCTGACCTTGCCTTGCGCCGCGAGCAGACTGGTCATCTCGGTGAAGACCTCCTCCTTGCGCGTGGCCTTTAAATCGAGCGCGATCAGTTGCTCGTTGATAAGGGTGGTGATCATGGCGTTCTCCCTGCTCCTGGCCGGAGCCTGTTGGCATCTTTTCCTGGGCTATCGCCCAGGACATGCAGACAAAAGTGACCCGACTATTATCCCGCCCACTAGGCATCACACCTATCGGACAAAACTGCGAAATACTGGATTTTTGTGCAGAGTCGCCCCGAGTGTGACCCCGATCGCACAGCAGACCAGCTGACAAAATGGGTCTGGATTGAATCGATAAGTTATTTTTTATTTTTAAAAATCAGTATCTTGATGTTGATTCTTTCAACATGCTTTTATGATGGAGGGTGATGTTATCCGGCCAGGAAGCGGTGTGAAACTGTAAATTTGTGAGGTGAAAAGAGGGCGCGGGGTGTGAGCTGTCGCACATAAATGGCGGTGGTGGGGCGCTTGGTAAGGGGAGGCTGGCGAGGGGAAAGGTGGAGAAATGGATTGAGCCATTGGAGCCAGATAGCTCACCACAACGGGCGAATGAAACCACAGGCATTGGCACTGTAGGGTGCAATGAACGAAGTGAATTGCACCGCTTGTTTGGAGGCAGGAAAGGTAGAGGTGCAATGCGCAGCGCTTATTGCACCCTACCGAATTGATGACGCGAATGTCTAAGTATGCTTGGGTATTAAAAGTTCTAGGTTAACTTTTGGCTATTGCTTCTGGAAGATAGAGCCAGCGGACAAGGGGGCCTTTTCTGGAGGCAAATCGGATCTTAATCCAGTCATCTTTCTGCTCGAGAATTTCTACTTTGTCGTTATGAATAAGATAGGCTTTGGTCTTTGATGTTTTTTCAGGTGATGAGTAGAGGAAGGCTTTCTCGGATGTGACTGACCAGAGAATTTTCTTGCCATCAAAATCAATCGCAACTGTGTCCAGTTTCTCTCCCTTCTGATTAAATGTGTGCTCGTAAAGAGGGAAGGTATCAATTTCGGAGTTTTGGATCTGATACTCTGTTGTTTTATATAGCCAGAGTTCACCTTGGGCGTTATATCGGTAAGAGTCGTAATACCAGACGGGGCCAGAGCGGCAAGAGCTAACTAAAGAAAGAGAATCTAGTTGAACAACAAGGTTATAGATATCGCCACAGGCAGATTTTGGCGTCTTCGAGTCTGCAAATTTTAGCTCTTTGAATGTTGCATTCATATGATCATATAAGAACACATGAAAAATATTATTTACCATGCCAAGATAGTTGGTAATGGCAATGTCCTTATAACCATCAAAGTTGAAATCCTGTATAACAATATCAGACTCCAAATTATCATCAATACATTTAAGTTGCTGCTTTTCTTTTCCTGCTGTTATCAAGTAAAAGCATTCACCCTCTTTTTTAATGTCTATTTTCACTCCGTCAATTATAAATGTGGCGTCTGCTTTTGCAGAAATGGAGAAGCATAGTAATAAAGTTGTGATGATGATAAGTAATTTCATGTTGATTTATCCTGCCACTTGAACTTTTGTAAAGTGTTGCTTGCGTCGTTTATTTACTGTCTCGGAGCGTCTTAAATTGAGTTGAATAAAGAGGCGGAATTCCACGCTACCGACCGTGGATTACAGCCTCCAGCTTGCTGTGGTCATCCGGCGATGTGGAGGATGGCGAAACGGCTGCACAGATGTGTCTCTGCAAGAATGGTTGCCAAGTGGGCATCTTGGCCAAGGTGATTGGATAGCAAAACAGGAAGCTGATAAAAATCAGCCGCAGATCAACAAATTACTTAATAAGGAAGGGCGTTGATTGGCCGCCGCCTGCCGGTAGCAACGGGTTACTGACCGCTATGGAGCGGGGGATTGGGCTCCAGCACCAGCGAGAGCCGCAGCATATCCTTGTGCTGGATGCCGTGCTCTATCAGGGGCTCGGAGTAGTGGATAAGGAAGTGATCCTTTACGACGGCATCGACGCGAAAGCCGTGGCGCTGGTAATAGGTGAGCTGGTGGCCAAAGCTGCCGGTACCGAGCTCGACGCGGCATACCCCTTTCCCGGCCAAGCTGGTCAGTACGAAGCGCAGCAGACCGGAGCCGATGCCTTGCTGCTGGCGGTTGGGGGCAACGGCGATATTGAAGAGCTCGGCCGTTTGCTCCCCCACCAGACCCGCCACGCAGGCGCCAACTACCTCGTTGCCCGCCAGGGCGGCAAAGCCCCAGGCGCCGGGCAGATAGGCGGCAATGCGCTGCTCTGCGGGATCTGCCTCCAGCAGCAGTGCCAGCGGCAGTTGGTTGGGGTCCATCTCGACAAACGTCATCTTTTATCTCGCTTTTATCTCGCTGTGACGGTCCGGGGCGCGCCGTCCTCTGGGCCTCAATACTCCAGAAACTTCTCGCCGCAGCGCTCGCAAATCAGGTGCTTTACATGGGTGGCCTGGTAAGCCAGCGTTTCGCCAAACGCCCAGTTGGTGATGCTGCTGGAAGTAAAGGCTTGCCAGAAGGCTTTGCGGGGGTCCTTGGGCATGATGTCCTGAGTGTGATCGCGGGCGACCAGCACCACGATATGGCGGGTGCGCTCCCGGCATTTGTCACAGCGATGGATTTCGCTTGGTGGTTCGCTTTGGGGTTGGGCGGTGCACTCTGTTGTCATGATGATGACCTGTTATGGATGGCGCGCCCATCATAGTCTTCTTCAGTTGGCTCTCAATCCCCCATGCTGGGGGCGTGTGCTGGTTGCGAGCGGGATCACTTTTTGGGGTGCGTAACGGGCTTGGTTGCGATGGTTTTTTTTGCGATGCCCTCGGGGGAGGGAATACCCATGCTGGCCAATACCCGGGCGGCGTTCTCTTCACACGGCATCTCGTCGGGTTTGGACTCCACCAGCCGGATCAGGGCCTGCAATTGCTGCTTGCTGTGGGCAAGTCTTGCCTCCAGCGCTTCTATGTCGCTCACCTTGGCCTCGAGCGCCGCCAGTAGCGGGGCGTGTTGCCAAGAACTGATATCTGCGGGCACCAACTGCTTGATCTCGTCGAGGGAGAAGCCCGCCTGTTGCGCCTGGCCGATGATGGTCAGCAAGGGTACCGTCTCGGGCGGGTAGTCGCGATAGCCATTGGCACCCCGCCGTACCTTGCTGAGCAGGCCTCTGGCTTCGTAGAAGCGGATGGCCGAGGCCGCCATGCCGGTCTGTTTGGCCAGTTCACCGATCTTCATCTTGCCTCCTGGGCTGCGGGTTGGCGGGTCTGCCCGCCGAAAGGGGGGCTCAAGGGGAATTCTAGGGTTAAAGCCCGCTTGAATGTCAACGGTCCTATGGGCTGTGCGGGTGGATACCATTTCTCCCATCGCGACGGCATCCCGATAAGGGGGCTTGACCTTCAAGTCAGCTTCAAACTTATGGTGGGGTCCTCATTACCGAGGAGATCGCCATGAACCCATTTACTCCCCTGACCCTGCCCAATGGCAGCCAGCTTATCAACCGCCTCGCCAAGGCCGCCATGGAAGAGAACATGGCCGACCGTGACCATGCTCCCTCAGAGGCGCTGATCCAGCTTTATCGGACTTGGGCAGAGGGTGGCGCCGGCCTGCTCATCACCGGCAATGTGATGGTGGACGGCCACGCCATGACGGGGCCGGGGGGCGTGGTACTAGATTCCCACGATCTCTCCCCAGCGCTGGCCGAGCGTTTCAGTGCCTGGGCCGAGGCGGCCAAGAGCGGGGGCGCCCAGATCTGGATGCAGATCAACCACCCCGGTCGCCAGATGCCGGCGGCGCTGGGGCAGCCCACCCTGGCCCCTTCCGCCGTACCCATGGCGCTCGGCAGTTTCTCGAGGCAGTTCTCTCCGCCCAGAGCCATGAGCGAGGCCGACATTGCCGAGGTGAAGGCGCGCTTCATCAACACGGCGCTGCTGGCACAGCGTGTCGGTTTTGACGGGGTACAGATCCATGCCGCGCACGGCTATCTGCTGAGCCAGTTCCTCTCGCCACTTACCAACCAGCGCCGCGATCGTTGGGGCGGCAGCCTTGAGAATCGCGCCCGCTTGCTGCTGGAGATAGTTGAAGGGATCCGCCAGCAGGCGGGCAGCGGCTTCGCACTGTCGGTCAAGCTCAACTCCGCCGACTTTCAGCGTGGCGGCTTCAGCACCGAGGATGCAAAGGCGGTGGTGGAGATGCTCAACCCGATCGGGGTGGATCTGGTGGAGCTCTCCGGCGGCAGTTACGAGGCGCCCGCCATGCACGGCCAGGCCCGCGATGGTCGGACTCTGGCGCGGGAGGCCTATTTTCTGGAGTTCGCTCGGGAGATCGTCTCTGTTGCCCATATGCCCGTGATGGTGACCGGGGGAATTCGCCGCTACCCGGTGGTGGAGCAGGTGCTTGGCAGCGGGGTGGCGGTCGCCGGCATGGCCACTGCGCTGGCCATCGCCCCGGATCTGCCCGCCAGATGGCACCGTGAGCAGGCGGCAAGTGCCGAGCTCAGGCCCATCCCCTGGCGCAACAAGGTGCTGGCCTCGGTAGGTTATATGGCGATGGTGAAATACCAGCTGCGGCGGCTAGGGCGCGGCCAGCCGAGCCGCCCCAAGATCGCGCCCGCCCTGGCGCTGGCCTGCCAGCAGTGGCAGACCCTGCTTGGCAACGCCCGCTATAGACGCTGGATCAAGGCGCAGGAAAAGTGAAGGGGGGCTTGCCACCCAGCCAACTCAGGCCGATGCCCGCTTTTGCAGGCTGGGGATGATGAGATGGCGGTTGGGGGCGAGTTCGGGTTGCTGCAATCGGGTCAGCAGGCGCAGGGCGGCCTGGCGGCCGATGTCGCGGGCCGGCGAGCTGACGAAGGTGAGGGCGGGGAAGGTGAGTTCGGCCTCCGCCACGTCGTCAAAGCCGAGCAGGGCCACCTGCTGGCCGACGTAGTTGTCCTTGCCCACGCTGCGCCCGCTTGCCTCGACGCCGTAGATGGCGCCGAGGGCTACCTCCGGGTAGTGACAGAGCACGGCAGTCACCTTGGGGTGCCGGTGCAGCAGCTGGGCGATGGTGTCGGCGGCGCTGCGCTGGGTGCGCTCGCACTCCAGTACCCACTCCGGTTTGAAGGGCAACCCGTATTGCAGCAGGCTGGCACAGTAGCCACCGATGCGCTCGGCGCGGGTGAGGGAGTCGGCCCGCCCGCCGACGTAGGCGATATGGCGGTGGCCCTGCTCGATGAGATAGGTGGTGGCCTGCTGGGCGGCGTGGGTGTTGTCGGGGCCGATAAAGTCCACGTCGTCCCGATAGTAGGAACGGGCGGCGCACACCAGCGGCAGCGCCGAGCCGAGCAGGTTCTCCAGCGGCTTGGCGGCGGCGCCGCGCACCGGGTTGAAGATGATGCCCGCCACCCCCTGGCGCGACAGGGACTGGATGCTCTGCTGCAACCGCTCGGGGCTGTGGCCGCACTGGGTCAGAAACAGCAGATAGCCCTGTTGCTCCAGCACCTCGCTCACCCCGGCGGTCACCTCGGTGTAGAAGGGGTCGGTGATGTCGCGCAGGATCAGCCCCACCAGGTTGGACTGTTGGCTGCGCAGGTTGGCGGCGGCGCTGTTGGGCACGTAGTCGAGCTCTTTTATCGCCTGCTGCACCCGCTCGGCGGTGGCCGGCGAGATGCGCCCCTTGCCGCGCAGCACCATGGAGACGGTGGTGACCGAGACCCCGGCCAGCCGGGCCACGTCGGTGATCTTGGGGTTGTTGGCGAGCAGCGGTTTGGGCGACATAGGCAGGCGGTGGCGATCAAGGCGAAGAGACGAGGTGCACAGCATACCCGCTTGGATTGCCGAGTGAAACGTTACATCCCACGCCCATGGATCTGCCTCACAAATTTGAGGAACAGCGGCCAGCAGGGCGGTTGAACTGTGATCCTGTCGGCACTTGTGAGTTGATAAAACGTTTTATCATCCAGCAAAACCAGATACGGCTCGCCGTTGCCATCCGTCAGGGAGGCTACCGGGCAGGCGTATCGAATGACCCTCACCTCACAAGGATCTGACACATGGCCAAGTCCCCCGCCAAATCCACCATCTGGGAGTTCCTGCAGAGCCTCGGCAAGACCTTCATGCTGCCGGTCGCCCTGCTGGCCTTCTCGGGCATTCTGCTCGGTGTCGGCAGCTCGCTCACCAGCGATGCGGTCAAGCAGAGCATGCCCTTCCTCGACAATACCGTGCTGCAACTGCTGTTCCTCTGGATGACCAAGGTGGGGCTGGTGGCCTTTATCTACCTGCCGGTGATGTTCGCGGTGGCCATTCCGCTCGGGCTGGCACGCGAAGAGAAGGGGGTGGCGGCTTTTGCCGGTTTCGTCGGCTATGCGGCGCTCAATCTCTCCATCAACTTCTACCTCACGGTGGTCAACGTCATCGGTGACGGGGCGGCAGAGAAGGCCTACGGGGTGAAATCCATCCTCGGCATCAGCTCCATCGACACCGGCATTCTGGGGGCCATCATCGTCGGGGTGATCGTCGCCAAACTGCACGCCCGTTTCTACACCTACCAGATGCCCGATGCGCTCGCCTTTTTTGGCGGCGCCCGCTTCGTGCCCATCATTACCGCCATCGTGCTGGGGGTGGTCGGTCTGGTGGTGCCTCTGGTCTGGCCCTGGTTTGCCGCCGGCATCAACGGCATCGGGACGCTCATCTCCCACGCCGGCCCCTTCGGTCCCTTCCTGTTCGGTACCGGTGAGCGGCTGCTGCTGCCGCTCGGTCTGCACCACATACTGGTGGCGCTCATCCGCTTTACCGAGGCGGGCGGCACGTCGCTGGTGTGCGGCAACGAGGTGAGCGGCGCCCTCAACATCTTCTACGCCGAGCTCTCTTGCGCCGATACTACCCAGTTCTCGGTGTCGGCCACCTCCTTCCTCTCTCAGGGCAAGATGCCGGCCTTCCTCGGCGGTCTGCCGGGGGCGGCGCTCGCCATGTATCACTGCGCCCGCCCGGAAAATCGCGGCAAGATCAAGGCACTGCTGGTCTCCGGTGTGGTGGCCTGCGTCATCGGTGGCATCACAGAGCCGCTGGAGTTCCTGTTCCTGTTCGTGGCGCCGGTGCTCTACGTCATTCACGCCATCCTGACCGGGCTCGGCTTTATGACCATGGGGCTGCTCGGCGTCACCATCGGCAACACCGACGGCAACCTCATCGATTTTCTGGTGTTCGGCGTGCTGCAAGGCACCGCCACCAAGTGGTATCTGGTGCCGGTCGTTGCGGCCATCTGGTTTGCCATCTACTACGGGGTGTTTCGCTTCGCCATCGTGCGCTTCAACCTCAAAACCCCTGGCCGTGAAAAAGAGAGCCGCGAGATTGAGGCCAGCGAGGCTGCCCAGCCCGCGGGCAAGAAGGCTGGCAACAGCGGCTATAACGGCGAGGTGATCCTGAACGCCTTGGGCGGCGCCGACAATATCCTGGCGCTCGATAACTGCATCACTCGCCTGCGGATGTCGGTGCAGGACATGAGCCGGGTCGATGACAAGGTATTGAAGGCGAACGGCGCCATCGGGGTGATCAAGCTCGACGAGCACAACTTGCAGGTGGTGATCGGGCCCCAGGTCCATCTGGTGAAAAACCAGCTGCAGAGCTTGATGGGGGCCTGAGTCTGCCCTCTGTTACCCTACCTCGGGGGGCGTCATGCCCCCTTGTTCATTGCTGTTTTTGCTGGTGAGAAAGTGATGCCCAATACCGAATCCTTTGATTTTGATCGCGTCGTCGATCGCCACGGCACCTACTGCACCCAGTGGGACTATGTGGCCGACCGCTTCGGCCACGCCGACCTGCTCCCCTTTACCATCTCCGACATGGACTTCGAGACTGCCCCCTGCATTCGCCAGACCCTGGCTAGGCGCCTCGAACACGGGGTCTTTGGCTACAGCCGCTGGAATCACGACGACTTCAAGGGGGCGGTGAGCGACTGGTTCGCCAGCCGTTACGGGGCGCAGCTCGACCCTGACACCCTGGTCTACGGCCCTTCGGTCATCTACATCATCGCCCAGCTGGTGAGCCTCTGGTCGGCGCCCGGCGAAGGCGTGCTGGTGCATACCCCCGCCTACGACGCCTTCGGCAATATGCTGGCCGCCAACGACAGGGTGCTGCTGCCTTGCCCGCTCAAAAAAACAGAGGGGAGCTACCAGATCGACTGGCAATGCTTCGAGCAACAGGCGGCTCGCCCCGATTGCCGCATCCTGCTGCTCTGCAGCCCCCACAACCCCACCGGCCGGGTCTGGACGCGGGATGAGCTCTGCCGGATGGCCGCCATCTGCCAGCGCCACGGGGTCAAGGTCATCTCGGACGACATCCATATGGATGTGAGCTTTGCCCGCTACCTGCCGTGGAGCGAGGTAGCGCTGGACAATCACTGGGCGCTGGTGAGCTCGGGTTCGAAATCCTTTAATATTCCGGCCCTTGGCGGCGCCTACGCCTTTATTGCCAACGCCGAGGCGCGGGCCGGCTATCTGCTGCGGCTCAAGGCGGCCCATGGCCTCTCATCGCCCCCCATTCTCGGGGTGCTGGCCCATATCAGCGCCTATCGGGATGGCGGGGCCTGGCTTGATGCGCTCAAATCCTATCTGCATGGCAACCTCGCTCAGGTGGCGGCGCGGCTCAACGCAGTCTTCCCCGCCATCGATTATCGGGTGCCCGAGGGGACCTATCTCGCCTGGATTGATCTGCGCGGCCTTGGCATCGACTCCACCGAGCGGATGGATGCGCTGCAAACCTTGCTGGTGGAAAAATACCGGGTCGCCATCATGCGCGGCGACACCTACGGCCCAGAAGGCAAAGGCTATCTTCGCCTCAACGTCGGCTGCCCTCGCTCGAAAGTAGATAAAGGCCTCGACGCCCTTATCAGCGCACTGCAAGAGCTGCTGGTTAGATAGAACGCCGCCGCCCTCAGGCGGCGGTTGCTATTTCGAGGCAGCCTTGTCAGGCCGATAGCGGGTCTCTTCTATCTGATCAAAGCGCAGGATCAGGGTATCGCCCCCCTTGAGGCGATAGGCGCAGTGGGAAGCGTTGCAGGCGATGCGAATATGGGGCTCATCTCCCAGCAGGAGCGACTGACTATGGGCCTCTCTCTGCGGCCACTTGTCTTGCTCGAGGCGGGTGATCTGTGTTTGTGCCTCTTCAACACCTTTCACAAAGAACCAGAGCGCACCCATGACGGGGATCAATACGGATAACGACAAGAAGGCAAATTTGTAATAGTTATTCCCCATCCAAACAAATGCTCTGAAAAGAGAGGGGGCGGGGTAGCGTCCAATCTTTTTGGCTCTTTTGATCAGCCAACGATAGAACATTGAGCTTTGCCACAGCCATGTGAGATGAATTCGCCAGCGAGCGCAGATGAGTAGGGTGATCGCCACTGAAAAAATCGTGAAGATGCTACCCAATACAGGCCACATCCAGGGTTTGAGCATATTGAGAGTCGTGAGAAGGCCGAGGGCCAGCAGATAATCCGCCGGTGGAGAAAATTCGGCATAGTCGAGGTTAAACGCCAGGGTATAGCCATAGTGATAGGCCATCCCCAGGAGGTAGGTCGCTGCTGTCAGGGCAGGAATGGCTGCCACGACCAATCCCGCAAAGCGCCAAGTCGTCCCCTTTTCTTCGGGTTCCAGCTCAGCATTGCGCAATGTTTTTATATGTTGGCGAAGCCAGCACCAACGGGCGGCGGCGGTTCGGTCACTCACTGGGCGTCCCTTCACTCATCTAGTTGATACATGAATCTGTCAGAGAATGGCGCGGCTGCGAAACAGCACCTTGCCGCAGGCCAGGCAGGTGTGGCGCAAACGGTAATCGCCGGCGCCGGTCAGCGGGCTGAACAGCACCTTGTGGGAGCCGCAGGCACAGCAACTGGCGTTTTCACTGTCGTCGGTGGCGCATTCGGGATGGCGGGCGAGGTACTCGGGCAGGGTAGGTAGTTTGTCCCAGTCAGGCTGGGTCACCGCGCGATTCTTGAGAATGATGCCGGCGGTCACCAGACCCGCCAGGGTGAGCAGTACGTCCGTCAATTCCATGTTTTGCAAGGCTCCGTCCAGGTGCGGTCGCGAGGCCGGCTGGCAGGCGAAGGCACAATATGGCTCCTATCTTATCGATCCTGAGGGGGAGGGCGCTATCCCCGTTCGGGCGGCTGACGAAGGGGGTTTGCTGTTGCCTGATGCCGAGATAAAAGAAGGGGCCCAGGGCCCCTTTTGTCATATCTCTCTCAACTGCCGTTGTCAGGCCACCTGGCGCCCCGGCTGGGTGCGGGCCAGCAGCCCTTCCGGGTTGTGGATGGCTTCCCGGGTCTTGACGTCTATGACCTCGATATTAGCGAAGCGCTCCTTGTTCTTGATGGCCACGTCGTGGGCCAGGATGACGCAGCGGGCGTTGGCCACGTCCTTGGCGCTGATGCGGTTGATGATGCCGTTGGCGCCCTGGGTTTCCACTTTGAGCTTGATGCCAGCCTTGGCGGCCGCTTTTTGCAGGCTCTTGGCGGCCAGGAAGGTGTGGGCCACGCCGGAGGGGCAGGCGGTGATGGCCAGCACCTCGGCTTCCCCTTCCGCCTCGATGATCTGGTACTCCTCCAGGCGCTCGTTGCTCTCTTCGGTGTCGCTGACCGGCTTTTTCAGCAGGTTGACGATAAGGGCCGTAGTGAGGGCGCCGAGCAGGGTGCCGAGGATATAACCCATCTTGCCCTCCACCACCGGCAGCACGATCCAGCCGCCCCAGGGGGCGTGGTTGATGCTGTGCATCATGAAGCCGGTGATGTTGCCGACGATGCCGCCTGCGACGATGGCCGGGATGACGCGCACCGGGTCGGCGGCGGCAAACGGAATGGCCCCCTCGCTGATGCCGATCATGCCCATGATGGCGGCTGCCTTGCCCGCTTCACGCTCCTCTTTCTTGTAACGCTTGGGCGAGAGCAGGGTCGCCAGCGCCATGCCGAGCGGCGGCACGCAGATGGCGATGCCGACCCCGCCCATCAGCCAGGGTTGGGTGTTGACCTGGGTCTGGGCGAACAGGGTGGCCACCTTGTTGATGGGGCCGCCCATGTCAAAGGCGGTCATGCCACCGAGGATGGCCCCCAGCATCACCTTGCCAGAGCCCGCCATGCTGGAGAGCCAGTGGTTCATCCCTTCCATCATGGCGGCGATGGGGGCGCCGATGACCCACATCACGATGCCGCACACCAAGAAGGTGCCGATGAGGGGATAGATGAAGATGGAGCCGAGCGAACTCATGGAATCCGGCAGCTTGATCCGTTTGAGCTGGTTGACGATGAGGCCGGCGATAAAGCCCACCAGGATGGCGCCGAGAAAACCGGTGTGAAACTGCTGCACTGCAATCCAGGAGCCGATCATGCCGGGGGCCAGGCCCGGTTTGTCTGCCATGGAGTAGGCGATGTAGCCGCCCAGCACGGCGGTAAACAGGGTGAGCCCGGCGATGCCCATGTCGGCCATGTCCTTGAGCACGCCCGCCTCGGGCACGGCGCCCTTGCCGCTGATCATCACCGACAGCGACAGCAGCACGCCCCCCGCGACGATGAAGGGGATCATGTGGGAGGTACCAAACAGCAAATGCTGCTTGAGGGTGTTGAGCTGAGCCTTGATGCCGCGCTCCTGCGGCTCCGCCGGCTGGGCGGGTTGCGCCCGGGCGGGGGCGACAGGGGCAGCGGACGGCCCAGGTGCGGCCAGCAAGGCGAGTACCTCGGCGTGGCTGGTGGCCGCCTGCATGCTGGCGATGAAACCGGGTTCCAGCAGCTTGGTGGAGAGCTCGGCCAGCACCTCGATATGGTGGTTGGCGCCGCCCGCCGGGGAGGCAATCATGAAGAACAGCCTGGAGGGCTCGCCATCTTCGGCGCCGTAGTCGATGCCCTGGCGGCTGATGCCGACCACGATGGCAGGCTCTCGCACCGCCTCGCTCTTGGCGTGGGGCAGGGCGACCCCCTGCTCGAAGCCGGTGTTGTCCAGCTCCTCTCGCGCCCAGAGGTCGCGGACAAACTGATCCTGACTGGCTATCTTGCCGCTGGCCTTGAGCCTGGCGGCCAGTTCGACAAACAGCGCCTGCTTGTCGCGGGCCGCAAGTTCGAGGCAGATCAATCCTTCATCTATCAGGGTGGTGAGCATGGTTCTCTCCTGGCTGGTGCCGTCCGAATGGAAGTGGTCCTGTTGAAAACGGTGGTGCAACGGGTTGACCTGCCTATTGTTTCTCCCAAGTGCCTCGGCCGAAATCGGAGATATGTGCCCTTTACTGGATTTTTGTGCCGATGGCGCCTGCCTGTGACCCTGCTCGCATTTTGTCCTGCCTGTACTGGAGATCTAGTTTTTATAAAAATACATTTTAAAACAGATGGTTATTTTTAATCCGAGTGCGACTGATGACCAATAAGTGGTGAGCCTGAATGCTGCTGGTAGGTGGCGGGATGGAGATTTGTGCGCTTGAGCGGGTGGTAAAATTGTGAGCCGGTCGGCAAAAGCGGCGGCCTGGACGTGGAGGATGCTCATGATGGCGGGGTGGCAGGAAACGCAAGAAGGGGGGATGAAAAATCAGTGCATAATCGGCCGATTGAAAAGGGTGTGCGGATTTGTAGTGGTGTGAACTTAACTATTTGATAATTAATGTTTTGTATTTTCTTGGTCGGAGCGAAAAGAGGCGGTATTGCTTCCCTTTTGATGGCTTGTCGAGAGACGTTTAATCATTTTTTAGATTGCTTTTTGCATATCCAATCGTTTATTTAGTTGGACAGTTTTGGCAAACCGGAAGTCAAACCTGATGAACCGACAGGCCAACGCCCTTGATGCGGAGTGTGCCGTCAACCCGTTTTACTTGTCATGTTCACCCAGATGTAAGGAGACATCCCGATGGAAAAACTGGTCCAAGAGATCGACACCATGCGCGAAGAGTTCAAGCAACAGGAGCGCAAACAGGCCCACGACAAATGGCAGGCCAGGGTCGAAGAGCTGCAGCAGATCCGCGCTGAAGAGCCTCAGCCGGAGGCCGTGGAGGAGTAACCCCGTGGCCAGCCCGGCGCTGAGGCGCACGCGGCCCGGCAGAATGCAAAACCCCCGCCAGCACGGCGGGGGTTTTTTTATTGCGGTTCGATGGCGTTGTGGCTCTGCCATTGGCGCAGGCGCTGCTTGAGGGAACCGTCGCCGGGGGGGATGAAGTCATCCATCAGGTAGCAGCGGTTGTCGCCGCTCTTTTGAAAGTGGAGGCTGACCGTCTGCGGCTCTTTCTGGGTGTCTGAGAGGGCGAACAGATACTGCATCCTGACCGTTACCCCTTGCTCTTGCTGGTTGGCCAGGGTGAAGCTGACGGGTTCGCTCACCTCGCCATCCTGGGTGTTGATCCAGGGATCGGCATCGATGGCGCACACCTCGCCGTCGGCGTTGCAGGCGGCCTCGCTGCTCAGGACGGCGAAGAAGTCGGGGGTGAGCAGCGCCTTGAGCGGCGCCGGGTCGGCGTAATAGAAATCCTTGTGCTCGTTCCAGAATGCCTTGGCCAGCCTGAGCGCTACCCCCTTGTCACAGGCGGCATGCACCGGGCTGCCCAGCAGCGCCAGCAATAAAACGGATAGTCCGCAGTAGCCTTTCATGATGTTCTTCCTGAACTGGTGCGGGTGACTGTGGTGGCCCCGGCGAGGGTCAAGGCACAGTGATAGCCAGACGGGCATGATAGCCAACCCGGCAGAGGACGACAGCAGGATCTGATGAATTTATGCCGCACATCAAGAAATTTGTCGGCAAAGGGGAGGGGCGCGGTGGACGAGACCGCCAAAAAACAAGGGCCATCCTGGATGGCCCTTGTGGTCATGAGTCGATTTGAATCGGCTTAGCAGCGGTTGCCGGCGCGGGCGACCCGGCCCTCGGCCAGCAGCTGGTAGCGGCCGGTGGCGGCCGGGATGAAGGCGGACTGACCCTTCTCGAGACGCAGGGTGTCGTCACCGCGCTTGAGGATCACGGCCTCGTCGATGGCAAACAGGATCTCGGCGCTGGCGGTGGTGAGCTGGTGCTCGCCCGCCGGGTAGACGCTGAAGGTGAAGTCCGGCACCGGCACCTCGAAGTGCTGCACCGCCCCTTCCATGCGGGGGGCCAGCAGGATCTGGTCGTCCGGCTTGGGCAAGCAGCGGGTGCAGGCTAGAAGCTCGGCCACGTCTATGTACTTGGGGGTGAGCCCGGCGCGTAGCACGTTGTCGGAGTTGGCCATGATCTCAAGGCCGGTGCCGCGTACATAGGCGTGCGGGGTGCAGGCGTCCAGATACATCGCCTGACCGGGCTGCAGGGTCACCACGTTGAGCAAGAGCGGCGAGAAGAGCCCCACATCTCCCGGGTACTGGGCGGCCAGGCTGGTGATCAGCGCGAAGGTCTCTTCATCCTGATGAGCGGCGGCAAAGGCCAGCAGGCCCGCCAGTGCCTCCTCCTTGCGCGCCCCTTCCAGCACCAGCAGCTGGTGGAAGAAGTGCTGCAGACCCGCTTCATTCTGGCTGGCGGCGAGGGCGGCAACCAGCTCGGCAAGGGCGGGCAGCTTGACCCGCTCGAACAGCGCCAGGATGGCCGGGATGGCGCGAAAGCCGTTCATCGCCTGATAGGGGGTGAGGGCAAACACCAGCTCGGGCTTGTGGTTGGGATCCTTGTAGTTGCGGTTGGCTGCCTTGGCATCGATGCCGGCGGTCTCTTCCTTGGCAAAGCCGGCTTCGGCCTGCGCCTTGCTCGGGTGTACCTGAATGGAGAGGGCCTTCTCGGCGCACAGCACCTTGAACAGGAACGGCAGGCTGCCGAAACGGGCCTGGGTGGCGTCCCCCAGCACGGCGGCGGGGGCGTTCTCTATCAGGGTCGAGAGCTTTTGCGCCTGCCCGGCCAGCACGACCTCGGAGCAGCCGTTGGGGTGGGCACCCATCCACAGTTCGGCCTGGGGCTTGCCTGCCGGATTGGGGATGCCGAACAGGGTGGTGAGGGCGTCATGGCTGCCCCAGTCGTAGCCTTGAATCGGATTTTGCATTGACAAAAAAGAGGGCAGATCGCGACTGCTCATAAGGGATGCCTCATTTGGTGTGCAGAAAATCGGGTGCAGAAAAGGGTGGCATTGCTGCCGTGGACCGGACTATAACATGGGCGGTCGCGGGCACCGCAACCGCTTGCCTCTCTCTTGATCAGGATCAGCATGTCTCTTGTCTTCAGCCAGTTGCTCGATGGCGCCCTCCACGAGCAGGCCCCCTTCGACCAGATCTGGTTTGCCCAGGATCAGGGGGTGCCGCCCGGTTTCAGCTATCAGGTCAACTTTCCCCGTCTCGAGCTGGTGTTCAGTGGCGAGTACCGCAACCAGATCTGGGACAGGGAGCAGGGCTGCCAGGAGATCTGCATCGCCCCGGGGCAGGCGCTCTACATCCCCCCCAACGGCTGGAACAAGCCGCTCTGGACCACCGACTGCTCGGTGCTGAGCCTGCTGTTCGGCAAGCGCCAGCTGGGTTTCAGTCTGGTGAGCAAGCGGCGGGAAGACCCCGATTTCTTTGACGTGCAAAAGCACAGCATCATGGCCCGGGCCGGCCATGTGAACGAACACATACTGGCGGCACTCAACGTGCTGACCGAGGATCCCGCTCGCTCCCCCACCGACAACCACCTGTTGCAGGCGCTGCTCACCAGCGTGCGCCAGTTGCTGGCCGAGTCCACCTTCGAGCGGCCGCGGGGGGCCGAGCTGTTTCACGGGATCTGCATCTATATCCAGGAGAACTTTCACCGCCCCATCAGCCGGGATTCGATCGCCCATCGCTTCAACGTCTCGGCCAGCCACCTGTCGCACCTGTTTCGCGAGCAGGGGCACATGCGCCTGGCCGATTACATCAGTTGGGTGCGCATCGATCGGGCCAAGTTCATGCTCAAGAAATACCGCTTTCGCCTCGAAGAGGTGGCCAGCCGCTGTGGTTACAGCGATGTGAACTATTTTTGCCGGGTGTTCAAGCAGAAGACCGGGCTGACCCCCTCCCAGTACCGGGCACTCAGCCAGCCGCAGGGGCAGGCCGAGGGGCTGGCGGGATAAGCAGGGATGCTGCTGGAGCCTGTCCGAGGCAGGCGCCGGCGGGGCTGCTTCGGATCCGGAGCAGGCAGAGGGGACGCATTGTGATCCAGTGCGCGACTATGGTCTGACATGCGTGCTCGCCATTTGATTCTGCAAATGGATGGGCTTAAGATGGCCGCGCGCAACTTACAGATTGATAACAAACGGAAGTTAGGAGATGCCGATGGAAAGCAAAGTAGTTATCCCGACCCAGGGCCAGAAAATCACAGTCGATGCCAACGGCAAGCTGCAGGTTCCCAACCATCCGATCATTCCGTTTATCGAAGGGGATGGCATCGGTGTGGACGTGACCCCGGCCATGTTGAATGTGGTGAATGCCGCGGTCGAGAAAGCCTACAAAGGCGAGCGCAAGATCGCCTGGATGGAGATCTACACCGGCGAGAAGTCGACTCATGTCTATGGCGAAGGTGCCTGGCTGCCGGCCGAAACCCTGGATTTCATTCGTGAATACTGCGTGGCCATCAAGGGCCCGCTGACCACCCCGGTCGGTGGCGGTATTCGCTCCCTCAACGTGGCCCTGCGCCAGGAGCTGGATCTCTACATCTGCCTGCGTCCGGTCCGTTACTACGAGGGCACCCCGAGCCCGGTCAAGCGTCCTGATCTGACCGACATGGTGATCTTCCGCGAGAACGCCGAAGACATCTACGCCGGCATCGAGTGGAAAGCCGACAGCGACGAAGCCAAGAAGGTGATCGCCTTCCTGCAAAACGAGATGGGCGTGAAGAAAATTCGCTTCCCCGAGACCTGCGGCATCGGCATCAAGCCCATGTCCAAGGCCGGTACCGAGCGTCTGGTGCGTGCCGCCATCGAGTATGCCATCGACAACGATCGCGACTCCGTGACCCTGGTGCACAAGGGCAACATCATGAAGTTCACCGAAGGTGCCTTCAAGGATTGGGGCTACGCCCTGGCCCAGAAAGAGTACGATGCCCAGCTCATCGACGGCGGCCCCTGGTGCTCCTTCAAGAACCCGAAAACCGGCAAGACCATCGTGGTCAAGGACGTCATCGCCGACGCCTTCCTGCAACAGATCCTGCTGCGCCCGGCCGAGTATGACGTCATCGCCTGTATGAACTTGAACGGCGACTACATCTCCGACGCGCTGGCGGCCCAGGTGGGCGGCATCGGCATCGCGCCGGGTGCCAACATCGGCGACGGCGTGGCCCTGTTCGAAGCAACCCACGGCACCGCGCCGAAATACGCCGGTCAGGACAAGGTCAACCCGGGCTCCCTCATCCTCTCTGCTGAGATGATGCTGCGCCACATGGGCTGGACCGAAGCGGCTGACCTCATCATCAAGGGGATGGAAGCGGCGATCCGCAACAAGACCGTCACCTATGACTTCGAACGTCTGATGGAAGGGGCCACCCTGCGCTCCTGCTCCCAGTTCGCCCAGGACATGGTCGACCAGATGTAATCCGGGTTACTGAAATGCAAAACCGGCGCCATGAGCGCCGGTTTTTTTATGGCTATGTCCCAATTACGTGTTGCATGGGGCGCCCCAGCGCCTCATGCAAGCAACGTGAGATATTCACTTCCCGCCCATAGCGCTCCAACATCCTTCGCCAACCCAGATAATTCCTCAGATAGTGGGTCGCGACCCCATGGAACCGCTCCATCCACTCCTTCAATCGCCTGTGGTACCCGTTCACATGTTGGATGTGATATGCACCCACCACCCGCTCTCCCGCTCGATTGCGCACCACTTGGTGTGTTATCCCTTGCCCCTTGCTGAAACTCGCATACACCCCGGCACCATCGCTGCACAGGACGGCATCCGGGGCGATAAGCGGTTGAAGCACTGCCTTCACCGCCCTGGCATTCAGCCGTTCCAACTGGAAGTCAGCCAGGTGGCCTGCTCTGTCTTGCACCACCATCACCGGGATGTAATCCGGTCCTGTGCCTCGGGTACGGCCTTTACCTCCACGATGGCGGGCCGGGCGGGGCAATCCGCGCTGGCCTTTGAAGGATTCCAGGAAGAAGGTCTCATCGACCTCGACAATACCCTCTTCCCGTACCGCCTGGTGGCTAGCCATGGCCTTCAGGAAGCGGTGACGCCACAAAAAGGCGGTGTTTTTACCGACCCCACAGCGGAGCGCCGCCTGCCGGACGGTCAGACCGTCGATGAGGGCCTGTGCATAATCTTCCCAGCATTGTGGCTTGCGAAGTCGGGCGAGAGGCGTGTTCGTGAGCACGGAACTGGTGCGCAAACACTGCTTGCAGCGATAACGGCGCAGCCCTCGAGACCAGCCCCAGGGGGCCAGCAGTGTGGCCTCGGCCTGACAGTGAGGGCAGCATTGGCATGCGGGAAGTTGAGCGGCCAACGAGGTGATGGGGTGAGGGGTGGTGAGTTCCTGTTGCGCGAGACGACGCTGACGCAAAGTGAGCAATGGGAAGAGGGACAGTAGATGTTGAAAGGCTTGGGTATCCATGATGGCGGCCCTCAAGGTGATGACCTACTTCAAGGTTAGCCTTTCAACACATAACTGGGACTGAGCCTTTTTTATGGGTGATGGGCGGGTACCGATGGGGGCACCCAATGGGTCAGGTGGTCTTTTCCACGTGCTGCTGGTAGATCTGCTGCCACTTGCTGAACTCGGCCTCGTCTCCCTGGGCCTGCCAGAACTCGCAGATGGAGCTGGCGAGTTCGGATGCCATGGCGTGATCCCCATCGCGGCGACTCATCAGATATTGTCCCAGCCAGCTTTGATATTGTTTCATTGCCCGATCTCCTTATCTCGTGTGTCTTGCTGACCACCGCCAGGCTTTGTGCCGGACGGGGCCATCAGGCCACGGTTTTTCTGCATACCCGTGATGGTTGTGATCGACGGATTGGGTCGCGATCTCGCCGGATCAGGGCGCCAACGTGGGTGCAGATGTCAAAAAACGGCCACTATCGTATCACAAAATAACCAGCTTGGGGGGATTGTCGGCAATTCAGGGTGTCCAGCTGTCTGGCCGTCTGGCTTGCAAGGGGGCGAATAGCAGCGCCATCTTGCTGATCCCACACGAGAAAAACCCGCCAGTCTGGCGGGTTTTATGGCTGAAAAAAAGATCAGCGGCGGGCGCTGGCCAGGTACTTTTCCATCTCCTCGGCGGGCACCATGCCACCGCCGGTGGCCCACACCAGGTGGGTGGCCCGAGCCATTCTGGCGGCATCCAGCCCCTGACCGGCCTGCCACGCAAGGTTGGCCGCGACGCGCCACGGGCCTGCCATGCCGGCCAGCGCAGAAGGTTCGAGCTTGATCTGTTCAGCGCGGGCCAAGAGTCCCAGCAGGTCATACATCTCCTGATCGCTCAGGGTGTAGAAACCGGCCAGCAGCCGCTCCATGGCGCGGCCGACAAAGCCGGAAGCGCGCCCCACCGCCAGGCCGTCGGCCGCAGTGAGGTTGTCGATGCCAAGGTCTTGCACCGCAATGGCATCGTGCAAGCCGGTGTGGACCCCCAGGAGCATGCAGGGGGAGTGGGTCGGCTCGGCGAACAGGCAATGAACGTTGTCCCCAAACGCGAGTTTGAGGCCAAAGGCCACCCCGCCGGGGCCGCCGCCGACACCACAAGGCAGGTAGACAAACAACGGATGGTCGGCGTCCACAACAATCCCCATGTCATTAAACTGCTTTTTCACCCGCTCACCGGCTACCGCGTAGCCGAGGAACAGGGTGCGGGAGTTCTCGTCATCGATGAAGAAACAGTTGGGGTCGCGTTCGGCCTCCTTGCGCCCCTGCTCCACGGCCACCCCGTAATCCTCGGCGTATTCCACCACGATGGCGCCATGTTCGCGCAACTTGCGCTTCTTCCACTCCCGCGCATCGGCTGACATATGGACGGTGACGCGAAAGCCGAGGCGGGCGCTCATGATGCCGATGGACATGCCGAGGTTGCCGGTGGAGCCCACTGCGATGCTGTACTGGCTGAAGAAGTGGCGGAACTCGTCCGTGAACAGCTTGCGATAATCGTCCTCTTCGCAGAGCAGGCCGGCCTTGATGGCCAGCTGTTCGGCATGGGTCAGTACCTCGTAGATGCCGCCGCGGGCCTTGATAGAGCCGGAGATGGGCAGATGGCTGTCTTTTTTCAGCAGCAGCCGGCCGCTCACCTTGACCCCGTAACGGGCATTCAGGGCGCGCAGCATCGCCGGGATGGCGGCGATGTCGGATTCGATAATACCCTTGCTGGCGCGGGTCTCGGGGAAGGCTTCGCACAGATAGGGGGCGAAGCGGGCCAGGCGGGCGGAGGCATCCGCCACATCGCGGCCATCCAGTCCCACATGGGGCAGACCTTCCACCAGGGTGGTGGCCTTGGGGTTGAACCAGCTGACCGGTTCCAGCGCGATCAGGGATTGCAGCAGCGGAAACTGCTGGATGAGTTGTGATACGTCGATGTTTTTCATGGTGTTCTCGGTCTCGTCATGGAATACGGGCGTGCCGGCCAGTCATGACCGATGCCGCCTCAAGGCTGCGATAGCTGCGGCGCGCCCCGGCATGGGAATAAGCTTGGCGTTATTCAATGCCAATGAGGTGGTCGTGACAAATGATGAAATGGACGTCTTGGGTGAGTTGGGTTGATGCAAGAGCGCCCCATTCATCACAAAGTTGGCCTGGGAACGACATTGGGTGGCGTGAGCTGATGCAAGAGAGCGCTTTTTCGGTATCATCGGCGCATGTGTTGAAGGGGGCAATGGGAGCGTTATGTACCAGCAGGATCATCAGGTGGCGAGAAGCCGCATCGCAGGAAACAAGCTGCTCAACGGCTATCAGCTGGCCAGGCTGCACACCTTCGAAGCGGCAGCCAGACATGGCTCCTTTGCGCTGGCCGCCGACGAGCTGGCGCTCAGCCCGAGTGCGGTGAGCCACCGGATAAGCGCCTTGGAGGAGGATCTCGGCTTCAAGCTGTTCCAGCGCTTTCACCGCAAGGTTGCGCTGACGGCAGACGGGCAGCGGGTGTTCTGGGCGCTCACCTCATCGCTGGAGTTCATCAACCAGGAGATCCTGGAGATCCGCCATCAGGAGCTGTCGGGCACCCTGACCGTCTACTCGCGCCCCTCCATCGCCCAGTGCTGGCTGGTGCCGCGACTGGCGGATTTCTCCCGCCTACATCCCCAGATCGAGCTCAACATCATGACCGGCAACGAGAACATCAACTTGCACGGTTACGGCATCGATCTCACCCTCTATTTCGACGACAAGACCCCGGAGCGGCTCGCCATCCATCCGCTGATGGACGAGTACATGGTGCCGGTGTGCAGCCCGGAGTATGCCGAACGGCACGGGCTGCTCGGCAACCCGGCCAACCTGGCGCACTGCCGCCTGCTCCATGATCGGCAAGCCTGGGGCCATGACTCCGACGGCGACGAGTGGTCCAGCTGGGCCGAGCAGTCCGGCGTTTCGCTTTCGGCATGCAGGGCCAGCATGGGGTTTGATCGCTCCGATCTGGCCATCATCGCCGCCATGAACCACGCCGGGATCGCCATGGGACGGCAGAACCTGGTGAGCAAGCGGCTGGCACGGCGCGAGCTGGTGGCCCCCTTCCCGGACATGGCGGTGCGCTGCGCCCAGCGCTACTACATCGCCACCCTGCCCAAGTGCCAGAACCCCAAGGCGCAAGCCTTCATCGACTGGGCCTGCCAGCAGGCGGGGGACTGAGTCAGCCCTTGTGCAAACAGACTAGCGAGGCTGTACCAGGGCACGTTCCACATAGAGATAGCCAATCCCCATCACCTGCTGGGCGCGGCTGAGCTGACCAAAGCGGATGTGGGTGGCGTTGACGGCATCGCTGCAGTCGAACGGGTTGGCACCGGTCTGATGGATGATGGTCTGCAGCCACTCCTCGCCAAAGCCGCAACTGCGGCCATAGAGCCAGATACGGTTGATGTTGAGGATGTTGAGGAAGTTGTAGAGGCTCAGGCCAATGGCGCGGGCTCCTTCGTCCACCATGGCCCGGATCATGGGATCCCCCTGATGGTAACGTGCCAGCAACTGGGCTGTGCCGACACGCCCCTCCGCCAGCGCAGCGGGATCCGCCCCCTGCTGCTTGAGAAAGACCCGGGCCCGCTTCTTGATGGCCGAGAGGGAGGCGACCGTTTCCAGACAGCCGTAGCGGCCACAGGCACAGGCGCTGCCGTCCGGGTTGATGATGGTGTGGCCGATCTGGCCGCTGCCAAACAGGGCTCCCCGGTAGATCTGGCCGTTGATGATGAAGGCTGAACCGATCCCGTAATCGACGTTGATGACGCAAAAATCGCCGACGTTTTCCGCCCCCTGCCATTTCTGGGCCAGCGCCAGCATGATGCAGTCGTTGTCCACCATCACCTCGCAGCCGAGGCGCTCCTCCAGCAGATATTTGAGCTCGACCGGCGCGTGCCAGGGGGCTTGCGGCATGGTCTGCGACACCCCGCTGGCCGGGTTGACCTGACCGTGTACCGCAATGGCCAGCCGGATCGCCAGCCCCTTGTGGCGGCGCTTGTGCTGGTAGTAGCAGGCCTCGATCAGGCGCAGCAGCTCGTCCGGGGTTTGCGGCGCAATTTTCTGACCGGCGTAGTCATCGAGGGGGGTGATCAGGTTGTCCACCAGAATGCTCTCCAGACTGGTGGGGCTGATATTGAGGCAGAGGATTGCCCCCTGACCGCTGGCGATGCGGTAGCTGCCACCATTGATGCCGCGCTGGGAGAGGTTCTGGTCGCTGTGGCTGATGGCCCCTTCGGCGACCAGCTCGTCGAGGATCTTGCTGACCGCCGGAATGGAGAGCTCGCAATGGCGCGCCAGGGTGGACTTGCTCGCCTCCTTGAGCTGGTAGAGCAGGGCCAGCAGCACCTGCTTGTTGTGGTGGCGTACCTTCTGGTTGTTCAACCCTGTGCTCATCACTTCACTAAACTCCGCTTACTGTATTGCGTGATCTTTAGGCAATTAATGGTGGTTTAACCATTCTAATCTGGTCTCACTGAAATTTTTACTAACAAGTATTAAGTGAGGCGAGATTGATGAGAGCTGATGTCAAGGTCTGGGTCGAACCCATCACCCTGCCGACCTACGAGGTGGGCGCCGAAGATCCCAACCCCATGTTTCTCGAGAAGCGGGTCTATCAGGGCTCCTCGGGGGCGTCTATCCCTATGGGGTGATCGATACTCTTACCGGCCAGAAGCAGATGAAGCCCTATCGGGCGGTCTGGCTGGAGAACGACTTCATCAAGGTGATGCTGTTGCCGGAGCTGGGCGGTCGCATCCACCGTGCTTACGACAAGGTGATGCAGCGGGATTTCGTCTATTACAACGAAGTGATCAAGCCCGCTCTGGTGGGGTTGGTAGGGCCCTGGATCTCCGGCGGCATCGAGTTCAACTGGCCGCAGCACCACAGGCCCACCACCTTCATGCCGGTGGACTTCACCATCGCGGAGCAGGAGGGCGGCGCCAAGACCGTCTGGCTTGGCGAGGTGGAGCCGATGCGCGGTTTGCAGGTGATGGCGGGGTTCACCCTCTACCCCGACAAGGCGCTCATCGAGATCACCGGCAAGGTGTTCAACGGCAACGACACACCGCGCCACTTCCTCTGGTGGTCCAACCCGGCAGTGAAAGGGGGCGATGCCCACCAGAGCGTCTTCCCGCCCGACGTCACCGCCGTCTACGACCACGGCAAGCGCGACGTCAGCGCCTTCCCCATCGCCCGTGGCACCTACTACAAGGTGGACTACTCCGCCGGAGTCGATATCTCCCGTTACCGCAACATTCCGGTGCCCACCTCCTACATGGCGGACAAGTCCGACTACGACTTCGTCGGCGCCTACTGTCATGACGAGCAGGGCGGCCTGTTGCACGTGGCGGATCACCATGTGTCGCCGGGCAAGAAGCAGTGGAGCTGGGGCAACTGCGATTTTGGTCTGGCCTGGGATCGCAACCTGACCGACGACAACGGCCCCTACATCGAGCTGATGACCGGGGTCTATACCGACAACCAGCCCGACTTCACCTGGCTGGATGCCGGTGAAGAGAAGGTGTTCGTGCAAAACTTCCTGCCCTATAACACCCTTGGCACTCTGCAAAACGCCAATACCCGCGCCGCCATCAAACTGGAGCGTAGCGATGACGGCCTCGTCTGCGGGGTATATGCGGTGGCGCCGCTTCGCGGGGCCAGCTTCGAGGTAAGCGACGAGGGGGGCGTGCTGTTTACGCAACCTCTGGATCTGCAGCCGGGTCAGGCCTGGCTGGAGCCGTTCGCCATCACCAGCGAGGGGCGTTTGCAGGCACGCCTGCTGGATGAGCAGGGCCAGACGATCCTGAGCTATCTCGAACACCTGCCTGTGGGCGAAGCCCTGCCGGATCCCGCCACCGCGCCGGAGCCTGCCGTCAATCTCGACTCGGTCGACGAGCTCTACTTCATCGGCCAGCATCTGGAGCAGTATCTGCACGCCAGCCGCTCGCCCTTTGATTACTACCAGCGGGCGCTGGAGCTGGATAGCGGCGACTATCGCTGCAACCTGGCACTGGCGACCCTGGAGTACAACCGTGCCAACTACAAGCAGGCGCTGGTCTACGTCAATCAGGCGCTGACCCGGGCCCATCGGCTCAACAAGAACCCCCAGTGTGGCAAGGCCTGCTTGCTGCGCGGCCATATCGAGGAGCGACTCGGCCAGTTCGATGCCGCGTTTGATGATTTTTACAAGGCGACCTGGAGCGGTAACTGTCGTGATGGCGGCTTTCTCGGGCTGGCCCGTATCGCTATGGTGCGCCGCGATGCCTCGCAGGCGCTGCAATTTGTTGAGAAGAGTCTTGCCGTCAACGGTACCCACTACGGCGCCATCGCCCTCAAGGGGTTGGCTCTGCTGGAGTCTGGCCTGCGAGAGGTGGCCATCGCCTATATCGACGAGCAGCGAGTCCGCTATCCGCTTCACTATCAGCTGGCCTTCCTGTGCTGGCTGGCGAGCGAGCAGACAGCCGATCGCGACGCGCTGGTCCGTCTTTGCAACGGGCGTGGCACCAACCTCTGCTTCCTCACCAGCGAACTGCTGAGCTGGGGGCGCCCCGAACTGGCCAGCAAGCTGCTGGCAGCCCTGCCGATGGAGGAGACCCTGCCGCTGCTGTTCGAAGCGAGCTTGCTGGCCGCGGGGCCGGAGCAGGAGGCGCTGCTGCAACGGGCCGAACAGGCCTTTGGCCGCAAGGTACGCTTCCCCAACACCCTGGGCGAGGTGGCCATGCTGGCGCAGCTTTCCCACAGCTGGTTTGCCAGCTATCTGCTGGGCTGCTTTCACTACAGCAAGCGCAACTACGAGCAGGCGATTGCCCTGTGGCAGCGGGTGTGCGAGCAGGAACCGGACTTTGCCCCGGTCTGGCGCAACCTCGGTATCCACCACTTCAACAAGGCGGGTGATATGGCGGCGGCCGAGCAGTGTCTGCGCCGCGCCTTTTCCCTCAAGCCGGACGATGCCCGCCTGTTGTTTGAACTGGATCAGTTGCACAAACGCTGCGCCATGGCACCCGCAGAGCGGCTGGCCCTGCTGGAGGCGCACCGTGCGGTCGCTCTCAAGCGCGATGATCTGACCGCCGAACTGCTCAGCCTCTATCACATTACCGGTCAGCTGGATGCTGCGGCCGAGATCTTGCGGCTGCGCGAATTCCACCCCTGGGAGGGGGGCGAGGGCAAGGTGACCGGTCAGTACCTCATCAACCAACAGCGCCGGGCGTTGGTGTTGATGACGCAGGGACGCCACGAGCAGGCTATTCCGTTGCTGCAACAGGCGCTGCACTACCCCCTCAATCTGGGAGAGGGGCGTCTGGTTGGACAAACCGACAACGACATCCACTACCTGCTGGCGCTCTGCCATCTGGCCTGTGACAACCAGAGTCTGGCGGCCCAGTGCCTGCAACTGGCCTGCCTCGGCCAAGGATCGCTCGGGGCCAGCCGCTACTACAACGATCAGCCGGTGGATTACCTCTTCTATCAGGGCCTGGCACTGGCGCGTCGTGGTCGGGTTACGGAGGCGCTGCGTCTGTTTGAAGGGATGGTCGGCTGGGCCGAGCAGGCAATGGATGAGTCGGTCGAGGCGGACTTTTTCGCCGTCTCGCTGCCGGATCTCATCGTGCTGGATGACGACCCGCAGCACAAACACCGTCAGCACTGCCTGCTGGTCCGGGCTCTCGGCCAGTTGGGGTTGGAGCAGCGCGAAGCGTGTGCCCAGACCCTGCGCGAGCTGCTCACCCTCAACCCGGCTCACGACAAGGGGCAGCTGTTCGCCCTGATCTGCCGCGAGCTGTCACTCAATCCATCACAGCCATAACAACAACGGGCGCCCCGCCACGGTACGGGGCGCCACTGCACCCTACAATCGACAAGATAATAAGGATGAGTCATGGAACACACTCAACATCGCTCGGATACGCACCGGCTCAACATGGGCTACGTCTGGATGATCTGCCTGGTGGCCGCCTGCGGTGGCCTGCTGTTTGGTTACGACTGGGTGGTCATCGGCGGGGCAAAGCCCTTCTATGAGGCCTATTTCTCCATCACCGACCCGGCCCAGTCCGGCTGGGCCATGAGCTCGGCGCTGGTGGGCTGCGTGCTGGGGGCCGCCATCTCCGGCTGGTCGGCGGATCGCTTCGGCCGCAAGAAGCCGCTGATCCTGGCCGCCATCCTGTTCACCATCTCGGCATGGGGTACAGCAGCTGCCAGCAACTTCGATCTGTTTGTTATCTATCGTATCGTGGGGGGATCGGCATCGGTCTGGCCTCCGCCCTCTCGCCCATGTACATCGCCGAGATAAGTCCGGCCGACAAGCGAGGCAAGTTCGTCGCCATCAACCAGCTCACCATTGTCATCGGTGTGCTGGCGGCCCAGCTGGTCAACCTGATGATCGCCGATCCGGTCGCGAGCAATGCCACTCAGGCCGATATTCTGGCGACCTGGAACGGCCAGTCCGGCTGGCGCTGGATGTTCGGGGCCGAACTGGTACCTGCGCTGGCGTTTCTGGTACTGATGTTCTTCGTGCCGGAGTCACCGCGCTGGCTGGCCAGAGATGGCCAGTATGAGCAGGCGGCCCGCATGCTCGGCAAGATTGGCGGGGATGCCTATGCCAAGCAGACGCTGGCCGAGATCCGCCAGACCCTGGTGGGGGAGTCGGCGCACAAGGTATCGCTGGCGGAGCTGGGCAAGCCCTCGGTGCGCCCCATCCTCATCATCGGCATGGTGCTGGCGGTGTTCCAGCAGTGGTGCGGCATCAACGTCATCTTCAACTACGCGCAGGAGATCTTTGCCTCCGCCGGGTTTGACATCAACAGCACCCTCAAATCCATCGTCGCCACCGGCCTTATCAACCTGCTGTTTACCCTGATTGCGCTGCCCATGGTGGACAAGCTTGGCCGTCGCAAGCTGATGCTGATTGGCTCGGCGGGGCTGACCATCATCTACGGCATGATGGCGGCGGCCTATGCCACAGGCGTATTGGGGCTGCCGGTGTTGCTGCTGGTATTGGCGGCCATCGCCATCTATGCCCTGACGCTGGCGCCGGTCACCTGGGTGCTGCTCTCTGAAATCTTCCCGAACCGGGTGCGCGGACTGGCCATGTCGGCCGGAACCCTGGCGCTCTGGATCGCCTGCTTCGTGCTGACCTACACCTTCCCGCTGCTCAACGCCGGGCTGGGGGCCGCGGGCAGTTTCCTGCTCTACGGCCTTATCTGTTTCGCCGGGCTTATCTTCATCTACCGCAAGGTGCCCGAGACCAAGGGAGTAACGCTGGAGGCGTTGGAAGCCCAGCTGGCCCAGGGCAAGGTGGAGTTGACGCCGACCAAGGCGAGCGCCTCGGCATGACGGTATACACATTGAGCAACCCGCATCTTCGGATGCGGGTTTCAACCCAAGGGGCCTGTGTGCTGGGGCTGGAGGATGAGCAGGGGCGCCCGCTGCTGCGCGATACCGGCCCCAATGTTACCTGTGAGCTCGGGCAATGGCATCCCGGCGAAAGCGCCCTCTTTCCCATGGTGCCGCTGGCCAACCGGGTGGCAGGCAATCGTGTTGAGTTGTGGGGGGAGGAGCATCGCTTGCCAGAAAGCCCCGTCGATCCCGACTTCTTCCTGCATGGCGATGGCTGGCTGCTGCCATGGCAGCGGGTGGCAGGTTCAGCCAGTTCGGTGACGCTGCAGCTCGACAGCCAATGCGGCCCTTTTCACTATCGGGCCGAGATTCACTATCGGCTACAGGGGGTGAGCCTGCTGGCACGCATCAGTTTGACCCATCTGGGGGAGGCGCCCTGCCTCTACGGCGTGGGTTTTCACCCCTTCTTTTGGCGCGATGAGCAGACAAAGATTCGCTTTCTGGCGAGCGGCGTCTGGCAGGAGGGGGCGGATCATCTGCCGACCGACTGGTCGAGCAGACTGGCGCCCCACCTCGACTTTCGCCAGTGGCAGCGCCCGCAAGGGTGGCTCAACCACTGTTACGGTGGTTGGCATGGCATGGCCGAGCTGGAGCACCCCACCCGCCGGCAACGGTTGAAGGTGGTCAGCGACGCTTCTTTCCTGATGCTCTATCAGCCGGATGACGCGAGCGGTTTTGTTTGTCTTGAGCCCCAGAGCCACGCAGCCAATGCCCACCACCTGGCCGGTCACCCCGGCCTGCGGCTGCTGCAGCGCGGTGACACCATGAGCATCGCGATGACCATCACCCTGATGCCAGCGTTGATAGATGGTTGCCAGGCGTAACGGGATTGGCGGCTAGATTGTGCGGTTGGGTGTTTGCTGAAAACAGAGGAATAAAAAAGGGCCACCTCTTGCGAGGTGGCCCTTTCCAAACGTTTGGGCTGGGGGATGTTGAACCTAATGACTAACCAATTGATCTTAAATTAAAATCGCCAATTCAGAAAATTCATGTATGCCTAACCGTATGCCTAACATCAGAACTTCTGCAATAACATAGTGTTATCTGGGCTGGAATGGTCATATGTGGTTAATTGGCCGTGGAGGAAATTTTAACTCTCACCTTTCTCAAAAGGTAACTGACTCTTGCGAAAGTTGGCGCTCTCTGTTGTATCAGTTCCTCGTTTGGAAAAAAATTTCCCGTCCAAAATTTACCTGTCCAGCGAGCTTTGAATAGACTGTTTCAATCTTCTGTGGCTTGTACCTCGCCACCGGCAGGTCCTCCCAGCTGGTGGTGTAACAGGGGCTCAGGTGCTCTTGTCGCATCATCCACTCAGGCGACCCCGTGCCTTGGCTGGCAAATCCTACGCGCCCCAATCCCTTGGCTTTGATCTGGTCCATCACTGCCATCAGCGCATCCGATTGAGCGGATGACGGGGCAAGCAGATCGGCCTGTTGTTGCCCCTTGGGGGTGAACTCACTCAGCATGACACCTCCCTTCTGATAGCGGTAACCGTCGCGCCAAATCTGCGGTAGCAGCGCGTTCACTTGCTGCAGCAACAACCGGGTGTCATCGCTAGGGCAGACCAGTCGGACGCCAGCCTGCTCACTGTAGTAAGGCGCTCGTTCGTCAAAGGGGCTGGTTCGCACGAACAGGTGCACCCGCTGGCAACACATCCCCTCGGCCCGCAGCTTCTCGGCAGCTCGAGCCATAAAGCCTGACAACGCTTGAGCCATTTCCCCACTGTCGGTCACGCGCTCACCAAAGGAACGGCTCGAGAGGATCTGCTGCTTCGCCACCGGTTCAACGGTCAGCTCCGCACAAGGCTGGCCACGTAGCTCCTGTACGATCCGCTCGACCACCACGCCGTATTGGGCGCGCAACCCTTTGGCATCACCGGCCACCAAGTCAGCCACGGTGTTGATGTCTTGCGCCACCAACTTGGCCCCCAAGCGCCGCCCTATGCCACACACCTCACCCACCGGGGTGATGGCCATCAGCCGGGCGCGGCGCAGCTCGTCATGCAAGTCCACGACGCCGCCTGTGGCAGGCCACTTCTTGGCAGCATAGTTGGCCAGCTTGGCGAGGGTCTTGGTGGGGCCGATCCCGACACCTACCGTTAGGCCGGTCCACTGCCACACTCGCTGCCGTATCTGTTGTCCATACACCGTCAGATCCCCGGCAAACGACTCTGACAGAGACAGGAATGCTTCATCGATGGAGTAGACCTCCAGCTCGGGGGCCATGGTCTCCAACGTGCTCATGACCCGGCCAGACATATCGCCATAGAGCGCGTAGTTGGAGCTGAACGCCACACCGCCATGCGCCTCGAACTGCTCGCGGATCTTGAAGTAGGGCCCGGCCATCTTGATGCCCATCGCCTTTGCCTCGGGGCTGCGCGACACCACGCATCCATCGTTGTTGGAGAGTACCACGATCGGGCGGCCACGCAGCTCAGGGCGAAACAGCCGCTCACAGCTGGCGTAGAAGTTGTTTACATCAACAAGCGCTATGGCCATTACGCTGCCTCAGATTGCCAATCACATGGGTGAACACCCCGAACAGCTTAAGGGAGAGACTCATGAAAGGGTCGATAGGCGCGAACGCCGGATTGGCTGGCAACAGCCGCAGCCTCGGCTTGAGTTGTAAGGTCTTGACCGTGAAGCTGCCATCGAGTAGTGCAATCACCACATCACCATGGCGCCTACAAATAACAAAGAAGTCAGTATGAGTCACAATCTGTGTGCCCTACCGAAAGAGCAGCAAGAACGGGTCGAGGTCGAGAAGGCCGCCGCATATGCGGTATGGAAGGAGCGCAACGGCCAGCTGGCCGTGGTCGTGAGTGAGCCAAAACCACGCCAAGAGAGAGTTCGGGAGCGGGTGGTGTGGTAAAAGTGGGAGGTTGAGCCAACTTCTGCCTGAAAATGTGACATGTGAATTTATACACCCCTTAAAAGGATCATGGTTCCTCTGTATGATGGTTCCACAAGACGCTTATCGTATGTTCGTCAATGGGTTAGAGCGATAAGTCGCCATCTATAAATTATGAGGTTCATATGCTCAACGAACAGGTATTTCTCAAGGAAAGTCTTCCCCGTCTCCAGGTGCTCTGGTCTGCCCACGAGTTCCCTACTGAGGAGCTGGCGGCATTGGAGGTCGAGTTAAACCAGTTTTCGGTTCGCCTTCCCCTTATAGGCTCATTCAGCGCTGGCAAGTCCTCTCTTATCAACTTCTTGCTGGGTGATAGCCTGCTATCGGTCGCGGTCAATCCGGAGACCTGTCTGCCGACCGAGCTTCGCCATGCGGAGTCTGAAGCCATCACGCTGCATCATTCCAATAGGTCAGATGTCTGTCTTGATCGCGAAGCCCTTAAAGCGCAGGCGTTTGGCGAGATCACTGCCAGCAGTTGGGTAGAGGTCGCCACACCCTCACCAGTACTTGCCAAGCTGGGGGGAATGACCCTGGTTGATATGCCGGGTTGGGAGTCCGGTATTGAGCAACATTCCAATGCTATCGACAACTATCTTGAGCGCAGCTCTGCCTATTGCGTCGTGGTCAGTGTCGATGAGGGGGGACTCAAAAGCAGCCTTAAAAAGATCATCGAAGAGCTGGCCATTTATAAGAAGCCGATGATGTTGATTCTGACCAAATGCGATAAGAAGACGCCGGAAGATGTTGCCAGCGTACTGGCTCAGGTACAGGGTGAGATCGAATCCATTACCGGCATACCTCTGCTCTCGGTCAGCAAAGCTCAACGCAAACAGCCACAGGAGTGGGCCAATGCGTTACAAGAGATCATTCCTCTTAACCAGCAATTCTTCCATCAACGTGTCGGCAGCCAATTTGAGCGACATCTTGAAACCTTGATGACCCATCTGAACAAGCTGCTCAACAGCGAGAACTTCACCATCGAGCAGATTAAGGGCAAGCAGGCACAACTCCATCAGGATAAGGAGCGTCTCCAGCAGGATCTCCAACAGACCCAACAGCAGTTGCAGTCCCAGGTCATCACCTTAGCGGCGTTTGTTTGCGATCAGTTTGCTAGCCGGCTCAACTCGCAACTCGACACCCTGGCAGGCCATCTGCTCCACCACGGGGATATCAATGGCGTGGTAGGGACTGCGCTACGCATGGCTTATGCCACTGGCGTGGAGGAGCGGCTCAAACCGCTTATCAGCAGCAAGCTGAGTCAGCTTGAGCGCCTGACGGAGGGAGAATTCGGTGAGCTGAGTTTTGACCATAACTTCCAGCTCAATAGTGTGAATGGCGGTTTGCTCAAGGATGTGATCGGCAATCTATTGCCACTGGTCATGGCAGCATTGACCCGTATTCCGGCACTGATGATCTTTGCCCCAATCCTCAAAACCATCCTGGGTTCGCTGTTTGATAATGCCGCCAAAGAGGTGGCGAGACGGGAACAGCGGGAAGAAGCGCGTCAATATGTGCTCCGCAACTTGATCCCTGATTGCCTTGCTCAGGTTAAAGATCCAATTGAGCAGGCGCTGGCGAAGGGCATTGAGCAGGTGATCTCCACGGTCAAGGGAGAAGCCGAGCGCGAGTTGCGCAATTTTCAGCAGTCCCTGGCGCAATTGGCCGAGCAACTGGCTAGCGAGCAGGCCAACGATAATGCCAACAAGGCCCGTTTGCAGCAAGAGCATGCCGAGCTGGCTGCTCTGTTAACCAAGGTGAAAGCGTTTGGTCATGAGTGATAACACTAGGTTGTTGCTCGATGAGCAAACCCTTCGCGAGCGCTATGCCCTGCTTTGCCAGGTCTGTGACGCCGCCCCCCAGGGAGCGGAGCTGCAGTTGGAAGGGCAGTTGCAGTGCCTTGAGCAATTGATCGAGCATGAGCTGCCAGCGCTGGCTCGCAGGGGAAGCCCGGACAATTTTGCCGATCTGCTCCATGCCCTTCGCCAAGAGATGGTGCGTTTTCGGGAGTTTTGTGAGTACCCCGAACTCCCCAGCAAGGTGGTGGTCGGGCTGGGCGGGAGTTTCAGTGCCGGCAAGTCGTCGCTGATCAATGCGCTGATAGGTGATCGCAAGTGTCTGGCGACTGAGCTGACCCCGACCACCTCGCTGCCTACCTATCTGGTGCAGGGGCTGGGGGAAGAGGTTGGGGTGCATGCCATTAATCATTTCAACCGCAAGGTCTCCCTCACTTATGCCCAGTTTCGTACCATCACTCATGATGAAAAGGAGCGGTATGGTAGTCAGGTGAGCACTCTGCTCAAGTCGGTGGTAGTCGCTCACCCAGCACTGCCGTGGGCCAATCTGACCCTGTTAGATACGCCGGGTTACAGCAAGGCGGATGAGGCGAGTGGCGAACGGACGGATTCTAATGTAGCCAGAACCCAGCTCAGCAGTGCCCAGTTTATCCTCTGGCTGGTGCCGGCCGACAAGGGCACCATCACCGAGGAGGATATTGCGTTCCTCGCCTCTCTCGATCGCGCCATTCCTAAGCTGATCGTGGTGAGCCGCGCCGACAAGCACCCGCCGGAAGAGATTGCCAATATAGTGCAGTTGGTGAGGGAAACGCTGGCCAAACGCGGTCTATCGGTACTCGATGTGCTCCCATTCTCGACCCGTCCCCGTACCGGCTTCAATGCGGGGCCACTGATGGACTACTTTGCTCAATGGAATGAGGCGAGCCGGGAGCTGGGTTTTGCCAAGCAGTTCAAGCGCCAGTTTATGGGCTATCAACGTTTTATTGACGAGGAACGTCAGGAGGCGCAGCGGCTGCTGGCTAAGTTCAACCGCATCCTCGCCCTGAGCGATGATGGCGACGTGCAGGTCGATATCGACAGTGTGCAGCGCAATTGCAAGGGCGAGCTCGAACAGTTGGAGCAACTGGCGCAGACACTGGCCGATCTTCAGGACCGCTTCTTTACCCAACTTAAACAGATAGGGGATAGGGTCGGCATTGCGCTGCCGGAGCCGGATGCCCTAAGTCTGCTGGATCTTGGCTCTATTCAGCTCTCGGATATGCTCTGGCAATTGATGAGGGAGTGGGATATTCCTGCGACAGAATGGGATTCCTTATTCTGGCTGCCGCTAACTCGTAAGCAACCTTTGGAGCATCGTGATCATCTGTTACGCCGAAATAAGCACGCTGCCAAGCAGTGGCTGTTCCTAATTCAAGATATGCCTCTAGCACGACGTGAATATTTGCTGTGCCGTGATACCCCCCTTGCTACTACCTTACAGGTGCTGCAAGCCTGACGCACTCCAGAAGGAATTGATTAAATGAATAAACTATTACAGATGTTGGATAGGGTCCGACCTGAGATTGATCCCCTAGATGAGCATTATTTATCGAACGAAACGCCCTTGGCGCGAGATCGTTATCTCACCTTGCTGGCGGCCAATTTGTTAGAGGTAGGAGCATTGAGTGAGGCTCGCAGCCGCTTGTTCGATATGCTGATCACCTCTATGGAGACCGATCATTCGGCCAGCTTCTATATGCAGCAAGCCAATGCCCTGGAGCATAACGAGCTCAAAGAAATTCTGCTTTATTTAAGAGAGGACAAAGAAAGGACCAAAGCTTATCTATTCGATCTACTGGTGCTGCTGCGTATTGATAGCCCTCTCGATTCTACCAAGATTACACTTATAGAACAACAGTTTACAGTTTTAGGGGTTACTGAGCGTGAAGCAAAAAACCTCGTGTTTTGGTTCGGTTACTTAACTCAAGGGAAACCCCTGTCAATATATGAAACCAATGTTGACTTGCATGAAATAGTTTACGCAGAATGTGTTCTTAAATCTGATAGAGATATTCTTAGCAATTTTAATTGCATCTCTTTTTCGCTTAAACCAGGTAAGATTTATAATGAAAATGAGTTTTACACGGGTGGTTCAATATCTAGTTACTTTTCAGATGCCGGCATCAGTTACAATTATTATTACTGTGTGAATAAAGTGAGGTTTCCACGAGGTCTGTTAGTAAGCATATATGCTCCAATAAAAAATTTCTCTAGTAAACTTTGGTCTTTTGGGGGAAAGGCTCCGGCGTTGTGTATGATTCCATATCCAAATGGCTTATCAACTTGGTGTAGGTTTTTTGATAGTGAAGAAATATAATAGCTATTGTGCTGTGACTATATTAACACTTGCAAGTGTTGTCACACATCTTTATTAAGTCTTAGATGCACAGGATACTTTTGAATAGATGGAAACATTTAAATTTCTTTCCCATCAGAAATCTATATTAGCCCGCTTTGAACAAGAACAAGAAGGGTTAAAAGGCATTTACACCGATTATCAGAGCAAGCTCTCCCGTTGGCAGATGCAGGAGCAGACCCTCAATATTGGTATTATGGGACAGGTCAAGGCGGGCAAGAGTACTTTTCTTAACGCTCTGCTGTTTGATGGTCGCCCGATCCTGCCTGAGGCAGCCACACCCAAGACAGCGAATCTGACCAAGGTGGTCTATGGCGAGCGTTACAGCCTGCAGGTGGAATATTACAGCCAGCAGGAGTGGAACGAGATTGTGAGCCAGGCCAATCAAGCAGGGGAAGGGGACAAGAGCAAGGTCGCCCGTGAGCTGGTGGCCATGGGGCAGGCATCCGGGATTGATCTGACGCAGCACTGGCAAAGAATGGGTGGCGAAGAACATTGTGAGACCTTCTATGCCGACGATCTGGCGGGGTTGCAGGGACTGCTTAATCAGTATGCCGGTAACAATGGTCGTTACACCGCTCTGGTCAAGTCCACCATGCTGACCCTGCCCGATGAGCAGCTCAAAGGGTTTGAGGTGGTCGATACTCCGGGCTTGAACGATCCGGTGCAAAGTCGTTCCCAGAAGACCCGCGACTATATGGCCAACTGTGATGTGGTCTTCTTTCTATCCCGCTGCAGCCAGTTCCTCGACAAGTCGGATGTGGGACTACTAGGCGAACAACTGCCGGGCAAGGGGGTGAAGCGGCTAGTGTTGGTTGCGGGGCAGTTTGATTCGGCCATCCTCGATGATGGTTACGATCGCAGCTCGCTGGATGAAACCGACAACAATATCCGCCGTCGACTGCAGCGGGGGGCTGCGGAGACAGTGACCGAACTGGTAACAAAGAGCCGCGAGCGGGGGCAAGATGCGCGCGCCAAGGTGCTGGAGCAATTAGCACTGCCGGTGTTTGCCAGCACCTTTGCCTACGGTTTCGCCACTTGGCCTGAGGTACGTTGGGGTGACAGCATGCGCCATACCCACAGAAAGTTGCAGGAGATGGCCGAGGAGTGCTGGGATGAGCCCATCACAACCGAACAATGGCAACGCCTGGCGAACTTCGATGCGCTGAAAGCGGCCTATCAACAGGCACGCTGTGATCGCCTGCCGCTGCTGGAGCTGCAACGGCAGGGTTTTGAACAAGAGATACAAGAGCGCCTTATCGAGTGGCGCAATGGTTTTGCCGAGCGGATCAAGCAGCGTATCCACCTGCTTAAGACCCAGGATCTGCAGTCGCTGGCACTGCAGCAGCAAAACTGCGATCAGCGACTTTCGGCCATCGCCGATGAGCTTAAAGCCATTGTCGAAAGTGTGACAGCAAGGGCGCGCAAGGATAGCGGGGAAATGCTGTCGCAATTGGCCCGTGATCGCGGTCGCTTCAGAAATATCCAGACTCGCAGCGGCACCAAAGAGGTGACCAGATCATACAAGGTTAGCGATTCGACCTGGTATAAACCCTGGACTTGGGGTAGCACCAGAACCGAGTACTATACCGACACTGTTAGCTATGACTATCTCAATGCGGCCGATGCCATAGAACAGGTGCGTGACTTCGGTGCTCAGTGTGCTGATCAGATGCGAAGTCATATCAACCGTCTCATCTCCCCACACGAGCTTAAAAGTAGTTTGCGCAAGACTCTGCTCAAGCATCTGGATACCAAGAGCGATCACTTCGATCCCGCGCTGTTCAGGAGCACCCTGGAGGGGGCCATCAATCGCCTGTCGATGCCGACCCTGAGGCTCTCGCTTGGGGATGCCACCTCGATCATCCCCTTCTCGGGTCAGATCAAGGAACGTGACGAGATGGAGAGGCTTCGCCGCTATCTGGACGAAGCGTTGGGAAATGTCTTTGACCGATTGGAAAAACAGTTGGATAAGGGGATCAATCAGGTGCTGGCTCAGTTGGAAGCGTTGCAGACCTCTCTTAAGGAGGAGCTGACCCGGGATCTTCGGTCAGAACTGGATCAAGTACGCCAAGGCTTGCAGCACAAGGAGCAGGAGTTGGCCGATTATGATGAATTGCTGACTCGACTCAGCACAATCTAAATCCTATAACCTGAATGAAGAGGCTCCCGGCAGTGCCGGGAGCCTCTCTCTATCTCAACATCTTTCGTTATGGAGCCAAGCGCCCTTTGCATTTTTAAATTTGCAAATCCGCGCTCTTGAGCTTGAAGGTACAGCCTTGCTGGATGAGCTCATCCCGATTTGCCAGCACCAGTGGGTAAAGTAGGGGATGGAGCTTATGCTCGCCGTTGTAGCTCACCTGCATACGCTCCAGCGCGTAATGTGCTAAGGGTATGCGTTGGTTGATCAACAGCTTGTTCCCGGTCATTGCATAGTCGTTGGCAATGATGGCCTGCTGCCCTTCGCTGAGGCCTGGGTTGGGGATGACCACTGCAGTGACTCGGGTATTCCACTCTATGTCCTGATCACGGCCGTGAGGAGAGGCATCCAGCAGATCCGGTTCTCCGCGAAAACGGCTCATCACAAAATCCAGATATTCCCCTTTCTTCTCGCAGTAGGCCCGCACATGCCAGCGGATCCCGTCATAGACCAGGGTGTGAGGCACGATATTGCGGCCGCTCTGCTCTTCTGAACTCAGTGAGACATAGTCCACATCTACCCGTAACTGGCCTCGAGCCGCTTGCACCAAACCACGTACGATCTTCGGATCAATATGGCGGTTTGGCACATCCAGGATCTCTATGTGGCCGTAGCGCAGGTCCATCAAGGGTAGGGTCAGAACCCCTGATTCGTGCTGGCGCTGATATTGCTTCTCCCGATGCAGCAGTATCAGATACTCATTCACTTTGCCTTCACTAAAGCGGGGCACAAATTGCTCAGTGGGTTTATATCCCCTCAGACTTTTGTCATAGACCAACCCCTCCGGCGAGTAGTGGGTCAGGTAGTGGTTGATATCCCGTGATGCCTGTTGGCGGCCGATATTGAAGGCGGTCATCAAATGATTGGTGGTCAGCCGTCCCTCCCACTGCAACACGATTTCCAGCAGACGAAAACGCAGGGTTTGATCCCAGGTGAGCTCTTTGGGTGCCATATGTGCTCCAAAATGCGACATGTGTATGTAACCAGTATCGGCATGAGTATACAGGCTACATATAATGAGTCCATCTAAAGCGGCGTCAAGAGAGTATGTCATGAACGGCAAGCTGGTTCTAACCCATCACTGTCAAGCTTTGTGCCATGTGCCATTAAGGGGGATTGTCGCTACAGCCATAGGCTCTCTGCTCATGTTTGGCAGGGGCAAGTATTACAGGGAGCAGAAAGTATTTTATCCCAAGCATTTCGCGCTCAGGAAACCGCAAGCAGGAGGTGCTCTGATACTCCAAAGTGCTAACACCCGCATCGCCACTACCTGATTTGGCCAGGTGGCGACATCGTTACCGTCAGCAACCGCATCACTTATTTCAAACACCATCGTCACTGAGGTTCTATGAATTCAAATCTGATATTGGATCCGGCGGCAATGCCTCTGATCATGGGTATCTGTTGCCTGCTGCCAGCCGAGCAGGTCGGCGAACTTGTGACTGTGATTGCAGAAGAAGAGGGTCGATTGGGCGTTATGTCATTTACGGAGGCCGAGGGAACGCCTCACGGTATTGAGCTGCGTAGATTGACGCGTTTGGCTTTGCATATTGATCGGCATCGGTTGGATCGTACTGTTCTGCCCATCTATCAAGGGCGGGAGCAACTGATGGCTGGGGCTGCTGCATTGTTGGATGAAGATATGACTCTTGCATGTGGTGATGCCATGCGGTTATTGGCATTGCAGCTCGACAAGCTGTTGAGGGGAGGCCGTGGCAGTGCACAGGCCAAACTGGACGGGCTAACCCTCAGTGTGATGGAGCAAAGAGCGCTGGCCGCCCAGTCCCCCAACACCGGTGCTGTGGTGCGGGGGAGTTGGCGCCGAAAATCACGTAATCAGCTTGGCCGAGGCAATTGGCTCGATGTGGTCGAAGCGGCGCTCTGGTGTTTTTGGCATAGCGACACCCTGCAAGATGGCGAAGCCCTGCTTGGTGCACTGCTGGGGGCAGATATCCGAGTGCGCGTTGTGTATGGCATGTTGGCGGGAGCTTTTTACCTGGCGGATTAGGCCGAGCTCCGTAACCCCTTAGTGGCGGACTAACTCGTCATTTCTACCACCGGATAACAGGCGTCCCCCCACAGGGTTTGTGGATGGGCCATCATCAGCTCGATGATCACCGGGATAAGCTTGCCGAGCAGGTTGGCACAATCCTTCAGTTGTTTGCGATTGACCGAGCTGTTCCAGGTCGCACCGCCATGGATCAACTGGTTGCGCAAGGTATAGAGGCGGTTAAACACCACACCCAGTAACTGTGGTGTGTTGCCGCTGGCGAGCGCTAGTGTCGCCATCTTCTTGCCCTGTGCCAGTCGTTCCTTCCACAGTGCTTCGCTTATCTTGCCACTGTGAAAATCCCAGAAGCCTTGTAGTACAAAAGGGGTATCCAGCAAAATACGGATACTCCCAGAAAACTCCTGCCACACGAGCTGCTCGATCTGCCTGTGCTCATCCAGTTCGCACAGTTTCTCCAGAAAGCCTTTAAAGGTTTCCTGTTCGGAGAGGCGACGATCGTCATCGATTTCAGTGGCATAAGCCGCATTGAACGCAATCCAGAGAAAGATAAAGCGGCCATCTTCATCTTCGGCCATTTCAGCGCGTTGCAGCCAGCTTAAGGCACGATGAACTCGCAGGTTGAGGTTGCTGGGAGAGTGTTCACGCAGCGCCCGGTGACGGGTTTTCAACTGTTCAAAATTCAATGACGATCTCCTTCTCAATCAGATGAATAGCTAGCTTCTGTAACCATGACCCCAGCACACGGTATCTCTGCGACCTCAACGGACTTTTGACGAACTGGCTGGAATAGCAAGGGGTAATAACAGCGGTTACTTTCGGATGACATCCTTCAGCTTAGCGATGGTCAGATCCACCAGGGTGGCCGGCGCTTGTTCAGGTGGTGCATGGTTACACTCGGGGCATGCTTCGAACCAGCTATGGCCACGCACCAGTACGTCACTCTTGGGGGCAACCGTCTTGTGCCAGCCGCATTGAGGGCAGCGAAATGTCGTCGGGGGAGGGGGAATTGGCATGGCATTCCTCAAACTAAAACAAGTTTCATTTTGGTCCACTATACCATGCCTGAATCTTGATGAGTGTCGTTGTTCTCACAGATCTTAACGAGGTATAGCGCCTGCCTGAAAACACGACATGTGCAAAATCCCAGTATCGAAGCAGCCAAGGGGGATGGGTATAGTCAAGCTGACTTCCACCACCTAAGGGAGGCGTTGGATGATGAACGGTCAAACTTGCTTACCGGGAGCTGTGCGCCGGGTATTGTTGGTGGCGCTGCGGGGGCTATTGCCCCTGGTAGTGCTGGCAGCCAGTTGCACCTATCGGGAAGATGCGTTGGGCAATACTCGTTATCAGTGTGACGATGGCAAGCGCGGTGCCTAGCGCGAGAATACGCTCGGCAATATCAAAGACTCTGGCATCGGCATCACTTGGTGCAAAGACAGCTTCGGGACTCTGCGCGCTTCTGATGGCACCGTTTGCCGCACCAACTCCCAGGGTCTGCTCAGGTGTGATGGGCAGAGCACACCACCAACCTTGTTTGAGGGTGACTGAGATCATTATTGGTAATCGAACTGTCTTCAAAGACCGGGTATGAGTGGATACGCGACAAGGTGGTTGTTTCCAGTGAGGAAAGGGAGGGGGACGTATGGCATTGCGATATGAAATTGAGGAAATTGGTACCAGCTTGTTGGTCGAAAACTGGCAGGTGGGGCTGCGCTGCCTCAGCCAGAGTGCAGGAAGTGCGGAATATCAGGATGCCCATCTGCCGCTGCCACTCTCCCATCTACCAGATCATTTTCTGGCCGGCATACCCGATGAGCTAAAGGGGGCGGCAGCCCCTTATGGTGAGCTGGCCTTGCGGCTCTTGTCGTTGGCACGACAGCATGCGTCTTGTGCCGAGCTGCTCAAACTCAGGCCCATCTTGCTGTTTTTGGCGGCGCTATATTGGCCGCAAGACAATTTACCCATCGTGAAACACGCAGCCTGTGGGCAGCGTGCGTTGTTGCACGCTATGGGGTTGGCGCCGCGCCGCAGTTTGTTGCGTTTTCTTGACCGCCTGCGGCTCAATCTTGCCATCGAATGGCAGCGTGATTATCTACGGCTCTTTCTATATCAGGAACCCGAGGCCTATCTGGCCCTGCGTCATGAGCCGAGAATTGGCCCCGTGCAGCTGTTCCTGCGGTTTCATGCGCCCGAGCTTACCGGCAGTGTACTGATTCGCTCGTTACCACATCATGATGACGATGGGTTATGGCTCAGTCGTCTACTCGACCCTGCCCTAGCGTTGGCTCGAGCGGGGCGATTTCCTGGTAGCTGGCAGGCGTTGCGGAATATGGTGGGGCTGGCAGAGGTTTCAGATACGGTCCTAAAGGTGGAGCAGGCAGATGACAGGACTTACCAGTTTCAGTATCTGTGTGAGCGACTCAAGCTGGACGAACAGCACCCTTTACCGGACTCAGCCAAGCGATTAAGCCATCTGCAAACGCCTTGGTTACAGCAGGTGGCGAGTTGGCCAGAGTTGGATGCTGCCTGCGCACGAATGAACCCGCGCAGATGCGAACTCTGGTCGCAAACAATGTTGAATGACATCTTGCGTGGACGGCAGGCGCTGTTTCGGCTCTGCTCTCCTCGGAGAAAGAGAGTGCTTGGATGGGTACGAATGTCGCTTGCACCATCCGCCCCCGATCAACCAGCATTCAGCTCATTGATTGAGGTCACAGGCCCCAAGGTGGGGCGGGTGTCACGCTACTGGGGGCGCCGTCTCTATCGCCATCTTTTGGCTCACCCCTTAAGGCCTGGGAACCGGCCCTGATACATACTCGCTTCCCTGAATAGGTCAATGCCCCGATTGCCAATGCAAACGAGGGGTCTGCCTGTTTTTGTTACATGTTTATACGTTCAGTATCGTTCATTGCCCTGGTGCGCGCTTTAATGGGCACCAGAACGGTCATCTGGCTGCATCGGTTGGTGAGAGAGGCATATCATGACAGCAAACATAAAAAGTTCGGCCCTCAATGGGGTAGCATGCGGTTATCTTTGGCAACTGCTGCGCACCATTCCCACCATGTACCCGCAGATGCGCGAGATGGAGCCCCACCAACTTGGGGAGTTTGAGCTGAGCCCCCAGGATCTCGCCAGCCGGCAGGCATTGCTGAAGTTACTCAAGACCCGTGCCGCCGCCCCCAAACCCGCCTGTCTCTGGCACAACTGCGAGTTGCTCGATCGGCAGGCCGGTGAAGACTCGCCCCTCAGCCTGGCCCTCTTGCGCTTCATCGCTATCTACACCTTGCATCGTGGTCTGCAGCAGGTGATTGAAGAGGCCGGTTATGCCGAAAGACAGGGTAGCCGCTTGCCGCTGCTGGCGGCGATGATAGGCTTTTCGCTAGAGGCACTGCGTCACTACCTCAGCGGTGCCAACTGGATGGGCGAGGTCGCTTTTCTCTATCGTGAGGCGGACTCTTTGCTGGGGGTGAATATCAACATGGATCTGCTGTTGGCCGAAAAGCTGCTTACCCAGACGCTGGAAAAACCAGTTGAGTTGATCTCCGATGTGCTCGAGGAGATGCCTCCAGTCAGCTGACGCTGGAAGATTACGGCCATATGCAGCTGGGTGCCCTGGTTGAGCATGCTGGCATGCTGGATCAGCAGATGCCGTCAGGCTGGAATGCCCTGCTATGGGGAAAACCGGGCACCGGCAAGACGCAGCTTGCCTGTCTGCTGGCAGGGCTGGCCAACCTGACACTCTACACCTTGCGCAGCGAAGAGGATGCCCGAGCCTATCGCCGAAATGGGATGCAGAGCAGGGTGGGTGAATTGCTGCTGGCGCAGCGCCTGCTTGGGCGAAATGGAAACTGCATGTTACTGATCGATGAGGGGGACGATCTCCTGATGAGCGGCACCATCTCCAAAAACAGGCGCCACCAACAGCTCGAAGATAACCCGGTCCCGGTCATCTGGACCACCAATGATGTGGCGAGTATTGATGCCGCCTGTCTGCGCCGCTTCAACTGGTTGCAGCAATTCGAGTTTCCCAATCCCGACACCCGCATCCGCTTGTTTACCAAGGCCGTGCGGGGCCTCGGGATCACGCAGCAGCAGATCGTGCACTGGGCTGAGCGTACCTGGTTGTCACAGGCCGATATCCAGAGAGTGGCCAATCTGATGCGCACTCTCGGGCTCAAGCGCAAGGATGCCGCAGATGCCATTGAGCACTGGCTGGATCAGCGTGAGCGGGCATTTAGCATCGAGTCGGATGAGTGCTCCCGCAATCCGATTGGAAAAAGGGCAGGGGGGAAATCTGGGACAAATGAGGCGGCTTGCGCTTACCGGATGGATGGGGAATTTGACGCAGAGCTGCTCAACCTGCGAGGACGTGACGGCCAGCTCCTGCAGGATATCGATATCGCCGAGCTGATGGCATCACTCAACCAGGCAAGAGAGGGGCGGATCTTGCTGCATGGCCTGCCGGGTACCGGCAAAACGGCGCTGGTTCATCACCTGGGCAAGCAGCTTGGCTGCGAGGTGGTACAGAAGCTGGGGTCGGAACTGCTACACAAATATGTGGGTGAATCCGAACAGGCGATGGCGCTGGCATTTGCCGAGGCCAGAGAGCGTAATGCCATCTTGTTTCTCGATGAGGTAGACAGCCTGTTGACGGACCGCCGCAGCCATCACCAGAGCTGGGAAACCAGCCAGGTCAACGAGCTGTTGCAGCAGATAGAGCACTTCGATGGCATGCTGGTGGTGGCAACCAATTTTCTCGATCGTCTCGATACGGCGGTTACCCGGCGTTTTGACTACCAGCTTGAACTCTGTCCGCTGCTGCCGGCCCAACTCCATGGCGCATTGGAAGGCTGTGTCGATAAAACGACCCTGCGCGAGCTCGGCTCATCCCTGCCCGGTCTGGGGGCCGTGACCCTCGGTGATATAGCCGTTCTCAAGCGCCGCCAGCGCCTGCAAAGGCGCAAGCTGGGAGCAGCCGAAATTCTGCGGATCCTGAAGAAACTGATCGCAGGCCGAGAGCGTGGTAATGCCAGGCCGATAGGCTTTTTGCAGGGTAGCTCGATGGTTTGCCAAGGCTAATCAAACCTGACATGGGGCAAGTGGGCACGCTCTGCTTGCCGCCTCTCAATTAGAAAAATGTCAACCAAAGCGTTCATCCTTAGATATTCAAATGTTTTTTCACTGTTATTGAAAAACTAGACCATGGACAGTAATGTGTGCCAACCTGGCCGGATAGATATGCATACACCTCGTTTTTTATGTAATCACATTCACAAATAAGGAAGTTATATGGTTTCTTTTGAACTATTAGAGCAACTCCATAAATCTGACCTGCAATTTATTCTTAGGGCGAATGGCTTCACTGGTGCCGGAAACAAGCATGAATTAATTGAACGAGTGCTCGATTCGCTGTCTCTATCGCAAGCTTTAAATAGCCTAACCTTTACTGATATTAAAACGTTGTGTTCATTTTTTGATATAAAATATCAGGGCAAGCAGGCATCTATAACAGCACTCTGTAATTTATGTGGAGCATCATCTAATACAAATAAAGTTGCCAATGTTGTGCATGATGAAATATCATCGATTCAGAGTGAGCTAAATAATATTGTTGGTTTGGCTGGCGTTAAAAGTAAAATAAAAGAACTTATTGCCTTCAGTGCCATTCAACAGAAAAGAAAAAATTTGGGCCTGGAGTCGGTTTCAGTTGGTAGGCATATCGTTTTCACTGGTAACCCAGGAACAGGAAAAACAACAGTAGCCGGAATTATTGGCAGGTTATTCAAAGCTTATGGATTGGTGAGCCAAGGAGGATTCAGAGAGGTTAAGCGTTCAGATCTCGTCGGAGAATACATTGGAGAATCAGAAAAAACTACCAGTAAAATTCTGGAAGAAGCCAAGGGCGGGGTTCTCTTCATTGATGAAGCATATGCTTTAGCTGGCGAAAAGAATGACTTCGGCAAGGTTGTAATTGAAACTCTCATGGTTGCCATGGAAAAGTATCGTGACGATATTGTGATTATTGTTGCAGGTTATAAAGACGAGATGGAGCAGTTTTTGAATATGAACCCTGGTCTTAAGTCTCGGTTCAACTTTTTCATTGAGTTCGATGATTACAATGACGAAGAATTGGTCAACATAGTCAAGATAATGGCTGAAAAAAATGACTACTCAATAGAGAAAGAACTGGAAATGGCATTACTTGATAAATTTTCAAACTGCAGAAATTCCACCGACAAGTTCGCGAATGGCCGTCTTGCCAGAAATTTATTTGAGTCTATGTTATTGAAGCAGGCGATTCGCCTGTCTGAAACTGAAAGCTATGATGACGCCATGTTGCAGCTGTTGACAATAGCTGATTTATAATGGTTTATTTAGTGTCATTTAAATACGCTAGTCCCTCTGTTTTCAGGGGGATTACTATAACGGACATTCACGCCTATGTATGGAGATGGTATTCCGCACTCAAGAAGAGTGGCTCTACTTGGCGATGGTACTCGATCTGTTCTCTCGCCAGATCGTCTGTTGGGCGATGAAGCCACGCATGACGGTACACTTGGCGGTTGATGTACTATTGATGACTGTCTGGCGGCGCAAGCCAAAGCAGTCGGTACTTGTGCTTTCGGGTCAGGGCAGCCAGTTTACCGGTGGTGAATGGCAGGACTTCCTAAAGACTCACAATCTGAGCTGTAGTATGAGCCAACAGTGACAGCTGTCACGACAACGCTGTTGCCGAGAATTTCTTTCAGTTGTTGAAACGGGAGCGGATCAAGCTCAGGATTTACCCGACAAGAGACGAAGCCCGCAGCTGTATTTGATTATATCGAGATGTTTTACAACCAAATTAGGCATCAAAGTTCCAGTGATGGGCTGTCGCCGGTAGAGTTTGAAAGGCAGTTCATTTTTCAGCAACGGAGTGTCCAGAAAATCCGGGGCGATTCTCTCTTCCATGGACATTACACGTATGAAAAACAGACAGAGTGCCTCCAAAGGATGCCTGCTTGGCCTGGCTATTGGCGATGCATTGGGTACAACCCTAGAGTTCGCTCCCCGTGATAGTTACACGGCATTGACAGATATGATGGGGGGGGGCCATTTAAGCTGGAAGCTGGTCAATGGACCGATGATACCAGCATGGCGTTGTGCTTGGCTGACAGCCTGTTGGCATGTCATCGTCATGAGCCACTCGATCAGTTAGCTCGCTATCAACGTTGGTATCGGCAGGGTGAAAACTCAGTGACAGGTTATTGCTTTGACATCGGTAGTACCGTCAGAAGGGCACTACGGCAGTATGGTCAAAGTGGCGACCCTTATCCCGGCAGTGAGGATGCCATGAGTGCAGGAAACGGCAGCTTGATGCGATTAGCTCCCATTGTTCTCTTTTACAGTCAGCATAGGGTGCAAAGAGAGAATGCTCTGCAATATCTCTTGAATATGGTTGCACTGAGTTCTCGCACTACCCATGGTGAGGCTCGAGCCGTTGCGGCGTGTCAGTTGATGGCACTGTTTATTGATAAGGCGTTGCTCATCGATCCCTCCCAAGATGCTGGCAAAGATGCGGTGCTGAAACTGACTGAGTCTGAGTTGAGTGCGTTGGGAGTATTGCCGGAGGAGATAGACGCGATCGCGTGTGGAACTTATCGCCACAAGACACGCTACGAGATTTCCAGTAGTGGTTATGTTGTGCACAGCCTGGAGGCGGCACTATGGAGTTTCTGGCATAGCACTACATTTGCCGAAGGTGCTTTGCTGGCTGCCAATCTAGGGGATGATGCCGACACTGTCGCTGCCATCTATGGCCAACTGGCCGGTGCCTATTATGGCGAAGATGGAATCCCGGCTAGTTGGCGTGAGCGTTTAGCCTGGTATGACAAGATTTCTAATATGGCACTGACTCTACATGACGCAAATACCTGTCGCTTGCCTCAGAACTGTGAATTGGCCGAACTGGTTATACGTATGCAAGGTGTGGTGGATCAGAGTGAGGATGAGCAGACGTTGGTGCTCGCTTCTGCCTGCTATGAGCTGGGAATCATGCAGCCAACGGGTTTGGATTGGCCGCAAGCCAGCGTTGTAATGGCACTGCAGTCATCTCTGACACCAGCAGAGCAAGAGCAGGCACAGAGTGCCGTGATTGCGACCTGGTCCAGGCTCGACTGCTGCTGCATGTTGACCGCACTAATTCGGATGGATCGTTTTTGCGACAACCTTCTCTATGATGCTGTGCGCAGTGGTCTTGTTGCCATGATATTGCAGAGATTTTCTCAACTATTGGTGGTTTGATTGGGGGTTATTGGATCTCGGGCTGGATCATCTGCCATTTCACTTTCCATTGCTCAATCTTCTTCACCGCCAGATTTTAGGTAGTTCATGACGCGACAACATTTGATTTTTATCGGCGACATTCATGGGCAATATGGGAAGTTACGTGCTCTGCTAGAGCATCTTGATTTTATTCCGGATCCACACCAAGAGCGTCGTAAATTGGTTTTTCTCGGCGATTTGATCGATAACGGGCCAGGGCATGAGATAGATCATCAAGGGGTGTTGACCATGGTTAAGGCCCTGTGTGAGAAGGAACTTGCCTGTTGCGTGATGGGCAACCATGAATTTAATGCGGTGGGTTGGGCGCTACGTCACCCCGAAACAGGCTTGCCGCTTCGTCGCCACAGCGATAACAACCGCAAACAACACCAGCGTTTTCTAGATGATGTGGAGGAGGGGAGCGAGCAACATCAGGCCTGGATCCACTGGTTTATGACGCAACCCCTCTTTCATGACTTCGGCCATGTCAGGGCTATTCATGCCTGTTGGCGCGAGGGCGCCATCCAAAGGATCCGGCCATATCTCAACGAGGACAACAGCCTGAAGGCTGAGCATTGGCCCGATGCCTTCGACGAGCGACACGAGCTGTATCAGCTGTGTGAAACCTTGCTCAAGGGACCAGAGTTGGCATTGCCGCAAGGTTACAGCTTCTTGGATAAATCCGGCACCGAGCGTCACCGGGTCCGTATCAAGTGGTGGTGTGAAGAGGCCAAGACTTACCGCGATCTAGCTCAAGTGCAACCCGAGATGGTAAGTGCTATTCCCTCTGTGCCTCTGGCAGAAGCGCATCGTAATTCGGTGATCGAAACCCCGGTTGTTATTGGTCACTACACACTGACAGGGCTCCCGGCTCCACTGAGCGATAAGGTGGTGTGTGTCGATTACAACGCGGCGAGTACCCAAGGGGAGTTGGTGGCCTACTGTTGGTGGAATGATGAAACGCCGCATCAGTTGCATGAACGCAACTTTGAATACCTGGGCACCATGGCGTTCGGTCAGGAGGGGGTGGTGGCAATGATGGCGTTGTTCAATCAACTTGCAGGTCGTTATCCCCCCGTGTCATTGACACCAGATCAATGTGAGGTGATTCGCCACTGTCTGCTGAATCATTGGGATCCCGCCTTTGTCAGCGGGCTCGACGAGTGCCGGAGCGAATATGACGACCACATCACAACGCTTGCTACCCTGGCTCAACAAGGGAGCTGGGGCGATTTATCCGCATATTTGATGGGAATAACCAAAGTCTATTTCAATCAGGATCTGGATCCTGTTTGTGCGGACCGTTTGGCCAAGCGGTTGCGGTTGATTATGAATCAAGACAGGGATTGATCCCGGGCCCGCATCGATAACTTATTTAGCAGGAAAGCAGAAATATGAAACGATATTTGAAAGTGGGTGATAGCTGCAAACAGTGTGACACCCCTCGGGTAGACATTAGCCATGAGACACTGCTCGAGATACAACGTGAGTTTCACCCATCGATTAAATCAATTCCTGCGAGTGTGCTGGCGAAGGGCAGAGAGGTTTATGCGATCTGCCCGTGTTGCGATCTTTATGCGCTGGGCATGGTTCTGGAGACCGGTTACCCCTTTACCGAGGTTGATGGGCAGACCACCACCATTCACGAGCTCACTTCAAGGCCAGAATGGCGATGGTAAATCGCATTCCTGCCTGAAAACACGACATGTGCAAAACCCCAGTATCGAAGCTGCGCGGCAGGCCCGGTATAGTCAGCCGAGTTCACATCAGAGAGGGTATTTGATGAGTAACCGAACCGGGTTTCGGGTAGCAGCGCGCCAATTGCCGCTGGCCGCTTTGCTGCTAGGTCTACTGCAATCAACAGCATTTGCTACCGACTGCACCTATCGGGAAGATGCGTTGGGTCATACCCGCTATCAGTGTAACGATGGCAAACAGGGCACTCTGCGTGAGGATACGCTCGGCAATATCAAGGACTCGGGCACGGGCATCACCTGGCGCACCGATTCCTTGGGTAACCTCAAAGGGAGTGATGGCACCACTTACCGTGAAGACACGTTGGGCAATATGCGCGGCAGCAACCTCAAAACCGGTGAGCGAGTAACTTGGCGTGAGGATAGCCTCGGTAATCTGCGAGTGTCCGACGGCACAGTTTGCAGAGTCGATGCGTTGGCGCGTCTGAAGTGTACCGGAGATAGCTGACCCCCTTCGTTGTTGATGGGGAAATGATCACTCTATTTACGCGAGGTTTAGCTGGAAACCTGCCTGTTGGATGCATTTTGGTCGAACAATAGAAATAAGTGATTTTGGTGACCTGGCTTCATAGAGCAATCGCCCTCTGAGGGGTAGAATGACGCTCCTTTGATAGCATGAACTGAGCGCCGTTAGGGTCAATAGAGCATTTATGAGTAGCGAAGAACACCTGGTTAAGCTGGGCTTTAAATTTGGTAAAAATGGTGCCCACTCGGCTAGAAGCTTGATGTATAGCGAGCTAAAAACGCTGCTGGATGGTCGCCCTGAGCAGGCACCCCGGCATGACTATCAGCAAGATATCGAGCTTTACAACGTGCTGCATAAAAGCAGCGACAATGCCCGCAAGTTGACGTTCCGCCACCTGGTCGATCTGTATGGTATCTCCCCGGAGATCCCTTTGTTTCACGTGTTTCGCCAGCTATGGGAGCGAAGTGAAGAGGCTCAACCTCTGTTGACCTTGCAACTTGCGCTGGCCAGGGACCCGTTATTAAGGCAGACCCAGTCGTTGATTAGTACGACCCCGTTGGGAGACGTACTGGAACGTGAACAGGTGGAACACGTTTTAGCCGCCCCCGACCCTAACCGTTTCAGCCCGGCTTCCCTGCGCTCGTTTGCCCAGAATATCAACGGCAGTTGGACGCACGCCGGGTTCCTGCAAGGCAAATACAAAAAGGTAAGAACCAGTCCGGTCGTGACCTATGTCAATGCGGCATTTGCACTCTTTCTCGGTCACTGTGAAGGGCGTGCCGGACAAGGGTTGTTTCAGACTCCATGGTTTCAACTGCTAAGCCTGGATCCGGCAGAGGGATATGAGCTGGCCTACATGGCATCGCTGCATGGCGTAATTACCTACAAGCAGGCTAGTGGCATTGTCGAAATCCGCTTCCCCCTCTGGCCAATAGCGCCAGCATCTTGAGGAGAACGAGAGCATGGGTGATCGCCTCTCAAAACTGATTAAGCGTTTTACCACTTATATCTCGGTGCCTTGGCGTTCGGTGCTATCTGCCGAAGAGCGCGCTGTCTTTGTGGTGTACCACAAAGAAGATGAGTTAAAGCTGCGGGCTCGGGTCACTGAATTTCAACTGGCCGTTGAGCAGCATGGTCACCGTTGGCAGTTGTTGGATATCACAGATGCCTTCCCCAAGTGGATGGGGGAACACGACTATGCAGACGCCTATTTCGCCGAGCCGGAGCTGCTAGTGGGCAGTTATGAATTTTTTGCCGAAGAGCTGGCCGAGCGTCTGAAAGAGGAAGTCGATAAAACCCTGGGGAGCAACGATGTAGTGGCCCTGCTGGGTACTGGTACTCTTTTTGGCTTCGCCTCTGTTTCTGGGTTAGTGAAGGCGCTCTCTCCAGTGGTAAAAGGTAAGCTGGTGGTCTTCTTCCCCGGCGAATATCACGACAACAACTTTAGTCTGTTAGATGCCAAGGATGGGTGGGGGTATCACGCCACCGCCATCTGTCACCATAACGAATAACAACAAGGAATTACGGGATGCTAAATAGAGAGATTTACAGTAACGATCCGCTGCAATCTGAGTTGGCCAACAACGGTGTGGCTGTCGTCAACGATGATCAGAGTGCCGAGTCCTTCGCTACCCTGCGTTATGAGCTTAAAACCTTTGTCTGTGATGGCGCCTATGAGGCGGGCATGCAGAAAATTCTGGCGGCCTATCTGAGCAAGCTAGACGCCAAGGTTGAGCAGTCAGGTGTCTGGATCAGCGGTTTCTACGGATCGGGTAAATCTCACTTGGCCAAGATGCTACGCACCTTCTGGACCAATCAACGCTTCTCTGATGGTGCCGATCCCTTGAGCCTGGCCGATCTCCCAGCAGGCATTCGCGAGCAGTTTGCCAAGCTTGCCGAGCTCTCTCATCAGTATCAGGGCTTGCATGCCGCTTCGGGTACCCTGGGAGCGGGCAAGCGTGGCAATGTGCGCCTGGCGTTTCTCTCTATCATCTTCAAATCGGTCGGGTTGCCAGAGCAATACCACCTGGCCCGCTTTGTGATGTGGTTGAAATCCCAAGGGGTACTCGATGCCGTGCAGCAGTACGTCAGGCTGCATGGTAAAGCAGCAGCAGATCAAGACCCTTGGCAAAGAGAACTGCGTAATCTCTACGTCTCTCCTGTGATGGCTCAGGCACTGTTGCCCCATTTCGGTGATTTGGCCACCAACGCCCCAGACATGTCCAAGGTACTGCGTGCACAGTTCCCAGAGGTCAAAGACATCACCAACGACGAGATGGTCGATGCGGTCATGGATGCCCTGGAGCGCAATGGTCAGCTGCCGCTCACGCTGATCGTGCTTGATGAGGTGCAGCAGTATGTGGGCGGAGATGAAGACCGCGCCTTTGATGTGCAAGAGGTGATTGAAACCTGCTGCAAGGCGAGCCGCTTTAAATCGCGCCTGCTATTTGTCGCCACCGGGCAAAGTGCGCTGAGCGACACGCCCAACCTGCAGCGACTGATGGGCCGTTTCGTGGTGACAGTGCAACTGGCCGATACCGATGTGGATGCCGTGATCCGCAAAGTGATCCTGCAGAAAAAAGAGAGTGCCAAGGGCGCTGTCGAGGCACTGATCCAGAAAAATTTGGGCGAGATCAGCCGCCATCTGCGGGGCTCTAAGTTTGAACATCAGCGTGATGACGAACAGTGGATGGTGGCTGACTATCCGCTGCTGCCGGTGCGTCGCCGTTTCTGGGAAAAGTTGCTGCCCGCGCTGGATAAAACCGGCACCGGCTCACAGCTGCGTAATCAACTGCGTATCACCCATGAGGCAACCCGTTATGGGGCAGAAAAGCCGCTTGGCTGTCTGATCCCGGCCGATTTTATTTACGATCAAATCGTCAACGATCTGGTCAATAGCGGAGTGGTGGGGCAAGAGATCTATGCCGAGATTGGCAAGCTCAAAGATGGCTCGCCTGAAGAGATCCTGCAGGGGCGGATCCTCTCCCTCATCCTGATGATCAGCAAATTGCCGAGCGAAATTGACTACGGCATTCACGCCAGTGCAGAAACCCTGGCTGACTTGCTGATCGAAGATTTGGAGAATGAGAAACACGACCTGCGGCCACGAGTCAATGCGGCGCTGCAAGCGTTGGAAAAGGCCTCGCTGATCATGGCGGTGCAGTCTGCAAGTGGCGTTGAGTATCGCCTGCAAACGGCCGAGAGCCAGGCTTGGTATGACATGTATCGCCAGCAGCAAGCGGAGCTCCGTGCCGATCCAGCACGACTCGATGGCCTGCGCAATCAATTGGTGCACACCATAGTGCGTAAGTTGGTCAGCCAAGTGCGCCTTACCCAAGGCCAGGTGGCAGAGGGGCGCACCCTGAATGTTGCGTTCGATGATGAGTTGCCCAATGATGCACAAGAGAAGCTCTACGTCTGGGCACCGGGATTACCGGAGCGGCAACTGCAAGATTTGGCGCGCGCAGATAGCGCTGATAATGGCACCCTTTATCTTTATATCCCCTCAGAGGGTAAGAGCAAGCTTAACGCCGCCATCGTTGAGAAACAGGCGGCCACCATGACCCTGGACGTCAAACAAAATGCGGTGGTGACCGAAGCGGGTAAAGAGGCCCGTGCCGCTATGATGTCGAGCCAGCGCAATGCCGAAGCCGAGGTCAAACGCTTGACCGCTGAGATGGAAGGGATGATGTGGCTGCGCCTCTCTGGTGGCAGTGAAGTGGGAGGCGATACCTTGGTGGCGCAACTGCAAGCTGGGGCCGAAACGGCCTGCGTGCGCCTCTATCGCAACTTCGATATGGCCGATCACAAGGAGTGGGCCAAGGTCTACACCCGTGCCAGCCAGGGGGATGCCGATGCGCTAGAGGCGATTGGCCACCAGGGTGAGGCGCAAAACCACCCGGTCTGCCGTGAGATCAGAAAGTTTATCGGAGTGATGAAAACCGGCAGTGAAGTGCGCGAACACTTTGGTAAAGCCCCTTACGGCTGGTCCCGTGATGCTATCGATGGAGCACTCTTTGCTATGTTGGCTGCTGGCGTACTCAAAGCCAGCGATGCCAAACTCAACGCCACCGATGCGCGCAGCCTGGAGCGTGCCCAGGTCGGCCCGACCCAGTTCCGCCCCGAAACAGCCACCATCGGCAAGGTACAATTGATCAAGGTGCGCAGCCTGATCAACAGCTTGGGGGTGAGTTGTAACGCCGGGGAAGAGAGCAGCAAGCTTGCCGAGGCATTACAACAGGCCAAGGCGCTGGCTCGCCGTCTCGGGGGCGAGGCTCCCTTGCCACTGCCCCCCTCAACCCAGCAACTCGATGAGCTATTGGTGCTCTCGGGCAATGATCAACTGCTCGCCGCGTTTGAAAGCAAAGAGGCGCTGCAAGCCGAATACGAGAGCTGGAAAGCACAGCTTGAGCTGGTGGCCGAGCGCAAAGAGCAGTGGGACAACCTGCAAGGTCTGCTGCCCTACTGCCGTGAACTGGCGGTGTTTGCTGAGCTGAATCAAGAGTGCGAGGCGCTGCGTGCCGGTCGTACCCTGCTTCAAAGCCCTTCCCCGGTGCAGCCGCTACTCAACAAAGCCATAGACGCGTTGCGTAATGCCATCATGGCGCACTGTGACCGCTATGAGCAGGAGTACCAGGCCTGCTACCGCGAACTCGACAGTGACCCAAGTTGGGCCAAGCTCACCGGCGATCAGCAGAGTCAACTGCTCACCAAGTACGGCATTGCCAAGTTGCCAGCACTCAAACTGGGTAACTTGCAAGAAGTGCAGCAGAGCCTGGATAACTGCTCCTGGCAGGGGTGGAACGATCGAATTTCAGCCTTGACCTCTTATTTTGATAAGGCCCTGAGCGATGCAGTTACCCTACTCAAACCCAAGGTGCGCCATATCTCGCTGCCCAAGCCGCTGATTGAATCAGAGCAGGATCTGAAAGCCTGGCTGGCACAGGTAGAAGAGCAGGTGCGCAGCGAACTGGCCCAAGGTAACCCGGTACGCGTCAGCTAGTGAGTAACGCAAACCCAAGATAACCAATATTTAGAGCGCAGCGGTACGTTGGCCGCTGCGCTGTTTTACCGAATATCCGCATTCAATTTAAGGCGTATGGGTTTACTCATCCGCCACATATCGAGCCAACACCATGAGACAAGCCCTGGATAAGACCCTCAGAAACCAGCTGGAAAGCACCGTCCTTGCCGCCCGTGAGGTAGTTGAAACCGCCTGCCGGGAAGAGATTGAGCGCTTAGGGGTGGCTGATGCCACAGTGCCCGCTTTTCTTAACGACGCACAGCGCAAGCTGCGTAACCGGCTGCGCGCCCACGCTCGCCAGCTGGGCGACCCGCTTCACGATAATGGCAAGCAAGAGACCGCTCACCTGCTGGCAGAGATGGCCTACGAGCAGTGGCACCGCATGCTGTTTGCCCGTTTTCTCGAGCAAAACAACCTGTTGATGTATGACGCTTATACCCCGGTCACCCTGGATGAGTGCGCAGAGCTGTTAGAAGAAGAGACCGACTGCGCCAGCGCCTGGGAGCTGGCAGGGCGACTGGCAGCCAAGATGTTGCCCCAGGTGTTTCGGGTGGATTCCCCGGTGCTGGCGGTGCGCCTGCCCATCAACCATCAGCGCACCCTCGAAGGTTTGATCATGGCCCTGTCACCGGCAGTGTTCGAGGCGCAAGACAGCCTGGGTTGGTGCTATCAGTTCTGGCAGAGCAAGCGCAAGGACGAAGTCAACAAGTCCGGCGTGCCCATCGGGGCCGATGAGCTGAGCCCGGTCACCCAGCTCTTTACCGAGCCCTATATGGTCTCATTCCTCTTGGATAATGCCCTGGGTGCCTGGTGGGCCAAACGCCGCTTAACCCAAGATCATTTGCGTTATGCCAGCGATGAGCAGGAGCTGCGGGAGCGCGCCGCCATCCCTGGTGTGCCCCTCTCTTACCTGCGCTTTGTTAAAGTGACGGATAGCCAAGACGATCTCTGGCTGCCTGCCGGTGGTTGGTATGACGCTTGGCCGCAGCAGATCAGTGAACTGAAAGCGCTGGATCCCTGCTGTGGCTCCGGCCACTTCCTGGTGGCGCTTTTTTTGATGCTGGTGCCGATGCGCATGCAGCTGGAAGGATGTGATGCCAATACCGCCATCGAGCGGGTGATCACGCAAAACCTGCATGGCCTGGAGTTGGATGGCCGCTGCATCGAGATCGCCGCCTTTGCCCTGGCGCTCGAAGCCTGGCGTTTCCCCGATGCCGGTGGTTATCGGCCACTGCCTGCCTTGCAGCTCGCTTGCTCCGGGCAAGCTGTGGCAGCTGCAAACCAAGAGTGGCTGCAACTGGCCAAGCAAAACCCTCAGCTGGAGACGGCGCTTAACTGGCTCAAGCGCCAGTTTAAGGATGCGCCCGTGCTCGGCAGCCTGATCGATATTAAGCGCGCACCCTATGAGGGTAAGGCGCAAGGCGCACCGGCCCCCTGGCAGCAACTGCTCGATGCAAAAGCGAAGAGCGACGAAGAGAGTCAGGATGTCAGCGTAGCGGCCCAAGGCTTGGCCCTCGCGGCCAAGTTGCTGGCGGGGAGCTACCATCTGGTGGCGACCAATGTCCCCTACTTGGGGCGCGGTAAGCAGTGTGCCGTATTGCAGGATTTTTGTGAAAACTACTACCCGGAAGCCAAAGCCGATCTGGCCACTGTATTTTTGGAACGTTGCCTCGACTTTAATCCGCAGGGGGGGAGCTCGACCATCGTCTTGCCACAAAACTGGCTATTTCTGACCAGCTATAAGAAGTTCCGCGAAAAGCTATTAACCGAGCAGACCTGGAATTTATTGGCTCGTCTTGGCGAAAAGGGTTTTGAATCCGCTGCCGCAGCAGGGGCCTTTGTCGCATTAATTACCCTAAGCAAAGGTGTGGCGCCTAAAGAGGCGTTACTTCATGGGGTGGATGTTTCGAAAGAAAAGTCCCCCAAAGAAAAATCAGAACTACTAATTATAAGCGTTGTTAATGGGGTTGAACAAAAGAAACAAATAACAAACCCTAATGCAGCCATTACACTTAATGAGCTACCTGGTGGTCAGTTGTTGCAACATTTTGCTACTGCATTATCTGGATGTTCTGCGGGTGACTCGCCACGATTTGTAAGATTTTTTTGGGAGCCACGATATACCCCTATGGGGGATTGGGAGTTTCATCAAAGTACAGTATCAACATCGCTTCATTATGGTGGTGGATCAGAAGTTATTTTTTGGGAGCAAGAAAAAGGCCAGATTTATCAGCTTGCACAGAGTGTAAAACATCTCAATCATGCAGCTCAAAACTGGTTAAGAGGTAAGCCGAATTGGGGTAAGCCTGGTGTAATTGTCAGCCAAATGCGAGAGCTATATCCAACCATATATACTGGATGTATATATGATTGTAATTGTTGCGCGGTGATTCCTAATGATGCTAATGAACTGGCAGCTCTATGGTTATATTGCCAGTCAGGCGAATACACTAAAGAAGTCAGAAAATTAAACCAGAAGATGAATGTTACTCCACAGACCTTACTTAGTGTGCCTTATGAAAAGGAATTTTGGGGGCGAGAGGCAATAAATCAATACCCAAATGGCCTACCAAAACCCTACACGAATGACCCAACCCAATGGATCTTCCATGGCCACCCCTGCGCTTCAGTGATTTGGGATGAGGCAAGTAAATGGACCAAAGAGGGGCCGGTGCGTTTCGACGACACAGTGCTGCAAGTGGCAGTGGCGCGGCTGCTGGGCTATCAGTGGCCTGCCGAGCTGGACGAGGCAATGGAGCTGGCCGATGAGCAGCGTCAGCTGGTCGATGAGGTGGCCAAGCTGAACGTCTTTGCCGATGAGGATGGCATCGTCTGCCTGCCCGCCGTGCGCGGCGAAGCCCCGGCCCATACCCGGTTGGAAAAATTGTTGGTGGCAGCCTATGAGGATGACTGGAAAAACGGTGCCCTGGATAAGCTGCTGACCGCCGTCGGCAGCAAGAGCTTGGAGCTTTGGCTACGCGACAAGTTCTTCGAGCAGCACTGCAAGTTGTTCCAACATAGACCCTTTATTTGGCATATCTGGGACGGTCTCAAAGACGGCTTCTCCGCCCTGGTCAACTACCACAAGCTAGACCGCTCGGGGTTGGAGCGCCTGATCTACACCTACCTGGGTGACTGGATCCGTATTCAGGAGCAAGGGGTAAAAGAAGCGCGCGATGGCGCCGAAGAGCGCCTGACCGCTGCCAAAAACCTGCAACAGCGCCTCGAGGCCATCTTGGCCGGTGAAAAGGGGCTCGATATCTTTATACGCTGGAAGCCCCTGGCCGAACAACCCATCGGTTGGGAGCCGGATTTCAATGATGGTGTGCGCCTCAATATCCGCCCCTTCCTCAAAGTGGCCGATGTCGGCAAAAAAGGCGCCGGTATCCTGCGCTTTAAGCCCAATATCAACTGGAACAAGGATCGCGGTAACGACGTCGCCTCAGCCCCTTGGTACACTCTGGGCCTGCAATATGGCGAAAAAGAGGGCGCTCGCATTAACGATCACTACTTGTCGCTCGCCGAAAAGCGTGATGCGAGACAACAAGCCGCTGAAAAAAAAGTCTAAGGATGGATTGGATATATGTCTAAAAAAATCACAGGCGCTGAATATCCATTGAGCAAAATTTTTAGCTCGGATTTTCACTATGAAATTCCGCCTTATCAGCGGCCCTATGCCTGGACGACGGAACAAGCTGGCGAACTGTTTGATGATCTTTATGATTTTTATCAGAATGAGCGCGAGGATAGCTATTTCCTGGGTAGTATCGTCCTCATCAAAGAAGAGAATCAGCCCCACTCTTATGTCATCGATGGTCAACAGCGGTTAATAACGCTGACGATCTTCATTGCAGCATTGACCTCGCTGTTAAGCGGCAGCGATCGTGATGAGTGCCTGACCTATGTCATGGAGCCTGGTAAGCGCCTGCAAGGCATTGAAGCCAAACCTCGATTGAAGCTTCGCCCTCGAGATAAGAACTTTTTCACCGAGACAGTGCAAAGTCTCAATTTTGATTCCTTAGCTGCTAAACCTGATGCAGCATTAGAAAATGAGTCACAAAAGCACATTAAAAATAACTCTGCACTGTTACTAAATCGGTTGAAAAATAACTTTCCGACCCAAGAGCAACTACTAGGCTTCGGCATATTTTTAATGACACGTTGCTTTTTAGTTGTGGTATCAACGCCAAGTCAACAATCTGCGTTTCGGGTCTTTTCCGTGCTGAACAATCGAGGTCTCGATTTACTGCCTAGCGACATCATCAAAGCTGAGGCAATAGGTAAGATATCTGAGTCAAAAAGAGATAGCTTCAATGACCGGTGGGAAGAAATTGAAGTTGATACCGGCCGCGATGGACTCAATGACCTGCTTGGTTTTATTCGAATGATCTACGCCAAGAGCAAGGCAAAACGCTCTTTGCTCGAAGAGTTTAAGGCGCATGTTTTATCAAAATCGTTATCAGCGGAATCATTTATCGATGATGTCATAGAGCCTTATGCTCAGGCATATATAAAGGCCAAGTTTTCATGCTATGAATCAAGTCATAATGCTGGAGAAATTAATTCTCTGTTCAACTGGTTAAATCGCATTGATAACGCAGATTGGTTACCTGTTGCCATAAGCTATTTAGAGCGATTTGGTGATGATCATGAAGCCACTTTGACATTCATTCGAGATTTGGAGTGTCTTGCAGCTCAAATGCATATCACAGCTGCCAATATCAACCAGCGAATTGAACGTTATGCTGAGGTCTTAAATGAGATCGAGCAGCGTAACGGCCCAGTCATTGAGAGCATAAAACTAAAAGCTGCTGAGAAGCGTAGCTTTGCAGAGGTAATAAACAGTGATGTTTACTTTCTGACTGCGAAAAGAAGAAACTATCTGTTACTGCGGTTGGACTCTTTCTTGAGTGATGGCGCTGCGAGTTATAACTATAACGTGCTGACTATTGAACACGTCTTGCCACAAACGGTAGCTTCGGGTTCAGAGTGGGAGAGTTGGTGGCCGACATCATTTGAGCGTGAGTATTGGTTGCATAAGCTAGGTAACTTGGTTCCATTAGCAAGAGCAAAGAACTCTGCTGCATCAAATTACAATTTTGAAAAAAAGAAAGCCAGTTATTTCACCGGCAGATCGGGAGTGAGTTCTTATGTTCTTACCTCACAGGTTTTGAGAGAGACCCAGTGGACGCCTGATATAGTTGACAATCGGCAAAAAATGCTCGTGAACGTCTGTAAACAAAATTGGAATTTGAATTAGTAAGCTGTCTTGGCTGTCGTACAATAGTTTGAATGTCAGTGAGGAAGATAGGACGCTACTCTCCCTTTGTTCATTGGCGAGCTGAGCCGCTATGGGTTGACTAAAGCCTTAAGGCGCGAAACAGAATCGAGAATTACATGCAAGTTATCGACTATCTGGTTACTCAATTGCGCGACAGCGCACGTTATAACTCTCAGGTGCAGGTATCGCCCGCAGTGGTGCTCTGGACCGATGAAACCCGGCAGTGGCAAGCCGCCATGCCGATTATCAAGCGCTATTTACCTGAGCTGCTCGAGCTGGGGGAGTATCGACCCGCCGAACGCACCGGCCCTGCCATTTGGCTAAAGTGCATGATTGCAGGTACTGCACCAGAGCAATCCCTGCCTGCTGATGCCATCCCGATCCTCTATCTGCCCGGCGTCAGTCGCAAAGATCTGCGTGCCATCGACCAATGTTCGCTTGCCCTGCAACCCCTTGCCGAGTTGCAGTATCGCGGCTGCTGGTGGGCCTATAACACTGCAGGTCGGGATTGGAGCGTGGGCTCTTTTTTAAGTAATCCCAAAGTGGGGTTGCAGCTTGATGTCGCCAAAGATGGTAAAACCCAGCAAGCGTTGCTAGAGGTGTTGCCTGATCTGCTTGAAGCCCAGGCCGTTAGTTTGCAGGGCAAACGGTTAGAAACTAGCGATCTCTATGCGTTGGCGGGGGGCGACCCAATCCGCAATATGCTGGCTTGGCTCAATGAGCCTGAGGCCATCCAAAAGGAGTGGCAGCAGAGCAACCGCTGGCAACACTTCTGTGGTCAGAGCCAAGATGCGTTTGGTGTTGACCCTGCCAATGCTGAGATCTCGTCGTTGTTGCCGCTGCTGTGCGATGCACAGGGACCCTGGCAAGCGGTGTGGGAGCGTTTTAGCGACACCGCCGCACACCACTCTTCATTGATTAAGGCACTGCATCAGGTGCAGCCCAGCGAATTGCTCTCTGAGCCAGCACGCTACCCCTTTTGCAATGAGCATGAAGAGCAACTGCTGGCGCAGACGCTCACCACCTTGGTTAACGAGGAGGTAGCAACCATTCGTACCCACCTGGCGTCGCTTAACGTTGAGCATGCAGCCCGGCGTGAGTGGTTGTGGGCTGGGCTCGGGCTCTCACCCTGGGCGATGTTGCTTGATCCGTTAAGCCAGCTGAGTGAACTGACACGACAGCCACTGGGTGGGCCGGATATCGAGGCCATGGCCAGCTATTACCAGGAGAAGGTATGGCAGACCGATGATCTTGCCCTGCAAGTGATGGCCTTGGCGAGCGATAGCGCTATGGAGCAGGTAGCCGCCGCGCTGCTTGGCAAACTCTATACCCCTTGGTTGGAAGCTGTGACCCTGCACTTCCAGCACTTGGTGAAGAGCCAGGGTTATCCGGGTGGCCAGGGGGTGCAAGAGCCGGTCGGAGCATACCAGGGGGCTAGTACCGTACTCTTTTTTGTCGATGGGTTGCGTCTTGATATGGGCCATCGTCTTATGCATCTTTTGGCGCAGGCTAACCTTCATGCCAGCTTGAAAACCCGCTGGAGCGCACTCCCTAGTCTGACGGCGACAGCGAAAGCGGCAGTGACTCCTCTTAGCCCTTTATTAACCGGTGATCTGGAAAGCGACAAATTTGTCCCGCAATTTGCCGACAGTGGGGCTGATTTCTCTAGCCATCATTTCAAGAAAGGGCTAGCTAAAGCGGGTTGGCAATATCTGGAAGGGCACGATTGTGGTGAGCCAGAACAAGGTAAGGCTTGGGTGCAGTGTGGTGACCTGGATAGTCTTGGGCACGAGCGTCAGCAGAGCTTGCCGAAATTTATCGATCATGTCTTAAAGGGGGTGGTTGAGCGGATTGTGAGTCTGTTGGATGCCGGTTGGACCAGAGTACATGTGGTGACCGACCATGGCTGGTTATGGAGCCCAGAGAAGCTACCTAAAGTAGAGCTGACCAAACACATGGCAGAACTGCGCACGCCACGCTGCGCCATTTTGAAAGGTAATGGCCAGAGTGACTACCTGCAATGCCCCTGGCATTGGAACTCCGCAGTACGAGTAGTGATGGCCCCCGGGATCAGTTTGTTCCAGGCAGGGGATTACTACAATCACGGGGGTGTGAGTCTGCAGGAGTGTTTAACGCCAGAGCTTATGGTATCTAACAACAATAAATAACAATGAACAGAGACAAAGGGATTTTATGAATAAAGAGTGCAATACGGTTTTTGATACGGACTTTGTCTCTGTCTTTGGTACTAAGATTGCAAACCTTTATAAGGAGGCTATTGAGTATCAACGGGTACTGCCAGACGTGTCTCTGACGCGTTTCAGGCAAATTTTGGAGCTGTGGTGCGCAGAACTAGCGAAGAAGAACAATCTCAATGGAACAGACGATTTAACACTACGTGACTTTATCGATTTTCTGTACAGTGAGCGCATCTTTACTCGAGAAATCAAGGATAAGCTACATAAAGTAAGGCAATTTGCAAATAATGCAGTGCATGCTAATAAAGAGTTGCCGCATGATAGGCAACGTAATGAACTAATATCGGCATTCGTTCAGGCAAGATCATTGTTTAGTTCATTGTTAATGGACTTATCTGCATTGCTCTCATCTTCTCCAACTAACGTGGTAATTATTGAGGGTGAGTTAAGAGCTGTTGAGGAAAAAGAAATAATATATAAAGCATTTTTTTCTGACAATGCAAAATATAAGTTTTTAGGTGGGAAGGCAATAAGTGCTCTTCATGATGTATACTTTCAAAAGCTACCCACTACGTTTGTAACTGAACGTCAAAATATCCATCTTTCGAGTCATGATGAAATTGCCTTGCAATTGTATTTGGCTGCGGTTGAACTGGATGCCGAATTAGATAAAGTGTCAGTCAATTTGTGGTGTAACCAAAAAGAAAGAGAAGAGCTGGTTCATTCTAGAGCAAGGTCTGAATACAACTATGAATTTGCGTTGTTAGTTGCCGACAGGCCGAATGATGACCCCTATAAGCAGAGAGCATTCATCGCACTAAGGTCTGCTGCAAGGAGAAATCATCAACCTTCTCAAGCGTTACTTGGGGCTCTTTTATACAATTCTGGGGCTTATGTTGAATCCTTCGATTTACTAAAGCCAGCAAGTCTAGATGGTGACTTGTTGGCATTGAGACAACTATATTTTTATTATAGTGAAGGCAAGGCCTGCCCTAAAGATATGATATTGGCAATTGAGTATGCTGAGAAGGCAATTGAACTCGGATGTACTCAGACGATGTATGCCTATGGTAGGAATTTAATCGAAGGGAACAATGTAAAGCCAGATAAGATAAAAGGCAATGAATTGATAAAAAAAGCAACAGAAATGGGGGATAAACAAGCGACTACATATAGCAAGATGTTTATAGAAAACGATCTTCCTAAAATATTGGCTGATGAATTTAGTAACATTCTAGATATATTAAGCAAAGGATCTTTGACTGGTAGTAAGCTCGCTGGTTTTGTGGGGGGGCGAAAGATAGGTGTAAATGATACATGTCCATGTGGTTCAGGTAAAAAATATAAAAGATGCTGCAAAACATGATATTTAAGAGGGCAGAGATAGCTCTCTGCCTAATTTTATCTAAAGATTGATTGGTTGGTTATTCGTGACTCAGTGATATTACTATTTTTGTTTCCATCGCTTGCATCTTGAATTTCTCCCCGCTTAAACAAAATGATGATGGTATCATCATAGTCAATATCTATGGCCACAGATAATTCAATAAGGTCATCTTCATCCATAGTGCGTTTATAGGCTCTCTGTTGCCGTGATAAGTTGTACATGCTGAAAATTGCTGCCATTAATCGCTTGCTATCTGTGCTCTCACCACCACCAGGATTGACGACCTGGTTAAATATTAATGGCTCACCCTGATCAAGGGTTTTAATAAATGATAAAGTTCGTGCTTTGGCACAACTATCGGTAAAGTCATTGTAGGTGGCGCCATTGACCCACTGTGCCTTGATCCAGTTTTGATGTTCCCCTCGCAAAGCCCGGCCGCTTTTTATAAACGGTCCGCCGTCTTTAAGATACTCATCTCGAATAAGTCTGATAGCTTCTAATTCATCGTTATCAAGTTTGTAGTCGCTAAAGTTTGGCTCAATTTCATGCAGTTTTGCTGGGACTATGCGATAACGCTCAGTTAAATAGATAAACTGGTCTGGCTGGATAGTAGTGTTTACAGAATTCTCGATACTACTGCTAATGGTTAGACCACGGTCAAAACCTGCGACATCATAGCGTTGGCAGATATGTTCAAACTGAGCGTGTAAGGCTGAAAAGTCACAGTGCTTGGATTGAGACTCAAGATGATCAAGTAATTCACTATATGCACCGATTGCATCAAGGTTAGTATAATGGATTGCCTTGATATTATTATGGTAGCCACATGCTCGACCAATATTTGCTTGGACAATTGCCGCTATATTTGAGATGGTGCTATCCCAGCTGTTAATTAGCTCCTCTTTCATTTTTGAGCCGAAGTTTATGCCTGCTCGAAAGCCGGCAACGGTAATAGCAATGAGTTTATCATCAAAGAGGCTGGCGGCATCATAAGCGTATTTGAAGTCTTGAATCGAGCTAATTTCATGTTCTTCGACACCAGCTAGCTTTTGGCCAATAATATAAATCTGGTCCTCTGCAATCCCTTGCTCGATCAGTATGGCCTTCACTAAAGCAGCTGCGCCACTTTGTACCCTAACGAGGCTCCAGCCAGGGCCTTGATGTTCAAGAAATTGTCTGATGAATCGTCTTCGCAATAGCGAGTCTTGGCAAAAATCGCGCTGTGTCGGATCGAGCTTCACGATCTGATGATGCTGGTGCATGCTCCGAATACCGTGGTAGTCGGAGCTTGTTTTGTGAAATACCAGTTGAGTGTGGTACTGATGTTTAAGAATTGAGTCAGCGCCAGCGGCATAGAGAGCGCTAAAAGGTGTTGCAGAGATAAACGCAATCTTACAAGCGCTATTTTCACTATCAAGGTAATTGAATACGTCGCTGTAGCGAACGCCATCTTGATGAGTGCCGTAATGGCACTCATCAATGATGATCAATCGTGGCTGTTGATGCTTAAACTCGGATGCCAGGGTAAGCCGGAAATTCGTGAAATTACTCACGACCATGTTGGGGCATGCAGCGAAGTCAGATTTGGCCTGCTCTAACAGCGCAAGGTCAGCCATCGTGACCAAGTACAAGGTATCCTTTAACTTGCGACGATCACATAAATCACTGTCAGATAATGAATTCCGCTGCAGACAACTAAGTGCTAAGGCAATACCAGACTTTCCTGATTGCATCTCTGCCGCGATAACGACAGCTCTTGATCCATTATCGAAATGACGAAAAGCACGCTGCGCCGCATTTATCTGATGTGAGAAGGTATTACCAGATAGTACTGATGCAACTTTTTCTCTATGCCGTGTTACCTGATTGTTCATGTGATTGTTTAACTCACTGAAACGTTGCGCTGTTGCTCAGAAAATTGCGATTCATCATGGATGATTGTTTCATTTTCTGGCAGTTCATTGGCGGCAGTTTTCATACGGCTTGCCTCGGCATTATATTCCCCACGCTTATAGAGTACGAACATGGTGTCATCGTGTTCTATACCAAAATGATCACACATTTCGTGAACATCATCTTCAGTCATGACCCATTTACTGACATTATTGCGTCGGGATATGTTATAAATACTGAAAATGGTTGCTGTGACGAGCTTTTGCTCTGTGTATTCACCAGAGCCAGGCATTACAATAGTATTGAATTCTATAGGCTCTTGCTGAGCAACTTTTTGCGTAAAATTTAGGGTCCGTTCTTTCATCGTACCTTCTTTACGTGCTTTTTCCTTGTTATCATAGGAGTCGCCATTGACCCAATGAGCTTTTACCCAACTTTTCTTGGCACCACGCATGGCACGAGAAGACTTTACCGAAGGACCAGAATCTCTGAGTAGCTCTTCACGTAGCAATGCTATGGCCTGCAGGATTAATTTATCCTCGGTATGCTGTGTGAAGTCGTAATCAGGATCAAGCAGCTTGGCTGGCACGGCAACGTAGCTATCGGTCATGTATGTTTCAACATCACCTATGGGTCTACGCCGCTTGTTTTTGACGGTTAATCCGACATCCAAACCATTGATATTAAACTCTTGGCATACATCTTCAAAAAATTCTTTGAGACCATCAAAATCAGAGGCGGCGTGTTCACTGGTATTTTTATCAAGGTAATCCAGGATTGCCCCATAGGCTTGTGCCGCATTAAGACTTGTGAAGTGATGTGCTTCTCGATTGTCATGGTACCCACAGGCTCTGCCAATGTTAGCTTGTACCACTGCTGCGACACTGGTTACTGTACTATCCCAGGTGGCAATTAGCCGCTGTTTCATATCTTGACCAAAATTAATCCCTGCGCGACAGCCTGCTACAGTAATAGCAATGAGCTTTTCGTCAAAGTCGATGCACTCATCGAACTCTTTTTTAAATCGCTCAATGGTAGTTAATTGGTCTTCTGGGACACCACTGAGATCTTTGCCAAGAATATGAACATTCTGATCTGCAAATCCTGCTTGAATAAAACCTTTTTTTGCCTCCATGGCGGCACCTGGTGGCACCCTGACCAATACCCATCCAGCACCTTCATGTTGTTCAAGTAAGTTCAGTAGTTTTTCTTTAGCAGGCGAGTCATCAAGAATATTCCTCGAGTCAGAATCCAATCCTGCGACTTTATTGCAACGTAGCATTTCCCGAACACCGTAGTACTCGTTACTGGTGCGATGGAATACCAATTTGGTATTAAAATCACGCCGTAAAATTGAGTTGCGAGCTGCCTCTTCGGCTGCTTCTGCAGCTTCGATAGCCTCTCTGTCTCTGTGATTATGTTTTGCTATTTCTTCTTCATGCTTGGCAACATCATATTCAGTCTCTGCCGCATAGAGAGCCCCAAATGGCGTCGCAGAGATAAACACTACTTTGCAATCTTTATTCTCTTTTTCGAGGTAATCAAAAACCTTGCAGTACCGAATAGCTGCTGCATTTGAGCCATAGTGACACTCGTCGATCAGGATCAGTTTGGGCGGATTGCCTTTAAAACTTCGCTCTAAATCTTGGTCGAATCGAATGAAGTTACTCACAACAACGTTTTTGGCATCTGTCAGATCTTTTTCTGCCTGCTCTAACAAGGCAACGTCAGGCATGGTTACCAAATAGAGAGTGTCTTTGAGCTTAGTTCGGTCGCAGATCTCTTCATCAGTCAGTGAGAGACGCTGCAAACAACAAAGAGCGAGTGCCACACCAGACTTACCAGCTTGCATCTCTGCAGCAGTGATAACCGCTCGGACATTACCACTCAGTGCATCGAATGTTTTTTGTGCTGCAATACGTTGATGATCGTGTAATTTTTTTCCTGTGAGGATGGCATTAACTTTTTGTCGCAAAGAGTCGGCTTTGGCTGTCATGAATAGGGGATCTGTGTGGTCAATAGATAGGTCTGTTAGTTTCACACAGCTGTCTGCGGGTTCCAACTGTGAGCGTGTAAAACTCGTGTGTTCAATCAAAAAACAAGCTTGAAGGATACCACGGCAAGTATCCTTGCCGTGGTCTGGTAATCCCCCCGAAAAACCAGGGTGCTCATAAGTAGAATTTTCCCGTACCTTGAACGCAGGAGGTTCTACATGAAAACATCACGCTTTAGCGATACCCAGATCATCGCCATCCTCAAACAAGCTGAGGCTGGAGCTCCCGTCCCGGAGCTCTGCCGCGAGCATGGCATCAGCACGACCACCTTCTACAAGTGGCGTTCCAAATTCGGGGGGATGGATGCCTCCCTCATGGCTCGACTCAAGGAGCTGGAGGACGAAAACCGCCGCCTCAAGAAGATGTACGCCGAGGAGCGCCTCAAGGCAGAGATCATCACCGAGGCCATGGCAAAAAAGTGGTAACGCCATCTGCCCGCCGGGAGATGGCGACCAAAGCCGTGACTCACTACGCCATATCCATCCGTCTGGCTTGCCGGATCTTCAAGGTCAGTGAAAGCTGCTATCGCTATCAGCCCGTGCTGGTCGATGAAAACCAGGAAATTGCCGATTGGCTGCTACGTATCACGGCCAGCCAGCGCAACTGGGGCTTCGGGTTATGCTTTTTGTACCTGCGCAACGTCCAAGGCTTTGGCTGGAATCACAAACGGGTATACCGGATCTATCGGGCGCTGGAGCTCAATCTGCGGATAAAACCCAGGAAACGGTTGGTTCGGGCTAAGCCAGAGCCGTTGGCGGTTCCCGACCAGCCTAATCAGTGCTGGTCGATGGACTTTATGCATGACCAGCTCAGCGATGGCCGCTCGGTGCGGCTGTTTAATGTGATCGATGACTTCAATCGTGAAGCGCTGTGCATCGAGGTGGATTTCTCCTTACCCGCCTCACGAGTCAAACGGGCGCTGGAGCAGGTGATCACGTGGCGAGGTAAGCCCGCCATTATCCGATGTGACAATGGCCCGGAATACATCAGCGAAGAGCTCAAGCGATGGGCGAAACAGGAGGGGATAACCCTGGGCTATATCCAGCCAGGAAATCCGCAGCAGAATGCCTACATCGAACGGTTTAACCGCACGGTGCGCTACGACTGGCTGGGCCATTACCTGTTTGAGTCACTGAATGAACTACAGGAGTTTGCCACGAACTGGCTGTGGGTTTATAACCATGAGCGGCCCAATATGGCGCTGGGTGGCTACACGCCGAAACAGCGTCTGGCACAGGCCGCATGACCTCTACTTTTGAATGCCCCTAAAAATGGGGGGATTACCGTCTGATGGTGCTCAACAGCACCCACGCTCCGCGAGCGACACACATGTATGTGCGGTGATGATCACATGATCTAACAGGCGTATCTCCACCAGCTGTAATATGCCTTTTAACTGCTCGGTGATCTGCAGGTTGGCTGAGCTGGGCTCCGCGTAGCCGGAGGGATGGTTGTGGGCCAGTAGGAGTGCAGCTGAATTATGTTTGAGTGCGCTTTTAAGAACTTCTCTGGGGTGTACAGTAGCAGCACCTAATGTGCCCAAAAATAGCTTTTCGTAAGCCAAAAGTCGGTGCTGGTTATCGAGAAAAAGAGCGACAAACACTTCTCGTTCCCTGGTCTGCAATATTGCTTGTAGTGCCTTTTGAGCCAAGTATTTGTCAGTAATAGCTTCTCCTTTGGCCAGTTTCTGACGAGCAATCTGGTTGGCGATAGTCAACAGGTCTTCTTCGTTAATCAGCTCGGTGACGAGATAGGTGCCGGGGATCTCTCCGGCGATCAGTTTGTGATGCAACATGATTAGGCTCCATACGCCATCGCCCCACCGCATTGGACGCGGCAGGGTAGGCGAGGTAGTTGGTTAATAGGTTACTGCATGGGGGGGGCTGCAGGCTAGGTTGGCGGTGTTCAGGCCGCCAAGGTGTGTAGTCGTGCAGCGGAATGTGGTAACTGGTGGCTAGTAAGGGTGCCGAACTGGGTTAGCCAGCAGTGATCAGGGTGATCGCACAGCCATTGCGCCAGTGCATCGCCCCGTTCGTTTTCATAGCGCAGGTAGAGGGCATAACCGTCCACTGTCTGGCCTTGGTCATGCACCACTTCAATGTGGCCATGGCACTCACGATAAGCCTCCAGCTCAATAGCAAGCACAGCACTAATCATCTTCTGCCTCATGGGATGGGATCACTCGCCACGGCATAGCCGCGATGGATGCAGATGCGCTGCAGGTCAGCCAAGAAGCTGGCCAGCACGCGGGGTTGCTCGATTACGCGCTTTTTTGCTTCACTAAAAAGCCAGATACAGGCGTTACGTCACCGTAAGGGTCAGACTGGTAAACGATTCTTCTTGGGTTATATCTGGGTAAAGGAGCAAGTAACAAGCCAGTACCCTCATTATCACGTGGTGCTACTATTTAACCGAGATGACTATGGTTATCTTGGTGATTACTCTAATTTTGATGCGGATAACATGGCGACGCATATCCGTAAAGTTTGGTGCAGAGCATTGAGGCTTGCATACTCTGATTATGCGTCTTTGGTGCATTTCCCTGCTGAAGCAGAGTATCGATTTGATCGCCGAGATGCTGACCTGCACAATGAGAAATTTTATAAATTCTTGGAGAGGATCGGGTATTTATTTAAATTACGCTCGAAAGTAGAAGGTGAACGTAATTTCGGGCGTAGTAACCTGATAGGAAATGTTCACAATTAATTCTTTTTCTTTAGGTTAGAGCCAAAGGGCAGTCATTTCAGGACACACCCGCGCAATTGGGCGGTGAGGACTTCCTGCGAGACCTCACCGAATTATGCTCAACCTGCTTTTGTGGATGGCAACCAGGTCAGTGCAGAGCCAGTTTTCGCTGCTGCATCAATATGCTCTGACCACCAGATCATCATTTCCCTACGTCGTTCCAGATAATCCGTGCGGTTATATGCGCTACGCACCTCATCTTTGTCAGAGTGCGCCAAAGCGGCTTCGATAACGTCTCGATCAAATCCTCTCTCGTTAAGGGTAGTGCTGCCCAAGGCTCGCAGGCCGTGAGCGACCAAGGTCCCTTCATACTCCATTCGTTTCAAGGCCGCATTGGCTGTTTGTTCGTTGGTGTGTGTTTTAGGATTACGGATACCAGGGAAGATAAATTCACGATGGCCGCTGATGGGGCGCATGAGCTCCAGGTAGGAAAGTGTCTGTGGCGTCAAGGGCACGTCATGACCCCTGCGCTTCTTCATTCGCTCTGGTGGGATCCGCCAGAGTTTCTTTTCTATATCGATCTCTGCCCACCTTGCTCCGGCCAGCCTCGCTGGGGCGAGCCAAGGTGTGCAGGCTCCATTCGATTAGGCAGCGGGTCTGCAAATTGATGCTGGCCTTGGAAAGTCGGTTCATCAGCTCTGGTAACTGGTTGGGGTTAATACTGGGCATGTGCTGTTTGGCTGGCCGTTGAAACACCTTGCGGATCCCCGAGCAAGGGTTGGCATCGATCAGGCCGGAGTTAACGGCAAAGGTCATGATCTCGTTCACCCGCTGGGTGAGGCGACGCACTGTTTCAAGTTTTCCAGCAGCAGCGATTGGCTCGATGATCTTGATAGCTCTCTGCGCCTTTATCTCCATCACGGGTACAGTGCCGATCTCGGGGAACAGATACATTTCGAGCGAACGCCAGAGATCTTCGGTATAGGCTGGGGTGACGGAAGGGCGTTTGACATCAAACCAGCGCTTGGCGACAGCCTCAAAAGTATGCTCGCTCAGCGATAACGCGGCGGATGCCTGCTCGTCACGATGGTGTTGGGGATCGATGTTTTGTTGCAGCAACGTTTTAGCTTCGGAGCGCTTCTCTCTCGCGTCAGCCAACGACATCTCCGGCCAGGAGCCAAAGCTGATCATGTTTCGCTGTTTAGTTAGGGGACGGTAGTAACGCAGGCGCCATAACTTGGAGCCATTGGGCTTGATGACGAGCTCCAGACCAGCCCCGTCACAGAGGGTGTATTCCTTCTCTTTGGGCTTGGCTGCTTTGATCTCGGTTGGGGACAATGGGCGGGTGATACGAGGCATAGGCATACGCTCCGGAAGGCATACAAAACGATATGCCTAAAAGGGCTGGATGGCAACGCACCCCATTGGACAGCATAAGACAACAAAAAACCCGCAAAGCCTTATGCTATGCGGGTTTCTTGGACTTCGTTGGTCACTGTTGGACCGGTATTTGGTGGAGCTGGGGGGATTTGAACCCCCGTCCAAAATTACTACATCCTTGGTACTACATGCTTAGTCACTCTTTACATTCGCCAACCCGCTGCGGAGAGACACGCCACGAATTGACTAGCTCGATTGGTTTTAATGCTTCCGCCCCGAGCAGGACTTCCACACGATCCTGTGAAGGATGACCTTCCGATTCCCTAGGACACAGGCAAGCTAGGGTAGAAGGGCTCAGCGCAGGTTATTAAGCTGCGAGTGCGTAGTTTTCGTCGTTTGCGACTATTTTTTTGCGGTTTATTAACGAGGCCTACCGCACCTCGGCATGCACCTTGGGTTTCGTGAATCTTGTCGAATCCAGAATCAGCCCCAAGTTGTTAAGAGCGATTGTACGCAAAAATCCTGTCATGGCAAGGCGTTGATGGCAATCGACCGGCCTTGGCCGGTCGATTGCTGGTTTATTGGGCGGCGCCCGGCAGGCGGCGCACCATCAACCGCGGTGCTTGTTCTTCATGATGCGCGCTTTTTCCCGATCCCATTCGCGGGCCTTGGTGTCTTCGCGCTTGTCGTGCTCTTTCTTGCCCTTCACCAGGCCGATCTCGACCTTGACCCAGCACTGTTTCCAGTAGAGGGCGAGGGGAACGACGGTGTAGCCCTGGCGGGCAATCAGGCTCTCGAGCTTGTCGAGTTCACGACGGCTCAGCAGCAGTTTGCGGGTCCGGGTCGGATCGCACACCACATGGCTGGAGGCCGCTTGCAGTGGCAGGAAGCTGGAGCCGAACAGGTAGGCCTCACCATCGCGGAAGATGACATAGGCTTCGCTGATGTTGGCCTTGCCCGCCCGCAGAGATTTGACTTCCCACCCTTGCAGGGACAGACCCGCCTCGATCTTCTCTTCGATGAAGTACTCGTGGCGCGCGCTTCTGTTGAGTGCAATGGTGTTGGACCCGGCTTTGTTTTTACTGTTTTTTTTGCTCATGACGGGCGATTTCCGGCAATGACTGGGAGGAGGGCATTATACGTGGGCAAGGGCGGCTGTAAAACGCGCAGCGGGTCAACTGATGGCTTTATGAGCAGTTTGACCGAGGTTTTACCTCCACAAGATGAAACATGATGATAAAATCGCGGCGATTGGATGAGGAAAAGCCATGCCCCGTATTACTCGCAGTGCCCTGGTGATGTTCAGCGCCGAACAGATGTTCAGGCTGGTCAATGATGTTCACGCTTATCCGGAGTTCCTGCCCGGTTGTGTCGGCAGCCGTGTCCACGAAACCGGCGATGACTATATGACGGCCTCGGTCGATGTGGCCAAGGCCGGGATTGCCAAGACCTTTACCACCCGCAATCTGCTCGATGCCAACCGGCAGATCAAGATGGAGCTGGTGGAGGGGCCCTTCAGCAAGCTGGCGGGCTGGTGGACCTTCACGCCGCTGGACGTGGATGCCTGCAAGGTGGAGTTTGATCTCGACTTCGAGTTCACCTCCAAACTGATCGAGCTGGCCTTCGGCCAGATTTTCCGCGATCTGGTGAGCTCCATGGTGCTTGCCTTCTCCAACCGCGCCAAGGTGGTGTACGGTGCCTGATCAACTCAACATCGAAGTGGTCTACGCCCTGCCCGAGCGGCAGACGGTGCTGCGGCTGCGGGTGCCTGCACAGACCTCGGTGCTGGCCGCCCTCGAGCAATCCGGCATAGTGCAAAAACACCCCGAGATCGATCTGGCGGTCAACAAGTTCGGCATCTACAGCCGACCGGTCAAGGGCTCCGAGTTGCTGCAAGATGGCGATCGCATCGAGATCTACCGTCCGCTCATCGCCGACCCCAAGGAGATGCGCAAGAAGCGCGCGGAAAAGGCCAAGGAAGAGGGGCGTGCCGATGTGGTCACGGGTGGTCGTCCCAATGCCAATCGCAAACAGTCTGACTAAATGCCTGCATTGGCAGGCATGATACTTCGTATAAAAGGTGCCAGCACTGGCACGACACCCCATATAAAAAAGGCGCCTTGGCGCCTTTTTTGATCCCGTCATCCACCCGCCAAGCCGAAGCCCTTCGCTACAGCTGGAGCAGTCGCTCGTTCTCGACCACTTCGCAGCCGGTGGGCTGGCGGGAGAGGGCGATCATGGCGCGGGCCACCTGGCCGGCCTTGATGGCGCGCCAGCGGCGCAACCTGCCTATCAGGAGCGGCTTCAGCAAGGGGTAGATGGCCTGGAAAAACTGCTCCGAGCGGCGTGGCGGCTGGCGATCGCCCAGCAACATGGCGGGGCGCACGATGGCGAGTCGCGGCCAGGACTGGGCCAGCAGAGCCTGCTCCATCTCCCCCTTGGTGCGCGGATAAAGGGCTGGGGAGTGCGAGTTGGCCCCCAGGCTCGAGACCACCACCAACCGCTGGCAGCCGTGGCGACGGGCCAGTTCGGCAAAGGCCAGCACATAGTCAAGATCGACCCGGCGAAAGGCCTCGGCCGAGCCGGCCTGCTTGCGGGTAGTGCCAAGGCAGCAGAAGGCGAGATCCACCGGTTCGGACAGATTCACCTCGGCCAGCATATCGAAATTGACCGGCAGCCAGTGGTGGGCGGGTTGCGGTGGCCCGGGCCTACGACAGAGCAGGGTCAGTTGGTGCTCTGCGGGTAGTTGTCGCACCAGCTCGCGGCCGATGAGGCCGCTGGCTCCGGCGATCAGGATCCGGCTCATGCTGCTCTCCCTGTGTGATGAAAGTGACGCCCGCATCCGCTGAGGGGCTGCCCTCTGCCAGCGGGTCGTCCGTGGCTGGCGGCGCTAAAACAAAACCGGCGCGAGGCCGGTTTTGTGGGTGGGATCAGAGCGGGGTATGGAAGGCCGCTGGCAGCGGGAAGTCGCCGGTGACCGTGGCCAATCTGTCGTTGGCAAAGGTCAGGGTGAGTTCCTTGCGCTCTTTCTCGCCGCGCCCCGGCTGGAATTCATAGAGGTAATACCAGGTGTTCGGGTCAAAGCCATCGCGCAGCATGGCGGAGCCCAGCACGAACTCGACCTGCTCGCGGGTCATGCCCTGGCGCAGTTTGTCGACCTGTTTTTGTTCCACATAGTTGCCCTGAGGAATATCGATGCGATAGACCAGGCTGCAACCAGACAGGGTGAGGGCGGTCAGGGCCGCGGCAATCAGGTGTTTCATCCGCATATCGAGTTCAGATCATCCATTCAAGTCTTTTTAAGCTCGGCAAATCATACCGGCTCCCTCTACGGAAGTAAAAAGCCATTGATCCATCAGCCAATAAAAAGGGCCGCCATGCGACCCTTTCTGCCGATTGCCCCCTTACATGGCGGCGCGGAAGATGGCGACGATCTCGGCGTGGCTCGCCTGTTTCGGGTTGGTGAAGCCGCAGGCATCTTTCAGGGCGTTCTCGGCCAGCAGGTTGAAGTCATCGGCCTTGACGCCGAGTTGCTCCAGCCCGGCCGGGATCTTGACGTCGCGAGCCAGCTGCTGGATGGCGGCAATGGCGGCGGCGGCCCCTTGCTCGTCATTCATGGCGCTCACGTCCACCCCCATATGACGGGCTACATCCTTGAGCCGGCCGGCGCACACCTGGGCGTTGTAGGCCTGTACGTGGGGCAGCAGCACGGCGTTGCAGACCCCGTGCGGCAGGTCGTAGAAGCCGCCCAGCTGGTGGGCCATGGCGTGCACATAGCCCAGGCTTGCGTTGTTGAAGGCCATGCCGGCCAGGAACTGGGCGTAGGCCATCTGCTCGCGGGCGTGCAGATCGTCCCCCTGATTGACCGCGGTGCGCAGGTGCTTGGCGATGAGCTGGATGGCCATGATGGCGCTGGCATCGGTCACCGGGGTGGCGATGGTGGAGACATAAGCCTCGATGGCGTGGGTCAGCGCATCCATGCCGGTGGCGGCGGTGAGGCCAGCCGGCTTGGCCAGCATCAGCTCGGGGTCGTTGACCGACATCAGCGGGGTGACGTGCTTGTCGACTATGGCCATCTTCACGTGGCGAGCCTCGTCGGTGATGATGCAGAAGCGAGTCATCTCGGAGGCGGTGCCGGCGGTGGTGTTGATGGCGATGAGCGGCAGCTGCGGCTTGGCAGAGCGATCCACCCCTTCATAATCCTTGATGCTGCCACCGTTGGCGGCCACCAGGGCGATGCCCTTGGCGCAGTCGTGGGGCGAGCCGCCGCCCAATGAGATGACACAGTCGCAGCCATTGGCCTTGAGCATGGCCAGGCCCGCTTCCACGTTGGTCATGGTCGGGTTGGGCTTGGTCTCGTCGAAAACTGTGCTTTCAATGCCATGTTCTGCCAGCAGGCCGGCGACCTTGGCGACCACGCCGATCTGGTTGAGGATCTTGTCGGTGACGATCAGCGCCTTGCGATGGCCATAACCCTTGATATCGGCTGCCGCCTCTTGCAGACAGCCTGCTCCCATCAGGTTGATTGCGGGAATGTAGAACTTGAATGTCGCCATGATGGACTCCGTTTTATTAGCCATTAAGTGGTATGCGGGCGCCAACATAGCATCGTTAGAGGGGATGAAAAGGGGTCAATGGTATCTGCTTTGCAACTTTATGGACTCGATCACGTACCGGAAACATGGGTCGCGACAGGGATTGACAAGGGCCCTTGCCCGTTCGTGGGAAGAAAAACGTTTTTCAATTAATTCATCAGGTTAGCAAACGTTTTGCGCCGAATTTGTCACTGTCAATGCAAGGAAGTGTGAGATGCTTCAAGGAATTGGAAAGCGCTTTCGACCATAGTTGGCGCCTCCCCGACGAGGGGAGTGAAGGCTTGAAAGTACCATAAAGAATCATCTTAACTTGCGCCCTGACCATGCTGGTGGGGAGCAACCAGGAGTCCACTATGTCTGATGTATTTCACTTGGGTTTGAAGAAAGCGGATCTGCAAGGCGCCACCCTGGCGATCGTCCCTGGTGATCCCGAGCGCGTGAAGCGCATCGCAGAGCTGTTGGATAACCCGGTGCACCTGGCCAGCCATCGTGAATTCACTACCTGGCGCGGCGAGATGGACGGCAAGGCCGTGATCATCTGCTCCACCGGTATCGGCGGCCCGTCCACTTCCATCGCAGTGGAAGAGCTGGCTCAGCTGGGCATCCGGACCTTCCTGCGCATCGGCACCACCGGCGCCATCCAGCCGCATCTGAACGTGGGCGACGTGATCGTCACCACCGGTTCCGTGCGCCTCGACGGTGCCAGCCTGCACTTCGCGCCGATGGAGTTCCCGGCCGTGGCCGACTTCGACTGCACCACCGCGCTGGTCAACACCGCCAAAGAGCTGGGTTCCAAGCTGCACATCGGTGTGACTGCCTCCTCCGATACCTTCTACCCGGGTCAGGAGCGTTACGACACCGTATCCGGCCGCGTCGTGAGCCGTTTCCAGGGTTCCATGAAAGAGTGGCAAGCCATGGGCGTGCTGAACTACGAGATGGAATCTGCCACCCTGCTGACCATGTGCACCAGCCAGGGCCTGCGCGCCGGTATGGTGGCTGGCGTCATCGTCAACCGTACCCAGCAGGAAATCCCGAACGCCGAGACCATGGCGAAAACCGAATCTGATGCGATCAAGATCGTACTGGGCGCCGCCCGCAAGCTGATCTGATAGCACCACCACGAGTGGGGGGTGGGGGCCGTTGCGAAAGCACGGCCCCTATCTTTATCCGCCGTTTACCGCTTTGCCCCTCTTCTGCTTGCCTGCCCCTTGTTTCCCTGCTCCAGGTTACCCCGGTTGCCCCGTCATGGTCGCCAGCGCCAGCGCAAAGGGCGCCTCACAGCGGATCTGCATCGGTTCGCCGCTGACCGGATGAACAAAATCGAGTTCACTGGCGTGCAGCATCAGCCGCGGCGCCTGTTCGCAGCCGGGCGGCAGCAGGCCGCCATAGAGATCGCAACCCAGGATGGGATGGCCCAGCTGCTGGCTGTGGATGCGCAGCTGATGGGTGCGGCCGGTCTCCGGCACCAGTCTGACCCAGGTCAGCGGCACTGTCTGTCCCTGAATCTGCTGCGCTAGCCGCTCAATCACTTGATAGCGGGAGCGGGCGGGTTTGCCGTTGACGGTGCAGATGCTCATCAGCGGAAACAGCGCCGGATCCTTGGCGATGGGGGCGTCGATCACCCCTTCCTCTTCGGCCAGGTGGCCGCACAGCAGGGCGCTGTAGGCCTTGCTCACCGTGCGCTGGCTGAACTGGCGGCAGAGCAGGGCGTTGATGGCCTTGTTCCTGGCCACCAGCATGAGACCTGAGGTACCAAAATCGAGGCGATGGACCAGGGCGCAGCCGGGGTAATCCTGCATCAGCCGATGGTGCACCGAGTCGAGGTTCTGCGGGTTCTTGCCCGACAGGCTCAGCAGGCCGCTCGGCTTGTTGATCAGCAGCAGGTGCTCATCCTCAAACAGGATCTCGATGGTGGCCGTACAGGGCGGGGCGATGAAGGTGTCGACGATGACGGACATGGGGCGCACGGTTAGAAAAGGGAGGGGGATCATACCCGAACCGGCGAAGCGCGGCGAATCGGCGTGAGTGCCGCTGGCAAGTGATTGATCTGTTTGGCCAAGGCGTTTTGTGACTCCCTCCAGAGTTAATCCTGCCGCCGCTTGCTAAGGTATGGCTCCCTGTCATGTTGTAAGGAGTCCGTCCATGGCGTTGCCCGTTATTCTCGATTGCGATCCCGGCCACGATGATGCCATTGCCCTCATCCTGGCGCTGGCCAGCCCCGAACTCAAGGTGCTGGCGGTCACCACCAGCGCCGGCAACCAGACGCCGGACAAGACCCTCAACAATGCCCTGCGCATCCTGACCCTGCTGGGGCGTGACGACATTCCGGTGGCGGCAGGGGCTCCCAAGCCGCTGGCCCGCGAGCTTATCATTGCCGACAACGTCCACGGCGAATCGGGTCTTGATGGCCCCAAACTGCCGGATCCGGCCTTTGCCCCCGTGGCCATGACCGCCCTTGAGCTGATGGCTAAGTGCCTGCGCGAGAGCCCTGAGCCCGTGACCCTGGTGCCGACCGGCCCGCTCACCAACATCGCCTTGCTGCTGGCGGCCCACCCCGAGCTCAAGCAGAAGATCGCCCGCATTGTACTGATGGGCGGCGCAGCGGGAGCCGGCAACTGGACCCCGGCGGCGGAATTCAACATTTATGTGGACCCACAAGCGGCCGATATGGTGTTCAAGTCGGGGCTCCCCATCACCATGTGCGGGCTGGACGTGACCCATGAGGCGCAGGTGATGGACGAGGACATAGCGCGGGTGCGTGCCATCACCAATCCGGTGGCCCAGTGCGTGGCCGGTCTGCTCGACTTTTTCATGATCTACCACCGGGATCCCAAGTGGGGATTTGCTGGCGCGCCGCTGCACGACCCCTGTACCATTGCCTGGTTGCTGGCCCCCGCGCTGTTTCACGGGGTCGAGTGCCGGGTCGATATCGAGACCGGCGGCACCCATACTAGCGGCATGACGGTGGTGGATCGTTACGGTCTGACCGGCAAGCCGGCCAATGCTCTGGTGTTGCTGGGGCTGGATCGGGCCGGTTTTATCGATCTGCTGGTCACGCGGCTGCGGGCCTTTGACTGAACGCAGTTCCACTCTTGCAAGAAGGGGCGAAGCGATGTGGAAGACAGGGTTGGCACTGCTGGCCGGGTTGCAACTGACGGGGTGTGCCACGCCGTTCGAGTCGATGTGGCAGGGGCTGGCGACCTGCGAGCTGGACGATCTCTATCTCGACAGTGAGACCGGCCAGCCGGTGCACCCGCAGCTCAAACACTTCACCCCCTACAAGGTGACGGACGGCTTTGCCTGGTACAAGACCCGCCAGGATCTGCACGGTCTGCCCATCAGCGGCTTTCTCATCCCCTCGTCCACCTTCGAGGTGCACGCCCTGTTCGTGGATACCCCCATCGCCAATGCGCGGCGTCTGACCCACAACGCCTATGGCAGCGAGTTTTCCGACGAGCAGCAGCACGACGCCGGGCTGGCGCCCCTGCTGTTGCGTGACCCCAACAACCCCAAGCGCTCCATCATCGACTGCACCAAGGGGGAGACCCAGGATCCGCTGCCGGAGGAGCCTTTCCCCGAGTGAGGGCTCTGTCGGCCGGGCCACTGCCAGGCTGACAAGATAAAAGAAGGGCCAGCCTTGTCGGCTGGCCCTTCTTTATTTGGTGGATTGGCTTGCCCCAGTCACAGACGACCTTAGGGATAACCCAATGTCTCCTTGATGGCCGGCAGTTGGGCCTTTATCCAGGCAGGATTGCTCGGATTGTCCCCCAGTCACAGACGACCTCAGGGGTACCCCAGAGTTTCCTTGATGGCTGGCAGCTGGGCCGCGATCCAGGCAGGATTGATGGGTCCCCAGTCACTGATGCGATAGTGCCCCTGCAGATGACGAGCCCCCTCGGTCTGCTCGAAGCCGCAGCTGATGTCCAGCTCGGCCAGGGCGCTGAGCGTATCCTGCGCGGTGCGGCGCGGCATGCCGGTCGCCTCCATGATGGCCGGCACCGTATCCGTGCCCTGGCTGATGAGCCAGGCCACGTAGAGCCGGCGATAGAAGCTGGTGCGCGTCTTGCTCGGCTCACTCATTGTCCGTTCCTCCGGCAAGCGGCGTCGCTCATATCTCGTCCTCGAGCCGATCGAAGTAGCGCCAGGTCGCGATGGCGGCCTTGCCCATCACCAGGGCCCAGATGCCGAACCAGAACCAGCGGAAGAAGCTCCAGGTGGAGGCATCGGGCTCGGTGCTCTCAATCTTGGTGACGTTGGGGAACATGGAGAACATGTTGATGCGCCAGCCGTAGGAGGTAATGATGGCCAGCCGTTTTTCGAACTCCATCGACTTGGCCTTGGCCTGCACGTCGGCGGCGTTGAACTTGAAGTAGAAGGGCCAGCCCCACTCGGTATCTTCGTTGCGGAACACGCGGATCTTCTCGCCGGGCCGCTCGGTATAGATGTAGTAGACGTCGGTGGTGGGACCGTCGGCCGGGTTCTTCTGACTGATGGGGCCATCCTTGTCGGTGCGTTTCACCTCGACCCCGGTGATGGTAGCGATGGTGTGCTCCGGCAGATAGAAATCGAGCCAGATGGCGGAGACGAGGGCGATGAGCCCGAGGCCGATGAAGGCCGGTTTCTTGAAGGACAGCTTCATGATGATCTCGCATGAGGGGGAGTGACGTGCCTCTACCATACCCACATTTGGTGAGGTAGCCCAGCCCCCAATGAAGCCATGTTATAAAAAAGAGTGTTTAAAACAACAACAAGCCGTCAGCTTCATTAACAGCAAGGCCCCGGATCCGGGGCCTTGCTGTGCTCACGAGGGCGTGGTTACAGCTGGAACTGGGCCAGCTGCTTGCGCTGCTGCTCGGCGAGCTGTGACAGTTCGTGACTGGCGGCGGCACTCTGGCTGATGCCAGCCGCGTTCTGGTTGACGATCTCGTGGATGTTGGTGATGTTGCGGTTGATGTCGGCGGTGACGCAGGATTGCTCCTCGGCGGCGGTGGCCACCTGGGCGTTGGCACCGTTGATCTGGTTGACCGCTTCGGTGATGCCACCCAGCAGCGCCTGCACCTCGCCGGAGAGCTGCTGGTTGTGGGCCAGGATGGCGAGGGTCTCCTGCACGCCGCTGTTGGCCGACTGGGACTGGCTCTGCAACTGCTCGATGATGGCCTGGATCTCCTTGGTGGAGTCCTGGGTACGGGCCGCCAGCATGCGTACCTCGTCGGCCACCACCGCAAAGCCGCGGCCGGTTTCGCCGGCACGGGCGGCCTCGATGGCGGCGTTGAGCGCCAGCAGATTGGTTTGCTCCGAAATCCCCTGAATAACCTCGATCACCTTGCCGATCTGCTCGGACTGGGACTTGAGTTGGGCCACCTGCGCGGCGGCGCTCTCGAGGCTGCCCGCCATGCGGCTGTTGGCCTGGATGCTCTCGGCAAACAGCGTCAGCCCCTGCTCGACCCTGTCGTTGGCATCGCGCGCCAGTTCATCGGCCAGGGCGGCGTTGTGGTTGACGTTGTCGGCGGTGCTGGCCAGCTCGGTGACGGCGGAGGCGACCTGCTCGGTCTCGCTGCGCTGTTGCTGGGCGTTGGCTTCGGACTGGGTCATCACGGCGGCGAGCTCGGTGGCGGCGGAGGCCACGTTGCCGCTGATACCGGTCAGGGTCTGGATGGTGTTGCCAAGCTGGGTCAGAGTCTGGTTGATGTCGGCGGCCAGCTGGCTCAGCTCGTTGTCGCCGTCGGCGGCGGCGCGCACGTTGAAGCGGCCCTGGGCCACGGCGCGCATCACCTGCTGCAGCTGGCCGATGGGGCGCACTATCCGGCCGGACAGCCACCAGCCGCCAAACAGGGCGGCCAGCAGGGCAGCCCCCATCAGCAGCAGGGTGCGCAGCAGGGTGGTGTGGTAGTGGGCCTGCTCCTGGGCGATCTCATCCTGGATCAGCTGGTTGATGTGGGCGGACATGGCATCGATCTGCTTGATGAGATCTTCCCCCAGCTCGCGAAAGCGCAGGCGGGCCTGCTCGTAGGCGGCGGGATCGCCGCTGCCCTGGTGCTTGGCGGCCAGCAGCGGCAGCATGTTGTTGCGGGTGTGGCCGAGGTAGGCCTGCAGGGCGGCTGCCACCCGGCTGTTGTCCTGCTCGGCGCCGGTGATGACCAGTCTGGCCAGGATGGTACCGATTTCCTGCTCGGCGGCGGTCAGGTCACCGGGCAGCGTGGCAAAGCGTTCGGGGTCGTAGAGGCCATAGATGGCGGTGGTGCGCAGCCGGTAGGTGGCGTGGATCAGGGTGGCGATGTCGTCCTTGTGACGGGTCACGCTGACGGTGGTGTCGTTCATGTCGCCGATGGCGCTGTCGATGTCCTGCTTGCCGATCCCGATCATCAGGATCATCAGCAGGCTGGCGAGCAGGAGAGGAATGAGTACTTGCAGACGGATAGAGAGATTATTCAATGACATGAAAGATCCTGACCCAGAAGAGGAACAAGGCGGCATCTTACACAGGCGCGACAAACCTTGTCACAGGTTTTTATGGCTGAAATCATGCTGAACGAAAAGGTTTTTTCTTGTGTTAAATGAATGTGATAGGCAAGATCGTCGGTCTGTTACCATGGAGGTGTAGTGTGTCCGACTGGATCGATCCCGCCATTCTGGCGCTGTTTATTCCCACGTTCTTTTTTGTCTCCGTGACCCCCGGCATGTGCATGACCCTGGCGATGACCCTCGGCATGAGTCTGGGGGTGCGCCGCACCCTGCACATGATGTGGGGCGAGCTCATCGGGGTCGGCCTGGTGTCGGTGCTGTCGGTGATCGGGGTGGCGGCCGTCATGCTCAACTACCCGGCGCTGTTTGCCGCCTTCAAATACGTGGGCGGCGCCTATCTCATCTGGCTCGGCATCCAGATGTGGCAGGCCAAAGGCAAGCTGGCCATCCCGGCGGATCTGTCGGCGGCCCAGGAGACCCGTCCCCTGGCGCTGGCCATGCAGGGTTTCGTCACTGCCATCGCCAACCCCAAGGGGTGGGCTTTCATGGTCTCCCTGCTGCCCCCTTTCATCAACGCGGCCAAGCCGATGGCGCCGCAGATCAGCGCCCTGGTGGCCCTGATCCTGGTCATCGAGTTCTCCTGCCTGCTGCTCTACGCCAGCGGTGGCCGCACCTTGCGCCACTTCCTCGCCAAGAGCGGCAACGTCACCCTGATGAACCGGATCGCCGGCTCCCTGATGTTTGGCGTCGGGGTCTGGCTGGCGCTGGGTTGACGCCATCGCTTGCCAGCTGGCCTGACTCTGCCATAAAGCCCCGCCCCGCAGGGCTTTTTCGTGATGCCTGCGGCTACAAGGAGCGACCATGGATGCGGTGATTGGGGCGGGATGGGGAAGGCTGGCCACATTTGCTTACATTTATCCGGTTTGCAAACGGCCGCAATATCGTCAGTCTCGAATGGCATTCGCTTGCAGCAGCAAGAGGGTGCAAACGGTCCGTTTTTAACATTCTGAGCAAGGAGAATTAAGGATGATGAGGCTAACCAGCGTTGCATTGCTGCTGTTTGCCGGCGCGGCGGTCGCCGGCAAAGAGAGGAACCTCGATTTTTACAACATCGAGGAGCCGCAGCTTATCGAGTTGTTTGCCCGGCAGCAGGGCTCGCCGGGTCAGTCGATCAAGGATTTCTCCGGGCTCTTTCTGGGCAATCCCTACGTTGCCAACCGGCTGGTCGGCTCGAGCGATACCCAGGAGCAGCTGGTGGTGGATTTTGGCGGGCTCGATTGCTTCACCTATCTGGATTACGTCGAGTCACTGCGTCGCGCAACGAGTGTGCATCACTTCATCGAGAACGTGATGCACACTCGTTACGTGAACGGCGAGGTCAACTACCTGACCAGAAAGCACTTCTTCTCTGACTGGGTGCATGGCGACAACAAGGTGAACGATGTGACCCATCTGGTGGGGGGCGCCGTGGTGACCACGGCCAAGCAGCTCAACCAGAAGGCGGATGGCGGCCACTACATTCCTGGGCTGGGGGTGACGGCGCGGGACATCACCTACATTCCCTCCGCCAGCATCGACAAGAACACCCTGAGCCTGCTGGAAGAGGGCGACTACATCGGCATCTATACTGATCTCGCCGGGCTCGACGTGACCCACACCGGCATCTTCATCCGTGGCGAGAACGGCCCCGTGCTGCGCAATGCCTCCTCCCTCTCGAGCAACATGCAGGTGGTGGACTCCCCCTTCCTGGAGTACGTGCAGAACAAGCCGGGGATCCTGGTCTACCGGGCCGAGGCTGAGGGGGCGAGTGTGGCCGGCACGGGCGCGCCTGGTGCCTGATAGCCTCATAAAGAAAAGCCCCGGGGTAATGCCCGGGGCTTTTTCGTTGGCGGCGTATCCCCCCAATGGATCAATGGGGCTTGAAGCGGGCGACCCAGGGGTTGGCGCTGATGCCGTGCAGGATGACGCTCAGGATGATGGTGCAGAGCACGGTGGCGATGATGGGGCGCTGGCCGAGGAGGGTCGGCTCGTGCTGCAGCACCATCACCGCAAAGACGATGCTGGCCAGCCCCCGCGGGCCGAACCAGCCGATGAAGAGCTTGAGCTCTGGCTTGAGGCCGGTGCCGAGCAGACTCAGCCAGACCGGCAGCATGCGCAGCAGGGTGAGGCTGGCGGCGGCATAGAGCCAGTATTGCCAGTGCAGCAGCTCCGTCAGCATGGGCATCAAGGTGGCGCCGAACACCATCCAGATCACCACCGAGAGCAGATCACCGTACCCCTCGCAGCTGTCTAGGTAGGCGTGTTTGTGCTCCCCCAGTTTGCGGCCGATCAGCAGGCCGCCGACGAAGGCAGCGATAAAACCGCTGCCGCCCAGGGTCTGGGCCAGCGCGAAGCAGAGCAGGGCCAGCCCCGGCATGGTGAGCTGGCGCCAGAGCGGCAGCTGCCAGCCGTTGAGGTAGGAGGTCTTGAGCAGGCGCAGGGTGAGGCTGGTCAGCCCCCAGGCTACCAGCAGGCCGATGCCGATCTCCTCCAGCAGCAAGGTGAGAGCCAGCAGGCCGGTGCCGCTGTGCTGCTCGGTGGGGGCGATGAGGGCGAGCAGCAGGAGCAGCACAGGCACGCAGATGCCGTCGTTGAGGCCGCTCTCCTGGTTGAGTCCCTCCCGGATGGGGGCGGGCACCGCCGGGTTGCTCACCACCGCCTTGCCGAGCGCCGCATCGGTGGGGGCGAGTATGGTGGAGAGGATCGCCATCTCCAGCAGCGGCAAGTCGGGGAAGAGCCAGTGACCGAACAGGGCGCCGGCCGCCAAGGTGAGCGGCAACCCGATCAGCAGCAGCCGGATGGGCAGGGCGCGGTTGGCCAGCAGCACCTGCCAGTTGGTGTTGGCCGCGTCGCTGAACAGCACGATGACCAGGGTCAGCTCCGCCAACAGCTTGATGCCGTCGCTGTCGATGGAGAGGGAGAGCAGCTCGATGCCGCCCGGCCCAAGCAGCCAGCCCATCAGCAGAAACAGCAGGGGGCCGTTGACGAGGCGCGATTCAAAGCGCCCGGCGATCAGGCTGTAGACCAGCAGAAAGGCGGCGATCACCGCCAGGTTCTGGTAAATCAGGGACGCATCCATGCAGCCTCCTGTGGCAGGGTCTCTGTAGTGGGGTCAGTCGGTCAGGCAGTCCGGGTCGAACACGTATTCGCCATCCAGCCAGCGCAGGATCTCGCCGACGCAGGCTTGGTCGCGAAACGGCAGGTAGCGAGCCTTGAGATGGGCCACCTGCTCAGGGGTCAGCTGGGCCAGCCCTATGTCCTGAAACAGCGGCAGATCGGCCTGGATCATGGCAGAGATCTGCGGGCCGCAGGTGGCATTGAGGGAGGCGTGCAGCGCCTTGTCCGGATCGTACTGTTTGCCGAGCTTGTAGCTCATCGGCAGGGTGGCCAGCGGCAGTACCGACAGCGCCGCCTGCTTCATGGGGTTGACCGCGTGGCCCGAGGTCAGCTCGGCGAGTTCTGCCGGACGGTTCTCGAAGGCGCGCAGGTGCAGGAAGCTGCTGGCCTTGCTGCCGTCGTTGACCGGGTAGTTGTCCCACAGGAACGGCTTGCGATGCAGCCACTCGGCCACCTGCTTGAGGTGGGCTACCGGATAGTCGCTGGAGCAGACTTTGGGGCCGGTCCAGAAGATGTCGAAGCGCTTGTCCAGCCCCTGCCCCAGATCCTGCAGATAGTGGGGCGGCATGGCGCCGAACACCTTCTCCAGCACAGGGTCTGTGCTGTAGTAGCTGGGGCAGAAGAGCAAGCGGCCTGCGCGGGTGTGGGCCGCGATGTCGTGGGCGATGGTGAGCTGCCAGTGGGCGAGATCCGGGGTATCCCCCTTCATGTCGTCAAACAGCACGGCTAGGATGTCGGGTTTGAGCTCATCCTCGATGAGCCGCACCTTTTCCAGCAAGGCGGGCCGCTGGCGGGCATAGTCGTGGTGCGCGCCCATGGGGCTCAGGCCCACCCCGAAGGCGAGGCCGTTGTCGCGGCACTGGCGGGCGAGCTGGCGCAGCGCCTCGAGCTGGGCGGCAGGCCAGGGCTTGGCCCAGTGCTTGCGCAGGTAGCCATCTTCCTTGGGGGCATAGAGATAGAAGCCGTAACCGTGGCGGGGCAGCCACTGGGCATAGCGGGCGCGGGCTTCCCAGCTCCAGCCCTTGCCAAAGAAGCCCTCGATCACCCCCAGCTGGGGCGAAGGGGGTTGCAAGCCGGACAACAGGGTTTGGTAAGGCATAGGTAACTCCCTTCTCGCAGAGGACGAGGCAGACAACGACGATCAGACCGGATCTTCTTCCAGAAAGCGCACCCCGATCTTGCGGGGCTCACCCTCGTCCATTTCGGCCACGGTCCAGATCAGTCCCTGCCATTCGACGTGGTCGCCGACCACCAGATTATCGCCCAACTGGTGGGCAATGAAATGGCCAAGGGTCTGATCCGCCACCTCGCTCACATCCAGCCCATAGAGCGGGGCGAGATCCACCAGGTTGGCGGCCGCCTCCAGCAGGAAGTCGCCGAAGAAGCGCGGGCCCAGATCCTGCTCCGGCGCCTGGCTGAACAGCTGGCCGAGGGCGGGCAGGTCGCGCTCGTGGCCGATGACGCAGAGGATGTCATCGGATTGCAGACAGGTACTGCCCGAGGGGTGCAGCAGCTCCTGATCCCGGAACAGGGCGCAGATGCGGGTACCCTTGGGCATGCGCAGATCCCGCAGGGGCGAGCCGATGCACCACTTCTCGTCGCTCAGGCGATAGACGAAGGTCTCCCACTGGCTGTCGAGATCGATCTCGAGCCCGGAGCGGTTGATGGGCGAGGGGGGCGCCGGCACCTCCACCCGCGCCAGCCTGGAGGCCAGCGGCAGCGAGCTGCCTTGCAAGATGAGCGAGACCAGCACCACGAAGAAGGCGACATTGAAGTAGAGCTGGGCGTTGGGCAGCCCCGCCATCATGGGGAACACCGCCAGAATGATCGGCACCGCGCCGCGCAGGCCGACCCAGGAGATGAACCAGCGTTCGCGGGGGGCGAAGTTCTTGAACGGCAGCAGCCCGATCCAGACCGAGATGGGGCGGGCGAACAGGATCATCCACATGGCCAGCGCCAGCGCCGGCAGGGCGATGGGCAGCAGCTTGTGGGGGAGGCAAGCAGCCCCAGTACCAGGAACATGCCGATCTGGCTGAGCCAGGTCAGGCCGTCCAGCACCGACAAGGTGGTGCTGCGGCTGCGCAGGGAGAGGTTGCCGAGCAAGAGGCCGGTGAGATAGATGGCGAGGATGCCGCTGCCGCCCACCGCCGTGGTGAGGGCGAAGATGAGCAGGCCGCCGCTGACGGTGAGCAGCGGGTAGAGACCGGGGGCCAGCTTGGCGCTGTTGATGAGCTTCCACAGCAGCCAGCCGCCGCCAAGGCCGATGCCGGCGCCCAGCCCGAACTGCTTGAGCAGCTGCAGCAGCAGAAAGCCGGCGTTGAGGTCTTGCTGGGCGCTGGCCAGCACCTCGATCAGGGTGACGGTGAGAAACACCGCCATGGGGTCGTTGCTGCCTGACTCTATCTCCAGGGTGGCGCTGACCCGCTCGTTGAGACTGCGCCCGCCGAGCAGGGAGAACACCGCCGCCGCATCGGTGGAGCCGACGATGGCGCCGATCAGCATCCCCTGCATCAGGTTGAGGTCAAACAGCCAGGCTGCGGCGAGGCCCGTGAGGCCGGTGGTGATGGCCACCCCGACCGTGGCCAGCGACAGCGCCGGCCAGAGCGCCACCCGAAACGAGGAGACTCGGGTGCGCATGCCGCCGTCGAGCAGGATGATGGCGAGCGCCAGGTTGCCCACCAGATAGGCGATGGAGTAGTCGGCGAAGTGAATGCCGCCGGGGCCATCTTCACCGGCCAGCATGCCGACGGCGAGGAAGATCACCAGAATGGGGATACCGAGACGGGAGGAGAGCGCGCTCAACAGGACACTGGCGCCCACCAACAAGGCCGCGACGAGGAAAAAACTGTTGATGGTGACGGCATCCAATGGCGAACTCCTTCTGTCAAAATGCAAATCAGGCACATTATATGCAGTTTGTTGGGCTCGGTGTGGCTTAATTGTGCATTTATTTGCAGTTTTTTACATTTTCGGTGTCATGGCTGCGAAGGGTTCTGGCCATCAAAAGGGGGTCGTCGGCGTCGCCAGCGTGATGAGCAACGTGACCATGTTCACAAAGTGGACAGATAGCGACAGGGGCACCCGTGGGTGCCCCTGTCGGCGGACTCGAGTCAGTCGTCCTCGTCGTCCTTCACTTCCCGGATCTTGTCCTTGTAGCGGGGCAGCTCTTTCTCCAGTCGCTTCATGTCCTTGATGGCGTTGAGAAACAGGCCGAGCAGGAAGAGCAGTGGCAAGCCTATCCAGAGCCAGAGGTTCATGTGCTACTCCTTTCGTCGGTGGCCAGGGTGACATAGCGGGCCAGGATCTCGTCGAGGTTGGCCAGTATGGTCGCCTTGCCTTCAATATCCGCCTGTTGCAGACAAAGTGCCAGCGCGGCCGGGTCGAGCCGCTGCTCGCGGGACTCAGGCGCAAAGCTGATGTGCCAGGGCTCGTAGGCGACGCCGCTGCCGGCACCGGCCGGCTTGGCGTAAGGCAGGAAGAAGCCGAAGTCGTTCATGCGATCCTCAAGCCACTCGCTCAGGTCGGCGAACCAGCCGCCGGCTTCATACTCCCAGGGCTCCAGCGCCAGCCTGGTGCCGGCGGGCAGGCAGTCCGGGTCATAGATGTCGAGATCGGTGCCCCTGTGGTGGCGACTGGTGCCGGGCAGGGCGCTCCAGCGCAGGATGGCGTGGAGGAGCTCCTCGTCGCTCAGTTGCAGGGCGTCGATGGGCTGGCTGTGGGCATCGAGCAGCGGCCGCTCGCCGCGCCACTTGCCGTTCCAGATGGCGAGCTGGCGATCAAAGCCGCGCCAGCTGGAGGCAGGCTGCAGGTTGAAACCGGCGTGGGCGGCGGCCACCTGCATGTCGTTGAAGGCCGCCGCGGTGGCGGCCGTCAGCCGGTGCGGGCCTTGACCCACCTGGATGAGGTGACCTCCATCCAGCCCCAGCAGTTGCTCCTGGGTCATGCCAGCAACCTCGCGAGCACCCCTTGGTACATGTCTGCCAGCAGATCCAGGTCGTCCGCCTTCACGCACTCGTTCACCTTGTGGATGGTGGCGTTGACCGGGCCCAGCTCGATCACTTCGGCGCCGGTGGGGGCGATAAAGCGCCCATCGGACGTTCCCCCCGTGGTGAGCAGGGCCGGCTGCTGGCCGTTCACCGCCTCGATGGCGGAGACCGCCGCCGCCAGCAGCTTGCCGGTGTCGGTGAGGAAGGGTTGGCCGGAGAGGGTCCAGTCGATCTGGTAATCCAGACCGTGCCTGTCCAGCAGGGCTTCGACCCGCTCGCGGATATCCTGGTCGGTCAGTTCGGTGCTGAAGCGGAAGTTGAACTGGACGTGCAATTCGCCGGGAATGACGTTGGAGGCACCGGTGCCCGCCGAGATGTTGGCGATCTGGAAGCTGGTGGGGGGGAAGTAGGCGTTGCCCTCATCCCACACGGTGGCGGCGAGCTCGGCCAGCGCCGGCGCGGCTTTGTGAATGGGATTGTCCGCCAGATGGGGGTAGGCGACGTGGCCCTGCACCCCGCGCACCAGCAGATCGCCGGTGATGGAGCCGCGTCGGCCATTCTTCACCACGTCCCCCACCACGGCGGTGGAGGAGGGCTCGCCAACGATGCACCAGGTGATCTTCTCGTGGCGCGCTTCCAGGGTGTCGATCACCCGGGTGGTGCCGTTGATGAAGGGCCCCTCTTCATCGGAGGTGATCAGGAAGGCGATCGACCCGGTGTGATCCGGATGCTCGGCCACAAAGCGCTCGACCGCCACCACCATGGCGGCCAGCGAGCCCTTCATGTCGGCGGCACCGCGCCCGTAGAGCACGCCATCCTGGATGGTCGGCTCGAACGGCGGGGTGTGCCATTTGTCCAGCGGGCCGGCGGGCACCACGTCGGTGTGACCGGCGAAGCAGAACAGCGGCCCCTCGCTGCCGCGGCGGGCCCAGAGGTTGGTGGTGTCTTCGAACACCATGGGTTCGATGACGAAGCCGAGCTTGGCGAGGCGCTCCGCCATCAGGGTCTGGCACCCTTCATCCAGCGGGGTAACGGAGGGGCGGCGGATCAGATCCTTGGCCAGTGCGATGACATCCGACATCAGCGTTCCTTAGCAAAAAAGTTTAACGAGAGAAGAGGGATTGGTAGTGATCGGCCTTGAAGCCCAGGGTCAGCTCGCCGTCCCGGTCCAGCAGCGGGCGCTTGATCATGGCCGGGTGCTCCAGCAGCAGGGCGCGCGCCTTGGCGGTGTCGAGCCCCTGCTTGGCCTCGTCCGGCAGGGCGCGAAAGGTGGTGCCGCGGCTGTTGAGCAGCGCCTCCCAGCCGAGCTGGCTCAGCCAGCGGTCGAGATCGGCCGGGTTCAGGCCGTCGGCACGGTGGTCGTGAAAGCGGTAGTCGATGCCGGCCTGCTCCAGCCACTTGCGGGCTTTCTTGATGGTGTCGCAGTTCTTGGGGGAAATGCCGTAAAGTACGACTTTACATTCGCTCTTGTTTTCCATGGGGTTCACCGTGTTCCGTTTGATGGGCTGTAGCATACAGACGATCTCCACGCATGGAAACGAGGCCGCTTTGGGTTAGCCACCATGGTAGAAGGCTTGCATTGGTCGACATGATCGATGTTTGGCAAAAAAAAACACAATGAATATTGTTAGAAGTGCCGTCATTCTGGTAGGCTCACCTCATCTTAGTTCTCAGCCTTGTTCACTACTTCCTGAATGTGGGCCAATGTAAAAGGAGTTGTCATGAGCCGTCCCCCGAAGGCGTATTCCTACATTCGATTCAGTACCCCAAAGCAGGCACAGGGAGACAGTTATCACCGTCAGCTTCAGAAGGCTACCGACTACTGTGCCAAGCACAATCTCCAGCTTGTAGAGAAGACGATTGATGACCTTGGTACGAGTGCATTTCGTGGGGCTAACATGACGGAAGGAGCCTTGGGTCGCTTCTTTGATGCAGTGAAGAGTGGAAAAATTGAGCAAGGTTCTTATTTATTGGTCGAGTCAGTAGACCGCCTAAGTCGACAAGCTGTTGAGGCAGCTCTAAGTCAATTCCTTGCCATCATTAGTGCAGGCATAGTGATCGTTACCCTTGATGATAATGCGGTGTATCGCTCAGGGCAGGTTGAGACTCAAAATCTATTGCTTTCTATTATGTTCATGGTACGTGCTAATAACGAGTCAGAAACTAAGAGTGACCGTAGTCGCAAAGCTTGGGACAAAGGCCGCAAACAGGCCAGAGACAACAATCAAGTAATGAAAAACTCTCGTCTTCCCTCATGGCTGAAATGGGAGGAGGGTAAGATCATGCCAATCCCCGAACGAACAGCCGTTGTGAACGAGATGTTTGAGTTGGCCAAATCCGGCTGTGGCTATGAGCAAATAGCCAAGATCTTTCTGGATAAGGGTTATAAGACTTTTGGAAAAGAAACTGACTGGCGTCCAGCAGGCATTCAAGCGGTTATTAAGAGCGAATCTGTGATTGGGGTATTTCAGCCACATCAAATAAAGGATGGCAAGCGAATTCCGGAGGGTAGCCCTATCTGGGGATATTATCCGGCAATAGTCGAGCCAATTTTATTCAACGAAGTGCAGCATATTATCAGCCAGAGAAGTAATCATAGTGGTTCCTATCGGAAAGGCACTTATAACAACCTCTTTAGCGGTATACTTCGTTGTCAGTGTGGGGAGGCGTTACGCTACCAAAATAAAGGACGAGTAGGGAGCCCTCGCAACTATCTTGTTTGTCCTAAGCAGAATATCACAGGGTGCAATCTGCCAAACATGCTCTATAACAAAGTTGAGCCTCAGTTATTACAAGCAGTCTGCATTCTATCAGAAGTAATGCAAAGACGGGTGGGGGAGAATGAGAAGGTTTTATCTCTAAAAGAACAGTTGGCCACATTGACTGCTCAGCTCGATGTTGAGAGTAGAAAGAAGAGTAAAGCAGCTCAATCCATATTAGATTTTGATGATGATGCTACTTTTCGAAAAGAATTTGTAAAGATTAAAGCTAACTGCGAAGCCTTAGAGGAAAAAATACACGAAATTGAGAGCGAGCTCATGAGCCTAGAGCTGTCAGAAAAAACTATTCTCAATCTACTGAAACCAGAAGAACTGATCAGCACTGAGCAGCGTCAACTATTTAATAGCCAATTGAAAGCAGTGCTGAAAGAGATCAAATTTAGCTACGATGGTTATGATCTGGCCGCAGTATTTAAGGGGCTAGATGATAAATTCATGCTAGAGCAAGCTTTCAAACCCAAGCTGGCAGGTAGTAGCGTTAGAGATCTCAGTGGTGAGGAGTTGTTAAGGACAACCTCAGAGGCTCCCTATATTGATGCTGCGTGGGTGAAGGGTGAGACCGATGAGTATGAGTCACATCGGAAAGATGCGTCCAGCGGTCTGGATGATGAGTTTGAGGACTTGAGTTTACAAGAGTCAAAGTGAAGGCATTACAAGGGGAGTTGGACGTGGTAGGCATCTTTGTTGGGCACCACTCACAGAGGGGCATCGACCCAAAAGCATTGCTCTCGCAGATTCCTGGATTCAGTCAGCGAAGCACTCGACGATTCAGTCAGTACGTCAAGCGGGCAATCGCCAACATCCAGCAGGTGCAGGGACTCGACCTTCCGGAGGTTCCCGAACCGGATAATGGATTGGGGACGTGGACTCCCTTACAAGCCTTGGCTGTGTTGACCTATGGCCCCAGCTCTCACTTAAACCTGAGGCTAATAGCGGAGATCGAGCAGCTTACCGGGCTGGAGTTACCACATGATGAAAGGCAAAGCCGCCATGAGGCTGCATTTTATGTGGAATACTTGGCCCCGCTGGTTACTTACTTTCAAATGCAGCAACCGGGTTTGCGAATGGAGGTGATCCCGCAGTTCGATTGCGACCCTTACCGGGTGGATTTTCGGGTAGATTTGCAGTGGTTCGACCCAAACGGGAAGTATTTTGACAAACCGATCCGGCAGGAAGTGTACTTGCTGGAGTTTGATGAAGCCTATCATCTGGAGCCAGCGAACCGCCAAGCAGACCACCAGCGTGATGCCTACATCGAGCAGCAGACGGGCCTCAGACCGCTCAGGATACGGCACGAGGAACAAGAGCTGTGGGCCACCATCTGTCGTGCTCAGGGACGCATCCTAAGCGTGGAGGAGTACCTGCAAGGGCTGTTGATGGCTATGGCAGAGCCGGGTGATGGCCGACATCTTGATATCACGCGAGATTCTGCCCAGAGTGCTTATACCTGCGATCCAGCCGGGTATCTACGATATCCAGCTCAGCCGGGACGAGACCTTAAAGCGATAGCAGAGCGGCTTGGCTGGCGGTTGAGTCAGAGGCATAGCGGTAATCTGGCCTATCACCGTCTGACCCCGCCGCGAGTGACTGCCAATCGACACATTTCGGGGTGATGTGTCTGGTCGATTTGAGTCTCATCGACACATCCGACAGCGTGTTCATGGGCTTTTCGGTGGTATGTGTCTGGTGTTCCAGCTGTTCCAGCCCGATATATATACCCGTTTAGTTACACTGACTCTTATCTATTTACTGCACCGAGGGGGGAGCTTACCAGCCACCCGAAGGAGAGATTCCGAGAAGATTGCAACGATCTTGCCCGGTTGATTGCCCGGCAAAAACAATCCCAAACCCCACCAGCACAAGGAAAACGAGCAGGCAACATTCAGACCAAACGCCGGTATAAGCCAGATGAGACCAACACCATAGGAGAATCCCATGGAATACATCACATCTGGCCCCTTGTCGGGAGCCATCCAGCAAGGAGAAGGCGTATGAATGATCAGCAAGGAAACCCGTTACTGAAAGCGTTGGAGGCGGCACTGCTGGCAGCCTTGGGCGTCCTCATTAAGGAGGCCGTCAACTCGATGCAGACACCGCCGCCCCCGCCGAAGGAGCCGGACGCTCAATAGACCATGCCCGTGTGACAGACCGGAAGCCCCCCCGGCAACCCCTGTCACACGGGTTGGTTTTCGAGTTTTGACACGTTTTTCTTGCAGGGTCTTGAGCCTATTGGGAGGCCATCATGGCAATCATCGGGTATGCCCGTGTCTCGACCACGGGGCAATCGCTGGAGCAGCAACTGATAGCTCTGGCGGAGTGTGAAAAAGTTTTTCATGAGCAGGTCAGCGGTAGCAAGACGGATAGGCCGCAACTACAGGCGATGCTCGAGTTCGCCCGGTCTGGGGACGTGCTAAAAGTCACCAAGTTAGATCGACTCGCTCGAAACACTAGGCACTTGCTGGAGATCACAGACCAGCTACACGCCAAAGGGGTAACATTGCAGATCCAGAATTTGGGCATCGATACGGCTACCCCGACAGGTAAGCTGATGTTGACCATGATCGGAGCTATCGCCACGTTCGAGCGGGAAATCATGCTGGAGCGTCAGGCGGAAGGGATTGCCTTGGCTAAGGCAAAAGGGGTCTACAAGGGCCGAAAGCCGACCGCGATGGAGAAGCGGGACGAGGTGCTGCGTCTTCTATCGCAGGGCATCGCTAAGGCATCAGTGGCAAAGCGGTTGGGTATCAGTGTGTCAAGTGTTCACCGGATACTGCATACATAACCATACTACTATTATTTGGTGAGGGAAACCTCACTTTTAGCTAATCAAAACAATAATTTAGGGATGAAGATGAAAGCTGTTTTTGGGGCTGCCATGCTGGCAGTTGGATTAATAAGTGGGTGTGCGTCACTGAGTGAGCAACCATCCGGAGATGTGGTTGTTAAAAAAGACTCTTTCGAGGCGGAAAAGACAATAGTATCCGTAGATAGCATTCTGGGAATGGGTGAACAGTACAATTTGTTTATCAATCTGGAGTGGCATTCGGGTAGTAAGGATGTGTATCTGGACGCGATTTACCCTCAGATAGAGAATGTGGTAGCACTGAAAATCAATGCTGATGGTCAGATGATTGATGGGCGGGTTTGTAGTGCACATACAGACTTCGGAGCAACCGTCTACTCTGGTTTGATGTATGTATCTGTCCCTAGCTTTTCACTCCGTCGGTTCTGTATTTCTACGAAGGAATACGAAAAGATCGCTCAGTCTAAGCTTGTGAAGATGAAAGTCTCAACCTACACGAAGTACATGGTAGCTAGCTTCTCACCTGTAGGTAGCAAAGATGTATCCAACTCATCTACACATGCAAAAGCGTTTAGCGGGTTCACAACTGCGTTACGCCAGAATGGTGCTTTCTAATTGATTTTCCAAGCTTTAAGTAAATCAGTAAGCCTGTGGTTACCTCAGGCTTTTTTGTGGTTCTTCCATAATTAACCTCTCGCAGTTCTTGATGCCATAGAGGGTGGTGGCCATGGGGAGTCCTTGTCTGCGGGCATGGGCCCGGAAAGCCGAAACTTGAGTCCTGAAACGGGAAATCAAGAAGAGGCCCGATTCTGGCATTGTGGCGATCTCAAGGCAACGCCGATGCGCATGGGAGAGGTGGGGCGAGGCGCTGGTCGGGCCTGGGGGGAGGGGAAAAGTGCCCGGCGCGGGACGCGCCGGCGGGCATCAGAGCTCGCTCTGGGTGCGACACCAGAGGTGCAGTTCGGATTCGAACCAGTTGAGCATGGCATTGTTGTCGTCGCGACGATGGCGAATGAGGCTCACCTCGAAGCTGGGCAGGGCGAAGCGGGTCTCGTACTCCACCAGATCCAGCAGCGGCATCAGCGGGCGCAACACCCGGGCGGGGGAGGTGAGCAGCAGAGGCGCGCACGGCAGGATGAAGGGGGCCGCCAGAAAGCTTTGTACGATCAAGGGGGTGTGCCGGGTCATGCCGTGGGCGGCCAGCAGATCATCGACGATGCCCCCTTCGCTGCCGCGGGGAGCGACCAGCAGGTGCTGGGCCTGGGCGAAGGATTCGATGCACAGCACCTGGCCCTGCAGCGGGTGGCTGCGGTGGGCGGCGCAGATCAGCTTGTCCTCGAACAGCGGGATGCGGCGAAAACGACCGGGCACCTCGTCCTGCTTGCTGATCACCATGCTGATGACCCCTTCGTCGAGCTGGCTCTCGTAGTCCGCATTGAGCGGCACCATGTGGATGCGCAGGTTGGGCGCCTGCTGTTGCAGCCGCGCCAGCAGGCTCGGCATCATCACATACTCCACATAGGTGTGGGCCCCGATGCGCAGCACTCCCTCGAACTGGGCGGGGTCGAGCTGCTCGGGGGGGCTGAAGGTCTGTTCGATGTCGTGCAGGATCTCCCGCAGCGGCAGCAGCAAGGCCTCCGCCCGGGCGGTGGGTTCCATGCCCTGGGGAGTGCGGATCAGCAGGGGATCGTCATAGAGCAGACGCAAGCGGGCCAGTGCCCGGCTGACGGCCGGCTGGCTCATGGCGAGCCGTTCGGCGGCCTTGGTGGTGTTGCGCTCCTCCAGCAGTGCCTTGAGCACCACCAGCAGGTTGAGGTCGACGCCTCGTAAATTCATTCTGTGCATAATGGAATACTAATAAATCATTTCCTTAAGCAGGGCCTTCACTTTAGTCTCATTTCCCGTCGATGGTCAGCATGAAGCTTGGATAAATCAGCGATTTATGCAAACCCATGTTGTCCTGTTACCTCTTTCGCGTGGTGCCGGAGGTGGCAAGATTCGACAGCCTGAACTCTTTACTCTGGTCATCCAGAGCGTTGCTTGCTTAGTACCCGCCGTCTCGGCGGGTTTTTTTTGCCTGCGGTTCAGGAAAAGGGGGCCCAAAGAAGTACAAAACGCGCCGGCGGGCGCGTTATTGTGAGGGGTGGATGACTCAGGGCGCAACCGGCCACTGGTAGTCAAACACCTTGGCTCGTTCCCAGGGGGCGTCCGGCAGACTGGAGGAGAGGCCGGTATATTTGCCCACATCGTCCACCACGATGGCGGAGAGGATCGGCAACTGGTGCTCGGTGCAGTACATGCGGATGCGTTGCAGCAGCGTGCGCAGCTCATCCTGGCAATTCTCCAGCCCGGCCTGCCTGGCCAGCTTGGAGTAACGAATGGTGGTGCGTTCCTTTGCAGACTCGACGAGGATGTCCCATAGCTTGTAGTCGCAGGTCGTCATGCCTGCGTTGGCTCGGTCTGTCATAACTCTCTCCGGCGCGAAACGGTCGCTGTGTGTCGATGCGCATCTTGGCCAGTTCACTGGCCCCTGACGTTGATCCAAAGCAAAAAAGCCTGAGGTTATTCGCCAGAACGCGTGGCAAAGGGATTCTAAAGGTTTGCCTTTAGTTTAAATTGCTGTTTTTTGTTATGTGTGTAGCATTTTGTTTCATTGAGATGCGATCAAGCCATCTTTCTTGACGGGGATCAATGGGAAAGCGCGGTCAGACCACTAGATTCCGCTCCTCGATAACTTTATCAGGAGTGAATATTTGGAACTCGTCTTCGTCTTGCTCGTACTGCTGGCCGTGGTCTACGGCATCGTCAAGGATTACAACCCGCAGGCGGTGCTGGCGCTGGCCGGCATGGCCATCTTCACCGTCGCCTACTGGCTGGGACTGCACCCCATTCTGCCCGCCGACAAGAGCACCGGCTTCGCCCTGTTCGACCTGTTCGAGGTGTTCAAGGGGATCTTCTCCTACCGGGCGGCGGGGCTCGGCCTCACCATCATGGCGGTGGCCGGCTTTGCCACCTACATGTCCCATATCGGTGCCTCCCAGGCGCTGGTGCGGGTGGCGGTCAAACCGGTGGCGGGCATTCAGTCCAGCTACCTGATGCTGGCCATCTGCTACCTGGTGGCGGTCTTCGTCTCCCTGTTCGTCACCTCCGCCACCGGCCTTGGCCTGCTGTTGATGGTCACCATGTACCCGGTGATGCGCAACCTCGGCATCAGCCCGGCCTCCGCCTGCGGCGTCATCGCCACTTCCCAGGCGTTCGAGATTGGCCCGACCCAGACCAACGCCATCTTCTCCGCCGGCCAATCCGGCATGGATCCCACCAGCTATTTCGTCGATTACCAGATCTGGCTGGTGGCCCCCATGCTGCTGGTGACCATGGTGCTGCACTTCTTCTGGCAGCGGCACTGTGACCGCCAGGATGGCTGGGATCCGGCCCAGCATCGCGGCGAGCACGCCGAGCTGGACGAGCAGGGCACCGAGGCGGTAGCGGCGCCCACCTGGTATGCCCTGCTGCCCATCATCCCCTTCGTGCTGATGATGACCTTCTCCAAGCTGCTGGTGACCACCATCAGCGTCAGCGTGGAGGTGGCCATGCTGCTGTCGGTCTTTATCGGCATGCTGTGCGAGCTGCTGCGCACCCGCTCGGTGCGCACCGCCTTCGCCGGGCTTTCCAGCTTCCTCGACGGCATGGGCAAGGTGTTCGGCCCTGTGGTGGCGCTCATCGTCTGCGCCGAGCTGTTTGCCGAATCCCTCAAGGCCATCGGTGCCATCGACACCCTGCTGCACTCTGCCAGCAATGCCGGTATCGGCAGCGGCCTGATGACGCTAGTGATGGTGGGTCTCATCATGGTGGCCGCCGTCATCATGGGCTCGGGCAACGCAGCGTTCCTGAGCTTCTCCACCCTGGCGCCGGCGGTGGCGGCCAAGTTCGGCGTGCCGGCGGTGACCATGCTGCTGCCGATGCAGCTCGCCTCCAGCATCGGCCGCACCGTCTCCCCCATCGCGGCGGTGCTGATCGCCTGTGCGGGCATCGCCAAGGTTTCCCCCTTCGTGGTGGTCAAGCGCACCTGCGTGCCCATGGCCGGCGCCCTGGTGACCGCACTCCCCCTCAACTATCTGCTGTTTATGTAACCGGGCGGCGGACGGCACGAGCCGTCCGCCCCTTTCATTCGGCCGTCGGGCGGGAGGTGTGTCCTTCCGTCCCAGGAGATGACAATGACAGACTCTCGCAACGCTTTTTCTCTGGACGCCTACCTGGCGGATCTGGCCCCTCTCATCAATCTCGATTGCGGCACCCGTACCCCGGCCGGGGTGGCTCGGGTCGCCGACATCATGACCGAGAAATATGAGGCCATCGGCTGGCAGGTGACCCGCCACCAGTTTGCCGCCGAGTGCGGACCCTGCCTCGAGGCAACCAATGCGCCTGGCGCCAGCCACTACGACGTGATGCTGGTGGGCCACATGGACACCGTCTTCCCGGAAGGGACAGCCGCCAAGCGCCCATTGAAAATCGAAGGCAATCAGGCCTTTGGCCCCGGCGTGTCGGACATGAAGAGCGGCTTGCTCTCCACCTGGTATGCCCTCAAAGAGATGGACCCGGCCGTGCTGGCCAAGCTCAAGGTGCTGGTTTGCTGCAACTGCGACGAGGAGATTGGCTCCCCCTGGTCCAAAGAGTGGCTGGTGGAAAAAGCCAAACAGAGCGGCTGCGTGCTGGTGGCCGAGGCGGCCCGCCCGAACGGGGATCTCATCAGCGCCCGCAAGGGCAACGCCAAGTACCGCATCACCTTCCACGGCAAGGCCTCCCACGCCGGCTCGGCGCTGAGCGAGGGGATCTCCGCCATCACCGAGCTGGCTCATTGGGTGCTCGCCATCAACGAGCAGGTCAACCTCGACACCGGCACCACCATGAACGTGGGGGTGGTGCAGGGGGGACCGGCGTCAACGTGGTGCCGGATTTTGCCGAGGCGATCGTGGACCTGCGCTTTTGGAGCAACGAAGAGGCGGCGGCGGTGCACGAGCGGCTCACCTTCATGGCCAACAACCCTTTCCTTGCGGGCTGTCGGGTCGAGGTGGATCGCCAGACCTTCAAGCCGGCGATGCGCCCGAGTGGCGACACCGAGGCCGTGATGGCACTGGTGGAGGCGGCGGCGAAAGAGGAGGGGATCTCCTTCAACTGGCTGGAGGCCGGTGGCGGCTCGGATGCCAACTTTACCGCCGCAGCCGGCGTGCCGTCGCTCGATGGCTTCGGCCCCATGGGGGGCGGTTTCCACTCTGAGGCGGAATTCCTGCTGCTGGATAGCATAGCGCCGCGCATCCGCCTGCTGCAGCGGATGCTGGGCAAGCTGGCCAAATAGGTCGGCGTCAAAGACAAGCAAAACGGGAGGCCATCGCCTCCCGTTTTTTATCTGTCCTGCCGATGCAGAGAGTGCGAACAGCGCGGCGCCGCTACCCCTCATCCTCCCGTAGGTAGGCAAGCTGCTGCTGACGGGCAACTTGCCAGTGGCCGAGCATCAGCGGCGCCGCAAAGCCCGGGCCGTCGGTCACCATGGTGTGGTACTCCCCCTGCTCGCCGCAGGCATCGAAGCCCCGGCTCGCCGCCAGCTGCTGCAACTCGGCCAGGGTGACCGCATCGAGCGTGCGCCCCACCCACTCGGGGGCCAGCACCCGGGTGTCGACGCAGGAGAGGTGGGCGACGATGCCCCGGGTCAGTAGATCCGCCAGCAACGCCTCGCGGCTTTGCTGCCAGAGCGGGGTGTGAACGGCCAGATCGAGCGGGCGGCAGCGCTCGCGGATCCAGTTCGGCGCGCCCCCCACGCTGTCGATATCGCCGGTGACCACCCCATCCAGGCGCCACTCCTCTTTTAGCCGTGCCAGCCCCTGCTCATAACCGAGATCGAACGGCGCTTCGATGGTGATCAGCAGATGGGGCAACCCGAGGGCCGCCGCCTGCCGACGCACCTGTGACAGGGGATGGGCCAGAAAGCGGGGTTCGGGCGGGGCAAAGGTGGCCAGTGCTACCACCTGATGACCCGCTTCGCGGGCATGGCAGAGGGCCTGCATGGCATCCTTGCCGCCGCTCCAGAGCACGATGACGCGAGACATGGGGGAGATTCCGCAAAGAAAAGAGGGGTCATGCTACCCAGAGTGCGGGCGGTTGGCAAAACGGGATGGGGCAGGGGGCAAAACAGCAGGCCCCGGGTGGGGGCCTGCTGGACTGACTGAATGGTGCGTGTTGCTTAGAGCAGTATGCTGGTCAGCAGATAACCCAGGGTACAGGAGGTGGCGACCCCGATCAGACCCGGAATGATGAAGCTGTGGTTGATGATGAACTTGCCGATGCGGGTGGTGCCGGAGCGGTCGAAACCGATACAGGCCAGATCGCTCGGGTAGGTCGGCAGCACGAAGTAGCCGTAGCTGGCCGGCAGGAAGGCGATCAGCAGCTTGGGCTCCACCCCCAACGCCAGCCCCATGGGGGCGATGGCGGTCAGGGCTGCGGCCTGGCTGTTCACCAGCTTGGAGATGAGGAACAGCACCAGGGCATAGGTCCAGGGCTGGGCCTGCACCACGTGGGCCAGGGTTTCTTTCAGCAGCGGCATGTGGGCCTGGAAGAAAGTTTCGCTCATCCAGGCGACCCCGAATACCGAGAAGATCGCCACCATGCCGGCCTTGAACACGGCGCCGTTGGAGATGTCACCCGGCTTGACCTTGCAGCGCATCAGGATGATGGCGCCGGCGATCAGCATCATCATCTGGATCACCAGGTTCATGGAGAGCGGGCCTGTCTTGCCACCCATTTCGAATACCGGGCGCAGGGAGGCGTCGGCCCCCAGCACTACCACGGCGGCGATGGCGGCGAAGAAGATCCAGGTCGACCAGTAGGCCTCTTTCGGGAACTTGGTGTTGAGCAGGGTCTCACCGCCGCCGTAGACGAAGGCACGTTGCTCCGGATCCTTGATCTTGGCCTGGAACTCTTCGTCCTTGTCCAGATCCTTGCCGCGACGCAGGCTCCACAGGGCCGCGACTATGACCCCGGTGAGCGAGGAGGGGATGGCAACCATCAGGATGTCGAGCAGGCTGTAGGCCTGACCGATGCCGTGACCGGCCGCCAGGATGGAGACCATGGAGACCACGGCCACCGACACCGGCGAGGCGCAGATCGCCATCTGGGAGGCGACGGAAGCCACCGCCATCGGGCGTTCCGGACGGATGTTCTTCTGCAGCGCGATGTCGGCGATGATGGGGAACATGGTGTAGACCACGTGGCCGGTACCGCACAGGAAGGTGAGGGTCCAGGTGGTGAGCGGTGCCAGCAGGGTGATGTACTGGGGGTGGCGGCGCAGCAGGCGCTCGGCCACCTGCATCATCAGGTTGAGACCGCCGGCGGTCTGCAGGGTGGCGGCGCAGCCGATCACCGCCAGTATGGTCAGCATCACCTGCACCGGCGGTTCGCCCGGGGTGAGACCGAACACGAAGGTCAGCAGGAACAGACCGATGCCGCTGATGAGACCCAGCCCCATGCCCCCAAACCGGGTACCCAGCAGCAAGCAGCCGAGTACCACCAAAAATTCCATCAAGATCATTCCATTACCTCGCGTTATTTAATCCATGTCTGTGCTGTGTTGGGCTCATGGACCGGGATTGTCTGTTTTTTATTTAGCCCTAAAGGGTTAGTGTTTATTGTGCCTGCCAAAAAAGGGCAAAAATTTGAGGTACTTCAATAACTCATCGCTTTTTGATTTAACGTCATAAAAACCACGTATTAACGTTTTTGTTATTTTGCGGGCAATAAGTGGCAGCGTATGGGGCTCAACGGCTGGCGCGGGGCGGGTGTGTCAGCAAGGTGGCGTGACGGAGGGGGGCAAGAGTGATTAATTGTGGTGCTGGCAAGGCCGTCCGGCAGCCGGACGGGCAACAAAAAGCCGACCCTGAGGTCGGCTTTTAAGGCAACGTCCTGTAATCAGAACTCGGCGGTGCGCGGGGTGCGCGGGAAGGGGATCACATCGCGGACGTTGCCCATACCGGTTACGTAAACCACCAGGCGCTCGAAGCCCAGACCGAAACCGGAGTGCGGCACGGTACCGTAGCGGCGCAGGTCGCGATACCACCAGTAGTCTTCCTTGTTCAGACCCATCTCGGCCAGACGGGCATCCAGCACGTCCAGACGCTCTTCACGCTGGGAGCCACCGATGATCTCGCCGATGCCCGGGGCCAGTACGTCCATGGCGGCGACGGTCTTGCCGTCGTCGTTGAGGCGCATGTAGAAGGCCTTGATGTCTTTCGGGTAGTTCTTCACCACCACCGGGGACTTGAAGTGCTCTTCGGCCAGGTAGCGCTCGTGCTCGGAGGAGAGGTCGATACCCCAGGAGACCGGGAACTCGAAGCTCTTGCCGCAGTTTTTCAGCACTTCGATGGCGTCGGTGTAGTCAATCTGGGCGAAGTCGGAGGCAACGAAGCGCTCCAGACGACCGATGGCGTCCTTGTCCACGTGCTGGGCGAAGAACTCCAGATCGTCGCGGCGCTCACTCAGCACCGCGTTGAAGACATACTTCAGCATGGCTTCGGCCAGGGCGGCGTTGTCTTCCAGATCGGCGAAAGCCACTTCCGGCTCAACCATCCAGAACTCCGCCAGGTGGCGGCTGGTGTTGGAGTTTTCGGCGCGGAAGGTCGGCCCGAAGGTGTAAACCTTGGACAGCGCGCAGGCGTAGGTTTCGACGTTGAGCTGGCCGGATACGGTCAGGAAGGTCTCTTTGCCGAAGAAGTCCTTGTCATAGTCCACCTTGCCTTGCGGGGTGCGCGGCAGGTTTTCCATGTCCAGTGTGGAGACGCGGAACATCTCGCCGGCGCCTTCGGTGTCGGAGGCGGTGATGAGCGGCGCGGCGATCCACAGATAGCCCTGCTCATGGAAGAAGCGGTGAATGGCCTGGGAGAGGCAGTTGCGTACCCGGGTCACGGCGCCGACCACGTTGGTACGAGCGCGCAGGTGGCCCTGCTCGCGCAGGTATTCGATGCTGTGACGCTTGGCAGACATGGGGTAGGTATCCGGATCTTCGACCCAGCCCACCACCTTGACGTCGGTGGCCTGCAGTTCGAACGCCTGGCCGCTGCCCTGAGACTCGACCACCAGGCCAGTCACTTCCACCGAGCAAGCCGTGGTCAGACGCAGCACTTCATTCTCGTAATTGGCCAGGGTATTGGGGACGACTGCCTGTACCGGATGGAAACAGGAGCCATCGGAGATGGCCAAAAATGAGATCCCCGCCTTGGAATCGCGGCGGGTCCGGATCCACCCTTTCACTGTCTGGGTGGTGCCGACCGCATACTTACCGGTCAGCACATCTACTACGGATGCGTGCGTCATCGAAATATTGTCTCCAGCTTGTTCTTGCAGCGCTATTTGCAACACTTGGGGTCTGGCCCGGGCAATCTTGGCCCATCATGGCAGACTAAGCCGTCAATCTTACCCGCGCAGGTTTGATAAACAAGCAAAAATGTCGGACTCTGGGGGGATTTCGGCGCCTATCGGCGGATTGGCGGGCCAATGGAACGGGGGATGGACGTGAAAGAGCGGCGACGGGGGCCGGACCGGCTGACACGGGTGTTGCAGGGGCTGGTGATGCTCTGCTGGGGCGGTTTCATCGGCCTGCTCTCCCTCTACCACTTCGCCAGACCGCAGACGGCCTACGGTTTTCTGGTCTATGGCGGGGTCAAGGTACGCCAGAGCTGGGATCCCCTGCTCACCCCCTGGCTGCTGTACGGGCTCTGGGGTTGCTGCCTGCTGACCCTGACGGTGCTGCTGGCGGAGCGCCGACGCTGCCGGCGGCAGGAGGACACGGGGCGGGTGCACCTGACCATCTTGCTGCTGATCCTGAGCGCCAGTCTGCTGTTTTACTACCTGGGCTAGCCCTCTTTTCTTCTCTCTGTCGCCTTCAGCTCGCTCCCCTCCATCGGCGCGGCGGACCGTTTGCCGAGCTGACGCTCCACGCTGTCGAGCATCTGGTTGTAGGCGAGCGCCACCCGGCCGATTTCGTCCCCTTCATCCCCTTCCAGCCGGTGGCCGAAGTCGTGCAGGTCGGTGGCCTCCTCCATGGAGCGGGTCAGCTGGTTGAGGGGGCGGACGATCCAAGTGCGAATGACCCAGAGGGTCAGCAACAGCCCCAGGCCGAAGATGACGGTGAGGCTCAGCGCCGAGGTGAGGATGTTCTGCTCGACCCGGGTAAACAGGGTGTCGAGGGAGTAGTCAAAGCGCACCGCCCCCAGCACGGTATTCTCCGGCACCAGGTGGCAGCTGGTGCAGTCGGTGCCGCGAAAATCCTTCTTGGCCAGCAGCGGGCGGGTCACCACCAGCTTGCTGTGCATGCCGTCGTGCACCACTTCCAGGCTGCCCTTGCCGGCCAGAGCCAGCTCATCGAACCTGTCCTTGGGCTGCTCGCTCTGGTGGCCGACCCCGTACTGCTTGCTCACCGCCTCGCTGCGCACGATGCGGGCATCCTCCACGTGGGCGTGCTCGAGAAACTTGCCGCGCAGGGTGTCGCGGGCATCCATCTTGCCGGTCAACATCAGCATGTTGAGGCCGTCGAAGTAGGCCTCGGTCTGCTCGCGGCTCTGCTCCTTGATGAGGGTCAGGATCAGGTCGCGTTCGCGCACCGCCTGATAGGCGGCGGAGAACACCAGCACCATGGAGAAGATGAACAGCAGGAAGAAGTTGATTTTGGCAGCAATGGAGAGGCGCATGGGAACGGTACATCTGTTGGGTAAAACCCGCGCAGTCTACGCGTCTTGGCCGCCCGGGTCTGGTGTCTTGCTCACATTCTGATGAAAAAGAGTCAAAAGACCCTGCCTGGTCGGGCAGGGCCTGCCACGTCTGACTCAGAACTCGCCGCTGTGGATGGCGGCGGTGATGGCGCCGGTCAGCACGGTTAATTGTACCGGGCTGATGACGAAGGGGGGCATCAGATAGACCAACTTGCCAAACGGCCGGATCCAGGCACCCAGTTCGACGAACTTGCGCTGGATGCGCGCCACGTCCACCCGCTCCTTCATCTCCACCACTCCGATGGCGCCAAGCACCCGCACATCCGCCACCGCCGGGTGCAGGGTCAGCTCCACCAGTTCGGTTTTGAGTTGGTGTTCGATGGCGCGCACCCGCTCCTGCCACGGTGAGGCCAGCAGCAGATCGATGGAGGCGTTGGCCACCGCGCAGGCCAAGGGGTTGCCCATGAAGGTCGGCCCATGCATAAAGACGCCGGCCTTCCCATCACAGATCGCGCGAGCCACATGCTCGGTAGTGAGCGTGGCCGACAGCGTCAGATAGCCGCCGGTGAGCGCCTTGCCCAGACACATGATGTCGGGGCTGATGCCGGCCCAGTCGCAGGCAAACAGCTGGCCGGTGCGGCCAAAGCCGGTGGCGATCTCGTCGGCAATCAGCAGCAGGCCGAACTCGTCGCACAGGGCGCGCACCCACTGCAGGTAGCGGGGATGGTAGAAGCGCATGCCGCCGGCGCCCTGCACGATAGGCTCGAGCACAATGGCGGCGATTTCCTCGTGATGGTCCGCCACCAGGGTGGCGAGCTCCAACACACACTGCTCGTCCCACTCGGCGTGGAAGCGGCAGCTGGGTGCTTCGACAAAATGGTGCTCGGGCAGGAAGCCCTTGTAGAGCTCGTGCATGCCGCCATCCGGATCGCAGACGCTCATGGCGCCGAAGGTATCACCGTGATAGCCGCCGCGCAGGGCGACAAACTTGGCCCTGGGCGTCCCCTTGGCGTGCCAGTACTGCTGCGCCATTTTGAGCGCCACTTCTACCGCCACCGAACCCGAGTCCGCCAGAAACACCCGATCCAGCCCAGCCGGGGTGATCTCCACCAGCTTGCGGCAGAGATCGACGGCGGGGGCGTGGGTGAGGCCGCCAAACATCACGTGGGACATCTTGCCGAGCTGGGCTGTGGCGGCCGCATCGAGCTCCGGCACCTGATAGCCGTGCACGCAAGCCCACCAGGAGCTCATGCCGTCCACCAGTTTGCGGCCGTCGCTGAGGGTGAGGGTCACTCCCCTGGCACTGGCCACTTCATAGCAGGGCAGGGGATGGGTGAGGGAGGTATAGGGGTGCCAGACGTGGTGCAGGTCGAATTCTTGATTGGTCATTTTGTGTTCTGTTGTCAATTTGTTTGATCTGGTCGGTGTTGACAGTCTACGCGCGCTCTCTACACTAGCCAACAATTTCAGCCACTTGGCTGCGTGCAACCCGACTCGGGTGCAGGCCGGGTGGCGGCTTCTGTGTTTGCCCATGCAAGCTGGCGGCGCAGGATCCCACTTATAACAATTGGAAGCCATGTATGAATGCTGTCACCGCGGGCGCTCACGCCCTTCGTCACGACTGGACCCTCGCCGAGGTTCAGGCCCTGTTTGCCCTGCCATTCAACGATCTGCTGTTCCGGGCCCAGACCGTGCACCGTGCCCATTTCGATCCGAACGAAGTACAGGTGAGCACCTTGCTCTCCATCAAGACCGGTGCCTGCCCGGAGGATTGCAAGTACTGCCCCCAGAGCGCCCGCTACCACACCGGCCTTGAAGCCGAGCGGCTGATGGAGGTGGAGAAAGTGCTGGAGCGGGCCCGCGAAGCCAAGGCCAACGGCTCGTCCCGCTTCTGCATGGGGGCCGCCTGGCGCAACCCCAAAGAGAAGGACATGCCCTATATCCTGCGGATGATCGAAGAGGTGCGTGGGCTCGGCATGGAGACCTGCATGACGCTCGGGATGCTCACCGCCGATCAGGCGGCGCGTCTGGGCGCCGCCGGCCTTGACTACTACAACCACAACCTCGACACCTCGCCGGAGTTTTACGGCGACATCATCACCACCCGCACCTATCAGGACCGGCTCGATACCCTGGAGCATGTGCGCGGCGCCGGCATGAAGGTCTGCTCCGGCGGTATCGTCGGCATGGGCGAGCAGACAAAAGATCGGGCAGGCCTCTTGATGGCGCTGGCCAATCTGCCGCGCCACCCGGAGAGCGTGCCCATCAACATGCTGGTCAAGGTGAAGGGCACGCCGCTGGAGAACCAGGAGAACCTCGACCCGTTCGAATTCATCCGCACCATCGCCGTGGCACGGATCATGATGCCGGCTTCCCACGTGCGCCTCTCCGCCGGGCGGGAGAAGATGAACGAGCAGATGCAGGCCATGTGCTTTATGGCCGGGGCCAACTCCATCTTCTACGGCTGCAAGCTGCTGACCACCCCCAACCCGGACGAGAACAGCGACATGCAGCTGTTCAAGCGGCTCGGCATTCGCCCCGCTCAGCGGGCCCAGAAGCCGGATCAGGTCCAAGAAGAGGAGCTGCTGGCGGAGGTGAGCCGCCAGAGCGAGCCCACCGAGATGTTTTATGACGCCACCCGCCCCCGTGCCGGGGCCGCGCGGTCATGAACGGCCCTGCAGTCACGGGCCCCTTTGGGTTGAGCGCGGCGCTGGCCGAGCGCGAGCAGGCGGGCCTGCTGCGCAGCCGCATCGCGACCGACGGCGCAAGTGGCGGACGGCTCAGGGTGGCCGAGCGCGATTACCTCAACTTTTCCGCCAACGACTATCTGGGGCTTGCCGATCATCCCGCCATCAAAAGCGCCTTCCAGGAGGGGATTGACCGCTATGGCGCGGGCGCCGGCGCCTCGCCGCTGGTGACTGGCTACAGTCGTGCCCACCAACAGCTGGAAGAGACGCTTGCTGACTGGCTGGGGGTGGAGGCGGTGCTGCTGTTCAACTGCGGTTTCTCGGCCAATCAGGCGGTGCTCAAGGCCCTGCTCGGCAAGGAACACCTGCTGTGGCAGGACAAACTCAACCACGCCTCCCTGCAGGAGATGGGCAGCCAGCTGCCCTGCAAGATGAAGCGCTTCGGTCACAACGACATGGCGGCTCTTGAGCGGCAGCTTGAGCCAAATCGCGGACTGATTGTTTCGGAAGGGGTGTTCAGCATGGACGGGGATCAGGGCCCCTGGCGCGAGCTCGCCGCCCTAGCCGCCCAGAGCGGCAACTGGCTGATGATCGACGATGCTCACGGCCTCGGCGTATTGGGGCCACAAGGGCGCGGCACCCTGGCGGCGCAGGGGGTTGCTCCTGCCAGCGTACACATTCAGATGGGCACCTTTGGCAAGGCGCTCGGGGTGGCTGGCGCCTTTGTCGGCGGCAGCCGCGAGCTGGTGGCGTATCTGGTCAACTTCGCCCGCCACTATGTCTACAGCACCCATATGCCCGCCGCCCAGGCCTGCGCCGTGCGCCAGAGCATCGCGCTGGTACGCGCCGCCGACGAGGCCCGCGCCCAGCTTGACCAGCTGATCACCCGTTTTCGGCAAGGGGCAGAGGCGCTGGGCTGGCAACTGGGTGCCAGCGCTACCCCCATCCAGCCGCTGCTGGTGGGGGAGAGCGGTGCAGCCCTGCAACTGGCCGAGCGGCTGCGCGAATGCGGCGTCTGGGCTGGCGCCATTCGCCCGCCCACGGTGCCGGTCGGCACGGCGCGCCTGCGCATCACCTTGAGCGCCGCTCACCGCGAACAGGACGTGGATCGGCTGCTCGATGCCCTCGGCCCCTACCCGGCGGACGACGAGAGAGGGGGGACGCATGCTGCATGAGCGTTTTCAGGCGGTCGACAAGGCCCAGCTTGCCCGCCGTTTCGGCGCCGCCGCCCGTCACTACGACGCCCACGCCCGCTTCCAGCAGGAGGTGGGGCAGGCACTGCTGGAGCGGATGCCGGACAGGCAGGTTGGCACAGATCTGACAGTGAGCGGGCTGGATCTGGGCTGTGGCACCGGCTTCTTCCTGCCGGCGTTGGCCGGGCGTTGCAGCGAGCTGACCGGGCTGGATCTGGCTCCCGGCATGCTGGCGCAGGCCGCCCTTCGCGGCAGCGGCGCCCACCTGCTGTGCGGCGATGCCGAGCAGCTCCCCTTTGCAGACGAGACGTTTGATTGGGTCTTCTCCAGCCTGGCGCTGCAGTGGTGCGAGCGACCGGCCCAGGCCTTCGCCGAGCTGCACCGGGTGCTCAAACCCGGCGGCCGGCTGCTGTTCTCGACCCTGCTGGCCGAGTCGCTTTGGCAATTGCGTGAGGCCTGGCGCACGGTTGACGAGTGTGATCATGTCAATCGCTTCCTCAGCCTGCCACAATTGCAGCATGCCATCGCCGCCGGTGGTTTTGCCGCCCCGACGCTGGAGAGCCTGACCTGGTCACTCGGCTACCCCGAGCTCAACGGCTTGCTGCGCGATCTCAAGGGGATCGGCGCCAGCCAGGTCAATGACGAGCGTCATATTGGACTGAGCAGTCGCCAGCGTCTGCAGCGCCTGAGCCAGGCCTATGAAGCCCATCGCCAACCGGACGGCCTGCTGGCCGCCAGCTATCAGGTGTGCCTCGGCCAGCTGATCCGCCGCTAACCGGTCTCATGGGCCGACAGAATTGAGAAGCCGCTGCCCGCCATCGCGAGCCCGGGCAGCGGCCCCGTATTGAGGAGTCATCATGGTTAAATCCTTCTTTGTCACCGGTACCGATACCGATGTGGGCAAGACGCTGGTCGCCCGCACCCTGCTGCTGGAATTCGCCGCGCACGGTCTGCGCTGCGCCGGTTACAAACCCATCTCCGCCGGCTGTGCCCGCACCCCGGACGGGCTGCGCAATCTTGATGCCGTGCTGCTGCAGGAGGCGGCGAGCCTGCCGCTGCCCTACGATCTGGTCAATCCCTACGCCTACGAGCCGCCCATCGCGCCCCATATCGCCGCCAGCGAAGCGCGCGATGCCATTACCCTGAAGGGGTTGTCGGACGGGCTGCGTCAGATTGAACAGGCGGGGGCCGAGCTGGTGGTGGTGGAGGGGGCGGGGGGCTGGTTCCTGCCACTCGATCGCAAACATCTGCTGTCGGACTGGGTCAAGCAGGAGAACATGCCGGTCATCATGGTGGTGGGGGCCAAACTGGGCTGTCTCAACCATGCCCTGCTCACCTTCGCCGCCATTCGCAACAACAACCTGCCGGTGGCGGGCTGGGTCATCAACCGGCTGCACGGCTCCATGAGTCACTATCAGGAAAACCTGGACACCCTGCGGGGCTTGCTGCCGGCTCCGTTTTTGGGTGAAATACCCTTTGTAAACAATCCGCTCGAGGCTGATCTGCGCGGGCGACTCGACATTTCGCCCCTGCTCTGAATCCGACATTCAGCGAACATTCATAGAAACTGTCTATTATGCCTGACAGGTGTGGCCCGACCGGCAGCGAACTGGTGACGGGCCACGCGTCCATATCTCACAAGGAGTCAATATGAAGCGAATTATGCTATTCCTGGTGACCAACCTGGCCGTCATGCTGGTGCTGGGGGTGGTACTCAATATCCTGTTCTCGGTTCTGGGGATCAACAAGTCCAGCATTTCCGGTCTGTTGGTGTTCTGCGCCGTGTTCGGTTTTGGGGGTTCCTTTATCTCCTTGCTGATGTCCAAGTGGATGGCCAAGCGCAGCTATGGCGTCCAGGTCATCGAGCAACCCCGTAACGAGACCGAGCACTGGCTGGTCAGTACCGTGGCCCGTCAGGCCCGTGAAGCGGGCATCAAGATGCCGGAAGTGGGGATCTACGACTCCCCCGAGATGAACGCCTTCGCCACCGGCGCCCGCCGTGACGACTCGCTGGTCGCCGTATCGTCCGGTCTGCTTTACAGCATGAGCCGTGACGAGGCTGAAGCCGTGCTGGCCCACGAGGTGAGCCACGTGGCCAACGGTGACATGGTGACCCTGACCCTGATCCAGGGGGTGGTGAACACCTTCGTGATGTTCTTCGCCCGCATCGTGGCCGGCGTCATCAGCAACTTCTTCAGCTCCAATAACGATGAAGAGAGTAGCAGCACCGGCGGTTTTGCCTACATGATCACCGTGTTCGTGCTGGAGATGCTGTTCGGCGTGCTGGCCTCCATCATCGTCATGTGGTTCAGCCGTCAGCGTGAATTCCGCGCCGACGCCGGTGCCGCCAAGCTGGCCGGTCGCGACAAGATGATCGCCGCGCTCCAGCGCCTCTCCCGCGGTGCCGAGCCGCAGCTGGAAGGCTCCATGATGGCGTTCGGCATCAACGGCAAGCGCTCCATGAGCGAGCTGTTCATGAGCCACCCGCCCATCGAGCAGCGCATCGCCGCCCTGCGCGGTTAAGCGTTCCGTACCAATGAAAACGGCTGCCCTCGGGCAGCCGTTTTGCTTTGTGCGTGCAGCTACAGCTTGAAGTGGGCCATCTCCTGGCGCAGCAGCCGTGACAGCTGTTTGAGCTTGGCGGCCTCCTGCGAGACGTGGCGGGCTGCGTCCCCCGACTGCTCGGAGAGGGAGGTGATGTTGCCGACGGTGGAGACCACCTCGTTGGCGGCGGTGGACTGCTCGCGCAGGGTGTGGCTGATCTCCCCCATCAGGCCGGTCAGGTTGGATGCGTGGTTCTGGATGCTGGCGATGGCCTCGCCGGTCTGGCTGGCCAGGCTCACCCCGCGGGAGACGTTGTTGACCGTGTTCTCCATGCTGCGGATGGAGGCATCCGCCCCGCTCTGGATCTTGCCGATCATGCCGGTGATCTGCTGGGTGGAGGCGGCCGAGCGGCTGGCGAGATTGCGCACCTCGTCGGCCACCACCGCAAAGCCGCGCCCCTGCTCGCCCGCCCGCGCCGCCTCGATGGCGGCGTTGAGCGCCAGCAGGTTGGTCTGATCGGCGATGCCGCGGATCACCTCGATGATCTCCGAGATCTGCTGGGTGTGGCTGTTGAGATCCGCGATGCTGCTGGCGGCGTTGGAGACGGTATCCGAGATGCTCTGGATGCTGTCGAGGGTCTGCTTGATGACCCCGGAGCCTTCCGCCAGGGTGTTGGCGGAGACCTTGCTCAGCTCGTCGGCGTGGGTGGCGTTGTCAGAGAGATGGCTGATGCTCACTACCAGCTCCTCGATGGCGGCCGCCATGGTCTGGGTGCTGGTCTGCTGGGAGGTGGCGAACTGGGCGGTCTGCTCCGCTATCTGGGCGATGCTGTCAGCCGAGCCGGAGAGCTCTTCGCTGGAGTGGGAGACCTGGGTGATGATCCCCTTGAGGGTGCCCTGCATGGTGGCGAGCAGGCCGATCAGGCTCTCCTTGGCACCGGCCGGCACCTTGATGGGCTGGGAGAAGTCCCCCTCGGCCAGGTGGTTGAGATCGCTTCTGAGCTGGTCGACCGAGGTGCCGACCAGGTCGAGCAGCGCCTTGTAGGTGCGCCAGAGGAAGAACATCAACACCAGGCCGAGCGCGATGAACAGATAGCGCAGCATGGCGGACTGGCTGGTGGCATCGTCCACCGCCTGCTGGGTGCGGTGTTCCATCAGGACGTAGAAGTCGTCGATGGGGGACATGATGCGCCCCTTGTTCTGGTGATAGGCCTTGTCATGCATCATGGCGATGGCCTTTTGCTGGTTGGCGACGAGATCGCCGTCTGTCTGTTGCACCAGCTTGAAGGCGGCCACCTCGGTGTTGACCAGGGCATCCGAGTTGTTCTTGGCCTCGTTGAGCTTGGCCAGCTCCTCTTCGGTAAAGCCAGTCTCCTTCATCAGGTCGATGAGGCCACGGCGCACCTGGCTGTCGGGCCGCGGGTTCTGGCCGTTGGCCGCGACGAAGTCCCAGTAGATGCGGTTGTAGCCCTGCGGCCGGTTCTGCTCCCCGTTGCGAATGGCCAGGATCCGCATGTACTGCTGTTCGTAGGCCGGATCCTTGGTGATCACGTAGGTACGGCCGAGGCGGGTCAGGTCGTCGGAGGATTGCCGCAATTCATCGGCCAGCAGATAGGATTGATAGCGTTGCTGATAGCTCTGCTCGAGTTGCGTTCCTGACCAGCTGTAGGCAAAAAATACCAGCGACAGCAGGATCAGGGTGACGACGGAGAGCAGCAGGTTGAGCTGAAAGGCGGGTCTGTTCTGTTCCATGGTTTGAGCGTCCTTATTCTCACCGGATAACCCCCTTGGTCAGACGGCAAAAGCCGCTACGTCGGAGGGGTTTTGTTGTTGTTGCTGTGAGTATAGGAGCGGGGCCCGGCAAGGTTGCGGGGGTTTGGAGAAAAGGTGGAGGCGAGGGAAAGCGTACCGAAACAGGGGGAAAACGGCCGGGAGCGGGCACCCGGCCGGTGGGGTTATCGCTGCTCGATCACCTTATTTGATGACAAGGTCGGTGAGCGGCACGGCGCAGCAGGTGAGGATCTTGCCCTCGGCCCGTTCGGCAGCGGTGATGGCCGGGGCATCGGGGTGATCCACCTCGCCCGCGAGCAGGGTCTGCTTGCAACTGCCGCAGATGCCGGCGCGGCAGCTCCAGGGCAGATCCACCCCTTGCTTGTGGGCCTGATCCAGCACGGTGCCCTGATTGTTGCCGGCAAAACTCTGCTTGCCGATGCGCAGTTGCACCGCCTGGTGGGGGCGCGCCACCGAGAGGATGGCGCCGCCAAAGCTCTCCTGGCGGATCCGCTCGGCGGGCACGCCAAGGGCGGTCAGCCTGGCGGCCGCATTGGCCATAAAGCCGTGGGGGCCACAGATAAACACCTCCCGTTCGGCGAGCTGCTTGACCTGTTTGAGGTGCTCATCGTCCAGCCGCCCCTTGAGCCCCTGCCAGTGCGCCTCCGGCTGGCTCAGGATCAGAGTGAGGGTCATCCCCTGCTGCGCCAGGGCGTGCAGCTCGCTGGCGGCAGGAATGTCCGCCTCGCTGCGGCACAGGTGCATAAAGTGCACATCGCCGAGCTCCCCGCGCAAGGCCAGAGTGCGGGCAATGGAGAGCATGGGAGTGACCCCCGAGCCTGCCGAGAGCAGCAGCAGGGTGCGCCCGGTGCCTAGGTGAAACTCGCCTGCCGGCGCTGCGGACAGCAACCGGTCACCGGGTTGCAACTGCTGGTGCAGCCAGTGAGAGATGCGACCGCCCCCCACCTTCTTGACGCTGATGCTGTAACGCTCGGGCCGCTCCGGGGTGGAGCTCAGGGTATAGCGGCGCTGCAGGCGCTCGCGCCGCAGGCCGAGGCCAATGTCCAGGCTGATGGGCAGATGCTGGCCCGGCAGATAGTCGGGCAGGGGCTCGCCATCGGCCGCCTCGAACCAGAAGGTCTCCAGATCCCGCGCCAGCGGCTCGCGAGCCACGCACACCAGCTCCCGTTTTTTCGGGGCCGCGTTGGGGTAGACGGGGGCGCGGGCGCGCTCCAGCACCTCGATCTCGCTGCCCGCCTCAATCCAGCCCTCGTTGAGGGCCACCAGGTTCTGGCCGAAGTAGACCTCGCCATCCTCGCCGCGCCGGTAGCGGGTCAGGGTGGCCAGCGGCTCCTTGAGGGCATTGAAGCGATCCGTGCCCGGCTCCACCGTGGTCATGATGCAGCGGCTGCAGGGCTTGGCGACCCGAAACTCCACCTCGCCGATGCGGATCCGTTTCCAGCCGTCCTCCTCGAAGGGGAGGGTGCCGCTCGCCACCAGGTTGGTGCGAAACTGGCTCATCTGGTGCAGCGCGTCGGATCTCAGGTTGAGATCCTCAAGCGAGGCCTGGCTGATGAGCAGCAGCGGATAGCCGTCGGCAAAGCTGACCCGGGTGCCGGTCTTCTCCCGAAAGCGGGCGGACTCTTCACCGAGCCAGAGCAACTGAACCGGCTCCCCCGCCACCTGGCTCAGCCACGCATCGGCCCGGGGCTGGGTCTGCAGGGCGCTGAAGCTGTCGCTCCAGACCCCGGTAGCCCGGGGCGTGCGGGAAAACTCCCGCTCTTGCAGGATGAGTGGGTCAAGGCCCGGATAGCGCAGCTGCAGACCGCCCTCGATGGGAGTGGCCACCACCTGCTGCAACTGGGGATGGGTGCGGGCGGTGATGAAGCTGCCGTCCGGCTTGACCACCATGTAGCGGCGATCCCCCTGCAGCCCCTCTTCGGTGACCAGGGCGCGGGTCAGTGGCATGCCTGCCGTCGACTTGATGGGATAGAGATGAATGCTGGCGAGCTTGGGCATGGCCGGGTCCTTGTGCTGTGGTGGTTCCAGTGCAGGAGACAAGATAACGGGAGCTGTTCCGTGCAGCAATCGTTGCAGCGGGGCGGCCTGATGCGCCCGGCTCACGGGGCCGGAGAACGGCGTGGTGTTGCTTGCGGGGCGCGAGCCCGAGCGGTGACTCCTGCAGACGGGCAAGATGTTACACGGGTCACGTTGTGCACTCCATACCTCATAAAGTGCAACATTTTTTGATCCTGATCCGTCATTCGGTACACAAATCAGTCCATTATCGAGTCAGCTTCCAGTTTCTAACGCTTTCGCTTCTTCCCCCTCCGGCCACCGTCTGCCCTGGCAAAACGGTATCAAGCGCCATCGGATGGGGCCTGTCACACAAAAAGAAGAAAGCAATGTATGAGCAAACAACTGGATATGACCCCACAGCCGGATCTCTCCCAGAAAACGGGAACAGGCCCGGTCCGTACTCGGCTACCCGTTTGGCGGCCGGCCCTGCCACCTTGCAACCATGCCTGCCCGGCTGGCGAGAACATCCAGGCCTGGCTTGCCTTGGCCGAAGCGGGCCGCTTTGAAGCGGCCTGGCAACGACTGATCGAAGAAAATCCCCTGCCTGCAGTCCACGGGCGGGTCTGTTATCACCCCTGCGAAGCGGCCTGCAACCGTGCCCAGGTGGATGATGCCGTCTCCATTCACGCCATCGAACGCTTCCTCGGCGACGAGGCGCTGGCCCGTGGCTGGCAGCCTGCCCCGCCTGCACCCGCCAGCGGCAAGAAGGTGCTGGTGATCGGTGCTGGCCCCTCCGGCCTCTCCTGTGCCTGGCACCTCAATCGGCTCGGCCATCAGGTAGAGATCCGCGAGGCGGGCCCGCTCGCCGGTGGCATGCTGCGCTTCGGCATTCCCGCCTACCGCCTGCCCCGCGAGATGCTGGACAGGGAGGTGGCCCGCATCGTCGCCGCCGGGGTGACCCTGACCCTCAACCACAAGGTGGAGGATGTGCTCAAGGCGCGCGACGAGGGGGGCTTTGATGCCGTCTTCATGGCCATCGGCGCCCATCTGGCCAAGCGGGTCGACATTCCTGCCCGCGAGGCGGGCAAGATCCTCGATGCGGTGAGCTTCCTCGAGCAGGCGAGCCTGGCGGAGGAACAGGGCTTGCCGCCACCCAAACTGGGACGGCGGGTGGCCATCTACGGCGGCGGCAACACCGCCATGGATGCGGCCCGCACCGCCCGCCGCCTCGGGGTCGAGGAGGCGATGATCATCTACCGCCGCGACCGGGATCATATGCCGGCCCACGCCTTCGAAGCCGACGAGGCCGAGGAGGAGGGGATCAAGATCAACTGGCTGCGCACCATCCGCCAGCTCGACAGCACCAGTATTGAAGTGGAGGTGATGGCGCTGGATGCCGAGGGCAAGCCGGTGCCCACCGGCCAGTTTGAAACCCTCGAAGCGGACTCCCTCATTCTGGCGCTGGGTCAGGAGGTGGACTTGAGCGTGCTGGAGAGCATCCCCGGCGTGCGGGTCAACAAGGAGGGGGTGGTGCAGGTTGGTGAGAATCTGATGACGGATGTGCCGGGTCTGTTTGCTGGCGGTGACATGGTGCCCTCCGAGCGTACCGTCACCATCGCCACCGGCCACGGCAAGAAGGCGGCGCGCCATATGGATGCCTGGCTGCGTGGTCGCCTCTACCACAAGCCGCTCTCCTACCCGCTGGTGGGGCCCGAGCAGTTGCAGCTCTGGTTCCAGACCCATGCCCCCGCCAGCAGCCAGCCGGTCAAACCGCCCTCGGCGCGGGACGACTTTGGCGAGATCATCGGCGGACTGGACGAGACGGCGGCCCGCTACGAGGCGGCGCGCTGCTACTCCTGCGGCAATTGCTTCGAGTGTGACGGCTGTTATGGCAGCTGCCCCGAGCAGGCCATCGCCAAGCTGGGGCCGGGTCTGGGGTATCAGGTGGATGCCGAACTCTGCACCGGTTGCGGTGCCTGCCATGACCAGTGTCCCTGCCACGCCATCGAGTTGCGCCAACCGGAGGAGTCCCAATGAAACATGAATTGATCATGGTCGACGGCAACGAAGCCGCGGCCCGGGTGGCGTATCAGCTGAGCGAAGTGTGTGCCATCTACCCCATCACCCCGAGCTCGACCATGGCCGAACTGGCCGATGCCTGGGCCGCGGAGGGGCAGACCAACCTGTGGGGCAACATCCCCACCGTAGTGGAGATGCAGAGCGAAGGGGGAGCGGCCGGCACGGTGCACGGCGCCCTGCAGGCGGGGGCACTGGCCACCACCTTCACCGCCAGCCAGGGGCTGATGCTGATGCTGCCCAACATGTACAAGATCGCAGGCGAATTGACCTCGGCGGTGTTCCATGTGGCGGCCCGATCCTTGGCGGCGCAGGGGTTGTCGATTTTTGGCGACCATCAGGACGTGATGGCGGCGCGCAGCACCGGCTTTGCCATGCTCGCCTCCGGCTCGGTGCAGGAGGCGCAGGACCTGGCCCTGGTCGCCCACAGCGTCACCCTGCAGTGCCGGGTGCCCTTTATCCACTTCTTCGACGGCTTTCGCACCTCCCACGAGGTGAACAAGATCACTGCGCTGCACAAAGATGAAATTCGGGCCCTTATCGACAATGACTGGGTGCGTGCCCACCGCGCGCGGGCCCTCAACCCGGATCATCCGGTGATGCGCGGCACCGCCCAGAACCCGGATACCTATTTCCAGTCCCGCGAGAGCGTCAACCCCTTCTATGAAGCGGTACCGGCGCGGGTGCAGCAGTGCATGGAGAGCCTCGGCGAGCTGACCGGCCGCCACTACCGGTTGGTGGAGTATCACGGCGCCCCCGATGCCACCGATGTCATCGTGCTGATGGGCTCGGGGGCGGCCACCGCCCGCACCACAGTGGATTGGCTCAACCAGCAGGATCGCAAGACCGGGGTGCTGGTCATTCGCCTCTATCGCCCCTTCCCGGTACAGGCGCTGCTCGATGCGCTGCCCGCCAGCGTGCGGCGCATGGCGGTGCTGGATCGCACCAAGGAGCCGGGCGCCGGTGGCGAGCCGCTGCTGCTGGATGTGCAGAGCGCCCTCATCGATGGCTTGCAGCGCGGCCTTATCAAGCGGTTGCCGTGGCTCAGTGGTGGTCGCTACGGCCTCTCTTCCAAAGAGTTCACCCCCGCCATGTGTGCGGCGGTATTCGAGGAGCTGGCATCCGATGCGCCGCGCCCGCGCTTTACCGTGGGGATAGTGGACGATGTGTCGGGCCTCAGTCTGGCCTGGCACCCCATCGGTGATCTGGAGCCTGCCAGCCGGGTGCGGGCGCTGTTCTTCGGCCTCGGCGCCGACGGCACAGTCGGTGCCAACAAGAACAGCATCAAGATCATCGGCGAGCTGGAGGGCTTCCACGCCCAGGGCTACTTCGTCTACGACTCCAAGAAGTCGGGCTCGCGCACCGTCTCCCACCTGCGCTTTGGCCCCGAGCCCATCGACGCCCCCTGGCTTATCGAGCAGGCGAGCTTTATCGGTTGCCACCAGTGGGGCTTTGTCGAATCTGTGGATCTGCTGGAGTTCGCCGCCGAAGGGGCGACCCTGCTGCTCAATGTTCCCCATGAGCCTGACCGGGTCTGGGCCGAGCTGCCCGAGCGGCTGCGCGCCCGCATCCGCGCCCTCGACATCCAGCTCTACTGCATCGACGGCGATCGGGTCGCCGAGCGCAACGGCATGGGCAATCGCATCAACACCATCATGCAGACCTGCTTCTTCGCCCTGGCCGGCATCTTGCCGCGGGACGAGGCGATCGCCCTTATCAAGGAGAGCATCGAGAAGAGCTATGCCCGCAAGGGGCCCGAGGTGGTGGCGCGCAACTTCGCGGCGGTGGATGACACCCTGGCCCATCTCCACCAGGTGGCCATTCCAGCCGGTGAGGAGCAGATCAGCGACTATCCGCTGCCGCTGGCACCGGGGGGTAGCGAGTTTGTCCAGCGCGTCACCGGCGAGATGCTGGCGGGGCGCGGCGATCGCATCCCGGTCTCCATGCTGCCGGTGGACGGCACTTACCCCACCGCCACCAGCCGCTTCGAGAAGCGGGATATCGCCCGCGAGATCCCGATTTGGCACTCCGATATCTGCATCCAGTGCGGCAACTGCGTCTTTGTCTGCCCCCACGCGGCGCTGCGGGCCAAGTTCTATCACCAGGACTGGCTGGCGAGCGCCCCCGAGGCAGCCCAGTCGGTGCCCGTCACCGCCAAGGGCTTCCCCGACAGTCGCTACACCTTGCAGCTCTATCCGGAAGATTGCACCGGCTGCGGTCAGTGCGTGCAGGCCTGTCCGGTGCGGGCCGGAGCGGATGCCCGCCATCAAGGCGAGAGTGCAGAAGGAGAAAGCCATGAGGGTGAGCGCGCCATCGCCATGATGGACAAGGCGCCGCACCTCGCCGGCCAGAAACAGGCGCTGCGCTGGTTCGAGAGCCTGCCCTGGCCGGCCCGCGAGCGGGTGGATTTCTCCACGGTGCGCGGTACCCAGTTCCTCGAACCCCTGTTCGAGTTCTCCGGTGCCTGCGCCGGCTGTGGCGAGACCCCCTATCTCAAGCTGCTGACCCAGCTGTTTGGTGACCGCATGCTGGTGGCCAACGCCACCGGTTGCTCCTCCATCTACGGCGGCAACTTGCCGACCACCCCGTGGGCCAAGAACGGCGAAGGGAAGGGTCCGGCCTGGTCGAACTCATTGTTTGAGGACAACGCCGAGTTTGGCTTTGGTTTTCGCCTCACTGCCGATCAGCACCACGGTCAGGCGGTGGCAGCCTTGCAGGCGATGAAGGGGGAGATCGGAGTCGAGCTGGTGGAGACACTGGTCAGCGCCCCGCAGCGGCTGGAATCGGAGATCCGCGCCCAGCGCACCCGGGTGGCGCAAGTGCGGGAGCGGCTGGAGGAGGTGAAATCAGGCAAGGCTCGCGAGCTGCTGTCTCTCATCGATCAGCTGGTGCGCCGCTCGGTCTGGATCATCGGCGGCGATGGCTGGGCCTATGACATCGGCTCGGCGGGGCTCGATCATGTGCTCGCTTCCGGCCGCGATGTGAACGTGCTGGTGATGGATACCGAGGTCTACTCCAACACCGGCGGCCAGATGTCGAAATCGACCCCGCTCGGTGCCGTCGCCAAGTTCGCGGCGGGGGGCAAGACGCTGGCCAAGAAGGATGTAGCCTTGCAGGCCATCTCCTACGGCAACGTCTATGTGGCCCGCATCGCCTTTGGCGCCAACCCGCAGCAGGCGCTGCAGGCCTTGCGTGAAGCCGAGGCCTATCCGGGCCCGTCGCTCATCATCGCCTACAGCCACTGCATCGCTCACGGCATCGACATGGAGTTTGGCCTGACCCAGCAAAAACGCGCCGTGGCCTCCGGTCACTGGCCGCTGATGCGCTACAACCCGGTACTGCGCAGCGCGGGGCAGAACCCCTTCAGCCTCGACAGCCTGCGCCCCTCCATTCCGCTCGCCGAATACCGGCAGGAGGAGACCCGTTATCGGGTGCTGGCCCAGAGTCATCCACAGGAGGCCGAGCGGCTGATGCAGGTGGCACAACAAGTGGCGTGGCAGAAGTGGGCCACCTACGAGGAGATGGCCACCCGCGAAGCCAGCCATTTCCATCCGCCGGTGTGAGGATTGGGTTAACTCTGCATAAAACGAAGCGGGCCACTGGCCCGCTTTTTGTATCGGAAGACTATTGGATGTCACTTCTCACTATCTGATAGCAACTACAGGCGTTGTAGTGATGATTCCATGATAATCCAAAATGATGTGTTGATATGTTAGGTAAAGCTGGGCAGGATATATGCAGCTAAAAATAAGTAATTATATGGGCGTATTATATGTTTATGTCCACACACTTATTCTATTTTAGGGGCCGGTTATGAGTTTAAAGGAAAATGAGATGATGGTTTGTGTTCATACAATCGAGACTCCGATCGGGGATTCATTCACTGTCCCCACTCCAGACAGGAGGTCAAATAAACCTATCGGAATACATGGTGAGGAAGATGGTAAAACTGCTTTCTTTCAAAAAATAATTAAAGCAAAAATGGGTGGTGATGATATTTCAGTTGCAATTCCCAATGAAATATCACTTTCACTAAGTATATCAATGAAGTCATTATCTGTTGCTGAACAGAAACATGAGGAAATTAAAAGTCGCGCTTGCACAAACGACACAATTTTTGATGCAGATGTAAGAATTGCTTATGATTTTTTAGAAGAAATACAGAAAGCGATAGTTTTCAGTTATAAAGCGGTAGAGTCTTTCTGTAACGCAAGTATTCCTGATACTTACACGTACAAAAAAACTACAAATAAGGGTGTTGTAGAACATTATGGCAAAGAGCAAATAGAGCGTTGGGTAAGTACATCTGAAAAAATATCAAAAATAATTCCAGATGTTCTAAAGTGCAATTCTCCAACAGAGAAAAAGTTTTGGGGTGACTTTAAAAATCTCGAAAGAGTAAGAAATGAAATAATTCATAGTAAATCAAGTAACAGTGCAGAGATACTTGTAGAGCTATTTTCTAGTAAGATACATAAATATATAGAGTCTAGTTTACTCCTCTTGGAGTATTTTATTGAGTTAGATCCTTGCAATCCTATATTTCCACTTGGGTTTGGGAAATCTCAAATTAGGGTTATGTCAATTAAAAATCCTGATGAATATTTGCGCAAAATAAAAGAATAGTATGAATATTTTCATGGGGTGATATTTTGCTCATTTTGTTAATGTTTTCCTCCAGCTTACCCTTATAAATGAAGGGCTATCGTGATAGATAGGGGAGTTAAGAATATATGAGCTTCGATATTACATTCAAATGGGAATGGAGATATCTCTATCTTGGCGGTATTCGTCTATCCATCGGTTGTTGAGGCGTTGGCCAAAGCTTTCTTTTTGTGTCACGGCAGGCAAGCTGCGGGGCAAATAGCGTCAAGCAGGAGAAGGGACGATGACAGAACAACATATCGCCGGGACTATCGGCATTCTGGGAGCGGGGTGGCTCGGGCTGTCGGGCGGTTGGTAAGCAGGTAATTATCACTGCCAGCAGCGGCGAGAGTGCCGCCTGGCCTGCTCAGCGTTGTCGTGAGCAGCCAACAAAAAGCCCGGCGTCGGGCCGGGCTGGCAGGATAAGTTGCTTATCCAGGTATTCGTCGAGGCGTCTATTGTGGATGTTGTTTGAGGATGTCGTAGATCTCCTCTTTCAGTTTAAGTTTCTGTTTCTTCAGATCCTTCACCTCGGAGCTGTAGTCGCTGGCGTGATGCTTTTCCAACTTTCTAATCTCCACATCCAGGTCGTTGTGCAAGTCAAACTTCTTTTGGAAATGGACATCACTGCTCTTCAGTTGCGAGATGAGCTCTCTGTACTCTGGGAACATGTAATGCGGCCTCCTTGGTTTCGTTTGATTGTGCCTGCAAGACCAAACTACCGCGTCCCCCGCGAGATAAATGTGATCCGGCTCCAATTCGGGACCAATGATTTGCTGCATGGGATGGGCGATTTTTAACTGTTTGAATCACAAGCTGATAAGGCTTTTATCGGTAAGCAGAGAGTCTGAAAAGTGCCGGATGGATCACAATTGTGACGGCCGGATGACAGCTTGTGGCCGCCAGGCGGGCAGCAAAAAGGGGCGCAGGGCCCCTTCTTGGTAACAGGTGCGGCGTTTACTCTTTTTTCTTTTTCTTCTCGGGCAGCGGCTTGCCGTCGCGGGCGATCACCTTGCCCACCTCGAAGCCGATCTGCGCCGCCAGCTCTTCCAGATCCGCGGCCTTGGCTTCGTTGCCGATGGCGTATTGGTAGTTGGCGATGGTGATCTTCTCGGCCACCGGGGTACCCGGGACGATAGGCTCGCGCCAGCCCTGACCCACATGGGCCACCAGGGTGCCGTTCATGATGAGCTCGCCGACGATCTCCTGGGTGGGGATGCCCTTGCCGTAGGTGAGGCCCTGCGGGTGCTTCTTGCCGACCAGGGGTTCTTGGCTTGCGGGCATCAGCTTGGTGCGGATCAGCCACTTGGGCGACTTGGTCTTGCCCACCGCCTTGCCGGTCTGGTACTCGTTGATCTTGATGGTCTTGATCATCTGGGCCATGAAGTCCTTGGTCAGCGCTTTTTGCGCTTCGCTGGTTTCATCGATGGCGATGGGGGCCACGTACCAGGTCTGGGCCGCCTGTGCCTTGGGGGCGGCGGGGGCGGTTTGCGCCATGGCGAGCGGGCTGAGCAGGATGGCCGCCAACAAGAGTCCTATCTTCTTCATTGTGATTCCGCTTATGTTTCAACAAGAATTTTGTTTTGCCAGCGACGACTGCGCCAGCGCCAGAACATGGCCAGACCGCGCACCCACTCGTCGCAGGCGAGCGCCAACCAGATACCGACCAGTCCATAACCCTGCATGATACCAAGGAAATAGGCCAGTGGAACGGCAATCCCCCACATGGAGACGAGCGCCATGTAGAGCGGGAAACGGGCGTCCCCGGTGGCACGCAGGGCGTTGATCACCACCAGATTGAAGGTACGGCCGGGTTCCAGAATTAGGCTTATCAAGAACAGCTGCGCCACCTGGGTGATGATGTCGGCGTCATCGGTGAACAGGCTGATGATGGTGCGGCCGTTGAGGGCCGCCAGCAAGGCGATGAAGGCGGTGACGACGAGCCCCAGCTTCAGGCTTTTGAGCAGCTGGCGGTAGGCCTGCTCGAAGCGGCGAGCCCCTGCCAGGTGGCCGATGATGATCTCGTTGCCAAGGCCGATGGAGAGGCCGAACAGCAGGATGAACAGGCAGATCTGGAAGAAGTAGGACTGGGTCGCCAGCGCCTTGTCGCCGAGCAGGCCGACGAAGGCGGTCACCACCATGAACTGCAGCATCCAGGAGAGGTTCTCGCCGGCGGCCGGCAGGCCGATGTGCAGCACCTTGCCCAGCATCAGCCGGCTGGGTTTGACGATCTCCGGCAGGCGCAGCCGGATGCCGGTCTTGCGTGCCACCAGCCATACCAGCAGCACCACCCCGACGATGCGACCCGCCACCGTGCTGATGGCGACCCCGGCCACCCCGAGCTGGGGCAGGCCGAACCAGCCGTAGAGCAGCAGCAGGTTGCCGACGAAGGTGATGAGGTTGACGATGAGCGTCACGTACATCGCCTGACGGGTGTGGCCGTGGGCGCGCAGGGTGGCGGCCAGGCAGAGCGCAGCCGCTTCCGGCAGCAGGCACAGGCCGATGATCTGCAGGTAAAGGGTGGCATCGCTCATCAGGTTGGCGGGCAGGTTCATCAGCGCCAGCATGGTACTGGCCCCGGCGATGACGCCGACGGCGGCCACCAGTCCCACCAGCAGGTTGAAACCGATGGCGGTGTGGATGACGACGCGGGCCTTCTCCTTGTCACCGGCCCCCAGATACTGGGTGATCACCACGCTGGTGCCGATGCTGACGAAGCTGAACAAGGTGATGGCGAGATCGAACACCTGGTTGCCGACCGCGAGCGCCGCCACCCCCTGATAGGAGACGTGACCCACCATGAAGGTGTTGAGGGCCCCGGTCAGAAAGTGCAGGGCAAGATCGATAAACAGTGGCCAGGTCAGGGAGAAGAGGGTGCCCGGACCTGCGTGGGATTGAGTTTGCATGGGGTGTCCAAATACTGGGGATGGCCCTCGTCAGCGCCATCTGGACGGGCATTTAACACCAAGCGGGGGCGAGGCGCAATCGTGGCGGTGACCAAGCAGGGGAAGAGAGCGGGGGCCCTGCCGCCATGGGCAGGGCCCGCTCGGGATTAGGCCGGGGTGGCGCCCGCCTCCTGTTCGCTTGGCAGGGTGAGGCGCGCCGAATCGGGCAGGGCGTCATCCTGGGGCCAGCGCGAGAGGATGGCCTCGGTGGTGCTCTCCACCACCTCGTCATCCTTGAACACCGGCTCGCGGTAGCAGCGGGTCATGCGCAGTGCCTGATACATGTCGGGGCAGAGGATGATCCCCTCGTCGCCGACCCGGATCCCGGCCTGCTTGAGCCACAGGCTCATCTGGCCGTGGCGGCCGGCCATCACCATGTGGATGCCGCGCCGTTTCAGATCCTTGTGCAGCTCCCCCAGCATGCTCATCACGCTGATGTCCTGATGGGTGAAGCAGGCTACCGCATCCACCACCAGGCATTTGGGACTGTGGGGATCCTGCACCAGGAGCGCCAGTACCCGCCGCTTGAAGTAGGGGGCGTTGAAGTAGGTGAGCGGCGAGTTGAAGCGATAGACCAGGATGCCGGGAATGGCCTTGGCCTGTTCGTTGTCCCCCAGGGTGCGCACCACGCCCTCGTCGTCCATGCCGAGCAGCTGGTCGGTGGGCCGCATCACGTTGCGCAGGAACTGGAACAGCCCCAGCAGCACCGCGAGGGTGATGCCCGGAATGACCCCCATGGCCAGCACGCTGATGAAGGTGATGAGCGCTAGCCAGAAGGCGGAGCGATCGGAGTGGCGCAGGGCCCACAGGCCGCGAAAGTCGGTGAGGGACAAAGACGCCATCACCAGCACCACGCCGAGGGCGGCGGTGGGGATGTATTGCAGCGGCGCCGTCAGGTAGAAGGTGACCAGGGCGATGACGGCGGCGGCGATGATGGAGACCAGCTGGCTCTTGCCGCCGTTGGCGTCGTTGACCGCGGTGCGCGAATCCGCGCCGCTGATGGCAAAGCCCTGAGAGGCCGCCGCCGCCAGGTTGGCCATGCCGAGGGCCCGAAACTCCTTGTCCGCATCGATCTCGTAGCCGTTCTTGGCGGCGAAGCTGCGGGCGGTCAGCATCATGGAGACGAAGCTCACCATGGCCAGGTTGAGCGCCGGCAGCACCAGTTCCCGCATCAGACCGGGGGGAAACTCCGGCATCTGGAAGGCGGGCAGGCCCGAGCCGATGGCGCCCAGGGTAGCGATGCCAAACTGGCCCAGATCGAGCGCCCACACCAGCCCTGCCGTCACCACCATGGCCACCATGGAGGAGGGCCAGGCCGGCTTGAAGCGCTTGGCCAGCAGCAGGGTGAGCAGGGCGGTCAGGCTCATGGCCAGGGTGGGCAGATGGGTCTGGGTGATGTAGCTGGCGCCGCCGGCGATCCGCTCGATGAGGTAGCGCTCGCTGAAGGTGAAGCCGAAGATCTTGGAAAGCTGGCCCACCATGATGGTGATGGCCACCCCGTTGAGCAGCCCCATCAGGATCGGGCGGGAGAGAAAGTCCGCCAGCACCCCCAGCTTGAAGCGGCTGGCGATGAGGCACCAGAAGCCGGTCATGGCGGTCATGGTCATCACCAACTGCCAGTGGCGGGTGGCGTCCCCGGCGGCGAGCGGGGTCACCACGGCTGCGATCACCGCACAGGTGGCGGCGTCCGGGCCGACGATGAGCTGGCGGGAGGTACCGAACAGGGCGTACACCAGCATGGGCAGGATGCAGGAGTAGAGGCCGACCAGCGGCCCCACCCCGGCCAGCTCTGCATAGGCGATGGCCACGGGCAGGGCCACCGCGGCCACCGACAATCCAGCGCGCATATCCGGCATCAGCCAGGCCCGCTGGTATTGCAGCAGGGCGGCGAGGCCCGGTAGCCAGCGTTCGAGTGAGAAGAAGTCGCGCATTATTTAACCCATTGAGTTACAAACAGCTTTTCCTTAGTGTGCCCAAGGTTATCGAAACATTGCAATCAGGTTATGGCCAGTTCACTACCAGGTCAGGCCAGAGTTGTTGCCACCCCTTGGCCTTGACCCGCTCGGTAAAGACCCGGCGCTCCTGGCGGCAGCGCGGGTTGGGATCCACCAGCAAGGACCAGTTGGGGGCAAAGCCGTAGGGGGCCAGCCACTCGAATGAATTGTCTGCCAGCAGCCGGACCCCGATGCAGGTGGGCACCTCCACCCAGTGGCTGAGGGCCGAGAGCGAGCTGGTGAACGGGGGCACACGCTGGCGCATATGCATGCGGGCCTGGTTGCGCACCTCCCACTGCTGGCCCGGCATCCTGGCGGCGAGCCAGGCTTCGTGATCGGCCTCCTGCAATCCAGTGGGATCAGCACTGTCCAGATAGATAAGATCGATGTCGTTGAGGGCGGTTGGCGCTGCTTTGCGGTGCAGGTGATCCCAGATGAGGTTGCGGATAAAACCGGCCCCCAGCGCCCAGTCGGGCAGTGCCAGTTCACGGGCTGCCCGCAGGCAATCCATGCGCTGATCATCGGCCCGCAGCAGGGCTTCGGTCTGCGCCTGCAGGTCGGCTTCCAGGGCGCTCTGGCGAGTATGCGAGGCTGGCGTGCTGTGACGCGTCTGGGTGTCAGCCGGCATTGCGGCGCAACCAGACGTCGATGTAGCTGCAGCTCGGCACTATGGTGAGCCCTTCCGCCTGGGTCCAGCTGTAGAAGGTGCGCGCCAGCTGATCGGCGATCCCCTGTACCCTGAGCTCGGGCGGGACGAAGGTGCTGTAGGCGTCGATGGTCTTGGCATCGAGCCGCCGGTAACGCAGCCTGGACTCCTTGCCATCCACCACACAGATGAATTGCTGCTGGTTGGCCTGATGAATGATCTCGCTCATGCTTGCTCCTCGGTACGGGGGATGGGGTTATCTGACCATGTTGGCGCCCCTTTGCCAACTGTTCGGGGTCGCTTACACTGCGAGCCCGGCCGGGTATATACCCGCTAGCCAAGGTATAGAACAGTTCACGAAGGATGGATCCCATTATGGCTTTTGCCACGCTGGAAGAGTTGATCGGCAATACCCCCCTGCTGGCGCTGCGTCGCATCAATCCCCACCCCGGTGTCACCCTGCTGGTCAAGCTGGAGGGCAACAACCCGGCCGGCTCGGTCAAGGACAGGCCGGCGCTGAACCTCATCAAGTGCGCGGAGGCGAGCGGTCACTTAGCGCCTGGGGCCCGCCTCATCGAGGCCACCTCCGGCAACACCGGCATCGCGCTGGCCATGGTGGCGGCGGCGCGGGGCTACCGGATGCGGCTCATCATGCCACATACCATGAGCCAGGAGCGGCGCGATGCCATGCAGGCCTACGGCGCCGAGCTGGTGCTGGTGGAGGGCGGCATGGAGGCCGCGCGTGATCTGGCCCTGGCGATGCAGGCACGGGGCGAGGGGCTGGTGCTCGATCAGTTCAACAACCCGGCCAACCCGGATGCCCATTACCTCTCCACCGGCCCCGAGATCTGGCGCCAGAGCGAGGGGGCGGTCACTCACTTCGTCTCCGCCATGGGCACCACGGGCACCATCATGGGGGTCTCCCGCTACCTCAAGGAGCAGAATCCGGCGGTGCAGGTGATCGGCCTGCAACCGGCCGAGGGGAGCCAGATCCCCGGGATCCGCCGCTGGCCTGCGGCCTATCTGCCGGCCATTTTCGAGCCTGCCCGGGTCGATCGGGTGCTGGACGTGACCCAGCAGGAGGCGCTCGCCATGATGCGCCGGCTGGCGCGGGAGGAGGGGATCTGTTGCGGAGTCAGCTCGGGGGGCGCCGTGGCCGGCGCCTTGCGGGTGGCGGCAGAGATCAAGCAGGGGGTGGTGGTGGCCATCATCTGCGATCGGGGGGATCGCTACCTCTCCACCGGGGTGTTCAGCGACGAGCAGGCGTAAGAGCGCTGCGTCAGCTCGATCATTAACATGATATGTATCAACAGCTTGCTGATACATTGCACTGTGTACCCCTTGTAACAATCAACCCTGCTGGCAGGGTTGATTCCATTTGCCTCCTGTTTGACACTCGGCGCCCTTGGTTGACCGATGCAAACAGGAGCGTCCCATGATCTTGCCTTCCTCTCTTCGTCTTTCTCTGTTTGGCCTCTGTCTGGCCACGGCGGGTTGTACCGTCGAACCCTATGTCTATCAGTGCGGCGACAAGCAGTGCTCGGTGATTGATCACCAGGGGCAGAAACACGAGCGGCCGCTGGACGAGGTAAAACCCGTCTGGGAACGCAAGCAGGAGCGAGAAGAGGCCGTGCGCCGCAACAAGGAGTCCATCTGGCGCGAAAAAACGCCCGAGGAGCGCGGCAACTACGGCGCCACCATCAGCTGGTAACAGGAGGCCCCGCGATGCGGGGCCTCTGTCTAATTATTCCCAGGCCAGCTCGAGCAGGCCGAGCAGCTGGGTGCGGTCGGCATCCTTGCGGTTGTAGAGCAGGGCGCCGTCGTTGATGGCGAGATCGCGGATCTCGGGCAGCAGCGCCTTGTCGGTGACGCCGGCCTCGCGCAGGGTGCGCGGCAGCTTCACCGCCTGCCACAGGGTATCGCGCAGCGCCTGCAACGCCTCGATGGCGGCCTGAGCCCGCGCGGCGGCCGGGGTCGCGGCAAAGCGCTCGGCCCCCACCAGCGGCAGCAGCAGGCGGGCCAGTTCGGGATCGATGCCCGGCCGGTTGTAGTCGAGCACGGTGGGCAGGAAGAGGTTCATGCACAGGCCGTGGGGCAGGTGGCAACGGGCCCCCAGGCTGTGGCCGAGGGCGTGTACCAGCCCCACCATGGAGTTGGAGAAGGCCATGCCCGCCAGGGTGGAACCTTCCGCCAGCTGCAGCCGCAGACGCTTGTCCTGCGGGTTGTTCAGCACCTGGGGCAGGGCACTGGCGATCTTCTCCACCGCCATCAGGGCCAGGGCGTCGCTGACCGGGTTCTTGGCGTTGCCGATGAAGGCCTCGATGGCGTGGGTCATGGCATCCATGGCGGTGGCGGCGGTGATGTTGAGCGGCAGCCCCTGGGTGAGACGCGGATCCAGCACCGCCAGCTGGGGCAGCAGGAAGGGGGAGGTGAAGGGCACCTTGCGCCCGCTCGCCTCGTCCTTGATCACCGCTACCAGGGTCACTTCCGAGCCGGTGCCCGCCGTGGTGGGCACCACCGCCAGCGGTTGCAGCGGCCGGGTCAGGCAGCCTGCGCCGGCGTAATCGAGTAGCCGCGTTCCCCCCATGGAGGCGAGAATGTTGACCGCCTTGGCGGTGTCGATGACGGAGCCGCCGCCCAGCGCCACCAGGCTGTCACAGCCAAGCTCCCGGTGCCGGGCCGCGATCCGCTCCACCACGGCGGTGGAGGAGTCGGCCGGGATCTCGTCCCAGATGGCGGCCACCGGCAGCTCCCCTTCGGCCAGAACCCCGGCCAGCAGGGTGGCGAGGCCAGTGCCGCTGACCCCCTTGTCGGTGAGCAGCAGCGGCCTGCGCGCCCCCAATCCCGCCAGTTCGCCGGCCAGTTGCTCCAGCGCCTGCTCGCCCGCCATCAGTTTGACCGGGCAGAAAAAATCGTAATAGCGACTCATGGTGCTCATCCTCTCGTTCAGCCGGTCAACAGACCCAGGTAGATGTGGCAGGCCCGGCTCAGCTTGTGGCTTGGGCTCGGATAGTGGCGCAGCAAGGGGCGGGCGATGAAGGCGGGCAGGATCAGTGCCTGCAGCTGTTCCAGCGCCCGCACCAGGTGCATGGCGACGGTGAGGTCCCCCTCCACCAGCAGACGGTTCTCGCTGAACGCCTGATTGACCCCGAGCCGAAAGCTGAGGGCGCGAAAGGCGATGGCGGGATGCTTGAAGCGCACCCGCAGTGGATGCAGCCCGCTGGTGTCGGGCGCGGGGCCGCTCTGCCAGCGGCCGGCCGCCTTGTGAATGGTCAGGCCGTGGGCCATGCCGCTCACCTCCAGCCGGATGGTGAGCCCGTCCGGCAGGGGGGCGAGCTCCTGGCGTACCGCCTCGTCGATGCGGGCGGCGCGGCACAGGGTACGGCCGATGATCCAGAGCAGGCTGCTGATCCAGAGGCGGCGACTCAGCGCCGCCAGGGAATCAAGGTGTCGGTTGTGCATAGGCGTGAACTCCCGAGATGGCGGACCAGAACAGGGCGAAGGCGCTGGCTTGCCAGTGGCCGTCCCGTCCCAGTTCAGGTTGGTCGACAAACAGCGAGGCGCAGGCCAGGAACTGGCCCTGGCACACCTCCAGCATCAGGGCCGGTGGAGCTTGCATCAATTCGCCGCTGGCCTGGCCCTGGGCCAGCAGGCGGGGTAGAAAACGCAGGGTGTCGCTCAGGATCTGGCTGCGCAGCGGGCGAGCCAGCAGGGGGGAGTGAAAGAAGCCCAGCACGAACTTGAGCTCGTGGGGGTGGGCCTGCATCCAGGCCATCGCCTGGCTCCAGTAGTGGTGCGCCTGCTCCTGGAGGGGCAGGGCGGCGTCAGCCTCGGTGATGGCGGCGCCAAGGCGCAGCTTGATGTCCTGGTAGAGGTTCTGGATCAGCACCTCCTTGCTGGGAAAGTGGTGAAACAGGGTACCGTTGGCCACCCCGGCCGCCTTGGCGATGCGGGCGGTGGCGGCGCCCTGCAAGCCATCTTCGGCGCACAGGGCAAGGGCGGCATCCAGGATCTGGCGGCGCTTGTCGGTCACGGGTGTGTTCATGCTGGTCTCATCAGCGCAAAAACAGGGCCATCATCAGCCGCTGGTGCCAGCGCCGATAGGGAGGGTGCACCATGGTGCCGGTGCTGAAGCGCCCCCGGCTCAGCACGGTCTTGGCCTTGGAGAAGGTGAGAAACCCCTCGTGGCCGTGGTAGTGGCCCATGCCGGAGGCACCGATGCCGCCAAAGGGCACGTCATCGGCCGCCACCTGGAACAGACTGTCGTTGATGGCCATGCCGCCGGAGTGGGTCTCCCGGATCACCTTGTGCTGCAGGGCGGGATCCAGGCTCATCAGGTAGAAGGCGAGCGGGCGGGGCCGCGCGGCTATGTAGGCGAGCGCCTCGTCCAGCGAGTCATAGGGCACGATCGGCAGCAGCGGGCCGAAGATCTCCTGTTGCATCAGCTGGCAGTGGTTCGGCACCTCGGTCAGCAGATGGGGCAGCAGGCGGTGGGCGCCATCGTCCCGGGCCGGGCTGCCACAGGGGTGTATCTGGGCGCCTGCCCGCTCGGCTTCAGCCAGCCAGCTGGTGAGCCGTTCATACTGGCGGCCATTGATGATGGAGCCGTAATCCGCGCTGGCCAGCCCTTGGGGATAGAGGCGGGCGAAGTGATCGCGATAGGCCTCGACAAAGGCCTGCTCCTGACCGCGCGGCAACAGCACATAGTCGGGGGCGACGCAGATCTGGCCGGCGTTGAGGCTCTTGCCGAAGATCATCCGCTCCACCGCCAGCGCCAATGGCATGTCGGGGGCGATGAGGCAGGGGCTCTTGCCGCCGAGCTCCAGAGTGAGCGGGGTGAGCTGGGGGGCCGCCGCGGCCATCACCAGCCGGCCCACCGCGGTGGAGCCGGTAAACAGCAAGTGATCGAAGGGCAGCGCGCTGAAGGCGGCCGCCACCTGGGCGTCGCCTTCAATCACCATCACCTCGCGCTCGTCGAAGACGCCGTCCAGCAGCTCGCGCAGCACCCGGTTGGTGTGGGGGGTGAATTCGGAGAGCTTCAGCATGGCGCGGTTGCCGGCGGCGATGGCGCTGATGAGGGGGCCGAGGCTCAGCATCACCGGGAAGTTCCAGGGCACTATGATGCCGACCACCCCGAGCGGCTGATAGAACACCTCCACCCGGGCTGGCGCCAGCAGCAGGCCGGTGTGGCGGCGGTGCGGGCGCATCCAGCGCTTGATCCGTTTCTGGGTGTAGTTGATCTGCATGACGCAGGGGAGGATGTCGGCAATCATGCTGTCGTAGTCGCTGCGCTGGCCATAGTCTTTGGCCAGGGCATCGCACAGCGGTTGCTTGTGGGCGATGAGGGCCCGCTTGAGCTGGCTGAGATGGGCTCTGCGCTCGCTCAGGCTCGGCATGGGATGTTGCTGACAGGCGTCTCTGAGTCTGGCCAGTCTGGCCGGGAGCGACAACTTGTCGGTGGCCTCCTGCAACTGCATCGCTTCCATGGCATACCCCGCTGGTTAGGGACCGACTGATTGGTCGGTCTAAATCTAGCGTCTTGTTAACTGGCTGTAAAGTTTTGCCCGTTGGCTTAGGATGGGGCGCGGATGACTCACTCGGCGACTGTGCTGGCCTCCACACTTTCGTGGATTTGGGGTTGGTGAATTATCCAATAAGAGGTAGTTTTTGGCTATCAACCGACAAGGAGAGAGTGTTATGACCAGGGAACTGAACAGCTTGTTGGCCCGCCTGGAAGATGTGGTCGAGCGGATGCCGGATTGCTTCAACACCTATGAATTTGCCCAGAAGCTGGCGCTGCAGCATCAGCGCGAGTTTTTTGCCGCGGGTCACTCCCTGGCCGAACAGGAGGGGCGCCTGCTGCGGGTGCTGCACGAGAAGATTGCCGAGGCCCTGGCCGGCAGTGACAAGGTGATCGAAGGGGCGCTGTTGCCCTGCGTGACCCCCTGGGGCGAGCGGGCCACCTCGCCGCGCTGGCATCGCAAGCACTGAGCCATCCGTTGAATCAACAACAACAGGGCCCGTTGCGGGCCCTGTTGTTTTATGGTGGTCACTGGGTGAGGCGGCGCGCCTGCCAGTAGCGGCTGTTCCAGTAGACGTTGTCGAGGCGCGAGCGGATCACCCCCTTGCTGGTGGAGGCGTGGATGAACTCCCCGCCGCCGGTGTAGACGCCGACGTGGTATTGCTGCCAGCCGGTCTTGAAGAAAACCAGATCGCCGTGCTGCAGCCGGTAGCGATCGACCGGCCGGCCCAGGTTGGCCTGGGATTCGGTGGTTCTGGGCAGGTTGAAGCCCATCACCTGCTGGTAGGCGAGCTGGGTGAAGGCGGAGCAGTCGAGGCCGGCCCGATCCGAGCCGCCCATGCGATAGGGCACGCCGCGCCACTGCTGGTAGAAGCCTTCAAAGGCGCTGCTCTGCTGGCGTGGCGGGGCAGGCTCGGGTGTGCTGGAACAGGCGGCCAGCAACAGGGCCAGCAGGGGTAGCAGCCATTTGCAATCCATGGGGGCTCCTTCGAGACGACAACGTCTCCATCATAAACGGGGTTCGGGGCTCGAACATAGCCTTGCTTGCAAGAAACAGCCTCCGGCTACCTCAAAAGAGGCGCAACTGCAGAGGGTTATAATATTATTTGTATTCATTTGAATAATATTTGGCGATTATCTTGAATGAGTATTTCAATATTAAAGTAGTTATTCCAATCAGCCTTGGCATGAAATGATAATTAACCTTGTTGACGCCGCCCCGTGATCTGTGTCACGTTCTGTCTCAGGGTTAATTCGTTATGATAGCGCCATCAAATAAATGGCAAGGGACCCCGCCATTTTCACCGCCAATATGATGGCAGCACCACAAGATATCTCTGGGTATATTCCCGTAACTGGTTCACATAATAATATTCGGCCAATGACTGGCGTCGGCTGACAATATCACCAGACAGAGGAGGGCCATCCCATGATATCCGGTCCATAGCAGTGAGTGTTCCCTCGCACCAGGAGGCCTGCGGTATCAGGCTGTCGCACCATCGTTCAGGCCGATGGGCGCTACCGCCAAGCCAACGGGCACAGTGCGAGATGCAAGGCGCAGTCAGGCGACCTTGAGGGAAGATTGCCATCAGCGCGCGACTCCCGTGTAATAGCCTCGGCGCATGCCGAATCATCCACCTTAGATCGCATCGCGATCCTTGTTCTGTCAACAATATATGCATTCTCCGCCACGCTGTTAATTCACGGCGAGAATAATGAATGTCATGGCAGGCAAGCAGAATAACGCCCCGAAATATAACCGTGAATAATATGGTTATGCCGTATTCGTTCATTGTTTAAATAGCTTGGCGTGATTCGACAAGGAGATAACAATGAAAAACAAAAAACCACGCAAATTCATCACGCAAGCCCCCACTCTCAGTCTGCTCGCGCTGGCCTTGTTAGCAGGCAGCGTGCAAGCCGAAGATATTGGCGAACGTACCGACCAGGGCACTGCCATGCTGGCCAGCCTGCAATCCGAACAGGGTCTGATTTACCTCAATGCCGATGTCTGGCTGAAGGGGCAGGGGGCGACGCCGCTCATGACCCGGGATCAGCTGCGCGAGCGGGTGCTGGCACGGGGCGAGCGTCTGTTCATCGATTTCAGCGCCGTCACCGACCAGAGCGAGCGGCAGCAGGCCAGAAAAGCCATGGAGCTGCTGGCCGGCATTTCTTTTGATGCGGACTGGGTACTGGTGTCCGGCTACAAGGGGGAGCTGCTGTTCACGCCGCTGGGGGGCGTCGATGACCCGGCCTTCTATCAGGTGATGGAGCGGGTCGAGAGCCTGGAAGGGCAGGGCAAGCGCCACAAGCGCTCGCTGACCCAGCTGCCCGCCGCCGAGGCTGGCCTGCCCCACGTGGCCTTCTACCTCAACGTCAACCGCAAGATCAGCGATGCCGAGTGCACCTTCCCGCGCTCGCGCACCTGGAGTCGGGGCGATCGGCTGTTCTGCGATTCGCCGAACATCTCGCTGGTCTACCGGGTCAACCTGGAGCGCTCCCTGCAATTTGGCAACACCGGCTCCGCCACGCCGGATGCCAAGATAGTGCGGATCTCGCTGGACGAAGAGTCGGCCGGTGCCGGCATCCAGCTCAACGAAGATCTCACTTGGAGCGAGAACATCGCGGACTACCTGCTGCTGGATGGCTGGGCCCGCGACTATGCCACCGATGCCATCGCCCAGGATTATCGCTTCAGCATCGAGGCGTCCAACACCAAGGCGGCGGTGCTCAAGAGTCTGCCGACCAACCTCAACAGCAAGTACGAGCATCGCGAGATCTCGGGTTTCGAGGTAGGGGTCACCGGCGGGGTCGAGGTGAACAAGGATGGGCCCAAGGCCAAGCTGGAGGCGTCGGCCAAGTTCAGCCAGCAGCGCCAGCTCGCCTACAACACCCAGGATTACCGGGTCGAACGCTCGGCGCCGAGCGCCCAGAAGGTGAGTTTCAGCTGGGTGCGTGATCAATACGCGACCGCGGAGTCCCTGCTCTCCTCCAAGACGGCCACCGTCTGGGGCATGGGCTACGACGTGGATCACAACCGCATTCAGCCGCTCAGCTACAAGGGGTTTGTGCCGAATCTGGACGTCATCTACAAGGCGGCACCGGACGAGACGGGCAGCACCGAGTTCAAGATCGACTCCTCGGTCAACATCCGCCCCATCTATACCGGCATCTACAAGCACTACTACGTGGTGGGAGCCCATGTCTCCTTCCAAGGCTTTGAAGATACCGACAAGCGCAGACGGGTGACGGCGTCCACCAGCTTCAAGGTGGACTGGAACCACCCGGTGTTTACCGGCGGTCGCCCGGTCAACCTGCAGCTGGGGGGTTTTGACAACCGCTGCCTGAGCGCGGATGCCAACCATGGTCTGAGCGCGGTGACCTGTGACGAGACCTCGGCCGCCCAGTCCTTCATCTATGACCAGTACGGCCGCTATGTCAGCGCGCAGGATACCCGCCGCTGCCTGGATGGCAACAACCTCGGCCAGCTGCAGAGCTGCAGCCTGAGCCTGGGTCAGCGCTGGGAGTGGAAAGCGGACAGCGATGCGCTCAGCAACCTGAGTGCCCACCAGCTGCTGGGTCATGACAAGCAGAGCGGGGCGCTGGGGCTCTACGACGAGAATGGCAACCCGCAGAATGTGAGCGTACGGACCCTGACCTCCTACACCCGCATCTTCGGGCCACCGGCCAGTCACTGACAGAGCAGGGCCTTGCGCCCAACACAACAACGCCGGCAAGTGCCGGCGTTTTTTATGGGGGGCGGATCAGGCCTTGTTTTCGATGAGCGGGGCGAGCAGCTCGGCGAGCTTGTAGAAGGTCTGCACCCGGGTGGTGCTGGGGCGCCACACCAGCCCTATCTCGCGATAGGGGTGCTCCCCCGGCAGCGGGATGGCCACCAGATCCGTGTTGTCGAGGATGCCGGCATCGATGGCCATCTGCGGCAGGAAGGTGGTGCCGAGCCCGGCGCCAACCATCTGCACCAGGGTGTGCAGGCTGGTGGCGGCAAACGGGTTGATCTTGCTCTTGTCCCGCAGCCGGCAGGCGCTCACCGCGTGTTCGGTGAGACAGTGCTCCCGCTCCAGCAGGAAGATGCTCTGGTTGGGCAGTTCCTTGTAGTCGAACGGGGTGTGTAGGCTGGCCGCCATGCTGGCGGGCATCACCATGTGGAAGGGATCCTGGCCAACTGTCTTGCAGTGAAAGCCGCCGATCTCCACCGGCAGCGCCAGGATCAGCAGGTCGAGCTGACCCTGCTCCAGCTGCTTGAGCAGGTTGGTGGTGGTGTCTTCACGCAGCAACAATTCCAGCTCAGGATAGGTCTTGCCGCACACCTGCAGCAGCTTGCTGAGCAGGAAGGGGGCGATGGTGGGAATGCAGCCCAGGCGCACCGTGCCGTGCATGACCCCCCCTTGATGCTGGCCGAGTTCCATCAGATCCCGTGCATCGGAGAGCAAATTGCGAGCTCGCTCGACGATTTCCATGCCGACCGGGGTCATAATGAAGCTCTTGTGGTCCCGTTCCACCAGTTGCAGGTTCATCATGTCCTCCAGCGTCTGGATCCCGGTACTCAGGGTCGACTGGCTGACATGACAGGCCTTGGCGGCGCGGTTGAAGTTCTTGTGCTCGTCGAGAGCAACCAGATATTGCAGCTGTTTCAGGCTGGGCCAACGTTGCATAGGAAAACCCGATTAATGCTATCTATTTAATTTGATTTAACTAATCTACCATCGGGGCTATAGTTTGTCGCTTTAATTAGACGGACTTGGCTCTAGGTAGCCTGATCCTGACAGGATTGTTCACTTCACATAAAGAGGAATTGAATATGGTATTGGTAGGCCGTTCCGCACCCGATTTCACCGCTGCTGCCGTTCTGGGCAATGGCCAGATCGTTGACTCCTTCAACCTGGCATCCCACATCAAGGGCAAGGCAGCCGTCCTGTTCTTCTATCCGCTCGATTTCACCTTCGTCTGCCCGTCCGAGCTGATTGCCTTCGATCACCGTCTGGAAGAGTTCAACAAGCGTGGCGTGGAAGTGATCGGTGTTTCCATTGACTCCGAGTTCTCCCACAACGCCTGGCGCAACACCAAGATCGAAGACGGCGGCATCGGCCCGGTCAAGTACCCGCTTGTTGCCGACATCAAGCACGAGATCTGCAAAGCCTATGACGTCGAGCACCCGGAAGCCGGCGTTGCATTCCGTGGCTCCTTCCTGATCGACAAGAACGGTGTCGTTCGTCACCAGGTTGTCAACGATCTGCCGCTGGGCCGCAACATCGACGAGATGCTGCGCATGGTCGACGCCCTGCAGTTCCACGAAGAGCACGGCGAAGTGTGCCCGGCTCAGTGGGAGAAAGGCAAAAAAGGCATGACCGCCTCTCCGGACGGCGTTGCCAAATACCTGTCCGAGAACGCTGCTTCCCTGTAATCGGGTCGGCAAACCGGATAGTGAAAAACCGATGCCCAGGCATCGGTTTTTTTATGGCCGTTATTCGGCAGGTATAAAAAAGCGCGCCCTTTGGCGCGCTTTTGTCATGGGTGTCCGGACTACTCGTCAAAGATACCGAAGTGATCTTTGGCGAAGTTGACCCGCTGCTCCACGTTCATCTTCACCTGGCCCAGCTTCTCGATGGTCTTGAGGTTGGGCACCAGACCACGGCCGTTGGCGATCTGGATGGCGAGGCCCGGACGGGCGTTGAGCTCCAGTAGCATGGGGCCGCGGAACTTGTCCAGCACCATGTCGGTGCCGATGTAGCCGAGGCCCGACATCTCGTAGCAGGAGGCCGCCAGGGTCAGCAGGGTGTCCCAGTGGGGCACCTTGAGCTCATAGAGATCGAGGCCGGTATCCGGGTGGTGGCGCAGCGGATTGCCGAACTGCACCGCCCGCAGCGCACGGCCGGTGCGCAGGCACAGACCCACCCCCACGGCGCCCTGGTGCAGGTTCGCCTTGCCGTCAGACGCCGCGGTGGAGAGGCGCATCATGGCCATCACCGGGAAGCCCTTGAAGATGATCACTCGGGCATCGGGGACCCCTTCGAACGAATAGCCGTCGAACACGTCATCGAAGTTGATGAGGCCTTCCACCAGCGCCACGTCGGGTTTGCCGCCCAGTGAATAGAGCCCGGCCAGGATGTTGGAGACATGACGCTCCAGATCCTGCCCGTTGGAGGCGCTGCCATTGGGCTTGTAGAACAGGCCCTCTTCCTGGCGCAGGATCACCAGGATCCCCTTGCCGCCGGAGCCGCGCGCCGGCTTGATGCAGAAGCCCGGCCAATCCTTCACCAGCTCGGTGATGCGGCTCACGTCGTGCTGGGCACGAATGGTACCGATCAGTTCCGGTACCGTGACGCCGGCATCCAGCGCGATGCGCTTGGTCTGCAGCTTGTCATCCACCAGCGGATAGAGGCTGCGCGGATTGTAGCGGCTGATGTAGGAGTGGTTGCGCTTGTTCATGCCGAGGATGCCTGATTGGGACAGGCTCCACGGGGTGGTGTACTTTTCCCAGAACCACATCTGTTACTTGTCCTTACCCGGAGTGGCACCCGATTTGATCTCGTCCACCAGCGGCTTGAAGCGCTTGAGTTCGCTCAGCTTGTAGCCGGTGTAGTTACCCATCAACAACACGGTCGCCATCAGCACCAGCTGCAGGCCGAGGAAGTTGAAGGTGAGGTGACGGATCAGTTCGTTATCCATGGCCAGATAGGCGATGACGGCCACCAGCAGAGAACCGCCACCCTGGCGGAACACCTCTTTCGGACCCTCTTCTTCCCACAGGATGGACATCCGCTCGATGGTCCAGGAGAGGATGATCATCGGGAAGAAGGTGATCTTCATGCCGTCGGTCAGCCCCAGCTTGAAGGCGAACGCGGAGAAGATGCCTATCATCGAGATCACCATGATGATGATGGCCGATATTCGGGCGACCAGCAGCAGGTTGAGCCGCGACAGGTAGGAGCGGATCACCAGACCGGTGCCGACGATCAGCAGGAAACCGATGAGACCGGTGACCAGCGAGGTCTGGATGAAGGCAACCGCGATCAGCACCGGCATGAAGGTACCCGAGGTCTTGATCCCCACCAATACCCGCAGGAACACCACCATCAGCACGCCGATCGGGATCAGCAGCAAGCCCTTGAACAGGGTCTGCTCTTCCAGCGGCAGGCTGTGGATGGAGAAGTTCATCATCTCCGATTTTTCAAACTTCTGGGCCAGCGCCACGCTGACCGGCTGTTCCTGCTCGATCATCGAGAAGCTGACGCGGGAGTTGTGACCACCGGTCACATCCAGCAGGGCGCCGGAGTTGTATTCCCACAGCAGCAGGTTGGCAGGGCGGCCCTGCTCACCAGTCTGCGGGTTGAACAGCTTGTAGTCGGTCGGGCTGTTGAACACCTGCAGGTAATCCACCAGCTCCTGACGACGGCGGCCATCTTCCAGGCTCAGGGCGTGAACGACACGGGTCGGCACGTCGGCGTTGTTGAGCAGCTCGGCGATCAGGTTGGCGCGGCTCTTGTGCTTCTTCAGCAGTTCGGCGTTCTGCTCCTGCTTCTCGATCTCCTTGATGATCTCGCGAGTCAGGGTGTAGCCGTCGGCGGAGCGCTCCTGGGCACGTTCCAGGATCTGCTTCATGGCGGTGGCGTAGGGCTCGCTCTCGATCTGCTTCTCGATGGCCGGCGGCAGCGGGTTGGCGGCCGGTTTGGCATGGGCATCGGCCATCATGTCGACGCGGTAGTAGAGCTCCTGACGGCCGGAGGCGCTGCGGATGGACCACTCGGCGCGGGCATCGCCATCCTTCTCGACGAAGGAGAGGCCGTAGCCCGGGCTCGCGGCGTTCTCGTTCATCAGGGTGAAACCGGGCTGGGTGCCCGGAATGGCCAGGGAGGCGATCACCGGCTCACCGGTGGCCTCGAACTCCAGCTTGGCTTCGATGGACCAGATCTGGCGTTTTTCACCCGGCGTGAGCGGTACGTCCAGCGCGATGTGGTGATAGAACGTCATCCCCAGGCCGACAATGTACAGCAGGGCTACCAGCAAATAGAACGGCTTACGGGAAACCATGGATTATTTCACATCCTTGAGCTTGGGTTTGGGTTGGATATATTCGCGGGCCACATCAACCACGGCGATGTCTTTCAAAAACTCACGGCCCAGCAGCACGGGGAAGGCCATGTCGCTGCGGTCCTTCAGGGTAAATTCGGCCTTCTCGGTCATGTCGCCGATGCGTACCGCGAGGCGCACCACCGGACGACGGTCGAGATCGTCGGCGGAGGCCTGACGCACCCGCACGTGGCGCACCAGCGGCGCTTCAATCTGGATCTTGTCGTCCATCTCCTGGTGGCTCAGGAAGAAGCGCACCCAGTTCTTGCCGTTGCGCTCGAAGATGGTGATGTCCTGGGCGCTGATGGAGGAGGTGGTGGCACCGGTATCGACCCGCGCCTGGAAGGCGTCGTTGGCCGCGTCAACCCAGATCCACTCCGCCTCGCCGACCAGCAGCTTGCCGTCGACGGTGTGACCCTGGCTCGGGGCCTGGCACTTCTCGGTCGGGATCGCCATGGGCTTGGGCGGCTCGGGCGGCAGGGATTCGAGCTTGCTGCCGACTTTGTTCACGGACTCTTTCATGTTGTTGACATCAGTGTTGAGCTGAACCAGCAGGTGCTGTTGCTGCACATACTGCTTCTGTTGCTGTTCCATGGATGTTTGCAGGCGCTGCTCGCTCAGATTGATCTCGTTGCGAAGCTCGGCCAGCGTCAAGGTAGGTACCGGGGGCGCTTTCTCCATACTGACACACCCGCCGAGACTGAGCAGGGAGAGCAGGGTCATTCCTTTTAATTTGCTTTTCATGTCATTCATTTAACTGTGCTTCCTGGAATTGGGTCAGTGTAACTTCCACAGCCGCCATCGGCTAGTCTTTGGCCTTTCTGGCAATCAGTACGGCACGTTTCGGTGCCGGGTGTCCTTCTACCGTGAGTGCGGGATTGGTTGGATCCAGATAATCACTCAGGGATTCATTAATCATCCAGTCGGTACGACGCTGTTCGTCGGTGCTGGTCATATTCTCGTCGACAATCCGCACATCGGTAAATCCGCAGCGCTCGACCCACAGCTTGAGGGCCGCGCTGGAGGGGATGAACCAGACGTTGCGCATCTTGCCGTAGCGATCGGTTGGCACCAGCACGTCGTTGACGTCGCCGTCGATCACCAGCGTCTCCAGCACCAGCTCGCCGTCGTCTTTCAACTGGTTGCGCAGCTGTTCGATGTGCTCGATGGGAGACTTGCGGTGATAGAGCACCCCCATGGAGAAGACAGTGTCAAACGCCCGCAGCTCCGGCAGCTCCTGAATGCCGAGCGGCAGCAGGTGGGCACGCTGGTCGTTGCCGGCGAAGTGGCGGATGGCCTCGAACTGGCAGAGGAACAGCGGACTCGGATCGATGCCGACCGCCAGCTTGGCCCCTTCGCCCACCATGCGCCAGAGGTGGTAACCGCTGCCGCAGCCCACGTCCAGCACGTAGCGGCCGGCAAGCGGGCTGATGTGGGGCAGCACCCGATCCCACTTCCAGTCAGAGCGCCATTCGGTATCGATGTGGATGCCGTGCACGGTGAACGGCCCCTTGCGCCAGGGCATGAAGTGGCGCAGCAGGCTCTCCACCTTCTTGCGCTCCCCTTCGCCAAGGCTCTCGGCCGAGCCGATTTCGACCCGGCTGTGCAGCTCGATGTGGCCAGGGGCCACCTGCGGCAGCTTGTTGAGGGCGCGGTTCCAGCGCGGCAGATCGCCGTGCTGGTTGTCGTGCTGCCAGGCGTGCAACTGGGCGGGCAGAGTATGCAGCCAGTGGCTCAGCCGATTCTTGGCGATCAGCTGGTAGAAGTTGGCAAAGTCGATCATGGCTGGGCAGGCTCGCTCGATTTGATGGCAATCATGGAGCCGAAGTTGAAGCACTGGAACCAGAGATCCTGATGGGCGAAGCCGGCATCCCGCAGGCGGGCCTGATGCACCGGCAGGCTGTCGGTGCGCATCACGTTCTCAAGGGCGGTGCGCTTCTGGCTGATCTCCAGCTCGCTGTAGCCGTTGGCGCGCTTGAAGTCGAGGTGCAGGTCGATGAGCAGCTCGTTGACCGGCGCATCCTCAAAACGGAACTTCTCGCTCAGGATCAGGATCCCGCCCGGGCGCAGCCCATCAAAGATGCGCTGGATCAGGGCAGCCCGCTTCTCGGGCTCGACGAACTGCAGGGTGAAGTTGAGCACCACCACGGAGGCGTTCTCGATGGCGATGTCGCAGATGTCCGCCTCCACCAGCTCCACCGGCACCTCGGACTTGAAGCCAGAGAGGTGGGCGCGGGCGCGCTCGATCATGGGGTGGGAGAGATCCACCGCCGTGATGTGGCAGCCGGGCTGGGTGACGTGGCGACGCATCGCCTGGGTGGCGGCGCCGAGCGAACAGCCGAGGTCGTAGAGCCGGCTCTGGGGCTGGGCGTAACGGGCGGCCATCATGCCGATGGCGGAGATGATGTTGCTGTAACCCGGCACCGAGCGCTGGATCATGTCGGGGAAGACATCAACGACCTGTTCGTCAAAGCAAAAATCCCCCAATCGAGCGATAGGGGCGGCAAAAATCTGATCTTTGGTATGCATGCTGGCGCAACCTGACAGCCGGTGCGCGAACCGACTGTTTTGTTCAATTGAATCGTTGGGTGACACCGGTCCGGGCCGGGTCGTCACCGGTTCACGAACGGGGTGGCGGGCCTTGAGATCCATCGGGCCGGTTCCGTTCGCAATGGACCATCATCCTGGTCCTTTCTGAGGGCGGCACCATCTGCGGCAACGAGTTGCAGCGCACTGGCGTCTGGGCCCTGTTTATGGCGCCGGATGCCTGCCTGCATCGGATTGTGCTGGGCTGGCGGTCCGGGTCCTTACTTGGGGCGCTAGTGTAGAGGAAAGGTCGGCGTTTGTCTTGACGCCAAGCCCCGTCCAGCCACAAAAAAACGGCTTTTTTTCGCGGCGGGGAAGACGGGGCGAGGCGGCTGACTAAAAGGGCAGCACGCCCTGATGCGCGCGATCGTTTTCCCCCGGCCAGAGGGCCATCTCTTCCCCCAGCAGGCGGGCAACCTGACGGGCCAGTTCGGGGGACTGGGCGTTGTCGGCCGTATGTATAAAGAGGTAGAGATCTTTGCCCTCCGCCAGCCACTGGCGCCAGTGGGGAAGCCAACCTGGCAGGAAGGGGTGATTGGCGGCCGGATCCGGCAGGCCGATGAGCCGCACCACGGGGGCATTGGCGGTGGCCAGCAGGTGCACCGGCAGCCTCGGCTTCTTGCCCTGGGCATCGATCATGGCCGCCGTGGTGGCCGGCACCGAGAACAGTGGCCGGCTGTCGAGCATGATGCGGTTGATGCCTCTCTCCATCAGCAGCCGGTTCAACTGCCGCTCCGCCTCGCCCTTGGCGAAGAAATCGGGGTGGCGCACCTCGAGGGCATAGCGAAACGCCGGCGGCAGCCGCTCGAAAAAGGCCGCCAGACGGGGCAGTCCCTGTGGGCCGAAGCGGGCGGGCAGCTGCAGCTTGAGCAGTCCCAGCTTGTCATGCAAGGGCTCCAGCAGGCGGATGAAGTCGCTCACTTGCTTGTCGGCGCTCACCAGATCGCTCTGGTGGCTGATGGTTTGCGGAAACTTGAAGCTGAAACGAAAGTGGGCGGGCACCGCATCGGCCCAGCGCCGGACCGTGTCGAGGGTCGGCGAGGCGTAGAAGGTGGTATTGCCTTCCACCGTGTTGAATACCCGGGCATAGTGGGCGAGGTGCTCGGCGGGCTTGGCGCCCACGCCCAGCAAGTGACCTGGCCAGGCCGGGTGCGACCATTGTGGCAGGCCCAAAAAGAGGCTCATGAGGGATCCTGTCTGCGGGTTTATCTCGTTTTATCCCCCTTTTTTGCCCCGGGATGTAAAAAACAGGGCAAAGGAGGCTGCTGGCCATTTTACCCAAATGGGGGTTTTCCTCTATAATGCCAGCCCTTTTGTTTGCCAATTTGTTGTGACTCACGCCGCTGTACGCATATTGTGACGACGGCAGCGGCCATGATGCGGCCAAACAACAATCGCTTGCCGATGCCCTCCGCCCGACACCCCGGCCGCTTGCCAGCCGCCTCTGGTCGAGCCGATATCGGCGGCAGGTGTCCGATCCCGGCGGTCGGACGGTACGAGACAGATTTCAAACCGGGCAAGAACAGGATCTGGCCAGCTGTGAGACAGACGGTGCTTGCCAGTCGTGCCCGGCGACCCAGGTTAACCGTCTCTCTACAAATTCGAAGGAAGAAGTCCATGCGCTCTATCTATTGCGGACAGGTCAATGAGGCCCATGCAGGGCAGACCATTACATTGTGCGGTTGGGTCCATCGTCGTCGCGATCTGGGCGGCCTCATCTTTATCGACATGCGCGACCGGGAAGGGATCGTGCAGGTGTTCTTCGATCCGGACAAACCGGACGCCTTTGCCCTGGCCTCCGAACTGCGCGGCGAATTCTGCATTCAGGTCTCCGGCGTGGTACGCACCCGTCCCGACTCCCAGCGCAACAGCGACATGGCCACCGGTGCCATCGAGGTGTTTGCCCACGAGCTGACCATCATCAACCGTGCCGAGCCGCTGCCACTGGACTTCAACCAGGTCAACAGCGAAGAGGTGAGCCTCAAGTATCGCTATCTGGACCTGCGTCGTCCCGAGATGGCCAAGTACCTGAAGACCCGCGCCAAGGCCAGTGCCTTCGTGCGCCGCTTCATGGACGAGCACGGCTTCCTCGACATCGAGACCCCGATGCTGACCAAGGCCACCCCGGAAGGGGCCCGTGACTACCTGGTGCCGAGCCGCGTGCACAAGGGCAAGTTCTACGCCCTGCCGCAATCCCCGCAGCTGTTCAAGCAGTTGCTGATGATGTCCGGGTTCGACCGCTACTACCAGATCGTCAAGTGCTTCCGCGACGAAGACCTGCGTGCCGACCGCCAGCCGGAATTCACCCAGATCGACGTGGAGACCTCCTTCATGACCGCGCCGCAAGTGCGTGAAATCATGGAAGAGATGATCCGCAAACTGTGGCTGCACATCCTGAACGTGGATCTGGGCGACTTCCCGATCATGACCTTCGACGAAGCCATGCGTCGCTACGGCTCCGACAAGCCGGACCTGCGTCTGCCGATGGAGCTGGTCGATGTGGCAGACCTCTTGACCGTGGTCGAGTTCGCCGTGTTCGCCGGCCCCGCCAACGATCCGAAAGGCCGCGTGGCTGCTCTGAAAGTACCGGGCGGCGCCGAGCTCTCTCGCAAGCAGATCGACGAGTACACCAAGTTTGTCGGCATCTATGGTGCCAAGGGCCTGGCCTGGATGAAGGTCAACGAAGCGGCCAACGGCATCGAAGGGGTACAATCCCCGGTGGCCAAGTTCCTCTCCGACGCCATCGTGCGCGAGATCCTGGCCCGCACCGGCGCAGCCGACGGCGACATCATCTTCTTTGGTGCCGACTCCAAGAAAGTGGTGTGTGATGCCATGGGCGCCCTGCGTCTGAAAGTGGGCCGGGATCTGGGCCTGCTGGAGAACAGCTGGAAGCCGCTGTGGGTCATCGACTTCCCGATGTTCGAAGAGGATGGCGAAGGCGGTCTGGCTGCCATGCACCACCCGTTCACTGCGCCAAGCGGCCTGAGCCCGGAGCAGCTGAAAGCCAACCCGGTAGGCGCTTACGCCAACGCTTACGACATGGTGATCAACGGCTACGAAGTGGGTGGCGGCTCTGTCCGTATCCACAACAGCGAGATGCAGGCCACCGTGTTCGACATCCTGGGTATTACCCCGGCCGAGCAGCGCCTGAAGTTCGGCTTCCTGCTGGATGCCCTGAAGTACGGTACCCCGCCGCACGCCGGCCTGGCCTTCGGCCTGGACCGTCTGAGCATGCTGCTGACCGGTACTGAAAACATCCGGGATGTGATTGCCTTCCCGAAAACCACGGCGGCTGCCTGTCTGATGACAGACGCCCCCAGCTTTGCCAACGCCGCCCAACTGGGCGAGCTGGCGATTGCGACCACCGTCAAGGGTGATGAATAAGCCGTTACCGGCAGCAAAGGCCGCAGCAATGCGGCCTTTCCCTTGCATTAGTCATGACCAGTGTTACTGAAATTCAAAAATAACGGAGAGTCCCTATGGCAGGTCACAGTAAATGGGCCAACATCAAACACCGCAAGGCGGCGCAAGACGCCAAGCGCGGCAAGATCTTCACCAAGCTGATCCGCGAAATCACCACCTCCGCGCGTCTGGGTGATGCCGATCCTGCCAACAACCCGCGCCTGCGTGCGGCGGTGGCGGCTGCCCTGACCGGCAACATGACCCGCGACACCATCAACCGTGCCATCCAGCGTGGCGCCGGCGGTGGCGATGGCGAACAGCTCGAGACCATCGTGTACGAAGGTTACGGCCCGGCCGGCTCTGCCGTCATGGTGGAGTGCCTGACCGACAACCGCAACCGTACCGTTGCCGAAGTGCGTCACGCCTTCAGCAAGTGCGGTGGCAACCTGGGCACCGATGGCTCTGTTGCCTATCTGTTCAGCAAGAAAGGCCTGCTGACCTTCGTGGGCGTCGATGAAGATGCTCTGATGGATGCCGCCCTGGAAGCCGGTGCCGACGACGTGGTGACCGAAGAGGATGGCTCCATCGAGGTGTATACCACCCCGAACGATTTCGGCACCGTGCTCGATGGTCTGGAAGCCGCCGGCTTCAAGCCCCAGAGTGCCGAAGTGACCATGATCCCGTCCACCGAAGCCGAGCTGGATGCCGAGACTGCGCCCAAGCTGATGCGCCTCATCGACATGCTGGAAGATCTGGACGACGTGCAGGAGGTGTACCACAACGGCTCCATCTCCGACGAAGTCGCCGCGACCCTGTAACCCGGTTCGTGAACACTCAGGGGGCGACGCTCTGTTCGCCCCCGCTGAAACGGCAGCCTCGGCTGCCGTTTTTCTTGTGATGGCCCGACGCCTGAAGGCCGTGCCGGCCATGGCATTGCCCGCCTTAATTTTCCCTTAAGTTTGGCTTCTTAAGCTGCCTGCCGTGTCCGGGCCTCGCTGCCCCTTGCCGCCATCACCTCGGGAGGAGGGATCGGCAAGCGAGACTGCAACAAGAGGTGCCCTCTGTGGCCCCTGTCCTGCCTGGTTTGTCGGAGTATCGTTATGCGCATCACCCTGGGTGTGATGAAGGTGAATCTGTTGCTGGTGCTGTTGTTTGCACTGGTATTCAACTGGCCCATTTTCCTGCACTTTTACACCATTCTCACCAAGCTGGAACACGTCAAGACGGGCTTCGCCCTCTCGATCCCCTTCGTGCTGCTGGCCGCACTCAACGCGGTGTTCCTGCCCTTTACCTTCCGCTATCTGCTCAAGCCCTTTTTCGTGCTGCTGATCCTGATGGGATCCGTAGTCAGCTACGCCATGCTCAAGTACGGCGTCATCTTCGACGTGAGCATGGTGCAGAACATCGTCGAGACCAACACGGGGGAGGCGACCTCCTACTTCAATGCCTCCATCCTGCTCTGGTTCGTGCTGACTGGCCTGCTGCCGGCGCTGGCCCTGCTGTGGGTGAAGATAGAGTATCCCCGTCCCTGGTATAAGGGGCTGGGCCTGCGGCTCGGCTCCATCGCCCTGTCGCTGCTGTTTCTGGTGGGGGTGGCGGCGCTCTATTACCAGGATTACGCCTCGGTCGGGCGCAACAACAAGTCCCTCGGCAAGGAGATAGTGCCCGCCAACTATGTGCACGGCCTCTATCGCTACGCTACCGACATCCTGTTTGCCACCCCGATCCCGTATCAGCAGCTGGGCACCGATGCCAGGGTGGTGGGGCAGGGCGGCAAGCCGACCCTGATGTTTCTGGTGGTGGGGGAGACGGCGCGCAGCCAGAACTACTCCCTCAATGGTTACGGCAAGGCCACCAACAGCTTCACCGCGCGGGAATCTGGCATGGTCTCGTTTCGCAACGTGCGCTCCTGTGGCACCGCCACCGCGGTCTCGGTGCCCTGCATGTTCTCCAACCTGACGCGGCGCGGCTATGACGACACCCTGGCCCAGTCCCGCGACGGCATGCTGGATGTGTTGCAGCATGCCGGCGTCTCCGTGCTCTGGAAGGAGAACGACGGCGGCTGCAAGGGGGTGTGCAAGAACGTGCCCACCATCGAGATCGAGGCCAAGGATTTTCCCCAGTACTGCCAGAAGGGTTCCTGCTACGACGAGGTGATGCTGGAGGGGCTGGATCGGCAGATCGCGCAGATGAAGGGCAACAAGCTGGTGGCCTTCCACCTGATGGGCAGCCACGGTCCGACCTACTATCGCCGCTATCCCGCCAGTGAGCGGACCTTCGTGCCGGATTGCCCGCGCAGCGACATCGAAAACTGCACCAATGAAGAGCTGGTCAACACCTATGACAACACCATCCGTTACACCGACAAGGTGGTGGCCCGTCTCATCGACAAGCTCAAGACGCTGGAGCAGGATTACAACGTGGGGCTGGTCTATCTGTCGGATCACGGCGAATCCCTCGGGGCCATGGGGCTCTACCTGCACGGCACGCCCTACAAGTTCGCCCCGGACGATCAGACCCGGGTGCCGATGATGACCTGGTTCTCCCCCCAGTTGCAGGCCGATCGCCAGCTGGATATGACCTGTCTGCAGCAGGAGGCGGCCAGCAAGCGCTTCTCCCACGACAATCTGTTCCACTCCATGCTCGGCATCATGGATGTGCAGACCCAGGTGTATGACGGCTCGCTGGATCTGTTCAAACCGTGCCGGGCGGGCTAACCCGGCGAACAGCACACAATAAAAAACGGCAGCCACTGGCTGCCGTTTTTTATTTCGCAAGGCCTCGGCCTTACTTCTGCTCCATGATGATCTGCAGCAGATCCCCTTCCAGCAGGGCCCGTTTCACCAGCGCGAAACCGCCGACGGTGGGTTGATTCTGGAAGCGTGCCTTCACGATGGGCAGGCCGCGATGGAAGCTTGGCAGCGACTGGTGCTCCACGCAGCGGCGAATGGCCGGGAACAGGATCTCTTCGGCGGCGGTGATTTCGCCCGCGATCAGCACCTTCTGCGGGTTGAACAGGTTGACCGTGATGGCCACCGCCCGTCCCAGATGCTCACCCACGTTCTCGATCACGCTGCGGGCCAGCTCGTCACCGGCCATGGCCGCCTTGCACACCTCCTGGATGGTGATGTGCTTCTCTTGCAGCGAGCTCAGGTGACCGCGGCTGATGAGTTCCTTCACCTTGTCGACGATGGCCTCGTTGGAGGCGATGGTCTCCAGGCAACCGAAGTTGCCGCAGTGGCAGCGCTTGCCGAGCGGCTCGACCTGGATGTGGCCGATCTCGCCGACGTTGCGGTTCTGGCCGAGGAACACCTTGCCCTTGGTGATGATGCCGGAGCCCGCCCCCTGATGGACGCTCACCAGGATGGAGTCCATGCAGTCGCGGGATTCGCCGAAGAAGTGTTCGGCCAGTGCCAGCGAGCGGGTGTCGTTGCCCACGTAGCAGGGCAGGTTGAAGTGGTTTTCCAACAGCTTGGCCAGCGCCAGATTGCGGATCTGGTACTTGGGGGTGTAGATGACCATGCCCGATTCCGGATTGACCAGGCCCGGCATGGTCAGCGCGATGCTGATGAGGTTGCGGCTGCGATCCTGCTGGGAGTCGATGAAGGCTCCGATCTCCCGCAGCAGCATGTCGACCACCGGCTGTTGCTCGATCTCGGTCACCTGGGTGATGTGCTGATCGAGCTCCTTGCCGTCGAGGTCATACAGGGCGAGCTGCAGGTAGCCGCGGCCGAGCTTGGCGGACACAAACTGGAAGCGATGCTTGATGGTGGTCAGAGAGATGGCGCGCCGTCCGCCGGTGGAGGCTTGCGGCGAGGTCTCCTTGATCAGGCCATGCTCGATCAGTTGCCGGGTTATCTTGGTCACGCTGGCCGGGGCCAACTGACTCAACTCGGCAATTTTTACCCGCGAGATGGGCCCCTGCAGGTCGATGAGCCGATACACGGCTGCACTGTTGACCTGCTTGATAAGATCTACGTTTGCTATTTGTCCGCCAGTCATAGTGTCACTGTGTTGTGTAGTGTCCGTTAACCACGGTCCCGCAGACCGTGAAGGCCTGATCAAAGACAGTCAGGTTGGCTATTTTTCCGACCTGGATACTACCGAGACGTGAGTCCCATCCAATGGCGCGAGCAGGGTAAAGGGTGGCCATTCTCAGTGCTTCATCGAGCGGTAATCCGACCTGTTTGACCAGATTCTCCACCCCCTCAATCATGGTGAGGGCAGAGCCGCCGAGTGTACCATTCTCGTCGACGCACTGACCATCGCGGAAATAGACGGTTGCGCCACAAAAATCAAACTTCTCAAAGCCTTCCGGTGCCCCTGCCGGTGCGGTCGCGTCGGTGACCAGCACCAGTCGCTCTCCCAGCATCTTGTGCGCAAGGCGCACGTTGGCCCAGTGCACGTGATGACCGTCGACGATGACGCCGGCGTAGACATCCTTGCGATCGTAGATGGCACCGACCACACCCGGCTCGCGACCGTTCACGGTCGGGGTCATGGCGTTGTAGAGGTGGGTGGCAAAGCGGATGCCGTTGTCGAACCCGGCCATGGCCTGGTCATAGTTGGCGGCGGTATGGCCCGCGGAGACCAGAATGCCGGCCTCCACCAGCCGGCGGATGTGCTCCGGCTTGTTGCGTTCCGGCGCCAGGGTGATCTTGGCGATGGCATCCGCGTTGGCGCAGAAGAAGTCGATCATCTCGTCGGCGGGCTGGCGGATCTGCTCGGCCGGGTGGATCCCCTTGCGCTTGAGATTGGTGTAGGGCCCTTCCAGATGGACGCCCAGAACTTCGTTGGGGTGCGCAGCCATGTAGTCGCGGGTGACGGCGACGGCCTGCTTCATGTCTGCGTCCGGACTGGTGATCAGGGTCGGCAGGAAGCTGGTGGTACCGGATTTCAGGTTGGCGGCCTGCATGGTCGCCAGGGTCTGGGTGGTGATGTGGCCGTTGAACATGACGCCGCCACAGCCGTTGAGCTGGACGTCGATGAAACCGGCGCTCAGGTTGGCACCCTTGAGATCAATGCGTTCGATGCCGGCCGGCAGTTCGGCCAGGCGGGAGATGGCGGCAATCTTGTCGCCCTCGATGACCACCCCGTAACCGGTCAGCACGCAGCTGCCGGTGTAGAGGGTGCAGTTGGTCAATGCGTACATGGTGACTCCTTACAGACGGCCGATGTTGGCGGCTTCGAGCTGCTGGAAGTAACGCACGGTCTTGACCTTGAGCTCCATGGTGGAGGGCTCGTCACACACCATCATTCCCTTCGGATGCAGCTGCAGGGTAGAGATGGTCCACATGTGGTTGACGCTGCCTTCTACCGCGGCCTGCAGGGCCTGGGCCTTGCCGTGACCGGTCACCAGGATCATGATCTCTTCCGCATCCATCAGGGTGCCGACACCCACGGTCAGCGCCAGCTTGGGCACCTGCTCCATGTCGCCGCCAAAGAAGCGGGAGTTGGCGATGCGGGTGTCTTCGGTCAGGGTCTTGACCCGGGTGCGGGAGGAGAGGGATGAGGCCGGCTCGTTGAACGCGATGTGCCCGTCGTTGCCGACCCCGCCCATGAACAGGTGGATCTTGCCGTAGGACTTGATCTTGTCTTCATAGCGCTTGCACTCGGCCACCAGATCCGGCGCGTTGCCGTTGAGGATGTTGATGTTCTCGGGGCGAATGTCGATATGGCCGAAGAAGTTGTTGTGCATGAAGCTGTGGTAGCTCTCCGGGTGGTCCTCCGGCAGGCCGACGTACTCGTCCATGTTGAAGGTGACCACGTTCTGGAAGCTCACTTCACCGGCTTTATGCAGTTCAATCAGGCGCTTGTAAGTGTTGAGCGGGGTGCCGCCAGTGGGCAGGCCCAGTACGAAGGGGCGCTCGGCAGTGGGTTTGAACCCATTGATACGGTCAACGATGTAACGGGCAGACCACAGGCCCACTTGGCTGGCAGATTTCAACGGGATCAGGCGCATTGTAGATACCTCTGTACGGGTTGCTGCCGGGATGTCGGCGGCAAATAGACTGGGACGGATTCAAGTTGTTTTATAGCGTAAATAAAGATTGCGAACTAAGCCACATCTATCCGCCACCTTTATCTCGTTTGGGTGATAATGATCACGATTACAGGTTTATTAATTTGCGCAGCGAAATAAAAGCCCTAGACTGCCAATCAAGCCTTGATGGCTTATGCGTCAAACGTGATAAGCACTTAATTTCTAGAAAAACATTAACTAAGGAGAGGAACCGTGAACATTCTCGGTTATTTGCAAAAGATCGGCCGTGCCCTGATGGTGCCGGTAGCGGTATTGCCTGCCGCCGCGATCCTGATGGGGATTGGCTACTGGATTGACCCGAATGGTTGGGGTGGTGGCAGTCCTGTCGCCGCGTTCCTGATCAAGGCCGGCGCAGCCATCATCGACAGCATGCCCGTGCTGTTCGCTGTCGGTGTTGCCTATGGTATGTCCAAAGATAAAGACGGTTCTGCCGCGCTGGCCGGTCTGGTCGGTTTCCTGGTGGTGACCACGCTGCTGAGCCCGGGCGCCGTTGCCCAGATCAAGGGTATCCCGGCCGATCAGGTTCCGGCTGCCTTTGCCAAGATCAGCAACCAGTTCGTTGGTATCCTGTGTGGTGTCATCGCCGCTGAGCTCTACAACCGCTTCAGCAGCGTGGAACTGCACAAGGCGCTGGCCTTCTTCTCCGGCCGCCGTCTGGTGCCGATCGTAACCTCCGTGGTGATGATCGTCGTCTCCTTCATCCTGATGGCCGTTTGGCCGGTCATTTACGGTGGTCTGGTGAGCTTTGGTGAATCCATCGTCAGCCTGGGCTCCACCGGCGCCGGTATCTACGCCTTCTTCAACCGCCTGCTGATCCCTGTCGGTCTGCACCACGCCCTGAACTCCGTGTTCTGGTTCGACGTGGCCGGCATCAACGACATCCCGAACTTCCTGGGCGGCCAATCCTCCATCGACGCCGGCAAGGGCATCGTGGGTGTGACCGGCATGTATCAGGCTGGCTTCTTCCCGATCATGATGTTCGGTCTGCCGGGTGCCGCGTTGGCCATCTACCACTCCGCCAAGAAAGAGAACAAAGAGAAAGTTGCGTCCATCATGATCGCAGCCGCCTTTGCCGCCTTCTTCACCGGGGTGACCGAGCCGCTCGAATTCTCCTTCATGTTCGTGGCACCGGTGCTGTACGTCATCCACGCCCTGCTGACCGGTCTGTCCGTGTTCATCGCAGCCTCCATGCAGTGGATTGCCGGCTTCGGCTTCAGTGCCGGTCTGGTGGATATGGTGCTCTCCAGCCGCAACCCGCTGGCGACCCACTGGTACATGCTGCTGGTACAAGGCCTGGTGTTCTTCGGTCTCTACTACGTGGTGTTCCGCGCCGTCATCGTCAAGTTCAACCTGAAAACCCCGGGTCGTGAAGATGATGAAGCAGTACCGGCACAGGCTCAGACCACCGACCGTACCGAACTGGCACGCCAGTACCTGGAAGTGCTGGGCGGTCAAGAGAACCTGGTGACCATCGATGCCTGCATCACCCGTCTGCGTCTGACCCTGAAAGACCGCAGCATCGTTGACGAGCGCAAGCTCAAAGCCCTGGGCGCGGCCGGTGTGGTCAAGCTCGGTGAGCAGAACCTGCAGGTGATTCTGGGCCCATTGGCCGAAATCATCGCCGGTGAGATGAAGGCCCTGCGTTAATCGGGCGCCAAGCTCGCCTCAAGTCTAAGTCCATTGTTGACATAACTAAGGGCCCCGCCTCGGGGCCCCATATAAAAAAAGCCAAGAAAATCCAACCTTTACTTCAAATGAGAGCAGCAGTTATGAACTTGAAACATTCTCTGTTAGCCATTGCCATGTCTACCGTTTTCGTCAGCCAGGTCCAGGCAGCCGATGCCGCCAAGCAAGCCGTGGTCGACGCCCTCGCCAGCAACCTCGTCGTCAAGTACGAAGTCGTCACCAACGACGGTGCCGGCGCCGGCCTCGACTGTCAGGCGCTGGGCTCCGAGTGGGCGAGCTGTGGCGTTGCCAAGCTGCACCTGACCAATACCGGTGCTGACGTCACCTCCAAAGACTGGAGCATCTATGTCTCCTCCATCCGCCGCATCCAGCGGGTGGACAACGACCAGTTCACCATCACCCACCTGACCGGCGACCTTTATCGTTTGACGCCGACCGAGAAGTTCCAGGGCTTTGCCAAGGATGCCACGGTCGAAGTGCCGCTGGTGGTGGAGTACTGGGTACTGTTCGAATCTGACATCATGCCGAACTGGTATGTCGCCAGCGAAGGGGCCGAGCCGAAAGTGCTGGCTAGCATGAGCAACATCGACGATGCAACCACCTACGAGAAGCCGATGCCGGCCGACGGCTGGAAGCGCACCAAGGATGACAACAACATCCTGATGAACAGCGAAACCCGTTTCGCCGCCAACCAGACCAGCAGCTTGCTGCCGGCTGGCAAGGTCGACAACCAGATCCTGCCGACCCCGATGAAGCAGGTGGTCAAGGCCGGCCCGCAGGTCGATTTCTCCACCATCAAGCTCAATGCCCTGGACCTGCCGAGCGATCGCGCCGAAGCCCTGAAGGCTCAACTGACCAAGCTGGGTGTTACCCTCTCCGACACCGGCTACCCAGTGACCATCAAGCTCGGCAGCAAGCTCAAGCAGGCCGAAGGCTACGACATGACCATCGGCCAGAAAGGCACAGTGGTGCAGGGTCATGACATCGAAGGCGCCTTCTGGGGGGCCCAGTCCCTGATCTCCCTCTTGGGGGTCAACGACAAGCTGGTTAGCCAGATGCATGTCGAGGATGCGCCGCGCTTTGAATACCGTGGCATGCAGACCGACGTGGCCCGTCACTTCAGAAGCCCTGAGACCCTGAAGAAGCTGGTTGACCAGATGTCCGCCATGAAGCTCAACGTGCTGCACCTGGGGCTGACCAACGATGAAGGCTGGCGTCTGGAGATCCCGGGTCTGCCGGAGCTGACCGACGTCGGTAGCCAGCGTTGCCACGACGAGTCCGAAACCAAGTGCCTGATGCCGCAGCTGGGCTCCGGCCCGACCAGCGACAACCAGGGTTCCGGTTTCTACAGCAAGGCCGACTACATCGACCTGGTACGCTATGCCAAGGCCCGCGGCGTGACCGTGATCCCCGAGATCAACATGCCGGCGCACGCCCGTGCCGCCGTGGTCTCCATGGAGGCGCGTTACAAGCGTCTGATGGCTGAAGGTAAAGAGACCGAAGCCAACCAGTTCCGTCTGACTGACCCGGCCGATACCTCCAACGTCACCTCGGTGCAGTTCTACGACAAGATGTCCTTCATCAACCCCTGCCAGCCGGGCGCCGCCACCTTCGTGGCCAAGGTGATGGACGAAGTGGCCCAGATGCACCAGGCCGCCGGTCAGCCGCTGACCGCCTGGCACTACGGTGGTGATGAGGCGAAGAACATCATGCAGGGCGGTGGTTACCAGGATCCGGCCGTCACCAAGAAAGAAGAGCTGGTCGCCTGGAAGGGCAACGTCGACTCCAGCAAGCAGGACAAGCCGTTCGGCAAGTCCCCGATGTGCCAGAAGATGATCGACGACGGCAAGATCAAGGACGTGGCCGAGCTACCGGTCTATTTCGCCAAGGAAGTGAGCGAAATGGTCAAGGGCCACGGCTTCTCCACCCTGCAGGCGTGGGAAGATGGTCTGAAGTACGCCAAGGATGCCAGCGTGTTCGCCACTGACAAGACCCGGGTCAACTTCTGGGAGACTCTCTACTGGGGTGGCTTCAACGAAGCGATGAAGTGGGCGCACAAGGGCTATGACGTGGTGCTCTCCAACCCGGATTACCTCTACTTCGACTTCCCGAACGAGGTACACCCGGCCGAGCGTGGCTACTACTGGGCCACCCGCTTCAACGACACCCGCAAGGTGTTCGCCTTCGCCCCGGAAAACCTGCCGCAGAACGCCGAGACCTCGGTTGACCGCGACGGCAACGCCTTCGTGGCCAAGGGTGACCAGGATCCGGTCAAGTTCAAGGGGATCTCCGGTCAGCAGTGGAGCGAAACCGTGCGTACCGACGCGCAATACGAGTACATGGTCTACCCGCGCATCTTCTCCATGGCCGAGCGTGCCTGGCACAAGGGTGGCTTCGAGCTCGACTACGTGAAGAACCGCGAGTTCTCCGGCACCACCAAGTTCGTCAACAAGACCACCCTGAACAAGGAGTGGAACCAGTTCGCCAACGTACTGGGTCAGCGCGTGCTGCCGAAACTGGACCAGGCCGGGGTGGAATACCGCCTTTCCGTACCGGGTGCCAAGGTGGTGAACGGCGTGTTGGAAGCGAACGTGGATCTGCCGGGTCTGCCCATCCAGTACAGCCTGGATGGCAAGAGCTGGAGCGCCTACGACGCTGCCGCCAAGCCGACCGTGGATGGCAAGGTCTACCTGCGTACCACCAGCTTCGATGGCAAGCGCACCAGCCGCGTCACCGAGCTGAACTGATAGTCCTCAATCCATAACGCAAGGTGGGTCGCAAGACCCGCCTTTCCCAAGGGCGATGGCCATCGCCCTTGGGAAAGGTTGACTGTGCGTGTGAGCCTTTGTTGTGTGTGTGTATTGTCTGTTTTTGTTTTTCATCACCTTGAACCCCGCCTCGTGCGGGGTCTTTTTTTTCGTCAGTCAGTCAAACCGGCCCCAGTACGGGTTGTTTTGCGGCGCCAGTCCCCCGAAACGGGCAAATTCAGGTTGAGACAGGGCGCGTAATGAGGGATCATATCCGGCTTGACGGCGGGGGTATGAGGGTGCCAGCCGGCACAACTTCCGCCAGTGACGCATTTTTGAGGTGAGCCATGAGTCAGGCGAACAGCCCAACTAACTTTATTCGTCAGATCATTGATGAAGATCTGGCCAGCGGTAAGCACAGCAGCGTGCATACCCGTTTTCCGCCCGAGCCGAACGGTTATCTCCATATCGGTCACGCCAAGTCCATCTGCCTGAACTTCGGCATCGCCCGCGACTACCAGGGCCAGTGCAACCTGCGCTTCGACGACACCAACCCGGTGAAGGAAGATATCGAGTACGTTGAGTCCATCAAGCAGGACGTACAGTGGCTCGGCTTCCAGTGGAACGGCGAGATCTGCTACTCCTCCGACTATTTCGACAAGCTGCACGGCTATGCCATCGAGCTCATCGAGAAGGGCCTGGCCTACGTGGACGAGCTCTCTGCCGAGCAGATGCGCGAATACCGTGGCACCCTGACCGCGCCGGGCAAGAACAGCCCGTTCCGCGATCGTTCGGTGGCCGAGAACCTGGCTCTGTTCGAGAAGATGAAGAACGGCGAGTTTGCCGAAGGCGCCGCCTGCCTGCGCGCCAAGATCGACATGGCATCCCCCTTCATGGTGATGCGCGATCCCGTCATCTATCGCATCAAGTTTGCCCACCACCACCAGACCGGTGACAAGTGGTGCATCTACCCGATGTATGACTTCACGCACTGCATCTCGGACGCCCTGGAAGGGATCACCCACTCCATCTGTACGCTGGAGTTCCAGGACAACCGTCGCCTGTACGACTGGGTGCTGGACAACATCACCATCGATTGCCACCCCCGTCAGTACGAGTTCTCCCGGCTGAACCTCGAATACACCGTCATGTCCAAGCGCAAGCTGAACCTGCTGGTGACCGAGAAGCACGTGGACGGTTGGGACGATCCGCGGATGCTGACCGTCTCCGGTCTGCGTCGTCGTGGCTATACCCCGGCCTCCATCCGCGAGTTCTGCAAGCGCATCGGCGTGACCAAGCAGGACAACATCGTCGAGATGAGCATGCTGGAAGCCTGTATCCGCGAAGATCTCAATGAGAATGCGCCGCGTGCCATGGCCGTGCTGCACCCGGTCAAGGTGGTGATCGAGAACCTGGCCGCCGACGAAGTGCTGACTGCCCCGGCCCACCCGAACAACGCCGAGATGGGCACCCGCGAGCTGAACTTCACCCGCGAGATCCTCATCGATGAAGCGGACTTCAAAGAAGAAGCCAACAAGCAGTTCAAGCGACTGGTGCTGGGCAAGGAAGTGCGCCTGCGCAATGCCTACGTCATCAAGGCCGAGCGGGTCGAGAAAGATGCCGATGGCAAGGTCACCTGCATCTACTGCTCCTACGATCCCGAGACTCTGGGCAAGGATCCGGCCGATGGTCGCAAGGTGAAAGGGGTGATCCACTGGGTCAGCGCCACTCACTCCCTGCCGGCCGAAGTGCGCCTCTACGACCGTCTGTTCAAGGTGCCGAACCCGGGCGCCGAAGAGGACTTTGAAGCGGCCCTGAACCCGGACTCCCTGGTGATCATCGAGGGTGCCCGCGTCGAGGCCTCCCTGAAGAACGCCAAACCGGAGCAGGCTTACCAGTTCGAGCGTGAAGGTTACTTCTGCGCCGACAACAAGCTCTCCAGCCCGGAGCATCTGGTGTTCAACCGCACCGTGGCCCTGCGCGACGTGTGGGGCAAGGCCGAGGCCTGATAACAGAAGAGGGCAGGGGAGACTCTGCCCTTTCTTGATCACTGCCTCGGAGCAAGAGCGTAAATGGGTTCTAAATGACGGACACAAAAAAGCCAGCGTGATGCTGGCTTTTTTTATTGTCTCTGTCGGGCGGGTCAATCTTCGTGCTTGCACTCGCCGGCGGCGCAGTGGCCGTACAGATAGAGGCTGTGATTGGTCAGCCGGATGTTGTGCTGCTGGGCGATATCGCGCTGGCGCTGTTCGATCACCTCATCGGAGAACTCGATCACCTTGCCGCAGTCGAGGCAGACCAGGTGGTCGTGGTGTTCCTGGGTGGCCAGTTCGAACACCGACTTGCCCCCTTCGAAGTGGTGACGGGTAACAATACCGGCATCATCAAACTGGTTGAGAACGCGATATACGGTAGCGAGACCAATCTCTTCACCCTGGTCGATCAGTCGTTTGTACAGATCTTCCGCACTGGTGTGCTGGCAGTCCGGCTGTTGCAGGATTTCCAGGATTTTGACACGGGGCAAGGTGATCTTGAGCCCGGCCTTTTTTAACGCTTGGTTGTTGTCTGCCATATTCTATTTATTCGCATTCTCGAAGGTGTGGTTATTCTGATTGACTGCCGCTGGAATGGCAACCACGAACTCGCTTGGCCTGTCATTATAGGTCGTAGCTCACCTAAAAATAAACCCAGTAATTCAAGGGCTTTAGCGCAGATGGCGCCATCCGGTGGAATTGGACGGATTCTCGTGACGGCTTGCTCGTTTGGTGAATGTTGATAAAATGTAACCTTCTTCACTGTCTGGTCGGATGAGATCCATGGATTGGCTTTTTGACAATGCGGCCTGGGTGCGCCGCGCCCTCAACGCCTGGCCCCCTTTCTGGGGCGCCGGCATCAAGATAGAGACATTGAGCGATGATTTTCGCTTCTGCCGGGTCACCCTCAAGTCCCGCTGGTGGAACAAGAACGCCAACCGTACCCAGTTTGGCGGCAGCATGTTTGCGATGACCGATCCCATCTATCCGCTGATGCTGATGGGCTATTTCAAGAACCGCTATTACGTCTGGGACAAGGCGGGCAGCATCAACTACATCAAGCCGGGCAAGGGCAAGCTGGTGGCCGAATTCAACCTGACCGACGGCAAGCTGGCCGCCATCGTGGCGGCGACAGACGGGGGAGACAAGCACTTCCCCGAGTTCGAGGTGACGGTGCAGGATCAGAGCGGCGAGCTGGTGGCTCAGGTCAAGCGCACCCTCTATGTGCGGGCCAAACCAGAGCACAGGAGTGGCGAAAGAGGCTGAGTCAGAAAACAACTAAGGGCCCCGTGGGGCCCTTAGTTGTCAGAGAGGCTGGCGAGCCTGGATCACTCCAGCTCGGCCAGGCACATCTCTTCGTGCAGCTGCTTGCACCAGCCCTTGACGCGCTCGGCGGTCAGCTCCGGCTGGCGATCTTCGTCGATGCCCAGACCCACGAAGTGCTTGTCGTCCACCAGTGCCTTGGAGGCTTCGAATTCGTAGCCGGCGGTTGGCCAGTTGCCGATGACGATGGCGCCTTTGGCTTCGACGATGTCACGCAGGGTGCCCATGGCGTCGAGGAAGTACTCGGCATAGTCTTCCTGATCACCGCATCCGAAGATGGCGACCAGCTTGTTGGTGAAGTCGATCTCTTCCAGCTCGGGGAAGAAGTCGTCCCAGTCGGCCTGGGCTTCGCCATAGTACCAAGTCGGGATACCGAACATCAGCAGATCAAAGCTGTCGATGTCGGCCTTGCTGCTCTTGGCAATGTCACGGACTTCAATCAGTTGTTTGCCCAGTTCTTTCTGGATCATCTTGGCGACAGCTTCGGTATTACCGGTATCGCTGCCGAAAAACAGACCTACACTAGCCATAGTGTTTAGTTACCCGTATCTGGTGTTAATGCTTAACGGTCAGATTGTGATGCCTGCAGCATGTGCAGACTCAATCTGTTGCTTCAGGATAGATTGGATCAGCTCGGCTCGGCTGACGTTCTGTTGTAACGCAAGTTGGTTCAGGCGTTCCAGCAACTCGGCCTCCACCTTTAACTCTACCCGCTTCAAACCGTTCTCCCGATCGCGCTTGAGCTGGTTGCGCTTGTTGATCTTGAGCTGGGTCTCGCGGGGGAGTGGGTTGGTCTTTGGCCTGCCGGGGCGCTTCTCATTTGCGAACAGATCCAGTGTTGTTCGATCAGTTTGCTGTTTGGCCATACATCACAGATGAAAATAAGTTAGCCGATGCCTGAGCCTTCCCAGCCCAGTTCGATCAGCCCCTTGGCGACAAAACCTGCACAACCCAGGAAGAGTACCAACCAGACGATGAGTCGGCCGAAACGGGGCACGTTGCCGCGTTTGAGCACGTCCTGAATGGCCAGGCCAATCAATACGAAAATGGCCACAAAGAATAACTTCAGGCCCAGACTCTCAATCAGGTCGATATGTTCACTTAGCATGGATTGCGCACACTCCTTATGACGGGCGCACTATATCACAAAGGATTTGAAACTGTTAACCGCCTGTCGACAGGAAATCCACAACCAGTTTGTTGAACAAAACCGGCTTTTCCGCGTGCAGCCAGTGACCGGTACCGGCGATGACCCGGGCCTTGGCGGCGGGGAATTGCGCCATCACAGTGTCGGTATGTTCAGGCTGCATGTAGTCGGAATCCCCCCCCTTGATGAAGAGCGCTGGGCCCTCGAAGCGGCTCTGTGCATCGGGCCAGCCCATGATGTTGGCGTAGTTGCGCTCAAGGGCCGGGACGTTGAAACGCCAGCCCCAGCCGTGCCCGGTTTTGGCAAACGACTTGAGCAGGAACTGGCGTACGCCGGCGATCTCGATGTGCTGCGCCAGGATGGCTTCCGCCTCGCTGCGGCTTTGCGGAACCTGTTCGAGGGTGGCGTTGAGGCCGGCGAACACATTCTGGTGGCGGGCGTGGGGGTAGGCGACCGGCGCGATATCGGCCACCACCAGCTTGGCAACGCGCGTTGGCGCGAGCTTGGCCAGCTGCATGCCCACCTTGCCCCCCATGGAGTGACCCACGATGGCAACCTGCTCAAGCCCGAGCCGATCCAGCAGGGCGAGCAGATCGGCGGCCTGGGCCGGGTAGCTCATCTCGTCGGAGTGAAAGGAGGCGCCGTGGTTGCGCAGATCGACGCTGATGACCCGGTATTGTTCGCTCAGCGGGCGCGCCAGCAGGCCGAGGTTGTCGAGGCTGCCGAACAGCCCGTGGATCAGCACGACGGGTTGGCCCTGGCCCTGCTCCTTGAAGTTCAATAATGGGTTTTGTTGCAAAATGACACCTTGTCGGTCGTGAGTGCGTTGCACGTTGTGATTTAACACACTGGAAAGAAAAGGATTTCACTCATTGCGGAGCAAAAAAGTGTGGTTTTTTTTCTAAAAAAGTCTGCCAGATCGGCTATCAGTGCGACGGATCACACACTTGGCCCGCTATTATGCCGTATTCTCGATGAGATTCATGCACATCTGTCCGCCCCTTGCTTGGGCTGCCGGGTTTGCCTATGTATAATCGCCGCATCCGAATTTCGACGAGTCCAGCGCATCCCTATGAAAACCATCGAGCTTGATGACGATCTCTACTTCTATATCGCCAGCCAGACCCGGCACATCGGCGAGAGTGCCTCCGATATCCTGCGCCGCCTGCTGGAACAGCCCGCCAACCAGGCTGCGCCTGTGGCCGAGCCGGTGACGACGGCCCAGCCGCACGCCGTGGCCGATGCCATGGGGCTGGAGGCGCTGCTCGACTCCGGCGAGCTGCAAAAAGAAGAGAAGTCCATCAACCGCTTCATGCAGGTGCTCAGTACCCTCTACCGGGATGACCCGGTCGGGTTTACCCAGGCCACCGAAATCAAGGGGCGCAAGCGCGTCTATTTCTCGCGGGATCCCGATGCCCTGCGCGCCAGCGGCAGCACCACCAAGCCCAAGCCGGTGCCGGAGACCCCGTTCTGGGTGATCACCAATACCAACACCAGTCGCAAGCAGAATATGGTGGCCCAGCTGATGACCAGCATGGGGTATGGCGACGAGGTGATCGCCCGGGTGTGCGGCGCAATTTAACGGTTCATCAGACTCAGGCCTTGCCGGGCAAGGCCGCCATCAAGCAAGGACAACGCCATGGCACAGCATTCCCACGCCGGTCAGCCGGCCCGTTTGAGCGACCTGACCAACATCCCCCGTCTGGTCAGCGCCTACTACCTCAACAAGCCCGACATGAGCCGCCCCGAGCAGCGGGTTGCCTTCGGCACCTCCGGTCACCGCGGCAGCGCCCTGCACAACGCCTTCACCGAATCCCACATCCTGGCGGTGACCCAGGCGCTGGTGGAGTATCGCCAGCAGGCCGGCATCACGGGCCCGCTGTTTGTCGGCATGGATACCCACGCCCTGTCTGAATCCGCCTTTGCCAGCGCGGTGGAAGTGTTGGCGGCCAACGGCGTCGAGACCCGCATTCAGGCCGGTCTCGGCTTCACCCCGACCCCGGTCATCTCTCACGCCATCCTGCGCCACAATGCAGGCAAACCGGCTGCCCGTGCTGATGGCGTGGTGATCACCCCGTCCCACAACCCGCCGGAAGATGGTGGCTTCAAATACAACCCGCCCCACGGCGGTCCCGCCGAAGGGGAGATCACCAAGTGGGTGGAGGATCGCGCCAACGCGATTCTGGAAGCGGGTCTGGCCGGTGTGAAGCGCATGCCGTTCGCCGAGGCCCTCAAGAGCCCGTTCGTGGCCCTGCACGACTATGTCACTCCCTATGTGGATGACCTGAAGAACGTGCTGGACATGGAGGCCATCAAGCAGGCCGGCATCAAGATCGGTGTCGATCCGCTGGGCGGCTCCGGCGTCGCCTACTGGGACGTCATCGCCAAGACCTATGGTCTGAACATCGAGGTGGTGAACTACAAGGTCGACCCGACCTTCTCCTTCATGACCCTGGATAAAGACGGCAAGATCCGGATGGACTGCTCCAGCCCATTCGCCATGGCCAGCCTGATTGCCCTCAAGGACAAGTTCGACATCGCCCTTGGCAACGACCCGGACTACGACCGTCACGGCATCGTCACCCAGTCGGGCCTGATGAACCCGAACCACTATCTGGCGGTGGCGATCCAGTATCTGTTTACCCATCGAACCGGCTGGTCCAAAGAGTCTGCGGTCGGCAAGACGCTGGTCTCCTCTTCCATGATCGACCGGGTGGCCGGCGAGATTGGCCGCACCCTGAAAGAGGTGCCGGTCGGCTTCAAGTGGTTTGTGGATGGCCTCTACAGCGGTGAGTTCGGCTTTGGCGGTGAGGAGAGCGCGGGCGCCTCCTTCCTGCGCAAAGATGGCACCGTCTGGACCACCGATAAGGATGGCTTCATTCTGGCGCTGCTGGCAGCGGAAATTCTGGCGGTGACCGGCAAGGATCCGCAGGCCCACTACGACGCATTGGAAGCCAAGTTCGGTCGCTCCAGCTATCGTCGCATCGATGCCCCGGCCAACAGCGCCCAGAAGGCGGTGCTCTCCAAGCTGGATCCGGCGCTGGTGGAAGCCTCCACCCTGGCCGGTGAGCCCATCATCGCCAAGCTGACCAAGGCGCCGGGCAACGATGCTGCCATCGGCGGCCTCAAGGTGGTGACCGAGAACGGCTGGTTCGCGGCGCGCCCCTCCGGCACCGAGTCCATCTACAAGATCTACATGGAGAGCTTCAAGGGCGAGGCGCACCTGGACCTCATCCAGCAGGAAGCCCAGCAGATCGTCTCCGCCGCCCTGGCCAAGGCCGGGGTCTGAGTTCGACTCAAACACCTGCTGAATGTGAAAGAGGAGCCTTGATGGCTCCTCTTTTTTTATTGCGCTTGAGTTGGAGGCGTTGTGCTCACGGCCTGCTGCACTGGCCGGTGCTTGCCCGGCGGGCCTGCCAGCGTTTGAAGAAGGGACGAGCAGGCAGCTTCATCAGGAACAGGGAGAGCAGGATCACCCCGATGCCGAGCCATTGGCGAGCATCCAGCGTTTCCCCCACCATCAGCACACCGCAGGAGACCGCCACCATGGGGTTGGTGAGGGCCAGCATGCCCATCACCTCCGGGCCGTGGCGCTTGAGCCCCCACAGCCAGGCCCAGTAGGCCAGCGCCGTGTTGAGCAGGATCAGCCAGAGCAGGCCGGGAGCGCTTGCCGGCTGCGGCAGCGGCATGGGGCCGGCCAGCCACCAGGCGAGCGGGATCAGCATCAGGCCGCCCAGCAGCAGCTGCCAGGCGGTCAGCGCCAGCAGATCGCTCACCGGCCAGCGCTGCATCCAGCGGCTGGACTGGCCGATGAGCAGGGTGGCCAGCAGGGCGCAGGTGACGCCGACAGGATCCAGATTGGCGGAAGGGTTGAGCAGCAGCAAGACCCCGCCCAGCCCCATCAGGCCCAGCAGCAGCCATTTCAGGGACGGCCTGACGCCATCTTGCAACCAGGCCAGCAACATCAGGACCAGCGGCAGGGTGGCACCCAGGGTGCCCGCCACGGCCCCTGGCAGCCGGAAGGCGGCCACGAACAGCAGAGCAAAAAACGCAGCGATGTTGCAAAACGCCAGCAGGCACTGCTTGCCCCAGGGCAGGGGCGGCAGACGCGGGCGTACCAGCAACAGGAGCAACCCGGCCGGCAGCGCCCGCCACACCGCCACCCAGTAGGGGGAGTAGTCGGTCAGATAAAGGCTGACGACGGCGTAGGTGCTGCCCCAGAGCAAAGGGGCCAACAGGGCGATCAGCATGGACATGAATTTGTCTCTTTACAAAGTATCTTTAAGTAAAGATAAATTAGCCTCAAATTGGTTTACTATCAAGTATCTCGATAAAAAGATAAGTGGCCGAAGATGGAATCAGATCATGTAGACCTGCTGCTGGCCCAGTGGGCCCGGCAGCGACCGGATCTCGACTGCTCTCCCATGGGCGTGCTGGGACGGGTGGCGCGAATGGCGGCGATCGCCGGACGGGAGGTGAGCGAGGAGCTCAAGGAGTGCGGCCTGCTCGGCAGCGACTTCGACATTCTGGCGACCCTGCGCCGGGCCGGCGAACCGCTTACCCCGACCGTGCTCTATCAATCCGCCATGTTGAGCTCGGGGGCCATGACCGCCCGCCTCGACAAACTGGCAGAGCGAGGCTTGGTGGAACGTCAGGCCGCCCCGAGCGATCGGCGCAGCCTGCTGGTCTGCCTGACCGACGCGGGCCGGGAATTGGTTGACCGGGCGGTGGAGCGGCACGTGGCCAACGAGCGGCGCCTGCTGGCGCCATTGACCCTGGCCGAGCAGGAGCAACTGGCCGTCCTGCTCAAGCGCTGGCTGCTGGAAAACGAGTGAACCCCGTAGCCGGGTGAACTGTCGTCATGCGTCCGCAGACAGGATGGCCTGCATCTGGGCCAGCACCGCATTCACCTTGGCGGCGGGCGGATGGGTGCGGCCCAGCACGCGCAATCCCCACACCATGGTCATCAGCAAGGCGGCGGTGGCGTCGACGTCGCGCCCGGCGGTTAGCTCCCCTGCCGCCTGCGCCTGGCGCAGGGCTGCGCTGACCCGCAGCTCGACCTCGGCGAGGTGGCTGCTGGCGGTCTCCTGAATGAGCGGGTGGTGGCGGCCAATCTCCAGCAAGGTGTTGACCAGCAGGCAGCCACGGTGCGCCTCGCTGGCGATGGCATCCCGGGCCACTGCATCAAGCAGGGCCTGCACGCCCGCCAGGGGGGAGGCTGCCGAGCTCAGGATCTGCTCGATCTGCGCCAGGCTCTGCGCCGAATAGCGCTGCAGCACCTCCATGAACAACCCCTCCTTTGAGCTGAAGGCGCCGTACAGGCTGCTGGGCTTGAGTCCCATCCGTTCGACCAGCGCGGCAATGCCGGTGTTGCTGAAGCCGGTATCCCAGAAGGCGTTGAGAGCGATTTCCAGTACCTGTTCTCTGTCAAATGATGCGGGTCTTGCCATCTCGAGTCCTGCCTTGTGAAACTTTATTTTGGAGTGATCGCTAAAAAACAACTTGACCATGAGGAGTGGTTCGCTTGATATTGTAGCGACCACTACAAAAAGGATGGTCATGATGCACACACTCGAGCAAAAAATCAAAGCGTACGATGAGCAGAAGCAGCGCCAGGTACCGGCCCCGGTACTGGCCTTGATGGAGGAAGCGACCCGCAGCCTGCAGAAAAGCGGGCTGGAGCAGGCTGCGCTGGGGCGCGGAGAGCGGATGCCCGACTTCGCCCTGCCGGATCAGCACGGGGTGGTGCGCCCGCTCTCCCACTATCTGGCGGAGGGGCCTGTGCTGCTCAACGTCTATCGCGGTGGCTGGTGCCCCTACTGCAACATGGAGATGCAGGCGCTCAACGCCGTGTTGCCGGCGCTGCGCGAGCGCGGCGTGAACCTCATCGGCATGACGCCGGAAACCCCCAGTTCGGCGCAGGATACCCTCACCGCCAACGGGCTGGCGATCACCGTGCTGAGCGACGAGGGCAACCGGGTCTCGGCAGCGCTGGGACTGGTGTTCGAGCTGCCGGAGGCGCTCAGGCCCATCTATGCCGGCTTTGGCATCGACATCCCGGCGAGCAACGGCGACGAGAGCTTCACCCTGCCGGTGCCGGCCAGCTACATCATCGGCCAGGACAGAACCGTGCACTATCACTTCATCAACGCCGATTACACCCGTCGGGTCGAGCCGGCCGCCCTGCTTGCCGAGCTGGATCGTCTGGCGAAGGCGGGGGCACTGTAAACGCACACTGCGCCCGAAGGCGCAGTATAGATGGTTGGCAAGGCGGCCCTGAGGGCCGCCTTTTTTATCCGGAAGGCTCAGTAACCGCCGCGGGCATCCTTCACCGCCAGTCCCAGCTGCCACACCGCCATGGCGTAGTGGGTGCTGTGGTTGTAGCGGGTGATGGTGTAGAAGTTGGGCAGGCCGTACCAGTACTGATAGCCGGTGCCCACATCCAGGCGCAGCAGGCTCGCCTCGCTGTGGTTGCCGAGGGGGCTGGTGGGGGTCAGCCCGGCGCGGCGCAGGGAGGCGACCGGGTAGCGGGTCTGGAAGCCGTGCTCGTAGCCGGGCAGCTGGCCCTGACCGCGCACCGCCACCGGCTGTCCCTTCTCCCAGCCGTGGGCCTTGAAGTAGTTGGCCACGCTGCCGATGGCATCCACCGGGTCCCACAGGTTGGTGTGGCCGTTGCCGTTGAAGTCCACCGCGTAGCGCTGGAAGCTGGAGGGCATGAACTGGCCGTAGCCCATGGCGCCGGCGTAGGAGCCCTTGGGTTCGGTGGGATCCATCCCCTCGTCGCGGGTCATTACCAGGAAGGATTCCAGCTCGCTGGTGAAGAACTCGGCCCGGCGCGGGTAGTCGAACGCCAGGGTCGCCAGCGCATCCAGGATGCGGGTCTTGCCCATCACCCGGCCCCAGCGGGTCTCCACGCCGATGATGCCGACGATGATCTCCGGCGGCACCCCATAGACCTGCTGGGCACGGTTGAGCTCGTTCTCGTACTCACGCCAGAAGCTGACGCCGTTCTGTACGTTGTCCGGGGTGATGAACTTGGCGCGGTAGCGATTCCAGGCGCCGGTCGGGCCGGTGGGCGGCGTGGTGCTGGGGGCCTGGGCATCCATCAGGCGGATGATCCAGTCATAGCGTTCGGCCTGGGCCAGCACCCGGTGCAGCTCGGCGCCATCGAAGCCGTGCTTTTGCACCATCCGCTGCACGAAGTTGTCCACGTTGGCGCGATTGGCGAAGTCCCCCTTGCTGACACCCGGCTGGCTCACCTGCCCGTAGAAGGGTTTGCTCGGCGGCGTCTGGTTGATGAAGGCGCTGTTGGGTTGGGGCTTGACCACGGGCTTGGCAGCCGGCGTGCTGCTGCAGCCATAGAGCATGGGAAACAGGGAGAGGGTGAGCACGGAGACAAGGCGACGCATAAGGTTCTCATGAGCCTGAAAAAGAGTGTCGCCATGGTAAAACATTGTCGTCCATGCGCAAGTGTTCCGTAGCGGCCCCTCTCGCCGTCCTGCCTCAACGCAGGGTGTGGTAACCGCTCCAGAGCCGGGTGAGGGTGGTGATGGCGCAGAGCAGGGCAAAGCCGTAGGCGAGCGGGGCGAAGGCGGCGGGCCACAGGCACATCACTACGAACAGGGCGATGGTCTCGCTCCCCTCGGTGAGGCCGCCCAAGTAGTAGAGGGACTTGTGGTGGTAGACCGGATTGTCGATGCCCCGCTTGCCCGCCATGATGGCAAACGCCAGAAAGCTCGAGCCGGTGCCCATGAAGGCAAACAGCAGGGTGGCGGCGGGTAGCGCATTGGCGGGGGCGGCGAGGGCAAAGCCCAGCACCACGGCGGCGTAGAAGATGAAATCCAGCGTGATGTCGAGAAAGCCGCCGCAGTCGGTGATGCCGGTTTCCCGCGCCACGGCGCCATCAAGCCCGTCCAGCAGCCGGTTGAGCAGGATCGCCGCCAGCGCCCATTGATAGCAGCCAAAGGCCAGCAGCGGCAATGCCAGCATGCCGATGGCAAAGCCGGTGAGGCTTATCTGGTTGGCGCTGATCCCGGCGCGGCAGAGCGGTCTGGCGAGCCGGGTGAGGGGGCTGCGGATAACGGGGATCAGGTGACGGTCAAACAAGGTGAACTCCTCGGTCAAAAACAGGATTCGGTGAGCTGGAGTATGGTGCCCGGCGCGTCATCTTCGTCGTGGGTCACCAGCAGAGCGGGGATGGCCAGTGCCTTGATCTGCGCGAACACCAGTTCGCGAAAGGCGCCCCGCAGCGGCTTGTCGAGGCGGGAGAAGGGCTCGTCCAACAACAATGCATCGGGCTCGGCCAGCAGCGCCCGCAGCAGGCTGACGCGGGCCTTCTGGCCGCCGGAGAGCGTCCCCGGCAGCTTGTCCGCCTGATTTGTCAGATCCACCTGTGCCAGCGCGGCCACTGCCTTTTCCCGCCGCTCCCCGTGCCCCTTCACGCTGGCCGGCATGCCGAACATCAGGTTCTCGGCCACCGTCAGGTGGTCGAACAGCAGATCATCCTGAAACAGCATGCCGATGCGCCGCGCCTGGGGCGGCAGCTGGGTGAGCCGGCGCGTGCCGAGGGTCACGTCCCCCTCCAGCCGGATGGGGCCGCTTGCCGGCAGCACCCCCGCCAGCGCTGCCAGCAGCGAGCTCTTGCCACAGCCGCTGGAGCCCATCAGGGTCAATACCTCGCCCGGCGCCACCTGCAGGGCGGGCAGCGAGAGCAGCAGGTTTTCCTCCAGATAGAGGCGAAGGGGGTGGTGCTCAGCATGGGGCTGTTGTCATGGTTGTTGTTCATCGTTAGCCGCTCCCCTTGAGCGCCGGGTTGAGTCGGGCCGGCAGCCAGAGCGCCAGCAGATAGATAAGGAGCGGCAGCAGCAGTTGCAGCAGGCCGTAGGGGCCCGCCAGCCGCCGGTTGAGGCCGCTGCCGATGGCCACAGCTTCGGTGGTGATGGTGACCACCCGGCCGGCGCCAAACAGCAAGGTCGGCAGGTATTGGGCCAGGCTCACCGCGGCTCCGACGCCGAAGGCAAACAACAGCGGGCGCGCCAGCAGCGGCCCTTTCACCTGCCACCAGGCTCGCCACGGGGTTGCCCCCAGCAGCAGGGCGCTCTGGGTTATCCGCGCGTCGAACTGGCCATAGGGGCCTTGTAAGCAGAGATAGACGTAGGGAAAGACAAACAGCAGCTGGCTCCAGAGCACCCAGCCCCAGCCGATGCCATCGCCCCCCCACCCGAGGCTGAACCAGTCTATCCCGAGGCGAATGCCGAACAGCAGGCTGGCTTGCGGCAGCAACAGCGGCAGGCAGATGAGCCAGAGCGGCCAGGGGCGGCGACCCGCCTGTGCCTCCAGACTCAGCACCGCCATCACCAGCGCAATCGCCCCGCTCGCCAGTGCCAGCAGCATGCTGGTGGTCAGCAGCGGCGACAGGGTCGGCAGCAGTTCGAGCCAATGGCGACCGCTCCACTGGCTCGGCCAGAGGGCGGGAAAGGGCCAGCGCCGGGCCAGTGACCAGAGCAGCAATGCCCCCAGCACCGCCAGATTGAGGGCAATTAGGGTCGCCACGCTGCCGGTGGCAAGGGTGCGGCCAAGAGCGCTTGGGTTTGCTCGTTTGCCATCGAGCCAGCCGGGTTTGCCAAGGGTTCGATGGGCCAGCTCCAGCAGCCGCAACAGGGCCAGCAGCAGCGCAGTGATGGCGAGCAGCAGCAGGGCGCCGCTGGCGGTGGCGCCGCGCCAGACCAGATCCGGGTCCTGATACCAGAGCCACAGGCGCACAGCCAGCGGAGCGGGGGCATCGGGCCCGAGCAGCTGGGCCAGATCCACCACCGCCACCCCGTAGGCGGCGACTGCATAGAGGGGCAGGCGCAGGGCGGGCCACAGCGCCGGCAGCAGCAGGCGCCACCAGATCTGGGGGGCGCTAAAGCCGAGGCTCGCCCCCAGCCACTGCTGGCGCGCCACCCTGGCGGGGTCTTGCGTGCCGAGCGCCATCAGCAGCAGGAAGGGGGTCTCCTTGAGGGTCAAGGCGAAGATCAGCCCAAGCCCGGCGGGATCGCGCAGGGTCTGCCAGTCGGGGGGCAGCTCGAACCCGGTGAGGGTCGGCGAGAGCAGGCGCAGCAACCAGCCGGAGGGAGCGAGCAGAAAAGCAAAGCCGATGGCAAAGGCGACGTGGGGCAGTGCCAGCAAGGGCGAGAGCAGCCGACGCAGCCAGCCAAAGGCCCGGCTGTCGCTGTGGGCCAGCAGCAGGGCGGTCAGCAGCAGACTGGCCAGGGTCGAGGCGGCGCCAATCCACAGGCTCAGCAGCGCCGAGTGCCACAGGCCCGGCTGGGCCAGCAGCCGTTGCAGGTGAGCCTGACTCAGCCCCTCAGCCAGCAGTTGCCAGCCCCCCGCCAGCAGCGGAAGGCCAAAAACCAGGGCGTACCCGGCGGTGAACAGGGGGCGCCAATCAAGCGAAGAGCGGCCGAACCGGCTCATCAGTGGCCGTAGCGCTCGGCCCAGGCCGCTTCCAGCCTGAGCTGCCAGCTGGGGTTAGGTTCGGCCACCGATTTGAAGCGCAGCGCCGGCACCGGCTGCTGGGTGGCGGGCAGGGCATCGGCCCGCAGCACGCTGGGATCGCCCCAGAAGGCGGGCTCGGCCTTGCGCGCCTGGGCGGCGGGGCTCAGCAGGAAGTTGGCCACCACCTTGGCGCCGGCGCGGGCGTTGGCGTTGAAGGGGATGGCGAGGAAGTGGCTGTTGGTGAGCGCTCCTTTCGCCATGGCCACCGCCATCACGCTGGGGGGCAGGGTGCCATTTTGCACCGCGCTCTGCGCCTCCTGCGGGTTGAAGCTGATGGCCATCGCCAGCTCGCCGTCATCGAGCAGCTGGCGGGTCTCGGCGGCGCTGGTGGGAAACAGCTTGCCCTTGCGCCAGAGCGCAGGGTGCAGCTCATCCAGCCAGGTCCAGAGCGGGGCGGTAATCCTGGCAAAGTCGGTATCGGTCACCTCCCGATAGAGGGGGGCGGGGTCCGGTGTCAGCTCCAGCAAGATCTGCTTGAGAAAGCTGGAACCGTGGAACTGGGGCGGCTTGGGATAGGTGAAGCGGCCGGGGTGGGCCTTGGTCCAGGCGAGCAGGGCCGCCGCCGAGGTGGGCAGCTGTTTGACCTCTTCGCCGTTGACCATCAGGTTGAGCTGGCCTATGCCCCAGGGGGCTTCCAGCCCCTCCACCGGCACGGTGAAGTCCTCACTCACCGGCAGGGTGCCGTCGACCAGCGCCATGTTGGGCAGCCCACGGGTAAAGGGGGCGCCGAGCAGTCCCTGCTCCTTGAGCGCCTTGAAGTTCTCGCCGTTGACCCAGAGCAGGTCGATGGGACCGCCAGCTTGCTTGCCGGCCTGCTTGTTAGCCAGCAGTTGGCTGACGCTCTGGGCGATGTCATCCACCTTCACCTGTACCAGCTTGACCTGGTATTCGCGCGCCAGCTCCTGGCCGGCCCACACCAGGTAGGCGTTGATCTCCGGGCTGCCGCCCCAGGCGTTGAAGTAGACGGTCTGCCCCTTGGCCTCATCAAGGGTCTGCTGCCACCGCGGGTTGTCGGCGGCGTTGGCCTGGGTGAAGAGGAGGCTGCCTGCCAGCAGGGGCAGGGCGCGCAACAACTGTGTGAACGAGGGCAATGAGTGTCGCATCTGGGTTACCTGGAGTTGGGTCAGGCGCCGCGGCGCCAGCGGTGATAACGGGTCAGCAGCGCCAGCAGGGTGGCTGGCTGACGGGCCCGTCGCCACTCGCCCGCCAGATACTTGTTCCCCTCCATCAGGGTGGGGTAGGCGTGGATGGTGGCGAGGATCTTGCCAAGGCCGAGGCGGTGGCGCATGGCGAGCACGAATTCGGCGATCCGCTCGCCGGCGTGAGTGCCCACCAGGGTGGCACCCAGGATCTGATCCTTGCCGGGTACGGTGAGCACCTCGATAAAGCCCTGGCGCTCGCCATCGGTGATGGCTCTGTCCAGCTCGGCCAGCGCGAAACGGGTCAGCTCGAAGGGGATGCCCTGCGCCCTGGCCTCTTTCTGATTGAGGCCGACCCGGGCGATTTCTGGCGTAGTGTAGATGGCGGCCGGCATGACCCGATAGTCGGCCCGAAAGCGCTTGAACGGGCTGAACAGGGCATTGACCGCGGCATACCAGCCCTGATGGGCGGCGGCATGGGTGAGCTGGTAAGGGCCCGCTACGTCCCCCACCGCCAGAATGCTGGGGTAGTTGGTGGCGAGGAAGCCATCGACCGCCACCGTGCCGCGCGGTGCCAGCTCCACCCCCAGCGCTTCGAGCCCGAAGCCGCTGACGTTGGCGACCCGGCCCAGCGCCAGCAGCAGCTGATCCCCTGCAATGGTTTGCGTCTCGTCGCCCCGGCGCAGTTGCAGCCGAATGGGCAGATCTCCCGCGGCTGCGGGCAGATAGTCGGCTCGCTCGGCGCGCCAGCCGGTGAGCACCCGCACGCCATCGCGGGCCAGCTGCTCCGCCAACAGCTCGGCCACCTCCCGCTCTTCGCGGGGCAGCAGCTGATCCGAAAGCTCTACCAATGTAACGGGCACCCCAAGCAGGGCAAAACTCTGGGCCAGCTCGCAGCCTATGGAGCCGCCGCCCAGCACCAGCAGCTGGCGCGGCGCGGTGCGCAGTTGCCAGAGGGTGTCGGAGGTGAGCCAGGGCACCTGCTCAAGGCCCGGCAGCGTGGGCACCAGCGGCCGGGCGCCGGTGGCGAGCACGATATGACGACTGGCAAGGCGTTGGCCGTTCACCTCCACCTCCCAGGGGGAGACCAGCCGGGCCTCCCCTTGGATGCACTCCACTCCAAGTCCTTCATAGCGCGCCACCGAGTCGTGGGGTTCGACCTCCTTGATGACGCGGGCGACCCGCTCCATCACGGCGGCGAAATCGGCGCTGGCCTGGCTTGGGTTAAAGCCCAGCTCACTGGCCCGGCGCTGCTCGGCGGCAAAGCGGGCGCTTCGGATCAGCGCCTTGGAGGGGACGCAGCCGCTGTTGAGGCAATCGCCCCCCATCTTGTGCTTCTCGATGAGCGCCACCTTGGCCTGCACCGCCGCGGCGATATAGCTGGTCACCAGGCCGCCGGCCCCGGCGCCAATCACCAGCAAGTTGTAGTCATAGTGTGTTGGCTTGCGGTAGGGGGCGTGCAACCGATGCAGGGCGAGGCGCCGCTGCAGGCCCTTGAGCAGCATCGGCATCAGTCCGAGCAGGGTCAGCGCCACCATCAGGCCGGGGGAGAGGATATTGCCGGTGCTGGTGAGGTTGGCGAGCTCGCTGCCCGCCAGCACGTAGACGAAGGTGCCGGGCAGCATGCCAAGCTGGCTCACCCAGTAGTAGGTGCTGACTCTGATGGGGGTGAGCCCCATCAGCAGGTTGACCAGAAAGAAGGGGAAGATGGGGATGAGGCGCAGGCTCAGCAGATATAGTGCCCCTTCCTTCTTCATGCCGGCCTGCAAGCTGGCCAGCTTGTCGCCAAAGCGCCGCTCGACCCAGTCGCGCAGCAGAAAGCGGGCACTGAGAAAGGCCAGGGTCGCACCAATGCTGCTGGCAAAGGAGACCAGCAGCAGCCCCCAGACAACGCCGAACACGGCGCTGCCGGCCAGGGTGAGCAGGCTGGCGCCGGGCAGGGAGAGGGCGGTGCTCACCACATAGACAGCGACGAACAGCAGGGCGGCGCTGACGAAATGGCGGTCGACCAGGGCGGCCAGCTCGGCCTGACGGGCCTGCAGCTGGGGCAGGCTCAGGTAGTGACCAAGGTCGAAGGCGAAAAAGGCGCCGATGAGGCAGCCCATCACCAGCACCAGCAGCAGGCGGGAGCCTCTCATCAGGCGTCCTTGTTATCCGGTTGGGCTTGACGCACTGGCTGCACCGACAGCTGGCAGAAGCCCTGCGGGGCGATATCGAGGGCGGCGTTGAACTTGGCCGACATGTTCTGGAAGGCGATGAGGCCGGTGAGCTCCACCATGGCGTCGTCGTCAAACCAGGGCTTGAGGCGGGCGGCCTGCTCATCGCTGACTCCATCCAGCCCGGTCATCGCCTCGGTATAGTCGAGTACAGCCCGCTCCCGCTCATCGAACAAGGGGCTGTCGCGCCAGTTGGCGAGCGCCTCTACCTTCTCGCTGGAGCCGGCTCTCTTTACCAGGGTCATGGCGTTGATGTCGACGCAAAAGCGGCACCAGTTGAGCTGGGAGACCCGTACCGTCACCAGGGAGCGCAGCACGGGGTCGATGGGGGAGCGCTTGCGGTTGATGACGCCATAGAGGGTGGCGACGGCGGCAAACAGGCGCGGCGAGCGGCCCCAGCACTTGCCCGGAATGAGCACCTGACCGTAGTTGCGCTGTTGCAGCCAGAAAAAGGGGCGGATGAACCAGGCATATTCCCGATCGGGCTTGACCTCGACGCGCATGGATGACCTTCTTATTGCTTCAAGTTGGGTTTGTAGGCCTGACCCAGCCGCTCGTTGAGGCGGATCAGAAACTCCTCTATGCGGGCCCGGTTGGTGCCCAGGTCGCTCTGCCCCTGACGGGAGGCGGAGCGCATGTCGATGCGGGTCTCCTTGGGCCCGGCAAAGACCCGCAGCGCCACGTCATCCTGAAAACCGAACCAGCCGGTGGTGACCACCGCCTCGAGGCCATCCGGGCTTGGTCGCACCTGCCAGCCGAGCTGCTCCATCAGGGCGTGGGCCTCGGTGATCACCTCGACCGGGGAGGCGCTGGTAAAGAGAGGACCGGGTTTCCCCTCAACTGCTTTCAAGGGGGCCGGATTAATCGGCAGATCCTGCGCCGTTCTGAGTTCGCTGGCCCAGTGCAGCTGGGGCGGGTTGTTGGGATCCGTGCTCACATCGTTGACCAGCGGCGTGCGCAGCGCCTGCACCACGAAGGCCAGGGGCAACAGCAGTGGCACAGCGCCCCAGCCATTGGCGCAGCGATTGCGACACCAGGGCAGGCGAGCCAGCAAGACGAGGGAGACGAGGGCCCCGAGCAGGCAGATGACAAACCCCAGCCACCAGGGCCAGAGGTGAACACGGCTGCCGAGGGCGCCGGCAAGCGGCAGCAACCAGGCCAGAAGCGGCCACCACAAATATCTGGGCATAACGGGGATCCACTGGTTATGATGGACAAGTGCCCAGAAGGATAAACTTAATTGACTGATAACGTTAGTAAATTTATCTCAATCCTGCTGCTTTTCCCAAGCGTTCCGCTGTGGGCGGACAGCGCCGTGCTGGCGGCGGGGGACATGTGGCGCGCCGAAGCCGTCTACGAGACCCTGCCCGGGGTCAGCCGGGTGGAGCCGGGCTACGTCAGCCAGCTGGCGGCGACGGGGTCGAGCTGGCGGGAAGTGCCACCGCGGCGCCAGGCGGTGCGCATCGACTATGACCCGGTCAAAGTGGGTTATGGCGATCTGCTCAACGTGTTCTGGCAACTGGTGGATGGGCGCGATGGCGAGGGCCAGTATTGCAATCGGGGGCTGGCATTTGCGCCGGCCCTGCTGCCGAAGGATGACTATCAGTGGCGCTTGGCCCAGGTGAGCTTGACGCGCTGGCAGGCCCTGCACGGGCGGCCGAGCCGGGTTGCACTCTGGCCGCAGAGCCGGTTCACACCGGCGCCCGAAATGGAGGACTGGGCGGCGCGCCACCCCTGGCGTTTCGGCTTCTATGCCCGCCGCTGCGGCGGCTGGCCGGTGGAGTTGAACCCAGAACCCTGAACCGGGCCCTGAACTCAGCTGCGGTAGAGCACCTTGATAAGGTGGAAGCCGAACTTGGTGCGCACCGGGCCGAGCACGGTCAGCAGTTCGCCCTTGAACACGGCATCGTCAAATGCCTTGACCATGTCGCCTTTCGAAAACTCCCCCAGATCGCCGAAGCGCTTGCTGGAGGCACAGGTGGAGAAGCGCTTGGCCATCTGGCCGAAGTCGGCTCCCTTGGCAATCTTCTCCTTGATCTCCAGACACTCTTTCTCGGTCTTGACCAGGATGTGCTGGGCACAGGCTTTTCTCATCGGGACGCTCCTCGGCGGTGGGCAAATCGGGGGCGCAAAGAGTACTCCAATTCCTGCCGCGCGTCAGCCGTCATGGCAAATTCAGCTGCGGGCACGGGCAGCAAGCCGGGTTCTGGGCCGTGCCTGCCAGAGGATCTCCAGCCCGAGCAGGGCATGCAGGCTCCAGATGGCCAGCGGATTGAGCCAGTTGCCCCCCAGTTGCAGGGTCGCCAGGGCGCTGCCCGCCAGCAGCAAGGTGATGCCCGGCAGGCGCCAGTGGGTCGGCAGCGGTGCCAGCATGGCCATGCCCAGCAGGATGGCGAGCCCGAACGGCAGGTTCAGCGCGGTGAAGGCCAGCGCCTGCTGGCCGTTCATGCCGGTCAGCAGGGCCAGCAGGGCGCTGCAACAGGCGAGAAAGGTGATGAATTCGAGTCGGTCGGCGATGTAGTCCGCCATCTGTTCGCTGCGTGCGTGCATACGGTGTCTCCTCTGGTGGGATGCGAGCCTTGGTGCAATGACCCCAGTGTGGGCGAGAAGTGAGCAGGGGGGCAGCGGGATAAATCGATTGGGTTGAACGAGGCTTTGATTGGGTGATGGCAACTCTTTGATCCTGCGAGATAAAATGCACTACCTCTGCGGGAGTGGGGCAAGGCGGGCGGCCCAGTGGCAACCAGAATGTGGCTGGCGGGCCCGGTGAGAGAGGGAATTGCCGCTATCTTGACCAGTTGCCGACAGTTGATGTCGCGCCCATCGGCAAACAAGGGATGGCGCGATAGCGGGCCGGATGGGCCGGCAAGGGCCATATGGCATGGCCGTGCTGGTCATGGATTGCCCTTTTTGACCCGCAGTGGCATAAGTCAGCGGGGGAAAGTGTGAAAAATGCGCGGCCTGCGCGGGCAAAGGCTTCAATAATATGGCGAAATTCGGTGTCATCCCGCTCTGATGTCGGGCCGGGGATATGCTAGGATGAGGCGCGTTTGCGATCGAGTGAGCCTCATATTCGTTCTGAATATCGCATTATTTTAATCATGTTCTTCGGGGAAATTGACGTTTGACAGGATGCAATCCGCCCCTGCCTGCAGGGATCTCACCGCCCGCACGGGCCTTTCGTCGTGGGCTTCGCGCGCTGGGACTGAGCCTCTGTCTGCTGCTGTTCGTCACGCCCGCCATGGCGGCCAAACTCACCTATCAGATCAAGGGACTGAAGGGGGAGAACAAGGACAACGTCGAGGCCTACCTCAATGCCCTGCCGGTCTATCAGGAGCGCCAGTACCGTCCGGCCCGCGCCAAGATCACCGAGAGCGTGCAAAAGGCGCTGCAGGTCTATGGCTACTACCAGCCCAAGATCACCCTGAGCCGCGACAAGAAGGCGCCCGCCAAAGTGATCATCGAGGTGGAGCCGGGCAAGCCGGTCATCATCTCCCGTCTCGACATCCTGCTGGAAGGGGATGCCAGCAGCGACGAGCTCTACAGCGAGCTGTTGGACAAGCTGCCCCTGAAAGAGGGGGATCCCCTCAACCACGGCAAATACGAATCCATCAAGGCGGATCTGGGCAGTCTGGGGCTGGCGCGCGGCTACTTCGACGCCAAGATCAGCAAGAGCCAGGTCAAGGTGTTCCCAGATCAGGGCACCGCCGAGATCTACATCCTGTTTCGCTCCGGCCCGCGCTACCACTTCGGCGAGATCCACTACGACGCCACGCCGGAGGCGCTGCGCCTCATCCGCCCGCTCATCAACATCAAGAGCGGCGACCCCTATCTGGCGATCCGGCTGGCGGAGATGTCGCAGGATGTCTCCTCCACCAAGCTGTTCAAGCAGGTGGACATCAAGCCCCTCATCAGCCAGGCCGAGGGCAACCGGGTGCCGGTGCAGGTGACCCTCTCCAACCGGGTCGATCACGAGATTGAAACGGGTATCGGCTATGCCACCGACGTGGGGCCTCGCATGAGCGCCACCTGGGAGAAGCCCTGGGTCAACCGCTACGGTCACCGGCTCAACGCCACCGCCAAGGTCTCCCAACCCGAGGCCGAGCTCAGCTTCGACTACCAGATCCCGGTGGGCAATCCGCTGCGGGACTATTACTCGCTGCAGGCCGGTTATCAATACAAGGACAACAACGATACCCGCTCCGACCTGACCACCCTCAGTGTGCACCGCTGGAAGCGGCGGCCGGAGAGCTGGGACCGGGACGTGTTCATCCGGCTGGAGAACGAGATCTATACCCAGGGTGCCGACGAGGGCAACAGCTTGCTGCTGATCCCCGGTGTCTCCTGGTCGCGGCTGCGGGTGCGCGGCGGTCTGGTGCCCGACTGGGGCGATCGCCAACAGCTCACCCTGGAGTTTTCCGATCCCTACTGGGGCTCCGACATCAGCTTCGTGCGGGTGTGGGGGCGCAGCAAGTGGCTGCGCACCCTGGGGGAGGATCACCGCTTCCTGCTGCGGGCCGAACAGGGGGCCATCATAGGGGACAGCTTCTCGCTGGTGCCGCCCTCCCTGCGCTTCTTTACCGGTGGTGACCAGACGGTGCGCGGCTACGGCTACGAGACCATCTCGCCGCGCGGCAGCGACGGCAAGTTGCTGGGGGGCCGCTACGTGAGCGTCGCCAGCGCCGAGTACAACTACCGCTTCAGCGACAAGTGGCTGGGGGCCCTGTTCGTGGACAGCGGTACCGCCACGGTCGACTACAGCGAGGCCTGGAAGATAGGCACCGGGGTCGGCGTGCGCTGGGTGACCCCCATCGGTCAGGTCAGGCTCGACCTGGCGGTGGGCATTTCCGAGGAGGAGAAGCCGCTGCGACTCCACTTCGCGCTGGGGCCTGAACTATGATCCGGCCGCGCTCCACTCCTCTTCTCTTCTCTTCTGTTCTCCTGACCGGCCGCTGCGGCTGCATCTTTCGCGGGGGTCTGCGCTGTGATCTGGGTAAAACGTATTTTTTTCTGGCCGCTGCGGCTGCGTCTTTCGCGGGGGTCTGCACTGTGATCTGGGTAAAACGCATCTTTCTCTGGCCGCTGCGGCTGCATCTTTCGCGGGGGTCTGTGCTGTGATCTGGGTAAAACGCATCTTTCTCTGGCTGATGGGGCTCATCTTCCTGCTGCTCATCGGCGTCAGCCTGCTGGGCTTCACCCATCAGGGCAACAAGTGGCTGTGGCAGCAGGCCAGGGCCGCCCTGCCTTCCCTCAAGGGGGAACTGGTGGCGGGCCAGCTTGGCTATGGCTGGACCCTGGAAGGGGTTGGCTGGCAGGACGAGCTGGTGGACGTCACGGTAGATCGCGCCGTGCTGGACTGGGATCTGGGCAAGCTGCTGCAGGGCAAGCTCTGGATCAAATCCCTTAACGTCACCCACCCGGTGGTCAAGGTCGCCGACTCCGAGCCGACCCCGGAAGAGCCGTCAGAGCCCTTCGTCTGGCACCCGCTGCCCCTGAAAATTCAGGTCGACAGCCTCCAGGTGGCGGATCTCGATGTGACGGTGCCCGGGGTGGGGGTGAGCCTCAAGTCCCTCGACATCGGCGCCACCCTCAGCCGCAAGGGGCTGATCGTGCAGGGGCCGGTGCTGGACGGCCTCAAGGTGACCCTGGCCGAGACGCAGGCCACCGAGGCTGCCAAACCGGCTGCCGCCAAGGCAAGCTCTCAAGACAAGGTTGCGGCCAAGTCGCCTGTCACCGCCAAGGCGAAGCCGGCGGATGAGAGCAAGGCGCAGCAGGCAACCAAGGCGGCCCCCATCGCGCTGCCCGCCATCCGGCTGCCGTTCCCCATCCAGCTGGAAGGATTGCAGGTCACGGCGTTTCGCTATCAGCAAGGTGAATTGATTGAAGGGCTCGACAAGCTGCTGCTGTCGGCCAGTGCCGAGGGGAGCGACATCGCGCTGCGCGAGCTCTCCCTGCGCCATGCCATGGCGGATCTGGCGCTCAAGGGCAAGATCCAGCTCAAAGACGATTATCCGCTCGCCCTGACTCTGGATGCCAAGGCCCGCAAAGGGCTGCTGGATGGCGAGCTGCAGGGGCAGCAGGCCAGCCTGACCCTGGGTGGCTCGGTGGGCAAGCTGGCACTGGCGCTGCAGGCCAAGGGGCCGGTGGCCGCCAGCCTCAAGGGGTCCTTGGCGGCCCTCGATCCCGACTTGCCCTTTGATGCGGCGCTGGAGTGGAAGAGCCTGGGTTGGCCGCTGCACAAGCCCGCCAAAGATGAGCCAAGCTACCGGCTGGACAAGGGCAGTTTGAGTGCCAAGGGCAAGCTCTCCGGCTACCAGTTTGCCTTGAATACCGCCGGCAAGGGCACGGACGTGCCGCCCTTCAAGCTGGTGCTGACGGGCAAGGGGGATCTGACGCAGCTGAACCAGATCAACCTGCTGCTCAATGCTCTCAAGGGGGAGCTCAAGCTGGACGGCAAGCTCGCCTGGGACAAGGGGGTTCGCTGGCAGGGCACCACGGAATTCAAGGGGATCAACCCGGCCGAGCTGGTGCCCGAGCTCAAGGGGGCGCTGGCGGGCAAGATTGCCAGCCGTTTCGAGCTCGATGAGGCGGGTCACTGGCAACTGCAACTGCCCGAGCTGAAGGTGGACGGCAAGCTCAACCAGTATCCGCTGGCCATCAAGGGCAGCGCGAGCGGCAACGAAAAGATGGAGTGGACCATCCCGGCGCTGGCGCTGCAAAGCGGCCCCAACCAGCTGCAGGCCAAGGGCAGCCTGAGCCAGCAGGCGTGGAAACTGGATGCGGATCTCGATGCCCCCAACCTGGCGGGGCTCTACCCCGGGCTCAAGGGGGACATCAAGGGGCAGGTACGCCTGACCGGCAATCAGCAAGCGCCGCGGGTCACCACAGAGCTGGCTGCCAGCCGCCTCTATTATGCCGGCACCGATCTGAAGGGGATCGCCATCAAGGGCAATGCCCTGGTCGGTGACAAGCCGGCAGGGGAAGTGGCCCTGACGGTGGCCAGCCTGGTACAGGGGGCGACCAGCCTCAGCCAGCTGGCGCTCAACCTGAGCGGCGATCTCAACCAGCACGTCCTGTCGCTCACCATGAAGGGCGACCCGGTGGCAGCCAACCTCAAGCTGAGCGGCGGTCTGCGCGGGGAGCGCTGGCGCGGTGCCCTCGGCGAGCTCAAGTTGAAGACGCCGCTGCGGCGCTGGGAGCTGAGCGCGCCCTGGGCCCTCGACCTCGATCTGCCGCGTCAGCGGCTGACCATGGGGGATCTCTGCCTCGGCTCCCAGGGGGCCAGCCTCTGCGTCAAAGGCAGCCAGGTGTCGGCCCAGCAGGGCAGCCTGGAGTTTGCCCTCAACCAGTTCGACCTCAAGCGCCTGCGGCCCTGGCTGCCGGACAACTTCCGCTGGCAGGCGGTGCTCTCCGCAGACGGGCGGGCCAGCTGGCGCGGCAATCAGCCAACCCTGCACGCCACCGTGCGCACCACGCCGGGCGCCTTCGTGGCCGACGAGCTCAAGACCGACTATCAGCGTCTCGAGCTCGGGGTGGACTTCGAGCGCCAGCAGGCGGCGATCCGGCTCGACTTTGCCTCCGAGCAGATCGGCAACATCGACACCAAGCTCTATATCCGGGATCCGTCCGGTCGCGGCAATCTCTCCGGCCAGCTCAAGTTTGACGACCTCAAGCTGACCACCTTCGCCCCGCTCATCCCCGAGGTGCGCTCACTGCAGGGGGTCATCTCGGCCGATGCCCGCTTCGACGGTACCCTGGCCTCGCCGCTGCTGTTTGGTCAGCTCAATCTGCTGGATGGGGAGGTGCAGACCCACTCCGACATGGTGACCCTCTCCAAGCTGGTGACCCGCCTCAAGATTGAAGGCAACCGGGCCGAGCTGGACGGCACCATGCTGGTGGGCAAGGGGCCGCTGGCACTGGGGGGCTGGCTGAGCTGGGCACAGCTGCCGGTCACCGGCAGCCTCACCATCCAGGGCAAGGAGCTGGAAGCCCAGTATCCGGGCATGGGCCGGGTGCGGGTCTCCCCGGACATCGCCATCTCGCTGGGGGAGGAGACCCGGATCACCGGTCAGGTCGACATCCCCTGGGCGCGGATCCTGGTCAAGAGCCTGCCCGAGAGCGCGGTGGCGGTGTCGGACGATGTGACCGTGGTCTACGACGATCTGCCGCCGGTGCCCAAGGCGGCGCCGCTGCCGATGGCGATCAAGCTGGCCATCCGGCTGGGTGACGACGTGCGGCTGGAGGCGATGGGGCTCAAGACTAAGGTGGGGGGCGGCATCAACATCCGCCAGGATCCCTCGCGGCCGCTGGCGGGCAACGGCCAGCTGGTGCTCAATGACGGGCGCTTCAAGGCCTATGGTCAGAACCTCATCATCAAGGATGGCCGCATCCTCTTCTCCGGCCCCCTCGATCAGCCGTTCCTCAACATAGAGGCGTATCGGGATCCCGATACCATCGAGGACAAGGTGACGGTGGGGGTGCGGGTGACCGGGCCGGCCAGCAAGCCCAAGATCACCGTCTACTCGGAGCCGCAGCTGGCCCAGTCCGAGCAGCTCTCCTATCTGCTGCGCGGCAAGGGGCTGCAGACCAGCGGCGAGGATGGCGGCTTCAACGGCCTGCTGGTGGCGGGCGCGATCAGCCAGGCCAACGGCGTGGTCTCCAGTCTGGGAGAATCCCTCGGCATGAGCGACGTGGCCCTCGACACTGCCGGCAGTGGCGACAACACCCAGGTGACCTTGTCGGCCTATCTGCTGCCGGGGCTGCAGTTCCAGTACGGGGTCGGGGTGTTCAGCCCCATCGCCGAGTTCAAGCTGCGCTACGAGCTGATGCCCAGGCTCTACCTGCAGGCCATGAGCGGGGTGGCCCAGGCGGTGGATATCTTCTATCGCTTCACCCTGTAGCGGACAGGAAGAGACAAGAACGGGAGGCGCAAGCCTCCCGTTTTTATGGGCGGCGTTGATGCGGCTGACGCTGATGTTGATGAACAGAGAGGGGATGCTGAAAAGCGAAAACCCGGCGCGAGGCCGGGTTTTCTTGAATGATGGTGGAGGGAGAAGGATTCGAACCTTCGAAGGCAGAGCCGTCAGATTTACAGTCTGATCCCTTTGGCCGCTCGGGAACCCCTCCACGGGGTATTGCCAATTTTTATCCACGGCGGGCGCCGTGACTGCACTTGAAATGGTGGAGGGAGAAGGATTCGAACCTTCGAAGGCAGAGCCGTCAGATTTACAGTCTGATCCCTTTGGCCACTCGGGAACCCCTCCACAAGTGCGAGGCGCATACTAACAGATCTGCCGGGGTTGTGAACCCCTTGGCTGGATTTTTCCTGCTTAAAGGATCGTATTTGCGGCCGATAAAGGATGAAACCACCGTTTCCAAGAGTTATCTCATGCTACCCAGCGCCATTCGTGAGCAGTGGCTGGTGGACGAGGCCCAGCTGGGGCAACGTCTCAACCAGGATCTCCAGCACGGAGACAGGGCTGACTTTCGCCTGCATCTGGCCCTGCTGACCGATGCGGTGGAAGAGCAGCCCTGGTTCGACCCGAGGCAGCCAGCAAAGGCTGAGAGCCGGGTCTGGCGCAGCCGCTTTGAGCTGCCGCCAGCCACGCCCTTGCAGGGCAGTGCAAATGATGAAGAGGCCGCTTTGCTCAACGAGCGGCTGCAACAGGGGGGCTCCATGGTGGATGTGCGGCTCTGGCTGGCGTTGCGCTCACCGCCGCTGCTCGGCGCCCCGCCGGCGCTGGAGCCCGCCGTCTATGACAACCTCTCGCCGCTTGGACGGGAGCGTTGGCAGGGCAAGCTGGCGGATCAGCCAAGACGCGACGATCCCCTGCTGATGCTGCCGATCCTCGATACGCTCAAGGCGGGGGTGGATGCCAGGCTGCACTGGCTAAGTGGTGGCTGAAGGCGACAAGCGCCGGTATTCGGGCAGCAAAAAGGCGGGAGATCCCGCCTTTGTCGTTGTTGGCTGTGCCGTGGCGCAGTTTAGGCGTCGGCTTCATCCTCTTGCGGTACTTCCTTGCCAGCCGCTGCGGCGCGACGGGCGATGGGTTTCTCGGTGTGACGGTTGAGCTGGCGTTCCAGCTTTTGCCCCAGTTCGGTGATGGCGGCGTACAAGTCCTCATGTTCTGCCTGGGCAAACAGCTTGCCGTTGGGGATGCCAGCAGTGGCTTCAACGATGAACATCAGACGCTCTTTGGAGACAATCACATGGGGTGTGATAAGAGGCACCTGAAGACGCTCGAGCTTGTCAAAACGGGATTCAATGCGCTCGCGGATAGCCGGGGTGATGTCGATGATTTTGCTGGTGATTTCGATTTTCATATTGGCCCCCTTCGGGTCGTCTTGCTTGTGTCTTCACCTTCAGATTACTCATGGCTGAACATTAAAATGTGATCTGCGTCACGAACTGTGGCCTTGCTTCCGAGGGGAGGAATAAATTGTGATCTTTTCCCGTTCTGCACCAAAAAGCGCTTGAGCTCCACGAAACTGGCAGGCAGTATGGAGAAACTTGGATCGTTTCTGTCCCTTCGTGGCAGCGCCGCATGTCGACCTCATGTCCGGTTTTCACCGCTTAGTCTCGCATCTTTTGCACTTTCTCCCCGCACCGCCCTTGCCGACGTGCGCGCTGTGAATGTGGGCGCTGTCAAGTCGTCAAGGGCTTGAACGTGGTTGTTGTGGTGTTGGAGTAGTACATGAAACAGCAGGCCACTCAGATGATGTGGTTTTATGATCGGCAACACGCCCAGTGGAGTCTGTCCGATCATGCCTCCTACCAGCTCTGGCAAGGAGAGGGGCCTCACCCCTGGTTCGGGCAATTGGCGGCAGATGACGAGGCCGGCTTTGCCGACTTTCTCGCCAGACTTTACCACTCACAGCAACCGGCCCAGTTCATCGGTCACCTCTGCGAGGAGGGCGGCGAGGTGCGCCATGTGCTCTGGAGCGGCCAGTACGTGCCGGCCCAGCAGATGTGCTGCGGCTGGATTGCGCCGCTCGACACCACCCGCAGTACCCAGCTGCCTGCCGACCTCTCCCAACAACTGCCGCTGCTGCAAGACCCCTTGTTGACCCAGCTGGCGCAGGCGCTCTCTGCCCGGACCGGGCTCGATTTCTTCAATACCCTGGTCAACCAGCTCGCCCACATCCTGGTGGCGGACGCGGTCTGGCTGGCGGAGCGCACCGGCAGCGGACGGCTCAAGGTGCTGGCCTGCCACGGCATCGACCTCAAGGAGTACGAACTCGACGGCATGCCCTGCCAGCAGGTCTATCTGGCGGGGGAGACCTGCGTCATTCCGCTGGCGAACGATCTGCCCTGCTGTACCGGTTTCAAGGCGGGGCAGGGCTACTACGGCCTGCCGCTGTGTGATCGCAACGGCCAGATCCTGGGCAACCTGGCGCTGATCTTCTCCGATCAGAGCGCGATCCCCAATCTGGGGTCGGTGCTGACCACCTTCTCCATGCGGATGGTGGCGGAGCTGGAACGGCTGCAGAGCGATGCCCAGCTGCGCCTGTCGGCCGTGGCGTTTGAAACCCATGAAGGGATCATCATCACCGACCCCGATTTCAAGATTTTGCGGGTCAACCACGCCTTCAGCCAGATCACCGGCTTTGACAGCCAGCGGGTGATCGGCCTGCATCTGGGCAACGATCTCTGGTGCGGGCTGGGGGGACTTGGCTACGAGCTCGGCACCCTGAGCCGCTGGCAGGGGGAGACTCAACGGCTGCACGCGGATGGCTACCCCTATCCGCAGTGGGAGATAGTCACCCCGGTGCAGGATGACAGGGGGGAGATCAGCCACTTCGTCATCTGTTTCGAAGATATCTCCGAGCGCAAGGAGGCCGAGCGCCGCATCCAGGATCTCGCCTACTACGACGAGCTGACCGGCCTGCCCAACCGCCGCCAGCTGCACGAAACCCTGGCCCACGCCTTTGGCGAGGCGAGCCGCGACTATCTGATCGGCGCCCTGCTGTTCATCGATCTGGATCACTTCAAGACCATCAACGACTCCCTCGGCCACGCCACCGGCGACTGGCTGCTCAAGGAGGTCGCCAGCCGGCTCAAGCGGCTGGTACGGCAGGGGGATTGTCTGGCGCGGCTCGGCGGCGACGAGTTCGTGCTGCTGTTGCCCTCGCTTTCGGCCAGCCCCCCCCAGGCGGAGATGCAGGCCGACCTTATCGCCGAACGGCTCATCAGCGAGATTGCGGCCCCCTACAACCATGCGGGCCAGGTGCTGCATATTGGCGCCAGTGTAGGCATCACCCTCTTCCCCGGCCGGGAGCAGGGGGTGGACGATCTGCTCAAGCAGGCGGACACCGCCATGTATCAGGCCAAGTCGGCCGGTCGCAAGACCCGGCGCTTCTTCGATGCCTCCATGCAGTTGCAGGCGGATCGCCGGCTGCTCATCCACAACGAACTGCGCAGCGCCCTTAACCAGCAGGAGCTGACCCTCTACTACCAGCCCCAACACATGGTGGAGGGGGGCGACATCATCGGCGTCGAGGCGCTGATCCGCTGGCAGCCGCCCGGCCGGGCCCTGGTGTCGCCCGCCGAGTTCATTCCCATCGCCGAGGAGACGGACCTTATCGTCGACATCGGCAACTGGGTGTTGTACGAAGCCTGCGCCCAGTACGTGCGCTGGGAGGAGAACGGCATTCACATCCCGCAGCTGTCGGTGAACGTCAGTGCCAAGCAGTTTCACGCCACCGATTTCGTCGACCGGATCCACGACATGCTGGCCTCCACCGGCATGGATCCCGCCAGCCTGAATCTGGAGATCACCGAGTCCGTGGTGCTGGGTCATGCGGAAGACACCATCAGCAAGATGAGCGAGCTCAAGGCGCTTGGCATCAGCTTTGCCATCGATGACTTCGGCGCCGGTTACTCCTCCCTGAGCTACCTCAAGCGGTTGCCGGCGGACGAGCTCAAGATCGATCGCTCCTTCATCCAGGATATCCCGCGCGATGGCGACAACATGGCCATCGTCGAGGCGGTGATCGCCATGGCGCGCCACATGGGCTTCAACGTGACGGCGGAAGGGGTGGAGTCGCGTCAGCAGCTGGAGTTTCTGCAGGCCCAGGGTTGCCACTTCTACCAGGGCTACCTGGCTTCCAAGCCGCTGCCGGTGCCCTATCTGGAGCGCTACGTGCAGCGCCTTGCCCGCAGTGAAAGCCCGCTGGCCGGGGGTAAAAATAGTCTCGCCGGCGAGCTGTAGCCCCTTGGGTTAACGGGTAGAATGAGGGAATATGACACCACCGCCAACGGGCGGTGGCATTGCCTCTCAATGGAGACGTCTCTCGTGAAAGCCGTGCAGGGAATCATTTTATCGGCGCTGTGCGTGCCGGGGCTGCTGACGCAGGTTGCGGCGCAGACCCTGGAACAATCTCTCTATCGCCAGGCTTATGACGCGGTGCGGGCCGACGATCAGGCCCGTTTTCAGCAAATTCGTGCCCGTTTGACCCATTATCCGCTGCTGCCCTATCTCGATTACTACCAGCTGGCCTTTCGGCCCGGGGCGGCAGAGTATGACGACGTGACCCGCTTCATCCGCGAGCACGGCGACACCCCCCAATCCAACCGGCTGGAGCGCAGCTATCTCACCTATCTGGCCCAGAGCCAGCAATGGTCCCAGTTCCTGCGCTTCTATCCGGCCAAGCCGAACTCCACCGATCTGCTCTGCATGCACTATCAGGCGCGCTACTACACCGGCCAGCAGAACCAGGCACTGCAGGAGGCGGGCAAGCTCTGGCTGAGTGGCCAGTCCCGCCCCGATGCCTGCGATCCCCTGTTCCAGCTCTGGCAGCAGGCCGGCTTGCGCACCCAGGAGAAGATCTGGACCCGCATGACCTTGGCCTTCGAGGCGGAGAACCCGAACCTCATCCGCCACCTCGGCGCCCAGCTTGGCAGCAGCATGAAGGCGTACGGGGATCAGATGATTACCCTGTTCGAGCAGCCCGCCAAGGCGATGAACACGGCCTATTTCACTACCGCCGCACCCTCCAAAACGTTGCTGCTGCTGGGGCTGGCCCGCTATGCCAACCAGCAGCCGGAAGCGGTACTGGGGCAGCTCGGCTATCTGCGCTCGCGTTTCGCGCTGAGTACCGCCGAACTCAAGCCGGTGGAACGGGCGGTGGCCAGACGGCTGCTGCTGGATCGCTCAACCGCCCAGCGCAACTGGCTGGATGCTACCGTGGTGCGCCAGGCCGACCCGGATCTGCTGGAGCTGCGGGCCCGGCTCGCCATCTGGGAGCAGGACTGGAAAGGTCTCTCCGGCTGGGTCAAGCGCATGCCCATGGGTCTGCAGAAGGAGGATCGCTGGCGCTACTGGCTGGCGCGCTCGCTGGAGGTACAGGGCCAGCAGAAACCGGCGCGGGATCTCTATCTGGAAACCGCCAATCTGCGTGGCTTCTACGGCTTCATGGCGGCGCAGCGCAGTGGCGTGCCCTATCGGATGAAGAATCAGAGCGTGGCGAAGAAGGTGCCGGACTGGCGCACCGCCAGCCGCCGCTGGCCCTTCCTGCTGCGGGTGCGTGAGTTGCTCGACATGAACGAGATCACGGCGGCGCGGGCGGAGTGGATCCACAACATGGATCGCAATCCGGTGGCCCAGCGCCTCGAGTTCGGCCACATCGCCCTCAACCAGGGCTGGCATGAACTGGCCATTCTGGCCAGCATCCGGGCTGAGGCCTGGGATGCCCTCGATTTGCGCTTCCCGCTGCCGCTCAAGCACACCTTCTCCCAGATGGCACAGGAGCGGACCATGAACACCAGCCTGCTCTACGCCATTTCCCGTCAGGAGAGCGCGCTCTACCCGCTGGCACAGTCGCCGGTCGGGGCGAGGGGACTGATGCAGCTGATGCCGACCACCGCCAAGGAGACGGCCAGCAAGCTGGGAGTGCCCTATCGCAACGAGCAGCAGCTGTTTGATCCCGCCATGAACATCCGCCTTGGCAGCGCCTATCTCAAGCGGCTGTTGGATGTGTACGACGGCAACCGGATCCTGGCGGCGGCGGCCTACAACGCCGGCCCCGGCCGGGTGAAACGCTGGCGCGATCAGAGTGCGGACAAGCCGATGGATGTCTGGGTCGAGAGCATCCCTTACAAGGAGACTCGCAACTATGTGCAGAACGTGCTGTCGTTCGATCTCATCTATCAGCACAAGCTGCAGCAGCCGCTGCGCTTCATGTCCGAGCGCGAGCTGAGTCACGCTTATTGAGACGGCTGCCGCCCTGGCGGCAGCCGGATTCCCATTCCCTCCCCAAAATGGTTATTATCCCATAAGGTTTTGTTACAAAAGGAAACCTGCCAGGTGATCGGGCGCCATCTCTTGGTCTGGCAGGTTCGTTATAATCGCCCGTTCAACACAGACAGGCTCCCCCAACAAAGGAATTGATAGTGGCAACGATTAAAGACGTTTCCCGGTTGGCTAATGTGTCCATTTCAACAGTGTCGCGAGTCATCAACAACACGGCGCAGGTGGCATCAGAAAAGCGTGAGGCCGTCATGGCGGCCATGAAGGAACTCAATTTTCGTCCCAACAGCTTTGCCCAGGCGCTGGTCAGCAAGCGCTCCAACTGTATCGGTGTGCTGGTGGGGGATCTGTGTGGTGGCCCCTTCTTCGCCCAGATGATGCGCGGCATCGAGAGCGTGGTGGACAAGGCGGACAAGTTCACCATCGTCATGTCCGGCAATCACGACGAGGTGCGCGAGCGCCACGCCATTCAGGCGCTGCTGCAGCGCCAGTGCGATGCGCTGATCCTGCACAGCAAGGCGCTGCCTGACGAGGAGCTGAGCGAGCTGGTGGCGGGCAGCACCCCGGTGGTCTTCATCAACCGCCAGGTGCCGGGGGCCGAAGATCGCTGTGTCTGGCTGGACAACCAGGCCGGCATCACCACTGCCTGCCAGCACCTGCTGGATGCGGGCCATCGCAAGATTGCCTTCGTCACCTCGGACGATGAAGAGTTCGTCGATGGCCAGCAGCGGATGGCAGGCTATCACCACGCCCTGCAGCGGGCCGGTATCGCTCTTGATCCTGCCCTCATCGGCCGCGCCTTTGCCGACGAGAACGGCGGCTACGTGGCGATGGGCGAACTGCTGGATCGGGGGGTTGAGTTTACCGCCGTGCTCGGTTTCAACGACGCCATGGTGGCGGGGGCCATCTCCTGTCTGCTGGAGCGGGGATACAAGATCCCGCAGCAGATCTCGGTGGTGGGCTTCGATGACATTCCCTATGCCCGCTACATCTATCCCAAGCTCACCACGGTGCGCTACCCCATCGAGGAGATGGGCGGCCGGGCTGCCGAGCTGGCGCTGAGCCTGCTGGATCACAAGCCGGCCGAGGGGCTGGAGCTCAAGTTCGAGGCCGAGCTGGTCAGACGGGAATCCGTCGCCTGAGTAGCCGACATTGGCCCTGAATGGGCCAATGTTGCTTCCCTATTTTGCGGAAAAATTGAAAGCGTTTTCAGAAATCCTTTTCAACTGTGATCCGCTTCAAAGCTTTTTGGACTGCCTGCCACTAGCATAGGCCCCACGAATTAGGAGCCTGTGCTCCCGATTTTCCCGCTGTGGGAGGTAACTGGTTAATCCAGCTATTTCCTTCGTTACTTTCGACGGTCATCATGGATGGCCGTTTTTTTTTTGCCAGGATTTTGTCATGACAACAGAGAGTGAATACCAGACGGGGATCGTGGGCGCTGGCTGGCTGGGGTTGCCGCTGGCCCGGGCACTGCAGGCCGAGGGTCGCCAGGTGGCAGTGACGGTCAGCTCGGCTCAGAAAGCCGCGCAGCTGAGCGCGGAGGGGTTGCAAGCCTGGCCGCTGCAGCTGGGCACCGGGCTGACCGCCCTGCCGTTTCGCTGTCGCGAGCTGGTGATCTGCGTGCCACCGAGCAAGGTCGAGGACTACCCGGCCGCCATCGGGCGGGTGGCCGAGCTGGCGCAGGCCGCCGGCGTGCAGCGGCTGCTGTTCGTGAGTGCCACCTCGGTCTGGGCGCTGGGGCAGGGGGAGGATGAAGACCCCATGCCTGCCCACGAGCGCGGGATGCGGATGCTGGCCGCCGAGCAGGCGGCGATGGGGGCTGGCATTCCCTGTGCCATGGTGCTGCGCCCGGCCGGGCTGTACGGGCCACAGCGTCATCCCGGCCGCTTCCTGGCGGGCAAGACCCTGGAGGGGGGCGGTCAGGCGGTGAACCTGGTGCACCTGGATGACGTGGTAGCCGCCTGTCAGCTGTTGCTGGCGCAGGGAAAGGATGGCGATGCCTACAACCTGAGCGCACCGGTGCACCCGCGCCGGGAGCAGTTCTACCCCTTTGCCGCGCGCCAGCTGGGCCTGCCGGCCCCGGTCTTCATCGAGCCGGCCGGCCGGTTTATCCCCGTCGAGGGGCTGCGCATCTGCGAGCAGCTCGGTTTTGTCTATCGCTGGCCCGATCCGGCGCACTGGTTTGCCGAGCTGGCGGCCCGGGGTCACTGAGCATTCCGCACTGTGCTATAGAGTGGGGCACAGGTGGCTCCAATGGGGTGGCGCGGCGGGCAATTGAGGTTTGCCAAGGGGGGGCTCGCCCCCTATCATGCCGCCATCCATAAAGAGAGAGCGGTAAAGATGGTAGATACAAGACGTCACCCCGATGGGGAACTGTTGCTGAGAACCCTGGCTATGCCAGCCGATACCAACCCCAATGGCGATATCTTCGGGGGCTGGATCATGTCCCAGATGGATATAGGTGGGGGCATCATGGCCAAGGAGCTGGCAAAAGGACGTATTTGTACCGTATCCGTCGAGGGCATGACCTTTCACAGCCCGGTCAAGGTGGGCGACGTGGTGTGTTGCTACGGGCGCTGCCTGAAGATCGGTCGCAGCTCCATGCGGCTGAAACTGGAGGTGTGGGTCAAGCCGGTGCTGCGTGAAAACGAGGCCCAGCGCTACTGCGTGACTGAAGGGATCTTCACCTATGTCGCCATCGACGAACAGGGAAAATCCCGTCCGGTACCGGTCTGATCCGGCTCAGATAAGCCGGGCGTTGATGATGGATATTTCCTGCTCAAACCCGGTTTTTTGCCGTATCATGCGTTCCAGCATCTCTTCCGAGCCGACGCACTGCTGCGTGTCGAACAGGCAGAGATCGCACTGGGGATCCCGTCTGATCTGATAGACGGTGGAAAGCTCCACTTGATGACAATTTCCTTGTTGATCATAAAATGTCACGCGGTACTGGTGCTGTCTCGCCATCGTTGAATTCCTTCTGGATGAGCCGGGCCGGACACGAGCTATCAGCCTAGTCGGCAGCGATGACATTTGTGATGGTCAGGACACAATGCAGAGGCAGGTGGTTGTTAGCCAATGAAAAATAGTTATCGCATTCTGGGTACGTCGCTGCTGACGTTGGGACTGGTCGGCTGTTTCGAGGTGCCGGATCAGGATCACCTGGTCACGGCGCAGGGCATCATTCCCGGCGCCAACTGCCAGAAGCCGCCGCTGGTGGCGCTGGCCTCCACCGCCTTGCCACGCGAGTTCGGCATTACCGTCTGGAATCTCTACAAGGGTCAGCGTAAAAACTGGCGCGAGGGGCTGGACGAGTATGCCAAATCCCAGGATCTGGTACTGCTGCAGGAGTCGGCGACCCGCCCCGACATGCTGGAATGGCTGAAGGCCGGAGATTTCCAGTGGCAGCAATTGCAAGCCTTTACTCAGGGCGGCGTCTCCTTCGGCGTGATGACGGTCGCCAAGACGCCACAGGCGTTCGTGTGCGGCGTGCGCTCCCCCGAGCCGCTGCTGCGCATCCCCAAATCCGGTCTGGTCAGCCTCTACCCCTTGCAGGGGGATCCTGACGGCGTGCTGGTGGTGAACCTGCATGCGGTGAATTTCGAGCTGGGAATGGCGACCTTTCGCGAGCAGCTCAACGATCTGACCGCCCTGATCCATCGCCATCAGGGCCCGGTCATTCTGGCCGGGGATTTCAACACCTGGAGCGACAAGCGCGAATTCTGGCTGAACAAGCTAGTGGGCGAACTGGGGCTGCAGGAGGCGATCCCGGTGCCGGATCTGCGCCGGACCGCGTTCGGCCGGCCGCTTGATCACCTCTACTACCGCAACCTGGACCTGGTGGAAGTGAGCAGCCCGGCGACCGATGCCTCGGATCACAACCCCATCATGGCCCGTTTCGCGGCTCAGGCCATCACCCCCTGAATCCGTACTGGCCACCAGGGTGGCCTGTTCCAGATAAAAAATACCCCGCTTTTGGCGGGGTATTTTTTATGAAGCGATGAACGATCAGCTGTTGTTCTTCACGAACAGGGTCAGCTCCTGACCCGGCTTGAGGTAATCGCTCTTGCCCAGCTGATTCCAGCGCATCACATCCATCACAGCAACCTGAAAACGGGCGGCGATAGAGGAGAGGGAATCACCGCGGCGCACCTGATAGACCATGGACTTGTTGCTGCTCTTGCCCTGCTTGGGCCAGACCACCAGCTTCATGCCAGGCTTCAAGGCCGACTTGGCGTTGAGACCGTTCCACTTGGCCAGCTCGTCATGGGTGACCCCATGCGCCTGGCTGATGCTCCACAGATTGTCACCGGCACGCACCTTGTACTGGATCTTGCCGGCACTGCGGCTGGCGAGCTGCTGTGGCTTGCTCTGGGCGCTCTGGCTGACCACCGGCTTGCTGCCGCTGGTCGGGATCATCAGGGTCTGGCCACGGCGCAGGTGGTTGCCACTCAGGTTGTTGGCCAGCTTGAGCTGCTGCACGCTCACCCCGTGATTCTGGGCGATACGGGAGAGGGTGTCGCCGCTGGTGACCTGATAGGAGCGGGTGCGGATGCGCTCGCTCTGGGGCAGATCGGCCAGGGCCAGCTCCAGGGTGTCGGCATACTCGACCGGTACCAGCAGGCGATAGGGCCCCTTGGGTGAGGTCGACCAGCGCGTCAGGGCCGGATTGACCTCTTTCAGCTGGGCCGGACGCAGGCCTGCCAGCTGGGCTGCCACGTTCAGATCGATCTGGCCGCCGGTGTTGACCACCCGCAGCTGAGGCTTGTTGGCCAGTACCGGCAGGGTGACATTGTACTTGTCCGCATTGCGGATCATGTCGGCCATGGCCAGGATCTTGGGCACATACATCCGGGTTTCGCGGGGCAGATCGAGTGACCAGTAGTCGGTCGGTCGGCCTGCCTTCTGATTGCGGGTGATGGCGTTGCGCACCCGTCCTTCACCGGCATTGTAAGCCGCCAGCGTCTGCAGCCAGTCGCCGTCGAAGAAACGGTTCAGGTACTCCAGATAATCCAGCGCGGCATTGGTGGAGGCCAGTACATCGCGGCGGCCGTCGTACCAGTTGTCGTGGCGCAGGCCGAAGTTCTTGCCGGTCGCAGGAACGAACTGCCACAGACCCACCGCATTGCTGCGGGAACGGGCGTGGGGATCGAACATGCTCTCGATCATGGGGATGGTAATAAGCTCCATTGGCAGCTCACGCCGTTCGATTTCCTCTACCATCAGATACAGGTAGGGCTCAGCCCGGCTGGCAATGGTCGCCAGATGCTTATCATTGCGCAACAACCAATCACGCTGCTGGCGGACACGGTCGTTCTCCTGCGGATCAAACTGCATATCATCGCTGATACGCACCCACAGGTTATCGGTGTCATCCAGTTCGTCGATCTGTTCGTCTCCGAACAGGAAGCGCGCCGAATGTTTTTTATACGCTTTTTTGTTGACTTGGGGGGACTTGATCGGCTCGATTGCCGTTAGCGCCCGGTCATCCTGATGGCTCAGGTTTTGGCAGCCGCTGAGAAACAGCGCCGCCAATAAGGCCGTTCGTACCTTCATCTCGCTCAGGTCATCTTTAGGAAAAACAGCTCGCATCATAAGGGGCAATGGCCCCCTGATCAAGGTTTGTTCAAAAAACGTCCTTCCAGGATCGCAGCACGGTGAAGGTATCCTCTGGATTTTCCAAGCATTTTAAGGCGTGTTTCTCAGCAGAAAATTTCACGGAATCCTGCTCGCATCGCAGAAAAACGTTGAACTCCCGCTCATCCCCCAGCCGTGAGGGCAGACTCGGCAGACCCTGCTGGCGCAGCTTGCTGATCAGCCCGATCCGCTGCTGGATCGCCTGGTTGTCCGGCTCGACCGCGTAGGCGAAACGCAGGTTGGAGAGGGTGTATTCATGGGCACAATAAATGAGGGTGTCGTCGGGCAGGGCGGCGAGCCGCTGCAATGAGGCGTGCATCTGGGCCGGGGTGCCTTCGAACAGGCGGCCGCAACCGGCACTGAAGAGGGTATCGCCACAAAACAGCATGCCATGGCCGTAATAGGCGATGTGGCCATGGGTATGGCCGGGCACATGGATCACCTCAAGACTCAGGCCATGCCAGTTGATCTGATCCCCGTCATCGAGCCACTGGCCGTGATGAGCGGGCATGGGGTCAAGTTTGGGACCATAGAGTCTGGCGTGGGGGAAGTGGCCGAGCAGGGCGGTAACGCCTCCCACATGATCGTGGTGGTGATGGGTCAGCAGAATCGCGTCGAGCTGCAGGTCCAGTGCAGCCAGCCGCTCCAGCACGGGTTCGGCATCGCCCGGGTCGACGACCAGGCAGTGATTTTCGTGTCGGATCAACCAGATGTAGTTGTCGTTAAAGGCAGGAACTGTGATCACTGGATACATGAGTCTGCTTCTCTTTATGGAGGGTATCTTATATAACTGGATGGCGTTCGAACCCCAAGTTGAGCCCTATTATGCAGGTGGCACGTACCGAACAACAAATCGAGATCCCGACCAGCTGGTCGGCACTGCCCATGGGGGACTGGGTAGCGGCCGAGATCCAGGAACGGCTCGACAGCTGGTGCCCACATCTGTTTGGTTATCATCTGCTTAAAGTCGGGGCGCTGAGCGCCGAACTCTCCTGCGGCTGCTCTTCCATTCGCCACCAGATAGGGGTCGCCCCCAGCGGCAGATTGCTGGATCTCAAGGGCGATCCACTGGCCTTGCCGGTGCGCACCGGCAGCGTGGATGCCTGCCTGCTGGCCCACTGTCTTGACTTTTCGCCAGACCCCCACCAGGTGCTGCGCGAGGCGGAGCGGGTGCTGACCGACGATGGCTGGCTCATCGTCAGCGGCTACAATCCGCTCAGCCTGGTCGGCATCGGCCACTGCCTGCCTTTCCTGCGTCAACATCTGCCTTGGTCGGCCCGCATGTTCACTCCGGCGCGGGTCACCGACTGGCTGCAGCTGCTCGGGTGTGAAGTGATGTTTGATGAGCGCTTTGGCTACTCGTTCATGGGCAAGCAAAGCCGGATCGGCTGGTGGCGGGAGAGTGTGGGGCGGGATTATTGCAGGCCGTTTGCGTCCGTCTACGTGATAGCGGCGCGCAAACGGCGCTTCCCCCTGACGCCGGTGCGCCGCCGCTGGCGCTTGCCCGAGTCGATAGCGACGCCGGGCATGGCGCGTCAGGGTTGGTAGCCAGTCTCTGGAGGCTCGGCGGGCGAGCGGCCCTCACGGGTGAGGCTGGCCCGGATCAGGGGTGGTAGCCGGTATCCTCGGCCAGCTGCTTGCCGCTGGCGGCCTCGCGGGCCAGCTCGTCACAGCGTTCGTTTTCCGGGTGACCGGAGTGCCCCTTGACCCAGAGCCATTCGATCTGATGGCGCGCCACTTCCGCATCCAATGCCTGCCAGAGATCGACGTTCTTGACCGGCTGGCGGCTGGCTGTCACCCATCCTTTCTTCTTCCAGCCGATGATCCACTGGGTGATCCCCTGGCGCACATACTGGCTGTCGGTGGTGAGTCTGACCTGGCAGGGCTCGTTCAGGGTGCGCAGCCCCATGATGGCGGCCATCAGCTCCATCCGGTTGTTGGTGGTGAGGCGAAAACCGCCGGCGAGCTCCTTGCGGTGCTTGCCATAGACCATGACGGCACCATAGCCGCCAGGGCCCGGGTTGCCGAGACAGGAACCATCCGTATACAAATCGATCTTTTTTAGCATGAGTCTTGGGGTAAACTAGCGGGTAAAGCCGAAGTTTGACATAGATTGGATCATGAACACACCCCAACTGAATCGCCAGATCATTCTGGATACTGAAACCACAGGTATGAACACCGCCGGTGGCCCCGTCTATCTGGGACACCGCATCATCGAGATCGGCTGTGTGGAGGTGATCAACCGCAAGCTGACCGGTAACCACTTCCACGTCTACATCAAGCCGGATCGGCTGGTGGACCCCGAGGCCATTCAGGTTCACGGTATCACCGACGAGTTCCTGCGTGACAAGCCGTCGTTCAGCCAGATATCCGACGAGTTCATCGAGTTCATCCGCGGTGCCGAGCTGATTGCCCACAACGCGCCGTTTGACGTGAGCTTCATGGACTATGAGTTCGGCAAGCTCGGCCTCAATTTCAAGACTGCCGACATCTGCGGCATCACGGATACCCTGGCGATGGCGCGGGACCTGTTCCCGGGCAAGCGCAACAACCTCGACGTGCTGTGCGATCGCTACGGCATCGACAACTCGCACCGTACCCTGCACGGGGCTTTGCTCGATGCGGAGATCCTGGCGGACGTCTACCTGCTGATGACGGGTGGCCAGACCAAGTTGAATCTGGCTACCGAGAGCAGCGAGAATGAGAGCAATCAGGACACCAGCATCCGCCGGTTGGAGAGCAATCGCCCACCGCTCAAGGTGATCCGTGCCAGTGCCGAGATTGAGGCGGTGCACGAAGCGCGGCTGGATCTGGTGCAGAAAAAAGGAGGAGCCTGCCTGTGGCGGCAATGAGCAAGCTATGGGGTGGCCTGCTGTTATTGGCCTCGCTGACTGCCTCGGCCAACGAGGTGTTTGCCCCCTCCGACATTCCCCTGCTCGACAATCGCTTTCGCATTGATTACGGGGTGAAAGAGATCACCTTCATCGTGACGCGCAAGCCGGGCACCCCGTCGGTGATCCTGGTGCGTCCGGACGGCAGCAAGCTCTATGTGGGCAAGGTGACGCCCCCCGATGTGGGCTGGCTGGCGCTCAAGGATCAGGATCTCATCACCATCCGTGATCCCATGCCGGGCCCCTGGCAGGCCATCGGCGAAGTGGACCCGGACAACCGGGTGCGCCTGCTGTCGAACATCAGGCTGGAAACCGATCAACTGCCGACCCAGCTCTATCAGGGGGAAAGGGTCAAGCTCAAGTCTTGGCTGCTGATCGACGATGCACCGCCCAAGGCCGGTTATTACCTGACCGACCTTGGCATGACGGTGCGATTGCAGCGTTTCAACGACGCCAAGCAGGAGGGGGAGCCCATCGTTGACGAAGTGCTCGGCCACTATCGTGACGATGGCAAGGGGCTCGACGAGGTGCCGGGTGACGGCATCATGACCGCCGAGGCGGTGCTGGATGTGGCTGCTGGCAAATACCGCGCCATGTATAGCACGGGCAATCAGGTGTTCTCCCGCGCTCGCTATCAGGACGTGCTGATCTACCCGTTGCCGGTCAGCTATACCCTGGCACCTCCCTCGCAGGAGTTTGGCGCCAAGCTCTCCTTCCTGATCGATGCCGATGAGCTGGATCCGGCCTCCGTGGTTATTGAGGGCAAGGCGACCAACACGGTGGGAGCCAGCATGGCGTTCAATGCGGTGGCGACCGAACCCGGGGTGGAAGTGGATCTCTCCGCCATCAAGGAGGTTGGCCAGTATGAGGTGAACGCGACCCTGTTTGGCACGACCCGGCTGGGCCGCGAGATCCAGGTCACGCTGCCGGTGAAATCGTTCAATATCTTCCCGGTGCTGGCGGTTGAGCCATCGGCGGCCTCTGCGGCCTCTGAAACCTCGGCTGCAGTGCCCAACCAGGTGAAATTCGAGGAAAAACAGAGCAGCGGCTGGCTGTTCTGGCTGCTGGGTGGGGTTGGCATCCTGCTGGTCTTGCTGGGCGGCGTCGGTTTCATCTTGCTGCAAAAGCGGCGGGCACTGAAAAAAGCGATGGCGGCGCAGAAGGCCGAGAGCGAAAGCGCCAAGCCGGAAGCCAAGCTCGATCTGAACCTGCCCGAACAATAACCGGGCAACCGCATGAAAAAGCCGCCCATTGAGGCGGCTTTTTTATTTGTGGGGAAGCGGGTTAGCTGCAACCCTTCTGCATCAATGTTCCCCGACGTAGATGTCTTTGTGTTGATCGCGGATCTCGAGGAATTTGTCGAGGTTGGCCAGCATCAGTTCTACCAACTGGGGATCGAAGTGCTGACCTTTCTCCTCCTGGATCAGCGCCAGTACCTTGTCCAGCGGCCAGGCCTTCTTGTAGCAGCGATCCGAGCCGAGCGCATCAAACACGTCGGCCAGCGCCACCACCCGCCCTTCCAACGGAATGGCATCACCTTTGAGGCCACGGGGATAGCCGCTGCCATTCCACTTTTCATGGTGGTTGCCGGCGATGGTGGCGCCAATCTGGAACAGTGCCAGATCGCTGCCGGAGAGCATATCTTGTCCCAGCTGGGCGTGGGTCTTCATGATCTCCCACTCTTCGGGGGTCAACTTGCCCGGTTTGTGAAGGATGGCATCCGGGATGCCCACCTTGCCGATGTCGTGCAGCGGGGAGGCGCGCTTGATGAGCTCGCTCTGCTCCTCGCTCATGCCGAGCAGCTGGCAGAACAGTTCGGTGTAGAGGGCGACCCGTTTCACGTGCAGGCCGGACTCCTTGGAGCGGGTCTCCACCAGCTCGCCGATCCGATAGATGATCTCGCGCTGGTTGTCGGCGATGACCTCGTTGAGCCGGATGTTCTCCAGTGCCACTATGATGTTTTCGGTAAACAGGCTGAGCAGCCCCATGTCCATCTGGCTGAGCTGACGAGTGGTCTCGATATGAAACAGCAGGTGATGACGGGGGTTCTGGCAGTAGAGCACCATCTGGTTGCCATCATAGACGTTGGCACGATTGGCCATGGCCTGGCGCAGAATAGAGGGTGCATCCGCCAGTCGCAGTGACGGGTGGCCCGGCAGCAGGGGCTCCAGAATTTGATCCCGCACTTCGTAGGCGAACTGCTTCACGTCGTAGATTTGAGACTCTTCCAGACTGAGCAGGGCCCCGAGCTGTTCCTGAGCACCTTCGACAAACTGGCGCAGGGCCCGTTTCTCGAAGATCCCCTTGGAGGCCTCGATGACTTTTTCCAGCCCCTGGCGATTGCTCTCCAGCGTGCGGATGTCGCGGTATGAACGCAGGCTGGCCCGCAGCAGGGTGCGCAGCTTCTGGGAGGTGAGCTCGGTTTTGTCCTTGTAGTCGTTAATGTCGTAGTTGGTGACCACGTCATCTTCCGGGGCCTGACCGGGTTGGCCGGTACGCAGCACGATGCGCACCATCTTGTTTTGCAGATCCTCGCGCACGAATTTGACCACATCGAGGCCGGCGTGATCGACCTCCATGACCACGTCCAGCAGCAGCAGTGCTACGTCCGGGGTCTTGGCGAGCAGCTCCCTGGCCTGGGCGGCTGAATAAGCATGCAAAAATTCAATGGGTCTATTATCGAATTCAAACTTGCTCAGGGTGATCTTGGTGATGCGATGAACCTCGAGTTCATCGTCCACAATCATCACCTTCCATCCAGCCTGCTGGTCATCGAGAAGGGGCAGATCGTCATCGTCAATAATCAGGATTTGGTCATCCATCATGCAATCCTGTTTGGGATCCTGTGCTTACATTAACTGCTTCACTAAGGATAGGAAACTTATTGAGAAATAAAATTTGATCTGTGAAATCTCTTTGTCGTCATCCTGTTGCAGCCCCATAAAAAAACGCCTCCACATGGGAGGCGTTTGACTATCAATGTGTCTGTCAGGCGGCTCTGTGATAGGCCGATGGCTCGAACAGCGCCTTGTTGGCCACCAGGTCGATGGGATCAAAATCATCGACGTTGATGGTGCGCAGGCGGCTCTCTTCGGCGCGGCGCAGCAGGTCCGCTTCGGTCTGGTTGAGAACTCCCTGCGCTAGGCCGATCTCTGCCACCTTGTCCAGTTGCATAAACGGACGCTTGATGCCGTCAGCCTTGCATACTTTCTCAAACAGCGGCTCGGCAGAGAGCACGTCGTCCAGCGCCTGCTCCAGCAGGCCGAAGGGGTTGCCCTCTTCGCGGGTGAGATACTGCCCCTGGGCCAGACGGCTGCGGGTTTCACTCGGAGTTTGCAGCAGGCGGGCGACCTGGCTGTCCAGCTTGTCGCTCGGGCGCTTCAGGTCGCGACCCAGCGGCAGCACGATGACGCGCAGAGCCAACCCAATCCAGCGATTCGGGAAGTTGCGCAGCAACTCGTCGATGGCTTCCTGTGCCTTGAACAGGGCGTCTTGCAGCGCCCAGTGCAGCAGCGGCAGGTCGGCATGCTGACGACCCTCATCCTGATAGCGTTTGAGGGCGCTGGAGGCCAGATAGAGCTGGCTCAGTACGTCGCCAAGACGGGCGGAGACCCGCTCCTTGCGCTTGAGCTCGCCACCCAGGGTGCCCATGGCCATGTCTGACAGGAAGGCCAGGTTGGCCGAGAGGCGGGATAGCTGCTGGTAGTAGCCCTTGGTCTGATCCTTGAACGGCGCGGCGGCGAAGCGAGCTCCGGTTAACCCTAACCAGAAGCTGCGCACCAGATTGCTGATGGCAAAGCCGACGTGGCTGAACATCGCCTTGTCGAAGTCCTTGAGGGCCTGTTCCTGATCCGGGTGGCTGGCGGCCAGCATCTCCGGCAGCACGTACGGGTGGCAGCGGATGGCGCCCTGACCGTAGATGATCATGCTGCGGGTCAGGATGTTGGCCCCTTCGACCGTGACGGCGATGGGAGCACCCTGATAGCCGCGGGCCAGATAGTTGTTGGGGCCCATGCAGATGGCCTTGCCGCCGTGGATGTCCATGGCATCGATGATGCACTTCTGGGCGCGGTCGGTGAGGTGATATTTGACGATGGCGGAGATGACCGAGGGTTTTTCGCCCAGGTCGATGCCGGTCACGGTCAGGTTGGCGGCGGCTCCCATGATGTAGGCGTTGCCACCGAGACGGGCCAGCGGCTCTTCAATCCCTTCCATTTTGCCGATGGGCAGTTTGAACTGGCGACGGATACGGCTGTAGGCGCCGGTCGCCAGGGCGAGCATCTTGACGCCGCCGGTGCTGTTGGAGGGCAGGGTGATGCCGCGCCCGACTGACAGACACTCCACCAACATGCGCCAGCCCTGACCGGCCATGGCCGGGCCGCCGATGATGAAGTCGAGCGGGACGAACACGTCCTTGCCGCGGGTCGGGCCGTTCTGGAACGGTACGTTGAGCGGGAAATGGCGGCGGCCGATTTCGACTCCCTTGATGTGGGTCGGAATGAGGGCGCAGGTGATGCCGAGCTCTTCTTCGTCACCCAGCAGGTGATCCGGGTCGCGCAGTTTGAAGGCCAGACCCAGTACGGTCGCGATGGGGGCGAGGGTGATGTAGCGCTTGTTCCAGGTAAGGCGCATGCCGAGCACCTCTTCTCCTTCCCACTCACCCTTGGCGATGATGCCGAAGTCGGGGATGGAGCCGGCGTCGGAACCCGCCTCCGGGCTGGTCAGGGCGAAGCAGGGGATCTCCTTGCCGACCGCCAGACGGGGCAGGTAGTAATCCTTCTGCTCATCGGTGCCATAGTGTTGCAGCAGCTCGCCCGGGCCCAGCGAGTTGGGCACGCCGACGGTGGAGGCCAGCACGGCACTGGCGCCGCACAGCTTTTGCAGCACGCAGGATTGGGCATAGGCGGAGAATTCCAGCCCGCCATATTTCTTCTTGATGATCATGGCGAAGAACTTGTGGTCCTTCAGGTATTGCCACACTTCGGGAGAGAGGTCGGCCCGCTCGTGGGTCACTTCCCAGTCGTTGACCATGCGGCACACTTCTTCAACCGGGCCGTCCATAAACGCCTGCTCTTCGGCAGACAGCGTGCTGACCGGAATGGCGTGCAGCTTTTTCCAGTTCGGGTTGCCGGCAAACAGGTCTGCTTCCCACCAGGTGGTGCCCGCTTCAATGGCCTCTTTTTCGGTGCGGGACATCTCCGGCATGATGGATTTGTAGAGTTTAAACAGCGGCTTGGTCAGCTGGTTGCGACGAAAATCCACCAGGTTGAGGGGGATGGCGATCACGGCAAACAGCGCCCAGACCAGCAGGGGAACGTGGCCATAGAGGGTGCCGACAATCAGGGCTGCCGCAGTGGCAAGCGTGGAGGTGAACAGAGACGCCCGGCGATAAGCCATGGCGCCGATCACCAGGATCACTCCGAGCAGAGTGAGGGTCGTCGTCATTTTTCGCTCCTTGCATGAGTTGCCGAAGTTGGGTGAATATGATTGAACTGATCCAGAGGTCTGACCTGTTGGATATGGTCCCTGTTGTAATTCATACGCACAAACTTATCAAGCTGTTTACAAGCTTGTTACCTTGGCTCTGTGATCGGCATAACGCCCTGCAGAGGGGCGCTTGACGGGCAGGGGGCGACTCCGGGATTGGCTTGTGCGACAATGGCGCGGCCCATATTTTGGAAGAGACATCATGTACCAAGAACTGATCCGCAATGAATTGACCGAAGCTGCCAGCGTGCTCCAGGCGTTCCTGGCAGATGAGCAAAATCTCAAGGACATCGAAGCGGCCGCCAAGCTGCTCGCTGACTCCTTCAAGCAGGAAGGCAAGGTACTCTCCTGTGGCAACGGTGGCTCCCACTGCGACGCCATGCACTTTGCCGAAGAGCTGACCGGCCGTTATCGCGAGAACCGCCCCGGTTATGCCGGTATCGCCATCTCCGATCCCAGCCACCTCTCCTGTGTGTCCAACGACTTTGGCTATGACTACGTCTTCTCCCGCTACGTGGAAGCGGTCGGCCGTCGTGGTGACGTGCTGCTCGGCATCTCTACCAGCGGCAACTCCGGCAATATCCTGAAAGCCATCGAAGCCGCCCATGCCAAAGGCATGAAGGTGATTGCGCTGACCGGCAAGGATGGCGGCAAGATGGCCGGTCTGGCCGATGTCGAGATCCGGGTGCCGCACTTCGGTTACGCCGACCGTATTCAGGAAGTGCACATCAAGGTGATCCACATCCTGATCCAGCTGGTCGAAAAAGAGATGGCCAAGTAAGGCTGGGATCTCGAGCCGGGATAGTCGTGCCTTGTCTGGCCGTGTCCCGGCGGGATCTTGCGCAAGCGGCCGGTGTCAGCGCAGGCTGAGCCGGCCGATTGGCAATGAGATGGTCAAGTAAGCAAGGAGCCCGCAGCCTATGTGCGAACTGCTCGGCATGAGTGCCAATGTGCCGACCGATATCTGCTTCAGCTTCACCGGCCTGATGCTACGCGGCGGCAAGACCGGGCCTCACAAGGATGGCTGGGGCATCACTTTTTACGAAGGGAAAGGCTTTCGTACCTTCAAGGATCCCGAGCCCAGCGCCCAGTCGCCGATTGCCAGGCTGGTGCAGGCGCTGCCCATCAAAAGCCGCGCCGTGGTCAGCCATATTCGGCAGGCCAACCGCGGCTGCGTCTCGCTGGAGAATACCCACCCCTTTACCCGCGAGCTGTGGGGTCGTTACTGGACCTTTGCCCACAATGGCCAGTTGACGGGTTACAAAGGGTTGGCCACCGGCCGCCATCGACCGGTGGGCGACACCGACAGCGAACACGCCTTCTGCTGGCTGCTCGATCGGTTGGAACAGAAGTATCCCCGACGCCCTGCCAACTTTCCCGCCATGTTTCGCTACCTGGCGACCCTGTGCGACGAGCTGCGCGGCCTGGGGGTATTCAACATGTTGCTGTCGGATGGGGAATTCGTGATGACCTACTGCAGCAACAACCTCTACTGGCTGACCCGGCGAGCTCCGTTCGGGGAGGCCCGTCTGCTGGATGAAGATGTCGCCATCGACTTTCAGAGCGAGACGACACCGGACGATGTGGTGACCCTGATTGCGACCCGGCCGCTGACCGGTAATGAAGACTGGGTAAAAATGGTGCCAGGCGAGTTCAGTCTGTTTCGACTGGGTGAGCGGGTGGGTGCCAATCAGCTGTGATAATCAACTGATCCAGAGATAAAAAAATACCAGGGTAGAATCCTACCCTGGTTCTTCGCAGCAGCCATACAGGCAAAAGGGATGAGAGAGGTGTTGCTGAGTCGCATCATTCTCACGGCTGCCATTGTTATTTAATTGTTAATTTCATGGCAACATCTATGTTGCAATTCGGCCATCTATTGTCTGGTTAGGCGATCCTGATCACGCTTTTCTGATTCACGCCCCGTTTGAGTTCGATTTTCTGACGGCGATGAAACGTGACTGAGTCGTGCCGGGCATCTATAGTATGGTCTGTTTGAATACCATAAGGAGGGTGACGGAATGGAGTGGCTGGATCAGAAGGTGTTGCGACAGCTGGCGGAAGACATCGGCCAGGAGATGATGCCGGTGGTGATCTCGGTCTTCATCGAAGAGGTGGGGGAACAGCTTGCCCAGCTGCGCCCGCTCTATGAACAGCAGGACTGGCCCGCACTGGCACGGCTTGCCCATAGCATGAAGTCCTCCTGCGGCAGCTATGGTGCCCAGCTCAGCTACCAACAGGTGGTGGCGCTGGAACAAGCCTGCAAACATGAAGACGGCGAGCAAGTCGCCCGTTTGCTGACCGAGCTGGAGCAATCCCTGCCCCAGGTGCTCTCCCACCTCGCCAACTATCACTGATCCCCTGCAGCCGGCGCATTGGCGCCGGACTTGCCATCCTCTACCCGCCCGTTAGCGTTGATTGACCAGTTGCTGGATAACCCTGTCCAGTGCCAGCTTCAATTTCAGGCGATCGTGCCGATGGGGAAGAGCGGCCTCACCCAGCTCGGCCAGGATCAATCGGCCAGCCAGCTCTGCCGGGTATTCCCCCGCCGGGGCCAGAATGGCATCGACCCGACCCGCGCCGACCCGTGACTCCAGCCAGCGCCATTGATTGTGCAGGCTGAGCTGGCTGGCAGGGCCGTTTTCGGCGACCAGATTGCAGATGAACACCAGCATGGCATCGCTCTCGTTGATGGCCTGGGCCACCTCTGCCAGCAGCAGGGGCGGCATGATGGAGGTAAGAAAGCTGCCGGGGCCGAGGATGATCATGTCGGCCTGTGCCAATGCCTGCACCGCCTCGCGGGTGGCCGGTACCTCCGGGCTCAGGCTGAGGGAGAGCGGCGGGGTGTCGAGCTGATCGATGGAGACTTCCCCCAGGATCTGGTTGCCACAGGCTGTGTGGGCGCACAGGTCGGTGGGAAATTCAGACATGGGTAGCAATTGTGACTCTATTTTCAGCATGTCGCTGATGAGCTTGATAGCATCAAGAGGGCGCACGCAGAGGTTGTCGAGCGCCAGCAGCATCAGGTTGCCGAGGTTGTGGCCCGCCAGTTCACCGCGACCGGCGAACCGATATTCGAACAGCAGGCTGCCGATACTGGGATCGGTCACCAGTTGATTAAGGCAGTTGCGCAGATCCCCCCAGGCGATACACTCCTGGCTCTTGCGCAGTCGTCCGGTAGAGCCACCATCGTCGGTGGTGGTGACGATGCCGGTCAGGCGCGATCCCAGAAACGAGAGTGAAGAGAGCACGCGGCCCATGCCGTGGCCGCCACCGATGGCGACGACCCGGTCAAAATCATTGATGTTCTTCTGCCACATGCCGTTTTCCTGTGGTTGGGCTCAATTGAATGTGATTCTAATCGATAAGACGGGATAATTGTTTGATTAAGGTATGATTTTTGCTTACCCCCAGCATCATGAACAACTAGGAGATGGTGTTGAACTTCCTGACGGCTCACTCTCTTGAAGAGACCTCCCTGCTGGCTGCCCGGCAGGTCAGTGAGCGGCTGCTCGCTCAATCACCTCATTCCCCTTCGCTGTTACTGGTCTATTTTACTCAGGCTCACGATGCCGAGGAACTGCGCCATCACTTCAAACAGCAGTTCCCGTCGTCTCGAATGATCGGCTGCAGCTCCTGTGGCGGGGTCATGACCCAGACCGGCCATCATGCCCGTCAGGGGATTGGCCTGGCAGTGGCGGCGATCTACGACGACAAGGGGGCCTACGGCGTGGCGGGCCAGGCGGGGGATGCGGTGGATGTGCGCCAGCTGCTGCGCAGTGCCATCGCCGATGGGGGGCGCCCCGGCGAGCTGCCACAACTCATCTTGCTGCATGCAAGCCCGGGCCACGAGGAGGCGATGCTGGAGAGCATCGAAGCCGAGCTGGGCACGACGGTCCCGGTCGTCGGGGGCTCCGCCGCCGACAACAGCGTCAGCGGTGACTGGCAGCTGTGCTGGGATGAGGGCAGTACCCGCGAAGGCGTCGCGCTGGCCGTGCTCTATCCCGATTGCCAGCTGGCGTTCCAGTTTCACTCCGGCTATGTCCCCACCGAATATCGCGGCACTATCACGGCCCTGTCGGGACGGGAGATCCTCACCATCGATCATAAACCCGCCGCCGAGGTCTATGCTCGCTGGAGCGGACGGACAACCCCCTGGCCGGTGGGCCCCATCTTGCGGGAGACCACCTTGTCGCCGCTGGCCAGACAGGTGGGTACCCTGGATGACATGCCCTATTACAAGCTCTCCCACCCGGAGGCCGTGACAGAAGGTGGCGGATTGCGCCTCTTTACCGATACTCAGGTCGGGGAGCGGTTGCTGCTGATGTACAGCAGCCAGGAGGGCTTGCTGCAACGCAGTCTGAATGCAACCCGCATCGAACCCGAGTACGGCATGGCCACCGAGATGCAGCCGTTTGGCGCCCTTGTGATTTTTTGTGCTGGTTGTCGCTTGGCTCTTGGTGATAGCTTATGCCAATTTGTCGATCAATTTCATACCCGGCTGGGGGACATCCCCTTCATCACCCCGTTCACCTTCGGCGAGCAGGGCCGCCTGCCCCATGGTGAGCTGGCGCACGGCAACCTGATGGTCTCGAGCGTGATCTTCCTCGACAGCTGACATTGCGCTGGAAACAAGATGATAGGTAACACGGAACTGGAAGCCCTCGGCGACAAGCTGCAGACCACCCTGGTGGAGCTGGTGCGTTGCCGGGAACGCGAGGCCAAATACCGCCAGGAGTCGCAAACCCTGTTGTGCGGGGTGGCGACGCTGGCCGATGCCCAGACGCTGGAACAGGTGCTGGACAGCCTCATTCAGGTGCTCAAGCCCTTCATCGGCTTCGAACATGCGGATGTGGTGGCCTGGGAGGGAGAGGGCGGCATCACCCACCTCAGCACCCAGGATGGTGAAGTGGGGCGCAGCTGGCAGCTGACCCCGCTCTTCTCTCGTGCCATCGAGGGAGAGACCCTGGTCATCTATGATCCGACCCAGTTGCCGGAACTGGCACCGTTGGCCGATGTTGAGGGCTGGGCCAGCGTGATGATGACGGGCTTGCGCGCCCCCGGTTTTTCCGGTGTGCTCATCTGCCGTCACGCCGTGATGGGGACCTTCGATCTCAAGAGCAAGGCGGCCATGCAGCGCTGCCGCCCACTCATCTCCCAGGCGCTGGTCAACATCGCCTATCGAGCCCGCCTGCAGGAACAGGTCGAGTTGAAAACGCTGGCGCTGCAAGCGGGTGAACAGCGTTTTCGCAGCTTTGCCGGCATGGCGTCCGACTGGTTCTGGGAGACGGATACCGAGCACCGGCTGAGCTATGTATCCGCCCCCGGCCAGCAGGGGGACATGCTGATGCATCAACCCGGCCAGAGCCTCTACGATTACGCCCATGACAGGCGCGACCCCGAATGGGGCAAGTATCGCCGGCTCATCGGTCTGCACCTGCCGGTGCGGGCGGTGCGGGCTCAGGTCAGCCTGGCCAAGGGGCCACGCTGGATGGAGATCAACGCCGAGCCCTGTTTCGATGCGGCCGGTGTCTTCATCGGTTACCGCGGTACGGCGCGGGATGTGGGCAACCAGATCCGCCGTGAGCAGGAGCTGGCGAGGGCGCGGGACGAAGCGGAAGCGGCCAACCGCGCCAAGTCGCAGTTCCTGGCCATGATGACCCACGAGATCCGCTCTCCCATGAATGCGGTGTTGGGCATGCTGGATCTGCTGCAACACGCCCAGCTCGAACCCCAACAACAGACGCTGCTGGGCCACGCCACTCATGCCGCGCGCCTGCTGCAGACCATCATCGACGACGTGCTCGATTTCTCGAAGATTGAATCCCATACCCTGGAGTTTCACTGCGAGACGCTGCAACCGGCCCAGCTCTGCCAGTCCCTCATCGAACCGCTGCTGGCGCAGGCGGGCAGCAAGGGTATCGACCTTGATTGGCGGGTGGACGACGCCGTGCCCGCCCAGCTGCAGGGGGATCCGGTGCGCCTCTCCCAGGTGATCAGCAACCTGCTTGGCAACGCGGTGAAATTCACCAGTCAGGGCAGCGTGTTGCTGCAACTGAGCTGGCATGAGCAGCAATTGAGGGTCTCGGTGACCGACAGCGGGATCGGTATCTCGGCCGAGGATCAGGCGCTGCTGTTCGAACCCTTCTCTCAGGTCGACAGTTCGGCCACCCGCCGCTTCTCGGGCACCGGGCTGGGGCTGGCCATCAGCAAGCGGCTGGTGGAGTTGATGGGCGGCAGCATTCAGCTGCGCAGTGCCCCCGGTGAGGGGAGCTGTTTCTGGTTCGATTTGCCGGGCATGGCGCTGCCATGTGAATGCAGCAGCCGGCCCGAGCCGGATCAGCAGCCCATTCAGGATCTGGATGTGCTGGTGGTGGAAGACAGTCCGGTCAATCAGCTGGTGGTATCGCTCATGCTGCAAAAGCTGGTGAGCCGGGTCAGAGTCGCGGCCAACGGGCTGGAGGCGCTGGCTCAGGTGGCGGAGCAACGGCCAGATCTCATCCTGATGGACATGCGGATGCCGCAAATGGATGGACTGGAGGCGACCCGGCGTCTGCGAGAACTGGGTTGTAGCGTGCCCATCGTGGCGCTGACGGCCAACGCCATGGCGGAAGACAGGGCTCGTTGCCTGGCCCAGGGAATGGATGACTTTCTGGCCAAACCGATAAGCCTGATGCGGCTGCGGGAGTGTCTGCAACGCCATTTTCAACCCGCAGCGCCGGATCGCAGCTAAAAAAAATGGTCAACCTGGGTGGTTGACCAATTCTTCAGCAAATACTGAAGAGAGCACGGGATAAATCGGGTTGTACGATTCTATATGAAAAAGTCGTGCCAACTTTTCAGAACCAGTTTATGCGGCTTGCAGCGCGGTTATTGATTTCTATTGGGCGCTTCATTTGCAAAATGCGAAATTCTTGTTTTCATTATCGGAATATTCGCATTTTGCAATACACTTCTGACTCACTGTGCGATCAGTCGGCGCAAGAATTGACGGGCCGCTTCGCTATTTTGTTTGGCAATCAACATCTGCTTTTCATAGATCGGCATCGGCAGGATTTCGAGCCAGCGTTGGCAGAGCCAGGCCGCATCGTCAAACTGCTTGTCCGGGTAAAGTTCATCCAGTTCCGGATACTGTTCAAACACTTCCCGCAGCCGGGTCACCAGCGGCTTGTCGCTGAAGTCTGAATGGGTGCTGGGCCAGTTGGGCAGCGCTTCGACTCTGGCCCGGCGCAGACCCAGCTCGTCCGTTTCCATCTCGTGGATGCAGAAACGTTCCATGCCGAGTACGGTGACGCCGAGCAGGCCGTCATTCAGGGTGTAAAAGTCGGTGACTTTGACCCGGGTGCCGACCGGCAGGATCCGCCCGGACTTGCCAGTCGTCGTCGCCTCTTCCATCACGATGCCGAAGCCCTGGTCATCGATGAATGACTCTTTGAGCATCTGCAGGTGGCGCGGTTCAAACAAACGCAGAGGAAGCTTGCCACCAGGCAATATGTGGGAAGGCAAGGGGAACAGTGCCAAGGGTTGAAGTTTCATGTTCCATCCTCCATTGAGTAGTTGCTGAATAGGACAATGCAGCGACTGTGCCAGAGAATGAAAAAAGCCACCGGAAGGTGGCTTTTTGCTGGATGGGAGGGCGTTTAGTTGCGCTGCTCCAGGTACATGACAGCAGCTTCCACGCGGCTTTGCGCCTCGAGCTTCTTGAGCAGGCTCTTGACGTGTACCTTGACCGTGCCTTCGGAAATATGGAGCACGGAGGCGACCTGTTTGTTGGAGAGGCCCTTTGCAATTTCGCGCAGGATTTGCATTTCGCGACGCGTTAAGCTCTCCAGCTTCTGCTGCAGGTGATCCAGCTCGTAGATGTTCTCGAGGTAGGGACGCAGCGGCTCGCTCAGGATCTGTTTGCCGGTCATCACGTCCGCCAGCTGGGCCAGCAGCATCTCTGGCTCGGTATCCTTGAGCAGGTAGCCGTCGGCGCCGGCCTTGAGCAGCGCCACCACGTCCTGACGGGCGTCGGAAACGGTCAGGATCACCACCCGGGAGGTCACTTCCTCGGTGCGCAGCGCCTTGAGGGTGTCCAGACCGGAGAGGCCTTTCATGTTGAGGTCGAGCAGGATCAGATCCGGTTCGGACTCCTTGGCCATGGCGACGGCATCGGTACCGTTGGAAGCTTCACCGACGACTTCGATGTTCTCCTCCAGGGCCAGCAGCTGCACAATCCCTTTGCGCATGAGGGGATGGTCATCCACGACCAGAACACTATATTTCATCTCGTCCATCAGGCATCTCTTGTTAGGCTGGTGGGAAAGGTCAGATGTACGCAGGTGCCTCTGGGCGGCCTTTCGCTGATGGTCAGCAGACCATGCAGCTTGCTGGCACGCTCGTTCATGATGCTCAGGCCATAGTGGTTGACCGCCGAGCTTGCGATCCCTATTCCGACACCATCATCTGAAATCTGAACCTGGATGTTACCATCGGCGAGGGTCTCACAGCTAACATCAATCACTTGCGCACTGGCATGTTTGATGGCATTGAGCACTGCCTCACGGATCAGCTGCAAGATGTGGATATGCTGACCGGCTTCGAGATCGGTATCGGCCAGACCGTAATGGAGCCTGATGTCGGCCTGGGTCTGCGGCTTGAGCTGCTCCAGCATCACCTTGATGGCTTCACCGAGGTTGGCGTCGCCAATGCTGAGACGGAAGGTGCCGAGCAGCTCGCGCAACTGGGTATAGGCGCTGCCAAGCCCCTCGTCGATCTGCTGCATGGCGGCTTCGGCTTTGACCGTATCCCCTTTGGCGAAGGAGCGCTTGAGCAGGGTGGACTGGATCTTGAGATAGGAGAGGGCCTGGGCCAGCGAGTCGTGCAGCTCGCGGGCGATGACGGCCCGCTCTTCCATCAGCAGCAGGCGCTGGTGTTGCAGCAGGGTCTGATCCTTGTGCAGCACCTGGGCCAGCAACATGGAGAAGTTTTTCATCAGCCGCTCGTCGATGGGATGGCTGCTGATGACGTCGAGCCGGCCATACTCCTGCTCGTCCATCTGCAGATAGAAGCTGACCACGGCATCCAGATCGCCGGGCCAGCCCTTGCGGCCGGTGATGTAGTCCGGCATGGCATTGTGCTCGAAGCGGGTCAGCCGGATATAGTCGATGTGCTGGTGGGCCGCCGCCCGTTCCAGCAGCTTGAGCAGGGTACGCCGGCTCAGCGGCGCCGCGTGCAGCTTCTGGGCGGTGCTGTAGAGGAAGGAGAGGGTGTCGTTGGCCTGCTGCAGCTTGGCGGTCTTCTCTTCGACCTTGCTCTCCAGCTCCCGGTAGAGCTTGCCGAGTTCGTCGGCCATGGTGACGAAAGCCCCCGACAGCTCCCCCAGCTCGTTTTCGCAGTGGGGGGGCAGGGTCAGGTCGAACTCCTGGCGCTGGATCTGGCGGGCGCAATAGACCAGCTGGTTGAGCGGAGCCACCACCTGCTGGCGGGTAAAGCGCACCGTGAACCAGGCGATGGTGATGATGGAGAGCAGCCCCAGCCCTTCGGCCAGCGCCAGCATGCGCACCTTGAACTCCACGTGGTACTGCATCTGGTTGACGAAGTCGTCGATGGCCGCGACGAACTGCTCTGTGTTGTCGGTATAGCGCCGCGGGGTGGCGTTCTCGATGTGTTCGCGCATCACCTGCCACTGCTGCAGCACCTCGCCATAGGTGCGACGCAGGGAGGCGGGAGTGATCCAGCGCTGGGTCTCCTGCAGTTCGGCGGCGTGCAGGGTCTGCTCGAACTGAGCGAGCCGGCTCAGCACCTGCTGGCCCTGTTCAATCTCGTAGGCCATCCGGTAGGCCTGCATCCGCAGGGAGCCGGAGAGGTTGATCGCCTTGGCGTCAGGCACCGAATAGAACAGGGTCACCATGGCTACCACGGCGATCAGGCTTGCCATGAACAGGATGAGCACCATGGAGCGCCCGATGGCGCTGCTGACCGAATGTACCTTGAACCACTTTCCCATGCCGGCTCTCTTCCTTCACTTCAGACAATAACCCCACAAAGTAGCATGGGAGTGTACTCCAACTTGTGCTAGCATCGAAAAACTAGATGAACTCCGAGCGGTTTTGCCTAAGTCCTCATGATAGGGGGAAACCGCCGTCAGCCGATGTTCGAGCTGTAAGGGTCAGGAAAGAAATGCCCTGGCCTCCCGTATTTGGAAAGGTGTTTATGTCGCCACTGCAAGATGGTTTTTCCCGTCGTTTCTACTATTTGCGCCTGTCGATCACCGACGTGTGCAATTTTCGCTGTACCTATTGCCTGCCCGATGGTTACCGTCCACCGGCCGGTGGCAAGGCGGGGCGTCAGCCCTTTCTCTCTCTGGAAGAGATCCGCCGTGTTGTCTCCGGATTTGCCGCCATGGGCACCCGCAAGGTGCGTCTGACCGGCGGGGAGCCCTCCCTGCGCCGGGACTTCACCGCTATCATCGAGACGGTGGCCAATACCCCCGGCATCGAGAAGGTGGCCATGACCACCAATGGTTATCGTTTGAAAGAGCGGGCCAGGGAGTGGTTCGATGCGGGCCTGACCGCCCTCAACGTCAGCGTCGACAGCCTGGATCCGCGCCAGTTTCACCAGATCACCGGTGAGAACAAGCTGGCGGAGGTGATGGATGGCATCGAAGCGGCGCTGGCCGCCGGTTTCAAGTCGGTCAAGATCAATGCCGTGCTGCTCAAGGGACTCAACGATCATCAGCTGGATGCGTTTCTGGTCTGGATCCGGCACAAGCCCATCGAGCTGCGTTTCATCGAGCTGATGCAGACCGGCGAGATGGATACCCTGTTTCGCGATCATCACGCCAGCGGGGCGCTCATCAAGCAGCGTCTGCTCGATGCCGGTTGGCTGCAACAGCTGCGCGGTGCCGACGATGGCCCCGCTCAGGTGTTCATGCACCCGGAGTCGATGGGCGGGGTAGGACTCATCATGCCCTACAGCAAGGATTTCTGTGCCGGTTGCAACCGGCTGCGGGTCTCTTCCCTCGGCAAGCTGCACCTCTGTCTGTTCGGCGATCACGGGGTGGAGCTGCGGGATCTGTTGACGGCCGACGGCCAGCAGGATGAATTGCAGCAGCGGATCCGCAGCGCCCTTGCCGGCAAGGCGGCGACCCATCGACTACACGAAGGCAATGCCGGCATGACCCCGCATCTGGCCTCCATCGGCGGTTGATCCACGGCAGCCGACAAAAATAGCCATCGATTAATAAGCAATCCTCAAATGGGGGTATTTTGCCTTTCCCCCATTGTTCTTTATTGTGCCAAGGGTTTGATCCAGCGCAAGAATCCCCCCTGATTATCTCCCTGGTGGTATATCCCTGAACTTGTCAGGGCCGCAATATACACCCACTCTTATAATAGGTATTGAAAATACCTGTCATGGGACTCACTCGTGCGCCATTACCAGCAGCAAGGAGCCGTTATGCCGGATGGGGTCAACCTGTCGCGTCGCAGTCTGTTTCGGGGTCGTCTGACATCGAATGAGCCTCGGGTGCAACTGCCCTGGTCCGTCGCCTGGTCCGATTTTGCCGCCGACTGCACCCGCTGCGGTGACTGCCTCACGGCTTGCCCGGAGCAGATCCTGGTCAAGGGCGATGGTGGTTTTCCAAGCGTGGATTTTCTGCGCGGCGAGTGCACTTTTTGCGGGGAATGTGTCGCCGCTTGCAAAGTGCCGATATTTCGCCCGACCACGGAGGCACCCTGGCAATACATCGCCCATATTGAAGCCAACTGTCTGGCCCATGGCCAGGTATTCTGCCAGCGCTGCCAGGACAGTTGCGAGCCCCGGGCGATCCGTTTCTCCCCCGTGCTGGGCCGGGTGCCGACCCCCAGCATCGATGCGGCAGCCTGCACCGGTTGCGGTGCCTGCGTGATGGATTGTCCGGTGGGCAGCATCCGGGTGGGGGCCCCCGCTGGCGAGGAGTCCAGATGAAGCAGGATCTGTGTGAAGCAGGAGTCACAATGAAACAAGAGTTCCATGTATCGAGCCTGGTGGTGCTGACCCAGCCCTCCTTGCGTCACCAGCTCGCAGACGAGATCGCGACCCTCGAGGGAGCCGAGATCCATGCCGTCAGTGATGAGGGCAAGCTGGTGGTGACCCTGGAAGGTCCGAGCCAGCGTCCCATCATGGCGGCCATCGACGCCATCAATGCGATGCCGGGCGTATTGTCCGCCGCCCTGATTTACCACCAGTTTGATGAGCTCGAGGCCCAGAGCAAGGAGTAGCGCCATGAGGCCGAGCCTGCGTGACTCATCGTAATGGCCGCCATGGATGCAAAGATAAAGCGATGCCGGGGTACGAGTTCGTCGCCCTGAGCCAAAACCAGTTCGATACACTCGACAACTTACGCGATAAGCAATGTGAGGATATGCCATGAAGCTGAGTCGACGCGACTTTATGAAGGCCAACGCGGTGGCGGCAGCCGCTGCCGTTGCTGGTGTCAGTGCCCCCACGCTGGCGGCCAATCTGATCACCAGTACCGACAAAACCTCCATCACCTGGGACAAGGCACCGTGCCGTTTCTGCGGTACCGGCTGTTCCGTGCTGGTGGGTTCCCAGGATGGGCGCGTCGTGGCGACCCAAGGCGATCCCGATGCACCGGTCAACCGCGGCCTTAACTGCATCAAGGGTTACTTCCTGTCCAAGATCATGTATGGCCAGGATCGCTTGACCCAGCCCATGCTGCGCATGACGGACGGCAAGTTCGACAAGAACGGCAACTTCGCCCCCATCAGCTGGGATCAGGCCTTCGACATCATGGCCGAGAAGTTCAAGACCACCCTCAAAGAAAAGGGCCCGACCGCCGTCGGCATGTTCGGCTCCGGCCAGTGGACCGTGTGGGAAGGCTATGCCGCTGCCAAGCTGATGAAGGCAGGCCTGCGCACCAACAACCTGGATCCCAATGCCCGTCACTGCATGGCTTCCGCGGTCGTGGGCTTCATGCGAACCTTCGGCATGGATGAACCCATGGGCTGCTACGACGACATCGAGCAGGCCGACGCCTTCGTGCTGTGGGGCTCCAACATGGCCGAGATGCACCCCATTCTCTGGTCGCGCATCTCCGATCGCCGTCTGTCCCATCAGGATGTGCAGGTGCACGTGCTCTCCACCTTCGAGCACCGCAGCTTCGAGCTGGCAGACAATGGAATGGTGTTCACCCCGCAGACCGACTTGGCGATCCTCAACTACATCGCCAACTACATCATCCAGAACGACAAGGTGAACTGGGAGTTCGTCAACAAGCACACCCAGTTCCGCAAAGGGGTGACTGACATCGGTTACGGCCTGCGTCCCACCAACCCGCTGCAGCAGAAGGCCAAGAACCCGGACAGCGGCGACTCCACCCCGATGAGCTTCGACGACTTCGCCAAGTTCGTGGCGGATTACGATCTGGAGTCCGTCTCCAAGCTCTCCGGCGTGCCGAAGGACAAGCTCGAGAAGCTGGCCCAGCTCTATGCCGATCCGAGCAAGAAAGTGGTCTCCTACTGGACCATGGGCTTCAACCAGCATACCCGCGGTGTCTGGGCTAACAACCTCTGCTACAACATCCACCTGCTGACCGGCAAGATCTCTACCCCGGGCTCGGGTCCGTTCTCCCTGACCGGCCAGCCCTCCGCCTGCGGCACTGCCCGTGAAGTGGGTACCTTTGCCCACCGCTTGCCGGCCGACATGGTGGTGACCGAACCCAAGCACCGCGCCATCGCCGAGAAGATCTGGAAGCTGCCGGAAGGCACCATCCCGGAGCAGGTGGGTTATCACGCCGTGCTGCAAAACCGCATGCTCAAGGACGGCAAGCTCAACGCCTACTGGGTGATGTGCAACAACAACATGCAAGCCGGCCCGAACATGAACGAAGAAGGGCTGCCCGGTTATCGTAACCCGGCCAACTTCATCGTGGTGTCCGACCCTTATCCGACCGTGACCGCCCAGGCGGCTGACCTCATCCTGCCGACCGCCATGTGGGTGGAGAAAGAGGGGGCCTACGGCAACGCCGAGCGCCGTACCCAGTTCTGGCACCAGCAGGTCAAGCCGCCGGAAGGGGCCAAGTCCGACCTGTGGCAGCTGATGGAGTTCTCCAAGCGCTTCAAGGTGGAAGAGGTGTGGCCAGCCGAACTCATCGCCAAGATGCCGGAAGTGAAGGGCAAGACCCTGTTCGACGTGCTCTATGCCAACGGCCAGGTCAACCAGTTCCCGAAAGAGCAGAGCAAGGGGGCGCTGAACGACGAGGCCGAGCACTTTGGTTTCTATGTCCAGAAGGGGCTGTTCGAAGAGTACGCCACCTTCGGTCGCGGCCATGGCCACGATCTGGCACCGTTCGATCAGTATCACGAAGCCCGCGGCCTGCGCTGGCCGGTGGTGGACGGCAAGGAGACCCTGTGGCGCTATCGCGAAGGGTTCGACCCTTACGTGAAAGCGGGCGAAGGGGTGCGTTTCTACGGCAAGCCCGACGGCAAGGCGGTCATCTTCGCGCTGCCCTATGAGCCGGCCGCCGAGGCACCGGACAAAGAGTACGACATGTGGCTCTCCACCGGTCGCGTGCTGGAGCACTGGCACACCGGCACCATGACCCGCCGGGTCCCCGAGCTCTATCGCGCCTTCCCGGATGCGGTGCTGTTCATGCACCCGGAAGATGCCAAGGCCCGTGGCGTGCGCCGTGGTGAAGAGGTGATCGTCTCCTCCCGCCGGGGTGAGGTGAAGACCCGGGTCGAGACCCGCGGTCGCAACCGTCCGCCCAAGGGACTGGTGTTCATGCCCTTCTTCGACGCGAGCCAACTGGTCAACAAGCTGACCCTGGACGCCACCGATCCGCTCTCCAAAGAGACGGATTACAAGAAGTGCGCCGTCAAGGTCGTCAAGGCATAAGGCGGGGGAGCGCGAGATGAGTCGTAGTCGGCGCCAGTTTCTGGCCGACATGGCCAAGGGGGCCTGCGGTGTGGGCCTGCTTGGCGTGGGGCTCGGCGGCATGGCGCGCCAGCAGGTGCAGGCCGTGCCTGCCCAGGCGCTGCGCCCGCCGGCCGCCCTCGACGAGGCGCAGTTCCTCAGCGCCTGCGTGCGCTGCGGGCTCTGCGTTGAGGCCTGCCCCTACGACACTCTCAAGCTCGCCCGGCTGTTTGAACCCGTGACCACCGGCACCCCCTACTTCAAGGCGCGCGCCGTCCCGTGCGAGATGTGTGAAGACATCCCCTGCGTGGTGGCCTGCCCGAGCGGGGCGCTGGATCAGACCATGACCGACATCGATCAGGCGCGGATGGGAGTGGCAGTGCTTATCGATCACGAGACCTGCCTCAACTACCTGGGGCTGCGCTGCGACGTTTGCTACCGGGTTTGTCCACTGATCGACAAGGCAATCACCCTGGAGCTGCAGCACAACCAGCGCACCGGCAAGCACGCCATGTTCCTGCCCACGGTGCACAGCGATGTCTGCACCGGTTGCGGCAAGTGCGAGCATGCCTGCGTGCTGGAGGAGGCGGCCATCAAGGTGGTGCCTCGCCAGCTCGCCAAGGGGGAGATCGGCCACCACTATCGGCTCGGCTGGGAAGAGAAGGCGAAGGCGGGCAAATCGCTCATCGGCGACAGGCTCACTCTGCCGACCCGCAAACCGGAGGGGCTATGAGTCGTTATCCGGGAGCCGAGGCCACGGCCAGGCTGGGCTGGTGGCGGTCACACCGCTTCCTGCTGCTGCGCCGGCTCTGCCAGTTCGGTGTGCTCACTCTGTTCCTGCTGGGGCCGCTGGCGGGCATCTGGATCCTCAAGGGCAACCTCTCCAGCTCGCTGTTGCTGGAGACGGTGCCGCTCACGGATCCGCTGACCCTGCTGCAGTCGTTGGCGGCGGGCCATTGGCCCATCCCCACCCTCTGGTTGGGGGCCGTCATCGTGCTGCTGGGTTACTGGCTGGTCGGGGGACGGGTGTTCTGCTCCTGGGTCTGTCCGGTCAACCTGGTCACCGATGCCGCGGCCTGGCTCAGGGGTCGTCTTGGCCTCAAGGGCAACGGTCAGTTCAGTCGCACCACCCGCTACTGGCTGCTGGCCATGGTGCTGGTAGCACCGGCCATCGCCGGTGTACTGGTGTGGGAGCTGGTCAATCCGGTGTCGCTCACCCTGCGCGGCCTGCTGTTTGGCATGGGGGCAGGCTGGGCCTTGCTGGCGGTGCTGTTCCTGTTCGACCTCTTCGTGGTGGAGCGGGGCTGGTGCGGTCACCTCTGTCCGGTGGGGGCCTTCTATGCCCTGGTCAACCGGGTCGGGTTCATCAAGATTTCTGCCAAGGGGCGCGAGCGGTGCAGCAACTGCATGGATTGTTATGCGGTCTGCCCGGAACGTCCCATCCTGCGCGGCCCCGTTCACGGTGCCAAGCGTGGTCACGGGCCCTTGATTGTGGCTCAGGAGTGTACCAACTGCGGCCGTTGCATCGATGTCTGCGCGGAGCAAGTTTTTGAAATCACTGTAGGTTTTGCCGTCAAGGCAGAGAAAACGTCGGAGAACACATAATGAAGAAGCTGATTGGAGCAATGCTGGCCTGTCTGATGGCAGGTTCCTTGATGGCGGCCGTCCCCGAGATCACCAACAGCACGGGGGGCATCAAGTCGGAGCGGGGAAGCACGGATCTGGTAACGGATGCCGACGCGGCCCCTCTGAAGAACTTTCGCAAGGATGGCGACCTCTACGATCGCCAGTACATGCATCAGCCCCCGCTGATCCCCCACGACACCCGCAACTATGAAGTGGACAACAAGGTCAACAAGTGTCTGGCCTGTCACAGCTTCAAGAACGCCAGCGCCATGAAGGCCCCCAAGATCAGCCCGACTCACTTCGAGACCCGTGACGGCATGACCCTGGGCGAGGTCTCGCCGCGTCGCTACTTCTGCCTGCAGTGCCACGTGCCGCAAGCGGATGCCAAGCCGCTGGTGGAAAACACGTTTAAACCAGTTGAAGCGCTGAACTGAGGAGCCCATAGATGAAATTACCCGGTTTTGTGCAGCGTCTGTGGACCACCTTCAAGTCTCCCTCGAAGGCCGCCCTCTGGGTGCTGCTGTTGATGGGATTCTTTGGCGGGGTCATCTTCTGGGGCGGTTTCAACACCGCCATGGAAGCCTCCAACACCGAGAAGTTCTGTACCGGTTGCCACGAGATGAAGGACAACGTGTTCGTGGAGTACCGCGACACCATCCACTACGCCAACCGTTCCGGCGTGCGCGCCAGCTGCCCGGACTGCCACGTGCCGCATGAATGGACCTACAAGATCATTCGCAAGGTGCAGGCGTCCAAGGAGCTGTGGGGCATGCTGACCGGCAAGGTGGATACCCGCGAGAAGTTCGAGTCGCACCGGCGCGAGATGGCCGAGCGGGAGTGGAAGCGGATGAAGGACACGGATTCGAGGGAGTGTCGCAACTGCCATAACTTCGAATACATGGACTTCTCCCTGCAAGGCAAACGGGGTGCCCAGATGCACTCCACCAGTCTGGCCAGCGGCGAGAGCACCTGTATCGACTGTCACAAGGGTATTGCTCACCAGCTGCCCGACATGACGGGAGTGAAGGGCTTCTAAGCTCACATGATGCAGGCCGGGTTCGCCCGGCCTGTTCATATTCCGCCCGGTCAGGGCAAAAGCGCCGCCGTGCGCCCTTTTAATCCCCCCTCTGGCGCGAGTTTTGGTAGAATCGGCCCGCCGTGAGTCGCAGCGCGTGACCAACTGGTCAAGGTTTGGTCCTGACGGACGTGAGCCTCTCCTCGCAATCGAGCGCTGCCAGCCGGGATCCTGGCCACTTTTCTTCTCTTTGCTCACGGTCCTTTGCCATCAGGAGCTGCCCATGGGACAGAAAAACAACGCATTCATTCCCCTCAAGATCGCCGTGCTGACGGTCTCCGACAGCCGTACCGCTGCCGATGACAGTGCGGGCGACTATCTGGTTTCTGCCCTGACCGATGCCGGCCACGTGCTGGCCGACCGGGCGCTCTGCCCCGACAATCTGTTTCGTATTCGCGCTCAGGTGAGTGACTGGATCGCCGATGAAGGGGTGCAGGTGGTGCTCATCAACGGCGGCACCGGCTTCAACGAACAAAACCGGGTGCCCGAGGCGGTCGGCGTGCTGTTCGAGCGCACCGTGCAGGGCTTTGGCGAACTGTTCCGCCAGCTCTCCTTTGCCGAAATCAAGGGCTCCGCCATGCAGAGCCGCGCGCTGGCGGGGCTGGCCAATCGCACCCTGATCTGCTGCCTGCCGGGCTCCCCCGGCGCTTGCCAGCTGGGTTGGGAGAAGCTTGTCCAGGACCAGCTCGATGCCCGCACCAAGCCGTGCAACTTTGTCTCCCATCTTTGAGGGCCTTTGATGAATCCGACCGAACCCAACCTGACCCATCTCAACCAGAGCGGCGAAGCCCACATGGTGGATGTGACCGATAAGCAGGTGACCGAGCGTGAGGCTCGCGCCGAGGCGTTTGTCACCATGGCCCCCGCGACCCTGGCCCTGATCCTGAGCGGTAAGCACCACAAGGGGGACGTGTTTGCCACCGCCCGTATCGCCGGCATCATGGCGGCCAAGAAGACCTCGGATCTCATTCCCCTCTGCCATCCACTGGCCCTTACCCGGGTGGAGGTAGAGATAGAACCCCAGGCGGAGCAAAATAGGGTCCACATTCGCACCCTCTGCAAACTGGCCGGCAAGACCGGGGTCGAGATGGAGGCGCTGACTGCCGCCTCGGTGGCGGCGCTGACCATCTACGACATGTGCAAGGCGGTGCAAAAGGACATGGTGATCGAACAGGTGCGGCTGGTGGAGAAAAAGGGCGGCAAGTCCGGCCATTTTCAGCTGGGTGTGACTGACGGAGAGCAAGCATGATCAAGGTACTCTTTTTTGCGCAAGTAAGAGAGCTGGTGGCCTGCGACGAACTGAGCCTGCCGTGCGACTACGCGACTGCCGAGCAGTTGCGGAGCGTCTTAAGCGAGCGCGGCGACAAGTGGGCGCTGGCGCTGGAGGCGGGCAAGCTGCTGGTGGCGGTCAATCAGACCCTGGTGCCGCTGGATACGCCCCTTCATGATGGCGATGAGGTCGCCTTCTTCCCGCCGGTGACCGGAGGTTAAGGATGAGCGAGGCAACCATGACCGATCGCATTCTGGTGCAGCGGGATGACTTCTCGCTGGCCGACGAATATGCCCGCCTCGCTGTCCGGCAGGACACCGGCGCCGTGGTCAGCTTTGTCGGCAAGGTGCGCGACTTCAATCAGGGGGAGCTCGTCAAGGGGCTGGCCCTTGAGCACTATCCCGGCATGACCGAGAAAGCGCTGACGGACATAGTGGCCGAGGCTCGCAGCCGCTGGCCCTTGCAGGAGTGCACCCTGATCCACCGCATCGGCGAGCTGCTGCTCGGCGATCAGATCGTGCTGGTGGTGGTGAGCAGTGCCCACCGCGAGGCGGCCTTCGAGGCCTGTCACTTCATCATGGATTTCTTGAAAACCCGGGCGCCGTTCTGGAAAAAAGAGCTGACCGCCGAAGGGGTACAACGCTGGGTCGAGGCCAAGGAGAGCGACAACACTGCCGCCGCCCGCTGGCAAGCTTGACCTGTTCAAGGGGGCTGGCTCATCGGGAGCCGCGGCCCCTGTTTTCGGGGCTGCCCCCTTGGCTGGGGATGCATAAACGCGGCCCCAGTCAGGAGGTAAAGGAATGAAACCGCTGTTATCCGTTGTCATCGCCGGGGTCTGCGCCAGTGCGCTGCAGGCCGGTGCCGTGCAGGCCGACGAGGTCAAGGTGGCCGTGGCCGCCAACTTCAAGGGCACCATAGAGCGCATCGGCAAGGAGTTCACCGCCAAGACCGGCCACACCCTGGCCATCTCCTCCGCCGCGACCGGGGTGCTCTACACCCAGATCAGCCACGGCGCCCCGTTCGATCTCTTCCTCTCCGCCGACGTGAAAACCCCGCAGAAGCTGGAGCAGGAGGGCAAGGGCAGCGAGCGTTTCACTTACGCCATCGGCCAGCTGGGCTTGTGGCAGAAGGGCGGGCCGGCTCCTGACGAGGCAACCCTGCGCAGCTGGAAGGGCAATCTCGCCATCGCCAATCCGAAAACCGCCCCCTACGGCACCGCCGCCATGGCGACCCTCGACCATCTCAAGATCGATCCCAAGCAGTACCGCCTGCTGACTGGCACCAACATCGGCCAGACCTGGCAGTTCGTCGATACCGGCAACGCCGAACTGGGTTTCGTCGCCTGGGCCAACCTGGTGGAAGCGGGCAAGACCGGTGAAGCCTGGGCCGTGCCGGCCGACTTCTATCCGCCCATCGAACAGCAGGGGCTGGTATTGAAGAAAGGGGTGGCGGTCGAGGCGCTGGTGGCCTGGCTCAAGGGGCCGGGTCAGGCACAGATCAAGGCGGCAGGTTATGCGCTGCCCCACTGATGGCGCAATCACACACCTGCCTGATGAGTGGCCGGCCCTCGGGTCGGCCCACTTTTGCGATAGGGGTGCGCACCATGCCGTTGCCTGAATTCACCCGAGAGGTGGGCGATGAGTATTGAAAGAGATCTGCTGGCAATGACTTGTCTCACTCGGGAGCAGCGCTGCCGGGAGTGCGGCTCATTCGCCGTGCCTGGTGCTGGAGCTGGCGTTTGGAGTGAGTCCGATGAGTGAAGGGGATCTGCTGGCGGTCTGGCTCACCCTGAGACTGGCAGCCAGCACCACCGCCATCCTGCTGCTGCTCTCGCCACCGTTGGCCTGGTGGCTGTCGCGCAGCCAGCACAGGCTCAGACCCGTGGTGGAGGCCCTGGTGGCGCTGCCGCTGGTGCTGCCGCCAACGGTGCTCGGTTTCTATCTGCTGCTGGCCTTCTCCCCCTCCTACGGGCTGGGCGCCTGGTGGCGCGACACCTTCGGGGCGCCGCTGGCGTTCAGCTTTACCGGCCTGCTGCTGGCCTCCATTCTCTACTCGCTTCCTTTCGTGGTGCAGCCGCTCACCTCCGCCTTCGTCAACATGGGCAACAAGGAGCTGGAGGCTGCCGCCACCCTGGGGCTCGGGCCGGTGGAGCGATTCTTTCACATCATCTTGCCGATGACGCTGCCCAGCTTCGTGATGGCGGCGGCGCTCGGTTTTGCCCACACCCTGGGAGAGTTCGGGGTGGTGCTGATGATTGGCGGCAACATCCCCGGCGAAACCCAGGTGCTCTCCATCGCCCTGTTTGATCATGTGGAGACGATGGACTATCAAAATGCCCACCTGCTGGCGGGTGGCCTGATGGGCTTCTCGCTGGTGATGCTGGTGCTGGTGTACGGCGTGCTGCAGCGCCGGCAACGGAGGCTGTTCGGATGAGTGACTCCCGCAAGGCGCAACCATTGCTGCTCAAGGTGAGGCGGGCGTTTGGCGCCTTCACCCTCGATTGTGAACTGGCCCTGGAGCTGGGGGGCATCCTCGGTCTGTTCGGCCCTTCCGGCTGCGGCAAGAGCAGCCTGCTGCGCATCATCGCCGGGCTGGACAGGGCGCCGGACGACAAGCTGAACTGGCAGGGCAGAGCGCTGAGCGATCTGCCGCCCGAGGCGCGCCGCATCGGGCTGGTGTTTCAGGATTCGCGCCTCTTCCCCCATCTGAGCGTGCTCGGCAACCTGCAACTGGCGGCTCGCAAGGGGCGAGGGCGCTGGCAACCCGAAGTGCTGGCAAAGCGGCTCGGCTTTGCCGAACTGCTGCCCCAGCCAGCCCACGGCCTCTCCGGCGGCCAGCGCCAGCGGGTGGCACTGGCCCGGGCCCTGTTGGCCGAGCCCGATCTGCTGCTGCTGGATGAACCTTTTTCTGCGCTGGACAGGCGCAGCCGCATCCACCAGGCCCACGTGCTCAAGGGCTTGCAGCAAGAGAGCGGCATCCCGATGATCTTCGTCAGCCACGCCATGGAGGAGGTGAGCCTGCTCTGCGATCAGCTGGTGCTGCTGGCGGATGGCCGGGTGGAGGCGCAAGGCAAGCCGAGCGAGATCTTCGCCCGCACCGACTTGTCGCTTGCCAGTCGCGACGATGCCGGGGTGATGCTGGCGGCGACACTCTCTCACTACGATGACGACGAGCAGATGGCAACCCTGCAGCTCGGCGAGCAGCAGTTGCGGGTCACCATGACCCAGGTGCCGGACGATGGTGGCCCCCTGCAGATCAAGGTGGCCGGGCGGGACGTGGTGATCGCCACCGCCCCCATCGAACACTCCAGCCTCTCCAACTGCCTCACCACTCGACTGCTGGCCGAACGTGAAGTACGTCCCGGTCAGACCCTGTTGCAGTTGGCGCTGGGTCAGCAGATACTGCTGGCCCGGATCACCAGCCGCTCCGCCAGACGGCTGGCACTCGCCCCGAACCAGCAGATCTACGCCTACATCAAGGCGGTGAGCCTGGTCAGCGAGGGTTGAGCGGGTTGCAGAAGAGGCAGAAAATCAGGATGGTTCAGCGGATGAGTCGAGAGGCAATGAACTGATGCGCCGCAATCAGGTGATGAAATCCAACGGTCTTGCCCTGCGCAGCGCGGGGGAGGGCCCCTTGTTGTTGTTGCTGCACGGGCTGGGCTCCTCCAGCCTCGACTGGCAGGCGCAGATCGAACGCTTTTCCGAGCACTACCGGGTGGTTGCGCTGGATCTGCGCGGCCACGGCCAGAGCATGCAGGAGGGGCCGTTCGACGTGGCGACCCTGGCGGCGGACGTGGTGAACTGGCTCGATGAACAGCCTGAGCCCGCCTGGGTGGTGGGGTTGTCGCTCGGGGCCATGGTGGCGCTGGAGCTGGCGCTGCAACTGCCCCACAAGGTGCAGGGGCTGGTGCTGGTCAACGGCTTCAGCGAATTTCTGCTGGAGACGCCAAAAGAGCAGGAGCGCTTTGCCCAGCGGCTCAAGTGGCTGCGCTGGTTCGGCCTGCGACCGCTCGCCTGGTGGCTCGGCCGCGAGCTCTTTCCCGGCCCCGACCTTGCTCAGGTGCGCCACACCTTCCGGCTGCGTTTCGTGCGCAACAAGAAGAAAACCTACAAGGCGCTGCTGGAGGCGCTGCCCGGTTGGTCGGTGCGCGCCCGGCTTGGCAATATCTGGCAGCCGGTGGCCATCATCTCCACCAGTCACGACTATCTGCCGCTGGCCAAGCGGGTGGAGCAGTTTGCCTCCCTGCCCAACGCCACCATCCACACCCCCAACGGCCACCACGCTTGGCCGGCGGAAGACCCCTCCGGCTTCAATCATCTGTTGCAGCGGATCCTCTCAACTCATTGAGGGGGAGGTAGCAAAGGTGGATAAAAAAGCCGACCTCATGGGTCGGCTTTTTTGTTGGTGCAAAGGCTCGCTGGGGTGGTTCATCCGTGCGAGCAGACCGGGCAGTCGGAGCGCTTTGGCAGCTTCATCTCGCGAAAGGTGCCGCCAAGGCCGTCGATCATCAGCAGGCGGCCGCTGTAACTGCGGCCCATCCCTGCCAAGAGCTTGATGGCTTCGAGCGCCTGCAGGCTGCCCACCAGACCCACCACCGGAGCCAGCACCCCCGCCTCGACGCAGGTGAGCGCCTGCTCGCCGAACAGGGCGCTGAGGCAGGCGTAGCAGGGCTCCCCCTCCTGCCAGGTGAAGCTGCAGACTTGTCCCTCCAGCCGGATGGCGGCGCCGCTGACCAGTGGCACGCCGTGCTGGCGGGCTTTTTGGTTGAGCAGGTTGCGAATGGCCAGGTTGTCGGTGCAATCCAATACCAGCTGGTGGCGTGGCAACAGGGCATCGAGCAGCGTCTCGTCGGCCACGGCGGCGTGGGTCTCCACGTTGAGCCAGGGGTTGAGGGCGCGCAGGGACTGGGCGGCGGAGTCCACCTTGTAGTGGCCGATGCGCTCATCGGTGTGCAGCACCTGGCGCTGCAGGTTGGAGAGCTCCACCCGATCGAAATCGACCAGGGTGAGCTGGCCGACCCCGGCCACCGCCAGATACTGGCTGGCGGCGCAGCCGAGGCCGCCGGCGCCGATCACCAGCACATGAGCCTGTTTGAGCGCCTCCTGCCCCTCGAAGTCGAAGGATTTGAGGATGATCTGGCGGTTGTAGCGCAAGAGCTCGGCATCGCTCAGGATCTCGCTCACAGCAGCAATCCCCCGAACGGTTCGACAGTGACCGTCTCGCCTGCCGCGACACGCCCCCGCTCGCGCTCAAGGACGATGTAGCAGTTGGCCCGCGACAGGGAGCTGAACACGGCGGAGTCCTGCGAGCCGGTGCTGCGCACCTCCAGGCCGTTTGGCCCCTGAGCCAGGATGCCGCGCTGGAAGTCGAGCCGGCCCGGCGCCTTCTTGAGCGGCTCTGTGGCAATGGCTGGCAGTTGCAGCGGGCGTTCGAAACGTTGGCCGGCCAGCTTGGCCAGCGCCGGTTGCACCAGTTGATCGAAGGTGACCATGGCGGAGACCGGGTTGCCCGGCAGACCGAAGAACCAGGCGTGGGGCAGGCGACCGAAGGCAAACGGCTTGCCCGGCTTGATGGCCAGCTTCCAGAAGCCGATCTCGCCGAGCTCCTCCAGCAGCTGTTTGGTGAAGTCCGCTTCCCCCACCGAGACGCCGCCGGTGGTGATGAGGGCGTCGGCCTCGCGGTCGGCCTTTTGGAAGGCGGCGCGCAGCTGGGCCGGATCGTCCGGGATGATGCCAAGGTCGAGGCAATCACAGCCCATGCGATCCAGCATGGCTCGCACGCCGTAGCGGTTGGAGTCGTAGATGTCGCCGTGGGCGAGCGGGGTGCCGACCGGCTTGAGCTCGTCACCGGTACTGAAGATGGCCACTTTGAGCGGCCGACGTACCGGCACGCTGGCAATGCCGAGGGAGGCCAGCAGCGGCATCTCCCGGGCGGTGAGGCGAGTACCGGCAGCGAGCACGCCGGCGCCCTCGCGGATGTCTTCGCCACGGCGGCGAATGTTCTGGCCGGGCACCGGCGTGGTCAAAAAGGTGATCCTGTCGCCGTCGGCCTGCGTTTCTTCCTGCATCACCACCGCATCCGTCCCGGCCGGCACCGGGGCGCCGGTCATGATGCGCACGCAGTGGCCGGCGGGCCACTCGCCCTGATAGGGCTGCCCGGCAAAGGCCTTGCCCACCATGATGAGGGGAGCGCCGCCGGCGAGATCAGCCAGCCGCACCGCGTAACCATCCATGGCGGAGTTGTCGAACGGAGGCACGGAGAGAGGGGAGGCGATATCCATGGCGAGTACCCGGCCAAGGGCCTCTGGCAGGGGCAGCTGTTCGCTGTCGCAGCAGCCGTCAAGCTGTGCCAGCATGCCTTGCAGGGCGTCGCTCAGGGGTAGTAGTCCGCTGGTATCAAATCCCATGTCATGACCTCATTGTGTGATGGAGGGGGAGTAGAGGGCGGATTATCCCAAAAATCCAGCTGGATGGGCAGGTTGCCGCGGGATAAAACCGACTGGCTGCACAGATAGGCAGCGACCGGAGCGAAAGGGTACCCCCGTATGGGGAGCGCCGGCGGGGTAAAATTCGCCTGATTGGCATAAAGTCAGGGAACGGGCTTGAGTTAGCTTGAATTATGACAATAATCGCCGTTTACTATTGCGCCAAAACAGAATGCCGTCATAGACAAGGCGGCCATCACAGTCCCTGAGCGTGGGAGAGGAACAAGATGACGAGCTTAAGTCGGGAAGCCCTGTTGGTCAGGGCCGCCCTCGAGGCCGAGGGCCTCGAAACACCTCTGGTGGCCAATGCACTGGACGGTCAGCAGAAGCGGGAGAAGATCGAAGGCCACATGCGCGCCATCATGGAGACGCTGGGGCTGGATCTGGCCGATGACAGTCTGGCGGAGACGCCGCACCGCATCGCCAAGATGTACGTCAACGAGATCTTCTCCGGCCTCGATTACGCCACCTTCCCCAAGGTGACGGTGATCGAGAACAAGATGAAGGTGGACGAGATGATCATGGTGCGGGACATCAGCCTCACCAGCACCTGCGAGCACCACTTCGTCACCATCGACGGGCTGGCCCACGTGGCCTACATCCCCCGTGGCAAGGTGATCGGGCTCTCCAAGATCAACCGCATCGTGCAGTTCTTTGCCCGCCGTCCCCAGGTGCAGGAGCGACTGACCCAGCAGATCCTGCTGGCGTTGCAGACCCTGCTCGGCACCAAGGATGTGGCCATCAGCATCAAGGCGACCCACTTCTGCGTGAAGGCCCGCGGCGTGATGGACTCCACCTCCTACACCACCACCACCTCCCTCGGTGGGGTGTTCAAGACCCAGCCCGATACCCGCGCCGAATTCCTGGCCGGCCTGAAGCGCTGATCTGCCCGGAGACGTGCCGCTGCGGCGGCATGTCTCCTCGCTTTTCCCTCCTTTTTCCTTCTCCTGACTGCCCGCTGGTCGCCCCGACGATTTTCCTCAAGGGATTGGCAGGCTCGGTCGATATATCTTTCCATGGCTTGGGTGCACTCCTGGGGAGCGCACCCAAGCCGGCAAGGTGCCTGTTCCGGCGGCTCTCTCGACCGGGGTCTTGCTGCCGTTTCCCTGCCATGCGCCATTGCGGCTTGGGCTCGGCGCTTGGGCTGATCGGCACTTTGGCAAAAACTGTTCGCCTCGTTCATGCAAGGACATAGATTCATCAAGGCTGGATGAGCCGCCATGGAGGCGGTGACTGCGGATCGTATCGCTACGGTCCAGACGAGCGTTATCTGTTCACTCATATCCAGGACACGCCATGAATACCAGTACCATGACCATTGGCAAGAAACTCACCGCCGGCTTTGCCGTGCTCGGCCTGATGATGGCCTTCATCGGCGGTTTCTCGTTGCTGCAGTTCGGCAACATGAACCGGGCGGCCATCGGCTTTACCGACAGCATACTGCCCGCCGTGGTGCGCACCAGCACCCTGGGTGAGACCATCAACACCCTGCGCCGCTATGAACTGGATGTGTTTCTGGTGGCAGCCGACCCACAGCAGCGAGCCCACTATCGGGATCTCAGCGAGCAGAGCCTGCAAGAGGTTGCCCGCCAGGTCAAAGCCCACGACGCCACCATCTGGGCAGAGGATGTGGAGGAGCGTCGCACCTTCGATATCGTCAAGCAGGATTGGGACAAGTACGTCGCCCTGCACCAGCGGGTGCGGCTGATGCAGGATGGCGGCCAGCTGGCCGAGGCCCAGCAGCTGTTCATGAGCGAGGGGATCACCCTCTATACCAACCTGGCCAAGTCGGTGGCGGACCTGATCCGCATCAACCACGGCTACTCCGTGGGCTCCCGTGCCCAGGTGGTGGAGGCGTTTGACAGCGCCAAGCTGAGCATCATCATCGCCCTGCTGCTGGGTCTGGGGCTGGCGGCCGTGCTCTCCACCGTGCTGACCCGCCAGATCCGCGATCCCTTGGTGATGCTGGCCCGTCAGGCGCAGCGCATCGCGAGCGGTGATCTGGGCAAGGGCGAACTGCAGGAGTGGATCCGCGGCAGTCGCTTCAAGCGTGACGAGCTGGGCCAGCTCGGCGCCGCCATCGATCGCATGCAGGGTTCGCTCGCGGATCTGGTGAGCGAGATCGCCGGCTCGGTGAGCCAGCTCAGCAGCGCAGTGGAGGAGGTGAGCGCCATCTCCGAACAATCCGCCACCGGCATGGCTCGCCAGCAGAGCGAGGTTTCCCAGGTCGCCACCGCCATGAACGAGATGCAGTCCACCGTCAATGAGGTGGCCCGCAACACCACGGACGCCATGAGCGCGGCCAAGGATGCCTCCCGTACCTCGACCCAGGGCAACCAGGTGGTGCGCAGCGCCATCAGCAGCATCGAGGAGGTGTCGGTCAAAATTGAGCAGGCGGGCGCCGTGGTGCAGCAGCTGGAGCAGGACAGCAACAACATCAGCATGGTGCTGGACGTCATTCGCGGTATCGCCGAGCAGACCAACCTGCTGGCGCTCAACGCGGCCATCGAGGCGGCCCGTGCCGGCGAGCAGGGCTGCGGCTTCGCAGTCGTAGCCGACGAGGTGCGCTCCCTGGCCCAGCGCACCCAGAACTCCACCGCCGAGATCAGCAAGATGATCGAGGTGTTGCAGGAGCGTACCGCCGAGGCGGGCAGCGCCATGCAGCTGAGTCGCCAGCAGATGCAGGAGAGCGTGGGGCTGGCCCGGGAAGCGGGCAGCAGCATCGACACCATCAACGGTGCCGTCACCCAGATCACCGACATGAACACCCTGATCGCCACCGCCACCGAGGAGCAGAACGCGGTGACCGAGGAGCTCAACCGCAGCATCGTCAACATCCACAATGCGGCCGACGAGAACGCCCTGGGGGCCCAGCAGACCGCCCAGGCCTGCGTGGAGCTGAGCAAGCTGGCCAATACGTTGCACCATATGACCCAGCGTTTCACGCTCTAAATCTTGCTGCCACTAGGCAAATAACAGAAGGCCCCGCCAATCGGCGGGGCCTTGTTGTTTTGGCAGGTTTGTTGGTAGCCGGGTCGATGAGCGCAGTGTCATCGGCCGGCGCCAGACCCTTTATCCGATCACTTAGCTCAGGCCGACTATCTCGCCGTTATCGTCGATATCGATATGACGGTAACCGGTGGCAGGTTGTCGAGGCGGTGGCTTGGCCTGCAGCTGCCACTCACCATCAACCATCAGCTCAGCCCGACGATATCGCCGTTATCATCGATGTCGATATGACGGTAGGCCGGCAGGCTGCCAAGGCCCGGCATGGTCATGATGGGGCCCGCCAGGGCATAGACGAAACCGGCACCGGCGCACAGCTTCACCTCCTCGATGGGCACCTCGAAGTCCGTCGGCACCCCCTTGAGGGCGGGGTCATGGCTGATGGAGAGCGGCGTCTTGGCCACACAGACCGGCAAGTGATCCCACCCCTCGGCAGAGAGTTGCGCCAGCTGCTGGCGGGCTTTGTCCGACAGCGTCACCCCGCGGCCACTGTAGCCGCACTCCACCAGAGTTGCCAGCTTGGCGTCCAGGCTCATCTCGTCGGGGTAGAGCAGTTTGACCTTGCCCGGTTGCTTACAGGCGGCCACCACCGCCTGGGCCAGTTCGCTGGCACCGGCCCCGCCCTGGGCAAAGGCGCTGGAGATGGCGCTGCCACAAGCGCCGGCCTGCATCGCCGCGCGGGCCAGCAGGGCCAGCTCGGCCTCGCTGTCGGTGGGGAAGCGGTTGATGGCGACCACCACCGGCACCCCGTAGCGGCGGGCATTGGCGATGTGCCAGCCGAGGTTGGCGCAGCCCTGCTCGAGGGTCGGCAGATCCTCGCGCAGCAGGCTCTCCGGCAGCGGCTGACCGGGGCGGATGTCGAGCAGGCCGCTGTTGGTCTTGAGGCCGCGCACCGTCGCCACCAGCACCACGCAGGCCGGCGTGATGCCGGACTGGCGATGCTTGATGTTGAAGAACTTCTCCAGCCCCATGTCGGAGCCAAAGCCTGCCTCGGTCACCACGTAATCGGTAAGGCCGAGGGCCATGCGATCGGCGATCACCGAGGAGTTGCCGTGGGCGATGTTGGCAAAGGGGCCGGCGTGCACCAGCACCGGGGTCTGCTCGGTGGTCTGCATCAGGGTCGGCTGCAGGGCCTCTTTGAGCAGCACTGTCATGGCCCCCGCCACTTCCAGCTGCTCGGCGTTGATGGGCTTGCCGTGCAGGTCGCGGGCCAGCTGGATGCGGCCGATGCGCTGACGCAGGTCTTTCAGATCGCTCGCCAGTGCCAGAATGGCCATCAGCTCGGAGGCGGCGGTGATGACGAAGCGATCCTGGCGCTCGACGCCATCGGCGGCGCCCCCCTGTCCAATCGTGAGGTGGCGCAGGGCGCGGTCGTTTATATCGAGGGTGCGTGGCCAGAGGATGTTGTCTGCATCGATATCGAGGCGCTGCAAACCGGTTCTGGCGCTGAACTGGTCACCGAGCTTGCGCTCATGGAACAGGCGGGCATCGAGGGCCGCCGCCGCCAGGTTGTGGGCGGCGGTGAGGGCGTGAAAGTCACCGGTGAGGTGCAGGTTCATCTCCTCCATCGGCACCACCTGGGCGTGACCGCCACCGGCGGCGCCCCCCTTGACCCCGAACACCGGGCCCAGGCTCGGCTGGCGGATGGTGGCGATGCTGGGCTGGCCGATATGGTTGAGCCCCATGGAGAGACCGAGGGTGGTCACCGTCTTGCCCTCGCCAAGCGGGGTGGGGGTGATGGCGCTCACCAGCACCAGCTTGCCCGCCGGTTTGGGGAGCGACTTGAGCAGCCCGAGGCTGAGTTTGCCCTTGTAGTGACCGTAAGGATGGAGCTGGTGCGAAGGGATGGCGAGGCGTTCGGCCAGCGCGTGAATGGGGAGACGGGGGGACTGGCGGGAGATCTCGATATCGCTTAGCATCAGCACCTCGTTGGCATGTCAGGTCAAATATGCGGCGCAGTCTAGTGGAATCAACAGGGTTATCCAATGAGTAATAATATTTTGTCCGGCAATCGTGAGCTGCATCTAACGCCCATCGAGCTGGATCTCAACGCTCTCTATCACCCGCCCAAACAGCCGTTGACCGCGCTGGGGGTCGTCAGCGCCTTCATTCCGCTGTTTGGTTATGGCTGGCAGGCGATGACCCAGGATCCCGAGACCCACTTTCGCCACGAACTGGGCAAGCGCATCAACAAGCACAAGACCGACGAGGCCAATCTCATCCTGACCCTGCAGCTGGCCGGCATGCTCGACTGCCACTGCCTGCACATCACCTTGCCTTATGCATTTGATGAAGCGCAGCTGGCGACCCTGCGCCAGCGCTTGCCGCGCTGGCAGCTGAGCCTGCGCGACTTGCTGCTGGTGGCCGAGCTGCCGCTGCCTGCCGATAGCGCCGCCTCTTAGCCATCCCGTCACCTCGGTCGCTGCAAAGGTCTTAAGCCTTGCGATCCCAGTAGTGGGGGGCGAGATAGCGCTCCTGCACGAATTCGATGAAACAGCGCACCTTGGCCGAGACGAAACGGCGGTGCGGATAGAGGGCATAGAGCCCCACCTGCCCCTTCTCCCACTCCGGCAGCAGTGACACCAGGGCGCCGGAGCGCAGCGCATCGCCGACGATGAAGGTGGGCTGCAATATGATGCCCTGATGGTCGCAGGCCGCCCGGGTCAGGGCCACCCCGTTGTTGGCTCGCAGCGGCCCCTGCGGGCGCACGCTCAGCTGCTCGCCATCCCGTTTGAACACCCAGTCCGGCTGGGTCAGGGTATAGAGTAGGCAGTCGTGCTGCTTGAGATCCTCCGGGGTGTTTGGCGTCCCCCGACGGGCCAGATAGGCCGGGCTGGCGCACACCTCCAGTCGCATCATGGCCAGCGGCTTGGACACCAGGGAGGAGTCCGGCAGGTTGCCGATGCGCAGCGCTAGATCGAACCCCTCTTCCACCAGCGCCACCCGTCGGTCGCTGTACTCTATCTCCAGCTTCAGATCCGGGTAGCGTTCGCGAAACAGCGGCAGGGCGGGGGAGAGGTGCAGGTAGCCGAAATCCATCGGCACCGACAGCTTGAGGGTGCCCTGGGGCTGCTGGTTGTTGCGGGTCAGCTGGCTGTGGGTCTCTTCAAGTTCCGCCAGCAGCGCCTGGGAACGCTGGTAGTAGAACTGGCCGGCCTCGGTGGGGTTGACCTGGCGGGTGGTGCGCGACAGCAGCCGGGTGGAGAGCGACTCCTCCAGCTGCTGCATCAGCTTGGAGGTCATGGCGACCGAGATGCCGAGCTGGTTGGCGGCCTTGGTAAAACTTTGACACTCCACCACCTTGATGAAGGTGCGCATGGCGGCTATCTGGTCCATCTTTCACTCTCAGTTGATAATTATTTTAATAAATCGCTGATTATCTATTCCGATATGGAGGTTAGCATCTTGGCTGTTGTTGTGAACCCCCAATATGAAGGAACGAACGGATGAAAATGACCAAGGCCCTGCTGGCCTCCTGCCTGTTTATGGCGGCTCCCCTGATGGCAGCCGATTACGACGTCGATGCGGCGCACACCACGGTGCAGTTCAAGGTGGGTCACCTCGGCTTCTCCGAACTGGTGGGCCGTTTCAATACCTTCAGCGGCACTTTCAGCATGGACGACGCCAACCCGGCGGCGGCCAAGGCGAGCTTCGAGATCGATGCCGCTAGCGTGGACTCCAACCACGAGCCGCGCGACAAACACCTGCGCAGCCCCGATTTCCTCGACGTGAAGCAGTTCCCCAAGATGACCTTCGTCAGCTCCGGCTATGAGGGCACCAAGGATAAAGGCGTACTGAAAGGCACCCTGACCCTGCACGGCGTCTCCAAGGAAGTGGCCTTCGATCTGGTCCACATCGGTGAAGGCAAGGATCCCTGGGGTGGCTACCGCAGCGGCTTCAACGCTACCACCACCATCAAGCGCAGCGATTTTGGCGTGAACTACATGGTGCCGAACATCCCTGACGAGATGAGCATCAATCTGTTCGTCGAAGGCGTGCGCAAGTAATGGGCGCGGCACTCCTGCTGCAAACCCTGGCGGCTCCTTTGGGAGCCGCTTTGCTGTCGTGGCGCTGGCCGCGGCTGGGGTATCTGTGGGGCGCCCTGGCGCTCTGGTTGGTGGGCTGTCTGCTGGGCGGTGCCTACGGGCTGCCGGTCAAGGCGTGGCAGTGGCTGCCGCTGACTCTGCTGGTGCCCGCCCTGGCGGCGCAGCTGGCCGACCAGCGGGCCGCGCTTGCGCTGTTTGCCGCTCTGGGGGCGCTGGTGTGGTGGCAGGGGCTGGCCTCGGTGCTGGCAAGCGAGCCTGCCATCTGGCTGGCGTTGCTGCCTGCCATCGCCTGGCTGGGATGGACCGGGCTGCGCGGTGACAGCCGCGAGGGGCTCGGCTTTGCCCTCGGCTTCATCTGGCTGGCGCTGGTGATCGGCATCGACGGCAGCCTGCTGATTGCCCAGCTGGCCGGTGCGCTGGCGGCGTTCGCCGGTTTCCGTGCTCTGCTCGGGGCCTTTGTCGGCAGCCAGGTGGCGCCCGCGGCGCTCGGGTTGGCGCTGGCCTTTGTCCAGATGCTCGCCTGGCAATACGTGGAAGTGCCGCTGCTGGTGCTGCTGCCGGTCTGGCTGCTGCCGCTGCTGGAGTGGACCTTGCGCAGCAAGCCCTGGATCCAGCGCTGGACCCTGCTGATCCTGCTGGCGGGCGCAGGAGCCGGACTCAGTCTCTGGAAGGTGTGGCCGGAAGCCTCGTTGTACTGATTTTTAGCATAAAAAACAGACAATTAACCCGAAAGTTGCCGACTTCGTCATAGTCTGCACAGATAAAGATTGAGCCCCATAGTGCTTTCAGATAAAAAGGATTTTCAATTATCTGGACACACACAGAACCCGGTCTGACCGGGTTCTGTTTGCCTGCTTGTTTGCGGCGCGCTAAGGAGGCCACAGTTGCGCAGTCAAGGATCTGAGCATCTGTTTTTTCGCCATTTCACCGAGCAGGGACGTCTCGACGGGCTCTGCATCCTGCTGGTTACCCATCTGCTTCCCGATCGCCCCCAGTTTATCCAGGCCCTCGATCAGATCGGGCGGATCGGCGCCATCCTGCCCAAACCCAAGTCAGTGCATGGACCGACCCTGACCTGGGCCCAGCAACACTATCCGGTACTGCCCCTCAATCGCCAGTGGACCAACACCCCGCAGGGGGTGATCGAGCACATAGCCCCGCTGGTAGCTCCCCATGAGCGGCTGATCATCCTCGATATCGGGGGCTATTTCGCCAGAACCCAGGTCACCCTCAGCGAGTATTTCGGCCCCCGCTTCCTCGGGGTGGTGGAGATGACCGAAAACGGCCATCAGCGCTACGAGCAGGAGGTGCTGGCCACCCCGGTCATCTCGGTGGCGCGCAGCCCCCTCAAGCAGGCCGAGGATATCCAGATTGGTCTGAGCGTGGTCTACTCCGCCGAATCCCTGGCCCGCACCCTCAACCGCACCTTCAATGTCTGCCAGGCCGCTCTGTTCGGCTACGGCAAGGTGGGCCGCAGCATCGCCCGTGAACTCAGGTGCCGCAACCTGCATCTGGAGCTGGTGGAGACCGACGTGTTGCGCCAGGTGGAGGCGCTCTCCCACGGCTTCAAGCTGGTGGGCAAGGCCGAAGCCCTCGGTCGGGCCGAGCTGGTGATCTGCTCCACCGGCAACGGCGCGCTGGACTTGGCGGATCTGCAGCAGTTACGCCCCGGCACCATGGTCGCCTCGGTCACCTCGGCCGACGACGAGTTTGCGTTCTGCCTCGCCCAGCTGCCCTGGCCGAGCGAGGAGGTGTGCCCCCACGTGCTGGCACTGACCCGCCCCGACGGTAGCACCATCTTCCTGCTCAACCGGGGCGAGGCGGTCAACTTCGTCCACGGCGCCGTCATCGGCGAATATGTCTATCTGGTGCTGGCGGAGATCATCGAAGGGGTGCGTCAGCTGGCGTTGCAGCCGCTGGCCCCCGGTCTGTTTGACCTGCCGCAATCGACCATGCGCACCATTGCCCGCCACTGGCTGGCCGACTTCCACGGGGTTGCCCAGTGAGTGCTTTTTTCTTAGCCGCCATTGATGGAGTGACCACATGAGCGACACGACGCTGCCCGCCCCCAAACCTCGCATCGAGATCCGCTACTGCACCCTCTGTCGCTGGATGCTGCGCGCCGCCTGGCTGGCCCAGGAGCTGCTCTCCACCTTCGACAGCGATCTGGGTGAGGTGGCGCTGGTGCCGGCCAGCAAGGGGGAATTTCGCATTCTGGTGGACGGGGTGCTGGTGTGGGATAGGGTGGCCGACGAGGGCTTCCCCGAGGCCAAGGAGATCAAGCAGCGGGTACGCGATGTCATCGCCCCCGAGCGCGACCTCGGCCATGCCGATCGCAAGCCGGTCGCCGAGTAGGCCACAGCATCAATGACAGAGAGAGGGAGGCACAGGCCTCCCTCTCTCGTTGTGGCGCCCGTTCAACGGTCGGCAGTTGTGCCCGGTTCTTCCTCTGCGGGAAGGCCGATATAGCGGGCCCGCTTGTGGGGCTTGAGGCGGCTCACATCCACCCACACCAGGCCGTCGATGCAGTGGTTGAAGTCGGGGTCGATGCCAAAATCCATGAACTGCACGCCACCTGGCTCGCACAGCTCGGAGTACTGTTTGTAGAGGGTAGGGATGGCGCAACCCAGGTTGTCGAGGCGGGCTTTGAGTTCCCGCAGATCGGCGCCGTAATCCAGCCCGGCAAACAGCGGCGGCGTGGCGGGGTAGGGGCGGCGCGACGGGGCGAGCGCGAGCTCGGGGGCAAAGTGCTGGCGATAGAAGCTCACCAGCAGATCCTTGGCCGCCGCCGGCAGGCTGCCGGAGAGCGACACCGGGCCGAACAGGTAGCGGTAGCGGGGATAGCGGGCCAGATAGGCACCGATGCCGAACCAGAGGTAATCGAGCCCCCGCTTGCCCCAGTAGGCGGGCTGGATGAAGCTGCGGCCAAGCTCGATGGCAAGCTCCAGCCTGGGCCGCAATTTCTCTTCAAAGCCGAACAGGGTGTGGCTGTAGAGGCCGCCAAGCCCCTTGCTGGCCAGCAGTTCGGCCACCGGCGCGAAACGGTAGGCGCCGATGATCTCGAGCCGGGCCGGATCCCAGAGAATGAGGTGGTGGTAGTCATCGTCGAAGGCGTCGAGATCCCGCCGCCTGCCGGAGCCTTCCCCCACCGCCCGAAAGGCGATTTCCCGCAGGCGCCCCAGCTCGCGCAGGATCACCGAATGGCTCAGCTCGTGGCGCCGGTAAAGGTAGATCCCCTGGCCATCCGGGGTATGACCGAGCGCCTCGCAGGCGTCGATGGCCTGTTTGAGCTGACGGCGTTCCTCCGGCAGGGCGATGGGGGCCTCGGTGGCCAGCAAACCCCGCTTGCCGCGTCCGACTCGGTAGAGGTGGCTGCGCACCAGCCGGGCCGCGCTCTTGGCGGGCAGCTCCTGCACCCCGCTGGCCGGAATGCGGGCACCGATGGTGACGCCGATGCGTTTCCCTTGCTGGCGAAACAGCTGCTTGACCAGCAACAGCCCAGCCCAGTCGTTGTGGAGCCAGGCGGCGAGATAGAAGGAGAGACCATTGCGCCCGTCCAGGTGGATGGGCACCAGCGGGGTGCGGGTGCGCTGGGCCAGCTTGATGAAGCCCGCCTGCCAGGGGCCGTCCTTGACCCCTTTGGGGCCGAGGCGCGACACCTCGCCGGCGGGAAAGATCACCAAGGCCCCTTCGCTTGCCAGGTGCTCCCCCATCGCCAGGATGGCGCGCCGGTCGGTTTTGCCGCCCAGGTTGTCCACCGGCAGCAGCAGGGGGCGCAGCGGCGTCAGCTGGGCCAGCAGCTGATTGGCCACTATCTTGACGTCCGGCCGGATGCGGCCGAGCAGGCGCAGCAGGGCCAGCCCGTCGAGGGAGCCGATGGGGTGATTGGCGACGATGATGACCCGGCCGCTGGCCGGAATGTGCTCGAGCTGGGCTTCGCTCACCCGGTAGTCGAAGTCGAGCTCGGTCAGCGCCTGCTCGACGAAGTCGAGTCCGCGCAGGTGGGGATGACTCGTGGCGAAGCGTTGAAACGCCTGCTCGTGCAGCAGCCAGCGCAGCCCCTGCCGGAGCAGGGGGCGCAACAGACCGTGGGCCGAGAGGCGGGGCAGGTGTTGTTGTAGCAGGGTATCGACACTGAACATGGGCTGGGCTCCGATGAGTCGTTGCCCTAGCGTGACACCCTTCTGTTCCCGCCCCATGGCAGCGGGATGACAGTTTGATGGCAAAGAGGGGAGCCGGTTAACCGGTTCCCCTCTTTGGTCATGGCGGTGACGATGGCCGGTTTAGCCGCGCCAGGCCGAAGTCAGGCGCACCAGCTCCACCAAGGTGGTGACCGCTTTTTCCATGGATTGCAGCGGGATGAACTCGTGCTTGCCGTGGAAGTTGTGGCCGCCGGTAAACAGGTTGGGGCAGGGCAGCCCCATAAAGGAGAGCCGCGCGCCGTCGGTACCGCCGCGAATGGGTTTGATCCTCGAGGTGACGTCGGCGGCCTGCATGGCGGCCTTGGCCAGCTCGATGATGTGCATGTGCGGCTCGATCTGGCTGCGCATGTTGCGATAGCTGTCGGTCAGGGTCAGCTCGATGCGCGCCCTGGGGGCCTCCAGCTGCAGCGAGGCGACCCGCTCCTTGAGCTGGGCTTTGCGGGCGGCGAAGCCCTCGTCGTCGAAGTCGCGGATGATGTAGTGCAGGCTGGTCTCTTCCACTGTGCCGTTCATCTGGGCCAGGTGGAAGAAGCCCTGATAGCCGTCGGTCGCCTCCGGGGTTTGCTCGGCGGGCATGGCGGCGTGGAAGCGGGCGGCCAGGGTCTGGCTGTTGATCATGCTGCCCTTGGCGGTGCCGGGGTGCACGTTGTTGCCGATAAAACGCACGGTGGCGCCGGCGGCGTTGAAGTTCTCGTATTCGAGCTCACCCAGCTCGCCGCCGTCTACCGTATAGGCCCATTTGGCCGGGAAGCGGTCCAGCGGGAAGCGGTCGGCGCCGCGACCTATCTCCTCGTCCGGGGTAAAACCGACCCAGACATCGCCACGGGGGATCTCGGGGTGAGCCAGCAGGTGGTCGATGGCGGTGAGGATCTCGGCGATGCCCGCCTTGTCATCGGCCCCCAGCAGGGTGCTGCCGTCGGTGGTGATGAGATCCTGCCCCAGGTAGTTTTTCAGGAAGCGGTAGTCGCGAATGGCCAGCACCTCGTCCCCCTTGCCCAGACAGATGTCACCGCCCTGATAGTTTTCGATGATCTGGGGTACCACGTGCGCCGCCTCGTAGTCGGCGGTATCCATGTGGGCGATGAGGCCGATGGCCGGCGCGTCCGGCTGGTTGCCCGGCAGGTAGGCGGTGAGGTAGCCGTATTGGTCCAGGGTGACCCGGCTCAGTCCCATCTGCTGCATCTCGTCGCACAGGGCGCGGGCGAAGACGAGCTGTCCCTCGCTGCTGGGACTGGCGGGATTGGTCGCATCGGAGCGGGTATGAAAAGTCACGTAACGCAGAAAACGCTCAAGCAAGGTATCCATTGGCAAGCCTCGTACCGGTGGGGAGGGGCCATTGTGGCCAATCTGGCGGCGCGGCTTTTTGCGTCAGCGCAGTTTTTGCCGCATTTTTTGGCGAAGATCTGGCTGTAAACGTGTAAGGTGGTTCAGGCTGTGGTTGTTGATATCAAGCGCAGCATAAAATATCCAATAACCGACATTTTTAAGCGGCTTGTGATGTGGCCAGGCAGGCGCTCAGCACTGAGGGGGTCGGGGGCGACAACGGATGGCGCAAACCGGCGTTATTTTCAGGGTGGAAAAGAGGGGGTGGACGGACTTCTTCCCCCGCGTGCCAGGCCTGCTGGCAGCAAGATTTGATCGCCTTATTAAAAGCAGTTTTTGAACACTATTTTTTATTGTCACCGCTGGCGGTAAGTGTGTACACTCCGCGCCGATCCAAGGGTAACCCTGAGCAGGCAGAGGCCGCCAGACTCCCGGATGATCAGACGCCTATAGGGCGAGGCACGCAGCAACGACAGACACTGCTAGGGTATGGTTTCTTTAATACCGGTTAGGCTCCGGTATCAGGGAGAACAACGGACACTCAATGTCCAGCTGACCGAGTGAGCCAACGGCTCATCATCTTCCCTTGTCATGGGCGGTCACTGGTGCTGAGCTGGCTGTGGTTGTTGTCGTCTATCAACACGCACGCGTGCTGACGCCTTCGCTTCTCTTCCTTGAAACCTTCCCTTGCTGTCGTGATGGCTGCCGAATGATGAACGGACCGCGTGGCTGATGCTGTCCGTCATCAAAGTACCGCGGCGCTGTTAGCGCAGCACCGCATACCGTTGAGCTTGATGTAAAGCCACCAGCCCCACATCAAGACTCGTTACTTCCCCAAGATCCACCAGGCAGCCTAGGCTTGCCGCGATGTGCAAGGGATGTGACGGAAGGGCCCGGGTCAACCCGCCGCGTAGTGCGCGCAGGTTGCAGGAGTCGCCCTTCCCGAGCCGGCAGGCCGCCTCGGCGCGCCGCACCTTGTCATCGATGGTCTGGATGTGATTGAGGGTAACGAAGGCGGCCACCGGCCGCTCATTTGCGAGGCATAGCCCATGACTAACTGGTCCAGCAAGGACTCCTTGAAGGTCTACAACGTTCCCTACTGGGGTGCGGGTTTTTTCAACATCAATGACGCCGGTCATGTGACCGTCGCTCCCGACAAATCACGCCCTGATGCACAGATCGTGCTCTCCGACGCCATCGAACAGTTGCGTCAATCCGGGCTGACCACTCCGGTACTGCTGCGTTTCCCCGACATCCTCAAGAGTCGGGTCGATGCGCTGTTCAACGCCTTCGGTCAGGCCATCGAGAAGTCAGGCTATGAAGGGGACTACCTGTGCGTTTACCCGATCAAGGTAAACCAGCAGCGTCGCGTCATCGAGACCATCAGCCAGTCCTACAGCGACAAGCCCCGGCTTGGCCTGGAAGCTGGTTCCAAACCGGAACTGCTGGCCGTGCTGTCCCATCACCATGAGCAAGGCTCGGTGATCGTCTGCAACGGTTACAAAGACCGCGAATATATCCGCCACGCCCTCTTGGGCAACCTGATGGGCCACAAGGTCTACATCGTGGTGGAGAAGCCCTCCGAGCTGGAAATGGTGCTGGACGAGTCAGCTCGTCTCAACATCAAGCCCAACATCGGGGTGCGTGCCAAGCTCGCTTCCACCGGCTCCGGCATGTGGGAATCGAGCGGTGGCTCCATGTCCAAATTCGGTCTGTCCGCCTCCCAGATCCTGGCGCTGATCGAGCGTCTGCGCGGCCTTGGCAAGCTGGACTGCCTGCAACTGCTGCACTTCCACCTGGGTTCCCAGATCGCCAACATCCGCGACATCCAGGGCGGCATCCGCGAGTGCGGCCGTTTCTACGCCGAACTGCGTCGCCTCGGTGCCAACATCGAAGTGGTTGACGTCGGCGGCGGCCTGGGGGTGGACTACGAGGGAACCCGTTCCCAGAGCCACTGCTCCGCCAACTACAGCCTCTCCGAGTACGCCAACAACGTGGTGTGGGGCATCGGCGATGTCTGCCGCGAGTTCGACCTGCCGCACCCGACCATCATCAGCGAGTCCGGCCGTGCCCTGACCGCTCACCACGCCGTGCTGGTTACCAACATCATTGGTGCCGAAGGGGTGGAGATGAACGACATCAGCGCACCGGACGAGGATGCGCCCACCATTCTGCAGAACATGTGGAAAGGCTGGCTGGACCTGCGCAGCGAAGATCCCTCCCTGCTGGAGATCTTCCACGACTCGGTGGCAGACCTGGGCGACGTCAATACCCAGTACACCATGGGTCTCTTGAACCTGGAGCAACGCGCCTGGGCCGAGATGCTGCACCAGAACACCTGTCTGGCACTCAAAGAGCTGCTCAACCCGGTCAACCGCAACCACCGTGCGCTGGCTGACGAGCTCTCCGAGAAACTGGCGGACAAGTGCTTTGCCAACTTCTCCCTGTTCCAGTCCCTGCCGGATGCCTGGGGTATCGGTCAGGTATTCCCGGTGATGCCGCTGGCCGGCCTCGAACGTCCGCTCACCCGCCGCGGCATCCTGATGGACATCACCTGTGACTCCGACGGTCAGGTCGAGCACTATGTCGACGGTCTGGGGGTCGAGAGCACCCTGCCGATGCCGGTATATGGCGAGCACGAAGAGTGCCATGTCGGCTTCTTCCTGGTCGGTGCCTATCAGGAGATCCTGGGGGATCTGCACAACCTGTTCGGTGACACCCACTGCGCGGAAGTGTGGCTCGATGACGAAGGCAAGATGGACATTCGCAACGTGGTGCGCGGCGACACCGTCGATCAGCTGCTGCGTTACGTCAACATCGACCCGTCGGTCATCCGCGAGAACTACCAGCGCATCGTCTCCCACCCGGCGCTGGACGACGCGACCCGCAAGGCCCTGCTCGACGAGCTGGAGCTGGGTTTGCAAGGCTACGCCTACCTGGAAGACGAATAAGCCCGAGGCTTGTTCACCCGCACCGCGAGACCACGTGGCGCGGAGATAAAAAAACGGCGCCTGCGGGCGCCGTTTTTGTTGCGCACGATCCACCGCAGTATGCGCCGGCGGGGTGAGTCTTGGGTTGGGTACGGCTGATGGATGTCGGTGTTGGGCACCATGGGCCGCAGATCCGGCAGATATCCGCGTCGGCCGTCGCTTCCCTTGATCTGCATCAAGTTTGCAGCGGCCGGGTTATCTTACGGTCAGAGTGATGTTGAAGGGATGTAACAAAAGGATGTGCGTATGGAACTTGAAAGGGACCCGAGATGCTACACCGACGTTTGTATCGACGGTAAGTGGTATCACTACGATCACTGCAGCACCCACGTCTACATGTTGATGGGGGGCGCTGCGCCCTGCCTGCAGCTCGCTTATGAGCCCAGCAGCGAAGAGGAGCTGATCGAGATGCTCCGCCAGCTCGCCCGCTGCTGAACTACATTGCCAGCATTGCCAGCATTGCCAGCATTGCCTGCGGCCATCGGCAGCTTGCCGCTGGCCGCGTTTCATTTATCAGCTCAATTGCCCTGCTTATGCCCCAGCAGTTCCTTGCCGAGCTCTTGCAGGGCGATGGCCGCGGCGTAACCGGCGTCCGACTTGCCTATCTCATCGGCCACATAGAGGAAGTTGGAGCGATACTTCTCCACCGCCTCGCGCGGGTTGGCCGCGTCGATGAAATCCTCTTCCACCTCGAACCCCTGCGCCAGCAGTGCCTCTTTCTCGGGCAGGAAGGTGGGGGAGGCCATGTCGATAAAGGTGTACTGCTGCCGGTTGGAGGCCGGGATAGAGAAAAACTGGTACTTCGCCATTTGCGATACCTCGCCTGAACTTGTGTGTCGTGATGCGAGCTTCCTCTCGCCGGACTTTCGTCGAACTGTTCCTCGGGCGTCGAACTGATCCCCGGGCCTGTTGCAGGCAATAAAGGTAACGTTCGAATCTTGTTGTGGCTGAAGATTACCCCGCTTTATCCTCAGCGCACAATGGGCAGTTGGTACTTTTTTCGCCAAGAAAAACAATGCTGCCCGATCGTCTGAATTGGCAAAAAAAACCAGCCCCGGCAGGGGGCTGGCATAGGTGATTGACGCCGGCTCAGAGCACGAAGCTTTGCACCATGGCTCGCAGCTGCTCGGTGAGCTGGTGGATCTGGCGGGCGGCGTCGCGGGCCGCGTTGGCCACCTGCAGCGCTTCGTCGCTGCCATCGGAGATGCGCACCACGTTGCGCTCTATCTCGTTGACCACGGCCCCCTGCTGCTCGATGGCGCTGGCGATCACCGAGTTGGTGTCGACCATGCTGCCCACCCGCTCGGTGATGGCGCCAAAGGCCTGCTGGGCCTCCTGGGCCAGACCAACCCCCTCCTGCGCCTCGCGGCTGGCGGCGGACATGGCGCTGACCGAGGCGCGGGCGCCGGTTTGCAGCTGCTCGATCATCTGCTGGATCTCGACCGTGGCCCCCTGGGTGCGGTTGGCCAGCGAGCGCACCTCGTCGGCCACCACCGCGAAGCCGCGTCCCTGCTCGCCGGCGCGGGCCGCCTCGATGGCGGCGTTGAGGGCCAGCAGGTTGGTCTGCTCGGCGATGCCGCGGATCACCCCGATGACGCCACCAATCTGGCTGCACTGCTGCTCCAGCTGGCCGATGGTCTCGGCGGTGCGCAGCACCTCGCGGTTGATGTGGTCGATGGCCTTGATGGTACGCTCGACCACCGCCTCGCCCTGACCCACCACGGCCTGCGCCTCCTGGGTCATGCGGGCGGCCTGCTGGGCGTTGCCCGCCATGTCGTGGGAGGTGGCGGCCAGCTCCTTGATGGCGGTGGCCACCTGATGGGTCTCCCCTTGCTGATCGGCGATCACCTCCTGGGAACGACAGGTCCGCGCTTCGATTTCGGTGGCACTCTCCACCACGCTGACGCCGTTCTCCCGCACCCGCAGCATCAGGGTACGCAGGGTCTGCAGGGTCACGTTGTAATCCCGGCTGATGGCGGCCAGCTCATCCTGGCCGACGATCTCGATCTGCTGGCTGAGATCCTGGGCGTTGACCCGGGCGGCGATCTCCCGCACCCGGCCCACGGTGCCACGCAAGGAGAGATAGGCGCCGATCATCAGGTAGAGATAGACCAGCAGGATGGCGGTCAGCGGCCCGGTCACCCACCAGAAGTGACGCTGGTTGGCGGTCATGCGCTGGTGCAGGTCTGCCTCCAGCCGCTGGCGCACCTGACCCGCCAGCGCCGTGATGGCGGCATCCAGCCCATCCCCCAGCGCCAGCACCTCCTTGCTGGAGAGCTGCACCTGCTGATCCTTCATCATCTTGTTTTCCAGGGTGTCGACCCCCTGATGGGCCTGCAGCAGCAGGGCGTCGGTCTGCTGGCCCAGCTCGCTGCGATAGGTGGGCGCCATCTCATAGAGCAGGGTCAGGTCGGCCTCCAGCTCCTGCAGGGTGGCGTTGATGAGGTCGAGGCGAAAGCGCAGGGCGCTGTAGCCCTGGGCCTGAAACAGGCCGAAGTCGGCGATGGTGGCGGCCCGATCCCGCACTTGGGCCAGCAGATCGCGCAGCTGCGGCAGCCGCTCGCTGGCGAGCACCACCATGTAGTAGGTGCCGAGCGCGGGATCCTGCACCAGGCTGCTGGCGGCGGTGATGCTCTTGTAGAGGTGGCGTACCTCGGTCAGCAGCTTGTCGTGGCGCAGGTTGCTCTGATCCACCTCGAGCCCGAGCGCCTCGCTTTGCAGGCTTGACCACTCCTGGGCGAGGGTATCGAACACGGGGTTTTGCTGTTTGGTGGCGGCGAAGGCGGCCAGGCTGGCATCGACGGCCCGGGCTGCGGCCTTGACCTCCTCCTCGCCGACCGGGTTCTGCTCATAGCCGTGCCGGGTGACCAGGTTGCGATGGGTCAGCAGGGCCTGCTCGATGGCGGGCAGCGGCGCCAGCTTGACCACGCCGGCCAGCTCTTTGCGGGCCTGGGCGTTGTCATCCTGCAGCCGACCCAGCAGGTTGGTCATGCTGTAGGCCAGCGGCAGCAGCATCAGGCAGGACCAGAGCAAAAACTTGTACTTGAAGGAGAGCTGATTGCCGAGCCGGATGGCGGGCGTGAATATCCATTTCATATGAAGCCTCGGGCCCCGACGGGGCGTGTAGCGGGATGGCTGGATATTACTCCTCGCCGGGGGGCTCGGCTGGGGGCGGGGTGGAAGTTGTGATCCCCTTGGCTTTTTCCCGTGGCGAGGGGGGCTGAATGGGTCAGAAAAACGGGCCACCCTCAGGGTGGCCCGTTGCCGATGGGAGAAGGTCGCGGCTCAGTTGAACGCCAGGAAGGGCGAGACGCAGAGCAGCAGGCCGGTGACGATGATGATGTAGAGGGAGACTCCCTTGTACTTGTGCAGCGCCGGCACCTGATAGACCAGGTAGGCCGGGATGAGGCACCCCACCATGCCGAAGATGGGGCTGCAGATGGAGGTGAAGCTCAGCACTGGGGCGTTGAGCACGATGGCCCCCAGGAGAGCAGCACGGTGAACAGCATGATGCCCTTGCCCACCAGCCCCTTGTTGATGCGATTTTCCGGCATCACCCGGCGCAGCAGGTTCATCGCCAGCCCCTGGCAGGCCTCGCGAAAGCCCAGATAGACGCCGAAGTAGGCGGTCATCACCGCGAAGATGTTGAGGGTGAGGCTGAGCAGCTTGAGGGTCTGGCCCGGCATACCCTGGGCCACCATGGCCAGCGCCGAGATGTTCTCCTCGGAGGCCTTGACCGCCTGCTCGTGGCCCATGGCCAGGGTGAAAGAGACGGCGTAGAAGAACACCACCACGAACAGGATGCCGAAGGCGATGTTCATGGCGCGCATCGCCTTGAAGCGGGCCACTTCCAGGGATTTTTCCCGCGAGCGGTAGGAGATCACCATGGGGCTCAGACTCTGGATGAAGAGAATGGAGGTGAGGGTGAAGGGGAGCATGACGATGGCATCCTTCAGCCAGTCACCGCTGGCCGGCATGGCGGTGATGTTGGCGGCATCCCACTTGCCCACCATCATCAGGCCGAGCACCGCCACCACGCTGATCTTGGTCAGCACCATGAAGGTGGAGATCTTGAACAGCAGGTTTTCGCCGCGCGAGGCCAGTGCCACCAGGGCGCAGATCAGCACCAGCCCGTAGAAGGGATTCTCGGAGAGCAGTTGCTGGGTGACTCCGAAGCTTTGCAGGAAGGAGGCGCTGTCATTGGTGATGGCGGTGGAGTAGACGAACACCCAGATCACCAGCATCACGAAGTAGAGGGCGCCAAGCAGCACGCCCCAATTCTTGCCGAGGTAGCCGCTGATGACGCTGGGGTAGTCCTTGCACTCGGGCGAGGTGGCCAGGGTATTGATGAAGAGGCGCTGGAACATGTACATGGCCGGGTAGCCGATCACCGCCGACAGCAGAAACACCCACAGCCCCATCAGTCCCACCTGCACCGGCAGGAAGACGATCCCCGCCCCGATGGCCATGCCGATGCTCATGATGACCCAGCCCCAGTCGGTGCTGTCAAAACGAACCGCTTCTTTCCATTCCAGCGTGCCCATCACGGGCCGGGTGAGTGTCGTACTGTGCGCGTCCATAAAATACCTTGTTTTTATAGGGGTAAAAATCAGGCGCAAATATAGTTGAATAAAAAGCGGCAAAACAATGCTTTTTATCGCTCTTCTACCTAAAGAGGGAGACAGATCACGCTTTCAATTTGCACCTGCTACCGAATTTATCGCTGTTTTTGCAGGTTTTAGTTGAATGGAATGCCTAATAAGCAAATAATGTTGAACAAGACGAGACTATTGATTGCAAAAATAATTGCATTTTAAGGAGTGGCGATATGAAAAAGATCATCGTGGCGGATGCCGCACCCGATGCCATCGGTCCCTACAGCCATGGCACTGCCTATGGCGACCTCATCTTTACCTCCGGCCAGCTGCCGGTGTGCAAACAGCAGGGCGGCGTGGTGGAAGGGGGCATCGAAGCCCAGAGCCGTCAGGCGCTGGAGAACCTCAAGCATGTCTTGGAAGCCGCCGGCGGCAACCTGGATACCGTGCTCAAGACCACCTGTTATCTCGCCGAGATCAGTGATTTTGCCGCGTTCAACGAGGTTTATAAACGCTATTTCCTGAAAGATTGCCCGGCCCGCAGCTGCTTTGCGGTGAAGGATCTGCCGATGGGTGTCAGGGTGGAAGTGGAAGCGATCGCTCACATCGCTGGTTAATGTTGATAGAAAGGGTGTTCTGATGAAGCAAGCGTGGCAGCAGTATCTGCAGATTATTCAACAGGTTGTCAAACCGGCGCTGGGCTGTACCGAGCCCATCGCCGCCGCTTATGCCGCCGCCGTCGCCGCCCGGCAACTGGGCTGCAAGCCCGTCCGGCTGGAGGTGGTGGTGTCGGACAACCTCTACAAGAACTCCATGGGGGTCTATGTGCCGGGCACCGGCAAGATCGGGCTGGCCATTGCCGCTGCCGCCGGCGCCATCGGTGGTAACGCCGAGGCCGGGCTGGAGGTGCTGGCCGCCATCACGCCGTCCCAGGTCGCAGAGGCGCAGGAGCTGATCGATGCAGGCCAGGTGCAGGTGAGCCGCACCTCGGCCCCCGAGTTCATCTATTGCCGGGTCCGGCTGCTGGGCCTTGATGCAGAGGGCACCGAGCACAGCGCCGAGGTGACCCTGTGCGGCGGCCATACCCGCATCGTCGAGCAGCGCCGCAATGATGAAGTGACCTTCACGGCCGAGCAGGGCCAGGGGGGCGCCACCGGCGCCATCTGCGACGGGGTCGACATCAGCATCGCCGCCATTCATGAGTTCGCCACCCAGGTGGAGTTCGAGCAGATCCGCTTTATCCTGCAGGCCTCCGAGCTCAACGGCAAACTCTCCGACGAGGGGATGAACAACCCCTACGGCCTCGAAATTGGCCGCACCATGCAGCAGAACATCCAGGCCGGCCTCATCGGTGAGGACGTGATGAACCGCATCGTGATGCGCACCGCGGCGGCCTCCGATGCCCGTATGGGGGGCGCTACCCTGCCGGCCATGAGCAATTTCGGCAGCGGCAACCAGGGCATCGCCGCCACCATCCCGGTGGTGGTCATCGCCGAGCGCTTCGGTGCCAGCGAAGAGCAGCTGGCCCGCGCCCTCATCATGAGCCACCTGGGGGCCATCTACATCAAGTCCCACTATCCGCCGCTGTCGGCCTTTTGCGGCAACACGGTCACCAGCGCGGCCGCGGCCATGGCCATGGTCTATCTGGCGGGCGGCAGTTTCGAGCAATCCTGCCACGCCATCCAGAACGTATTGAGCGACAGCGCCGGCATGGTGTGCGACGGCGCCAAGGCCTCCTGCGCCATGAAGGTGAGCACCTCCTCCGGGGCTGCGGTGCGCGGCTTCCTGATGGCGCTCAACAGCCATGCAGTGTCGGGGCAGGGGATTGTGGCGGGCAACGTGGAGCAGACCATTCGCAACGTGGGCCAGATGGTCAAAGACGGCATGTCTGCCACAGACAGCACCATTATTGATATCATGTCCGCCTGAGTGTCCCTGTCGGCTGCCGCCCTTGTCCGGGTCGGCGGCCCTTTTATAAGGTTTCAATGTGAAGCTGCAAGAGCTGAGTCCGACCGATTTCGAGATCCTCAAGGCGATGGAGATCATCGTGGACGGCATCGCCGCCATGTATGGTCAGCACACCGAGGTGCTGCTGCACAGCCTGGATGCGCGCAATCCGTCGATCATCAAGATTGCCAACGGCCATATCACGGGGCGCAGCGTCGGTGCCCCCATCACCAACCTGGCGATGATGAAACTCAAGAGCGGGCAGGATATCTCCAGCCCCTACATGACCAAGTGCGCCACCGGCAAGACGCTGCGCTCGCTCACCACCGTCATTCGCAATGGCGAGGGGCAGGCCATCGGCTTGCTCTGCATCAACACCGACATGGATGCCCCGCTGCAATCCGTGCTGCGCACCATGATGCCGGAGTGCCTGCACGGCCACGATGGGCATGCCACCCCGGAGGTGTTTGCCCGCAACATCGACGAGGCCCTTAACAGCACCATCGACACCGTCAGTGCCGAGGTGCGCGGCAACGAGGCGGTGCCCCCGTCCCAGAAGACCCGGGTCATGGTCAACCAGCTGCACGAGCTCGGCATCTTCGAGCTCAAAGACAGCGCCCAGATCGCCGCCCGCCAGCTCGGCATCTCGGTTCACTCCATCTACCGCTATCTGCGGGAGATCAAGAAGGGTTGAGCGCCGCTCCAGCCAGCATTAACGGGTCAGCATTGGCCCGTTTTGTTTTTTCCGCTCCCCGCCTGCGCCTTGGCTGCCCCGGCGCATCTGTTATCATGCCTCTTCTGTTTTTGTTATCTCATTGAACCTGCTGGAGAAACCATGTCCCGTACCCTCTATCTGCTGCGCCACGGCCAGACCCGTTACAACGCCGAACTGCGGTTGCAGGGGCGCTGCAACTCCGAACTGACCGCCAAGGGGGAAGCCCAGGCCCTCGCCATGGGCACCCGCCTGGCCAAGCTCCTGGCCGAGCCCGCCGACTGGACCATTTACGCCAGCCCCCTCGGTCGGGCGCGCCAGACCGCGGAGCGGGTGTGCCAGCAGCTTGGCTTGGACCAAGCGCGTATCGTCTGGGACGAGCGACTGGTGGAGTTGGGGATGGGGGAGTGGGAGAGTCGCCGGGTGCCCGAGCTGCTGGCGGCCCACCCCGAGCTCGATCTGGAACAGCCAGACTGGTATCTGCAAGCCCCCGAGGGGGAGAGTTTTCAGAGCATTCAAGGCCGGGCCCTGAGCTGGCTGCAGGATGAGCGTATCGCCGAGCGTGCCATCGTGGTCTCTCACGGGCTGTTTGGCGCCATGTTGCGCGGTGCCTATGCGGATCTGGACTACACCACCACCTGGCTGCAGGAGCTGCCGCAGGATGCCTTCTTCAAACTGAGCGACGGCCGCATCAAGCGGATCCCCTGCTGACCCAGACCAAAACGGCTCGCCATTGGCGAGCCATTTTTTTATGAGCGCAGCAGGCGCGTTATTCTCGCACCAGCCTGGGTAGCGCCTGGTAAAGGGCCTCACGTTTATGTGCCTGGTTGACGCCATAGTGCAGCTCACGGTGGCAATTAGGGCAGAGCGCCACTGTGTTACTGATGGTATCCGAACCCCCTTCGGCGAGTGTGCGCAGATGATGCACCTCTAAGAAGGCGCCCCCCGTGGTGGCATGAAAAGGGGCCGGTTGTGCGCAGCTTTCGCAATGGCCTGCCGCCGTCATCAATACCCAAGCCTTCACCTTTGGATCTCGCCCATAGCTTGTGTTGGTTGCATAACGCTGCTGTGGTTCTTGGATGCCGATGGGCGTGGGGAGTACTGGCTTGATCTTGTAGCGGCTCACTTGATGCTCAAAAGCAGCCTTGCCGGTATAGGGTTGGCCATCGAGCTCACAGAGCAGGCGCTCTATGATGGGGGCATTGTGGGGGCCCACGTTTTTAGCCGGTTTGAGACCTGATACCCAGGTCCGCCCTAGCAGGGCGCAGATATAGGAAATGTTCTGCATTCGATATTCGAATGCCTTCTCGGTGCGGCCAAACTGGTTAGCAAGTTCGGTGTAATAGCGCTTTTTGACGAAGGGGATGCCATTTTGCTCCATGGTGCGCATCGCCAGGTAGGCGCTGACCGTCGCCCTTAGTTCCTCTTCTGTCCATGTCCCGCGCAAAACTGGCTCCTCAGCACTGTTTCTCGGTCGCCTTGAGCCCCGACATGATCGGGATGGCCCCATCCGAGTTACCTTATATGGCGCGCATCTTAATCCAATCGACACCTTATTTCAGCTGTGTCGGTACAATAATGTGTGCATCATCAAGCAATTAGCTGATAGTAAGCGGTAGGCTAGAGTGGGTCCTTTCATTAGAGACTTAGCGCAGGGGAGTAACAGACGTCAGTTCACCCAGGTCAACCACAAGGAGGTGGTGATGGATCCGGTTTCTTATCTTTTCTCGGCTTATCTCAATCTGGTACAGCAGCAGGTAGCGGATATTTATGGCACTGAGCTTAAGTCGCTGGTGGTGGAGTATGAGGGGGAACAAATCCCCTTTGCCTTCCAGTTTTGGCAGCTGCAGCCGAAAAGCGTCTGCCGCAGCTACGAGCAGGATGCACGGCGCTTCAGCCAATGCACCGTCAAGGCGGCGGCGCTATTTAGCAAGCTGTGCGATCAGTTGTCGCGCCAGGATGACAGCAACGCGCAGCAGCCTCAGTATCGCGCCATGTATTGCGCTGCTTCAGTTAACTACCGCCCCATGATCGCCGACATTCGCGAGAGCAAACCGGATGCGGCTCGGCAGGCTGAGCGCGCCTGCAATCAGGCCATTCTGGCTGCGATGGACAATGATGATGAAGCCCTGCTGGCCCAGCGTGACCTGGCGTGTGGTCCCCAACAGTGAAAGCAACCGCCGCCTTCACTCAGCTAGCGGCTTTGCTCGGCCATCTTTGCGCCATTCGGCACAGTTGATTGGTAGACAATTGGGTATGATGAGGGTGCCCACAGAGCCGTCTGTCGGGCCAGCACTATCGACACATCTCAGCCAGGAGGGGACATGATCAGCCATATCGACCATCTGGTATTGACGGTTAGCGACATCGAGCGAGCCGTCGCGTTTTACAGCTCGGTGCTCAACATGGAAGCCATCACCTTCGGGGCGGGGCGCCGGGCCCTGCGCTTTGGCAACCAGAAGATCAATCTGCAACTGCTGGGGCAGGAGCCGCGTAACCGGGCGCAGGTGGGCTCGGGGGATCTCTGCCTCATCACCCGCTGGCCGCTGGAACAGGTCATCGCCCAGCTCCATTGCCACGGGGTGGAGATAGTGGAGGGGCCGGTGACCAAGAGCGGAGCCTGCGGCCCCATCGAGTCGGTCTACTGCCTGGATCCGGATCAGAACCTGATTGAGATCAGCCGTTATCCCTGATGGCGCTTGGCATCGGGTGATTGACGGTGGATGCCGTTCTGCCTGAGCAAGTGCAGAAGATCTTCCTGGTCGGCCCCATCCTGACGCACAGCCGCAACGGGCCCTGGCAAGGGCTCTAGAAGGGAGCCTCGCTCTCCTGCGCATCCTGTAGAAACTGTTCCCGCTCCGCCTGATAGGCGGCCTCGTCTTCGCTGTCCCAGACCGGGGTTGGCTGTTTGCCGGCCGGCGGTTGGGTTGGCGCGGTCAGCGTCTCTATCACCTTCTGCTGCAGATAGGGGAAGAAGGGGTTGGAGGAGGTGCGGGTGAGGGCGCCGGGGTTGACGATCAGCACCCCGCGCTCACCGCGCAGGGCCAGGCCTCCGAGATTGATGCCGTATTGCTCCCGTTGCTCGGGTCGTGGCGCCATGCCATAGAGGGGGTCATCCATCGGGAAGGGCAGGGCCACGTGGGAGAGGGAGTAGATCTCCCTGGGGTAGTCGATGTCGAGGGGCTGGATCTGCTCAGGCCCGCCGCCGGCCGGCAAACTGCTGGCCTGGGTGCGGGTGCTGGCGGGCGCCTGATTGCCCACCACCGTCAGCCGGTAGGAGAGCGGCGGGCGCGGCAGCAGGTGGCTCAGCGCCAACTCGGAGGCGCTGCTCAGCAGCGGGCCGAACAGGGTGCCGCGGTTGATGTCGAACAGCACCAGCTCGCTGCCGTTGGCAGGCAGGAAGTGGTAGAGATCGGCGATGATGGAGCGGGTGCTGACGGTGTAGTCCATCACCGACTGGAAGGTGAGGGTGGGCGGGAAGGCCGCCAACTCGCCGCTGGCGGCCTGCTCACGCACCTGCTGCTGGATGGCGTGGGTCAGCCGGTAGGACTGGCGTGCGCCGTTGACCGGAAACGAGTTGTACTTGAAGGGGTTGAACTCCGGCATGGTGTCGAGCCAGGCGGCGCTGGCAAAGGCGGGCAGCAGGGCGGGCACCGCTTTGAGGCCGGCGAAGCGGGCAAAGCGGGTCACCCCTATCATGGGGGAGATGAGCACCAGCCGATCTGGCCTTGCCAGCGTGCCCGTCTTGTCACCTTCCGCATCGAGTGCATATTTCACCGCGAGCGCCCCGCCGTTGGAAAATCCCACCAGATGCAGCGGCAATGGGCTTGGCGCCAGCACCCTGGCCTCGCGCACCGCCAGCCGGGTGGCGGCCAGCCAGGTCTCCCAGTCGATGTCGATCAGCCCGGCCGGCACGGTACCGTGGCCCGGAATGCGCAGCCCCAGGGCGATGAAGCCCTGCTCGCGGTAGCGCTGGGCCAGGTGGCGCAGGCTGTAGGGGGAGTCGGTCAAACCGTGCAGGAACACCGCCACCCCTTTCACCTCGCCGCTCGGGCGCAGCAGATAGGAGCGGTTCCAGTCGGTTGCAAAATGAGCCGGATTGATGGGGGCATCCTGATAGTAGCGATTGCTGTCGAGCTGCTGCTCCGGCGGCGTTCTGGCGATCACCTCCTTGGTCACCAGCTCGAACAGCTGCTGCTCGTGGGCCAGATAGGCCTGCCAGTCGCTGTCATCGAGCTGCTCGGCGCTGAGCTCGGGCGGTACCAGGGTGTGCCAGGGCTGCAACGGCGCCGCCTGCCAGGCGAAGTAGGCGACCAGGGCCCAGCCGAGCAACAGCAAGCCCAGCAGGCTGAGAAGAAGGCGGCGAACGAGGCGGCGGGTGCGAGCCAGCATGGGAGAGTCCTTGGCACTGATAAAAGAGGGGCGGCCCCGCGTCCACGGTGGCCGTACTAAGGGTCGAAAGCTGGCTTAAAGCCTAAGGGAAACAAGGTGATAAGTACAGACAGTGAGCGGCTCATCCACTCAAACAGAGGGCAGCCCCGGGGCTGCCCTCTGTCGTAATGCTGTCCGTCTGTGCGGTCGTTGGCGGCGTCAGCAGACTCCCTGAGCCAGCATGGCGTCGGCCACCTTGACGAAGCCGGCGATGTTGGCGCCGCTTTCGTAGTTCACGTGACCCGTCTCATCCTGGCCATAGTGCACACAGGTGGCGTGGATGCTGGTCATGATCCTCTTGAGGCGGGCATCCACCTCCTCCCGACTCCAGCAGAGACGCTGGGCGTTCTGGCTCATCTCGAGACCCGAGGTGGCAACCCCGCCGGCGTTGGCGGCCTTGCCCGGGGCAAACAACACCTTGGCCTCGTGCAGGCGGCGGATGGCGGCGGCGCTGCTCGGCATGTTGGCCCCCTCGGCCACCAGTTGCACGCCATTGGCAATCAAGGTAACGGCGTCCGACTCATCCAGCTCGTTCTGGGTGGCGCAGGGGAGGGCGACGTCCGTCGGCAGGTGCCAGGGAGTGCGGCCACTGAAAAACTCCAGCCCCTCTTCGTGGGCATAATCGGCGATGCGTTTGCGCTGCTCGTTTTTGAGCGCCATCAGCCGCGCCAGTTTCTCGGGGGTAAAGCCCGCCGGATCGTAGACGGTGCCGCCGGAGTCGGAGGCGGTGATGACCCGGGCGCCGAGGGCCATCGCCTTCTCGATGGCGTACTGGGCCACGTTGCCTGAGCCCGACACAGAGACCGTCATGCCGTCCAGGGATTGCCCCCGGTTGGCCAGCATGGCCTCGACGAAATAGAGCAGGCCGTAACCGGTGGCTTCCGGGCGGATCAGGCTGCCACCAAAGGAGAGCCCCTTGCCGGTAAAGACGCACTCGGCGCTGTTGGTGAGCTTCTTCATCATGCCCGCCATGTAGCTCACCTCGCGCCCGCCCACCCCGATGTCGCCGGCCGGCACGTCGGTATCGGCGCCGAGGTGGCGATGCAGCTCCAGCATCAGCGCCTGGCAAAAGCGCATCACCTCTCCCTCGCTCTTGCCCTTGGGATCAAAATCGCTGCCCCCCTTGCCGCCGCCCATGGGCAAGGTGGTGAGGGCATTCTTGAAGGTCTGCTCGAAGGCGAGGAACTTGAGCACCGAGGTATCCACCGAGGGGTGAAAGCGCATCCCCCCCTTGAAGGGGCCGATGGCGGAGCTGTGCTGCACCCGGTAGCCCCGGTTCACCTGCACCTGGCCTCGATCATCCACCCAGCTCACCCGAAACTGGATCAGCCGCTCCGGCTCCACCAGCCGCTCCAGCAGGCCGTGCTGCAGGTAGCGGGGGTGGCGCACCACATAGGGCCAGATGGAGGCGATCACCTCGCTTACGGCCTGAATGAACTCCGGTTGGTGGGGATTGCGGCTGGCGACCTGGGCCAGAAAATCCGCCTGGGAGAGGGAATGACTCATCTGTAACTCCTGTAGTGAAGGGTAAAAGTGGCCTCTTGCCAGAGAAAAGTGCACACCCTGCAGCCAAATTTATGGTTTTTGTCAGGCCTGGATGCAGGTGAATATTTGGTGTTTTTCGCAATTGGGCGAAAATTGTTGTGTGAATCGCCGAAAACAGCAGAGAAGAGTGCCGGCAGGGGCAGATAATTCGCGCGAATCAAAATCTTTTTATGCATTTTTGATTAATAAATAGCAAGAAAATGTTGCTGTCATTTGGCTTGGGTTATCGTTTCTTGCATATTTCATGCATCTTTATGGCGTAGCGAGAAGATTCCGTGCAACGGCGGAAGTGGCCATTGCCAGGTTGACTTCGGTGGCGCTGGCGGCAATCGAATGGCCGCGCATGACGATGCAATATCGGGGGCTGGCCGCGTGACAGGGGGCGCATTTTGCGAGAAGGGGGCGGGCCGAATGCAACTATCCGGCGTGTGTCAGGGGGCAATATGTTAATGTGTCGGCGCTTTTTGCCGGACAGGTCGGTAGCGGCCTTTTTTGAAGATGGAATGATATGCACAATTTTGAGTTAGTGAACCGGCAGCGTGCCGCCCTGATGACCCGGATCCAGGCCGCAGGCCAGTGGCAGGTGACCCATGCTGGCTGATGAATCCATGCGCCTGAACAAATACATCAGCGAGAGCGGCATCTGCTCGCGCCGCGAGGCCGACCGCTTTATCGAGCAGGGCAACGTCTTCATCAACGGCAAGCGGGCCGGGGTGGGGGATCAGGTGTTTGCCGGGGATCTGGTCAAGGTCAACGGCCAGGTGATCGAGCCGCGCGAGGCGGATAGCCTGGTCTTCATCGTCCTGAACAAGCCGGTGGGTATCGTCTCCACCACCGAGGCGGGCGAGAAGGACAACATCGTCGACTTCGTCAACCATAGTACCCGCATTTTCCCTATCGGCCGACTGGACAAAGACTCTCAGGGGCTCATCTTCCTGACCAACCACGGCGATCTGGTCAACAAGATCCTGCGGGCGGGCAACGATCACGAGAAAGAGTATCTGGTGACCGTGGACAAGCCGGTCACCGACGAGTTTATTCGGGGCATGGGCGCCGGGGTGCCGATCCTGGGTGCCGTCACCAAGAAGTGCAAGGTGAAGAAAGAGGCGCCGTTCGTGTTTCGCATCACCCTGGTGCAGGGGCTGAACCGCCAGATCCGCCGCATGTGCGAGCACTTCGGCTTCGAGGTGACCAAGCTTGAGCGCATTCGCATCATGAACGTCAGCCTCAAGGGGCTGCCGGTGGGCGAGTGGCGCGATCTCACCGACGACGAGCTGATCGAGCTGTTCAAGCTGATTGAAGACTCCTCCTCCGAGGTGAAACCGGCCAAAGGCGGGCAAGCTGCCGCCGGGCAGGGCGGTAAACCCAAGGCGTCCGCCGCGCAAGCCGGCAAGCTGGCACCGGGCAAAAAACCGCGCCGGGATGATGACCACGAGATTGGCGGGCGTCCCAATGTGCCGGGGCCGTCGGCATTCGAAAACAAGAGCCCGGCTGGCAAGGGTGCTGCCGGCAAAGGCGGCTTGGCCAAAGGGAGCGCAGGTAAAGGCGCCCCGAACAAGGGGGCCAAACCGCGCGCTGGTCAAGGTGGGCGGCAGAAGAAGGGGCGCTAAGCCACCCTCTCACTCCCCGCGTTGACAGTAAAAAACACCGGCCACAGGCCGGTGTTTTTGTATCGATGAACCGCGATTCAGAGGTCTTCGCGGGGCTGGGTGGTGTAATCAGGCAAGGCGCTGATGGAGCTCTCTTCCTGCGGCACGCTGGCAAGGTCAAGATCGCCGCCGACATTGCGCGGATCCGTCGGTATGGTGGAGGGGATCACCACCGCCTGCTCCGCCAGCCGCCAACCCAGAATGGTTTCCAGGCGTCCACCTTCCTCTTCCGGTCCTGTGATGGCCTCCAGCTGCAGCGGCAGGGGGTGACCAATCAGGCGGCCGACCTCATCGACGGCGCCGGGATCGGCCAGGGTCTGCTGGGTCGCGTAGAGGTGAGGCAGCGCGGCGCGCGGCACATACACCCGCAGCAGCACGCCATTGCGGATGCGGCCACGGGCATCCGCTTCCTGATCCTGGGCGTAACCGTAGGCGAGGGCCGGATCGCCAGCGACATAGAAGCCTTGCCAAGGAGCGATGGAGGATTGATCCCGTTCATGCACCCCTTCAAACACTATGCTGTGGGCGGCTTCGAGGAAGGTGCCGTGATAACCGACGAAGAGATAACCGCGCGCCAGCAACTGGCGATGGGCTTGCTCCAGGCGGGTCACCGACCAGTTGCGAGTACCGGCCGTGCTGAAGCTGACCTCGTCCCCGTCACCCAGGAAGCTGGCACCGTTCGGATAGTCCCGCTCCTGCAGGGCATCGGCGCTGTCGGCCGGCGCCAGGCAGTTGAGATCGGCGGCAGGGCAGGTGAGATTGACCACGTCGGCGCTGGCGGCCTGTTCTTGGCTATTGCCCGCCTGTTGGTGGCTGAAGGCGTCGCTCTGGGCGGCCGCCATGCTCAGGGCCAGCCGTGCCTGGGCCGGGTTCTCCCGAATGGCTTGTGCCAGCTGCCCTCGTGGCGTTGAACCATCCTCTGGCGTGGTGTTGGCCAGCGCCTGGGTGATCACGGTATCAAGCTGTGACCATGGCAGGCGGGTCAGTAGATAGAGGGTGATGAGATTGTGGACCGGATAACCGCACTGGCTGAGCTCTTCCCAGCCTCTGGGTTGACGGCTTCTGGCCAGGGATTCAAGCGGTATGGCGCAAACCTGATGAGTGGTGAGGGCCGCCAGACCGTCTCCCTTGGCAAAGTGCAGACGATGACTGATGGCGGTCGGCACGATATGGGTATCGTGAGAGGCGGGTGCGCCGGCCAATACCCGGTAGACCTTGCCTTCCCAGGTATCACCCAGGTTGCAGGTGCGCTGCGACAGGTAGTTGTAGACCGCATCCAGCGGATCCAGCAGGCACAACACCTTGCCGCTGTGCCACTCGCTCCAGCGCTTCTGACGGCTGTGCTGGGTGGGCGCCGCCACGAAGCCGACACCGGCCGCACTGAGGGTGAGGCTGCGATTGATCTGATTGTTTTCCACGTGCCTGACGAAGAGTGTCGAGTTGCTGGCCATGCTGCGCAGCAGGTCGTCGCTCACTTCGATGCTGTAGATGGGGGAGATATGGCTCACCTCGGATCCTGCATCCAGCTCGTGGAAGAAGACCTTGATGCTGGCGGGCGCATCGTCGCCGACGGGAACCAGCCAATGCAGCGACCAGTTGCCGTGTCCCTGGCGGGTATAGCTGTAGGTGCGCGGGCCCTTGCCCGCGGTGGCGCTGGTCAGGGTGATGGTGGTGCCATCCGTGCGCAGGGTCAGCGCATTGCCGAGGGCCAGCTTGAGGCTGTCTCCTCCTTCCTCCAATACCATGGAGTAGTGCAGTACCCCGGATCCGGCTTGTTCACCCAGCAGGCCGGCGACATCGAGCTGGCTGGCGCGCACCCCCTGGGCCAGATCCAGAGTGCAACGGGTGGCGCACTCCTGCCACAGGTTGAATGACTCGTCGGCCATGACCGGTGAGATGGCACCGCCTAGCATGGCCAAGCCACCGAGTAGAGAAGCCCATTTTGTGTTTGTCTGCATGTGATTTCCTTTGAGTGATAGCAAAGCCACTGGCGCGTGGCGTTCTCCTCCTTGATGAATACAGCCTCTTCCCTGTCAGACGAAACGAGATTAATTCTCGTCTGAGTGCCTTACCTTAATGGGCTCATATGGCGGCGCAACCCACCATATGGGAAGGTTTAATGTGTTACAAATCAAATGGATATGCAGTTTTTTTGCTGATGGTTTGCTCAGCTGGCCCGATACCGGAAAGCGAGCAAGGAATGGGGAGAGGCTGGAAGGTGGTGAGCTTGCCTCCTCATTCGGGAAAGAGGAGACAAGCACAGATCAGCTGATGGGAGTGGGGGCGGGAGACGGTGTGGCCAGCTTCATGGCGCTGGGGTAGCGGCGTGGATCCAGGCGCAGAACCAGCAGGCTCATCAGCACCAGACCGGCCAGCTGCCACTGCCAGGCGGCGGCGAAGTCACCGCTCAGGTGATGCAGGCGGGCCGCCACCCAGGGGCCGGTGGCCGCCAGCATGAAGCCGAACCCCTGCATCAGGGCGCTGAGGGTGCCGGCGCGGCGCGGATCCGGCAGGTGATCGAGCGCGATGACCATGATGAGGGAGAAGCTGCCGCCAAGGCCGGCGCCGCACAGCATGCACCAGAGGATGGGGGCGGCAGTCGGCGCCAGCCAGAGGCCGCCAAAGCCGGCCAGTTGCATGGCGATGGCCAATCCCATCCAGGGTCGCCGGTCGAGCCGGCGGGCGGCCAGCAGCGGCAGGCCGAGGCCGCTCACGGTCTGGGCCAGCGCCAGCCAGGCCACCAGCTCGCCGCCTTGCTGGGGGCTCCAGCCCTGCGCCATGTAGGCCGGCGCGAGCCAGGCCACGACGATGCCGTAACCGCTGTTGATGATGCCAAAGCAGCTTATCAGCAGCCAGCTGCGGGGCAGGCTGATGAGGCGCTGCTCGCCGCCACCGGACACTGCCACCGGTGTCGCGGGCAGTCGTACTCGCCAGCCGAGCCAGCCCATGGCCAGCAGCACCGGCAGGCTCCACAGCGCCAGCGCCTGGGACCAGTCGAGCTGGGCGGCGAGCTGCGGGGTGAGGCTGGCACCCAGCGCCCCGCCCCCCATCATGCAGGCCGAGAAGATGCCCATCACCAGCGGCACCTTCTGGGCAAACGCCTGCTTGATGAGGCCGGGCAGCACCCCTTGCACCAGGGCCGAGCCCAGCCCGCAGAGGGCGGCGCTGGCGATGAGCAGGGCACCGCTGGCCGCTTCGAAGCGCATGGCGCTGCCCATGCCCAGCAGCAGCAGGGCCGCCCCCAGCAACTGGCGCGGCCCGGTGCGACTGCGCAGGGCCGGGGTGAGCAGCACGCCGCCGCCGATGAGCCAGAGTGGCAGCAGGGTCAGCCAGGCCAGGGTGTCCATGCCAAGCCCGAGCGCCTCGGCAATGTCGCGGCTCAAGGGGCCGATGGCGGTGAGAAACGGCCGCAGGTTGAGCCCGATCAGGACCACCAGCATCAGCAGGGCCTGCTGCTGGCGCGTATCGATGCGGGCCTCAACCATGGTCTGGTGCACCATAGAGCTCGGCGGCGGCCAGCGGGCTCGGCAGCTTGATGAGTGGCAGGGGGGCTGGCGCGAGGGGCAGGCCCAGCTTGTGGTAGGCGGCCGTGCTGTCAAAGCCGAACGGGGCCGCATCCTCGTTATCGAAGGCATAATAGACGGCGACAATGCCGTTCATCACCAGGGCGCTCAGGCACATGGGGCAGGGGTGACCGCTGGCGTAGACGATGGCGCCCGCCAGCGGCCCGACCTGGCTGGCCTGGCGCAGGGCTTCCAGCTCGGCGTGGCGGGTGGGGTCGCCATCCTGGTGCATGCCGTTGACGGCGCTGGTCACCAGCTGGTTGCCTTGCACCAGCAGGGCGGCAAAGGGGCGGCCTCCCTGCTGGTGGTTATGAAGGGCCAGTTGCAGCGCCTGCTCCAGCCACTCCTGATGGCTGGGATTGGCGGTCAGCGACGCGATCAGGCGTGAGCCGGCGGGTTCGGCAAGGGAGTGGGGCATGACGGATCCTCGAGGCAAGGGGATGGGAGGAGACCAGCCTAGCGGGGGAATCAGTCATGGGGAAATTAAATGATAGAATGACATCCAGTGGTTTTGTAAATGGAGTCGCCATGCTGGATCCCCTCTTGCTGCGCAGCTTTGTCGCCATCGTCGACAGCGGCAGTTTTACCCGTGCCGGTGAACGGGTGCACCTCACCCAATCCACCATCAGCCAGCAGATGCGACGGCTCGAACAGCAGCTCGGCTGCCCGCTGCTGGACCGCGCCGGTCGCCAGGTGGTGACCACGGCAGAGGGGGAGAAGCTGCTGGGGTTGGCCCGCAGCATCCTGGCCCTGCTGGCCCGGGCCGAGGAGCAGGTGGCCGAGGCCAGCCTGCAACTGAGCCTGGGGGTTCCGGAGGATTTTGCCGCCGGCGCCATCGCCCCTGTGCTGGCAGCCTTTGCCCGCGATTACCCGCAGGTGCGGCTGGAGGTGCACAGCGGCCTCAGCCACGAGATCTGGCAGCGCTTCGAGGCTGGCGAGCTGGATCTGGCGCTGGTCAAACAGGCACGGGGACAGGGGGCGCCGCGCGCCTGCTGGCGCGAACCGCTGGCCTGGGTCGACAGCCGTGCCTGGCCCGCCAGCGAGCGGGATCCCTTGCCGCTGGTGGTGTTCCCGAGCGAAGGGCTCTATCGGCGGCAGGTGACCGAGGCACTCGACGGGATGGGGCGGCGCTGGCGCATCGCCTACGTCAGCGCCAGCCTGGCCAGCCTGCAGGGGCGGTGAGCGCCGGGATCGGGGTCAGCTTGCTGCCCCGGCGTTTGCTGCAGCCGGATCAGCAGGAGCTGACCCACTGGCCGGCGGTGGCGCCGGTGGAGCTGGCGCTGCACCTGGGTGCGGAGCGCGGCGAGCCCCTTACGCGCCTCTGCGAGGCCCTCATCAGCCTGTGCGATCGGGTGATGGGGCCCGCTGAGCAGTGAGGGGACGCAGGCAGATGCAGATGCCTGCTTAGCGCACCCTGGTGCGCACGATGAACAGGGTGATGAGCGCCAGGGTGAAGATGAGCGGGGCCCAGGCACCGTGATGGCTCACCAGGGTGGCGCCGGCGGCGGCCACCCCGGCCACCCCCTGCTGCAGGAAGCCGCACAGGGCCATGGCGTAGGCGCCGTGCTCGCGGCCATCGCTTACCGCCAGCGCCATGCTGTTGGGAAAGAGCACCGCCTGCCCGAAGATGATGAGGCAGTAGCAGATCATCATGGCCACCAATCCACCGCTGCCCCGCAGGGCGCCCAGTGCCCAGAGCAGCAGCATGCCGCCGGCCGCCAGCAGTATGAGTGCGGCCCCCTGGCGCATCAGCTGGCGGCCTCCCACCCGGGCGACCCGCCGGTTGACCGTCATGGCGCCGGCGAAGTAGGCGATACCGATCAGCAACCCCAGGCTGCCGAAGGTGGTGACCTCGAGGGCAAACCCCTGCTGCAGCACGAAGGGGCTCACCTCCTGCAGGGTCACCGTGATGGCAAAGCCGATGCCGCCGGCGCAGGCCGGCCAGAAAAAGCCGGGGCGGCGCAGCAGGCTGGCGTAACAGGCCCACATGCCGCCGCCCGTCGCCGCCGGGTTGGGCCCCTGCAGCGGCAGGCTGCTCATCAAAAGCAGCGCCAGCACACCGACCCCGGCCATCAGCACGAATCCCAGCTGCCAATGGGCATAACGGCTGATGAGGCCGCCTATCCACTGACCGCCGCCGAGGGCGGTGATGAAGGCGATGGAGAGCACCGAGAGACGGCGCGCCAGCTCATCGCCGTGCCAGTGATCCCGCACCAGGATGCGGGCGATGATGGCCGCCCCGCCGGCCGCCACCCCTTGCAGGGTGCGCAGGATCAAGAGCAGCGGCCCCTGGCTGGTGGTGGCCAGCAGCAGGCTGAGGCCGACAAACAGCAAGAGTGACAGGGCGAGGGGCAGCCGGCGACCGTAGCGATCGGCGGCGGCGCCCCAGAACAGCACCGGCAGGGCGGCGCCGATGACGAACAACGAGATGGAGAGCTCGGCCCCTTGCCGGGTCATGGCGAGATCCGTCATCACCACGGGCAGGGAGGGGAGGTAAACGGTGGTGGCCATCTGGGCCATGAAGACGATGAGGCAGGCCAGCGTCATGATGCGGGCGGAGCGGCTCCAGAGACCGGCCTGGTCGAGACATTCCTGGTTATCCATAACAACTCTCGGGCAGTAAGGGAGCCATATCCTTGCACTGCCCGTGCGCCGAGTCAGCCCCTCGTCTGGGTTAAACCTTGCCGGTGTATCAAGGCAGAGAGCGCGGGATGCTCAGGCGATGGCCTGGCGCGGCAGCACGGCGAGCCAGAGTTCGACCTCGCCGCTGCCGGTGTCCGGGTCAAAGGCGGCGCCATAGCGCTCGAAATCGGGCTTGTGGGCAGACTGGTAAGCGGACTGCGCCAGCCAGTCCAGTGCCTGCTGCCAGGTGTGCGGCATGGTCGAGACATGCCCCTGATGCAGGAAGACGGCATAGGTCTGGGGCTCGATGCGCATCCGCCCCAGCGTCTTGGGCAGCACCTCCAGCGCGGCGACCTCCACCGCGCACATGTATTCGCACTCGGTGGCGGTGACGCCGCAGATGACACCGTAGGCATGCTCGCCGAGCTGGCCCGGCAGCGGACCCAGGGCGCTGAAATCGCGCCACTGGCCGCCGAAGTCGGCGTGGGCGAAGGCATGGTGACGGCGCAGGCCGCCGAGCAGCATGGGGCGGCCGGTTTCAAAACGGATGGGATCTGTCATGACACCTCCTGTACGCGATGGGTGGCAAGGCAACCTTGCTCAGCACTCTTTGCCTTCGTTGAGCTTGCGCTGATAGTCCGCGGAGACGATGGCCAGCGCCGCCAGGGCGAGGGCCGGTTCAATCCGGTTGGTCTCCAGCAGTTCGATGAGATCCACCGCGAGCTGGACCTCGGGCGGGGCAGTTTCCAATGACATGACAGACTCCGTAACGGGGAAAACGCCATTATACAGGGCTGCTCCCGGATGGGGACCTGTCTGGTGTTGCGGGTGACCCGGCTAGAGGTGCTGGCGCATCTCCTGTTCGATCTGCTCGCGCAGGGCCATCAATTTGAGGGCGTACTGCTGCAACTGCCGATCGCTCTCGTTTTGCGGTTGCCACTGGGGCACCGGGGTCGGTTTGCCACTCTCGTCCATGGCCACGAAGATGATGATGCAGTGGGTGGTCTTGTGGCGCTCCCGGCTGGCCGGGTGGCGGCTGTAGACATCCACCGCCAGGTGCATGCTGGTGGTGCCGGTGTGGATCACCTGGGCGTGCACCTCTACCAGCTGGCCTATCTGGATGGGGCGCAAAAAGCGGATCCCACCCACGTAGACGGTCACCGCGTAGCCGCCGCACCAGCCGGCGGCGCAGGCGTAGCCCGCCTGATCTATCCACTTCATCACCATGCCGCCGTGTACCTTGCCGCCGAAGTTGACGTCGGCGGGCTCGGCCAGAAACTGCAGGGTCAGCTCGCGGGGTGGGGTCATGGGTGCTCCTTGATTGAGGGTCATTGCCGGTAGCTCTTGCGATAGGCGTCAGCCTGCTGGCAGGGGGCCAGGTTGTTGAGATCGGGCCGCTTGTTGCCCTCGCGCTGACCGAAGCTGGCGAACTCCTGCTGGCATTTGGCGGCCTTGCCGCCCGCCTTGATGCAGGCGTCGATCCGCTGTTGCTTGCCCTGTTCGACCAGCTGTTGCTGGGCTTGCTGGCAGGCGGCATCCAGCTTGGCTTGCTGGGCCGGGCGATCAAGCTCGCTGGCGGCATTGGCGGGGCCGCACAGCAGGGCCAGGCCGAGGGGGATCCATGGGGTGAGGGTGCGCATCCGGTTGCTCCTTGTTGACCTGTTTCAGGTATACCGCGAATGGCGACGGGATGCACAGGCTGTGCTGCGATAATGGGGCCTCATTCACTCTTGGTTCATCGGCCCGGCGCAAGCATGGGGGAGTCAATTGCGAGGAGTCATGATGAAACAGATGCTTGATCAGTTGTTGGGCGCTGGCAAAGGCTGGCTCAACGAAGGCGGCGACAGTCGCAAGGCGCAGATGAAGGGGATGGCGCAAGGGGGCCTGGCGGCCGGCGCCATGGCCCTGCTGCTTGGCAACAAGAAGATGCGCAAATATGGCGGCAAGGTGGCGGCGGTGGGCGGCGCGGCGGCGCTCGGCGGGCTGGCCTACAAGCTCTATCAGGATTGGCAGGCCCAGCAGTCAAGCCCGGCCCAGCCGACCCAGCCCCTCGATACCCTGCAGGGCAATGCGCTGGATGCCAGAGCAGCCCTGCTGGTGCGCGCCATGGTGGCGGCAGCCCGGGCCGACGGTCATATTGACGGCGACGAGCGCCAGAAGATCCAGCAGTACCTGACCGAACAGGGCCAGAGTGATGCGGCCCGCTGGATCGATGCCGAGCTGGCCCGTCCGCTCGACCCCCACGCCCTGGCACGGGAAGTGACCGACATGGAGCTGGCGACCGAGGTCTACCTCGCCTCCCTGCTCGCTATCGAGGTGGATCACTTCATGGAGCGCGGTTATCTGGACGAGCTGGCGCGCGCCCTCAAGCTTGATGACAACCTCAAAGGCAGCATAGAGCGGCAGGTGGCCCAGCTGGCGCAGCCGGCCTGAACCCCGTCAGGGACAAGGATTGTCGATGAGGCCCCGTCACGGGGCCTTGTTGTGTCTGGTCACTAGTCACTGGTCACGACACTTCTTATTGGCGCGGGCAGCCACTATGATGGCTCTTCGGCCAAAAGGGAGCAGATGAGACCGTCTCATCGCTCAGGCACATCATCGCCAGGACACAGAGGCAAGGAGCATTCATTGGAAATACGCAAGGCACAGGAGCAGGACATCGACGCTATCCTCGAGCTGAACCGGCAGATAGGAGAGATCCACTTCGAGCAGGCCCCGGAGGTCTTTTGTTCTCCGTCCCCCGAGGAGCGGGTTTTCTTGCTGGCGGCCATCGCCGCCGAAGGGCGGCTGTTTTGCGTTGCCGAGCAGGAGGGGGCCGTGGTGGGCTTTTTGACTGCGCGCATCGATATCAACGAGACCATCCCGTTTCTGAGCAAAGAGCCCATCTGCCGCATCGGCACCGTGGTGGTCGATGAGGGGCGCCGCTCCCAAGGCATCGGCAAAGCGCTGATCGCCCATTGTGACGAGTGGGGCAAGGGGCACGGTGCCCACCAGATCCGGCTGGAGGTGATGTCGTTCAACGAACGGGCCAAGGCACTCTACGAGGCGCTGGGGTTCAAGATGTTGTCACAGACCATGGTCAGATAAGCCCGTTTCAATCAGATAATTCCGCAAGGAACAGGCCCCATCATGGGGCCTTTTGGTCTTTGGCGGGAGCTGAGTCCAGCTGTTGGTGAATGAGCTCTGCCAACCGGGTGAGGGCCGCCTCCAATTGCTCGCTCCAGGGATGGGAGCTGTTGAGGCGCAGGCAGTGGTTGTGCAGCCCCTTGCTGGAGAAGAGGGCGCCGGGGGCCAGTGAAAAACCGCTGGCCAGCGCCTGGGCGTGCAGGGCGCGGCTGTCGAGGCGCCGGTCAAATTCGAGCCAGAGAAAGTAGCCGCCATCGGGGGAGGAGATGCTCACTTCCCCCGGCAGCAGGCGCAGCAGGGCGGCCCGCATCTGCTGCTGGCGCTGGGCCAGGGTGTGGCGCAGCCGGCGAAAGTGGGCATCCACACCGCCCTGGCGCAGCATCTCGGCCAGCGCCAGCTGGCTTGGCACATTGGTGGAGAGGGTCGACATCAGCTGCAGTCGCTGCACCCGCGCGGCGTGGCGACCGGCCACCACCCAGCCGACCCGAAAGCCGGGCGCCAGGCACTTGGAAAAAGAGCTGCACAGCAGGCTGTCGCCACTGGTATCCCAATACTTGATGGGCCTTGGCCGCTCGCGGCCGAAGTAGACCTCGGCATAGACGTCGTCCTCCACCAGTGCCACCCCGCGCCGGTTGAGCAGCGCCATCAGCGCCTGTTTGTGCTCATCCGGCATGGTGTGGCCGAGCGGGTGCTGGACATTGCCCATCAGCCAGCACGCCTTGATGGGGCGCTGGGCGAGGGCCTCCTCCAGCAGGGCGAGATCGATGCCGACCCCGGGATCACCGGGATCTCCACCGCGTTCAGCTTGAGTCGCTCGATGGCCTGCAGGGCGCCGTAGAAGGTGGGGGACTCCACCACCACCCAGTCGCCGGGCTCGGTCAGTACCTGCAGGCTGAGGGAGAGCGCCTCCATGGCGCCGGTGGTGATGATGATCTGCTGGGGGTCTACCGCCAGCCCCTCGCCGGCGTAGCGCTGGGCGATGGCCCGGCGCAGCGCCTCGTTGCCGGGAGGCAGATCTGCCACCGTGCTGAAGGGGTCGAGTCGGCGCATGCTGCTGGCCAGCGCCCGGCCGAGCTGGGGGTGGGGGAACAGGGTGGGATCCGCCACCGCCATGCCGAGCGGCACCAGCTCCCGCGATTTGCTCGCCTGCAACACCTCGAACACCAGATCGTTGATGTCCACCGAACCGCTGTAGTGCGCCTGCTGGGGCGGGCTGGCGGCCGGGCGGGAGGGCGCGGCCTTGACGTAGTAGCCGGACTGGGGGCGCGCCAGGATGAGGCCGCGGCTTTCGAGCAGCTGGTAGGCCTGCAGCACCGTCATGGGGCTGAGGCCATGGGTCTTGCAGCTCTGGCGGATGGAGGGAATGCGCTCCCCCGGCTGCCAGAGACCGCTCGTTATCTGCTGTTGCAGCTGATCTGCCAGCTGGCCGTATAGGGACATGGTGGGTTCAAACTGTTATAGGTATATTTCACTATAACTGCATCTGTTATAGGTGTCATGGACCGTGATGTACTTAACGGGCGAAAACCTGTCTGTTAAATGCAACATAGAGAGTCATGCATGATAAGCCTGGATGATGTGGTCAGCCTCTCCCGAATGCAGTTCGGGGCGACGGCGATGTTCCACTTTCTGTTTGTGCCCCTCACCCTGGGGCTGTCCTGGATCCTGGTGATCGCCGAGTCGGCCTACGTGATGACCGGCAAGGTGATCTACAAAGACATCACCCGTTTCTGGGGCAAGTTGTTTGGCATCAACTTCGTGATGGGGGTGACCACCGGCATTACCCTGGAGTTCCAGTTCGGTACCAACTGGGCCTACTACTCCCACTATGTCGGCGACATCTTCGGCACGCCGCTGGCGGTGGAGGGGCTGATGGCCTTCTTCCTCGAGTCCACCCTGGTGGGGCTGTTCTTCTTCGGCTGGGACAAGCTCTCCCGCGGTCAGCACCTGCTGGTGACCATGCTGGTGGCGCTTGGCTCCAACCTCTCCGCGCTCTGGATCCTCATCGCCAACGGCTGGATGCAAAACCCGGTCGGCGCCGAGTTCAACCCCATGACCATGCGCATGGAGCTGGTGGACGTGGCCGCGGTGATCTTCAACCCAGTGGCCCAGGTCAAGTTCGTGCACACGGTGGCGGCGGGTTATGTGGCGGCCTCCCTGTTCGTGATGGGGGTGAGCAGCTGGTATCTGCTGCGCCGCATGGAGGTGCGCTTCGCCCTGCGCTCCTTTGCCATCGCCTCGGGCTTTGGTCTGGCGGCCATCCTCTCGGTCATCGTGCTCGGCGACGAGTCGGGTTATCGCACCGGTGAGGTGCAGCAGGTGAAGCTGGCCGCCATTGAGGCGGAGTGGCACACCGAGCCGGCGCCGGCCTCCTTCACCCTGTTCGGCTTTCCGGATCAGGCCGCCGAGACCACCCATGCCGCGGTCAAGATCCCCTATCTGATGGGCATCATCGCCACCCGCTCCCTCGATGAACAGGTGACGGACCTCAAAGATCTCAAGGCGCGGCACGAGGAACGCATTCGCAGCGGCATGCTGGCCCACGAGGCGCTGGAAACGATGCGGGCCGATGGCAGCAACCAGGCGGCGCGAGCCACCTTCGAGCGTCATCGCCAGGATCTGGGCTATGGCCTCTTGCTCACCCCTTATGCCAAGGAGATTGGCAAGGCGGACGAGGCGGCCATCGCCAAGGCGGTGGCGGACTCCATCCCCCAGGTGGCGCCGCTGTTCTGGAGCTTCAGGCTGATGGTAGGCATCGGCGTGGTGCTGCTGGCGCTGTTTGCCGCTGCCTTCCTGCAGCTGTGCCGGGGCAAGCTGGTGCAATCCCCGCGTCTGCTCAAGGCCCTGTTCTGGTCTATTCCGCTGCCCTGGATTGCCATCGAGGCGGGCTGGTTCGTGGCCGAGTTCGGTCGCCAGCCGTGGACCATCAGCGATGTGCTGCCGGTCTCGGCGTCCGTCTCCTTGCTGACCCCGGGCCAGCTCTGGTTCAGCCTGATCTCCATCTGTCTCATCTACACCAGCCTGCTGGTGGTGGAGTTGTTCTTGTTGCGTCATGTGATCCGCAAAGGGCCCGCCAGCCTGCAGACGGGTCGCTATCAAGGTGAAGTGTTGCAAAACGGGAGTCCTGCCTGATGGATTACGAAACCCTGAAATTGATCTGGTGGGGGCTGGTGCTGTTCATGCTGGTCGGCTTCGTGGTGATGGATGGCTTCGATCTCGGCGTGGCCATGCTGCTGCCGGTGGTGGCCAAGAACGACGAGGAGCGGCGGGTGCTGCTCAACAGCGTGGGACCGGTGTGGGAGGGCAACCAGGTGTGGCTCATCGCCGGGGCCGGCGCCCTGTTCGCCGCCTGGCCGCTGGTCTATGCCGCCGCCTTCTCGGCGCTCTACGTGCCCTTCATGTTCCTGCTGTTCGGCCTGTTCCTGCGCCCGGTCGGTTTTGACTATCGCAGCAAGCTGGCGGATCCGGTCTGGCGCCGCTGGTGGGATCGCGCCCTGGTGGTGGGCGGTCTGCTGCCGACCCTGGTGTTTGGCGCTACCTTGGGCTTTTTGCTGCAGGGGCTGCCGTTTCGCTTCGATGCGGCCCTTCGCATCCACTACGGTGCCTTTGACTTCCACTGGCCGCTGCTGTTGACCTGCATGGGGACGGCGCTGGCGCTGCTGTTGCTGCATGGCACCAGCTTCCTGCAGTGCAAGACCCAGGGAGAGATCGCCCGGCGCTGCGCCCGCCAGAGCCTCTGGCTCGGCCCGCTGGCGAGCGGCCTGTTTGCCCTGGGCGGCGTCTGGCTCAGCCAGATGGCCGGTTACCGGGTGCTGGAGATAGGGGATATCAACGGGGCGCTCACCCCGCTGATGAAGGAGGTGGGGGTGGCCCAGCAGGGCTGGCTTGCCAACTTCGTCGCCCATCCCTGGCTCTGGTGCGTGCCGGCGCTCGGCCTGGTGCTGCCCATGGTGAGCAGCCTGGCCAGCGCCCGCGAGCTGCCGCGCACGGCCCTGCTCGCCAGTGGCGGCGCCTGCGCCAGCATGATGCTGACCATTGCCATCGCCCTGTTCCCGTTCGTGCTGCCCTCGTCGCTGGATCCGTCCAGCAGCCTGACCCTGTGGGACAGCACCTCCAGCGAGCGCACCCTCTTCATCATGCTGGGGATTGTCGGGGTGCTGATGCCCATCAACATCGGCTACACCCTCTGGGTCTACCGGGTGGTGCGCGGCAAGATGAGCGCCCAGCAGATCCGCCAGCACGGCCACAGCCTCTACTAACCCTCTTCAACCAAAGGATCATGCGATATGTGGTATTTCACCTGGATTCTGGGACTGGGCTTCGCCCTGTTGTGCGGGCTGGTCAACCTGCTCTGGCTGGAGGCGCGCTGGGCCGCCGATGAGGATCTCAAGGAGTCTTGAGACGCAGCCATGAAAAGGCCGACACAGGTGTCGGCCTTTTTGCATCCGGCTGGAAGGTTCGCTCAGGCGGGGAGGGCAACCCGGGCGGCCTGCCGCTCGCTGACATGGGTGAGGCCGTAGGCCAGCAGCACGATCAGCGCACCGATCCAGGGGGTGTGCATCAACCCCAGGTGTTCCACCACCAGGCCGCCGACGATGGAGCCCAGCGCGATGCCGACGTTGAAGGCGGCGATATTGAGGCCCGATGCCACGTCCACCGCCCTGGGGGTGTGCAGCTCGGCCTGCTTCACTACCAGCACCTGCAGACCCGGCACGTTGCCAAAGGCAAAGGCGCCCCACACCAGCACGGTCAGTACCGCCAGCACCGGGTGCGGCGCGGTGAAGGTGAGCACCAGCAGCACCAATGCGAGACCGGCAAACAGCAGCTTCAGCGCCGGCAGCGGGCCCATCTTGTCGGCCAGCTTGCCACCCCAGATATTGCCGACGGCGACCGATACCCCGTACACCAGCAGAATGAGGCTCACCGCGCCGGCGCTAAAGCCGCTCACCTGCTGCAGGATGGGGGCGAGGAAGGTGAACGCCGTGAAGGCGCCGCCGTAACCCAGCGCAGTCTTGGCGTAGACCAGCAGCAGGGGCTTTTTGGTGAGCACCGAGAGCTGCTCGCGAATAGTCGAGGCTGCTCCTTTGGGCAGGTTATTGGGGATCAAGAGCAGGCTGCCCACCATGGCGACGAGGCCCAGCAGGCTCACCACCAGAAAGGTTTCGCGCCAGCCGAAGACCTGACCAATCCAGGTGCCGAGCGGCACGCCGGTCACCAGCGCTATGGTGAGGCCGCTGAACATGATGGCGATGGCGCTGGCCGCTTTCTCTTTGGCCACCAAGCCGGTGGCGATGGTGCTGCCCACCGAGAAGAAGACCCCGTGCGCTAGCCCGGTCAGGATGCGGGCCACAATCAGACTCTCGTAACCGGGGGCCTGCCAGGCCAGCAGGTTGCCGGCGGTGAAGAGCGCCATCAGCCCCACCAGCAACCACTTGCGCGGCACCTTGCCGGTCAGTGCCGTCAGCACGGGGGCGCCGATGGCCACGCCAAGGGCATAGAGGCTGACCAACAGGCCTGCGGAGGGGAGCGAGACATTCAGCTGCTCGGCGATGGTGGGGATAAGCCCCACGATCACGAATTCGGTGGTGCCGATCGCAAAGGCACTCAGGGTGAGGGCAAATAACGCCAGTGGCATAACAACTCCTTGGATAGGGACTCCCGACGGGAGAATGGCGCCAGTATGCCGAGGGCGTTTGTTGGTAAAAATGACGGTGACATCAAATTACTTTTGCCAAATAAGCAGCAATGGGGCCGTGGAGTGGGGTAGTGGGAGTGGTTGAAGCAGCGGAGCAAAGCGCGTAGTAGCAAGGCGTACAGACCGGCTAGGCAACAAAGAGGGAAGGGACAAGAGAAAGAGGGCAAGAGAAAGGCGGCAGGGTGGATGAGGACAACTGCACGGGTGGCAGTGGCGCGCAAAAAAAGCGGGAGGCACTGGGCCTCCCGCTTCTGCTGAAAAATACCGTTAAGCGTTATCTGCCCCCTTCTCCCCTGGCGGGAGAAGGGTTGGGGATGAGGGGCAATCTGTATATGCAGCAAAACTAGCCTAGGGTAGCCTGCTATACCGTCATCCTAGCCCTCTCCCATGGGAAGAGGGAACAATCCAGTTGAACCTGCTTATTAGTCCCAATCCGGCGCAAAGTCCGGGTTGGCACAGCGCTCGCCCCGCTCCAGGGTAGCGATGGCGGCCATCTCCTCGGCAGTGAGCGTGACCTTCAGCGCCGCCAGGTTGGCGGCCAGATTCTCCCGCTTGGTGGAGCTCGGGATCACCGCCATGCCCTGGGCCAGCAGCCAGGCCAGCGACACCTGGGCCGCCGAGACGCCGTGGTGCTTGCCGATCTCCATCAGCAGCGGCTCGGTGAGCACCTTGCCATAGGCGAGCGGCATATAGGCGGTGATGGCGATGCCGTGGGCCTGGCAGAATTCGACCACCTTGCGATTTTGCAGCAGCGGGTGGATCTCCACCTGCTGGTGGGCGATGACGCCCGGCCCCAGAATATCGATGGCTTCTTTAAGCTGGGCCACGGTGAAGTTGGAGACCCCGATCTCGCGGGTCAGGCCCCGAGCCTTGGCCTCGACCAGCTGCTCCAGATAGACCGCCATCGGCACCTCATCCTCAGGGGAGGGCCAGTGGATCAGCGCCAGATCCAGATAGTCGGTGCCTAGTTTTTCCAGACTCACTTCCAGGCTCGGGATCAGCTTGCCCGGCCCGAACTCGCTGGTCCACACCTTGGTGGTCAGATAGATATCCTGGCGGGGTACGCCGCTCTCGCTCATCAGCTGGCCCACTTCGGCCTCGTTGGCGTAGATCTGGGCGGTATCGATGTGGCGGTAGCCAAGCTCGAGCCCCTGCAGCAGGGAGTCACGCAGGGGTTGGCCGGTCAGGCGAAAGGTTCCCAGACCCAGGTTGGGCATCTTCATCATGTTATTCCTCAAATAGGTGGCAAAAGGGCGCTCAGCGGCGCGGAAAATCAGGCCTTCAGCGGCTGATAGCGGCGAATGGTACTGCCGGCAAACCAGGGCTCGGCCTTGGCGACGAATTCGGTAAAGTGGGGCTGGCCCTGATGGGCGCTGAGGGCGGCATCGCTCTCCCACACCTCGTAGAGCATCCAGCTGTGGGGATTGTCCAAATCCTGATGCAGCTGGTAGCGCAGGCAGCCAGCCTCCAGCAAGGTGGCGGCGATCAGCGGATCGAGGGCTGCACGAAACTGGGGGGCGAATTCGGGTTTGGCTTCAAGCTGGGCAATCACAATCACGGGGGATGACATCTGAACCTCCTCGTTAAGACGGGAGTCAGTATGCCCACCGTGACTTGCCCGAAACAGGGCCGCAGTCGCAAAACACTATTGAGATAAGAGCAGCAATGAAGGGACCGGGGCGAGGTGGTGGTGAGGAAGTCAGGGCGGTAAAAGGAGCAGGGAGCGCCGGGGCGCCCCCTTGTCATCAGGCATTGGCCGGCTCGGACCAAACCGCAAATTCATTGCCGCTGGGCTCGACGAAGTGGAAGCGGCGGCCACCGGGAAAATCGAACAGGGGGCGAACTATGGTGCCACCGTGTTGGCTCACCTTGGCTTGGGTCGCCTCAATATCGGCGCTGTAGAACACCAGCAGGGCGCCGCCTTGCGCACTCAGGCTACAGAGATCGGCGCGATAGAAGCCGCCATCCAGCCCTTCCCCCTCGAAGGCGCAATAATCGGGGCCATAATCGGCAAATTGCCAGCCGAAAGCGGCCTGAAAGAAGGCCTTGGTGGCGGCAAGATCTCTGGCTGCAAACTCCACATAGTTCAGTTTTTCATGGGCCCTGGTCATGAGGCTTTCCTTGTCGGTGATTATTTCAGTTGCCAGCGTTTTTGCGTGCGGATCGTGGAGTGGGGCAAGGCGTCCCAAGGGGTCAGCTTGAGCTGCTTGCGCCGAAACCAGAGCCAGGTCGCCATCAGCAGACCGACCCCTATGCCAAACAGCAGGCTCTGGCGCAGGGCGAATGCTGGCGTTACCTCATGTTGCCAGCCGAAGAACCACATCAACACCCCCCAGATAGCGCCAGTGGGGATCCCCAGAGTAAGGACATTGACCAGAAAGCGTTCGTAGTGGGGCGGCCTGATGGTGAACCCAGCCTTTCGCAGCAGCCAGATGAGCGGCGGGTTGTAGTTGAGCGTCTGCACACCCTTCTCTGCCAGCTCCCGATGGGCGGCGGCCAGCCTGTTGTCGAATATCATAGGTCGTCCTTGTCATAGCGTGGCGCCATACGATGCCAGTTGACGGCATTGTACTGACAAGGACGGAGATAAAACAGGCGGTATGTCACGATACGAAGCGACGCCTCACTTGCCAACCCAAGGACAATACGCCTATAAAGTCCCATTACTCTTGTCTGGATTGCAGCAATGAAGACCCATTCTGATGAACTGACCCTGTTTGTGGCGGTGGTGGAGGCGGGGAGTTTTCGCCAGGCGGCGGAGAACCTCGGCATGGACAATTCGGTGGTGAGCCGCGGCATCAAGCGGCTGGAAGAGAAGCTCTCGACCGTGCTGCTCAACCGCACCACGAGGCGGGTCAGTCTGACCGAGGAGGGGAGCTGGTTCTATCAGCGGGCGGTGAAGATCCTGACCGAGATGAGCGAGGCGGAGGGGCTGCTGCTGATGCGCCGCGAGCAGCCGGAGGGGGTATTGCGGGTGGATGCCGCCACCCCCTTCATCCTGCACCGGCTGGTGCCCATCATCGGCGAGTTTCGCCGCCGCTATCCCGCCATCGAGCTGCAACTGCACAGCTCCGAGGGTTTTATCAACTTGATGGAGCGGCGGGTGGACATGGCCATTCGCATCGGCGAGCTGACCGACTCCTCCCTGCGGGCGCTGCCGCTGGGCCGCTCGCGGTTGCGGCTGCTGGCATCCCCCGACTATTTGCGCGAGCGCGGCACCCCGCGCCAACCGGTGGATCTGCTGAGCGGCCACGAGCTGCTCGGTTTTTTGCACCCCGATCACCTCAACCACTGGCCGCTGCTGAGCCAGGAGCAGGGGGACCGCTTTCCCATCACCCCGACCCTGCGTGCCAGCAGCGGTGAGACCCTGCGCCAGCTGGCGCTGCGGGGGCAGGGGATCGTCTGTCTGTCGGATTTCATGACCGGGCAGGATCGGATGAGCGGGGCCCTGGTGGAGGTGCTGGCCCGCAGCAACAGTGGTGCCTCGCGCCCCATCAATGCGGTGTTCTACTCCGATGCCCAGCGCGATATCCGGCTGCGGGTCTGGCTCGATTTCCTCAAAGAGCAGCTCGGCAGCGAGATGCTCTAGTCCGCGTGCTCTGACTGGGCTGCTCGGCAGAAGGGGCTCGCCGTGCTTGGGGTGCCAGCCGAGGCAGGATAGGGACGTCATCATCGGGGCGGCGCTAAAAAAAAGAGAGGCCGACATCGCTGTCGGCCTCTCATATTTTCAGCTCAAGGCTGTGTCGGTTGCCCGATCACTCCTCTTCTGCCCAGCGGCGTGAACGTTCCACCGCCTTTTTCCAGCCGTTGTAGCGCTTGGCGCGATCGTCGCGGTCCATCTGCGGGATGAACTCGCGGTCCACGCTGAACTTGTCTTCCAGCTCTTCCGAGCTCTTCCAGAAGCCGACGGCCAGACCTGCCAGGAAGGCGGCGCCCATGGCGGTGGTCTCGATACGGGTCGGACGCACTACCGGGGTGTGCATCATGTCGGCCTGGAACTGCATCAGGAAGTCGTTGGCCACGGCGCCGCCGTCGACCTTGAGGGCGGCCAGCTTGATGCCGGAGTCCTGCTGCATCGCATCCAGCACATCGCGGCTCTGATAGGCGATGGATTCCAGCGCGGCACGGATGATGTGGTTGCGGTTGGCGCCGCGGGTCAGGCCGACCATGGTGCCGCGAGCATACGGATCCCAGTAGGGGGCGCCCAGACCGACGAAGGCCGGTACCAGGTAGACGCCGTTGGTGTCGCCCACCTTGGAGGCGAAGTAGTCGGTGTCGCGGGCATCGTGAATGATCTTCAGCTCGTCACGCAGCCACTGGATGGTGGCGCCACCCATGAATACCGCACCCTCGAGGGCATAATTCACTTCCCCTTTCGAGCCGATGGCGACCGTGGTCAGCAGGCCGTTGCTGGAGCGAACCGGTTCGGTGCCGGTGTTCATCAGCATGAAGCAGCCGGTGCCGTAGGTGTTCTTGGCCATCCCTTTCTCGAAGCAGAGCTGGCCGAACAGGGCAGACTGCTGGTCACCGGCGATACCGGCGATGGGGATGCGGGAGCCGCCGCCACGGGTGGTGTAGCCGTACACTTCGGAAGAGGGTTTCACTTGTGGCAGCATGGACATGGGGATGCCCAGCTCGTCCAGCATCTTCTGATCCCACTTCAGGTCGCGGATGTTGTAGAGCATGGTACGGGAGGCGTTGGTCGGGTCGGTGACATGCACTTCGCCGTTGGTCATCTTCCACACCAGCCAGGTATCGATGGTGCCGAACAGCAGTTCGCCGTTCATCGCCTTCTCGCGGGCTCCTTCGACGTTGTCGAGGATCCACTTCACTTTGGTGCCGGAGAAGTAGGCGTCCAGCACCAGACCGGTGTTTTCACGCACGTACTCTTCCAGGCCGCGCGCTTTCAGTTCTTCACAGATGGCCGCGGTACGGCGGCACTGCCAGACGATGGCGTTGTAGATGGGTTTGCCGGTGGCCTTTTCCCATACCACTGTGGTTTCACGCTGGTTGGTGATGCCGATGGCGGCGATCTCTTCGCTGCGCAGGCCAGTCTTGGCCAGCACTTCGGTAAAGACGGAGGACTGGGTCGCCCAGATCTCCATCGGGTCGTGCTCCACCCAGCCCGCTTTCGGATAGTGCTGAGTGAATTCGCGCTGGGAGGTACCGACTATGTTGGCGTCCTGGTCAAACACGATGGCACGGGAAGAGGTAGTACCCTGGTCCAGAGCGACGACATATTTCTTTTCAGCAGACATGATGTTCTCCACGTTTTTATTTTCCACGTTTTTACACGTTGGGGAGGGCCGCTCTTAGGCGGCGGCCTCTTCTTTGTTAGACAGCTTGGCGGCTTCTTCGGTGGCGACGCGGTTGCCCGGTACACAGGGAGCCAACACTTTTACATAGAGGGCAGTACCGATCTGGGCACCAACGATGGGGCCGAGGATGGGGACCCAGAAGTAGGGGTTGTCACGACCACCGGTCATGGCTACGTCACCCCAGCCGGCCAGGAAGGCGAACAGTTTGGGGCCGAAATCACGGGCCGGGTTCATGGCGAAACCGGTTAACGGGCCAAGGGAGGCGCCGATCACCGCGATCAGGATACCGATCAGCAGGGCGGCGGCGAAGCCTTTGGGGGCACCGTTGTTGTTGTCACCCAGTGCCATGATGCCCAGCATCAGCACGGCGGTGATCACCATCTCGACCGCGAAGGCCTGCATGTTGGAGAGCAGGGCATTGGGGTAGGTAGAGAAGATGCCGGCGCTGCCGAGGCTCTCGACGCTGCCGCGCACCACGTTGTGGGTCACTTCCCACTGGGTGAAAAGGTTACCATAGAGGAAGTAGACCAGCGCCGCAAAGCAGAAGGCGCCGGCAACCTGGGCGATGATGTAGGGCACCACTTTGCGCTTGTCGAACCCGCAGAAGGTCATCAGCGCCAGGGTCACGGCCGGGTTGAGGTGGGCACCGGAGATACCGCCGGTGACATAGATGGCGATGGCGACGCCCAGACCCCAGGTAATGGAAATTTCCCATTGCCCGAAGTTGGCTCCCGCCAGCACCAGTGCGGCCACGCAGCCGACGCCGAAAAATATCAGCAGGCCGGTTCCGATAAACTCGGCGATGCATTCGCCAAGCAGGGTATTGGGTCTTTGTATGCTCATACCGTTATTCCTTATATCCACCCAGAGTAGGTTTGATGTTCCGTTTTGTTGTTTTTCATTCCCATTATTGCGTCCGAAAACGTTTCTTCTTGTTTTTTGAGCTGACGCAAACGTTATGCTCGTTTGCGCTCGTTCTCGGACGAGAGAGAAAATAAACCTAAATCGCCCATTCACCACTCCCTCCCCGCAGGAAATGTGGACAAGATCCCACTCATTGCTAAGAAAATGTGACGGAAAGCAAGTTGATACAGTGGTTATACCACTTAGTGGGTAGCCAAAAGCCTTGCTACACAAGGGATTGCGGCTGATGAGTGATTGCTCATTTGGCACTTTCTTTTGTAATAAAACTGCAATATTTCAGCCTCCATCACAGATTAAATGTTCACATATGAGCACAATAGGCTCGCTTTCGAATCAGGACTCATCTGATTGGTCAGCATGGACAGGGCACCCTCAACCGCCCACAACAACAATAAGGAAGCAGAACATGCTTAGTCTCTTCAGGCCTGCACCACACATAGACAGGCTCCCGGCCGACAAGGTCGACCCCTTCTACAAACGCATGCGTTGGCAGGTGTTTTTCGGGATCTTCTTCGGTTATGCCGGTTACTACCTGGTACGGAAAAACTTCAGTCTGGCGATGCCCTATCTGATCGAACAGGGCTTCTCCCGCGGTGATCTGGGTCTGGCGCTGTCTGGCGTCTCCATCGCCTACGGTCTCTCCAAGTTCCTGATGGGGAACGTGTCGGACCGCTCCAACGCCCGCTACTTCCTCTCCGCCGGTCTGCTGCTGTCGGCCGGCATCATGTTCATGATGGGGACCATGCACTGGGCCACCTCCAGCATCGCCATCATGTTCGTGCTGTTGTTCCTGAACGGCTGGGCACAGGGCATGGGCTGGCCGCCCTGTGGTCGCACCATGGTGCACTGGTGGTCACAGAAAGAGCGCGGCGAAGTGGTCGCGGTCTGGAACGTGGCCCACAACGTGGGTGGCGGCATGATAGGCCCGCTGTTCATTCTGGGGATGGGCTGGTTCAACGACTGGCGCAGTGCCTTCTATGTGCCGGCTGCTGCCGCCGCCGCCATCGCGGTGATCGCCTTCTTCGTGATGCGTGACACCCCGCAATCCGTGGGTCTGCCTCCCATCGAAGAGCACAAGAACGACTATCCGAAGGATTACAACGAAAGCCACGAGCAGGAGTTTTCCGCCAAGGAGATCTTCGTCAAGTACGTGCTGCACAACAAGCTGCTGTGGTATATCGCCATTGCCAACGCCTTCGTTTACCTCATCCGTTACGGTGTGCTGGACTGGGCGCCGACCTACCTGAAAGAGGCCAAGGACTTCAGCGTCGACAACTCCTCCTGGGCGTACTTCCTGTACGAGTGGGCGGGTATTCCGGGCACCCTGCTGTGCGGCTGGATCTCTGACAAGATGTTCCAGGGCCGCCGTGCGCCGGCCGGCATCCTGTTCATGGTGCTGGTGACCGTGGCCGTGCTGGTCTACTGGTTCAACCCGGCCGGCAACCCGACCGTCGACATGATGGCGCTGGTGGCCATCGGCTTCCTCATCTACGGCCCCGTCATGCTGATCGGCCTCTATGCCCTGGAGCTGGCGCCGAAGAAGGCCGCCGGTACTGCGGCAGGCTTCACCGGCCTGTTCGGTTATCTGGGGGGCGCGGTCGCGGCCAACGCCATGCTGGGCTACACCGTTGACCACTTCGGCTGGGATGGCGGCTTCATGGTGCTGACCGCTTCCTGCGTGCTCTCCATCATCCTGCTGGCGATGACCCTCAAGCACGAGAACCAGTCGATTGCCGCCAAAGCGGCTGCCCATAAGGCATAAAACGTGATCCTGCCCTTATCGATTGGAAAAGGGATCAGGTAAACTCCCCAAGGCCCCGCATCTGCCGGGGCCTTTTTTCGTCTCATCATCGGAGTTCAAGCGTGAAGCAAACCCAACGACATCTGGAGATCCTGGACGTCCTGACGCGGCAGGGCTTTGTCTCGACCGAGGATCTGGTGACCCACTTTGACGTCAGCCCCCAGACCATTCGCCGGGATCTCAACGATCTCGCCGAGCAGAACAAGATCCGGCGCCACCATGGCGGGGCCTCCCTGCATTCGAGTACCGTCAACACCGCCTACAGTGCCCGCAAGGTGATGCAGCTCAAGGAGAAAGAGCGTATCGCCCGTGAAGTGGCCGCCAATATTCCCGACGGCTCGTCGCTGTTCATCGACATCGGCACCACCACCGAAGCCATTGCCCGCGCCCTGCTCGATCACCGCGAGCTGCGCATCGTCACCAACAACCTCAACGTGGCCAGCATCCTCACCGCCAAGGATGACTTCACCGTCATCATCGCCGGCGGCGAAATTCGCAATCGGGACGGCGGCATCGTAGGGGAGGCGACCCGCGACTTCATCGGCCAGTTTCGCATGGACTACGGCGTCATCGGCATCTCGGGCATCGACAGCGACGGCTCATTGCTCGACTTCGACTACCACGAGGTGAAGATTGCCCAGGCCATCATCGCCCACTCCCGCCAGGTGTTCCTGGCCGCCGACCACACCAAGTTCGGCCGCAACGCCATGGTCAACCTTGGCAACCTCAGCCAGATCCACGCCCTGTTCACCGATCAGGAGCCGCCGGAGAAGCTGATGCGGCTGATGTCCCAGCACCAGATCGAGTGCCACATCTGCTGAGTCGCCGCTAACCCGTTCCAACACCAGGCCGCCATCGGGCGGCCGCTTCGTTTTCAGCCCCCCGCACTTCTGCCCATCCTCATTTCACCGCCGATGCCGTGCTGACGTCCCCAAAAGCGCGATCTCGCTCACAGCCTCGTCCCCGTTTTCCCCAGGCGGCGCTGCTTTATCACCGACCGGCAGCATTTTTAGCATTGCCAAAACAATCGCGATCACATTTTCTTCATAAAATGTTCGTTTATCATTTTTTCATGCTCTAATATGAGCGAAATCAAACATTGCGACGGTTTCGCAAGGTCAAAATAAGAAAGTAGGTGAACATGAGCGAACATTATGATCTGGTCGTCGTCGGCGGCGGCATCAACGGGGTTGGCATTGCGGCTGATGCAGCGGGGCGGGGTCTGAAGGTTGCCCTGTTCGAGGCGCGCGATCTCGCCTCTGCCACCTCTTCCAACTCCAGCAAGCTGATCCACGGCGGCCTGCGCTACCTCGAACACTACGAATTCCGGCTGGTGAAAGAGGCGCTGGCGGAGCGGGAGGTGCTGCTCGGCATGGCCCCCCACATCGCCCGTCCCATGCGTTTTCGGCTGCCCCATCGCCCGCACCTGCGCCCGGCCTGGATGATCCGCGCCGGCCTGTTCCTCTATGACAACCTGGCCAAGCGCGACAAGCTCAAGGGCAGCTGCGGCGTGCGCTTCCTGCCGCAGGATGGCCTCACCGCCGGCATCAGCAAGGGATTCGAGTATTCGGACGCCTGGGTCGACGACGCCCGGCTGGTGGTGCTCAACGCCATGATGGCCCGCGACAAGGGCGCCGACGTGCAGACCCGCACCCGCTGCGTCAAGGCGGTGCGCGGCTCCAAACACTGGACCCTGACGCTGGAGCGGGAAGGGGGCGAGCAGTTCAACGTCACCTGCCGCGGCCTGGTCAATGCGGCCGGCCCCTGGGTCAAGACCTTCTATGACGAGAGCCTGCACGAGAAATCCCCGCGCGGCATTCGCCTCATCAAGGGCAGCCACATGATAGTGCCGCGCATCCATGAGCGCGAAGAGGCCTACATACTGCAAAACGAGGACAACCGCATCGTCTTCGTCATCCCTTATCAGCAGGACTACTCGCTGATCGGCACCACGGACGTGGAGCACAAGGGCAGCCCGCGCGAAGCCAAGATCAGCGACGCAGAGATCAACTACCTGTGCAAGGTGGTCAACGCCCACTTCACCCGTCAGATCGCCCCCAAAGACGTGATCTGGACCTATGCCGGGGTGCGTCCGCTGTGCGATGACGAGTCCGACTCGCCGCAGGCGGTGACCCGTGACTACACCCTCGAACTGTCCGGTGAATCCGACGGTGCGCCGCTGTTGTCGGTGTTTGGCGGCAAGCTCACCACCTATCGCAAGCTGGCCCAGGCTGCCTGCAACAAGCTCAAACCCTGGTTCAGCCAGATGGGGGATGACTGGACCGCCTACAGCCGGTTGCCTGGTGGCGAGTTCGACTGCTCGGTTCGCGAGCTGGCACGCGCCTTTGCGCTGGAATTTGACTGGCTCGATGATCGCAGTGCCCTGCGCATTGCCGAGGCCTATGGCGCCCATGCCCGTCTCTGGCTGCATCAGGATCGTGGCCAGCACTTTGGGGCCGGACTATACGAATCTGAAGTGCGCTACCTTATCGAGCGGGAGTGGGCCTGCAGCCTGGAAGACATTCTGTGGCGCCGCAGCAAGCTGGGGCTGCGTCTGTCCGAAGCCGAGCAGCAGCAACTGGCTGCCTGGCTCAGCGAACACCACCACGCCCTGCCCGAAGCCTGCTGATCACCCCTGGCGGGCGGCCCTGGTCGCTCGCCGTAAAAATGCAATAAACCTCTGTTATAACAATAACCTACATCCCATAAACAATAACAAAGAGCACCGCGCATGAAAAAACACACTCTCTCCCTGCTTGCCCTTGGTCTGGGGGCCGCCCTGGCATTGCCCGCCCTGGCGGCCGATGAAGGCAAGATAGTGATCGCTCACCGGGGGGCCTCCGGCTACCTGCCCGAGCACACCCTGGAGTCCAAGGCATTGGCCTATGGCATGGGGGCCGACTATCTGGAGCAGGATCTGGTGATGACCAAGGATGACCAGCTGGTGGTGATGCACGATCACTTCCTCGATGGCATCACCGATGTGGCCGAGCGCTTCCCTGGCCGGGCCCGCCCGGATGGTCGCTACTATGTGGTGGATTTCACCCTGGACGAGGTGCGTTCCCTGCGCATGACCGAGCCGTTCCAGCTGGTGGACGGCAAGCAGGTGCCGGTCTATCCGGCCCGTTTCCCGCTGTGGAAGTCGAGCTTCAAGATCCATACCTTCCAGGAAGAGATCGAGATGATCCAGGGGCTCAACAAGAGCACCGGCAAGAACATCGGTATCTACCCGGAGATAAAAGCCCCCTGGCTGTTCCGCCACGAGGGCAAGGACATCTCCAAGGCGGTGCTCAAGGTACTGAAGGAGTACGGTTACACCAGCAAGAACGACAAGGTCTATCTGCAGTGTTTCGATACCAACGAGCTCAAGCGCATCAACAGCGAGCTGATGCCCGCCATGGGGATGGACTTGAAGCTGGTGCAGCTGATGGCCGAGACCGACTGGAACGAGACCATTGTCTATGACGCCAAGGGCAAGGCGACCCCCTACAGCTATGACTGGATGTTCAAGCCGGGCGCCATGAAGGAGATCGCCGGCTATGCCGAGGGGATCGGCCCCTGGAAGCCGATGATAGTGCCGGAGCCGGGTACCTTGGGCAAACCGACCTTCACCGGCATGGTGAAAGAGGCCCACGCGGCTGGCCTCAAAGTGCATCCTTATACCTTCCGTCAGGATGAGGGCCAGATCCCGGCCTATGCGAAAGACTTCACCGACCTGCTCAACATCTTCCTCTATCAGGCCGATGTGGACGGGGTATTCAGCGACTTCCCGGACAAGGCGGTCGAGGTGATCAAGGCTCACGGCAAATAATAAAAGAAGAGCAACACGGGAATGCAAGCGGGGCCAGGTGCCCCGCTTTTTTATGCTTGTTGGCAAGAGAAAATAGAAGGGGTGTAATTATATGTTTACGATTTTGGTGTGTAGAGCATGCGCGGATCGCTACTTTCTGGCCGAAAGGGTCTCTTTTGTGGTCATTTATCCATCTGTTAGCGAATAAACCCACTGGTTTCACTTGATTGTTTGTTTTTAATTGGTAAGGTGAGGGCGGTTGCGTAACAAAGTGCTGACTTGTGTAAACAAAAATGAACGGTCGGCGCAATTGGCTTGAAACAGTAGAGAGAATGAGAACATGCAAAGAGATCCCCTGAACAACATCCATATCCAGTCCGAACAAGTGATGATCACGCCTGCCCAGCTCAAGGAGAAACTGCCCATCTCCGATCGCGCGCTGGCATTCGTGCAAGGGGCCCGCAATACCATCGCCGACATCATCCACCGTCGCGATCACCGCTTGCTGGTGATCTGTGGTCCCTGCTCGATCCACGACATGGACGCCGCCAAAGAGTACGCAACCAGACTCAAAGCGCTGCATGACGCCTATCAGGACTCTCTCTACATTGTCATGCGGGTCTACTTTGAGAAGCCGCGCACCACGGTCGGCTGGAAGGGCTTTATCAACGATCCGAACCTGGACGGCACCTTCGACGTGGAGCTGGGGCTGCACCGCGCCCGCGAGCTGCTCTGCTGGCTGGCCGAGCTGGAGTTGCCGCTGGCCACCGAAGCGCTCGACCCCATCAGCCCGCAATACCTGGCGGAGCTCTTCTCCTGGTCGGCCATCGGTGCCCGCACCACCGAGTCCCAGACCCACAGGGAGATGGCCTCCGGCCTCTCCATGCCGGTCGGCTTCAAGAACGGCACCGACGGCAACCTGGGCACCGCCATCAATGCGCTGCAGGCGGCCTCCAGCCCCCACGCCTTCATGGGGATCAACCAGCAGGGTCAGGTCGCGCTGCTGCAGACCCAGGGCAACCCGGATGGTCATGTGATCCTGCGTGGCGGCAAGCACCCGAACTACGACTCGGTCAATGTGTCGCTGGCGGAAGAGGCGCTGGAAAAGGCGGGCCTGCTGCCCGGTCTGGTGGTGGATTGCAGCCACGGCAACTCCAGCAAGGATCACCGCCTGCAGCCCAAGGTGGCGGATAACGTGATCCACCAGATCCAGGAGGGCAACAGCTCCATCATCGGGGTGATGCTCGAATCCAACCTGTTCGAAGGCAATCAGTCCAGCGAGCAGCCCAAGTGCGAGATGCGCTACGGTGTCTCCATCACCGATGCCTGCATCGACTGGGAGACCACGGATGCGCTGCTGGCCCGCTGCCACAGCCAGCTGTCGGCACCACTTTTGGCCAGAACCAAGGCATAAGCCGTGGTATCTTGTCAGCACTGATTGAACAAGCGAGGTGTCACCGGCCGAGGCGGTGACACCTTGTTGCCTCTTGAATCACAGGGCGTCGCTGCGGGCGGCGCCGCAGGGACCGGATATGGCTGAAGAGTTGAATGCCCTCAGGGACAAAATCGATGCGGTGGACAAGCAGCTGATTGATCTGCTGGCTGCCCGTCTCGCCCTGGTAGGGGAAGTGGGGGAAGTGAAGAGCCGGCACGGCCTGCCCATCTATGCACCGGATCGAGAGGCGAGCATGCTGGCCCGCCGCCGCGCCGAGGCCGAGGCACTGGGGGTGCCGGGGGACCTTATCGAGGATGTGCTGCGCCGGGTGATGCGCGAATCCTATATTCTGGAATCCGCCAGCGACAAGGAGCACCACTTCAAGTGCATGAAGCCTGAGCTCGGCAAGGTGGTTATCATCGGTGGTGAGGGGCAACTTGGCCGCCTGTTTGGCAACCTGTTCAGCCTCTCGGGCTACCGGGTCGAGACCCTGGGTCAGGCCGACTGGCCGCGCGCCGACGAGATCCTGCACGGGGCCGGGCTGGTGATGGTGGCGGTGCCCATCGACGTGACCTGCGAGGTGATCGATCGGCTCGGCAACCTGCCAGTGGACTGCCTGCTGGTGGACGTGACTAGCGTCAAGAGTGAACCGCTTGCCCATATGCTGGCGGTACACCAGGGGCCGGTGCTGGGGCTGCACCCCATGTTCGGACCGGATGTGGCGAGCCTCGCCAAGCAGGTGATCGTCTGCTGTCAGGGGCGCGACGGCGCCGCCAGCCAGTGGCTGCTGGAGCAGATGACCATCTGGGGGGCCCGCCTGCAGCAGGTGGAGGCCAAGGCCCACGACGAGGCGATGACTTTTATCCAGGCGCTGCGCCACTTCGCCACCTTTGCCTACGGCTGGCACCTCTCCCGCGAGCAGGCCAACATCGATCGCCTGCTCGCGTTGAGCTCCCCCATCTACCGGCTGGAGCTGGCCATGGTGGGACGGCTGTTCGCTCAGGATCCCCACCTCTACGCCGACATCATACTGTCGTCGCCGCAGAACCTGGCGATGATCCGCCGCTACTACCAGAACTTCGGCGAGGCGCTGGGCCTGCTGGAGCGGGGGGACCGGGAGGGTTTCATCGAGGCCTTCAGCCAGGTCTCCGGCTTCTTCGGCGAGCGGGCAGACGAGTTCCTGCGCGAAAGCCGCACCCTGCTGGCCCAGGCCAACGATCGTCGCCATCACGGCTGACGATGACTAAATGCAAAAGGGGCCCGTCGGCCCCTTTTGCATTTGCACTCCCGCTTACGTGCTGCGGCGTTTTTATTCTGGCTGCGGCAAGCGCAGATCGGCGCCATCCCAGCCCAGCGGCAGGGTCAGCAACTGATCGATCAGCTCCCGCCGATCGGATTTTTCCAGATAGGCGAGGTAGAGCGGACGGCTCAAGGCCTGGGCGCCTTCCACCAGATGCAAGCGCCCCTGCTCGAGGAAGGGGCTCACCATGCGCCTTGGCAGATAGGCGGCGCCGCCGTTGGCCAGCACGAACTGCAGCGCCATGTTGGCGGAGCTCGAGTGCAGCACCGGGGTCTTTTGCAGGCTCTGCAGCCGGCTGGGCTGGGGTTCGAAACTGGTTCCCCAATCCAGATGAATGTGCGGCATCTGCATCAGGCTGTCGGCGTTGGCAGCGGCATCCCGGCTCACCAGCTCGAACACCAGCTCGCCGATAGGGTGCAGGGCAATCTCGTCGATCTTGGTCGGCTCGGAGAGCAGGGCGAGATCGAGGGAGCGCTCCAGCAACTGGCGGCACAGGTGCTCGCGGGAGGCGGTCTCGAGCCGCACCGCCAGACCGGGGGCCAGGGCATAGACATGGTTGAGCCAGTCGTTGAAGTCGAGCTCCCAGAACACCGCGGGGGCGCCGATGGCGAGCTGCTGGCTGAAACCGGGGGAGAGGGCCACGTCCTGCTTGGCGCGGCCCAGAGTATGCAAGATGGCGTCTGCGTAGGGCAGCAGACGCTCACCGGAGGCGGTCAGGCGGATGTTGTTGCGATGGCGGGCAAACAGACTGACCCCGAGTTGCTGTTCGAGCTGGCGGATCCGAAAGCTTACCGCCGACTGGGTCAGGTAGAGATTTTCAGCTGCCCGGCCGAAGTGCCGGGTCTTGCTGACCTCGATAAACGTCCGAAGCAGTTCGGTATCCATTAATCGATGGACTCGTCGCTGCCACCACCACTGCCACCTTCAAAACCGCCACCGCCGGTCTCCTCGTTGGCACCGCCAGTGACGGTGCACAGCCGGTGCACACGCTTGGGACCGATCACCTTCAGATACTTGAACCACACCTTGGCGTGGGGGTTGCTGCCGGCGGCGCCGGATTTGACCTGTTCGATAAAGGCGCTTTCTACGTCATCGCGCGGGGCAAGGTTGCCCTGATAGAGCGCGAGCATGGCGGTGCCGTATTTTTCCAGACTGTCCGCTTCGGCCACAGTGAATTCGCCACTGCGACGCAGGCCACGGGGAAAATGTTTGAAGTCGTTGAAACGCTTGTCTGATTCGAAGCTCATAGTGCTCTTTTTCTGGTTAGTTTGACCTTTGCGGGCAAGTATCATCAGGCCGTCGCAGAGTGCAAAATCAATTTTTTCACTATATGGATAAATATCTTTAATCGAAAGCGGTTTAGCCATGATCCAGTGGGCCTGAGCCGGGGGGAAGGGCAAAAAAGTGAGAAAAAAAGCGGAGTTATGTCAGGTTCTGTAAAGGTTGGAGGCTCTGGTCGGACGACATTTGGCTAAAAACAAAGCGCCATTCGGCGCTCTATTTTGTTGTATTCATGAACCAAAGCGGGAGGTTTGGTCTCGATGGAGACTCACTCTATCATGGCTGGCTGAGCCAGGGTGTCGGCACGCCACAGACGGTAGCGCACTTCATACTCCTGCGGTACGTAGAGCACGAACGGCAGCTTGGAGTTGTAGTTCACGAAGAAGCCCTGACCGTAGATCTGGACGAAGGTCTCTTTCTTCTGGCCATCCGGGCAGGCCATCAGGGTGCTGATGGGATCGGACACCTTGCCGAGCATCAGGTAGTTGTAGCCCCAGCCTTTGACGCTGTGCTGTTCCAGGTTGCCGGCAAAGCGCGGCACATTGCAATCGACCATCATTTTCTTGCCGACCTGCAGCTCGACCATCATGTCGGCTTCGTTCTCGACTTCCGGCAGGCGGATCACCACACGTTCCTGGTTCACTTCGGCGGCCGGGAACATGCTGATATCAAATTTTTTCGGTTCGGCGGCGAAGGCATGGCCGCCCAGCAACAAGGCGCCCAGCAGGCTAAAACGCAATACGGTTTTCATCTGTACCTCATGGGGTTGGTTCAACGCCGCTAGACTAACCGCTCTGCCCGTTTCATGCCAGCGATCTGCTACGTAAAAACTGCGTAAAATGACGCAGATCCGGCACACAATGACGTGTTCTGGCTATTTTCTGACAGGACGGAAGTTCGGCTGAACAACAGGCCGGGTGACAAACGCGGGTGGCCAGCCGGGATCCTGTGTTCATCGGGATCCCCTGGCCACCCGGCTTCATCAGCGCACCAGCAACACCTGCTTGGCCCAGGCGCCGGGGGCCCGCATGCCGACGGCGCCGCTGGTGATATCCAGATAGGCGACCCCCTTGCTGGCCGGTACCGGGGTCGAGGACCAGAGATAGACATAGCCGTCGTTCACCTCTTTTCCTTCGCCGGCCATGGCGCGGGGGAAGATGGTTTCGTTGAGCGCCGGCTTGTAGCAGGCGGACTCCAGCACGCTGGCCAGCTCCTTGATGGTGGGCAGCCGCCAGCCGCCGTGCCCGCCGAAGTTGTAGAGGGCATGGCTCGGCTCGGTGCGGATCCGCTCGGCGGTCAGCAGGGCCTGCTGCCAGTAAAGCCGGGTCGGCTCGCCGCTGCAGCTCTGGTTGCGCCAGGTCTGGCCGAGCTGGCAGCGCATCCAGGTCAGGCCGGTGGAGCGATCCGTGACGGTGCCGTTGCCGCGGTCGATGAAGCGGGCGGTGGGGCTGGTTCTGGGCATGTTGTCATCACAGATGGCGGTGGCCAGGGCGAGGGGGCTGCCCAGGGTCAGCAGCAGGGTCAACATCAAGCGGTTCATCGGGTTACCTCCGCCACCAGTCGCAGTTGCAGACCGTTGGCATCATCGCTGTTTTGAACTGTGGTGGCGTAATCGGTGCCGGCGTCATCGCCAAGGAAGATGTGGGCGATGGCGCTGATGGGGGCGCTCTCCAGCCGGCGCGAAGGGGTCAGGGTCTGGCTCCAGTAGTAGCCGCTGAAATCCTTGTTGGTAGTGCCGACATCGGGGAAGTAACGCACGTCCATGCTCACCGGCTGGCCGTCCTGGCGGGCGAGGGAGCCATAGTGCTGCAGGCTCATCAGCTCGCGCGAGTGGGGCATGCGCCAGTGAGTGATGCCGCACAGCTGCTGGGCGTTGAGCCACTGGCGGTACTGCTCCGTGGTGCAGATGGCTTCGCCATCCGGGCAGGCGTAGTCACGTTCCTCCTGGGTGGGGTGATAGTCGCCAAGCTCCCAGGCGAAGGTGCGATGCAGATCGCGCGGGCTGGCGGGATCATCGAGCTTCTTCTCCCAGACCAGGCCGGTATTGAGATCCTCCACGCACTCCCAGACGGGGGCGTCATCCGGCAGGGGCTGGCCCTTGCCATCCAGCTTGCGATAGTGCAGCGGCGCCTTGTTGAGGCTGGCCTCCTGCCCCGGGTGATCGGCGGGCTCCTGGGTGAGCAGGTAGTCGACCCCGTCCGTGTAGGTGGTGACGCCACTGCCGGTGATCAGTGGATGGGAGTGCTGTTGCAGCAGCCGGGCGCTGACGCGTTCCTGCTGGCTGGCCAGCTCGCCGTGCAGGGCAAAGTGGTTGGCCAGCTCGGACAGCAGGCTGCCGATGGCAGGCCACACCAGCATATGCAGGGTGGCGGTCGAGAAGCCCTCCTGCGCCTGTAGATCGGTCTCGACGAGCGCCTGCAGCAACTGACCCAGCGCCAGGTTGAAGTCGGCCAGCTGCGCCAGGGCGGCCAGCTCCTGGCCCGGTTGCAGTGGCGCCAGCGCACTCAGCAGCTGGTCGAGGGCTTGTCTCGGGGGCTGCCCCTCGGCGATGCGGTATTGCAGCAGGGTGGTGAGCGGGCTGGGGGTGAGGTGCTGGTCATCGAGCCGGGCGGCGGGGTGCAGCAGCACGGGGGCGGCCGGGTTGCTCGGCAAGAACAGCAAGGTACTGGTCAACAGTGCCGGGGCGCTGCCGCTCAACCGGTGAGTACCGGCCGCGCCGCTGACACTGGGCTCGCCCGCATCACAAGATGCATTCTGATTGAGGTTGACGCACAGGGTGCCGGCTTCGGGCAGGGTCACGGTCAGGCTGTAGTCGGGAGCCGCCAGCGGCGCCTCGTCCGAGCCGCCACCGCCACAGGCGGTGAGCAGGGGGGCCAGCAGGCAGGCCAGGCGGGAGTAATGTGGTGTCATCTCTTGTCCTTGGGCAAGGGGGCCTTGGCCCCCTCTTCTTATATATGGATGGGGTGGATTCAGGTGCGCTGGCGCAGGCGGCGCCAGAGCGTCAGCGGCAGCAACCAGAGCAGGTTGGCTGCCCCGCCGCCGCTGCCGTCGTCCACCTGAAAGTGGATGATGCCGTCATCGGGCGGAGTGATCGGCTTGCTGCACTGGGCGCCGGTGCGCTGGCTGATGCTCCAGCCGTTGATGCGGCCCCGATTGCCGGGCTTGCTGTCCACTATCTCCAGGGTCCAGCGGCCGGCCAGCGGCTCCCCTTCCAGCGCGCTGAAGGGCTGCAGGGGCAGCAGCTCGGTGGGGAACACCCCCTTGAGGCGCGGCAACGGGCTGTAGCCCTTGTTCCAGATCTGGATGCGGGTGCCGGAGGGGGAGTTGAGCCAGATCTCCAGCTCATCGAGCGCCGGGTGTTGCAGATCCAGGTTCAGCTGCAGCCGATCGCTCACCCTGGCCTCGCTGCTCTCTATCAGCAGGCTGGTTTCACTGAGACCACGCACTTCGTCGCTCATGGCATCGCTCAAGGTCAGCGGCTGGCCGCTGGCACGGCTGACGATGGGGGCGCCGATGGGCAGGGTCAGCGACTGCTGCCACTGGCGCTCGGTCGGGCTGGTGCCACTCATGGTCAGACTGACCGGCAGCGCCACCTCGTCGCCACAGGCGAGCGGGCTCTGGGCCAGCAGGCGCAGGGTGGTGGTCATGCTGGCACCCGCCGCGAGGGTCGCCGGTTGCCAGCTGTAAGGATCGGCCTGCAACCCGGTTGGCAGGGTGAGGGCCAGCTCATTGAGGGTCACCGGCGCCTTGCCCTGGTTGGTGAGGGTCAGCTGCACCGACTGGCGCTGCCCCAGCTCGATGACGCTGCCATCACTCAGGCCCACATTGACCGGTGCCTGCAACAGGCCGTGCTGGCGAAACGCCTGCTCCAGCAGCCTGGCATAGGGGCGCGCCGGGTAGAGGCGGGCGGCGGTATCCACCGTGATGCGGGCCAGTTGCGGCATGCGGATGGCTGGGCCGAGACCGAAGTGGGACTCGATGATCAGGCGATCAAACTCGTCCCGCGCCCCTTCGCCCTGCTCGGCGACCGCGGCCAGCAGCGCCTGGAACAGCGGGGTGCCCCACAGCTGGTCGCCATTGCTGCCGTTGATGGTGCGGTGGGCCGGGTAGTTGTAATCCGGGTGGTAGCGGGCGCGCAGATCGTCCAGCTGGCGCGGGGTGCGGTCGGTGAAGCGGGCATCCCAGTTGAACACCATGGCGGGCTCGAACTGGCGGCCGGCTTCGCTGTGCTGGCGGTGGCTGGCGGCCAGGTAGTCGCTGAAGCCCTCGCCGATGGCACCCCAGTCTGCCTCGTCCCCGAGATCCGGCACTATGTGATGCTGCACCGCGTGGCCGAACTCGTGCCAGATCACCATGGGATCCTCGGCATCGGGCACACCGCTGCGACCCAGCTCCAGCCGGCGCTCGAACGGATCGTAGAGGGAGTTGTCCTGATAGCCGGCCTCGGTATCGATGTCGAGCGCCCCCGGGATGAGATCGACAAAGCCGAGGCGCTTGAGGTGGCGCTGGGCCAGATCCAGGTGGTAGTAGGCGTTGATGTCGGCAAAGCCGCGATCATCGCGGGTGAGGCGAAACGCCTGCGGGTTGTCGGCGCTGAAGGGGGCGGTGTTCGGTTCCATGGCATCCACCACCCGGGCGTGGGGGCCGCTCAGCAGATAGCGTCCACCCGCCAGGGTGACCGGCAGCGGCACCTTGTCCTGATAGGCGGCGTCCGCCAGTTGCAGGGCTTCGTGCCAGACCAGGCTGGCATCGCGCAGCTGGGTACGGGGATCCGGATCGAATACCCGAGCCTCCAGCTGGGTGTCGCCGGCGTCGGCGACGCGGCTGACCTGGGTGCTGGCCGCATCCATCCAGCGACCGAGCTCGCGGCTGCCGTCACAGCTGGCGAAGAGCTGCACATAGCTGGCCTTGGCGTTGCCCGCCTGATGCTCGCGCACCCGTTGGCGCAGGGCCGGCACCAGGGTGTCTCCGTCGCGCCAGTACCAGGCTTCAACCGGACCAAGGGTGTCGATGTCGCTGCCGCCATCGCGCAGCTGCTCCAGCAAGGGATCCAGAGTGCCAGCGGCGTCACAGCCGGGTTCGCTGCTCTGCAGCGGCCGGCTGTTGTGATAGATGCGCCAGGGCTTGCCTGTTTGATCGACGCTGACGGCGGCCTGGATGGTGGCCACCGGCAGGCCGTTGACCAGCTGGCGGAAGCTGTAGTGATGGCCGAGCAGACTGGCCCGCTCGTAGTCGGGGGCCAGGCTCACGCCAAGGCGCTGTTCGAGCCACTGCTTGGGTGTGGTGGTCAGCGGTTGTTCATCGACAAACTGCAGCTCGGCCGCCAGCAGCGGCTGGGAGAGCAGGGTTGCCGCCAGCCAGAGGGCCAGGGAAGAGGGTTTCATGGTTTACTCCAACACAAAAATGAGAAAAGGGATCACCGGCGGGCGCCCGCCAGGGTGAGCAGGAAGGCGTACTCGCGGGCCGCCTGCTGGCGCGCGTTGCCGGGGCTGGTGCGGTGGCCGCCGTCGAGGGCTGTGCTGAGCAGATAGGGGCCCGCTCCCGTGCTGTGTTCCCGCAGGCGGGCTATCCACTTGAGCGGCTCCCAGTAGGGCACCTGACTGTCGTGCAAGCCAGCCGTCACATAGACGGGGGGATAGGGGGCCGCATGCAGGTTGTCGTAAGGGCTCAGACGGCGCATGGCGGCGTAATCGGCGGCAATGGCCGGGTTGCCCCACTCGGCGTACTCCTGACGGGTGAGCGGCAGTTCGGGATCGCTCATGGTGCCGATGAGATCGACGAAGGGCACCTGCAGCACGGCCCCGGCGAAGCGGGTCGGTGCCTGGTTGAGGGCCGCCGCCACCAGCAGGCCGCCGGCGCTGCCGCCCATGGCGAACAGCCGGGCGGGGTCGATGGCAGGATCCCGGGCCAGCGCCTCGGCCACGGCCAGGAAGTCGTCCACGCTGTGCTGCTTGTGGCGACCGCGCCCCGCCAGATACCACTCATCCCCCAGCATGCCGCCGCCACGCACGTGGGCGATGGCGTAGACGAAGCCGCGATCCAGCAGGCTCAGCACCTGCGGCTGGTAGTAGGGGCGCATGGGGGTGCCGTAGGCACCGTAGCCGTAGAGCAGCAGCGCCTTGGGAGTGTGAATATCCTTGCGCCACACCAGGGAGACCGGCACCTTGACGCCATCCTTACCCACTACCCAGCGGCGCTCGCTCTGGTAGGGGGAGGGGAGGGCGGCCTGGGCGTCCGGCAGCCAGCGGCCGCTGGCGAGATCGAGCAGGCGCTGGTGCGGCGGCTCGGCCATGCCCTGGCGGCGGATCAGGATCTGCCCGCTGGCGGGGTCGTGGGCGCCCTGGATCCAGGCCGTGCCGGCCCCCTCGGTCAGCAGCAGGCGATGGTTGAGCCGGCCGCGGCCATCCAGCACGTCGAGCCAGTCATCCCCGTGATGGCGATACTGCAGCACCGTGTAGTCGGCAAACAGGCGCCACTTCTCGAGACTCCTCTGCTCGCCAGACCAGAGTGGCTGCCACTCTCCCTTGGCCACCTGGCTCAGGTCGGCCACCTGATAGAGGCCGAGGGCACCGTCCCGGTTGCTCTTGAGCAGCACCCGCTCCCCCTGGGTGTCCAGGTAGTACTCAAGGCCAGCCTGACGGGCCTTGAACAGAGCCGGTGTGCCCTCGTCCAGCAGGTACTGCTCCGAGCTGTCGTGGTTGTTGCTCTGCAGCAGCAGGTGGCGTCGATCCGTGGTGCGATAGAGGCTCAGCAGCCAGGCAGGGTCCGCCTCCTGGTGGATCTGCTGCTCCTTGCCATCCTGCCAGGCCCACAGCTGCCAGGGGCGCAGGGTGCGAGGTTCGTTGGCGATGGTGTAGAGAGTCTTGCCGTCCAGGCTCCAGAGCAGATCGCTGGCCCGGTGGGTCAGGATGGCCAGGGGCTTGCCGTCGGCCAGGTCGAGCAGGGTGATGCGGTAATCCCGATCGCCCTGCCGATCTTCGGCCAGGGCCAGCCAGCGCCCGTTCGGGTGCAGGGCCCAGCTGGCGAGCTCGTAGTAGCCGCTGGCCGGCTGGCGGGGCGCCAGCCGTTGGCGGGGCTCAGCCTGCTCGCCGTCTCGCTGCCACAGGCTGCCGTCGGCTTCCATCCGCCACTGGCTGCCCGCCTCGCGTAGCCACTCTTGCGGCATGGGCTCGCCGCGTGCTTGCGCCTGCCACTCGGTCTGCAGCGTCTGTTCCAGCGACCGCTGCGCGGCGAGCTGCTGCTCGGTCCAGCGGTTCTGCTCGCCCAGCAGGGCCAGCAGGGCGGGATCCTGGCGGCTGTCGTCGCGCCAGCCGCCATAGGGATCGAGCCGGGCCCGCTCCCCCGGCATCGGCAGCGGGCGGTGAGGGATAAGCGGGACCACGAGCGGCGTCGAGGTGGCGACAGCCTGGCTCTGGGTATCGGCAGGTGCAAGGGCGACAGGCTGGGCCGGCGCCGGATTGGCCAGCAGGCTGGCCAGCATCAGGAGTGCGTGCATCAGAGCCCCACGAAGGTGTAGCGCAGGCTGGCGCTCAGGGAGCGGCCCGTCTGGGTGTAGAGGCCCGCATCCGTGCCCGCTTCCAGCCCGGCGACGTCCTGATAGCGGGTGTAGCGGGTGTCGAGCAGGTTGTCGAGCTTGAGGTTGGCCTTGAGGGCGTCGGTGATCTGCCAGTCGGCGGTCAGGGCGAAGCTGAGCCAGCCGGCGGTTTTCAGGCACTCGCCCTGCTGCTGGGTCAGGCTGTTGCCACAGGTGGGCACCCGGCTCATGGCGGCGGCGTAGTCGGCCTGCAGCCCCAGGCTCCAGTCGTTGGCCTGATAGCTGAGGCGGGTGTTGCCCTCGAGCGGCGTGAGGTTGCGCGGCGATTCGCCCTGACTGGTCTTGCCGTCGACCCAGCCCAGCTTGGTGGCCAGCTCCCACTGCTGGGTCAGCCAGTAGCTGGCGGCGATCTCGGCGCCCCAGGTTTCGGACTTGGCGACGTTGCGGTATTGACGCAGCATGACCCCGTCGCTCAGGCGAAAGCCCACTTGACGCCAGTCGACGAAGTTGTAGTAGCGGTTGTAAAAGAGGGCCGGCTTGATGCTCCACTCATCCCCTTCGCCGCTCACCCCCCACTCGAAGCTGTGGCTGGTCTCCTCCTTGAGGTTCGGGTTGGCGATGATCTCGAACGGCGGCAGGGCAAAGTAGTGGGGGATGTTGCCGTACACCTTGTCGTAGGAGGGGGCGCTGAAACCGTTGGCGTAGCTCAGCCAGCTGCGCCACTGCTCGTTGAAGCGGTAGCTGGTGGCCAGGCTCGGCGAGATATGCCAGCTGTGGTTGCTCTCGCCCCGGCCATCCTGCGGGCTCAGCCACTGCTGATCCATGCGCAGGGTTGGGGTGAACTGCCACTGACCCAGGGTCGCCACGTCTCCCAGCCAGATGCCGGCCCGATCGGTGCGGGCGCTGCTGAAGGGGGCGGACTGGGTGGGCTGGGGAATGCCGGCTTCCAGCATCAGCTTCTCCACCGGTCGCTCATGCCGGGTGCGCGCCAGCTCGATGCCGTAGCTCAGCTTGTGCGCGATGGCGCCGGTGACCAGATCACGGCGGATATCCAGCTCGCTGCCGATCAGCTGTTCGGTGAAGGTGGCCAGCTCCCGCTCGCTGCGATAGCGGGGGTAGCCGCTCAGCTCGTCATTTTGCAGCAGGCTGCGCTTGTTGGCGGTGTTCTTGGCGTAGTTGCCGTGCAGGTTCCAGGTAAAGCGGTCGGCCAGCGGGTGGCCGAGATCCTGCGCCTCCCAGCTCAGCTTGCCGCCCTGGGAGCGCTGGGTGCCGTTCTCGCGATACTGGCGCACCTGCCACTTGCCGTCGGGCTGGGGAATTTCGCGCGGTCCCTGATCCCGCTTGGCGTTGTCTTCGAAGTAGTCGAGCTCGAGGCGCAGCAGATGCTGTTCGTTGAGGGTCAGGCTGGAGCTGGTGGAGGCGCTCAGGCCATCGAGATCTGCCGGGATGCGGCTCTGGTCGTAGTTGGCGGTCTCGTGCCCTTGCCAGCCGGAGAGACGCAGCAGGTGGGCGCTCTCGCCCCAGCGGGCGGCGCCGGTGGCGCTCAGTTTCTGCTTGTCGCTGCTGCCATCGTGCAGCACCTTGCTGCTGAGGTAGGCATCCTGCCCCTGCAGGTAATCTTCCGGCTGCTTGGTGGTGATGACCACGGTGCCGCCGATGGCGTCCGAGCCGTGCAGGGCGGAGCCGGCCCCCTTGGCCACCTCGATCTGCTTGACGTCATCGAGATCGAAGCTGAAACGGCCCACCTTGTCGTTGAGATCGTCGGCCCCGAAGCCGTCGCTGACCCGGACTCCGTCCTTGATGATCAGCACCCGGTTGCCACCGATGCCACGGATGCTGATGTTTTGCGGCCGACCCGCCGAGCCGGTCACCGAGACGCCGGGTTCGTTCTTGAACACGTCGGTGAGCTCGGTGGCTATCTGGCGCTCCAGATCCTCTTCGGTGATGACGGTGATGGAGCCCGAGATGTCGGACAGTTTCTGTTCGACCCGCTGACCCTTGACCACTATGGTCTCGCGCGCCTTGGGCGGGGTGGTGCCGGAGGTGTCTATGCCGGCAGGATCGCCGGCGGCCAGCGCTGTACCGGACAGCAGCATGGGCCAGTAGTGAAGCAGTGTTTTCATGTTGAGAATAATTATTATTTAAGCCTGAAGGCCGCGGATTATTGCAGAGAGGTCCAGCCAGATCAACGATTGATAATTATTATCATTTTGTTTTTATGATCCTGATCAGACTGCATTTTTTGATGAAGGCATCAGTAGCAACGCGGGCCAACGTTTGCGCCGGCAGGGTGCTGGGCGGGCAGACAGGGGATGAAACGGGGGAGGGTGGCAAGGTGTTGGCTGAGGGCTTGGCAGCTTCATGCCAAGGTGATATCGGCAATAAAAAACCCGCTGCAGGAGCGGGTTTTCAAAGGGCACGAGGCGGCTATCAGGGGGCGCGATAGAAGCGGTTCAGCTCGTTCATCACCTGGATCATGACGCCCATGTCGGGGGTGCCGTGCTTGATGGGACGGTAGCTGTTTCGCTCCAGCAGCTCGAAGTCACCCTGCTTGTTGAAGTGGGTGATGGTGTTGCCCTGATAGATGGCAAAGTCGCGCTGATCCCCCGCCAGCAGCCAGTTGCGCGGGCTGGTGTCGAACAGGTTGCGGCCGATGCTGTAGTCCCGTGGCGCATTGCGCACCCCCAGCATGCTCTGCATCAGGGTCGGCACCAGATCCAGGTGGCTGCTCACCGGGCTCGTCGGCAGGGTATCGTTGCCGGGCCAAGCCAGCACGAACGGCACCTGCACCTGATAGGGCGAGTAGTTGGTGCCATAGCCCCAGCTGTTGTTCTGGGTCTCGTTGAACTCCTGACCGTGGTTGGCGGTGACCACGACGATGGTCTGCTCGCCGAGCCCCTGCTGTTGCAGCTGGGCCAGCATCTGTTCCAGCAACTGGTCGGTATAGAAGACCGCATTCTTGTAGCGGTTCTCCAGCTTCACCAGATTCTCGGCCTGATAGGCAGTGGCCGGGTTGAACTTGGTGAGCTCCGGCTGGAAGGGCCCCTTCACGTTGGCCGGCAGCTGGTAGTCACCCGGGCTCGACAGATAGACCAGCGAGAACCAGGGCCTGTCTGGCGAGCGCTTGGCAAGCCACTGCTGCCAGTCGCCGATGAGCTGGGTGTCGTCGGTCTGCTCGGAGACGAACACCTGCTTGCGCAGGCCGGAGAGAATGCTCTGACGGTACTTCTGGGCATCTTCCAGCGCGCCGAACAGGCCGAACTGGTAGTCCTGGCGCAGCATCTCGTCGAACAGCACCGGCGGCGTCTTGTCGTTGCGAATGTCGTCGTAGTAGTGACCCGGCAGGCCGTAGAACAGGCTGAACATCCCCATCACATCGTCGTTGCCACCGCTCATGTGGTTGGCAAAGTTGAGGTGCTGATCCGCATAGCGCTGCAGATTGGGCATGTTGATGTTGTTGAGCATGTCGGCCCGCAGGGAGTCGACCACCACGATCAGCAGGTTCTTGTGGGTCAGCGGGGCGTTGACGCTGAGCGGGCGCAGCGGGTAGCGCAAGCGGCTCGCATTGTCACCATCCTGTGACTCGGCCTTCTTCTCGTACTGATCCAGATCCAGCCAGCCGTGCTTGGCGAGGAAGCTCTTGGCGGTCATCGGGTAGGAGAGCGGGAAGTTGGCGCGCTGCATGGTGATGGGCTGATACAGAGTGGCATCGGCCCAGCTGTTGACCACGTGGGTCAGGATGAAGCAGACCAGCAGGGCCAGCCCCACCTGATTGCCGTACTGACGGCGCTTGCGCTTGTTGATCTTGCGCCAGACATAGGCCGACAGCAGCAGCTGCACCAGGAAGATGGTGGGTACCGCCACGAAGATGATGCTCCAGATCGAGCCTTCCTCGGTCTGGGCCTGATCCAGCAGCAACTGCCACACCTGGCCGTTGAGGTGGAACTTGAACAGCTGGAACACCTGGGTGTCGATGAGCAGCAGCACCAGCGCCAAAGTGGCGATGATGGCCGAGATGAAGCGCAGCGGCTTCTCCTTGGGCAGCACGAAACTCAGGGGGAAGATCGTCAACAGATAGGTGACAAAGCTCAGAAACGAGAAGTGACCGATCCAGCTGATGATGAGATAGGTCACGCCGAGCGTGGTCGACGGCCAGCTGATCGCCCCCAGGTAGCGGGTGGCAATCAGCATGGCCAGAATGATGTTGAAGAAGGAGAACCAATGCCCCCAGGTGATCAGGCGAGAAACATTATCCCGATAGGGGTTGCCGGTTTCGACCATAGTGATCCATCTGCTTGAAAAACATCAAAGAATGCGAAGAGACTCAGTGAGCATCGTGGCGATGATCCACCGAGGCGGTGAGCGCCTGGATGTATTTTTCGGTGATCGCCTGACGCTGGGCCGGGGCCATGCCATTGATGATATTGGTGGTCAGGTTGCCGAGCACCATCAGACTCAGATCCACCGGCGCTTTGTGCTTCTCCAGGGCGGTGATCAGGTCGTTCATCAGGGCGTCAAACTGCTCGTTATTGTACTTTGATACGATGGGCATAATCTTGGGTTCATCTCGGTTCAAAGCGCCTTATAATACTTCACCCTTTCGGCTAACACTATGGCTTTGTGACATGAGTCTCGATATCGACAAGATCATTCTTCACTCCCTGCGCCAGGGCGGCGATGGTCAACCTCACGCCGACACCCGCAGCCAGCTCCTGCCTGCCGATGAGGCGGTACAGGGGCTGATGGCGGAGCTGCATCGCATTTACAACGGCAAGGGGGGCAAGGGTTTTGGCTTCTTTGCCGACCCCGAGGCCGCCGTCGCCGAGCTGGCGGAGGGGGAGAGCGCCCCCAAACAGCCTTCTCCGCTCTTTCGCATCGCCCTCGAACGGCTGCTCGGCGAACAGACCGACTTCGTCCCCTTCTCGGTCGAGATGACCCAACTGCTGGTCAAGCAGCTGGTGGAGCACGCCCTCGACGAGCAGGGGGTGCTGCTGTTTGCCAAATACAACTACGTGGGGGTGGATTATCTGATGATCGCCCTGCTGGAGGGCAAGGAGAGCGTCACCGTCAGCGAGGCGCTGGAGCTGCGTCACATCCAGTATCTGGATATCGGCAAATTGAACCTGGTAGCCCGCATCGATCTGACCGAATGGAAAACCCAGCCGGATTCGCGCCGTTATATCACCTTCAGCAAGGGCCGGGTTGGTCGCAAGCTGGGTGACTTTTTCATGGATCTGCTGGGTGCCCGCGAGGGGATGGATGCCAAGATCCAGAATAAGGGGCTGCTGCAGGCGGTGGACGATTATTGCGACAGCCGCCAGCTCGAGCCGGCCGAGCGCAACGACTACAAGAAGCAGGTCTTCAAATATTGCACCGAGCAGGCCAGCGCCGGTGAAGAGATCGAGATCAAGGAGCTGTCGGCGGAATTGCCGGGCGATGGCGATCTCGATTTTTACAGCTTCATCGGTCAGGAGTACGAGCTGGAAGATCGCTTCCCGGCCGACCGTTCGACCCTGCGCGGCTTGACCAAGTTCGTCGGCTCCGGTGGCGGCCTGACTTTGAGCTTCGAGCAGAAGCTGCTTAACAGCCGGGTGTTCTACGATCCCCAGACCGATACCCTGACCATCAAGGGGGTCCCGCCCAACCTCAAGGATCAGCTGCTGCGCCAGTCGTAATGTGATCTGCTTTCCAGTTTTGGCAAAAAGACACCGCACTTCGCTGCGGTGTCTTTTTATTTAACGGGGTAGGCAGCAGCGAAACCAACTCGGTGCTTTGTTAACAAATTAAACAGAATAATCCCCGTGAAAGGGTTTTCAGTGAGGTGAAAACCCTTTCATTCATGTTTTTTTATTTCTCTTTGGTAATTTAATTTCTTAATTTGGCGATAAATATGCCAATAAATGGCGATAACCCCCTGAAATAAGAAAATGTTTTCAGAACTTTCTGGAAGAAAATACGTAATTGCGTTTCAAAAATGCGAGTTGCGTCATGTGAGGCGGTAACGGCTTGGGATAATATTCATCTCGCACACAATGCTCTTACAGCGCGGAACTAATACAAGGAAAGGCTCATGAAAAAGAAATTGCTGTCATCCCTGATCGGTCTGGCTACTCTGGGCGTGGCTTGCTCTGCCACTGCCGCCATTGACGAAGGTCAACTGACCATCTGGATTAACGGTGACAAGGGATACAATGGTCTGGCCGAAGTAGGTAAGAAGTTTGAAGCCGAAACCGGCATCAAGGTGACGGTTGCGCACCCTGATCAGGTGGAAGTGAAATTCCAGCAAGCCGCTGCCACTGGCAACGGTCCGGACATCTTCTTCTGGGCTCACGACCGTTACGGTGAGTGGGTCAAGGCCGGTCTGCTGGTCCCCGTGACCCCGAATGCAGCCACCAAAGCCAAGTTTGAACAGTTCGCCTGGGATGCCATGACCGTCGATGGCAAGACCTACGGCTACCCGGTTGCCGTGGAAGCGGTCAGCCTGATTTACAACAAGGATCTGCTGCCGGAGCCGCCGAAGACCTTCGAAGAGATCGCCAAGATTGACGAGACTCTGAAGAAGAACGGCAAGCGCGCCATCATGTGGGCCTATGACACCCCCTATTTCAGCTACCCGCTGGTGGCTGCCAACGGTGGTTATGCCTTCAAGAAAACCGCTACCGGTTATGACGTGAAAGACACCGGCGTGGCCAACGCGGGTGCCAAGGCCGGTGTCGGCTACATCTCCGAGATGATCAAGTCCGGTCACCTGGAAAAAGGCATCGACTACGGTGTGATGGATGCCAAGTTCAACAAGGGCGAAGTGGCCATGATGATCAACGGTCCCTGGGCCTGGAGCAACCTGGACAAGAGCGGCATCAAGTACGGCGTAGCGCCGCTGCCGACCCTGAAGGGTAAACCGGCCAAGGCCTTCGTTGGCGTACTGGGTGCCACCATCAACGCCGCCAGCCCGAACAAGGATCTGGCCATCGAGTTCCTGGAAAACTACCTGCTGACCGACGCCGGTCTGGCTCCGGTCAACGCCGACAAGCCGCTGGGCGCCGTGGCGCTGAAGTCCTTCCAGAAGACCCTGGAATCCGATCCGCACATCAAGGCAACCATGCAAAACGCCCAGAATGGCGAGCCGATGCCGTCCGTGCCTGAGATGAGCCGTTTCTGGTCCTCCTTCGAAACTGCCCTCAAGAACGTAACCTCCGGCCGTCAGAGCGTTGACGAAGCCCTGGATACCGCTGCCAAGCGTATCGTTCAGTAAGCACGCACTACCCGGGAGGCCGCAATGGCCTCCCACTCTCTCAAATTTCTCTTGGCGTTATAAAGGTTAATTGGCATGGAAGTAGTACCTTCTATTGAATCCTATGCCGGTCCGAAGGATAAGCACACCTGGCTTAAGTGGACCATTGCTGCTCTGGTAGCCATCCTCAACGGTTATGCAGCCGTGATGATGTACGCCAGCGGTGAGTGGGTATTCGCTCTGCTGGATCTGGTGGTGGTCTCCGTCGGTCTGTATGTCTTCATGAACAAGAAGACCTATGCCCACCGCTATATCTTCCCCGGTGTGGCCGGCATGGTTGTTTTTATCATCTTCCCTCTTGCCTACACGATCGGCATCGCCTTCACCAACTATTCGGGATCCAACCTGCTCTCCATCGAGCAGGCGCGAGATTACCATCTGAAAAAAACCTACAAGGTGGCGGGCGGTGAATTCGATTTCACCCTCTTGGGTGGTGAGAACAATCAGTTTCAGCTGCTGCTGAAACAGGACGACCAATCCTTTATCAGTCAACCCGTTACCCTGATGAGCAACAAGGCCCGTGAACTGGCTGTCCGCGAGGGCAGAGTCCATGAACCGGTGCAGGTTGTTCAGCTGCAACACCTGGAAGGGGAGGCCGTGGACAAGGTGGCACCCATTCGGGCCATCGTCGACCATCGCACCCACCTGAGCGCACTCGATCTGGTGCTGCCGGATGGCGGAACCCACCTGACCCTGAGCAGCCTGCGCAAGTTCGCCGCCCAGAAGCAGCAGTACACCCGTCTGCTGGACGGTGCCGTGCTCAAGTCCGGGGTGGTGATCAAAGACAGCAACCTGCTGCGTGACAACCAGAGCGGCGAGCTGATGCTGCCCAACGGCGACACCGGCTTCTATCAATACATCGACGAGCAGGGCCAGTTTGTCGGCAAGAGCGTGGCGCCAGGCTTCGTGGTGAGCGTGGGCTGGAAGAACTTCGCCCGCATCGTCACCGATCCGGGTATCCAGGCACCGTTCCTGCAGATCTTCATCTGGACCGTGATCTTCTCCGCCTGTTCGGTGGGCTTCACCCTGGCCATCGGCATGGTGCTGGCCTGTCTGGTGCAGTGGGAGTCCCTCAAGGGGCGCGGTTTCTACCGGGTCATGCTGATCCTGCCCTATGCCATCCCGGCGTTCATCTCCATCCTGGTGTTCAAGGGCTTGTTCAACCAGAACTTCGGTGAGATCAACCTGTTCCTGGAAGCGGCGTTCGGCATCAAGCCGGACTGGTATACCAACCCCTTCCTGGCCAAGGTGATGATCCTCATCGTCAATACCTGGCTTGGCTACCCCTACATGATGATCCTCTGCATGGGGCTGCTCAAAGCCATTCCGGAAGATCTCTATGAAGCGTCTGCCATGGACGGTGCCGGTCCGGTGCAGAACTTCTTCAAGATCACAGTGCCGCTCTTGATGAAGCCGCTGACACCGCTGTTGATTGCCTCGTTCGCCTTCAACTTCAACAACTTCGTGCTCATCCAGTTGTTGACCAACGGCGCGCCGGACATCATAGGCGCCAGCACCCCGGCCGGTACCACCGACCTGCTGGTGAGCTACACCTACCGGATCGCGTTCCAGGGCTCGGGTGGTCAGGACTACGGTCTGGCCAGTGCCATCGCCACCGCCATCTTCCTCATCGTGGGTGCGCTGGCCTTGCTCAACCTGAAATTGTCCAAAGCCGACAAGCAACTGTAAGGAGGCTTCAACATGGCAATCGTACAACCCAAATCAGTCAAATACCGGGTGTGGGCAACCCACCTGGTGATGTGGGGCTTCCTGGCACTGATCATCTTCCCGCTGATCATGGTCATCGCCATCTCGTTTAGAAACGGCAACTTCGCGGTAGGGGAGATCATCCCCTCCAACCCGACCCTGGATCACTGGAAGCTGGCGCTGGGCATGTCCATCACCAACGCCGACGGCAGCATCACGCCGCCGCCGTTCCCGGTGCTGACCTGGTTGTGGAACTCCATCAAGATCGCAGGCATCACCGCCCTGATGATCGTGGTGCTCTCCACCACCTGCGCCTACGCCTTTGCCCGCCTGCGTTTTCGTGGCAAGTCCACCATCCTGCAGGGCATGCTGATTTTCCAGATGTTCCCGGCGGTGCTGGCACTGGTGGCCATCTATGCGCTCTTCAACAAGATTGGTGACTACATCCCCTGGCTGGGTCTCAACACCCACGGCGGCCTGATCCTGGCCTACATGGGCGGCATCGCCCTGCACGTCTGGACCATCAAGGGCTACTTCGAGACCATCGACTCCTCCCTGGAGGAAGCGGCGGCCATCGACGGTGCCACCCCGTGGCAGGCATTCCGCCTGATCCTGCTGCCCTTGTCGGTGCCCATCCTGGCGGTGGTGTTCATCCTGGCCTTCATCGGTTCCATTACCGAGGTGCCCATGGCCTCCATCCTGCTGCAGGATGTGAACAATCTGACCCTGGCGGTCGGGGCCCAGCAGTACCTCTATCCGCAGAACTACCTGTGGGGCGACTTTGCCGCGGCGGCCGTGCTGTCGGGCTTCCCCATCACAGTGGTGTTCCTGCTCGCACAGCGCTGGCTGGTGGGTGGTCTCACTGCCGGCGGCGTGAAAGGTTAAGGTTCATGGCCGGGGGAGCCGACTCCCCCCGCCATCACGATTTGCAAAGATTCAAGAGCGGAGCTCGACATGGCTGAAGTAGTACTCAACAACGTTCGCAAAAATTACGACCCGGCTGTTCACAAGGACACCCTGCGCAATATCAACCTGGCCATCAAGGAAGGGGAGTTCATCGTCTTCGTCGGTCCGTCCGGTTGCGGCAAGTCCACCCTGCTGCGGATGATCGCGGGTCTGGAAGACATCACCAGCGGCGAGCTGACCATCGGCGGTCGTTACATGAACGACGTGCCGCCGGTAGAGCGCAACGTGGGCATGGTGTTCCAGTCCTACGCCCTCTATCCGCACATGAACATCTACGAGAACATGGCCTTCGGTCTGAAGCTCAAGAAGATGGACAAGGAGAACATCCACAAGCGGGTGATGCGCGCCGCCGAGATCCTGGGTCTCGAGCCGCTGCTGGACCGCAAGCCCAAGGCACTCTCCGGCGGTCAGCGCCAGCGGGTCGCCATCGGCCGCTCCATCGTCCAGCAACCGCAGGTGTTCCTGTTTGACGAACCCCTGTCCAACCTGGATGCAGCCCTGCGGGTCAAGATGCGCATCGAGATCGCCAAGCTGCACAAGGAGCTCAACTCCACCATCATCTATGTGACCCATGACCAGGTGGAGGCGATGACGCTAGCCAACCGCATCGTGGTGCTGAGCCCGCTCAAGGGCGAGGCGACCACCAACCTGGAGCAGTTCGGCACCCCGCTCGAGCTCTACCACAACCCGGACAACAAGTTCGTGGCCGGCTTCATCGGCTCTCCCAAGATGAACTTCCTGGCCGGCGAGCTGGTGGAGATTGGCGAGCAGGAGTGCGTGGTCAAGCTGACCACTGGCGATACCGTGCGTGCCCGGGTCGATGCCCGCAGCGGCGCGGTCGGCGACAAGGTGGAACTGGGTATTCGTCCCGAGCACCTGGTGCCGCTGGATCACCCCCATGCCGACAGCAAGGTGAGCGGGGTGGTGCAGGTGGCTGAACACCTGGGGGCCGAATCCTTCGTCTACATGGACGTGGCTGGGCACGACTTCACCGTCAAGGCCAGCTCCGACGTGGACGTGGCCACCGGTCAGCAGTACAGCGTCGGCATTCCGGCCGAAGCCTGCTACCTGTTCGATGCCAAGGAGCAAGCCTTCCCGCGCACGGCCAAATACATCCGCACCTGACCAGGGGCGGCTGCCGAGGTTTTCCTTTCTTTAGATTCAATGCCTTTTTGCCGGTCGCAAGACCGGCTTTTTATTGCCTGCCGTTTGGCGAGAACGGTAGACAAGGTGGCAGGGCTCAGCCCTCGAGTGCGGCGGTAATGTCGGGCACGAAGTGCTGGTTGGCCAGCGGCGGGCGCTCATACCCCTCGGTGTTGATGGGGGGCAGGGTGATGGGCTCGTAATGGATCGCCTCATAGGGCACCTTGCCCAGCAGGTGGGAGATGCAGTTGAGGCGGGCGCGGCGCTTGTCGTCCGCCTCCACCACGAACCAGGGACAATCCTCGGTGTCGGTGTAGGTGAACATGTCGTCCTTGGCGCGGGAGTACTCCACCCAGCGCGAGCGGGACTGCAGGTCCATCGGGCTGAACTTCCAGCGCTTGATGGGGGTGTTGATCCGCTCCTTGAACCGTTTCTCCTGCTCCTCGTCGCTGACCGAGAACCAGTATTTGATCACCGTGATGCCGGCGCGGATCAGCATCCGCTCGAACTCGGGGCAGGCCCGAAAAAACTCGCGATACTCGTTGTCGCTGCAAAAGCCCATCACCCGTTCGACCCCGGCCCGGTTGTACCAGGAGCGGTCGAACAGCACCATCTCACCGGCGGCGGGCAGGTGCGCCACGTAGCGCTGAAAGTACCACTGGGAGCGCTCGCGATCCGAGGGGGCGGGCAGCGCCGTGACCCGGCAGACCCGGGGGTTGAGGGGCTCGGTGATCGCCTTGATGACGCCCCCCTTGCCGGCGGCGTCGCGGCCCTCGAACAGCACCACCACTTTCAGCCCCTCCTGCTTGACCCACTCCTGCAGCTTGACCAGCTCCTCCTGCAGATGGGCGAGGTGGTGCTCGTAGGTCTTCTTGTCCAGGCGCGGGCGTTTCTTGCTCTTGTCCTTCGGCATGTTCGTCTCCTTATTGACACTTTTCCAGATTGCACCAGGCAGGCGTCACTGCCAAGAGGGTCGTGCTACACTGCCGCCCCGTCAATAGGCGGCACCAGAAACAGGAGAAAACATGAAGCAATTTATGGAGATCGCGGGCCGCCAGATGGCCTATCTGGACGAGGGGCAGGGCCCGGTACTGTTGTTTGGTCACAGCTACCTGTGGGACAGCGCCATGTGGGCGCCGCAAATCGAGGCCCTCAAGGGGCAGTATCGCTGCATCGTGCCCGAGCTGTGGGGCCACGGCGATTCCGACGCGCTGCCCGAGGGGGCCTGCACCCTGGCAACCCTGGCCCGCGATCATCTGGCGCTGCTCGATGCGCTCGGCATCGATGAGTTCGTGCTGGTGGGTCTCTCCATCGGCGGCATGTGGGGCGTCGAGCTGGCACGCATGGCTCCCGCGCGCCTCAAGGGCCTGGTGCTGATGGACAGCTTCGTCGGTCTCGAGCCGCAGATCACCTGCGAGCGCTACCTCGGCATGCTGGCGATGATCGAGCAGCTTGGCACCATCCCGGCCCCCATCGTCGAGCAGGTGGCGCCGCTGTTTTTTGCCGACCAGCCGGATGCCGGCCTGATGAGCGGTTTCAAGGCGCGCCTCGCCGCCTGGCCGGCCGACAAGGTAGCCGCCATGGTGGTGGTGGGCCGCAGCTTCGTGACCCGCGAGGATCGCATCGAGTGGCTGGAGGCGATCAGCGTGCCTGCGCTGGTGATGACCGGCAGTCAGGACAAGGCGCGGCCGGTGCTGGAAGGCTATCTGATGGCCGAGGTGCTGGGTTGCCCGTTCAAAGAGATCCCGGCGGCCGGCCACATCGCCTCGCTGGAGAACCCCGCCTTCGTCAATGAGCAGCTGGGCGCGTTTCTGGCTGCGCTCTAAGGTGTGTACTGAAGATAAACAAGAAGGGAGCCGATGGCTCCCTTCTTGTTGTGCGAGTGTGTGGCCTAGTCGTTGCCTGCGGTGCTGGCTACCAGATGTAGCCGATCCCCACACCGGCATAGAGTTCGCCAGTGTGCTGGACCAGCGGGCTGTGCTCGATGTCGCCGTCATACCATTCGTAGTTCATGGCAAACATGCCGATCCAGTCGGGACTGAAGCGATAGCTGGTGATGAGCGCCGCCATGGGGGAGAGGGTTGACCCCGTATCCCAGGCCGGGCGCTGGGTGGTGGCCTCATGCTCGGCGATGCCGCCGAAGTAGTAGTTGGCCAGCTTGTCGCTGCGCAGCATCAGCCCCATCCCCGGCATGATCAGCAGCTTGTCGCGCAGGATGGGAAAATCGGCCCACAGCAGTAGCTCCTGGCCCTTGCTGCGGCCGCTGATGTCGCTGCTGGCCCGCACGGTCAAGAGGGCGTAGGGCGTGATGAGGTTGCCACCGATCCCCCCTTCCAGCTGCCCTTTGCGCTCGTCCATGCCGGTAAACGCCGGTTCATCGGCGGGATCCAGGTTGCTAAAGCGTACCCGGCCATAACCGTAGAGGGCGACGCGCTCATCCTTGTGCAGGTAGTAGCGGGCGCGGTCTCCCAGGTACATGAATTGCTCGCCGAAATAGAGAAAGCCCGGGATGGGGTAGAGGGTGTTGTCCTGCGCCTGATAGCGGGCCTGCCCGCCGAGGAGGACGGCGCCGCCCACCAGCCCCTGCGGCACCGGACTGCTGGGGTTGGCACTGGAGAGCAGATCCAGCGAGCCGAGGTCGATGTCGGCCCGAGCTGGCAGCACGGTGAGGAGCAGGGCCGCCAGCCCTGCCCGTTTGATGGATTGCAACACGCGCATGGACACTCCGTTGTCACTGATGATGGGACGACTATCGCACTATTTGGTCGCGGCGGGCAGCTCTTCGCGCTTGGGCCAGGCGTTGAGCACCGCCTTGACCAGGGTGGCGAGGGGAATGGCGAAGAAGACCCCCCAGAATCCCCACAGGCCGCCGAACACCAGCACGGCGATGATGATGGCCACCGGATGGAGGTTGAGCGCCTCGGAGAAGAGGATGGGCTCCAGCACGTTGCCGGTGAGCACCTGAATAACGGTGTAGACCACCATCAGCCAGGTGAACTCCGGCGTCAGTCCCCACTGGAACAGGGCCACCATGGCCACCGGTACCGTCACCGCCGCGGCGCCTATGTAGGGGATCAGCACCGAGAAGCCGACCGCCACCGCCAGCAGCACCGAGTAGCGCAGCCCCAGCATGGCGAAGGCCACATAGCTGATCACCCCGACGATCAGGATCTCGATGACCTTGCCGCGGATGTAATTGAGGATCTGCTCGTTCATCTCCACCCAGACCCGGTTGACCAGGGTGCGGTTGCGCGGCAGGAAGCGGCGCAGTCCGCCCATCAGGATCTGCTTGTCCTTGAGCATGAAGAACACCATCAGCGGCACCAGAATGGCGTAGATGAGGATGGCCACCACGTTGATGAGGGAGCTGAGGGAGGCGCTCACCAGCTGCTCGCCCCCGGTCAGGATGCGCTGGCGGATGTTGTCGATGATGGTTTCCACCAGGGTGACGTTGATGAGCTCGGGGTACTGCTCCGGCAGGGTGCGCACATAGTCCTGGGCATGGGAGAGCATGGCCGGGGACTCCTTGGCGAGGTTCAGCCCCTGGCTCGCCAGGGTCGGGATGAGCCCGAGGAACGCCATGGCGGTGAGGGCGATGAACAGCAGCAGGATGAGACTGGTGGCCAGGGTACGCGAGAGCCCGGCCCGCTGCAGCCGGCTCACCGGCCACTCCAGCAGGTAGGCCATCACCAGCGCCACCAGCAGCGGCGCCAAGAGATCACCGAACAACCAGAGCACGGCGAAACAGGCCACCAGCAGCAGGAACAGGGTGACGGCATCGGGATCGGAGAAACGGGTCTGATACCAGCGCTTGATGACTTCTAACATGGCGACATCCTTAGGTTACTGGGGCTTGCCGTGGCTTGGCCCCGACCACCAACTGCAAAGAGAGGGTATTGTCTGGCGCCTCCTGCAACGTGAAGGCATGACCCTGGCGTTGCAGATAGGCGGGAATGTCCTGCCGGGAGCCGGCATCGGCCAGCCGGATGGACAGGGATTGACCGGCGTTGGCCTGACGCAGCCAGAGCTTGAGCCGGATCAGCGGCTCGGGGCAGCGCCAGGGGGTCAGGTCGAGGTATTCCATGGAGGCTCCATCGCGCGTGAGGCGGCTATTATGGCCGTGATGAGAGCGCGAAACAACGCTTGTAGCCCTTGATGGGCAAGGGTATTCTGCCGGTGTCCCGGTAGGGTCTGATTGGAGATAGAGATAACGTGGCACGCTTTTCCCCCCTGATGGCATCGCTCCCCCTGCTGGCTTCCCTGATGGGTGCCACTTTCCATGCCCAGGCCAACAACCAGCTTCCCGACATCGGCACCGCCGGGGTGGCCGCCCTGCCCATCGAGCAGGAGGTGCGCTACGGCAACGCTTTCATGCGCTTTGCCCGGGCCGGCTTGCCGATCATCGATGATCCCGTCTTGAGCCAGTACATCGACGATCTGGGCCAGCGGCTGCTCTCCAACGCCGATGGCGTGCGTTTCCCGTTCACCTTCTTCCTGATCAACGACCCCAGCATCAACGCGGCCGCCTTCCTCGGCGGGCGGGTCAAGGTGCACACCGGCCTGTTTCTCTATGCCGACAGCGAGAGCGAACTCGCCTCGGTACTGGCGCACGAAATCACCCACGTGACCCAGCGCCACATCGCCCGCTACATGGAAGCGCAGGCGAGCAGCTCCGCCATGACCCTGGCCGGGCTGGTGGGCTCCATCGCGCTGGCGGTGATCAACCCCACCGCGGGCATCGCCGCGCTGCAGACCACGCTCGGTCTCTCCATGCAGTCAGCCATCAACTACACCCGCGACAACGAATACGAAGCGGACCGGATCGGCATGAAGACCCTCTACGACGCCGGCTTCGATCCCATGGGCATGGCCAACTTCTTCCAGAAGCTGGCGGCCGAGTATCGCTACGCCAGCAAGCCGCCTGAGATGCTGCTGACTCACCCGCTGCCGGAGACCCGGATCAGCGAGGCGCGCGCCCGGGCGGGCAGCTATGGCCGCCGGGATCTGCCGCCGAGTCTCGACTTCTGGCTGGCCAAGGTGCGTATCCAGGTGCGTTTCGGCACCGAGAGCCCGCAGGCCTTGCTCACCTATTTTGACAACCGCCTGCAGAAGGGGGACTACCCGCTCAAGGATGCGGCCACCTACGGCAAGGCGCTGGCGCTGCTGCAGCTCAAGCGCACCGACGAGGCCGATGCCCTGATGCAGGAGCTGGCGACTCGCCACCCCGAGGATCTGTTCGTGGTGGATGCCCTCACCGACATCGACCTGGCCAAGGGGCGCAGCGCCCAGGCCATCGCCCGGCTCGAGAAGTTCCGCACCCGCATGCCGGACAACGAGGTGGTGGTGGTGAACCTCGGCAACGCCTATCTGGAAGGGGGCAATTACAAGAAGTCCATCGCCATTCTCGACCCCTATGCCCGCGAGCACGAAGAGAACAACCTGGCCTGGAGCCTGCTCTCCGATGCCTATCGCAAGGCGGGCAGGATGACCGATTTGCACATGGCACGGGCCGAAATGCTCTCCCTGCGCGGTGACTACCAGGCAGCCATCGACGAGCTTATCGTGGCGCGCGGCACCACCAACGACAAGTTGACCCTGGCCAGACTGGAGGCGCGCATCACCGAGCTGGAGCGGGCCAAGAAGGATCTCGACAGCCTCAAGGGCTGACGGGCCAGCAGCTCTCACCCACGACAAGGGCGCACCTCGGTGCGCCCTTGTCGTTTTATGATGGCGAAGAGAATGGCGGGAACGCCAGCCGGCTGGCGCCGCTACCAGCGGCGTTGGCGTCAGTGGTCCACCGCTTTGACTGATGCCCTGAGGGCCTCGACCCGCGATGGGGTGAGCTCACCCACCAGGGTCTGCTGGAGCTTGCCCTCGCCATCAAGCAGATAGCTGGTGGGCAGCCCGGCGGGGCGGGGGAAGGGGAGGCTCGCCTCCTGCCGGGCGATGAGCAGCGGCACCTCGATGTGGTACTGTCCGGCCAGTTTGGCGAGCTCGGCCGGGGTTGCCGGGTCGTAGTTGACCATCACCACGGCAGTTTGCCCCTCATGAGCCAGCGCCTCCAGCAGCGGTATCTCCCGCAGGCAGGGGGCACACCAGGGGGCGAAGTAGTTGACCAACAGCGGCTTGCCGGCAAAGTCGGCCAGGGCCACCGGCTGGTTCTGGCTGTCGGTGAACTGGGGGGGCGGGCTGCAGGCTGTCAGCAGGCCGGCCACAATCAGCCAACAAATTCGTTTCAATTCCTGCACTCTCGCGCTTACCCTGACCATCAGTTTCCCCTACAATAGCGCCGTTTCTTGTCCCATCTTGCGATTAATCAGGGAGTTATCATGAGCGAGACCCAAATCTACCACAATCCGCGCTGCTCCAAGAGCCGTGAAACCCTGGCCTTGCTGGAACAGCACGGGATCGCCCCGGATGTGGTGCTCTATCTGGAGCAGGCTCCGAGCGAGGCAGAGATCCGCACCCTGCTGAGCCAGCTGGGGTTCAGCGATCCGCGTCAGCTGATGCGCACCAAGGAAGATCTCTACAAGGAGCTGGGGCTTGGCGAGGTGAGCGGTGATGACCTCATTCGCGCCATGCACCAGCATCCCAAGCTCATCGAGCGGCCCATCGTGATCAAGAACGGTCAGGCCCGCATCGGTCGTCCGCCCGAGCAGGTGCTGGAGATCCTCAAGTGAGCACCCGCTTCGCCCGCCTGCTGACCCTGGTCGGCTTCTTCGGCCTGCTGGGCTGGGTCATCCTCTGGCATCTGTGGCTCTCGCCCCACCCGGATCTCAACCCCTGGCTGCTGCCGGTGATCTGGACGGTGCCGCTGCTGTTCCCGCTCAAGGGGATCGTGCAGGGCAACCCCTACACCCACGCCTGGGGCAACTTCGTGTTGATGCCCTACTTCCTGCACGCCCTGACCCTGATCACCACGGATGAGGGGGAGCGGTGGCTGGCGGTGGTGGAGCTGGTGTTCACCGTGCTCGCCTTCATCGGCACCATCTATTACGCCCGCCTGCGCGGCCGCGAGCTGAGCCTGAGCATTCGCAAGAAGAAGGGTGAGCCTTCGGCGCAGGACCACTGAGGCCCGTGTCAGCGTGCCTGCTCTGTGCAAACCGGACCTGGAGTCCGGTTTTTTTATGGATGCGCTACCCAGGCATGACACGACCGGAGTTGACGTGACAGCGGGTGGGCCAAGGGCTTGCTGGCAGTGCAGATGTCCGCTGTATCTCGCTGATCTTGCAGCCACTATGTCGACATGATCACATCTTGGCCGCCGCGAGGTGGGAGGGGGGCGGGCGGCTGACTATCCTCATTAAGCTCCCATACAGCGGCAGCCGTTAGCCTGTCCTTTTCACCAGCCTTGAGTGATGCACCCTATGAAACGCCAATCCCGCCCCCTGTTCCAGAAAACCCTGTTGGCCTTGACCATGGCCCTGTCGGTCAGCTCGCTGGCCGATGCCTGTACCCGCGCCGTTTATCAGGGCGACGGCGGTCTGGTGGTGACCGGCCGTACCATGGACTGGCGCGCCGCCATGCCGACCAACCTCTGGGCCTTGCCGCGCGGCATCGATCGGAGCGGGGCGGCCGGGCCGCACTCCATGACGTGGAACGCGCGCTATGGCTCCCTGGTCGCCGCGGGTTTTGACGCGGGTACCGCCGATGGCATGAATGAAGAGGGGTTGGTGGCCAACCTGCTCTACCTGACCGAGTCCGAGTATGTGACTCCGAGTGACCAGGATCCGCGCAAGACGCTCTCCATCTCCCTCTGGGCCCAGTATGTGCTGGACAATTTTGCCACCGTCAGCGAGGCGGTCGCCGCCCTGTCGAAGGACGAGTTCTATGTGGTGACCACCCTGACGCCGGATGGCAAGCCGGGCCAGCTGCACCTCTCCATCTCGGATGCCAGCGGTGACTCGGCCATTTTCCAGTACGTGAATGGCAAGTTGCAGATCCACCACGACCGCAGCTATCAGGTGATGACCAACTCCCCCGTGTTCGACAAGCAGCTGGCACTCAATGAGTACTGGGAGGAGATAGGCGGGCTCACCATGCTGCCGGGCACCAACCGGTCGGCGGATCGTTTCGCCCGGGCCTCTTTTTATATCAAGACCCTGCCCAAGACGGATCAGGCCAATGAGGCCGTGGCCGGTGTGATGAGCGTGATGCGCAACGTCTCGGTGCCCATGGGGATCAGCACCCCGGATCAACCCAACATCTCCACCACCCTGTGGCGCAGCGTGTCGGATCAACAGCATCGCCGCTACTTCTTCGAGCTGACCCATCTGCCCAACACCTTCTGGGTGAGCATGGACCAGCTGGATCTGAGTGTTGGCGCCCCGGTCAAGAAACTCCCGCTGACCGAGCGTCAGCTCTATGCGGGGGAAACGGCGGACAAGTTTGTGCCGGCCAAGGCGTTCACCTTCCTGCCTGCCACGCCAGGGGCCTGATGAAGCGTTGGTAGAAGGCCCCTCACGGGGCCTTTTTTATGGCCGCAAGCCTGCGTGGCCGCCAGTCTCGCGATAGTGGGCCAGCTGCTGCACGCTGTGGCTCATCAGCTGGGGGTAGAAGCGCAGAAAGCCCGCCTCGCACCCTTGCCATTGCGCTTGCTTGAGGGTGAGCAGTGCATCGCCGAGCGGCAGGGGGCGGCGCAGCCGGCGGCCGATGCCGTTGAGGGCCTGCGCCAGCCCCTCTTTGTGCTGATAGGAGGCGATCCAGTTCTGCTCCGCCATCCGTCTGAGGGGCAGTGGCAACCCATCCGGCAGACGCTCCGCATCCACCAGCAGGTGCCGGTAACTCTGCTGCAGGAAGCGGGGCAGGGCCTCGTCATGAAACTGCGGCCAGTGCAGGCTGAGCCAGTGGTCATAGAGCATGTCCACCAGGATACCGCCAAAGCGGCGCCAGGGGGCCTCGAAGCAGGCCACTGCCGCCCTGTGTTCGGGGTGACTGTCGGTGAAGGCATCTATTTTGCGGTGCAGCCAGATCCCCTCGTCGAGTTCGGTGCCGAGCGCGCTTGGCAGGGCGCCCTTGACGAAATCCCCCAGCAGGTTGCCGGTGAGGGAGCTGTGGGTATGGGCTGCCAGATGCAGGTGAGCGAGATAGTTCATGAAGGGTGACGTCAGCCAGGGGGATTGTCGCTGAGCCTAGCGGATCCGGCGGCCATTGCCTACGGGAACGGGCGCTTGGCCGTGCGGAAGTGCTTCCCACCATGACCGCCGGCTGGGTAGAGTGCAGCATGGCTGGCGCTTTGTGGCGCCCATCATCATCACGAGGAGCATGCACATGTTGACCCTGATCGAGGGCGCCGAACTCTATGGCCCGACTGCGCTGGGCCGCCAGGATCTGCTGGTGGCCGATGGCCGCATTGCCTGGCTCGGCCGGGGCTTGTCAGTCCCCGCCGACTGGCCACTGACGCGGGTGGATGGCCGCGGCCGCTATCTGGTGCCCGGGCTGGTGGATCCGCTGGCCCACATTACCGGCGGTGGTGGTGAGGGGGGCTTTGGTTTTCGCACTCCGGAGCTGGCGGCAAGGGAGGCGCTGAGGGCAGGGGTCACTACCCTGGTGGCGGCGCTTGGTACCGACAGCCTGACCCGCAGCCCGGCCCTGGTGCTAGGCAAGGTGCGCGAGTTTCGCGCCGCCGGGGTGAGCGCCTTCATGTATACCGGCTCCTACCATCTGCCGGTCAAGACCCTCACCGGCTCGGTGGAGTCCGACATCATGCTCATTCCCGAGGTGCTGGGGGTGGGGGAGGTGGCCATCAGCGATCACCGATCCAGCGCGCCGACCCACGACGAGCTGGCCCGCCTGGTGAGCGAGGCGCGGGTGGCCGGGCTGCTCGCCGGCAAGAGCGGGGTCAGCTTCTTTCATCTGGGGGACGGGCGCGGGGCGCTGGCGCCGCTGCGGGCTTTGCGCGATGGCACCGACATCCCGCTGCGCCAGCTCTATCCCACTCACTGCAACCGCAACCCCTGGCTGTTTGCCGAGGCCATCGAGTGGGGGCGGGCCGGTGGCTGGGTCGATCTCACCACCTCGAGCTTTCCGGACTTGCTGGACGATGGCGAGCGGCTGGCGGCCGACGCCCTGGTGGAGCTGCTGGCAGCCGGGGTGCCTGCCGATCGCATCAGCTTCAGCTCGGACGCCAACGCCAGCTTGCCGCGCTTCGATGGCGAGGGGCGCCTCATCGAGCTGCGCTGCGGCCAGATCGGCAGCCTGTGGCAGGCGCTGGTGGAGAGTTGCGACAAGGGGGTCGCGCTGGAGGTGGCGCTGGCGGTGGTGACGACCAATCCGGCCAGGGCGCTGGGGCTGGCGACCAAGGGCACGCTGGCGGTGGGGCAGGATGCGGATCTGCTGCTGATCGACCCCGATACGCTTACCATCGAGCGGGTGATGAGCGGCGGCCGCTGGCGCACCTGAAGGCTGCGAGTTGACGGGGAGCCTGTCACACCCGGCTCCCCTCTTTTAAACGACAAGCCCGGCAGCAGTGCCGGGCTTGTCGTTGTTGACGGTGGGTGGCTCAGGGGCAATCAGATGGCCAGGAAGCCCAGGATCAGGATGGGGCCGAGCAGGCTCAGGATAAAGCCGGAGACGATGGCCACCGGTACCACCTGGATGCCGCCGGATTTCTGGATGACCGGCAGGGTGAAGTCCAGCGCCGTGGCGCCGCCATAGCCGATGGCGGCGGAGGGGTGGCGGCGCATCAGCATCGGAATGATCAGGATGGCGATGAGCTCGCGCCCCAGATCGTTGATGAAGGCGGCGGAGCCCAGCACCGGGCCCAGCTTGTCGGCCACCAGGATGCCGGAGAGCGAATACCAGCCGAAGCTGGAGCTGAGGGCCAGGCCGTGGGTCAACGGCATGCCGAGCAGCTGGGCGGCCAGTAGGCTGCCCAGCCAGCTGCTGACGATGACGGTGGCGGCGATCTTCATGCCCCAGGGGTTGAGCAGGATCTGGCGCAGCCGCATGCCGGAGTTGCGCATCTGCACCCCGATGAGAAACAGCAGCAGCATCAGCGCCCACTCGCTCCACTTGTCGATGGGCAGGGCGCGCAGGTCGACCAGTAGCCCCAGCAAGACGCCACCCAGCACCACGAAACAGAGCTGCAGCGACTCCCACAGCAGGTGCAGCTTGCTCGGCATCGGGCCGTCGCTGGCCTCGTGGGTGGGAGGTGAGCGCCTGTCCAGCCACCAGAGGGCCAGCAGGTTGCACAGGGTAATGGCGGCGAGCATCACCCCGGCCACCTTGAAAATCACCGCCAGATTGCTGCCCAGGTTCTCCACGTAGGCGAGCCCCAGCCCCATCAGGAACAAAATGAGATAGACCATCTTGCCCAGCGATTGATTGACCAGCTTGATCAAACGGGCAGAGGAGAGGGGTACCAGATAGCCGATTACCAGCGGCAGCAGGATCAGCAACACATTGAGCAACATCGGGGCCTCGATCACAAAAACTGACAAAAATGACACCTTATCATCACTTATTGGGCCTGTGTCACATATTTGTGTGTTTGCCTGCTCCATCCGGAGCCTTTTTATCAATATGTTATGTTTTTGGTGCGAAATGAGGCCCGCTGTTGGGGCGCCGGCCCATTCTGGTGCAGCCAGAACGGGGCCTGACAGGCCCATTTTTCAACAGGATGCGCGTACTGCATGGTTGAATAAAGTCAATCTGGGTGGCTTGCTGCTAAAAGGCAGGAATCTTCTTGCCAGCCTTGCGCTATGGGTATAAAAAGGCGGTGTCATCAGGCAGGGTGGTTTAGCATTTTATGCAGACAAAGTGCTGAAAAATACCTGTTTGGCCAATAAAAATACAGACAAAACACCAAAGACCTCGGTTCTGTATTGTTTTTTAACTATCCGAGTGATATTTTCGCTGAAGGTTGCCATCGGTTAACTTTTTGTTAAATAAGCGATGGCGTGAGTCACGCCCCAGCGGCGTCTAGGGACAGACAAGGTTGTAATGGATGAGCGACGTTGCCGCACTGGAAGTTCGTGATCTGCACAAGTATTTCGGCACCCACGAAGTGCTCAAGGGCATCGATATGACCGCCCACAAGGGGGATGTCATCTCCCTTATCGGCTCCTCCGGTTCGGGGAAGTCGACCTTTCTTCGCTGTATCAATCTGCTGGAAACACCCTCTTCCGGCACGGTTTCCCTCCATGGCGAACTTATTCGCATGAAAACCAACCGGGCCGGTGAACGGTTGCCGGAGGACGTGCGCCAGGTGGAGCGCATTCGCAGCCGCTTGGCCATGGTGTTTCAAAGCTTCAATCTCTGGTCCCACATGACCATCATGCAGAACATCATCGAGGTGCCGATCCAGGTGCTCAAGGTGCCCCGCGCCGAGGCGATGGCCAAGGCGGAACACCTGCTCAACCGGGTGGGTCTGTGGGAGCGGCGCGACTACTACCCAGGTCACCTCTCCGGCGGCCAGCAGCAGCGGGCGGCCATTGCCCGGGCGCTGGCGGTGGAACCCGAGGTGATGCTGTTTGACGAACCCACCTCGGCGCTCGATCCCGAGCTGGTGGGCGAAGTGCTCGGCCTGATGCGCGAGCTGGCCGAAGAGGGGCGCACCATGCTGGTGGTGACCCATGAGATGTCGTTTGCCCGCGATGTGTCGAACAAGGTAATGTTTTTGCATCAGGGCCGTGTGGAGGAGGAGGGCAATCCCAAGGAGATCTTCGCCCATCCCAAGTCCGAACGGTTCAAGCAATTCATCTCCTCCATCTATTGATGGCCGGGGCTGAACCCCAATAATCTGCAATTGCAACAGTCGATGACTTTATCAAGGAGAGATACATGAACAAGCTGATGCTGGCGACCGCCATAGTCACTGCCCTGTCTTCCGGCAGCCTGATGGCCAAGGAGTGGAAAGAGGTGCGGATCGGGGTGGAAGGTGCCTATCCCCCCTTCTCCTGGACCGAGCCGAGCGGCGAGGTGAAAGGTTTCGACATCGACATCGCCAACGCCCTGTGCGAGGAGATGAAGGTGAAGTGCACCCTGATCAAACAGGACTGGGACGGTATCATTCCGGCGCTGCTGTCGCGCAAATATGACGCCATCATCGCCACCATGGACATCACCGAAGAGCGCAAGAAGAAGGTGGACTTCACCCAGAAGTATCAGCACATTCCGGCCCGCTTCGCCGCCAAGAAGGGCACCGAGATCAAGCTCGACAAGGAGTTCATGAGTGGCAAGACAGTGGCCGTGCAGCGTGCCACCTCCATGGACACCTACATCACCGACAACTTCCCCAACGCCACCATCAAGCGTTATGGCACTGCAGACGAGGCCTATCTCGATCTGAAATCCGGCCGGGTTGACTATGTGATGGCCGACTCCGCAGCCATCAGCGACGGCCTGCTCAAGAAAGAGGGTGGCGATGCGTTCGAGTTCATCGGCCCGAAACTGACCGATCCCAAGTGGTTTGGCGAGGGTGCTGGTATCGCGGTGCGCAAGGCCGACAAGGATCTGAAAGAGAAATTCAACGCCGCCATCCTGGCGCTGCGTGCCAACGGCAAGTACAAGGCGATCAACGACAAGTACTTCGACTTCGACGTGTATGGCGAGTAACCCCGAAGGCGCGCTACCCCGGTAGCCGCCGGCGCAATTGCGGCGAATCATCACGACAGGTTGACCCTAGTCTGTAGTCATCGGGCCCGTTGTCTCTCGCAAGGGAGCGATGGGCCCGCTTAGTTGCAATGGAGCTGCATGTGTTTGGTTTGAAAGGATATTGGGACGGGAGATCCCGCTCAATGAGTTGCAATGGAGCCGCATATGTTTGATTTGAAAGGATACGAAACCTCCCTGCTGGAGGGGGCCTGGGTGACGCTGGAAGTGGCGCTGGCCTCCCTGCTGCTGGCGCTGGTGCTCGGCATGCTGGGGGCGCTGGCCAAGCTCTCCCCCTACAAGTGGGCCCGTGGTTTTGCCACCGCCTACACCACCGTCATTCGCGGCATCCCCGATCTGGTGCTGATGATGCTGCTGTTCTTCGGCGGCCAGGTGCTCATCAACAACCTCTGTACCTGGGTCAACGAGAGCTACAACAACTACCTGCTGGCGAGCAATCCCAACCAGGAGTGGGTCTCCCTGCTGCCCGATTACATCGACATCAGCCCGTTTGCAGCCGGGGTCGCCACCATCGGTTTCATCTTCGGCGCTTACATGACCGAGACCTTCCGCGGCGCCATCCTGGCGGTGGACAAGGGCGAACTGGAAGCGGCCCGGGCCTTCGGCATGCGGGCAACCCAGGTGTTTGTGCGGATCCTGTTTCCCCAGATGATGCGCCACGCCCTGCCGGGGTTTGGCAACAACTGGCTGGTACTGCTGAAAACCACGGCGCTGGTCTCCATCATCGGGCTCGATGACATGGTGCGCAAAGCGTCCCTGGCGGCGGGCTCGACCCAGCTGCCCTTCACCTTCTACATGGCGGTGGCCCTGATCTTCCTGATCTTCACTGCGGTCTCCACCTCGGCACTGAAGTGGGCCGAGCGTCACTATGCGATAAAGACGAGGTAAGCCATGGATTTCTCAATCATTCTCACCGAATGGCCCACCTACTGGCAGGGCCTCTACACCACGGTGCTGCTGGTGGCGGCTTCCCTGATCCTCGGGCTGATGTTGGCGGTGCCGCTCGGTATCCTGCGCAACAGCCGCAACTGGCTGATCAAGGGGCCGATCTGGGCCTACATCTACTTCTTTCGCGGCACCCCGCTGCTGGTGCAGCTGTTCATCATCTACTACGGCGCTGCCCAGTGGGAGTGGCTGAAAAACAGCGTCGCTTGGGATCTGTTTGCCGAAGCCTGGTTCTGCGCTCTGCTGGCGTTCACCCTGAACACCGGGGCTTACACCGCCGAGATCGTGCGCGGCGCCGTGCTCAACATGCCCAAGGGGCAGATTGAAGCGGCCAACGCCTTTGGCATGACCCGCTGGCAGACCCTGACCCGGATCATTTTGCCCAACTCGTTTCGTCGGGCACTGCCGGCTTACAGCAACGAGGTGATCTTCATGCTGCAGGGCTCGGCGGTGGCGGGCATCATCACCATCGTCGATCTGACCGGCGCCGCGCGGATCATCAACTCCCGCTACTACAGCCCGTTCGAGGCATTCCTGACCGCCGGCCTGCTTTACATGCTGCTGACCTTCGTCATCGTCTGGCTGTTCAAGAAGTGGGAAGCCCGCTGGCACGCCCACCTGCGCCCCCGCACCGTGTAAACGCCATAAAAAAAGCCCGCAATTGCGGGCTTTTTTGTCGGTCAAGAAAGGGAACAAGCGTTACAGCATGCCAAGGGGCGCCAACATCTCGTCCGCCACAAAACCAAATGAACTCAACATGCCGAGGGCACCGATAAGCCCGGCTGGATTGAGGGCGCGTTTGCTCTGCCTGTTCGGTATGCGCTGCTCGTCGTGCTGCTGGATCTTCTGCACCACGGCCATGGCGCCGATCTCCAGATGTCGATAGAAGCTGGCATTGATTTGGGTCAGGTGCAGCAGGGACTGGCGCATGCGTTCGAACGTCTCGCTGCAGACCGGGCTCTGCTTGTGCCAGAACTTCTCCAGCGTGCCGCGGGTCGTGAGCCCCGGCAGATCATAGAGGGCACGCCCCATGCAGAAGGTCGGTACATCGTGCAGCAGGGCGGAGAGGCCGACCGTGCTGTTGATGGTGATGACCCCTTTGAGCAGGGGATAGAGTGCAGGCAGCGGCAGGTCATAGCCATAAAACACCCTCCCTTCCAGCCCGAGCAGGGTGACCAACCGGTTGATCTGGGACTGGTAGCTGACATAACCCCGGTCCATGGGGTGGTGCTTGAACAGCAGTACATCCTCGTTGCGGGCATGCTCGGCAAACGAGTTCATCACCTGTGCCACCATCTCCTCGACGCCGCTCAAATCTGAATGTTCGCGGATCTGGAAGTCTTCGGTGACCTGCAGGGGGACAAAGAAGATATGTCCCTTGTGTGCCGGCAAGGCTTTCAGCAAACGGCGGTCTGCCCAGCGGTAACGCCATTTCACCAAACCACCGGCAACCCAGCCGCTGGCTTCCTGGTAAAGGCTCCAGGGTCTGTGGTTGACGAAGTGGGGATAGCGCCAGCGAAACAGGCTCTTGTTGATGTGATAGCGGCTGGCATACCAGGCTCGTCTGGCAAAGGTCTTGCCCACCTGCAACTGTGCCTGATAGGGCTCAGACCAGGTCAGCTCGGCCAGCTTGTCACGCTTGGCATAGAGCGGGCTGAAAGCGTTGACGCCCCCTTGCTCCAGCGTCACGTAGTCGGGACGCAGGTACCCCTCTTCCATGGCCCAGACGGCAATTTTCTTCTGCTTGCAGATACGAATGGCCTGCAGATGGTAATAGCGGCAATCCCCGTAGCAGATCAGGCTGTCGATGCCGTTGCGCTTGATGAAGCGGCGGAAAAAGGTGTTCCAGCTCTCCGGCTTGCCGGTAAAACGCTCGTTATGGCCGGCGCATGGCCAGCACTCATCCCCCCCGTTGAAATGGATCTTGTACACCTGGTGGCCGGCATCGCTCAGTGCCTGGCTCAGGATCTGGAAGAAGGGGCCGAGCGGCCCTTGCAACAACAAAATCTTCATGTACGGCTTATCTCATGAGCTGGGGGAGGGATGGGCGCTGCCACAGGGTCTGGGCCAGATAACTCAGCTTGATCTGCCAGCGTTGCCAGCGGCTCGACTTCTGGGTCGAGGAGTGGCCCTGCTGCGCCAGCTGGCGGATCAACTGCTCCGGGCTTATCCAGAGCCCGGTCTGCCAGTCGATGTAGAGCGGATAAGCCACCAGGGTCAGATAGACCAGGGCAGCCAAAGGCAGATTGCGCTGGCGACGAGCAGGAGGGTGGGCATCCGTGGTCAGGCCCCAGCCACTGTAGAAGGGTTGGCCCCAGGTGGTGACCTTGACCCCTTGCACCAGTGCCTCGAACCCGCTCAGGGAGGTCATGGTATGCAGCTCATCCACATGGGGATAGAGGCTGGTCAGGCCGATATCGAGCACCTGGCTGTCGACGCACTCCGCCAGGCAGGCTGCCGAAATAGCCCCGGCCCGATTGCCAGCCACCACATCCGGATGCGGCTTATAGATGATATGGGCTTCGGGTTTGGCGGCCCGCACGGCCCACAGCAACTGCTCGTTGCTGCGAATGGTCGGACTGCCGGTCAGGATGGAGGCATCCCCATCGACCTGACCCACCACCAGCACCCGCGTGCGGCCATCGGTCGGCGGTGTGAATGGCTGCACTGTGCCCACATTGTATTTGCTGACGCCGTGTTGCTTGAGCAGGTCAAGCAGAGCCTGGCCTCGCATGACCTCCTGTTCGGTCAGTTGCTGGTAATTGAGCAGCTGCTCGAGCCCGCTTGGGGTGCGGCAGTCAAAGTAGATCCCCACCGGATCGATGGAGAGGGAAGAGGGACGACACAGGTTGGAACCCAGCCCGCGAGAGCGGATAAAACCATCTTCCACCCGAATGGCAGAGGTGAGGTCAGGATGGCGGCTACCCCAGACCAACACCTGCTCATCGCCAGTCAACCGCTTGGGAGGCTTGCGAACAAAACGAAGCTCCTCGGCCAGGTGATGGCAAAATGCCTGCATAAAGGCGCGCTTCCACAGCGAGAAACCGACCAGATAGAGCCTGCGCCAACGGGGAGCGGGCTTTTGTTGGCGGGCGATGATGGCGACCACCTCTTCCACTTCACAGCGCTGGCCAAGCACGGGGTCAAGGTAGCGCGGGTAGTGGATCAAGGCCGCCGCCACCAGCTGGGCCAGTGACACCTGCAGGTTGCGGCGTTCGCACTGTTTGCTGTCGTGGGTCAGCCCCCAGCCGGCATAAAACGGCATGCCGAAGCAGTAGACCGGCTTGCCCAGCAGCAGGCCCTCGAAGCCGAGCTGGGATGAGACGGTATAGATGGCATCCACCAGGCTCAGCAGCACGTGGGGATGACAATGGTCGGCCACTATCTCCACATCGCTGAGCTTCAGTCTGGCCAACACGCCGCTCTTCTTGCCAAAGCGGGTATCGGGATGGGTGCGCAGCAGCAGACGGGCATGGGGGTGGTTGCGACGTGCCGCTTCCACCATGGCAACAAAATCGGCTTCGCTGGCGAGCGCGCCGGGGATGGAGAGATCGCCGGCCACCTGATCGACCAACAAGACTCTGGGTCGGGTGTCTTGCAGCAGGCGCTGAGCCAGTGCCGTCGGCAGTCCTTTCACCTCGGCAACCGATGGGCTGCGGGGCCCGGCGGCTGAGGCGGCATCGGGGTGACTGGCATAACAGTTGTACTTGGTCACCCCAAGACGTACCAGCTCGCCGATCAGTCGCTCGGCCCGCGCCAGCGTATCGGCATCGCAAGGGGTGGCAATCAGCTGTTCGAGCCGGCTGGGTTGGCGGGCATCGTAATAGATGCCCACCGGATCGGCGATCAGCGACACCGCCATCCCCCCCTTGGCGGGGTGGCCGATATAGCCAATAAAACCGTCTTCCAGTTGCCAGTAGGGCAAGCCCAGTGTCTCCGCCTGCGCCTTGATCTGGCGTGTATTGGCCTTCTGGCCCCAGCCGATGACAATATCATCATCACCATTATTTTTGAGCTTAATTATACGCTGATAATTGACTTCCCCGTTTAACAATACAGAAATATAATGTGACCGCCTGTATATCCCCTTGGAATTAGTATACAGATGCATCTTAATTTACAACAGCCTCTAAACGAGGTGCCTCATTCGATAAAAATAATACATCCCCAGTATCTTCTGAAAATGAAACCCCATTCTTCATCAGGCGCACAAATATCCTATACTCACCATGAGGAAGATCAGAAATAGAAACGCCCAATCCTTTCATAGTTGAAAAATATGATTTTTGATATACCCCGCAGCTAGGCAAAAAGATATCATTCAACCATTCGAAATGTTTTTTGCCTAACTGGAAGCTATACCTATTTGAATCCCCAAGCAGAAGCAAGAAATATTCAGCATCAGACCATTCTGAGATTTCCAAACCTTTGACCGCATAAACCCCATCATAATGAATGCGTTCATTTTTAAGCCATTTGTTTTTCACTTCAAAAAAATGATACGAGTCTGACTTTATACCTATTGCATCCACAACAAAAAATATGTTATTAGAAACATTGCAAACGCTGAAAACCTTGTTATTTATGAATGAATACGATGAGGCTACAACATTAGAAGTTAGAGGTTTTTCAAACTTGTACTGTCCAGAAGTCACCTTTATTAACACTTCATACTTCCCGCATTCCAAGGATGATATATCTATACCTTTATGCTTTAAAGTAGAGAAATCCCCAACTTTATAATCAATAAAGTGGTCATTGTAATATAAGTAAGACAACTCATTGTTAATTACTTTTCCCAAAGTAAATGTATAAACAGCGCGCTCACTTTTAAATATTATTTCTTGCTCGAGATATTCATAAGACGGACATTCAACGCCTTGAATAAAGGCTGTTCCTTTTATATACAGCTTGGAGTCGCTTAGACTAATCGAATTAAGTTCAATGACTGGTTCAATATTAATATTTTTCAGCTTGGAGCTAACAAAGCTGCCATTTTTTGATGCCCCATTATTGAGTATACCAAAACTAGGGTATGCCCCTTCACCATGTGCATAAATTATTGACATGATAATTGGCATGTTATAATAGGTAACTTTATTATGATGCCATGTTAGCTCGGAATCAGTAAAAACAAAGTTAAAGTTACTATACTTATAGAAATAGGACAAGTATGGTGCTATTTCTGTAGCAAACTGTTCATCGTGAGGTGAACTAATTAGATATATATTTTTATTTGTGTTTTTATCATTTTTAAGCATTAATGGTATTAATTCATCGAGTACTGAAGTGCTTGTTCCAATTGTATCTCCCATCATGTTAATTGCTGTTTTTGGCCAAGAGCTATTAACATAGGTTCCAATATTTAATTGAGGGCAAGAGGAAATTATATTACTAAAACCATATTTTATTCCGAAGAATATAGCAGCACTACCGCCTTTTGAGAAACCCATCAAAGTACATCTTGATTTATCTAGAGAGAGGTCAGATAACACCTCTTCAATTAAAGCTATAACTGTGGCTTCAATTGAAAAATCCATTTTATGACATAAGTAATACGTACATTCATTTTCAATGTCATCTTTTATCCAAAGAATATTGGAACGACAATCATCAGATGATTTCCCTGAAAAATAATAAGTTATTGGGTTCGGCCAACCAAATCCAGAAAAAACTACTAATAAGTGCCTTCTATCTTGCTTAGCCTTTCTAAACTTATATTTAATTGAAGTGTTGTTTTTTATAAAAACATTTTCTAATGTTGTCATATAAACTGCTCTTATACAGATAGGGCATGTGCTTCACATGCCCTATCTCCTAACTTTAAGAAAGTGCGTTCTCTTTTGTTACAAAAAGAACCATATTCTCAGATACAAAATCAAAGGTACTCTTCGGAAGAGACTTTAAAATAATGTCCATTTTTTTAAAGGCATTTATATTTTGCAAAGATAATACCATTATAACTGCTAATTCCTTTGGAAGGTCTGAAGGAGATGGATATGCCTGCTCTAACTGAGCAACCACCTTACTCCATTCATTTTTTTCTTTTGCTAATAATGCAATTTCTACTCGGCATGCAGGATCGTTACGCGTATGTTTTTCATAATTAATTAGCTGTTTAACTGCCTCTTTGTAAAGTCCCAGATTTCGATAGCAGCGAGATAGTAACAGTTGAGGTTTATGAATTAAAAACTCATGAAACTCATAACCATGTAACGAAGTTTCTAAAATTTTAGATGCGGAATACCAATCAGATTTGGCTATATAATATAAAGCTTCGGCAAAACTAAATTGATTTTTAGATATTGTTCTAACCCATTCAGCATCGAGGATAGTACGCCTAACTGCTTTATGATGGCCAAGTTCAGCTAAACAACGAAGGCGTGCCATGCCGCTAATATTATCGTAACAGTCCATTGAATCCCAGAATGATAAAGCATCAAGCCAACAGTATTTTGCCATTGCTATTCTTGCTGCTTCATACTTCATCGAATCACACCAAGCACTAACTCTAATATTAGAAAATGAATTATTTAAAAAATTAGATGCTTGACCAACATATCCCTGCTCTCGCAATGCTCTTACTTTAGTCAACGTTAGCTCTTTATTAAAAACAACGTCCTTTTTAATCACAACGTCTGATATTTTTGACTCTAACGCCCTTACATATATCAATGCAATTGGCTCAGGAATATCATTCAGATCCTTGAATGCAAGTTGAATCTGATATATTACTTTATCCCAATTTTCTTGCACAAAAGCAAGTTGTGCTATCTCAACTCTGCATAGTAAATCATTTTTAGTATGTTTTTCATAAGATGTAAGATATTCATAAGCACCTGTTACATTCCACATGTTCCGTAGGCATCTAGACAGCATGAGCTGTGGTTTATACGAAAATAATTCATCTTGTGAATAATCATTAATATTTGCTTCAATCTTATTTATCGCTGACTTCCATTCTTTATTTGCCATATCACGCCAAGCCTGGGCTAACGCAACAAATCGAGATGGAATCGCCAGATTATCGAGATGACGAATTTCCCTTGCAAGAGCTTGGTGCCATTCTAGTTCTGATAATGACTGAATATAGCTTAAGTGTTGCGCTGTACTTTTTGTGGGTATTCTCTCCCAATACGTTACTGCAAGGTCCCACTTATGTTGATACATCGATAAATATGCTGCTTCAGTTAGTACACGCTCAGACCATTGCGTACAGTCAGCTTTAAAACTTTTATTAAAAATAGTATTAGCCTCTTCTAATTTCCCTTGCATTCGCAGTGATGCTATTAGGCCAATTAGAACCATTTCGTCATCTTTCGTGTTCGATCTTAAAACTTTCCATCTCGATTCTGCTATTGCATAAGCTTTGTGTTTGAATGCTCTCACCGCATAATCTAACCCAATGGAATAATCATCTATCTTAATTGATTTATCAGATTTCTCATCTAAGCTACAAATGGCATCATAAACCCTTCGGCATGCATTTCCATCCCTTTGAGGAAACATTTCAGATATTCTTTCAATAATATCACTTGAAGGTTTACCACCATTTGAAAGTGTTTCACTCAATGCAGATAATAGAGATTTAAAATCATTTACTACAGGACCAAAACCATGCTTTCGATAATCAAAATACCCTCTGGCTAGCGTATGTGCACCAGAAAACATTCGTTCTTCATCAAATTGATAATATATGGTCGGCTTACCTTGAACTGCCATCTCAAAACTGACAGATGAATAGTCAGTAATCATGATTGCTGAACGAGTGAATAAACTCTATATGCTTTCACTTCCTGGTGTAAAGATTGATATATAGTCAGGGACACAGAATGAATTTAGATATGGGCGAATACTTGAATGTGGTGAAAACATCACTTTGTAACCTGACATTTCACTCATTTCTCTTAAATCACCGCTATTTAAAAACTCTTTCCAAGAAATGAGGTATTCAGTGTTATCAAAATCAGGGTTAATCTCTCTTTCATTACTTGTTGATAACTGAGGTCCAACAACCCATTCGCGCCAAGTTGGCATTATTAAAATGATTTTCTCTGTTTTTTTACTGTTGTTTATCAATGCATCATGGCGTGGGAAGCCTGTTAGCTTAACTTCTTTTTTTGTATATTTATATCTCGATGTATCAGAAACAATTGAATTATATTCTGCTGATGTTGCTGTCACAAATAAGTCAATTTGCTCTTTCTTATTAAGCCAACCAGATATGTCATTCTGGGTAATGCCATGTTGTAAAAAACAAAAATGCCTACCATCTAACATATGTTGACCAAGAAAATTAGTCACATAATAATCTGCGTGAGAACTGATAACTTTAGAGCAATTCTTTAAAGCGTCTATATGTTGTTGAGAACCGAAAGGGAGTAAATTAAAGCCATCATTTACTAACCTATTCCAATCGCAGGAATCGTTTTTAAGTACAAAAAATATGTTCCTTTCGGAGTGATTTTCTCTTACATAACGATACAGGTGTTCCGCATTGTCATCTGCTTGAGTTTCTCGATCCATGAACAACCAAGAATCATTAAACTTCATTTTATTATAAGGGATATTCTTATGTGTATTTTGTGAGATCAGATCAGATTTCACTCCATTCTTGTACAATTTTCCAGAAAGAGATATCTGAGTATTTAAATTATTAATTCGTACATTTAAAATAGAGTTTTTCTCTAACTGTATCCACATTCGTCTCTCTAATAGAAACTGATGTCCAGCAATATCATGCTTAATAGTTTTTGCTGCTATAGGGTAAGCTTCTTTATCATTAATAGATGTAATCTCTAATCCCAAGTTAGTGGTAAAATAACGAAGCTGGACTTGATTTTTAATTCTATCAAATTTTTCAATATATACTATTTGATATGGCTCTGTTTCTCTCTTTAATGAGAGCATGCCTATTTTATGATAAAACCATGCTCCAGCGAGATTAAACGACATTATTTGCTCAGTATCAATTAGTTTAAATATCGATGTTAAATTATAATAGTATCTATCTCTTTCGATTTCTGATAAGCAGCTCAATTTCTCTGGGTGAGATACGATACGTTTAAAATGCCACATGAGATCATACATGATTGTCCATTGGACAGACTTTGGAATCAGAGATAGATCGTTTTTACATGTTAAGAGGGAGTCCAAGTAACCATTCTCCAAAACATCAAGATAACGGCCCTTCTTTTCCCATGCAGAATCTAGTGATGATGAACCATCAGATCGCTTACGATAAAAATACTTTGCTTTCGGTGAAAAACCAATTACTCCGTCTTTTACTTTTGCTATATAGCTGATAACAAAATGGCCATCCTCAAAGTTAGGTCGAATATTTTCAGCAAAAGTAACTCCATGATTAATTAAGTCATCTTTCTTAAAAATCGCCGAATTTACGTGAAACTGTGGATTATTCTCCATCTTTAACAACGGATATACTTTATCTCCGTCATTAAATCGATACGATAATGGATGCGTATTACTGTATGCATCTTTATCCTCATAGTAAAAAATAAAATTACATGATAGCAGTCTGATATTATCGTTCTTATGGGTGTAAATGAAATTATCTGATTCTAAGAAATAATCGGCATCAACAAAATCATCTGGGTCCATAAATGTGACCCATTCTGTTTTTACATACTGCATGCCCAAATTACGTGCAGATGCTTGTCCACCATTTTCCTTATAAATGTAATGAATGTTATCAGGGTATTTTTTCTGCCATCGTTTAATTATTTCCGCAGAGTTATCTGTAGAACCATCATCAACTAAAATAAGAGTGATATGTTTCTTAAAGTCTAGTCGTTGTTTCACCAAACTGTTGAAGTAATCCTCTAAATAACGACCTACATTATATACGGCAGATACGACTGTGTACTGATAGTGACCTTCCATCTTCTTCGGCTTAAGATAGCTGACCTTGTCGCTATGCTTGATGGCCATATCAGAGAAAAACAGTTTAGGATTGTTGACAAGTTTGCGAAACTTTCTCTTAAGCATGACTATTCCCGTATTCAAAATATTTTTTTAATGCTAAATCAAGTTGATATTTATAATCTAACGAAGATTTTTTCTTTGTATTAAAATCATTAGCACAAAATGAATGTGGCAGAGTTCCTTTTTGTTTGGCTATCTCAAGGGCTTTAAAATAGGTCGCAGCGGCAGGTGATCTTGCATTAAAATAATAGCAAATATCCCTGGAGGGGACAGCGACACCTCTAATATAAGAAAGCCAAGGGACAAAGAATGTTGCCAAATTCAAATCATGATTTGTTCTGAATTTATGAGATAAGAAATTCTTTAGGTCTGCTCGATATAACCTCCAGCTCTCTTCAAATATACTTTTTCTAAGAGGTACATAGGTGTGCACCAGTGGGTGGTCGATGAGAAAACTGAAATCCTGGTTAAGGATTGATGCTGATTTCAATGAGGCTGATAGTGTCGGCGTATCCGTACCTTTCTTCTGCATCATGGCCAAGCTTTTGTTGGACATAAAAAGCGAAGCTATCCCATTGCTTCTGAAAAAATGCCCAGCTGGCAATGGTCTGGCGACAAACACATCGTCATTGAAATAGATGAAATGTTCTGCCAAATCAGGGATTTTATGCAGATGTGCTTCAATTACATGAGAGTTGAATGTTGGAAGGTATTGTCTATCAATAATGTCAGAGTGATCAACAATTCTTATTTTATCACTTGGAGCCAGCCATTTTGGACATTGTTGGTCAGTTACGATATATATTCTTCTGACCCATGGTAAGAACTTCAATACGCTGCCAAGAGAATATCTTAGTTCATCATGATTGCTGAATCTTGCTGGATCAGTCGCATATCTACCTACATGTTCAGCATTGACTTGCAACTTGTGTTGCTGATATCTAAGCTGCCATGCCGGATCTGTATCATCAACCCATGTAAATACCACATCGATTGGGAAATCGATATCTATTTTACTTTCCAGTGCAAGATCATGGCGCATAAGAATGTCTTCTTCATTCTCTGCACATTCAATCTCGTTTCGGATAACTGGATATTTCTTATTCAGATGATCACGAATAAAAATACCTGGGTTCTTGAAGAACTTTTTAAGTTTTCTCATCTTATTTCGATATGAATGTAAGTTTCTAATGCATTGAATGAGTCAGAATTACATATTTTATAATGCTAGCGACCCTATAAACTCTTTAAAGCTATGCTGGTACTCTTTATGTCTTAGGCCATACTCCACAAAAGCTTTCATATAGCCCAGCTTATCGCCACAGTCATGAGATTTTCCCTGCATACAAAAAGCATCTACTTGGCCATTTTTCAGCAATTCTGAGATGGCATCTGTGAGCTGAATTTCATCACCAGCACCAGGCTTGGTTGTACGCAGGTGTGGCCATATCTCTGGCGTTAACACGTAACGCCCAACAATAGCAAGGTTGGATGGTGCGTCATCTTGTTCCGGCTTCTCAACAACATCGAATATGGTGGCAGACTCACCCGCATTCACATCAATAGAATGGCAATCCACGATACCGTATTTCGATACATCTTTGATCTCGACAGGCTCCACCATAATCTGGGAGTGACTTGACTCTTTATAATTACGAACCATTTTTGCCAGATTATCTTTTTTCAGATCGCTTGCTGCGTCGTCGATAATCACATCGGGCAATACCACTACAAACGGGTTGTCACCGACGAGGGGATAAGCTGAAAGCACTGCGTGGCCCAACCCTTTTGCCTCACCTTGACGGACATGCATGATAGTCACATCCTTGGGACATATGGACTGGATCTCTTCCAGTAATTGCCGTTTCACCCTGCTTTCCAAGGTTGCTTCTAGCTCGAATGACTTGTCGAAGTGGTTCTCTATGGCATTTTTTGATGAGTGAGTTACCAGAATAATTTCTTTTATACCTGCTGCAATGCATTCATTGACCACATACTGGATCAGCGGCTTATCGACGATAGGCAGCATTTCTTTAGGAATAGCCTTGGTGGCAGGTAACATGCGGGTACCCAGGCCAGCAACTGGAATCACAGCTTTCATTTTATCCCCTAGCGTTATCTATATTGATTATTTTGGTTTTTATAGGCAAAAAATTCGGGAGGCCATTTAATGACCTCCCGCAACTTGGTAAATTGTCAATTATTAAAGTAGAACCAATGCTCGCGCCGAAATGGCGATCTGATAGAGCACTTCGGTAATATCCTTGGTGATCTGCAGTGACTTGGTATCGACCTGCGGCAGTACGAAGATCTCGTCACCCGGTTTGATGGCAATCTCTTTGTTATCCAGATCGCTCTTCTCGATCTGGCTGAAGGTGCCATCACGGTGCAGCAACAGGATGCGGGAGTTGCTGGCTTTCTGGGTAAAGCCGCCTGCCAGATTGATGTAATCGGCCACGGTACGCTTGCTATCCATCAGGATGGCGTTCGGGAACATTACATCCCCGTGTACCATGATGAGGTTGGTCTGGCGCGGGATACGGATGATATCGCCCGGTTCGAGCCGCACGTCTTCCATATTGGTGCCGTTGGCCAGCACCACCTGGCCGTTGGGCTGGATGTCTTTGGCACGCTCCACCCACTGCATCAGAAGCTGAGCTTCGCTGTTGCGCAGCTTTGCCTCACCTTCGGACGAGGAGCGGGCGGTCAGGATGCTGGCTTCCAGCGCCTTGAGTGACGACTGCAGCATCTCTTTTTGACGAACCTTGACCGATTCCCGATAAAGCTGGATGGCACTGAGATCCGCATCCTGGGTCAGTTTCAGCCCGTTGAGGATGTCGCCAAGGCGGGCGCCGTATTTGAGCACATACTCCTGGGCACTGTCGTGTTCCCCTTCCACCCGTACCGCGATGGAGGCGTAACGCTTGTCGGCAATCACCTCCACGGTATCGCCGGAGCTGACCATGTGGCTGCTCATCTGCTGATCATTGATGGGGTAGTAGTCCATGCGGATATCTTCCCCCTGATTGCGACTGACCCGGATATGGGTGGCATCGGGGTCGGGCCTGGCCATTTGCATCAGTTCGGTCAGGGTGACATGGGGCTTGCTCAGCTCGAACTTGTTGGCGTTGGCAACCTTGCCTCTGACCGTGGTCTGATAGCGCAGTGGTGCCACCACTATGATGTCGCCATCGCGCAACTGGGTCGGCAGCAGGGTGCCATTGATCAGGAACTGGTAGAGATTGTAATGGCGCAAGGTTTGGCCATTGCGCTTGAGGGCCACATCCAGATAACTGCCGCGCTCGGGGGAGATGCCACCCGCCTTGTCGAGAAAATAGAGGATGGAGTCCCCCGATTGGCCGGCAAACAGGCCCGGCTGTCTGACAAAGCCTGTCACGAAGATCTTGACCGGTTGGCTGACATCCAGGGTGGCATACACGCTGACGTTTTTCTGATAAACGGTGGTGATGGCGCCCAGCAGGGTATCGTTGAGCTGCTCGTTGCGTACCCCGGCTACCTTGATGGGGCCCACCTTGGGCAGAAAGATATTGCCTTGATGATCGACCGTCAGCGGTTGATCAAACTCGACGCCGCCCCAGAGCTGTACCTGTACGCGATCGCCAATGGAGATGCGGTAATCCGGGTTGAAGCCATTGAAGGATTCGCGGGCGAATTCGCCGCGAAACAGCCAGTTGCCAAAGACCGGATCCTGGGTCTGGGTGTCGGTAATGACCTTGCGCACCGGGGCCGCTTCTTGCGAGATCTCGAGGGCTAACGCAGGTTGCAGCAACATGCCCAGGCCCAGCGCCAGCAGGCTGGGTTTCAGGTTCAAATGGGATAACATCTTCAAAAAATCACTCCTGATCAGTCCTGGTGTTCACGCAGGGTCGCCAGACCCATCACGACCAGACCGTAGAAAAGACAAAGCAGCACGCCTATGGTTGCCAGGTTGTAGAGACGGCGGGGATATTCAGCCTCTTCGGCCAAGCTGGGTTGGCTGACCACCAGCAGATGCTTCAGTTTGCGATAGGCTTCGACGCGGGCCTGCTCCATGCTGACCAGGCCGGTCTTGTAGACATCGGCGGCCAGCTGGGTTTGTACTTGAACCGCCTGATAATCGGCATTGACTTCGTTGAGGGCTTGTTTCTCACTGCCGGTCAGTCGCTGTTTTTCTTGCGTCAGCTGGCGGGTGAGGGCATCTACCCGATCTTTTACCGCCACCACGTCAGGGGCATTGGGGTTCATGTAGATCTGCAGACGTTTAAGCTCGGCGTCCTGGCGTACCAGTTCCGCTTCCAGCTCAGAGACCACGCCCATCATGGCTGTACTGGTAGCCTCGGGGCTCATCAGCTGGTGCTGGTTCTGGAAGGCGAGCATCTTTTCACGTTCACTCAGCAGCCGCTCGTGGGAGCGGGCAACCTGAGATTCGACGAACTTGAGTTGCTCGACGGCGACCTGACGGCTCAGCCGGTTGATGAATCCTTCGCTCTCCTTGAGCATCAGCGCGACCACCTGTTTGGCATACTCAGGCTCAAAGGCTTGCAGACTGACGGTCAACACCCCGGAAAGCTCATCAAGGCTGACGGTCAGGTGGTCACGATAGAAGGCCAGAAACTCTTCGCGACTGGCGTCTGCCGGCAGGCGGGAGAAAAGATCTGCGTTGTCGCCCTGGTAGTGCTGTTTTAATTGCAGCTTTTTATCCAGTGTATTGAGCATGTCCCAGGATTTAAGGTAATCCTGGATCACCAGCACATCCTGATGATTGCTACCACCCAGCCCCAGCATGGAGAGGGCATCCGGCATCATCTTGAGCTGGTCTGCCTGCTTGATGATAAGACTGGCTTGACTGACGTAGCGATCGCTTGCCACAAAACTGTAATAGAAGGTTGCTAACATGAAGCAACCTAGGATCCATAAAAAACTACCTAGCTTGATTGCTTTTTTCCACGACTGGCGGGCTACCCGATAACCCTTGGAATCGATGAGAAAGAGTTTTGGGTCCCGCTTGAATTTGCGAAGTTTTCGCTCAAGCAGGGCACTGAGATTGGCTTTGGTCATAGGTATCCGTGGCAAGGCTTAAAAGGAAAAATCAGAGCTTTTGATAGATGGTGATGGCGTCTTCAATGTCATCGTGCAGGGTCAATTGCCCGTTTTGCAGCACGATGCCCATATCACACTGTTGGCGTAAAGTTTTCATGTCGTGAGAGACCATGATCAAGCTGGCGGTCTGCCGCTTTTGGGTGAAGACATCGATGCACTTTTGCTTGAATCTGGCATCCCCTACTGAGGTGATCTCGTCGGTGAGGTAGATATCGAAATCAAAGGCCATGCTGACGGCGAAGGAAAACTTGGATTTCATACCACTGGAATAGCCTTTAATGGGCAGTTCAAAGTGCTTTCCTATCTCCGAGAACTCCTTGACCCACTCTTCCACGGCTGCTGTATCGTGCACACCATGGATGCGGCAGACGAAGCGGGTATTTTCGCGACCCGTCATGCTGCCTTGAAAGCCGCCGCTCAAGGCCAGTGGCCAGGAAACCCGACTATGGCGAGTCACTTTGCCTTTGTTGGGCATATCCATGCCGCCGAGCAATCGCAGCAAGGTCGACTTGCCGGCGCCGTTGGCTCCGAGAATGCCGATATTGCGATCTCCCGGCAGGGTGAAGCTGACATCTTTAAGCACGTAATGACGGCCAAATTTGGTCGGATAATATTTTGAGACGTTTTCCAGCGTGATCATACGGTTAGCTTGCAATTAAGCGGCGATGGCTGAGGCGATAGGCACTCATGGCAAAGGTAAGTAATATCAATGTGATACCCGTGAGATAGCCCCAACTGCCTCCCTGAGTCTGGAAGCCAGCAATCCAGCCGGAGCGGATCAGCTCGAGGGCATGCACAACAGGATTCCATAGCAATAGATGTTGATAGTTCTGTGGCACCGCGGCCAACGGAAAGAATACCGCCGAGATCCACATCATGGGTCGCATTAGAATAGGGATTAGTTTGCGTGCTTCCTCGGAAAGCGAAGTCGCAACGCAGAACAAGGTTCCCAACGCGAATGAAAAAATCATCAGCAATCCATAGCCGGTCAGCACGGCCAGCGGATCGGCGGGCATAGCATCGAAGCCAAACCAGATAAGTCCCAAGATCAGTACAAAGGCGACCAGTACACCAATCAGGGTTTCCAGCAAGAAACGGGAAAACAGGGTGGCAAACGGTGTTACCTGTCGATAGCAAAACAACCCCTTGTTGGCACTGACTGCGGATTGCAATTGATTGCTCATGTTTTGAAACATGAGAAAAGGAAGATATCCAGCAGCAACAAAAACGGGGGCTTCTACCCCGCCAAAGCCGCTGCGCTGACGCATACCGAACACGAAACAGAACAGGGCAATCGTCAGCAAGGGATCGAGAACAGCCCAGGCATAGCCCATCCGGTAGTTGCCAAAGCGAGTTTTAAGTTCCCGCATCAACAGGCCGAAGGTGACATCCTTGAGCACGGCCAGCGAGGTTCTGCGATGAGTTGAGAGAATAGGGGTGTTCAATGTTTAATCTAATATCGACAATTGAATTTTAAGAAGGTGCGACTCTATCACAAACTGCTGATCCACTGACTACTGCAATGGTAATAGGGCGTCAGTTCGTATTTGTTAGTCCAGACATGTTGATGTTATGTTGCTTTATTGTTATTTTTAGGGCTGCGATTAGGCATAGCTACCGCACGGCAATGACATATTCCCGAAGAAAGAAAGCAGATTGTGTTTAACGAAAATAAAATGGGGTGATAGCGAGGCGTTGCTTGCTGTGAACAGCAAACATAAATGGACTTGCAAAGCAAGTAATCAACCCGTGCATATCGCGTCATTCTGTGATGCGCATCATGCTTAATTTTATTTGTGCTGCATACTACCCACCAGTTGCAATTGAGTCAACACGCAATATCAATTGGTGGAAAAGTAAACTGTCAAGTCTAACCATTTGTTGTTAATGTGTTTTTTTTGAAACTTTATGGTGATTGACACAGATCGGATGAGTATTAATGGTGAAAAAATGATTAATTAAGACTTTTCTTACATACGATGTTTTTTCATTAAAATACTGTTTTTGTGATCTTGGTTTCTTGTCTTTTTTAATTTTCAAATACGTTCACTACTATTATTGTATTGCTCAAATAATATCCTCCCCATCTGGTTTATTCTGTAATTCATTCTTAATGTCTCCGTTTGCTAGACTATTTCCCCTGAAATGTTGAACTTTTTAGTTTTTCATATCCAATTGACAAACATCTTCCTCACTGACTATGCCTGATGTGTACCCATTCGAACTTGAGTGTGGCTACGCAGAACAACAAGGACGTTGGAGGGGAAGATGAACGCTAACATGCTTTTGCTTGCCGGGGCGCTGGCGACCTTGAGTACCGGCACGAACGTTGCCGCCGGCGATGACATTATGGCGTTGCAGCTCGGCAAGCCCGCTGAAAATGAGAAACTCGACATTTATAGCGTTGATGTGAAATACCACCATATGTTTTGGCGTTGGGGCGACACAGGTTGTCAGCTCGGTCTGGGGGCTCGGGGTGGTATGTTGAAGGTAGGAGATGACAGCACTGCCAGACTCGGAACTGGTGCCAGGGCAGAGTGCCTGTGGGGCAACTGGGTGGTCTGGATCCCGGTTGAAGTGCTCTGGCTGGCGGAGCATGAATTCGGTCATCGTGGCAATGGCTTCAAGGATTACGGCGGGCCGTTCCAGTTTTCAAGTGGTATTGGTCTTGGCTATGCACTGACTTCAAACTGGCTGATTGGCTATCAATATGAGCACATGTCCAACGCCAATATGTATGAGCAGAACCCAGGTCTGGATAGTCATTCCATCCACATTGAATATCGCTTCTAGCTATTCTTTACTGCATTGCATGATCTAAGCCCCTGTCCTCAGGGGCTTTTGCTTTGCGGGTGTTCATCAAGCCTAACATCTAGATCAGCGGCCCAGGTATTCCCGGTCGAAGAAGGTGTTGACCCAGTAGGGGCGGTAGATGGCGAGCAGGGTCATGGTCATGCCGTTGAGCAGCGCTTCGGGGAAGAGCAGCAGCGGCCAGATGGAAAGGTAGTCGGCGCTGATGGTGTACCAGGGATAGGTGTCGCTGAGCCCCATCAGGAGGGCACTGGCCACCACCTTGACCGAGATGGAAAGGGCGCCACCAAGAAAGGCCACCACGAACAGGTAGACGAACAGATGGCGTGGCAGCCAGGCCCAGCTGGCCAGAAACAGCAGCCAGGTGGTGGCGACCGGCAGGGCCACGCCGATGAGGGCCTGCCAGCCGATCTCGGCGAGCGGGATGACGCCAAAATAGCTGAGCACCAGCAGGGTGAGGCAGGGGGCGAGCAGGGCGAGACGCCAGCCCAGCAGCAGGGTCAGGCTGGTGAGGCCGAGAAAGTGCACGTCCAATCCCTCGTGCAGGCCGGCCCGCAGGGTCCAGAGCGGTACCAGCACGATGGCGCCGCCGAGGCAGAGATGCTGATAGAGCGGATTGTGGTAGAGGGTGCGCAGCAAGGTGCCGCGCAGGCTGAATATGAGCAGCAGTACCCAGAGCAGCAGGGCGGCGGCTTGTCCTTCACTCATGGCAGATCCTTGTCCGGTGACGGCATGCAGATGGGCGAAGCCCGATGTGAAAGGGGCCGGCGTGTTCCCGGCCAGCCCCTGAGCTATCAGTATTTGACGTTGTTGTGGTACTTGGCGAGGATGCCCTGGACGCGGTCCATGGTCTCCTTGCTGGGCGGCTTGATCCCGTTGAGATCATAGGTGTCGCCCAGTACGTCCCACTTGTGCTTGCCGAGTTCGTGGTAGGGCAGCAGTTCCACCTTCTCGACGCACTCTCCCAGTTCGGCGATGAACTGGCCGAGCCCTTCGGCGCTCTCGTCGTCGTCCGACCAGGTCGGTACCACCACGTAGCGGATCCACATGGTCTTGCCCTTGGCGGCAAGATAGCGGGCAAACTCCAGAGTGTACTTGTTGCTGACGTGGGTCAGCGGAATGTGCTTGTCGTCGTTGATCTGCTTGATGTCGAGCAGCACCAGATCGGTATTGTCGAGCACCTTGTCGAGCTGCTCGTCGTAGTGGCGCACGAAGCCGTTGGTATCGAGGCAGGTGTGGATGCCCTTCTCCTTGCAGGCGGCGAACAGTTCGGCGATGAAATTTTGCTGCAGCATGGCTTCGCCACCGGAGGCGGTGACGCCACCACCCGAGGCATTCATGAAGTGACGATAGCTGGTGATGTCGCTCATCAACTCCGGCACTGTCACCTCGCGGCCGCCCTGGGTGTCCCAGGTGTCGCGGTTGTGGCAGTACTTGCAGCGCATCAGGCAGCCCTGCATGAACACGATGAAGCGTATTCCGGGGCCATCGACGGTGCCGCAGGTTTCAACGGAATGGATCCGGCCAATGACCCCGGATGCATCGGCGGTCACACTGGTTTCAGCGGCGGTGGCGCTGACTTCGACAGCGGGGATCCGATTAATGACAGACATAGACGACTCCAATGATTCGAGCAGGCCGTTATTTTATTACATAAAGCCCTATAAATCCTACATGTTTAGCCCGGTACCGGGGCACCCAGCAGGCTCTCGAGGGCTTTGGCGGTGAGCGGCCGGCTGGTCAGGAAGCCTTGATAATGCTGGCATCCGAGGGATTTGAGGATGGCAAGTTGCTCTTCATCCTCCACCCCTTCGGCGGTGACGGTAAAACGAAAAACCTTGGCCAGTTCCAGGATTGCCTTGACGATAGCCTTGTCCTGTTCGCTGTGTACCAGGGTCTGAATGAAGCTTCTGTCTAGCTTCACCTCGTCTGCCGGCAGGTCGCGCAGGTAGGCGAGCGACGAGTAGCCGGTGCCGAAATCATCGATGGAGAGCAGGATGCCGAGCTCCTTGAGCTGGCGCATTCTGGCGATGCTCTCCAACCGGTTCTCCAGCACCACGGATTCGGTCACCTCCAGCAGCAGGCGGGAGGGGGGCACCCCGGTATCGCGCAGTATGTATTCCACCTGCTGCACGAAGCCGACGGTGTGGAACTGGCGGGCGCTGACGTTGACCGACAGGTGGGGAATGGCCAGCCCGCGGTTGAGCCAGAAGCTGTACTGGGCGCAGGCGGTCTTCATCACCCAGTAGCCGATGTCCTGGATGAGGCTGGTCTCCTCGGCAATGGGAATGAACTCCGCCGGCGGCACCATGCTGCCGTCGCTGCGCTGCCAGCGCAGCAGTGCCTCGATGCCGGACAACGCGCCGTTGTCGACCCGGTATTGCGGCTGATAGTGCAGCTGCAGCTCGTGGTGGCGCAGGGCGTCGCGCAGTTGGTTGTTGAGCGCCAGCTTGCTCTTCTCTTTTTCGGCCATCGCTTCGCTGAAGAACACATAGTTGCCCTGGCCGGATCGCTTGGCCATGTGGGTGGCGGTGTCGGCCTGCTGCATCAGTACCAGGTGATCCTTGTCCTCGCTGGAGAAGAGGCTGATCCCCACCGAGGCGCTGCAGTGCAGCTTGTGATCCTCGATGTCGAACGGGATGCGAAACAGCCCCATCAGCTCGCGGGCGAAGTGCTCGGCGAGGATCTTGGCGGTGACATAGCCCTGGCCCAGGGCGGTGAACAGCAGGGCGAATTCGTCCCCCGAGATGCGGGCCAGCACCAGGTTGTCCTGCGGCAGCCCCTTGAGCCGCTCCACCACCGCCTGCAGCAACAGATCGCCACAGGCATGGCCGAGGGAGTCGTTGATCGACTTGAAGTTGTCCAGATCCACCAGCAGCAGGGCGCCCCACTGGCCGCTGGCCTCCTGCAGGGTACGCTGCATGATGTCGTTGAGGCTGCGGCGGTTGTAGAGGCCGCACAGATCGTCGTAATAGGCGAGCTGCTCGATGTGGCGCGCCGCCTCCTTCTCCTTGCTGATGTCGTAGAAGCTGCAGACGTAGTGGCTGATCTCGCCGTGCTCGTCCTGCACCCCGCTCACCATCAACCGCACCGGGAACAGGTGGCCATCCTTGTGCAGGCAGCGCTCTTCGCCCATCCAGAACTCCTGGGCCGCCACCGCCTGGCGCACATCCTGTTTCAGGTGATCGCCATAGTAGGTGGGTCTGAGCCGGACGATATGCTGGCCGATCATCTCATCGTCGGCAAAGCCGGTGATGCGGGTAAAGGAGTTGTTGACCTTGAGGATGATCCCCTTGTGATCCATCACCAGCAGACCGTCGTGGGTGTTGAAGGCTACCTCGGCCAGCCGCAAGGCTTCGTCGGCGGCCAAGCGTTGCAGTTCGACGGCGGCCCGCTCGTGCTGGCTGCTGAGAGCGTCGAGCAGCGGCATGGGGTCGGCCAGCGGCGTGTCGAGCAGCAAAGTGAGCTGGCCGATGGGGACACCGTGCTGGCCGTGCAGCGGAATGCCGACATAGACGCCGGCATTGAGGGCCAGCAGCTGGCTGGCCTGGGGATAGCGCAGGGGCAGGTCTTCCACATAGACCGCCTGGCCGTGCTGGAACAGCTCCTGGCCGGGGCCCGGGTCCATCTGGATGGGTTTGAGCACCGAGAAGATCTCTCCCTCCAGCACGCAGCGCGGGATCATCCACAGCTCCTGGCCGCGGGGCTGGTACTCGCCGATCCAGCCGATGCGGGCGCCGCTGACGCTCATGCCCCAGCGCACCAGCGCGCGGCAATAGGCGATGCCGGTCAGCAGGGTGAGCTCGGCCGGCAGGGCCAGCACTGGGTTGTGCACAGGTTCAGGGAGCGGTTGCCAGTGGCCGAGCAGCTGGGCGCTGTGACGCACCAGTTGCAGCATCTCCTCGCTGAGGGGGGTGGCGTTGAGGTATTCAAGGCTCAGCACGCCGATGAGTTTTTCCTGCTCCAGCAATGCACCGTCCAGGCGCGAGCTCACCCCCGCATTGGCCAGGTAGTAGTGCTGGCTCAGCATGGGCTGGTGCGCCGCCTCCGAAAAGCTCAGGGACTTGCGGGTGCGCAGGGCGCGGATGTAGCGGCTGTCGCCGCGAATGGCGGCCACTTCGTCGGCCCCCAGGGTGAAGACCGGGGTCAGCTGCTCGCTGCCGAGGGGGCCGTTGGCCTGATAGTGCCAGAGGATCAGGCGATCGGCCCCCAGGCTCTCCTTGAGGGTCTCCAGCATGGCGGCAAACTGCTGCTGGCTCGCCATCTGGCTCAGGCGCGGCAGGTGCAGCGCCAGATCGGCCAGCGGCTCCTGGCGCAGGGTCTGCAGGCAGATGAGCCAGAAGGCATCCTGCTCATGGGAGAGGGCGACGTGCCACTGCTGGCCGGCAAAGCGCAGCACCAGCTTGCCGCCCTGGCCGCTGGTGAGCGCCTGCTCGATGGGCAGGCGCAGCGCATCCGGCAACTGGGCCGGCCAGGGGCCTCTGGGCTCATCGAGCCAGTAGAGCGGAGTTTGCATCACATCGGTCAGGGCGACCAGCCGCTGGCTGCGCACGTCCAGACGAAAGAACAGCGGTGTCTGGCTGGCAGAGGAAAGGTGACTGAGCGCGGTTGACGACATGAACTGATAACATCCTGTTGAACGACTGTCGGGTGGCAAGAATACTGCAAAATCGGTACAAACAAAATTTCATTGAATTCTAAATTAGAAAGCACTAATTTAATGGCAATCTGTCGTTGACTGGAGTCTTGCTGATGAAACGGATCCTGATTGTAGGCGGTGTGGCCGGTGGTGCCTCTGCGGCGGCCAGAGCCCGCCGTCTGAGCGAAGAAGCGGAAATAGTGATGTTCGAGCGGGGCGAGTTCGTCAGCTTCGCCAACTGCGGGCTGCCTTATCACATTGGTGGCGACATCCCCAACCGGGATGCCCTGCTGTTGCAGACCCCCCAGAGCTTCAAACGCCGCTTCAACGTGGATGTGCGGGTCTTTCACGACGTCATCGAGATAGACAAGGCCGGCAAGAGTCTGCTGGTGCGCAACCTGCTGACCGGCGAAGAGCGCCGCGAAGCCTATGATGTGCTGCTGCTGAGCCCGGGCGCGGCTCCCATCCGGCCTCCGTTCCCCGGCATCGACAGCCCGGGTGTGCACACCTTGCGCAATATTCCCGACATGGATCGCATTCTGGCGGCGCTGGCGCACGATCAGCCGCGCCATGTCACCGTGGTGGGGGGCGGCTTCATCGGGCTGGAGATGATGGAGGCGCTGCACCAGCGCAAGCTGGCAGTCACCCTGCTGGAGCTCTCCGATCAGGTGATGGCGCCTGTGGATAAAGAGATGGCCAACATGCTCCATGCCCGCATCCGGGAAGAGGGGATCGAGCTGCGCCTGCGCACCGGCCTCTCGGCCATCGAGAGTCTGGATGTGCCTGCCGAGAAAACCTCGGCGGTGGCGACCGCGCAGCGGGGCGGGCTGCGGCTGACCCTGAGTGACGGCTCCCGGCTCGACACCGGCCTGCTGATCCTCGCCATCGGCGTCAAGCCCGAAACCCTGCTCGCCGCCAAGGCGGGGCTGGAGCTGGGGCCGCGCGGCGGCATCAAGGTAGATCCCGGCATGCGCAGCTCGGATCCCTTCATCTATGCGGTGGGGGATGTGGTGGAGGAGACCGACTTCGTCACCGGCGAGTCTGTGCTGATCCCGCTGGCGGGCCCCGCCAACCGGCAGGGGCGCATCGCTGCCGACAACATGCTGGGCCGCAGCGAAACCTACAAGAAGACCCAGGGTACCGCCATCTGCAAGCTGTTCGATCTGGCGGTAGCCAGCACCGGCCTGAGCGAGAAGCGGTTGCTGCAACTGGGGCTGCCGTTCGAGAAGGCCTATGTTCACCCGGGCAGCCACGCCGGTTACTACCCCGGTGCTCATCCGGTCAGTCTCAAGCTGCTGTTTGCCCCCGATGGCAAGATTTACGGTGCCCAGGCCATCGGCAAGGACGGGGTCGACAAGCGCATCGACGTGTTGGCGGTGGCCCAGCGCGCCGGTCTCACCGTGTTTGATCTGCAGGATCTGGAGCTGACTTACGCGCCGCCCTTCGGCTCGGCCAAGGACGTGATCAACATGGCCGGCTTCGTGGCCAGCAACCATCTTAAGGGGGATACCCTGCTCTGCCACGCCGCCGAGGTCGAGGCCCGTCACCCCCATCAGCTGGTGCTGGACGTGCGCAATGGCCCCGAACTCGACAAGCTGGGTCGCATCCCGGGCGCCCTGTACATCCCCCTCGATGAGCTGCGCGGCCGCCTTCACGAGCTGCCGAAGGATAAAGAGCTGCTCATCAGCTGCCAGGTGGGTTTGCGCGGTCACGTGGCCTGTCGCCTGCTGAGCCAGCACGGCTTCAAGGTGAAGAACCTCTCCGGCGGCTTCAAGACCTGGCAGATGACCACCGCCGAATAGCGCTGACCCCGAGGGGGATCAGGGGCAATGCCAACCAAAGGCCACTCGGGAGAGTGGCCTTTTTGTTTTGATTGCTTAACGGATGGATGGCTAGTGCGGCGTGTTGCCCAGTTGCTTGCGAACATGGTGTTGCAGGATCGCCAGCATGCAGGCACCGGAGAGGCCTATCATCAGGGCGCCATTGACCGCCTCGAGCGGCCCGAGCAGCTTCCACTGCGCACTCATGACGATGTCGCCATAGCCCAGGGTGGCGAAGTTGACGCCTGAGTGATAGACGGCCTCCTGCAGCGTGTTGAACTCGCCCAGCCACAGGAACAGGGCGCCCCAGATGCCGATCTGCACCAGGTTGCCCAGCATCACCAGGGTGATGATGCCAAACAGAGCCAGCACCCCGGCCAGCATGCCTTCCCGTTCGCTGAAGCGCTTGACGTAGAAGCGGATGCACCAGACGGACATCAGGGATTGCAGCAGCATGTTGGCCAGGATCACCGGGATGCCGACCAGAAAAATGGAAAACATATCACTCTCCTATTGATGCTTGTGCCAGTGGTCGGCCGACGGGCCAGCACTGTTCAAGCAGCCAGATACAGAGCCAGCCGTAGCCGGCCACCAACAGATAGAGACCGCAGCGCATCGCGGCTGCCAGCCAGACATCCTTGCCGGTGGCACTGTCCTCGATCGCCGGACCAAACAGGATCAGCGCGGTGATCCAGGCGTTGCTCCAGAACGAGGGTGGAAAGCGACTTGGCACCAGCCGTACCAGCCGTCGTGCCAGCCAGAGCGTCATCAGGACCAGCAGCAGTACCAGCATCAACAGCGAGGGCCAGAGGCCGAGCCCCTGCCAGAGCAGGAACGCCAGCAGGGCGCCCGTCAGGGTCGACAGCACCAGCTCCTTGCCCGCCTCTTTGGCAGTGAGCGAGCTGCTCTGCTGGGCCAGCATCACCGTCTTCATCACTGCCGGGATATAGAAGGCTGGATTGCCGAGCGCCAGCAGCCACACCGGCAGCACGATGGCCACGGCCCGTAGCGCGAGTCGCTCCGGACGTTCGGGGCGCTGAGGCTTGGCCCTGGTCTGGGTTCCCGTCACCGGCTGGGGCGGGAACAGGCTGTGGGCAAGTCGGTTGACCAGGGTGCCTATCAGGATCCCCTGCGCCATCAGCTGGGCAAGGGCGATGGCAAGTGCCTGCTCGATGAGGCCGGCCACCGGGATCACTGTGATGGCCATGATGAGCAGCATGGCGGCCGCTCCCTTGCCCGTCAGCGCCTGTTGCATCAGACCATGGAGCAGCAGTGCGACGAGCAGCACCGCCGCCAGCGCATAGTGGGTCAGCAGGGGCACCAGCAGCACGCCGCCGACCATCACGGCCAGCAGCAGGGCGCCACCCAGCAACCCTTTGCCAAGGCCGAGCGGCTCGCCGGGGCGACACAGTACCACCCAGGCCATGATGACCCCGAGATGCGGCATGGGCAGCGCCAGCCCGTAGCAGATCAGGGTTGCCAGTGCGATGCCGGTGCCAATGCGCAGTACTGTCCTGTCGGCGTTATGCATGGGAGCCTCAGTAGAGGAAGGAGCAGAGGCTCATCAGCCGGATATGGAGCGAGCCCAGCAGGTTCATCACCCAGCTGCCGCCGGCATTCCCACCGGTATAGACCAGCACGTCGGCCTGACCGCCGACCCGCAGCGCCTCGACCGGGGGGAAGTCAGCGGCCTTGAAGGCGATCTTGACCGGGAAGCGCTGAGCCTGGCGCAGCCAGTCGCGGTTGTTGTCCACGCTCGGCAAGGTGCCCGCCGGTTGACCCTTACCATCGCTCACCCCGTAGCCGATGCTGCGCACCTCCCCCTCGAACAGGCGGCCGGGCAGGCTGTCGAGCAGGATGGCGACCCTGTCACCGGCGTGAATGTTGCCGAGGTTGTTCTCCGTCAGATCCGCCGACACCCAGACGTCGTGGATGGCGATCAGGGTCATGGCCGGGGCACCGGCACCGATAAACTGGCCTGCATCGGTGTGAAGATCCGTGATGAGACCGCGGCCTGGCGCCACCACCCGGGTGTTCTGGCGATCCAGCTCGGCCTTGTGTACCGCCGCACGGGCGCTGAGCAGCTGGGAGTTGTGATCGCCGTTCGCCCCGGCGGCCTCGATGGCGCGGCGCACGTCGGCCTGGGCTGCCGCCACCTGGCTCCTGGCCGTCTCGCGGCTGGCCTGGGCTACCTCGAGGCGACGCACCGAGATGGCGCCCGGATCTTCCCGATAGAGCCGCTCCTGCCGCTCGGCGTCCTTGGCCGCGTTGTCGTAGGCGGCGCGCATGGCCATCAGGGCCGCTTCGGCCGCCTTGACCCCTTCGCTATTTGCTCTGACACCGCTCAACACCGTCTGGTAATCGGAACGCGCCTTGGCCAGCGCGATGTCATAGGGTTCGGCATCGATCTCGAACAAGGGGGTGCCGGCTTCCACGTCCTGATTGTCGCGTACATATACCTGCTTGATCTGGCCGGATACCTCGGCGGCGACGGGAACCACGAAGGCCTGCACGCGAGCCTGGGAGCTGTAGGGGGTCAGCCGGTCAGCCAGCAGATACCAGATGAGCAGCAGGAGGATGAGTACCAGCAAGCCGAGCGTGGCGCGGCGGCTGGCCTGGCCGGGGGAGGCGGAGCTGTCAGTCATTCGAGGTTACCTTTCGGGCAGAGGATGAGGGTTGGGCGGCGTCGAGCAGCGGGGCCCAGTCGGCGCGCTTGCGCAAGCGGGCTTCCACTGCCGGGCTGACAAGAGGACGTTCTCGCCCCTGTTCCCAACCGCCACCCAGTGCCTTGTAGAGGGTGATGAGATCGCGCATCCGGGCGCCACGGCTGTTGACCAGCCGCTCTTGCTGATTGAACAGGGCGCGCTGGGAGTCGAGTACCCGCTGGAAGTCCGCCATCCCCTCGCGATACTGGGTGTTGGCGATGTTGAGGGAGCGGCGGGCGGCCTCGCCGGTCTGGGTCAACAGGGCGATCTCGTCCTGGCCGTTGGCGTAGGCCACGGCCGCGTCGTCCACCTCGCGTGCCGCCTTGAACACGCTGTCGCGATAGCGTTCGTGCAGTTGCTGGAAGCGGGCGTCCTGCACCAGGATCTGGTTGCCGAGCCGCCCCTGATCGAGCAGGTTCCAGCTCAGCGATGGCCCGGCGGCCCAGGAGAAGGTGCCGCTCTCCCCGCTGGTAGCGCTGATGCCCAGGGTACCGAGCAGGGTGATGGAGGGGTAGAGTTCGCTCTCGGCCACGCCGATCAGCGCCGACTGGGCGGCCAGCTGTCGCTCCGCCACCCGCACATCGGGGCGACGGCGCAGCAGATCGGCCGGCAGTTCGGTGACCAGTGCCAGCTCGCCCCGGGGGATCTTGCCGGTATCGGCATTCATCTCGGGCAGGGGCCCCGGGGATCTGGCGAGCAGGGTCGAGAGGGCATTCTGGCTCTGGCGCAGGCTGGTTTCGAGCTGCGGAATGCCGGAGAGGGTGCCCAGGTACTGGGTCTTGGCCTGCTGCACGTCCAGTTCGGCGCTGTTGCCGCTCTTGAACAGCCGTTCGGTGATCTCCAGGCTGCGCTGCTGGATACGCGCATTCTCACGAGCGATCTGCAGTCTGGCCTCGACGGTGCGAATGCTCACATAGAGCTGGGCCACCTGGGCCGCCAGCAGGACCTGGATGTCATCATATTGCGCCAGGGTGGCGAAGTAGTTGGCATCCGCCGCCTCGATCCCGCGCTGGAACTTGCCCCAGAAGTCGAGTTCCCAACCGAGGTTGAAGCCGGCGCCATAGCTGCTGCCCGAGCTGCTGTGGCCGTTGCGGGTCTGGCCCGCCTGCAGCAGCTCGGCGGTGCCGATGGTGGCCTGGGGGCCGAGCAGGCTCTCGGCGATGCCGAGCTGGGCCCGGGCCTCGAGGATCCGCAACCCCGCTATCCGCACATCCGGGTTCTTGATAAATGCCTCTTCCACCAGCGTGCTCAGCACGGGGTCGTGCAACCGGGTCCACCACTGGCGATAGTCGGTGGCCGAAGATACCTGCTGGCCCGTGCTGGCGGGGTGCCAGCCGGCCATCTCCTCGACGCGGGGCGCCTGATAGTCAGGGCCAAGCAGGGTGCAGGCACTCAACAGCAGGCATACGCCCCCCGTGAGCAGAGGGCGCATGGTATGACGCTGGACGGCCATGGGGCTATTTTTCCGCAGTAGCCAGACCTTCGTTGACCCAGGCCATGAAGATGCGATAACCGATGGAGAGCAGGGTGGCCCCGATGAACATGCCGAGGATGCCGCTGGTGGCCATGCCGCCAAGGGCGCCCAGCAATACTACCGGCATGGGCGCATCGACCCCGCGCCCGAGCAGCAGCGGTTTGAGCACGTTGTCGGCCATGCCGGCGACGATCAGCAGGACGCTGTAGAAGATGTTCAGCAGGGTGCCGTGATCGCCTGCGCTCCACATGTAGGCGATGGCGGGCCCCGTTACCAGGATCACGGGCACCTGGGCGATACCGAGGATCAGCGCCAGGACGAAGAAGATGCCGACCGCCGGGATCCCTGCCAGCATCATGACGATCCCCGCCAGCAGGGCCTGGATGAAGGCCACTCCGATGACCCCCATGGCCACGGCCCGGATGGTGCTGGTGCACAACTTGGTCAGCGACAATCCCTTGCGTTCATCCGTGATGCGCATGGCGATGCGATCGGCGCTCAGGGCGCCCGGAGCTCCCCAGGCCATCATGATGCCGGCCACGATGAAGGAGACGACGAAACCCAGCAGTCCACCCCCATGCTGGCCAGCATGCCGACCACCTGCTTGGCGAGATCGCCGAGTTGCGGCTTGTAGCTGATGAGGAGGCTGGGCAAGTCCACCGATGCCTTCAGCCAGATGGCGTGGAGCTTGGTGCCGATCAGCGGGAGGCTGGCGATGTCGGCGGAAGGCGCCGGGATCTGCAGGGTGTTGCTGTCCATTCGCTCCATCAGGGCGCTGACGCTGTCACCCAGGGAACTCAGCATGGCCACGGTGGGAACCACGATCAGCAGGATGCCCAGCAAGACCAGCAGGGTGGAGGCCCGCCCCTGTTTTCCCCCCAGCCGCACGGCAAAGCGCTGGTGGAGAGGATAGAGAGTGACGGCCAGGATCAGGGCCCACAACATCATGTTCATGAAGGGGGAGAACACGGTGAAGCAGAAAGAGCCCAACGCCAGGATCAGGCCGAACTTGATGAACATATCCAGGAACCGGGCAACCAATCGCTTTTCGACGATGGACAGATCGTTATTTTCCATTCTGGTATGACTCCAACGAGGGATGAGCACACAACCGTGCTTGTCTGACGTGAAGGACTGCCCAGCAAGCGGGTTGTACGGTAATAAATAGACTGAGTTCAGAGTGTAGGGGGTATTTCGAGGTTGCCCCCGGTTTATTTGTTGTGCCGACAATCCATGTTTAATAAATATTTAACTGATTGATATCTGGTCGATTGGTTCAATGGCGCTGATGAGGCTGGGTAATAAGGAGTCCGATCACCTGCGGCACCAGAGAACAGTTGTTTCCAGTCTAGTCTGCAGCCGGAAAACGGGGCGGATTTGCCTATATAAAATAGCGTCGACAGCGTGCGCAGTAGAATGGCGGATATTGCGGCCCTGTCATGGCTGGATATTTCTGTTGCCACAGATGGCGGTGATGAAGACGTGTCCGCAGCCAGATGCTCGATGTTGACAGTTGGACATTGACAGGAAGCATGCTGACGGCGTCCATGTGTTGATGTGTACCAAGCCGGTGCTTGTCATATTTTGAAACATGTTTTCCGCCGGTTTGCCGTTACAGATTAAACCCCGGTACAGCTTGCGGTGGTTATAACCCTGTCAACGTGAAGACAATACCGCCATTGGTAGGGTAGGTCTCACTGCGAACACTAACCGGCTTGTGGCGACTCGAACGCAACTTATTTTTTCTCGCTGAGGTTGTTTGCCTGTGCCATGCTGGCAATCGCCATCCAGGGCGTTGCTTGGCGCGGGCTACCAGCACTGGCATCTACACGTGTCTTCCGCCCTTGACGGTTCACCCCGTTTTCATCTCATGCAAGGGGATCTGAATGAACAAATCCACATGTTGCCAGGGGCTCTCCATCGCCGCCATGCTGGCCCTTTCCTCGGCCATCACGCCGGTAACGAATGCAAGAGAGAGTTTGCCGACGCAGGCTCATCTTCTCTCCAGCCAGCTGCTGACCCAGCTCAATGATACAGTGGCAAGTGACAGCGAGCGTCTGATCGCGCTTTACAAGGACTTGCACCAGCATCCCGAAATTGGCTACACGGAGGTGCGCACCGCCGGTATCGTCAGTCAGCAGTTACGCGAGTTGGGGTTCGACGTCACCGAAGGGATCGCCAAGACCGGGGTGGTCGGGGTGCTCAGAAACGGGGACGGTCCGACGGTCTGGTATCGGGCTGACATGGATGCGCTGCAGGTACGGGAGGCGACTGGGTTCGATTATGCCGCCAAGACCAAACAACGCCTGGCAGATGGCAGCGAGATCGATGTGATGCATGCTTGTGGTCACGATGCCCATGTCACCTGGTTGCTTGGCATGGCCAAGGCCATGGTCGCGCTCAAGCCCGCCTGGTCAGGTACCCTGGTGGTATATGCCCAGCCTGCGGAAGAGCCGGGGACCGGGGCGCAGAGTATGGTGGATGACGGTCTGTGGCAGCGCGGTTTCCCCAAGCCGGATTACGCCTTTGGTGCCCACGTGGTACCTGGCCCCACCGGGCTGGTTGCCAGCGCGGCGGGAGTGCGGATGGCGGGGGTCGATCAGCTCGACATTACTTTTCACGGGGTAGGCGGTCACGGTTCGACCCCCGAGCTGACGCTGGATCCCGTGGTGATGGCGGCCCAGGCTGTGCTGGCCTATCAGACCATCATCAGCCGCAATCTCGATCCCCAGCAACCAGCGGTGCTGACGGTGGGTGCCATCGAGGCGGGGCGTGACAACAACGTGATCCCGGCCAGTGCCGTGCTCAAGCTCAATCTACGCTGGTTCAGCCACGAAGTGCGTGAACTGCTGCTGCGGCGTATCGACGAGGTCAACCGGGGCATCGCCATCGCTGCCGGGGTACCGGATGACAAGTTGCCGACCCGGCTGATGAAAGGCAGTGCCGGTGCCGTGGTCAATGATGCCGAGTTGATGAGCCGAGTCACGCCTGTCTTGCGTCAGCTGCTGGGGGAGCAGAACGTGATCAGTGATTTCCCCTCTGCCATGGGCTCAGAAGATTTTGCCGAAGCCTTCAAGGGGATGAATGTCCCTTATGCCTATCAATTCATCGGAGTGGCACCGCCCGCGGTATTTGCCAAGGCCAGGGCGGAGGGAAAAACCTTCCCTTATGGGTTGCACAATCCCGACTTCTTCGTGGATCTGGCCGCCATTCCGGTCGGGGCCAGGGTCAATACGGCGACCGCGCTTAGCGTACTGGCCAAATCGGCGGGTCCGGCACAATAGCTGCGTTGAGCATTGACTACGGGTAAATAAAGGCAGGGTGTCTCGCGAGAGCACCCTATTGTCATAGTGGCAGTTACCCCTGTGTTGTCGCAAACATGGCAATGAGTTTTGTGTCAAGCGAGCCTGATCCCTTATCCTGTTGGCTATTGCGCTGCACTGGCAGCGAGCCAATCAGGGATGACATTTATGCGCCGCGTCGACTCTCACCCTCGCTTCTCTTGTTCCTCACCGCAACAGATGACCGCCCCGGGGCGCCGCTGGCCAGCCCTGCTGCTGGCGGGATTCACGGCACTGCTGCTGAGCGGCTGCGGCCCCGACAAGCCTGTGGCCAATACACCAACTACTCAACCCGCTGCCGGGCAGGAGGCTGGGGCGCCGAGTTCAGTTGTGCAGGCCAATGCCCGTCAATATCGCGATGCCCCGGCGCTGGCGCTGGTCTTCTCCGGCCCCTTGGCACCCAAGGCGAACTGGCAGAGCTGGCTTTCGGTCAGTGAGGGGGGCAAGCAGGTGCAGGGGGAGTGGATCCTGGCCGACGATGGCCGCACCCTCTATTTCCCGAACGTACAGCCCGACAAGAGCTATGAGGTGAGCCTCAAGGCGGGGCTGGGCCCATCCCCCCAGAGCTGGACTCTCAAGACCCGGCCGCTGGAGGCGGGGGCTTCGTTTACCGCCAGTGGCATGGTGTTGCCGCTGCGCGACGAGCTGCGCCTGCCCATCAGCGCGGTCAACGTGGACGAGGTCAATATCGATTTCTTCCGGGTCGATGCGGAATATCTGCCCCGTTTTCTGGCCGAGTATCGTCCCGGTGCCGGCATGGGCAACTGGGAGCTTGAACAGATCACCAAGCGGGCCAAGCGGGTGTTCAGCGGCCGCTACGCGCTGGAACTCGATGCCAACCGGCGCGAGACCCGCCTTATCAATGTGAAGGAGCCGCAGCTGGCCGAAGCTGGCGTCTACTTTGCGGTGATGTCGCCCCTTGGCAACTACGACTGGCGCAAGGAGACCACCTATTTTGCGGTGAGCGACATGGGGCTCAGTGCCCGCCGTTACCGCGATCAGCTGGAGGTGTTCGTCAGCTCCCTGGCCAGCGCCGACCCGCTCAAGGATGTGCAGCTCTCCCTGCTCGACGAGAAGGGCAACCGGCTGCAGGTGCAAACCACGGATCCGCAGGGCCATCGCCGCTTCGATCAGGTGCAGGGGGCTCGTCTGCTGCTGGCCGAGCAGGGCAACCATCTGGCGGTGCTGCGCCTCGATGGGGCGGCGCTCGATCTCTCCACCTTCGATCTCGGCACCCAGCCCTGGCAGGCCCAGCAGCTCTATCTGTTCAGCGGGCGCGACCTCTATCGCCCCGGCGAGCGGCTCGACAGCGAGATCCTGCTCAAGGGGCAGGATGGCCAGCTGCTGCCGGGCATGGCGGTGGAGCTGGAGGTGAAACAGCCGGACGGCCAGCTGCTCGAGCAGAAACGGCTGCTGCCGGACAACCTTGGCGCCGCCCATTACGGCCTGCGTTTGCCTGACGATGCGCCGCTCGGGCGCTGGACCATCAACCTCAAGACCGCCGCCGGCAGCCGCTTCGAGTGGCCTTTTCTGGTGGAGGAATTTCTGCCTGAGCGCTTGAAACTGCAGCTTGGCAAGGGGCCGGATGGTGAAGTGACGAGTCTGGACGCCGCCCTCACTCTGCCACTGCAAGGGGACTATCTCTACGGTGCGCCAGCCAGTGCCACCAAGGCCAAGGCGGAGGTGAAGTTAAGCCGCGCTACCATGCCCTTTACCCAGTGGCAGGAGTTCACTCTGGGTGACGTGCTGCTCGCCGAGCAGGCCAAGGATCTCGAGCCCCTCAATCTCACCCTCGATGCGCAGGGGCAGGGGACTTTTTCGCTGGCTGATGAGCTCGATGGAGTGCGCGCGCTCGGGCCGCTGGAGGTGGCCTATCGGGTGTCGCTCTCCGAGCCCGGTGGCCGCGCCGTCAATCGCAGCCGCACCCAGTATGGCTGGCCCGCGGGTAGCCAGTGGCCCGCGCTCAAGGCTGATTTCGTGACGGATCGGGTGGAAGGGGGCAAGCCGCTCCCCTTCCTGCTCCTCAACCTCGATGACAAGGGTCATCCGGTGGCGGGGACTGTGAAGGTGCGCCTTATCAACGAGTACCGCGACTACTACTGGCACTACGCCGATGGCGAGGGGTGGAAGTACGAGTTCAACAGCCAGCCCTATCTGGAGCAGGAGCAGACCCTGCAGCTGGATGGCAAGGGGCCGACCCCGCTCACGCTGCAACTGGCGGCGGGCTGGTATCGGTTGGAAGTGGAGAACAGTCAGGGCCATCAATCGAGCCTGCGGGTGGAGATAGGCAGTTACGCCTGGGGCGGCGGTGGCGAGCAGGCGCGGCCTGACAAGATTGCCATCACCCTCGACAAGCGCGCCTATCAGGCGGGTGACAAGGCCAAAGTGACGCTGGTGGCCCCGCGCCCCGGCAAGGGGTTGCTGCTGGTGGAAGATGGCGACGGCCTGCGCTGGTGGCAGCGTATCGAGCTCAAGGGGGCCGGTGGCGATGCCAAGGATGCCCGCGGCGAGTTCGAGATCCCGGTCAGCCCCGAGTGGCAGCGCCATGACCTGCATATCTCGGCCCAGATCGCCGCGCTAGACAGCGCCTCCAAACCGGCTGGCAAGCAGCAGGGGCAGAGCCTGCGCTCGGTCGGACTGGTGCCGCTCACCCTGGACCGGGAAGCGCGCCGTCTGCCGCTCACCCTGAGCGCACCGGACAAAGCCGTACCGCTCACCCGACTGGAAGTAACCGCGACCTCCACCCCCAACAGTCAGGGCCGCGTGGTGCTGGCTGCGGTGGATCGGGGCGTGCTCAATATCAGCGCCTACCAGCCCCTCGACCCGTTCGAGATCTTCTTTGGTCGCAAGCGCTTCTCCCAAGATTTGTTCGACAACTACGGGCAAGTGATCCCGCCGCAAGATGGCAAGCTGGCCCGCCTCAACTACGGCGGCGATCGGGCGCCGCTGAAAAAGGGAGGCGCGCTGGAGAGCCGGGTCGAGATTGCCGCACTCTGGAGCGGCGAAGTCAGTTTTGATGAGAGCGGCAAGGCGGTGATCCCGCTCGATCTGCCCAACTTCAACGGCGCGTTGGCGCTGATGGCGCTGGCCTGGAACGAACAGCAGGTGGGTGAGGCCGAGCGCGCCGTCAAGGTAGTGGCGCCGCTGGTGGCCGAAATTGGCTGGCCGCGCTTTGGCGCCAGAGGGGATGAGACCCGGGCGCTGGTGCAACTGCGCAACATGAGCGGTGAGGATCAGACCCTCTCCCTTGCCTGGACCCTGAACGGTGGGCTCAAGGCAAACGGCGAACTGCCCGGCACCCTTTCCCTGAAAAATGGCGAAGAGCAGTGGTTGACCCTGCCGCTCACCGTGACCGGGGCGAGCGGCGTGGCAAGCCTGCAGTTGGCGGCCAGCGGCAAGGATTTTGCCATCAGCCGCGACTGGACTCTGCCGCTGCGATCCCCCTGGCCGGCGGAGACTCGCCAGCGCTACCAGATGCTGGCCCCCGGCCAGCAGATGAGCTTTGTGCCAGCTGAGCTGGCCGGTCTGGATCGTGCCAACCTGCAGGGGCTGCTCAGCCTCTCCGGCACTCCCCCCTGGGATCCGGCAGCCCAGTGGCAGGCGCTGGCCGACTACCCCTACGCCTGTCTGGAGCAGACCCTGTCCCGTGCCTGGCCTTACTTGCTGACCACGGCCGATGAGCGGGCCGCCTGGAGCAAACCCGCAGAGGGCAAGCAAGCGGCGAGCGAGGCGGACGTGCAACGCGCCCTGCTGCAACGGCTGCAGCGGTTGCAACTGCCAAGCGGCGGTTTTGGCCTCTGGGATGGTCGCTCCGACGAGGAGCAGTGGCTCACCGCCTATGCAGCCGACTACCTGCTGGCGCGCAAGGAGGCGGGCGACGCCGTGCCGGAGGCGATGCTCAATCAGGCGCTGAACCGGCTGCAGAGCTATCTCACCGACAGCCAGTACGGCGAGCGCTGGAGCAGTGCCCCCGAGCACAGCCGTCTTGCCTATCAGGCCTACAGCGCCTATGTGCTGGCCCGGGTGGGCAAGGCGCCGCTCGCTACCTTGCGCCTTGTCTGGGAGCAGCAGGCCGATCACGCCCGCTCCGGTTTGCCGCTCTTGTACCTCTCGCTGGCGCTCTCGGCCATGGGGGATGAGCAGAACGCCACCAAGGCCCTCAGCCGGGCATTGGCGACCGAGCGCGGTGACGACTATCTGGGGGATTACGGTTCGCCGCTACGCGATCAGGCCCTTGAGCTCTCCTTGCTGCGCCAGCACAAGCTGGCTGCGGAGCGCTGGCCGGCTCTCAGCGCCAAGGTGGCCGATACCCTGGCTCACCGTCAGTGGCTCAGCACTCAGGAGCGGCTCGCCTTGTTGCGACTCGCCCGCTTCGATCCGGCCGTCGACTGGCAGGCCAGGGTCGCCTCATCCTCTGGCATTGAAGCCTTGAGCGGTTCGGCCGCGTTGCAACAGGGTGCCCCCGAGGCACTGGCGGCCAGCGCCGTCACCAACGAGGGCAAGGGATCCCTCTATGTGCAGCGTACACTGATCGGTTACCCAGAACAGGCTCCTGCTCGGTTGAGTCAGGGGATAAGCGTGACCCGCAGCTGGTTCAACAGCGACGGTCAGCCGTTTGATCCCGCCAAGGTGAAGGTGGGCGATCTGGTGGTGGTGCGGCTCAATGTCAGCAGTGAATCGGCGGTGCCCGATGCCCTGCTGGTGGAGATGGTGCCCGCTGGCTTCGAGCTGGAGAATCCGGCTCTTGGCAACAGCATCAAGCTCGAAGAGCTCTCCATCGAGGGGAAACCGGCGTGGCAGAGTGAATGGAACGACTACCTCAAGCATCAGGAGTTTCGCGACGACCGCTACACGGCGGCGCTGGATCTGAGCGAGGGGAGCAACCAGCAGCTGGTCTACCTGATGCGGGCGGTGACGCCGGGTCGCTATCAGGTGCCGCCGACCCAGGTGGAGGATATGTACCGCCCCGAGATCCGGGCTGTGGGTGAGGATATCCACGAGGTGCGTATCTCTGAGTAACAAACCATCCCTTGAGCGGGTTCGCCCGCTCACCCGTTGGCAGCGTGGCTGGCTGAGCTTGGGTCGCAGTGGCGGCATTTGCCGCCACTGGCTGGGCCGTCTACCGCGCTGGCTGCGATGTTCGGTGCTGGCGGTTGTTGCCCTGTTTCTGTCGCTGCTGGCGCTGGATCGACTCTTCCCGCCGCCGCCACTCGACCCTGCCTACGCACGGGTGGTGCTCGACATGAAGGGGCGACCGCTGCGCGCCTTTGCCGATACCAGCGGCGTGTGGCGCTACCCCGTGACCCTGGAGCAGGTCTCCCCCCGCTATATCGAGGCGCTGCTGGGCTACGAGGATCGCTACTTCTGGCGTCATCCCGGGGTCAATCCGGTGGCCATGGTGCGCGGGGTCTGGCAGTGGCTGCGCTACGGGCGAGCCGTGTCGGGCGGCTCGACTCTCACCATGCAGGTGGCGCGTCTTATCGAGCCCTACCACAGGAGCGTGCCCGGCAAGCTGCGCCAGATGGCCCGCGCGCTGCAGCTGGAGTGGCACTACGACAAGCGCACCCTGCTCACCGTCTACCTCAACCGGGCGCCGTTTGGCGGCAATCTGGAGGGGGTGCAGGCGGCAAGTTTTGCCTATCTCGGCAAGAGCGCCGCCAAGCTGACCTATGCCGAGGCGGCACTGTTGGCGGTGCTGCCGCAGGCTCCCAGCCGCAACCGGCCGGACCGGCATCCCGAGCGAGCTCGCGCGGCTCGCGACAAGGTGATGCAGAGGCTGGTGGCACAGGGCGTCTGGCCCGAACAGGTATGGTTGGAGGGACGTATCGAGCCGGTGCTGGCCCGCGGTCACTTCACGCCGATGGAGGCGCCGCTGTTTGCCCGTCTTGCCGCCGACAATCAGGTGGGGGCGCTGGTGCACACCACCATTGACGGCGATCTGCAGCGCTGGCTGGAGGGGCGGGTGGCAAGCTATATCCGCCGTTTCCCCGAGCAGACCTCCGCGGCCCTGCTGCTGGTAGACAACAAAACCATGGCTGTGCGCGCCTATGTGGGCAGCGCCGAGTATGGCAATTTGCGCCGCCACGGTTACCTCGACATGGTCCAGGCGATCCGCTCTCCCGGCTCTACGCTGAAACCCTTTATCTACGGTCTGGCCATGGACGAAGGATTGGTGCACTCGGCCTCCCTGCTCTCCGATGCGCCAAGGCTCGGGTCTGACTATCGCCCCGCCAACTTTTCCGGCGCCTTTCAGGGGCCGGTGACCCTGGCTCAGGCGCTGCAGCAATCCCTCAACGTGCCGGTGGTGCAGGTGCTGGAGGCGCTTGGGCCGGACAAGCTGGTCAGCCGCTTAGACAACGCCGGGGTGCGGCTGGCGCTCTCCGACAAGCCCAATCCGGCCATAGCACTGGGGGCGGCTGGCATTCGGCTCGAGCAGCTGGTGGCGCTCTACAGCTCGCTGACCCGGCAGGGGCAGGTAGCGATGCCGGTCTGGCTGGCGGGGCAGCGGGCGGTGTCACGCCCCTTGCTGAGCCCGGGAGCGGCCTGGGTTATCTGGCAGATCCTGAGCGCGCAGGGGCGGGCGGACCAGCCTTTTGCCAGCGAGGCGACCGGCCGGGTCAATCGACTGGCCTGGAAGACTGGCACCAGCTATGGCTATCGCGACAGCTGGGCGATGGGGGTCTCCGGTCGCTGGACCATTGGCGTCTGGTTGGGTCGCCCCGACGGTACCCCCATGCCCGGTTTCTACGGCCAGAGCGCGGCGGTGCCGCTGCTGCTCTCGGTCTACTCGCGATTGGCTGACAACAGCCCCTTGCCGGTGCAGCCCAACACGGTGAGCGAGGCCGAAGTTTGCTGGCCGCTGGGGCGCAAGGCGAGCGCAACCCTGCCTGAGGCCTGTTTGCAGCGCCAGAGCGCCTGGTTGCTGGAAGGGCGCGATCCTCCCACCTTGTCGGATCCCATGGACTGGCCCTCGCCGCTGCGGCAAGTGGCGTTGACCAAGGAGGGCAAGCTGACTCTGACTCGTTGCCACGATGCGGCGCAATCCGGTTTTCGGGCGCTCTGGCCGCTCTCGCTGGAGCCGTGGCGCACGCCCGGCGAGCGGCGTCAGGCGCTGCTGGCCAGCGGCTGCGCGGGGGAGGGGCAGAGCGCCGAGCTGCAGGCCCCCATTCGCATCGTGGCGCTGGGGGAGGGGAATCTTATTCGCAGCCAGCGTTACCGGCTGCAACCCAAGGTGCTGGGCGGTGTCGGCAAGCCGGCCTGGTTTCTCAACGGCCAGCGGCTGCGCTGGGACGGCGATCAGGTGCTGAGCGAGGCGGGTCGTTATCAGCTGGTGGTGGTGGACGAGGCGGGCAACAGCGATCGCATCGAGTTTCGGCTGGAGAATCCCTCCTGAGGGGAGGAGCCTCTCTTTGGGGGGTCAGAATATTGACGACATCGGGGGATGGCTCCGATGTCGTCAGCGGATTGTCGATTTCCTAGCAGGGCGTCGCGGATTCAGGGCTTGACCTGCCCCAGCCGGGTGAAGAAGTGCTGACTCTTGCGCTGGTGGAAGTGGCTCTTCTTGATGGAGTGAAACACCAGCTTGCTGTCCGGATGGCTCGCCTTGAGGCGATGGATCATCGCCATGGCAGGCAGGCCGGTACTGACCAGGGTAGTGAGCGGCAGACTCTGGGTCTGCGGCCCCAACAGCTGGTTGAGCCCCTGCTGGGCCTGCTCGAAGCGGGTCAGCACGGCGGGCTCGGCGTAGCCGCTGCCCAGCATGGTGAGCAGGGCATCGAGCGCCTGATTGAACTCGGCCAATTGCTGGCGAAAGCCGCTGCGGCTGCGCAGGGCGATCAGCTCTGCAAACGGGATGTCAGCCAAGTGAGTGGGCACTTGCAGCGGGATCTCGAGGTGGAAGCAATCCTGACCACCGCGGTTGTGATAGCGGGATTCCAGCAGGTGGAGCAGCCGGTCCAGATAGTCGTGATCGGTGATGAGCGCTCCCTCATTGGCTAGCGCCCACTCGCGGGCGAGCCGCATGGAGAGCAGGTTGGCAAAGCGCCGTGCCATCCTGAACCCGCCCTCTTCCCGGCTGGCAAAACCGTGAGTCAGGCAAAAGCCGTGCAGCCGCTCCAGCCCTGCCTGGGCCGGGCAGAAGCAGTCGTGGTTGGCCGGCGTGCGCCAGCGACCGATCAGCTCCTTGTTGCCAAATACCTTGTGACGCACGAAGTCGGGGGCGAGCAGGCTGCTCAGCTGACTCTCCAGCTGGGGAGTGATGGTGGCGAAGAAGGTGGCATCCGGCCGCTCGGCCAGCAGATCCGTCTCCTGTTCGAGCGTCTGCAGCAGGGCGGTGAGGCCGCTCTTCTCACTGACGGTGAAGACGAAGGCGAGCCGCTCCAGATAGAGCAGGGCAAACTTGAGCCACAGCTCGTCGCGCACTTCCATGCCGGGGTAGTAGATGTAGGTCTTCATCGAATGGGTCTGTGGTCAGGAATGTTGCCGGGACGCAGGTTCGGGAATATACGCAAGATTGCCTCGGTGCGGCAAACATTGCGTGGGGGAATGTGAGCAAACGCTCATCCAGTAGGCGCTGGCCACAAAGTTCTGATATAATTCGCGCCCTTAAATCAAGGTCACCCGAGTCATTACCATGAAGTTCATTATCAAGCTGTTCCCGGAAATCACCATCAAGAGCAAGTCGGTTCGCCAGCGCTTTATCAAGATCCTGCAGGGCAATATCCGCAATGTCCTGCGCCGCTTCGACGACGATGCCCGGGTGCGGATGGATTGGGACAAGCTGATCGTGAGCTCCCGCAATGACCAGTTCCGTGAACAGGCCATCGAAGCCCTGGCCTGCATCCCCGGCATTCAAGCCTTCCTCGAGGTGCAGGCCAGCAAGTTTACCGACTTGCACGACATCTTCGAGCAGGTGAAAGCCGTGTGGGGTGACCAGCTCGAGGGGAAAACCTTCTGCGTGCGCGCCAAGCGCCACGGCAAGCACGAGTTCTCCTCCCTCGAAGTGGAGCGCTACGTGGGCGGTGGCCTGAACCAGCACTGTGTGAGCAACGGCGTGCGTCTCAAGAATCCGGATGTGAAGATCAACCTCGAGATCGACGGCGAAGAGCTCTTCATCGTCAGCGCCATCCATCAGGGCCTGAGCGGCATGCCCATCGCTACCCAGGAAGATGTGCTGAGCCTCATCTCCGGCGGTTTTGACTCCGGTGTTGCCTCCTTCCAGTTCATCAAGCGCGGCTGCCGGGTGCACTACTGCTTCTTCAATCTGGGGGGGGCCGCTCACGAGATCGGCGTCAAGCAGGTGGCCTATCACCTGTGGAACCGCTTCGGCTCCTCCCACCGGGTGCGTTTCACCGCGGTGGACTTCGAGCCGGTGGTGGCCGAGATCCTTGAGAAGATCGACAACGGCCAGATGGGCGTGGTGCTCAAGCGGATGATGATGCGTGCCGCCGCCAAGGTGGCCGACGAGTTCCAGATCCCGGCGCTGGTGACCGGCGAGTGCGTGGGTCAGGTTTCCAGCCAGACCCTCACCAACCTGAACGTTATCGACCGGGTGACCGACAAGGTAATCCTGCGCCCGCTCATCACCTGGGACAAGCCGGACATCATCAGCGAAGCCCGTCGCATCGGCACCCTGGAGTTTGCCGAGACCATGCCGGAGTACTGCGGTGTCATCTCCAAGAAGCCGACCGTGAAGGCCGAGCTCTCCCGCATCGAGGCGGAAGAGGAGAACTTCGACTTCGCCATTCTGGACAAGGTGGTGGCCGAGGCCCGTTACCTCGACATTCGTCGCATCGGTGAAGAGACCGCCGCCGAGGTGCAGGAAGTGGAGACTACCGCCGAGAGCGGTGACAACGAGGTGATCCTTGATATCCGCTCCATGGACGAGCACGACGAGAAGCCGCTGCTGGTAGAAGGGCGTGAGGTCATGCATATCCCCTTCTTCAAGCTGGCCACCGCCTTTGGCGATCTGCCCAAGGAGAAGACCTACCTGCTTTATTGCGATCGCGGCGTGATGAGCAAGCTGCAGGCGCTCTATCTGAAAGAGAAGGGCTTTGCCAACGTCAAGGTGTACCGTCCGTAATATGACGTTCAAGCATGCATAAAAAAATCCGGCCAATGAGCCGGATTTTTTTATTTCACTCGGGGAAGATGCCCTTCGTTAAGGGCAAGGCACCGGGGTAAAGGTGGATTGCCCCTGGCAGCGCCACCCCATCTCAGCCTGACGCATCTGCCACAGGTTGTTGCTGCGAAACAGGGTCAGGATGTAGATCATGTCGCTCTTGGTGCCGTCGAGGGCAACGGAGAGCACCAGATCGTTGTCCAGCTGTTGTGCCTGGATGCGACTGGGGATGTCGCTGTGGCCGACAAAACGCAATGCCACTTCACGATAGTCATTGACCCAGCTCTGCTGGGCAGTGCTTGCCTGTCGGATCTGCTGGTTGAACTGCTGCACCGGGGTGGAAGCGAGCCGTCCAAACAGTACCTGCGCTTCGGCCTGCGCCGTTGCCACATTCATCAATAGCAGTGATGTGATGAGTCCAAGTTTTTGCATGAGGGATTCCGGCTTACAACACTGGACCTTATGACAACAGAAAAGCCTGCTTGGTTCAACGCAACCTGGCCAGGAGTGCGACTCGTTCCCTGGCCACGGCATCAATTGCGCTGCAGGGAGAAGGTGGGCAGTGACAGATGCCAATAGATGGCCGCCACCCGCAGACCGAACACCGCCGTCATGCAGATGAGCATGGCGGTCACCCGATCCACGTTTATCTCCAGCGCCAGGGTATAGAGGATGCCCCCCAGGATACAGGCGGTGGCATAGATCTCTTTTTGCAAGACCATGGGCACCTCACGGGCCAGCACGTCCCTGATCATGCCGCCGGCCACCCCTGTCATGGTGCCCATCAATACGGCGATAAGCCCCGATGTACCAAAGTTGAGGGCTTTTTGCGCCCCGATCACGGTAAAGAGTGCCAGCCCGAAGGCGTCGGCGACCGGCAGCACGTACCAGGGCATGCGGCGGGGCAGCTTGACCATCCACATCCCGATGAGTGCCGTTGCTATCACCACCCAGATGTAGAGAGGGTCACGTACCCAGAAGACGGGGGTGGCCCCCAGGATCATGTCGCGGATGGTTCCGCCCCCGATGGCGGTGACTGCCGCCAACACCATGACACCAAAACCGTCCATCCTGAGGCGGCCCGCCACCAAAACCCCCGAAAACGCGAATACCGCAGTACCAAACATGTCGCTGATGTAAACAATCTGCTCAACCAGTGTTTGCATGGAGAACAACTCACGTCCAATTGTTGATGGGGTCGCGATTTTAGGGGGATTGCGGCGTCTGACCAATGGCTGCCAGCAAGAAGTGGGAGCCAGACCAAGTTTTTGCCGGCGGTGATGATGCCGGTTGTCGTCATGGTGCCTGAGCGGTGCCAGATCGCCGGCAAGTCGCACGCTGCCTCACCCACCGCCCTCTGTTGTTTGCATCATGAACCTTGCAGGAAAAACAGAGCATTTTTTTCCTCAAGTTCAACGAGAACATGCCGATAAATAGGGTAAGCGGCGTTAATGCGATGAAGCGTTGAAAATAATGCTAAAGACATCGAAAAAGAGGCCGTTAAATAAGAGGCATCGAACAGGAAAGACAATAAAGTTCGAGCGAATTAGATAGTGAATTTAATAGCTTAGGAGAATAGTCATGGGTCTTTATATCAATACGAACGTTTCATCGCTTAACGCTCAGCGTAACCTGATGAACACCAACAAATCTCTGGATACATCCTACACCCGTCTGGCATCTGGTCTGCGCATCAACAGCGCCAAAGACGATGCCGCCGGCCTGCAGATTTCCAACCGTTTGACCTCCCAGATCAATGGCTTGGATCAGGGCAACCGCAACGCCAACGACGGTATCTCCGTCGCCCAGACTGCTGAAGGCGCCATGGATGAAATCACCTCCATGTTGCAACGGATGCGTACCCTGTCTCAGCAGTCCGCCAACGGTTCCAACAACACCGATGATCGTACCGCGTTGCAGCAAGAGTACACCCAGCTGATTACTGAGATTGACCGAGTAGCAAAAGATACTACTTTTGGTGGTACGAATATATTAAACGGCAATTATTTTGGAACTTTCCAAGTTGGTGCTGATGCTGGTCAGACAATTACTTTTAAACTGACATCAGCCTTTACCTTGAGTGGTATAGCATCAGCTTCTAAAGGTAGCGCAACAGTTCAATCTGTTGCTACAGCCGATAAATATAAAGTCACAAAATCGGCGACAGCAACAACAACGACTAGTGTGGGCAGTATCACAACGGCAAGCGCAGCCCAGCTAGCTATGGCGAATTTGGATTTTATGATTAAGGTGGTTGATAGCAAGCGTGCGGAATTGGGTGCGGTGCAGAACCGGTTCGATTCAACCATTCGTAACCAGGCGAACGTCTCTGAAAACGTCAGTGCCGCGCGTTCACGGATCCGCGATGCCGATTTCGCGACCGAGACCGCCAACCTGACCAAGCAGAACATTCTGCAACAGGCTGCCTCGACCATACTGTCCCAAGCAAACCAGCGTCCGCAGTCAGCACTCTCCCTGCTGCAGGGCTGATAAAAGAAAACAGGGCGGTTGTTCAGGCCGCCCTGGTCAAGAGATGGAACAAAGGGGTGTTCGGTTCGCACTCTGTTCTATCGGGAGAGAATCTATTCTCTACTAGTAAAGCCAAGTGTTGTACAGCTGTTCAGTTCTGTCACGCTTGGTCATATTCTCCTGAGCGTATGCTCGTTTTAGGCCGGATTTTCCGGCCTCTTTTTATTGTGCCGTCAAATTGACGCCACTCCCCCATAGCAAAGCACAAACTGTGCCAAATATGTTCATTCATCTCTCCAAGCTGGTCTCAGGTCTGCTGCCGCGTCCAAGGACATAGAGTGCCTGCCGTTTGCCGCTTGCCGGACAAAACTTGCCACCTTCGGCAATTATTTTCCTAAAGCTTGTCGCTGTTCTGCCGTTAAATAAAGTGAAGCAATCGAGGGGTGTTCGGAATCCAACGTTTGCACTACTGCGGGTGGCCTGTCCGTTCAAACAGACACCCGCCAGAAGAATCAGGATCGTTCAACCTGTTCTTCTAACGGTGGGACGCCGCTTTGGCGGCGCAACCCGCAGTCGCATGTTCTTCGGGAGAATATTTTATGGCCATGTATATCAACACGAATACTTCATCACTGAACGCCCAGCGTAACCTGATGAACACCAACAAGTCCTTGGATACGTCCTACACCAGACTGGCTTCCGGTCTGCGTATCAACACCGCCAAGGACGATGCCGCCGGTCTGCAGATCTCCAACCGTTTGACCTCTCAGATCAACGGACTGGATCAAGGTAACCGCAACGCCAACGATGGTATCTCTGTTGCCCAAACGGCAGAAGGGGCCATGGATGAAGTAACTTCCATGTTACAGCGGATGCGTACACTAGCCCAGCAGTCCTCAAATGGGTCCAATAATACGGACGACCGTGTCGCACTGCAGCAGGAATATGATCAGCTAATAACTGAGATAGACCGTATTTCTGAAGACACTACTTTTGGTGGGCAGAAGCTGCTTGATGGCAAGTACAAGGGGACTTTCCAAGTTGGTGCTGATGCAGGGCAGACTATCTCCTTTAAAATGACGTCTGCATTTAGTATCAAAGGAATTGCAACAGCAACAAAAGGAAGTGCAACAGTTGCCTCCACTGCTACTGCAGATAAATATACTGTATCAAAACTTACAACCGCAGCGACGACTACTAGTGTGAGCAGTATTAAAACTGCAAGTGGAGCTCAGCTGGCCATGGCGAACCTTGATTTCATGATCAAGGCAGTTGACAGCAAACGGGCAGAGCTGGGTGCGGTGCAGAACCGCTTCGACTCGACCATTCGCAACCAGTCCAACGTTTCCGAGAACCTGAGTGCAGCACGCTCTCGTATCCGCGACGCAGACTTTGCGACCGAGACTGCCAACCTGACCAAGCAGAACATTCTGCAACAGGCGGCGTCCAGCATCCTGGCGCAAGCCAACCAAAGACCGCAATCTGCTCTGTCCCTGCTGGGTTAACAGAAACGCAGTGATGAGATAGAAAGAGGAGCGACGATATGGCCAATGAAATTGGGATCCCGTCATCGGTCACTCCTTCTTCTCTTCAGTCAAGTAGCAAGAGCGGCCAATCGGCCGCTCAAGTGCTATCTGGCACGACGGAAGAGCAGCGGGTGACGGCACAGGATGTGAAAAAACAGCAAGAGGGACAGCCTGGTGAAAAAAACGTCAAACAAGATGTGCCTCAGGCAGACATTGAAAATGAGGTCCAAAAGTTGCAAGAGTTCAGTAAGTTGCAAGGCTGGACCGTCAATTTCAGTGTTGAAAAGGATCTGGATCAGGTGGTGATCAAGGTGGTAGACGCCGAGACCAAGTCAATGATCCGGCAAATCCCGAGCGAAGAGTTGCTGGCTATCAGCAAACGAATTAAAGATCTGCGTGAGAGTGATGCGACCGGAGGAGGTTCACGCGCCGGGTTGCTGCTCGATAACGAGATCTGATATGAAAACTTAAGAGGAGAGTGAGTATGCCCACCATTACGTCTGCAGGTGCCGGCTCCGGACTCGATTTGGAGTCAGTGATTGCTGCCAGCGTCGATGCCAAAAAAGCACAGCTGATGCAGCCCATCACCACCAAGAAGACCAACACTCAAATAACTCTCTCCGGTGTGGGGCAGCTGAAATCTGCCATCGCCTCTTTCGTGACTACCTTGCAGGCGATGGCGAAAGATGACGCGTTCAACAAACGCTCCATCAACATTACCCAGGACAAGGACAAACCTGTGCTCAAGGTGGAGAGCAAGGCAGGGGCCTCCAATGGGCAATATGATATCAGCGTCGAACAGCTGGCAAAAACCAGCAAATTTGACGGTACCTTCGACTCGTCGACCACCCCTCTTATCACTCAAGACGGAAAATTGACGTTCAAGGCCGGCGACAAGACCTTTGATGTCGATGTCAAAGCTGGCGATTCGCTGCAATCCATTCGAAAGCGCATCAACAATGACGCAGACAACTTCGGTCTGAGCGTCAACATCATGAATACCTCCGATGGCAAATCCAAGCTGATGATCGATTCAGGGGTCAGCGGCAGTGGCAAGGATCTGCAGATCACCGGCAACACCACCGAATTGACCGACAACCTGGTATCTAAATTGACCAAGCGCCAGGATGCTCAGGATGCCAAGATCAAGGTGGATGGCAACACGCTGACCAGCGCGACCAATACCTTTGATGGCACCATCGTTGGGCTCAAGCTGACTGTGCTGAGAGAGTCGGACAGTACGACCTCTACCGATGCAGATGGCAAACCAGTCAAGACTTACAGTTCCAATAAGGTTGATGTGAGCACTGACAAGGCCGGCATCAAAGACATGGTCAAAAGCTTTGTCGACGGCTACAACGCCCTGGTGAAGAAGAGCAATGAGCTGGGCAAACGCAACTCCATCGTGGCCGGAAAAAGTCAGAATGATGGCGGAGCCCTGGCTGGTGACGCGACGACACGCGCAGTGATCAACATGATGAACGGTGCCATTACCGAACCCTCACAAAAATCCTCAACCTACTCAACGATTTTCCAGATGGGTGTGAAGATGGACAACAAAGGGGTTCTCTCCATTGATGACACCAAGTTCAGCGAGGCCATCGACAAAAACTTCGATCAGGTGGTGGCGGTTTTTGGTGGCAAGGATGGGGTGGCAGGTAAACTGGCCGGACAATTGGAAACCTACTCCAAAACCGGTGGCTTGCTGGCCAAGCGGGAAGATACGCTGAATTCGGATCTGCGTGAGGTGAGCCGCAAGGAGTCGGATGTCGCTTCCCAGCTGACCAAGTATCAGGAGACTCTGCGTGCCCGTTATGGCAGCCTGGACTCCATGCTGGCCAAGATGAACAAGTCGGCCTCTTATCTCAATCTGCTCAATACCAAGTCGAATTAATACGTAGTCAGGAGCCGTGTCTCGTATGTATCGGAAAAATATCAAGGCCTATACCACCCAGAATCTGCAGTCCGAGCTTGCGGTGGCAGATCCCTACCGGGTGATCCAGTTGTTGATGCAGGGCTGTCTCGAGCGACTTGCCCAGGCCCGTGGTGCCATCGAGCGTCGTGATTTCGAGGGCAAATCCCAGTCTGTATCCAAGACCATGGCCATTATCAACGGTTTGCAGGACTCGCTGGATCTCTCTTACGGCAAGGTGCCTGAGGATCTTTTTGCTCTGTATGACTATATGAAGGCACGGATGATGGATGCCAGCCGTGACATGGATATCGCTGCCATCGATGAGGTGATGACCCTGATGCTGACCGTCAAAAGCGGCTGGGATGCCATTCCGGTCGAAGAGCGCGACAAGGCCATTGCCCAGCAAAAAGCGGGCAGGACGGAATGAGCGATGCCATTCTGTCCGGGTTGATGGCTCACGGCACCCAGCTGTTGCTACTGCTGGAGAGAAATGAGTTGTCGGCAGCGGAGGCACAAATGGATCACTATCTTGATGCTTTCGATGGTGTGTTTCGGCAGTTCCCCGTGGAAAGCCACCTTGATATGGAACAGCAGCAGGCTCTGTTGCAGTTTCAAATGATCCATGAGCGAATCGCGAGTGCCAGGAGTCTGGCAGAAGATGAATTGCGCCAATTCTCCAAGGCTGGGCGAGCAACGAGCCTTTACAAGTCGAATGCGGGTTAAATATCGAATGGATTTTAATAAAAACATAGAAAGTGCAGAGGAAGAGCTTTCCCGTCTTGCAGTTCAAAAAGAACAGGAAGCCGCCATGCTGGCGGTGTTGCCTGTTCGCCATCAGCTTAATATGGCCGCCTTTGAAAAATACATGCCAGGGATCCATGCCTTTTTCAAAGAGTACCAGCCATCCAGACCTTTTCGCTTTTTCTGTAATGAAAATGGCATTCCAAATATTTTGTGGCTTGATGACAAGGTTTCCCTGTATGGAGACGATCCCTTTGCCGAAGCGCAAGCCCAGATTGCCGAGGTGATTGAGCATAGCGTACTTGAATGTATCGACTTCGTTCCTCAGTGGTATTTGGAGGGCCAAATCCATATCGCCTACAACAATGCCATTTCCAAACTAAAGGATAATGTATCGCTGGAAGGCTTGCCGCTTAGTAAGGCGCTGGATGCCGACATTCCCTTGTCATTCATGTACGGGATCGGCCTGGGTTATCAGTTGGGCTACCTGTATGAACGGTGCCGGGTTCGAAATCTGTTTGCTTTCGAACCGGATATCGACATGTTCTATGCCTCGCTTTATTGTTTTGACTGGCACCAACTGCTCGAGTATATGGAGCAGGAGTCGCTGAGCCTGCATCTTTTTATCGGTGTGGATGAGCAACTTCTGGTGGCCGACATGATGGAAGCGATACATCGCAAAGGAGCATTCTGGTCGGCGAGTTATTTCTCATTTTGTACTTATCACTCCCCCAAGCTGCATGACTTGATCGACAAGGCAGAGAGCGAGTTGTATCTGCTCAGGACGGGTTGGGGCTTCTTTGATGACAATATTTATGCACTGGCCCACAGTCACACCCATCTGCAGGATGGTACGCCGTTCCTGAAAAGGGAGCGGGATACCTCATTGGCCGAGCAGGTACCGGTATTCGTGGTCGGTAACGGGCCGTCGCTGGATCAGAACATCGACTTTATCCGGCAGCATCAGGGACAAGCCATCATCATCGCCTGTGGCACGGCCGTCAGTGCCCTGCACAAGGCGGGCATCAAGCCTGACATATATGTGGCGGTGGAGCGCACCAAGAGCTCGGCAGATTTTCTGCGCATTCTCGATGCGGATGACTTTCTCAAGGATGCGGTCTTCCTCAGCGTCGATGTGATCCACCCCGAGTGCAAGACCTTTTTCCGCAAAACAGGTCTTACTTTCAAACCTAATGAACCCATGTTCTCCATGCTGGTCAGCCGGTTTGGTCAGGCTTTCGAATATGAGTCCATTGAATTTTCCAACCCCTTCGTTGGCAATACCGGTCTCAACTATGCTGCCCTGCTCGGTTTCAAGCAGGTATACCTGTTCGGGATAGACAATGGCTACAAGTATACAGATAAGCATCACTCCAGTCTGAGCCTCTATTACAACGAGAAGAAAGAAGCCAAGTACAATGAAAGTCTAAAAGATACTTTCCCAGCCCCAGGCAATTTTGGTGGGGAAGTGCGTATCAATCACCTATTTGGTCTGGCCATCCATAATATGACGCGCGTGCTGACTGGCCATCCAGATATACGCTGCCTGAATTGCAGTGATGGTGCTTACATTGAAGGAGCCATCCCTCAACGGGTTGATGCTCTGCAAATCAGCGGCCCTGAGCTGGATAAAATAGCTCTGCTTGATGAGTTGATGGCGCGCAGCTTCCAGCCGTTCGACATGACCAGTATCGACTTCAATGCCACGCTCAACGTACCGCTGTTTGACGATTTGCTGGAGAAGTTGCGTACCGACTGGCAAACGGTCAAATACGAACACAATGAGATATTGGCCATGATGCAGCGTCATCACGATTATCTTCTTTATTTGCTGATGAGCCGTGATTGCCATCTTTATCGCATTTTGATTGGCTCGATGAACTATTTCTACGCCAACATCATTGGTTTGATGATGACCCTGCTTGACGCTGCCCCTGACAAGTTCGAAGCCAAGATAAAAGAGGCCGAGGCCATCCTCGAGCGGTTCTTTGATGATGCGAAGCCGATTTATGCCGATGCCTTCCAGCGTCACGATTCCGTCTATTTCGTCGGATTGGATATCTTCAAGCAGAAGTAACGGCTATCTATCATCACATGTCTGCTGAATAAGAAACACCGGCGCTTGCCGGTGTTTTTTATTGTGAAAATAACCAAGCAACGCGGCTTACTGGTTCGGCTGTTGTGCCTCTTCAATGGCCCGACATATCTGCTCCACGGCATTGAGGGCTCTCGGGGTGAAACGATGCAGTTCATCCGAGTTGATGAGGCGCAGGCGCTGATGGCGGACGGCGTCCAGATTGGACCACTGTTGCCAGTGGCGCAGAGCGTCGGGATCTTGACTCCCCGCCAGGATCAGCGCCGGATTGGCCTTGATCACCTGCTCCAGGCTGACCTGGGGGTAGGGCGTGCGGGCAGCTGCCATCACGTTTTCCCCACCGCACAACTCGATGGCATGGGCGGGCCAGGCATTGCCGCTAACGCTGGTGAGCGGTGGATACCAGAGCTGATAAAACACCTTGATATGTTTGGGCCTGCCGTAGCGCAGCCCAAGTGCGGCCAGGCGGGCGAGATAGGCATCGGCCTCGGTATTGGCGGTTTGTTCCACCCCCAATATTTTTCCCAGCGCCCGCATCTCGGTGGCGAGGGAGGCAAAGTTGGTCGGTTCTGAATAGAACACCGGGATCCCCAGCTGCTCGATAGGTGCCAGCATGCGGGATTGGGCGGAGCGCCAGGCGACGATCAAGTCGGGCTTTTGGGCCAGCAGGGCTTCCAGATTGATGCTGCGGTAATTGGCTACCTGGGGCAGGCGTTTGACCTCGGGTGGATAATCGGAGGCATCGTCGGTGGCAACGATGCGATCGCCGGCGCCGATGGCAAACAGCAGTTCGGTCAGATGAGGAGTGAGGCTGACGATGCGTGTCGGTGTCCCGGCCAGCAGGGCGGGCGACACACACAATAGGCAGAGCAGGGCGAGCCATCTAGCCATGCAGCTGCCCCAGCACCGTGAGCAGCAATGCCAGCGCCAACCAGCCCCAACCGGCTTGTTGCAGGCGGTTGAGCAGGCGCAGGGCCATGCCGGCATCCGGCTCGGCGGCGGCGTCAAACACGGGGAAACGGATCAAGCTGCCCTGATAGTAGCGGGGGCCACCGAGCTTGCAGCCCAGCGAGCCGGACAGCAGCGCCAGCAGTATTCCCATCGCGGGGTAGGGCCAGCGTATCGCGGTGCGCAGCCGGCTTGCCAGCTGGCGCAGCTGGGTCAGGCACAAGGGCAGTGCCAGCAACAAGATGGCAGGGGTGCACAGGGCCTGATAGAGCACGGCGGCGGCCCGGCCAAAGTGGGCAAAGGCTGGCAGTTTCGGACTCCAGCCCTGATTCATCAACTGGGCGAGGCGCCACAGCAGGGCACCTTGCACACCTGCCAGGGCAAATCCCAGCAGAGGGCCGGCCCACTGTCCTATCAGGCGCAGGGTGCAGCTTTCGCTGACCGCCTTGGCAAGCCCCATCAGGGAGAGCTTGCCGGTATCGCGCCTGAGCCAGGGGGCGGCCTGCAGCCGGGCCACCACCAAGGTATCCTGGTCTGTCAGCGAGCGAGTGGCACGGGCCAGCTCCCGCAGCGGACGCGATTCCAGCATCAGTAGCAGAAACAACAGATCGAACAGCGGCTCCGAGAGCGAGAGATTGCGCACCGCCCAGAGTCCGGCGGCGCAAGGCAGCCAGACAATCAGCATGGCCAGCAGACCGGCCTGCAATTGCTGACCGGGGGCGCCATCGGGGCGACACACCTTGTGACCCAGCCGGGTCAGCAGCGGTACGACGGCGGAGAGCCGATAGTGGGCCGGCCAGGGCACGATGGCCTCCAGCAGGGCGGCCCCGAGCAAGATGGCCGCCGGAGTGGCGGCCATCTGTTCCAGCGTGGTGAGTGGGATCACAGCTTGCCGAGCATCTTGATGATCACCTCGGCGGAGTGCTTGCCGGCCACCTCGATGAAGGCATCGAAGGATTCAACCTGTTCCTTGCCGGCGATGTCAGACATGGCACGCACCACCAGATAGGGCACCTTGAACATGTGGCATACCTGACCGATGGCCGCGCCTTCCATCTCGACCGCCAGCATCTGCGGGAAGTCGGCGCGGGCTTTGGCGATGGCGTCCTGCTTGCACATGAACTGATCGCCGGTGCAGATGAGGCCGACTTTGGTCTGATGCTTGCCCTGCTCGGCGATGCAATCCTGAGCGACGGCGATGAGCGTCTCGTCGCAGGGGAAGGCGGCCGGTTGCTGCGCCATCTGGCCCATCTCGTAGCCAAAAGCGGTCACATCCACATCGTGGAAGCGCATCTCGCTGGCGATCACCACGTCACCGATGTGCAGGTCTTGGGCAAAGCCGCCGGCAGAGCCGGTATTGATGACGCAGTCGGGAGCGAATTTTTCCAGCAGCAGACTGGTGGCGACGCTGGCAGCGACTTTACCGATGCCGGAGCGGGTCAGGATCACTTCTTTGCCTGCCAGGGTGCCCTGATAGAACTCGCAGCCGCCCAGTTGCAGGGTGGTCGGGTTGCTCATCTGGCTGCGCAGCAGGGCCACTTCCTGTTCCATGGCGCCGATAATACCTACTTTCATCACTCACCTCGTCTTGATGGCCGTGCGGCCGAATAAGTTGTTGTGGATCATAACAAAAGTTGGCGATGGCGCCGAGCATTCCGATACTGCGCGATGTGAAGGGGCGCTTAAGGGTAGCGCTTGGCCAGGTCAGCCAGCTCGCCGCTGTCCGCCAGCCGTTGCAGGGCATTGGCGAACAGGGCCAGCCGGGCAGGGGAGGTGCGCTGGTAAAACAGGATATAGAAGGGAATGGTCTCCATGGCGGTGGGGAGGATGCGAATTTGGCCGCTCAGATGGTGGCGCAGCAGGTCGGCCTCGAAGCCGGGTGAGCGGTAGTAGACGAAGCGCCCTCGTTTCATCAGCAGCTTGTCGTAATTGGCGGCACTGCTGATCCCGCCGCTGTCGATGATGAGTCCCTGCAGGGCCTGCAGCCGTTCGATGGCGCCGCTGCCGTGATTGATGAGGATGATACCCTCTTCGCCAAGGGCTCTGACGTCGTCCCACTGGCGGATCTCGACCGGATCATCGCTGCGCACCGCCAAGTGGTAGCGCACGGTGAAGATGGGGGGCTGCAGATAGAGGAAGTGGTTGCGACGGTCCGGGTTGTCGCCCACGCCGCAGATGAAGTCGAGCTGGCCGAAACGCACCTGTTTCTCCAGCCGCTTGAGGGGTACAAAGCGCTGATCGCCCTGGATGCGCAGGGCGGGCTCCTGGCGCTCCAGCAGTCGAAACAGTTCGACGCAGAATCCTCCGATGCGGCCATCCGCCATCTGGATGTATTTGGGGGCGGATTCGGGCTGTGCCGCCGTGCGATAGATTTCGGTGGCAGAGACGGCCCGGTGAGCGACTGCCAGCAGACAACCCAGCATCATCACTCGGAATATCATGTCATGCTGGCCCTCGATGCGTGGGGAAATGCGACGTTGCCCGCCGATGTCACGGCGCTAGTGCTCAAACATTACGCCATATATCAGAATCTTATCAACCAAGCGCCGTATCGAGGGTCATCATCAAGGCAAACCCGGCCATCAGGCCCAGGGTGGCGTGGGTCTGGTGACCGTTGCGGTGAGTCTCGGGGATCACCTCGTGGGAGACCACGAACAGCATGGCACCGGCGGCCAGGCCGAGGCCGATGGGATAGGCGATGGCCAGCCCGCTGGAGAGGCCGACACCGAGCAGGGCTCCGAGCGGCTCAAGCAGACCGCTGCCGATGGCGACCAGCACGGCTTTGCCGGGGCGAAAACCGGCGGCGCACATGGCGAGTGCCACCGCCAGCCCTTCCGGTATGTCCTGCAAGGCGATGGCGGTGGTGAGCGGCAGACCCACCGACATGTCACCCTGGGAGAAGCTCACCCCGATGGCCATCCCTTCCGGCAGGTTGTGCAGGGCGATGGCAAACACGAACAGCCAGACCCGGGAGCAGCTCTCGTGACCGGGACCACAGGGGCCGGTCTTGTCATGCTCATGGGGGGTGAATTGATCGAGCCCCAGCATCAGCAGCACCCCGAGGGTCATGCCTGCCACCACCACGGCGGCGGCGAGAAAGCCGTTGCCGGTGAGCCCCTCTGCCGCCTCGAGCCCCGGCAGCAGCAGGGAGAAGGCGCTGGCCGCCAGCATCATGCCGGCGGCAAAGCCCAGCATGCTGTCCTCCACCCGCTGGGGGACCGAACGCAGAAAGAGGGCAGGCAAGGCGCCGAGCGCGGTGGCGGCAAAGCCGGCCAGACCGCCGAGCAGGCCGTAGCGAACGCCGGGGCTGATGTCGCCGGCGGCCAGCATCACCAGGCTCTGCAGCAGCAACAGCACGACGGCCGCCAGTGCAACGAGCAGGCCGATGGCGATCTCCGGGCGTGCCCGCAGTTGCCCGCGCAGCTGGGCAGACCAGGAGGAAAGGGGCAGGGCCGACGCGTTATCCATTGAAGATCACCTCTCTTGCTTGATGGCGGGGACGGCGAGGCGTCCTCCGGGGACTCTTGCATTACAGCGAGCCGGGCCTGACTTGTCCATGCCGGTGCATCGATTGCATTCATCGGCTAACTATTTGAAATGATTTGGTCGCTTTGAATAGTTTGTGATGAAGATCGGGTTGTACGGAAAAACAACTTGCTTTGTTGCGGCGAAAGCTGGTGAAGGAGTAGGCAGGTTTGTGGTAAAGTGCCGCCCTCGCGAAACCCACCCTTCCCTTGGTCTTTCGCTACGTCCCATCTCCCGCCAGGAAAGCCCGGGTTACCAGTTCATACGGATGTGATCGCCACTGTGCACCTGCTTGTCAGCAGTCGAGGATCACCAGCCACCATGTTTTACAAAAATCTGTCTATCGGCAAAAAAATTGCCGTGGTCTTTGCGGTCATTGCCGCCGTCAACGTGATATTCGGTATTTTTCTCTCCAGCGAGCTGCGCGGCGTGCGCGATCGCGTGCTGAATTTTACCGACTCCACCCTGCCGAGCGTGCTCTCGGTCGAGAACCTGCTCTACGACGTATCCTACGTGCGCCGTGCCCAGTTTGCCCTGCTGATGGTGGATGACGCCACCGATCTGCAGGCGCGTCGCGGGCGGATCCAGGCCAGTGTCCAGAAAGTCGAGCAGGCCTTTCGTGCCTACGAGGCCACGGTCGGTGCCGACCATGAGCGCCAGGTGTTCAACCGCGCCAAGCAGGAGTGGCAACGCTATCTGAACTCGGTCAATGTGGTGGATCAACTGCTGGTGCAGGGTCAGCTGGCCCAGGCCAAGGATCAGCTGTTCCAGTCCAACCCGATTTATGGCGAGCTGGAGCAGGCGGTCAACGGTCTGGTGGAAGTGAACCTGGGCTTTGTGAAAGAGAACCGTGGCAGCCTGCTTGGCAGCGTCAACATGGTGACCAGTTTTGCCATGGTGAGCATCGGCAGCCTGCTGCTGTTCATGGTGGCCATGACCTGGTTCCTGACCCGCCAGATCTGCCTGCCGCTGCAGGCCGTGGTGGCGCAGGCCAACGCCATCGCCGCCGGCGATCTGACCCATCAGCTGGATCGCCAGCACATCGGTCGCGACGAGCTGGGCATGCTGGCCAAGGCCTCCCTCAAGATGCAGGACAACCTGCGCGGCCTGATTGAAGAAGTGGTGGCCGCCGTGACTCAGCTGGGGGCCGCCATTGAAGAGGTGAGCGCCGTCTCCGAGCAATCGGCACAGGGGATCCAGAGCCAGCAGCAGGAGATCTCGCTGGTCGCCACCGCCATGGCCCAGATGAAGGCCACCGTGGCCGATGTGGCAGGCAACACCGAGACCGCGTCCGAGTCGGCCAGCTCCGCCAATGCCTTGGCACGCCGTGGCAATCAGGATGTGCAGAGCTCGCTGATGTCCATCACCCGGGTTGCGGAAGAGATTGAACAGGCGGGCACCCTGGTTACCGAACTGGAGCGCGAATCCGCCCAGATCAATGTGGTAGTGGATGTGATCCGTGGCATCGCCGATCAGACCAACCTGCTGGCTCTCAACGCCGCCATCGAGGCTGCCCGCGCTGGCGAGCAGGGCCGCGGCTTTGCGGTGGTGGCCGACGAGGTGCGCACCCTGGCGGGTCGCACCCAGGCTTCCACCGGCGAGATCGTTGCCATCATTGAAACCCTGCAGGCACGTGCCAACCAGGCCAAAGAGGTGACCGGCCAGAGCTGCGAGATGATCCGCCAGTGCGTGGAGCAGAGCGAGCAGACCAGCAACGGCATCCAGCAGATTGAAGAGGCGGTGGCCCAGATCGCCGACATGGCCATTCAGATTGCCAGCGCCTGCGGCGAGCAGGATGCGGTCTCCGATGAGCTGGGTCGCAACGTGGAGCGGATCAACGAATCCTCCAACGAGGTCGCCGTTGGGGCCGATCACACCGCCCGCGCCTGTCTGGAGCTGAGTCAGCTGGCCGCCGGTCTGCGTCAGACCATCGGTCGTTTCCGCCTGGCGTAATGCTGCTGCGCGCCAGGGAGGGCGCCGCAACCGCGGCCTGCATTGGCAGACACCCAAACAACCCGGCTCAGGCCGGGTTGTTTGTTATTGGCTGACGACTACTGGATTAGTCATGAGGTTTGCAAGGAAGGGAGAGCAACACGGGTTCGGTGAACGGCGTGGCAAGCTCGCGACGGCAGAAGCCGGCTGCCAGGTCGCTTTGAGAGCAGCCTGAGGGGCGAGTCAGGATTGTGGTACGACATAGATTCGAAGGGATGTTGCATCCTCTTGCCGCGCTGACGAGACATCTACAAAGGCCGCCTTGGTTGGGCAACGGATGCAGTCCTACCGATGAGATAGGTAGGGCAATGACGTGTGGGGATATGACGCAGATTGGCACGCTTCCCTTACTGACGGCCATAAAAAAACCCGGCCTAGGCCGGGTTTGTGGTACGCGTGCTGCGCGAGGCTGGCTTATTTGGCCAGGGACTCCGGCAGGTTCTCACGGATCTTGCCGAGCATCTCTTTCAGAACGCGCGGGTTGGCAACCACGATGTTGCCGGAGTTTTCGTAGTTGTGACCACCCACGAAGTCGGTGACGATGGCGCCGGCCTCTTTGGCCAGCAGCTCACCGGCTGCGGTATCCCAGGGCTTCAAGCCGATTTCCCAGAAACCGTCGACACGACCGGCAGCCACGTAGGCCAGATCCAGCGCGGCAGAGCCGGCACGACGGATGTCGGCACACTCGATGAACATGCTCTGGAACATCTTCAGGTACGGCTCGATATGGTGCTTCTGCTTGAACGGGAAACCGGTGGCCAGGATGGTGCCGGCCAGCTCTTTGGCCTTGCCGACACGGATACGATAACCGTTCAGCTGGGCACCACTACCACGGGTAGCAGTAAACAGCTCGTCACGGATCGGATCGTAAACAACGGCTTGTTCAGTCTTGCCCTTCACGCGCAGGGCGATGGAGACGGCAAAGTGCGGAATGCCTTTGACCAGGTTGGTCGTGCCATCCAGTGGGTCAATGATCCATTGGTAGTCCGGATTGGTACCGGTAATCTCACCAGACTCTTCAGCCACGATGCTGTGTTCCGGGTAAGATTTTTTGATGGTGTGAATGATGGCCGCTTCGGCTTCACGGTCAACGTTGGTCACGAAGTCATTGCTGCCTTTCTGGATAACCTCGATATTCTCGGGTTGAGAAAAGGCTTTTACTACTACTTGACCGGCGTTGCGCGCAGCGCGCACGGCGATATTCAGCATCGGATGCATAGGTTCACCACTGGATGTTAAAGAACGGGGAATAAAAGGACGCGGTATCATACCAGTCTTCGCGAGAATGGCAACCGTTATACGCCATCCCCCCAGCCTTGGCGACTGCCAGATCTGACGGCTCCAATATAGGCTCCTTTTGGTCTAGTCTTATGGGCAGCAGCCGAATAACAGGCTGCATTGAGCATAGGGACGTGGATCATGAATTTGTCATTAGTCAGTCAAAAACCGTCGGCAATCACTACTCAGGGGCTGCTGGCTGCCTTGCGCGCATCGACCGGATATGGCGACTACTTCAGCGAGGTGAGCATTGCCCAGCCTTGCCAATGGCAGCCAGGCAAGGAAGAGGCGGCGATCTTGCTGCTCGATGGCGACGCGGCCTGGCCGGAATTTGCCTGGCAGCGTAACAGCGATACATTCGGCTTGCCGGTGTTGCCGCTGCTGATGCGCAAAGGCGATGCGACTCTCACCATTCAGGGGCCGGACGTGCGGGACCCGCGCTTCTACTTCGTCTCAAACGGCATCGTGCTGGAAGAGCCGGAACTCGCCGATCCCGCCTGCAGCCGGGTGCTGCTGAGCAAACTGGAGTCCTACTTCCCGCTTTTGTCCCGCCTGATCCTGCTGCGCCAGCGCCAACCCATGGGGCTGTGCAACTAGTCACGCTCCTCCCTGCGTCCGGGCTGTTCAAACGGCACAATATTTGTCATAACTGACCAGTATTGTGCCGCTTTGCCATGCAGGCGCCGGAGCAAATGCCGGTGCGGCATCCGCTCTGTGTCCGTTGTTGTCTCGCATGAGTGAGGCTGTGGCCGTCTTTGCACCAATGTGTGAATCACAAGGAGTTCATGATGATCGACTTTTACACCGCCGCTACGCCCAACGGCTTCAAGGTGGCGATTGCCCTGGAAGAGCTGGGTTTGCCCTATCGGGTGATCCCGCTCGATCTGTCGGCGCTGGATCAGAAGAAGCCCGAGTTTCTGGCCATCAACCCCAACGGTCGTATCCCGGCCATCGTCGATCGGGATAATGGTGACTTCGCCGTGTTCGAGTCCGGCGCCATCCTCCTCTATCTGGCAGAGAAGGCGGGCAAGTTGCTGCCGGCAGATCCCAAGCGCCGCTCCCAGGCTATCCAGTGGCTGATGTTCCAGATGGGCGGGGTCGGTCCCATGATGGGGCAGGCCAACGTCTTCTATCGCTACTTCCCGGAGAAGATCCCGGCCGCCATCGAGCGCTACCAGAAGGAGGGGCGCCGTCTGTTCGAGGTGCTCGACAGCCATCTGGCCCATCACGAATATCTGGCCGACGAGTACAGCATCGCCGACATCGCTACCTGGCCCTGGGTGCGCATTCATGACTGGAGTGGCATCTCCATCGAGGGGTTGCCGCATCTGCAAGCCTGGATGGACCGGATGGCAGAGAAGCCCGCCTGCCAGAAGGGGATCACCATACCGCCGCGCAACGAGAAGCCGGAGGATCTGGTCAAACAGGCCCAGCAGATGGTAACGCGTTGATTTTTATTGCTGACGGGACTAAAAATCCCGTCACATTAGAAAAACTAGGGAAAGCTGATTATAAAGATTCGTTCGTTTTTCGTGATCTGAATCACTAAGATCACCGCAAGCCTAGGGAGTGTCCTGCTCCCGGCCGGTGCGGGTTCTCCGCCTTGTATTTTCACCTTTGATTGACTCTGTGTTTTTGGATCCCCTCTGCAGGTTTCTGCCAGGGGTGCGGCAGCTTTTTGATGATTTTCGGGACTGAGATATGTATCGGCACAGTTTTTATCCGCTGTTTTTTCTGACCATTCTGATGGTCGCTGTGGGCCAGATGACCCAGACCCTGTATGTGCCCTCCATTCCCATGATGGCGGGGGACTTCAACGTGGCCTCCGGCCAGTTGCAGGCGGTGATGGCCTGTTACCTGATCCCGTACGGGCTCTCCCAGTTTGTTTACGGCCCGCTGTCGGATCGCATCGGCCGTCGCCCCATCCTGCTGATCGGCATGATGGTGTTTCTGGTGGGCACCCTGACCATTCAGTTGATCCCAAGCTTCATGGCGCTGCTGGTGGGCAGCTTCATTCAGGGGCTGGGCACCGGAGCGGGTGGCGCCATGAGCCGGACCGTGATGCGCGATCGCTATAGCGGCGCCGAGCTCAACCGGGCCAACAGCCTGGTGAGCATGGGGGTGATCTTCTCCCCGCTGTTGGCGCCGGTGCTGGGCGGCTGGTTGACCGAGCTGTTCAACTGGCGTGCCGGGTACTGGTTCCTGTTCGGTTTCGGTGCGGTAACGACCCTGGCGCTGCTGGCCTGGTTTGCTGAGACGCTGCCGGCGACCGCACGCCAACAGCCGCTGCGAGTCGGTGCCGCCTATCGCCACGTACTCGGCAATCCGCGCTTTCAGGGCAACCTGCTTTGCCTGATGGCGACTTTTGCCGGTCTGGCGGTGTTCGAGGCGGCGGCCGGCGTGCTGCTCGGCGATGTGCTCAAGTTGAGTGCCCGTACCGTCAGCGTGCTGTTCGTCCTGCCGCTGCCCGGTTATCTGTTCGGTGCCTGGCTCTCTGCCAAGCTCAGTTTTCGCCTGAGTCAGGGTAAGCTGATGCGCCTTGGCATCGTCTTCCTGGCGCTGGGGTCGCTGATCATCCTGCTGCCGGGTCTGTTCGGGGTAGTGAGTGCGGCCTCCCTGGTTGGCGGCGCCGCCGTCTACTTCATCGGCAGCGGCATCCTCTATCCGACCGCTACCTCTTGTGCCATCGAACCCTTCCCGGGTCAGGCGGGCACCGCCGGTGCCATTCTCGGCGGCATGCAGAACCTGGGGGCCGGTATCGTGACGCTGCTGGCAGCCTGCTTCCCGATGGAAGGACAGGTGACCCTGGGGGCCATCATGACGCTGATGGTACTGATCGTGGCGCTGAGTTTCCTCTGGCTGCGCCATCATGGCTCACCCCATCAACAGATGGCTGTTTGAGCCGAGCACATAAAAAAGACCCGCCCAAGCCGGCGGGTTTTTTATGGGCCGCTTCTGGTGTGGTTGGTGCTGCGGGAGTGTCGAAGGGGGGTGGCGGCAGGGGAGCGTGGATGGCGCAGGAGATAAAGAAAAAGCCCGTCACGCTGGTGACGGGCTTTTTGCTGTTGGTACCCCGGAGATGCCGTTGCCGGTTTGGGCCCTTGAACCGTCGGTTCAAGGCGGGGATCGGATCTGACCGCAGGCTTCTCGGTCGTGCCGAGCATGCGCAATAGCCAGAAGGCAGATCCCCTGTTTGGTATGAATATCGGCTCGGGGACTTGAACCGGCTGACAAACACCCCAGGGAATTTTAAAACGGTGGACGATTAGGGCTGCAGGCCTTCGTCACTGGATTCGCCATATTGTCCGTGCTCGATCAAGGCCGCTTCGATGGTGCGTTGCAGCATCTTGATCCGCTTGTCCATGGTCTCAGAGTATTGGTGATTTTTCTCTTTTTCAAGGCAGAGCTCATGGCAAAAATTGAGCGCTGCCATCACCGCCAGCTGTTCGTTGCTGGAGACCTTGGAGCGTTGACGCAGCTCGATGAGTTTATCAGTCAGCTGGTCGGCGGCCTGGCGCAGGGCATCCTGCTGTCCCAGGGGACAGGATACCTTGTAGGGACGTCCCAAAATGACGATTTCTACGGCCTCTGTGCTCATGCCTTCCTCAATACGGCGGAGCTGATTTCCGCCTTTATCCACGTGGACAACTGGGCGGGACTATATAGCGCAGATGCAGAAGTTTCAAGGCCTTGCTGGCTCTGGAAGGGGGAGAATGCTAGGATCCTGACCATTAATTCTGCATATTTGCCTGAACTTTGAGCGGATCTTCGATGAGCAAAACGAACCCCCTGAAATACGCGGCCGTGGCCGACCTGATGGAGCAGCATGAGCTGATGGCGACGGCTGTAGAGGCCCATGGCGTGATCTGCGGTCTGGTGTGCGGTGGTGTGGCACTGGACGACAAGAGCTGGCTGCCCCATTTCAATGATCTGGTCAACGACGGTTTCGGTCTGCCGGCCCCGGTGCGCCAGGTGATGACCGATCTCTATCACCAGGTGATCGAGAGCCTGATGGCCCAGAAAGGGGTCGAGCTGCTGTTGCCGAGCGACGAAGCGCCGCTCGACGAGCGCATCGACTCGCTGGTGGATTGGTCCCAGGCCTTCCTGGCCGGTTTCGGCGTGGTGCAACAGGAGCTCTCCAAGGCTTCCGAAGAGCTGCAGGAGATGATCCAGGACATTGCCAGCATCACTCAGGTCTCCGCCGAGTTCGATCAGGAAGATGAAGAGAACGAAGCCTCCTTCCTGGTGCTCTACGAGCACGTGCGCCTCGGGGTGATGATGAGCTTTGAGGAGTTCGGCAAGCGGCCGGATGCCCCGAGCACGCCGCCGACCCTGCACTGAGTCGGTCGAACCCTAAAAAGAGCGCCTGGTGGCGCTCTTTTTACATCTGTATGTTGCCCACGCCGGCCCGCCGTGATGAGGCAAGTGACGACAGGGACTGCGCTTTTTTGCCCGTGGCTTCGCATCCCGACCCCACGCTTTGTGTTAGCATGACCCCACGTTTTCAGTCCTTCCCCTCATCTCATGTCTCAATCTGATCTGAACCACGTCGATGTGGCCATCGTCGGTGGTGGAATGAGCGGCGCCGTGCTGGCGCTCTCCCTCGCGGCCCTGCCAGGGCCCAAACCCCTGCAGATCCTGCTGCTGGAGGCGAGCGCCCCCGAGCTCAATGTGCATCCCGGCTTCGATGCCCGCGCCATCGCGCTCTCCGCCGGCACCTGCGAAGCGCTGGCCCGGCACACGCTCTGGTCCCGTTTTGCTCCCCATTGCAGCCCCATCAGCCAGATTCATGTGTCGGATCGGGGCCACTTCGGCCAGGCCGGCTTGACGGCGGCGGAGTATGGCCTGCCAGCCCTTGGCCAGGTGATCGAGCTGTCGGCGGCGGGCATTGCGTTGCAGCAGGCGATTGCCGCCTGCCCGCAGATCCGCATGCTGTGTCCGGCCCAGCTCGAGCGCGTGGAGCCATTGGCGGAAGGGGTAAACCTGACCCTGGCCAGCGGCGAGCGTTATCAGACCCGCCTGCTGGTGGCGGCCGATGGCGGCAACTCCTTCGTGCGCCAGCAGTGCAAGCTGGCGGTAAGTCGTCACGACTACGGTCAGAGCGCCATCATCGCCACCGTCAAGACCGCCGAAGACCCGGCCGGACGGGCTTTCGAGCGTTTCACCCAAGGGGGGCCGCTGGCCCTGCTGCCGATGCAGGACGGGCTATCTTCCCTGGTCTGGAGCGTGGCACGGGATGAGGCGCCGGCCTTGATGGCGCTCGATGACTCTGCGTTTCTGGCCCGCCTGCAGCAGGCCTTCGGCTGGCGCCTCGGCCGCTTCTTGCAAACCGGCCAGCGCCACGTTTATCCGCTGGTGCTGACGGTGGCCGACTACCCGCTGGCCCAGCGCACCGTGCTGGTGGGCAATGCCGCCCATCTGCTGCATCCCATCGCCGGTCAGGGGTTCAACCTCGGCATGCGCGATCTCGACCTGCTCACCCGGGCGGTGGGCCGGGCGCTGGCGGCGGGGGAGGATATCGGCAGCTTTGAGGTGCTCAGCGGCTACTGGCAGCTGCGCAAGGGGGATCAGGCCCAGACGGTCTGGCTCACCTCTTCGCTGGCCCAGCTCTTCTCCAATGATCATGACCCGCTGGTGGCTGGCCGCAACCTGGCGCTCTCCCTGATGGGGCGGCTGAGCTGCCTCAAGGCGCCGCTGGCCTCCCGCACCCTGGGCTTTGTCGCCGATGTGTGCCGCCCCTGAGGCGAGGTGACGCCATGGGTATTGAACGGGTGCGCCTTCGGGCGTGCCCTCGCTGATCCCGGCGATCAGCCCTGAAAGGATATAGAACGATGCAGATGCAAAACGTGGATGTGGTGATTGTGGGGGGCGGCATGGTGGGCCTGGGGCTCGCCGCCGCGCTCAAGGGAAGTGTGCTCAAGGTCGCCGTGATCGAGGGCCAGCTGCCGGCTTCCGAGCTGGATGAGGCGCCGGACAACCGGGTCAGTGCCCTGAGTCTGGCCAGCCAGCGCATCCTGCAACAGGTGGGCGCCTGGCGCGGGATCGAGGCCCGTCGCCTGCAGCCCTACATGCAGATGGAGGTGTGGGAGCAGGACAGCTTTGGCCGGATCGCCTTTGATGCCGCCAGCCTGCGCCAGCCCGAGCTCGGCCACATCGTCGAGAACCGGGTCATCCAGCTGGCGCTGCTGGAGGCGATTCTCGATGGCGACAATATCCAGCTGCTGAGCCCGGCCCGGGCGAGCAGCCTGCAAAGCGGCGAGGCGGGCTCCCTGCTGCTGCTGGAAGATGGCCGCGCGCTGTCGGCCAAGCTGGTGGTGGCGGCCGATGGCGCCCACTCCTGGGTGCGCCGGCAGGCCGACATCCCGCTCACCAGCTGGGATTACGGCCATCACGCGCTGGTGGCGACGGTGCGCTGTGCCGAGCCCCACGAGGCGGTAGCGCGTCAGATCTTCACCCCCGAGGGGCCGCTCGCCTTCCTGCCCCTGTGGCAACCGGATCTCTGCTCCATCGTCTGGTCGGTGCCAGCGGCCCGGGCCGAGGCGCTCTGTCAGTGCGATGAAGAGCAGTTCAACCGCCAGCTCACCACCGCGTTCGACGGCCGGCTGGGGCTGTGCAAGGTGGAAGGGGCGCGCAGCGCCATCCCGCTCACCGCCCGCTATGCCCGCGACTTTGCCCGCGAGCGGCTGGTGTTGGTGGGGGATGCCGCCCACACCATCCACCCGCTGGCGGGGCAGGGGGTCAACCTGGGGCTGCTGGATGCCGCCGCGCTGGCCGAGCAGATCCTGCGCAATCAGGCGGCGGGCAAGGACATCGGTTTGCTCACCAACCTGCGTGGCTACGAGCGCTGGCGCAAGAGCGAGGCGGCCAGCATGCTGGCGGCGATGGAGGGGCTCAAGCGGCTGTTCGCCGGTGCCAATCCGCTCAAGAAGCTGGTGCGTGGGGCCGGGCTGTGCGCCTTCGATCTGCTGACGCCGCTCAAGCAAAGCGTGATCCGGGCCGCCATGGGGTTAGAGGGTGAGTTGCCGGCCTTGGCCAAGGGGAACAATTTGCCGACCCGGCCGAAGTAAGAGGGTGATCCGGACCGCCATGGGGCTGGAAGGCGAGCTGCCCGCCCTGGCCAAGGGTGAAAAAATCTAATAATACCCGGCTGTTTTCACAACAAAACTAATGTGATGAGGCTGATGACCCGGTTTGGGCATCAGCCTTTAATCTGGGCGGTCGGCGAAACGTTTTTCTCCAAATTGTGACGAAACGGTAAAAATCGAAACTTAATATCGCCATTACCGGGTTTGGTCTGTTTTTATCGCTGTTTTTACCTTAGTGTCTGGGGTCTGTTTACTGGCGGTGGATTAGTTTTTTTTGAGCGGCATGCGCGTCCGCTTGGCTTATAATCCGCTGCGTTCAAGGAATCACTCTTGCCCTGCGGGGCCGGAACGAGCACAGACTCAGGCACGTCGCTTGCTGCCACCCAGGTAGATAGCCGGATGGTGGTTGCCGGGCGAGCGATGCGTGAGTGTTGTCGCGAACGCTTAAGGAAACACAGCGATGATCCAGACTACAGTACTGCATCCCAAGCACCTGGAAGCCGGCGCCAAGATGGTGGACTTCCACGGTTGGGAAATGCCCATCAATTACGGCTCACAGCTGGAAGAGCACCATCAGGTGCGCACCGATGCCGGCATGTTCGACGTCTCCCACATGACCATCGTCGATTTGACCGGCGAGCGGGTCAAAGCCTTCCTGCAACACCTGCTGGCCAACGACGTGGCCAAGCTCACCGTCTTCGGCAAGGCCCTCTACAGCGGCATGCTGACCCCGGAAGGCGGTGTTATCGATGACCTCATTACCTATTACCTTGGCGAGACCTTCTACCGCCTGGTGGTCAACTCCGCCACCCGCGAGAAGGATCTGGCCTGGATCCGCCACCACGCCCAGGACTTCGGGGTGACCGTGACCGAGCGTCCTGAGCTCGCCATGATCGCGGTGCAGGGCCCCAACGCCAAAGCCAAGGCGGCCAAGGTGTTCAGCGCCGAGCAAGTTGCCGCAGTGGAAGGCATGAAGCCCTTCTTCGGCGTGCAGGCCGGCGAGCTCTTCATTGCCACCACTGGCTACACCGGTGAAGACGGCTACGAGATCGTGGTGCCGCAAGAGCAGGCGTGCGATCTGTGGCAGGCGCTGCTGGACAACGGCGTGGCCCCCTGCGGCCTGGGTGCCCGTGACACCCTGCGCCTCGAGGCCGGCATGAACCTCTACGGCCAGGACATGGACGAAACCGTCTCTCCCCTTGCCGCCAACATGGCCTGGACCATTGCCTGGGAACCGAGCGATCGCCAGTTCATCGGCCGCGCCGCGCTGGAAGCCCAGAAAGCCGCAGGCAGCCAGCCCAAGCTGGTGGGCCTGGTGATGGAAGAGAAGGGCGTGCTGCGCAGTGGCATGCCGGTCACCTTCACCACCGCCGCTGGAGAAGAGCGGGAAGGTGTGATCACCTCCGGCTCTTTCTCGCCCACCCTGGGGTACAGTATTGCGTTGGCGCGGGTGCCCCGTGATATCGGCGAACAGGCCTCGGTGGAGATCCGCAAGAAGCTGGTCACCGTCAAAGTGACCAAGCCGGCTTTCGTGCGCAACGGCCAGAAGCTGGTGTAACGACCCATTGCGGCGAAGGGGCTGCCCTTCGCCAGACCCCCTTGCCCCGGCAACGCCTGTCGAACGCGCCGGGACAAGTGATCCAAGTGAATAAAGGAAGCACAAATGAGCCATATCCCGAGCGAACTGAAATATGCCACCTCCCACGAGTGGATCCGTGTCGAAGCCAACGGCGAGGCCGTGGTCGGTATCACCGAGCACGCCCAGGAGCTGCTGGGTGACATGGTGTTCGTCGATCTGCCGGAAGTGGGCAAGCAGGTTGGTGCCGGTGATGACTGCGCCGTGGCCGAGTCGGTCAAGGCCGCCTCTGACATCTACAGCCCGGTGAGCGGCGAGATCCTGGCCGTCAACGAAGAGCTGGAAGGCAGCCCCGAGCTGGTCAACTCCGACCCCTACGGTGCCGGCTGGTTGTTCCGCATCAAGCTGGACGACGCGGGCGAGCTCGCCAACCTGCTGGATGCCGAAGGCTACCAGAACGTGGTGGACGAAGAGTAATGTCCCCGGGCCCTGCCAATGCGCAGGGCCCGCTTGTATAGGTGCCCGTCGGCCAGGAGGCCGACCGGCGAGGGTGAAGTCGTCCGCACCGGTTTGCCCGCGGCAACCCGGTCAGCCGCAAGACGACTCCCTGTCGCTATGAGCGACATCCGGTGCCGGCAGGGGCCACCCTGCCAGCCGAACATGAGTGAAGCCGGCCGAGGCTGGCTGTCAGGCACTTAGTTATCAGGACTTTTTATCAGGAATAGGGAAATGACCCAGTCACTGTTTGAACTCGAGCAAAAAACCGATTTCATCCGCCGTCACATCGGGCCGGGTGAGGAAGATCTGCGCGCCCTGCTGGCCGTGGTGGGCGCCGAGAGCCTGGATGATCTGATTGAGCAGACCGTCCCCGCCGCCATTCGCCGGCCGGGTCCGCTCGGTATCGGCGCCTCCATGACCGAGGTGGAGGCACTGGCCAAGCTCAAGGGCTATGCCGCCCAGAACAAGGTAGCCAAGAGCTACATCGGCATGGGTTATCACGATACCCACGTGCCCCACGTCATCCTGCGCAACGTGCTGGAAAATCCGGGCTGGTATACCGCCTACACCCCGTACCAGCCCGAGCTGGCGCAGGGCCGTCTCGAAGCCCTGCTCAACTTCCAGCAGCTGACCCTGGACTTGACCGGCATGGATCTGGCCAGTGCCTCCCTGCTGGATGAGGCAACCGCCGCCGCCGAGGCGATGGCGCTGGCCAAGCGGATGGCCAAGTCCAAAGCCAACCTCTTCTTCGTGGCCGACGACGTGCACCCGCAGGTGATCGACGTGGTCAAGGAGCGGGCGGTCCACTTCGGTTTTGACGTGGCTGTCGGCCCGGCCGCACAGGCCTGCGCAGAAGAGGTGTTCGGTGCCCTGTTCCAGTACCCCACCACCACGGGTGAAGTGAAAGACCTGCGGGCGCTTATCGCCGCCGTGCAGGCCCAGAAAGGGCTGGCCTGTGTCAGCGCCGACCTGCTCTCCCTGCTGCTGCTCAAATCCCCGGGCGAGCTGGGGGCCGACGTGGTGCTGGGCTCGGCCCAGCGCTTTGGCGTGCCCATGGGCTACGGTGGCCCCCACGCTGCCTTCTTTGCCACTCGCGATGCCTACAAGCGCTCCATGCCGGGCCGCATCATAGGCGTCTCCAAGGATGCCCGTGGCAAGGCCGCGCTGCGCATGGCGATGCAGACCCGCGAGCAGCACATCCGCCGCGAGAAGGCCAACTCCAACATCTGTACCGCTCAGGTGCTGCTGGCCAACATGGCGAGCTTCTACGCCGTCTACCACGGCCCGGTGGGACTGAAAACCATCGCCTCCCGCGTGCACCGTCTGACCACCATTCTGGCGCTCGGCCTCAAGGCCAAGGGCGTGTCCCTCAAGCATGCCAGCTGGTTCGATACCCTGACCGTGCAGACTGCCGACAAGGCCGCGCTCATTGCCAAGGCCGAAGATCTCGGCATCAACCTGCGCGCGGATCTGGACGGCGCGGTGGGCGTGTCGCTCTCTGAAACCACCACCCGTGGCGATGTGGCCGAGCTGTTCGAACTGTTCCTGGGCGCAGGCCACGGCCTGGACATCGAGGCCCTCGACCAGGCGGCCCAGGCCCATCACGCCATCCCGCAGGATCTGCTGCGCACCGACGCCGTGCTGACCCATGAGGTATTCAACAAGTACCACTCCGAGACCGAGATGTTGCGCTACATCCACCGTCTCGAAGCCAAGGATCTGGCGCTCAACTACGCCATGATCTCCCTGGGCTCCTGCACCATGAAGCTCAACGCCACCGCCGAGATGATCCCGGTGACCTGGCCCGAGTTTGGCAAGCTGCACCCGTTCGCTCCGCTGGCCCAGGCCAAGGGTTATCAGCTGCTGCTGGCCGATCTTGAAAACTGGCTGGTGAAGGTGACCGGTTACGATGCGGTCTGCATGCAGCCCAACTCCGGTGCCCAGGGCGAATACGCCGGCCTGCTCGCCATCAAGAAGTACCACGAGTCTCGCGGCGAGGGGCATCGCGATATCTGCCTCATTCCGGCGTCCGCGCACGGTACCAACCCGGCTTCCGCCCAGATGGCGGGCCTGCGGGTCATCGTCACCGCCTGTGACAAGTCGGGCAACGTGGATCTGGACGATCTGCGCGCCAAGGCCGCCGAGGCGGGGGATCAGCTCTCCTGTCTGATGGTGACCTACCCCTCCACCCACGGGGTGTACGAGGAGACCATCAAGGAGGTGTGCGACATCGTTCACCAGCACGGTGGTCAGGTCTATCTGGACGGCGCCAACATGAACGCCCAGGTGGGCCTCACTGCACCGGGTTTTATCGGGGCGGACGTATCCCACCTCAACCTGCACAAGACCTTCGCCATTCCTCACGGCGGTGGCGGCCCGGGCATGGGCCCCATCGGCGTGAAGAAACACTTGGCGCCGTTCGTGGCCGGTCACGCCGTGGTCAAGACCGACAAGGAGAGCCGCAACAACGGCGCCGTGTCGGCGGCACCGTTCGGCTCGGCCAGCATCCTGCCCATCAGCTGGATGTACATCGCCATGCTGGGCGACGAGGGGCTGAAGAAATCCACTCAGGTGGCCATCCTCAACGCTAACTACCTGGCCAAGAAGCTGGGTGAATCCTTCCCCGTGCTCTATTCCGGCCGCAACGGTCGGGTGGCTCACGAGTGCATCCTGGATATCCGCCCGCTCAAAGAAGCCTCCGGCATCAGCGAGATGGACGTGGCCAAGCGGTTGATGGACTACGGCTTCCACGCGCCGACCATGAGCTTCCCGGTAGCGGGTACCCTGATGGTCGAGCCGACCGAGTCGGAATCCAAGCGCGAGCTGGACCGTTTCGTCGAGGCCATGACCGCCATTCGCGCCGAGATTGCCAAGGTGCAGGACGGGCAGTGGAGTCTCACCGACAACCCGCTGGTCCATGCGCCGCATACCCAGGATGACGTGATGGATGCAGAGTGGTCCCGTGGCTACAGCCGCGCCGAGGCGGTGTTCCCGTCGGAGGCCGTGCGCGCCGCCAAGCTGTGGCCGTCGGTCAACCGCATCGACGACGTTTACGGCGATCGCAACCTGTTCTGCTCCTGCATTCCGACCGAGGATTACGCCAAGTAAGTGGCTCACTGCTCACGGCCATTCAAGTTGGAAACCAACAATGCCCTGCAATCGCAGGGCATTTTTCTTTTGTGTCGCTTATAGCGGTTGTGAGCGATTGGGTGCTAGGGCTTCTTTAGAGAAGCCACTGTGTCAAGTAGCCCATCATGACGGCCATCCCCAGTATGACGGTCAGGAACGCAAGAATCATAGGTGTTCTGAACATCGACTTGAGCAGGATCACCTCGGTCAGGCTGGCTCCTGCGCTACCGATAACCAGTGCCATCACCGCTCCCATGCCCATTCCTTTGCCCAGCAATACCGATGCCAGAGGGATAACGGCTTCTGCCCGGATATAGAGCGGAATACCCACAACTGCGCTGAACGGGATCGCCAGCGGGTTGTCTGCCCCGGCGTGGGCCGCTATCCATTCGGCGGGGATGAAACCGTAGATAAATGACCCTATCAGCACCCCCAGCAACAAGTAAGGAAACACGTCTTTGAATTGTTGCCAGGCATCGAGACGCGCTTTGGCGAAGGCAGTGGGAATGACTGGAGCCTGAGTCAGTGCCGCAGTGCCATCTGCGCAGCAAGAGAGAGTTGGTGCGGCCTCATCGGGTTGTACGGTACAGCAAGATGTCTGGGCTTTTAGCGGTTTGATGGACTTGATAGCCTTGCTTGAGCAGCAAGCTGTTGCATCCACACTGGCAGGTTCTTGTGTCGTGGTGCTACAGCCGGTGCCGCAGCTACTTTGCTTGGCCTCTTTGGGGTCAATGACATGACGCTCGAAACCCAGCATGTCCAGCAGCATACTCGCCAGCACTGAAACGCCTGCTGCAATCACGGCATACAGTACCGTCACTTTCCAGCTGAAGGTGGCCCACATCAGGCCGACGATGATGGGGTTGAGCAGCGGTGAGACAAACAGGAAGGTCAGGGTTGGTCCAAAACCGGCTTTGGCAGACAAGAGTCCGCGCAGCATAGGGATGGTTGAGCAACTGCAAAAAGGGGTCAAAGCGCCAAGTGCTGCTGAAATAAAATAGCCTCTGCCTTTTCGTGCCCCCAGCATGGCCTGGATCTTGGTGTCAGGTATCTTCTGGCGGATCAAGCTGACCCCGGCACTGATCACCAGGAACAGCACAGAAAGCTCAAAGGCCAGGAACAAAAACATCTGAGATGCATCTGTCAGCATGGTTAACCAGTCATTCATCTTCATGTCCTGTTTGATTTACTATATTTCCAAAATAATCGAATCATTGGGGTGGTCAAGATATTTCTGGTATTATCGAAATATACGTTCTCGAGAGGAGTGAGCTATGCAATTGGAAGAGGTTGCCAAGGCATTGAAAGAGCTGGGTCATCCGACTCGTTTGTTCATTTTCAAGCATTTGGTCAAAGCGGGGGAGCAAGGCTTGCCTGTTGGAGACTTGCAAAAGCAGCTCGCGATTCCCGCATCGACCCTAAGCCACCACATTGCCGCGCTGGTCTCGGTTGGTCTGGTCAAGCAGAACCGGGAGAGCCGCACCCTGCTGTGCGTCTCTCAATACGACGTGCTGGAAGAGATCATCGCGTTTTTCCGTGAAGAGTGTTGCGTAAATGGTCGCTCAACCTGAACAGATTCACAGCAGTACCAAGCTGCCTTGATCATTTCAACTGTTCTTGTATAGTTGTAATGATGAGATGATTGATAGAGGTTCACATGAATAAAGATATTGCTACTAAAGTCTTCGAGTCTCTGTCGTCCGGCATCCGCCTCGATGTATGGCGCCTGTTGGTCAAGGCCGGGCTGGAAGGGCAAGTCGCCGGCCAGTTGGCCAGCGAGCTCGACATTGCTCCCAACACGCTTTCATTTCATCTGAAAGCCATGCTGCATGCGGGCTTGCTCTCGGTGGAGCAGGAGGGGCGCTTTTTACGCTATCGCGCCAACATTCCCCTGATGCTCGACTTGATCGGTTATCTCACCGAAGAGTGCTGCGCCGGTCATCCGGAAGCCTGCGGGGTGATGAGGGCTGAGTCTGGCTGCTCACCCCATGTATTGCCTGCGCAGCCATGCTGCAATAAGGAGTAGACCATGAGACTGATACAAGTTTTTGACCCGGCCCTGTGCTGCTCCAGCGGCGTCTGTGGCACAGACATTGACCAAAATCTGGTGATCTTCGCTGGCGATGCCGAGTGGCTCAAGCAGCAGGGGGGATCTCTATATCGCTTCAATTTGGCGCAACAACCTCTGGTTTTTGCTGAAACCCCGGCGGTGGCTTCTTTCCTGGAACTGTCCGGTGAAGAAGGGCTGCCTGTGATCCTGGTGGATGGCCAGGTGGTTCTCACCGGTCGTTATCCCAGCCGCGCTGAATTGATGCGTTATGCCGGACTTGAGTCACCAAAAGCGGCTGACGTCGATGGCGAAGAAGTTGAACAGCCAGCAGCCGAGCCCAACAAAGCCGGTGCCATCAAAGGGATAGTCAAGAGTGGATGCTGCTCCGGCAGCAGTGGTTGCTGCTAGGCGCCATCGCCTGGCTGGCAAGTTCTCTGCTCGGTCAATTGCCCCGTTCTTCCTGATAGGAGTCTCTCATGTCCCCGTTGCTGAACTACTCGTTTCTCAATGATGCGCCCCCCTTTCTCTTTTTCACCGGCAAGGGGGGGTGGGTAAAACATCGCTGGCATGTGCCAGTGCGGTTGCCTTGTGTGACAGTGGCAAACGGGTACTGCTGGTCAGCACGGATCCGGCTTCAAACGTAGGCCAGGTGTTCGACACCCAAATAGGCAACAGCATTACCGCCATCGCGGCAGTCAGTGGGTTATCAGCACTGGAGATTGACCCGCAAGCGGCCGCAAAAGCTTATCGCGAACGTATCGTTGGCCCGGTGCGCGGCAAGCTGCCCGAGAGCGTGGTACGCAGCATTGAAGAACAGCTTTCCGGTGCCTGTACCACGGAGATCGCCGCCTTTGACGAATTCACCGCGCTCTTGACCGACAGCTGCCTGGTGGGGGAATACGACCATATCGTGTTCGACACGGCGCCGACCGGTCACACCATCCGTCTGTTGCAACTGCCGGGGGCATGGAGCGAATTTCTGGCGCAGGGCAAGGGCGATGCTTCCTGTCTGGGGCCATTGGCCGGGCTGGAAAAACAGCGCAGCCAATACGCAGAGGCTGTTGCGGCCCTTGCCAATGCCGGAAAAACCCGGCTTATTCTGGTGGCCCGGGCGCAAGCCTCGACCCTGCGGGAAGTGGCGCGTACCCATGACGAACTTGCCGCTATCGGCCTTGCCAATCAGCAACTGGTCATCAATGGCATCTTCCCCCAAAGCGAGCTGGCGGATGATCCCCTGGCGACTGCCGTATGGCAACGTGAGCAGCAGGCGATGGCTGATATGCCAGCGCTGCTGGCCAGTTTGCCACAAGACAGCGTGCCGCTGTTGGCGACCAATCTGGTGGGCGTGGACAGCCTGCGCCAGTTACTCGGTGCAAGCCCCGTCAGTGGGGTTAATGAGATCGCATGCAGTGCCGCCGAGTCATGCAACCAGCAGCACCCCGGATTGAAGCAACTGGTCGATGAGCTTGCTACTGATAGTCACGGGCTCATCATGCTGATGGGCAAGGGTGGGGTGGGTAAAACGACATTGGCGGCGGCAGTGGCGGTAGAGCTCGCCAGCCGGGGTCTGCCAGTTCACCTGACCACTTCAGATCCCGCTGCCCATCTGGGAGAGACCCTGGCTGGCGCCTTGCCCAGCCTGGAGGTCAGCCGTATCGATCCTCACGCCGAGACCGAGCGTTATCGTGCCCAGGTGCTGGCCACCAAGGGGGCGAGTCTGGATGCCCAGGGCCGCGCCCTGCTGGAAGAAGATTTGCGTTCCCCCTGCACCGAAGAGATCGCCGTGTTTCAGGCCTTCTCGCGGATCATTCGCGAGGCGGGCAAGCGCTTCGTGGTGATGGATACCGCCCCCACTGGCCATACCCTGCTGCTGCTCGATGCGACCGGTGCCTATCACCGCGAGATCGCCCGTCAGATGGGGGGCAAGGGGATGCACTTCACCACCCCCATGATGCAGTTGCAAGACCCGAAACAGACCAAGGTGATGATCGTCACCCTGCCCGAACCCACTCCGGTACAGGAGGCGACCAACTTGCAAGCCGACTTGCGCCGCGCCGGTATCGAGCCCTGGGCCTGGGTAGTCAATCACGTGTTGGCTCCGACCCGTGTCACCTCGCCATTGCTGGCCCAGCGAGCGTATCGCCAGCAGCCCCATATCGACGCGGTCAAGCAGGAACATGCGAAGCGTTATGCCGTGGTGCCCTTGCAAGCTGTCGAGCCGGTGGGGGTGAAAGCGCTGCAAGATTTATGTCACTCCATCCCCAAGTCGGGGTGAGTGCATCAGCCCCCTCTAGCTTTAATTCTGATTTACCTCATATACGGAGTCTTTTGATGAATACCAGTATTTGCTGCGATCTGCCCGTCAGCAAAAAAATGCGTTTTCTAGACCGCAATCTGACCCTCTGGATCTTTGTCGCCATGGGCATCGGGGTTGGGATTGGCTATTTGTTTCCCCAGGTCTCCGAGTGGAATGAGGCCATGTCGGTCGGGACCACCAATATCCCGCTGGCCATTGGCCTGATCCTGATGATGTATCCGCCGCTGGCCAAGGTGAACTACGGCACCATGGGGGCCATGACCCGGGATCGCCGCGCCATCACCCTCTCGCTGGTGATGAACTGGCTGGTTGGCCCCATCTTGATGTTCGTCATCGCGCTGGTGTTTTTGCACGATCAGCCGGGCTATATGGTGGGGCTCATCTTGATAGGCCTGGCGCGCTGCATCGCCATGGTGCTGGTGTGGAACGATCTCGGCGGCGGCAGCAAGGAGTACGGCGCCGGCCTGGTGGCGCTCAACAGCGCGTTCCAGATCCTCACCTACAGCCTGATGGCCTGGTTGTTTATTACCGTGCTGCCGCCGCTGTTTGGCCTGCAGGGCTTTGCGGTGGACATCACCATGCTGGATATTGCGCAAAGCGTGCTGATCTATCTGGGCATTCCCTTCCTGGCAGGCTTCTTGAGCCGTCACTATCTGGTCAAGGTTAAAGGGGAGAAGTGGTACTCCGAGCGTTTTATTCCGGCAATTTCCCCCATCACGCTTATCGCGCTGCTGCTCACTATCGTGCTGATGTTCAGCCTCAAGGGGGAGATGATCGTCGAACTGCCCATGGATGTGCTGCGGGTCGCTGTACCCTTGGTGGTCTACTTCGTGCTGATGTTCTTCACCAGCTTCTTGGTGGGCAAGAAACTGGGCATCCCCTATGACAAGAATGCCTCCATCGCCTTTACCGCCACTGGCAACAACTTCGAGCTGGCCATCGCCGTCGCCATCGCGGTGTTCGGGCTTAGATCGGATCAGGCCTTTGCCGGGGTGATCGGCCCGCTGGTGGAGGTTCCCGTACTGATCGCCCTGCTCAATGTCGCCCTGCGCATGAAGCGCTCTTATACCAACCCAGAGAACCCATCATGAATGACGCTCAAATCACCATCTACCACAACCCGGCCTGCGGCACTTCCCGCAATACGCTGGCCCTTATCCGCAACTCAGGCGTTGAGCCGACCGTCATCCATTATCTGGAGACACCGCCCAGTCGCGACACCCTGCTGGCCTTGATTGCCGCCATGGGCATGCCGGTTCGCGACCTGCTGCGCCAGAACGTGCCCCCCTATGAGGCGTTGGGACTGGCCGAGAACAAGTTCAGCGACGATGAACTGGTCGATGCCATGCTGGCGCACCCCATTCTGATCAACCGTCCCATCGTGGTGACACCGCTTGGCACCAAGCTGTGCCGCCCGTCAGAACTGGTGCTGGAGATACTGCCGAGCCCCCAGCAAGGAGCCTTCAGCAAGGAAGATGGAGAGCAGGTGGTGGATGCACAAGGCCGGCGCATCGGCTGACCCCGGCACTCAGGTGAGTGGCGATGATGTTGGATCGCCATGAGGGGGTGGTTGCCTTGCCGATTGCGTTCGGGGCAGGATGAGGGGCGGGGCGATTGACTCGGCCCTGATCCCGCACAAATTCAGCACAAGGAGTGGCAATGGACAGTACCCAGCGATTCTCGACCCGGGTCGAGGCCTATGTGAAATATCGGCCAAGTTATCCTGCCGCCATGCTCGATTTTCTGGCCAGCGCGTTGGCCATGGGGCCGGCTGCCCGGGTGGCCGACATCGGGGCCGGCACCGGCATCCTGACCGCGCTGCTGGCCCCCCGGGTGGCGCGGGTCTGGGCGGTCGAGCCAAATGCGAAGATGCGCGGGGCGGCCCGGCACCAGCTGCAGTCAGTGACCAATGTCGAGTGGCAGGATGGCAGTGCCGAAGCCACCGGTCTGGCAGACGGGTCGGTGGATCTGGTGACGGTGGCGCAAGCGTTTCATTGGTTTGATCGCGCCGCCTTCAAGCAGGAGTGCCGGCGGTTGCTCAGACCCGGTGGCCGGGTCGCCCTCATCTGGAACGACCGGCTGACCGACACCCCATTTCTCAAGGCTTATGAGGCGGGCCTGCGTACCTATTCGGGAGATTATGAGGAGGTCAATCACCGCAATCTGGGCGAAGGGGACTTTCAGGCCTTCTTCGAGGGGGAGTACCGGCTCGATCGTTTCGCCAACCGCCAGCTGTTCGATCTCGACGGCGTGCTGGGGCGGCTCAACTCCTCTTCCTATGCCCCGGTGGCCGGCTCGCAAGCCCATGCCGCGCTGACGGCGCTGATCGCGCGGGAATTTGCCCGCCATGCGGTCGATGGCGTGATTGCCTTCAACTACGACACCCTGCTCTACAGCGGTCGGGTGTAGCAGTCGGGGATAGCAAGGGGCCCAGATAAACAGCGGGCCCTTGCCACCGGTGGCGAGGGCCCGCAAGGGCATGGCTGATCCTGTTCGCAGCGGTGGGCTGTGGTGCCTGCGCTAACTCTTGTTCAACCCCAGCATGGCCATCGCCTTGGCCAGGGTATCGACGGACTCCTGATGCTTGCCCGCCTTGTGCAGGACTTCCCCCTCGGCTCGCAGCTTCTTCACCTCGGCCAGCTTGTCGGCGCTGAGGGCGGGTTTGGCGGCGAGGGCATCATCGATCTTCTTCATGTCGGCGGGGCAGTGAAAGGCGAGGGCGCTGCCGGTAAAGAGCAGGCTGGCCAAAAGCAGGGCTGGTTTCATGTCGGTTGTCTCCACAGTGATGACCATGATGGGACGCTCCATCATGGGATACCCAGCAAGCATAGCCCGCGGTCCGCGCCTTGGCGGGGCGCTCGGGTTGAAGTGGGCGGGAAACAGACGGTACCATGGTTGTTTTGCTCACGATTGAGCCAATCAGGGAGACCCCATGACACTCGCAAGGTTCCTCTCACCCCTGACCAGTCTGGTGATCTTCATTCTGGGCCACGGCATGTTCAACACCCTGCTGACGGTGCGCCTGTCTGCCGAGCAGGTATCGGCCCAGGCCATCGGCCTGGTATCGGCCGCCTACTTCGGCGGTCTGGTGCTGGGGGCCTTCGTCAACGCCCGCCTCATCATCCGGGTCGGTCACATCCGGGCCTATGCGGCCTACGCCTCCCTGCTCTGCTTTCTGTTTCTGCTGCACGGCATGGTGGTGGAGCCGCTGAGCTGGGCGGCGCTGCGGCTGGTGGGGGGCTTTGCCACCGGCGGTCTGTTCGTGGTGCTGGAGTCCTGGATGCTGGTCTCCAGCACGCCAGCCAACCGGGGCCGGCTGATGTCCCTCTACATGATCCTGCTCTACGGCTCCCTGGCCATGGGGCAACTGCTGCTCAAGTGGGTGGATCCCATGGTGCTGACTCCGTTCGCCCTGTGCGCCATGGCGGCGACCCTGTCGGTGATCCCGCTGGCGATTTCCCGGGTAGCGACCCCGGCCATGGTGGCACCCCAGCCGGTCGGCGTGCTGGAGCTGGTGCGTCTCACCCCGGCGGGGATGGGCAGCAGCTTTACCTCCGGCCTCATCCTCGGGGCCATCTACGGCCTGCTGCCGCTCTATTTTACCGACAGCGGTTCGTCGCTCTCCAAGGTGGCGGACATGATGGCGCTGGTGATCCTGGGGGGCATGTGCCTGCAGTACCCCATCGGTCGTCTCTCCGATCGCTATGACAGGCGGCTGGTGATCCTGCTGCTTGGCGCCGTGCTGGTGCTGCTGGCCCTGTTGATGGTGCTGCTGCCCGCCGGCTGGCGCGAGCCGCTGATGGGGGGCCTGGTGTTCCTGCTGGGCGGCATGGCGTTCTCCATCTATCCCTTGAGCCTCAGCCATGCCTGCGACGAGCTGCGCCCGGATCAGGTGCTGGGTGCCAATCAGGGGCTGTTGCTCGCCTACAGCCTGGGGGCCATGACCGGGCCGCTGCTGGCACCTTTTGTCATGGCGCAGTTCGGGCCAGAAGGGCTGTTCGTCTACTTCGCCCTCTGTGGCCTGCTGCTGACAGGATATCTTGGCTGGCGCAAGCGGCAGCGAGCGCCCATTCCACTGGCCGATCATCAGGTGTTCATCCCGGTGCCGCCCAATACTCCCATGACGGCGGAGTTGGAGCCGAGAACGGATCTGGCGGGGGAGGCGGTGCCCGCCAGCTATGCCACCCCCGGATCGGATGAGGGCCAGCAGTCAAAAGCAGGCTGAGTCGCGGGTGCGTAGCAACAAAAAAAGCCGACTCTGTGAGTCGGCTTTTTGTTCATCTGGTCGCTATCAGGCGGTGACGGCGTCAGCTTTGGTCGCTTCCGGCGCCGGATTGCGAATGAGGTAATCAAACGCTCCCAGTGCGGCGGTTGCCCCGGCGCCCATGGAGATGATGATCTGCTTGAACGGCACCGTGGTGGCGTCCCCTGCGGCGTAGACGCCGGGCAGGGAGGTGGCGCCCTTGGTGTCGATCTCGATCTCGCCAAAGCGGGTCAGGGCCACGTCGCTCCCCTTGAGGAACTCGGTGTTCGGCACCAGACCGATCTGGACGAAGATGCCGGCCACCGCCAGATGCTTGATCTCGCCGGTGGTGCGATCTTCGTAATCCATGCCCACCACCTTGCTGCCATCACCGATCACTTCGGTGGTGCGGGCGCTCATGATGATGTCGATGTTGCCCATGGAGCGGGCCTTCTTCTGCAACACCTCGTCGGCGCGCAGGGTGTCGGCAAACTCCACTACGGTGACATGCTCGACGATACCAGCCAAGTCGATGGCGGCCTCGATGCCGGAGTTGCCGCCCCCGATCACCGCAACCCGCTTGCCTTTGAAGAAGGGGCCGTCACAGTGCGGGCAGTAGGCCACGCCCTTGGTGCGGTACTCGAGCTCGCCCGGCACGTTCAGGTCACGCCAGCGGGCACCGGTCGCCAGGATCACGGCGCGGCTCTTCAAGGTGGCGCCAGAGGCGAGATCCACATTGACGTAGCCATCCTTGCTGATGGCGGCGGCGCGCTGCTCGGTGATCACTTCCACACCGTATTGCTTGACGTGCTGCTCCAGGCTCGCGGCCAGCTTGGGGCCTTCGGTATAGGGCACGGAGATGAAGTTCTCGATGCCGACGGTGTCCATCACCTGGCCACCGAAACGCTCGGCGACGATGGCGGTGCGAATGCCTTTGCGAGCGGCATAGATGGCGGCGGCGGCGCCAGCCGGGCCACCACCGACGACCAGTACGTCGTAAGGCGCTTTTTCGTTGAGCTCCTCAGCCTTGCGTTCGGCGGCGCCAGTGTCGAGCTTGGCGACGATCTCTTCGAGCGAAATGCGGCCCTGGCTGAACGGCTGACCGTTCAGGTAGACGTTCGGTACCGCCATGATCTGACGCTCATTGACCTCGTCCTGGAACAGGGCACCGTCGATCATGGTGTGGGTGATGCCGGGGTTCAGGGTGGCCATCAGGTTCAGCGCCTGCACCACGTCCGGGCAGTTGTGGCAGGAGAGCGAAATGTAAGTCTCGAAGTGGAACTCGCCCTTGAGGTTGCGGATCTGCTCCTGCACGGCCGCATCGGCCTTGGAGGGGTGACCGCCGCTTTGCAGCAGGGCAAGGACCAGGGAAGTAAATTCATGACCCATGGGGATGCCGGCAAAATGAACGCGCGGGGCCTGGCCCTTCGGCGCGACGCTCATGGAAGGCTTGCGGGCATTGGTGCCAGAGGTCTGGGTAATCTTGGGGGACATCTCGCTGATCTCTGTGGCCAAGGCCAGCAGTTCGGCGGATTTGTCGCTGTCATTGCCGGACACGCTGATCTCGATGGGATTGACGATGTACTGCAAGTAACCGTTGAGTTGTTGTTTGAGGTTGGTATCCAACATCTTCGAATTCCTTCTTTTGATTGCGGGTCGGCGTTTTGTCAGGCCAGAAAGCAGACCGGCCCTTGATTGGGCCGGTCTTCAGAGCGGGGAGGCTTAGATTTTGCCTACCAGATCCAGGGACGGGGCCAGGGTGGCGTCGCCTTCTTTCCACTTGGCCGGGCACACTTCACCCGGGTGAGCGGCAACGTACTGAGCGGCTTTGACCTTGCGCAGCAGTTCCAGGGCGTCACGACCGATGCCGCCAGCGTTGATCTCGACGATCTGGATGATGCCTTGCGGGTCGATGACGAAGGTACCGCGGTCAGCCAGACCGGCTTCTTCGATCATCACGCCGAAGTTGCGGGTGATGGTGCCGGTCGGGTCGCCGATCATCGGGTACTGGATCTTCTGGATGGTGTCAGAAGTGTCGTGCCAGGCCTTGTGGGTGAAGTGGGTGTCGGTGGAGACGGAGTAGATCTCGACGCCCAGCTTCTGGAATTCGGCGTAGTTGTCAGCCAGGTCACCCAGCTCGGTCGGGCAAACGAAAGTGAAGTCAGCCGGGTAGAAGAACACCACGGACCACTTGCCTTTCAGGTCAGCGTCAGACACCTGAATGAATTTGCCATTGTGGTAGGCGGTGGCGTTGAACGGCTTGATTTCAGTGTTGATGTAGGTAGACATGTATTTGCTCCTTGGTGATGTACATATGCCTGTCTGGGTTTGAAGAGTCGTGCCGGACGAGGCGTTTAACTTTCGATGGATTCATCATAGGGACTTTTCCTAATCGATCAAAGCCGCAATTTTGAATCACTTAAATCTACTTATTAGATAAACCATGGCTGCTGTACCTAACATGAATATCGCCGGCATGCTGGGATAACTCCTTGTCGAGATTCAACATCTGTGCGCGGCTTCGGCTTTTCAAGAGGCAAGTGGCAGTCTGCCAACCGCAGAGAGGTGGGGGGTTGCCGCCTTGCGACGCACAGGCGCCGGCACGCACGGGGTTAGGGGAGGGGAATTGCGCGGATAAAAAAATCCCGGCGTCGTCGCAAGGACAAGGCCGGGTCATCAAACAAGGAATGGCTATATAAACAAAAGCTTTACAGCAAAGACTAACTACGGGGTGTGCAAACTTGCAGACATATGAGAGGAAGAGGACGGGTGCACAATCCCTCGTCTTCCGCTCGGCAACTATTGCATGACGGCCATGATAGTGTGATGCAGATCACAAAGCAAGGTTGTGGTGTAATTTTTCAATCAAAATGAAAGGGTTTCAGCTTTATTGCCGATCAAGTACGCTGAAAACGCTTTTATTGTAATTTTATTACATGAAATTGAGATCAAAAGTCGCCAAGCGGCTCCTGCTCCTCCATCAGTTCCAGCAGGTTGATGGCGACGGCAATGAAGTCCGACTCGGTGACGATGCCGATCAACTTGCGTCCTTTGAGTACCGGCAGGCAGCCGTATCTGTGTCGTTGCAGGTAGAGCGCCGCCTCCTTGATGCCGGCGTGGGGATCCACGCTCGCCACCTGGCGGGTCATGATCTCGTCGAGCTGCACGCTGTCGGTGAACTCCGCCTCCCGCTCAGGATTGATCAGCAGCAGTTTGGACTCGCGGGTGGCCAGGATGTCGGAGAGGGTAACCAGGCCCAGCAGATGATGCTGTTCGTCAACGATGGGGATGTGGCGGATCCGCTCCTGCTGCATCAGATCCATCGCCTGTTTGACGCTGTTTTCCGGACCCAGGGTGAAGGGGTGTTCAGTCATGATCTCGGATAGGGTCATCATGGTGGGCCTCCTTGTGTATCTGCTTTCACCCTAGCCCAGCCCCCCTCGGCAAAACATGATCAGGGTCAATACAAAACCTTAAAGGTTTTTTAACTGGCCCTGCTTCACATAATTGCTCGCTATCCCTTGTCTCCCTTGGGTTTTTGGTCTTTTGGGTTGCCTTGGAAGAAGGGGATAACTAGACTAGCCGCCGATTCCCCCCGAGGTGAAAGATGCAAGTATCCGATTTTCATTTTGATCTGCCAGACGAGCTGATTGCCCGCTATCCCATGACGGAACGTACCGCCAGTCGTCTGTTGCAGCTCGATGGTCAAACTGGCGCACTGCGCCACGGTCAATTTGTGGATGTGCTGGACCAGCTCAACCCCGGCGATCTGCTGGTGTTCAACAACACCCGTGTCATTCCGGCGCGCATGTTTGGCCAGAAGGCCAGCGGCGGCAAGCTGGAGGTACTGGTGGAGCGGATGCTGGACGAACACAGCGTGCTGGCTCATGTGCGCTCTTCCAAATCGCCCAAGCCCGGTACCCGGCTCATTCTGGATGGAGGGGCCGACGGCGAGAAAGTCGAAGCCGAGATGCGTGCCCGTCACGATGCCCTGTTCGAGATCCACTTCCTCGACCCCCGCCCTGTGCTGGAGATCCTGGAAGCCATCGGCCACATGCCGCTGCCCCCTTACATCGACCGTCCCGACGAGGATGCCGACAAGGAGCGCTACCAGACCGTCTACAACCAGAAGCCGGGTGCCGTGGCGGCGCCGACTGCCGGGTTGCACTTCGATGAGCCGCTGCTCGAGAAAATTCGTGCCAAGGGAGTGGAAACGGCGTTCGTCACCCTGCACGTCGGGGCGGGCACCTTCCAGCCGGTGCGGGTGGACAAGATTGAAGATCACCACATGCACTCGGAGTATGCCGAGGTGCCGCAGGAGGTGGTGGACGCCATCGCCGCGACGCGCGCCCGTGGTGGCCGGGTGATTGCGGTGGGGACTACTTCGGTACGCTCGCTCGAGAGCGCGGCCAAGGTGACTCTGGCCCAGGGCAAGCCGCTGGCGCCGTTCTTCAGCGACACCGACATCTTCATCTTCCCCGGTTACCAGTTCCAGGTGGTCGATGCCATGGTCACCAACTTCCATCTGCCGGAGTCGACCCTGATCATGCTGGTCAGCGCCTTTGCCGGCTACGACAACGTGATGTCGGCCTACCAGGCGGCTGTGGCCGAGCAGTACCGTTTCTTCAGCTACGGGGACGCCATGTTCGTCACCCGTCGCCGGGCGCAGGCATAAGCCGCGCCCTTTATACCGGGCCCTCGGGCCCCCTACTGTCAGACTGTTTCTCTGACGCAACGAGGTAGCAATGAAATTTGAACTGAAAACCACTGACGGCCGTGCCCGTCGCGGCCAGCTGGTATTCGAGCGCGGCACCGTGCAGACCCCGGCCTTTATGCCGGTCGGCACCTACGGCACCGTCAAGGGGATGACCCCGGAAGAGGTGCGTGAGACCGGCGCCCAGATCCTGCTCGGCAACACCTTCCACCTCTGGCTGCGGCCAGGGCAGGAAGTGATGCGCGCCCACGGCGATCTGCATGACTTCATGAACTGGCAGGGCCCGATCCTGACCGACTCGGGTGGTTTCCAGGTGTTCAGCCTGGGGCACATCCGCAAGATCACCGAGGCGGGGGTGCACTTCCGTCACCCCATCAATGGCGAGAAGATCTTCCTCGACCCCGAGAAATCCATGGAGATCCAGTACGATCTGGGCTCCGACATCGTGATGATCTTCGATGAGTGCACGCCGTACCCGGCCACTTACGAAGAGGCGCGCAAGTCGATGGAGATGTCCCTGCGCTGGGGCAAGCGTTCGCGCGACAAGTTCGATGCGCTCGGCAACAAGAACGCCCTGTTTGGCATCATCCAGGGTTCCGTGTACGAAGATCTGCGGGATGTGTCGCTGGAAGGTCTCTTGGAGATCGGCTTCGACGGTTACGCGGTTGGTGGTCTGGCGGTGGGTGAGCCGAAAGAGGACATGCATCGCATCCTCGAGCACGTCTGCCCGAAAATCCCGGCCGACAAGCCGCGTTACCTGATGGGCGTGGGCAAGCCGGAAGATCTGGTGGAAGGGGTGCGCCGCGGCATCGACATGTTCGACTGCGTGATGCCGACCCGCAACGCCCGCAACGGCCACCTGTTCACCACCGACGGGGTGGTCAAGATCCGCAACGCCAAGTATCGCGAGGACACCAGCACCCTGGATGCCGACTGCGATTGCTACACCTGCAAGAACTACACCCGCAGTTATTTGTACCATCTGGACAAGTGCAACGAGATCCTCGGTGCCCGTCTGAACACCATCCACAACCTGCGTTATTACCAGCGTGTGATGCAGGGTTTGCGGGACGCGATCGAGCAGGGTAAATTAGACGACTTTGTAACTGAGTTTTACCGTCGGCAAGGGAAGCCCGTGCCTCCGTTAGCTGAAAATGACGTGAAATAACAACGATATATAAGCTAGTTTTCAAATCTACATCAATAAGAGGTTGTTAAATGAGCATTATCTCCAAGGCGTATGCAGAAGGCGCAGTTCCGGGTGCACAGGGTGGTGGCATGGAAATGATCATCATGCTGGCCGTATTCGGCCTCATCTTCTACTTCATGATCTATCGCCCCCAGGCCAAGCGCGCCAAAGATCACCGCAACCTGATGAGCTCCCTCTCCAAGGGTGACGAAGTACTCACTTCCGGTGGCCTGGTCGGCAAGATCGCCAAAGTATCCGCCGACAGCGAATACCTCGTGCTGGCCCTGAACGATCAGACCCAGGTCACCATCAAACGTGACTTCGTCTCTGCCGTTCTGCCCAAGGGTTCTATCCAGTCCCTCTAATCTCCCGAGGAGCACAGCGTGTTAAATCGCTATCCGCTGTGGAAATACCTGATGGTGGTCGTGGTGATCGCCATCGGTTTTCTATATGCAGCCCCCAATCTTTACGGCGAAGACCCGGCCTTGCAGATCTCTGCCAGCCGGGGGGCCGAAGTCAAGCTGGACACCCTTGACCTGGTAAAAGAGACGCTCGATGCGGCTCAGATCCCGGTCAAGCATGCGGCGTTCGAGCACGGCTTCATCCTGGTTCGTTTCAAAAATACCGAAGAGCAGCTCAAGGCGCGCGACATCGTCGCCAACAAGCTGGGCGACAACTTCATTACCGCTCTCAACCTGGCCCCTTCCACGCCTGCCTGGCTCGAAGCCATCGGCGCCAACCCGCTCAAGCTGGGTCTGGACCTGCGCGGCGGTGTGCACTTCCTGATGGAAGTGGACATGGCTGAGGCGCTGACCAAGCAGCAAGAGCAGATGGTGCAGGATTTCCGCTCCGAGCTGCGTACCCAGAAGATCCGTTATTCCGGCGTGCGCCGGGCCGGTGATCAGGTACAGGTGCTGTTCCGTGACGAGGCCGATCAGGCCAAGGCCATCTCTCACCTGCGTCGTCAGAACCCGGATCTCACCTTCACCACCGAGCAGAAGGGGGACGAGTTCGTCCTGCTGGCCGGTCTGAGTGAAGCCAAGATCAAGGAAGTGAAGAAGTACGCCCTCGAGCAGAACATCACCATCATCCGCAACCGGGTGAACGAGCTGGGCGTGGCCGAGCCGCTGGTACAACAGCAGGGTGCCGAGCGCATCGTGGTGGAACTGCCCGGTATTCAGGACACCGCCCGTGCCAAGGAGATCCTGGGCGCGACCGCGACCCTGGAATTCCACATGGTCGATGAGACTGCCGACATCCAGGCCGCGGCCGATGGCCGGGTGCCGCCGAGCTCCAAGGTCTACAACGATCGCAACGGACGTCCGGTGGTGCTGCAAAAGCGCATCATCCTGACCGGTGACCACATCGTGGGTGCCCAGTCCGGTTTCGATGAATACAGCCGTCCCCAGGTCAACATCAAGCTTGATGGCCAGGGTGGCAACAAGATGGCCAACTTTACCAAGGACAACGTTGGTAAGGGCATGGCGACCGTGTTCATCGAATACAAGCCGGTTGGTCAGCCGGGTCCGGACGGCAAGCGCAAGTTCCGCAAGCAGGAGGAGGTGATCAACGTCGCCACCATCCAGTCGCGCCTTGGCAGCCAGTTCCGCATCACCGGCATCGACAACGCCAACGAAGCCCACAACCTGGCGCTGTTGCTGCGTGCCGGTGCCCTGATCGCCCCGATCCAGATCGTGGAAGAGCGCACCATTGGCCCGAGCCTGGGTCAGCAGAACATCGACAGCGGTATGGAAGCCATCGGCTGGGCCATGCTGGTGATCGTGCTGTTCATGGGGATCTACTACCGTGCGTTCGGCTGGGTGGCCAACATCGCCCTCACCATGAACCTGGTGTTGATCGTCGGTATCATGTCGATGATCCCGGGGGCCACCATGACCCTGCCGGGCATTGCCGGTATCGTCTTGACGCTGGGTATGGCGGTAGATGCCAACGTGCTGATCTACGAGCGTATTCGTGAAGAGATCCGCAACGGTCGTGGGGTGCAGCAGGCCATCCATCTGGGCTTTGATCGGGCGTTCTCGACCATCGCCGACTCCAACGTCACCTCGCTCATCACCTGTGTGATCCTGTTCGGTATCGGTACCGGCGCCATCAAGGGCTTCGCCCTGACGCTGGGGATTGGTCTGAGTGCTTCCATGTTTACCGCCATCACGGTCTCCCGCGCCATCATCAACCTGGCCTGGGGTGGACGGCGCCTCGACAAGCTGCCGATCTAAGGAAGAGACATGTTTCAGATTCTACATTTTGAAAAGCCCATTCCCTTCATGCGCTATGCCAGGCCGGGTGTGGTCTTCTCTACCCTGCTGATGGTGATTTCCCTGTTCTTCCTATTCGATCGGGGTTTGAACTGGGGTCTGGACTTCACCGGTGGTACCACCATCGAGGTGGGCTTCCAGCAGTCGGTGAGCCTGGACAAGGTGCACCAGGTGCTGGACGAGCAGAAGATTGAAGGGGCGACCCTGCAACACTTCGGCTCCAGCCGTGACGTACTGTTCCGCCTGACCCCGAAAGAGGGGGTCAAGGTGGAGCAGCAGGGCAACGAGGTGCTGGCGGCGGCCAAGCTGATCGATCCTGCGGCCGTGCTCAAGCGCGTCGAGTTCGTCGGCCCTTCGGTGGGTGACGAGCTGGCGACCGACGGTGCGCTGGCCATGCTGGCCTCTATCATCTGTATCCTGATCTACGTGGCGGTGCGCTTCGAATGGCGTCTGGCCATGGGGGGCATTCTCTCCCTGGTGCACGACGTGGTGATCACCCTCGGCGTCTTTGCCTACTTCCAGTACGAGTTCGACCTGACCGTGCTGGCGGCATTGATGACATTGGTGGGTTACTCCCTGAACGACACCATCGTAGTGTTCGACCGGTTGCGGGAGAACTTTCGCAAGGTGCGCAAGGGGGATACCGAGTACATCCTGGATCTCTCCATGACCGAGACCCTGAGCCGGACCATCATCACCTCGGGCTTGACCTTCGTGGTGGTGCTGGCGCTGCTGCTCAAGGGCGGTCCGCTGATCCACGGTTTCTCGGTGGCCATGGTGATCGGTGTCGCCTTCGGTACCTACTCCTCCATCTATGTGGCGAGCTCGTTCGCCATGTTCTTCGGGGTCAAGCGGGAGCACATGCTGCCGACCCAGGTGGAAAAAGAGGGCGCGGATCAGCAAGAGATCCTGCCGTAAATGACAAGGGCGCCGTGAGGCGCCCTTTCTCTTATCGTCCGGGTGAGTCATTATGACGGTTTCACCCACGGCTGTTGGCCAACAGGCAAGGAGCAAGCCATGCAACACAATCCCCGTTTTCTGGCACTGGTAGAGGCCATTCGTCCCCATGTGCAGGAGACCGACGTGCACCAGATCAAACGCTGGCAGGATGAGGGGCGCACCTTTCACCTGATCGACGTGCGGGAAGAGAGCGAGTGGGCCAGGGGCCATCTGCCGGGGGCGACCTACCTCGGTCGCGGGGTGATCGAGCGGGACATCGAGACCCGTTACCCGGATCCCGACACCGAGCTCTACCTCTATTGTGGTGGGGGATTTCGCTCCATTCTGGTGGCGGAGAACCTGCAGAAGATGGGCTACGGTCGGGTGGCCAGCGTCGATGGTGGCTTTCGGGGCTGGTGTGATGCCGGATACCCTGTCGAATCCTGATTTATTTGAGGGAGAGAGGCTCAGCCACATGACAAAGTGTCGGCTGACCTTTACCATATGCCGGGTCAAGCGTAAGCGTCGGAGTGTTCATTGAACGTCAGGAAAGGGATTGGATACCTCCTTGGTATCCTGTTGCTGCTCCCCATGTGGGGTTGCAGCAGTAGCAGTCAGGTTGAAGCGCCTCAAGTTCCCAAGCCGCAACCCGCTTCACTGGTATTGGCGACCCCCCTGCAGGTCTCTTACCAGAGCGAGTTGGCGTTGGCGCGACTCGGGCAGATGCTCAGCGAGATGGAATTGACCACGGAGCAACGGGCTGAACTGTTTTATGAGCGTGCTGTCGTGTTTGACCGGGTAGGCTTGCGCTCTCTGGCGCGGCTGGATTTCAACCGCGCCTTGCGGGAGAAGCCGGATTTCGCCGAAGCCTACAACTTCATCGGCGTCTATCTGGTGCAGCAGCAGAATTATGACGAGGCCTACGAGGCATTTGATTCCGCCCTCGAGCTGGCTCCCGATTATGACTATGCCTACCTGAATCGTGGCATTGCGCTCTATTACGGCAATCGTCCCGAGCTGGCCGCGGCCGATATGAAGCGCTTCTACGAGGCGCAGCCGGAAGATCCCTATCGGGTGATCTGGCTCTATCTGGCCGAACAGAAGCTCAATGCCCCGGCCGCCATGAGCCGGATGCGCGAGCGGCTCAACAAGTACGATGACGATGCCTGGAACTGGGATCTGGTGCGCCTCTATACCGGCGAACTCAATGCCACCCAGTTGATGGGCAACGTGGTGAAAGGGGTGAAGGACAACCGGGAGCTCGCCGAGCGCCTGTGCGAAACCTACTTCTACCTCGGCAAGTTTGAACTGGCCAAGGGCAACCGCAAGGAAGCCATCAGCTACTTCAAGCTGGCGCTCGCCAACAACGTGTATGACTTCATCGAGCACAGATATGCCCTGCTCGAGCTGGAGCTGATGGCGCGCAAACCCCTGCCGCCCGGTGCCCAGAGTGCCCAGGGCAAGAGCAGCAAGCAGGCATCCTGAGCTTGCCCTGTTGCCGGTTTGAATGATGTAGAAAAGGCCTCATTGCGAGGCCTTTTTGCTGTCCGGGTGTCAGATGCGAGGGGGTGAGTCACCCCCGTCAGACGGTACACCGCCGGCTCACTGCGCCAGCATCATGCCGGGGATCTGACGCCAGTAACCGTTGCAGTCCCGCTCCTGCTGCAGGGGCAGGGGAGCCTGGCCTTGTTCATTGGCCTTGAAGCGCTCCAGCATCGTCAGGGTGTCCAGCCCCTCGGGGGAGAGGCGCACCACATCCACCAGCCCCTCCATCCCGGCCAGATCGTTGCCCAGGTTGTAGCAATAACCGGACTGGGTCTGGATGCCGTTGAGGTTGAACACCTTCTGCCCCTCGCGACTGCTGGCGAGCCGACCGGTGGGGTAGTCGATGCAGGCCAGTTCGCAGTTGTCCTTGGGGCGGTCGAGGGAGCGGGCGGTGAAGCAGCGCGCCGAGTAGGCGAGCGGCAGGTGGCCGTAGGCGAACACCTCCACCTCGAACTGCTGGCGGGCAGTGCCCAGATCCTGATTGAGCTGCACCAGCCAGTCCCGTGACAGCTCCACCGGCATCACCCAGCGCTGCATCCCCTGTTTGAGCAGCATGCGCAGCACGTCGGCGTTGTAGGCGTTGATGGCGGGGCCGCAGACGAACGGCAGCCCGGCTTCGCTGGCGAGCTGGACCGCCCCCAGATCGTTGGCCTCGATCATCAGCTCGCCGTTGTCGACCAGCCGCTTGACCTCCTTGAGCTCGGAGGGGGCGGAGATGAGCGCCAGTGTGGAGAGCACCGCCTGCTTGCCCGAGCCGGCCACCTGACGGGCGAGGGCAATCCAGTCATCCACTTTCAGTTCGCGGCGCTTGCTGCAGACGGTTTCCCCCAGATAGACGATGTCGGCCTGGCTGGCGGCGGCCGCCTGATAGAAGCCCTGGGTGTCGGCCTTGGGCCAGTAGAAGAGCAGGGGGCCGAGAGAGAATTTCATGAACAGGGCTCCTTATTGCCACTGGCGATGATAGGCACCGAGGGTGGTCTGGCTCCCCTCGGAGACGCGGGCGAGCTGGGCATCCCACTCGGCCTTGACCTGATAGGCTTCCGGGTTGGCCTGATAGGCGTCGATGGCGGCGCGCCAGACTCGGGTGACCTGCTCCACATAGGCGGGGCTGCGTTGGCGACCTTCGATCTTGACCGACTGGATACCGGTCTGGAATAGCTCGGGCAACAGGCCAAGGGTATTGAGGCTGGTGGGCTCTTCCAGTGCGTGGTAGGTCTGACCATCCACCTCGAAGCGGCCCTTGCACAGGGTCGGGTAGCCGGCGTTTTCCCCGGGGCCGTAACGGTCGATCAGCACCTCGTTGAGGCGAGACTCGAGGCCGCTCGGGGTCTCCTCCCAGCGCACGAACTTGGCCGGTGAGCAGGCGCCGACGGTATTGGGGCTCTCGCCGGTCATGTAGGAGGAGAGGTAGCAGCGTCCCTCCGCCATGATGCAGAGGCTGCCAAAGGCGAACACCTCTAGACCGACGTCGGTCTCGCGGGCCAGCTGCCTCACCTGATGCATGGAGAGGACGCGGGGCAACACCATCCGACCGACGTTGAAGTGCTGCTGGTAGAAGCGGATGGCGGCGGCGTTGGTGGCACTGGCCTGCACCGAGACGTGCAGCTCCAGATCCGGGTAGCGGCGGCTGGCATAGTCGAGCACGGCGAGGTCGGCGATGATCAGGGCATCGGCACCCAGTGCGGCGCCCTTGTCCACCGCCTGCTGCCAGCGGGTATCGGAGCCCGGGTGGGCGAAGGTGTTGATGGCGATATGGAGTTTGCGGCCATGCTGGTGCACATAGTCGACCGCTTTCTCCAGCTTGCTGTCGGTGAAGTTGAGCCCGGCGAAATGGCGGGCGTTGGTGTCATCCTTGAAGCCGATATAGACCGCATCGGCCCCGTTATCCACGGCTGTTTTCAGTGCCGGCAAACTGCCTGCCGGACAGAGTAATTCCATCGGGTACGCTCCGAGAGGGCAAAAAATGCAAAAGTGGCCCGATTGTATTCACCGGCGTCCTTCCACTTTTTGACCTGAGGCAGCTTTGTGTGGCTTTACCCTTCTTGAGGTAAGTGGGCACAAGTTTGATTTCCAACAGGATCATGGCTGCGGCCCTGTGCTTGAATGCGCAAAAAACTGGGAGTTTATCGTGTTTCAACAACTGCAACGTCGCCTGGTCGAACAGGCTCCCCGCATTCTGCGCCATCCCCTCAAACTGGTGCCATTTTCCTTGCAGCAGAACCTGATGGAGCGCCTGCTGGCCAGCGTGTTCAAAGAGGCCATCGCAGATGGCGACTTTGAATTTCTGGCGGGCAAGTGGCTCAAGGTCGAAGTCTCTGATCTGGAGCTGTGCTGGTTCATCAGCGAGCAGGATGGCAAGCTGGTGGTGGCGCGTCATTGCGAGCAGGCCGATGTCTGTTTCAGCGGCACTACCAACGACCTCATTTTGATTGCCGGGCGCAAGGAAGATCCCGACTCTCTCTTCTTCCAGCGCAAGCTGAAGATTGAAGGGAGCACCGAGCTGGGGCTGGAGGTGAAAAACCTGATGGACAGCCTGGATCTGGACGGTTTGCCAAGCCTGGTGCGTTATCCCTTGCTGGATCTTGCCACCTTCATCGAGCGGGCGAAGGCGGGCTCAGCGCAAGAGGCGCACTCTGCGCCGGCGGGTGGGGTTGCGCCTCAGCTGTGAGACCAGTCCATCGGCATGGTGGCGGTAGTGATTGCGAGCCCACAGGCAGCGACAGGCCCACAGACAGGGCAGCAGTGCCAGCAGGGCGCCGGCGTTGGGAAGGCGCGAGAGCAGCAGACCCAGCGCCAGCCAGATGAACGGCTGGGCCTCGTAGAGCCACTCCGGCTGAAACCAGCGTTTGGTCGGGAAGATGACCAGATCGGTACGCCGATAGCTGGATCGCATCATCCAGACGGTGGCGCCGGCGACAAACAGCAAGGTGCCCGCTAGCCAGAGCAGCGGGGAGTGGCTGAGCAGGATGATGCCGACCGCCACCAGCAGATAGCAGACCGGCAACCTCTCATAAAGCCAGCGTGGGCACATGTTGCCTCCACTTTTCACCTTACCATCCTTCAAGTCTAGCCAGTCAGCACACCCGCCTCATACCGCTTTGTTCTGCAAAACGGCGTCATTGTTGTGAATTGGCGCGCCATTTACGGTGCCAAAATAGCGATTGGCTATGTTACAATTGCGCGCCATTTTTGACTGAAGATTGACTGGGCATGTTGGATCATATTCGTATCGTGTTGGTAAACACTTCTCACACCGGCAACATGGGCTCTGCGGCGCGCGCCATGAAGACCATGGGCTTGAGCCAGATGGTGCTGGTTGATCCGCAAGCACAGCCTGATGACAACGCCTATGCGCTGGCCGCCGGTGCCAGCGATCTGCTGGCCAATGCCCGTATCGTGTCGACCCTGGATGAAGCCATTGCGGATTGTGGTCTGGTCATCGGTACCAGTGCCCGCTCCCGTACCCTGAGCTGGCCCATGCTGGACCCCCGCGAAGCGGGCGAGAAGCTGGTAACCGAGGGGATGCAGTATCCGGTGGCGCTGGTATTTGGCCGTGAACGCACCGGCCTGACCAATGACGAGCTGCAAAAGTGCCACTACCACGTGGCCATTCCGGCCAACCCGGAGTACAGCTCCCTCAACTTGGCCATGGCGGTGCAGACTCTCTGCTATGAGGTGCGGATGCACTGGCTGCAGCAGGAACAGGTCGGTGAGACCGACATGGCGGTGGATTATCCCAGCGCCGAGCAGCTGGAAGGCTTCTATGAGCATCTGGAGCAGACGCTGCTCAAGACCGGCTTCATCGCCGATGACCATCCGGGACAGGTCATGAGCAAGCTGCGTCGCCTGTTCAACCGGGCTCGTCCGGAGGCGGTGGAACTCAATATCCTGCGCGGCATTCTGACCTCGGTACAAAAACCGAGACCGCAGGATTAAACCCGACTGGATTACTCAACCATATACTTGACTGATTTAGTCGGGTATGTGACCATATGCCCATATTGATTGGTTCGCAAAACGGTAAGGCATATGAGACTGACCTCAAAAGGACGTTACGCTGTGACTGCCATGCTCGACGTGGCGTTGCATGCAGAGCAGGGGCCCGTGCCCCTGGCTGATATTTCGGAGCGCCAGGGCATCTCCTTGTCCTATCTGGAGCAGTTGTTTGCCCGCCTGCGCAAGCATGGCCTGGTGAGCAGCGTGCGTGGCCCGGGCGGCGGTTATCGCCTCGGTCTGGCGCCGAATGCCATCTCGGTCGGTCAGGTGATCACCGCGGTCGACGAATCGGTGGATGCCACCAAGTGCCTCGGCAAAGGCGGCTGCCACGGCGGCACCCAGTGCCTCACTCACTCCCTGTGGCGTGACCTGAGCGAGCGGATCTCCAGCTTCCTGGGGGACATCACCCTGGCCGAGCTGGTTGATCAGGCCGATGTGCGCCGGATTGCCGGCAAGCAAGATGAACAAATGAAAACCGTGTTGTCCCTGGTAGACCGGGCAGAACGCGGCGATGTGAGCTTGAAAGTCCAACTATAAACAAACGTGCTTTCCACAGCTGGTCGATGTATGACCCTGGCTGTAACGGAGAAAAACATGAAACTGCCTATTTACCTTGATTATTCGGCAACCTGTCCGGTGGACCCGCGTGTCGCAGAAAAAATGATGCAGTGTCTCACCATGGATGGCCTGTTCGGCAATCCAGCTTCCCGTTCCCACCGCTTTGGCTGGCAAGCCGAAGAGGCGGTCGATCTGGCCCGTAATCAAGTGGCAGAGCTGATCGGTGCCGACCCGCGCGAGATCGTCTTCACCTCCGGTGCGACTGAATCCAACAACCTCGCCATCAAGGGCGTCGCCCATTTCTACGCCGGCAAGGGCAAGCACATCGTTACCTCCAAGACCGAACACAAGGCGGTACTGGATACCTGTCGCCAGCTGGAGCGCGAAGGCTATGAGGTAACCTACCTCGAGCCGATGCCCAATGGCCTGTTCACCCTGGAACAGATCGAAGGCGCCCTGCGTGATGACACCATCCTGGTCAGCATCATGCACGTCAACAACGAGATCGGCGTGGTGCAGAACATTGCCGCCATCGGCGAGCTGTGCCGCTCCCGCAAGATCCTGCTGCACGTGGATGCAGTACAGAGCGTGGGCAAGATCCCGGTCGACGTGGAAGCGCTCAAGGTTGACCTGCTCTCCATGTCCGCCCACAAGGTATACGGCCCGAAAGGCATTGGTGCCCTCTACGTGCGTCGCAAGCCGCGTGTGCGCCTGGAAGCCCAGATGCACGGTGGTGGTCACGAGCGCGGCATGCGTTCAGGCACCCTGCCGACTCACCAGATCGTCGGCATGGGCGAAGCCTTCCGCATCGCCAAGGAAGAGATGGTGAGCGAAGGTCAGCGCATCATGGCCCTGCGTCAGCGTCTGTGGGACGGCATCAAGGATATCGAAGAGGTCTACATCAACGGTGACCTGGAACAGCGTGTGCCGGGCAACCTCAACGTCAGCTTCGCCTATGTGGAAGGGGAATCCCTCATCATGGCGCTGAAGGATCTGGCGGTCTCTTCTGGTTCTGCCTGTACCTCGGCCAGCCTGGAGCCCTCCTACGTGCTGCGCGCACTGGGCCTGAACGACGAGCTGGCGCACAGCTCCATCCGTTTCAGCATGGGTCGCTTCACCACCGAGGAAGAGATTGATTACGCAATCAAGCTTATCCGTGACTCCATCGGTCGTCTGCGCGAGATGTCTCCCCTGTGGGAGATGTACAAGGACGGCGTCGATCTGAACACGGTCGAATGGGCTCATCACTGATCCGCGGGATCGGTGTTCAACGGAATTAGCAGGAGTTAGATATGGCTTACAGTGAAAAAGTAATCGACCACTACGAGAACCCCCGTAACGTAGGTGGCTTCGACAAGAACGATCCCAGCATCGCTACCGGCATGGTCGGTGCACCGGCCTGTGGTGACGTGATGAAGCTGCAACTGAAGATCAGCGAAGATGGCATCATCGAAGATGCCAAGTTCAAGACCTACGGTTGTGGTTCCGCCATCGCCTCCAGCTCCCTGGTGACCGAGTGGGTCAAGGGCAAGACCCTGGATGAAGCGGCGGGTATCAAGAACACCGATATCGCCGAAGAGCTGGCGCTGCCACCGGTGAAGATCCACTGCTCCATTCTGGCCGAGGATGCCATCAAGGCCGCCATCGCCGATTACAAGCAGAAGAAAGGTCTCTAAGGTCAGGAGCGCAGTATGGCCATTACCATGACAGATGCCGCAGCGGCACGGGTTTCCTCGTTTCTGACCAACCGGGGCAAGGGCATCGGCCTGCGCCTCGGCGTCAAGACCACCGGCTGCTCGGGTCTTGCCTATGTGCTCGAGTTCGTCGATGAGCTGGCAGATGAAGATCAGGTATTCGAGCAGGACGGGGTCAAGATAATCGTCGATGCCAAGAGTCTGATCCACCTGGATGGCACCGAACTGGATTTCGTCAAGGAGGGCCTCAACGAGGGCTTCCAGTTCAACAACCCCAACGCCAAGGGCGAGTGTGGTTGCGGCGAAAGCTTCAGTGTCTGAGATGTGTGCAACACATGATCGCTTGTCCGTTGAACTGGTCGGCCACGGCCGGTTCAACCATGCCGCTTCGCCCACCTGAGCGCGAGCGGCATGGGGGCAGCATCAGTGTCTAAGAGGTCTGCATGAATTATTTCGAGCTGTTTGGGCTGGTTGAAGGCTTCGAGCTCGATACCCGTCAGCTGGCAGAGACCTACCGCCAGTTGCAAACCCAGTTTCATCCCGATCGTTTTGCCACCGCCCCCGAGCGGGAGCAGCTGGCTGCGGTGCAACGTGCCGCCCAGATCAACGATGCCTTCACTACCCTCAAGGCGCCCCTGCGCCGAGCCGAGTACCTGCTCTCCCTGCGTGGCACCGAACTTCGTGGCGAGCAACAGACGTTGCAAGATACCGCGTTTCTGATGCAGCAACTGGAGTGGCGCGAGCGGCTGGCCGACCTGAAAGGGGAGACTGACCCTGAGCGTGCCATCAAGGATTTTCGCCAGGAGATCAGGCATGATCACCAGTTGTTGATGCAGCAGCTGACCCAGGCCCTCGCCACAGGCGAGGATCCGCGAGCGGCTGATTGTGTTCGCAAACTCAAGTTTGTCGACAAGCTCCTCGAGGAGCTGGAACGATTCGAAGACTCGCTGTTCGAGTCTTGATCCTTTAACGCTGGAAGTTTGATTACCCATGGCATTACTGCAAATCGCCGAGCCCGGCCAGAGCGCCGCACCTCATCAGCACAAACGTGCCGTTGGCATCGATCTTGGCACTACCAACTCGCTGGTCGCCGCCGTGCGCAGCGGTCAGGCCGATACCCTCTGCGACGAGCAGGGGCGTGATCTGCTGCCCTCCGTCGTGCATTACCAGGCCGACACCATCCGGGTCGGCGTCGATGCCAAGCGCGAGGCCGCCCTCGACCCGCACAACACCATCGTTTCCGCCAAGCGGATGATGGGCAAGGCGCTGGCCGACATCGATACCCGCCAGCAACCCTATCAATTTGTGGCGGCCGACAACGGCATGCCGCAGCTGCAGACCCGTCAAGGGCTGGTCAACCCGGTTCAGGTCTCGGCCGAGATCCTCAAGAAACTGGCCGAGCGGGGCGCTGCCGCCCTCGGTGGCGATCTCGACGGTGTGGTCATCACTGTGCCCGCCTATTTCGATGACGCCCAGCGCCAGGGTACCAAGGATGCGGCCCGGCTGGCCGGTCTGCACGTGCTGCGCCTGCTCAACGAACCGACCGCCGCCGCCATCGCCTATGGCCTCGACTCCGGCCAGGAAGGGGTGATCGCCGTCTACGACCTGGGGGGCGGTACCTTCGATATCTCCATCCTGCGCCTGCATCGCGGAGTATTTGAAGTGATGGCCACCGGTGGCGATTCGGCCCTGGGCGGCGATGATTTCGATCACCTGCTGGCAGATTGGTTGAAAGAACAAGCCGGTTTGACTGGCGAGCTGGATGCCCGTCTGCAGCGCGAACTGCTGGATGTGGCCGCCGCCGTCAAACACGGTCTGACGGACGCCGACGCCGTTCCCTGCACCTTTGCCGGCTGGCAGGGCACCATCACCCGCAGCCAGTTTGACGAGCTGATCCAGCCGCTGGTCAAACGCACCCTGTTGGCCTGCCGCCGCGCCCTGCGCGATGCGGGACTCGAGCAGGAGGAGGTGCTGGAAGTGGTGATGGTCGGCGGTTCGACTCGGGTGCCGCTGGTGCGCGAGCTGGTGGGCGAGTTCTTCCAGCGTCCGCCCTTGACCAGCATCGACCCCGACAAGGTGGTGGCCATCGGTGCCGCCATCCAGGCCGACATCCTGGTGGGCAACAAGCCTGACGCCGAGATGCTGCTGCTGGACGTCATTCCGCTCTCCCTGGGTCTTGAGACCATGGGCGGCCTTGCCGAGAAGGTGATCCCGCGCAATACCACCATTCCGGTGGCCCGCGCCCAGGAGTTCACCACCTTCAAGGATGGCCAGACCGCGATGGCGATCCACGTGGTGCAGGGCGAGCGCGAGCTGGTGGCCGATTGCCGATCCTTGGCCCGCTTCACCCTGACCGGCATACCGCCCATGGCGGCGGGGGCGGCCCACATCCGGGTTACCTTCCAGGTGGATGCGGACGGTTTGCTGTCGGTCAGCGCCATGGAGAAATCCTCCGGCGTGCAGGCCGAGATCCAGGTCAAGCCATCCTACGGACTGGGTGAGGATGACATCCTCAACATGCTGAGCGCCTCCATCGCCAATGCCCAGCAGGACATGGACGCCCGCATGCTGGCGGAGCAGCAGGTCGAGGCCGACCGGGTGGTCGAGAGCCTCAACGCCGCCCTGGCCGCCGATGGCGAGGCTTTATTGAGCCCCGCCGAGCGGGCCGAGCTGGATGCCGCCATCGCCCATCTGCTGACCATGCGCAGCACGGGCACCACCAACCAGATCAAAGAGGCCATCGAGGCGGCGGACGCTGCCAGTGGCGAATTTGCAGCCCGCCGGATGGATGCCTCCATCCGCAAGGTGCTGACCGGACAAAACGTCAACAAGGTGTAATATGCCAAAACTGATTATTCTGCCCCATCCCGAGCTCTGTCCGGACGGCGCGGCCCTCGAAGGCGCGACCGGTGAAACCATTCTGGACATCGCGCTGCGCAACGGTATCGAGATCGAGCACGCCTGCGAGAAGTCCTGTGCCTGCACCACCTGCCACTGCGTGGTGCGGGAAGGCTTCGACTCCCTTGAGCCGAGCGACGAGCTGGAAGACGACATGCTGGACAAGGCGTGGGGGCTGGAGCCGGAATCCCGTCTCAGCTGCCAGGCCAGACTGGCGGACGAGGATCTGGTGGTGGAACTGCCCAAGTACACCCTGAATCTGGCGTCTGAGCGCCACTGATGACCCCTTAATTACACATGAGTGAATTGCGCGTGCAGCATCTCGTGGTGCAGTAATGATATGGTGAAGGCCGTGACCCTTGAGGGAGCGGCCTTTTTTGTGCCCGTGATTTCCCTATTCGTTGATGAAAGTGCCAATAAAAAGGAAGCAAGAGAACATGGCTGACATGATGAACGTACGGTTGTCTTCCCAGGCCGCCGCCGCCCACTGGGGCGAGGGTGCCCTGCTCAGTTTCAACGGCGACGAAGCCCATCTCCATCTGGGCAGTGGCCAGGAGAAGGAGGCGCTGCGCGCCATCCAGCGCGCTGCCAGACGCCTAGAATCGAGCGGTATCAAGCGCGTCAAGCTGGTGGGTGAGGGCTGGAATGGGGAGCGTCGCTACGCCTTTGCCCAGGGCTTCTATGCCGCCAAGGGGGTTCGCGAGCTCGATTTCGGCGAACAGAGCGACCAGGAGGCTGCCGAGCTGGCGGCCTTGCTCAAAGCGACCCGCTGGGTGCGTGAAGTGACCAACGGCTGCCCGCAGGAGATCTATCCCATGAGCCTGGCGGAATCCGCCCTGCTGCTCATCCGCAGTCTCGCCGGTGACAAGGTGACCGCCCGCATTACTGCCGGGGAGGCGCTGCAGGAGGCCGGTCACATCGGGATCTGGTCGGTGGGCCGTGGCAGCGAGCGCGAGCCGGTGCTGCTGGAGCTCGACTACAACCCGACCGGGGATGCCAATGCCCCCGTGCTGGCGGCGCTGGTGGGCAAGGGGATCACCTTCGATTCCGGCGGCTACTCCATGAAGTCCTCCGACAACATGCTGCCGATGAAGTCCGACATGGGCGGTGCCGCCATGGTGACCGGCGCGCTGGCGCTGGCCATCAGCCGCGGCCTGAACAAGCGGGTGAAACTCATCCTTTGCTGCGCCGAGAACCTGGTCTCCGGCCATGCCTTCAAGCTCGGCGACATCCTCACCTATCGCAACGGCATCTCGGTCGAGATCCAGAACACCGACGCGGAAGGTCGCCTGGTACTGGCTGACGGCCTGCTGGCCGCGAGCGAAAGCGGGGCTGCCTATATCCTCGACGCCGCTACCCTCACCGGCGCCGCCAAGACCGCGCTGGGCCGCGACTACAACGCCGTATTTGCCCTCGATGAGGCCGAGCAGGACCGCGCGCTGGCTGCCGCCAAAGCCGAAAACGAGCAGGCCTGGGCGCTGCCGCTGGAGCCCTGGCATGCGGGCCAGCTTACCTCCGCCTTTGCCGAGCTGGGCAACGTGGCGTCTGCCGAAGGCACCGCCGGTGCGACTACGGCGGCGGCTTTCCTGTCGCGCTTCGTACGTGACGAAGGCAAGGGCTGGGTGCACCTGGATCTGGCCGCTTCCTATCAAAAATCGGGCAATGACCTGTGGGCGACCGGTGCCAAGGGCCACGGTCTGCGCACGATTGCCCGTTGGCTGCAGGAGGTGAGTGCATGAACATCTGGTTGAGCCGAGAATTTGCCGCTCCCGAGTGGGGTGAAGGGGCGCTGCTCTCCCACCGTGCCGACGGCATGGTGATCCATCTGGTGACCGCCAGCCCCTTGCTGGATATCCAGCAGGCGGCACGGCGTCTGTGCAGTCAGGGGATCCAGCAGGTGGTGCTGGCCGGTCACTGGGAGCGCGAGCAGCAGTGGGCCTTTGCCCAAGGGCTGCAGACCCCCAAGGTGGAGGTCGAGCTGCAGTGGGCCACTTCGTCCGAGGAGGATCGGGAGGAGCTGGAGGCGCGCTGGCTGTGCGGGCGCTGGGTGCGGGAGATGACCAATGCCACGCCGGAACAGCTGGGGCCGCTGGAGCTGGCGGTTGAAGCTGCCGCCTTCATCACCGAGTTGGCGCCGGACCGGATCAGTCATCGCATCCTCAAGGGAGAAGCCTTGCAGCAGGCGGGCTGGGTCGGTCTCTATCAGGTCGGCCGTGGCAGCGAGCGCGAGCCCGTGCTGCTGGAGCTGGACTTCAACCCTAGCCGGGATCCCAAAGCCCCGGTGGCGGCGGCGCTGGTGGGCAAGGGCATCACCTTCGACTCTGGCGGCTACTCCATGAAGACTTCCCAGGGCATGCTGACCATGAAGCACGACATGGGCGGGGCGGCCATCGTCACCGGCGCCCTGGCGCTGGCCATTCTGCGCGGCCTCGACAAGCGGGTGAAGCTCATCCTCTGCTGCGCCGAGAACCTGGTCTCGGGTCACGCCTACAAGCTGGGCGACATCCTCACCTACAAGAACGGCACCACGGTGGAGATCGTCAACACCGACGCCGAGGGGAGGCTGGTGCTGGCCGATGGCCTGCAGCTGGCCGGGGATTCTGGCGCGCCGCTGGTCATCGACGCCGCGACCCTCACCGGGGCGGCGGTGATGGCGCTGGGGGGGCGTTACAATGCCCTGTTCGGGCTGGACAAGGGGCTGGTGAGCCGCGCCATGGGTTATGCGGATGCCGAACAGGAACCCGCCTGGCCGCTGCCGCTGGAACCCTGGCATCGCCAGCAGTGCCCGTCCCACTATGCCGACACCGCCAACAGCCGGCCCGTGCCGGGCGGCGGTCCGGGTGGTGCCTCCAACGCGGCGGGCTTCCTCTCCCGCTTCGTCGCCAATGAGGGGCAGGGCTGGCTGCACGTCGATCTCGCCGCCTGTTTCAGCGAGAACGGCGACAACCTGTGGGCGCCGGGGGCCAACACCCTGGGGATGCGCACCATCGCTCACACCCTGCTGGCGGAAGTCCGCTGACCGGCAATGACAAGGGCACCCTCGGGTGCCCTTTCGACAGGGGGAGGTGAGCAATAGCCTGGGTTTCAGGGGGTTAACATGACTATCGTGCACAAGCGCACATTTTTTCCTGCCAGCCTGGGCCAAGATGAGTTGTGATGTTGTTTTAGGGAAGAATTTGTTTAATAAAAAGTTGCTTTTCTGTGTGTTATTTCGCTTTTTGTTTACGTATAATCGCCGCCGAACATGGATTCTAACAATAAATCTCTGTAGTTAAGGAAAGATCTCAATGGCCATCGAACGTACCTTCTCCATCATCAAGCCGGATGCCGTCAGCAAGAACCTGATCGGTGCCATCTACAACCGTTTCGAGAGCGCTGGCCTGAAAGTCATCGCCGCCAAGATGCTGCACATGAGCAGCGAGCAAGCCGCCGGTTTCTATGCCGAGCACCAGGGCAAGCCTTTCTATGACGGCCTGGTCAGCTTCATGACCTCCGGCCCCGTCATGATCCAGGTGCTGGAAGGCGAAGAGGCCATCCGTCGCCACCGTGAAATCATGGGCGCCACCAACCCGAAAGAGGCCCTGGCCGGCACCCTGCGCGCCTGCTTCGCCGAGAGCATCGACCGCAACGCCGTGCACGGCTCCGATGCACCGGCCTCCGCTGCCCGTGAAATCGCCTACTTCTTCTCCGACGCCGAGATCTGCCCGCGCGGCTGATTTCTGTCGAAAGAACCCCAAGGGAGCCTCGGCTCCCTTTTGTTTTTTGGTCATTCGGTCAATATCCACTTATTCTCCAGGTGGAAAGCCGGACCCATAATTTGTACAATGCCGCCCCCTGACGTAGGTCAGCCGATAATTTATGAAGTGTGTGAGCTGAGGCCCTTGATGAGCGAAACAAAAACCAACCTGCTGGATCTTGATCGGGATGCCATGCGTGCCTTCTTCGTCGAACTGGGCGAGAAGCCGTTTCGGGCAGATCAGGTGATGAAGTGGATCTATCACTTTGGTTGTGATGATTTCGATCAGATGAACAACGTCAACAAGGTGCTGCGCGAGCGCCTCAAGGCGATCGCCGAGATCCGGGCGCCGGAAGTGAGCCGCGAACAGCGCTCCTCCGACGGCACCATCAAGTGGGCGCTGCAGGTTGGCGGTCAGGAGGTGGAGACCGTCTACATTCCGGAAGAGGATCGGGCGACCCTGTGCGTCTCCTCCCAGGTAGGCTGCGCCCTCGAGTGCAAGTTCTGCTCTACCGCCCAGCAAGGCTTCAACCGCAACCTGAAAGTTTCCGAGATCATCGGCCAGGTATGGCGCGCCGCCAAGATTGTCGGCGGCAAGCGTCCCATCACTAACGTGGTGATGATGGGGATGGGCGAGCCGCTGCTCAACCTCGCCAACGTGGTACCGGCCATGCGGCTGATGATGGACGACTTCGGCTACGGCATCTCCAAGCGCCGGGTGACCATCTCCACCTCCGGCGTGGTACCGGCACTGGACATGCTGGGCGACCAGATTGACGTGGCCCTGGCCATCTCCCTGCACGCGCCCAACGACAAGCTGCGCTCCGAGATCATGCCGATCAACGACAAGTACAACATCGAGGAGTTCCTCGCCGGTGTCCGTCGCTACCTCGGCAAGTCCAACGCCAACGGCGGCCGGGTGACCGTGGAATATGTGCTGCTCGATCATATCAATGACGACATGCAGCACGCCCACGAGCTGGCCAAGGTGCTCAAGGATACCCCGAGCAAGATCAACCTGATCCCGTTCAACCCCTTCCCGGGCAACCCCTACGGCAAGCCGAGCAACAGTCGTATCGACCGTTTTTCCAAGGTATTGATGGAATACGGCTTCACCGTCATCGTCCGCAAGACCCGTGGCGACGACATCGATGCGGCCTGCGGCCAGCTGGTGGGGGAGGTGATCGATCGCACCAAGCGCACCATGAAAAATCGGATGCAACAGGATGGGATTTCCGTCAAAATGGTTTAACTTGCTAAGCCATTGTATAGTCAGGGAATGGATACACGTACATTGATCGTAGTGGCAGCGCTCTGCGCGCTGCCAGGCTGTGTTACCGAGACCACTTACGCTGGCCAGAATTCCACCCAGCGTGAAGTGGGTCCCGATCTCAAGGCGGCAGCCCAGACCCGTCTGGATTTGGGTATTCAATATCTGCAACAGGGGAACGCCGAGCAGGCCAAGTTCAACCTTGACCGCGCGCTGCAGTATGACCCTGCCAACCCTCAGGTTTACGTCGGTTTTGCCTACTTCTACCAGCAGGTGGAAGATTTCAAGGCGGCCGAAGAGAGCTACAAGAAAGCCCTTGCCATGGATCCGTCCAATGCTGACGCGATGAACAACTATGGCGCCTTCCTTTGCAATCGTGGTCGCTTCGACGAGGCGGAAAAGGCCTTCCTGCAGGCCGTCAGCCAGCCCAACTACATCAAGATTGCCGATACCTATGAAAACGCGGCACTTTGCGCCGCGCAAAATCGCAGAAATGATAAAGCAAGCGAGTATTATCGCTTGGCCTTGGGGTATAATCCCCGCAATCCAAGGTTATTGCTGGACATGGCGGAGCTTTCCATGAAAGATGGCAAGCTGCCTGATGTGCAGGCCTATCTCGCCCGTTTTGCCGATGTGTCAGACGAGAACGAGAACAGTCTCTGGTTGAGATTGCGGCTGGCGCAGGCCATGGACAAACCGGCACTACTTCACCAATTCGGGACTGAGCTGGTAAGGCAATATCCCACTTCGCAACAAGCCAAGCGTTACTTAGCCAATGACTACTGAACAGCCACACGATTTTCAAGACGACTCCCAGGCAGTTGGCCCAGGCCAGCTGCTGCGCAACGCCCGTGAACAGCTCGGCTGGACACGAGAACAGGTTGCGTCTCGCATTCACCTTCGTCTGACCCTGATTGCCGCGATCGAATCGGATACGTATGACAAGCATACGTCCCATACCTTCATTCGCGGTTATCTGCGTACTTATGCCAAGCTGGTCGGTATCCCGGAAGAGACCATCCTCGCGGCTTATGACAAGCTGGGGCTGACTCCCCCCGACAACATCGACATGCAGAGCTTCTCCCGTCGCTCCCGTCAGCAGGCCAACGACAGCCGCCTCAAGGTCGTCACCTGGCTGGTGATCCTGGTGCTGATCGCACTCTCCGTCGCCTGGTGGTGGCAGAGCACGGCGCGTCGCTCCGCCGGTGACGAGGCCCTGGCCGCGACTGAAATGGGCGCAACCAGCAACACCCCGAGCGCCACAGTGCCGCCGGCGGTGGACGTGGCTGACCCTGTGGTTGCTCCGGCAACTTCCGCTGCGGCCGCGACCTCGGCTGATCCCGTAGTGAGCGCCGCTGCGACCACGCTGCCGGTCGATGCCAGCAGCGCCGTGGCGACCACGGCGGTTGCGACCTCTGCCGCCACTGCCACGCAACCGGCTGCCGATACCGCCGCGAGCGAGCCGGCCAAGGTGCCTCAGCTGAAGATGAGCTTCACCGCCGACTGCTGGCTGGATGTCAAGGATGCCAAGGGCAAGACCCTGTTCAGCGGCCTCAAGAAGGCCAATGACGAACTGGTACTGGAAGGACCCGAGCCGCTCAAATTCATCATTGGTGCGCCCATGGCCGTCAATATCGAATATCAGGGCAAGTCCATCGACATGAGCCGTTACAACAACGGCCGGACTGCTCGCCTCTCACTGCCGCAGGAGTAATCTGTCCGCCATGTCCGCTCACGAATCTCCCATCATTCGTCGTAAATCCAGGCAGATCATGGTCGGTAATGTACCGGTTGGGGGCGATGCCCCCATCACGGTGCAGACCATGACCAACACCAAGACCACGGACGTGGCCGCCACCGTCGAGCAGATCCAGCGGATCGAGCGGGTTGGCGCCGACATCGTGCGGGTCTCGGTTCCCACCATGGAAGCGGCGGAAGCCTTCAAGCTCATCAAGCAGCAGACCCGCATTCCCATCGTCGCCGATATCCACTTCGACTACCGCATCGCCCTGAAAGTGGCCGAGTACGGTGCCGATTGCCTGCGCATCAACCCGGGCAACATCGGCAACGAGGAGCGGGTTCGCGCCGTGGTCGACTGTGCCCGTCACTACAACATCCCGATCCGCATCGGCGTCAACGGCGGCTCGCTGGAGAAAGACATTCAGGAGAAGTACGGTGAACCGACCCCGGAGGCGCTGCTCGAGTCAGCCATGCGCCACGTGGACTATCTGGATCGCCTGAACTTCGACAACTTCAAGGTGAGCGTCAAGGCGTCCGACGTCTTCCTGGCGGTCGGCGCCTATCGCCTGCTGGCCAAGCAGATTGAACAGCCGCTGCATTTGGGCATCACCGAGGCGGGCGGTTTTCGCGCCGGCGCGGTGAAGTCCGCCATCGGCCTTGGCATGCTGCTGAGCGAAGGCATCGGCGACACCCTGCGCATTTCGCTGGCCGCCGATCCGGTGGAAGAGATCAAGGTGGGTTTCGACATCCTGAAATCCCTGCGCATCCGTTCTCGCGGCATCAACTTCATCGCCTGTCCCTCCTGCTCCCGCCAGGAGTTTGACGTCATCGGCACGGTCAACGCCCTGGAAGAGCGGCTGGAAGACATCATCACCCCGATGGATGTCTCCATCATCGGCTGCGTGGTGAATGGCCCGGGCGAGGCGCTGGTCTCGGATCTGGGTCTGGCGGGGGCGGCCAACAAGAGCGCCTTCTACGAGGGTGGTCAGCGGGTGGACCGGCTCGACAACAAGGATCTCATCCCGACCCTGGAGCGCCGCATTCGCGCCCGGGCCGCCATGCTGGATCCGGCCAACCAGATCCAGGTGGACGAGGGTTGAGCAACCAAGGGCCACTCAGGGTGGCCCTGTCTTTAGGTTGCTGATTTTACATCCCGCATTGGAATACCCTGATTTTACCTCGGGGTCGAAAATCCCTATAATGCGGCCAAATTTTACCTCTTTTTCTCGAGTATCAACGTGGCAAAACAGATCCAAGCTATTCGCGGTATGAATGATTGCCTGCCGGAGCAGAGCCCGGTATGGCAGAAAGTAGAACAGATCCTGCGCCAGGTCGTGGCCAGCTATGGCTACAGCGAAGTGCGCATGCCGATTGTCGAGCAGACCCATCTGTTCAAGCGCGCCATCGGTGAAGTGACCGACGTGGTCGAAAAAGAGATGTACACCTTTGAAGACCGCAACGGCGACAGTCTGAGTCTGCGCCCGGAAGGCACCGCCAGCTGCGTGCGTGCCGGCATCGAGCACGGTCTGCTTTACAACCAGGAACGCCGGATGTGGTACATGGGCCCCATGTTCCGTCACGAGCGTCCCCAGAAGGGCCGCTATCGCCAGTTCCACCAGTTCGGAGTCGAACTGTTCGGCATCAACGGGCCGGATATCGATGCCGAGCTCATCATGCTGACCCACCGCCTGTGGCGTCTGTTCGGCATCAGCGAGCACGTAACCCTGCAGCTCAACACGCTCGGTCAGAGCAGCGAACGCGCCGCCTACCGCGATGCGCTGGTCGCCTACCTGGAGCAGTACAAGGATCAGCTGGACGAAGAGAGCCAGCGCCGCATGTACAGCAACCCGCTGCGGGTGCTCGACTCCAAGGACGAGAAGGTACAAGCCATTCTGGTGGGTGCCCCGCGTCTGTTCGATCACCTGGGCGAAGAGAGCCTGGCCCACTTCGAGGGGCTCAAGCGCCTGCTCGAATCCGCCGGCATCCAGTACGAAGTGAACGAGCGGCTGGTACGCGGCCTCGACTACTACAACCTCACCGTGTTTGAGTGGGTCACCAACAGTCTGGGGGCTCAGGGCACCGTCTGTGCCGGTGGTCGTTACGATGGTCTGGTGGAGCAGCTCGGTGGTCAGCCGACGCCGGCTGTGGGGTTCGCCATGGGCATGGAACGACTGGTGCTGATGCTCGAGACCCTCGAACTCAACGGCGATATCCGCCCGGCGGTGGATGTCTACCTGGCCATGGTGGGCGAGGGCACTGAACAGGCCGGTTTCCAGCTGGCCGAGCGGCTGCGCGACGCCCTGCCTGACTTGCGCCTGATGAGCCACTGCGGCGGCGGCAACTTCAAGAAACAACTCAAGCGTGCCGACAAGAGCGGCGCGGCCATTGCCCTGATCCTTGGCGAGACCGAGGTGCAAAACGGGGAGATCACCATCAAATATCTGCGTGGCCAGGCCGAGCAACAGACCGTCACGGTCGACGCCGCCATTGCCCTGCTGGCAGCCAAAGGAGAGTAAGCTGTGGAAGTTTATACCACCGAAGAACAACAGGTTGAGGTCATCAAGAGCTGGTGGAAAGAGAACGGAACCTCGGTGATCGCAGGAACTGTTATCGGTCTGGTTGGACTCTTTGGCTGGCGCTACTACAACGAGCATCAGCAGACCAGCCAGGAGACTGCCTCCCAGGCTTACAACGAGATGGCTGCCCAGCTGGCCAAGGGCGATGCCGCCGGCTTCGAGCAGGCGCAAAGCTTCATCAGTGCCCACAAGGGTGACTCCTATGCCGAACTGGCTGCCTTGCAGCTGGCCGCCGCCGCCGTCAAGGCTGGCAAGCTGGATCTGGCCGTCGAGCAGCTGACCCAGGTGGCCACCAGCGGTGACGAGAGCATCCGTCCCATCGCCGCCCTGCGTCTGGCCCGGGTTCTGAACGATCAGGGCAAGGCTGACGAGGCGTTGGCCCAGCTTGGCAAGATCAACAACGATGCCTTCAAGGCCCAGGTCGCGGAAGTGCGCGGCGACGTACTGCTCAAGCAGGGCAAGGCCGAAGAGGCGCGCGATGCCTATCAGGCTGCGGCCGATGCCGGCGGCCTGCAGGGCAGCGCCGAGCTCAAGCTGAAAATGGACGATCTGGCGTTGCCAGCGGTGACCACGGGTGAGGCTCCGGATGCGTAATCTGTTCAAGATGGTGGTGTTGGGGGCTGCGGTCTCCTTCGCCCTGCAGGGGTGCTCCCTGTTCAGTTCGGAAGAGGATCTCAACCCGATGGCCCCGCTGCCCAAGGTCGAGTCCGCTTTCACGGCCGATACCAGCTGGTCCTCCTCGGTGGGTGACGGCATCGGCGACTTCTACTCCCAGCTCAAGCCGGTGGTGGAAGAGGAGCGCATCTATGCCGCCGCTCGCGATGGCGACGTGACCGCCTTTGACCGCGAAAGCGGCAAGGAGCTGTGGAGCGTGGATCTGGCTGACTTGCCGATCAACACCGACAAGCGCAGCGCCCGCCTCTCCGGTGGCCTGGTATCCCGTTACGGCAAGCTGTTCCTGGGTTCCGAGAACGGGGTGGTCTACGCCCTGAACCAGGAGAACGGCGAAGTGCTGTGGCAGACTTCGGTGCCGGGTGAAGTGGTGGCGAGCCCTGCCGTCGAAGATGGCCGGGTAGTGGTGCTGACCACCTCGGGCCGCCTGGTGGCGCTCGATACCGATGAAGGCAAGCTGCAGTGGACGCTGGCGGAAGAACAGCCGCCGTTGACCCTGCGCAGCGCCGGTGCCCCCATCATCACCAACGGCGCCGTGTTGTACGGCCGCGCCGATGGCAAGGTGGGCATCGCCCTGCTCAGCAACGGTCAGCCGGTGCGCCAGTCCAAGGTCGCCGACCCGCGCGGTGCTACCGAGCTGGATCGGATGGTCGACGTGGACGCCACCCCGCTGATCGCCGGCGATGAGCTCTATGCCATCGCCTATAATGGCCAGCTGATGGCGCGCAAGCTGATGACCGGTGACGAGGTATGGAAGCGCAAGTATTCCGGCTACCGCGACATGGCGGTGACCGGCAATGCCATCGTGCTGACCGACAGCCGCAGCCACCTGTTTGCGGTCGACCGTCGCAATGGTCTCGAGCTGTGGTCCAATACCCAGCTGGAAAACCGCACCGTGACCGCCCCCGTCATCCTGGGTGACTATGTGGTGGTCGGCGATGTGGAAGGTTACCTGTATTGGCTGGATCGTACCGACGGTACCATCAAGGCCATGCAGCAGCTCGACAGCAGTGGTCTGTACGCCGCCCCTCTGGTGGATGGTGACACCCTGTATGTGCAGAGCCGTGGCGGCAAGTTGTACGCTTTGCAGCGTCCCTGATCGCCCGTCAATCTGAATATCCGGCTCCTGGTCTTCGGACCCGGAGCCTTTGTCGTCTTGAGAATGAGGCTTTTATGACTCCTGTAGTAGCCCTGGTGGGCCGCCCCAACGTGGGGAAATCCACCCTGTTTAACCGCCTGACCCGTACCCGGGATGCCCTGGTGGCTGACTTCCCCGGTCTGACCCGGGACCGCAAGTACGGCCAGGCGAAGTTGGGCGAGCTGGAATTTATCGTGGTGGATACCGGCGGTATCGATGGCACCGAAGAGGGGATCGAGCTGAAGATGGCCGAACAGTCCCTGCTGGCCATCGAAGAAGCCGACGTGGTGCTGTTCATGGTGGATGCCCGTGCCGGTTTGACCGCGGCGGATCAGGCCATCGCCGAGCACCTGCGCAAGACCCACAAGAAGGTGTTTCTGGTGGCCAACAAGACCGACGGCATCGACGGTGACTCCGCCGTGTCCGAATTCTACGGTCTGGCTCTGGGCGAGGTCTACCAGATGGCGGCCGCCCACGGTCGTGGCGTACTGAGCCTGCTGGAGCTGGCGCTGGCCCCCCATCTGGAGACCCTGGTCGACGCCGCCACACAAGAAACCGCGCAGGATGAGGAAGAAGAGGACTTCGACGAAGAAGCCCTGCTGCGCATGGTGGCTGCCGGTGAACTCGACACCAAGGAAGACACCAAGGAGACGCCGTTCGCCGATCTGCCCATCAAGTTTGCCATCGTCGGTCGCCCCAACGTCGGGAAGTCCACCCTGACCAACCGCATGCTGGGTGAAGATCGGGTCATCGTCTATGACATGCCAGGGACTACCCGCGACTCCGTCTACATCCCGATGGAGCGTGACGAGCAGAAGTACGTCATCATCGACACCGCCGGCGTGCGTCGCCGCGGCAAGGTGCACGAGACGGTGGAAAAGTTCTCCGTCATCAAGACCCTCAAGGCGATTGAAGATGCCAACGTCTGCCTGCTGGTGATCGACGCCCAGGAGACCATCACCGATCAGGACTTGAGCATCCTCGGCTTCGTGCTCAACACCGGCCGCTCCGTGGTACTGGTGGTGAACAAGTGGGATGGTCTGGATCAGAAGGTGAAAGAGGACGTCAAGAACGAGCTCGATCGTCGTCTGGGCTTCATCGACTTCGCCCGCGTACACTTCATCTCCGCCCTGCACGGCAGCGGGGTTGGCCACCTGTTCGAATCCATTCAGGAGGCCTACCAGTCCGCTACCCGCCGTACCAGCACCGCCATGCTGACCCGCATCATGCAGATGGCGCAGGAAGACCACCAGCCGCCGATGGTGAACGGTCGCCGGGTCAAGCTCAAATATGCCCACGCCGGTGGCTACAACCCGCCGCGCATCGTGATCCACGGCAACCAGCTCAACGATTTGCCGGATTCCTACAAGCGCTACCTCATCAACTACTTCCGCAAGTCGCTGAAGATCATGGGGACGCCGGTCCGGGTCGAGTTCCAGGAGTCGGCCAACCCGTTCGAGGGCAAGAAAAATACCCTGACCCTGAGCCAGGAGCGTCAACGCAAGCGCCTGCTCAAGGCCAAAGCCAAGAAATAAGGCCCAGCGGCTGCCCTCACCGGCAGCCGTTTTTTCTAGGGCTAAGGGGAGGGGAATGTGCAGTGGGCTGACCCACTGCACATTCACTTTGCAAGGAGCCAACCATGAGCCACCTTCACTGCCCTGCCTGTCAGGGCGAGCTGGACAGTCGCAGCCGCGAGACCACCTGCAGCCAGTGCCAGGCCCGTTTCCAGATCCGGGCCCTCTGCCCGACCTGCCGGCAGGAGCTGGAGCGGCTCAAGGCCTGCGGCGCGGTGGATTACTTCTGCAATCACTGCAACAGCCTGGTATCGAAGCGGGCAGTGGTCTTTGAGGTGAGCCCGCAGGCGGGGAATTGAGGCGATAAAAAACCCGGCGATTGCCGGGTTTATGCTGTGTGTTCTGCTATCAGCAAGGTGAAGGAGCGGTTTCGGCGCCATATCTTGCGTTTGATGTCATTGAGCTTGAGTTTGCGTCTGGGGCTCCAGCCGCACTTTGCTTTTCTGACCAGTGTCGTTCTTCTGCGAGCTCGCATCTTGGTCTCCTCCCATTGGGTGGCCATCCCGGCCTTGGGTGATGATGGGAGCCTATCTGAAAGTGCTGTCATCCCGAGTGCAAGTGGATGAAATAGCGCGATAAAAACAATTTCGGATAGGCTCCGGTATGGTCGGATGGTAACAGAGAAACCACCCGAAAAACAAACCTGTCAACAAGGGATCAGCGCAGTGTGATCTGCTTGACCACTTCGGCGATGACGGTGGGGCGCTCGGCACTGGGCGGCTCGCTGCTGTCGTCATCGTCCAGCTCTTCGCGGCGGTGGGCTTTCTGCTGCTCGTTATCGAGCCAGAGCAGGCTCTGGTAGTACTGGCGCACGTTGTTGACGTAGTTGCGCGCCTCGCCGCCGCGGGCATAGCCGTAGCGTACCTTGCGATGCCAGCGCGACTGTTGCAGCAGCGGCAGCACCTCTTTCACGTCGCTCCAGGCATCGGGATTCTTGCCGAGCTCCTTGGTCAGGCGGCGGGCATCCATCATGTGGCCGTAACCGATGTTGTAGGCGGTGAGGGCAAACCACACCTTCTCGTCATCGGGCACCGAGGCGGGCACCTTCTCCATCATCTGCTCCAGATAACGGGCGCCGCCCTTGATGCTCTCCTCCGGGTGCAGCCGGTTGTTGACCCCCATCGCCTTGGCGGTGGGCTCGGTCAGCATCATCATGCCGCGCACCCCGGTGTAGGAGCGCGCCTCCGGATCCCAGTGGGATTCCTGATAGCTGATGGCGGCCAGCAGGCGCCAGTCCACCACGTTGGCGTGGGTCTTGAACAGATCCTGATACTTGGGCAGCAGGCTCTTGGCCCGCTGCAGGAAGGTGCGGGTGTCGACGAAGTCGAAATTCTGCACGTGGCCGAAGTACTTCTCGTCGAGCTTGGCGATGGCGCCGTCCATGAAGCGCTGGCCGAAGAAGTCGATGATGCTGGCGTAGAGGCTGTCGTCCGGCAGCTTGGTCATGGCCCAGGCCACGGTCTGGTTCTTGGCCAGGGTCATCCCCTCGGTGAGCTCGGGGTAGTAGCGCTGGGTGCGGGCCAGCACGGTATCCTGCACCACCGTGTAGTCAATCTTGCCGTCGGCCACCTGCTTGAGCAGCTCCTCCACATCGGCATCCCGATTGGTGCTCCACTTCAGGTTGGGGTACTGCTTGGCGAGCTCCTTGAGCAGATCTTCGCCGGTGGAACCGGCCGGCACCACTATGTTGCCCTTGAGATCGCCGATGTCCTTGGGCTTGGGAGAACCGTTGCGATAGACCAGCTTGGGGGAGACCTGGTAGAAGCCGGGGCCGAAGCGAAACAGCTGGCGTCGCTCCGGGGTGACCACTATGGCGGCGGCAGCCAGATCCAGCTTGCCCTTTCTCAGCAGTTCCACCAGTTCGGCGGTGGAGTAGACCGGCACTATGGTCAGCTTGACCCCCAGCCAGTCGGCATAACTCTGCGCCAGCTCGTAATCGAACCCCTGGGCGGTGTCGTCACGCTGGTAATAAGAGGTGGGGCCGTAGATGGTGCCAACCCGGATCTCGCCACGCTGGCGGATCTGCTCCAGCTGGCTGGAGGGGGTGTAGAAGTCGCAACCGACCAGGGTCAGCAGCAACGTCAGCCCGATAAACAGTCGAAAAATGCAGCGCAAGTAGGTGAGTACCCTTGTTGAAAAAATCGGCATTTGTCAAAAAAGAGGCACCTTTATACCAGAGAGTGTGCACCGAGTCACACTGGGCAAAACAAGAAAAACGTTTGTCCGGCATGGGCCTGATCCCTATAATACGCGCGTCTCAATTCCCCCCCACTTCAACACTTGGTGAGAAAGGTCATATGGATATCTTGCGTGGTGCCCCCGCACTGTCTGAGTTTCGTGTCCAAAAACTGCTGCAACGCTTCGCGCAGATGAAACAGGAGAGAGGAGTAGAGATAGAGGATGTCTATGCCGAATACGTGCACTTTGCCGAGCTCTCGAGCCCGCTGTCGCCCCCGGAGCGAGCGACCTTGGGCCAGCTCCTGCGCTACGGCCCGACCATCCCCGAACACACCCCCAGCGGTCAGCTGTTTCTCGTTACCCCCCGCCCCGGCACTATCTCCCCCTGGTCTTCCAAAGCAACCGACATCGCCCACAACTGCGGCCTGAATCAGGTCAAGCGGCTCGAACGCGGCATCGCCTATTACGTGCAGGCCAAGGGTGAGCTGAGCGCCACCCAGCGTGCCGACGTGGCCGCCGTGCTGCACGATCGCATGATGGAGACGGTGTTTGGCGAGATGAACGAGGCCGCCGCCCTGTTTGCCCATCACGAGCCGCGCCCCTTCACCCAGGTGGATGTGCTGGGCGGTGGTCGCTCAGCCTTGGCCGAGGCCAACGTGGCGCTCGGTCTGGCACTGGCCGATGACGAGATAGACTACCTGGTGGAGAATTTCACCCGGCTGGGTCGCAACCCCAACGACATCGAGCTCTACATGTTTGCCCAGGCGAACTCCGAGCACTGCCGCCACAAGATCTTCAACGCCGACTGGACCATCGACGGTGAGCAGCAGCCCAAGTCGCTGTTCAAGATGATCAAGAACACCTTCGAGCAGACGCCGGATCATGTCCTGTCTGCTTATAAAGACAACGCCGCCGTGATGGAAGGGAGCCAGGGTGGCCGCTTCTTCCCGAGCCCCGCCAGCGGCGAGTATCACTATCATCAAGAGCGCGTCGACATCCTGATGAAGGTGGAGACCCACAACCACCCGACCGCCATCTCCCCCTTCCCGGGCGCCGCTACCGGCTCCGGCGGCGAAATTCGCGATGAGGGTGCCACCGGTCGCGGTGCCAAGCCCAAGGCCGGTCTGGTGGGCTTCTCCGTCTCCAACCTGCGTATCCCCGGCTTCGAGCAGCCCTGGGAGCAGGATTTTGGCAAGCCGAGCCGCATCGTCAGCGCGTTTGACATCATGCAGGAGGGGCCACTCGGCGGCGCCGCCTTCAACAACGAGTTCGGCCGTCCGGCCATTCTCGGCTACTTCCGTACCTTCGAAGAGCAGGTGCCGAGCCACAACGGCGTCGAGGTGCGCGGCTACCACAAGCCCATCATGCTGGCGGGCGGTATCGGCAACATCCGCAGCGAGCACGTCCAGAAAGGGGAGATCCCGGTCGGGGCTGCCCTCATCGTGCTGGGCGGTCCGGCCATGAACATCGGTCTGGGTGGTGGTGCGGCCTCCTCCATGGCCTCCGGCCAGTCGGCAGAAGATCTCGACTTTGCCTCCGTGCAGCGCGACAACCCCGAGATGGAGCGCCGTTGCCAGGAGGTGATCGACCGCTGCTGGCAGCTGGGGGACGACAACCCCATCGTCTTCATCCACGACGTGGGGGCGGGCGGCCTCTCCAACGCCATGCCAGAGCTGGTGAGCGACGGCGATCGCGGCGGTCGCTTCTCCTTACGTGCCATTCCGAACGACGAGCCGGGCATGAGCCCGCTCGAGATCTGGTGCAACGAATCCCAGGAGCGTTACGTGCTGGCAGTGGCCAAGGACAAGTTGCCGCTGTTCAAGGCGCTGTGCGAGCGTGAGCGCGCCCCCTATGCCGTCATCGGCAGCGCCACCGAAGAGAAGCATCTCACTCTCTCGGATGAGCACTTTGACAACCACCCCATCGATCTGCCGCTGGATGTGCTGCTGGGCAAGACTCCCAAGATGCACCGCGAGGTTGCAAGCCTGCCAGCGCAGGGCAAGCCGCTGGTGCTCGATGGCATCACCCTGGGCGAGGCTGCCGAGCGGGTGCTGCGTCTGCCCACCGTGGCGGAGAAGTCCTTCCTCATCACCATCGGCGATCGCAGCGTGACCGGTCTGGTCAACCGCGACCAGATGGTCGGCCCCTGGCAGATCCCGGTGGCTGACTGCGCCGTCACCGCCGCCACCTACGACAGCTACCACGGCGAAGCCATGTCGATGGGCGAGCGCACCCCGGTGGCGCTGCTCTCCCACGCCGCCTCCGCTCGCATGGCGGTGGCGGAAGCGCTTACCAACCTGGCGCCGGCCCACATCGGGTCTCTGAAGCGGGTCAAGCTCTCCGCCAACTGGATGGCGGCTGCTGGTCACCCGGGCGAAGATGCCGGCCTCTACGAGGCGGTCAAAGCGGTGGGCGAGGAGCTCTGCCCGGCCCTGGGTATCACCATCCCGGTGGGCAAGGACTCCATGTCCATGAAGACCCGCTGGCAGCAGGATGGCAAGGAGCACAGCGTCACCTCGCCGCTCTCCCTGCTCATCTCGGCCTTTGCCAGGGTCGAGGACGTGCGCAATACCGTCACGCCGCAGCTGCGTACCGATCTCGGTGAGACCGACCTTATCCTCATCGACCTTGGCAACGGCAAGCAGCGCCTCGGTGCCTCCGCCCTGGCCCAGGTCTATCGCCAGCTGGGTGACAAGGCGCCGGATCTGGACAACCCGGTCCAGCTGAAGGGCTTCTTCAATGCCATCCAGGCGCTGGTGAGCGATCGCAAACTTGTCGCCTACCACGACCGCTCCGATGGCGGCCTGTTCGTCACTCTGGTGGAGATGGCCTTCGCCGGTCACTGTGGTCTCGACCTGCAGCTGGATCGCATCGGCGGCGAGCTGCTGCCGGCCCTGTTCAACGAAGAGCTGGGCGCCGTCATCCAGGTGCGTCGTGAAGATAAAGAAGCGGTGATGACCCTGCTGGCCGGTCACGGCCTGGCGGCTTGCTCCCATGTGCTCGGCACGGTGCGCGAGGGGGATCTCATCACCCTGCAGCGGGCCGGTCAGGAGGTCTACCGCGCCAGCCGCACCGCCCTGCGTACCATCTGGGGCGAGACCAGCTGGCAGATGCAGCGCCTGCGTGACAACCCGGAGTGCGCGGATCAGGAGCATGCCGCCCGTCAGGACGCAGCCGATCCGGGCCTGCAGGCCAAGCTCAGCTACAACCCGGCCGAGGACGTGGCGGCACCCTACATTGCCCGCGGGGCCTCCCCCCGTCTGGCGGTGCTGCGCGAGCAGGGGGTCAACTCCCACGTGGAGATGGCGGCGGCGTTTGACCGCGCCGGCTTTGCGGCGGTGGACGTGCACATGAGCGACATCCTCGAGGGGCGCATCAAGCTGGATGCGTTCCAGAGCCTGGTAGCCTGTGGCGGCTTCTCCTACGGCGACGTGCTGGGGGCGGGCGAAGGCTGGGCCAAGTCCATCCTGTTCAACGACGGTGCCCGCGAGCAGTTCCAGCGCTTCTTCGAGCGCGGCGACACCCTCTCCCTGGGGGTGTGCAACGGTTGCCAGATGATGTCCAACCTGCGCGAGCTGATCCCGGGGGCCGATCTGTGGCCGCGCTTCGTGCGCAACCGCTCCGAGCGCTTCGAGGCCCGCTTCAGCCTGGTGGAAGTGCAGGACTCTCCGTCGGCCTTCTTCGCCGGCATGGCAGGCTCGGTGATGCCGATTGCCGTCTCCCACGGGGAAGGGCGAGTGGAGGTGCGCGATGCCGCTCACCTGGCTGCGCTGCAACAGAGCGGGCTGGTGGGGCTGCGTTTCGTCGACAACCGCGGTCAGGTGACCGAGCAGTATCCGGCCAACCCGAACGGTGCACCGGCGGGTATCACCGCGGTGACCACCATGGACGGGCGCGCCACCATCATGATGCCGCACCCGGAGCGGGTGTTCCGCACCGTGGCCAACTCCTGGCACCCGGACAACTGGGGCGAGGACGGCGCCTGGATGCGGATGTTCCGCAACGCCCGGGTACGCCTGGGTTAAACGCGCATCGCAAACAAAAAAACCGGCCCTTGTGGCCGGTTTTTTTATGGCGGCTTGCCCGTTAGAACTGGCCGTGGCCCAGTTCATGGGGGGTAAAGTCACCGCGATCGAGGATGCGCAGGCAGGCATCCACTACCGCTGCATCCAGCTTGCTGCCGCGCAGTTCGATGATGTGGGCCCTGGCCTGAGGAATGCCGAGGGCGGCACGGTAGGGACGATCGGAGGACATGGACTCCACGATGTCGGCCACCGTGAGGATGCGGGCCTCCAGCAGGATCTGCTCGCCCTTGAGCCCCGCCGGGTAGCCGGAGCCGTCGATGAACTCGTGGTGCTGGTGGATCATCTGGGCGACGGGCCAGGGCAGGGCGATGTCCTTGAGCACCTGATAGCCGGCACCCGGGTGCTCCTTGACCAGGTTGAACTCCTGTGGGGTCAGCCGGCCCGGTTTGGTGAGGATATCGAGTGGCACCTGGATCTTGCCGATGTCGTGCACCATGGCCCCCAGATAGAGCCCCCGCAGCCGCTTGTCGTCCAGCTTCAGCTCGCGGCCGATGGCCAGCGCCAGGGTGGCGACATGCTTCTGGTGGCCGGCGGTGTAGGGATCGCGCTGCTCCAGCACGGCGGCAATGGCGCCGAGGGCATCTTCCAGCGCCAGCTCCAGCTGGCGGGCGTGCAGCACCTTGTCGCGCTGGGCGGTGAGATAGGCCTGCTGGGTTGCGCGGGCCTGCAGGCCGTAGGCAAGGTAGTCCGCCAGCTGGCTGAAGAGGTGCACCTCCTCGTCGGTGAAGGGGCGTGCCTGCTCACTGTGAATGAGCAGGCCGCCATGCCCGCCGGCGTGCCACTGCAGCGGCAGCAGCAGACGGGCGCGCAGGGTGGCCGAGTGGTGCACCAGCGCGCTGGCCAGGGCTTCGTTGCACGGCGCCCCGGTTCCGATGGCCTGATGCAGGGCGGGATCCCGGGTCAGCCAGTCGTCGCTGGCAAACCAGACCGCGTTGCCCGCCTGCGCCAGCACCTGCAGGGTGTGCTGGTCACTGTTTTCCTGCAGCACGGTGACGAGGGGGAAGCGGCCGTCGAAGGTGATGGCATCGCAGATCTCCTGCAGCAGGGTCTGCTCATCATCCTGCTTGAGCATGGCGTGGTGGGCGCGGCCGATGGCCTCCAGGGTCCAGGTGTACTGCTGCAACCGCTCCTGCTGCTGTTTCTTCTCGGTGATGTCGTCGAAGAAGACGCCGACCCCGACCACCTGGCCCAGCTCGTCGTGCAGGGGAAACTTGGTGGTGCTGAGCCAGCGGGCCTCGCCCCCCTTCAGATAGGGCTCTTCGTGGCGCTGGGTGGTGCCGCTGGCCATGACCCTCAGATCGTCATCCCGGTAGCGCTTGGCCAGCTCGGCCGGGAAGAAGTCGGCATCGCACTTGCCGACCAGCTCGGCCGGGGTGAGGGCGAGATCGTCTGCCAGCAGCCGGTTGCAGGCGATGAAGACGGAGCGGGTGTCTTTGAGCAGCACCCGATAGGGCAGCTGATCCATCACCTGGCCAAGCAGGGCGGCCGTGGGCAGCGGGGGAAAGGGCGGTGCGGGTCTTGAGCTCATTTCATCCTGCCTCGGTCAAAGGGGGGCAAAGCGATAACCCGCCTGCCATACGGCGAAGCAGGCGCTGACCACCTGCTCGTCGTAGTGGACGCCGGCATAGCGGGTCAGTTCGGCAAAGGCATCGGTGAGGGACATGGCTCGCCGGAACGGGCGGTGGGCGGTCATGGCGGCGAGAGAATCCGCCACCCGGATGATGCGCGCCTCCAGCGAGATGGCATCCCCCTGCAGCCCTTGCGGATAACCGCTGCCGTCCAGGTTCTCATGGTGCTGCTGCACGATGGCGGTGATGGGCCAGGGGAAGTCTATCTGCTGCAGGATTTCACAGCCCGCCTGCGGGTGCTGTTTGATGAGCTCGAACTCCACCTCTCTCAATGCGCGGGGGCGGGTGAGGATCTCCGCCGGGATCTGCAACAGGCCGATGTTGTGCACCATGGCGGCGAGGCCCAGCCCATCGAGGCGTTCTTGGGAAAGTTGCAGATGCTGGCCGATGGCCAGCGCGAGATCGTGCACGCGCCGCTCATGGCCTGCGGTGCCGGGATCCTTGTGAGCGATGGCGGAGGAAAGCGCCGCTATGGTCTGGAACAGCAGGGTGCGTTGCTGCTGCTCGCTCTCTTTGATGTGGGTGATGTCGACCAGGGCGCCGATGATGCCGGCCACCTCACCCTGATGGTCGTAGAAGAGATCCTTGAAGTTGAGCACCTGATAGCGGTGGCCGCTGCGATCAAACAGGGTGTGCTCGAAATATTGCGGCTGCCTGCTGCGCAGCACCTCCAGGTCGCGCTGGGTGTATTCGTCGGCCATCTCGGGGGGGAGGATCTCGTCTACCCGCTTGCCCAGCAGCTCGGCCTTGCTGATGCCGGTGATCTGGGTGAAGGTCGGGTTGCAGCTGATGAAGCGCCCCTCGACATCCTTGTAGAACACCGGGATGGGGATTGCCTTGAGCAGGGATTCGTTGAAGCGCTGCATGTCGACCAGCTCCGCCTGCTGGCGCAGGGCCAGCTGCTCGCTATCCCGGCACAGCTGGATGGCGCGGGCCAGGTTGCCGAGGATGGGGCTGAACAGGTGGCAGAGCTGCTCCCCCTGCTGCTCCGCATTGGGGGAGAGCAGCAGCATCAGATAGCCTCCCTCGATCCGAAGCCGATAGGCAAACGGGTAGGGGCGCGAGCCTGGCAGCGGCAGCGCTGCCCGCAGGATGCACTGCTCGCCGTCGCTGACCCAGTGGGGCAGTGGGAGCGGCTCTCCCTGATGGCGAAGCAGCTGCTCGTCGCCGATCGCCTTGATGATCTTGTACTCCCCCTGCGGCAACTGCTGCAGCACCAGCCCGACCGGGCAGGCGCAGTGAAACAGAAAGCGCTGCAGCACCTTGGTCAGCAGGGCATCCAGCGTGACCTCGCGGCCGATGCAGAGGGCGAGATCGCAGACGATGGCCATGGCGTGGTCGTTGTTCATCGCAATCCCTCCCCGTTGCAGACAATGGCGCCGTTGTGAAATAGCGGATAGTCCCCTGGCCGCAGGCTGCCGATCTCGCCAAGGGAGAGGGCGCCGACCAGTTCGTGGGCGCCGCTGTGGCTGAAGAGGGTCTCCAGCTCCAAGGTGCTCTGTTCGCCGAAGTGCTGCTGGCGGCCGGCGCAGTAGTAGATCTCGAGGCGCTCCGGCGCCCCGTGCCGGCTCAGTTTTTCGGCCAGCTCGATGGCGTGAGCGGTCGGGCTGTGCGGCGCCTTGAGCAGGGTGAGGATGCTGTGATCCGGCACTTCCCCGACGCAGAGCAGCGCCCCCTCGTCGGTGACGGCGACCGGGATGCGCACGATGACGTCGCCGTTGGCTCGCAGCAGCCCAAGCGGCAGGTGGACGCCGTACTGGTAGAACTGCTCCGGAGTCAGGCGCTGCTGGAACTGTTGCTGGACCAGGGACTGGTAGCGGCTGAAGGCGGGCTGCCAGTCGATGAAGGAGATCTTGTTGCCCTCGCTGCTGGTGGCCAGCATGGGCTGGGCGGTGAGCTGATAGCCGTGCTCGAGCAAGGGGTAGCTGCGATGGGGCAGCAGGGTGCAGCAGACCGCCTGATCCAGCAACCTGTGGTTGTCGAACAGGCAGGGCATGGGGCGAAACTGGCCACTGCCGGCATTGACGCCGGCATAGTGGACCCTGTCCGCGAGATGCAGATAGATCCCATCGAGGAGGGTGGCGATGTTGGGGATCATGGCATCGAAGGTCAGAAAGAGGGTCGGAATGCCTTCGGCTGCTGGCCACTGGGCAAGACGAGGAGCCAGCGCGTCGCAGAGCAGACGGGCCTGCTCATCGGCGCTGGCGACGGGATCGAGCGGGATGAGCTGCGGGACGTGGGAGGCCGGGCGCGGCAGCAGCCAGGCGCCGCGTTCATGAAAACCGTGACGGCTAAGGAGGCGCGGAAAGAGGGCGCCGCTGAGTTGAATGTCGAGGTGGCTACATTGCTGCTGCAGATCGGCTACGTGCTCTGCATCCTGCTCGGCCAGCAAGACGTCGAGCCGCTGGCCACGATAGGGGCGCAGTGCCTCGGCCAGTGGCTGCGTATCGAATGAATGAAACGCGGGCTGCATCATCGCTCGGAACTCCTTTCCTGCCAATCATCAATATATCAGCAAGGGGGGCGCGGTGGATACCCGGTCGTGTCCGGCAAGCGAGCATAAGCCGTTATAAAGGCAGATAAATTTGAGATGGCTGAACAGGCATCCAGCGCTGTGGAGATAAAAAAACCGGCCACTTGGGCCGGTTTTTTTTGGGGGCGTGAAATCAGTGCAGCACCACGTTCTGGAAGCCCTGCACCAGGCTGATGACTGGCTGGGGATAGAGACCCAGTGCCACCACCAGCGCGGCGGAGAGCAGCACCACCAGACCACCGGAGGTGATGGCCCAGTCTCCCTTGGCGTCGCGCAGCTGCATGCCGGGCTCGCGCAGGTAGAGGGTGACCATGACCCGCAGGTAGTAGTAGAGACCCAGCGCACTGCCGAGCACGATGGCGCCGGAGAGCCACCACAGCTTCGCATCGACGGTCACCCCGATCAGGTAGAACTTGCCGATAAAGCCGAGCGTCATGGGGATACCGGCCAGCGAGAGCATCATCACGGTCAGCACGGCGGTCAGGTAGGGACGACGCCAGAACAGGCCGCGGTAGCTGTGCAGGGAGTCCGCATCCTTGCCGCGATAGGGGCTGGACATCATGCTGATGACGCCGAAGGCCCCCAGGCTGGTGAACAGATACATCAGCAGATAGACGCCGGCCGCTTCCACCGGCATCTGGCCGAGACGGCTCGCCACGATCACCGCCAGCAGGTAACCGAAGTGGGAGATGGAGGAGTAACCCATCATCCGCTTGATGTTGGTCTGCAGCAGAGCCAGCAGGTTGCCGATGACGATGGAGATCACCGCCATGGCGGCCAGCAGCCAGTGGATCATGGGGTCCGCGGCGGCGGGCACCGCCAGGTAGAAGCGCAGCAGCACGCAGAACACCGCGATCTTGCTGACGGTGGCGAGGAAGGTGGCCACCGGGGCCGGCGCCCCTTCGTACACGTCCGGGGTCCAGAGGTGGAACGGTGCCAGGGAGAGCTTGAAGGCAAAGCCGACCAGCATCAGACCCAGACCACCCATCAGCAGCGGGTGGTGAGCCGGGGTGGTGGCCAGGGTCAGCCCCAGATCGCTGAAGCTCAGGCTGCCGGCCTGGGCATAGAGCAGCGCCATGCCGAACAGCAGGAAGGCGGTGGCGGCTGCGGAGAGCACCATGTACTTGATGCTGGCCTCCAGCGAGTGGCGCTCGCGATAGGCGTAGCCCACCAGACCGAACATCGGCAGGGTCAGCATCTCGATCCCGATGAACAGGGAGGCGAGGTGACGGGAGCCGGCCAGCACCAGGCCACCGGCGGTGGCGATCAGCAGCAGCAGGTAGAACTCTTCCCGGTTGTCCGGATAGCCCTTGAGCCAGGAGCGGCCGAAGGTACAGGTCGCCAGGGCACCGATGAGCACCAGGCCCATGTAGAAGACGGCGTAGCCATCGATCTGCAGCAGCGGGGTGACCCCCTGATCGCCCTGTGCCATCACGATGGGCAGGGAGAAAAGCGCCAGGTTGAGGCCGGCGATGGTGACCACGAAGGCGGTGTCATCGCACCGTTTCCAGGCGATGGCCAGCATCAGGGCCACCATGGCCCCGGTTGTCAGCAACAGGGGCAGCAGGGCCAGCAGTTGCGAAGCGGTGAAGGTCATTGCAGTGCTCCTGTAATGGACAAGGAAGGCAACAGGGCCAGCGGTTTAACAGCGGTCACTCTCATTGCAATGCTCCTGCGAAGGGCAGGGCGTACCAGTGCAGCACGCTCAGCAGGCTGTTGCCCGCGGTGTCGAGCACAGGTTGGGGATAGACACCGAGCAGCACCAGCAGGCCGGCAATGGTCATCATCATCACCAGCTCGCGGCTGTCGAGCCCCTTGAGGACGCTCTCGTCCTTGGGGGTACCGAAGCAGGCGCGCTGCAGCATGATGAGGGAGTAGACCGAGGCCAGCACCAGCCCGAAGGTGGCGATGATGGTGAGCACGGGGGCAACCTGGAAGCTGCCGATGAGGATCAGGAACTCGCCGACGAAGTTGCCGGTGCCCGGCATCCCCAGAGAGGCGACCGAGAAGAACAGCATCACGCCGGGCAGGTAGCGCAGACGGCCCCACAGCCCGCCCATCAGACGCAGGTCCCGGGTGTGCAGCCGCTCGTAGAGCTGACCGCACAGGATGAAGAGGCCGGCGGCGGAGAGGCCGTGGGCGATCATCTGCACCACGGCGCCTTGCAGGGCCAGCTCGCTGCCGGAGTAGATGGCGATCATCACGAAGCCCATGTGGGAGATGCTGGTGTAGGCCACCAGCCGCTTGATGTCGGTCTGGGCGAACGCCACGATGGCGCCGTAGACGATGCCGATGAGACCCAGCACCATGGCGTAGGGGGCAAATTCGGCGGACGCCTCGGGGAACAGCGGCAGGGCGAAGCGCAGCAGGCCGTAGGCGGCGGTCTTCAGCAGGATCCCCGCCAAGTCCACGGAACCCGCGGTCGGTGCCTGGCTGTGGGCATCCGGCAGCCAGCCGTGCAGCGGCACCAGCGGCATCTTGACCGCGAAGGCGATGAAGAAGCCCAGCATCAGCAGCCACTGCACGCCCTTGCTCATCGGGGTATTCAACAAGTCCTGATAGTCAAAGGTGAACACGCCGGTGGCGGCATGGTGAGTCAGCACCAGGCCCAGGATGGCGACCAGCATGATGAGGCCGCTGACCTGGGTGTAGATGAAGAACTTGGTGGCGGCGTTGATCCGGGATTTGCCGTCGGTGACCGAGTGGCCCCACAGCGCAATCAGGAAGTACATCGGTACCAGCATCATCTCCCAGAAGAAGAAGAAGAGGAACAGGTCCAGCGCCATGAAGACGCCGAGTACGCCACCCAGGATCCACAACAGGTTGAGGTGGAAGAAGCCGATGCGCTGCACGATTTCCTTCCAGGAACAGAGGATGGCCAGCACGCCGATGAAGCAGGTGAGGATCACCATCAACAGCGACAAGCCATCCACCGCCAGGTGCAATGAGATGCCGAAGCGGGGGATCCAGGGCAGTTGCAGTTCGGCGGCCCAGACGGGCACGCCGCCCTGGGCTGCCAGGGTGAAGTCACCGCTCCACCAGACGGCGCAGGAGAGCAGCAGGCAGGCGCTCATCGACAGCAGGGCGACCCAGCGTACGAAGTACTCGCCGAATCGCTCGGTCTGCCAACAGAGCAGACCGCCGATGAAGGGTATTAACAAGATCCAGAGTAAGGTCACGATATCAGCTCTCGTCTATGTTCTAGTCACTGTGCAGGCCCGTGGGCTTGCTGCGAGTTCAGGGGCTGCATCACGGGATCAGCCGAGCAGCAGCAGGGCCAGGATCAGGGCGGCGCCCATCCCCATGGAAGCTGCATACCAGCGCAACTTGCCGGAAACGGTCCAGGCCAACAGCTGGTGGCCACTCTGTGCCAGCCAGGCCGGCAGGTTCATCATCCAGTCCAGCGGATCCTTGCCGAGCAGCCGGGTCGCCAGCAGATATGGTTTGACCCACAGCTGATCGTAAAGCCAGTCAAAGCCCCAGGCATTGAACCAGAGAGTGCTGAGCAACTTGCCCGGCGCACTGTTGGCCACGCTGCTGGCCAGACGGCGCTCGCCCAGGAACAGGAAGGCGGCCAGGGCAATGCCGGCGATGGCGATGATGGCGGAGGTGATCTCCAGCCCATGGCGCCCCTCTTCGATGTGATCCCCCGGACCTGCTGGCAGTACCCCCGCCAGCGGCGGCACGATCAAGGCGCCGATGCCGGTGGAGAGCACCAGCAGGACCAGCAGCGGCAGCTGATGGGCCAGGCCGTGACCGGCGTGAGCCTGGGTCTGCTCCTTGCCGTGGAAGGCGATGAAGATCAGGCGGAAGGTGTAGAGGGAGGTGAGGAAGGCACCACCCAGACCGGCCCACAGCAGGGCGCTCTGGCCACTGGCCTGCACCTGCCACAAGATGGCGTCTTTACTGTAGAAACCGGCGGTCACCAGCGGCAGCGCGGCCAGGGCCGAGCCCCCTACCAGGAAGCAGGCATAGACCAGCGGCAGGCTCTTGCGCAGGCCCCCCATCTTGAAGATGTTCTGCTCGTGGTGGGTCGCGACGATCACGGCACCTGCGGAGAGGAACAGCAGCGCCTTGAAGAAGGCGTGGGTCATCAAGTGGAAGATGGCCCCTTCCCAGGCGCCAACACCGAGGGCCAGGAACATGTAGCCAATCTGGCTCATGGTGGAGTAAGCCAGGATCCGCTTGATGTCGGTTTGCACCAGGGCCGCAAAGCCTGCCAGCACCAGGGTGATGGCACCGACCAGCGCCACCAGATGCAGGATCTCAGGGGCCAGCAGGAACAGGCCGTGGGTACGGGCGATGAGATAGACACCGGCGGTCACCATGGTGGCTGCGTGGATCAGCGCCGAGACCGGGGTCGGGCCCGCCATCGCATCCGCCAGCCAGGTCTGCAGCGGCAGCTGGGCCGATTTGCCGACGGCGCCGCCAAGCAGCATCAGACAGGCAAACGACAGGGCAGGGGAGCCCTCGGCAAACATCAGCGGTGCACGTACCAGCAACTCGTGAATGTTGAGGGTGCCCAGCTCCCGGTAGAGGACAAACAGACCGATGGCGAGGAACACGTCGCCGACCCGGGTCACCACGAACGCCTTGAGGGCGGCAGCGCCGTTGGCCGGGTTGCGGTAGTAGAAGCCGATCAGCAGGTAGCTGCACAGCCCCACCCCTTCCCAGCCGAGGTAGACGAACAGCAGGTCATCGGCCAGCACCAGGAACACCATGCTGGCGATGAACAGGTTGGTGTAGGTGAAGAAGCGCGAATAGCCCTCTTCCCCGCGCATGTACCAAGAGGCAAACAGGTGGATGAAGAAACCCACCCCGGTGACCACGCCGAGCATGGTCAGCGACAGACCGTCCAGCGCCAGGCGGAAGGTGGGGGTGAATTTACCCACCGTTATCCACTGCCACAGGGTCTGGGTATAGACGCCGCCAGTTGGCATGGTGTTGAGGAAATCGATGCCGACCCACAGGGTAGTGAGGGCCGACAGCCCTATGCTGCCGACGCCGATGAGCGCAGCAGTGCGCTCGCCGAAACGACCGATGGAGAAGGCCAGCACCAGCCATCCCAGCAGCGGAAACAGAAAAGTCAGGTATAGGAGGCTCATCCGCGCATCTCGCTCACAGTGTCCACGTTGAGGGTGTGGTAACGACGATAGAGCAGCAGTAACAGGGCGAGGCCGATACTGGCCTCCGCTGCCGCCAGAGAAATCACCAGTATGTACATGATCTGGCCATCAGCCTGGGCCCAGCGGCTGCCAGCCACCACGAATGCCAGTGCCGACGCGTTCATCATGATCTCGATACTCATGAGGATAAACAGCAAGTTGCGACGTATCAGCAGGCCGCACAGGCCGATACAGAACAGCACGGCAGCCAGCAGCAGGCCGTGTTCCATCGGGATTCCGTTCATCATTGACCTCCTTCTTGAGACGGATGTGCCGAGGCTTTTGGCACGGAGAGCACTTCCCCGCTCTTGTCTTCACGGCCCAGGTGATAGGCGGTGACCAGACCCGCCAGCAGCAGGATGGAGGCAAGCTCCACCGCCAGCACGTAAGGACCGAACAGGGCGATGCCAACCGCTTTGGCACTGACGTCGGTCAGACCGAGTTCACCGCCGGTGACCCCGAGAATGCCGTAGGCCAGAAAACCCAGCAGAATGAGCGAAAGCAGGCCGGGGCCCACCCAGGTGGTGGGGGTGAGCCAGTTCTTTTCCTGATCCTGGGCCGAGCCCAGGTTCAGCATCATCACCACGAACACGAACAGCACCATGATGGCGCCCGCATAGACGATCACTTGCAGGGCACCCGCGAAGGAGGCGCCCAGGCAGAAGAAGATCATGGCCACGGCGATGAGGGAGATAATGAGATTGAGCAGCGCGTGCATCGGATTGCTGGTGCTGATCACCCGCAGCGTGCTGTAAATGGCGACCAGGGCCGCGGCATAGAATGCCAGTTCCATGATTGACTCCTCAGGGCAGCAGGCTCTTGACATCGATGGGCTTGGCTTCGTTCTCGGCATCCCCTTTCGGCTTGCCGTCGATGGCCATCCCGCTCATGCGGTAGAAGTTGTAATCCGGATACTTGCCGGGGCCGCTTATCAGCAGATCTTCCTTCTCGTACACCAGATCCTGGCGGCGGTACTCGCCCATCTCGAAATCCGGCGTCAGCTGGATGGCGGTGGTGGGGCAGGCCTCTTCGCACAGGCCGCAGAAGATGCAGCGAGAGAAGTTGATGCGAAAGAACTCCGGATACCAGCGACCATCTTCCCGCTCGGATTTCTGCAGCGAGATGCAGCCGACCGGGCAGGCCACCGCACACAGGTTGCAGGCCACGCAGCGCTCGTCGCCATCCGGATCGCGAGTCAGCACGATGCGGCCGCGATAGCGGGGCGCCGCATAGACAGCCTGTTCCGGATAGTTGAGGGTCTCGCGGGGGCTCCAGGCATGGGAGAACACCATCCCCAGGCTGCGCAATTGGGTGCCGACACCCTTGATGATGTTAATAATTTTCATAGTCGTGCCTCACTGCACATTCATCAGCACCACAGCCCGCACCGGCTGCATCCAGAGCGGGATGCAGGGCGGCGGGCAAGCAGACGTTCCAGCCAAACGGCATCACAATTTTTCTGTCCATTGCGGCCTCACTGCGCATTCATCAGCACCACGGCGCCGGTGACCAGCATGTTGAGCAGGGTCAGCGGCAGGCAGACTTTCCAGCCAAACGACATCACCTGGTCAAAGCGCGGGCGGGGCAGGGAGGCCCGCAGCAGGATGAAGAACACCATGAAACAGGCGGTCTTCAGGGCAAACCAGATGAAGGGCGGCAGCCAGGGGCCGTGCCAGCCACCGAAGAACAGGGTCACGATGAGCGAAGAGATCAGCACGATGCCGATATACTCGCCCACGAAGAACAGACCCCATTTCATGCCCGCATACTCGATGTGATAACCGTCGGCGAGCTCCTGCTCGGCTTCCGGCTGGTCAAACGGATGGCGGTGGGTGACGGCGACGCCGGCAAACAGGAAGGTGATGAAGCCCAGGATCTGGGGGATCACGTTCCACAGTCCTGCTTGGGCTTCCACGATATCCCGCAGGTTGAAGCTGCCGGCCTGGATGACGATGCCCATCAAGGATAGGCCCAGGAACACCTCGTAGGAGAGGGTCTGAGCCGAAGCGCGCAGGCTGCCAAGCAATGAGTACTTGTTGTTGCTCGACCAGCCGGCGAACAGCACGGCGTAGACCGCCAGCCCCGCGATGGCCAGGATGTAGAGCAGCCCCACGTTGAGGTCCGCCACGCCCCAGGTGGGGGTGATCGGCACCACCGCAAACGCCAGAATGAAGGCGGTAAAGGCGATGATGGGGGCCAGCACGAAGATCCGGCGATCGGCGAACGGCGGGATCCAGTCCTCTTTGAAGAACATCTTGATCATGTCGGCCGCCAGCTGCAGCAGGCCGAAGGGGCCTACCCGGTTGGGGCCGTAACGATCCTGCCACAGCGCCAGCAGACGGCGCTCGATGAAGCTCATGAAGGCACCGGCCCCCACGATCCCCACCAGCACGATCAATGCCTTGCCGATTTCCAGCAACAGATCGATCAGAGAGTCGCTCATGCGATGGCCTCCTGCAGGTTAGCGAGATATTGCTGGTGCAGGGCGGTCGGCAGACCGTTGACACCGAGCGGCAGACCCACCAGACCCGCGGCCAGATGCTCGCTCAGCCGCAGGGTCAACCGCCAGTGGTGGCCACCCCAGGAGAAGGCGACCTGGCTGCCGGCACTGAGGGCGAGACGACTGGCGTCGGCCGGGTTCAGCACCAGCACGGGCTCGCTCATGCGGGCCTGGATGACCGGGCTTCTGGCAGACAGCTCTTCGCCGCCAAACAGCTGGTCATAGCTCACCACCTGCAGCGCCTCTTTGGCGCTGAACGGGGCGGGGACGGTGTCGAACCAGCCGAGGCTGTCCTCGCCCGCTTCCAGCAGACGGCGACCGGGATCCCCGGCGCGCAGGTTGCCACCCACTTCATCCTGGAACTTGTTCCAGGCGGACGGGGAGTTCCAGCCCGGCGCCCAGGCGAACGGCACCTGTTGCAGCGGCTGGCGGGCACCGGCGTAGCCTTCCATGGAGAAGTTGAAGGGCGAGTCGGGATCCTGGGCGACTCTGGGCTCGCTCACGTTCTGGTCCGCCAGCATGGAGGTACGGCCACTGTAGCGATGCGGCTCGCGGGCGAGCTTCATGCCGCGGATGCGCAGACCCGCGTTGGGTGCGGCCTCGCGCATGCTGGTCAGCAGCGGGGCGCTGGCGGCGCAGGCACTGCTCACCTCGTCGAAGGTGTTCCAGCGCAGCGGTTTGCGATCCAGCACGCCTTGCAGGGCGGCCAGCCAGCGCCAGCTCTCGCGCACCTGGATGTCGGCGTCGTAGAAGGCGGGGGCATAGACCTGGAAGAAGCGCTGGGCGCGGCCTTCCATGTTGATGAGGGTACCGTCGGCCTCGGCGAAGCTGGCGGCAGGCAGCACCAGGTTCGCCTTCTGGGCGGTGCCGGTGTCCTGATGGTCGACCACCAGCAGGTGCTGCAGACGGTCGATGGCGGCATCAACGCGGCTGCGCGCTGCGCGGCGATAGAGATCGTTCTCGAGCATCACCAGCGCGAGCTTCTCTTCTCTTTCGATACGCTCGAGGGCGGCTTCCAGCGGGGCGGCATTGCCGGCCAGCATGGCCAGCCCCAGGCTGTTGGTCTCCTGGGCGACCAGGGCGAGCTCCACGGCCTGGCCACGGCCCTTGAGGGCGTGGGCGATGTTGCTGGCCGCCTCAAGCAGCGCCTGGCTGCGGGCACCGGTACCGGCGATGATGAGCGGCTTCTTGGCGTTGCCGAGCAGCGTGGCCCAGCTGGCGGCCAGGGCCTGCTGCTCGGGGGCGAGATCGGTCAGGGCAGGGGCGCTGCCATCGAGCAGATGGGCGATGGCGAAGCCGAGGCGCGCCTGATCCGCGTGAGGGGCGTGCAGGGTGCCGCTCGCCACGTCGTCCAGTCGGGTGCTGTCCAGGCTGGTGATCAGCAGCGGGTAGCGCTCGTTCTGGGCCAGGGTCTGCACCGCGGCGACCTGCCACAGATCCACCTTCAGCTTGCGGGCGATTTCGCGGCCCTTGCCCTTGACGGCCTGACGCAGGGCCAGGGCGATGCGGGCGGCGGTCTGGGTGACATCCTCGCCGAGCACCAGCACGGCGTCGGCCTCTTCCATGTCACGCAGGCTGGGGGTGCGCACGCCGCCGTGCTGCAGGATCTGCAGCATCTTCTGCAGGCATTCCCATTCGCTTTGCTCGACGCCGCTGTAGAAGTTGGCGGCTCCCACCAGTTCGCGCAGGGCGAAGTTGCTCTCAAGCGACGCGCGGGGCGAGCCGATGCCGATGACGCCAGCGGCGGTGCGCAGGGCATCGGCGGCCCGGTTCAGGGCGCCGTCCACCGTGATGGCCAGCTTGTCATTGCCATCCTGCAGCAGGGGCTGGCGCGGGCGGTCGGTCAGATTGACGTGGCCGTAGCCGAAGCGGCCGCGGTCGCACAGGAAGTAGTGGTTCAGGGCGCCGTGATAGCGGTTCTCGATGCGGCGCAGCTCGCCATAACGTTCACCTGGGCTGATGTTGCAGCCGACCGAGCAGCCTTGGCAGATGCTGGGGGCGAACTGCATGTCCCACTTGCGGTTGTAACGCTCGGAGTGGGTCTTGTCGGTGAACACGCCGGTGGGGCAGACCTCCACCAGGTTGCCGGAGAACTCGCTCTCCAGGGTGCCGTCCTCGACCCGGCCGAAGTAGACGTTGTCGTGGGCGCCGTAGACCCCGAGATCCTCGCCGCCGGCGTAGTCCTTGTAGTAACGGACGCAGCGATAGCAGGCGATGCAGCGGTTCATCTCGTGGTTGATGAAGGGGCCCAGATCCTGATTCTGGTGGGTGCGCTTGGTGAAGCGGTAGCGACGGCTGTTGTGGCCGGTCATCACCGTCATGTCCTGCAGGTGGCAGGAGCCACCCTCTTCGCACACCGGGCAGTCGTGGGGGTGGTTGGTCATCTGCCACTCCACCACCGTCTTGCGGAACTCCTTCGCCTCTTCGTCCTCGATGGAGATATAGGTGCCATCGGTGGAGGGGGTCATGCAGGACATGACCAGGCGGCCGCGCTTGTCGTCGGCATTCTGATACTGTTTCACCGCACACTGGCGGCAGGCGCCGACGCTACCAAGCGCCGGGTGCCAGCAAAAATAGGGGACGTCCAGACCAAGGGACAGACAGGCTTGCAGCAGGTTATCTGCCCCGTCTACCTCGTACTCTTTACCGTCTACATGAATGGTGGCCATACAACTTCCCTGACTTCAATGAGATAAATTCTTTGGCTCGCGCCGGTTCAGCGGGCCCGCGGTGGGCGCCCTGCGTGCCTTACCAGCGCTCGCCCAGCAGGTTGGGCTGGATACCCTTGAGCTGCTTGCGATTATCCTGCGGCGCCTTGACGCCGGCCTCGAATTCCGACCGGAAATACTTCATCGCACTGCCCAGCGGCTCGATGGCGCCAGGGGCATGGGCGCAGAAGGTCTTGCCTGGGCCGAGGAAGCTGACCAGCTGCTCCAGGGTGGCGAGATCCCCTGGCTGGCCCTCGCCTCGCTCCAGCGCGCGCAGCAGCTTGACGCTCCAGGGCAGGCCGTCGCGGCAGGGAGTGCACCAGCCGCAGGACTCGCGGGCGAAGAACTCTTCCATGTTGCGCAGCAGGGAGACCATGTTGATGCTGTCATCCACCGCCATGGCAAGGCCCGTGCCCATCCGGGTGCCGACCTTGCCGATGCCGCCGGCGTACATCTGGGCATCCAGGTGCTCGGGCAGCAGGAAGCCGGTACCGGCCCCGCCCGGTTGCCAGGCTTTCAGGCGATAGCCGGGCTTCATGCCACCGGCATAGTTTTCGAACAGCTCGCGGGCGGTGATGCCAAACGGCAGCTCCCACAGGCCGGGGTTGTTGACCTTGCCGGAGAAGCCCATCAGCTTGGTGCCGTGATCTTCCGACCCCGGCAGCGCCAGCCCCTGATACCAGGCCACACCGTTGCCGATGATGGCGGGTACGTTGCACAGGGTCTCGACGTTGTTGACGCAGGTCGGCTTGCCCCAGACGCCGGAAACGGCGGGGAAGGGGGGCTTGGCGCGTGGGTTGGCGCGGCGACCCTCCAGGGAGTTGATGAGCGCCGTCTCTTCGCCGCAGATGTAACGACCCGCGCCGGTGTGGACGAACAGCTCGAAGTCAAAGCCCGAGCCCAGGATGTTCTTGCCGAGCAGACCGGCAGCCTTGGCCTCCTCCACCGCGCGGCGCAGGTTGGTGGCGGCATCGACGTACTCGCCGCGCAAGAAGATGTAGCCACGGTAGGCCTTGAGGGCCTTGGCCGAGATGATCATCCCCTCGATCAGCAGGTGGGGCAGTTGCTCCATCAACAGCCGATCCTTGTAGGTGTTCGGCTCCATCTCGTCGGCGTTGCAGAGCAGGTAACGGATGTTCATGCTCTCGTCTTTGGGCATCAGGCCCCACTTCACGCCGGTGGAGAAACCGGCGCCGCCGCGACCCTTGAGGCCGGCATCCTTGACGGTGCCGACGATCTCATCCGGGCTCATCTGGCCCAGTGCCTTGCGGGCCGCATCGTAACCCTGCTTGCTCTGGTATTCATCCAGCCAGACCGGCTGGCCGTCGTCGCGCAGCCGCCAGGTGAGAGGGTGGGTCTCGGCCGCGCGGGCGATGCGATTGGCGGTACCAAGGGATGCCAGACTCATGGGTAAGCCTCCAGGGTCTTGAGCAGGCTGACGGCGTCGAGCCCACCGTAGGTGTCATCGTCGATCATCAGCGCCGGCCCCTTGTCGCAGTTGCCGAGGCAGCAGACCGGCAGCAGGGTGAAGCGGCCGTCGGCGGAGGTCTGGCCGGGTGCCAGGTCCATCACCTCTTTCAGGCCGGCCAGCAGTTGTTCGTGGCCGTTGATGTAGCAGACCATGCTGTCACAGACGCGGATGATGTGGCGACCGACCGGCTGGCGGAAGATCTGGCTGTAGAAGGTGGCGACCCCCTCCACGTCGCTGGCGGGGATGCCGAGCTCGGCGGCGATGGCGTGGATGGCACCGTCAGGTACCCAGCCGCGGGCCTGCTGCACTATCTTGAGCGCTTCAATGCTGGCGGCACGGGGATCTTCGTAGTGGTGTTTCTCATGCTCGATGGCATCGCGTTCTGCCTGGCTCAGGACGAAATCCTTCCCCTTGCCCTGGCATGAACTCTGTCCCTGCGGGGACTGATTGTGTTGGCACTGACATTGCTGGCTCATGGCTTAACCTTTTGTGGCTTGTCCTTTTTGTCGTGTAACGGGTCTTGGTAACAGCCGTTACTCAACGGTCCACATCCGACATAACGAAATCGATACTGCCCAGATAGACGATGAGGTCCGACACCATCTGGCCACGGATCACCGAGGGGATCTGCTGCAGGTGAGCAAAGCTCGGGGTGCGGATCCGGGTCCGGTAGCTCATGGTGGAGCCATCGCTGGTCAGGTAATAACTGTTGATCCCCTTGGTCGCCTCGATCATCTGGAAGGACTCGGCGGCCGGCATGACCGGGCCCCACGACACTTGCAGAAAGTGGGTGATCAGGGTCTCGATGTCCTGCAGGGTGCGCTCTTTGGGTGGCGGCGTGGTGAGCGGGTGATCCGCCTTGAACGGCCCTTCCGGCATGTTCTTCATGCACTGCTCTATGATGCGCATGCTCTGGCGCACCTCCTCGATGCGCACCAGGGCGCGATCGTAGGCATCACCGTTGGCGCCGACCGGTACTTCGAATTCGAACTGATCGTAGCCGGAGTAGGGACGCCACTTGCGCACGTCGAAGTTGAGGCCAGTGGCGCGAAGACCGCCGCCCGTGGTGCCCCAGGCCAGCGCCTGCTCTGTGTTGTAGGCGGCGACGCCGATGGTGCGGCCACGCAGTATGCTGTTGCGCATGGCGGCCTTCTCATAGTCCATCAGCCGCTTGGGCAGCCAGCTCAGCAGGTTGTCTTGCACCAGTCGCTGCCAGCCGACGGGCAGATCGTGGGCCACGCCGCCGATGCGGAACCAGGCCGGATGCATACGGGCGCCGGTGATGGCCTCGATGATGGTGTAAATCCGCTGCCGGTCGGTGAAGGTGAAGAAGACCGGGGTCATGGCACCCACGTCCTGGATATAGGTACCGATGAACAGCAGGTGACTCTGGATGCGGAACAGCTCAGCCAGCATCACCCGGATCATGTCGACCCGCTGTGGCACCTTGATGCCGGCCAGCTTTTCGACCGCCAGTACGTAGGGCAGGTTGTTCATCACCCCCCCTAAGTACTCGACCCGGTCGGTATAGGGGATGTAGCTGTGCCAGGACTGGCGCTCGCCCATCTTCTCGGCCCCGCGGTGGTGATAGCCGATGTCGGGCACGCAGTCGCGGATCTCCTCGCCATCGAGCTGCAGCACCAGGCGGAAGGCGCCGTGCGCGGAGGGGTGGTTGGGGCCGAGGTTCAAGAACATGTAGTCCTCGTTCTCGTTGCCACGGGCCATGCCCCACTCTTCCGGTTTGAACAGCAGGTTGTCCTGCTCCTGATCCTGCTTGACCGCATCGAGCATGAAGGGATCAAATTCGGTGGCACGCGCCGGATAATCCTTGCGCAGCGGGTGACCCTGCCAGCTCTTGGGCATCATGATGCGGGTCAGGTGGGGGTGACCATCGAAATTGATGCCCATCAGATCCCACACTTCCCGTTCATACCAGTTGGCGTTGGGGAAGTGGCGGCTGACGGTGGGCAGCGTCAGATCCCCCTCCTTGAGCGGCACCTTCAGCATCAGGTCGGCGTTGCGATCGATGGAAATGAGGTGATAGAAGACGGTGAAGTCGCTGTCGGGCAGGTCGTGGCGATGGCTGCGCATCCGCTCGTCGGTGGCGCTGAGATCGAACAGCATCACGAACGGGGAGGGGAGCTTGCGCAGGAAGCCCATGACATCCAGCAGCAGTTCGCGGGAGAGCCAGACCACCGGCACGCCGGTGCGGGTATTCTGGATGGTGAAACGTTCGGCACCGAAATGGGCGAACAGCTCGCCGATCACCTGAGCGTCTTTGTGATCACTCGGTTGCCATTGGGCCATGGCGTAGTTGCTGGGAAATTCTCGAGTCAGTTTCATGGTCAGATCTCATCCGGCGTGCGCAGGTTGGTGACGTTGATCCGCTCGCCACGCTTGCGGTCCTTCTCGGCAGGCATTTGGGGGCGATAGATACCCTGATCGCCAACCACCCAAGAGAGCGGACGGCGCTCTTTGCCGATGGAGTCCTGCAGCAGCATCAGCGCCTGCAGGAATGCCTCGGGACGGGGTGGACAACCCGGAATATAAACGTCGACCGGCAGGAACTTGTCGACGCCCTGAACAACCGAGTAGATGTCGTACATGCCGCCGGAGTTGGCGCAGGCACCCATGGAGATGACCCACTTGGGTTCGAGCAGCTGTTCATACAGACGCTGGATGACGGGGGCCATCTTGATGAAGGGGGTGCCGGCGATCACCATGAAATCGGCCTGGCGCGGTGAGGCACGAATGACTTCGGCACCGAAGCGGGCCACATCATGGGGGGAGGTGAAGGCGGTACACATCTCTACGTAGCAGCAGGAGATGCCGAAGTTGTAAGGCCAGAGGGAGTTCTTGCGGCCCCAGTTGACAGTGTCTTGCAGCACCTCTTCGAGGCGCCCGATCATGATGCCGCGTGAGGCCTCTTGAGCCAGGGGATCCTCGACGGTCTGGCGCTGTTCCTGGGGGTAGCGCTCAACGGGCGCATCTGGGTCGATCCGGGTCAGGGTGTACTTCATGGTGCAACCTCAAAGGGATAATCAGTAATTCAGTCTGGCTTCTTGTCGGTCAGGACGCGCTTTTTCGGTGCCCAGTCGAGGGCGCCAATGCGCCACAGGTAGACGAGTCCTACCAGCAGCAGGGAGATAAAGATGGTGGCTTCGATGAAACCGACCCAGCCGCTTTCTCGAACGGAGACGGACCAGGCGAAGAGGTAGAGTGCCTCGACGTCGAAGATGACGAAGAACATGGCAACCAGATAGAACTTGGCGGAGAAGCGTAGACGGGCATTGCCCACCGAATCGACGCCAGATTCGAAGGGTTTGTTCTTGGCACGACCATAGGCTCGACCACCCAGCAGGGCGGCAAGGCCGATCATGGTCAGGCAGATGCAGATGGCCCCAACTACATAGACAGCAAAAGCCCAATGCTGGACAGCAATATCAGCAAACATAGGAGTTTTCCCTAACCGAATTAATCACGCGATTTAACAAGGATGTTACGTATTATGCCACTTTCGTACTGATTTACATGTCATTTCAAAGGATTAATTATTAATCATCGGGAGGAAAATCGTATTTTGCTAGCGGAGTCAATGTTCCTATTTGAGAATCATTTTCAATCGCTTTTAGGATGTGACGGAAATGGCGGGATCGTGTGAAAAATAAACTAATCGTGAAATGAGAGACCCCGCAAGGCGGGGTCTGCTCGATCAGGGTTTGAGGATGGGTAGAGCCTGTTCGGCTGCCTTGCCCTGGGAGAGGGTGATCTCGACCCGGCGGTTGGCCTGACGATGTTCGGCTGTGTCATTGGGATAGCGGGGCTGGGCATCCGCTACCCCCTGGGCGATGACCCGGGTGGCATCGAGTTTGGGGTTGGTCAGCAATGTGTGCACGATGGAGGCGGAGCGCAATACCGACAGTTCCCAGTTGCTGCGATAGAGCTCTACCGGGGCCTGGGAGTTGTCGGTGTGGCCGGTGACCACGACCTTGCCCGGAATGTCAGCCAGAATGCCGGAGATCTTGTTGACCAGCGGAATGAACTGGGGCTGCAGGAAGGCGGAGTCGGCCGGGAACAGCGCCTTCTCGCCGATGCGGATCACCAGCTGGCTGCCCAGTTGTTCTACCTCCAGATCCTTGGATTCAATCTGTGCCTTGAGCTGCTGCTCGAGCTTCTTCTTGGTGACCTGCACCCACTCCTGCTCCTTGGTCTTGTGAGGCCATGACTCCGTTGCGCTCGGCTTCTCCGAGGCGCCGATGGTTTCGTTGAAGGGGTCCGAGGCGGCCATGGGGGCATCCTTCTCCAACACCGTCTCCTTCTTCGGGCTGCTGGGGGTGGTCTTGGACTCGGGTTCCAGGATCCCGGTACCGCCCTGCATCACGGGGGAGCCCGCGGCAGGGGAGATGAGGCCAATTTTGCCCAGCGATTCGATGAAGCCCTGGATCAGCACCCGGGTTTCAGACTGCTTGGCCATGGCAAAGGAGTAGAGCACCACGAACAGGGCGAACAGCAATGTCATGAAGTCGGCATAGGAGACCAGCCAGCGTTCGTGGTTCTCCGGCGCTTCAGCCTTTTTCTTTTTTGCCACCGTGGCCTCCGAGGTAGGGTTCGAGGGTGACTTGCAGGCGTTGCTGGGATTCGCCATCCACGATGCAGAGGATACCGGTCAGGGTCATCTCCTTGTAGTGGCGGATCTGATGGGCAAACCCTTTGTAACGGTTGCCGAAGGGCAGGAAGATCAGGTTGGCGGCCGATACCCCGTAGATGGTGGCGATAAAGGCCACCGCGATGGCGCCACCCAGCTTGTCAGGGGCATCCAGCAGGCCCATGGCGTGGATCAGGCCAAACACCGCCCCCACGATCCCCATGGTCGGGCAGTAGCCACCCATGGCTTCATAGAATTTGACGGTCTGCTCGAGATCTTCTTGCTCGAACTCGATCTCGTTCTCCAGCACCTCGTGGATCTTGGTCTTCTCGTAGCCGTCGACCATCATCTGCACCCCTTTTTGCAGGAAGGGATCCTTGATCTCGTCGATCATGCCTTCGAGGGCCAGCATGCCGCTGCGCCTGGCATTGCCGGCCAGGTTTTCCAGCAGTTCGGCCTGCTGCTGCATGTCGAGTTTGAGAGGGGCCAGCAGCCACTTGAAACGCTTGAGAGTGCTGCCGACAACGGAGAAGGGGAACTGGGTCAAGGCGGCACCTATGGTGCCTCCGATCACGATAAGGAAGGCGGGCAGATCGAGCAGGGCGCTGGGATGTCCACCCTCGATCATGTTGCCGCCCAGGATGGCGATCAATGCCAGGACCAGGCCGATTAAGCTCATTTTTTATACATCCCTGAATATTGATAATGGCTAGTGTAGCTATTTAAGTATCAGTTTTTCAAAATGATATCCAATCGATGAGCAATAAAGTGAGTGCCTTGACCTAGATGGACAGATTTCTTTCCCGGGTGGCAAGCAGCCGGGCCATGCAGGGCGTTTTACCGAAAAGGGGAGGGTCTGTCGCGGGACTTTGACGGGAAGAGAGACCCAGCAGATCAGATTGCAAATGTGAGAAGAAAAAAAACCGGCCATTGAGCCGGTTTTCTTAGATTGGATTGTGGGAATTGGATGCTTCAGTCCGTGTGGTTTTTCCTTGGGGGCGGCGGGCAGCCCTCCATTACCACAGGCAACGTTGCTCGTACCCAACGAGAGTTTTGCTTTCTTTCACGGGGGTCACGCATCTGAAAACCCCAAAAGCAAAAAACCGACCATCAGGTCGGTTCTTTAAAATTTGGCGGTGAGGGAGGGATGATTCGCCACTGCGTGGCTCACCCCTTCGGGGCGGCCTGCGGCCGTTCATCGCAGCAAGCTGCTCTGCTCGAACCCGGCGAGGGTTCTCACCCTCCCTCTGTGGGCATCAGATTTGCTGTGCTCCCAGAAGCAAAAAACCGACCATCAGGTCGGTTCTTTAAAATTTGGCGGTGAGGGAGGGATTCGAACCCTCGATACGTTGCCGTATACACACTTTCCAGGCGTGCTCCTTCAGCCACTCGGACACCTCACCAAATTTTTGCTCACAGCGCCGTTGCGCTGGAACGGGGCGTAATTTAGGGGAAAGGGCTGCCTGGGTCAACCACTTTTCCCCTTATTTTTCATAATCTTTATCGAACGCCTATCCCTTGAACAGAATGCCGGTTTTTTAAACCCGCTCAGGGCTTGGGGAGGATGATCAGGCTGTCCGGCAGCTCGTTCTGGTCGCGGGTGGCGGGGAAGGCGTCGGTCAGAATGGCGCTGGTCCGCTCGATGCACTCGAGGAAACCCTGCTCCACCTCCTTGTTGCGTACCCGGCGGGTGAAGTCATCGATGATCTCCTGCCACTGACCGTTGTCGATGTGCTGGGCGATGCCGTCATCCACCAGGATCTCCACGTAGTGCTCGGCCACCGAGACGAAGATCAGCACACCCAGCCTATCCTGGGTACGATGCAACCCCTGCTCGACGAACTGCAGGCGTGCCATCAGGGCTGCCCTGTGCTGGCGAACCTGTTTGGGGATCAGGTACATCTTGATGGGGGTCCAGTGGAACAGGATGCTCAGCACCAGCCAGACCGACCACTGCACCAGCAGGATCTCGTACCAGCCGAGCCAGAAACCGAGCTCGAATACCAGCAGCGGGGTGAGCATGGCCAGCAGCGCCGCCCACAGGGTGGGAATATAGCGATAGCCGTCGCTAGCGGGGGCCAGTACGGTCACCAGCTCGGCATCGGTTGCCTGCTCCGCCTGTTTGACCCTGGCCTGCAGCGTGTGAAAGAACTGTTTCGAAATCATGTGTCGTCTCTTAATCCCTGTTACCAACCACCGGAGGCACCGCCGCCGCCGAAACTGCCGCCCCCTCCACTGAAACCGCCGCCACCACCAAAACCGCCACCGGAGCGACCGGCACCGAAGCCACCGGCGAGGTAAGCGGCGCGGCGCCGGCCACCTCTGCCGCCACCACCACCGCCACGCAGGTTGTGCAGCACGATCATCACTATCACCATCAGGATGAACAGCCAGGGCCCGCCCAGCTTATCCTTGCTGGCGTTGTCCACCGGTTTGTACTCGCCCGCCAGCGCCTGCATGATCGCCTGGCTGCCGGCAACCACCCCGGCCACCATGTCGCCGCGCTTGAACGCGGGCAGGATCCGGGTCTGGATGATGTTGGCGGCGATGGCATCGGGCAGGGCGCCTTCCAACCCGTAGCCCACCTCGATGCGCACCTTGCGCTCATCCTGGGCGATCAGCAGCAGCACCCCGTTGTCCTTGCCCTTCTGGCCGATGCCCCAATGACGGCCGAGCTGATAGCCGTACTCCTCGATGGTGTCGCCCGCCAGCGTGTCGATGGAGACCACCACCAGCTGGATGCCGCTGCGCTTCTCGAATGCCGCCAGCTGCTGGGTGAGCTGGTGGGCCTGCTTGCGGGACATCAGGTTGGCCTCGTCCACCACTCGTCCGCTCAAGGCGGGGAAAGTGGGGGCGGCGGACACCACCGCCGTCCACAGCAGCAGGCAGGACAACAGGGCGCGGATCACGCGCTTCATTGGAAACTGACCTTGGGCGCCTCATCGGCACCTGGCTTGGCGCTGAACGTGGGTTTGGCCTCCAGGTCCGAGTAGAGCAGCTTGGACCAGATGACGCCGGGGAAGGTGCGGATCTCGGTATTGAACTGACGTACCGCTTCTATGTAGTCGCGCCGGGCCACCGAAATACGATTTTCGGTGCCTTCCAGCTGGGCCTGCAGGGTCAGGAACTGCTGATCCGCTTTCAGGTCCGGATAGCGCTCGACCACCACCATCAGCCGGGAGAGGGCGCCGGAGAGCTGGTTCTGGGCCGCTTCAAACTCCTTGAGCTGGGCGGGATCGCTGACCTGCAGGCTGCCCACCCGGGCTCTGGCATCGGTCACCGCCTTGAGGGTCTCCTGCTCGTGGCTAGCGTAGCCCTTGACGGTGGCCACCAGATTGGGGACCAGATCGGCGCGGCGCTGATACTGGTTCTCGACCTGGCCCCAGCTCGCCTTGACCTGCTCATCCAGGGTCGGAATATTGTTCATGCCGCAACCGGTCAGGCCCAGCAGCAGGGTCATAACCAACAGGGACTGGGTTGCCCTCTGCCAGAGTGAAGTGGCCATCTTGTTGTTCTCCATTGACATTTTTTGCAGATAACGGCTCACCATACCAGCTTGTGGTCAACCGCCACAACGGGCGGGCAGTCTGGGTTTGTGGTAAGCCATCGAAACCTTGGGCAGTTGCGGCTTGTCTTTGAGCCAGGAAGCCAGCTCGGCGCCGCAGCCGTTGCCGGGCGGGATCGGCGCCTGAGGCTGACAATCCGGGCTGCCGGCCGGGCAGCGCAGACGCACATGAAAGTGGCTGAAGTGGCCGACCCAGGGGCGCAACTTGCCGACCCAGGGTTCATCGGGTGCCCGTTTGCATACCTCGGCCTTGAGCACCGGGTTGATGAAGATGCGGGCGACCTCGGGCTTGCTGGCTGCCAGGCGCAACAGGTTTAGCTGCAGGGGGCCGAAGCGCCCGGGCAGTACCCGGTAGCTGGGCTCATCGATCAGCGCCCACTCCTTGGGGGCATCCTGCTCCCATGTTGAGATGGGCTGGTTGGCCATGCGAAACCAGATGTCGGCGTCGAGGCCGGTCTGGTGGCTGCGGTGACCGGAGGTGAAGGGGCCACCGTGGGCCATGGCGAGATCGGCGATATAGAGATCCGGCATGCCGGCCATGCGGGTCTGGTTGGCCAGGGTGGTCAGGTAGGCGATGAGCTCGGGGTGGCCGTAGTAGCGCAGTCGCTTGGTGCGGATCACCTGATAGCCGGGGCCGGTCAGCGGCAGGGCTACTCCGTTCTTGAGGCAGCCGGCGGAGTAGCTGCCAATCGCTTCGGCCTGGCGGGGATGAGGTTCGGCAAGAAAGGCACTGGCCATGAAGAGCAGGGTGGTGGCAAGCATGAGACTCCCGACAAACATGCGAATGGGCTCAGATGAAGAGAATGATATCAAGAGTCCGGTGAGGCCGTCACCCGATGAGCGAGCCCGGTTGCATCCCGGTGTCGGGCTCGCGCACAATGCGCGACAAAATTGGTGCATCCAGGGCGTGTAAACGCACAGGCAAGAGGAGAAGAGAATGAAGGTCAGTGAGCTGGTGAACAAAGAGGGACTGGTCTGGCTGATGCCCCCTGCTCGCCGTTTCTATCCGGTGATGGTTGTGCTGTTGCTGGCGAGCCTGGTCACCGTGCTGGCTGCCGTCGGTCTTGGTTATCCACACATGGGTCTGCTGCCCTGGGTGGGGCTGGTGTTTGGCGGCATAGTGCTGCTGATGATGATACTGCCTCGCAGCTGGCAGCGCTGGCGGCTGGCGGAGCTGGCCTGGGACGAGACGCATCTTTACCTGCTCAATGGCAGCAGTGATCGGGCACAGGCCTTGCCAAGATCGGTACTGGTCGGGGTCGAGCGGTATCGCAAGGTGGGCCACGATGGTCAGTGGCTGGCCTTCAGCCTGGATCTAGCGCTGAACGATGAGCAGCTGGCGGCCGCCACCGCGCTGATGGGGCTGAGTCGGGAAGGCACCCATGTCGTGACGCCCGGCATCTATCGCTTTGGCTTTAAGCGCGCCTGGCATGGTCGACGCACGCTGCAGGGGCTGCTGGATACTCTGCTCCCCATATGAGCTGACTATTTTCTCGACAATCTTCCCCAAAGCTCAGATACTGCCAGTGACTCGAATTGATCTTGCCCGTTCTGTTCACCCAAGAGATCAATGACTTGAGTGAATCGTACGGGGGAGTGCCCAGGCATGATGCCCTGGCAGGTCCGGCATGGGGGTTGTGCCCTTACCTTTGTGTTGGTGATTGGATAGAGAAGGCACCTTGAATCGAGAGTGGATGGCATGAAGATTTACGTAGGTAATCTGTCGTACCGGATGACGGCCGACGAACTGACAACCGTGTTCAGCCAATTTGGGCAGGTAGACAAGGTCGATATCATCATCGATCGCGATACCGGTCAGTCCAAGGGGTTTGGCTTCATTGAAATGCCTGTCAATGGCGAGGCCGAAAAGGCCATCGCCGGTTTGCATGGCACCGAAATCGGTGGCCGTACCATCACAGTCAACCAGGCCAAGCCGAAGACAGATGCACCACGTGGTCGCCCCCAGCGTCATCGCTGAGCTGCCTCGATAACGCAAAACGGCATGGGTTTCCCCATGCCGTTTTTGTTTCTGGCGTTTGCCGGATGAATCAGGGTACGTCGTAACCGAGCGCCGCCTTGCGAATGCGGAACCACTGCTGGCGATTGAGGACGATGGATTCAGCGGCCACGGCGGCGGCGATGCGCTCCCGCTTGCCGGAGCCAATCAGCGGCAGCGGCTGGCTTGGCAGCATCATGACCCAGGCGTAGACCACCTGTTCGATCTGCTCGGCGCCCACTTCCTGGCGGATCTGCTCGAGCTCGGCGCGCAGCGGGGCATATTCGGGAGCCTGGAACAGGCGCCCGCCACCAAGGCAGGACCAGGCCATCGGCTTGATGCGCAGTTGCTGGCATTGGTCCAGGGTACCGTCCAGGGTGGTGCTCTGGTTGAGCGGCGAGATCTCCAGCTGGTTGGTCACCAGCGGGAAGGGCAGGCGCGACTGCAGCAGCTCAAACTGGCTAGGGGTGAAGTTGGAGACCCCGGCATGCTTGATCTTGCCCGCCTGCTTGAGGGTGATGAAGGCATCGGCCACCTCGTCGGCATCCATCAGGGGATCCGGGCGATGGATCAGCAGCAGATCCAGATGGTCGGTGGCGAGCTTTTGCAAGGAGGCCTCGGCACTGGCGATGATGTGCGCCTTGCCGGTGTTGTAGTGATTCAGCGCGTGTTCCGGCTTGGCGGTGAGGGCGATGCCGCACTTGCTGACGATCTCCATCCGGCTGCGCAGAGAGGGTTCAAGGCGCAGGGCGTTACCGAAGGCCTCTTCACACTGGTAGCCACCATAGATGTCGGCGTGATCGATGGTGGTGACCCCCAGATCCAGGTGGTACTTCATCAGATCCAGCAGGGCGTTCGGGGAGAGTTGCCACTCCATCAGACGCCAGTAACCCATGATGAGGCGAGAGAAGGTCGGACCCTGTGGATGCAGGGAGAGGCGGGATACGGACATGGTGGCTCCTTGGCGGATAAGGGAAAAAATGCTGCCAGCATCTTGGTCTCTTCTGGCTGGCAAGGCAATAATGCGGCTTTTGTTAATTCGAACTTTGGTTCTGAAGGGGAAGGAAATGGACGGTTTTGCCGAGCGCTTGCACAGCCTGATCGGGACGGGCAGCATCAGTGCCTTTGCCCGCAAGGTGGGGTTGAGTGAGGCCCTGATCCGTAAATATCTGAAAGGAGCCGAACCCGGACTTGGCAAGGCCAACCAGATTGCCATGGCCGCCAACTGCTCGCTGGAGTGGCTCGCCACCGGCTGCGGCTACCTTTATCGGCAGGCGGAGGTAGTGGACCGAGAAGCGCTGAGCGCCGCCGGCACCCTGTTGCAGGAACAGTTGCCGCAGCAGCGCCTGCCCGCAGAAGACGAGCTGGTTACCCTGCTCGCTTACTACCAGTTCTTGCGCAGTCACAAGCAGGCTGATGGATTTCTGGATCTGGCGCGGGCGCGCGAATTTGGCAAACACCTGCATGAGGCGTGAGCCTGGATGGGGATGGCGGGCAACGGCCGGGGATTATTCTGATACCCTCTAAAGCAGATGAGGGCAGCGGGGAGAGGGAGATGGGCTATCTGATCTTGGGCAGCGGCGGATTGGGCACGGCGCTGGCACATGCGCTATCCGCCCGTGGCGAGGAGCTGGTGCTGGCCGGCAGGCAGCTGCCCAAGGGCGTGGATCCCGCCTGCTATTTTCCGTTGCAGGAAGTGGATGTGCTCTCCTTCGATGCCCTGTTCACCCTCTATGACACGGCGCCGTTGCCGAGCGTGGTGATCAACACCATCGGCCTGCTGCACGACATCAACTTTATGCCGGAGCGGCGGGTGGAGGAGGTCAACCCCAGGTGGCTGTGCGACAGCTTGCTGGCCAACGCCTGGCCGCAGCTGGCTCTGGCCGCCTGCCTGAGCCGCCGGATGACGGCGGATACCCGCCTCTGGCTCTGCACTCTCTCCGATCTGGCCGGCAGTCTTGGCGCCAACGAGACGGGCAGCCGTTACAGCTACCGGATGAGCAAGGCGGCGCTCAACATGGGGGCAAGAACGCTGGCCCACGAGTGGCGGGAGCGCTTCCCCGCCGCCGGGGTTGTCACCGTGCATCCGGGGCTGATGGCCACCCCCATGAATCAACCCTTCCTCGATGAACTGGCGGCCGAGACCCTGCAGGATCCGGCGCTGGTGGCGCCGCGTCTGCTTGATCTCATCAACCAGTTGTCGCCGGTCCAGTCCGGTGGTTTCCTCGACCTGCAGGGCCAGCCGCTGCCCTGGTAAGCCGTCACCGGCTTCACATTCCGGAAACGGCTCGCTTGCCAAGCCAGCTCCTGCTGGCTAACGTCATCCTCCTGCTTCAGGAGGGATGTCATGCGCTATATCGATTTACGAAGTGATACGGTCACCCAGCCCACGGATGCCATGCGTCAGAGCATGCTGCATGCCGAGGTGGGGGATGATGTCTACGGGGAAGATCCCGGCGTCAATGCACTGGAGGCCCGCGGGGCCGAGCTGCTTGGCAAGGAGGCCGCACTGTTTGTCCCCTCGGGCACCATGTCCAATCTGCTGGCGGTGATGAGCCACTGTCAGCGGGGGGAGGGCGCCATCGTGGGTCAGGCGGCCCACATCTATCGCTATGAGGCGCAGGGGAGCGCCGTGCTGGGTTCGGTCGCGCTGCAGGTGGTGCCCATGCAGGCCGATGGTTCGCTGGCAGTGGCCGATGTCGCCGCGGCGATCGCCCCTGATGATGCCCATTTTGTGCAGACCCGGCTGGTTTGCCTGGAAAACACCCATAACGGCAAGGTGCTGCCTCTTCACTACCTGCAGGCGATGCGCAAGTTCGTCGACGAACACGGGTTGCAACTGCATCTGGATGGTGCCCGTTTGTTCAACGCCGCGGTGGCAAGCGGCCATGGGGTAAACGAGCTGGCCGCCCCCTTTGACAGCATCTCCATCTGCCTCTCCAAGGGGCTGGGAGCACCGGTAGGGTCGCTGCTGGTGGGCTCTAGCCCCTTCATCGCCCGCGCCAGACGGCTGCGCAAGATGCTGGGTGGCGGCATGCGTCAGGCGGGGATCCTGGCGCAGGCCGGTCTGTTTGCCCTCGATCAGCATGTGGCCCGGTTGGCGGACGATCACCGCCGTGCCAGACGGCTGGCCGAAGGGTTGGCCGCGTTGCCCGGCATCGAGCTGGATCTCGCGCTGGTGCAGACCAACATGGTATTTCTGCGGCTGGTGAAAGGGGACGGCGAGGCGCTGCTCGCGTTCATGAAGGAGCGGGGGATCCTCTTCTCCGGTTACGGCGAGATGCGGCTGGTGACTCACCTGCAGATCACCGATGACGACATCGACGAGGTGATCGATGCCTTCACAGAGTACCTTGTCGTACGTTAAGGTTCATTCAATCAAACAGGGCGCCAAGGCGCCCTGTTTGATTGTTGAGAAGAAAAAGGGTCACGCCTGGCGCTGGCCGCTCATCAGCATGGCCTCGTCGGTGGCGTCGTAGATCATTACCGCGATGTGAGTCACCTGACCGCCAAAGTCGGCCAGCGGCACCAGCGTCAGGTTCTGGAACATGTGGGGGGCTGAGCCGGTGATGGGGCGGTAGTTGGAAAAACGCAGCAGATAGGGTTTCTGCTCCCAGGTACTGAAGGCGCGGTTGTTGAGCTTGAACACCATGTTGGCCTTGCGCTCGAACCAGGCCCGATCCACATCGGGGAAGAGCTCGAACAGCACGCCATCGCGCACCTCGCCGGCCAATCGGCCGCTGTGGCTCTCCATGAAGCCGTTCCACACCTGCACCTTGTACTCCTTGTCGAGCACCACCAGCCCCACGTCCAGGTTCTGGACTATGTTCATCAGCCAATGAAATTCACGGATTTCCATGGTCACTCCTAGAGCATGTGCATGATTTTGTTGTTCATGGTGGCAATGGAATCTTCGGTAAACAGCAGCTGCAGATCGCACTGCACCGCGTAATCCTGGACCCGGTAGTTGATCTCGATGGCCAGGGTGCGGCGCCAGCGGCTCTTGTTGGTGTTGATGAGCTCGTTGATGGGCCTGTGCTGGCCGAGTACCACAGGATGGCCCTGACTGAAGGGGGTATCGAGCTGGCTGGCATAACCGCGCAAAAAGGCGCCGATCAGCACGTTGGCGGTATCCATCAAGAGCTCCAGCTCGGCGTTGCGATCGAGCACACCCTGATGGTTCATCAGCCGGGCCAGATCCTTGAAGCTGGAGTCGTGGAACAGGATCAGCGCCTCGCCGGCGATACCGGCGCCGATGAAGCCCTGGCAGACAGCGGAGAGGGTATCCGAGTCGGCGGCGGCCGAGAGGGCCATGTGCAGCTCGGACACTTCCAGCACGTTGACGTTGGGAATGGGCAGCACCACGAAGGCGTTGAGCAGGCGGGCCAGCAGGTCGGCGGCCTGGCCCATGGAGACGTTGGCGAGCTCCTGATAGACGTCGCGCACCTCGGGGCTGATCTTGATGCCAGAATCCAGACTGCCGACATCACTGACACTCTGGCCGGCGGGCCGGGTGTCATGTGCTGTGGCAGCACCTTTGGCCTGCCACAGATCATGCTGTTTCAGCAGGGCGCTGAGGGTTTCCGGTGCGGCGGGTTTCTTGATGAAATCCAGCGCTCCCAGCCCCATCACCCGCTGATAGGCTTCCGGCTGGATATCACCTGAGACCACGAAGACCTTGTTGCGCAGCCCCTCCCGCTGGAGGGTCTCCAGCACGCCGTAGCCATCCATTTCCGGCATGGTCAGGTCGAGAAAGATCAGATCCCCATGACCCATCAGCACCTGCTCTATCCCTTCCAGCCCGTTGGCGGCGTAATGCAGCGTCACGTCCCAGTCGGCGGGAAGGGCGCGGGCCAGCTGTTTACGGGCGAATCCTGAGTCATCACATATCAATACATTCATAGTGTTAGGCTGGCCTGGTCAACGAGGATTGCTATAAGTGTGGCCCGCCAACGGTCAGATGCAATGGGACAGGCTGGTCGCCGGTGAAAATTGGTTGTCCCATTGGCGATTCCGGTAGCGTGCTGAATATTTTTCAACAAATTCAGCAAACATCTTAACACGCAGCGGGGCAAACTGAGGCTGGCAGCGCAACATATAGAAGGGCCGGTTGCCGGTTTTCCAGTCGGGCAGTACCGGGACCAGCTGCTCATCCTGCAGGAAGGGATGCACGTAGTGGAGCGGGGCATTGACGATCCCCAGGTGGCGCCTGGCCGCCCGGACGGCAGCCTGGGTCTGGTTGACGGTCAGTTTGGCGGTGCGCTTGATCTGTACCGTCTGCTCGTCCCGATCGGTCAACTGCCAGTGCTGGTGTGGCCAGCAGTAGATCAGCGCGTGCTCTTCCAGCTGGGCGGGATGTGCCGGAGTGCCCATCTTCTCCAGATAGAGCGGGGAGGCAAACAGGCCGTATTCGATGTGGCCAAGGCAGAGTGCATTGGGCAAGGATTGTGGCAGCTCGCCGTTGAAGAACACCAGATCCCGGTCGTTGTCGAACAGATGCTGGTGGTCATTGGTCTGGGTAATGTCGAACTGCACCTCGGGGTAGTGCAGGCCAAAGTCCGCCAGCATGTCGACCAGGATGGTGTTGGAGAGGGCGATGGGGGCCGCCAGACGGATCACCCCGTTGATGTCGGCCTCTTTGCCCTGGATCTCGCCGGTGGCCTGCTCGATTGCGGCCAACGGGGTGCACAGGCGCTCGTAGTAGCGCAGCCCTTCGTCGGTGAGGCGGAGTTTGCGGGTGGATCTGTGTAGCAAGGAGCAGCCAAGCTGATCTTCCAGCTGAGAAATACGTCGACTGATGGTGCCGGTTGGCATGCCCAGTGCGGCTGCCGCGTGGGAGAAGCCTCCCTCTTGCACCACCTTGACGAACAGATAGAACTCTTCGATGTACTTCATAAGCGGTGTTCTGGGTGTAACAAGCCAGTGACCTTAAGAAGAGGCGCCCGCCTTGGCAAGCTCAATCCGGCGTTTAATTGATCTGGATTAGATTCGACTCCCGCTGATACTGGTGCAGCAGCCGGACAAATTCGACCGGATCCCGGTCAAGGCTGTTGTCCGGCACCAGCAGATCGTAGCCGAGCAGCTCGCGCAGCCGGGTCATGCGGTTGGCCAGCATGGCGATCACCCCCTCATAGCGCTGGCCGGAGGGAGAGCGAAAATGGCTCTCCTCCAGCAATCCCTCGCCCTGAAAGGCACAAGCACAACCCCCGCTGCTGCAGGCCGGTTGTTCGCTGCGCAGTGCCTGCAGCAAGACGCTGCGTTGCTCGGTCAGCAGGCGTACTGCCAATCTGGGTGTGATCAATGTCAAAAAATCGTCGTAATCTTTTATTTTCAAACCGATATAGGGCAGGGGGACCAGATCCCAGCCCAGATGAATGCGTGGCTGGTCTATTCGCTGAATATTTCTCCATTTCAGGATCCAACCGCCGTATTTATGGTGATATTGCAGACAATCGTGACAGAGCGAGAGACTGAAGTGAGGCTCAATCAGCTTCAATGAGCCGATAAATATCATCATCAGACCCGCCAGCAGGCCGGAGACGAGGGGGATTAGTGGTTGTTCACCGAATAAAAAAAGTATAAAAATCATAGCAATGGTTACTATGATGCCCAACAATACCAACGTGAGTCCGTTTTTTCTGACCATGGGTTTCACATGTAGCGTTTTCATATGAAGTCAGCCCTTTGCGCATGCTTGTTTCACATTATGGGCTGGATCCGATTTTGTACCAGCACCGGGTGCCCGGGAGGGCCCTCCGTCGCTGGGTTTCCCTGTGATCACACATCATGAATCACCATATTAGATGAATACGCTAGACGAACGGTTATTGAACGGGATGGATGTGCTGCATACCCCAATCTGGGTTTATGACATCCGGCATCACCACATCTATTGGGCCAATCGCGCCGCCTTGAGCGTGTGGGAAGCGAGCTCGCTGGGCGAACTGCAATCGCGCGACTTCTCGGCCGACATGGCACAGGCCATCGATCTGCTGCTGCAGCGTTACCTCGGGGATTTCCAGCAGGGGCGCAGCTACAGCGAGTGGTGGACCCTCTCCCCCAAGGGGGTCAAGAAGCAGATCTACCTGCGCCTCTCCGGCATCCAGCTGGCGGGGCGGCTGATGATGATGACCGAGGCGGTGATCGACGCCGATACCCTCTATCAGGAGTCCTCGCTCGCCACCGGCGATACCCTGGCCTGTCTGTTTGACAATCAGGGCCAGCTGGAGAGCGGCAACCACCATTTCGACATGTGTTTCGGCAACCAGATCCGCTACCTCTCCCAGCTCTTCTCCGGCAATGACGAGGCTTTCTACCAGAAGCTCTCCCGCCTCGATGAAGTGGTGGCCGAGGGGGAGTGCCGCACCCTCAAGGGGATGCGCTGGTTTCAGTACCAGTTTCGCCACATTCAGCAGGGGGCGCAGATCCTGCTCACCATGCGCGACATCACCGACCGCAAGCTGGAAGAGCTGGAGCACCGCCACCTGGCGTGGCATGACTCGCTGACCGGCCTGCTCAACCGCTATGGTCTGATGAAATCGCTGGAGGCCTATTGCGGGCTGGGCGGGCGTTTTGCGCTGGTGTTCATGGACTTGGACAATTTCAAGCTGGTCAACGACAACTACGGCCACAAGGCCGGTGATCGGCTGCTGGAGCGGGTTGCCGGTCGGCTCAAGCAGATCTGTCCGCGCGATGTGGAGCTGGCCCGGCTCGGTGGCGACGAATTCACTGCCCTGGTGCCGCTCAGCCACTCGAGCGATCGGGCGCAGGAGGTGGCCGACCTCATGCTCTCCCAGATGACCAAGCCGCTGCAGCTGAGCGGGGTGCCCGAGGTAACCATCGGCGGCAGCATCGGCATCGCCATCTATCCGGACGATGCGGACGATGGCGACAACCTCATCACCCGCGCCGACATGGCCATGTACCAGGCCAAGCAGATGGGCCGGCTGCGCTGGCAGCGCTTCACCCCCAGCATGCAGCAGACTCTGCATCGTAAGCTGACCCTGAAGCAGTTCTTGGCCAAGGCCATCGGGCGGGGGGAGCTTAGCCTCTGCTACCAGCCTCAGGTGGATGTGGCGCAGGGCAAGCTGCTCGGGTACGAGGCGCTGCTGCGCTGGCACAATCCCGTACTGGGCCACGTCTCGCCGGTGGAGTTCATTCCGCTAGCGGAAGAAATGGGGCTGATCCGCGAGATAGGCAGCTGGGTGCTGTCGACGGCGCTGGCCCAGATGGCCCACTGGCAACGGGAGTGGCGGGTAAATGTGCCGGTGTCGGTCAATCTCTCCGGCTTCCAGCTCTCTTCCGCCCTGCCTGAACTGGTGGCCCAGCAGCTCAAGGAGTTCGGGGTGGCGGCCAGCCTGCTGACGCTGGAGCTGACCGAGACGGTATTGATGCTGGACATGAAGGGGTGCATCGAAATCCTCGACGCCCTGAGCGCGCAGGGGATCAAGATTGCCATCGATGATTTCGGTACCGGCTACTCGTCGCTGGCCTATCTCAACCGGCTGCCCATCGACACCATCAAGCTGGATCGCTCCTTCGTGGTGGGCCTCAACCTGCCGGTGATCCGCGCCACCGTCGCCATGGCCACCAGCCTGGGTCTTGGCATCATGGCCGAAGGGGTGGAAGACGAGCACGAGCTCGCCGCCCTGCGCACCCAGGGCTGCCACGTGTTTCAGGGGTTCCTGTTCAGCAAGCCGATGACGGTGGCGCAGGTGGAAGAGAGCCGTTTCATGGTCAGCTGCAAGGCCGGCCGCTATCCGCTGGCAGGCTAGCGGATTACTCTGTGGCGGTGTTAATGCGAGGGGCCTTGGGCTCCTCGCTGTTTTTGGGTAGAGTGTGGGATTCGTCTCTGGAGGCAACATGAACCCGACTCTCGACCTTATTCTCGCCCATCGCTCCATTCGTCAATTCACCGCCGAACCCATCACCGACATTCAGCTCGACCAGATCCTGAGCGCGGCCCAGGCCGCTTCCAGCTCCAGCTTCCTGCAGGCCAACAGCATCATCCGGGTGACCGACAAGGCACTGCGCAGCCGACTGGCCGAACTGGCGGGACACCAGGCCTATGTGGCCCAGGCCGCCGAGTTCCTGCTGTTTTGCGCCGACTACCATCGCCACTGCGAAGTGGTGCCGGATGCCCAGACCGGCTTTGTGGAGCAGCTGCTGATCGGTGCTATCGACGGCGCCCTGATGGCCCAGAATGCCCTGTTGGCAGCCCAGTCCATGGGTCTTGGCGGCGTCTATATCGGCGGGATCCGCAACAACCCGGCCGCCGTGAGTGAGGCGGTGGGGCTGCCACATCAGGTGATCCCGCTGTTCGGCCTCTGCCTCGGCCACCCCGCCCAGGCACCCGAACAGAAACCCCGCCTGCCTCGGGCTCTGGTGGTGCATGAAAACCGTTATGAGACCGAACTGGATCGCGATCTCCTTGCCGGCTACGACCAGCAGATCGAGGCTTACTACCAGTCCCGCAGCAGCAACAACAAGCAGCAGAGCTGGAGCGGCCAGATCCGGGGCATCCTGGGCAAGGAGGCGCGCCCCTTTATGCAGGATTTCCTGCGATCCAGGGGGTTCAACCTCAAGTAATGGGCTCGATGGGCGATACTAAGGGGTAATGGCGGTGTCGCCAGCGCCGCGTGATCCTGGCTCTCCCTGATGCTCTTGTTCGTCTGGGCACAACAAATCGGGGGCAAGCTCCGCGCTGCGGACTACCTTAACTAGGTAAGCTGTTGTAGGATCACGCAATTGGATTGGGACAGGAGTTTGGACTTCCTATGATTTTAACCCTGGTATTGCTGTCTATTGGCGCACTCCTGTTTCTGGTCATCGCCTATAACGTGGTGCAGCAATATAAGCAGAAGGCTGAGGCCGACAAGCGTCACGCCATCGCCCGCCACAAGTCAGTGGTGGATGAAACCGAAGAGATGCTGCTCAACGTCAACCTGGTGCCCTTCTCCAAGAACATAGTGTTGCTGCTGCAGCACCGGATCCTCGATGCCTATCGCGCCATCGCCCTGGTGATGCCGAGCGGCCAGATCAAGCAGCGCATTGCCGACGTGCAGACCCAGATCAAGAACGTGCAGGAGAACTACAGCAGCCAGGATGAGGGGCACTTCAAGACCCCGGAGTCGGATCGCCAGGCCATCCAGATGCTGCAGCTGGTCAAGAAGATGCGGGCCGTGCTGCGGGTCGAACACAACAAGGGCAAGATAGATCCGCAGGGCTTTGCCCAGGAGGATCGCCGCCTCGAGCTGATGCAGCTCAAGATCAACATTGCCAACCTGGTGAAACGGGCCATGGATGCCCAGATCCAGGGGCAGTTCGGCACCTGCCGGCAGCTCTACACCAAGGGGCTTTCGGCCCTGGCCAGCGTCACCGAAAAGGATCCCTACCTGATGGCCCGTGAAGAGGACATGCGGCAGGGTCTGGCCGGACTCGATGCCCATCTGCAGGAGCACAGCGAGAAAGAGCTGCAGAGCATCAAGGACAAAGAGGCGGACGAGCTGGACGTCCTGTTCCAACCCAAGAAGAAATGGTGATTATGTCGCACTCACTCGATACCACACTGGGGCCGATGGCCCCATTTGTTTGCCAGCTGTTGACCGAGCTGGAGGCCCTCGCCATCCATCCCGCCGCCATCGAGGTCGACCACCTCTGCTACCGGGCCGCCACCTTGCCGGAGTACCAAGCCCTGAAGGCACAACTGGCAAGCCATGGTGACCTGCTGGTGGAGGGGATGATCGGCGGACGGCCTATTGCCACCTACCGCCTGCATCAACCGGTGCCCCACACCCACGGCATCGTGCCCTGCATCGAGCTGGCGGCGCCCAAACCGGGTCGCAGCCACCAGGCGGGACTGGAACATATCGAACTGGTGGTGCCTTCGCTGGATGCCTTGCTGGCGGCCCATCCCGAGGTGTCCTTCAAAACCGGCAACCTGCGCGATGAGCGCAATCCTGACGTGGCGGTGATGCTGGCCTCGGGGCAGATCAAATTTCATCTGCGCACCTTGGCCGAGGTGATTGAAGAAGAGCTGGCAAGCGGCGCCGTGGTGCCGGTGCCTACCGGCTACTACGACCAAGATTGATGAGACGGGGCTGCTTGATTGGCCCCGTTTCATAGCCGAGATAGCGTCAGGGATGGCAGATGCGGGGGCGGGCGGGGCGCCCCTTCAAGTGGCCGAGCCAGAGGCTCAACCCCGCCGTGATGACCAGTACCAGCTCGATGCCGAGCACCAAGCCCCCGAGTCCCCCCTGTTCCCAGAAAGGGTGCAGATAGAGCCCGCCCAGACTGGCTCCCAGATAGTAACCCACCAGATAGAGTGACGAGGCGAGCGCCCGGTTGTGTTCCACGTGCTGACCGACCCAGGCGCTGGCGCAGGCGTGGGCAAGGAAAAAGCCGAAGCTCGAGATAAGCAGGCCCGACAGGATCGCGCCGAGCGAGCCGCCCAGCAGCAGGGCGCTGCCGAGCGCCATCAGGGCTATGCCGACCAGCAGCAGGCGCTGCGCCCCCCAACGGTGGGCGCAGCGGCCGCTGAGGGAGGAGGCCACCGTCCCCGACAGATAGGTCAGAAACAGCATGCCGAGCCACTGGGTAGGCAAGGAGAAGGGGGGCTGGCCAGCAGGAAGGTGAGGTAGCTGTATTGGTTCAGAAACACCATGAAGTTGAGGCCGCCGATGAGGTAGGCTCCCACCAGCAGCGGGTTGCCGAGGTGGCTGGTGATGGCCTGGCGAAACTGGCCCGGCTTGGCGATGACGGGCACGAAACGGGTCTGGGCCGGCAGCAGCCAGATGACCAGGGGCAGCAACGCCAGGCTGATGAGGCCGATGCCGAGAAAAGTGTGCTGCCAGTCGCCAAACCAGCCGGCCAGCAGACCGCCGACCACCCGGCCGGCGATGCCCCCCAGCGAGTTGGCGGCGATGTAGACCCCGACGGCGGAGAGCAGGGCCCGCTTGCTGAATTCTTCCCCCATGTAGGCGATGGCGGTGGCGGGCAGCCCCGCCAGCAGGACCCCCTGCAGGATCCGCAGCAGCAGCAGCTGTTCAAACTGACTGACCAGGCTGATGAGCAGGGAGAGCAGGATGGCGCCAGCCAGACTCCATAGCATGATCCGGCGCCGGCCGAAGCGATCCGCCAGCCGGGCGCAGACGAGCAGCGAGACGGCGAGCCCAGCGGTGCAGCCGGCCAGGGTCCAGCCGGCCGACAGAGAGCTGACGGAGAACACCTCGGCCAGCAGCGGCAGCAGGGGATGGGTCTGGTAGAGGTTGAGAAACACCAGGAAGGAACCCAGGCTCAGGGCCAGGGTGGCGCGGATCCATTCACGACTACCGACTTCGATCATATGCAATTGTCCTGACAGCTTTGTTGCAGGTTAGTGCGCGCCAGAACATAAATATAATATATTTAAGTTATCCATCTGATAAATTGAATTGATATGGACCTGAAACAGCTCACCTATCTGCTGGCGGTGCGGGATGCCGGCTCTTTTACCAAGGCGGCCAACGGGTTGCACGTGGCGCAGCCCGCCATCAGCATGGCCATCGCCAAGCTGGAGCAGCAGCTCGAGCTGCGCTTGTTCGACCGCCAGGATCGCAACGTGCGGCTCACCCCGGAGGGGGAGGTGCTCTGCCGCCATGCCGAGCGCCTGCTGCGCCAGATGCATCAGGCCGAGGCCGAGATGGCCGAGCTCAAGGGGCTGGAGCGCGGAGAGGTGCGCATCGGCATCCCCTACATGATGGGCTCCTATTATTTTCCGCCGATCCTGATGGCCTTCAAGCATCGTTACCCCGGCCTCAAGATCCGGGTGGAGGAGGCGGGTACTCGCGAGCTATTGAGCCGCATGGTGGACGGCTCGCTGGATCTCGCCATCCTCATCACCAGCGATCTGCCGCCGGCGCTGGAGGGGGCCCAGCTGCTGCGTGAAGAGATGTTGATGGTGGTGGGGGAGGAGCATCCGCTGCGCCAGGCCCGGAGCGTGTCGCTGAGCGAGTTCTTCAGCCAGGAGCTGGCGATGTTTCGCCGCGGCTTCTATCACCGCGAGCACATGGAAGCGCTGGCCCAGGGGCTGGGCTGCGAGCCCGACATCGCCTTTGAGAGCAACCTCATCCCGCTGCTCAAGGCGGTGGTAAAGCAGGGTTTTGCGGTAACCACCTTCTTGCGAATGGCGTTGGACGAAGAGCCTGCCCTGACCGGGATCCCGTTTGCCCCCCCGATCTTTCTCGATCTCTGCGTGGCGTGGCGGCGTGGGGATCCGCTCTCCATGGCCAATCGCGCCTTGCGGGATTTTTTGCTGGCGCAGGCACAGCCATAAATGGCCAAGAAGGAAGGGCTATCAGGCAAAAGTTTGTTAGTATTAGTTCAAGTCGCCTTTAGAGCCTAACATCATGAAACTCCAACAATTGCGTTATATCGTTGAGGTTGCCAACCACAGACTGAACGTGTCGGCAACGGCAGAGAGCCTCTACACCTCTCAGCCAGGGATCAGCAAACAGGTGCGCATGCTGGAAGATGAGCTGGGGATCCAGATTTTCGAGCGCAGCGGCAAACATCTGACCCAGATCACCCCGGCTGGGCGGGACGTGATCAAGATTGCCAACGAGATCCTGGGCAAGGTGGAGAGCATCAAATCGGTGGCGAGTCAGCACACTCACCCCGAGCAGGGTACGCTCCACATTGCGACCACCCACACCCAGGCCCGTTATGCGCTGCCTGACGTGATCAAGGGCTTCATCAAGCGCTTTCCCAAAGTCTCCCTGCACATGCACCAGGGTACGCCGACCCAGATCAGCGAAGCCGTGGTCAAGGGCCAAGCCGACTTTGCCATCGCCACCGAGGCGCTGCACCTGTACGAAGATCTCATCATGCTGCCCTGCTACCACTGGAACCGCAGTGTGATCGTGCCCAAGGGCCACCCGCTGACCCAGGTTGGCAAGCTCTCCATCGCCGACATCGCCCGCTTCCCGCTGGTGACCTATGTGTTCGGCTTTACCGGCCGCTCCGAACTCGACACCGCCTTCAACCGGGCCGGTTTTGAACCCAACATCGTCTTTACTGCCACGGATGCGGACGTGATCAAGACCTATGTCCGGCTGGGGGTGGGGATCGGCGTGATGGCGACCATGGCGCTGGATCCCCAGGTCGATACCGATCTGGTGGCGCTGGATGCCAGCCACCTGTTTGCCCACAGTACCACCAAGATCGGCTTTCGCAAGGGCTCCTTCCTGCGTACCTACATGTATGACTTCATGACCCGTTTTGCCCCGCATCTGACCCGGGACGTGGTGGAGCGGGCTATCGCACTGCGCTCCAGCGACGACGTGGATGCCATGTTTGCCGATATCGAGCTGCCCATCCGCTAGCGCCGCGGCGATCTAGAGCAACAAAAAACGCCTCCCGATGGGAGGCGTTTTTCATGGCGACGAGCGGCGAGGCGGGATCACTTCTTGAACATGTGATCCAGCTTGTTGGCCTTGGTCGAGAGGTAGAACTCGTTGTGGGGATTGCGCCCTTCCTGCAGGGGGACCCGCTCCGCCACCGGAATGCCGAAGGATTCCATCGCCTTCATCTTGCGCGGGTTGTTGGTCATCAACTTGAGGGATTTCACCTCCAGCTGCTTGAGCATGTCGGCGCAGATGGTGTAGTCGCGCATGTCGGCGGCAAAACCGAGCGCCACGTTGGCCTCGACGGTGTCGGCGCCCTGATCCTGCAGATGATAGGCCCGGATCTTGTTGAGCAGGCCGATGCCGCGCCCTTCCTGACGCACGTACAGCAAGACGCCACGGCCTGCCTTGGCGATGTTTTCCAATGCAGCCTGCAGCTGGAAGCCGCAGTCGCAACGCAGACTGAACAGGGCATCGCCGGTCAGGCACTCGGAGTGAATGCGGCCCAGCACCGGCTCATCGCCCGTGATATCGCCCATCACCAGTGCGGCGTGATCCTTGCCGGTGCCGGTTTCCTGAAAGCCTACCAGCGTGAAAGTGCCCCAGGGGGTCGGCAACTTGGATTTGGCCACGAGGGTAACGCTGCTCATAGGTTGCTCCTTACTACAGCTGCTTAAAAAGGGCGGCCAGTTTAGCGCGCCTTGTGCGGAACAACCATAAGAACAAAACCTTGCATAACTTAATGGTTTGCTTGGCGGTACACAAAGAGGACAGTTGCGACTGGTTTTGCGCAAATGTGTGCCACGACGACTGCCAGGCTCGGCACATTTGGGTATAATCGGCGCCCATTACCCCATCCCTCCCGGGATGTGTGCAACAAGTGTGCAGGAGAGATGTTATGCCGCAGATGGCCCCCGTGATGACAATTGATGGCCCGAGTGGTGCAGGCAAGGGCACCCTGTGTCAGTTGCTGGCTGAAAAACTGGGTTGGCACCTGCTCGATTCCGGCGCCATCTATCGGGTGCTGGCCCTGGCCGCCCTGCATCACGATGTAGAGCTCGATGCCGAAGCTGCGCTGGTTCCCCTGGCTGCCAATCTGGACGTGCAGTTCCAGGTCGATGCCGAGCAGGTGAAAGTCGTGCTGGAAGGGGAGGATGTCTCCCGTACCATCCGTACCGAGGAAGTGGGCAATGCCGCCAGTAAAATCGCCGCCTTCCCGCGGGTGCGCGAAGCCCTGCTGCGTCGTCAGCGTGCATTTCGTCAGGCACCGGGTCTGATCGCCGACGGTCGTGACATGGGCACAGTGGTTTTCCCGGAAGCCGAGGTGAAGATTTTCCTCGACGCCAGCGCCGAAGAACGGGCTGCTCGCCGCTATAAGCAGTTGCAAGATAAGGGCTTTGATGTTAACTTTGAGCGTCTTTTAACCGAGATTCGGGAACGTGACGATCGCGACAGAAATCGCGCCGTTGCCCCCCTTAAACCGGCAGAAGATGCTCTCGTGGTGGATTCAACCGCCATGTCCATAGACGAAGTACTGGTAACGGTGCTTGCCTATGCAGAGCAACAACTTGGTGATGTCAGTACAAACTGATGTCAGTCGTCTGCACCATGGATGGCGCAGATAATTTAAAACAACCCCGCTTGTGCCGGATTGCAAGTGGATGTTTCATTTGTGACATAAACAATGATCGAATCTTTTGCTCAACTCTTTGAAGAGTCCCTGAACGCCGTTGAAACCCGTCAAGGTTCCATCGTCAAGGGTACTGTCGTTGCTATCGAAAATGGTTTCGTACTGGTTGACGCCGGTCTGAAATCCGAGTCCGCTATCCCGGCTGAAGAATTCAAGAACGCCATGGGCGAGCTGGAAATCAACGTAGGCGACTCCGTTGACGTGGCTCTGGACTCTATCGAAGATGGTTTCGGCGAAACCAAGCTGTCCCGCGAAAAAGCCAAGCGCCACGAAGCCTGGCTGCAGCTTGAAAAAGCTTACGAAGAGCAAGCTACCGTTATCGGTATCATCAACGGCAAGGTCAAGGGTGGTTTCACCGTTGAACTGAACGGCATCCGTGCCTTCCTGCCGGGTTCTCTGGTTGACGTGCGTCCGATCCGTGACACCGCTCACCTGGAAAACAAAGAACTCGAGTTCAAAGTCATCAAGCTGGACCAGAAGCGCAACAACGTTGTTGTTTCCCGTCGTGCCGTGATCGAGACCGAGAACACCTCCGAGCGCGAAAGCCTGCTGGCTAACCTGCAAGAAGGTCAAGAAGTTAAGGGTATCGTCAAGAACCTGACCGACTACGGTGCATTCGTAGATCTGGGCGGTGTTGACGGCCTGCTGCACATCACCGACATGGCGTGGAAGCGCGTTAAGCATCCTTCCGAAATCGTCAACGTTGGCGACGAGATCGCAGTCAAGGTTCTGAAGTTCGACCGCGAGCGTACCCGTGTATCCCTGGGTCTGAAGCAGCTGGGTGAAGATCCCTGGGTTGCTATCGCCAAGCGTTACCCGGAGACCACCCGTCTGTCTGGCCGCGTGACCAACCTGACCGACTACGGCTGCTTCGTTGAAATCGAAGAAGGCGTGGAAGGCCTGGTACACGTATCCGAGATGGATTGGACCAACAAGAACATCCACCCGTCCAAGGTTGTTAACGTTGGCGACGTGGTTGACGTGATGGTTCTGGACATCGACGAAGAGCGTCGTCGTATCTCCCTGGGTCTGAAGCAGTGCAAATCCAACCCGTGGCAGCTGTTTGCCGAAACTCACGCCAAGGGCGACCGTGTTTCCGGCAAGATCAAGTCCATCACTGACTTCGGTATCTTCATCGGTCTGGATGGCGGCATCGATGGCCTGGTTCACCTGTCTGACATCTCCTGGAACAACCAGGGCGAAGAAGCCGTGCGTGAATTCAAGAAGGGCGACGAGATCGAAGCCGTTGTTCTGCAAGTGGACCCGGAGCGCGAGCGCATCTCCCTGGGCGTCAAGCAGATCGAAGAAGACCCGTTCAATAAGTACCTGTCTGACAACAAGAAAGGTGCTATTGTGAAGGGTAAGGTTACCGAGGTTGATGCCAAGGGTGCCGTGATCGAACTGGCTGACGGCGTAGAAGGCTACCTGCGTGCCTCCGACGCTGCTCGTGATCGCGTAGAAGACGCCACTCTGGTGCTGTCTGTTGGTGACGAAGTTGAAGCCAAGTTCATGGGCGTTGATCGCAAGAACCGCACTGTAAGCCTGTCTGTCCGCGCTAAGGACGAGGCTGATGAGCGTGTTGCTATCGACAGCCTGAACCAACAAGAAGAAGTTGTGTTCAGCAATGCCATGGCTGAAGCGTTCAAAGCCGCCAAGGGTGAATAATCCTTGATGCAAGAAAAGGGCGGCGTGTCACGCCGCCCTTTTTTATCATTGGCGTAATGAATATTGCATGTGATCGGGGAAGGAGATTTAACGTTATGACCAAATCAGATCTCATCGAACAATTGGCTGCCAGCCGCATGCATATGCCGGCCAAGGATGTCGAAGCTGCCATCAAGGAGATCCTTGAGCAGATGGCATCGACTTTGCAAAACGGCGACCGGATTGAAATCCGCGGATTTGGAAGTTTTTCACTGCACTATCGTGCCCCCCGCGTGGGCCGCAACCCCAAAACCGGGGACAAGGTTGAATTGACCGGGAAATATGTTCCCCATTTCAAACCTGGCAAAGAGTTACGCGAGCGAGTGAACATCGCTGAATAATGCAGAAAATGGCATACTTGGGTATGCCTTTTTTGTTTTTATGGTTTGCCTTGTGGCAATTGTCCGGTTTCTCCAAGTCTTTTCCCATTCGCTCTAGAGTCTGCCGGTGATTTTAAGGATAATCAGCCTTTCATTAGATACTGACAGGGAGCTCCTATGAAGCGTATCTTGGCCCTCATTCCACTGGTGCTGGTGTTTATTCTGACCCTGGCCGTCGGTTCGCAAAATGGCCAGCTGGTGCAGTTCAACTATCTGATTGCCCAGGGCGAGTTTTCACTCTCCATGTTGCTGGGATTCTTTTTTGGTGGTGGCTTCCTGCTGGGCTGGCTGGTATTCGGTCTCTTGTTCCTGCGTCTGAAGATGCAGAATCGCACTCTCAATCGCACCATGCGCCGTCAATCCCGCGAGTTGGAGCTGGCTCGGTCGGCTGCCAAGGAATAATGTCCCTCGATGCTTGAACTGCTTTTCCTGCTGTTGCCCATTGCTGCCGGTTACGGCTGGTACATGGGGCGCAGGAGTGTTCGCCAGGACACCCAGAAACAGAGTAACCAGTTTTCCCGCCAGTACGTGGCGGGCCTCAATTATTTGTTGTCCGATGAGCCAGACAAGGCGGTGGATCTGTTTATCCAGCTGCTGGAAGTGGACAGCGAAACCATCGAAACCCACCTCTCCCTCGGCAACCTGTTTCGCCAGCGTGGCGAGGTGGATCGCGCCATCAAGATCCACCAGAACCTGGTGACCCGCCAGCTGACCCGGGAACAGCGCCAGCTGGCGTTGCAGGAGCTGGCGCGCGACTTTCTTGCTGCCGGTCTGCTGGACAGGGCCGAGGCGCTGTGGAACGAGCTGTGCGATGACAGCGACTATGAAGAGACGGCGCTGGCCCAGCTGTTGATCATTCATCAGCAACTGCGGGATTGGGACAAGGCCATCGACGTGGCGGTACGGCTGCAGAAGTTTCAGGGCAAGAAGCTGGCCGAGCCCATTTCCCATTTTTATTGCGAGCAGGCAGAGAGCGCCTTGCGTGAAGGGGACAAACCCGCCGGGCTTGCCAAGCTCAAGCGGGCGCTCAGCGTCAACCCCGCCTGTGCCCGTGCCAGCCTGCGTCTGGCGGAACTGGCCATGGCGGCAGGGGAGTACGAGCAGGCCAGCAAGGATCTCTTGCGGGTGTTCGAGCAGGATATCGACTTTGCCTCCGAAGCCATTCCCTCCCTCAATGAGTGCTATCAGCGGCTGGGTCGTGCCCACGATCTCATTCCTCTGCTGGAGCAGGCGGTGGAGGATCATGCCGGCGTCAGCGTGACCCTGGCACTGGCCAAGCTGGTAGAAGAGCGCGATGGTCTGAGTCAGGCCCGTGCGCTGGTGCTGCGCCAATTGCGCCGTCATCCCTCCATGAAGGGCTTCTATCAGCTGGTGGGCTTCCAGCTGGCAAGCGCTGAGGAGGGCCCTGCCAAGGAGAGCCTTGAGCTCTTGCAGCAGCTGGTTGGCGAGCAGATCAAGATCAAATCTACCCACAAGTGCCGGCAGTGCGGTTTTGCCACCCACTCCCTGTTCTGGCAGTGTCCCTCCTGCCGCCAGTGGGGGTCCATCAAGCCGATCCGCGGCCTGGACGGGGAGTAAGAGCCACCACAAGATCATGAGCCAGGCCCCTGCGGCCTGGTGTTTTCAGGTCGAGCCGGGGCCAAGCTCCGGGCGGCGAATAACCATCGATAGGAAGTGAGATGCTAGATCCCAAAGTACTGGTTGCGCTGGATTATCAGCACGAGGCCGATGCCTTCGCCTTCATTGAACGTATCTCCCCGGCCCAGTGCCGTCTCAAGGTAGGCAAGGAGATGTTTACCCTGTTTGGCCCCCAGTTCGTGCGTCAGCTGGTTGCCAAGGGATTTGATGTCTTTCTGGATCTGAAGTTTCACGACATTCCCAACACCGTTGCCAAGGCGGTAGCCGCCAGTGCCGAGCTCGGCGTCTGGATGGTGAACGTGCACGCCAGCGGTGGCGAGCGGATGATGCGGGCCGCCAAGGAGGCGCTGCTGCCTTATGGCGACAAGGCGCCGCTGCTTATCGGGGTGACCGTGCTGACCAGCATGGAGCAGGCCGACATGGCGCCGCTGGGGCTCACTGTCGGCCCGGCCGAGCAGGTGATCCGGCTGGCCAAATTGACCAAGGAGGCGGGGCTCGATGGGGTGGTCTGCTCCGCCGAAGAGGCGCGTGAATTGAAGGCGCTGCTCGGCGCCGACTTCAAGCTGGTGACGCCGGGGATCCGTCCCGCTGGCTCGGCAGCCGGTGATCAACGCCGGGTCATGACACCGCTGGCGGCGGTGGAGGCGGGGGCCGACTATCTGGTGATTGGCCGCCCCATCACCCAGGCGGCCGATCCTGCCGCCATGCTGGCAGGCATCAATGCAGAGCTGGCAAATCGATAATGGACAGGATGCCGGCCCGATGGGGCCGGCATTGCATCAGGGGCGGCTCACTCCTTGGGAGCAGGCTCGCGCAGGGTGATCGGGAGCAGGCCGAGCAACAGGCCGGCGCCCGAGCCAATCAGATGTGATTCAATGTGTACCCTGGCGCCGATGAGGGCGGACACCGGGCTCTCTCCTGCACTGTAGAAGTCCACCCCGAGCTTGATCGCCACCCCTGCCAGCATCAACCAGCCGGAGTAGCGGCGATAGCGGATATCCTGCAGCGCGCCCCAGACGAACAGGCCGTGCAGCGCGCCCGACAATCCCATGTACCACTGGGTCTGCGGACACCACCACCAGATACCGAGCCCGACGGCGGCGCCGAGCAGCAACAGCAGCAGCGGCAGCCGACAACCGGTCAGGTATTCGCGAAACAGGCTGTAAAGTACCCACAACCCGCTCAGATTGAGCAGCAGGTGCCACAGATTGGTGTGGGCCACATTGCCTGTTATGATGCGCCACCCTTCACCCTGGGCTATCAGGGTGCGATCGAAGGAGAGCTGGTGATTCGGCACGATGAAAAAGAGCAGCAAACTGGCGAGTGAAAGCGTGATGACCCAGAGCAATCCTGATTTTTCTGACAACATGAAACAGTCCGACGACAACAAGAGCCGCTACTGTACACGTTGCACCAGAGCCCTCAAAGTCTGTCTGTGTGATTATATTCGGCAGGTGCCGCATCTCGCCCCTCTTCATATTTTGCAGCATCCGAGCGAAGTCGGGCATCCCAAGGGAACCGCCATCCTGCTGGCCGCCTCGCTGGCGCAGGCCCACCTGCATGTGGGCGAACAGGTGGCCGACGTTCCCGAGCTGGCGGCCTTGCTGGCCGATCCCGCGCTGCAGTGTTATCTGCTGTGGCCGGATGAGGAGGCCATCTCGCTTGCCAGGGTGCGGGAGAGGGAGACGGCTGAGCCGGCTCGCCGGGTCTGTTTTTTGCTGCTTGATGGCACCTGGCGCAAGGCCTACCGGATGCTGCACAGCAACCCTGAGTTGCAGCAGCTGCCGCGGATAAAGTTGGATGCCGTCGCGGGGCAATATTCCATTCGCAAGAAGCCGTTTCCAGAGGCGCTGTCGACCCTGGAAGCGGGCTACCATCTGTTGTCGCAGTGGGAGAGGGCGCCCGATCGTTTCGCCCCGCTGATGACCCTTTTTACCCATTTGAACCGGCAGTGGCACGATTTTGCCCAGGGCCGGCGCAGTTGAACTGCCCAGAGGAGAGTTATTCGTGAAAAAAGCCGTCGTGGTATTCAGTGGTGGTCAAGACAGCACCACCTGCCTGGTCCAGGCCTTGTCCCATTATGACGAGGTGCACGCCATCACCTTCGATTACGGCCAGCGCCATCGGGAAGAGATCGAGACGGCGCGCCGTCTGGCCAGTGGGCTCGGCATCGCCGCTCACAAGGTGATGGATGTGACCATGCTGGGTGAGCTGGCCATCTCGGCCCTGACCCGGGACGAGATCCCGGTGAGCTTCGAGCTGCAGGACAACGGCCTGCCCAATACCTTCGTACCGGGCCGCAACATCCTGTTCCTCACCCTGGCAGCCATCTACGCCTATCAGGTGGGCGCCGAGGCGGTGATCACCGGGGTGTGCGAGACCGATTTTTCCGGTTACCCCGATTGCCGTGACGAGTTCGTCAAGGCGCTCAATCAGGCCGTCTCCTTGGGGCTGGATCGCGCCATTCGCTTCGAGACCCCGCTGATGTGGCTCGACAAGGCCGAGACCTGGGCGCTGGCGGATCACTACGGCCACCTCGATACCGTGCGCCAGCAGACGCTTACCTGCTACAACGGCATTGCCGGCGACGGTTGCGGAGCTTGTCCTGCCTGCGATCTACGTAGCCGCGGCTTGCAGCAGTACCTGGCCGACAAGGCGGGCGTGACGGTACGCTTGCACCAAAAAACCGGGCTGGGCGAGAAAAGCGGATGCTGAACCTGCGTCTCGGCCATGCTTGGGGTATAATCCGCGACTTTTGCAACCAGCTGTGACCAAGATGCACTACCCAATCAACGAGATATTCCAGACCATCCAGGGGGAGGGGGTCTTCACCGGCCTGCCCGCCATCTTCGTTCGCCTGCAAGGCTGCCCGGTGGGGTGCCCCTGGTGCGATACCCGCCATACCTGGGTGGTCGATCCTGCTCGTGAAGTGGGGGTACAGGAGGTACTCGACTGCTCCAACGAATCTGATGGCTGGAGCAAGATGAGCACGGAGCAGATCCTGGCCAGCTTCCAGCAGCTCGGTTATCAGGCGCGCCACGTGGTGATCACGGGTGGGGAACCCTGCCTCTATGATCTGCAGGATCTCTCTGCCGCCCTGATTGAGGCGGGTTATCAGGTGCAGATCGAAACCAGCGGTACCAGCGAGATCCAGACCCATGAGCAGACCTGGGTCACCGTATCTCCCAAGATCAATATGAAGGGAGGGCTGCCGGTGCTGGTCTCTGCCCTCGAGCGAGCCAACGAGATCAAGCATCCTGTGGCCACCGAGCGCCATGTGGAGGAGCTCGATGCGCTGCTGGCCACCGCCAGCTTGCGTGAAAACGTGGTGATCGCACTGCAACCCATCAGCCAGAAACCCAGGGCCACTCAATTGGCGATGGCAACCTGCATTGCCCGCAATTGGCGGCTCTCCATCCAGACTCATAAATATCTGGATATCGATTGAGATGGAGTGGTTGTCCGACGAGCGGGTATTGTTGTCCCTGGCCAACAAGATGCCTTACGGCAAATATCGGGGACGTCGCATCATCGATATTCCAGAGCCTTATCTGGTGTGGCTGGCCCGCACCGGTTTTCCCGCCGGCTCACTGGGTCAAACGCTGGCGCTGGCCTATGAAATCAAGCTCAACGGGCTTGAATCCATGATTGTTCCCATTATTAACAGGATGTCGGTATGAGGATATATACGAGGCAGGGCGACAAGGGCATGACTCGCCTGGCCGATGGGCTGCAACTGGCCAAAGACGATATGCGGGTAGAAACCTATGGTTATATTGATGAATTAAATTCTCATATAGGTCTTCTTATTGCCGAGGTGCCAGCGGCCGAGACCGGATTATTGGCTGACTTGTTATTATTGCAACAGGAATTGTTCGATCTGGGCGGGGAGCTGGCATTTTCCAGCGCCGCTCAGGAAGCTGCCATCTGGCAGGTGAATAATGAGTGGACCTTGCGGCTGGAGCAACAAATTGATGCCTACAGCGCCAATTTACCTGTGCTGCGCAATTTTATTTTGCCCAGTGGTTCCCGTGCGGCGGCACAAGCCCATGTGGTGCGAACCCTCACCCGGCGCTGCGAGCGTCTGCTGCTGACCTTGAGCCGCAGCGAGCAGCTCAATCCGGCCATTCTGCCCTACATGAACCGGCTGAGTGACTGGTTCTTCACCATTGCCCGTTACCTGCTGGCCTGTACGGCGACCCCCGAAGTGCTCTGGGTCAAGGCGGCGGAGCGGGGTTGATAGTCAGGCTACAGGCAATAAAAAAACCTCGCATCGCGAGGTTTTTTTATTGCGCCTGTACGGCTTTATCAGATGGCAAATTCTTCGACGGATTTACCTTCGGCAACGGCCTTGGCAATCACGGAAGGCATGCGGCCCTGGCCGGTCCAGGTTTTTTCCACGCCGTTGTCCATATAACGGTATTTGGCCGGGCGGGGGGCACGTTTGCCCTTGCTGGCCTTGGCGGGCTCAACGGCTACGGTGCCAACCAATTCGGCCGGATCGATGCCGGCAGCTTTCAGCATTTCGGCATATTCGTTAATTTTACGCAGATGTTCTTCGCGAGCCTGACGCTCGGCGGCTTCATCCTGCTGGCGCTCGCTGACAATAGCGGAGAGCTTTTCCAGACCTTCTTCCAATTGTTCCAGCGTCAGCTCACGGCAAGCGGCACGCAGGCTACGGACATTCAGCAGGACTTTCAAAAATTCGTTCATAGTGTTCACCACGCGAGCAAAAGAGTGAATTAAATAGATATAGTAATTTTGGCTAATTTATACGGCCATTTATGATCAAGTCAAGTCAGCTGAATTAATAAATTCATAGTGGAAATTAAGTGATCTATTTTGGATTCAGGCCCGATTCAGCAATATTGGCAATGTACATACTCGACTGAGTTCTTGATAGATGAAAATAGCGACAAAATCATAATGTTTGCACCATTTGACTACCACCATGCCATTTTAAGCCACGCCATTTGGTGATTTAATCAAAAAACTTGCTATAACGTGCCGGCACGATAAAATGTGCCTCGAATACCTTTAAGTAGAGGCGCGCTGCCTATGACTACTTGTGCGGAGGGTGATGCCTGTGATGCACGAGGAAAGGAGTCAGCGCCGAAGTGGCCAGGCCATCATACCGGGCTGCTGGTTCTGCATCTAATAGGTGCAGGACTGCCATAGTCATCCACTATGGAGCGCTACCTGAAGGGGCTGAGGAGTATTACCTCCCCATGGGTTTTGTTTCTTTATCCTCTCGGTAGATCTCCACCTGCTGTCTTTAGGTGCAAAGAGATCATGGACATCATTCACTACGCCGACTCCGGTTGGTCAATCATTCCGCCCCTGCTGGCCGTCGCCCTGGCAATCCTGACCCGCCGCGTCCTGCTGTCGCTGGGGGTGGGCATAGTCACTGGCAGTCTGCTGCTGAACCAGTTTTCTCCCCTCGATTCCCTGCATTACATGTTGAACACCGTGCTCAAGATCTTCTGGGTCGACGGGGCACTCAACCGTGACAACATCAACATGCTGCTGTTCATGCTGCTGCTGGGCGGTCTCATCAGCCTGATGAGCGTTTCCGGTGCGACCCGGGCCTTCGCCGAGTGGGCTGCCAAGCGCGCCAAGACCCGCAAGGGGGCCAAGACGCTGACCGGCATGATGGTCTTTGCCTTCTTCATCGATGACTTCTTCCACAGCCTGTCGGTAGGGGCCATCTGCCGTCCGGTGACCGACCGCTTCCAGATCTCCCGCGCCAAGCTGGCCTACTTGCTGGACTCCACCGCTGCACCGGTCTGCGTGCTGATGCCCATCTCCTCCTGGGGTGCTTATATCATCGCCTTGGTCGGCGGCATCATGGCGGCTCACGGCATCACCGGGCAGAGCCCCATCTCCGCCTTTGTCGAGATGATCCCGATGAACCTCTATGCGGTGTTCACCCTGATCATGGTGCTGGTGGTGATCGCGTTCCAGCTCGACATCGGCCCGATGCGTCAGCACGAGCAGTGGGCGCTGGAAGGCAAGCTGTGGGATGAGTCCAAGGGCCGCCCCATCGGCCTGGACATGGAGAGCCCGGAGGAGAGCAACGGCGGCATGATCGACATGGTGCTGCCGATCCTGACCCTGACCGCGGCCACCGTCTATTTCATGATCGACTCCGGCGCCGCCGTGCTGGCCGCCAATGGCGAGCCGTTCAGCGTGCTTGGCTCGTTCGAGAATACCAATGTCGGCTCGTCCCTGGTGTATGGCGCCCTGTGCAGCCTGGTGGTCTCCATCGGTCTGGCCATGCGTCTCAAGCTCGGCGCCAAGAACTGGATCAAGGCTGCGCCGCAAGGGGTCATGGCCATGTTGCCGGCCATCAATATCCTGCTGTTTGCCTGGACCATCGGCGCCGTGGTGCGTGACGTCGAGACCGGCAAGTACCTGGCATCGCTTGCCAACGGCAACCTGCCCATCGAAGTGCTGCCTGCCGTGGTCTTTATCCTCTCCTGTGCCATGGCGTTTGCCACCGGCACCAGCTGGGGCACCTTTGGCATCATGCTGCCGCTGGCCGGCGACATGGCGGCGGCCAGTGACATCACGCTGATGCTGCCGATGCTGGCCGCCGTGCTGGCCGGTTCCGTGTTCGGTGATCACAGCTCGCCCATCTCCAGCACCAGTATCCTGTCGGCCACCGGTGCTGGCTGCCACCACATCGACCACGTGATGACCCAGCTGCCCTATGCCCTGGCCATCGCCTTCGGCGCTGCCCTTGGTTATCTGGTGATGGGGCTGATGCACTCGGTGCTGGCAGGCTTCAGCGTCAGTGCGCTCTGGTTCGTCATCTTCTCCAGCTACCATTTGCGCAAGGCAAGGTCCCAAGCGGACCTGGCCATCGCATAAAAAGAACAAGGGGCCGCAAGGCCCCTTGGTTTTGTTGGGGGCTTTGGTTAGCATGCGCCCCATAAATTCAGTTTCGGAACAGTACCATGGCTTCACTGCACTACAAGTTTGCCACCATGAATTCAGGCAAATCGACCCAGCTCATTCAGGCGCACTTCAATTATCTGGAGCGGGGCATGCATCCCTTGGCCATGACACCCGCCATCGACGACCGCTTCGGGGTTGGGGTGATCAGTGCCCGGGTAGGGTTGGAGCTGAGAGTCGAGGTGTTCAGCGATAGCTGCGATCTGTTCGAGATGGTAAAAGCCCGCCATGCCGAGCGGCACATTGACGTGTTCATCGTCGATGAAGCCCAGTTCCTGACCAAGGAGCAGGTCTATCAGCTGGCCCGCATCGTGGACGAGCAGGACATTCCGGTGATCGCCTACGGCCTCAAGACCGATTTTCGCGGCGAGTTGTTTCCCGGCTCCTACCACCTGCTCTGCCTGGCCGACAAGTTCGAGGAGCTGAAAAGCATCTGCTGGTGCGGCAACAAGGCGCACATGAACTCCCGGGTCAATGAAGCAGGCCAGGTGATGCGCGATGGCGAACAGGTGGAGATCGGCGGCAATGATCGTTATGTCTCCCTGTGCCGCAAACACTATCTGGAAGGGCGGGCCTTCAAATAGCCCCCTCTTCATCGCGATGAGTAGATAGAAAAAGGCGCCAATCTGGCGCCTTTTTTGTTGCTGGTGGTTCAGTCAATCTCGATGTCGACGGGGGCTATGATGGGATCGGCCACCGGCAGGCGGTGGAACAGCTGGCGAAAGTGCTGCTGCACCCGGCCGATATCCACCAGCGACATGCCGGAGGCGAAGCCAAACCAGACGTAGAGGCCGGTGAGATCGCGAAACATGGGGGGCAGATAACGGGGCGCACTGATCAGCCCCTCCAGATAGTGCTGATAGAGCACCGGGATGTCGTCCAGGGTCACCTTGCCGACAAACAACATGGGCAGGATCTCGGGCACCCCCTCCAGCACGGCGCTGCGGATGAAGTTGACCGTCTCCACATAGCCCTTCACGTAGGAGAGATCCTTGGTGAAGCAGGCTCCCCCCTCGACCATGCCGCCGCGAAACACCCGCTGGGTGATCTTGTAGGCGTCGTGTTCGCTGGTGCCCTGGCCGACGAAGTGCTGGAACACCTCGATAAAGTCGGCGCCGCGCTCCGCCATGTCGATAGCCATCACCCGATCCGAGATGCGCTTGGCCCGGTCCGGGAAAGAGCTGAAGGTGAGGGTTTCTATCAGCACCGCCAACCCCTCCTGACAGGCAGTGATGCGCGGCGAACCGGCACTGAGCCAGGTGGCATAGGGTTGCTGGCGCCCGTTGAGGGTGGTGCCCACGTGCACCCAGCCCTCGTGGACCTCCAGCACCTGCAGATCCAGCTCGGAGAAGCGGGCGTGGGAGTTGAGCTTGATGTAATCGCCGCCGGCCGCCGCGTCCGAGACGATGCCATCGCTCAGCTTGACCTGCACGGTGCCGTCACTGAAATAGCTCGACAGCTTGCCCTGCAACTTGGCCACCGCCGCTTCCCCTTCGAACTCTTTGGGGTAGGGGCGGACTAGGTGGCGGGCGCCGGGCAGGGAGAAGATGTCGCACAGCCTCGCGCCCAGCTCCTTGAGGGTCTTGCGATCGCCGCGCAGGTGATCGCCGGCCGAACCGTACAGCAGCTGGCTGTAGCGCAGAAAATCCGGTTGGCCGCGCTGGCGCAGCATCTCGATGACCACCATGTATTGATCCACCGTCTCTTGCAGGATGCGGCCAAGCTCGTCCTGGGGGCCGAGCCGGCGGCGGATCCGGTCCCGCAGCTCCTTGAGCTCCAGATACTTGTTGCGGGGATCGAAGCCGAGGGGCAGGCCATCATAGAAGGCCTTGTCGACGGCCGGCAGCGTACGTCCTCCACTGGCCAGAAAGTCGGCCTGCAGGTGACGGGGCCACTTGATGGCATCCAGAATGCGGATGGGCTTTTGCAGGATCAAGAGTTCATCCGAGAGGGATTTCAGATGCAGGCGGTACTTTTCTTGGATGGTCATTTAGCCCCCTGTGGGGCGAGTGTGGCGCTGGAATGGGCTGAGTATATGCAGGCGGCTTGCCAAAAAGAAGCGAGGCATGTGCTTATCCGGCCAGTGCGCTTTTGGTTGCCGGAAAATTGGTTTAGACTGCGCCCCTTGATCCCAATTGTGTCGTGGAAATGATGAATATCCCCAGCTCCGAAATGATAATGCGTTGGTTGCAGCAGGCTCGTATCGAGCACTACGTCTGTGATCAGTGCCACGGTATCCATATTGTCTCTCTGCAGTCCGTCGAAGGCATTCAGGAGAGCCGGATCTTCGTCGAAGAGGAAGGGCTGCTGTTTTCATCCGAGCTGGAGGTGCGTCCCTCCGCCTTGCTGCCGCTGGTGGCCGAACTGGGTCGTCTCAACATGCAGTACCCGTCGCTCAAGGTGTTCCTCGACATCATCGATGACAACCTGCCGCGTCTGGTGGTGGGCCACACCGTCTTCACCAAGGCCGGTCTGTCAGTCGAGCAGTTCCTGCTGTTCGTTGAAAGCACCATCGCCACCACGCATGAAGTGGTCTCCGAATGCGAGCGATTGGGCTTCCTTAATCTTCCGGAAATCCAGGTTGCACCGGAGTCTGTGCACTGATTTGTGCGTTAAATGTGCGAACGGTTCGCCTGATGCAAAAAGCCGTTGACGCCGGCGGGGCTTTCCCCTAAATTACGCCCCGTTCCAGCGCAACGGCGCAGCGAACAGAGTGCTGGCTGAGCACGTTAAACAACAGACCAAAATTTGGTGAGGTGTCCGAGTGGCTGAAGGAGCACGCCTGGAAAGTGTGTATACGGCAACGTATCGAGGGTTCGAATCCCTCCCTCACCGCCAAATAAAGTAAAAGGGCCTGTCTTGCGACAGGCCCTTTTACTTTATTTGGTGACGGGCGGCGCGGTTCGGGCCCTGGTTCGACAGGCGGGCAGGATAGTCCGCCTGGACGGCCAGAGGCCGCCCGCAGGGCGAGCGCCATGGATGGCGCGAGTCAATCCCGACCCAGCGTACAGATTGAAAAACCGACCTGATGGTTGGTTTTTTGCTTTGGGGAAGAATTATCCGCTCATGTCGAAGAGGGGGGGAGAACTCTCGCCGGGTTCGAGCAGAGCAGCTTGCTGCGATGAACGGCCGCAGGCCGCCCCGAAGGGGTGGCGAATGATCCTTCCCTCATAACCAAACAACGTAAAAGGGCCTATCGCAAGATAGGCCCTTTTACGTTATCCACTAAAGGCGGCCCGGTTCTGACCCAGGCGCGACCTGCGGGTAGGGTAGTCCGGCTGGACGTTATGCAAGGAAGCTTGCCAAGCTGTCCATCTCATTGAGCAGCGCGCTCACCACGTCGCCTCTCTTCTTCCTTATTACTCTGGCGCCAAGAGGTCTGTTTTTCGAAGACCTCTTGGCACGCTTCTGTCTGTTTCTCTCTGCCTGTGGTGAGAGTCTTTGGTCGCCCACGCTTTGATTGGCCAAGTGCCTACCTTCAGTAAGTGATCGCCGGGTAATAGGTGAGGGGTAGAGATAAACTCTTCCCTGCGCAATGGATTGCCATTTATTTAGTGATTGGTGCTGGTTGTGCAAGATTGGATGGTTTTATATGCCAACCACGCAACTTGTTGCGCCACATGGCGGCTGTGCAAGTGAAGGTTTATTTTAATTGTTTGTTTTTTAAAGAAAAATTGGTTTGGCATGGTCACTGCTAACGGATTCGGTCGAGTGTCATTACCGTTCAACCAATCAGGAGCATACCCATGCCAACTCCATGTTATATCAGCATCGAAGGTAAAACCCAGGGCAATATCACCGCCGGTGCCTTCACTTCCGATTCCGTCGGCAACATCTTCGTGCAGGGCCACGAAGACGAGATGCTGGTGCAAGAGTTTCAACACGTCGTGACCGTACCGACTGACCCGCAATCTGGTCAGCCTGCTGGTCAACGTGTCCACAAGCCGTTCAAGTTCACCGTTGCGCTGAACAAAGCCGTGCCGCTGATGTACAACTCCCTGGCCTCTGGCGAAATGCTGCCGAAAGTGACCCTGAAGTGGTACCGCACCTCCGTCGAGGGCAAGCAGGAACACTTCTTCTCTACCGTGCTGACCGATGCCACCATCGTCGATATCGACTGCCAGATGCCGCACTGCCAGGATCCGGCGAAGTCTGACTTCACCCAACTGATCCAGGTCTCTCTGGCCTATCGCAAGATCAACTGGGAGCACACCGTTGCCGGTACTTCCGGTGCAGACGACTGGCGTGCGCCGATCGAGGCGTAACTTGCCCATCAGGGGCACTGCTTGCGGTGCCCCTTGTTTTCCTCACCCATAGCCCGTTGCTTTCAACCGAGTCAGCTAGTTTCCCCCTCATTTTTCTTATGTCCGTTTGCCTGGTGTGAGCGGGTACAAGAAAAAATCCGGGTTTACGTCTTGCCGCACGCCGTCAAGGGCGTGCGGTAGCCATGGTGTCAGAAAAACCGGGGCGATGGCGGATCTCTCACCCGGCTTGCAGTGCCCCGTCTGATGGGGCTACACGACATCTCAGAGGCGCTCAGCGATGGCAGACAGCACAGGATTACAATTTACCGTCAAGGTGGGGGCCCTGCCCGAGAGCACCTTCGTGGTGGCCGAGTTTGCGCTGGATGAAGGGCTCAACCGGCCGTTCAACCTGCACCTGGAGCTGGCGAGTGGCCAGCCAGACATCGACTTTGGCGCCGTGCTGGACCAGCCGTGCGAGCTGCTGGTGTGGTACAACGGCGAGCTGCAGCGCCGGGTATGCGGGGTGGTCAGTGACTTCGCGCAGGGTGACAGCGGCTTTCGCCGCACCCGCTATCAGCTGCTGGTGCAGCCGGCGCTGTGGCGACTCTCTTTGCGCCAGAACTCCCGCATCTTCCAGGCGCAGAAGCCTGACGAAATCCTCTCCATCCTGTTGCAAGAGCACGGCATCACCGACTATGCGTTTGCCCTGAAAAACGAGCACGCCAAGCGGGAGTACTGCGTTCAGTATCGCGAAACCGACCTCGATTTCGTGAACCGCCTCGCCGCCGAAGAGGGGATGTTCTACTTCCACGAGTTTGAAGCGGGCAAGCACCGCATCGTGTTTGCCGACGACGCAGCCGCCCTGACCGCCGGCCCCGAGCTCTTCTTCAACCTCGGCAACCGTTCCCTCGAGCAAGGCCCCTATGTCCGGCAGTTCCACTATCGGGAGGCGGTGCGCCCCTCGGATGTGGAGCTCAAGGACTACAGCTTCAAGACGCCGGCTTACGGCCTCTCCCACAAGAAGGTGGGGGCGGAGCTTGCGCATCAGCGCGATACCTACCAGCACTTCGATTTTCCGGGCCGCTACAAGCAGGATGGCAGCGGCAAGGCCTTTGCCCAACATCGGCTGGATGCGCTGCGCAATGACGCGGTGGCGGGCCTGGCTAAGTCCAACAGCGCCGCCTTGCTGCCGGGCCAGACGTTTTCACTCACTGAACACCCCAACGGCAGCCTCAACACCGACTGGCAAATCGTGCGCATCCAGCACACCGGCTTGCAGCCACAGGCGCTGGAAGAGGAGGGGGGCAGCGGCCCCACCGTCTACCACAACGAATTCGGGGTGGTAAAAGCGAGCACCACCTGGCGGGCACGCATCGGCAGCCCGGAGGCTCCTCACAAGCCGATGGTGGATGGCCCGCAAATCGCCATGGTGGTGGGCCCCGACGGTGAGGAGATTTACTGCGACGAGCATGGCCGGGTCAAGCTGCAGTTCCCGTGGGACCGCTACGGCAGCTCCAATGACCAAAGCTCCTGCTGGGTGCGGGTCTCCCAGGGCTGGGCCGGCGGCCAATACGGCATGATGGCCATCCCGCGCATCGGCCACGAGGTCATCGTGAGCTTTTTGGAAGGGGATCCGGACCAGCCCATCGTGACTGGTCGTACCTATCACGCCACCAATCGGCCGCCCTACGAGCTGCCGGCCAACAAGACCCGCACCGTGCTGCGCACCGAAACCCACCAGGGTGAGGGCTTCAACGAGCTGCGCTTTGAAGACCAGGCGGGGCAGGAAGAGATTTACATCCACGGTCAGAAAGACCTGAACGTGCTTATCGAAAATGATGCCGCCTGGCACATCAAACACGACGAGCATCGGGATATCGACAACGAGCGGGTGAGCCGTGTCAGGAAGGTGCCAGGTGAGGAGGGGGCCCCGCCCAGTCTTGGCAACGATCATCTGACCGTTGAAGGAGAGAAGCGGGACCATATCAAGGCTGACTACTCGCTGACCGTGGATACCTCCATGCATCAAAAACTCGGTCAGAGCTGGCTCACCCAGGCGGGACAGGAAGTGCACGTCAAAGCCGGTGCCAAGGTGGTGCTGGAAGCGGGTTCTGAGATTACCGTCAAGGTCGGCGGCTGCTTTATCAAGGTTGATGGCGGCGGTGTCACTTTGGTCGGCCCCACCATCAAGATGAACTCGGGTGGTAATGCAGGCTCTGGATCCGGTTGGGCTGGCAAGGTACCCAAGAGCATGGAGGGTATGCTGGACAGCCCTCACACACGCTGGATGAAATTTTATCACCTCGACTCCGAGCTGATGCCGCTGGCGGGCACCCCCTACAAGGCCGTATTGAGCGATGGTTCGGTGCGGGAGGGCACGCTGGATGGTGAGGGCATGGCGCTGCTCGAGGATGTGCCTGCTGGCACCGCCTCAGTGACCTATGACCTGCAGGACACTTTTGCGGATCTGCCCCGTGAATCCATCTCGGCCCTCACCGGCCATCTCGACAGTCTGAGCGACGAGGGCTGATATGTTCGGTAACGATCTGTTTGAACAGCTCTATGACCACCTGGATAAGGCGGTGTCTGGTGGCGCGGCCTATGTCAAACAAAGTGCAGAGGCGGTAAAAAAGGGGGTTGCTTCCAGCCTGCAGTGGATTTGGGAGGCCCTGCAGGGTGACTTCAACCCCAATCAAAGCGCAGGACAAATCGCCGCCAATGCGGTGCTGGGTCTTATTCCCGTGGTCGATCAGGTGCTGGATTGTCGCGATCTGATTGCCAATGCCCGGGATATTTCCCGTGATCCCAAGCAGCCGGATAAGTGGGTTTTTCTGAGCTTTACCCTGATAGGTCTGATCCCGTCGCTGGGTTCTGCGCTCAAGGGGGTGTTGAAAATCATCTTCCTGTTTGTCCGCAAGGCGGGTGGGGATGCCAGCAAGGCGATCAGACCCGCAATGGCGCCCGTGCTGACGTTTCTCAGTGATCCCAAGGTCAAGAAAGTGCTGGGTATCTCGCGCCTCGACAAGGTGCTGAAAGAATTTGCTGGCCAGATCCGTGGGCTGAGAGGACAGATTGCCGTCAGCGTGCTGATGGGGTATCTGAACGATGCTGTCAAGTCACTGACCAGTTTGATCGGCAAGATAAAGGGATTGGCTCCTGCTTCAGTCAGGATCTGGCTTGAGCAATCCCAGCGTCTGGTGTTGCAGATGCAGTCACAGGCCGGTCAGATGCTGCCTGTCGCCATGGGGCCCGTGCTCAAGTCCCTCGATGAGATAGCCGCTGGATTGGAGAAAGAGGCGGTCAAGCATGCCCCTGGTTACAAGGCCGTGCCCGGTGGTACCGTTATCCACCCGCTGCCGGACGATGTGGTCAAAGTGGATCTCAAGATCCTGAGCCGCTCGAAGAAAGGGATTTATGGCGAGATCATCAGCGACAACTGGATGGCAAATCACAAGTTCGAGAACCTGTTGCCAGAACATCGCCGGGTACGTAGCCTGAATGACAAACCCAGAGGGCGGGGCATCGATGGTATCTACAAGAATACCAATCCTCCGCCTCCCTACGTGGTGACCGAGACCAAGTTTCGGACGGCAGGGGGGGAGTATATCGACGGGGATGGCACCAAGAGCACCCAGTTGTTGTCGATGACCAAGGGGTCGGGCAAGCAGATGAGCGGCCAGTGGATAGACAAGCGATTGCCCGATGAGATCACGGACAAGAAAATATTAAAAGATCTTAAAAATGAAGGTTATGAGGCTTGGCTAATGATTGTCGATGAATCTGGTAAAGTGATACAGATAACCAAGCTGGATAAGTCAGCCAATGCTGTAGGTACGATTTCGATCAAGTAGGAGCAGTGAATGAGTTCGTTTATTGAGCAGCGTCGAGATCCACTATTATCTGAGCCGTTTTTTTTAGAGCAGATAGAGGATTATAAAGAGTCATCATATTTTGACCAAAGTTGGTGGGCTAAAATAAACGATCCCTTACATGAACGCTGGAGTGATCCACATCGACGTCCTACCCGCTCCATGGCCAGCGAAAGTATGTTCATGGACAACTTGGAACATGCAATTCTTCTTTATTCTGGTGGCGTATCCCACGAAGAGATCAATGCATGCCTCTCGATAGTAACAAAAGAACTGCTGCGCCATAAAAAAGAGTTTCCAGATGAACAGTTTTATTACTGGGAGCAAGATGCCTATCAATATCTGCTCTGGATGTTCGCATTAAGCATCCTCTATGGCCAGGATGAGATGTTGCCCGAGTTGGTGCGTTATATCAGTAAGAATCCGGAAGGGGACGACGACCCGCTGTGGAGCGTACTGTTGGCCCGCTTGGGTTATCCTGGCTTCCCTCGAGGCCCAGAATCCTATATTCCAGAGGTGTATCGTCCGCTATTTGATGCCATCAAGGGAGATGGTGTTAATCCCACCAAGGTTGAGCGTCAGGCAAGCATCAAGCAATATCTCAAAGGATGGTACAAGGGGTGTAAAGAGTGTTATTGGCACGACAGGCACAAGGCAAAGCATGCCATCTACTTTGGCTATTGGGCTTTTGAAGCGGCGCTGGTCACCCTGCTCTATGAGCTGGATGACAGCAGCTATCGAGACATGCGTTATTACCCCAAGGATCTGGTGGATTATGCCAGAGCCAATGGTATTGCAGAGAAATGGCAGGCATTGCGAGTAGCCCAACATCCTATTGCCATGCCGGGTTCCGTGGTGGAGCAGGATGGCAACTGGCGCTGCAACCTGACCGATGAGCAGTGGCAGCTTCGCAAAGGGCAGCGCTTACCTTCCCAAACCCATGTCAACAAGGATGACATGTTGTTCTGGGTACAGGAGTAGTCCGCAGTGTATCGATCATGCATTGCCTGCGTGATCGATACATCGCGAACCGAGCATCGTTTTGGTGCTGCCGTGGTATTGCTTGGCCCCTTTGGCACTGTATGAAAAAATCAGGAAAGAAAAGTGAAGGCGATAAAAAAACTATTTCTGCTCCTCTCAGTCATCATCTTGTCACCCCTGTTGATTCCCATGGTCTATGTCGAAAGACGAAGAAAGAAATGGCTTCTATCAATTTTACTATCCCCTCTGCCTGAAGAGATCAGAGCCGGCAGATTGAACACGCTGATGAATACCCATGCCGATGAGCTACAGGGCGGCATTGTGTCAACACTTGTTGAATTCAACTCTGATGAACATTGGGTGTGTCTCAATATTGACTGGCGAGACGTCGAGGAAGTTGAGTTGCAGGGCAACGCATTGGCGGATATTCACGGCATCAAGGAACATTTTATTTGCTCCGAACCGGGTGAGGATACATCGGTTTGGCGCATATTGGTGCTTTATGACTTATGGCTGCAAGCGCGAGGATATGAAGTCGTGCTTTGGGATATAGATGCAGATCAATATACAGGGTTTATTTGTCGAACGGATGTTCTCGATAAACTGTTAAACGAGGGGCGCAAGCTGGGTTTGGCTCTGGTCAAGCTGGATCATGTAAACGAGCAATAATATTATTGGGCGTCATGGGCATGTCCAGAACAAGGTCTGTTTAAAAGTTGATAAGCAATAGAAAGTCTATCTGGTTGTAAGCAAGCATTATGTACACAGCCACCCTTCCATCTTCATTATTTGCAGATACAAACGATGACATACCGCACATTATGTTTGGTACTGGCGAGCCACTGGCTCGCCGCCTGTTCCACTACGACACCACAGACTGAATCCGATCTCATTCAAGCCGCTCAGCAGGGCCAAGGCAAGGCGCAATATGAGCTGGCCAATCGTTTGGCGGCCAAGCCGGATTATCCCGAGGCGATGCGCTGGATGAAACAGGCGGCCGAGCAGGCGGGCCCCCTGGCGGCAGATGCTGACATGCGAGGCAAAGCTGCGCTGCAGGTGGGGAACTGGTATCAGGCTGGTCTGGGGGAGCCCAAGAGCCCCAAGCAGGCCAGTGGCTGGTGGCAGCGCTCGGCCAAGTTGGGGAATCCGGATGCCAGTTATCGGCTGGGGATGGAGTGTCGGCTGCAGCACAAGGGCAAGCTGGCCAATGAGTGTCTCGACTGGTTCGAGCAGGCGGCCAAGCGCGATCATGCGAGTGCCCAGTTGATACTTGGACAATGGTATGCAGGTCAGGCGGGATCCGATGAGGAAGTCGTCAAATGGCTGGAGAAAGCCGCTGAACAAGGCAATCGGGATGCCCAATTCCAGCTTGGAGCTCGCTATGAGCAGGGAAAAGGGGTGAGCAAGCGCCCCGATCTTGCCCTGCGCTGGTATGAGAGATCCGCCGCTCAGCAGCAGCCGGAAGCCTTGTTGGTGTTGGCACGCAAGGCACCACCTGAAGAGGCTCTCAGCCTCTATCAGCGAGCCGCCAATGCGGGGGCTGCGCCGGCCCAACTGTGGTTGGGGCAAGCCTATCTGGCCGGCAAGCAGGTTAATCAGGATCTTGCGCTTGGCCGTTATTGGCTGGAGCTGGCAGCAGGCAGTGGTTCCCACGAAGCCGAATATCAATTGAGCTTGCAGCAGAGTGATGCCGCAGGGCGAGAGTATTGGTTGACGCGTGCCGCAGAAGGGGGATTGAGCCAGGCTCAGCTGGCATTGGCGCAATGGCAGCAAGAACGGGGGGACCTTGTGACCGCTCGTCAGAATTTTGCACTGGCTGCAGCACAGGGTGACGTCGATGCCCGTTATGCCTATGGCGAGATGCTTCGGTTGGGATTGGGCGGCAAGGAAGATTATGTGCAGGCGCTCAAACAGTATCGATTGGCTGCCAGTGCCCAGCACAGAATCGCCCAATATCGCATGGGGATCATGCGTGAACAGGGGCTGGGAGCACCACGCAATAGAGTGCATGCTTATGCATGGTATTTGTTGGCGGCAACAGATGGTAATCAAGAGTCTGTCAACGCCCGTGATGAACTGGAAAAAGGTATGACGGAAAAAGAAAAAAGTGTTGGACAAAAATTGGCGCAGCATTGGTTTTTACAACAGAAAAATCAGCTGGAATTGTTGCCTAGTTAAGTAGAGGAATTGCCTTTCAATCTAGGAACTCATCATTTTCAATGATCTCATTACGATGGCAATGCATTGTTTTCTTGGTTTTTCAATGAGTTCTGGCTAGCTGATGAAAGCTACTTATCATGTCCTTTCATGTAATGGAATCCTATTGTGTGCTGTCGCGGCACAGTTTGACGCATGGATGGCATTATATTTTCGACAGTAAGTGACGTATTGAGTCGTTAATGATGGAAAATAACGTCTTTAATTGTTGAAAAGTGAAATTATTTTCTGATATTTGATGTGGGTAATATGCCGCAAATGTTTGTTTAGATTTTTAACTTCCAGTAACATGCTGTTTTTGTTGTGTTTTTTATTTTTGTTTTGCTTGTTTTATTAATGGATTATTGACGTGTTATTGCCTGTGAATATACCATCTGCCGCAAATGGCGCCTTAAGCCAATATGACCTCTAACAAAGAGTAGAGGCACTTCGGGTTGTATAAATACAAACGTGAATATTATGTTTTTGATTATTAGAGCTTTGCTCTATTCATATCGAAAGCATATCTGTTGGCCTGTGGACTTTCCTTGCGATATCCACCCATATCGTCAACTGTCATTTTTGACAGTTGTTGGTTAATCCATCGGCTATAAGCTTTTGGGTCTCTGTAGATCCATAACTTGGTATTTAGAGCATGGGAAAAAATATCGATGGCGCTACCGTTGCGCCCAAAGAACGTATCAATATCAAATATGTACCGGCGACCGGTGGGCAGCAGGGAGAAGTTGAACTTCCGTTGACCATGATGGTAGTCGGCAATATGAAGGGCCGTACCGAAGACACCCCGATCGAGGAGCGTCAGACCGTCTCCATCGACAAGAATAATTTTTCGTCCGTCATGAAAGAATCCGCACTGGAACTGAAGTTTTCCGTTCCCAATCGTCTGGAAGAGAACAGCCAGGGTGCGTTGCCGGTTTCGATCAATATCCAGTCTCTGGAAGACTTCACCCCTGACCGCGTGGCCCAGCAAATACCTGAGCTGCGCAAGCTGCTGGAGCTGCGCGAAGCGCTGGTTGCCCTGAAGGGGCCGCTGGGGAATATTCCTGCTTTCCGCAATCGTTTGCAGGATCTGCTGTCCAGTGATGAAGCTCGTGAGCAGCTGCTCAAGGAGCTGGATTTGATTAAGCCTGCCGAGTGATCGCCGGGTTGGATTGACTGAACGAGAAGGGAACAAACATGTCTTTGGTCGAAGAACAGGTTCAAGCGGGGGCGAGTGCTGCCTCCTCGTCCTTGCTGGACGAAATCATGGCGCAGGCCCGCATTACCCCGGTGGATGAGGGCTACAGCGTCGCCAAGCAGGGCGTTGCAGCCCTGATCGCCAATATTCTGGACAGCGGCACCACCAGCGATCCGGTCAACAAGGCGCTGGTGGACAGCATGATTGTCGAGCTCGACAAGAAGCTCAGCAAGCAGATGGACGTCATCCTGCACGCCAAGGAGCTGCAGGAGATGGAATCCTCCTGGCGCTCCCTGAAGCTCTTGGTGGATCGCACCGATTTTCGCGAGAACATCAAGATCCAGGTGCTGCATGCCACCAAGGAAGAGCTGCTGGAAGATTTCGAGTTCTCGCCCGAAATCACCCAGTCCGGCCTCTACAAGCATGTCTATTCCAGCGGTTATGGCCAGTTTGGCGGCCAGCCGGTGGGGGCCGTGATCGGTGATTACGCCTTCACCCACAGCGCACCCGACATCAAGCTGATGCAATACGTCAGTGCGGTGGGGGCCATGGCCCATGCGCCGTTCATCTCCTCTGTGGCGCCATCCTTCTTCGGTGTCGACAGCTTTACCGATCTGTCCTCCATCAAGGATCTGAAATCGGTATTCGAAGGGCCGGCCTACACCAAGTGGCGCGCCTTGCGTGAGTCGGAAGATGCCCGTTATCTGGGACTGACCGCACCGCGCTTCCTGGCGCGTCTGCCCTACGACCCGACCGAAAACCCCATCAAGGGCTTCAACTATCAGGAAGACATCAGCTCGGACCACGATCACTACCTGTGGGGCAACACCGCCTACCTGATGGGCACTTCCCTGACCGACAGCTTCGCCAAGTATCGCTGGTGCCCGAACATCATAGGCCCGCAGAGCGGTGGCGCCATCCACGACCTGCCGGTGCACGTCTATGAGGCCATGGGTCAGCTGCAGGCGAAGATCCCGACCGAGGTGCTGATCACCGACCGTCGCGAGTACGAACTGTCGGAAGAGGGTTTCATCACCCTGACCATGCGCAAGGACAGCGACAACGCCGCCTTCTTCTCCGCCAACTCGGTACAAAAACCCAAGGTGTTCCCGAATACCAAGGAAGGCCGGGAGGCCGAGACCAACTACAAGCTGGGTACCCAGCTGCCCTACATGTTCATCATCAATCGCCTGGCGCACTACATCAAAGTGCTGCAGCGTGAGCAGATCGGTTCCTGGAAGGAGCGTCAGGATCTGGAGCGTGAGCTGAACAGCTGGATCCGGCAGTTCGTGGCCGACCAGGAAAACCCGCCGGCAGAGGTCCGCAGCCGCCGTCCGCTACGTGCCGCCCAGATCAAGGTGCTGGATGTGGAGGGGGAGCCGGGCTGGTATCAGGTCGCCATGGCCGTGCGTCCGCACTTCAAGTACATGGGGGCGAGCTTCGAGCTCTCTCTGGTAGGTCGTCTGGACAAGGAATAAGGCCCGATGCCGCATCTCTCTTCCTGGGATAGAGGAAATGCGGCCAGCCTGTTTGATCGCATCCGGGGGGAGGGGCTTGGCTCCTCTCCCCGCTCGGAGTCTGAGGAACTGATCGCATCTGTCAAACGGCAGCTCGAGCAGGTTCTCAACACCCGCCCCGGCAATTGCCGTAGTGCACCCGATCTGGGGGTCATTGATCTCAATGACGCCACTCAGGGCAGTGCGGATATCAAGGGGCGGATCCGGGAGGCGATCCGGCAATGCATCCGTCGTTATGAACCACGGATCATCCATGTGGATGTTCGTTCACCCGACTATCAGGCGAGCCCGCTTGAGATGTCGTTTCAGGTGACGGCCCACGTGCGGCTGGAGCATATCGAGCAAGTTACCTCGTTCAACGTCCATATGGACAGTCACCGTCACTACCGCATGGTCTGATCAATGTCGCTGGAACATTACTTCAGGGATGAACTGGCATTTTTGCGCCTGCAAGGGCGCGAATTTGCCGACACCTATCCCGAGCTCACCCGCTTTCTGTCGGAGCAGAATACCGATCCGGACGTGGAGCGCCTGTTGGAGGGGTTCGCCTTCCTCACGGGCAACCTGCGCGCCAAGATTGAGGATGAGTTTCCCGAGCTGACCCACGGTCTGCTCAACATGCTCTGGCCCAACTACCTGCGTCCCGTGCCCAGCATGACCATCATGCAGTTTTCGGTCATTCCGGGCGCCATCGCCCAGCCGGCGCTGGTCAGGCAAGGCTGCCAGCTCGACAGTCTGCCTCTGGACGAGGTGACCTGTCATTTCCAGACCTGTCACGATACCTGGGTCTATCCGGCCGATATCCGTCATATCGCAGCCCAGAGCGGCAACGATCTCTCCACCATCTCGCTGGATATCGCCCTGCATGCCCCTTTGCCGCTGAGCGAACTGCAGCTGGACAAGCTGCGCTTTTTCCTCGGTGGCGACAGCTACACCGCCTATGAGCTCTACTTCTGGCTCTCCAACCAACTCTCCCATATCGAGCTGGAGATCGACGGCAAGCGCTTTCGCCAGGAGGCCAAGGCCCTCAAGTCGGTCGGCTTCGAGCGCGATGACGCACTCTTGCCCTATCCGAACAACGTCTATTCCGGTTACCGGATCTTGCAGGAGTACTTCTGCTTCCCGGAAAGCTTCCTCTTCTTCGAACTCTCCGGTGGCGAGTGGCCCAAACAGCCGCTGCCGGTGAGCGAATTCAAGGTGCACTTCTGCTTCGATCGGCCGCTGCCGGCGGAGCTCAAGATCCGTCCCGACTCCTTCATGCTCAACTGTGTGCCGGCCATCAACCTGTTCCAGCACGACAGCGAACCGGTCAACCTCAATGGCCGTCAGGCGGAGTATCCCCTCAAGGCGAGCTATCGCCATGCCGACAGCTTCGAGATCTTCTCGGTGGATCAGGTGGAGGGCTGGGTCGAGGGAAACCTCGGCCGCTCCCGCGGCACGCCGCGCATCTATCAGCCGTTCGAGAGCTTCCAGCACCAAATTGAGCGGGCCAAACAGCGGCTGGCGCTCTACTATCGGGTGCGGGTCAAGGAGGCAGTGAGCGGGGATGGTTTCGAGCACAGCCTCTCGTTCGTGCGCGGGGATGAAACCACCACGGTCGAACTGGACGAATCCATCTCGGTGACGCTCACCTGCACCAACCGCTCCCGCGCTGCCCGCCTCAAGGTGGGCAGCGTCTGCGTACCGACCGGCAGCTCGCCCTCGTTTGCCACCTTCCGCAACCTGATCCGGCCGACCCGGCCGCTGCGCCCGGCGCTGGACGGCAGTCTGCACTGGACGCTGATATCCAACCTGTCGCTCAACTATGTCTCCCTGCTGCGTCGCGATGCCCTGGTGCAGGTGCTGCGCACCTACGATTTTCCGGCGCTGCACGACAAGCAGGCCGAGCAGGCCTCGCGCAAGCGGCTGGCGGGGATCGAGGAGATCGAGACCAAGCCGGTGGATCGGCTGGTGCGCGGCATGCCGGTGCGGGGGCTCAAGTCGGTGCTCTCCATCCGCCAGTCCGCCTTTGGCAGCGAAGGGGAGCTCTATCTGTTCAGTACCGTGCTGGCCCACTTCTTCTCGCTCTATGCCAGCGTCAACGCCTTCCACCTGCTTGAGGTGGTCAATCTCGACAACAAGGAGCGCTACCAATGGCCAGTCCAGATCGGTCAGCACTCCCTGATGTGAGCGCCGCCCGGGAGGCGCCCCGCTTCAACTTCTTCCAGCTGGTCGAGCTGCTCAACCGGCTCGATGGCGCCGATCAGGAGCGGGGGCTCGACTACCTGCCGGGTGACGAGAACATCCGCTTCAAGGCGACCGCCTCTCTGGGGTTCCCCACCAGCGACGTGTTGCAGATTGGCCGGGACGGGCAGGGGCGCCACGAACTGGAGGTGGCCTTCCTCGGCCTGCACGGCAGCCAGTCGCCGATGCCCGGTTATTACCTCGATTCGCTGGCGTGGGAGTACGCCCAGGGGGAGCAGAAGCTCGGTCTGTTTCTGGACTTCTTCCACCACCGTCTGCTGACCCTGCTGCACCGGATCTGGCGCAAGTATCGCTATCACGTGCGGTTTCAGGACAACGGTGAGGATGGCTTCTCCCGCCTGATGTTTGCCCTGGTGGGGCTTGGCAACGAGGCGGTCTGCCAGAGCCTGCCGGTCAACCGGGCCAAGATGCTCTCCTATGCGGGCATGCTGGCCAGTCCCAGCCGCTCCCCCGAGGTGGTGGCCGGTCTGGTGGCTCACTGCTTCGATCTGGCCGATGTGCAGGTGAGCGCCTGGCAGTGGCGCAAGGTGCCTATTCATCAGGATCAGCAAAACCGCCTCGGTGGCGCCTGCGCCACCTTGGGGAGTGATTTTGTCATCGGTGACAAGGTGAACGACTGTGCCGGCAAGTTCTTGTTGAAGATCAACAACCTGAGCTTTGGTCAGTTTCTCGGCTTTCTGCCGAACGGGGAGCACTTTCACGCCCTGGTGACCTTTGTCTCCTTCATCCTGCGTGATCAGCTGGCTTGGGATCTGCGCCTGGGGTTCGGCCAGGAGCAGGCGAGGGGACTGAGGCTGGGGGAAGAGCAGAGTGCCCGCCTGGGGTGGAGTACCTTTCTCGGCCAGCCGCCGAGTGATCCGTTCGTGACCATCTGCGTGCAGGAATAAGTGCAGACATCAGCAGCGCAGAAAATTTAACTACAGGAATCAGTGCAGGAGTAACTGTGGACGATTTTAACCAGCAACTTTCCCTGGTGGTGCTCAACAGCGAACAGCTCGATGGCAGCCAGCAGGTGCAGTACCGCTTCGACGAAATGGGGGGGACCCTGGGGGCCTCCGAACAGGATGACTGGCAACTGCGCGACAGGCTGGGGGCCGTCATGCCCGCCCACGCCCGCATCGAGCTCAACGACGGTCGCTTCTGCCTGTGCGATCTGAGCGGCCAGACCTATATCAACGGTGCCACCTCGCCCATCGGGCGGGCCCGCAAGGTGCATCTGGAGCAGGGGGACGAGCTCGTGGTCGGTCCGTTCCGGCTGCGCGCCTATCTGGGGGCCATCACCCCCGAGCAGAGCCTGCAACAGGTGCTGGGCAATCGCCCCACCGAGCAGCTCGACGAGTGGCTGACTAGCGATGAGCCGGTCGTGCCGGCTGACGATCCGCGCACCCTGGCCGCCGATCCCTTGCTGGCATTGCAGCAGGAGCGCAGGGCGCCCAATCCGTTGATGGATGGCCCGCTGGCGGATGGTCGCCTGCAGGCCTCACTGCGTTCACAACCGGATGTGGACGTCCCCCCTCTTGCCCCTTTTTCTGCTGTCGAGAACACCATGAACCAAGAATTTCTGGATATGCCCGCCATCGAGAACCACCCCGATTATCAGCTGTCGCTGGACGGCGTCGACTACGTGGCCCTGACCCCGCTGATGCGCGGCCTGGGTCAACCCTTGCAACTGCAGGACACCCAGCAGGCCCACGACATGCTCGAAGAGATGGGCAAGACGGTGCGGGCTATGGTGGAGGGGTTGCTACAGCTGCAAAACGAACAGGCCGCGCTGGCGGACAAGCACCTGCGCCCCATCGAGGACAACCCGCTGCGTCTGGGCCTTGATTATGACGAGACCCTGGCGGTGCTGTTTGCCGAGCAGAAGAGCCCGGTGCACCTGAGCGCACCGGCGGCGGTGGCCGAGAGCCTGCACAATGTGCGGATCCACCACGTGGCGAACCAGCAGGCCATCGGCGCAGCCCTCGACAGCATCCTGCAGGCGTTTTCGCCGCAGGCACTGCTGGGTCGCTTCGAGCAATACCGCCGCAGCGGTGCGCCGGGCACGGCCGATGAAGGCTGGGCCTGGGACATGTATCAGCACTACTACCGCGAGCTCACCTCTGCCCGTCAGCAGGGGTTCGACAAGCTGTTCCACCAGGTGTATGCCCAGGCCTATGACCAGGCCGTGCGTCAGCAACAGGGACTGATTTGATGATACGTGCGCTGATGCTGGGCGCCACGCTGCTGGCCCTGGCAGGTTGTACCACCATGGGCAAGATGGCCGACGTGGCCATGAACCCGGATATCCAGGTGGGCAGCAATGACAGTCAACCGACGACCCTGGGGCTGAGCCTGCTGGCGGAGCCTGACGTCAACCCCAACGAGAGCGGGGAGGCGGCGCCCATCGAGTTTCAGGTGGTGCTGCTGGCGGAAGATTCCAAACTGCTCGCCACCGACTACGACCAGGTGACCGCGGACGTGGAGAAGGCCCTTGGCAAGAACTACCTGGACCACCAGGACTACACCCTGCTGCCGGGCCAGTTCAAATACCTGCCCCCCATCAAGCTCGACGAGAAGACCCGCTACATCGGGGTGATCGCACGCTACGCCGACCCCGACAGCGCCGAGTGGCGCAAGGTCATCAAGATCAAGAGCAAGGGAACGGCTTATCAAATCCTGGTGCACCTGCGCCTGGATGAAGTGGAACTGCAAAAAGAAGAAGAATAACCATGTCGAGTCGAAATCGGGTTATCTGGCGTGAGGGGCTGTTCATCAAGCCCCAGCACTTCCAGCAACAACAAAGACATTCGGATTACGCGCTGCACGCTCGCCTGAGCGCGCTGTCCGACTATTTCTATGGCTTGCAGTCGCTCGCCATCAACGAGGACTACCTGGGCTTTGGCCGCATCGCCCTGGTGGGGGCCACCGGTATCCTGCCGGACGGGACCGTGTTCAACATCCCCAATGACGACGTGCTGCCGACCCCGCTGGAAGTCACCGACGCCTCGGTGGCCAACCAGAAGGTCTATCTGGCGCTGCCGCTCTCGGTGAGCGGCGTCAACGAGGTCAATCAGGGCGGTCAGGTGGCTACCCGGTTGCAGGCCCATCGCCACGACGTGCGCGATCTGCACAGCGAAGGGGGGGACGTGGTCTCCCTCGAAGTGGGGCGGGTCAGCCTGCGGCTGATGCTGGAGCGTGAGGATCGCAGCGCCTACGCCTCTCTGGCGATTGCCCGCATTCTGGACAAGCGCCCAGACGGCGGTCTGGTGCTGGATCCCAACTTCATGCCCTGCAGCATCAGCGTCTCCGCCATCCCGACTCTCAAGCGTTTCCTCGGCGAGTCGGCCGGTCTTGTGGCCGAGCGGGCCCGCAGCCTCTCCCAGCGCATCGCCGCGCCGGGCCAGCAGGGGGTGGCCGACGTGGCCGAGTTCATGATGCTGCAGCTGCTCAACCGGGCCCAGCCCCAGCTCTCCCATCTGGCGCGCCTTGGCACTCTGCACCCCGAGCGGTTGCACGAATCGTTGGTGCAGCTGTGCGGCGAGCTGATGACCTTTACCGACGAGTCTCGCCTGCCGCCCGAGTTCCCCGCCTATCGCCACGACGATCAGCAGGTGAGCTTCGAGCCGGTGATGCTGGCCCTGCGCCAGGCGCTCAGCACCGTGCTGTCGCCGCGCGCCGTCTCCATCCAGCTGCGCAAGCACCAGTACGGCATCATGGTGGCCATGGTCAATGAGAGCGAGCTGATGACCAGCGCCGACTTCGTGCTGGCGGTGCGTGCCCGCATGCCGCAGGAGCAGCTGCGCAAACAGCTGCTGCAGCAGACCAAGGTGGCCTCCAGCGACAAGATCCGCGAGCTCATCAGCCTGCAGCTGCCCGGCATTCCGCTGCTGCCGCTGCCGGTGGCGCCGCGCCAGCTGCCCTACCACGCCGGTTACAGCTACTTCCAGCTCGACCGGCAGAGCCCGGCCTGGCAGATGCTGGCGGTGGGCAACACCCTCGCCTTCCACATCGCCGGCGACTTCCCCGAGCTCGACATGCAGCTCTGGGCCATTCGCAGCCAGTGATCGCACCAAGGAATAAGCAGAGATGACCACGGACATTATCAAGAACGAGCAACTCAGCGACCTGCTGTTCGATCATGCCGAGCAGCTGGACATGGATTCGGACTACTGGTTCCGCCTGCGCGGCCAGAGCATCAACCCGATGATCGATGCGGTGACCCCCTTGCTGGGGCTGGTGCAGCGGGTGCGCCTGCTGTCGCGTTACGACCGGGTGCCCGAGCTCTACCAGCGGGTGGTGACCGAGATCCAGGCCATCGAACAGGAGCTGATGGCCCAGGGCTACGAGAACGGGGTGGTGCTGTCGTTTCGCTACATCCTCTGCACCTTCATCGACGAGGCCGTGATGGGCCGCGACTGGGGCAGTCAGAGCGAATGGTCCGAGCACTCCCTGCTGACCCGCTTTCACAACGAGACCTGGGGCGGCGAGAAGGTGTTCGTGCTGCTGGCCCGCCTGCAGGAAGACCCGGTGCGTTATCGCGACATTCTGGAGTTCATCTACCTCTGTCTGTGCCTCGGTTTCGAGGGGCGTTACAAGGTGATGAGCAAGGGACAAGGGGAGTTCGAGCGCATCGTGCGCCAGCTGCACAAGCAGTTGGCCCCCGAGGCCGGCGGCGAGGCGCCCAGCGTGTTTCACCTCGATCTGGGGCAGCAGGCTTCCCGCTATCAGCTGCGCAAGCAGGTATCCCTGCGCAGCCTGTTCATGGGGGGCGCGCTGATCCTGGCGCTCATCTTTGGCCTCTATCACCACCAACTCAATAACCAGACCCAGGACGTGCTGCGTCAACTGGGCGAATTATTAAAATAAATACCTAAGGAGAGCACGCCTTGATTCGTATAGAGCTACCGGTACTGGTGGAAAGACTCAACCCCATCTGCCGTCACATGCTGGAGGAGGCTGCAGCCCTCTGCGTCAATCACCAGGGAGCCGAGATCCGCATCGAGCATTTGCTGCTCAAGATGCTGGAGACCCCACTGAGCGACGTGCGCCAGATCCTGAAGGTGGCCGAGGTGGAGGTGGAAGAGCTCAAGACCCTGCTGCAACCGTCCGCTGCCGACAGCAGCTATGGCCAGGATTACCCCTCCTTCTCGCCCATGCTGGTGGAGTGGCTGCAAGACAGTTGGCTGCTCGCCTCCGCCGAGCTGCAACTGCCCAGCTGCGCAGCGGCGTCATGCTGCTGGTGCTGCTGATGACCCCGCAGCGCTACCTGCCGGGTTCGGTGACCCGCCTGCTTGCCAAGGTCAATCGCGAGCTGCTGCGCCAGCAGTTCGACGAGTGGGTCAAGGAGTCTGCCGAGACGCAAGTGACCACCGCCCCCGGCGGCAAGACGGCCCAGACCGCCCTGCCGGCCGATGCCAGCCTGCTGGCCCGCTTTACCGTCAACGTGACCGAACAGGCCCGCCAGGGCAGCCTGGATCCCGTGCTCTGCCGGGATCACGAAATCGACCTGATGATCGACATCCTCTCCCGTCGTCGCAAGAACAACCCCATCGTGGTGGGTGAGGCCGGGGTCGGCAAGAGCGCCCTCATCGAGGGGCTGGCCCTGCGCATGGTGGCGGGTCAGGTATCGGAGAAGCTGCGCGGGGTCGAGCTGATGACCCTGGATCTCGGCGCCATGCAGGCCGGCGCCTCGGTCAAGGGAGAGTTCGAGAAGCGCTTCAAGGGGGTGATGCAGGAGGTCAAGGACGCCGTGCAACCTGTCATCCTGTTTATCGACGAGGCGCACACCCTGATAGGGGCCGGCAACCAGGCCGGCGGGCTGGATGTTTCCAATCTGATCAAGCCGGCGCTGGCCCGGGGCGAGCTGCGTACCATCGCCGCCACCACCTGGGGCGAGTACAAGAAATACGTGGAAAAAGACGCGGCCCTGTCGCGCCGCTTCCAGCTGGTGAAAGTGGGTGAGCCCGATGCCGACGAGGCCACCGTGATCCTGCGCGGCCTGCGCAGCATCTACGAGAAGGCCCACGGGGTGCTGATCGACGAGGAGGCGCTGCAGGCGGCCGCCCAGCTCTCCGCCCGCTACATCTCCGGCCGTCAGCTGCCGGACAAGGCTATTGACGTGCTCGATACCGCCTGTGCCCGGGTGGCCATCAACCTCACCACCCCGCCGCGCGCGGTCAGCCACCTGCAAAACGCACTGCGTCAGCGTGAGCTGGAGATCCGCCAGCTGGAGCGCCAGAGCCTGATAGGTCTTGGTGACAACGCAGAGCGCCTGGCCGAGTTGCAGGCGGCCCAGCAAGCTTGCCGTGAAGAACTGACCGAGCAGGAGGCCCGGTGGCAGCAGCAGCAGGGGCTGGTACACCAGATTGTCGAGCTGCGCGCGGCGCTGCTGGCCGATCAGCAGGATGAGATGCTGGCCAGAGAGGCGCTGGATCTGGCCGATGTGCCGCTCGATCCGCAAGCCGCTGCCGAGCAGCTGGCTACCCTCGAGCGCGAGCTGGCCGAGCTGCAGCAAGGAGAAGTGCTGGTCTCCGCTCACGTCGACAAGACCCAGATCGCCGCCGTCATCGCCGAGTGGACCGGGGTGCCCCTCAATCGCATCTCGCAAGGGGAGCTGGACGTGGTGACCCGCTTGCCGGAGCACCTCGGCGAACTTATCAAGGGGCAGGATGTGGCGGTGGCCCACCTGCACAAGCACCTGCTGACCGCGCGCGCCGACCTGCGTCGTCCCGGCCGCCCGCTCGGCGCCTTCCTGCTGGTGGGGCCGAGCGGGGTCGGCAAGACCGAAACCGTGCTGCAGATTGCCGAGCTGATGTTCGGTGGTCGCCAGTATCTGACCACCATCAACATGTCCGAGTATCAGGAGAAGCACACCGTCTCGCGCCTGATCGGCTCGCCGCCCGGCTACGTCGGTTTCGGTGAGGGGGGCGTGCTGACCGAGGCCATTCGGCAGAAGCCCTATTCCGTGGTGCTGCTGGACGAGGTGGAGAAGGCCCACCCGGACGTGCTCAACCTCTTCTATCAGGCGTTCGACAAGGGCGAGCTGGCGGATGGGGAAGGGCGCATCATCGACTGCAAGAACGTGGTCTTCTTCCTCACCTCCAACCTCGGGTTCCAGACCATCGTCGATCATGCCGAGCAACCGGACGTGCTGCTGGATGCCCTCTATCCGGAGCTGGCCGCCTTCTTCAAGCCGGCGCTGCTGGCGCGCATGGAGGTGATCCCCTATCTGCCGCTGGGTCACGATACCCTGGTGCAGATCGTCGGAGGCAAGCTCAACCGGCTGGTCAAGCTGCTCAAGGAGCGCTTCGGCGCCGAAGTGGTGCTGGACGACGAGGTGGCCGAAGAGATCCTGCTGCGGGCCAATCGCAGCGAGAACGGTGCCCGCATGCTCGAATCCGTCATCGACGGAGCCCTGCTGCCGCCGGTCTCCCTGCAACTGCTGCAGCGCCTCTCGGCCGGTGAACCCATCAAGCGCGTCCACTTTTCCGTGGCCGATCACCAGTTCGTGGCCGAGGTGGGGGCTTGAGTATGGAGCAAGCCCTCGCATTTGCCCTGGCCCTCACCGCCCAGCGCGATGAGCCGCACCTGTGCCACTGGTGGAGCTCGACCGTCCATGCCAGTTTCCAGCCCAGGGGGCTGCTGCTCGGCATGCTGGATGTGAGCGGCCGCCAGCTGGAGTGCCAAGGCTGGGTCAGGGGGAAGGAAGTGGCGCTGGGGCTGGCGGTGGACGATTTTTCCCACCCCCTTGCCTATGTGCTGCACAAGGCCCAGTCCCGCACCTGGGACTCCCTCCATGGCGGTGCCCGTATCGAGCACGTCGGTTTTCGCGCACTGCTGGCCAACCTTGGCCAGCAGTGCGGGCTGCATGCCTATCCGCTGCTGGACGGTAACGGCAAGCCGTTTGCCGTGCTGGCCCTGATGGATGAAGGGGAGGTGCTGCGGGCCTGGGCCGATGGCCCCGAGCTGGCCCAGCTCTCCCAGGTCTTTTGCAACCAGCTCACCCTCATTCGCGATCTCGGTCGCAGCCGGCGGGATCAGGGGGTACTGCGCGACTCCCTGCGTCAGATGAAGGGGGAGGGGGAGCGGCTGCGTCAGCACGAGAAGCTGCTTGGCGATCAGCTGGTCGGTCAATCGGCGGTGATCCGCGGGCTGCGCGAGCAGATCAATCAGGCCGGCCAGCACAAGCTGACCGTGCTGATCCAGGGGGAGACCGGCAGCGGCAAGGAGGTGGTGGCAAGGCTGGTGCACCAGTGCTCCGATCGCGCCAACAAGCCCTTTGTCGCCATCAACTGCGCGGCCATTCCGGAGAACCTCATCGAGAGCGAGCTGTTCGGTTACCAGAAGGGTGCCTTCTCCGGCGCCCTTGCCAACAAGACCGGGCTGGTGGCTCAGGCCAACGGTGGCACCCTGTTTCTGGACGAGGTGGGGGACATGCCCGCCGCCATGCAGGCCAAGCTGCTGCGAGTGCTGGAAACCCGCAGTTACCGGCCACTCGGGGCCGAGCAGGAGTATCACTCCGATTTTCGCCTCATCGCCGCTACCCATCAGCCGCTCACCCGCCATGTGGAGGAGGGGCAGTTTCGGGCCGACCTCTATCACCGCCTCTGTCAGTGCCTGCTGCTGATCGCCCCCTTGCGCGAGCACATGGATGACGTGCCGCTGCTCTGCCAGCACTTCATGGCCCAGTTTGCCGCCCAGGATGGCAAGACCCTGGTGGGGCTGCAGCGCAAGTTCTTGAAACAGCTGCAGACCTATGACTTCCCCGGCAATGTGCGCGAGCTGCGCAACCTGCTGGAGGTGGCCTGTGCCCATACCCGTCACGGGGAGGAGGTGGGGCTGGAGGCGCTGCCGCCGGAGCTGCGCGAACGGGTCTGCGTCGAGCTGCCCGGCACCATGGACGACTACAACCACATCCGCGATCTGCGCCGGGCCATGCAGCAGTATGAGGCTTCCGTCATCGAGGCGCGGCTGCGCCACTTCCAGGGCAATCGGATGCTGGTGGCCGAGAGCCTCAACATTCCCAAGCGCACCCTGGATCACAAGTGCCAGAAACTGGAGGTGAACTGATGAGCATCCTCGGCTTGTTACCGCTGCTGCTGGCCACCAGTGCGGCCGAGGTCCCGCTGGACATGGCGCGCTGGCAGGCCTGCCGGCAGGAACCCTCGCCGCTGGTACGGCTCGCTTGCTATGACGCCATCGGCAATGGCGCAGCCAGTGCCGCCGAAGGGGCAGCCCCCAAGTCGGCGGCCTGGCAGGCCATCTGGGCCCAGGAGCAGGCCCGCACGCCAGCGAGCGCGCCCTTTCTGCTGCAAAGTGACGCCGGCAGTGGCAGTGAAACCCTGACCCGCCCGGCCCTGCGCGGGGCGACCCTGGCCATCGGCTGCGTCGACAGCATCACCCACATCCGGCTGCGGCTGGACAGCCCCTGGAGCGGCGAGAAAGTGCAGGTCGAGCTGGATGGTCAGCCGAGTGCCGGCTCCCAGAGCTGGTTTATCCGGGATCAGGGTCTGTTGCTGGAATATGGCCGTGGCCTGCCCGCCATCGAGGAGCTCAAGCGCTGGCAGGGTCATCGTGAGCTGCAGGTGCGGGCCGACAACGGCGCCCTCTTGCGGGTCGACTTGAGCGGCCTGAAAGAGGCGCTGGCACCGCTGCGTCAGCAGTGCCGTTGGTAGGAGGGGCGATGAGCTATCAACACCCCTGGTGTGCACGCCTGCTCACCAGCCTGCCGGATGATCAGATAAGAGGCGCCGTGCTGGCCGACGAGCCGCGCTGGGACTACGTGGAGACCGAGCTGGTCAAGCTGGGCTCCCTCGCTCATAGCCAGGTCGATCTCAATGCGGTGGCCGAGGCCTGCCTCGGCTTGCTGGAGAGCCGTACCAAGGACATGCGGGTACTGGCCCAGCTGCTGCGCTGCCTGCAGCACCCGGCCAAGGCGACCCCGCTGGGGGCGGCGATCAGTCTGCTGGAGGCCTGGATCCAGGCTTATTGGCTGCTGGCCTGGCCCGGCAATGCCAGCCAGAAACAGCGGCTGATGGTGCAGATCGTCAAGCGCTTCGAAGGGGCCCTGCCGCGTATTTGCGAGAGCGCTTCGGCAACCGAGCTGGCCCAGTTGTTGGCCCAGGCCGAGCAGCTGGAGCGGGTCTGGCTGGCGCAGTGTCCCGACAAGGGGGAGCTGCTCGACCCGCTGGTGATGGGACTGAAGCGGGCCCAGCGCCAGCAGGTGGCACAGGCCGAGGCCAATGCGGCAGGGCAGCCCCAGAGCAGCGGCGCGGCGGCAGCGGGCTCCCCGGTATCGGTGGCGTCGACCGCCAGCGGTGTCGGCGCCATGGTGCTCAGCGGCGGTGGCGGCAGTGCCGGCGTCGACGTCGACAGTTCCAACGATCGCGCCTGGCGCCAGACCCAGCTCAAGGTGGCTGAGCTCCTGATCGAGCGCCAGCCGGAGGCGGCGGTGGGCTATCGGCTGCGCCGTCACGCCGTCTGGGCCGGGATCACGGCGGTCCCCATGAGCGGGGCGGGCAATAAAACCCCGCTTGCGCCCATGTCGGCGGACATGGTGGACGAGTACCGCGCCGCCATGAACGCCCCTGATCAGGGGCTCTGGCAGCGCATTGAGCAGAGCCTGACCCTGGCGCCCTACTGGTTCGAGGGACACAGGCTCTCGGCCGAGGTGGCCCAGAAGCTCGGCTTTGGGGCTGTGGCCCAGGCGATCGCCGAGGAGCTCGGGACTTTTCTGCAGCGCCTGCCGGCCCTGCGGGAGCTCGCTTTTAGCGACGGCTCGCCGTTTCTCTCCCCCGAGTGCAGCCGCTGGTTGCAGCCAGCCAAGCTGGGTGGTGGGGGCGACGGGGAGTCCAGTCTGGCCGAAGAGGTGGCCTTGCGTCATGGGGAGCAGGGGGTGGCTGCGGCCCTCACCCTGCTGGATGAAAGGATGACGCAGTTGAAAGAGCCAAGAGCCCGCTTCCATGCCCAGTTGGTGCAGGCGGAGCTGTTGGCGCAGGAAGGCATGGAGGCGCTTGCGCGCCAGCACTATCAACACTTGTGGCAAGAGGCGAGTCGCCTGGGGTTGTCGCACTGGGAGCCCAGGCTGGTCAGTCGCCTGGAGAGCCTGGCGGCGCCGTTGTCGAAATGAATGCCGAAATGAGTCATTGAGTCGGAGTTGGATCACATTTTATGTTCAAAACCATTTTTACTTTTCTGCGGCAACAGCTGCCGAAATTGAAACCCTCCTGGCCCCTGCTCGGTGCTGTGCTCTGGGTGCTCGCCCTCATCCTGGTGTGGTGGCTGGGTCCTCGCCTCGAGGTGCGTGGCGCCAAGCCGTTCGAGCCGCTGTGGGGGCGGGTGGTATTCACCCTGCTCTGGCTCTGGCTGATGCTGGGGGTCCTCTCCTGGCGCGTCTGGCGCAAGATGCAGCAACTCAAGGCCGAGCGTCAGCACGAGGTGGTGCTGGAGCAGGATCCGGTCAAGGGGCTCATCGACAAGCAGGCGCTGTTCCTGGATCGCTGGCTGCAAGCGTTGAACACTCATCTGGGCAAGGGGGCACTCTACGCCATGCCCTGGTATCTGGTGCTGGGGCTGCCCGGCAGCGGCAAGAGCAGCCTTATTCACCGCGCCAACCCGGCCAACAAGCTCAACCCCAGGCTCGACACCGAACTGCGGGACGTGGCACAGGATCAGCTGATCGACTGCTGGCTGGGGGAACAAGCCGTGATGCTGGATCCTGCCGGCGAGCTCTTGTCCCAATCCGAACCCGAGCTGGATCCGCAGGCGCGCAAGCATGAGCGGCTCTGGCTGCACCTGCTGAACTGGCTCAACGAGCACCGTCGCCGCCAGCCTCTCAACGGCCTGGTGCTGACCGTGGATCTGGCCTGGCTCTCCCATGCCAGCGTGGCCGAGCGCAAGGCTTATGCCCAGCTGATGCGCTCCCGCCTGCAGGAGGTGTCGGCCACCATGAACACCCGGTTGCCGCTCTATGTCACCTTTACCAAGCTCGACTTGCTGCGCGGCTTTGATGTGGTGTATGAGCAGCTCGACAAGGAGGCCCGCGAGGCCGTGCTGGGGGTGACCTTCAACCCGGGCGACAGCCAGGGCAAATCCTGGCAGCAGGCGCTGGCCCTGTTCTGGGATCAGTGGGTGGACAACCTCAACCAGAACCTGCCCGAGCTGATGCTGGCCCGGCTCGATGCCGCCCAGCGCAATGCGCTGTTCTCGTTCGTGCGCCAACTGGCAGGGTTGAAGGATTACGTGACCAGCCTGCTCGACGAGACCCTGGCCATAGAGGAGAGCAAGCCGCTCTTGGTACGCGGCGTCTACATCAGCTCCGTCTATCAGCAGGGGGTACCGTTCGATGCGTTTGCCCAGGCGGCGTCCCGTCGCTACAACCTGCCAGAGCCCATCCACTCGGCCCTGCGCGGGGAGTCCAACACCTATTTCGTGCGCAAGCTCTTCTCCACCATCATCTTCCCGGAGGCCCATCTGGCAGGGGAGAACCGGCTGCACACCCTCTATCGCCGTCGCCGCATGGCCATCGGTCTGAGCTGCCTGTCGCTCTTCTCGGCGGCCCTCATCGGCGGCTGGCACTATTTCTACCGGGTCAACGAGGAGGCGGGTCGCAACGTATTGACCAAGGCCCAGGCCTTCATGGAGACCAACGAGGTGGCCGATGCCCACGCCTTCGGGGTGAGCCAGCTGCCGCGTCTGAACCTCATCCGCGAGGCGACCCTCTCCTTTGGCAACTACCGTGAACGGACCCCGCTGGTGGCCGATCTGGGCCTCTATCAGGGGGACGAGATCGGCCCTTATGTGGAAGGCTCCTATCTGCAACTGCTGAGCCTGCGCTTCCTGCCGGCCCAGATGCAGGGGCTGCTGGCGGATCTCGAGCAGGCACCGGCCGGCAGTGAGGAGAAGCTCTCCATACTGCGGGTGATGCGGATGCTGGACGATGCGTCGGGTCGCAACAAGGAGCTGGTGGCGCAGTACATGGCCAGCCGCTGGCAGCAGGCCTTCCCGGGGCAGGGGGCTGTGCAGGAGCAACTGATGGGGCACCTGGATTACGCCCTCGACCACACCGACTGGCACGCAGCCAGGGCCGCCCGGGATCCGGCCGCCATCACCGCCTTCATACCGTTCAAGGAGCCTGTCTACGGCGCCCAGCGCGAGCTTGGCAAGCTGCCCATGTATCAGCGGGTGTATCAAAACCTGGTGGTGAAGGCGAATGACGTGCTGCCGCCGGATCTCAACGTGCGCGACGAGGTGGGTCCCACCTTCGACACCGTGTTTGCCCTGCGCAGCGACAACGCAGGTCAGGTGCCGCGGCTGCTGACCTGGCCCGGTTTCAACGACTTCTTCCTGAAACAAGACAAGGCGCTCATCGATCTCACCGCGATGGATGCCTGGGTGCTGGGCCAGCGCAAGCTGAGCCAGCTGAGCGAGGCAGATCGCAAGGAGATCGCCCGTCAGGTCAACGATCGCTATGTCACCGACTACGTCAACCAGTGGCAAAAACTGCTGACCAACCTAGATGTGCAGACCCTGGAGAGCCCGGAGCAGGCGCTCGACGTGCTCTCTGCCATCACGGGCAACGACCAGCCGTTCCAGCGGGTGCTGGCCTCGCTGGATGACAATACCCGCATTCGCAAGATCTCCGACGTGGAAGGGGATCCTGCCCAGGCCATCACGGCCCGCATCGGGCGTCCCTTTATGGCCACTAATGGCGCATTGGCTGGCCGTGGCGAGCAGGGACCGCTCATTCAGGAGGTCAATCAGAAGCTGGTGGAGCTGCAGCACTATCTGGAGCTCATCGTCAATGCCACCGAGCCGGGCCAGTCGGCCCTCAAGGCGGTGCAGCTGCGTCTGACCAACAAGTACGCCGATCCGGTGTTCGCCCTGCAGCAATATGCCCGCAGCCTGCCGGCCCCGCTGGATCGCTGGGTGGGTCAGCTCTCCGAGCAGAGCTCGCGGCTGGTGATCGACTTGGCCATGTCCTCCCTCAATCAGGAGTGGCAGGACAAGGTGCTGGCCCCCTTCAACAGCCAGCTGGCCGGTCGCTATCCGTTTGACCCGGGCTCAGCCAAGGATGTGCCGCTCTCCGAGATGGAGCGCTTCTTTGCGCCGGGTGGGACCCTGGACAGTTTCTATCAGGTCAACCTCAAACCCATGGTGGAGAGCGGCCTGATGGAGGGAGAGTTCAGTTCGCCCATGCAGGCCGAGCTGGTCAAGCAGCTGGACAGAGCCGCCCGCATCCGCCAGATCTTCTTCAGCCAGCAGGGCAACCTGGAGGTGCAGTTCGCCCTCGAGCCCATCGAGCTCACCGCCAACAAGCGGCGCAGCGTGCTGAACCTGGATGGCCAGTTGCTGGAGTACGCCCATGGCCGTCGCACCAAGATCCCGCTGGTGTGGCCCAACACCATGCGTGACGGGGCCGAGAGCAAGATCACCCTGGTGCCGGCCGCCCGCGAGCGCTCCCCGCGCAGCGAAAGCTTTGTCGGCCCCTGGGCCATGTTCCGCCTGATGGACAAGGGGGAGCTGACCCAGGTCAATGAGGCCACCTTCGATGTGCGCTTCCCGGTGGATCAGGGGTCCATGACCTATCGCGTCTATACCGACAGCGCGCAGAACCCCTTCACCGGCGGCCTGTTCAGCCAGTTCAGATTGCCTGAATCCCTCTATTGATCATGTCGGGGGGACCCAGTGCCCCCCGCATTTTGGAAGCCGATATGTCACAGAATCAACAAGGTCAGCAGGCGCTGAAAGTGGGGCGCGATCCCAGGATGCTGCCGGAATACGAGGCGCTGCGGGCCGAGATCAACAAGCTCAGCCATGCCTCACGCCCCGAGGTGGACTGGCGCAAGATCCATCAGCTCGCCAGCCTTATCTTCGAAAAGCACGGGGTGGATCTGCAGACTGCCATCTACTTCACCCTGGCGCGCTCTCGCTTGCAGGGGCTGAGCGGCTTCACCGAAGGCTGCGAGTTTCTCGCCAACCTGATCGTGACCCAGTGGGAGAGTTTCTGGCCGCCGGTGCATCAGGAGCGGGCCCGCATCGAGATGCTGGACTGGTTCATCGCCCGCATCAGCGATGTCATTCGCCAGTACCAGATCAGCCACGAAGACAAGCGGCTGATCTACCGTTGCGAGCGGGCTCTGCAACTCATCAGCGAGAAGCTGCACAACGCGGGCTTAAGCCGCATTCCCCGGGTCGAGAATCTGGTGCACTTCATCGAGGGCTACACCCATCTGTTCGATGAGACCGAGATCGTCATCGTCTCCGATGAGCCCGGTCTCAAGGAGGATCTGCAGATCCCGCCCATGGTGTTCTTCAAATCCGACATGGAGAGCGACCACGGCGCCTCTGCCGGGGCGGCGACCCCGCACCTGCCTCAGGGCAGCATTCTGGTGGGGCGCGAGAAGGGGCAGATGAAGCCGACCGTGCTCAAGATTGAACAGCACCGCAAGCAGCGGCCCGCCTGGTTCTGGTTTGGCTGCGGTCTGCTCAGCTGCGCCCTGCCGGTCATGGGCTGGCTTGGCTGGCAACATCAGCAGCAGGAGAAAACCGTGGCGGCCCAGCGTCTGGTGCAGCCGGCCACCGAGCTGCCGCGAGCACTCAGTTATGACGACATTCGCCAGGCACGCATAGTGCTAGGGGAGCAGACCCTGCAGAGCATGGAGAGCGATCTGGTGGCCCGCTACCAGAACCAGTTGACCCGGCTTGAGCAGACGTCGCCGCTCTACTGGTATCGCTACGGCGAGGGGCTGCGCAACTCACTCTTGATGCTCTATCCCGACTCGCTGGCGGTCAAGGCGCTGGACAAGCAGTGGCAGGCGCAGCTTGGTAGCCAGCAGGGGGATGTCATCAGCGTGCCCACCTACCTGGATGCCCGCGCCGGGGTGGATGCCCTGCTCGATCAGCTGCTGGAGCTGGAGCGCCAGCGCAAGACGGTGACCATCTCCTACCTCAAATCCCAGCTCTACGAAGTGCAGAAGAACCTGATGCAGAACATCCCGTTCAGTCTGCGCCTCGGTGAACTGGAGGCGAGAAAAGCCTCCCAGGAGCCCATCACGGCTGCCGAGCTGAAGAGTCTGGAAAATGATCTGAAAGCGCTCAATATCCGCCTCTATCAGCTGCAGCAGGGCGCTTCTGGTAGCTGAAAGTGCTGTCATGAGCAAAAAATTGCGCAAGCTGTGGTGAGTTTGACTGGCAAGGCAAGGTTTGCCGGGAAACTTGCCCTGTCTTGCGCAATGGATTGCAGCAGATTGGTCAGATGCCGCGAGCTTGAATCGTAATTGACTGATTTTTAATGTGATTGTGGACGACTTAGCCATGGCATGGAGGCTGCTGGGTCGCCGTTCCAACTGTCTCTGCACCAGACTGCGCTTGCACCATGGTTGCCCCACGGAGAATCCAGATGTGCCCTTCTATTGCATTGCTCGGTGACATCGGCACCGACCACGATGGTTTCCACCCATCCCCCGTGATTGCTGCCAGCCCGGATGTGTTCCTCGATGGCAAACCGGTGGCCCGCCAGGGTGATCCGCTGGCCCCCCACGACAAACCCAACAATCCACCCCATCCGCGCAGCATCTCGGGCGGCGTCGGCTCTGTACTGGTCAACGGCAAGCCCATCGCCGTGACCGGTACCGCCGTCGGCTGCGGCGGTGTGGTGATTGGCTCAGGCAGCGGACAGGCAGGTTAAGGAGGGCTTCATGGCAGACAGCACAGGATTACAATTTACCGTCAAGGTGGGGGCCCTGCCCGAGAGTACCTTCGTGGTGGCCGAATTTGCGTTGGATGAAGCGTTGAACCGGCCATTCAACTTGCGCCTGGAGCTGGCGAGTGCCCAGCCCGACATCGACTTTGGCGCCGTGCTGGACCAGCCGTGCGAGCTGCTGATGTGGTACAACGGCGAACTGCAGCGCCGGGTGTGCGGAGTGGTCAGTGACTTCGCGCAAGGTGACAGCGGCTTTCGCCGGACCCGCTATCAGCTCATGGTACAGCCGGCCCTGTGGCGGCTCTCTTTGCGCCAGAACGCCCGCATCTTCCAGGCACAAAAGCCCGACGAAATCCTCTCAATCTTGCTGCAAGAGCACGGCATCACCGACTATGCGTTTGCCCTGAAAAATGAGCACGCCAAGCGGGAGTACTGCGTTCAGTATCGCGAGACCGACCTCGATTTCGTGAACCGCCTCGCCGCCGAAGAGGGGATGTTCTACTTCCACGAGTTTGAAGCGGGCAAGCACCGCATCGTGTTTGCCGATGACGCGGCGGCATTGACTCAAGGCCCCGAGCTCTTCTTCAACCTCGGCAACCATTCACTGGAGCAGGGGCCCTACGTCCGCCAGTTTCACTACCGCGAGGCAGTGCGCCCCTCAGATGTGGAGCTCAAAGACTACAGCTTCAAGACCCCGGCTTACGGCCTCTCCCACAAAAAGCAGGGCGCAGAGCTCGAACATCAGCGCGATACCTACCAGCACTTCGACTATCCGGGCCGCTACAAGCAGGATGGCAGCGGCAAGGCCTTTGCCCAACATCGGCTGGATGCGCTGCGCAATGACGCAGTGGTGGGCCAGGCTAAGTCCAACTGCGCCGCGTTGCTGCCGGGCCAGACGTTTTCACTCACTGAACATCCCAACGGCAGCCTCAACACCGACTGGCAAATCGTGCGTATCCGTCACACCGGTGAACAACCCCAGGCCTTGGAAGAAGAAGGCGGCAGCGGCCCCACCGTCTATCACAACGAATTTGGTGTAGTGAAGGCCAGCACCACCTGGCGGGCGCGCATCGGCAGTCCGGAGGCCCCTCACAAGCCGATGGTGGATGGACCACAAATCGCCATGGTGGTGGGCCCTGACGGGGAGGAGATTTACTGCGACGAACATGGCCGGGTGAAGCTGCAGTTCCCGTGGGACCGTTACGGCTCGAGCAACGACCAGAGCTCCTGCTGGGTGCGAGTATCCCAGGGTTGGGCCGGCGGTCAGTACGGCATGATGGCCATCCCGCGCATCGGCCACGAGGTCATCGTGAGCTTTCTGGAAGGGGACCCCGACCAGCCCATCGTGACCGGCCGCATCTACCACGCCACCAACCGGCCGCCGTACGAGTTGCCGGCCAACAAGACCCGCACCGTGCTGCGCACCGAAACCCATCAGGGGGAGGGCTTCAACGAGCTGCGCTTTGAGGACCAGGCGGGGCAGGAAGAGATTTACATCCACGGTCAGAAAAACCTGAACGTGCTTATCGAAAATGATGCCGCCTGGCATATCAAACACGACCAGCATACCGACATCGACAACGAGCGGGTGACCCGCATCAAGGCCAACGACCACCTGACGGTGGAGGGTGAGAAGCGCGACCAGATAAAAGCTGACTACTCGCTGACGGTGGATGCCAGCCTGCACCAGAAGTTGGGGCAGTCCCTGTTGGTGGAAGCCGGTCAGGAAGTGCATATCAAGGTGGGCGACAAGCTGGTGCTGGAGGCTGGTTCCGAGATCACCCTCAAGGGAGGCGGCAGCTTTGTCAAAGTGGATCCTAGCGGCATCAAGCTGGTCGGGCCTGCGATCAAGCTCAATGCCGGCGGCAGCGCAGGTTCAGGCTCTGGCTGGGGTGGCAAGGCCCCCGTGGTGCCCAAGGGAGTAGAAGTTGTCAAGGCTCCCGAACTGGTTGAACTCATCAAGGCCATTCCCACCGAGAAGGCGATGGAGGCGCTCTTGAAAGAAGAGAAGCCTGGCGCGTTCTACCTCTTTTCTGAATAAGGAAACAGCATGAAGTTTGCATTTCCCATCCTCACTGCCACAGGGGAAGAGTTCAAGGACGTCAAGGCGCTGACGGCGCTGATCAATGGCGAGCAATCGGGTCACTATCTTCTTGGCAACCACAACAAATGGCACGGTGGCATTCATATCAGCGACAAGAGTGCTCCTTGGTGCAAGGATAAGTATCCTGTCAGAGCCATGGCCGATGGCAAGGTGGTGGCATTCCGGATGATGAAGGATTACCTGACCTCTGAATTTCAGGGGGAGTCCCTGCGTTATTCCAACTGCTTCTGCTTGGTACAGCACGAATATTGTGAAATCAATACAGAGACCAAGGCGAAAAATGAGTTCACCTTCTACTCGCTTTATATGCATCTGCTGCCTTGGGATCAGTACCAAAGTACCGAGAAGCTGATATTGAAGAAGGGGTGGAATGCGCGCAACTCCATTCCCCATGCCAATCCCGATGCTGAGCAGCAGCGTGTTGATGCCGCTTTGCCGCGCTTCACGCTACCTAAAGATACCGAACTGGAAATGGACAGTAACACGCCTCCTCAAAAGGGGATCGTTGGGGGCAAGGAGTATGATTTCATCAAGGTGACGATCAAGAGCCAGCTATCCAATACCCAGATGAAAGAGGCCGAGAAGGCCGGTGTTGTGGTCAGTCAAGGGAGTTCGGTCTGGATCGCCAATAGCCCGGATGCGGTGATCGTTATCAAGCCCAATGTGCCAACCTGGCTATTTGACCAAATAGATGCCGAGCTGCTGACGAATATGGTTGGTCGTGCGGATCCTGTTCTCAATGGGCCTACAGGTCGTCTGATGGCGGGAGACCGAAGCGTTGCTCTGCCTGCAGGAACAAAAGTGAAGTATGATGCCCACCGACTCGAATTCCATTGGGTGGGTGACAAAGCACGTAAGATGGCCAGATGCGAATATGTGACACCGAATGCAGATGGTGCTGCGGGTAGTTGCGGCATGGCCTGGGTGTGCGTCGAAGATGAGTTTATCAAGGTAAATGTGCGTACACCTTCCCATCTCGGCGAACTCTATGTGTTGCCATCTCCCGTAGCTATCGCCGCGGGTGAGACTATAGGCTATCTCGGCCTGGTGGAAACGCCAGGCTCTCTGATTGGAGGCAAAAAGAGCAAGCATCAAGTCCATCTTGAAGTCTTCACCCAGGATCTTCGTCTTGACGATGTGCTGGCCAACAAGGCGGGAACAAAAGGTGGTGCTACCTATGCCAAGGTCCCGGCGGAACTCGTCTTATACGAAAAGAAAAAGCAGGATGGTAAAGATCTCTGGGCAGCGACTGCTGACAAAAGCCAGGAAGAACTGGTTGAATCACCCAAGCTTGAAAAAGACGCTGCCAAGCAGGAGTGGCTCAGCGTATCGTCAGGAAAGTATGTCAAGAAAGAGCAAGTCGAACTGTTGAGCCAGCATGACTGGCTGAAGATTGGTTTTAAAAAGATCGATGGTTCAGGCTCCGATGGCTATCTGGATCCCGATGCACCCCCCACCTTCTTTACCGAATTGGTAAAGAGTTTCGATACTGATAAGAGTGGTGAGCTTAGCAGTGAAGAAATACAGGCGGCCTTGCAAAACAGCAACAATGCAGAAAAACTTCACAAACTAATCGTCAAGCATCCCAGCGAATGGTATGAAAAATCATCAGCCAGCAGTTATCTGTGGCTAGATAAACTGATGACCAAGATTGGCTTGCCTGATTTTGACATCTTGGTGGATCACGAGAAACAGCGTATCGATAAGCTGGAGTGGATGCAGAGTGCTGCGAAGCTAAAGCTTGGTAAGGATATTTGGCATATATATCCAATGGCCATATATGGAAAGAAAAAAGATAGATTTGTTGTACATTATACAAAATATAACTATGTCATTGGGAAAGCATTAGACAAACAGATGGCAATACCTTCTAAGTACGCACCTAAAGTGGGAAATAATAAACTGGCAAGTCGAGATGAGGTATTGCTCCATCTAACACCAGACGATGACCTGACTAAAAATACTATCTATCAATTTCTTGATCTATCAAAATACTCAGAAGTTTCAGAGGATGAGCTTAATAAGTTTTTGTTAGGGCAAGGAGTCTTAGAGGGTAAAGGTTCTATTTTTATCTCTGCAGCTAAAAAGTATAATGTCAGTGAAGTGTATCTAGTTTCTCATGCATCACTAGAAACTGGTCGGGGGACATCAAGTTTTGCACGTGGAAAAGATTTTAATGGGGTTAAGGTTTATAATATGTATGGTATTAACGTTAGAGATGACAAGCCTGCATTAGGTACTGAATATGCATATAAAAATGGATGGAATTCAATTGATAAAGCAATAGATGGTGGAGCTAAATGGATATCTGATAACTTTGTTAATCACCATAAATATAAACAGAATACGCTTTATAAAATGCGTTGGAATCCAGCTTCACCGGGCGAGCATCAGTATGCCAGTGATGTTCTTTGGGCTAAGCATCAAATACCTAACATGAAGAAAAGATTTGATGTTTTCCCTAATGCCATTTTACATGTCGATATTCCGGTTTATGAGGAATGATTAATGAAAAGTGTTATTTATGTCTTCGCTTTCTTTTTTTCTTTTAGTCTTCAGGCGGCATGTGAGAGTGTAAAGTTCAATGAAGTACAGAAAAGTAGTGGGGTTTTTTACGATGTATCTAACATTATCGTGACATCGAAAGGTCGCACTTTTTTTTATGACATGCCTCTTGATGAGTGTAAGTCAAAAAAATTCATAATTAATGGCGACAAGGCAATTTCATATGCATCGTATAATGGATTTCAATATGTTGGTTATCTAGACCGGAAAGGTGAGGTTCATACAGGATGGGTTGATTCAACCCGTATCACCAAAAAAGAAAAATCACCTGAGGATTTAAATGTTAAAAAAAGCGATTTTGCTATACACTTTAATGGTTATGATATAAAAGTTGGTGGTGATTACAGTGAAGTTATAGGAGCTTTTAATGGATTCACCGAAATGTATAGTGGAAATGGTTTTGCCGATGTATTTAAAAATATTGATGGCGTAGATTATAAATTTTATCCTCATGACTTTGGTTTCATATATATAGAGTCATCAAATCTTGACTATAATAAATTAAAAAGAGACTTTGATGATTATAGAATAACTAAAGTCACTCTTAAGAAAGATGTGGGGTTTAGTAGTAGAGGGATCTATGTGGGAAGCAAAATGCTTGATGTCATAAAAGTATATGGTGTACCTGCGTCTAAGAAAGATGATGCTTTTACATATATACGTGATAACTACATGATGAAGTTTTTTGGTTCTGAAGTAGTCAATGAAATAGAGATATCTATCAATCCAATGTAAAAAATTTTAACTAGTATTTATATTCTGTACAGATCTAGTTATCACCTGACACCGGCCTCAAACCGGTGTCTTGTTTACGCTACTTTAGAGCGCACTTCCTTCAGTATCAATTTCAGACCCTTCTTGAACATGCTGTAGGGGATTTGTCCCTCCATCACCCTGCCCTAATGTGGCCGCTGTTCCAAATAGCTGTCCAGGTTTGACTACATCAGCCCCACCGACTTATGCCAAGTTGTTCTCCTTTGATCTCATAAGGTCCGAGACGGGTTGCTGGCAACCGCCAGCACCAATGCGGATGCATTTTAGAGTGTCCCCTGTGCGACCCGTTACGGGCATTTTTTCAGCAACGGGCAGAGCATTGGAGGGGCGGTTTATGTCTACCGGATTTAAACAGATAGGATTGAATGTTTTCTGAAAGGAGATAATGGGGTGGCTGATGGGGCTCGAACCCACGACAACCGGAATCACAATCCGGGACTCTACCAACTGAGCTACAGCCACCACTGAAGATACCCATCAATGTCTGCATCGGGGAGATGCATGTTATCAATGGCGCGCCCTGCAGGATTCGAACCTGCGACCCACGGCTTAGAAGGCCGTTGCTCTATCCGACTGAGCTAAGGGCGCATTGCCTCGACAAGCCTGGCGGCATGCCGAAAAACCTGGTCGGTGATAAAGGATTCGAACCTTTGACCCTCTGGTCCCAAACCAGATGCGCTACCGGGCTGCGCTAATCACCGAGAATCTCGTCTCCAGCTTAGCGACAGCGGCTGTACTGGGCAACGGGCCGGCATCATACCCAAGCGGGAAAGCCAGCGTCAACGAATTTTTCCACCAATGAATTCAAATGCCTACTTATTGCCCTCCATGCGAGAGCCGCTAACACCCGTGGCAAAAAAATGCGACAATGCGCGGCAGTTGAACACATGGTGAGTGAAGAACGATGTCTGCCAAAATCATTGATGGAAAACAGGTTGCGCAAACGATTCGCAATCAGGTCGCAGCGCAAGTCCAACAGCGGTTGGCACAAGGAAAACGGGCGCCGGGCTTGGCGGTCATCCTGGTCGGGGTAGATCCTGCCTCGCAGGTCTATGTCGGCAGCAAGCGGCGCGCCTGTGAAGAGGTGGGTTTTATCTCCCGCTCTTACGATCTGGACGCGATGGCGAGCCAGGAAGAGTTGCTGGCACTGATCGATAAGCTGAATGAAGACGCAGACGTTGACGGTATTCTGGTGCAGCTCCCCTTGCCGGCTCACTGCGATACGACCCAGGTATTGGAGCGTATTCGCCCCGACAAGGACGTGGATGGTTTCCATCCTTACAACGTGGGTCGGCTGGCACAGCGTATTCCGGCACTGCGCCCCTGTACGCCCAAAGGCATCATGACGCTGATTGAAGCGACCGGTGTAAAAACGCATGGTCTGCATGCGGTAGTAGTCGGGGCATCCAACATCGTCGGCCGGCCGATGACGCTGGAGCTGCTGCTGGCAGGTTGTACTACCACCACCTGCCACCGTTTCACTCAGGATCTGGAAGAGCAGGTTCGCCGTGCCGACCTGCTGGTGGTGGCGGTTGGCAAACCCAATTTCATTCCGGGTGAGTGGGTTAAACCGGGGGCACTGGTGATAGACGTGGGGATCAACCGGTTGGCGGACGGCTCTTTGGTCGGTGACGTGGAGTTTGAGACCGCGCGCAATCATGCCTCCTTCATCACGCCTGTACCGGGCGGGGTTGGCCCCATGACGGTTGCCAGCCTGATGGAAAATACCCTGAGCGCCTGTCAGGACTATCACGACAGCGCACAATGATCTCTTTCTAGTCTGCTCGGGGGAACGAACTTCTCCTGTAAATTGCAGCAATAAAAAAACCGGCAACCTTGCGGCTTGCCGGTTTTTTTATTTATCCAGTTCGACTCTTACATGTTCTGTGCTTCGTTTGGCACAATGACAGAGGCGTGATTGCCTTTCGGCCCCTGCTGCAGTTCAAAGTTGACTGCTTGACCTGCTTTCAACGTCTTGTAGCCTTCCATTTGTATCGTGGAGTAGTGGGCGAAGATATCTTCACCACCTCCTTCCGGACAGATAAACCCAAATCCTTTTGCGTTGTTAAACCACTTGACTGTTCCGGTTGCCATACATCTACATCCTTTTATTGATTACCTTGAAGTCGTTGAGTAACCTGCGCCAGCCCTTTATAACTAGTAACATAGCCCATAGCAGACGGGCGCCGATTAGCAAGTAACCAATCTAGTCTAACTTTTGAGCGAGTCAAGGAGTTGTTAACAACTGATGTGATCTGGTTAACAAGTCTATTGACAATCTTGTGTTAGGCGGTAGTAATCTAGAGGTACCAAAGCGCGATTATGAGCAAGCAGAAAGAACTCTTTGCTAATGAAGAGATTGCAGAAGCAGAGAAAACCAAGCTGCAACCGCCACCCATGTACAAGGTCGTCCTGAACAATGACGACTACACACCGATGGAGTTCGTGGTGGAGGTGCTGCAAAAGTTCTTTGGTATGGATTTGGACAAGGCCACTCAGGTGATGCTGAGCGTGCATTATAGTGGTAAGGGAGTCTGTGGCACGTTCACCGCCGAGATTGCCGAAACCAAAGTGGTCCAGGTCAACACCTATGCACGTAACAACGAACATCCACTGCTGTGTACCATGGAAAAGGCTTGAATCTGATGACTTGATGGCGATGACGACACCACATTGTTGCTGTACTAGGGGAGGTGCCTATGTTGAATAAAGATCTAGAAAAGACGCTGAACGAGGCTTTCAAACTGGCCCGTGACGAGCGCCACGAATTCATGACTGTCGAGCACCTGTTGTTAGCCCTGCTGGATAACAGCTCAGCCCATGAGGCGCTGAGTTCTTGTGGTGCTGACGTGGAGCTGATGCGCAAAGAGATCAGCGCATTCATCAGTCAAACAACCCCGCTTATTCCCCGTGACGATGAAGATCGTGAAACCCAGCCCACACTGGGCTTCCAGCGGGTGCTGCAACGCGCCGTGTTCCATGTTCAATCATCGGGCAACACGGAAGTCAGTGGTGCCAATGTGCTGGTTGCCATTTTCAGCGAGCAGGAGTCCCAGGCCGCTTACTTCCTGAAAAAGGCCGAGATCAGCCGACTGGATGTGGTCAATTTCCTCTCCCATGGCGTGCGCAAAGACAGCAAGCCGGACAACAGCAGCAACAATGCCGAGTCCGACGACGATGTGTCTGCCGCCCAGATAGAAAGCTTTGCCACCAACCTCAATCAGCTGGTGCTGGAAGGGCGTATCGATCCGCTTATCGGGCGGGATCAGGAGCTCAATCGTACCATCCAGGTGCTCTGCCGCCGTCGCAAGAACAATCCCTTGCTGGTTGGTGAAGCCGGGGTGGGCAAGACGGCCATCGCCGAAGGGCTGGCCTATCGTATCGTCAAGGGTGATGTGCCCGAGGTGATTGCGGGCAGCACCATTTATTCCCTGGACATGGGCTCGCTGCTGGCGGGGACCAAATATCGCGGTGATTTCGAGAAGCGCCTCAAGGTGCTGCTCAAGCAGATCGAGCGCCAGGAAGGGGCGATCCTGTTCATCGACGAGATCCACACCATCATAGGGGCTGGTGCTGCCTCCGGTGGTCAGCTGGATGCGGCCAATCTCATCAAGCCGCTGCTCTCCAATGGCTTGCTGCGCTGTGTCGGCTCCACCACCTATCAGGAATACTCCCAGATCTTTGAGAAGGACCGTGCTCTGGCGCGTCGTTTCCAGAAGATCGATATCGTCGAGCCCAGCGTGGATGATACCACCCGCATCCTGATGGGGCTCAAGAGCCGCTATGAGGCTCACCACGGGGTACGTTATACCGTCAAGGCCATCCGCGCCGCGGTGGAGCTCTCTGCCAAGTACATCAATGATCGCCATCTGCCTGACAAGGCGATCGACGTGATCGACGAAGCCGGCGCCGGGCAACGGCTGCTGCCGGCGAGCAAGCGCAAGAAAGTGATCAATGTGCAGGAGATCGAAGCCATTGTGGCCAAGATTGCCCGCATTCCGGAGAAATCAGTCTCGTCTTCCGACAAGGAAGTGCTGAAGAATCTGGAGCGCAACCTCAAGATGGTGGTATTTGGTCAGGACAAGGCCATTGAGGTGCTGACCGATTCCATTCGCTTGTCACGTTCTGGTTTGGGTAATGAGCGTCGCCCCGTGGGTTGCTTCCTGTTTGCCGGCCCGACCGGGGTTGGCAAGACCGAGGTCACTCAGCAGTTGGGCAAGGCGCTCGGCGTCGAGGTGCTGCGCTTTGATATGTCGGAGTACATGGAGCGCCACACCGTCTCCCGCCTGATCGGGGCACCTCCCGGCTATGTGGGCTTTGAGCAGGGGGGACTCCTGACCGATTCGGTGCTCAAGCATCCGCACTCAGTGGTATTGCTGGACGAGATCGAAAAGGCTCACCCGGATGTGTTCAACCTGCTGCTGCAGGTGATGGACAACGGCACCCTGACCGACAACAACGGGCGCAAGGCGGATTTTCGCAACGTGATCCTGGTGATGACCACCAACGCCGGCGTGCAGGAGACCCAGCGCAAATCCATCGGCTTCCAGCAACAGGATATGAGCCACGATGCCATGGCGGTGATCAACAAGACGTTCAGCCCGGAGTTTCGCAACCGGCTCGATCACACCATCTGGTTCAATCATCTGGATATGACGGTGATACATCAGGTGGTCGACAAGTTCATCGTCGAGTTGCAGGTACAACTGGATGCCAAGGGCGTGTCTCTTGAAGTGTCCGAGGGTGTCCGTCACTGGTTGGCCGAGAAGGGATATGACAGGGCCATGGGAGCGAGACCCATGGGACGGGTCATCCAGGAACACCTCAAGAAACCCCTTGCCAATGAGATCCTGTTCGGATCCTTGGTCGATGGGGGGGTAGTGAAGGTTGAGTTGATAAATGACAGCCTCAGCTTTGACTATCAGGTCAATGTTGAAGCTGTTTCCCACTAAGCTTAACGCTGTTGGAAAACCACAAAAAACCCCAACCGGAAGGTTGGGGTTTTTTGCTGAATTCCTGGCTTAGCGAGAGCGGAAAACAATACGTCCCTTGGAGAGATCGTACGGAGTCAGAGCTACCGTTACTTTGTCCCCAGTCAGGATACGGATGTAGTTTTTGCGCATCTTGCCGGAAATATGAGCGATAACCACGTGACCATTCTCCAGTTCCACACGGAACATGGTATTGGGCAGGGTTTCGAGAATAGTGCCCTGCATCTCAATACTGTCTTCTTTAGCCATTGAATCCTCTTGATAAGCCACAACAAAAAATCCGCTGGATCATGCCGGATTTAAGGCTATGTGTAAAGTTTACTCGGGCTTGCTGTCGATATTTTTCCATTCCCCCTGTATCAACCGTTCATGGGGCAGATACTGGCGCTTGTAATTCATCTTGCGGCACTCCTCCACCAGATAGCCCAGATATAGCCAGCTGCGGCCGGTTCTTCTGGCCAGTTCCAACTGGCTCAGAATGGCGAAGGTACCGAGGGAACGATCCGCATGGGCAGGGTCGAAAAAGGTGTACATGGCGCTGAGGGAATGGGGCAGCAGATCCGTGGTTGCGACCCCGATCAGCCGGTTATCCTTGCGCATTTCCAGATAGAGGGGCGGCATCCAGTCACAGTGCAGGAAGCCCTTGTACTGGGTACGGCTGGGGGGATACATGCTGCCGTCATGATGGCGTTCGCGAATGTAGCGTTCATAGAGCTGGTAGTACTCTGGCTTGTCGTCGTAGCTGAGTACCAGTTCGATATCCTGATTGAGCTGGCGGATCCGCTTCTGGCTGCGGCTCGGCACGAAGCGCTCGCTGTGGATGCGCAGGGACTGGCAGGCATTGCAGGCCGGGCAGTGGGGACGATAGATGTCGTTGCCGCTGCGCCGAAAGCCGGCCGTCAGCAGGCGTTCGTAGCCGCTGGCATTGAGCAGGCTGTGATCCATCAACACCAGCAATTGCTCCTGCTCATGACCCAGATAGCTGCATTGGTGCTTCGGGGTCAGTCCTACCTTGAGGATCACTTCTTCGGTCATAACAGAATGCTCCCCGTTTGCCAGCAATTGGCCGCCAGCGGTTGTCGGCTCAGTTGTGCCAGCGTCGTCAAAAATTGGCGTCTCGGCCACTCTTCTATTCCCAGGGTGGCCAAAAAATCGTTCTGCATCTGGCAATCGATCAAGGCGCCATCATGGCGGGCGAAGTGCCGGCAGAGGGCCACCATGGCCAGTTTGGCACCGTTGTCGATACGACTGAACATGGACTCGCCGCAGAACACCCGGCCGAGGGAGAGGCCATAGAGGCCGGCTTGCAACTGGCCCTCCTGCCAGATCTCGATGGAGTGGGCATGGCCAAGGCGGTGCAATTGTCGATAGGCGTCGATCATGGGTGTGCTAATCCAGGTTCCACTGGCACTGCGACGGGGCGCGGCGCAGGCCGCTATAACCTCATTAAAGGCGCGATCGATGGAAATATCGAATGAGGTACCACGGATAAATTTACGGAGGGTGCGACCGATGTGCAGCTGTTCCGGCCGGATGACGCCTCTGGGATCCGGTGACCACCACAGCAGCGGCTGGTGGGGTTCATTCCACGGGAAGATCCCCTTGTGGTAAGCTGCCAGCAGGCGGGCCGGAGAGAGATCCCCTCCGATCGCCAGCAGGCCGTTGGGTTCCTCCAGGGCATGCTCGGGGTCGGGAAACCAGCACAGCTCATCATCCAATTGGGTAAGATAGCGAGACATAAGGTAACGAGGTTCATAGATGAAGGCCATTATCCTGATAGTATCCAGCTTGTTTTGCTTTGTCACTGCGCCCGCCTGGGCGCAGGTCTACGAGCGCAATACGGCAAGACCCGTGAATCAGGTGGTGTTTGGCCAGGTCGAGACGGTGCGCAACATCACCCAGCGCCAGATTCTGGAATCAGAACACTCCGGCTGGAAAACCCTGGGGGGCGCCGTCCTGGGCGGTCTGCTTGGCAACCAGTTTGGTGGCGGTCATGGCCGTGAAATCGCTACTGCGGTCGGCGCATTGGCGGGGGCGGCCGCGGCGCAGCAGTATCAATCGGGCGGCAGCGTGGTGGAGAACAAGCTGGTAGAGCTGCTTATTCGCAACGAGCAAAACGGGCTGGTGAACGTCATTCAGGATTACGATCCGGCCATGGTGTTCATGAACGGCGACAAGGTGCGCATCCTCTATTTCGACGATGGCGTGCGGGTCGACAAGACCTATTGAAGCAGGCGCTGGCTCAGGCGGTCATCAAGGGGGGAGAAGTGACCCGACACGCTGCCGGCTGGGCAAGCTGTCGGGCGGGTACTACACGGAGAACATCTGGCGAGGTAACGTCAGGCCGATGAGTCCTGCGACACTATCTTGTCACGGCCGGTGTTCTTTGCCTGATAGAGCAGGCGATCCGCCTCGCTCAGTGCCTCGTCCATGGAACCGCGCCCGACTTTGATCACCCCGAAACTGGCGCGTACAAACAGCGGCGTCTCCCTGGACAGCGGTTGCTGGCGCATCTGCTGGCGCAGCCCCTCCAGCCGTTTGAGCAGCACCGGCACGGTGCAGTGGGGCACCATCAGTGCAAACTCTTCGCCACCAAAACGGGCGATCATGGCATCTGGGAAGAACTGGGTGAGCAGCCGGGTGAGGTGGCAGAGCAGCTGATCGCCGATGGCATGGCCCCAGTGATCGTTGACCTGCTTGAAGTGATCCACATCGAGCACGCACAGCGCAAGCGGCGTCTCCTGACGCTGGTGCTCCTCGAACCATTTCTGTCCTTCATTGAACCAGTAGCGCCGGTTGTAGAGCCCGGTCAGGTAGTCGCGATTGGCCGACTCCTGGATGCTGTTGAACTGCTCCAGCGCTTCCAGGTTATGGCTGACCCGGCATTGCAGCTCTTCCGGTTCGAACGGCTGGTTGAGGAAGTCGTTGGCGCCCTGCTTGAGGTAACGGGCGGAGAGGCCGCGCTTGTCCGATACCGAGATGCCGATGATGGCGAGCTGCTGCTTGCTGTAACGCTCGCGCAGCATGCGCACCAGGCTGATCCCGTCAATTTCTGGCATGTAGTAGTCGACCAGTACCAGCCGAATGGCCGGGTTCTGTTCGAGCTGGGCCAGGGCCTCGCGGGCGTGGCTCGCCTCATGCACCTGCAGCAGTTGCTTGCGCAGCTGGGCCATGGTGCGGTGGCGGGAGGTGCGTGAATCATCGACCACCAGTACTTCGATGCGTTGGTTGAGGTAGAGGCGATGAACCAGGCTGACGGCGTATTGCAGGGAGTGGCGTGAATCCTTCATCACATAGTCCAGCACCCCTGCCTCCAGCCAGGCAGCGCGCTTCTCCTCGCTGATATCGGCAGTGAGGATCACCACCGGCAAGCCCCGCTCCAGCAACACCTTGACTGCCTCCCCGCTGGGGGCATCCGGCAGGGTCAGATCCACCAGCGCCACCACGTACTCTTCTCCCCGACAGTGTCGGGCACCCTCCAGGGTATCGAATGCATCGATCTCCAGCCCGGTTTGCTGGGCAATGGCCTGGATCAGCATCCGTCGAATGGTCAGACTGTCCTCGACTATCAATATTTTCTGTTTCATCCGGCTCCTTAAAGTAAAAAGGCATGCCTCGCGGCATGCCTTTTATATCCCTTGTGCTTATTGCGCGTCCAGATAGCGCTCGGCATCGAGGGCGGCCATACAGCCGGTACCGGCCGAGGTGATGGCCTGGCGGTAGGTGTGGTCAGCCACGTCACCGGCGGCAAATACCCCTTCGATGCTGGTCTGGGTGGCGAAGCCGTCGAGGCCGCCACGCACCTTCAGATAGCCGTTCTGCATATCCAGCTGGTCGGCGAAGATCTGGGTATTGGGCTGGTGACCGATGGCGATGAAGACGCCCATCAGTGGCAGGTCGGTGGTGGTGTCGTTCTGGGTGTTGCGCAGACGCACGCCGGTCACCCCCATGTCGTCGCCCAGCACTTCGTCCAGAGTCTGGTGGGTGTGTAGCACGATATTGCCGCTGGCCACCTTGTCGTGCAGACGCTTGATCAGGATCTTCTCGGCGCGGAACTCGTCGCGACGGTGAATGAGGTGCACCTTCTTGGCGATGTTGGCCAGATAGAGCGCCTCTTCCACGGCGGTGTTGCCGCCGCCGACCACGGCCACTTCCTGATTGCGATAGAAGAAGCCGTCACAGGTGGCGCAGGCGGAGACACCGCGGCCCTTGAAGGCCTCTTCGGAAGGCAGGCCCAGATACTTGGCGGAGGCACCGGTGGCGATGATCAGCGCATCACAGGTGTATTCGCCGTTGTCGCCCTTGAGGCGGAACGGACGCTGGGTCAGCTGCACTTCATTGATGTGATCGAACAGGATGCGGGTGTCGAACTTCTCCGCATGCTCTTTCATGCGCTCCATCAGGGCCGGACCGGTCAGCCCCTCGGGGTCACCGGGCCAGTTCTCCACTTCGGTGGTGGTAGTCAGCTGACCGCCTTGCTGCATGCCGGTGATGAGCAGCGGATTGAGGTTGGCACGGGCGGCATAGACGGCGGCAGTGTAACCCGCCGGGCCTGACCCCAGGATCAGCAGTTTGCTATGAGTGACTTGGCTCATGATGTGATTTCCGAGACGTGATGAGTTTGCGCGATTGTAGGTAATTCGTGATAAGGGGTCAAAGGCCAGTGAGTCGATTGCATCAATCGGCTGGCGGGGTGGGAGCGAGGTAAGAAAGGGCTGAAAACATGCCCTGTCGCGGAAGGCTCCTCTGCCGGGCTCGGTGCGCCTTGATGAGGAGTTAGATGGATCTCTCTGACTCTCTCGCCATGGTGATGTGAGAGGTGGCGCTTGGTATCCGCTGGCGCTTCCCGGGCGTGGCACGCATTTCTATTGATAAGGTGGGGAAGGGCGCTTGCAGTAGCGTTTGCCAGCGGTTGCTGCCCAGCCCGGCTGATCCTGTCCGCTGGTGTGGCGGCGATCTAGGCGCGATTGACAAGTTTTGGCGCAGTGGCCCCTCTGTCGGTGCTTTGCAGTACAGCGCCTGAGGCCATGGTTGCCTCATTAGTGCGGGGGGCAGCTAATCAGGCCGCGCATTGACATGCGGGGGGATCTCGCTGGGGTGGCCGCTCTCCCTATGGGCACATTCATGATGGCGGCCTCTCGTTATCCTGCAGGGCGAATGCCAAATCATTGCCGGGCAGTCGCGACGAAGACGCAGGGAGGGGGGTGTTATGTTTTGAGTCTGATGAATACGCCGGCCACGGTGAAAATTGCTGCAATGCAGGACAAAATAGCGACAGTGGCAGCGCGATAATCTGCACCACCTGAATCAATGCCGCTTCCTGCGCCGCTTTGGGCGAAAACAGTATGGTTTCGTGCTGTCAGTTCACGTACACTGGCCACAGCCATGCCTACGCGGTATTCATGGTTTTTTATTTCTTTAGGTACACCGATAATCATGCTATCCCTCGACTATCGATTGGTGGTTTATGTTGCAAGCTAGTTTGGCAACATTTGCGCCTTGCATATTCAGGTATTGACAGGATTTGTGACCATAATTATAAAATGACTGGTGATTCTTACCAAAAAATAGCCAAAGGATGGAATAAATGATGGAAGCTAAGAGTCGGCTAAAGGATTTGGACAGGATTGACCGCAACATTCTGAATGAGCTGCAAAAGGATGGCAGAATTTCGAACGTTGAGTTGTCCAAACGAGTTGGCCTGAGTCCTACACCGTGTCTGGAACGGGTTCGTCGCCTCGAGCGACAAGGGTATATCGAAGGGTATGCCGCCATTCTGAACCCTCATTATCTGGACGCGTCTCTGCTGGTATTCGTGGAAATTACCCTCAATCGCGGTGCCCCCGATGTGTTTGAACAGTTCAACAAGGCTGTTCAGGTGCTCGAGGAGATCCAGGAGTGCCATCTGGTCTCCGGCGATTTCGACTATCTGCTCAAGACCCGAGTCAGCGACATGTCGGCCTATCGCCGTCTGCTGGGGGAAACCCTGCTGCGTCTGCCCGGTGTCAACGACACTCGCACCTATGTGGTGATGGAAGAGGTCAAACAGAGCAGTCGTCTGGTGATCAGCACCCGTTGAGTCGGGTTATGCTGTGGCTTGCCAGCCTTGCGACAAGTCACGACATTCAGAAACGAGCGGCCGGTCCGCTCGTTTCTTCTTATCGAGTCGGTTGTGAATATGGCCGCCACGCCAGGCACGGGCTGACAACCGGTGGGCTTTTCAGGGATACTAGGCCCCCTTATCCCCCTGCATTACATGTTTTCAGAAAGGAGCCGGAGTTTGGCCGATAAAAAGCTGTTTACTCCTTTATCAGGTACACAACGGATCTTCGAAGCCGTCTTGATCGCCATCACCCTGATGGCTGCCTATCTCTTGCTTGCCCTGTTGTCCTACCACCCCGCCGATCCCGGTTGGTCCCAGACCTCCTGGCAAGGGGAGGTGAAAAACCTCGCCGGCAGCGCGGGGGCCTGGCTCGCCGACATCACCATGTTTACCTTCGGGGCGTTTTCCTATCTGGTTCCCCCCCTGGTCGTCCTGCTGGGCTGGAGCCTGTTCTGGCGTCCAAGCCGGCTGCTTGATGTGGATTACCTCACCCTGTCGGTGCGCATCGTCGGCTTCGTGCTGACCGTGCTCGGCATGTCCGCCATTGCCAGCATGAACTTCAATGATCTGCAGAATTTTTCCGCCGGCGGCCTGGTGGGGGACGTGATCTCCTCCGCCGTGGTGCCGCTGTTTGGCGGGGTCGGTGCCAACCTGATGCTGCTCTGCTTCGTGGCCACCGGCATCACCCTGTTCACCGGCTGGTCCTGGCTGACCATCGTCGAGCGGATCGGGGCCGCCTGCACCGGTTCGGTCAGCGCCGTTTACCATTTTCCCACCACCCTTGGCCGCTGGCTGACCGGTGGCTGGCGCCAGCCGCGCGTTGAGGGGCCGGATCCCTTGCTGGAAGGTGGCGTGGGGGCCATCGAACTCGATGACGAGGAAGATGAACCGCACTCCAGCTGGACCCGTCGTCCCAAGGAAAAAGCCGCAACCAAGAGCCAGAAGGCCAAGTCCGATGAGTGGCTGCCCGAGCTTGATGAGGATACCTTCCAGTTCGATCCGCAGTTTGACGATGAAGATGACGAGCCGGCCCCCGTGGCCAAGGCCAAGCGAGCAGCCACCAACGGCGCTCGTCGTCAGCCAGCCCTGGTCACGGCCGATGACGAGGACGATGATCTGGATCTGCCCTGGGCGGAAGGAGATGAGGAGGCGCCAGCACCGGCGGCTCCCACGCCCGGCAAGCCCAAGCGCCGCCTGCAACCTGGGCTGCCACCCTTGCCCAGCATCGAGCTGCTGGACCGTCCGCCCGCCAAGACCCAGATGATGAGCAAGGACGAGCTGGAGCGCATGGGCCGACTGGTGGAGGCGAAACTGGCCGACTACAACGTGCAGGCCAAGGTGGTGGGTGTCTATCCAGGCCCCGTCATCACCCGTTTCGAGCTGGATCTGGCGCCTGGCATGAAGGCGAGCAAGATCACCAACCTCTCCCGCGATCTGGCCCGCTCTCTGTCGGCCAGCAGCGTGCGGGTGGTGGAAGTGATCCCGGGCAAGACGTTCGTCGGGATCGAGCTGCCCAACAGGGTGCGTCAGACCGTCTACCTGCGCGAGACCCTCGACTGCGAGGCGTTCTCGGGCAGCCGCAACCCGCTCACCATGGGGCTGGGTCAGGACATTGCCGGCGAACCCGTGGTGGTGAACCTCGCCAAGATGCCCCACCTGCTGGTGGCCGGTACCACCGGCTCCGGTAAGTCGGTGGGGGTGAACACCATGATCATCTCCATGCTCTACAAGTCGACGCCGGACGATCTGCGCTTCATCATGATCGACCCCAAGATGCTGGAGCTGTCGGTCTACGAGGGGATCCCCCATCTGCTGACCGAGGTGGTGACCGACATGAAGGACGCCGCCAACGCCCTGCGCTGGTGCGTGGGCGAGATGGAGCGTCGCTACAAGCTGATGTCGGCGGTCGGGGTGCGCAACCTCAAGGGCTACAACGACAAGGTGCTGGCGGCCATCGAGGAGGGGGAACCCCTGCTGGATCCGCTGTGGCGTCCGGGCGACTCCATGGACCAGATGCCGCCTGAGCTGGAAAAACTGCCGCATATAGTCGTGGTGGTGGACGAGTTTGCCGACATGATGATGATCGTCGGCAAGAAGGTGGAGGAGCTGATCGCCCGTATAGCCCAGAAGGCGCGGGCGGCCGGTATCCACCTGATCCTCGCGACCCAGCGGCCGTCGGTGGATGTCATTACCGGTCTCATCAAGGCCAACATCCCGACCCGTATCTCGTTCCAGGTGTCGAGCAAGATCGACTCCCGTACCATCATCGATCAGGGCGGCGCCGAATCCCTGCTCGGCATGGGCGACATGCTCTACATGCCGGCCGGTACCTCCAACCCGACCCGGGTGCACGGCGCCTTTGTGGATGACCACGAGGTGCACAAGGTGGTGGCGGACTGGAAACTGCGCGGCGAGCCGAACTACATCGAGGAGATCCTCTCCGGTGAATCCGGCGGCGAGGGCGGCAGCGGCGAATATGGCGGTGGTGACGACGAAGAGCTCGACCCCCTGTTCGACGAGGCGGTGGCCTTCGTGGTGGAGTCGCGCCGCGGCTCGACCTCCAGCGTGCAGCGCAAGTTCAAGATTGGTTACAACCGGGCGGCCCGTCTCATCGAGCAGATGGAAAACCAGGGTATCGTCAGCGCCCCGGGCGGCAATGGTCAGCGCGACGTGCTGGCCCCGCCACCGGTACGGGACTAAGCCTCACCCCTCTATCATCCTGGCCATGCCCCCTGCGGGCGTGGCCTTTTATCGAGATAGCCGTTATGAAAAGCATGATGAAAAAACAACTGTTGATGGGCACTGTGCTGCTGGTTGCCAGCAGCCAGGTGTGGGCCGACGCGGCCAGCGATCTCAAGCAGAAGCTGGCGGGAGTGAGCCTCTTCTCCGCCAAGTTTGCCCAGACCGTCTATGACAGCAAGGGCAAGGAGCTGCAGCGCGCCGGTGGCGATCTGCTGGTGCAGCGCCCCAATCGCTTCAACTGGCACACCACCTCGCCGGACGAGAGCCTGATCGTGGCCGATGGCAAGGATGTCTGGGTCTATGATCCCTTCGTCGAGCAGGTGACCGCCCTCAAGATGAAGGATGCGGTGCTCAACACCCCCTTCGTGCTGATCGCCGGCAACGACAACAGCCTCTGGAAGAACTATGACGTCACCCAGGAAGGGGATGTCTACACCGTCACCAGTCGCAACCAGGACGAGCTGATCGCCTCCTTCCGCATCACCTTCGACAGGCAGAACAACATCAGCCGCTTCGACGTGAAAGAGGCCCAGGGCCAGTGGAGCGAGTTCACCCTGAGCAACTTCAACCGCAAGCCGGTGCTCAAGGGCAACGAATTTGTCTTCAAAATCCCCAAGGGGGTCGCGCTGGACGATCAGCGCTGATGAGCAGACGGTCGCTGGATTTCTGGTCGGCCCGTCTGCCAATGGCGACGGGCATGGCGCTGGGGGTCAATACCGATGAGTAACCTCTTGTTGGATGTCTGGTCGGCCCGTTTTTCCATGGCGGTATGCGTGATACTGAACGGTCAATACAGATGAGCAACTTGTCGCTGGATTTTTCGTCGGACTTTCGTCCGCTGGCGGCCCGGATGCGGCCGCAAACCCTCGAGCAGTACATAGGTCAGCAACATATCCTGGGGCCTGACAAGCCCCTGCGCAAAGCGATCCTGGCCGGCCATTGCCACTCCATGATCCTGTGGGGGCCTCCCGGCACCGGCAAGACCACGCTGGCCGAACTGATGGCCCACTACTGCCAGGCCGAGGTCGAGCGGCTCTCGGCGGTCACCTCCGGCATCAAGGAGATCCGTGCCGCCATCGACAAGGCCAAGGAGAACAGCTGGCGCGGGGTGCGTACCATCTTGTTCGTGGACGAGGTGCACCGTTTCAACAAGAGCCAGCAGGATGTGTTCCTGCCTCACATCGAAGACGGCACCATCACCTTCATCGGCGCCACCACCGAAAATCCCTCGTTCGAACTCAACAACGCGCTGCTCTCCCGGGCCCGGGTCTATCTGCTCAAGCGACTGGAGGAGGAGGATATCCTCACCCTGATCGATCAGGCAATGCAGGACGCTCGCGGGCTCAATGATCCGGCGCTGACCTTCGCCCCCGGGGTGAAGGAAGCGCTGGCCAAGGCGGTGGATGGGGATGGGCGCAAGTCCCTCAACTACCTGGAGCTGCTGGCCGACATGGCCGAGTCTGACGGCAGCGGCCACAAGCTGATCGACAGCACCCTGCTGGCCGCCGTGGTGGGGGAGCACGTGGCGCGCTTCGACAAGGGGGGCGATCACTTCTACGACCTCATCTCGGCGATGCACAAATCCATTCGCGGCTCGGCGCCGGATGCGGCGCTCTACTGGTATGCCCGCATGGTGAGTGCCGGTTGCGATCCGCTCTATATTGCCCGCCGGTTGCTGGCGATTGCCTCCGAGGACGTGGGCAATGCCGACCCGCGAGCCATGCAGGTGGCGCTCTCGGCCTGGGACTGCTTCCACCGCATCGGGCCGGCGGAAGGGGAGCGGGCCATCGCCCAGGCGATCGTCTACCTCGCCTGTGCGCCCAAGAGCAACGCGGTCTACACCGCCTGGAAGGCGGCGCTTCACGACGCCAAAAACCTGCCGGACTTCGAGGTGCCGCCCCACCTGCGCAACGCACCGACCAAGCTGATGAGCGAGCTGGGCTATGGCGCCGAGTACCGTTATGCCCACGACGAGCCCGGTGCCTATGCCGCCGGCGAGCAGTACTTCCCGCCCGAGCTGGCTGGCAAGCAGTACTATCAGCCCACCGATCGCGGGCTGGAGAAGCAGATAGCCCAGAAGCTCGACTATCTGCATCAACTGGATCGGCAGAGCCCGCGGCAACGGGACAAATAGTGGTGTGGCTGGCGGCTGGTAGCGAGCCTCTCCCGGGTCTGTCTTGCCGGGTTGCGCGTTAATTGGTCAGCCGATTTGATCCAGGTCGTCATCCCCCGGAAAACAGGGCAAAACGGGCGCAATAGTCCCTGTTCGGGCGGGGGGCGGTCTGATACACTGGCCCTCTGACCCCGCTTGTCTTGGCCTGGTGCCATCTTCTTGATTTCGAAGGCCTGCTCACCATAGGCCCGATTCTGAAAGACGACAGGGGTGCGCCAACCGATGTTAACTTCCGGATCTGTTTTCCAGCCCGTCATGATGACTCAGGCCCAGATCCCATTTTAAAAAAGTAGGTAAACCATGCTGGATCCCAAATATCTGCGCAGCGATATCGCCGAAGCTGCCGCTCGTCTGGCGACACGTGGCTACGTTCTGGACGTAGCGGCTGTCAATGCTCTGGAAGAGAAACGCAAGGATCTGCAGTCCCGTACCCAGGAGCTGCAGGCCGAGCGCAACGCCCGCTCCAAATCCATCGGTGAGGCTGCCCGTCGCGGCGAAGATGTTGCCCCGCTCAAGGCCGAGGCCACCAAGATCAACGAAGAGCTCGAGACCAGCAAGGTCGAGCTGGATGCCCTGCTGGCCGAGCTGAAGGTCATCGCAGACGCCATCCCCAACCTGCCGAGCGACACCACCCCGGTCGGTCGTGACGAAAACGACAACGTGGAAGTGCGCCGCTGGGGCACCCCGCGCGAGTTTAGCTTCCCGGTACGCGATCACATCGATCTGGGTGAAGCGGCCAAGGGCGTTGACTTCAAGAACGGCGTCAAGCTCTCCGGCTCCCGCTTCGTGGTGATGAAGGGCCAGATTGCCCGTCTGCACCGCGCCCTGGCCCAGTTCATGCTGGACCTGCACACCCTGCAGCACGGTTACACCGAGTGCTACGTGCCCTATCTGGTCAACCCGGACAGCCTGTACGGTACCGGCCAGCTGCCGAAGTTCTCCCAGGATCTGTTCAATACCGGCATCGATGGCGAAGGGGAAGAGGAGGGCAAGGTACGCAAGTTCTCCCTGATCCCGACCTCCGAAGTGCCGCTCACCAACATGGCCCGCGACGAGATCTTCGACGAGCAGGAACTGCCCATCAAGATGACCGCCCACAGCCCCTGCTTCCGTTCCGAAGCCGGCTCCTACGGTCGTGATACCCGTGGCCTCATCCGCATGCACCAGTTCGACAAGGTCGAGATGGTACAGCTGGTGCACCCGGAGAAATCCTGGGAAGCGCTGGAAGAGATGGCGGGTCACGCCGAGAAGGTGCTGCAGCTGCTGGAGCTGCCGTATCGCGTGATGGCACTCTCCACTGGTGACATGGGCTTCTGCGCCGCCAAGACCTACGATCTGGAAGTGTGGCTGCCGGCCCAGAACACCTACCGCGAGATCTCCTCCGTCTCCAACTGCACCGACTTCCAGGCGCGCCGCATGCAGGCTCGCGTGCGCATCGATGGCAAGCCGCAGCTGCTGCACACCCTGAATGGCTCCGGCCTGGCAGTGGGTCGCACCCTGGTGGCGGTGATCGAGAACTACCAGCAGGAAGACGGCCGCATCGCCATCCCGGCGGCGCTGCAATCCTACATGGGCGGCCTGACCCACATCGGGTAAGCGCTCATTGCAGACGACAACGCCATGGCATGCCATGGCGTTGTGCATTCTGGCGTCGGTCAACCGTTTTAATGGGCCGTGAATGCGCTGGTTCGCCGCCTGTTTGAACCGTTAACACATTTTTATCAAGCATTGCGCAATCGTTTTTGTTAGACTGCGCCGCAATTTCGCAGGACATCTTTTTCTATGGTCTGGATTGATTACGCCATCATCGGCATCGTCGGTTTCTCTGCTCTCATCAGCCTGGTGCGCGGCTTCGTCAAGGAGGCCATGTCCCTTGTCACCTGGTTCGTCGCCTTCTTCATCGCCAGCCATTTCTATTCGGATCTCGCCATCTACTTTACCTCGTTCAGCGACCCGCTGGTGCGCAACGGCCTAGCCATCGCAGCCCTGTTCGTGGCGACCCTGATCCTCGGCAGCGTGGTGAACTACGTGGTGGGGCTGCTGGTGGACAAGACGGGGCTGTCCGGCACCGATCGGGTGCTTGGCATCTGTTTTGGCGCTATTCGCGGGGTACTGATCGTCAGTGCCCTGCTTTTTTTCATGGATACCTTCACCAACCTCTCCCAGAGCGACTGGTGGACGGCGTCCAAGCTGGTGCCCGAGTTCAAGCCGGTCATCCAGTGGTTTTTCGGGTTCATGCTGAACTCATCGAGTTTTCTTAAACAGGTATAGTGACTTCGAGGTAGCAAAGACATGTGTGGTATTGTCGGTATAGTTGGCACCACCCCCGTCAATCAGGCCCTCTACGACGCCTTGACGGTGTTGCAGCACAGGGGACAGGATGCCGCCGGGATCGTGACCATTGACAGTGGAAACTTCCGGCAACGCAAGGCCAACGGCCTGGTGAAGGACGTGTTTGAAGTGCGTCACATGCAGCGCTTGAAAGGGCATATCGGCATAGGACATGTCAGATATCCCACCGCAGGCAGCTCCAGTGCCGCTGAAGCCCAACCTTTTTACGTGAACTCCCCCTACGGCATGGTGCTGGCCCACAACGGCAACCTCACCAACGCCAAGGAGCTCAAGGAGCAGCAGTTCAAGGTGGCCCGTCGCCACATCAACACCACCTCGGACTCCGAGGTGCTGCTGAACGTGCTGGCGCACGAGCTGGATCTCTGCGACAAGATGGCGCTGCGCCCGGAAGACATCTTCTCGGCGGTGCGCAAGGTGCACCAGCAGATCCGCGGTGCCTATGCCGTGGTTTCCCTGGTGATCGGCCACGGTCTCATCGGTTTTCGCGACCCCAACGGCATTCGCCCGCTGATCCTGGGCCGCCGGGTCGACGAGCAGGGGCAGGTGGAGTACATGCTCGCCTCCGAGAGCGTGGCGCTTGACGCCATCGGTTTCGAGACGGTGCGCGACGTCGCGCCGGGGGAGGCCATCTACATCACCGAGCAGGGCCAGCTTTTCTCCGAGCAGTGTGCGGAGAACCCGCAGATGAGCTCCTGCATCTTCGAATACGTCTACTTCGCTCGCCCCGATTCGTGCATCGACAAGGTGTCGGTCTATGCCGCCCGCCTCAACATGGGTCGCAAGCTGGGCCAGAAGATTGCCCGCGAGTGGGAAGATCTCGACGTGGACGTGGTCATCCCCATCCCCGAGACCTCCTGCGACGTGGCTCTGGAAATCGCCCACACCCTGGACTTGCCGTATCGTCAGGGCTTCGTGAAGAACCGCTACATCGGCCGTACCTTCATCATGCCGGGCCAGACCCAACGCAAGAAGTCGGTGCGCCGCAAGCTCAATGCCATCAGCTCCGAGTTCAAGGGCAAGAAGGTGTTGCTGGTGGACGACAGCATAGTGCGCGGCACCACTTCCGAGCAGATCATCCAGATGGCCCGTGAAGCGGGGGCCGCCAAGGTCTACTTCGCCTCGGCGGCGCCGGAAATTCGCTTCCCCAACGTCTATGGCATCGACATGCCCACCGCCAACGAGCTGATCGCCCACGGCCGGGAAGTGGAAGAGGTGTGCAAGCTGATTGGCGCCGACGGCCTCATCTTCCAGGATCTGGAAGATCTGGAAGCGGCGGTGCGGGAGATCAACCCCGAGCTGCGCCACTTCGAAACCTCGGTGTTCAACGGTCACTACGTCACCTCCGACGTGGATCAATCCTACCTCGACCACCTCAACGCCATGCGCAGCGATGACAACAAGGCGGTGCGCGAGTGGCAGGAAGGCACCAGCAACCTGGAAATTTTTAACGAAGGCAGTTAAACGTTTTCCACGCTGGGGTGTTGCAACGAGATGGGGGCCCTGGCCCCCATTGTTGTTTCCGCTTGCCAAAAGGGTGCGGCATCTGCTTGAAAAAGCAGCGTTTGTACCCGCAGCTATGGGCAGTGGCGACGGGATCCGCTAGCATGGGCCGCCGCCGTATCAACCCGAACAGACGAGAATTCAGATGGATGACCTGCTAGCCCCCGTGCGCCAGTTTTTGCACTGCGAGACCCCGGATGCGTGGATCGAGATGGCGCGGGATCCCGCCAGGTTGCCGACCCTGCTCATCGATCACGCCAACTGCGAGAACAAGGCCGCGCTCACTGCCCACAGCCTGGTGCGCCGCTACTGCCTGCCCAAGGGCAAGCGCCATCTGTTGCCCAAGCTGGAGTTCTATCGGGAGCTGGATGCGATTCCGGAGAAGGCCGAGATCCTGGGCAAGCGCAGCATGGGGGAGTCTGATCGCACCGTGTTCGAGGAGCTGTCCCGCAATCCGCTGCTGTTTCCCATGGTGCGGCTGATTCAGGAGGAGCTGCATCACTTCGAGCAGGTGCTGGAGATCATGCAGGCCCGCGACATTCCCTATGGCCCGGTGACCGCCTCCCGCTATGCCCGCAACCTGATGCAGCATGTACGCACCCACGAGCCCGCCACCATCGTCGACAAACTGATCATCGGCGCCTATATCGAGGCGCGCTCCTGCGAGCGGTTTGCCAAGCTGGCGCCCCATCTGGACGAGGAGCTGGGCCGTTTCTACGTCTCCTTGCTGCGCTCCGAGGCACGCCACTACCAGGACTATCTGGCGCTGGCCGAGCAATATGCGGGGGAGGACATCAGTGAACGGGTGGCCTTCTTCGGCCAGGTGGAGGCGGAGCTGATCCGCTCGCCGGATCCGCAGTTCCGGTTCCATAGCGGTCTTCCTGTCAGATCTGACAGTTGTTGACGGGCAGGGCGCTGCCTACCATTGCAGCGTTCCTACTACGAGCGACGCATTCATTTTTGAGCGCAATTCCCGGCCCCTGAGCCGGGATTTTTTTGTCTCTTTTTAAGGCGCGAAAGCGGCGGGCAAGGGCCGGCGGTGAGCCGCCGGGCGCGGATCAGCGGCGGTATTCGTTGTTGTAGTTCTGGATGAGGCGCCGGGTCACCTCGTGCTGGGGATCGGCGAACACCTTGAGGGTCTTGCCGCGCTCCACCACCCGCCCTTCGTGCATCACCAGCACCTCGTCGCTGATGTGGCTCACCACCCCCAGATCGTTGGCCACCAGCACATAGCTCAGACCCATGGTCTCCTGCATCTCCAGCAGCAGGTTGATGATCTGGGAGCGCACCGAGATATCCAGGGTTGAGAGCGCCTCGTCGGCCACCACGATCTTGGGGTTGAGGATCAGCGCCCGGGCCAGCGCCACCCGCTGCTGTTGACCGGCGGAGAGCATCTGCGGATAGAAGAGGGCGTGGTCCGCCAGCATGCCCACCATGCGCAGGGTCTGCACCACCTTGTCGCGGCGCTCCTCCTCGGTCATCTCGGTGTTGAGGCGCAGCGGCGTCTCCAGGATCTGGCCGACCCGGATCTTGCGGTTGAGAGAGGAGTTGGGGTCCTGGAAGATCATCCGCAGCAGCTTGCAGCGGGTCTGATAGTCGCCGTGGATCATCGGCTGCCCCTCGATGGCGATCTCGCCCCCGCTCGGCTCTATCATGCCGGCCAGAATGCGGGCCAGGGTGCTCTTGCCGGAGCCGGCCTCGCCGACGATGGCCAGGGTCTGGCCCACCTCGAGATCAAAGGAGAGCGGCTTGATGGCTTCCACCGCCCGGCGTCGAAACAGGCCGGTGCGGTTCTGATAGGTCTTGCACAGGCCCCTGACCTGCAACAGGGAGGGTTCGATCACTGTCCTGGCTCCTTGGTGAGAGGGCATGCTGCCACGCTCTGATACGGGATTGAATTCACTTTTTGGGCTCTTCCATGTTCAACGGGAAGTGGCAGCTGAACTGGTGACCCTTGATCTTGCTCATCAGCGGGGTCTGCACGCACTGCTTCTGGGCGTAGGGGCAGCGGGGGCCGAGCCGGCAACCGATGGGCAGGTGCTGCAGCGGCGGAATGACGCCGGGCAGGGTCTCCAGGCGCGACTTGTGGCGCACCAGCTTGTCAAAGTCGGGGATCGACTTGAGCAGCGCATCGGTATAGGGGTGGTGCGGTGTCTCCAGGATCTGCTCCCGGGTGCCCACCTCCACCATCTGGCCGCAATACATCACGTTGATGGTGTCGGTCAGGTTGGCGATGGCGGCGATGTCGTTGCTGATGATGAGGATGGTGGTGTTGCCCAGCTTGTTCATCTTGTCCAGCAGCCGCAGGATCTGCGAATGGGTGGTGGACTCCATGGCGCTGGTGGGCTCGTCCGCCACCAGCAGGCGCGGCTGGTTGGCAATCGCCATGGCGATCATCACCTTCTGGCACATGCCGTCCGACAGCTCGTGAGGGTAGGCCCGCATCACCTTGCGGTGATCCTTGACGCCGACCCGGTGCAGCAAGGCTATGGCTTTCTTCTTGCGCCACTGGAAGCGCTGCCAGAACTGCCCTTCGAACGAGTCGGTCGGGATCGCCTCTTCCAGCTGGGTGCCGATCTCCTCGGAGGGGTCGAGACAGCTGATGGGGTCCTGGAAGATCATGGCGATCTCGCGGCCCATGATGCGGCGCCGCTCGCGGGGCGCCATGGTCAGCAAATCCATGTCGTTGAAGCGCATCCGGTCGGCGCGCACCGTCCAGTTGTCCTTCTGGATGCCGACGATCACCTTGGCCACCAGGCTCTTGCCGGAGCCGGATTCGCCCACCAGGCCGCGGATCTCCCCCTCGGCCAGGGTCAGGCTCACCTTGTCTACCGCCTTGACCTTGCCCTGCGGGGTGTCGATCTCGATGGTGAGGTTGCGTATGTCGAGCAGAGGCATCAGTCATTCCCCTCTTTGAGTGCTTCGCGAATGCCTTCGCCAACCAGGTTGGTCACCAGCACGCTGAACAGGATGGCCATGCCCGGCAGGGTCACGGTCCAGGGGGCGAGATAGATGAGATCGCTCGAGTCGGCCAGCATGGCGCCCCATTCCGGTTGCGGTGACTGGGCGCCGAGGCCGAGAAAACCCACCGCCGAGATGTCGAGGATGGCTGCCGACAGGGTGCGGGTGGTCTGGGCCACCAGAGTCTCGACGATGTTCGGCAAAATGGCCAGCCGCATGATGCGCAAGGGGGGCGAGCCGTCGAGCCGGCTGGCGATGATGTACTCCTTCTGCATCTCGGTGTGGACCGCGTTGTAGGTGGCCCGGATGAAGGGAGGGATCAGCGCCAGGGTAATGGCGATCAGGGTGTTGAACAGACCCGGCCCCAGGATGGCCACCATGATGATGGCCAGCAGCAGGGAGGGGATGGAGAGCAGGGTATCGAGCAGGTGGTGCAGCACGCTCGACTTGAGCCCCTTGCTCATGCCGCCGAGGATGCCGATGGCGGTACCCGCCACCATGGCGATTACCACCACCAGCAGGGCGTTGCCAAAGGTGAACCTGGCGCCCACCACCAGCCGGGAGAGGATGTCGCGCCCCAGATCGTCGGTACCGAGGAAGTAATCGATGTTGCCGCTGTTGGCCCAGGAGGGGGCCAGCAGCAGGCGGGTGCTGTGCTGCTCGTCGATGCCGTAGGGCACCACCAGCGGGCCGAACAGGGTGATGAGCAGCAGGATCACGAAGCACCAGAGCCCTGCCATCGCCAGCGGATTGCGGCGATAGGAGGCCCAGGTCTGCTCCAGCGGCGAGAGGATCTTGAGCTCGGGGTAGAGGCTAGTCTTGTCTTGCATAGGATTCCTGGCTCCGGGTCATGCCATGAGCACGTTCAGTCTTGTTTTGCATAGAGTTCTTTGCGCCGCGCCGGGTAGATGATGGTGGTGAGCAGCTCGGTGCTGACGCTGATGAAGATGACGAAGCTGGCCACCACCAGGGTGGCACCGCGGATGGCGGCGTAATCCTGCAGGGCGATGCTGTTGATGAGCCAGCGGCCGATGCCGTGCCACTCGAACACCACCTCGGTGATCATGGCGGAGGTGAGCACGCTGCCCAGCTGCAGGCCCAGCAGCGGCAGCACCGGCGGCAGGGCGTTCTTGAGGCCGTGACGCCAGACGATCTGGCGACGGGAGAGGCCGCGGCTGGCCGCCGCCTTGATGTAGTTCTGCTTCATCACGTCGATGAGGGAGCTGCGCACGTGGCGGATCACCTCGGTGGTGGGCACCACCGCCAGCACCAGCGAGGGCAGGATCAGGTGGCGCAGGGCGTCGTGCAGGGCGGCCTGGCGCCAGGGCTCGTGACTCATCAGCACGTCGATGAGGGCGATGCCGGTGATGGAGGGCACGTCATAGAGCAGGCTGATCTGGCCGGAGGCGGGCAGCCAACCCAGATCCAGCGAGAAGAACATCACCACCAGCAGCGCCAGCCAGAACACCGGCACCGCGTAGCCGATGAGGCCGGCGGTCATGATGGTGAGATCGAGCGGCTTGCCCTGAGAGAGGGCCGCCAGGGTGCCGAGTGGAATGCCCACCAGCAGCGAGATGGCGAAGGCCGCCACGCAGAGGATCAGGGTGGCGGGGAAGTAGTGACGGATCTCGTCCAGCACCGGCAGGCCGGAGACGCTGGAGAGCCCCAGATCCCCGTCCAGAATGCGGCGCAGGAAGTCGGGGTAGCCGCTCCAGAAGCTGGCCTGCTGGCCGATGAGGCGCACGTCCAGCAGGTAGGCGACGAAGGTCAGCGCCAGCAGGGTGATGAGCAGCAGATTGATGCGACGCAGGATATAGAGAAACATGCTTACTCCCGATAGGCCTGGTTGAAGACGGTGCCGCCAAAGGGCATCAGGGAGAGCCCCTCGATGTCGCTGCGGCTGACCTGAGTGCGCAGGGCATGGGCCAGCGGAATGAGCGGCATCTGCTCGTTGAGCAGGGTCTGGGCGTAGTAGTAGTTGCGCAGCCTGAATGCCAGCTGGGGCGTGGTCACCGCATCGTCCAGCAGCTGATCAAACGCCGGGCTGCACCAGCGGCTGTAGTTGTTGCCGCGCTCGACGGCGGCGCAGCTCAGCAGCTGGCGAAAGAAGTTGTCCGGGTCGGCGTTGTCGGCAATCCAGCCGCTGAGCAGGCTGTCGTACTGGCCCTGGGCGAGGCGGGCCTCGATGACCGGCCACTCCTGCTGCACGATTTTGAGCTTGATGCCGACCTTGGCCAGATCGCTTCGCATCAGCTGGGCGGTTTTGAGGGCATCCGGGTTGTAGGCGCGCGAGCCCGGCTGCACCAGCACTTGCATCTCGAACCCTTGCTCCAGTCGTGCCTCCTTGAGCAGCTGGCGCGCCCGCTTGAGGTCCGGCTGGCGCATCGGCAGGGAGGGGTTGTAACCCCAGGAGAGCGGCGGCAGCAGGCTGTTGGCGGGCTGGCCCGTCTCGAAATAGACCGCCTGCAGCAGGTTGTCGATGTTGATGGCGCTGGCGATGGCCTGGCGCACCTGCACCTTGTTGAACGGTGCCTTGCGGGTATTGAGGGCGAGGAAGGCGACGTTCATGCCGGACTGCACCGCCAGGCTGAGGTCGGGATCCTGGTCGATCACCGACAGCTGGCTGGCGGCCGGGGTGCTCATTACGTCGCACTCGCCGGTCAGCAGCTTGGCCAGCCGCTTGGACGATTTGGGGGTGATGTCGTAGATGAGCTGCTCAATCTTGGCCTCGCCGCCCCAGTAACCGGGGTGGCGCAGGTAGCGCACGTATTCGTTGTGACGATACTCCTTGAAGCTGAACGGCCCGGTGCCCACCGGGCGGCTGTCGATGAGCCCCGGGGTACCGGCCTTTTGCAGCTGCCCGGCATACTCGGCGGAGAGCACGATGGCGTAGTCGCTGGCCAGGGTGGCGAGGAAGGAGGCATCCGGCCGGTTCAGCTCGAATACCACCTGATCGGTGCCCTTCTTGTAGACCCGCTTGATCAGCTGATCCAGCCCCAGGCTGTAGAAGTAGGGGTATTCGCCGCCGGAGACGTCGTGATAGGGGTGCTGCTTGTCGAGCAGCCGCCGCCAGGTGAACACCACGTCGTCGGCGTTGAGGGGGCGCGAGGGGTTGAACCAGGGCGTGTGGTGAAAGGTGACGCCCTTGCGCAGGGTCAGGGTATAGAAGAGGCCGTCTTCGCTGGTGCTCCAGCGGGTGGCGAGCCCTCCCTCCAGCGCCAGGGTGTTGGGGTTCACCTCCAGCAGTCGGTCGTAGAGCGGGCGCGAGCTGGCATCCAGGGTCACCCCGGAATTGGAGACCTGGGGATTGAAGGTCTGGGGCGAGCCTTCGGCACAATAGATGAGTCCCGTCCTGGACGCGTCGTCTTGTTTCTGACAACCGGTGAGCAGCACCAGCATTCCAAGCAGCAAGGGTTTGAGCATTCTCATTGTCGAACCATGTTTTTATACGAAGTTGCCGGCGACGGGGCCGGCAAGGGGTGGGTGCCGCTCTGGGGCAGGCTGCCCGGGTGATTAATCCGCATCGTTGTCACTGTCCAGCAGCTGGTATTTGCGCAGCATGCCGCGGAACTGGTGATAGCTCAGGGCCAGCAGTTGGGCGGCTTTGCGCTGATTATACTGGGATTGCTGCAGTGCTTGCTTGAGTAAATTAATCTCGTAGCCCGCCACCGCCTGTTTGAGATCCAGCGGCAGGGCGGGGGAGTCCGGTGCCACCGCTGGCGTCTGTTCCAGCTGGACAGTGGTCGTGACCGCCGCCTGGGCCCGGGGGCGCCAGGGGGAATCGAACGGGTTGAGCACCAGCTCGGCCAGCGGCAACTGGGGGTTGCCCTGGCGGTAGATGCTGCGCTCCACCACGTTTTTCAGCTCCCGCACGTTGCCGGGCCAGGGGTAATCCAGCAGCAACTGGGTCGCCTTGCGCGAGAAACCGGCAAACAGCGGATAGCCGAGCTCCCGGGTCATGCCGTGGGCGAAGTGCTCCGCCAGCATCAGAATATCTTCGCGCCGCTCCCGCAGGGGGGGCAGGGTGATGACGTCGAAGGCGAGCCGGTCGAGCAGGTCGTGGCGAAACTGCCCCTTGTCGGCCAGCGCCGGCAGATCCTCGTTGGTGGCGCACACCAGCCGCACATCCACCTTGAGGGCCTTGGCACCGCCCACCCGCTCGAACTCGCCGTACTCGATCACCCGCAGCAGTTTTTCCTGCACCCGCGCGCTGGTGGTGGCCAGTTCGTCGAGAAACAGGGTGCCTCCGTCGGCCCGCTCGAAGCGGCCCTGGTGGCGTTTGGCGGCGCCGGTGAAGGAGCCCGCCTCGTGGCCGAACAGCTCGGTCTCCAGCAGACTCTCGCTCAAGGTGGCGCAGTTGACGGTGACAAAGCTTTGATCCCAGCGCGCCGAGAGATAATGTAGGCGGTGGGCGATGAGTTCCTTGCCGGTCCCCCGTTCGCCGATGATCAGCACGGGTTTGCGCAGCGGCGCCAGGCGGGAGGCTTGCTCAATGATCTCGAGAAATGCGTTGGATTCTCCCAACAGGCTTTCCGTGGCCGTGGTCATAGTCATCCCCGTGAATCGTTGAAAGCTGGTCAATCTTACCAAAAGTTGGTGATTCTAATCATTACTTGTGTGGTGCATCTTGAAACTCGACTTATCTGCCCCATATAAATCAACAAGTTAAATTCTGTTCCAGATTGGCACACAAGTTGCCATTGTCAATGGAGAAACAACGTATGCCAACCACAGGAGTACAATCATGAGTATTTTTTCCCGCCTGGCCGACATCATCAATTCCAACCTGACGGCCCTGCTCGACAAGGCAGAAGATCCCCAGAAGATGGTGCGCCTGATCATCCAGGAGATGGAAGACGAGCTGGTGAAGGAGCGCTCCAATCTGGCCCGCTTCCTCGCCAACCAGAAAGAGATCGGCCGCCAGGTCAGCCGCCATCAGGAGCGGGTTGCCGAGTGGCAGGGCAAGGCCGAGCTGGCCCTGAGCAAGGGACGGGAAGACTTGGCCCGCGCGGCGCTTATCGAGAAGAAGAAGCAGGCCGAGCTGGCCGACGGCCTCGAGCGCGAGCAGCAGGCGGTGGACAGCGGCATCGCCAAGCTGGGGGAAGAGATCCGTCAGCTGGAAGCCAAGCTGGAAGACGCCCGTGCCCGCCAGAAGGCGATGGCCATTCGCAGCGAAGCGGCCAGCAGCCGTCTCAACGTGCAGAGCCAGGTCGCCCGTGGCGACAGCCAGGCGGTGGTGAGCAAGTTCGAGCGCATGGAGCGCCGCATTGACGAGATGGAGGCCCGCGCCGATCTGGGACAGTCCGACAAGGCGCTGGCCCAGCAGTTTGCCGAACTGGAAGCCGACGATCAGATAAGCAAAGAGCTCGAGGCCATGCGCCAGAAGCTGGGCCAAGGCGATACCACGCCAAAACAGGGAGAGTAACAGATGGAAGATCTGCTGGGTGTATTGATGGTTCCCATGGTGGTCTTCATGGTGGTGGTGGCCCCCATCTGGCTGGTGCTGCACTACCGCGCCAAGGGACGCATTGGCGCCGGTCTTGCCGATGGCGAGCGTGAACAGCTGCAGGGGCTGCTGGTGCGTGCCGAGAAGATGCAGGAGCGGGTGGGCGCGCTTGAATCGATTCTGGATGCCGAGGTTCCTGGTTGGAGAAACAAGGTATGACGGTTTTCAATGAGAGATGTCATGACCGTTGTGGAAAGCCGGAGCTGGTCGGCACCGTATTGGAGTCGATTCTGGATGCGGAAGTCCCGGGCTGGAGGAACAAGGTATGAGCAGCATCAGTCGTGAAGGGCGCAACCTCTATCGTGACCCCCAGCGCGGCAAGATAGCCGGGGTCTGTGCCGGTCTGGCAGAGTACTTCGGGGTGGAGACCTGGATCGTGCGGCTGTTGGCCATCAGCGGCCTCATCTTCGCCGGTTTCATCACCTTCACCGCCTACGTCGCCGCCTGGTTTCTGCTCGACAAGAAGCCAGTCACCCTCTACGCCCAGGAGGATGCCGACTTTGCCGAGGTGCGGATGAAGGCGCGCAGCTGGCAGGCGGGCGTCACGCCCCATCAGGCCCTTGTCCGCATCGGCCAGGAGCTGGATGGGCTGGAGCCCAGATTGCAGCGCATCGAGAAGCTGGTGACCTCCAAGGAGTTCACCCTGCAGCGGGAGTTTCGCAACTTGTAACCCCGAGCGATGCCATGGCCCCGTCGGCGCGGGCCGGCCTTTGATGGCGGGCACCGCGCCAGGGGGCCATGGCGCGGGGGCGGCAGCGGCCATCCCCTTCGCTCTGGATGGACGGGAGAACAGGACAAGCCTTGATACTCAATAAACTGGAACAGCAGTTCAATCGCCTGCAGCACAAGGCGAACGACGTGGTCAACCGGGTACGGGATCGCCACATCCGGCTGGCGGTCACCGGCCTCTCTCGCAGCGGCAAGACGGCCTTCATCACGGCGCTGGTCAATCAGCTGGAACACGCGGCCATCGACGGTCGCCTGCCCCTGTGGGATGCCCTGCGCCAGGGGCGCATCCTCGGCACCCGCCGGGTGCCCCAGCAAAATGCCCACATTCCCACCTTTGCCTACGAACGCAGCCTCGATGCCCTGTTTGGCGATCCGCCGGCCTGGCCCGAGCCCACTCGCGGGGTGGCCGAGGTGCGCCTCGAAATTCGCTATCGCACTCGCCATCCTCTGCGCAAGCATCTGGGGGAGATCTCCACCCTCTATGTGGATCTGGTGGACTACCCCGGGGAGTGGCTGCTCGACTTGCCGCTGCTGGAGATGAGCTACGAGCAGTGGAGCGAGCAGGTGCGCGAGCAGCTGCGCCGCCCCGAGCTGCAGACCCTTGCCGCCGGCTGGCTGGCGCCAGAGTGGCAGGCGGATCAGGGCTTCGAGGAGCGGCCGGTGGCCCAGCTCGCCGAGCGCTACACCGACTACCTGCATGCCTGCAAACAAGAGTTGGGATTGCACCTGATCCAGCCCGGTCGCTTCGTGTTGCCGGGAGAGTATGCCGGCGCCCCCATGCTGCAATTTGTCCCCTGGGTGTGGGAGATGCCCGCCGGCGAGCCCGCCGAAGGCACCCTCTACGCCACCCTCAAGCAGCGCTTCGAGCAGTACAAACAGCACCTGGTGCAGGGTTTTTATGAGCAGCACTTTGCCGGTTTCGATCGCCAGATCGTGCTGGTGGATTGCCTGCAGCCCCTCAACGCTGGCGCGGCCAGCTTTGGCGACATGCAGCAGGCCATTGCCCGCATCATGGAGAGCTTTGCCTACGGCAAGAGCAACTGGTGGCGGCGGCTCTTCTCGCCGCGCATCGACAAGCTGCTGTTCGTGGCGAGCAAGGCCGATCACGTCACCCCGGAGCAGCACGGCCCCATGGTTTCCCTGCTGCAGCATCTGGTGCGCAGCGGCCGCGGTCAGGCCCGTTTTGAGGGGATTGCTACCGAGTGTCTGGCGCTGGCCGCCATCAAGGCGACCGAGGTGGGCAAGGGGGTGGCTGATGGCCGCGAGTTCCCCGCCATCCGTGGCACCAGTATTGCGGGTGAGCCGCTGCTGCTGTTTCCGGGCGAGGTGCCGTCCCATATTCCCCCCGCCCAGTGGTGGAACAATCAGGGCTTTGATTTTCAGGCATTTCGCCCGCTGCCCATGAGCCCCCATCAGGCGCTGCCCCATATCCGGCTCGATGCGGCGCTGGAGTTTCTGCTCGGGGATCACCTCGAATAACCGGTGTGCGGCACGGGTTTGTTGCCTGCGCCGTACCCGGGAGACTGTTTTCAGGAGAACAAGGCGATGAACGATCAGATAAAAGAGCGGCCACCGCTGCAGGGCAAGGTGATCCTGGAGCCCGCGTTGACGACAGCCGAGAAGGAGCGGGCGCCGGCGCCGGCCCAGCGGCTGGAGGAGGCGAGCTTCGAGCGCCTCGATGAGCTGGAAGAGCTCACCGAGGTGGAGAGCGCCCTCGTCATCAAGCCGCGCCGCCGTCATCGGCTGCTGGCATGGGGGCTGGGAGCGGTCGGTGTGCTCTCCCTGGGTCAGTACGGCGCTTTCCTTTACGACCAGTTTCTCACCACCCCGCTCTGGGGCGGCGCCTGGCTGGTGGCTTCGGCGCTGGTGGCGGCGGGTACCGCTGGCGTGGTGGGGCGCGAGTGGCTGCGGCTGCGCACCCTCAAGCGGCGCCAGGATGTGCGCTCGCGGGCCGAAGATCTGCTGGCCCATCAGGGGGTCGGCCAGGGCCAGGTGTTCTGCGAAGGGCTGGCCGAGCGTAGCGGTGACAAGAGGCGCGAAGGGTATCAGACCTGGCTGGCCCAGCTCGACGAGAGCCACAGCGATCGGGAGGTGTTGACTCTCTACAGCCAGCTGGTACTCGGCGAGCGCGACAAGCTGGCCCAGGCGCGGGTGGCCAAATGGTCGGGGGAGGCCGCCGTGCTGGTGGCCCTGAGCCCGCTCGCCACCGTCGACATGATGCTGATGCTGTGGCGCAACCTGCGGATGATCGAGGATATCGCCGATGTCTATGCCATCGAGCTCGGCTACTGGAGCCGCATTCGCCTCATTCGTCAGGTGTTTCGCAACATGCTCTACGCCGGCGCCACCGAGCTGGTGACCGAGGTGGGGATGGACTTGCTGGGGGCCGAGCTCACCGCCAAGCTCTCCGCCCGCGCCGCCCAAGGGGTAGGGGCCGGGCTGCTCACCGCTCGCCTCGGCCTGAGCACCATAGAGGCGTGCCGCCCGCTGCCCTGGTGCGCAGATGAGAAACCCAGGCTCGGCGAGCTGCGTAAGCGGCTGATCGGTCAGCTGGCAGGCTACCTCAACAAGGGGTGAGCGGCCGGCCAGGGCTCGATTGTGGTTGTCACAAATTATTTACAATTATCCGTCGCAGCCGACCCTTGGGTCGGCTGCTTTTTTGAGGGGCAAACCGTTACAGTGATCTCATCGCGCCAATGGCGCCTGACCGCCCGGATGGCGGGTCGCAACCCAGAGGATGGAGTCACCCATGGCAAGTCTCTACACTGCTCACCAGCCGGATGAAGCGGGCACGATCCACTACTCGGACGAGGAGCACGGCACCTGGCAGATCCTGATCGCGCGCCAGCTGGCGGCGCTCGAGGGCAAGGCCTGTGACGAGTACCAGGCCGGGCTGGCGCGGCTCGACCTGCCCCGGGATCGGATCCCCCAGCTGGCCCAGATCAACGCCGTGCTGCAACCGGCCACCGGCTGGTCGGTGGCGGCAGTGCCGGCGCTCATCTCCTTTGACCGCTTCTTTGCCCTGCTGGCCAACCGCCAGTTTCCGGTGGCCACCTTCATTCGCCGTCGGGACGAGCTCGACTACCTGCAGGAGCCCGACATCTTCCACGAGATCTTCGGCCACTGCGCCATGCTGACCAATCCTGCCTTTGCCCACTTCACCCATGTCTACGGCCAGCTTGGTCTGCGGGCCGGCAAGGAGGAGCGGGTCTTTCTGGCACGGCTCTACTGGTTCACGGTGGAGTTTGGCCTGCTGGCTACGGCAAAGGGGCTGCGCATCTATGGCGGCGGCATTCTCTCCTCCATCGGCGAGACCGCTTATGCCCTTGGCGGCCAACCCGTGCTGCAGCCCTTTGATCCCATCGAGGTGCTGCGCACCCCGTATCGCATCGACATCATGCAGCCCACCTATTTCGTGCTGCCCGAGCTTGGCGAGCTCTATCGTCTGGCGGAGCAGGACATCATGGCTATGGTGGCCGAGGCGCGCCGTCTGGGGCTGCGTCCCCCCCGCTTTGCACCGGCTGGCGGCAAGCAGGCAAGCTGAGCCGCCCGCCGGTGTTTGATTACCCCCTTTTCATCGATACACAAGGAGAGTCCCATGTCCGAACTGGCCAGCCAGCAGTGTGAAGCGTGCCGCGCCGATGCTCCCAAGGTGAGCGAGCAGGAGCTGAGCGAACTGATGCGCCTCATCCCCGACTGGCAGCCGCTGGTGGTAAAAGGTGAGCTGCAACTGCGGCGCGAATTCACTTTTCGCAACTTCAAGGAGGCGCTCGCCTTCACCAACCGGCTGGGTGAACTGGCGGAGGCGGAGTTTCATCATCCGGCAATCCTGACCGAATGGGGGAAGGTGACCGTCAGCTGGTGGACCCACAAGATAGGCGGCTTGCATCGCAACGACTTCATCATGGCGGCGCGTACGGATGAGCTGCTGAAGTGAAGACGTCCTCACTCATCGAGTGGGTGATATGGTGACCGTCAGCTGGTGGGCCCACAAGATAGGTGGCTTGCACCGCAATGACTTCATCATGGCGGCGCGCACCGACCAGCTGCTCAAATAAACGTCTGTGGATGGCGCGGGCCTGCCCGGTGAAAACGGGGCGGGCCCGCATTTTTATGGGCTGGCGCTCGCACTGGCGGGATCGAGTCTGTATTATCCGGTCATTCATAGAGTTAGCTAGGAAGTGTGTCCCGAATGCGTCTTGAAGTCAGCTGTGAAGACCGCCTGGGCCTGACCCGGGAACTGCTCGACCGTCTGGTGGAGCACAACATCGATCTGCGCGGCATCGAAATCGATACCTCAGGCATCATCTATCTCAACTTTCCCGAGCTGGAGTTTCGTGATTTCCAGCACCTGATGCCGGAGATCCGCCGCATTCCCGGGGTCTATGACGTCAAGACCATCCCCTACATGCCCTCCGAGCGCGAGCACCACGAGATTGAGGCGCTGCTCAAGGCGCTGCCGGATCTGGTCTTCTCCCTCGATGCCAAGGGCAAGGTGACCCAGGCCAACCAGTCCGCCCTCACCACCCTGGCCCTGCCGGTGGAGGAGGTACGCGGCGCGGCGCTCGGATCCCTGGTCAAGGGTTTCTCTTTCAGCCGCTGGCTGGAAGCGAGCGAGATCCGGCCGCAGACCTGCAAGCTCAGCATTAATGGCGAAGAGTATCTGGCGGATCTGATGCCGCTGTTCGTGGCCGAAGAGAAGGGCAGACAGGCCCTGGCCGGCGCCGTGGTGGTGCTCAAATCCGCCCGCCGGGTCGGCATGCACTTCAGTGCGCTGCACGCGGTGGAAGTGGGGGGCTTTGAACACCTGCAGGCCGAGAGCCAGAAGATGAAACAGGTGCTGGCCCAGGCGAGCAAGCTGGCGATGCAGGATGCGCCGCTGCTCATCGTCGGCGAAACCGGCACCGGCAAGGAGCTGCTGGCCCGCGCCTGCCACGGTGCCAGCCTGCGCTCCAGCCACCCCTTCATGGCGCTGAACTGTGCGGCCATGCCGGACAACGTGGCCGAGAGCGAGCTGTTCGGTTACGCCCCCGGCGCCTTTGGCAATAACACCGAGGGCAAGCGCGGGGTACTGGAGCTGGCGAGCGGCGGCACCCTGATGCTGGACGAGATCGGCGACATGTCCCCCCATCTGCAGACCAAGTTCCTGCGGGTGCTGCAGGATGGCGTGTTCCGCCGGGTCGGTGACGAGCAGGAGGTGAAGGTCAACGTGCGCTTCATCTGCACCACCCAGAAGCAGCTGCTGGATCTGGTGCACGAGGGCAAGTTCCGGGAAGACCTCTACTATCGCCTCAACGTGCTGAGCCTGGCGCTGCCGCCGCTGCGCGAGCGCAAGGCCGACATCATGGCGCTGGCCCAGCAGTTCGTCTCCCGCTTTGCCAGCGAACTGCAGCGTCCGCGCCCGCGCTTTACCCGCAACATGGCCGAGTACCTGACCGCCTACCGCTGGCCGGGCAACGTGCGCCAGCTGCGCAACTGCCTCTACCGTGCCATGACATTGCTGGAAGGGGACGAGATCGGCCCTGAACACGTGGATCTGCCGGTGGCGGCCGACGCCATGCCGCTCATCGACGAGTGGTTCGAAGGGGGACTGGACGAGGCGGTGAAGCGCTTCGAGAGCCGGCTGCTGGAGCGGCTCTACCCGGCGTTTCCCTCCACCCGCCAGCTGGCCAAACGGCTGGGCGTGTCGCACACCGCCATCGCCAACAAGTTGCGGGAATACGGGATCAACAAGAAGTAACCCCATGAATGCACTTTATTGCAGGGCTCACGCACGGGTGGGCCCTCGTCATTATTGTGATGCCGGCCCGGTCAGCCCCTTGCTCTGTCGGCTGCGCCTTGTCATGCTGCTGACAAGTTCAATACTATTTCCATCCGGCTCACCCCTCGCGGGCAACCGCCCTTCATGGGTGCTGATGTGGGCTTAAGCGCAGGCACGATGCACTCTTTTTCACTGATCCGGATCCTGGCGTGGTTGGCGCCGCTGGTTTGCACGCTGGCCCTCTCCACCGAGCCACTCCCCCTGACCTCGGCCGAGCTGCGAGCCGAGCAGGTGCGCCAGACCGTGCTCGACATTCTCAGCTACACCCGCTGGCCGACCGAGCCGAGCGAGCTGCGCCTGTGCGTGGCGGCGCCGACGGAGTATGCCACCGCGCTCTTCTCCATCAAGCAGCAGGCCAACGGCCGGCCGGTCAGCGTCCATCGCTACGACGTCGATGACAAGGCGATCGGCCCCCAGTGTGACGTGCTCTATCTGGGGGTGTTGTCCCCCGAGCGGCGGCTGCCGCTGTTCGAGCGGCTACGCGGCTACCCGATTCTCAGCATCAGCGAACACAGCACCGAGTGCGTGGCGGACTCGGTCTTCTGCCTGCAGATCGGCAAGGAGCGGATCCGTTTTCGGGTCAATCTGGATGCCCTGGCCAGGAGCGGGGTGCGAGTGCATCCCGCCGTGCTCAAGCTGGCCAAGGCCGATGAGGGGGGCTCATGATCGGTTTGTTCCGCCCCCCAACCAGCGCCTCACCTTGCGACAGAGTCTGGGACGCACCCACCTGGTGACGTCCCTGACGGCGGTCTGCATGGCCGGTGTGCTGCTGACCGGCATCGCCCTGCTGGCGCTGCGGCTCTATGCGGATCACAACCTGGAGTTGGTGGCTCGGGCCATCAGCTACACCAGCGAAGCGGCCGTGGTGTTCCACGACGAAGAGGCGGCCCGCGAGGCGCTGCAGGCCATCACCACCCACGAGGATGTGGCGCGGGCCAGTATCTATCTGCCGAGCGGCCAGCTGCTGGCCAGCTGGAGCCGGGCCATGAGCACCCCCTGGTCTGGTCTTGAGCAGTATCTGGCGCGGCTCATTCTGCCGGGGCCGGTGGATCAGCCCATGCTGCGGGGCGGGGTGGAGATCGCCCGCATTCATCTGGTGGGGCACGGTCAATATCTGCTGCTGTTCCTGTTGCAGACCCTGCTGGCCATGCTGCTCTGCCTGGTGCTCAGCACCCTGGGGGCGCTCTACGTGGCGCGCCGGATGCAAAACTCCCTCACCGCGCCGCTCAAGGATCTGGCCCAGGTGGCCCACAGCGTCAGCCGCCAGCGGATCCTCGCCATGCGGGTGCCCGAGGCCAACATCGCCGAGCTGCACGCGCTCGGCCAGGATTTCAACTCCCTGCTCGACGAACTGGAAGCCTGGCAGGCTCACCAGCGACGGGAGAATGCCAGCCTGCTGCACCAGGCCACCCATGACGCCTTGACCGGCTTGCCCAATCGTGCTCTGTTTGAGGCTCGTCTGGATCAGGCGGTGACCACCGGCCGGCTGCATGATGAGCGCTTTGCACTGCTCTACCTCGATTGTGATCGCTTCAAGCAGATTAACGACACCCTGGGCCATGCCGCCGGGGATGACGTGCTGATCGCCCTGGCCAGACGGGTACAACATCAGCTGCGGCCGATGGATCTGGTATGCCGTCTGGGGGCGACGAGTTTGCCATCCTGCTGACCCCCTTGTCCCAGGTGGGCGAGGCGGAAGATGTGGTAACCCGCATCCAGCAGGCCATGGCAGACCCCGTGGTACTGGGGGACGGCAGCCAGCTGGTGGCTGCCGTCAGCATCGGGATCGCGCTGTATCCGGATCAGGGGCTGACCGCCGCCGATCTGCTGCAGCAGGCGGACCATGCCATGTACCAAGCCAAACGGCTGCGTCGGGAGCGTGCGCTCCATGACCAGCTGGAATTCGATGTCTCTGCTGAGGAAAAATAACAATGAAGATCCATGTCCTGATGAAAACCGGCTTGATCGGCCTGCTGTTGAGCGTGCTGGCGGGGTGCCAAAGCGCCCCCCACGGCCTGACCGCAGCGCAGATCGCCGTACTCAAGGAGCAAGGCTTTCGCCTGACCGATGAGGGTTGGACTCTGGACTTCTCCAACCGTGTGCTGTTTGCCAACAACGCCGATGCCCTGACCCCCAAGACCCGTGTGGTGGTGGAAAAACTGGGCAAGACCCTGCAGGAGGTTGGCTTGAACCGGGCGCGGATCGATGGTCATACCGACTCCAACGGGGCGGCGGACTATAACGATCAGCTCTCGTACAAGCGGGCGCAGTCGGTGGCCGACGTGCTGGTATCGGTCGGTATGCCGCAGGCCAACCTGGACATCCGGGGCCGTGGTGAACGCGATCCGATCGCCGACAACAAGACGGCTGCCGGTCGGGCCGAGAACCGCCGCGTGGCGATTGTCATCAGCAATGAATGACATGGTTGTGTAGATAGAAAAAGAGCGCCTGATGGCGCTCTTTTTTGTGGCTCGCAGTTATTCCTGCTTGAGCTTTTCGCGGTCGTGGTGACTGCGCAGGCGGATGTTGATCATCTCCACCGTCAGCGAGAAGGCCATGGCGAAGTAGATGTAGCCCTTCGGAATGTGCAGATCCATCCCCTCGGCCATCAGTGCGAAACCGACCAGGGTGAGGAAGGAGAGGGCCAGCATCTTGATGGTGGGGTGGTTGTCGACGAAATCACCGATGGCCTTGGCGGCGAACATCATGATGAAGACGGCGATCATGATGGCCAGCACCATGACCGGTACGTGATCTGCCATGCCCACGGCGGTGATGACCGAATCCAGGCTGAAGACGATGTCGAGAATGGCGATCTGGATCAGGGTGCTGATGAAGCCGGACGCGGCGGCGCTCACGCTCTCAGGCTCGGCGGCCCCCTCCAGGGTGGCATGGATCTCGTGGGCACTCTTGCCGATGAGGAACAGACCCCCCAGCAGCAGAATGAGATCGCGGCCCGAGATGGCCTCGCCCAGTACGGTGAACAGGGGCTCGGTGAGACGCATCACCCAGGCCAGGGAGAGCAGCAGCAGGATGCGGGTGCCCATGGCGAGACCCAGCCCCAGGATCCGCGCCTTCTGGCGCTGTGCCTCCGGCAGGCGACCGACCAGGATGGAGATAAAGATGATGTTGTCGATGCCCAGTACGATCTCGAGCAGGGTCAGGGTGGCGAGCGCGACCCAGGCGGAGGGGTCTGCAATCCATTCCAGCATGATTGAACCTTGGTTGAACTTTGATTGAGGGTTGAAGCCGCGCATTCTAACAGGGGGTTATGGCTTGTCCCAGTGGCAGGAAAAGATAAAAATGGCGGCCATCCAACGGGAGGGACATATGTTTCGTTTAGGACTCATCATCAATCCGGTCGCCGGCATCGGCGGGGCGGTCGGACTCAAGGGCAGTGACGGCATGGTGGCCGAGGCGCTGGCCCGTGGCGCCGTCCCCAAGGCCCGCGAGCGGACCCGTCAGGCGCTGCTACCGCTGTGTGAACTGGCGGACCGCTTCGAGCTGCTGACGGTGGCGGGCGAGATGGGGGCCGAGCTTGCCGGCGAGCTCGGCCTGCCTTGCCGCATCGTTTATCAGCCCGCGGCAGCAGCGACTACGGCGGCCGATACCCGTATCGCCGCCGAACGGATGCGCGAGGCGGGCGTCGATCTGCTGCTGTTTGCCGGCGGTGACGGCACCGCGCGGGACATCTGCGCGGCGGTGGGGGATACGTGCCACGTGCTCGGCATTCCGGCCGGCTGCAAGATCCACTCCGGAGTCTATGGGGTGACGCCCGCTGCCAGCGGCCGGGTGGCGGCCCGGATGATCACCGGTGAGCTGCTGAGTCTGGTGGATGCCGAGGTGATGGACATCGACGAAGAGGCGTTTCGCGCCGGCAAGGTGCGCGCCCGCCATTACGGCCAGCTGCAGGTGCCCGGCGATCTGCGCTATGTGCAGGCGGTCAAGCAGGGGGGGCGCGAGTCTGAAGAGCTGGTGCTGGCGGACATCGCCGCCGGCGTGGTCGAGCAGATGGAGCCCGATACCCTCTATCTGATGGGCTCCGGCAGCACGGTGGCGGCCTGCATGACGGAGCTCGGCCTCGAAAATACCCTGCTCGGTGTGGATCTGGTGGAAAATGGCCGGCTTATCGGGCAGGATCTGTCCGCCGCCGAGATCCTGACCCGGATCCGTGGCCGTCGCTGCCGGCTGATCATTACCCTGATCGGCGGTCAGGGACATCTGTTCGGGCGCGGAAATCAGCAACTGAGTCCAGAGGTGTTGCGGGCCGTCGGGCGGGACCAGATCCAGGTCCTGGCCACCAAAGCCAAGCTGGCGGCCCTTGCGGGCAGGCCCTTGCTGGTGGATACCGATGACCCGGCGCTGAACCGGTCGTTAAGTGGTTATCTGCGGATCACCACGGGATACAAGGATCAGGTCATCTACCCGGTGGCCAACCCGGAATAGGACATCAAGGATGCGGCTGGCCTGGCGCCAGAGAGCCGTGATCAACCGGATCGCGGTTCCACTCCCCCGAATTATTTTGCCGGCAACCCCGGAAAATGAGGCTGCGTTAAATGACGATTCATGATTTTGAGCACAAGTTGTTGGGACTGATAGACGGCATGGTGGCCACGGCGACCGACGATGAGCTGTTTGCCGGGGGTTATCTGCGCGGCCACATCTCGCTGGCGGTGGCGCGGGCCGAGCTGGAAGGCAAGACTCTGGTACGGGATGTAAAGAGTTATGTGCTGCGCAGCCTGAACGAGGCCATTCTGCAGGGTGAGCTCTCCGAGCAGGACGAGAAGCTGGTGCAGGCAATGTGGATTCGTTTGCAACAACAAGCAGAAGCTTGATCGGTTACACAGTTCAAACAGAAGTTTGAGTTTATTCTTCCCTGAGGTTAGTGAAAGGTTAATAATAAGTTTCGCCTTTTGTTTCAGGGATTAAACTATGGCTTCCTCCTCGCGTATTGCCAATAAACTGCCGCTCGAAATGCTCTACCAATGGGAGCGGCAGTGTCCTGACCGAGTCTATCTGCGTCAAACCATCAACCGCGAATACCTGGACTTCACCTGGGGTGAGGTCGCTGACGAGGCCCGCCGCATGGTGACCGCACTGCGTCAGCTGGGGCTGGTGGCCGGCGACAAGGTGGCGCTGCTCTCCAAGAACTGTGCCCAGTGGTTCATCGCCGATCTCGCCATGCAGATGGGGCAGTACGTGAGCGTGCCCATCTATCCCACCGCCAACGTCGACACCATTGAATACGTGCTGCGTCACAGCGAGGCCAAGGCGATTTTCGTCGGCAAGCTCGATGACTGGAAGAGCCAGGAGGCGGGGGTTCCCGCCGAATTGCTGCGCATTGCCTTTCCCTATGACACCATGCCGGCGGCCCACCAGTGGGACGATCTGCTGGAGCAGCACGAACCCATCCCGGACAGCCCTGTGCAGGCACCGGACTCCCTGCTGAGCCTGGTCTACACCTCCGGCAGTACCGGCAAGCCGAAAGGGGCCATGCTGAGCGTCGAGCGCTACGCCTGGTCGTGCGAGAAGCTGGTGGAGGCGGTCGGGCTGTGCGAGCAGGATCGCGGCTTCTCCTACCTGCCGTTGGCCCACATCACCGAGCGGGTCTATGTCTATGGCGGCAGTCTCTATGGCCGCGCCGAGATCGCTTTCCCCGAATCCCTCGACACCTTCATCGAGGACGTCAAACGCTGCCGTCCCACCGTGTTCATCTCGGTGCCACGACTGTGGGCCATGTTCCGCATCAAGATCCACGAGAAGCTGCCCCAGAAAAAACTCGAGCTGCTGCTCAAGATCCCGTTCGTGTCGGGCCTCATCAAGCGCAAGCTGCAAAAGGGGCTGGGGCTGGATCAGGCGCGGGTGCTGGGCTGTGGCTCGGCGCCGGTGGCACCGGCCCTGCTCGAGTGGTATCACAGCATCGGCATCGAGATCACCGAGGCCTGGGGCATGACCGAGAACCACGCCTTCTCCACCCTCAACTACCCGTTTAGGGCCGACAAGATAGGCACGGTCGGCAAGGCGGGGCCGGGGGTCACCATCAAGATCTCCGACGAAGGGGAGATCCTCTGTCGCTGCGAGGGGATGATGCTGGGTTACTACAAGGATCCCGAGCACAGCCGTGAAGCCATCGACGAAGAAGGCTGGCTGCACACCGGCGACATGGGCAAGCTGGATCGGGAGGGCTATCTCACCATCACCGGCCGCATGAAGGACGTGTTCAAGACCGCCAAGGGCAAGTATGTGGCGCCGGTGCCCATCGAGGGGCTGCTCGGCCAGGAGCCCATCATCGAGCAGCTGTGCGTGATTGGCTACGGCATGCCGCAGCCGGTGGCCCTGGTGCAGCTGGCGGAGAGCGCCATGAAGGGGGATCGCAATCAGGTCAACGCCCAGCTGGAGGCGGCCCGCAATCGGGTCAACGAGCAGCTGGAGTCCCACGCCAAAATTCGCGGCATCCTGGTGGTGAAGAGCCCCTGGAACATCGAGAACGGGGTGCTCACCCCGACCATGAAGATCCGTCGTCACCTGCTGGAGCAGAAGTATGCGGATCTCGGCGACGCCTGGTCCTCTTCCCAGAGCATCATCTGGGAGTCCTGACAGGGCCCGGCAGGCTTGCTGCTGATCACCACGAAACAACAAGGGGAGCCACTGGCTCCCCTTGTTGTTTCAGGCAACGGCAGGTCAGACCGCCTGATACTCCAGCTCGACCGAGCCGAGCGCCTTGAGGGTGGCGCGGGCGGAGTCCTGCTGGCTGATCTGGCCATCCTTGCTCTCCAGCAGCACGGCGCGGCGGATGGTGGCGAGATCTTCGCCGCCCAGCACCGCGTGGGCACAGGCCATCTGCATCGGTGGCAGGCTGGGGTTGAAGGCGGCGTTTTCGGCGTAGCGACCGCAGAAGATGCGACCGTCGGCGAACTGCAGCGCCACCGCGGCATAGCCCTGGCTGTAGGGGGCGTAGCTCTGGCGGGCTGCGGCCAGTGCGGCCTGCCACAGCGGATCATCGCTCGCAAGCGTGAGCTCGTCGTGGGCCTGCGGGCTCATCAGCGCGTCCGTGATGTCCAGATCCGCCGGGCCGAACGAGTGGGGCAGAAAGGATTGCAGGGCACTCAAGTCATCCGGCAGGGAAACCTTGAGGATCTTGGCGGTGCTCAGCTCGTTCATGAACTGGCGGCAGTGACCGCAAGGGGTGTAGTTGACGGTGATTTCAGAGATGCCGGTCTCGCCACCCAGCCAGGCGTTGGAGATGGCGGACTGCTCGGCATGGACCGAGTGGAACAGACCCTGACCTGCAAACTCCATGTTGGCGCCGAAATACCAGTTGCCGCTCAGGCCGCAGGCGATGGCACCGACGAAGAACTTGGAGATGGGGGCCACCGAGCAGGCGGCGGCCAGCGGCAGCAGGGCCAGGCGCAGGGCGCGATCGTCAAGACCGGTGGCGGCCTTCAGCGTGGCGACCTGATCCGGGGTGAAGCGAGCCTGGAAATCATCGCCCAGCATGGGCAGCAGCGCCGCCTTGAGCGGGGCGGACAGGGTATCGAGTGGCTTGGCAAAACGGGGATGCATAGTGTGTCCTCAAAGGCCAATTGGGGGGCCATTGTAGGGAGCAAGCTCGGCTAAATGTGTGAGCGTGCTCACGCCCTGATGGGCAAACGGAGGGGGATGGTAATGGAAACGTTTGTCTTGTGCAAATTGTGCGGCAGGTCGCACATCGGCGGGCCCGCAGGCCCGCCATCGCGGAAAAGGGTGCTCTTCAGCTCAACCAGTGGTAAATGGCAAACAGCAGGGGGGCCACGGCGGCGGTGAGGATGCCGCACACCACCATGGCCAGGGAGGCAAAGGCCCCCTGGGTGATGCCCTGCTCGGCGGAGGTGGCGGTGCCGATGGCGTGGGCGCAGGCCCCCATGGCCAGCCCCTGGGCTTCGGGGTCGGTGACCCGCATCAGTTTGAGCAGGGGGAAGCCGATCAGGGCGCCGACGATCCCGACCACCACCACCACGGCGGCGGCGATGGCGGGAATGCCGCCCAGGGATTGGCTGACGCTCATGGCGAGCGGCGTGGTGATGGATTTGGTGGCGAGCGAGGCCAGCAGTGCCGGATCGGCGCCCATAAAATGACCGATCAGCAAGGTAGTGCAGACCGAGATCAAGACCGAGCTCAGGGTACAGATTAGGATGGGCCTGAGCCTGGCCTGGATCTGACGGGCCTGTTGATAAAGGGGCAGCGCCAGCGCCACCACCGCCGGCTCCAGCAGCGCCGTGATGGGGCGGGTGCCGCTCTCGTACTGCTCCAGCGGCAGATCGAACCAGAGCAGCAGGCCGATGATGACGGCGGTGGGCACCAGCACCGGGTTGATGATGGGCCAGGGCAGCTTGCGATAGAGGGCCCGGGTGGCGAAGTAGAGCGCCAGTGTCAAGGGAATGGCCAGCCAGAAGATCATTTGTTCATCCTCTGGTAGAGGCGGCCGACGGTGCCGAGGATCAGCACGATCCCGAGCACGATGCAGAGCATGATGAGGCCGAAGGATTGGCGCAGCGGCTCCAGCCAGGCCACCAGCCCGACTGCCACCGGCACGAACAAGACCCCCATGTGGCGCAGCAGCAGGCCGGCGCCCTGCTCAACCCAGTGCAGTTTCACCAGTTGCAGGGAGAGCAGCACGAACAGCAGCAGCATGCCGATGATGCTGCCGGGGAAGGCGAACGGCAGGATGGCTGCCAGGGTTTTGCCCGCCAGCAGGCAGGCGACGATGACCAGAAAGTCACGAAGGTACAGCAAGGCACGTTGCGCGATCACAGGAGCCCCATCTTGGTAACGGTGAACTAAGGAATACGCCAGTCTACCAGAGAGGCCGGGTCGCGGCATTAAAACAATAACAGCTGAAATCAGTTCGTTTGAGGCTGATTTAATTGAAGATTTTCAGATAGAACCCTTTTCGAACCACAAGGAGTCGCCATGACATCTCTCTTGTCCCGCCTGCGCCAGCTGGCGGACGACCACCATCTGCCCCCTTCGTTGCTGCAAACCCGCCAGTGGGAGGGGCCCCTGTGCCGGGTGCGGCTCGACAACACCGGCAGCAGCGAGGCCCGGGTCGGGCACTGGACGTTGTTTGACGGCAAGCTCGGCCTCTCACCCGCGTGCGCCATCTACGGCGAAGGCTTCCAGATGCTGGCCCAGACCATGGGCAGCTGGCAAGCGCCGCAACCGGTCGGCCGTTGCCCCGATGCCGGTGTCTATCGGATCACCGATGATCAGGGTTATCACACGGTACACAACCTGCTGCTGGTGGAACATGACAAGGGCTGGCTGCTGCTCGCCTTTGCCAGTTGTCAGCGCTTTGGCGGGGAGTTTCGGCTCTACCCCGATGGCCGGCTGCAGATCCTGATGAACGGTGAGGGGCGGACACTCCCTGCCGGCCAGTTCTGGCAGAGCGAGGCGCTGCTCTGCCTCGAAGGAAAAGATCGGGAGGCACTGCTGGCCGAATTGGCGCAGCGGATCGAGGCCGAGCATGGCTCGCTGATCGGCCAGGTCGGCGAGCGTCCCAGCGGCTGGTGCTCCTGGTATCACTACTACGCGGACGTGAGCGCCGCCGACATTCGCGAGAACCTGCAGGTGCGTGCCGAGCGCTTCCCGGCCCTGCGCTACGTGCAGATTGACGACGGCTATCAGGCCAAGATGGGCGACTGGCTCACCCCGTCGGTCAAGTTCGAGCAGGGGGTGGCGTCCCTGGCCGCCGAGATCAAAGGCGCCGGCTGCGAGCCCGCACTCTGGGTGGCTCCCTTTATTGCCGAGCCCGGCTCCCAGGTGTTTCAGGATCACCCCGACTGGTTTGTGAAGGGGGATGACGGGCTGCCGCTGCCCTCCGAGCGGGTGACCTACGGCGGCTGGCGCGGCACCCCCTGGTATGTGCTGGATGGCACCCACCCCGAGGTGCAGGCTCACCTCGAACGGGTGTTTCGTACCCTGCGCGAGCAGTGGGGCATCCACTACTTCAAGCTCGACGCCAACTTCTGGGGGGCCATCCACGGCGGCCGCTTCCACGACCCGGCCGCCACCCGGGTCGAGGCCTACCGACGCGGCATGGCCGCCATCCTGCGCGGAGCGGGCGAGGGGGCCTTCCTGCTCGGCTGCAACGCCCCCATCTGGCCAAGCCTCGGCCTGGTGCACGGCATGCGGGTGAGTGATGACGTGGAGCGCAGTGGCCATCGTTATCGCCAGATCGCTCGCGAGGCCTTCTGCCGCGCCTGGCAGAACGACCGGCTGTGGGCGCTGGATCCTGACTGCATCTGTTTGCGGGATCTGCCAAGCCAGCAGGCGAGCCCTGCCGAGTACCGTTTCCATCTGACGGCGCTGGTGGCAAGTGGCGGCATGATGCTGGCCGGGGACAGGCTGCAGGATCTCGACGAGGTGCAGGCGGCGCAACTGCGCAAGCTGCTCGAGCTTTGCGCGGCGCGCGCTCCTGGCGCCCGTTTCGAGTCGATGGACTTTGCCTGCGGCGAGGTGAGTCTGCCCGAGGGCGGCACCCTGCTCTGCCTCTTCAACTGGGAGGCGCAACCTCAGGAGTTCCTGTTGCCGGCAGGGGGCGAAGATTTCTGGGATGAGGGGGCCGTCGGTACCGCGCTTACCCTGCAGGGGGGCGAGGGGCGGGTGATCCGCTACCGCTGAGCAGGCTGGCAATCATGATTCAGGCTCCCACGGGAGCCTGAATCTATTGCGAAAGGCGCAGCTATACCGGAGTCAGTAACGCCACTCGAAGCCGATGGCGTAATTGGCGGCGCCATAGCCCGGGATCTCGTTGCTGGAGAGCAGGGCCTTGAAGGTGAGCTGCGCAGTGAGCGGAATGCCGAGTCCCATGCCGAGGGCGACCTCGTCGTTGGTGTTGCCCATCATGTCGGCCCGGATCATCCGATAGAGCGACATGTCCTGGCTCATGTGCACATAGCTCTGGGAGGCGCGGTTGTAGAGCTGGCCGAACACTTCCAGCTGGAAACCGGCCTGGGGGGTGATGGCCAGCGGCACGCCGACGAAGTTGTAGAGATCGGAGCGATTGAAATAGCTGTTGGTGATCTGGGGGGTAAAGTCGGTCTGCTGATAGAGGCGGCTGAAGTTGCTTTCAATCAGCTGGTAAGTCTGCTGCGGCAACTGCAACAGATAGTCGGGGACATCAAAACGCACGCCCGCCATGCTGGCCGATGGCAGCAGGGCGCAGATGAGCAAACCAAAACCGGATAATCCTGAACGCATCGGATGCGGCATCCCCAAGGGTCGATAGGCCAACCGGCCGTTAGTGCAATGTTAGCGCACAAATAATTGAAACATCAGGAGTCTTTGCTCCCCTTCCCATTATGTCGCGGGGCGGGGGAGCGTACAGTCATTTAACCGTGAGGCGGGTCACATCTCACAGATTTTCGAGGTAGTGATAGAGGTTCTTGAGGATGGAAAAGTTCCGTTCGTTACCCTGATTCTGCTCGGCCAGCGCCTCGAGGCGCGGTACATAGTCCGGCAGACGGCGGCTGAAGTAGTCGCTGCAGTGCAGTCGCCAGCGCTTTTGCTCCGTTTCGCTCAAGGTGTGCGGCCAGTTGCGGGCACGGTAGCGGAACAGCATCTCCGGCAGTCGTGAGTCGGTGAAGGCAAACTCCCGCTCGCCCAGCAGATCTGCCGGGGTGGCACGCACCAGATCCATGGTGGACTTGTCGCCGTGACCGAAGAAGCCGGCGTAGAGCTGGGTATCCGGATCACCGTCATTGTTGCCGGCAAACTCCTGATTGAACACTTCCACCAGTTTTTCCCGCACTTCGGGGTGGGCGCGCAGCAGATCCAGGCTCTTGCGGCACTGCTCCCGGTCGATGCCAAGCTGGTCGGCGCGCTCCGCCGTCAGGGTGGCGGCCGGCGCCAGCACCGGACACTTGTTGATATGCACCAGCTTCACCGGAATGCCGGCCAGATCCCCCAGCTCCTCTTTCTTGGTGTAGAGGCGCTCTCTGATCTCCTCGCTGGTGAGCTCGATGAGCGGGGTTGGGTCGCGGGTCAGATCCACCATGATCACCGCGTTCTGGTTGCTGGGGTGCCAGGCGAGCGGCGACACCCAGCTTGCGCACCCCTGCCAGGGGGAGAACATGCCGGAGACGTGTACCAGCGGCTTCATGGTCACCACGTCGATGAGGGCCTTCACCTTGTTCTTGTTGCGAAGGTCAAACAGGTAGCCGAACAGCTTGGGCTGGGCCTTTTTCACCAGCTTGGCCATTTCGATGGTGGCCAGCACGTCCGAGAGCGCATCGTGGGCATTGGCGTGGGCCACGCCATTGGCGACGGTGAGCTTCTCCAGCTTGAAGCTTGGCTTGCCCTCTTCGTCAAACGCCCACTCGATCCCCTCCGGGCGCAGGGCGTAGCAGGCCCGCAGCATGTCGAGAATGTCCCAGCGGGAGTTGCCATTCTGCCAGGCGTAGGCATAGGGGTCATAGAAGTTGCGATAGAGGGTGTAGCGGGTCACCTCGTCATCGAAGCGGATGCTGTTGTAGCCCAGCACGCAGGTGCCCGGGGTGGCGAACTGCTCGTGGATCTGACGAATGAAATCCGCCTCGCACAACCCATCCTTCATCGCCTTTTGCGGCGTGATGCCGGTGATCAGGCACGCCTCCGGCTCCGGCAGATAGTCAGCGGGCGGCTTGCAATAGATGACCAGCGGCTCGCCGATGAGGTTGAAATCCGCATCGGTACGAATACCGGCAAACTGCGCCGGTCTGTCCTTGGCCGGGCTGATGCCGAAGGTCTCGTAGTCGTGGAAGTAGAAGGTCGGCTCGCTGCCGGCGTGTGCTGTTTTGCTCATGTTGCTCGAGAGGGATATCCGATGACGGTGGCGCCTGGCGCCAGGGTGGGGGTGCCATGCACCTCGGTTGCCTGCATGGTAAACCATAGCGCAGGCAGAACGAAGGGCAGACCAGCCGGCTGCCGCTTTATTGGGCAGGCAGGCGCCAGTGGCAGGTGAAAATAGGTTTGGAGAATAGCTGAAAAGAGACAACCTCGCGTGCGGGGTTGTCTGCTGGACAGGCTTTCTGGTGGCGTGCTCAGTGGCAGAGCTTGTAGTAGACCTCGTTCCACTGCAGGGTCTGCTTGAGCTCGGGGATGCGGGTGTGCTCGTCGATGACCACAAACTCGATGCCCATGAGGTCGGCGAAGGTACGCAGCTGCTCGATATCCACCGACTGGGTGAACACCGAGTGGTGGGCGGCTCCGGCCAGGATCCAGGCCTCAGCGCTGGTCTGCAGGTCCGGCATGGGCTGCCACAGGGCGCTGGCCACCGGCAGTTTCGGCATGGCCTCTGGCAAGTCCACCACTTCCAGCTGATTGACCACCAGCCGGAAGCGGTTGCCCAGATCGATCAGACTGGCATTGACCGCCTTGCCGGCGGGGGCCGCAAACAGCAGGCGGGCCGGGTCGGCCTTCTTGCCTATGCCCAGATGCTGGGCATCCAGCACGGGTTTATTGGCGGCGATGGAGGGGCACACCTCCAGCATATGGGCTCCCAGCACCAGGTTGTTGCCCGCCTCCAGGTGGTAGGTGTAGTCCTCCATGAAGGAGGTGCCGCCCGCAAGACCGGCCCCCATCACCTTGAGGGTGCGCAGCAGGGCGGCCGTCTTCCAGTCCCCTTCTGCCCCAAAACCAAAACCTTGCTGCATCAGGCGCTGACAGGCGAGCCCCGGCAGTTGGTGCAGGCCGTGAAGGTCTTCAAAGGTGGTGGTGAAGGCACCAAAGCCGCCGTCGGTGAGGAATTTCTTCATCCCCAGCTCCTGGCGCGCCGCTTCATAAAGGGAGGCGCGAAGCACCCCGCCCGCCTGCACCGCCTCGGTCAGGGTGTAGGTTTCTTCGTATTCGGCCAGCAGCGCCTCGATGTCGCTTGCGGGCACGGCGTCGATGACTTTGACCAGATCGCCGACCGGGTGGTAGTTCACCTGATAGCCGAACTGGATCTGGGCCTCAATCTTGTCGCCCTCGGTGACCGCCACGTTGCGCATGTTGTCGCCAAAGCGGGCGATCTTGAGGTGGCGGCTGTCGTGAATGGCGGCGGCGACCCGCATCCAGTTGCCCAGCTTGCGGTGGGCCTCTTCATCCTGCCAGTGACCGACCACCACGGTGCGCGGCAGCCGCAGCCGGGCCCCCATGAAACCGAACTCGCGGCCGCCGTGAGCGGTCTGGTTGAGGTTCATGAACTCCATGTCGATCTCGCTCCACGGCAGATCCCGGTTGAACTGGGTGTGAAATTGCAGCAGGGGTTTTTGCAACTGACTCAGCGCCGGGATCCACATCTTGGCGGGGGAGAAGGTGTGCATCCACACCATGAGCCCGATGCAGCGCTCATCGTGGTTGGCATCGCGGGCCACCGCGCTTATCTCGTCGAGGGTGGTGCCGGTGGGCTTGAGCACGATCTTGACCGGCAGGCCGGCGCGCTCGTTGAGCTGGCTGGTGATGGTGTGGGCGTGATCGGCCACCTGCTTCAGGGTGGCGGCGCCATACAGGTGCTGGCTGCCGACCAGGAACCACACTTCCAGCTGTTTCATCAATTCCATCTTGGTGTCCTCTTTATGCTTTTGTCTGGCCGTAATAGGCGTGTTTGCCATGTTTGCGCTGGTAGTGCTTCTCCAGCAGGTAATCGGGCAGGGGGCGGGCCGCGGGGTTGATCTGGCCGGTGAGCCAGGCCATGCGCGCCACCTCTTCCAGCACCACGGCGTTGTGCACCGCGTCCTCGGCGCTCTTGCCCCAGCTGAAGGGGCCGTGGTTGGCCACCAGCACCCCCGGCATGGTGAGGATGGGGGTCTGCTTGAGGGTCTCGACGATGAGATGACCGGTCAGCCCCTCGTAATCCTCCTCCACTTCACCCGGGGTGAGCAGGCGCGAGCAGGGGATCTGGCCGTGGAAGTAGTCGGCCTGGGTGGTGCCGAAAATGGGGATGGCGCGCCCCGCCTGGGCCCAGGCGGTGGCGTGGGTGGAGTGGGTGTGCACCACGCCGCCAAGCTCCGGATAGGCGCGATAAAGCACCAGGTGGGTGGCGGTATCGGAGGAGGGGCGCAAGGTGCCTTCCACCTGCTTGCCCGCCAGATCCAGCACCACCATGTCTTCGAGCAGCATCCGCTCATAACTGACGCCGCTCGGCTTTATCACCACCAGATTGCGCTCTCGGTCGATGCCGCTGACGTTGCCCCAGGTGAAGGTCACCAGCTCGTGGCGCGGCAGATCCAGGTTGGCGACGAGCACCTGCTCCTTGAGCATCTTGAGGTTCATGCCGGTACCCCCCGGTTGTAGAGCGGCTCGGCGGCGGCGCCCCAGGCGAGGTAGCGCTGGTAGAGGCGCTCGTATTCGACGACCCGCTCAGGGTCAGGCTGGTGGGTGCGCTCCACGGCGCTCGCCATGTGGCGCTGGGCCTTGGCCACATCGGCGTGGCTCCCGGCCGCCACGGCAGCAAAGATGGCCGCCCCCAGGGCGCAGCACTGATCCGAGGCCACTACCTGGATGGGCCTGTTCATCACGTCGGCGCAGGTCTGCATCACGGTGGCCGACTTGCGGGCGATGCCGCCAAGGGCGATCACCTGCTCCACCGGCACCTGCTGACTGGTCATGCACTCCATGATGCTGCGGGCCCCGAAAGCGGTGGAGGCCACCAGAGCACCGAACAAGTCGGGTGCATCGGTGCCGAGGTTGAGCCCGGTGACGGTGCCCTGCAGGCGCTGGTTGGCGTAGGGGGTGCGGCGACCGTTGAACCAGTCGAGCACCACCGGCAGGTGGGCGAGATCGCGCTTCTGCTCCCAGGCGGCGGCGAGGCTTGGCAGCAGCTCCTGCTTGTGGGCCTCGATGGCGGTGCGCAGCTCCGGATACTGGGCGGCGAGGCTCTCCAGCGGCCAGCCGAGCTGGCGCTGATACCAGGCATAGATGTCACCGAACGCCGATTGTCCCGCTTCCAACCCCACCATGCCCGGCACCACGCTGCCGTCCACCTGGCCGCAGATCCCGGCAATGGCCCGATCGCCGATGGTGGCTTCGTCGGCGATCAGGATGTCGCAGGTGGAGGTGCCTATCACCTTGACCAGCGCATTGTTGCCGGCCCCGGCACCCACCGCCCCCATGTGGCAGTCAAAGGCACCGCCGGCGATCACCACTTCGCAGGAGAGATGCAGCCGCTCCGCCCACTCGGGGGTCAGGGTGCCGACCGGCAGATCGGCGGTCCAGCTGTCGGTAAAGAGGGGGTAGTCGAGATCCTCGGTCAACAGCGGATCCAGTGCGTTGAGAAACTCGGCGGGGGGCAGGCCGCCCCAGCTCGGGTGCCAGAGGGACTTGTGGCCGGCGGAGCAGCGCCCGCGCCGGATGTCGGCCGGGGCCTGGGTGCCGCTCAGGATGGCGGGGACCCAGTCGCACAGCTCGATCCAGTTGCAGGCGGCGGCGCGCACCGCCGCGTCATTGCGGGAGACGTGCAGGATCTTGGCCCAGAACCACTCGGAGGAGTAGACCCCGCCGATGTAGCGGCTGTAGTCGGGGAACTGGCCGCCGTGGCACAGGGCGGTGATAGCCTCGGCCTCCTCGATGGCGGTGTGATCCTTCCACAGCACGAACATGGCGTTGGGGTTGTCGGCAAATTCCGGACGCAGGGCCAGTACACGGCCCTCCTCGTCGATGGGGGCCGGTGTGGAGCCGGTGCTGTCCACCCCGATGCCGCGCACGGCGGCGCGCTGACGCGGGGTGAGCTGGCTCACCACCGCCACCACCGCCTGCTCCATGGATTCCAGATAGTCGAGGGGGTGGTGGCGGAACTGGTTGGTGACCGGCTGACAGTAACGACCGGCCTGCCAGCGCGGGTAATAGACGACCTGGGTTGCCAGCTCGGCGCCGTCGTGGCAGCGCACGGCGAGTGCCCTGACCGAATCGCTGCCGAAATCGAGTCCGATGGTGATCTGCTCGGACCTGGGGTGCTCAGACATAAGTGCTCCTGACCATCAATGAGGGGTGACTGGTGAGGAACCATAGGAGATGGACCGGACGGGCGGTTAGCCATTGGCTGCTGGAAATATGGATTTAAACGCTATGCCGGCAAGAGGGTGACGGCCATCGAAGATCGGCTATGTGATTATTTTGCTGAAAACATAGACAAAACGGCTGCAATTTCATGGCGTGATCCTGCTCTCCATTTTTCCATGTGAAAACGATTACAACTTGGTTTGCTCAACTAGCAACAACAATAACGTCCTGTTTAAGCATGTTTTTATATGGCTGCGACTTGATTGCCTCAAGGAGCAGCACGGCGTGGATACATGGATTGATAGAACACCTGGAGACACTCGCATGAACAAAATCGTTAACAGCATGATCGCAATGGGGTTTGCCCTTGGTATGGCAAATTCTGCTTTCTCGGCCGAGGCGCTGAAGCTGGGCTATCTGGTCAAGCAGCCGGAGGAGCCCTGGTTCCAGACCGAATGGAACTTCGCCGACAAGGCGGGCAAGGATCTCGGTTTCGAGGTAATCAAGATCGCCGTCCCCGATGGCGAGAAGACCCTCAATGCCATCGACAGCCTGGCGGCCAACGGCGCCAAGGGCTTCGTCATCTGCACCCCTGACCCCAAGCTCGGGGCTGCCATCATGGCCAAGGCCAACAGCATGGATCTGAAGGTCATCACGGTGGACGACCAGTTCGTCAACGCCAAGGGCCAGCCCATGGAGCAGGTGCCGCTGGTGATGATGGCCGCCACCAAGATTGGTGAACGCCAGGGCCAGGAGCTCTACAAGGAGATGCAAAAACGTCAGTGGGACGTGAAGGCGACCGGGGTGCTCGCCATCACCGCCGACGAGCTCGACACCGCCCGCCGCCGGGTCGAGGGCTCCTTGAGCGCGCTCAAGGCCGCCGGTTTCCCCGAGGCCCAGATCTACCGCTCACCCACCAAGGCCAACGACATTCCGGGGGCGCTGGATGCCGCCAACTCCATGCTGGTGCAGCACCCCGAGGTGAAGAACTGGCTCATCGTCGGCATGAATGACAACACTGTGCTCGGCGGCGTGCGCGCCACCGAAGGGCAGGGCTTCAAGGCCGAGAACGTCATCGGCATCGGCATCAACGGGGTGGATGCGGTGAACGAGCTCTCCAAGTCCAGCGCCACCGGCTTCCTCGGCTCCCTGCTGCCAAGCCCGGACGTGCACGGTTACAAGAGCATCCAGATGCTCCATGACTGGGTGGTCAACGGCGCCGAACCGGCCAAGTTCACCGAGGTGACCGACGTGGTACTCATCACCCGCGACAACTTCAAGGTCGAGCTGCAGAAGAAAGGTCTGTGATTGACGCCTTAAACCCTGACACCGAGACCGGCATGGCACTGTGCGCCATGCCGGTCGGCTGGAGTGAAACATGAATCAGTCAGTTCCTTATCTGGAGTTTTGCGGCATCAGCAAGGAGTTTCCCGGCGTCAAGGCGCTGAAGAACGTCTCCTTCTGCTGCCAGCAGGGCACGGTGCACGCGCTGATGGGGGAAAACGGCGCGGGCAAGTCCACCCTGCTCAAGATCCTGAGCGGTTTTCAATCGCCCACCACCGGGGTGGTGAAGCTGGCCGGCCAGGAGCGGGTCTTTCAGAGCACGGTCGATGCGCTGGAGAGCGGGATCGCCATCATTTATCAGGAGTTGCACCTGGTGCCCGAGATGACGGTGGCAGAGAACATCTACCTCGGTCAGCTGCCGACCCGGCGCAGGGTCATCGATCGGGAGAAGCTCTACCAGGATGCGGCCAGGCAGCTGGCGCGCCTCGGCATGGACGTCTCCCCCGAGACGCCGCTCAAGTACCTGTCGCTCGGGCAGTGGCAGATGGTGGAGATAGCCAAGGCGCTGACCCGGGATGCCAGCGTCATCGCCTTCGACGAGCCGACCAGCAGCCTGTCGTCGCGTGAGATTGAGCAGCTGTTTCGGGTCATTCGTCAGCTGCGCGACGAGGGCAAGGTCATTCTCTACGTCTCCCACCGGATGGACGAGATCTTCGCCCTGTGCGACGCCATCACGGTCTTCAAGGACGGCCAGTTTGTGCGCACCTTCGCCTCCATGGCCGAGGTGGACCGGGATCTGCTGGTCAAGACCATGGTGGGGCGCGAGCTGACCGACATCTATGGCTACAGCCCAAGGGCGCTCGGCGAGGCGGGCCTCAAGGTAGATAACCTGATGGGGCCTGGGCTCAAGGCGCCGGTGTCGTTCGAGGTCAAACGGGGGGAGATCCTCGGCATCTTCGGACTGGTGGGGGCCGGGCGCAGCGAGCTGATGAAGCTCATCTTCGGCGCCGACAAGATGCACAGCGGCGAGATCGCGGTGTTCGGCAAGCCGGTGGTCATCGGCAGCCCCATCGACGCCATTCGCAGCGGCATCATGCTCTGTACCGAGGATCGCAAGGCGCTCGGCATCATCCCCATCCACTCGGTGCAGGAGAACATCAACATCAGTGCCCGCCGTCACCATGCGTGGGGGGGCTTCTGGATCAACCAGCAGTGGGAAGACGAGAACGCGAGGCTGCGGATCCGCGACATGCGGGTCAAGACCCCGTCTCCCCAGCAGGCCATCATGAACCTCTCCGGCGGCAACCAGCAGAAGGCCATTCTGGGGCGCTGGCTCTCCGAGGACATGAAGGTCATCTTGCTCGACGAGCCGACCCGCGGCATCGACGTCGGGGCAAAGAACGAGATTTACAACGTGATTTACGATCTGGCCAAGGTGGGTATCGCCGTGGTGGTGGTATCCAGCGAGCTGCCGGAAGTGCTGGGCATCGCGGACCGGATCATGGTCATGCGGGAGGGGGAGATCGCCGGCGAGCTTTCCCACGACGAGGCCAACGAGGTCAAGGCGCTCAATCTGGCCATGCCGGCCCGTTGAGCTGCTGACCGCAACGAGATAGCACCCGGAATTTTCAGGAGAAATACCATGACAACTACTACCTCAGTCGGCCAGGCCGCCAGCGTCGCGACGGCCAGCGGCTCCCGTCTGCAACTGGCCCGCGTCTGGGATCAATATGGCATGCTGGTGATCTTCGCCATCCTGTTCCTGCTGGCCTGCGTGCTGGTACCCAACTTCGCCAGCCTGATCAACATGCGCGGGCTCGGGCTCGCCGTCTCCATGTCGGGCATGGTGGCCTGCGGCATGCTGTTCTGCCTCGCCTCCGGCGAGTTCGACATGTCGGTGGGCTCAGTGGTGGCCTGCTCCGGCGTCGCCTGCGCGGTGGGCATCAACGCCACCGAGAGCATCACGGTCGGCATCCTGGCCGGCATGTCGGTGGGGGTGCTGTTTGGCCTCATCAACGGCATCGTCGTGGCCAAGTTCAAGATCAACGCCCTCATCACCACCCTCGCCACCATGCAGATGGCGCGCGGGGTGGGTTACATCATCTCCGACGGCAAGGCGGTGGGCATCGTCGAGGAGCGTTTCTTCGAGCTTGGCAACTCCGCCCTGCTCGGTATTCCGACCCCGGTCTGGCTGACTGCCGTCTGCTTCGTGCTGTTCGGCCTGCTGCTCAACAAGACCACCTTCGGCCGCAACACCCTGGCCATGGGGGGCAACGAGGAGGCGGCGCGCCTGGCCGGGGTCAACGTGGTGCGCACCAAGATCATCATCTTCACCATGACCGGGCTGATTGCCTCCATCGCCGGTATCATTCTCGCCTCGCGCATGACCTCGGGCCAGCCGATGACCTCCATCGGCTTCGAGCTGGTGGTTATCTCCGCCTGCGTGCTGGGAGGGGTCTCCATGAAGGGGGGGATCGGCAAGATCTCCTACATCATCGCCGGGGTGCTGATCCTGGGACTGATGGAGAACGCCATGAACCTGCTCAACATCTCCCCGTTTGCCCAGTACGTGGTGCGTGGCCTCATCCTGCTCGCCGCCGTGCTGTTCGACCGCTACAAGCAGGTACGCAAGGCGCGCGTCTGATCCCTGTCCAACCGGTGCAGGCCCGCGTTCAGCGGGTCTGCCCAGGGTGACACCATGGCTCACGACACATCCCGTTGTGAGCCAGTTCACCAATTTCACACGGCGCCGCGCGCCGGATAGCGCGTTCCCAAGGTGAGTCTTTACAATGGCCCAAGCCGATTTTTTTACCCAAGCGCTGTTTTCCGCCATGTCTTCGATGCAAAAAGAGAAGCCGAAACAACTCAACCCCCTGCTGCCGGGCTATGCCTTCGACGTCTTCCTGGTCTCGGGCATGACCCCCATCGAGCAGGGGAGTGCGCTCGACTTCATCATCGACCGGCCTCAGGGGATGAAGGGCTTCATCGTCAATCTGACCATCAGGGGCAAGGGGCAGATCTTTCAGGGGGAGCAGGCCTTCACCGTGGAGCCAGGCGATCTGCTGTTGTTTCCGCCGGCGGCGGTGCACCATTACGGCCGGGCGCCGGATGCGCAAGCGTGGTACCACCGCTGGGTCTATTTCCGGCCGCGGGCCTACTGGGCCGACTGGCTCAAGTGGCCGCAGGTGACGGAGCGGGTGGGGAGATTGCAACTGGCGGACGCCGCCTTGCTCGCCGAGTTCGATGCTCTGTTCCTCGACATCGAGGAGACCCACCAGCAGCTGCGGCCCATGTCGGAGCAGCTGGCGATGAACCTGCTGGAGCGGCTGCTGATTCGCTGCTACGAAGCCTCCTCCCTGGATGCCTATCCCGCCATCGACCACCGGGTTCACCAGGCGTGCCAGATCTTGAGCGAGTCGCTCTGCGCCGAAATCTCGGTGGAGGCACTGGCGGAGCAGGTGTTCTTGTCCCCCTCGCGCCTCGCCCACCTGTTTCGCGAGCAGGTGGGGGTGAGCATAGTGCGCTGGCGCGAGGATCAGCGCATCATGCGGGCCAAGTTGCTGCTGCAGACCACGCCGCTGTCGGTGGCCACCATAGGCCAGCAGGTGGGCTATGACGATCAGCTCTACTTCTCGCGGGTGTTTCGAAAGCGGGTGGGGGTCAGCCCCACCGAATACCGCAAATGCGCCACCCCGCTGTGACCCCTCTTGCCTGAGGCCGCGGCCCATCCTGTTCCATCAGTGGTCACCCCATGATGGGGTGGCAGCCTGAGGCAGGGAGCCGCTGCTTTCTTCATCACTCCTCGTCGATGGCGGCGAAGCGCTCCACCAGATAGTCGATGAGGGCCCGCACCGAGGGGAGCAAGCCGCGCCGTGAGGGGAACACGGCGTGGATGAGCTCGGGCTTCGGCTCCCAGGCAGGCACCACCTTGACCAGGGTGGCGGCGGTCAGCTGCTCCTGCACCATCAACAGCGGCAGTTGCACCACCCCGACCCCGGCCAGCGCCGCACTGCGCAGCGCCACCATGTCGGTGGTGACGAAGCGGGGCTGGTGGGTGAGGTCGGCATGCGCCCCCTGCGGCCCGAACAGCGACCAGAGGTAGTGCTGCCGCGGCGCCCCCAGCCCCATGCTGGGCCAGCCGTGGAGATCCGCCGGTGCGGCGGGCAAGCCCCGCTGTGCGACGAGTGCCGGGCTGGCCACCAGGCACTGGCGACGCTGCGCCAGTATCCGGATCACCAGCTCGCTATCCTGCAGCGGCGGTGGCCTGACCCGGATGGCCACATCAACCCCTTCGGCGATGGGGTCGACCCGCCGATTGGTCCCTTCCAGCTCGACCCTGATCTGCGGGTGACGGGCCATGAAATCCGCCAGCATGGGGCCGATATGGGTGTGCAGCAGGGCGATGGGGCAGCTCATGCGGATGAGCCCGCAGGGCTCGGCCCGGATCATCTCGATGGCGGCCTGCGCCGCCTCGGCCTCCACCAGCATCGCCTTGCAGTGTTCGTAGTAGGTGCGGCCCAGCTCGGTCACCGCAAACTGACGGGTTGAGCGCTGGAGCAGCCGCACGCCGAGCCGCTCTTCGAGCTGCGCTATCCGGCGGCTGAGGCGGGATTTGGGCATGCCGATGGCGCGGCCAGCGGGGGCAAAGCCGCCGTGATCCACCACCTGGACGAAATAGTAGAGATCGTTCAGATCCTGCATAGGGTGCTCTCATCGTTCCAAAAATAGGACGCTGATGCCCAATTTAGCAGTCTACTCACCTGTTCGTCTCGAAACTATGCTGTCTCCAGTGTTCAATTCCACCGGATATGTCAGGAGCGACAGATGAAAAAGATCCTCGGCGTTTACAGCGCCCCCCGTCCTCACTGGGTAGGCGACGGCTTTCCCGTACGCTCTCTCTTCTCCTACAACAGCCACGGCAAGCAGCTGAGCCCCTTTCTGCTGCTCGACTATGCCGGCCCGGCCAACTTCACGCCGACCAGCCGGCCGCGCGGGGTGGGTGAACATCCCCATCGCGGTTTCGAGACGGTGACCATCGTCTACAAGGGCGAAGTGGCGCACCGGGATTCGACTGGTCAGGGCGGCGTGATAGGTCCGGGCGACGTGCAGTGGATGACCGCTGGCGCCGGTATCCTGCACGAGGAATTTCACGCCCCGGCGTTCAGTGAGTCGGGCGGTGAGCTCGAGATGGTGCAGTTGTGGGTGAATCTGCCGAGTCGGCACAAGATGACGCCGCCCGGTTACCAGCCCATCCTGGTGGGCGACATTCCGACGGTGGCACTGGCCAGCGACGCGGGGTCGGTGAGAGTCATCGCTGGCGAGTTTGAGGGGGTCCGTGGCCCGGCCCATACCTTCAGTCCGTTGCATGTCTGGGATCTGCGTCTGGTGCAGGGTAGCGTCAGCACACTCGAGTTGCCCGAAGGCTGGACCGGCGCACTCATCGTGCTCAAGGGGACCGTGCAGGTCAACGGCAGTACCATCGCCCGGGAGGCGCAGATGGTGGTGCTGGACCGGGCAGGGCGGCAGGTGCTGATCGAGGCAAACAGCGACGCTACTGTGCTGCTGCTGAGCGGTGAGCCCATCGAGGAGCCCATCGTGGGTCACGGCCCCTTCGTGATGAACAGCCATGAGGAGATAGTGCAGGCCATTGATGATTTCAACAGCGGCAGATTCGGCGTGATGCCGGAGTGATAAATGGACAAGGCCCTCCCATGAGGGCCTTGTTTTGATGGCGCTGCGGATCAGCGCTGACGGGCCTTGAACCTGGGGTTGCTCTTGCAGATCACGAACAGCTTGCCGCGGCGGCGGACAATCTGGCAATCGGGGTGGCGCGACTTGGCTGATTTCAGGGAGGAGAGGACTTTCATGACTGCGCTTTTCCTTTGTTGAAGAACTGACCGAAACGCTGGCCGAAGCGGGCGACCTGACCTTCCTTGCTGACCTGCTTCTGCTTGCCGGTATAGAAGGGGTGTGATGCACTGGAGACATCCAGAGTCACATAGGGGTAGGTGTTGCCGTCTTCCCACAGCTTGGTGCGATCGGTCTTGAGGGTGGATCCCACCAGAAAATAGGTGTTGGCGGTCAGGTCGTGGAACAGAACCTGACGGTACTCGGGGTGAATGTCGGGACGCATGATGCTGGCCTTATGTTTTGGTTGTTATAACATAACAAGTGAATCATGCCTTTGTTGATAATAGATATCAACAACTTTTTGTCTTGTGTGATGATGGGGCGGTACACCAAACAAGGTTCCACCTCCCCGGCAAGCGGGGTAACCGGCCGGGTTTGGTGATGCCGCAGCAGGGTTGGCAACAAGAGGTTGATGACGCGCTTTACTTTTGATTTTTACTGTATAAAAATACAGTTATAAATCATGGAGAAGTATCCTATGCGTCTGGAAATCATCATCGACAAAAAACATCAGGTGCCCACCTCGACCATGGAGGCGCTGCGTCAGGAGCTGCTCAAGCAACTGGGCGAGAAGTTCCCCGACCTGCATGTGCGGGTCGCCCCCGGCAGCGCCATGGCGCTGACGGTCAGCCGCGCAAGCAAGGAGGACAAGGAGCTGGCAGAAGCCATGGTGCAGGAGGTGTGGGAGAATGCCGACAGCTGGATGCCGGAGAGTGTTGCCTCCTGAGCCCACCGGGTCGGGCGTCGAATACATGCAATCTGGATGGACAGAAAAAACGCAGCCCAAGGCTGCGTTTTTTGTTGCTGGTGGGATGAGCTCCCGAGCCGATGGTGCGTCAGCACTCAGCCTTTAATCCTCAACCGTCAAAGCCCGGCCCAGCGTTTGAGACTGTTGACCTGCACCCGCTGATCGGCCTGGGCAATGTCGCCGCTGGCGCGCAGTGCCTTGAGGGCGACGGGCAGGGCGGCACGCACTTCGCTGGCCGTCATGCCGGCCTGCAGGGCCGGGTGATAGGCAAGCTTGAGCAGCACGTAATCGAGTCCGGTCGGGAAGCTGTCGATGCTGTTGTCGTTGAAGATGGAGGGGAACACCTTGTCCGAATCGTTGGGCAACCCCATCACCTGGGTGAGCTCCTCCACCACGCAGTCGAGAAAGCGCCCCTTGGCCCGGCTGTAATCCACCGGAATGATGATGGTGGCGCGGGCCATCTCGCGGCGGGTATTGGTGGTGAAGTTGGCCATGCAGAGCCCCTCCTTGAGCGCCGTCTTGACGGAGGCATCCTGCCCCATGGTGCGCTTGGCCCAGTTCGCCATCTTGGCGCGTTCGGTCATGATCAGGGTGATGTTGGGTCGCTCGCTGACCAGGGTGATGGGACGGCCTATGATGCCGGCCAGATGCTGGCTCTGTACTTTGACCACCTCGCTTTGCAGCGCCTTATCGCCAAATTCGTTGACCAGCTTGAGCCGGATGGGCTGTTCCCAGCGGGAGAAGTGCACGTTCTGTTCGTGGCCGTACTCCCGCTTCATGGCGACCTCGAAGAAACTCTCGGTGAGATAGGCATCGCTCTGCCAACGCTCGGCGGCTTGCAGCCAGGGGCTCAGCAACAGGAGTGCCACCAGCCAGCGGCCGAGCGGCCGGCGCCGGCCTGAGTGGCGCACGGCAAGGTAACGGCGCAATGAAGTCATGTCTCCTCCTTGAAACAGTCGGGATCAGCGCGTGGCCCGTTCGAGATCGCGCCAGGTGAGCCAGAGCCGCAGATCAAACTCCAGTTGATGATAGTCGGGCTCCATATGCTGACAGAGCTGATAAAAGCCCTTGTTGTGATCCTTCTCCTTCAGGTGGGCCAGCTCGTGCACCACGATCATCTTCAGGAAGGCCGGGTGGGCCTCCTTGAACAGGGCGGCGATGCGGATCTCGTTCTTGGCCTTGAGCTTGCTGCCCTGCACCCGGCTCACATAGGTGTGCAGGCCGAGGGCATCCTTGATCACGTTGATCTTGCCGTCGAAGATCACCTTGGAAAGCGGTGCCGAGCTTTTCAGGTAGCGGTTCTTCAGCTCCATGGTGTAGGCGAGCAGCGCCTTGTCACTCTGGATGAGGTGGGTCTCTGGATAACGCTTGGCCAGCACGTCCCCCAGCTTGCCCGCCGCGATCAGCTGTTGCACCTGGGCCTTGAGGGGCTCGGGGTAGCCACCGAGGTAGGTCAGTTCCGCCATGTCTGCATTACTCGTCATATCAAAAGAGCGCCATTGTAGTCAGCGCGTCGCCGCTTGCCTACCGTTTCGGGCCTTGCCTGCGTTGGCGCAATGAAAAGGGCCGTCATCACGGGATGACGGCCCTGTTCGGTCAAGGGGGGGCTCAACGCCTGCGATAGAGGCCCGGATCCACCTCTTCATACTGGCTCACCAGATATTGATAGAAGGCGAGACTGGAGGGCGAGCTCGGCTTCTTGAGCTCATCGGCCACCCGATCCGGCTTGGCGATGATGAACTTGGGACTCTGGCGCTTGAGGTCGGCCAGTACCCGCTCGCGCACGTCGTAGGGTGGGTTGACGTTGGCAAAGAACAGGTAGGCGGAGGCCGGCTGGCGATCGGTCCAGAGGTAATATTGCGGCTGGATGCCGTCTACCCAGATCTTGTCGGTGGGGCTGGTCTCGGCCTTGATCCGATCGACCCGCACCTGGGCCGGCGGGTTGAACGGAGTGCCCTTCAGGGTGCCTTCCCAGGCGTTGTTGAGCAGCAGGGCCAGCATGGCGAGCGAGGCGAGCCAGGGGGTGGCGCTGCGCACATCCCAGGCGCGCCACAGGGGCACCAGGATGAGCACTGGCAGCGCCCACAACAGGCTGTTGCCGAGCACTTCACGCACCCGTTCCAGCGACCACTCCTTGGTGCTCCAGCCATAACCGAGCTGCTGGGCCAGCAGCCAGCTGGCGGTCAGCACCACCAGCGAGATGCAGAGCAGGCCGAGGCCATCGGCCTGCTGTTCGCTGCGATCCAGCAGGCAGGCGAGCGGCAGCAGGGCTAGCGGCAGATAGAGCACATCGTAGTGATCGAACACGTGGCCGGAGACCGAGTTGGCGATCAGGGTGAAGATGACCCCAAACAGGGTGGCGCACAGGGCCGGCAGATACCACTCCTGACGGCGTCCCATCATCAGCACGATGAAGGCGGGCAACAGCATGATGAGGCCGGTGCGCAGCAGGCCGACACTGCCCACATCCGGCGAGAAGCCGTTGCCGTAGCTCCCCTCGAAGAAGATGTCGAAGGCGTAGTATTTGAATTCGGCCAGCAGGTTGTGATGCTGGAAGTAGGCCAGCAGCGGGCCGCCGACGAGCGCCAGTCCCAGCAGGCTGGAGCAGAGCAGGGAGAGGGCGCAGCGCCACTGTTCGCGCAGGCACCAGTGGCAGAACAGCACCAGATACCAGGCACCCCAGAAGGCGCCGTTGTTGGTGCGCATCCAGGCGACGATGGCAAAGGTGAGCGCGGCCACCAGCGCCGGTCCCCAGCTGCAGCGCTTGTCCAGCAGCATGGTGATGAAGGCCCACTGGGCGATGAGGGCCAGATGGAACGTCCAGTCCTCGGTCATGTTGCCGTAGTAGTAGCGGGTGCCGTAGAGCGCCAGCACCGCCAGCATGCTGCCGAGTCGGGCCCGCAGCGAGAGACCGAGCTGGCCGAACGCCTGCCAGCTGGCCAGCAGCCCCAGCCAGCAGAGTGCCCACTCCAGCAGCCAGATCCCGAAGAAGCCGCCAAGGCCGTAGCCGAGGGCGTCGAGGGCGAAGATCATGGGGCCCTTGATGTCGATCATGTCCCGGTAAAGCACGCCCCCTTCGCTCCACATCTTGCCCATCACCGCAAACAGCGAGGCGTCAAAGCCTGGCGCCATGCCGTGGAACAGCGGGTTGCGCAGGCAGAACAGCAAGGCCAGCAAGCCGGTGAGCAGGATCACCAGCGGCCGCAGGCCCGGATTGACGCGAGGAGGGGTAAAACGGATGGCATGATTCATGGGTGACCTGTTCCTGCTGGGAAGTCTCGAAAGCGGGCCTATCTTGCCGAGCCTGACAGCACGATGCAATGGGCGGGGGGAATGTGCTTGAAATAATTTGTAAAAGTGCCGCTTTACGGCATGAAAGCGGCACGCTTTCTGACAAAACCGGCTAAAGCGATCTGGCGGGCCACCGCCAAGGGGCCCGGCAGATCCTTACCGGGTGGATGGCCCCTGATACTCCACCAGTGCCGGCGCAGCGGCGAGCTCGGGCAGATAGCGGGCCCAGCGGATGAAGGCATCCGCCAGGGTGATGCCGAGCTCCTGGTTGTGCTGGGTCAGGGTGCGGGCCAGTGCGGTATAGCCCTCCTTGCCGGAGGCGGTGTAGGCGCTGGAAACCCCCCGGTAGATGGCGTCGGCTTCGATCGGCTGCCACTGGCCGGGGGCGCGCTCCCACTCCAGCCGGGTGATCCGGCGCCCCTTGGGCTTGTCTGCCTGATAACAGAAGCGCACTCCGGCGGTATAGGGGAAGCTGCCGCTGCCATTGCCGGTCACGCCGTTGTTGGTGGCGTTGTCGATGGCCCCCTCCAGCGCCTCGGCCAGCTCATGACCGTGCACCCGATAGAGGGTGAGCGGGATGGCGAAGGGCAGCAGGCGGCCGGCGATGTCCGCCTCGCTGAGCGGTCCGGGTTCGAGGGAACAACGTACCCCGCCGGCATTGTGCAGGGCGAAGTCCACTTGGCCGACTTGCTCGCGGGCCCCGGCCAGCATGGCGCTGGCCACCAGGGGCGCCACCTGGCTGCCGGCCGGCAGGCTGGCATCGGGCAGCCGCTGGTGGTGCAGCGGCCCACCAAGGCGGGTCACGATGCGCTGGGTCATGGTCTCGAGCTCGGGCCGGTAGCGCTTGGCCAGCAGTTGCTCGAGCTCGGGCGCCGGCTCGCAAAAGTGCAGCCCGGCCGGCGGCGTCGAGGCAAACGGCCAGGGCTGCCAGGGCAGCCACTCCAGCTGGCCACGGCTGCGCGCTACCCGGCCGTGCTGGTCAAACGTCAGTTCGCACACCCCGAGGCAGAGGGCGCTGTGGGCGGCGTGCAGGATGGCGACGCCGTTTCGCATCAGCGGATAGCTGCCCTCGCTCGTCAGACCGAGCGGCGCCAGATCCCCCAGCTGGCTGTGGGTGTGGCCACCGATGATGAGGCTGAGCTCGGGGAAATGCTCGGCCAGCTGTTTGTCCTGCTCCAGCCCCAGGTGGCTCAGCAGGATGATGTGGCTGATGTCGGCGGCCTTGATCTCTGCCAGCGCGGCCTTCAGGGTCTGCTCGATGCCGTGAAAGCGGGTATGGGGATCGGGGCTGGCGATGGCGGCCATCTGCGGCAGCGTGATGCCGAGCAGGGCGAAGGGGACGCCGTCGATGCTGCGCTGGTACCAGGGACGGCTGGCATCATACAACTGGGGCAGGCCGCGCAGCCGCAGCGGGGCATCGGCCGGCTCCTGGCTGCTGTCGAGGTTGGCGGCCAGCACCGGAAAGTCGAGCTGGCGCAAAAATTCCACCAGCGGCCCGTTGCCCAGATCGAACTCATGATTGCCGATCACCATGGCGTCCGGTCGCAGCAGGCTCAGCAGGTCGGCGTTGGCGCGCCCCTTGAAGCGGTTGAAATAGAGCGAGCCCTGGAAGGTGTCACCGCCGTGCAGGAACAGGCAGGTCTGGCCCGCCACGTCGGCTTGTCGGCGCAAGGTGTTGAGCCGGGTCAGGATGCGGGCGTAGCCACCACACTGGGTGCGCCACTCGGACTCGCCTTCAGGGGCGAAGCGCATGGGAGCGCCATCGAAATGGGAGTGGCAGTCACTGAAGTGGGCAAGTTGAACCGTAATACTCATCTCGGTCCTCCTTAGAGAAAAAAGAGCACCGAGTCTACTCCAATGGCGGGGGGAGATACCAGCCCGACGGCAGGCCGGGCTGATAGCGCGAGATAGAGGCGGGGCATCCGCTCAGGGAGCCCCGGTCAATTTAGGCGGGCACCATGATCTGGGTGGCGAGGATCACCACCAGCAAGCCGACCGCGACCGGCACCGAGGTGCGCTTGACCACTTCGAACGGAGAGAGGTTGCCCATCCCCGCACAGGCGACCACCACTCCGGAGACCGGCGAGATGGTGCGGCCCAGGTTGGAGGCCTGCAGCATGGGGATCACCAGGTAGGCGGGGTTGACGCCCAGACTGGTGGCCAGATGGGGAATAAGCTCCACGAAGGCGTAGAAGGGAGCGTTGCCGGACCCCGTGGTAAAGGCGGCCAGGGTGGTGATGACCACCAGCACCAGCATGATGACGATGCCGCCGGTACCAAAGCTCTGGGCCAGATCCAGGAGGTTGGCGATGAAGCCGAGCCCCATCAGGCCCTGGGCAAACACCCCGGCACCCACCAGCAGCATCACCACGCCGGCGAAGGCATCGGCCATGCTGCGCCAGCATACCTGCAGTCCGTCCAGCAGCTCTTTGCCGTTGCGCTTGCGGGCCAGCTCCAGCAGGGCGGCCAGCACCAGGCAGATGACAATGATGGTGACGATGTCGAGCTTGGGCCCGAGTTTGCCGTCAAACAGCAGCACCCCGATGATGGGAGTGAAGGGCAGGATGGCGTAGAAGCCGGGGGCATCGGTGATGAGATCGCTCGGGGCGACCGCCTCGTTGTGCTCGCCGGCCTTCTGATCCAGATAACGCTGCCAGAAGAAGTGAGTCACCGCCATGGCGGCGATGGCCACCAGCGAGATGGGCAGGGTCAGCTTGAAGGCAAAATCGAGCAGCTCCATGTTGGCGGCCTGGGCGGCCATCACCACGTCCCCGGAAGTGGGGGCCAGGATGATGGCGGCTGGTGAGGCGCACACCGCCGCCGCGGCGCCACGGGAGATCCCCATGTTGACCATCAGCGGGAACAGGGTGGCCATCAAGAGCACGCCGAGGCCGGTGGCGGAGCTCACCGCCAGCGACATGGCGCAGGCCACCAGATAGGCGGCAACCAGCAGGATGTAGGGGGACTTGATGATGCCAAGCGGCTTGCTGGCCAGCTTCACCAAAATGGTGTTGGCGCCGATGTGGCTCATGTAGCCGGCGAAGCCGCACAGCACCATGATCAGCATGCCGAGACCACCGCCCCGATCCACCAGCAGGAAGCGCACGTATTCGAAGATGTCGGTGGCCACGTGGCCGGTGGAGGTGACGCTGGTGGGCAGCACCGCCTTGCCCATCAGGGCGGTGATCGCCAGCAGCAGCAAGCCGCCGCTGAGCAACACCCCGGTGGCCGAATAGCCCTTGAAGATGTAGCGACCCACAGCCAGGGTGACCAGGGTGCCGATAAGGAGTTCCATCATAGAGTGAGTTCCTGAGTACGAATGAAGGTGGATGCATTCCTGGCGTCAACTTGGAGGTTAATCTGGCCAATCCCGAAATGTATCGACATAAAACTCGGCGATTATTATCCAATAAGGGGTATCTCACCATGATGTTGCGCATCACTTGTGATCTTGCTTGCAAATCAATGGCGGTGCGGGGTTGCGACTTGTCAACCTGACACTTAGGCTTTGTGACGGGAGTAGGTGACAGTCGCGGGGATCGCGGTTAATCTCCTGCTTCGAGTATTAATGCGTTGATTATTAATTAAAATAACAACCCCGCCAGCAACGAGGTCAAGGCAGCAGAGATGGGAATGGTCAGCAAAGTTTTCATGGTGGCATTGATGTTGTTTGCCGCCACGGCCGGGGCCGAGAGTTCCCATTACACCGGTATCAAGGCGGTGCCTGACATCAAGGTAGACTTTCAGTTTTATCGGGTTTCCGGGCCGGACGTGGCGAGCCTGGCGCGCCAGATGACCAGCGCGGGAACAGCCCGGGCCAACGGCCACATCGGCATGGCCAGTTACCAACTCTCCTGGCAGCTGCAGACCCGTCCCGAGGCGCAGCGCTGCGAGCTGGAACAGGTCAGGGTCACCACCCGGATCAAGGTGATGGTGCCGAACTGGATGGACAAGGCCAGGGCCTCCGCCGCCGAGCGCCAGAAGTGGGACAAGCTGGTGGCCGCCATGTTCGATTACGAGAGCCGCCACAAAGACATACTGCTGGAGAGCGTCAGCCAGCTCGGCATCCAGCTGGCACAGCTGCCGGTGGAGCGCGACTGCGCCGCCCTGGAATATCAGGCCTGGCAGCGGGGGCAGGGGGTGCTGGCCAGCTCGCGCCAGCGTTTCAGCCAGTTGCAGCAGCAGACCGATCACGGTCGCAAGCTGGGGCTTAACTGGCCAAAGGGCATCTGAGCCCGACAGGATTTGAGCGAACAAAAAGGGCTCCCGTCGGGGAGCCCTTTTTGTTGTTGCGCCTTGCCGAGCATCTAAATGCTCACTGGAGCGGCTTACCTTTGAGCAGCTTGCGCACCCAGTAGCGGGCCGGGTGGAGCGCCTCCAGCAGATCGGCTGCCAGCGGCAGTGGATCGCCACAGATCTCGCTGGCCAGCAGCTCGCCGCAAAGGGGCGCCGAGCAGAGTCCCCGCGAGCCGAGCGCCCCCAGCACATAGAGGCCGGGATGCAGCGGCAACGGCGCCGCGTTCTGCTGATCGCCCTGCAGTCCGGCGTAGTGATCCGCCAGGTTGGCCAAGCTGGCGACTGGCCCCACCACCGGCAGGTGATCCCGGCTGGCACTGCGCACGCCGACCCGGGCCTGATTGCCACTCACATCCACCTCAGCGGGCCAGGCTTGCTGTGGCAGGCAGGCTTGCAGTCGCGCCTGGTTCTGGGCCTGCTCGTCGGCGCGAAACTCGAGATCGGTCTGGTTGCGGCCATAGCTGGCGCCGATGCAGTGGTGATCGTGGTGGGCAGGAGTGAGGTAGCCATCGTAGCAGAGCACGGTATTGAGCTTGCTCAAGCTCGCCGAGGTAGGCACATGGCTCACCTGGCCGCGCACCGGGTAGAGCGGCAGCTCGGCAAAGGGGATGAGCGCAGGCAACTGATGGCCGGCGGCCACCACCAGATTGGGGGCTTGCCAGCGGCGCCCGTCACGAGACTCGACCTGCCAGCCATCGGCCTGTTCGGCCATGGCGACCACCTCGGTATTGAACGCCACCTCAAACAGCCCGCTGGCCTGCGCCTCCTGGATGGCGGCGCGGGTGAGATCCGCCGGACAGAGCCAGCCCCCCTGCGGATAGCTGACACCACCGTGACCACAGGGCAGGCCGACCACTTGCTCAACCTCTGGCTCGGAAAGTACCTGCATCAGCTCGGGCGGGAAGGGGCCTTGCGCCATCTTGGCCAGCTTGGCGGCGGACTTGTCGTCATAGCCGAGCTGGGTGACGCCGCACAGCGAGAAGGCGACGGGGTGGCGCTTGGCCAGGGCCAGCAGTCGGCTTCTGGCAAAGCCGAAGGCCAGTGAATAGAAGCGCGACAGGGCATCGTGCTCGCCGTTGAGCAGCGGGTAGAGCGCTCCCTGCCGATTGCCGGAGGCGCCGGTTGCCGGCTCGCCATCCTGACACAAGAGCGTCACCCTGCGGCCCCGCTCCACCAAGGAGAGCGCGGTCATGGCCGAGGCGATGCCGCCACCGATGAGCAGCACCTCGCCCGCACGGCCGGCAGGTCTGGCATACCAGGGGGCGATGGTCTGCTGTGGCTGTTTCTCTGCGCGCTCCCCGGCCAGCATCTCCCGCTTGCTGCCATGTCCTTTCACCTTCTGCATGGCAAAACCAGCGGCAATCAGGCCGCGGCGCACGAAGCCGGCACAGGTAAAGGTGGCGATGGTGGCGTGGGGCCGCGCGAGGCGGGCCAGGCCGTCGAACAATTCTTGCGTCCACATCTCCGGGTTCTTGGCGGGGGAGAAGCCATCCAGATACCAGGCGTCCACCAGCCCGTCTGCCGGGTGGGGCACCTGGGGCAGCATCTCCTTGATGTCGCCGAACCAGAGATCGAGCCGGATCCGGCCGCCGGCAAAGAGCAGCCGATGACAGCCTGCGACGGGCAGCGGCCACTGCGCGATGAGGGGCTGGCTGAAGGTGGCGAGCTCTGGCCAGGCGGCCAGCGCCTTGCGCAGATCCTCTCGGGTCAGCGGGTATTTTTCGAAACTGATGAAGTGGAGGCGGGCACCGTTGCCGGATTGGGGCGCCTGTTCCAGAAAGGCGGCCATTGTCGCCAGAAAGTTAAGACCTGTGCCGAAACCTGTCTCACCTATCACGAAAATGTCACTATCGTGATGCGAAAATCGCGCTGGCAGCCGATTTTGCTGCAAAAAGACGTAGCGGGTTTCACTTAGACCGTTATCATTGGAAAAGTACACATCCCCGAACTCACTGGAGACTGGAGTTCCCGCTTCATTCCAGTCCAATCGGGCATGATGTAAGGATGTTTGACTCACGTTTTCCTCTGCTCGCGTCACAAAATCGCGGGCATTCTACGTGAAAGCAGACCAGTTTGGCAGCCGAAAGCGGGTAGACTTGGCGCCAGTTTTTCCAGACGAGATGAATTAATGAGAAGAGCAGTGATCACCGGTATCGGCGTCATCTCCAGTATCGGCAACAACAAGGAAGAAGTGCTGGCCTCCCTGAAAGCAGGCAAATCTGGCATCACCTATTCCGAGCAGTTCGAACAGTACAACCTGCGCAGCCGTGTCTGGGGTAACATCAAACTCGACCCGTCTGAACTGATCGACCGTAAAGTCATGCGTTTCATGGGCGATGCAGCGGCTTATGCCTATCTCTCCATGCAACAGGCCATCGAAGACGCCGGTTTGCCGGAAGAGATGGTGTCCAACGAGCGTTCCGGTATCGTGACCGGCTCCGGTGGCGCCTCCGGCAAGAACACCTCCGAGTCTGCGGATATCGCCCGTGAGAAGGGCGTCAAGCGCGTGGGCCCCTACATGGTGCCGCGCACCATGTCCTCCACCACCTCCGCTTGCCTGGCCACCCCGTTCAAGATCAAGGGTGTCAACTACACCATCAGCTCCGCCTGCGCCACCTCTGCCCACTGCATCGGTCACGCTCTGGAACTGATCCAGCTCGGCAAGCAGGACATCGTCTTCGCCGGCGGCGGCGAGGAGCTGGACTGGTCTTCCACCATCCAGTTCGATGCCATGGGCGCCCTGTCCACCAAGTACAACGACACCCCGGAAAAAGCCTCCCGTACCTATGATGCGGATCGCGATGGTTTCGTCATCTCTGGTGGCGGTGGCATCCTGGTGGTCGAGGAGCTGGAACATGCTCTGGCCCGTGGTGCCCACATCTATGCCGAGATCACCGGTTACGGTGCCACTTCCGACGGCTACGACATGGTCGCGCCGAGCGGTGAAGGCGCGGTGCGTTGCATGAAGATGGCGATGCAGGGTGTCGGCAAGGTGGATTACATCAACACCCACGGTACCTCCACTCCGGTCGGTGACACCAAGGAGCTGGAAGCGATCCAGACGCTGTTTGGCAGCAATGCGCCCAAGCTCTCCGCCACCAAGGCCATGACCGGTCATGCTCTGGGTGCTGCCGGCGTGCACGAGGCTGTCTACTCCCTGCTGATGATGGAACACGGCTTCATCGCCCCCAGCATCAACATCGAGACCCTGGACGAGAAGGCCGAAGGCCTGCCCATCGTGCGCGCGTACGAAGAGGCGGATCTCAATACCGTCATGTCCAACAGCTTCGGCTTTGGCGGGACCAACGCCTCCCTAGTGTTCAGCAAGTTCAAGGCTTGATGAGCCCACCATGAGTTGCAAATAAGGCGCCGCAAGGCGCCTTTTTCATTGGGTGATCGTCAGCCCCGTTGCGGCAGTGGCAGTCGCATGTAGGTCGCACCCTCGCCATATTCGGTGAGGGACTTGCGAGTACTGGCCGGCTGGAAGCCCTGCTTGCGCCAGAAGGCCGGCGCATCCTGTACCGCCACCAGACCGGCGTGCTCGAACCCTTCGTCTGCGGCAAACGCGAGGGCGGTGGCGAGCAGCCGCTGCCCTATGCCCTTGCCGCGGGCCTGCCGTGAGACGGCGAGATCATGCAGATAGAACTCGTCATTGCCGGCCAGGCGCTGAATGGGGACGGAGAGCGGCGGTGGCTGGTGGGCGCGCCAGGGGTGGCAGAGCAAATAGCCCAGCACCTGGCCCTGATGTTCGGCCACCCAGCAGCTGGCGGGGGCCAGTTCGGCCTTGTTGCTCATGACTTCGATGGGCTCAGGATCCAGCTGGTGATAACACTCGTCCTGAATGGCCATGATGGCGGGCCAGTCGTTGGCCCGGGTCGTGCGGATCTTGATCATAGTGGTAGGGCATGGCTGCCCGAAAACGCTGATTAAACAATGGATTCGTCAACCAGCGTACCAGAACCGGGTCATGAACTGAACAAGCATCTCCAAATGATGCCTTTTTTGATCAGCGCGCCGCCTGCTTGCTGACGACCTTGATGAGCTGGTAGCGCAGGGAAGGGGCATCTGCCGGCACATCGGTGAGCTGCTCCTTGCTGACGGTCAGCTGATAGCGGTAGCCGGGTTCAAACTGAAAGCCTTCAATCTGCTGATAGAACAGGGTCCAGGGCTGCTGCTCGTCATTGCGCACCTGCATGCACTGCATGGGGCCGACACCGACGCAATGTACCAGCTGGCTGTTGACGTAGAGGGTCTCGCCTGCGGTTGGCGTGGGGGCGCTTTGACAGGCGCTGAGCAGCAGGGCGGCAGCGGCGCTGAGGAACAGTGGTCTCATGATGAACTCCTTCGATGGAAAGGGGGGCATTAGAGCGGCAAATAAAAAGGCGGTCAATGACCGCCTTTGTAACAAAAAATCCGAAACCCGTGACTCAACGCTGGTCGAGCGGGGTGAACTCGCGCTGCGGCTGACCGGTATAGAGCTGACGCGGACGGCCGATCTTCTGATCCGGATCCGAGTGCATTTCGTTCCAGTGGGCAATCCAGCCGATGGTACGGGAGATGGCGAAGATCACGGTGAACATGGACATGGGGATGCCAATGGCCTTCATGATGATGCCGGAGTAGAAGTCCACGTTCGGGTAGAGCTTCTTCTCGATGAAGTAGGGGTCGGAGAGCGCGATGCGCTCCAGCTCCATGGCCACGTCCAGCAGCGGATCCTTGATCTGCAGCTCGGTCAGTACCTCGTGACAGGTTTCGCGCATCACGGTGGCACGGGGATCGTGGTTCTTGTAGACCCGGTGGCCGAAGCCCATCAGACGGAACGGATCGTTCTTGTCCTTGGCCTTGGCGATGTATTCGGGGATACGGTCAACGGAACCGATCTCCTCGAGCATCTTGAGGCAGGCTTCGTTGGCACCACCGTGGGCCGGTCCCCACAGGGAGGCGATCCCCGCGGCGATACAGGCAAACGGGTTGGCGCCGGAGGAGCCGGCCAGACGCACGGTGGAGGTGGAGGCGTTCTGCTCGTGGTCCGCATGCAGGGTGAAGATGCGATCCATGGCGCGTTCGACGATGGGGTTGACCTTGTACTCTTCGGTCGGCACGCCAAACATCATGTGCAGGAAGTTGCCGGCATAGGAGAGGGCGTTACGCGGCTGCATGAACGGCTGACCGATGGAGTACTTGTAGCACATGGCGGCCAGGGTCGGCATCTTGGAAAGCAGACGGAAGGCGCAGATCTCGCGGTGTTCTTCGTTGTTGATGTCGAGGGCATCGTGATAGAAGGCGGAGAGCGCACTGACCACGCCGCACATGACGGCCATGGGGTGAGCGTCGCGACGGAAGCCGCGGAAGAAGAAGGCAATCTGCTCGTGCACCATGGTGTGGCGGGTGACCAGACGTTCGAATTCCGTGTACTGCGCCTTGGTGGGCGCCTCGCCGTACAGCAGGATATAGCAGACTTCCAGATAGCTGGCCTGGGTGGCCAACTGGGCGATGGGGTAACCACGGTGCAGCAAGACACCCTGATCGCCATCTATGTACGTAATGGATGATTTGCAAGAACCGGTTGCCATAAAACCGGGGTCGAAGGTGAAGTACCCTTGCGCGCCCAGTTTTCTGACATCGATCACGTCGGGTCCGACAGTTCCTGACAGGATCGGGAGTTCTACCGGGTCTTTACCGGGTAGATGTAGGGTGGCTATCTTATCAGCCATAGCACGTCTCCTTTGCTCTTTTATAATTTGATTCCAGCTCTACTTTATTACGAGTTTGATGACGCTGGCAAAGGTTCTGACCCGTACCAGGGCGGCTGGAGCGCCTTATTTGAAACAGAGTTCAGGGCTGTTGTCAATTTTGCTGGATGATCATTAATGATTTGTTAAATGAGTTGTGGGATCTGGTTTACGGTTTTGGGTTTTCTTTGTAGCTAATTGATTGTCATTGGTTAAGCCCGCCGATATACTGCGCCTCGTGGGTGATGGCTGTCGGTGTTTGAAACGCTTTCGCAAAGCTAGATGTGATATTGAAAATGTTATTTTTGGCTTTCCTGAGTTGTTTTGGTAACAAAAACCTAACAAATGCCACTCCATGCCCTCATAAGCGTGTAAAAACAATAACTAACGTGCTCAATGGAGCTGAGTGGGCAAAGCCGTGAAAAATAAACAGAGACCTGTAAACCTCGACCTACAGACGATCAGCTTTCCTGTCACCGCCATCGCTTCCATCTTGCATCGTGTCTCAGGGGTCATCACCTTTGTGGCGCTCTCAATCTTGCTGTGGATGCTTGGTACTTCACTCGCCTCTCCCGAAGGATTTGAGACCGTGGTGTCCATCATGGACAACTTCCTGGTCAAATTCGTGCTGTGGGGGATCCTGACTGCGCTGGCTTACCACATTGTGGGCGGACTGCGTCACCTGGTCATGGACATGGGCTATTGGGAAGAGCTGGAATCCGGTAATCAGAGTGCCCGTGTGGCCTTCGTGATCACCGCGGTTTTGGCGGTATTGGCGGGGGTACTGGTATGGTAACCAATTCTGCAACCTTCGGGCGCAGCGGCGTTCACGATTACATCCTGATCCGCGCCACCGCCCTCATCATGACCTGTTATGTCCTCTACCTGGTGGGCTTTGTCGCGTTCAACGACATCAGCTACGAGGTGTGGACCGGCTTCTTCGCCAAAACCTTCACCAAGGTGTTCACCCTGTTGGCGCTGCTGTGCGTACTGATCCACGCCTGGATCGGTCTGTGGCAGGTGCTGACCGACTATATCAAGCCGGTGGGGTTGCGCGGTGCGCTGCAATTTGCCCTGGTAGTGGTGCTGTTCGTCTACCTGATGACCGGCTTCGTTGTACTGTGGGGGGTGTAAGGTGACTATTCCAACTCGTGAATTTGATGCGGTGGTGATCGGTGCCGGTGGCGCCGGCATGCGCGCCGCGCTGCAGATTGCCCAATCCGGCAAGAGCTGCGCTCTGTTATCCAAGGTATTCCCGACCCGTTCTCACACGGTTTCTGCCCAGGGCGGGATCACGGTTGCGCTGGGCAATGCCCACGACGACAACTGGCAGTGGCACATGTACGACACCGTCAAGGGCTCCGATTACATCGGTGATCAGGAAGCCATTGAATACATGTGCAAGACCGGCCCCGAGGCCGTCTATGAACTGGAGAACATGGGCCTGCCCTTCTCCCGCTTCGACAACGGCACCGTCTATCAGCGTCCGTTTGGTGGCCAGTCCAAGAATTTCGGTGGCGAGCAGGCGGCCCGTACCGCGGCGGCAGCCGACCGTACCGGTCACGCCCTGTTGCACACCCTCTATCAGCAAAACGTCAAGAACAAGACCACCGTCTTCTCCGAGTGGTATGCGCTGGATCTGGTGAAGAACCAGGACGGTCACATCGTTGGCTGTACCGCCATCGACATGGAGAGCGGTGAAGTCGTCTACTTCAAGGCCAAGGCCACCGTACTGGCCACCGGCGGCGCCGGTCGCATCTACCAGTCCACCACCAACGCCCACATCAACACCGGTGATGGCGTCGGCATGGCGCTGCGCGCCGGGGTCGGCGTGCAGGACATGGAGTTCTGGCAGTTCCACCCGACCGGCATCGCCGGGGCAGGGGTGCTGGTGACCGAAGGGTGCCGCGGTGAAGGCGGCTACCTGCTCAATAAAGACGGCGAGCGCTTCATGGAGCGTTATGCGCCGAACGCCAAGGATCTGGCCGGTCGCGACGTGGTGGCCCGTTCCATCATGATCGAGATCCGCGAAGGTCGCGGCTGTGACGGTCCCTGGGGCCCGCACATCAAGCTCAAGCTGGATCACCTCGGCAAAGAGGTGCTGGAATCCCGTCTGCCGGGCATCTGCGAGCTCTCTCGCACTTTCGCCCACGTAGATCCGGTCAAGGAACCCATCCCCATCATTCCGACCTGCCACTACATGATGGGCGGCGTGCCGACCAACGTGAACGGCCAGTGCCTGACCCAGGACAAGGACGGCAACGACGTGCCGGTGGTCGGTCTGTTTGCGGTGGGCGAAATCGCCTGCGTCTCGGTGCACGGTGCCAACCGTCTGGGTGGCAACTCGCTGCTGGATCTGGTGGTATTTGGCCGCGCCGCCGGCATGCACCTGGTCAACACCCTGAGCGAGATGGAGCACGGCCGCGCCGCCTCCGACGCCGATATCGACGCCGCACTGTCCCGCTTCAACCGCTGGGAAAATTGCCGTGACGGTGAAGATCCGGTGCAGATCCGCAAGGACCTGCAGCGCTGCATGCAGAACAACTTCTCCGTATTCCGGGAAGGCGATGCCATGGCCGAAGGGCTGGCCGAGCTGAAACTCATCCGCGAGCGCCTCAAGAACGCCCGTCTGGACGACACCTCCAAGGAGTTCAACACCCAGCGCATCGAGTGCCTGGAGCTGGACAACCTGATGGAGACGGCCTATGCCACCGCGGTGGCTGCCAACTTCCGTACCGAGAGCCGGGGCGCCCACAGCCGCTTCGATTTCCCGGAGCGTGACGATGAAAGCTGGCTGTGCCACAGCCTCTATCATCCGGACACCGAGTCCATGACCCGTCGCGCTGTCAACATGTCACCCAAGACCCGTGAGGCGTTCCCGCCCAAGGTCCGGACTTACTGATTGCGGAGCTAGCCCTATGAACGTCACATTCTCTGTCTACAGATACAATCCGGATGTTGATAACGTCCCCCATATGAAGGAATATCGTCTTGATATTCCTGAAGGTTCCGACATGATGGTGCTCGATGCACTGATCCAGCTCAAAGAGCTGGATCCCACGCTCGCCTTCCGCCGCTCTTGCCGCGAAGGGGTCTGTGGATCTGACGGTCTCAACATGAATGGCAAGAACGGTCTTGCCTGCATCACCCCGCTCTCCGATCTGCTGAAGAAGGGCAATAACGTCGTTATCCGCCCCTTGCCAGGCCTGCCGGTGATCCGTGATCTGGTGATCGACATGACCCAGTTCTACACCCAGTGGGAGAAGGTCAAACCCTTCCTCATCAACGACGAAAAATTGCCGCCCGTGCGTGAGCACCTGCAATCCCCCGAAGAGCGCGCCAAGCTGGATGGCCTGTACGAGTGTATTCTCTGTGCCTGCTGCTCCACCTCTTGCCCCTCCTTCTGGTGGAACCCGGACAAGTTCATCGGCCCGGCCGGTCTGCTCGCCGCCTATCGCTGGCTGGCGGACAGCCGCGATACCGCGGCTACCGATCGACTGGGTAATCTGGATGACGCCTTCAGCGTGTTCCGTTGCCACGGCATCATGAACTGCGTGAACGTCTGTCCCAAGGGCTTGAACCCGACCAAGGCCATCGGTCAGATCAAGTCGATGCTGCTCAATCGGGCTGTTTAGTATCAGGGCCAGGGCGTCACGCGCCAGGCCCGACCTCTGGATAGCCATCCGTCACCATGGCTGGATGGCTATTTAAACCCTACAAGCTGCGCTGCAGTGAACAAGATGTACAAGGGATAGAAATGCATAACGGCGTGATGAAGGCCTGGTTGGAGTCATCTCACCTGGCTGGTGCGAATGCAAGCTATATTGAGGATTTGTACGAATCCTTCCTGGAAGACCCCGAGTCCGTAGCCGAAGAGTGGCGCAGCCTGTTTAGCTCGCTGCCTCAGGTCAATGGCCATGCGATAGAACAACCTCACTCCCGAGTCCGCGATTATTTCCGTCGCCTGGCCAAGGATCCCTCCCGCTACAGTGCCCCCGTCTCCGATCCGCAAGTGGATGCCAAGCAGGTGCGGGTATTGCAGCTGATCAACGCCTTCCGCTTCCGTGGCCATCAAAACGCCAATCTGGATCCGCTCGGCCTCTGGGCGCGTGAAACCGTTGCCGAACTGGATCCCGCGTTTCACAACCTACAGGGCGCAGACATGGAGGCCACCTTCAACGTGGGCTCCTACGCCATCGGTCGCGAGACCATGGTGCTCTCCGATCTGTATGCCTCGCTGAAGAAAACCTACTGCGGCAGCATCGGCGCCGACTACATGCACCTCACCTCCACCGAGGAGAAGCGCTGGCTGCAACAGCGTCTCGAATCCATCGAAGGGACGGGCAGCTACACCCTGGAAGAGAAGACCCGCTTCCTCGAGAGCCTGACCGCCGCCGAAGGGCTTGAAAAATACCTGGGCGCCAAGTTCCCGGGGGCCAAGCGTTTCTCCCTGGAAGGGGGCGATGCCATGGTGCCTATGCTTAAGGAGCTGATCCGTCGCGCCGGTGAGCAGGGCTGCAAAGAGGCCGTCATCGGCATGGCCCACCGCGGCCGTCTCAACGTGCTGATCAACGTGCTGGGCAAGCGCGCCCAGGACCTGTTCGACGAATTTGCCGGCAAACACGGCGAATCCTGGGGCACGGGTGACGTGAAGTACCACATGGGCTTCTCGTCCGACTTCGCCACCCCGGGCGGCAACGTCCACCTGGCGCTCGCCTTCAACCCGTCTCACCTCGAAATCGTCAACCCTGTGGTCATCGGCTCGGTCCGTGCCCGCATGGACCGTCGTGGTGACAAGGACGGTTCGACCGTACTGCCCATCACCATCCACGGCGACTCCGCCATGGCCGGTCAGGGCGTGGTGGCCGAGACCTTCAACATGTCCCAGACCCGTGCCTATGGCGTGGGCGGGACCGTGCGCATCGTCATAAACAACCAGGTCGGTTTCACCACCTCTTACATCCGTGACCTGCGCTCCACCGAATATTGCACCGACATCGCCAAGGCGGTGCAGGCCCCCGTGCTGCACGTCAACGGCGATGACCCGGAAGCCGTGGTGCTGGTGACCCAGATTGCGCTGGATTACCGCAACACCTTCAAGCGCGACGTGGTGATCGAGCTGGTCTGCTACCGTCGTCACGGTCACAACGAGGCCGACGAGCCGAGTGCGACCCAGCCCTTGATGTACCAGAAGATCAAACAGCACCCGACCCCGCGCAAGATCTACGCCGACCAGCTGGTGGCGGAAGGCAGCATCAGTCAGGAGCTGGCCACTACCCTGGTCAACGAATATCGCGAGACCCTGGATCGCGGTGAGCGGGTGAGCAAGGAGTGGCGTCCGATGGAGTTGCACTCCGTCGACTGGACCCCTTATCTGGGTCACGACTGGGCCATGGCCTATGACAGCACAGTGCCGATGGATCATCTGAAGTCCCTCGGTGAGCGCATCAGCCAGTACCCGGCCACCCACGTGCTGCAGCGCCAGGTCGAGAAGATCTACGAAGACCGTCGCCTGATGGCCGCCGGCGAGAAGCTGCTGGACTGGGGCTTTGCCGAGACCCTGGCCTACGCCACCCTGGTGGACAAGGGCTCGCGCATCCGCTTCACCGGTGAAGACTCCGGCCGTGGCACCTTCTTCCACCGCCACGCCGTGCTGCACAGCCAAACCGATGCCAGCACCTACACCCCGCTGTGCAATCTGCACGACGAGCAGGGCCCGTTCGAGGTGTACGACTCCGTGCTGACCGAGAACGCGGTACTGGCCTTTGAATATGGCTACGCCAGCGCCGAGCCGGCCGGCCTCACCATCTGGGAAGCCCAGTTCGGTGACTTCGCCAACTGTGCCCAGGTGGTGGTGGATCAGTTCCTCTCCTCCGGCGAGCAGAAGTGGGGCCGGATGTGCGGCCTGACCATGCTGCTGCCCCACGGTTACGAAGGGCAGGGCCCGGAACACTCCTCCGCCCGTCTGGAGCGCTATCTGCAAATGTGTGCCCAGCACAACATGCAGGTGTGCGTGCCGTCCACCCCGGCGCAGGTGTTCCACATGCTGCGTCGCCAGGTGGTGCGCCCGATGCGCCGTCCGCTCATCGTGATGACGCCCAAATCCCTGCTGCGCCACCCGCTGGCGGTGAGCAAGCTCGAAGAGCTGGCCGAAGGCACCTTCCAGAACGCCATCGGCGAGATCGATGCGCTGGATCCGAAGGGCGTCAAACGCGTGGTGTTCTGCTCCGGCAAGGTCTACTACGACCTGCTCGATGCCCGTCGCAAGGCTGAGCAGCAAGATGTGGCGCTGGTGCGAATTGAGCAGCTCTACCCCTTCCCGGAAGAGGAAGTGCGCGCCATCCTGGCCGACTACGCCCATGTCACCGACTTCGTCTGGTGTCAGGAAGAGCCGCAGAACCAGGGCGCCTGGTACTGCACCCGTCATCACTACGACAGCGTGCTGCCAAGCCATGCCCGTCTGCGTTATGCCGGTCGCCCGGCGTCGGCTTCACCGGCCGTCGGTTACATGTCAGTCCACGCCAAGCAGCAAAAAGCCCTGGTGGAAGACGCGCTGACCCTGGAATAAACCCGTTGCGAAGGAGAGGGCACGCCGCTGCGCCGACCCTCTCCGACTCTGGAACAAGCCTGCTGGCCAAGAAGTAACAAGGAACTGATTAGATGACTATCGAGATCAAAGTACCGGACCTGCCGGAATCAGTGGCGGATGCCACCATCGCCACCTGGCACAAGAAACCGGGTGATCTGGTTGCCCGTGATGAAGTGCTGGTCGACATCGAGACCGACAAGGTCGTGCTGGAAGTGCCGGCGCCGGAAGCCGGTGTGCTGGGCGACATCCTGCAAAGCGAAGGGGCCACCGTGCTCTCCCGCCAGCTGATCGCCATGCTCAAGCCTGCCCCGGTGGCCGGTGAAGAGACCAAGGAGAAGCCGGTCGAAGCGGTGGCCGATGACGCTGCCGATGGCCTGAGCCCCTCCGTGCGCCGCCTGGTGGCCGAGCATGACATCGACGTCGCCAAGCTGACCGGTACCGGCAAGGGCGGTCGCGTCACCAAGGAAGACGTGGAAGCCTTCATCAAGGGTGGCAACAAGCCTGCCGCCGCACCGGTTGCCGCTGCAGCCCCGGCTGCGCCGGTTGCTCCGCTGGCGGGTCGCACCGAGAAACGCGTGCCCATGACCCGTCTGCGCAAGCGCATCGCCGAGCGTCTGCTGGAGGCCAAGAACACCACCGCCATGCTGACTACCTTCAACGAGATCAACATGGCGCCCATCATGAAGCTGCGCAAGCAGTACGGCGAGATCTTCGAGAAGAAGCACGGCATCAAGCTCGGTTTCATGTCCTTCTACGTGAAGGCGGTGGTGGAATCCCTCAAGCGCTACCCGGAAGTGAACGCGGCGCTGGACGGTGACGACATCGTCTACCACAACTACTTCGACGTCAGCATCGCCGTTTCCACCCCCCGTGGTCTGGTGACCCCGGTGCTGCGTGACTGCGACAACATGAGCCTGGCCGACATCGAGAAGGCCATCAAAGACCTGGCCGGCAAGGGCCGTGACGGCAAGCTGACCGTGGATGAACTGACCGGCGGTAACTTCACCATCACCAACGGTGGCGTGTTTGGCTCCCTGATGTCCACCCCGATCATCAACCCGCCCCAGAGCGCCATTCTGGGCATGCACAAGATCCAGGACCGCCCCATGGCCGTCGACGGCAAGGTCGAGATCCTGCCGATGATGTACCTGGCGCTCTCCTACGATCACCGCATCATCGACGGCCGCGAGTCGGTGGGCTTCCTGGTCTCCATCAAGGAGCTCTTGGAAGATCCGACCCGTCTGCTGCTGGACGTCTAAAGAAATCGGCCGGACCGGCAAGCCCTCTGGCTTGACGGCTCGCGCCACAAGCTTGCCGCCGGACTTCCCGTTCGGCGGCAAGCGGGGGCCAACGCGGCCCCGACGGAACGTCTGAGTGAAAGTGAAATTAGAAAGATAACGAGGGGTCGCCTTGACCCCTTTCACAGGGGATTGAGAAACACGAGCCCCGGACGGAAATACCTACAACACGGATAGAGCATCTATGAATCTGCATGAATATCAGGCAAAACAGCTGTTTGCCGAGTATGGCCTGCCGGTCTCCGAAGGTTATGCCTGTGCCACCCCGCAGGAAGCGGCCGAAGCGGCCGACAAGATTGGCGGCAACACCTGGGTCGTCAAGTGCCAGGTCCACGCCGGTGGCCGCGGTAAAGCGGGCGGCGTCAAGCTGGCCAAGAGCAAGGACGAGATCCGTGCCTTCGCCCAGAACTGGCTCGGCAAGAACCTGGTGACCTATCAGACTGACGCCAACGGTCAGCCGGTCACCAAGATCCTGGTGGAATCTTGCACCGACATCGCCAAGGAGCTCTATCTGGGCGCCGTGGTTGACCGTGGTTCGCGCCGCGTGGTCTTCATGGCCTCTACCGAAGGTGGCGTGGAGATTGAAAAAGTCGCCCACGAAACCCCGGAACTCATTCACAAAGCCGCCCTCGATCCGCTGGTTGGCCCGCAGCCTTATCAGGCTCGCGAGTTGGCCTTCAAACTGGGTCTGGTCGGCGAGCAGATCAAGCAGTTCACCAAGATCTTCATGGGTCTGGGCCAGATGTTCCTGGACTGCGACTTCGCCCTGCTGGAAATCAACCCGCTGGTGATCACCGCCCAGGGCAACCTGCACTGCCTGGACGGCAAGATCAACATCGATGCCAACGCCCTGTACCGTCAGCCCAAGCTGCGCCAGATGCATGATCCGTCCCAGGATGACCCCCGCGAAGCGCACGCCGCTCAGTGGGAGCTGAACTATGTGGCGCTCGATGGCAACATCGGCTGCATGGTCAACGGTGCGGGCCTGGCCATGGGCACCATGGACATCGTCAACCTGCACGGCGGTTCCCCGGCCAACTTCCTGGACGTCGGCGGCGGCGCCACCAAGGAGCGGGTGACCGAGGCGTTCAAGATCATCCTCTCCGACAGCAAGGTACAAGCCGTGCTGGTCAACATCTTCGGTGGCATCGTGCGCTGCGACATGATCGCGGAAGGCATCATCGGCGCCGTCAAGGAAGTGGGGGTGAAAGTGCCCGTGGTGGTGCGTCTGGAAGGCAACAATGCCGAACTGGGTGCCCGTAAACTGGCCGACAGCGGCCTCAATATCATCGCCGCAACGAGTCTGACTGACGCAGCTCAGCAAGTGGTAAAAGCAGCGGAGGCCAAATAATGAGCGTTCTGATCAACAAAGACACCAAGGTGATCTGCCAGGGCTTTACCGGCGGTCAGGGTACCTTCCACTCCGAACAGGCGATTGCCTACGGTACCCAGATGGTCGGCGGCGTGTCCCCGGGCAAGGGTGGCACCACCCACCTGGGCCTGCCGGTGTTCAACACCGTCCGTGACGCCGTGGAAGCCACCGGTGCCACCGCCTCCGTCATCTATGTCCCGGCCCCGTTCTGCAAGGACGCCATCCTGGAAGCCATCGATGCCGGCATCAAGCTCATCGTCACCATCACCGAAGGCATCCCGACCCTGGACATGCTGGACGTGAAGGTGAAGCTGCAGGAAACCGGCGTGCGCATGATCGGGCCCAACTGCCCGGGCGTCATCACCCCGGGTGAGTGCAAGATCGGCATCATGCCCGGCCACATCCACAAGCCGGGCAAGGTGGGCATCGTCTCCCGCTCCGGCACCCTGACCTATGAAGCGGTCAAGCAGACCACGGACGAGGGCTTCGGCCAGTCCACCTGCGTCGGTATCGGTGGCGACCCCATCCCGGGTTCCAACTTCATCGACATTCTGGAGATGTTCCAGAACGATCCGCAGACCGAAGCCATCGTGATGATCGGCGAGATCGGCGGCAATGCCGAGGAAGACGCGGCTGCCTACATCAAGGCCCACGTCACCAAGCCGGTGGTCTCCTACATCGCGGGCGTCACCGCTCCGGCTGGCAAGCGCATGGGTCATGCGGGCGCCATCATCGCCGGTGGCAAAGGCACCGCGGCCGAGAAATTTGCTGCCCTGGAAGATGCCGGCGTGAAAACCGTGCGCTCCCTGGCCGATATCGGCAAGGCCCTGCGTGAAGTAACCGGCTGGTAAGTTCTTTTGCCTGTTATCTCTGATAAAAATGCCGCCCTTGGGGCGGCATTTTTTATGGGGATAGTTTGTTTTTTTCGCCTGCGTCCGAATACGCTTCGCTATTCGAACCTACAGTCACCGCATATTTTATAAATATTTAATGTTCGTTAGGTCACTTTATTTTTATGTACTTACTGCTCTTAAAAGCTTTTGCTATATCTGATTTAACTTTATCCACTAATTCTTCCGCATAATCTTGTGCAATCGAAAGTCCTTTTGATTTTGCTGTTATCAATAAGGATGTAACATCATTTTCTCTACCACAATTAGCACATACCACAAAACTATGGCTAGGGGGCGTGTAATCAGAATAAGGTATTGCAAACTGTTCAGAGTGACAAAAAGTACAGCGTAACTTAATCGTTTTCTGTAGTTCATTCATAATTAAAACAGCCCAGTTAGTGAACCTGCAACCCCTCCGACTATGGAGCTAACAAGAGGGTGTTCGAGAAATTTAGCAAGCCGTTTTTTTGCTTCGTCCTTTTCCTCTACTGAAGCTTGAGAATTGTCAATGTCTTGAACTAATTGATTGAAAACATTGCTGATGCTTTGAGTGTTTCCATTTCCAATTTGAGAGGGTGCATTAACATTTAATGTTGATATTTGCATGCTGGCACCTAACTCATATGAGCGATTTCTGCCATGTTTTATGGAGATAGCTCTGCTTTGCCCCTCTTCTGTGAGTTGAATGTTTGAAAAGCCACCAAAAGCTTTCATTACAAGCCCACGGGAGTTACAAATATTTAAAATCCTAAACAAATGTTCTTCTGACCAACCTAATTTCTTATCTATAGCTACTCGATCACTTTCATCATTATTAAATTCAAAATAAATAGTCTTAATAGTTGAACCTAAGCTTTCCATGCAATCATTCATATAGGTTAACAGCGCATCGATATCAGATTGAATTTTTTCTGGATTCATGGTGAGCCTCTTAAATAGGTATGATGTAAAAACTTCTTAAATATAAATTTACATTACCATGACAGCTGGTGTGAAGAAACATGTATGTCATAGTGTTTAATATATTGTTTTGTGGCTTTATTGACAGAAATGTATTAATGGAATAGCAACGCAATAAGCGATTTCCCATTCGTAGGACGATCGGGGGACAGTATTGTATGCCATAGCCTTCGTGCGGCCAGAATTGAACGGGCCAAGTCGAATGCACATTAAACCAAGGCCATTGGCCTTGCACAGTGTTCCTCGCTGTCAGGTCTGACAATCACGCTGCTCCATAAAAATGCCGGCTCAGGGGTCGGCATTTCGCTGGTAAAGGCACTGGGCTGGCGGCATCTCCGCTTCGCTCGTAGTTGATAGCCTGCCTTACCGCCTGAGCCTTATTGGATTGGGTAAATCAGTCTTGCTGCATACAGACGATGCGAGTGACTTCGATATCGTAAATCTGCTCGAGGGTATCGGCAGGGAGTTCATCGGCGAAACCGTCACCAACCTTGAAAAATCGGGCCATAGCGCGTATAACCACGCGCTTGTCAGTGTATTGAGTGAGCCAACTTTTATGCAGCAGAGTGAACCCGTGCAGAACGCCCCCTTTTGGCAGGTAAAAAGCCTGCAACAGATGACCATGACGGAGTGGGAGTCCCTGTGCGACGGCTGCGGCAAGTGCTGCCTGAACAAGCTGATCGACGAGGACACCGAGGAGCTGGTGTTCACCAACGTGGCCTGCAACCTGCTCAATACCAAGACCTGCCAGTGCTCCGACTACGGCAACCGCTTTAAAAAAGAGCCGGACTGCCTGCAGATCACCCACGACAAGATTGCCGAATATGACTGGCTGCCCTCGACCTGTGCCTATCGCCTGCTGGCGGAGGGGCAGAGTCTGCCAGAGTGGCATCCGCTTATCACCGGCAGCCGCAGCGCCATGCACCAGGCCGGCCAGTCGGTGCGCGGCAAGGTAGTGCACGAGGTGGATGCCGGCGACTGGATCGATCACATCATTACCTGGGCCAGCTAACGCCAGGCCTGTCTATCGGGCCAGCCGCGAGCCGTACCAACTGCGAAGGGGCAGGGGAGTCATCACTCTCCTGCCCCTTCGGCTTTCTGGCTCCTTCCAAAGCGCTGGGCGAAGGTGCCTATTTGTCCGCCTTGCCCGCCGCATCGGCAAGTTTGGCCAGCTGTTTGTCATACCAGGCCACCGGACGGTTCTCATCTTCCGCTCGCTCCTTGCGCCGGATGGCGTTGCGTACCGCCATGGCCCCCAGCCAGCGAAACGGCTCGGGCGGAAAGTAGCCGCGCGGGCCGCTGACCAGCGCGCAGTCGCGCCACGGCTTGTCCTCCTCCCGCAGCACTTCATCGCGCACCAAGGCCGCCAGGATCTGGCCACCCATCCAGCTCTGCGCCACCCCGTTGCCGGAGTAGCCGAGGCCATAGACGATATTGGGCTGCCCTCGCCAGTGGCCGAAGAAGGGGAGGCCATCTACCGAGCGGTCGGAGGCGCCGCACCAGCTGGCAGCGATGGGCACCTCTTTGAGCGCCGGAAAGAAGCGGCGCAGGGTGCGGGTGAGGGGGGCAAGATAACGGCTCGGGGCATCGAACTCGGCCAGATGGCGGTTGGCAAAGGCGAAGGTGTTGCCCCCCTTGCCCAGCATCAGCCGCCCTTGCGGGGTGGAACGGTAGTAGTGGACAAAGGTGCGGCCATCCACCACGGAGCGGCCGTGCGCAAGCTGCTGGGCGGCCAGTGCATCCGGCGCGGGGTCGGTGATCACCATATCGGAGGAGACCAGCACGATACTGCGGCGAAACTCGCGAAAGTGCGCCGCCATGGCGCTGTTGAGGGCCAGCACCACCTTGCGGGCGCGCACCTCGCCCTGCGCTGTCTGCACCCGCGATGGCTGGCCCCCTTCGAGGCGCTGCATGGGGGAGTGCTCATAAACCTCGACCCCCAGCTCCCGCGCCACCCGCAGCAGGCCGCGCACCAGCAGTGCCGGTTGCACCGAGCCCGCGTGGGGGCTGTAGAGTCCCTCCAGATGAACGTGGGAGCCGCTCTGGCTCGCCAGCTCACCCTCCGCAATCGCCTGCCACTGGTTAAGGCCGGCTCGCTTTAGCGCCTGCAATACCGGCTCCATCAGGCCGCGCTGGGCCTCGCTGGTGGCGGTGTAGCAGGTGCCCTCGACCCTCAGCTGCGCCTCTATGTTGTGCGTTTCGCAGAAGCGGGCGATCTCGTGCACCGCCTGCTCGGAGCCTTGCACCAGCCAGGCGGCCTGCTGCTCGCCAAACAGGCGCTTTAACGTCAGGTATTTGGCCGACCAGGTGAGCAGGCAGCCGCCGTTGCGCCCGGAGGCACCGCTGCCGCAGCGATCTTTCTCCAGCACCATGATGCGCAAGTGTGGCTCGGCCTGTTTAAGGGCGATGGCGCTCCACAGCCCGGTAAAGCCGCCGCCGACGATGCAGACATCGGCCTCGTGGTTGCCGACAAGGGGGATAGGCGGCGCGGGCTGTTCGGCGGCTAGCGCCTCGGCCAGCCAGAAGGGGAGAGTGGACATGATGACTCCTCGATAAGGTTATGGGTGGCGCCAGCGCTGGGTGCGATCCAGCAGGGCGCGGCTCAAAAAGAGCTGGAGCAGCTTGACGGTGGCGGCGGCCAGCAGGATCAGGGTGGCCATGGCGGCGGCAGCGGCGGTATCGCCGGAATCCTCCATGTTCAGCACGGCGATGGAGGCAAGCACGCTGTCGCTCGAATAGAGGAAGATCACCGCCGAGGTGGTGGTCATGGCGTTGACGAACAGATAGATAAAGATCTCCAAGAGCGCTGGCAGGGAGGCGGGCAGGGTGACTCGCCAGAACGCCTTCCAGAGCGGAATGCGCAATGAGATGGCCACCAGCTCCAGCTCCTTGGGCAGTTGTTTCAGGCTGGTCAGCGCCGTCATATGACCCACGGTGTAGTAGTGGATGATGCAGGAGAGCACCATCAGCGGCAGAGTGCCATAGAGAGTGCCGTATAGGCCGCCAAACAGCGGATTACCGTTGAAAAAGAAGATGTAACCCAGCCCCAGCACCATGCCGGGTACCGCCAGCGACAGCATGGCAAGCAGATGCAGCAACTGGCGAAGCCATGCAAAGTGGCGCCCCTTCTCCTGTGCCCAGGCCAGCACCATCACCAGCACGGTGCCGATAAGCGCGGTATAAAGGCCCAGCTGCAAGGTGTTGGTAAAGGGCTGCCAGCCATAGACGCTGTTGCTGTCAAAGGCGTAGTGATCCAGCGTCAGAGCGAGGTTGTAGGGCCAGAACTGCACCAGGGAGCCGTAAACGGCCATCCCGACCAGCGCCAGAAACAGCAGTGCCCACAGCGAACACCAGCCGAGCGCCAGCAGATCCCGCAGCGGATGGGGCTTGGGGCGATACGGCACCGCCTTGGTGCTGCTCTGCTCCTGCATCTTGCTGCGCACCCTGTGCTCCAGCGCAAAGCTCAACAGTGCCGGCAGCAGCAGGGTGACGCTGGCAACGGCGCCCAGCGAGAAGTTCTGCATTCCGATCACCTGCCGGTAGATGTCGGTGGCCAGCACGCTGTACTGGCCGCCAATCACCTTGGCCACCCCGAAGTCGCAGATGGTGAGGGTGAAGACGGCGATGGCGGCGCTGAGCAGGCCATAACGGGCGGTAGGCAGGGTGACGGTGACAAAGGTGCGCCAGCCGCTGCTGCCCAGCACCCGGGAGGCTTCATAGAGGCGGGCGTCGCTCTGACCGAGCGCCGTGATAAGGATCATCAGGGCGTGAGGGAAGCACCAGAAGCCAAGACCGATGACGATGCCTATGGGGCCGTAGATGCTCTCGCCGCCGAGCAGCCCCTTGGCGATCCCCTGATTGCCAAACCAGTAGACCAGACTGATGGCGGGCAACAGGGAGGGCATCAAGAGCGGAATAAGGCCGATGAGGCGAAACAGGGGCTTGCCCGGCATGCAGGTGCGGGTGAGGGCGTAGGCGTAGCCAAAGGCGATGGTCACCACCAGCGCGGTGATCAGCACCCCGAGCCAGAGGGTGTTGCCGATGGTGCGCCCCAGATGAGGGGAGTCGAAATAGGCGCTGAAGTTGGCAAGGCCCACCCAGACGCCGTTTTCATCTTGCAGGCTCTTTTGCAGCATGGTGAGCAGCGGCAGCAAGAGGCCCCCACCAGCAGGGCGATGCCGAGCAGAAGCAGGGTCAGTTGCAGCAGCTTATCCCGGCTCCAGCCGCGACAGAGCCGCTGCCAGCGGGTGTCTTGCCGGGCTGGCGCTGGCGGCTGCAGGGAGGAGGTCGCAAAGGGGGCAGTCATGGGCGTTCTCCTTCAAACAGCTGCATCGCCGCGGCGGGCCAGTGCAGCGAGCAGCGCATGCCGCTGCGCCAGCCACCCTGTTCGTGGCGGGGCAGCTCGTGGGTCGGGCGCTCCACCAGGATCTGCTGCGGGCCCAGATAGGTGTCGGCGGTGCAGATAAGACGCTGGGCGGCGCCGAGAAACTCCACCTGATCGATGGTTGCTTCAACGCCATGTTGCCCAAGATATGGCTCGCTCGGCGCGCTCAGGGTGATCGCCTCGGGGCGGATCGCCACCTGCAATTTGCTGCCGGCCGCCGCCCGGTTGGCGAGTTGCAGCGGTTGCTCGTTAAGGCGCACCTGAGTGGGGCTCAGCACCAGGGTGTCGAGGAAGTTCATGGTGCCGACGAAGCTTGCCACGAAACGGCTGGCAGGCTGGTGGTAGATCTCCTGCGGGGTGCCCACCTGTACGATGCGGCCGCCTTCCATCACCACGATGCGATCGGCCATGGTCAGCGCCTCTTCCTGATCGTGGGTCACCATGATGGTGGTGATGCCAAGACGCTGCTGCAGGGCGCGGATCTCGCTGCGAAGGTGGGTGCGCACCAGCGCATCCAGCGCGCTGAGCGGTTCGTCCAGCAGCAGCAGGCCGGGGGAGAGGGCCAGCGCCCGGGCCAGCGCCACCCGCTGCTGCTGGCCGCCGGAGATCTGGCTCGGGTATTTGTGGGACTGGGCAGTGAGATCCACCAGCCCCAGCCAGTGATCGACCCGCTCCTTGATGAGATCCCGCGCCAGTCCCTGATTCTCAAGGCCGAAGGCGATGTTCTGCGCCACCGTCAGGTTGGGGAAGAGGGCGTAGGACTGAAACACGATGCCAAAGTCGCGCTGCTGGGGCGGCAGCTGGGAGATATTGCGCCCCCCTTGCCAGATCTCGCCGCTGTCCGGCAGATCCAGCCCGGCGATGGCTCTGAGCAGGGTGGTCTTGCCGCAGCCGGAGGGGCCGAGAAAGCAGACAAACTCCCCCGGCTCAATGGTCAGAGAGATCCCCTTGAGGGCCTGAAAAGTACCGAACTGCTTGTTGAGATGTTGAATGTCCAGATAGGGCTGGGTCATGGTTCGACTCGCTACTGATTTGGTATATACCAGTTTGCAGGTGAAGTATGACGGTCAGGTGATCGGGGGATGACAGCTTGATGACAGTCAGATGACGACGGGGCGCCAGCTGGTGGCTTGGCCCTGTGTGGATGGACGGGGCTCCACCCATTGAGGACGACACACACATGGGGTTGATGCCAAAAAAGCGAAGGCCAACCTGGGTTGGCCTTCGACTGGCAGTTGATTGGCTGCGATGTGTGGCGTGAGCAAACCGCCGCCCTTCATGCTTACTGCTTGGCTTCGGTCTTGCCATCGAAGCTGGCGCTCCACTGGGCCAGAATGGTATTGCGCTCGCGGGCAGCCCAGCTAAAGTCGTTGTCGATCATCTGGCCCTTGATATTGGCGGGATAGCCGGCTCTGGGCTTGGCCACATCCGGAATGGCAACCACTGCGAACGACTTGTTGTAGAGGGCGTTGGCCTGTTCGGTGGCGGCAAAGTCGAGCAGCTGCTTGGCGGCTTCCAGCTTGGGGGTGCCCTTGATGATGGCGGCAGCTTCCATGTCCCAGCCCGACCCCTCTTTCGGGAACACTACCTCGATGGGGGCTCCCTTGGCCTTGAGGCTGGTAGCCGGGAAGTCGAAGGAGATACCGATCACCGTCTCGCCGCTGGCGGCCAGCTTGCAGGGGGCGGAGCCCGAGTGGGTGTAACGGTCGATGTTCTGGTGCAGGTCGTTCATGAATTGCCAGCCCTGCTGCTCGCCCATGGTCTGCAGCCAGCCGGCGACGCTCAGGTAACCGGTGCCGGAGGAGCTGGGGTTGGGCATGATCACCTTGCCCTTGTAGATGGGCTTGGTGAGGTCGGCCCAGCTGGTGGGGGCCGGGATCCCCTGTTTCTCCGCCTCTACCTTGTTGAAGCAGATGGCGCTGAAGAAGGCGTCCAGACCGATCCAGTGCGGCTCGGCCTTGCTGTCGCGAAAGCGGCTGTCGAGCTTGTCCAGCCCTTTCGGGGCATAGGCATTGAGCATCTGCTGCTGATCGAGCTGCATCAGGCTGGTGGCCGCCAGTCCCCATACCACATCTGCCTTGGGCTGGGCTTTTTCTGCCAGCAAGCGGGCAGTGACCACGCCGGTGGAGTCGCGCACCCACTTGATGTTGATGTCCGGATGCTGGCGCTCGAACGCGGTTTTCAGCTCGCCGAGCTGCTCCGGCTCGAAGGCGGTGTAGACGGTGAGATCGGTGGCGGCCAGTGCCGGGGCTGTCGTGGCGGCCAGCACGGCGGCGGCCAGCAGATGGGTTCCCTGTTTCATCCTCTTCTCCATATAAATTGGCTTGGTATAAACCAGATTGGTCGAGAGAGAGGCTAGGGGATCTTTATGACGTGACCGTGACGGCTCCGTGACGTTTTGCCGTTCCTGATTTGTCCGCGACTAATCCTGGGTATCCACCTCGATCTCCAGACTGTCGTGGCGCCAGTACTCCAGATCGAAGTCGAGCACCCGGCCGTGCTGATCGAAGTTGAGTCGCTCGAGGCGCAGGGCGGGCAGACCGGCGGTGGCCCCCAGCGCCTTGGCCACCTCGTCCGGCAGGGCGGTGGGGAAGAAGCGCACCTGCATGCGGGCGTAGTGAAGATCGTAATGGGCCTGGTAGATCTCGGTCAGACTGCCGTTGAGATCCAGCTCCAGCAGGCCGGGCACCCGCTCGGGCAGGCAGTGGTTCTCGCAATAGCAGATGGCGCGCCCGTTGGCGTAGCGCAGCCGTTTTAGCAGAAAGAGGCTGTCAAACGGCTTGAGCTGCAGCCGTGCCATCAGCGCCGGCGGCACCGCCTGGCGGCTTTTCTCTAGCAGCTCGGTACGCGGTTCTCCCCCTTGCTCCCGCACTATCTGGTGAAAGTTGGAGGTGCGTCTGGGATTGAGGCTGAAACGCGGCGGGGTGACGAACCAGCCGCGGCGATCCTCCCGATAGATAAGGCCGTTTGCCTCCAGCTGCACCAGTGCCTCGCGAATGGTGACCCTAGTGGTGCCGTAGAGTTCCCCCAGCAGTCGCTCGGAGGGGAGCTTGTCGTTGGGAGCCAGGCCCCCCGCCAGGATCTGGTTGGCGAGGGCATCCTTGATCTGCAGATATTGCGGTTTGCTCATGAAAATCCCTGGTTGTGCAATCGGCTGGGCGCAGGGCTGGTTATCTGCCCGGTCGTTAAACGGCGATGTCAAAACACGTTGGTAGATACCAGCGTCGGCCCTGTTGTTCAGGCCTCCTAGATTATCGCGATCCCGGCGCTGAAAATGAATTTTTTGTTGCACGTAGCGCCACCCCTTTGACCTTGGCGGGGCAGTTACCCACAATGCGCTCATTCTGGTATATACCAAAAGGAGCGAAGTCATGACCCATATTCCTGCGGCCCCTGCCGCCGTCGATTACCTGCTGCTGACCCCGGGCCCCCTCTCGACCACCGCGACGGTGCGCATCGCCATGCTGCAAGACAGCTGCACCTGGGATGCGGACTATAACCTGGGCGTGGTCGAGCCCATCCGCCGCGAGCTGGTGCGCCTCGCCGCTGGCCCGGAATATCAAAGTGACTACAGCGCCGTGCTGCTGCAGGGGAGCGGTAGCTATGTGGTGGAGAGCGTGTTGGGCTCGGCGATTGGTGTCGATGAGTGTCTGCTGATCATCAACAACGGCGCCTACGGTGCCCGCATGGGGGAGATGGCCCGCTGCCTTGGCTTGCGTCACCATGAGCTCGACTGCGGCGAGACCACCCGCCCCGAACCCGCCACCATCGAGGCGATGCTGGCGCGCTACCCCGAGATCACCCATCTGGCCATGGTGCACTGCGAGACCACCACCGGCATGCTCAACCCCCTTGAGGAGGTGGCTGCGCTCTGCCAGCGCCGTGGCATTCGTCTTATCGTCGATGCCATGAGCAGCTTTGGCGGTATCCCCATCGATATGGGGCGCCTTGGCATCGAGTTTCTCATCAGCTCGGCCAACAAGTGCATTCAGGGGGTGCCGGGTTTTGGTTTCGTCATCGCTCGCCGCGTGGCGCTCACGGCCTGCGCCGGTCGCGCCCGCTCGGTCTCCCTCGACCTGCATGCCCAGTGGCAGACCATGGAGCAGCAGGGGGGCAAGTGGCGCTTTACCTCGCCCACTCATACCGTACTCGCCTTTGCCCAGGCCCTGCGAGAGCTGGACGAAGAGGGGGGCATTGCTGCCCGCCATCGGCGCTACAGCGAGAACCAGCGCACGCTGGTGGATGGCATGGCTGCCCTCGGCTTTGCGCCGCTGCTGCCCGAGCAGTGGCAGTCTCCCATCATCACCGCCTTCTACTCTCCGGCCCATCCAGACTACCGCTTCGCCGATTTTTACCAGCGACTCAAGGCACAGGGCTTTGTCATCTATCCGGGCAAGGTCTCCCAAGCCGACTGCTTTCGCATCGGCAATATCGGTGATGTGACCCCAGAGCGGGTGCGCGGCTTGCTTGCCGCCATGGCCAGCGCCTGCTACTGGCAAGAGGACGCGCGATGACCAGCATGCTGGCTCAGGGTTGCGATCTGCGTGGCCGCGATTTACATGACGATAAGCTGCACGGCAGCGGCTGCGCCGACAGCGAAGGGGATATCAACCTCGGTGAGGGACGAACGCGCTGGTGGGCTGGGCAGAGAGAAGATGTACAGGCCGGATTGGCGGAGGATAGCCGCTACTTTCTCCATCAGGCCCTCTCCACCCCCTGTCTCGATCTGCTTGAGCGCGCGCAGGGGAGCTGGTTGACCAGCGTATCGGGTAAGCGTTACCTCGATTTTCACGGCAACAGCGTCCATCAGCTGGGCCACGGCCATCCCAGGGTGGTGGCCGCGGTGCAGCAGCAACTCGCCGCTCTGCCGTTCGCGCCCCGCCGCTACACCCATCAGGTCGCTATCGACTGTGCCCGCACCCTGGCCGAACTGGCTCCCGGCGATCTCAACCGGGTGCTGTTCGCCCCCGGCGGCAGCGAGGTGGTGGGGATTGCCCTGAAGCTTGCCCGTTTCATCACCGGCAATAGCAAGGTGGTGTCCCTCTGGGATGCCTTTCACGGTGCCTCCCTCGATGCCATCTCGGTCGGTGGCGAAGCCTGTTTTCGCGCTGGTATGGGCCCGCTGATGGCCGGGGTGGAGCGTATTCCTCCCCCACCCGCTATCGCGGTGTCTGGTATCGCGGGGAAGGGGATGACCTGCACTACGCCGATTATCTGGAGTACGTCATCGAGAAGGAGGGAGGGATCGGCGCCTTTATCGCCGAGCCCATCCGCAACACCGATGTGCAAGTGCCCTCGAAGGCCTACTGGCAGCGGGTGCGGGAGATCTGCGATCGCCACAAGGTGCTGTTGATCGTCGACGAGATCCCCAATGCCCTGGGTCGCACCGGCCACTGGTTCAGCTTTGAGGAATTCGGCATCGAGCCCGACATTATCTGCCTTGGCAAGGGGCTGGGGGGCGGGGTGGTGCCGTTTGCGGCGCTTATCACCCGCGACCGTTTCAATCAGGCGGCGGCCATCTCGCTCGGTCACTACACCCACGAGAAGAGCCCCATCGGCTGTGCGGCGGCCCTCGCCACTATAGAGACAATCCGCGAAGCGGGATTGTTGGCAAAAGCGCAGGAGGATGGCCGCTTTATGGCGGCCGAGCTCGGCAAGTTGGCCGAACGTCACCCGCTGATCGGGCAGGTGCGGGGTATCGGTCTTTTGTGGGCGCTCGATCTGGTGGTCGATCACCAGAGTCGTACCCGCAATAGCCAGGCCGCCGAGCGGCTGCTCTACCGCTGTCTGGAGCTTGGGCTCAGCTTCAAGGTCTCCCAGGGCAATGTCATCCAGCTCTCGCCCCCGCTCAATATCGCTCGCGCCGATCTGGTGCGCGCCATCACCATTCTCGATCGCGCCCTTGGCGAGATCGCACTTTCACCGAAACAGGAACACCACCATGACTGACTTGCAAATTGCCATCCCGCCGGCCACCGACGTAGAGGCGCTGATCCTCGATTGGGCCGGTACCGTCGTCGATTTCGGCTCCTTTGCCCCCACCTCCATCTTCGTCGAGGCCTTCGCCCGCGCCTATGACTTCCCCGTGACCCTGGATGAGGCGCGCCAGCCCATGGGGCTGGGCAAATGGGATCATATCGCCGCGCTGGGCCGTCTGCCCTCAGTGGCTGTGCGCTGGCAGGCCCACTTTGGCCACCCCATGAGCCACGCCGAGGTGGACCACCTCTATCACACCTTTATGCCGCTGCAGATTGCCGCCGTGACCCGCTTTGCCGCCCCCATTCCCGGGGTGCTGCCGGTGCTGGATGCTCTGCGGGGGCAGGGGATGAAAATCGGCTCCTGCTCCGGTTACCCCCGCCCGGTGATGGAGACGCTGGTACCGGCGGCGGCCGATCACGGCTATCGGCCGGATCATTGGGTCGCCACCGACGATCTCAAGGCTGGCGGTCGCCCCGGCCCCTGGATGGCGCTGGCCAATGTGATTGCGCTGGGAGTGAGCGCCGTGCATCGCTGCATCAAGGTGGACGACGCCGTGCCGGGTATCAGCGAAGGGTTGAACGCGGGCATGTGGACGGTGGGATTGTCGGTCTCCGGCAACGAGTTTGGCGCCACCTGGGAAGAGTTTGCCGCCATGGGTGAAGCGGAGATCGCTGCCCGGCGCGCATCGGCGGAGGCAAAACTGCGGGCGGCGGGGGCACACTATGTCATCGACACCCTGGCCGACATCGCCCCGGTCATCGCCGATATCAACCGCCGTCTGGCGGCAGGAGAGCGGCCCTGAACAAGGCGGGTGAGAGGAGGGGTGTGCCGGGCTTGCCGGCAGGTTTTCAGGTCTATGCTCCCTGACTATCAGGCATAAAAAAACCGGCGCCTTGGCGCCGGTTTTTGTTCACCGAGACTCTATTACAGAGAAGCGGTGAAGGTACGGGTGATGACGTCTTGCTGTTGCTCTTTGGTCAAAGAGTTGAAGCGAACGGCATAACCGGATACGCGGATGGTCAACTGCGGATATTTTTCCGGGTTTTCCATGGCGTCCAGCAGCATTTCACGGTTCATCACGTTGACGTTCAGGTGCTGACCGCCTTCCAGGTTGGACTCATGGTGGAAGTAACCATCCATCAGACCGGCCAGGTTGGCTTTCTGGGCTTCCATGTCTTTACCCAGCGCGTTCGGCACGATGGAGAAGGTATAGGAGATACCATCTTTGGCGTAAGCGAACGGCAGCTTGGCAACGGAAGTCAGGGAAGCAACGGCACCCTTCTGGTCACGACCGTGCATCGGGTTGGCACCCGGGCCGAACGGCGCACCAGCGCGACGGCCATCCGGGGTGTTACCGGTCTTCTTGCCGTACACCACGTTGGAGGTGATGGTCAGCACGGACTGGGTAGCCACGGCACCACGGTAGGTGTTCAGCTTCTGAATTTTCTTCATGAAGCGCTCAACCAGGTCGCAGGCGATGTCATCGACGCGAGCGTCGTTGTTACCGAACTGCGGGTACTCGCCTTCGATTTCGAAGTCGATGGCAACGCCATCTTCGTCACGAACCGGCTTGACCTTGGCGAACTTGATGGCAGACAGGGAGTCAGCTGCTACGGACAGACCGGCGATACCACACGCCATGGTGCGATAGACGTCACGGTCGTGCAGCGCCATCAGAGAGGCTTCGTAGCTGTACTTGTCGTGCATGTAGTGGATGATGTTCAGCGCGGCAACGTATTGCTTGGCCAGCCAGTCCATGAAGTGATCCAGACGATCCATCACGTCGTTGTAGTCGAGGTACTCGGACTTGACCATTTCGGTTTTCGGACCGACCTGGATCTTGAGCTTCTCGTCCATACCGCCGTTGATTGCATACAGCATGGTCTTGGCCAGGTTGGCACGGGCACCGAAGAACTGCATCTGTTTGCCGACGATCATCGGGGACACACAGCAAGCGATGGCGTAGTCATCGTTGTTGAAGTCCGGACGCATCAGGTCGTCGTTCTCGTACTGAACGGAAGAGGTCTCGATGGATACCTTGGCGCAGTACTTCTTGAAACCGACCGGCAGCTTCTCGGACCACAGGATGGTCAGGTTCGGCTCAGGGGACGGGCCCATGGTGTACAGGGTGTTCAGCATACGGAAGCTGTTCTTGGTGACCAGGGTACGGCCATCAACGCCCATACCAGCCAGGGTCTCGGTAGCCCACATCGGGTCGCCGGAGAACAGTGAATCGTATTCCGGGGTACGCAGGAAGCGAACCATACGCAGCTTCATGACCATGTGGTCCATCAGCTCCTGGGCTTCTTGCTCGGTGATCAGGCCTTTCTTCAGGTCACGCTCGATGTACACGTCCAGGAAGCTGGAGGTACGACCGAAGGACATGGCGGCACCGTTCTGGGACTTGACTGCCGCCAGGTAGGCGAAGTAGGTCCACTGGACGGCTTCTTTGGCGTTTTTGGCCGGTACGGAGATATCACAACCGTACTTGGCAGCCATTACCTTCATCTGTGCCAGGGCACGGTGCTGCTCGGAGATCTCTTCGCGCAGACGGATGGTGGCTTCCAGGTTGACGCCGTTTTCCAGGTCAGCCTGCAGGGACTTGAACTGGGCCAGTTTGTCGGCCATCAGGAAGTCGATACCGTACAGGGCAACACGACGGTAGTCACCGATGATACGGCCACGGCCGTAGGCATCCGGCAGACCGGTGATGACGCCGGACTTGCGGCAGTTCAGGATGTCTTTGGTGTAAACGTCAAACACGCCCTGGTTGTGAGTCTTGCGGTACTCGGTGAAGATCTTCTCGACCATCGGGTCCAGCTGACGACCGTACACTTCGCAAGAGGTCTTGACCATCTTGATACCGCCGTTGGCGATGATGGCGCGCTTGAGCGGCTTGTCGGTCTGCAGACCAACGATTTGCTCCAGGCTCTGATCGATATAGCCGGCATCGTGAGCGGTAATGGTGGAGGGCAGGTCGGTATCAAAATCGACCGGCGCGTGGGTGCGGTTCTCGATCTTGATGCCTTCCATGACCTTGTCCCACAGCTTGGTGGTAGCTTCGGTCGCGCCAGCCAGGAAGGACTCGTCACCTTCATACGGGGTGTAGTTCTTCTGGATGAAGTCACGGGTGTTGACAGAGGTCTGCCATTCACCGGCCGCGAAGCCTTCCCATGCTTTTTGGAACTGTTCGTTAAGTTCTGCCATTTTCATTACCTCACACGGTATTGATGTAGTATCCCGCAATCATCCTTAATGATGACGACGGAAGATAAACCAGTAAGTCAGACCAACCATGACGCCACCACCAATGATATTACCTATGGTGACGGGAATGAGGTTGTGTAGGACGAAGTTGGATACGGTCAGGTCGGCAAAGGTCGCCGGGTCCTGGCCGATGGCCTGCCAAAATTCCGGGCCTGCTACCGCATGGATAGCGATACCGACCGGGATCATAAACATGTTTGCGATGCTGTGCTCAAAACCGGAGGCCACGAACATGGCGACGGGGAGCAGCATGACCATCACCTTGTCGGTCGCACTGCGGGCGCCGAACGCCATCCACACGGCGAGACACACCATGAGGTTGCAGAGGATACCGAGGGCAAGGGCCTCGAAGAAGGTGTGGTGGATCTTGTGCTGGGCTACCTTGAGGGCGTTCAAACCCCACTGACCATCTGCCGCCATGTATTCGGCCGACATGATGATGAGGCCGACGATGATGAGACCGCCGATGAGGTTGCCGAAGTAGACCAGTCCCCAGTTCTTGAACAGCTGGGCCCAGGTGATGCGGTTGGCCGCCTTGGCCACCAGAGTCAAGGTGGTGGAGGTGAACAGCTCGGCACCGAGCAGTACGCAGAGGATCAGACCCAGTGCGAAACAGAGACCGCCGACCAGCTTGCTGAGGCCCCAGGCCACATTGCCGGCACCGGTAGTCACCGTGATGAAGAAGACGAAAGCAATGGCGATGAAAGCGCCTGCGGTGATGGCCAGGGGGATGACCTTGTATGCAGGCTTGGTGGCCTTGGCATAGGTGATATCTTCTGCCAGTGCAGCGATGGCTTCTGGCTTGAGACAATCAAAGGGAGATTCTGCTTTCAATTCTCATGTACCTGATGTTTTGCCTGTGGAAATCATAACAAAGGGCCAGATCGTCAAAATTGACTCCGATCAAGAATTGCAGATTGTGAATGTAATTTTACTACAAAAATTTGAGTCCTCCGGCAGCGTTGCTTTACACCAGGTTTCAGCTGAAACATAAATGCTGATTTTTTAATGCAATGATTTTAAACAATTTATTTTTCATCGCCTAAAAATGGTACTGGCAAGGCATCTTTGCATCTCCCCAGCATTCTCTGCCCCGGTTTGGCAACCCCCTAAGAGGTATTTTTTGTTTTTTATTTCATCTTTGAATAACAAACCGCCTCTCTGGCGACCATAAAGCAAAAGGGGCCATCAGGGCCCCTTCACATACTACCACATCAGCCCCATGAGTGGGCTCGTTTGGCCTTCTGCAGCTTCTCATAGGCTGCCAGCAGCTTCTGATGCAGCGGGAACTGGCTGAGGGACAGGTCGGCAGCTTCCAACCCGTGGAAGCGCGCTTCACCGCTGGCGTGGGCCCAGGCCTGTGCCAGCGTCTCTTCGCCATACATGCGGGTGAACACGGCGCGGTACTGCTCGGGGTCGCGATCCTCATCCAGGAACAGCTCGACGCAGGCGCGCAGGGCACGGTAGTAGTTGGCGCGATCGGCCGGGAACACCGACTGGTTGAACTCCATGGTCCAGTCGATGAGATCGAGCGCCGTGTCGAGTTCGCCGGCAGCCAGTGCCAGCATGGCTTTGAGCTCGCCCACCCGCAGGGTGTGCAGGGCGGTGCCCTTGGCGGCGGCGATGCCGAGCAGCTCGCGCACTCGGGTGCGCTCATCGTGGCCCTCTTCATCCAGCTGGTCGAACAGCGCCATGTACTGCTCCGCGTCCCACTCCAGCGCCGGCAGCGCCAGGATGGTCTCTCGCAGGTGGGCACCCATGGTGTTGTTGGCCAGCAGCAGGTCTTCGGCCGGATAGATGTCGGACATGCCGGGCACCAGGATGCGGCAGGCGTAGACGCCCAGGTGCTCATAGTCGGCGATATAGACCGGTTGCTCCAGCTCGTGGAAGATGCCGATCAGGTGGTCGAACTCCTCTTGCGAGGTACCGCGGAAGTCCCAGTCGGCAAACTCGAAGTCCGCATCCTGCTTGAACAGATCCCAGCTGATGAGGCCGGAAGAGTCGATGAAGTGGGTTTCCAGGTTGTGGTGATCCGCCACCTGCTCGTTGTCGAACGAGGGCGGCACGAACACATCCAGATCCTTGAGGCTGCGGCCCTGCAGCAGCTCGGTGACGGTGCGCTCGAACGCCACTTCGAAGCGCGGGTGGGCGCCGAAGGAGGCAAAGCAGGTACCGTTGCTCGGGTTGAGCAGCACCACGCAGATGACCGGGTAGCGGCCGCCGAGCGACGCGTCGAAGCTGTAGATGGGGAAACCTTCGGCTTCCAGCGCATCGATGGAGGCCTTGATGCCGGGGTAACGGGCGATCACCTCATTCGGGATCAGCGGCAGGCTGAGGGCCTCTGCGATGATCTTGTTCTTCACGTGGCGCTCGAACACCTCCGACAGCCCCTGGGTGCGGGCCTCGGTGCGGGTGTTGCCGGCGCTCATGCCGTTGGAGACATACAGGTTGCCGATGATGTTCATCGGGATGTAGACGGTCTGGTGATCAGACTGGCGCTCGAAGGGCAGGGCGACGATGCCGCGCTCTTCGTTGCCGGATTGCAGATCCACCAGCATGTCGGCGGTCACTTCCCCGTCCGGGTTGTAGAACTTGCGGGTGAAGCTGTCGAGCAGACCGGCGGGCAGCTGATCCCCTTCGATGGGGAACCACTTCTCGTTCGGGTAGTGAACGAAGTCGCCATTGGCTACCTGCTCGCCCAGATAGAAGTCGGCGAAGAAGTAGTTGGTGGAGAGACGTTCGAAATATTCACCAAGGGCGGAGGCGAGCGCCGCCTTCTTGCTGGCACCCTTGCCGTTGGTGAAACAGAGGGAGCACTCCTTGTCCCGGATGTGCACGGACCAGACGTTGGGCACGGGGTTGAGCCAGGAGGCCTCTTCGATATCAAACCCCAGGGCTTGCAGCTTGGTCTGGAAGCGTTCGATGGAGTCTTCCAGCGCCGCGTCCTTGCCGGGAATAAAAGTGTGGTCGGTCATCACGATATCCTGATTTTTATTGGCTCATGTTTGGCCGCAGATAATAGCAGGGGTCGGCGCGTTTGGCAGGCAAAAAACGGGGCCCATGCCCCGTTTTGCTCTCCATTCAACCGAGCTCGGTCACGGCTCAGCCGATGAATTTCAGACCCAGGATCCCGCCGATGATCAGCAGCAGGCAGAGCACCCGGGCGAGGGTGGCCGGTTCGTTGAACAGCCAGATCCCCATCAGCACGGTGCCGACCGCGCCAATGCCGGTCCATACCGCGTAGGCGGTACCAAGGGGCAACTGTTTGACCGCCATGGCGAGCAGCAGCACGCTTACCCCCATGGCGATCAGGGTCAGCAGGGTGGGTAGGGGGCGGCTGAAACCGTCGGTGTATTTGAGGCCGATGGCCCAGGCGACCTCGAACAGGCCGGCCAACAGCAGGAGCAACCAGGACATAAGGCAGATTCCGCAGGAAGCAGGGTCGTCCCTGCGTATCAGGAGGCCTCGGGGTCGTCCCCGAGGGGCAGCGGGGCTGCCGGTCGGTCTCAATGATGCCCCAAGTGGCGGCGGGATGCCAACCGGCTGCCCGCAGGTCGGCCAGGCTGACGGATATTGCAGCGAACGGCACAGAATATTGCGCAATTCGACTTGCACCCGCCGTCACAATCCGTAATGTGGACAGACGCATTTTTCGCAACCCATATTTTGTGAACCGCTTGTAAACGGCCCGCGCCGGACAAGGGATCACGGGTATCACACTCGGTTTCTATAAGCAGCTATCCAGGGTAGGACATTATGAAAAAAGTAGGTTTGGTCGGTTGGCGTGGCATGGTGGGTTCGGTGTTGATGAGCCGGATGCAGGAAGAGAAGGATTTTTCCCGCATTCAGCCCACCTTCTTCACCACCTCCCAGGCCGGTGAGGCCGCCCCCAATTTCGGCGTCGATGCCGGCACCCTGCAGGATGCCTTCGACATCGAGGCGCTGGCCGCACAGGACGTCATCATCACCGCCCAGGGCGGCGACTACACCAAGGATGTCTATCCGCGCCTGAAAGCCGCCGGCTGGCAGGGCTACTGGATTGATGCCGCCTCCTCCCTGCGCATGGAGAAGGACGCGGTCATCATCCTGGATCCGGTCAACGGCGACGTCATCGAGCATGCCCTGAACAACGGCATCAAGACCTTCGTCGGCGGCAACTGCACCGTCAGCCTGATGCTGCTGGCCCTGGGTGGCCTGTTCAAGGCCGATCTGGTGGAGTGGGTGAGCGTGGCCACCTATCAGGCCGCCTCCGGCGGTGGTGCGCGCCACATGCGCGAGCTGGTCACCCAGATGGGCCTGCTGCGCGATGAAGTGGCGGTGGAGCTGGCGGATCCCGCCTCTGCCATCCTCGACATCGAGCGCAAGATCACCGAGAAGACCCGCTCCGGCACCCTGCCGGTGGACAACTTCGGCGTGCCGCTGGCCGGTGGCCTGATCCCCTGGATCGACACCAAGCTCGACAACGGCCAGAGCCGCGAAGAGTGGAAGGGCCAGGCCGAGACCAACAAGATCCTGGGCATCGAACACGCCGCCATTCCGGTGGATGGTCTGTGCGTGCGCATTGGCGCCCTGCGCTGCCACAGCCAGGCCTTCACCATCAAGCTGAAAAAAGACGTGCCGCTGGCGGAAATCGAAGCCCTGCTGGCTGCCCACAACGATTGGGTCAAGGTGATCCCCAACGATCGCGACATCACCGCCCGCGAGCTGACCCCGGCTGCCGTCACCGGCACCCTCAGCATCCCGGTCGGTCGTCTGCGCAAGCTCAATATGGGGCCGGAGTACCTGGCCGCCTTTACCGTGGGTGACCAGCTGCTGTGGGGCGCCGCCGAGCCGCTGCGCCGCATGCTCAACATCCTGCTGGATCGCGGTTGATCCGGTTGCAGCCAGCATGAACAGGGGGCCGCGGCCCCCTGTTTTTTTTGCGCCTTTGCCAACCCTGCCGGTTGGCAGCGAGTACAAAAAGGGTGGGCTGGCGAGTAGAGCCAGCAAGGAGCCTGCCATCCGCTGTTATTAATGGAATCAATATTGACTAATCGCCTGGCTTATTTGTTCGTGACTCAATAACGGCAGACTTATTTCCCAGCAGCGGGCGCAGCGTCAGGCCGACGATATTTTCCGGTACTGTTAACCGGCACGGTTAACACGGTTAAGTTAATACGGTTAAATAGTGCCGTTCAGGCTATTCAAGGGCGTTGACGGATGGGCCAGATATATACCTTGTTACAAAAGCACGTCTGTTGCTGATATCCCTTCGGGGCTTGATTGATTACACTGACGACAACGGCCGGGTTGCAGGCTGCCAGCCTTTGGCCGCTGCATTGGTCGGCTCGGGGCAGACATTGCTGCCGGCAAAAATATTATTCATGTCATCAATAATGCGAGGCACCTGCAGAGTGCTGTCGCCATTTTTTCGTTGTTGCGCGCTGGATATGGACGACGCGCAGCGACCGCCAATAATAATGTTCAGGTTTGAAAATTGGGAAATAACATGAGAGTCGTGTGGAGTTTGCTCTATTTCTTCAGTGTCTTGGCCTTGGCCGGCCCGGTGCTGGTCAAGGAGCAGAAAAAAGTGGCCGATCCGCTGATCGTCCCCTATCAGCAATATCGGCTCGACAATGGCCTGACGGTGATCCTGACCCAGGATCACTCCGATCCCCTGGTGCACGTGGCGGTCCACTACCGGGTTGGACTGCCGGAAGAGGCCCCCGGCCAGTCCGGGCTGGCCCATCTGTTTGAACACATGATGTTTCAGGGCTCGGCCCACGTGGGGGAGGAGGGCTACATCCGGCTGCTGCAACAGGTGGGCGGGCGCAACATCAACGGCTTGACCTCCCGGGATCAGACCCGTTATTACCAGACGCTGCCAGCCAATCAGCTGGAGAAGGTGCTCTGGCTGGAGGCGGATCGCATGGGTTTTCTGCTCGATACCCTCTACCAGCAGAAATTGGAGGCCAAGCGCGACATTGCCAAGAACGAGCGTGCCACCCTGGTGGATGCTGCCCCCTACGGCCGGGTGCTGGAAGTGCTCAACCGCACTCTCTACCCCCCCAATCACCCCTATTTCAACACGCCGTTTGGCCGGGTGGCGGACCTGGATCGCCTCACTCTGGAGGACGTGCGCCAGTTCTTCCTGCGCTGGTATGGGCCCAACAACGCCACCCTGGTGATCGGTGGCGACATTCAGCCGGCCCAGACCCTGGCCTGGGTCGAGCGCTATTTTGCCGCGCTGCCTCCGTCACCAACCCAGACAAGCCCGGTGGTGCGTCCGGTGACGCTGAAGAAGAGCCGCTATCGCACCCTGGTGGATCGGGTCAGCGAGCCCATGCTGGTGCTGGCCTATCCGACCGTTTCCGCCCGCGAGCCCGACTTCGAGGCCCTCGATCTGCTGGCGGATCAGTTGGGGGGCTCAGCCAGCGGCCTGTTGCAGCGACAACTGCAGCAAAGCGGTCGGCTGGTCTCGGTGACGGCCAGGCAGGAGTGCGGCGTGCTGGCCTGCATGCTGGTGATTGAAGCGGTGCCCAATCTGGCCAAAGGGGGCGAGCTTGGTCCCATCAAGGCGGAGATCGACCGGATCGTCGGCCAGCTCGCCAGCGATGGCGTCTCCCGCGAGCAACTGGCCCACTCGGTCAATGCCCAGCGGGCCCTGCGGATCTGGCCGCTGGACAGCGTGGCCGGCAAGGTGGAGCAGCTGGCCACCGGCCACACCCTGTTTGCTGACCCCAACTTCCAGTACCGCAACCTCCAGCGCATTGCCCGGGTGACGCCGGCCGATCTGCAACGGGTGTTGACGCGTTATGTGCTGAACAAGCCCAGGGTGGTGCTGAGCGTGGTGCCGGCCGAGCACCCTGAATGGCAGGCGGGCAGCCCCAACTTTGTCGAGCCACCCCCCTTGCCGCTGGCCCGGCCGACCCCCTCTTTGCTGCCGCATGTCATCAAGGAGACCCTGGACCGGCGCCAGGAGCCGGCCAGCGGCGGCGCCTTGCCGGTGCCCATGCCGACCCTGTGGCAGGCCAAGCTGGGTGAGCGGATCTCCCTGCTCGGTCACTACAGTGACGAGGTGCCGGCCTTTGCCATGAGCATCAGCTGGCCGGGCGGTGAGCGGGCCGAACCCGAGGGCAAGGGCGGGGTCGCCACCCTGGCCGACGCCATGCTCTTCCTTGGCAGTGAGCAGTTGCAGGCGGCCAGCATCGAGGAGCGGGCCCGCCAGCTGGGGGCCAGCATTCGCTTCAATCATGGGGAGGGGCGCAGCTACGTCGAGATCGAGGGGCTCACCTCCCATTTTGACGAGACGCTGGCACTGGTGCGGGAGCTGGTGCAGCAGCCCGCCATGCGCGTAGCCGATTTTGAGCGCAGCCGCTTTGATCATGTCCAGTGGCTACAACAGCTGATGCAAGATCCCCAGTGGCAGGCGGACTGGCAGTTCGGCGCCCTGCTCGAGGGGCGCAAGCGGCCGGATCTGCTGGCCAGTGTGCGCGCGCTGACGCTCGAGGATGTGCGCAACTTTTATCAGTCGGTCTATCGCAGCGGGGAAGCCCAGGTGGTGGTGAGCGGGGATCTGGCCCAGGAGCGGGTGATGAAGGCCCTCGGCTTTCTGGTCGAGCCTGCCGGTCAGCCGCCGGCCCTGCACTCCCTCGGCTGGCGCGGCCAGCAGGCGAAGCGGGCCATCTATCTGCTGGACAATCCCGGGGCGGCGCTCAGCCAGATCCGGGTGGGGCGGCGCGCCATGGCGGAGGATGCCTTCGGCGAACACTACCTGACCCGGCTGATGAATGTGTCCCTCGCCGAGCGGCTGCACATCCGGCTGCGCGAGGAGCTGGGTTACACCTACTTTATCGACGCCGCCTTCGACGGCAATGCCGATGCGGGCCATTTCCTGCTGCAAAGCAGCGTGCGCAGCGGGGTGACCGGGGCGGCCCTGCGGCAGATCCTGCAGGAGCTCGACAAGTACCAGCGGCTGGGGCCGACCCGGCTGGAGGTGCGCACCCTGCGGGATCGGGTGCTCAATGGGCAGGCGCTCGATTACGAGACGTTGCCGCAGGAAATGGAGTACATGCTGCCCATCCTGCTCAAGGGGTGGCCAGAGGATTATGTGGAGCAGCGGGTGCAGCAGGTGAGCCGGCTCTCTCCCTTTACCCTGCGTGAGCTGGCCCGCAGCTGGCTCGATCCCGACGACATGGTGATCCTGGTGGTGGGGGATACCAAGACGCTGGCCCCCGAGCTGGCAGCGTTGGGCTGGCCGCTGCAGCGCCTCTCTGCCACGCCCTAGCGGGTTGCCCCTATCGGGCGATTGCCGCAAGCAAAACAGCCCGCCCCCTGGCAGGGGGCGGGCTGTTTTTTTGCGCTCAAAAGTGGCGGACGGTCAGATCAGGGCCAGGGCGGCGGCCAGATCGGCAATCAGATCGTCGGCGTCTTCCACCCCGATGCTGAAGCGGATGAGATCGTCATTGACCCCAGCGGCGAGGCGGCTCGCCTCATCCATGGCGGCGTGGGTGGTGCTGGCCGGATGGCAGGCGAGACTCTCGAGATCGCCGAGGCTCACCGCCTGCACGAACAGTTGCAGGTTGTCGAGCAGGGTGGCGCAACGGGCAAAGCCGCCTTCCAGCTCGATGCTCACCATGCCGCCAAAGCCGCTGGCGAAGGCGCCGAGGGCATCGTGGCCCGGATGGTTGGCCAGCCCAGGGTAGATCACCTTCTTCACCGCCGGGTGGGCGGCCAGGAAGTCGGCCACCTTCTGGGCGTTGTGCAGGTGGGCATCCATGCGCAGGGGCAGGGTCTTGACCCCGCGCTGCAACAGGTAGGCCTCCTGCGGGCCGATGGGGGAGCCGATGTGCTTGAGGGCCACGGTGCGAATCGACTTCATCAGCGCGTGAGAGCCCGCCACTACCCCGGCGATGATGTCGCCGTGGCCGCCCAGGTACTTGGTGCCGCTGTGCATGACGATGTCGATGCCAAGCTCGAGCGGACGCAGCAGATAGGGAGTGAGGAAGGTGTTGTCGCACACCGTAATGGCGCCCACCTTGCGGGCCGCTTCCACTACCACCCGCGGATCCACCACCTTGAGGGTGGGGTTGGTCAGGGTTTCGAACAGTACCACCTTGGTGGTGGGGCGGATGTTGGCCAGCAGATCCTGATCGCTCTCGTAGGCGGTGACCTTGATGCCGGCGCGGCTGAAGGTCTGCTTGAGGAAGGCATCGGTGCCGCCGTAGAGCGGGCCGATATAGGCCACTTCATCACCGCTGTCGGCCAGGGCATACATGATGGCGCTCACCGCCGCCATGCCGCTCGCCACCACCAGCGCTTCGTCGGCCCCTTCCAGCGCCGCCAGTTTCTGCTCCAGCTCGGCGGTGGTGGGGTTGCCAAAGCGGCTGTAGATGAAGCCGGGAGCCTGACCGGCGAAGCGCTCCTTGCCCGCCTGGGCGTTGAAGTAGCTGAAGGTGCTGCTCTGGTAGAGCGGGGTGGTGAGGGCGCCGGTCTGGGGATCGATCCGCTGGCCGCTGTGCACGCTCATGGTCTTGAATTTCATTGTATTGCTCCGTCATTGCCAGGCTGTGGCCCAACTGTTTGTGTCATCTGCTTGTGTCATTTGAAGGGGGGCGCCGTGGCGCTCCCCGTCTATTAGGTATGGCAGCGTCAGGCGAGTTGTGGCTCGCGCCGATCGCGCTTTGCCGTCTGTTCGCTGCTTGTCTGCGCATTGGCCGACGCCGGGGCGACGCCATAGTGGCGGGCCGCCACATCCGGGTGGGAGCGCAGCCTCCCTTTGAGCACGTTCTCCCCCACCTGATAAAAGAGCGGGTTGGTCGGGTCGCTCTCGGGCCCCTGTGCCTGCGCCGCCAGCGCGGGGGATAGGTTGAGCAGCGGCACGGTCGCATCCAGCCGCGCCGCCATGAAGAAGGCGCAGGAGAGGCGCGATACCCCGGGCGGCGGGCTCTGCACCCGGTGCAGGGTGGCCTTGAGGTAGCCGTTGGAGGCGAGCTCCAGCAGTTCGCCGATGTTGACCACCAGGGCGCCTGGCAGGGGAGGTGCCGAGATCCAGCCGTCGGCCGTCTCAACCTCGAGTCCGGAGTGATGGTCCTGCATCACCAGGGTCAGGTAGCCGGGATCCTTGTGGGCGCCCACCCCCTGACCGCTGCCCCCTGCGGCTTGCCCCGGATAGTGGATCAGCTTCATATGCTGATGGGGCGCCCCGTGAATACTGTCATCAAACACCCCGGCCGGCTGCTCCAGCACCTCGGCGAAGGCGGCCAGCAGGGTGAGGGTGATGGCGCTCAGCCGCTCCTGCCACGCCAGCAGGTGAGATTTCATCTCGGGCAGGGCGGTCGGCCACTGGTTGGGGCCGATGAGCCGCTGCCAGGGATGCTGCAGGCTGGCGGCATCGAGGGCGGCCTCTTCGTTCATGATGTCGAACTGCTCGCGCAGATCCGGCCGTGCCCGGGTGAGCTCGGCCCCCACCTGGTTGTAGCCGCGAAAGTGGGGGGAGTGCACCATCTGCACCGCCAGCTTCTCCTGCTGCGGCAGGGCGAAGAAGCGGGCCGCCAGCGCCAGGGTTTCCTGCTGTTCTTGCTCGCTCAGGCCATGGCCGATCAGATAGAAAAAGCCCACCTCGCGGGCCGCCCGGCCAAGGGTGGCCAACATCTGGCGACGGGTCTCGGGGGCGCCGTCGAGCGCGGCGAGATCGATGATCGGCAGTGGTGAATGTTCCATGTGCACCTCCTCACTGGTCAGGGGCGGGATGCTACCCGCACACTTGACATGAAAACGACGACGCCCTGACCGATGAACCGGCCACCGCCCTGTTGCCAGGGATGGCGCCATTTGGATTGAGGGAGATGCTACTGTTCGGAGTTATGAGAAGGAAACAACAAATTATTCTTAGTTATATACAAAAATCGAAATAGAATTCGCCACCCATCCGGGTGGCTGCCGATTGAGCGGCGATAATGGCAATATACCGGCGCACTTGGCACCCATGTTGGCCTGACCCGGCATGTGCCGGCTTTAGCGCAATGTGAGCGCGATTTGAGCCCAAAAGAGGCGAGCATCGCTGGCAGCACAGTGATGCGCAAAATGCAGAGATGCCCAAATACAGAGATGCAAAAAGGGAGGCTGATGCCTCCCTTTGTGTGACGGACGTTGCTGCCCGGTGTGGTGCCTGGCTCAGGTTCAGTAACCCAGGGTGAAGCGCTGGCGCAGGTGGGCCGGTTTTTCCGCTTCGTTGAGCACGCCGTCGGCCAGATCGCCGACCGTGATCCCGGCGGGTTGTTCACCGCTGAACAGCACCTGATCGGCACCGAGCCGGTAGCCACCGCGCTTCTCGCCGGGTTCCAGGAACACGGGCGGGGAGACGAAACGCCAGTCGAGGGTGGTTTCACGGCGCAGGGCGGTGAGGCCGTCGCGGGCGGCCAGGGCACCCTGTTTCCACTCGGCCGGGAACTCCGGGGTATCCACCAGTTGCACGCCCGGGGCAATTTCCAGACTGCCGGCACCGCCGACCACCAGCAGCCAGCTGTTGGCCGCGACGGCGGCGGCCACGATGGCGCTGGCCCCCTTGAGGTACTGGTCGTAGATGTCCGGGGCGGTCCAGCCCGGGTTGTAGGCGCTGATCACCCGATCGTGCCCCTTGAGCACCTTGGCCAGCGCCTGGCTGTCCTGGGCATCCACCGCCACGGCGGTGACCTGCGGGTGGGCGGCGACCTTGCTCACGTCACGCACGATGGCGGTGACGTGATGGCCGCGGCTGACGGCTTCGTTGAGGATGGCTGTACCGACAAAACCGCTGGCACCGATCAGGGCAATTTTCATGGGAGATTCTCCTTCACTGTTGGAATGGGGCTATCCTACGCCCCCGAATGTGATTTAATAATCCGTTGTAAATTGCATTCACTTATAAGCTGGGTTTAATAATGGAACAGCTCAAACGTTACGCCATCTTCGCCGCCGTGGTCGAGGCGGGCAGCATGACCGGCGCCGCCAAGGCCCTCGGCATGACACCTTCCGCCGTCAGTCAGCATATCAGCCAGCTGGAGAGCCTGCTCGGCCTCACCCTGCTGCACCGCTCCACCCGCCGCCTCAACCTGACCGAGGCGGGAGAGGTGGTGTGGCAGGGGTGCCAGTCCCTGCAGCAGACCCTCAACCAGACCGAGCTGCGCCTCTCGGAGGTGCGTGACAGCCTGCTGGGGGAGGTGCGGATCACCGCGCCGGTAGGGATGGCCGGCCAGCCGCTGGCGCGGGCGCTCTCGCCGCTGCTGCAGGCCCACCCCGGTCTGTGCATCCAGATCATCGCCGACGACGAGAAGCGGGATCTCATTGCCGAGCGCATCGACGTGGCGCTGCGGGTCGGCACGCTCTCGGACTCCACCCTGGTGGCGCGTAAGCTGGGCCAGACCCGGATGTTGCTGTGCGCCTCGCCCGCCTACCTGGCGCGCAAGGGCACCCCGCGCAGCCCGGAGGCGCTGCTGGATCATGACTGGCTGGCCGCCGATATGCTGAGCGGCGGCCTGACCTTCTTCGACGAGAAGGGGCAGGGGCACAGGGTCAAACCCAAGCCGCGGGTGGTCTGCAACAACGTGCTGCCGCTGCGCCAGTTCACTCTGGCGGGGCAGGGGGTGTCGCTGCAGCCGGAGGGGGAGATTGCCGACGATCTCGCCTCGGGTCGCCTGCTGGAACTGCTGCCGGGCTTTCGGGTGCCACCCATGGAGATCCACGCCATCACCCCGCAGCGGGAGATCCCGGAGAAGGTGCGCCGGGTGATCGCCGCCCTGCGCAGCCACTTCGCCGAACCGGTGGGGGCCGCGGCGACACGTCCGTAGCCGGGGCAAGGAAGAAGGCCGTTCCGGTTGGCCGGAGCAAACAAGGTGCAAACAAAGAGGGCAGCCCGCGGGCTGCCCTCTGTCGATGCAATGCCGGTGAGACCAGGCCCGGCCTCACTTCATGTAGAGGCCGCCGTTGATGGCCAGGGTCTCGCCGGTGATATAGGCACCCGCCTCGCTGGCAAGAAACACCACGGCGGCGGCGATCTCTTCCGGCTTGGCCAGTCGGCGCATGGGGATGTCGGCCTTGATGCTGTCGAGGATGTCGGTGCGGATCGCTTCTACCATGGGGGTGGCGGTGTAGCCGGGGGCGATGGCGTTGACCGTCACCCCGAAGCGGGCTCCTTCCGCCGCCAGTGCCTTGGTAAAGCCCAGCATGCCCGCTTTGGCGGCCGAGTAGTTGACCTGACCGAACTGTCCCTTCTGACCATTGACCGAGGAGATGTTGATGATGCGGGCATCGCGCTGCTCGCACATGGCGTCGAACAGCGGCTGGGTCACGTTGTAGAGGCTGCACAGGTTGGTGTGGATCACCTCGAACCACTGCTCCGGGGTCATCCGCTTGAAGGCCCCGTCCCGGGTGATGCCGGCATTGTTGACCAGCACGTCCACCCGCCCTTCATCCTGCAGCAATCGGCCCAGGGTGTCGCGGCACATGGCGGTGTCGGCGACGTCCAGCGCCAGCAGCCGCACCTGATCCGGCCGAAAACCCTGCTCCCCGTACCAGTCGTGCGCCGCCGCCCCGTTGGGGCTGGAGTGGGTGGCGATGATGCGATACCCCTGGGCCAGCAAGGCGGTGGTGATGGCGGATCCGATGCCGCCACGGGCTCCGGTGATCAAGGCAACTTTCTTCATCTTGGCTCTCCCTGCATAAAAGATTCGAACGAGGACTTTATGGGCTTTTTGAGGTAATTGATATATTTGTTTTCAAACAATCTGACAGGCAAACGCGTCACTTTTGTGACAGTCTGCCAAGCTGGCTTGACGCGCTGGCCTAAGGGGTGGGCAAGGGGCCGGGGTGAGCGCAGCGACCAGCACTTGCCGCCAAGGTCGCGGCCATGTTTAATGGGGGCCTTGCGCGCAGCGCCTTGCCGACAGCCCAGATCCGATCTCGTCATGACCATCTTGTTCCCCATTCCGGGCGCCGTGCCCCAGCCGCACAGCCAGCTGACTCGCATCGAGCGGGTGCTCGACTACATCCATGCCAACCTGGATCTGCCGCTGGGGCTGGCCGAGCTGGCGGAGCAGAGCTGCTGGTCGCGCTGGCAGCTGCAGCGGGTGTTCCTCCATGAGACGGGGCTGACGGTGGCCCACTATGTGCGCGAGCTCAAGCTGAGCCAGGCGGCAGAGGCGCTGCTCTCTGGCCGCCAGCGGGTGCTGGATCTGGCGCTCTGTTACGGTTTTGGCTCCGAGGTGAGCTTCAGCCGCGCCTTCAAGCAGCAATTTGGCTGTTCACCGCTGGCTTATCGCAAGCGCGGTCTGCGGCTGGGGCTGCGTACCCCCCTGGTGCGGGCTACCCTGCCGCAACCCATGCCTGCCAGGCTGGTACAGGTGCGGATCGAGAGCCAGCCGGGTTTTATTCTGCAAGGGGTGAAGGGGCAGATCCGCGGGCTGTTTGCCGCTGCTCCTGACTTTCAGCAGACGGTGCCCGCCATCTGGCGCGCCCTGCGCACGGCGGGCGGTTTGCCGCCAGGGCAGGAGCGGGTGGGGGTGGTGGATGTTTCTGGCGCCGGTGAGTCGCTCCCCTACTGGGCGGGCAGCGTGATGGAGGAGGGGGCCAGCGTGCCTGCCGGTCTGGCGCGCCTCCCGGTGCCGGCCCAGACCTACGCGGTGCTAAGCCACGTGGGCCCGGTCAGCCAGCTGGGACAGACCCTCAACTGGTTTATCCTGCACTGGCTGCCGAGCTCCGGCTATCGCGGGGTGGACGGTTTCGAGCTGGAGCGCTACGCCCCCGATTTTGACGGCAACCAGCCGGATGCCCGCATGGAGTACTGGCTGCCCGTCGCCCCTCTCTGACACGGCTATTCCCTCTTTCCCGTTTTGCTTCACCGTACCTGGCTGTGGTGGCGCAGACAACCTCAGGGCGCTCTGCCCAGCGTTGCTATCCATTCGACATCGCCTGCGTTGCTGCCGTCAGTTTAGGTTGCCGGATGGGGCCAGCGTAGCCGCATTTTCTCTCTCTTTCGCGCCAACATGCCCCAAATTGTTAATTCAAGGGCAAAATGACCCAATAAAATGCAAATGAGATTTGTTACTATTCACTCATTGCATTCGAGGATCAGATGTACGCCACTCACCTCCCTTTGACCCTGGTCGCTGCGACCCTCTCCGCCCTGTTGGCTGGCCCTGTGCAGGCAGCTGCTGCCGAGCGCCCGACACAGACCCGGGCCGACGAGACCCTGACCGTGCTCGGCGAGACCTATCGCAACACCGCGACCAAGACCCGGCTCGACCCCCTGGAGACGCCCCAGGCCATCTCGGTGGTGGAGGGGGACACCCTGGAACAGCGCGGCGTCAGCTCGGTGAGCGAGGCGCTGCGCTACGTGCCTGGCGTCAACACCGAGCTGCGGGGCGGGGCGGTCAACCGGCTGGATCTGTTCAACATTCGCGGCTTTGACAACTACCAGAACTTCTACGACGGTCTGCTGCTGCAGTACAACGACTGGAACCTGCAGCCCCAGATCGATCCGGTGGCCATCGAGCAGCTGGAGGTGTTCAAGGGGCCCACCTCCGTGCTCTACGGCAGCATGCCCCCCGGCGGCATGGTGAACCTCATCGCCAAGCGCCCCCAGCGGGAAGCCAGGCACAGCGTCAGCGTGGCGAGCGGGACGGGCACCCTCAAGGAGCTGACCCTCGACAGCACCGGTGCCCTCAACGATCAATTTGCCTATCGGCTGGTGGGGCTGGCCCGTCAGAAAGGCGGCCAGGCGGTGACCTCAGAGGAGGAGCGCTACGTGCTGGCGCCCTCTCTCGACTGGCAGTTGAGTGACCGCACCCTGCTGAACCTCAACCTCTATTACCAGAAAGACCCGCAAGCCGGCATCTACACCACGGTGCCGGCCAGCGGCTCGGTCAAATCCAACCCGCTTGGCCAGCTGGGCAGCGATACTTTCCTTGGCGATGAAAACTGGAATCACTACAGCCGGGAGGTGACCCTGCTCGGCTACAAGCTGAGCCACGACTTCAACGCCAACTGGCAGCTGCTGCAAAACGCCCGCTACATGGATGCCTCGGCCAATCAGCAGAACACCTACAACGCGGCGCTGGCGGCCGATAACCGCACCCTGGCCCGCAACGCTTACCTGACCGATGAAGAGTCTCGCGGCTTTGTCATCGACAACCAGCTGGCGGGCAAGGTGCAGACTGGCAAGGCCCAGCACAACCTGCTAATCGGGGTGGATTACCAGTATCTGGATGCGCGCATTCTCTACCGGGATACCCTCGGCTACTCTGCCCCTGCCATCGATATCTTCAACCCGAACCACCAGCAGATAGTGCCGGCAGACCTGGCCTTCAACTATCAGGACAACCGCACCATCCGCCAGTACCAGAGCGGCCTCTATCTGCAGGATCAGGTGCGCCTCGATCGGCTGGTGGCCATCGGCGGCGCCCGCTACGACCGCTACCGGATGGATACCGACAGCCGGACCCTCTATCAGGGTGCGGTGAGCAACAGCCTGGCCCAGATTGATCAGGACAACCTCTCGCTGCGCCTCGGTGCCCTCTACGAGCTGGATCACGGCCTCTCGCCCTATGTGAGCTATGCCGAGAGCTTCGAACCGGTGGCGGGAGCGGACAAGCAAGGCCAGGCGTTCAAACCGGCCACCGGCCGGCAGTGGGAGGGGGGGCTCAAGTTCCTCTCCGAGGACATGAGTAAGACCGCCACTCTCTCGGCGTTCCACATCACCAAGCAAAATGCCTTGGTGACGGATCCGGACAATGTCTACGGGCCCAAGCTGCAGACCGGCGAGATGGTCTCCAAGGGGGTCGAGCTGGAGGGGAAACTCGATCTCACCAGCCGCTGGGATCTGGCGCTGAGCTATACCCGTCAGGAGATGGAGATCACCCGCGACACCACCAGCCTGCAGGGCAAGACCCCGGTCTGGGTGCCCAAGCAAATGGCATCGCTGTGGAGCAACTACCTGCCGGCCGGCCCGCTGGAAGGAGCGCGCCTGGGGGCTGGCCTGCGTTATGTGGGGGAAGCCCAGCTTGATGCCGCCAACACCGATACGGTGCCGGATTACCTGCTGATGGACATGGCCGCCTCCTACGATCTGGCCCAGCTCAGCCAGCGTCTGCAAGGGGTGGAGGTGTCACTCAGTGCCAGCAACCTGTTCAACAAGACCTACTACTCCTGCTACGACCAGAACAACTGCTGGTTCGGCGCAGAGCGCAGCGTGGAGGCGCGACTCAAATACGTATTCTGACCTTGCGTCCCGGGCCGCGCCCGGGACTCTCTCACCCCATGAGCAGCACCGGCCGTCGTGCCCGCAGCCCGGGGGCGCGGCGCGAGCCGGATCTGCAGGCGCTGGCGGATCACGGCGCCCTGTTCGCCGCCGCCGCCGGGCTTATCCCGTCCCTCAAGGGGCGGCTGGTGGCTGCCGGTGAGGCTGCGGCGCTGTTGACGGCGACCAAGCAGGCCACGCCAGCCGAGGTGGCGGCCGCGCTGCACGAGTATTGGCGGGTGGCCCATCCGGAGGCGGGCCCCGCCTACTGGCTCACCCGCAGCTGGGGCATGCTCTGCTGGCAATCCATCTATCTGGCCATGGTGGCCGTCTATCGGCTGCGGGCCGTGCCGGCGCTGGAGAGGCTGGGGCAGGGCTATCAGGATGGGCTGGTATCGGGCTTTACTCTGCCGGCCGAGCCCATGATCAAGGGAGATCTGGAGCGCTTGATCAAGACGGCGGGGGAGCGGTTGCAGGCCCATTGGCAGGGACTGTTCGCAGCGCTCGGGCAGGCGCAGCGGCTGCGGCCCGGTTTCGTGCGTCCGCTCTTGGCGGACGATCTGCTGGCGGCGCTGGTGCGGGTGCCCGCGTTCTTTGACGAGATAAGCCCCGCCGAGGTGGCGGCCCATGCGCCGCACTGGCTTGCCGCCTGCGGCCTGCCGTCCGAGCATCTGGCGGGCTGGCAGCCAGCGGCCGGCTTGGTCGGTTATGTGCGCCAGCGCTGCTGCCTGCACTACAAGCGCCGTGATGGTGAGCTGTGTGCCAACTGCCCGCGGCGACAGGGTGCGGCGAGCTGTGAAGAGGGGGCTTGAATAGCGAAGCCCTGCGTGATGACAAGCCGCCCTCAGGCGGCTTTTTACTGCGCTTTTAGGTCGCCTATCTTGATACGAATGCGCTCAAGCAGGCTGTGCCGTCCACAGCTACAGCTGATCCTGGTCGGCACAGCGTCCTTGCTCCTGCAGATTACTGTGCCTTCACGTCGCCCATCTTGCTGCGAATGCGCTCAAACAGGCTCTGCAGACAAGCTTGATCCCGGTCGGCGGCGCGTACGGCGCCGTACATATGACGGCGGACTCCGCCCCCCAGCGGCCTGGCTTCGAGCAAGCCCTGCCGCACAAACTCCTCGCAGGCCCAGCGCGGCAGGGCGGCGACACCCAAGCCGGCGGCGGCCATCTGCAGCATCACGGAGGTGTTGTCCACCGGCTTGCAGCGGGCGGGCTCGATGCCGGCCGGCTGCAAGAAGCGGCTGAACACGTCCATCCGCGCCCGCTCCACCGGGTAGACCAGCAGCACCTCGGGGTGCAGATCCTCAGGCTTGATGGTCTGCTGCCCACAGAGGGGGTGATCCGGCGCCATCACCAGCACCAGCTCGAAGGCGAACAGCGGCTCGAAGTGGAGATCGCCGCGCGCCTGCACATCCGAGGTGAGCAGCAAGTCGAGCTGGCCGCCGAGCAGGGCGCTGATGGCATCAAAGCCCGGCACCGACTCCACCTCCAGATCCACCCCCGGCCATTGGCGGCGAAAATCGGGCAACAGCGGCAGCAGCCACTGGATGCAGCTGTGGCAATCGAGCGCCAGGTGAAGGCGACCGGCCTCGCCGCTGTGCAGGGCCTGCAGCTGTTTCTCGGTCTGCGCCAGTGCCGGCAGCACCTGGCGGGCCAGCCCCAGCAACTGGTTGCCGGCCGCAGTCAGCACCAGGGGGCGGCTCTTGCGCAGATAGAGCTCCAGGTTGAGGCGGGTCTCCAGCTCTTTTAGCTGGTGGGAGAGGGCGGACTGGGTGAGGTTGAGGGTCAGTGCGGCCCCGGCCAGCGAGCCCTGCTCGGCCAGCGCGCTCACCGTTTTCAGGTGCTTGATGTCGATCCCCGGGTTGCTTGACACCGCCATGGTATCCCTCCTTGTTGTGCCTGGGCGGCGGCTTGCTGCCCGCCTTGAGAATTTCTTGAGAGCCAGTTGAAAAGGATTCAATAGCCAACGCCACCTTATCTTGTCATTTTGGATGTGTAAACATCTGGATGGCTAAATCATCCAGTTCACCATCAGATGAATGAGCATAAGGAATGGAACCTATGACCTGCGCACACACCCTGGGCTTTCCCCGTATCGGCGCCAAGCGCGAGCTGAAATTTGCCCTCGAATCCTACTGGCGCGGCGAAACCAGCCAGGCCGAACTCATCGCCACCGGCAAGAGCCTGCGTGAGCGTCACTGGCAGGCCCAGCAACAGGCCGGTGTGACCCTGCTGCCGGTGGGTGACTTCGCCTGGTACGATCAGGTGCTCGGCACCAGCCTGCTGGTGGATGCCATCCCCGCCCGCCACCGCCATGGCGACACCGATCTCGATACTCTGTTCCGGGTCGCCCGTGGTCGTGCGCCGACCGGCCCGGCCGCTGCCGCCGCCGAGATGACCAAGTGGTTCAACACCAACTACCACTACCTGGTGCCCGAGTTCAGCCGCGACCAGCGCTTCAAACTGGGCTGGAGCCAGCTGTTTGACGAAGTGGAAGAGGCCAAGGCGCTGGGGCTACCGGTCAAGGCGGTGCTGCTGGGCCCTGTCTCCTACCTCTGGCTTGGCAAGGAGAAAGAGAGCGGCTTCTCCCGCCTCGAGCTGCTCGATCGCCTGCTTATCGTCTATCAGGAGATCCTGGCGAAACTGGCCGCCCAGGGGGTGGAGTGGGTGCAGCTCGACGAGCCGGCGCTGGCGCTGGACCTGCCGGACGAGTGGCGGCTGGCCTATCTCAACGCTTACGAGCGTCTGGCCGGCCCCTGCAAGCTGCTGCTCACCACCTATTTCGGCTCTGTAGCCCATCAGCGCGACATCATCACCAGCCTGAAGGTGGATGGCCTGCACCTGGATCTGGTGGCGGCCCCCGAGCAGCTGGAGACGCTGGTCCCGCACCTGCCGGCCCAGTGGGTCATCTCGGCAGGGGTCATCAACGGTCGCAACGTCTGGCGTGCCAACCTGGCCAAGCTGGTACCGACTCTAAAATCGCTGAAGGATAAGCTTGGCGAGCGGCTCTGGGTTGGTTCCTCCTGCTCCTTGCTGCACAGCCCGGTGGACTTGACCCTCGAGTTGGAGCTGGATGCCCAGACCCGCAGCTGGTTCGCCTTTGCCCTGCAAAAATGCTACGAGCTGGGGCTGCTGGCTGACCATCTCAACGGCGGGGAGCTGGACAAGATCACTGCCTACAGCCAGCCCATAGTCGATCGGGAGTCCGACAGCCGGGTCCACAAGAAGGCGGTGCAGTCACGGCTCGCCAGCCTGACCAACAGCGATTTCGATCGCCACAGCGCCTACCCGGTGCGGGCCGAGGCCCAGCGCAATGATCTCAAGCTGCCGCTGTTGCCGACCACCACCATCGGCTCCTTCCCGCAGACCTCGGAAATTCGGGTGCTGCGCCAGGATTGGCGGGCCGGTCGCATCGACGACCAGGCCTACGAGGCGGGCATTCAGGCCCAGATCAAGGATGCCATCCTGCGCCAGGAGGCCATCGGGCTGGACGTGCTGGTGCACGGCGAAGCCGAGCGCAACGACATGGTGGAGTATTTCGGTGAGCTGCTGGATGGCTTTGCCATCACCCGCTTCGGCTGGGTACAGAGCTATGGCTCGCGCTGCGTCAAGCCGCCGGTGATCACCCGTGACATCGACCGGCCGACTCCGATGACCCTTGAGTGGACGAAGTTTGCCCAGAGCCTGACCGACAAGCCGGTCAAGGGCATGCTGACTGGCCCGGTGACCATCCTCTGCTGGTCCTTCCCGCGCGAAGACGTGAGCCGCGAGCAGTCCGCCCTGCAGATTGGCCTGGCCATTCGCGACGAGGTGGCAGATCTCGAAGCCGCCGGCATCAAGATCATCCAGATCGACGAGCCGGCGATCCGTGAAGGTCTGCCCCTGCGCAAACAGGATCACCAGGCTTATCTCGACTGGGCGGTGCGGGCCTTCCGTCTGAGCGCAAGCCCGGTGGCGGACAGCACCCAGATCCACACCCACATGTGTTACAGTGACTTCAACCTCATCATCGAGGCGGTGGCGGCGCTGGATGCGGACGTGATCACCATAGAGACCAGCCGCAGCCAGATGCAGCTGCTCGAAGCGTTCGAGCGCTTCAACTACCCCAACGAAATCGGCCCGGGCGTCTACGACATCCACTCGCCGAACGTGCCGAGCCAGAGCTGGATTGAAGGCCTGCTGCGCAAGGCGGCCAAGCAGATCCCGGCCGAGCGGCTGTGGGTCAACCCGGATTGCGGCCTCAAGACCCGCGGCTGGGAAGAGACCGAGGCGGCCCTCAAGGTGATGGTCGATGCCACCAAGGCGCTGCGTGCCGAGCTGGCCTGAAGAGCATCTGCAAACAACAAGAGAGTTCGGGCATAACGAACGAGGGAAGGCGCAAGCCTTCCCTCTTTTTTTGTTGGTTGACGCTCCTCAGAGGGTGACGACAAAGGCGCCGCTGGCAAGCCCCGGGCTTGGGACGGGCGAGGGGGCGCTCGGCAGCTGCTGCGGCTGGGGTTCCCTTGCCAGCGCCTCGGCCAGCCAGTGGTGATCGAGGGGGATGGCATTGCGATCACCGATCACCAGATTGAGGTGCTGGGCGCCGAGGCAGCCGTAGCGGGCGGGATCGGTCTGGGTAAAGAGGCCGAGGCAGGGCACGCCGCTGGCGGCGGCCAGGTGCAGCGGCCCGGTGTCGCCGCTGACGAAGAGGGAGAGGCCACCGGCAAAGCGGGCCAGCTCGCTCAGGCTGGCGAGGGAGACCTGCACGTCCCCGAGTCGGGGCTGGGGATCGGCGGGATCCTCGAGCTGGATCAGCAGGGCGCTGGGGTAGTGGCGGCGCAGATCCCCGAGCAGTCGTTGCCACTGGGGCAGAGAGAGCCCCTTGCCCTTGCGGGCCCCGGTGAAAAAGCCGATGAGCGGCCGCGCCGGGTAGTCATGCCTGAGTGCCACCAGCCGTGGGCTGGCGCTGTGCAGCAAGCTGCCGAGCTCAATCTGATCGGCGAGATGGCCGTACATGCCGAGCAGTTGCAGCGGCTGGTGGGCGTAATGGCAGTGCTGGTTGGGGGTGAGGGGCTGGGGAAACAGGGCATCGCCCTTGGCATCGTCAAAGCCCAGCTTCTCGCGCGCCTTCACCCAGCCGGCGATCAGGTGATCGGTGCTGGAGGCAAAGGGCACGTAGACCCGATCGTAGTGCTGACGGCGCAGCCGCCACAGCACCGACAGGGAGGCCAGCAGCCGTTTGCCCTGCAGCTTGACCGGATGAATGCGTTGCAGTTGCAGATCGGCCAGGAAGGGGAGCAGCTGGCCGCCGCTGCACACCAGCTCTATCTCGGCGTGGGGGTGGGCGCTGCGCACCTTTTGCAAGAAGGGCAGCAAAAACAGGTTGTTGCCGATACGGCAGGTACTGCGAATGACCAGGATCCGCTGGGGAGGCTGGCTGCTTGCCGGCAGTCGGCCTTGACGCGCGAGCCAGGCGAGGGCGGCCCGCTCCAGCCCGGCGGTCCAGCAGCGGCGCTGGCCGTCGAAGCGGCGAAGGGCATCTCTGATGGTGCTCATAAGTAGTGGCTCCGTGCATGAAGATGAACTCAAGATGACACTGCGATTCTTAAGGACGTGTTAAGAGAAGGGGAAAAGGGGGTCGTCAGCAGCTTTTTTGTAAGAATTTGTTGCTGCATCACAGTTTGGTGACGAGCGCGGGGAGCAGAGGGATGGCTGTGTGACTCCCATGAGGCCGCGCGTCACCAAATAAGAGGGGCCTGGCTGCATCTGGCGGTGGTATTGGGCGAGGGGATGCCGTTAAAATTGCGTATTTGAAATAAATGTTATCCGCGCAGGAGCCCCATGCAGTTCAGGGATTTTTTTCCGGTATCCACCAATACCAGTATCAAAGAGAGTTGTTACGGCGCCCTGGGCGCCTTCGTCGGGCTATTGGGTACCGCCCTCTTGTGTCGGTGGGGGCTGGGGCTTGAGGTCCATTGGCTGATCGCCCCCATGGGGGCCTCCGCCGTGCTGTTGTTTGCCGCGCCCGCCAGCCCGCTGGCCCAGCCCTGGTCCATCGTGGTGGGAAACGGGGTCTCGGCGCTGATGGGGGTGCTGAGTGCCAGCCTGGTGACGGATCCGGCGCTGGCTGCCGCCCTTGCCGTGATGCTGGCCATCGCCGCCATGTTTCTCACCCGCAGCCTGCATCCGCCCGGCGGCGCCGTGGCCTTGACCGCAGTCATCGGCGGCGAGGGGATCCGCCAGCTCGGGGTCGGCTATGTGCTGCTGCCTGTGCTGCTCAATTCGCTCTTGTTGCTGCTACTGGCGCTCTGCTACAACCGGCTGCTGGGGCGCCGTTATCCCAACAGCGGTCAGGCCCAGCCCAACCGCCACCAGACCGCCGATCCCCAGCCGAGCGGGCGGGTGGCGACCCGGGCGGCGGACATCGACTTTGCGCTGGAAAAGCACGGCGAGCTGCTCGACATCAGCCGCCAGGATCTGCAGGCGCTGCTGCAGGAGGCCCAGCTGCACGCCCTGCGGGCCAGGGTGGGCACGGTGCGGGTGCAGGACGTGATGTCGCGGGATCTGATCCTGATAGAGGCGCCGCAGCCGGCCATGGCGGCCTGGCAACTGCTCTCCCACCATCAGGTGAAGGCGCTGCCGGTGGTGGACGAGGCCGGCCGGCTGATCGGCATCATCACCCTGCACGACCTGATGATCGACCGGGCGCTGCAACAGCCGCGAGGCGCCGCGGACCTGGCCGAGCTGCGGGTCGCGGATCTGATGACCCGCAACGTGTCGACCGCCCGCCGCTATCAGCCGCTCTACGATCTGGTGGGCGCCTTCTCCGATGGCGGCCTGCACCACATGCCGGTGGTGGATGGCGAGCAGTTGGTGGGGATCCTGACCCAGTCGGACATGGTGGCGGCGCTGTTCAACCTGGCGCTGCATCCGGCGCAAGGTGAAACCGGCGCGCCGGTCAGTCCATAAAAAAGGCCCCTCGCGGGGCCTTTTTGTTGTCAGCGGCTTGGCTCAAGGGGCCGGGTAGATCGTGTTGCCCTGAAACACGGTCTGCTCGACCCGGGTGTCGGCAATCTGCTCTGGGGTGCCGGCCTCGACCAGGGCGAACAGATCCCGGTCGAGCACGATGAAGTCGGCGGATTTGCCTGCCTCGATGGAGCCGGTGATCTCCCCCTGGCGCACCGCCCTGGCACCGTTGATGGTGTAGGCGGCCAGCATCTCGGTCAGCGAGATGCGCTGGCTGGTGCGAAATACATCGTCGCTGCCGGCCGCCCGCACGATGCCGGCGGCCATGTTTTCAAACGGGCGGGGATCCCGGCTGTCGACCGGCGCGTCGCTGCCCGCCACCAGGATGGCACCCGCCTTGCGGCTGCTCTCGACCGGATAGAGGGCCTGCTGCAGATAACCCAGTGGATCGTAGAGTGCCTCGCTCAGGGACTGGCCGGCCCTGGTTGGCTGGATGAAGGGGGTGACCAGCATGTCGTAGGCGAGCTGGGGCGTGGTCCAGGCGTAGGTGAAGGTGAGGTAGAGCCCGAGCTCGCCGAGGCGGCGCTGATCGTCCGGGTGCACCACCTGCAGGTGGGCCAGGGTGTGGGGGATGCCTCGGTCGCCGTTGCTGGCGCGGGCGGCGGCCAGCGCATCGAGCCCGACCCGGGTGCTGCGATCACCGATGCTGTGCATGTGGATGCCAAAACCCGCCCCGTCCAGCGCGGTGACGTAGCGCTTCAGATCCGCCTCCCGGTAGTTGACGATGCCGTTGCTGCCGGCGTCTTCGCTGTCGGCGATGATGGTGACCCGGCCACTGTCCGGATCCAGCGCCAGATGGGGATTCTGGTAGTTCTCCAGCATGCCGGCGTTGGGCAGGAATGGCGGTGCGGTGAAGGGATCCCCCTCCAACACCCCGTCGAGGAAGATCTTGACCGCATCGGCCTTGATCAGCTGGTTGCCGGCAAAGGCGCTTCTGACCTGAGTGGCCTTGGCCAGGTGCCCCTCGATGTCCAGCTTGCCGCTGTAGTCATCTTCGTGGAAGCAGGTGGCGGCGGTGATGCGCATCTGCAGCAGCCCCCGTGCCTGCATGCTGAGCAGGCGCTGGCGGATGAAGTCGGTGGCGCAGGCATCCTGCACGCCGGTGATGCCGCGCGAGGCCATCAGGGTGGCGATGGCCGGCAGGATCTGCTCGTACTGGGCGGCGGCCCGCTCGTCGCTGGCGCTCAGCACCCCGCTGTCCGGCACCGGGATGACGCTGCGGGCCCCCTCCCGGATGACGCCGCTGGTCAAGTCCACATAGGGGATGAACCGCTCGAACACCCCGCCCGGCGCCAATGTGGCGGGGTTGAAGCCCACCTGATTGCCATCCTGATCTTCGGCGCTGGCCAGTGCCTGCGAGTTGTAGGCACTGGCGTGACCGTCCGCCCCGAGCAGCACCACCGGGTTGTCCGGCGCCACGGCATCCAGGGCGGCCAGCAGGGTGGCATGGCTCGCGGTCGGGGTATTGCCGTCATAGGGGGACCACTGATTGACCACCAGCCACTCGCCCGGCTGCCCGGCGTAGCGGGGCAGGCACGCCTTGACCTTGGCGGCCAGCTGATCGAGATCGACGGCCTGACCATCCAGATCGCACATGGGCAGGGCCACGGTGCCGAGCAGGTGGATGTGGTTGTCGTGCAGCCCCGGCAGCACCATGCGTCCCTGCAGATCCACCTGGCGGGTGGCGTTGGTCATGAAGGATTCGGCCCCCTGGCGCGAGCCGACGTAGCGGAACTTGCCATCCTCGACCACCATGGCCTCGGCCAGGCTGCGCTGGCCGTCCTGGGTGTAAATCTTGCCGTTGAAGTAGAGGGTGCTGGTCGGTTCCTGCGAGCGGTTGTCCTGCTGGCAGCCGCCGAGCAGGGTCGTCATCAACAGGGCGACAAGCCCCCGGCGGTGGTTGTGTTGTTTGCCATCCATTGCATGCTCTCCTTGTATGATTGCAGTGATTACTGCAAATATGAGCACAGTTGTTTATTGCAGCTGCGCCGGAAAATGCCAGTGATTGCTGCACTTTTTTTGACTTGTGTTGAGTCTGTCTCATCATGTAGTGATGAGACTCGGTGACCATGGAGGGAGAGACGCAATGGCGGAACACGCATTGCCAGAGGGGCTCTGCATGCGGCGTCAGCCGCGGCAGCAGCGCAGTCAGGAGGTGGCGACCCGCATCGAGCAGGCCACCCTGGCGTTGCTGCGGGAGCAGGGGTTCGCGGCGCTCAACACCAATGCCATTGCCGCTCGTGCCGGGGTGGGCATCAAGTCGCTCTATCACCTCTATCCCAACAAGGAGGCAATCATCTGCCGGCTGGCGATGGACTGGCTGGCGGCGGTGTGCGAAGCGCAGGCAGAGATCCGCCAGCAGGCCGACAACTGGCCGCAGACCCTGGTCATGCTGGATCAGGCGCTGGACGCACTGGATGAGCGCTTCGTCGGCTACGGGGCCCTGTGGCAGGCGATGGATCTCATCCCGGCCCTGCACGGGCTCGAGCAGGAGCACGAGCGTGGCCAGCTGGCGTTCTGGCACGAGCGGCTGCGCCATTTTGGTTGCCGCTGGCCCGAACCCGAGCTCACCAGCCTGATCCGCTACTTCTACCGGACGGCGGATGTAGTCAAGCAGTGCGCCAAGGAGCAGGGACGCCTGGGGGATCCCATCTGGTTGCTGCATCGCCACTGGCTGCAGCAACTGGTGGCAAGCGCCATCGCCGAGCCGGATCCCGCCAGAGTGTGGCAGGCGCAGCCCGCCCTGATGCCTGGCTACGCGGCGGCAGAGGCTGAATAAACCGCACTGGGGTCAAAACAAACTGCGGTCAAAACAAACTGGGGTCAAAACAAGAGGGAGTGCCAGGCACTCCCTCTTTGGGATGAAACGGGAAGAGACGGAGGAGAAGGCTCAGCCGTAGCGGGCCAGGGTGAGCCCTTCGTCGCTGATGGCGGTGTCGCTGCCGCTGATGAGATCGCACAGCAGCTGACCCGAGCCCGCCGCCATGGTCCAGCCCAGGGTGCCATGACCGGTGTTGAGCCAGAGGCCGGGGATGGGGCTTGGGCCCACCAGCGGGGTGCCGTCCGGCGTCATGGGGCGCAGCCCGGTCCAGAAGTCGGCGCGGCTGATGTCGCCCCCCTCGGGGAAGAGATCACCGACCACCATGGCCAGGGTGTCGTGCCGTTTCGGGTTGAGGGCCAGGTTGTAGCCCGACAGCTCCGCCATGCCGCCAACCCGGATCCGCTCATCGAAACGGGTGATGGCCACCTTGTAGGTTTCGTCCAGCACGGTACTGCGCGGCGAGGCCTCGGCGTTGATCATCGGCAGGGTGAGGGAGTAGCCCTTGACCGGGTAGACCGGCAGATCGAGCCCGAGCGGGCGCAGGAACCCGGTGGCATAGCTGCCGAGGGCACAGACGATGGCGTCGGCCTTGAAGCGCTGCTCGCCGGCCCGCACCGCCACGGCGCGTCCCTGCGCCAGCTCGATCTCGTCGATGGCGCAGTTGAACACGAACTTGACCCCCAGTCGCTGCGCTTCCGCGGCCATGGCCTTGGTGAAGCGGAAGCAGTCGCCAGTCTCATCGCCCGGCAGGCGCAGGCCGCCCACTATCTTGCCGCGTACCCGGGCCAGCGCCGGCTCTGCCCCTTCACAGCCAGCGGCATCGAGGGACTGGTAGGGCACGCCGTACTCTTCCAGCACCTCGATGTCGCGTTTGCTGGCATCGAGCTGGGCCTGACTGCGAAACAGCTGCAGGGTGCCGAGCTGGCGCCCTTCATAATCGATGCTCAGCTCGTCGCGCAGCAGCTTCATGCAGTCGCGGCTGTATTCGGCCAGCCGCACCATGCGCCCCTTGTTGACCGCATAGGCCGCCGGGGTGCAGTTGGCAAACATCTTCAGCATCCAGCGCAGCTGGAAGGGATCCGAAGTCGGTCGCACCGTGAAGGGGGCATGCTTTTGCAGCAGCCACTTGGCGGCCTTGAGGGGAATGCCGGGGGCCGCCCAGGGGGCCGCGTAACCGGGGGAGATCTGGCCGGCATTGGCGTGGCTGGTTTCAAGGGCCACCCCGTCACGCCGCTCCAGCAGCGTCACCTTGTGACCCGCCTTGGCCAGATACCAGGCGCTGGTCACGCCGACCACGCCACCACCGAGTACCACTATGTCCATCTTGTCTCTCCTTGACTGGGGCCCTCACCTTAATCAGCCGCCACAGGATATTCAACTGGTGTAGATATAATTGGGATATATATCTATTTACATTTATTTAACTGGTTTTCAATGTTGAAAAGTGTGGACTTGTTGGTATTAGCTGTGGCAGTCAGAGCCGCTCCAGCCGGATCAGGTACTGCTCCGCCGTCCCTAGGATGGCGTGCTGCTGTTCGGCGGCCTGGCCATCCCAGTTGGCATAGGGCAAGGCGAGGCGGGGATTACTGCCAAGTTTGTCCCGATTGCGCCACAAAAAGTGCCAGTAGAGGCTGTTGAAGGGGCAACTCCCGTCGCCGCTGCGGGCTTTGACCTGATAGTGGCACCCCTTGCAGTAGTGGCCCATTCGCTCGAGATAGGCGCCGCTGCTGGCGTAGGGCTTGCTGCCCATCAGGCCGCCATCGGCAAACTGGCTCATGCCGCGGGTGTTGGGCAGCTCCACCCACTCGATGGCATCCACATAGATGCCGAGATACCAGGCATCCACCTCGTCAGGATCGATCCCCGCCAGCAGGGCAAAGTTGCCGGTCACCATCAGCCGCTGGATATGGTGGGCGTAACCATACTCCAGAGACTGGCCAATGGCGTGACGCACGCAGGCCATCTTGGTTTCGCCGCTCCAGAAGAAACCGGGCAGCGGCCGCTTGGCCCCGAGAAAATTGGTGCGCTGATAGTCGGGCATCTTCTCCCAGTAGAGGGCGCGCACGAATTCGCGCCAGCCGAGGATCTGGCGGATAAAACCCTCCACTTGCGCCAACGTGATGGTGCCCTGATTGGCCTGCCAGTGGGCTTCGGCGGCGCGGATCACCTCGAGCGGGTGAAGCATCTTGCTGTTGAGGGAAAATGACAGGCGGCTGTGAAACAGGCTCCAGCCCCGCTCGCTCAGGGCATCCTGATAGCGGCCAAAATGGGGCAGGCAGTGGGCCAGAAAATGGGCCAGCAACTCGCGGCTCTGGCACCGGCTGATGGGCCAGGGCAGTCTGCTGACATCTGCCTCGCCGATGGTGCTGACCCCGTGGCGGGTCAGCATGGCATCGATGTCGCTCACCTCGTTGGCAAAGGTGAGCGGTGTCGGGATGGGCTGGCTCGCCGGCAATTTGGCGCGGTTCTCATCATCAAAGTTCCAGCGCCCGCCAAGGGGTTGGCCGCGCTCATCGAGCAGCACCCTGTATTGCTTGCGCAGGGCGCGGTAGAAGAACTCCATCCGGCTGTGGGGGTAGCGCTGCCAGCCATCGCGGGGGGTGAGAAAATGTTCGCTTTCCACCTCGGTGGCTGGGATGGTCAGGCCTGCCGCCCAGCTTTTCAACTGGCTGGCGAGGCGCCACTCGTCCGGGCTCTGCCAGGCAACGCTGTCGGCCTGATGTGCTTCGAGCTGGGCTGCCAGCAGGCTGGGCAAGTCGGGCCAGCGGGCGCTCTCATCAAGGGTCAGGTAACAGACGCGGTGACCAGCTTTTTTGAGAGCCGCCGCGAAGGCGCGCATGGCGGCAAAGAAGGCCAGCACCTTCTGGCGATGGTGGCGGCAGTAGTCGGTCTCCTGGCGCAGCTCCGCCATCAGATAGCAGACCGCTGGATCCGGTGTGCGAAACCAGCTGTGACCGGCGTTCAGCTGATCGCCGAGCACCAGGCGCAGCTCCATCAGACTTGCTCCCCTTCAGGTTGCTGGCTGCGGTGACGAGCGCGGCGACAGCGCTCGCTGCAGTAGCGCACTTCCTCCCAGCAATTTGCCCACTTGCGCCGCCAGCTGAAGGGACGCTGGCAGACGGGGCAGATCTTCTCGGGCAGATGGGCTTTGCGATGCATGGGACTTCCGATGGTTGGCAACGAGGTGCGTGAACAGGGTCAAGTCAACGGGATAACAGCTTAACGAAGCGGGGCGCGGGTGGGATCACCGTTGCCGGTATCGGGCCGGATGAATGGGTGCTTTGTGAGCAGGCGCACAGCCCGGCGGTGCGCCTCTTGTCTGCCTATTAACCTGCCGTTAACGTGGCGAGGCTGCCCGCTGGCAGCACCCATCAATGGATCTTATTGGCCACCGACTGTTTACAACCGACATGGAGGGGAGTGATGCCAATCGTGACAGCTACGCCCCGGGCAGCCTGCCTGCTCGCCCACTGGTACACCCGGGATCCCATTCTGACCCTCGACTTTCCTCACCGCTGATTGGCGGCACCTGCCGTTTGAATTTGTCAGCCGGACGACCCTGATCGCCCCGGCCTTTTTGCCAATCCCAATTTCAAACACACTGGCCTTGCGCCGGTGAGGAGTCTTTTATGCGTCGTATACCCGAGCCGTTTCGTATCAAGATGGTCGAGCCCATCAAACAGACCACTGGCGCCGAGCGCCGCGCCGCCCTCGAGGCCGCTGGCTGGAACCCCTTCCTGCTGCTGGCCGAGGACGTCTATATCGATCTGCTGACCGACAGTGGCACCGGTGCCATGTCCGACCGTCAGTGGGCCGGCATCATGATGGGGGACGAAGCCTATGCGGGCAGCCGCAACTTCGTCGAGCTGGAGCGCGCGGTGCGCGAGATTTTTGGCTACCAGCATGTGATGCCCACCCACCAGGGGCGCGGGGCCGAGCAGATCCTCTTCCCCGAGCTGGTCAAGCGCTGCCAGGGCAAGGCGCCGGTCTTCATCTCCAACTACCACTTCGATACCACCAAGGCCCACGTGGAGTTGGCTGGCGCGCGGGCCATCAACCTGCTCACCCCGAAAGCCCTCGACACCACGGCCCCCTACGCCTGGAAGGGGGATTTTGATCTCCCTCGCCTGAGCGACACCATCGAGACCTTGGGGGCCGATAACGTGGCCGGCATCATCATCACGGTCACCTGTAACAGCGCCGGCGGCCAGCCGGTTTCCATGGCCAATATGGAGGCGGTCTCGGCGCTGGCCCGTCGCCACCATATTCCGGTGGTGATCGATGCTGCCCGGTTTGCCGAGAACGCCTGGTTTATCAAGGAGCGGGATCCGGCTTATGCCAAGTGCAGCATCAAGGAGATAGTGCACCAGATGTTTGCGCTGGGGGACATCTTCACCATGTCGGCCAAAAAGGACGGGCTGGTCAATATCGGCGGGCTCTGTTGCTTTAAAGAGGATCTCGAGCTGTTTCGCGCGGTGCAGGTGCGCTGCGTGGCGATGGAGGGATTCGTCACCTATGGCGGGCTTGCCGGGCGGGACATGGCGGCGCTCGCCATTGGCCTGCGCGAGGGGATGGATGAGGAGTATCTCACCTACCGCATCAGTCAGGTGGCCTATCTCGGTGAGCGGCTGGCCGAGGCGGGCATTCCCATCCAGACCCCCACCGGCGGCCATGCGGTGTTTGTGGATGCCAAGAAGCTGCTGCCCCATATTCCGGCCGAGCAGTTCCCGGCCCATGCGCTTGCCTGCGAGCTCTATCTGGAAGGGGGCGTGCGCGGGGTGGAGATAGGCTCCCTGCTGCTCGGGCGTGATCCCGTCACCGGCAAGCAGGAGGCGGCCGATTTTGAGCTGCTGCGCCTCACCATTCCGCGTCGGGTCTACACCCGGGATCACATGGACTATGTGGCCGACTGCCTGATCGCGGTGAAAGCGCGGGCCAGCGACATTCGCGGGCTCACCTTTGACTACGAGCCGCCGCTGCTGCGTCACTTCACCGCGCGGCTCAAGCCGGTCTGAGCGCCAGCACTTCGGCGTCGTAGCCTGCAGGCTTGGCTAAAGGCTCAACAACAAAAGCCCCCGCACCTAGGTGCGGGGGCTTTTTGACGATGATGGCCGGGCGCGTTACTGGCTGCTGAACAGCTTGGTCTGGGGAGTGGACTGGGCGGTCAGGCTCATGCGACCGGAAGTCTCCAGCCAGGATTTGATCCGTTTGGCATCGGCCACCCGGGCATTGGGGGTATCGGCATTGAGCAGCACCATGATCACCGGCTCGCGGTTGATCTGGGTGGCCATCACCAGGCAGCGACCCGCCTCGCGGATATAGCCGGTCTTGGAGAGGGAGATGGGCCAACTCCCTTCGCGCACCAGCCGGTTGGAGTTGAGGTAGTGCAGCTGGCGCTTGCCATTGCGCACCATGCGCTCCTCGGTGGAGGAGTACTGGCGAATGAGTGGATAGGTGGATGCCGCCGCCACCAGCTTGGCGAGATCGTGGGCGCTGGAGACGTTGCGAGGAGTGAGGCCGGTACTGTCTGAGAACTGGGTGCTCCACATGCCGAGCATGCGGGCCTTGGCATTCATCGCCTCGATGAAGGCGCGCTGGCCACCCGGGTAGTTTCTGGCCAGCGCCGAGGCGGCGCGGTTTTCCGACGACATCAGGGCGATGTGCAGCATGTCGGCCCGGCTCAGGCGCGAGCCCACCGCCAGCCGCGACCCGGTGCCCTTGAGTCTGTCCACGTCGGCCATGGTGACGGTCAGCATCTCGGAGAGCCGCTGGTTGGCATCGAGCACCACCAGTGCCGTCATCAACTTGGTGATGGAGGCTATCGGCATCACCCGGTTGGCGTTACGCTCAGACAGTACTTCACCGGTGCGCGGGTTGGCCACCACGAAGGCGGCTGAGCTCAGCGCCAGATCGTTGCGCTGCTCCAGAAAGCTGTTGGGGGAGTGGGACTGGGCTGAAAACGGATTGGCCTGGGCGCTCTCCATGCTGACGGGAACAAGGAAGGCACCGAGCAACAGGGTAAGAAAAGGGCGAGTAATCATGATTTGACGCTACCGTACGGCTGACAGGGATATTTGGCTAAGTTATATGACGGTAATTGACGCTTCACAACGTCTAATGGCCCGATATTTCAATTTTATGGGATGGCGCACCTTGAAATAACGGTAATGGCGGCTATGGGTGGCTTCATACGAGTAATGATGGGGTAGGGAGGAATGGAGAACCTGGTCGCGGTGCGCGGCTGGCGGCGCCCCCTGGCCGCCAGATAGTCACTCTTTTACCTCTCTCTGCTGCTTGTTTCCTGTCTCTCGCTCATTCTGGGTGATCATCTCTGCTGAAAACGGCCTGATCAGGGGCGGCAACATGGGCTGATGGTCGCCATGGCCGGATGTGGATCATCACAGGATCAAGGGGATAACGGCAGGGCTCTTGGCGTGCACCCGCTATGGTGTCATGGCCACCCGCATCAGCGCCGAGGGGCTATTTTCGACAAAGTAGTGCCAGAGGTGATCATAGAGTGCCTGCTGGCCGGGGAAGCCCGCCAGTGCCCTGGCCTCGGCCAGGTTGCACCAGCGGTACTCGGTGTGCTCGTGATTGAGGGTCACCGCCTGCGTTGGCGGGCAGTAGACCACGAACACCGGCACCAGACAGACGGTGTTGGTGGCGTGCTCGTAAAACTGCTCCAGATACTGGCCGTTGTAGAGTTCGTGCACGACGATGCCGGTCTCCTCGCGAAATTCGCGCACTATGGTTTGCCAACCGGTTTCCCCCGCCTCGACCGTGCCCGCCACATGACACCAGAAGCCGCCCTTGACCCGTTTCATCATCAGCAACCTGGTCTCGCCCTGGACGGTGGAGAGCGCGACGCCGGAGACGGTGTGACAGCGAATGGGGATCATGGGATAGGCTCCAGAAACAGGTTCAATAGACGCCTATTGTTCGGCCGCCGACGGGAGGTTGGCAAGTGATTTCCCTGCCGGTGGCGTTTGTGCGGGCCCAACGTGACAGGGGCATTCAGCCCCCATCACGCGTGCGGTCAGCCTCCCATCATGCGGGCGGTCTGGATCGCCTCGATCAGCGCGGTCCGGTTGATGCGGGGGCGCTCCTCGTCCAGCAACTGCTGCCAGAGGGCGATGGCCTGGGAGTAGCGGCCGTGCAGGAAGTGATCGGAGGCGAGCAGCATCAGGGCGCTCACCTCGCCCTTGTCCTGCTTGAGCGCGCTATCAAGCAGACGCAGCGTCTCCGGGGTGAGCTGCTGGCCTGCCTGGTAGTAGAGCACGGTGGCCTGGGCGGCCTGGGTCGCGGCGCTGGCCCCCCCTTCTTGCAGGGCGAGGCGCTGGTAGGCGAGCAGGGCGTTGTCGTACTCGTCCCGATAGAGATAGAGCTGACCGAGCGCCGCCCAGCCGTCGAGATCGGCTGGGTTGGCTTGCAGGCGCTGGTGCAGGGCGCCCAGCTCCTTGTCCTGCAGATCCCGCGGGCTCAATCCCGCCAGCGGATCGGGGCGCGACTGATAAGCCTGCCACGCCTGATAGCGGCCGGTGCCGGCATAAATGCCGGCAATCAGCGCCAGCAGCAGGGCCCCAGGCAGTATCCATGACTGCAGGCTAAGCTGCGGACGGGCGGTGCGGTCCTTGGCCAGCCGCTCGCGCAGAGTTTGCTCGGCGGTTGGGGTGGCGTTGGCGAGGCGGGCCAGCTCCAGCTCCCGGTAGAGGCGGCTGTGGGGGGCAAGCCCCGCCTGCTGCTCGGCCATGATCAGCCGGTTCAGCTCGGCCCTGGGGTCGTGGGCGAGCATCCCTTCTGCTCTGTCGCCAATAAGCGGTACCCGCGCCGGTTGCCGGCGATGCAGGCTCCTGCGCAGGCGATTGAGCGCCAGCAACAGCAAGAGGGCGGGGCCGCCCCACAGCAGCGCCGTGCTGCGCTTGAAGGGGGGATCGTAGCGCACGAAATCGCCGAAGCGCTCCGTCATGCGGGCGATCACCTGCTCATCAGACTGCCCCTCGTCCACCCAGCGGTAGACCTCGAGCCGCAGATCCAGCGCGATGGGGGAGTTGGACTCCACCAGGTTTTGGTTCTGACACTGGGGGCAGCGCAGGGCGCGGGCCAGCTCCTGAGCGCGGGCCTGCCGCTCGGGGTGGCGAAACTCATAGGTGTCGACCCCGCTGGCAAGGGCCCCGAGGCTCAAGGCCAGCAAGAGCGGTGCGATCAGGGCGTGGCCGAGACGGCTCATGGCTTGCTCTCCTGTACTTGTTTCTCCACTTCTCTCTCCACTTCTCTCTCCACGTCGGGCTGGCTAGCGGTGTTGCTGCGGGCTTTTGCAAGCAGGGGGGCAAACTGGCGTTGCCAGACTTCCCGGGTGAGCAGCCCGGTATGACGGGTCAGCAGGGTGCCGTCGCCGGCGAAGAGATAGGTCTCCGGCGTGCCGTAGACGCCGAGCTCCAGCGCCAACTTGCCGTCCGAGTCCGCCAGCACGGCGCGATAGGGGTTGCCTGCCTCGGTGAGCCAGGCGCGGGCAGCATCCCCTTTGTCCCGATAGTTGAGGCCATAGAGGGGCACGGCGCTGGCCAGCTCACCCAGCAGCGGATGCTCGGCGCGGCAGTTGGGGCACCAGCTGGCCCAGACGTTGAGCACGAAGGGCTCCCCCTTGAGCGCCGCGGTGTGGATGGGGGCGCCGCCAAACAGGTCGTCACTCTGCCAGGCAGGCAGGGAGCGCCCGGCGACGGCCTCATCCTGGCTGTAGGGGTTGTTGCCAAGGCCGAGCCAGAGCAGGGCACCGAGCCCCAGGGTGAGCACGAGTGGCACGAACAGGCGCAGACGGGCGTTCATAAGGTCTCCTGTTCAAGCCGAGGGCAGGGGGCGGCAGCTGGCGCAGGATGGTTAGCCAGCAGCGGCCGGCGGGCGAGCAGGCGCAGGGCGCCGCCCGTCATCATCAACAGGCCACCGAGCCAGATCCAGCGCACCAGCGGCTTGTAGTGCAGCCGCATGGCGTAGGCGCCTGGCCCCATCTTTTCGCCAAGCACCACGTAGAGATCGCCGAGCATTCCCCACGCGATGCCGGGTTCGTTCATGTTCATGGTGCGCACGCTGTAGTGGCGCCGCTCTGGGATGAGCCTGGCTACCTCCTGGCCCTCCCGGTGCACGCTCAAGGTGATGCGCTCGGCGGTGTAGTTGGGGCCGATGATCGGCTCGCTCCCCTCATAGCGAAACTCGAAGGCGCCGAGCCGATAGGGCTGGCCTGCGGCGAGCACGGCGCCCCCCTCCTGACTGTGGTGACTCACCTGCGCAATGCCGAGGGCGCACACCGCCACCCCGAGGTGGGCCAGCAGGCTGCCGAACCGATTGAGGGTGAGCGCGCGCAGCGAGGTCGGTTGCAAGAGCGGGAGCAGCAGGCTGGCCATCAGCCAGAGGCTCAGCACGTTGGCCGCGAGCCCCAGCCAACCGCCTCGCAGCGGCTCGGGATAGGCGAGGCTCAGCAAGGCGCCCCCCAGCAGGCCGAACAGGCATGGGAGCAGCACCTTGATGCGGCGCTGGGTTGCCAGATGCTGCCAGCGCAGGCGCGGCAGCTGGGTCATCAGCGCCATCAGGCAGAGGGCCAGCGGCACGAAGATGGTATTGAAATAGGGGGCGCCCACCGAGAGTGAGCCCAGATGGAGCGACTGGAACACCATGGGGTAGAAGGTGCCGAGCAGCACGCTGGCACAGGCCACGCAAAGCAGCAGGATGGTGGCGCCGAGCAGCCCCTCTTTTGACAGCAAGCCAAAGCGGGCATAGGGGGCGCGAATGTCCGCCCGCAGGGCAAACAGGGTGAGGGCGCAGGTCAATAGCAAGCCGAGCAGCAACAAGAGGGTGAGGCCGCGGCTGGGGTCTACCGCAAAGGCGTGCACCGAGGTGAGCACCCCGGAGCGCACCACGAAGGTGCCGAGCAGGCTCAGCGAGAAAGTAAAGATGGAGAGCAGCAGCACGGCGTGGCCGTAAGCGCCGCGTTTCTCGCACACCACCAGGGCATGCAGCAGAGCGGTGCCAAGCAGCCAGGGCAAGAGGGAGGCATTTTCCACCGGATCCCAGAACCACCAGCCACCCCAACCGAGCTCGTAATAGGCCCACCAGGAGCCCAGCACGATACCGGCGGTGAGAAACACCCAGGAGCCGAGCGCCCAGGGACGGCTCCAGTGGGCCACGGCGCCATCGAGCCGACCCGAGTGCAGCGCCGCCATGGCGAAGGCGAAGTTGACCGCAAAGCCGACGTAACCGAGATAGAGCAGGGGCGGGTGGATGATGAGGCCGATGTCCTGCAGCATGGGGTTGAGATCGCGCCCCTCCAGTGGCCCCGGGAACTGGCGGTCAAACGGGCTGGAGAAGATCAGGGTATAGAGCCCAAACAGCCCGACGATCAGCCCCATGATGGCCAAGACCCGGGTGCGGATCAGCGGATCGACCCGCCTGGAGCAAAGGGCCACCAGCGCGCCCCACAGCCCCAGCGCAAAGACGAAGAACAGCATGGAGCCCTCGTGGCCGCCCCACACGGCCGCCAGCTTGAAGCCCAGCGGCAGGGCGCTGTTGGCGTGCTGGGCCACATAGACCAGGGTGAAGTCATCGAGGCCAAAACAGCTGGCGAGCAGCAGCAGGGCGGCCAACAGCAGGAGCGCGACCAGGAGGGCCAGCGGCGCTGCGCAGCCCAGCAGCGGACGTGAGGCGAGCCGCAGCCCCAGCCAGGGCAGCAGCCCTTGCAGCAGGGCGAGCCCGGTCGCCAGCAACAGTGAGAGATAGCCGAGCTCCGCCAGCACACAACCTCCAGTCAATCATTCGTCTATGTTATGCCGCAGCGTCTGCACCGTACCGGCGCTGGGGAATAACATCCACATTTCTGGCAACAATCAATCGCAACAACTCATCGCAACAAATAAGCGCCAGTCACCCGAGGGTGGCTGGCGCTGGTGATCATACCTTTAAACTACCGTCATCTGGCCGGCGTAGAGCACGAAGTAGCGCAGCAGCAGGATCCCCACCAGGGTCAGGCTGCAGACCAGCACCAGATAGCCGTTTTTGGCCCGCAGCGGTGCGGGAGCCAGCAGGGCCAGCAACTGGGGCAGCAGCATGCCGATGCCCACCACCCCGAGCCAGAACACCTGAGCCCAGAAGCCGCTGCCGATGGCGGCCCACATGGCTGCCTCCTTCTGGCCGCCACCGAAGTAGAGGCCGGTAAAGAAGCAGACCAGCAGCAATACCTCCACTGCCAGTACCGGCCGCTCAAAGCGGTGGACGAAGCTCACCCCCTGGCTGTGATGGTTCTCCTTGAACAGGGTGACCGCCAGCAAGATGGTGGAGGCGATGCCAGAGCTGACGCCGGAGATGAGGAACAGCACCGGCAGCACCGGGTTGTTCAACAGCGGATAGGTCTTGAGCGCCGACAGCAGAAAGCCGGTGTAGGCCCCCAACAGCACGGCAAGCAGCAGCAAGATCGGCGCCAGCAGCCGCTCGATGCGGGCAAGCCAGGCGATGAGATCATCCACAAAGGCGAGCTTCTCTTGCAGCAGGTGACTGCGCAAGGTCTCGATCTCGGAGCGAAACACCACCGCCAGCCAGGCGAACAGCACCGCCATGTAGACCTGAAACAGCATGACCCCCATCGACATCACGGAGTCGAACTGGTAGTGGAACATCAGCTTCCAGAAGGTCCAGGGGCGGGCCAGGTGGAAGATGAGGATCAGTAACCCCAGCACCACGCTCACCGGCGCCAGAATGGCAGTCGCCTTGATGATGCCGCTCTCGCTGCCGGCCCCCTTGCGGCGCAGCAGCACCGAGAGGGTGGTGGCCCCGGCGGAGATGCCGAGCAGAAAGAGATAGATGGCTATGGGCCAGTCCCAGACAAGTGAAGGAAAGTGAAACGCCTCTTGCATGGTCATGACTTTATCTCCCCTTTGGGCACACGGTACATCTTGGGCGAGGTGCCGAGTGCCTGCTTGTAGCGATAGGTGGTCTCCTTCACCAGCCGTTTGGCGATGGGGCTGTCCGGGTCATCCAGATTGCCGAATACCAGCGCCTTGGTGGGGCAGGATTCCACGCACGCCGGCTCCTTGCCCGCCGCCAGGTTGGTCTTGCGGCAAAAGTCGCACTTGTCGGCCACCTTGGTCACAGGGTTGATAAAGCGCACCTGATAGGGGCAGGCAGCCAGACAGTACATGCAGCCGACGCAGAGATCCGGGTTGACGTCGACGATGCCATCCTCCTTGCGGATATGGGAGGCACCGGTCGGGCAGACGTGCACGCAGGGGGCGTTGTCGCAGTGCTGGCAGGACTTGCGAAAGAAGTGGTACTCGGCATCGGGGAAGGTGCCGATGGGACCGGAGCGGATGATCTCGAGGCGCGAGACCCCCTCTGGCACCTGATTCACCTCCCGGCAGGCATCCATGCAGGCGGTACAGCCGATGCAGGCCGTCTCGTCGTGGATCATGCCGTAGCGGATCCCGTCGATGGTCTGGCTGTGGGCGAGGGTGGTGGCAAGGGAGCGGGTGTTGGCACGAGCAGCCCCCGTCATCATGATGAGGGCCCCCGCGCTCATCCCCGCCATGAAGTGACGGCGAGAGCAGCTCATTGTGCCTCCTTGCCCGAGGTGGTATTCGCCTTGGCCGCCTTGACGGCCTCATGCTGCTTGCTGTGGCAGTCGACGCAGAGCTTGATGCGGGACTTCTCCGGAATAGCCACCATGGGCTCCTTGGCCGGGTGCAGCTGGTGGCAGCTGGTGCAGGTGAGCTTGGTGGCGTGCACGTCGTGGGCCCAGAGCGCCTCGCGCAGCGGTTTGGGCTCGTGACAGCTCATGCAGACCCCGTTCTGCTCGGCGATGGGGTAGCTCTCGGTACTCTGTTTGTCCTTGAAGCTGTCGCTAAAGCGCATCACATCCTTGACCCCTTCCCGGTGTTTGGGGGAGGGTTGACCATGGCAGTTGGTGCAGGTGACCGGCGCCAGGTTGTTGGGGTTGGTCGCCTGGCCGTGCTTGCCGTGCATGCCGTATGCCTGCTCCTTGTGGCAGTCGGTACAGGCGGCATCGGGATTGCGCAAAAACTCCACCTCGTGTGTAGCAGAGACAGGTGTGGCAGAGAGGGCCGCAGGGGCGTTCGCCGCATCGGCGGCCTGACCCTGCAGGCTGGTCAGCAGCATGGCTGCCATCAGCATCAGTCGTAAGAAATCCATTGTTAAATCACCCATAGGAAGCCTCCATCCGGCTGCGGGCCCGACACTGCGGGCCCGCATGCCTCGTCATTGTGCGAGCCGTCCGGCCGCTTTGGCCTCGGCATCCCAGGCGGGGACTGTGGTCTTGAGGAACTGGGCCTTGTCGCTGTTCATCTGCTTCATGTCCATGCCAAGAGCGGCCTGGGCCTTCTCCTTGCTGGAGATGTCAGGAATGGCGATCTCGTGGCTGATCCCCTTGGCGGCCAGCAGACGTGCCAGCTTGGTGCGGGCATCGGCGGCCTTGTCCAGAGCGGTTCCCAGCATGCGCAGCGCCACTTCCGGGGCGTGCATCTGCACCCCGTGGGAGGCGATGGAGAAGTCCCAGCGCCATTGGGCGTGACGGATGTCCTGCAGAATGTCCTTCATCTCGGCCTCGGTGGCGCCGGCATCCCAGGCGGCCTTGGCTTCAAAGTGGGCGTGCACCAGCTGCTTCTCGACTTTGAGCTTGATCTCGGTGACGGCATCCTTGCGCTGCTTGACCACCCCTTGCAGCATCTCCTTGCTCTGGGTGTGGCAGTTGCGGCAGGTCTGGTCGAAGCGATCGAAGGGGTTGCCTACCTTGTGATCGGTGTAGACCTTGCCTTGCTCGTTCTGCACCTTGGGCATGTGGCAGTCGACGCAGGCGACGTTGTTCTGGCCGTGAATGCCGGCGCGCCAGGTCTCGTACTCGGGGTGCTGGGCTTTGAGCATGGGGGTCTTGGAGAGGGCATGAGTCCAGTCGGCAAAGCCGATTTCATCGTAATACTGCTCCATCTGCTCCACTGTGGTGCCCTTGTCCCAGGGGAATTTCACCGCCTTGGTCGGGCCGCTGAAGTAGTACTCCACGTGGCACTGGCCGCACACCTGGGACTGCTGATCAAAGCGCCCCTGCTCCTTGAACGGCTTGCCGATGGCGGTCATGGCCCGGTCGGCATAGGGACGGGAGAGGTGCAGGGCGGGTTTGCCCTCCTTGAACTCTTTCGAGGCGGTGTCGTGGCAGTCGGCGCAGCCGATGGTGTTGACGATCTCGGGGCCCCCTTTTGCCCACATCCCCTTGAAGTAGCCATCCTCACCCTTCTCGTCGATGACGCGGGCCACGTCCGGGCCTTTGCAGCTCCAGCAGGCCATGGGCAGCGGACCGTCTTCAGCGGTCTTGGGGGCGCCGGTGCGCAGGGTTTCCCGCACGTCGGTCAGCGCATAGAAGTGGCCGCGCGGCTTGTTGTAATCCTTGGAGAAGGGGTAGCCGGCCCAGAGCACCACCATCTGCGGATCTTCCGCCAGGGCATCAGTGCGCTCCTTGCTCTCGCTGGTGCCTTTCCAGCTGGTGAACTGATCGGCGTGATCCTTGGCGAACAGCTCGCTGCGCGCCTCGATCTTGCCCTTGGGTTGTGCCTCGTCGGCCGCCTGTGCCCAGCCGCTGGTGCCAAGGCAGGTGGTAAGCAGCAGGGCGGCGAGGCCCAGCCTGGTCTGTCTGTTGTGTGAACTCACGATCATCACTCCCAAATCGATCTCATTGCCAAGCCTGACCGTTCCATCCTGGATGTGGGCATCAGCCCCCGCACAAGGCAGGAGCAGGCAGGCCGATTAATTGTTATTAGTGAATAAAACCCATGTATTTATGCGATTGCTCGAGCTGGATATTACCAAATGGGTAAAACGAATAATGATTTATCGGGAGCGGGATTGCGCTAGATCAATTGTCGGAGCAGGCAACGAGCGGAAATGAGATCCCGGTTAAATTATGAGGAAACTCAACTTATTGCATCATTGTTAATGCGGTGCACCACATACCCTGGCGGCCATGGCCCGCCAGCCCGCGTCCCGCAAGGGAATGTGCGTCAAATGGCGCGAGCTGTATTCATTTAGGGATAGAAAATTTCCTGTGAATAGATATGCATTATTAAATTCAGGGAAGGGAGCCATGGTGATCCCCTTATTGCCGGATTCAATCAGGGGGACTGCGGCGGCTGCGTCACCTTTTGCCATACTGGATCCGTCCGCGCAGAAAGGGATCCTGTCAGATCATCTTCATATGGAATCTTGTCTCGCAAAGGAAACGTTTTACGTGCAAAAAAGCGTATGAAATGGCTTGGGTGGCACATTTTCTGTCGAAATTATGGGGGGATCCACCAGTGATATGTCGATAAAATAAGCGCTCACAAAATGACCCGACCTGGCACCGGGCCCGCTCAATATTTGCTGGAGGTTGTATGGCCGAGCTGCGTATCGAAAAACCCACCGTCATGACTCAACTGGAGGGAACCGTCTTCGTCATTCATGACGATGGCACCGTAGTGCGCGCCAGGGCCGGCGTCTTGTTGCAACCGGGCGACCGGATCCTGAGTGGCGAGGGGGGCGGCTACCAGCTGGCCGACACCGTCGAGCTCGCTCATCAGGAGGAGGCTGCGGTCGAGGTGGCGTCGTCCATCGCGCAGCCAGCCGAGCCGACAAGCGGTGGCGACAGCGAGCTGGCCGCCCTGCAGGCAGCGATCCGCGCAGGCACCGATCCCACCGCCCAGTTCGAGGCGAGCGCCGCCGGCAACCCGGCGGCAGGCGGCACGATCGGCGGCGTTGCCGGTTCCAGCTCGGGGGGCTTCGTGGTGGTCGATCGCACCAATGACGCCACCCTGGCCGAGGCTGGCTTCGACACGGATCACGCCGACATGCCCAGGGGCGACGAGCCGCTGCTGGAAGGCGAGCGGGATCTGTTTGCCGCCATCACCATCACCGAGCCGCAGACCAGCGACAACATCATCAACGCCGACGAGGCGACCGGCGTCATCATCCGCGGCACCGTGGAGGATGTGGAAGTCGGCCAGCCGGTGACTGTCACCCTGCTGGATCAGGATGGCAACCGGCTCACCGTCACTACTGTGGTGCTGCCCGGCCTGATCTGGGAGGCCAACTTTGGCGACCTCACCGGCAAGCTGGTGGACGGTCCCCTCATCATTCAGGCCGATACCCAGGATGCCGCCGGCAACCGGGCCAGCGATCTGGGTCAGACCCTGCTCGATACCATCACCACCATCACCCTCGATCTGGCCGATGAGAGCGACACCGGTGCCAGCCAGAGCGATGATCTGACCCGCGACAATACCCCGCTGCTGCAGGGCAAGGGGGAGCCCGGCGCCACCGTTACCCTGTCCCTTGGCGGCAGCGTGCTCGCCACTCTCACCGTCGATGGCAACGGCAACTGGCAATATCAGCTGCCCGATACGCTGGCAGACGGGGCCCATGATTTTCGGGTCGATTCGGTGGATATCGCCGGCAACCGGGCCAGCGACATCCTCACCATTGAGGTCGATACCCAGGCCGCCATCGACATCGATGATCTCGACGCGGCAGCTCTTTTTGGCAACGGCAATGCCACCCTGAGCGGCACCACCGCCAATGTGGAAGCGGGTCAGAGCGTGACCATCACCCTGGTTGGCAGCAACGGGCAGGCGCTGCTCACTACCTCCGCCCTGGTGGGGGCCGATGGCCGCTGGCAGGTATCAGGTCTTGATCTCTCTGGCATCACGCAATCTTTTGAGGTGCGCGCCAGCGTCACCGATCTGGCGGGTAACTCGGCCTTGGACGGGGCGCCGCTGATCGGCCAGAGCGAGACGCTCACGCTGTCCGAAGCCGGGCTGGCCGATGGCCCGGTCACGGCGACCGGCAGCCTCAATACCGGTGCCGGCATCGATGGCAATCTGCAGGTCACCTTCGCCGCTGACCAGAGTGCATTGGCAGGGCTGGGGCTTGCCAGCCAGGGCGCGCCGCTTGGCTACTCCATGAATGGCCAGACCCTGACCGCCACTGCCGGTGGGGCGACTGTCTTCTCCCTGACCCTTGGCAATGACGGCAGCTATCGCATCGTCTGGAGTCAGAGCCTGGATCACGGCCAGGATACCCTGCGTCTGCCGTTCAACCTCGAATACCGCGACAGCGACGGTGATCTGGTGACAGCGCCGCTGGTGATCAATCTGGTGGACAGCAATCCGCCGAGCTTCGAGATCCCGGCCATTACCCTCATCGAGGATGCCTTTACCAACGGCGCCGCCGTGGTAGGGGAGAGCCGCTTCGTGGTTGGCCACACCGCCGATCCCTTGCTGGCCGATTCGCTGGTGTTCAGCAATCAGAGCGACACCCTGGCGATCCTCAATGGCTTGGGCCTGGCCAGCGATGGTCATTCGCTTGTCTTCGAATTTGCCGATGATCGCACCCTGCTGGGCTACTACTTCGACAACAATGGTCAGCGGGTTGAGGTGTTGCGCGCCCAGCTGCTGGCCGAACAGCAGGGCAGCGATGTGGGCGGCCGGGTGGTGGTCACCCTCACCGGCCCGCTCGATCATCAGAGTAGCGACAGCCTCTCGCTGGGGTTGCAGGTGAGCGCCAACGAGATTGATGGCGACACCACCAGTGCCAACCTGACTCTGACCATCGACGACGGCAGGGATCCTTCGCTCGGTCTGGACAAGGGGGTCTCGCTGCAAGAGGGGGGCAACCAGAGCATCGATGGTCAGCTGCCGGTCACGGTGGGCAGCGATCGACTGGTCTCTCTCACCTTTGAGGCAAGCCAGCCGGCGCTGGCAGGGCTCACCAGCGGCGGCAAGCCGACCAGCTATCAGGTGAACGGCAATCTCCTCACCCTGCTGGACGCAGAGGGCAAGGGCATCCTGACCGTCACCCTGGATCTCGATGGCAAGTACCATCTTGAGCTCAACGGCGTGCTGGATCAGCCGGTGGCCACCGACAGCATCAAGCTGGGCCTGCAGGTGGTGGGCCGCGATTTTGACGGGGACCAGAGCAACCTCGGTACCCTCAACATCACCATCACCGACGGTGCCTTGCCGCAGGTTGACCCTGTCTCCCTGACCCTCACCGAAGACAGCGACTGGCAGCTGGGCCAGACCCTTGGCGGCGAGCTCGCCATCACCGCGGGCAGCGACCCGCTGGTGAGCATCGCGTTTGACGCCAGCCAGCCGGGCCTGCAGGGGCTCAGCTCGGGCCAGCAGAGCGTGACGGTCACGGTGGCCGATCACCTCATCGAGGGGCGTACCCCCGATGGCAAGCTGGTGTTTGAGCTGACCCTCGGCAACGATGGCAAGTACGGCTTTACCCTCCATCAACCGCTGGATCAGGGCAGTGCGGATGCGCTGCTGACGGCGGGGCTGACCCTGACCGACAGCGATGGCGACAAGGTCTCCTCCACCATTACCGTGGCGGTGGGGGATGGCGCCAACCCGACCATCTCCGCCGTGACCGGCACCGCCATCACCGAGATGGCGCAAGGGGAGGCGGCAGCGGTCAGCACCATGAGCTTCGTGGTGACCCACGGCAGCGATGCCCTCGACCCAGCCTCCCTCGGTTTTGACATCGCCACCATCCAGAGCACCCTGACCGGACTCACCAGTCACGGCAGCCTGATCAGCTTCTCCCTCGATGGCAACGGCCAGCTGGTTGGGACCACGGCAGATGGCCGCGAGATCCTGCACGCCGAGCTGAGCCTGATCGAGCAAAGCGGCAACTGGAGCGTGACCGCCAAGGTCACGCTTATGGGCGAGCTGGATCATCAAGGAAGCGAATCCCTCAACCTGCCGCTGGCGGTCACTCTGGCCGACATGGATGGCGATCGCATCGCTACCACGATGCCGCTCACCATCGCGGATGGCAAGGCGCCGAGCTTTATTCCGGGCACCGGTGTGACCCTCGATGAAGGGGGGCTCACCGGCAACAACAGCCTGAGCCAAACCGGTCACTTTGACGTGCAAGCCGGGTCGGATCGGGTGGTCGAGGTGGCCTTTGCGGATGCTAACGAACAACCTGCGCTGACCGCATTGGGTAAACCGGTGCAATACAAGCTGGTTGATGGCAACAGCGCCATTCCCGGCAGCCAGCTGCTCAAGGGCTTTGTGATGGTGGATGGCCAGCGGGTCGAGGTGTTTGAGGTACGGCTGGTCGGCACGCTGGATCAGGCGGGCAAGAACGGTTTTGACTATCAGGTGACCCTCTATCAGGGGATCCATCAGGGCGCCAACGCCGTGACCGAGCTGCCCATCAAGGTGAACGTCAACGACTACGACAAGGCGGGCGGCAACAACGACAGCACCAGCGGCACCCTCGCTATCCAGATTGGTGAAGGAGAGAAACCGACGCTGACGCTGACCGGCGTGACCCTCGGCGAAGGGCGCTTCGATGGCGTCAACGGCAGTGGCGATGACCAGCATGCCACCGGCACGATCATCATCACCGCCGATTCCGACCCCGTGGTCGATGTGCGTCTGGCCTTTGCGGGCCAGGTAGTGGATGCCAACGGCAACCCCATCACCCACAATGGCGAGGCCTTGACCTGGCAGGCGGTGGGCAGCGATGGCCACAGTTTCCAGGCGGTCACGGCCGGCGGCCTGGTGGTGATGACGGTGACTCTGGGGCTGGTGCCGGCGACCATAGGCGCTCATGCCAGCGCGACCATCGACTATCAGGTGACGGTGCATACCAACCTGGATCACGGCGCCGATGACCAGCTTGAGCTGACACTGCCGGTGCAGGTCACCGACAGCGACGGCAGCCAGAGCCAGGGCGCCACCACCATCAGGGTGACGGATGGCGTGGATCCCGTCATCTCGGCCATCGACGCGGTTGCAGTGAAAGAGTCTGCCCTCGATGGCGCTGCCGACCAGCATCCGGGCACCATGCCCTCCGATCGGGGTGAAACCGCCAGCGGCAAGGTGACCATCAGCGCCGGTTCGGATCGGGTTGCCTCCCTTGAGCTCGACGTGGCCGCCTTCAATCAGGCCAATCAGCTGACTTCCAACGGTCAGGCAGTGACGCTGGCCGCCCACAGCCCGGACTGGTATCTGGCCACGGCAGAGGGTGGCAAGGCAGTGTTCTGGATCCACCTCGACGTCAGCGGCAACTACAGCGTCTATCTGGTGGGGCAGCTCGATCACGGCGCGCAGGGTAGAGATGATCTTGCCATCGAGGTGCCGCTCTTTGTCACCGATCACGATGGCGATCGCAGCCCCAATGTCAGCGTGACCGTGACGGTGCAAGATGACATGCCCATTGGCACCGTGCTGGCGCATACCCTGAACGAGGGGAGTGCCACCGTCAGCGGCGATCTGCTGCCAGCCGCCAACGAAGGGGCTGATGGCGCCCGGGTCGAGTCGATCACCATCAATGGCCAGACCTATGCCGTCAATGGCTCCCTCACCCAGGACGTGATGAGCCCGGATGGCAAGCAGGTAATGGGCTCTCTCACCATCTCGGCCGATGGCAGCTACCGTTTCACGCCGGCACCCGGCTTTGATCACGACAATGCCGAGCTGAGTCAGGTCATCACCGCCCATCTGGTGGATGGCGACGGTGATCGCGCCGACAGCACGCTGACCCTTCATCTGCGGGACGAGCCGGTGAGCTTCACCGTCACTGCGGCAACCGGCAACGAAGATCAGGGGGCGCAGGATCCGGCCGCCGGCATCCCCATCAACATGCAGCTCGATATCGGCGATTTCGACCGGGGCGAGCATGTGGAGCAGCTCCTTGTCCAGGCGCCGGCCAATGCCCATGGCACCTTCTATTACAACGGGGTTGCCCTTGCCACCACCGCGGATGGCAAGTGGTTTATCGTCCCGCCAGCGGCCATGGTGACCAGCGATAACGTGCACTACAGCGCCCAGGGGGTGACCTTTGTGCCGGATGCCAACTGGTCTATCTGGAGCAACCAGGGCCAGCCGCTGCACTTCCAGGTGCAGTTGCAGGTGGGGGTGACCGAGGGGGATGCCCCGGCGGCGGTTATCGGCGATCTTGCCATCACGGTACGCGGTGTGGCCGACAAGCCGGTGTGGGACGCAGGTCACACCAGCAAGCACTACGACACCAGCGAAGACAGCAGTGGCATCAAGCTCAATGTGAAGGCGGGCCTCACCGATACGGATGGCTCCGAGACCCTGACCTACCAGATCAAGTGGGAGGCGGGCAAGGGTACGCTCATGCTCAACGGGGCTGAGCTCAAGCCAAACGGCAGCGGGCTCTACAGCGTCTCGGCCGCCAACATCAACAAGGTGAGCGTGGTCCCGGCCAAGGATTTCAGCGGTGACATCAAGCTGTCGGTGACCCCGATGAGCACGGAGAAGACCCCGGTAGCACCGGGGCAGGGAACGGCGCAGGGAGAGAAGATTGAGCTGGTGATCAACGTCAATCCGCAGGCGGATGACGCCAAACTCACCGTGCGCGACATTCAGGGCAAAGAGGATACCTTGCTGGATCTGGGCAGCAAGATTGGCCTGGCCCACCTGGGTGACACCAGCGATGGCTCCGAGCAGCTCTTTGTGCGCATCAGCGGCCTGCCCGCCGGGGCGACGCTGCTGCTGGGAGGCGTTGCGGTCAGCCAGCATGCTGCCGGCTATTACGAGGTGCCTTTTGAGCGCATCAACGAACTCAAGCTGCAGCCGCCCAAAAACAGCAACGTCGATTTCGATCTGACCATCAAGGGAGTGGTCAAGGACAGCGCCACCCTGACCGATGCCAATGGCCAGACCCACATCGTGGTGAACGAGAAGGAGACCGGCTCCCAGACCATTCATGTGGATCTGGTGGGGGTGGTGGACGAGCCCCATTTCGACCTCAATACCTCCGGCTGGACCGCCGATGGCAATGGCTACACCACCACGGTTCAGGAGGATGGCCGGGCCCCGCTGGACTTCAAGCTGACTTCCGGGGAGTGGACCGACACCCCGCTGGATCATTCGGAAACCTTGAACCTGGTGCTGGAAGGGCTGCCGGAAGGGGCCCTGGTATTTGATGGCAGCGGCAAGGCGTTGACTCTCACGTTTGCCGGGCTCGACGGCAAGGGCAACCCCCTCTATCAGGTGGATGTGTCCAACCTTGGCAACCTGCAGATCCAGCCGCCGGTCAACAGTACCGCCGATATTCACCTCATCGGCCACGTGGTGGTGACCGAAAACGACGGCGACAGCAAGCGCTTCGACGTGCCGCTCACCATCAAGGTGGAGCCGGCCATCGATGCCACCGACTACGCCAAGACCAGCCAGGGTCTGGAAGATGAGTTTACCGTGCTGGACTGGCAGCCGACCCTCACCGATGGCGCCGAAAAGGTCACGGCGCTGAGTCTCTCCGGGGTGGAGGATGGCTACCAGATCTGGCTGCGTGCCGGCGGCGTGGAGAGCCAGCTGAGCGTGCTGGATGGCAAGCTCACTCTGACCGCCGCCCAGCTCGACAGCCTGCTCAACGGGGGTCAATTGCTGGTGAAGGCGCCGGAGGACAGTGACCGGGATACCACTATCCAGAGCCACGTCACCGTGACCCAGCATGATGTGGATTCGGGCGCGGTGGCCGAGAAGGTGATCGACGGCAATCTGCACGTCGATATTCAGGCGGTGGTGGAGCCCGATGGCGTGCTGACCCAGACCGGCGGCGAACTCGTGGGGTTGGGGGGGGCCGATATCGATCTGGCAGGGCGTTTCCTCTTTACCGATCTCGACCCCTCCAGCGTGGAGGAGATCGACTATCTGGTGATCAACCTGCCGGTGTTGAACGGCGGCGCAGGGGATCAATTCGTGGTGATCGGCGGCATCAACAACGGTGATGGCAGCTGGATCGTACCGGCCGGCAATCTCGGCAGCTTCCAGCTGCATGCGCCGGACGGGTTTGTCGGCAAGGTCGAACCGATCCGCATCGATGCCATGGTGATCGACCGGGGCGACGATGGCGATGCCAGTGCCCATGTCAAGGTGAGCCTCACCACGGAGGCGACCTTCGAGGCGACGCCGACGACCAACAAGGAGCCGGCGGCGACCGTCGATATCGACGATCACGCCGTGCTGGTGGGCAGGGAGGATATCCGGGTCGATTTCGGCACCCAGCTCAAGGGGGTGATCCACATAGGCGCCGCCGATCAGGCCAGCGACGAGGTGACCATCGTCCTCAAGGGGTTGCCGGCGGGCGTCACCATCAGCGGCGCCGAGTACAACATCTCGACCGGTGAGTACGTCATCAAGGTGCCGCCGTCACTGGCGGGCCTGGAGGGGCTGACCCTCGGTTTGCCGCAGGACTTTGCCGGCTCGCTCGATATCGAGGTGAAGGTGGTCAACACGGATACCGCCAGTGGCGACATCAAGGTCGACAGCAGCACGGTACGGGTCGATGTGGCCCCCGTGGTCGATGTGAATGGCGGCGCTGACGGCCACCCGGAGCTGACGCTGACCGTGCTGGATACCAACCATGACGGGCAACCGGACAATCTGGAAGACAGCGAGATCCGCCTCGATCTCTCGGTGAAACTGGCCGATATCAGCCCCTCCATCGCGGGTGGCGGCCTCGAAACCGTGGAGCGGGTCACCATCACGGTGGATGCAAAATATGGCTACTTCCTCGATGGCAGCGGCCAGCCGGTCAACACCCTGATCGTGAACGACATGGCGGCCCTCAAAGATCTGGTGTTTGTGCCCAAGGCGCACTTCAGCGGTCAGGTGCCGCTCGGTATCCAGGTCGATGTCGTCGATACCGCGCTGGTCGGCGGTCAGCTGGTGACCGACAGCGGCAGCTGGAGCGGGCAGGTCGGCTTTGAGGTGAGACCGGTCAACGACCCGGCTGTGCTCACGCTGCACGATGTATCGGGCAACGAGGATGGCGCCATCAGCCTGGCTGGCTTTGGTGCCGCCCTCATCGACAACGATGGCTCTGAGCAGATAGTGGCGCTGCAGATCAAGGGGGTACCGGATGGTTTCACCCTCTCGGCCCCGGCGGTCAACAATGGCGGCGGTGTCTGGCAGGTCCCCGTGGGCACCGATTTTGCCAAGCTGACCCTGATCCCGCCGGCTGATTTCAGCGGCAGCCTGGATCTCACCTTGAGCGCCTTTACCCTCGACCAGGGGCTGGTGCTGCCGCTTGAAACCAGCGGCAGCTTCACCGTGACCGTCAATCCAGTGGGGGATGCGCTCATCAGCGATCTGCTGCCCACCGCCAGCGGGGTGGAGGGCGACAGGATCCCGCTCAATCTGGGGCTGGAGACCCGCGATACCCACGCCACCGGCGGGAACGCGAGCAATGTGCATGAAAATGGCGCCGAGCAGGTGCGGGTGACCATCCGCAACGTGCCGGAAGAGGCCTCCATCGCCCTGCCTGACGGGGTGGCCGGTGAGGCCATCAGACTGCCGAACGGCGACTGGCAGGTGACCACGGTGGGTGGCAACCTGGCAAATCTGGTGCTGGTGACCAACGACGTCAATGGCACCCTCACACTCGAGGTGATCGCCCAGAGTCTGGACAACGGCGCGCTGGGGCCACAGGTGAAGGGCAGCATCGATGTCACCATAGCGGCGGTCAACGACGCGCCCGAGAACATTCTGCCCACGGCGCCGCTGGTGGCCGAAGAGGATGTGCCTTACCGCATTGATGGTCTGCAGGTCAAGGATGTGGATGCGGGCAACAGCACCATCAAGGTGCGCCTCTCGGTCGCGCACGGCACCCTCACTCTGGCGGATGGCAGCGGTGTGGCCCTGACCGGCAACGGTACGGGCTCGCTGGTGCTGAGCGGCTCGCTCGATGCCATCAATGCATTGCTGGCGGGCGGCGTGACCTATCTGGGTGAGCAGGACTTCAACGGCCAGGATCAGCTCACCATGGTGACCAATGATCGCGGCAACACCGGCAGCGGCGGCCCCTTGAGCGACACCGACGTGGTGCCCATCGAGGTGCTGCCGGTCAACGATGCGCCGGTCAATCAGCTGCCGGGCAGCATGACGGTGAAAGAGGATGGCTCTCTATCGCTATCCGGCATCAGCGTGAAGGATGTGGATGCCGGCAGTGCGCCCATGGCCATGGTGCTGCGGGTCGAGCACGGGGTGCTGACCCTGCTGGGGGCTGCGGGCGCGGTCTCGGTACAGGGGGCGGGCAGCAACGAGATGACCCTGGTGGGATCGCTGGCCGATCTCAACCAGCTGCTGGCCGGCAACCTGCACTATGAACCGGCCAGGGATTTCTGGGGCGAGGACAACCTTACCATCACCACCTCGGATCAGGGCAACAGCGGCGTAGGCGGGCCCTTGAGCGACACCGACCAGGTGACCATCACGGTGACGGCCGAACCGGATCTGCCGAGCCTGACGGTGGGGATACACGAGATCCATGCCCTGCAGGGTGCCATGGTGCCCCTCAATCTGACCGCCAGCGTGGTGAACCCGGCACCGGGCGAGCTGTCGCTGCGCATCAGCGGCCTGGCGGGGGCCCAGGTGCTGGATGAGCAGGGGCTGCCGGTCGGCCATGCCGACGGCAACGGTGACTGGCTCATTCCAGGTGGCCACTCGCTGCCGCTCTACCTGGACGGTCTGACGGCGGGAGACCATGTGCTGGGGCTGAGTGCCGAGTCGAGCGCAGGGGGGCCACCATCAGCTCCCCCCTCGATACCGTGACCATCCATACCCAGGCCGGTCATACCCTGCTGGGTTCGGATCAGGGGGATTGGCTGTTTGGCAGCGCGGGCGATGATCGCCTGCTGGGTGGCAAGGGTGACGACATCCTCACCGGCGGCGCCGGCAGCGATCTCTTCGTCTGGCAGCAGGGGGATGCGGGGAACGCGGGCCAGCCCGCCATCGACACCATCACCGACTTCCATCCGGAAGAGGGGGACAGGATCGATCTGGCGGACCTGCTCAAGGGGGTGACCGACAGCAGCGTGGATGGTTTGCTGGGCCACTTGCAGGCGTCGGTGACCAGCGTGAGCAACGGCCTGAGCGATGTGAACCTCTCGGTGTCGCCGGCAGGGGATGGCCAGGTGACCCAGCAGATCACCCTGAAAGGGGTGGACTTGAGCAGCTGGCAGCTTGGCGGCACCTCCTCCCACGACATCCTGCAGAGCATGCTGGATCAGCACAGCCTGATCATCCAGCACCCCTGATGGGAGAGGATCTGAATAAAAAGAGCCGGCAATTGCCGGCTCTTTTTCTATCTGGTATTTGCCGAGCGGGCCCTCAGGTGGATGGGGGGCTCGCAAGCGGATACGGAGGTGCTCATCTCACGCCAAGGCTTTGGCCAGCAGGTGGATGGGGTGTTCACAAGGGAAGGGTGTGCTCATCTCGATCTGCCATTTGCAGGTTTCGCAGTCGGTGATGACCAGATCGGGTTTGAGCCGGTTTATCTGATCAAACAGCCCTTCGCCGATGGCCTGGCTGGTCTGGTAGTTCTCCGACTTGAAGCCGTAGGTGCCGGCGATACCGCAGCATTGGGAGTCCAGCACCGTCACCTTGACGCCCGGGATGGCGCGCAGCAGCTCGAGGGTATAGATGACGCCGCCCATCTTCTCCATGTGGCAGGGGGTGTGGTAGGCGATGTGCAGATTGAGCGGCTTCATCGCCGGCTTGTTGCCCTTGTAGAACTCGTTCCACAGGAAGCGGGTCACCAGCGAGATGCGATCGCGCACCTTGTGGTTGTCCTGCTCCAGCAGGTGGGGATATTCGTCGCGCAGGGTGAAGCCGCAGGTGGAGGAGGTGGCCAGCAGCGGCATCTCGTTGCCGAGCAGGGTGTTCTCCAGCTGCTTGATGTTGAAGGCTGCCTGCTGCTTGGCCTTGTCCATGAAGCCGTTGGCAATCAGCGGCACGCCGCAGCACTTCTCCCGCTCCAGCAACTGGACGCCGATGTTCATGGCGTTGAGCACCTGCATCAGCTCCTTGCCAAGCTGCGGGTGGTTGTAGTTGACGTAGCAGCCGTGGAAGTAGGCGATCTGGCGCTCGAAGCGCGCCTGACTCGCTTTCTGCTTCTTGTACCAGCCGCGGAAGGTACCCTGGGAGTATTTGGGCAGATCGCGGTGGGAGGAGACCCCCAGCGCCTTGTCCAGCACCAGCTTCATCGGCTTGAGGCCGGTGGTGAAGTTGACCACCGGGGCCATCAGGGTGGACATGCTGCCCATCAGATCGGTGTGGGAGAGCACGAACTCGCGGATCCCCGGCTTGAAGCCGCTGTACTGGTGCTTGGCCTTGGCGATGATGTCGCCGATGCGCACCCCGCTCGGGCAGGCCACTTCGCAGCGCTTGCAGTTGGTGCAGTACTTGAGGGCGCTGTCAAAGAGCTCGGGGCTCTTGATGCGCAGCCGCTCCCCATCCGGGCCTGCCTGCTTGGGGCCGGGGTAGGCCGGGTTGGCCTTGGCCACCGGGCAGTAGGCGGTACAGACGGTGCATTTGATGCACTGATCGAAAGTTTGGTTGGCATGATCCAGTAGCATGTCAGTTCTCCTCCCGTTGGGTATGAAGGCACGGGATGTGGGACAAAATCATCATTGGGCTGAACTCAAAATGTGACCGGCAGCCTGCCAGCCGGTGGCAACGGCCACGCCGGAGCCGGAACCTTCTTTGATGGGATCGTAGTGCGCCAGCACGCTGCCGGCGCCGTAGAGGTTGGTGAGTGGCTTGCCGCCACGCAGTACCCTGAGCTTGTCGTCGGTCTTGACCCCGAAGCCCATGAAGGGGTGGTGGTCGAACAGGCGGCGGCCAGCCCAGGCGTCGCGCTCGGGCAGGCTCAGCACATCGGCGTTGAAGATGGGCTCGCGAATGCCGCGTAGACGCGACTCCAGCCCGCGGCTGAAGAAGCTGCCGGAGGCGAGCACAAAGTGGTCCGCCTCGAACAGCTGATCGTCGCCATTCTGGCTGTGCACGCCAATCACCCGGTCACCGTCATAGCGGGCGCCCAGCACCCGCTCGCTGGTGAGGAAGGTGCCGCCAAGGGCCATGAAGCGGCGCTTGAGCGCCTCCTGCATCCGCATGCCGATCAGTGACGGCGGCATGGTGGCCACCTCTTTGATGATGCAGCCGGTGCGCTGCTCCAGCTCCGCCAGGCGCGGGCCGACCAGCCCCAGTGACAGGCAGGCGGGCAGCACCAGGTGATGGCAGCGCGGCTCACCACTCTCCTGTACCAGGCGGCTGATCTCGCGGGCCAGATCCGTCAGCAGGTCACGCTGGCCATTGCCCTGCTTGTCGAACAGGCGGGCGATGTCGGCGGAGCGAAACTCGTGGGGATTACGGCTGAACTCGGCCAGCTGGGGCAGGCGGAGCTCCCCGGTCAGGATGCGGCAGTGGGCGAAGCGCGTGTGGGTCGCCAGGTTGGCCGCCGCGAGCTCGGGGTGAAAGTCGCGAAATCCCTCCAAGGTCGCCAGCAGGATGGCGTCGGGAGCCGGCGCATCGGTCACGCAGGCGCAGGTATCGGGAGAGAGCCAGGTGGCTTTGAGGGTGCCGATGGGGGTCAGCCGCTGGTGGTTACGCTCTTGGCGAAACAGCGGTAATCCCTGCGCGGCGCAGTGGCGCTGCAGATCATCGAGGCTCGCCGCGATATGGGTCAGCCCCACCTTGTTGTAGGGATGCTCGGGGTTGGCGGCCATGAAGGCGGGCAGGGCGGCGCGGGGATCCCCTTCGCTCTCCAGCAGATCGACCGAGCCGGAGGAGAAGTGCAGGGCGCTCTGGCCGGAGGCCATCAGCAGGGTCTTCTGGCCGGCCTCGGCCAGGCGCAGGGCCGCCGAGAGGCCCGCCATGCCGCCGCCGATAACGATGCTGTCAAATTTCATGGCTGCGCTCCTTGGTGGGATTTGCGGTGCTGGCATCGAGCGGGAAGGGCGGCTCGGCCACCAGATGGGGGGCCGTCCACTCGCCAAGGCCGAACAGCCCCTCGTAGATCCAGTAGGTAAATTCGGCTTCGCGCAGGGCATCGCCCCATAGCACCGGCCGGGTGCCCTTGTAGCGCTCTTCCAGGAACTGGCGCAGCATGACGCACGCCTGACGGCCGTCGGCCTTGCCGTACTCCTGCATCAGGCCGGCGGCGCGATAGGCGCACAGCTCCCCCTGACAGGGGCCCATGCCCAGACGGGTGCGGCGGCGCAGATCCACCAGGTTGTCCACATCCAGCTCGCGCAGGGCATATTCGATTTCACCTGCAGTGACCATCTCGCACTCGCAGATAAGGGCGTTGGCCTTGGGATTGTCGCGGAAAAAGGCGATGACCCGCTCGCCGTGGCGGTACTGGGCCGAGCCTTCGGCTGGCACCGAGAGGCCGGGGGCGGAGACCTTCTCCGGATCCCGCGAGCCGGGCAGGCTCAGTTCGGCGGTGCGGCAGGGCTTGCTGTTGCCCAGCTTCTTGGCCAGCAGATCGGTGGCCCATTCGGCCATCAGCCGGTAGGTCATCAGCTTGCCGCCGGTGATGGTGTTGAACCCCTTGAGGCCGTCACGTTCGGCGTGATCCAGCAGCACTATGCCACGGCTGATGTTGCGGCCCGACTCGTCGCCATCCACCGCCACCAGCGGGCGAACGCCAGCGTAGGCGCGCAGCAGACGGGTGCGAGCCATGATGGGGGCGAGCTTGATCCCCTCGCGCAGCAGCACCTCCACCTCCTCGGGCTCGACGGTGAGCTGGTCAATCTTGTGGTAATCGATGCGACTCGACGTGGTGCCGATGAGGGAGATGGTATCGCCCGGCACCAGGATGTCCGCGTCCGCCGGTTTGCGGGCGCGGTTGAGCACCAGCTGGTTGATGCGGTAATCCATGATGAGCAGGGAGCCCTTGGCCGGGAACATGCGGATGCCGAGATCGGCGTATTCGCAGATCTGCTGGCCCCAGATGCCGGCGGCGTTGATCACCTCCTGGCACTCCACCTCGAACGCTTCACCAGTGCGGGTGTTGATCGCCTTGACCCCGTGCACCCGATCCTGGGTGCGCAAAAGCCCCAGCACCTTGCTGTGGGTGAAGATGCGGGCGCCGTGCTCCTTGGCATCCAGTACGTTGGCGGCGGCCAGGCGGAACGGATCGACCGTGCCGTCCGGCACCTGGATGGCACCGATCAGCGCCGGGTTGACGTTGGGTTCGAGGCGCAGCGCATCGGCGGGATCCAGCTGGCGGGCGTCGATGCCCGCCAGGGCGCAGGCGTCCATGAAGGTAGTTTGAAAATTGATGTCATCTTCCGGCAGGGTGATGAAGAGGCCGCCGGTGTCCTCGACGCAGTGGCTGGCGATCCGCTTGAGGATGCGGTTCTCCTGAATGCACTCGCGGGCGGACTCCTGATCCGTCACCGCGTAGCGGGCGCCGGAGTGGAGCAGGCCGTGGTTGCGGCCCGTGGTGCCGGCGGCGATGTCGTCCCGCTCAAGCAGGATGCAGTCGATGCCGCGCAATGCGCAATCGCGCATGATGCCGGCTCCGGTGGCGCCACCCCCTATGATGACGACTTGTGTGGTTATTCTTTTCATTCTTGCCCGTCTCATCTCTTCCAGATGGTGCCAGTGTGGCCTGTCTCTGGGCGAAAATGTTTGATATGGGCCAAGTTAATGTTCGCAAACGCTCAAGCTAAGGGGTGTTAATGAGCAAATCGTGATTGTTGTCACACTCCAGCAACAGCAGAGGGGGCCGCTGGGCCCCCTCTGTCGACACGAGTCGCGGCGCTCAGCCGCAGCACTTCTTGAACTTCTTGCCGCTGCCGCAGGGGCAGGGGTCGTTGCGCCCCACCCGCAGCGGCGCCGGATCCTGCTCACCGTCGGTGTAGACCCAGCGCCCCAGATGGCGCACGAAGCGGGAGCGCTCATGCAGGCAGTGGCGTTCTTCACCTTCCATGAACCAGGCCTTGAACTCCACCATGCCGAGGGTGTCATCAGGGCCGCCCTGGCTGGCGATGATCTCGAGCCCATCCCATTGGGTGTCGGTCTGGGAGAGCTGCTCCGCAGTCAGATCCCCCAGATAGTCAGGGTGCCAGCTGTGCACTAGGTACTCCCCCAATCCCAGCACGAAGGCGCTGTAGCGTGAGCGCATCAGCTGCTCCGGGGTCTGGGCAGCGGCGCCCCGATGCAGTGATCCACAGCACAATTCGAGAGAAAGAGTTGAACCGCAAGGACATTTGTTCATGTGTCTGGCCATCAGAGTCGATAGATATAGAGGGCGGGGATTGTAGCGAAAGCGGGTCCCCGTCGACCAGCATCCTATACTGGTCTGGTAGGAACGGAACGCCCATAAAAATAGCTGCAAGGATGTGAAAGATGACGCTAAAGCAGAAAATTCTGTTGTTGGGAGCCGTCCCCGTGCTCCTGATGGCCCTGGTGGTCAATCTCAGCAACTACATGATTTCAAAGAGTGACCTGGAAGCCGATCTGGTGGTGGCGCGAGAAAATGCCATCAAGGATCGCAAGGCGTTGCTCAGCAGCTACCTGATGCTGGCCAAGACCGCCATCGATGCCGTCTACAACCAGCCAGACAGCCCGGCGGTGCGCAAGCAGGTGACCGAGCTGCTGCGGCCGCTGCGCTACAGCAGTGACGGCTACTTCTTTGTCTACGACTTTCAGGGCAACACCATACTGCTGCCCACCCGCCCCGAGATGGAAGGCAAGAACCGCTGGCAGGACAAGGATGCCAAGGGCAAGCTGCTGATCCAGGAGATCGTCAAGGCGGCGCGCCAGGGGGACGGCTTCTCCGAATACTGGACCGCCAAGCCCTCCATCGGCCGGGATGCGCCCAAGCTCTCCTTCAACCTGGTGCTCGACAAGTACCAGTGGGTCATCGGCACCGGCTTTTATATCGATGACATCGACAACGAGCTGGCGGTGCTGCGCACCGAGCGCGAGAGCAACATGCGCGACTCGCTGCAGAGCAGCGTGCTGCTGATCCTGGTGATCCTGGGGGTGACCCTGGCCGCCACCGTGGTGATCGGCAACCGGGTCACCCGGCCACTGGCGGATGCGGTCTCGGCCCTCAACGACATTGCCGACGGGGAGGGGGATCTGACCCAGCGCCTCAAGGTGCAGAGTCATGACGAGATTGGTCAGCTGGCCACCGCCTTCAACCGCTTCGTGACGCGGATCCAGTCGGTGGTAAGCCAGGTGGGGGAGACCAGCAATCATCTGTTCAGCGCGGTGGAGAAACTGCACCACCTGAGCGAGCACTATGACCATCAGATGCACGGCCACAGCCGGGAGACCGATCAGGTGGTCACCGCGGTGACCGAGATGAGCTCCACCGCCCAGGAAGTGGCGGCCAGCGCCTCCAACGCGGCGACCGCCACCAGCGATGCGGCGCGCGAGTCCGATGCCGCTCGCGGCGTGGTGGGCACCGCCATCAACAGCATCAACCGGCTGGTGGGCGAGGTGCACACCGCCTCCGGCGTCATCGAGCAGCTGGCGCAGGAGACCGCCAAGATAGGATCCGTGGTGGAGGTCATTCGCGGCATTGCCGAGCAGACCAACCTGCTGGCGCTCAACGCCGCCATCGAGGCTGCCCGGGCCGGCGAGCAGGGGCGCGGCTTTGCGGTGGTGGCGGACGAAGTCCGCTCGCTCGCCGGTCGCACCCAGCAGAGCACCAAGGAGATCAACGAGATGCTGCAGCGCCTGCAGGGCGGGGTGAAGCAGGCGGTGGACGTGATGCAGGCGAGCGAGGAGCGCAGCCAGGAGACGGTGCAGGAGGCGAGCCACATCGCCACCTCCCTCGACAGCATGGTGATGGCGGTCAGCACCATCAACGACATGAACATCCAGATAGCCACCGCCGCCGAGGAGCAGCACGCGGTCTCCGAGGAGATCAACAAGAACCTGGTGGCCATTCAGCAGATCGTCAGCGAGCTGACCGATGCGGCGGTCGAGTCCAACAGCACCACCCGTGATCTCGCCAGCACCGGCGACAAACTGCGCAAGCTGGTCTCCCAGTTCCGCTACTGATGGGGTGACAAGAGGGGGATGTCCCTCACAAGATGCGGCCTGAACCCCGGTTCAGGCCGCACTTTATTTGGGGATTGACCAATAATATGTGAAAATTGCCCCCCTCTGTGTCAGCCCTTGCCCCGTACCCTATGAATGAGATCGTGAAAGGCAGTATCGATTTGATCCGTCAGCTCAACTATGGCCTGGTCTACGCCAGCCTGGAGGAGCACAAGGAGCTGTCCCGTACCGATCTCTCCCGTTTGACCGGCCTCTCGCCTGCCAGCATCACCAAGATCACCCGCGAGCTGCTCGACGGCGGTCTGGTGGTCACCTGTGGCGAGAGCTCGGTGGGGCGCGGTCGCCGCCAGACCCTGCTGCGCATCAACGAGCGCCGCTTCCAGTTTCTCTCCATGCGCCTTGGCCGTGGCTATGTGGACATGGCGCTGTTCGATCTGGCCGGCCGCTCGCTTGCCCGTCATCGCCATGTCTTCAGCGAAGGGGAGCGCGCCGACCTGCTGGCCAGTCTGGTGCGGGCCATCGAGGGCTTCTTGCCCAAGAAGGCGCTGCGCCTCGCCTGCATCGCCCTCTGTCTGCCGGGCCAGGTGGAGCGCCACTCCGGCATGGTCAAGCACTTCCCCTTCTACGATCTGCGCAACTGGCCGCTCGGTCCCACCCTGCAGGAGGCCTTCGCGGTGCCCGTGCTGGTGAGTGGCGACGTGCGCACCTGGATCCAGGCCGAGCGTGAGTGGGGGGCCGCCAAGAACTGCGCCGATGCGGTGCTGGTGTTCGTGCACAACGACATCGGGGTCGGCATGGTGGTCAACGGCCAGCTGATCGAGAGCGAGAGTGCGTTGCTCGGCGATCTCAGCCACCTGCAGCTCGAACCCTACGGTCAGCGCTGCTATTGCGGCGGCTTTGGCTGTGCCTGCACCCTGGTGACCAATCAGGCGCTCGAAGCCCAGTACCGGGATCTGCGCGAGCGGATGCAGGAGTACGATCTGCCCGAGAGCGTCACCATCCGCGAGCTGTGCGAGCTGGCGCTGGCGGGCAACAGCCTCTGTCAGGACATCCTCCATCAGGCGGCGGGGCGGCTCTCCCGGGTGCTCTCCAACCTCATCTGCCTGCTCAATCCGGGCAAGCTGCTGCTGGGGGGCGAAATCACCCGCGCCGATCGGCTGCTGTTCCCCATGCTGCACCAGTCGCTGGCAAGCCAGTTGCCGGCCGAATACCTGGTGCGGCTGCAGATCGAATCCACCCACTTCTACGAAGATCCCACCAAGCCCACCTCGGTGCAGGTGCACAAGGCCCTGCGCGACGGCAGCCTGCTGCTCGACTTGTTGCGAGGCGACAAGGAGGCATGAAGCTGGGGTTGCAAGGACGCATCCTCCTCATGCTCTGTCTGGTCAGTCTGCTGCAGCTGGTGCTGCTGAGCGGGGCCAGTTACTACTATGTGTCCGAGCAGCGCTACCGCGAGGTGGGGGATCAGGCCCTCGACGTGGCGCGGCTGGTGGCCCGCGAGCCGGGTGTGCTGGCCGGGGTGAAGCGGGCCGACACTGCCCGCCTCAATGTGCTGGTGGAGCGGATCCGCGCCGAGGTCGGCGCCAGCTACATCGTCATCGGCGATAAAGAGGCGCGCCGGCTGGTGCACCCCAATGCGGATCGCATCGGCCAGCCCATGATGGGGGATGATCCGAGGCGGGCGCTGCAGGGGGAGGCCTATATCTCCCGCGCGCAAGGGTCCCTCGGGGTCTCGGTGCGCGGCAAGAGCCCCATCCGCGATGAGCTCGGCCAGATCATCGGGGTGGTCTCGGTCGGTTATCTGGTGCGGGATATCGAGGCGGACCTGCAGGGGTTCCTGCGTTTCGGCCTCGCTATGACCCTGCTCATCGTGCTGCTCAACAGCCTGGCCGCCGCCTGGCTGGCCCGCCGTTACAAACGAGCCATCCTTGGCTTTGAGCCCGAGCAGATCGGCCGCCTCTATGCCGAACTCGACTGCACCCTGCGCACCGTGCGCGAGGGGATCCTCACCATCGACGAGCAGGGCCGGCTCACCTCCCTCAATCCCAATGGCATCCGTTTGCTGCGCCTTGACGAGCAGACAGCCCGGGCCGCTATCGGCCAGCCCGTCACCCGGCTGCTGCCGGAGAGCCGCATGCTCTCTCTCATTCAGGATCCGCGCCCCCAGTTTGACGAGGAGATAGTGCTCAACGGCCAGTCCCTCATCGTCAACCGGCTGCCGCTGGTGCGCGATGGCAAGCTGATCGGCGCGGTGTCGAGCTTTCGGCGCAAGGACGAGCTGGCCGAACTGAGCGCCCAGCTCTCCCAGGTGCAGGCCTACAGCGATCTGCTGCGGGTGCAGACCCACGAACACCACAATCAGCTCGGCACCATCGCCGGGCTCATCGAGCTCGGAGCCACCCGCGAGGCGCTCGCCTTCATCGGGCGGGAGGCTGCAACCGAGCAGAGCCTGCTCAGCTTCCTGATGAGCGCCATCGCCAAGCCCAAGGTGGCCGGCCTGCTGCTCGGCAAATACCACAGGGCTCACGAGCTGGGACTGGTGCTGGAGGTGGACCCGGATTCCCGCCTGTACGACATTCCCCTTCGCGTCAGCGGCTCCCAGCTGGTGACGGTGCTGGGCAATCTCATCGACAATGCCTTCGAGGCGACTCGTCGCCACGGTGCCCCCTACCAGCCGGTGCGGGTGGCGCTGAGCGATCTCGGCCAGGATCTGATCCTGGAGGTGGAAGATGGGGCGGGGGGGATCGATCCCGCACTGGCGGACAGGTTGTTCGAGCGGGGCGTCAGCAGCAAGGCGGAGCCGGATCACGGCATCGGTCTCGCGCTGGTGCGCAAGACCCTGGATGCCCTGCAGGGGCAGATCACCATCGAAGCCACGGCGCAGGGGAGTTGCGTCGTCTGTTACATTCCCAAGGAGGTGTGAGTGATCAAGATCCTGATCGTCGAGGATGACCCGGCCATTGCCGAGATCCACCGCCGCTTCGTGCAGCGGCTGGCGGGGTTCGAGGTGCTGGGGGTGGCGCTCACCCTGTTCGATGCCAGGGAGCAGATAGAGATCCTCAAGCCCGATCTGGTGCTGCTGGACGTCTGGTTGCCCGATGGCGAGGGCTTTGCCCTGCTGCGGGAGCTGCGTCAGGCGGGGGCTTCCCTCGACGTGATACTGCTCACCGCGGCGCGGGAGGCCGGCGCCCTGCAGGAGGCGATGCGGCTCGGGGTGGTGGATTTCATCCTCAAGCCCGTGGTGTTCGAGCGGCTGCGCGACACCCTCGACAAATATTGCCAGAACCGCGCCGCCCTGGCGGCGCTGGCCGACATCGATCAGCAGGTGGTGGATGCCCTGCTGGGGACGCCGTTGCAGCAGGTGGCGGCGGGCGGCCTGCCCAAGGGGATCGACGGACTCACCCTGCAGCGGGTGCTGGCGGCGCTGGGGTCGCAGGGGGCCAGCGCCGAGGAGATCGGCGGTCGGGTCGGGGTGAGCCGCACCACGGCGCGCCGCTATCTGGAGTTTCTGGTGGGCCAGCAGCTGGCGAGCCCGGAGCTGGAGTACGGCACCGTGGGCCGGCCGGAGCGACGTTATCGCCAGCCCTGAGCGAATTGCCACTCATCTCGTCTTGCCAATAAAAAGAGCGCCTGTCGGCGCTCTTTTGCTGTGTGAGATCCGTCAACTCAGCTCGGTTCGGATTGCAGTGTGGCGGCCGGTGCGCGGCGCGCCTGCCACCACTGCCACACGGGCAACAGCAGCATCACCAGGGTGACCAGGGTGAAGGCGAGGGTGATGGGGCGCTCCCACAGGAAGCTCAGGGAGCCGTCGTTGATCACCAGGGCACGGCGCAGGTTGTCCTCCAGCATGCCCCCCAGAATGAAGCCGAGCAGCATGGGCGCCATGGGGAAGTCCAGCAGGCGCAGGCCGATGGCGATCAGCGCCACCAGCGCCATCACATAGATGTCCATGGTGTTGAAGGAGACCAGATAGACCCCGATCAGCGAAAACAGCAGCACCATGGGGATGAGCACGGGGCGTGGCACCTGCAGGATCTTGGCCAGATAGGGGATGAGCGGCAGGTTGAGGATCAGCAGCACCACGTTGCCCAGGTACATGGAGATGATCACCGACCAGAACACGTCCGGGTGCTCCATGAACAGGCGCGGACCCGGCTGGATGCCGTAGGCGATAAGGGCCCCCAGCATCAGCGCCGTGGTGCCGGAGCCCGGGATCCCCAGGGTCAGCAGCGGTACGAAGGCCCCGCTGGAGGCGGCGTTGTTGGCCGCCTCCGGCGCGGCGATGCCGGTCAGGCTGCCCTTGCCGAACTCCTCCTGCCTGCGCTTGCTGGCGAAGTTGCGCTCGGCGCCATAGGCCATGAAGGAGGCGATGGTGGCACCGGCCCCCGGCAGCACGCCGATGAGGAAACCCATCACCGAGGAGCGGGCGATGGGGGGCGCTATCTCTTTGACCTCGTCCCTGCTCAGCTTGAGGGAGCCGAGCTGCTGGATCTTGCGCGCCTCCTCCTTGCTGGTGTCCTTGCCCGGGTGCAGCACCGTCATCAGGATCTCCGCCAGGGCGAAGGTGGCCATGGCCAGTAGCAGGAAGGAGAAGCCGTCGCGCAAGTCCGGCAGGCCAAAGGTGAATCTGTCCACCCCGACGCTGCGGTCGATGCCGACGGTGGAGAGCATGATGCCGAACAGCGCCATGATCAGCGCCTTGAGCACCTGGCCCTTGCCGGCAAAGGCCGCCACCGCCGAGAGCCCCAGCACCATCAGGGCGAAGTAGTCCGCCGACTGGAACGAGAGGGAGACCTTGGCCAGCAGCGGCGCCGCCACCATCAGGAAGATGGCGGACAGGGTGCCGCCGGTGAAGGAGGCGTAGGCAGCGATGGCCAGCGCCTTGCCCGCCTGCCCCTTGCAGGCCAGCGGATAGCCGTCGATGGCGGTGATCATGCTGGCGGAGCAGCCCGGGGTGTTGATCAGGATGGAGGAGGTGGAGCCGCCGAACATGGAGCCGTAATAGACCCCGGCCATCAAAATGATGCCGGAGGCGGGATCCAGCCCGTAGGTGATGGGGATCATCAGGGCGATGGCGGTGACGGGCCCAAGGCCCGGCAGCATGCCGATGAAGGTGCCGACGAAACAGCCGACGATCACCATGAAGATGTTGATGGGCAGCATGGCGGTGCCCAGTCCTTGCAAAATGCCGTCTAACATGGGTTCTCCTTATCCCAGCAACTGGGTGAACAGCCGGCCCGGCTCGAGGTAGACGTTGAGCCCCTTGGTGAGCAGGGCCCAGAAGATGAGGGTGAACGGCAGGCTCACCTTGCAGGCGAAGGCGAGGCTCTGCTCGCCCATCAGCCGGATCCCGCCGATGAGAAACAGGGTGGTGGCGACCAGAAAGCCGAGCCAGCCAAGGGCCAGGCCGTAGGTCAGCATCAGCAGCAGCAGGGCGAACACCAGCCGCCAGTTGCCGCTCTCCCGCTGCAGCCGCTCGCCGCCCGGAAAGCAGATCAGCAGCAGGGAGAGCAGGGCGCCGGCGCCGGCCAGGGCATAGGGCAGGGTGCTGGCGGTAAAGGGTTCATATTCGTCCCCGGGGTAGCCGGGGATCTGGGTGGCGTGATATCCGTAGGCGAGGGAGAGCAGCAAAAACAGCAGCCCCCCGAGTCGCTCCTTGGTCAGGTGCATGGGATGACTCCGATGGGCGGGCCAGGCCCGCCGACAGTGGGATTACTTGATGAAGCCGAGTTCGCGCATCAGGCCGCCGATCTGCTGCTCCTGCTGGATGAGAAAGGCGGTGAACTCTGGGCCGGCCTGGTAGAGATTGGTCCAGTTGTTGCGGGCACGGACCGTCTCCCACTCCGGCTTGTCATACATCTGCTTGAGCAGAGCGGCGAATTCGGCCGACTTGTCGGCGCTGACGGCGGGGGAGGCGAAATAGCCGCGCCAGTTGGCAAAGACCGTGGGGTTGCCCTGCTCGCTGAAGGTGGGCACCTCGCTCGCATCCGGCATCCGCGTCGGGGCCGTCATGCCGAGGATCCGCATTTGGCCCGACTTGACCGCCTCCATCGCCTCGCCAAAGCCGGTGGAGAGCACCTGGGTTTCCCCCGCCAGCACCGCCGCCATGGCGCTGCCGCCGGCATCATAGGCCACGTAGCGCAGCTTGCCGGCATCGGCCCCGGCATTTTTGAAGGTCATGGCCGCCACCAGATGATCCAGGCTGCCACGGGCGGAGCCGCCGGCAATCTTCACCTTGGCGGGGTTCTCCTGATAGGCGGCCAGCAGCTGGGGCCAGCTCTGATAGGGGGAGTCCAGCGGCACGGCCAGCGCCTGGTAGTCGGCGATGATGGCGGCCACCGGGGTGAGATCCCGGAACGATTGCGGCAGCTCCTTGGAGAGGGATTTGACGATGATGGGGGTGGAGTTGACCATCAGGGTCTTGTCGGACTGGGCCGAGGTCTCGATCAGGTGAGCGATGGCCTTGGCACCGCCACCGGCCGAGATGTTCTGGTAGGAGGCGGTGGTGATGAGGCCGGATTTGGTCAGCGCCTCGCCGGTGCCGCGGGCGGTGTTGTCCCAGCCGCCGCCGGCGCCGCCCGGAATGAGGAAGTGGATTTCGTCGATCTTGGCCTGGGCGCCGAGGCTGGCGGCCAGCAGGCAGCAGAGCAACGTGCGTTTGAGGGTTCCTTGCAACATGGTGTTCTCCTTGTGATTGTTGCAGGAAGGTTAATTAATCATGATTGGTCGGCAAACAATCTGACCGTAATGGCTATTAAGGCTGTTGTGGTCATTGTGTGCATTCTGGTCACGGCAATGTGAGGTTGGGCGATTGCGGGGCTGAAGGTGGCCAGGATGGAGCTTTGGTGACGGCTAAAAAGGCGCGCGGCTCCCCGTCAGACGGGGAGCCTCGCGGATGAAGGGCTGGCTTATCCCTGTGATGCGGGGGCGGCGGAGACCTTGTCGCCGCCGGTGCCCTGCTGCTTGATGGTCTCGGTCGCCTGCTGCCTGCGCTGCAACTGCTCCATCACCAGCTTGTAGGCGATGTAGTACTTGTAGATGTTGCCGACGTAGGTGACGGTTTCCGGCCCAATCTTCTCCGCCGCCACGTACTCGACGTTGTGAAACCAGACGTTGGGATCCAGCCCCCGTTTCTTGGCCTCGGTGCGCAGCCGTGCCACCCGGGCGGGGCCGGCGTTGTAGGAGGCGAACGAGAACAACGCCTTGTCGAGGGCCGTCATGGGCTCGTCTGCATAGTAGTGGTCGATCATCCAGCGCATGTATTTGACGCCGCCGTGGATGTTGGGCTCAAGCTGGCGGATGTCGCCCACTTTGAGCCCTTTGCCGGTGGCGGGCATGATCTGCATGATGCCGATGGCGCCGACGTGGCTGCGCGCCTTGTGATTGAGGGCCGACTCCTGATAGCCCTGGGCCGCCATCAGCAGCCAGTCCACCTCGTACTTCTCGCCATATTCGCGAAACAGATCCACCACCTGCAGAAACTTCTGGCGCTCGGCGTCGGCGGCGGCGCTCTTGACGAATTTGTTCTGCTTGAGATAGCGGGCCAGGATGGCGTCGCCACTGTGTTTGCCGCGCAGGGCGGCTATCTGTTCGTTGAGCATGGCCAGCAACTGCGGGCTCTCCTTGCGTACCGCCCAGGCGATGACCCCCCCTTGGCGGAACACCGGCTGTTCATGGATGCGGATGGCGGGGAAGATCTTCTGCCAGAACCGGGCCTTGTGCTCGTCCATGATGATGAAGGGCAGCAGGCCGGCATTGACCATCTCCACCAGATCTTCATCTTCCAGCGCCTCCGGGGCGGGCTGGATGTCGACAAGCGGCTCTCCCGCCGCCTTGCGCGCCTGGTTGTAGGCCGTGAGGCTCTCGAAGTAGCTGGAGGAGGGGCGCACGTAGACCCGTTGGCCGGCCAGATCGGCGGCGCTCTCCACCTTGGGGGAGGCCGGCCCCGAGATGAGCAGCTCCCGCACGTTCTCCAGCAGAGGGTCGGTAAAGAGCACCCCCTGCAGTTTGCGCCGCTCGGTGATGGTGAGGTTGGCGGCGGCGATGTCGCCCTTGCCCGCGATGAGGGCTCCCAGCAGGGCCTCGCGCGCTACCGGGATGAAGACCAGGTGCAGCTTGAGATGGCGCTTGAGGCTCTTTTGCTTGCGCAACTGCTCGTTGAGCCGCTTCTCCACCTCGATGAAGGCGTCGTAGGTGACGCCCCGCTGCACCCCCTTGTAGATGAAATAGCCGGTCTTGTTGTAGGTAGTGAGCACCCGGATGGTGCGCCGTGCCAGCATGGCATCGAGATCGCCAAGCAGGGGCTGGGCCAGCTGATCGCTGCTGAAGGCCAAGGCGGCCGGCTCGGAGTCGGCTTCCTCTGCGGGGGAGGTTTGTGCTGGCGTGGCGGCCTGCAGCGGGCCGCACAGCAGCCAGCCCAGAAGGATCCATAACCGTATCATGACGATGCCCTCGTGTGTTTCATTGAGTGTAAGCGGCATGGGGCGGGCGCTTTAGCTCATTGGGTTTGGTCGGTGAGGGGCACATAGCACGATAGGCCCTATCCTGCGGGGGCGAGGTGGTGGGGCTTAGGCGAAAAGGAGAGAGGCATGAACGAAAAGGGGAGCCATAACGGCTCCCCTTGAGTTGGTGTACTTGCTGCTAGATCGTTGGCACTAGAACCAGAAGCCGATGATGAAGGAGCCCGCCAGGGTCAGCATGACGTTGGCCACCGCATAGGTGCCGGCATAGCCGAGCGCTGGGATGGAGCTGTTGGCCGCCTCGTTCACCACGTCCATGGCCGGGGCGCAGGTGCGGGCCCCCGTGATGGCGCCGAGCAGCAGGGCCGGGTTCATCTTCAGCACCCAGACCCCGAACAGGTAACCCACCAGCACCGGCAGGGTGGTCACCAGCATGCCGGAGAAGAGCACCACGGCACCGACCTGGCTCAGGTGATCCAGAATGCCGCCGCCGGCTTTGAGGCCGGTGCTCACCATGAACACGGCCAGACCGAGATCCTTGGCCAGACGCAGGGCGCCCGGCGGCACGTAACCGACAGTGGGGTGGTTGGCGCGCAGGTAGCCCATCAGGATCCCCGCCAGCAGCAGGCCGACGGCGTTGCCCAGCCCAAACTCCAGCTGGCCGAATACCAGGGAGACGGAGCCTATCAGCAGTCCCAGCACGAAGAAGGTGGTGAAGGCCACCAGATCCGTGGTCTGGCTGTGGATGCTGATGAAGCCGATCTTGTTGGCCAGCAGCTTGACCCGCTGTTTCTCGCCGCTGATCTGCAGCACGTCGCCCTTTTGCAGCATGATGTTGCGATCGAACGGCATCTCGATCTGGGAGCGCACCACCCGGTTGAGGAAGCAGCCCTTCTCGGTGAGGTTGAGCTCCACCAGATGGCGACCCACCACCGCATCGTTTTTCACCACTATCTCTTCGGTGACGATCTGCAGGTCAAGCAGGTTGCGGTCAAACACCTCCTTGCCGTTGCGGTAGTTGACGTCGAGCTTCTCGTGGCTCTCTGGGTAACCCACCAGGGCGATCTCGTCCCCTTCCTGAATGACGGCGTCGCCATCCGGGCTCGCCAGGATGCCGTTGCGGCGGATCCGCTCCACGTAGCAGCCGGTGTGGGGGTAGATACCGGTTTCGCGCAGGGTGCGGCCGCCAATCCAGGCTGCCAGCTCCGGGCCGACCCGGTAGGCACGGATGATGGGCAGGTAGGTCTTGCGGCTCTCGTTGTCGGAGAGGCCGCGCTCGCGGGCGATCTTCTGCGCCTCGGTGTTGAGGTCGAGCCGTGCCAGCGAAGGCAGGTAGCGCACCACCAGCATCAGGCCTACCAGCCCCACCAGATAGGTCAGTGCATAGCCGATGCCCATGTTGTCGAGCACCGACTGCATGTCGGTCTGATGGGGCAGGTTGAGCAGGCCGCTGCGCAGGGCATCCTGCGCGCCCACTAGCGCCGGGGTCGAGGTGAGCGAGCCGGCCAGGATGCCGGCGGCCATGCCCGGCCCCAGGTTGAAGAACTTGGCCAGCCCCACGGTGAGGAAGAGGGCGGTCAGCAGGATCACCAGAGTGAGGGTGATGTAGTGGATGCCGTCACGCAGGAAGACGCTGAAGAAGTGCGGCCCCGCTTCTATCCCCACGCAGAAGATGAACAGCATGAAGCCGACGTTCTCCGTGGTGGCGGTGAATTCGAAGCCCATCTGGCCGAACAGCAGGGCGGTAAAGAGCACGCCGATGGTGTTGCCGATCTGGAAGTTGCCGAACCTGACTTTGCCGAGCAGCAGGCCGAAGGCCAGTACCACGAACAGCAGCAGGGAGTCGCTTTGATGTAGCAGTGTCACAAAATCTATGGTCATGCCCGGAAAAACCGAGGAAAAAAGTGGGGCCGATATTGTGCCGGATCCCTCACCAATAAAGAAGCGTCAAAGGAGGATTAATCGGCACTAACCCGCCACGTAGCCCGCCTGTGTGAGGGAAACTGCGGGGCGGGTCTGGTGATGACCTCTATTTCCCTCTGCCAGCCCCGCTGTCAATTAGTGATTCCTGCTATCTGTGATCCTCGTCTTTCCGCTCTGCTTGAAAATTTATTCTCTGCTGTTTGGCTGGGCGGTTTTCTGGTTTTTCAGCACATCTGACTGAAGGGGATGGCATGAGTCCGGGAGCCGATCGGTGGGTGTCGAGAGGGAGTGACCCATGTTGTGCGGGATAGCGAAAAGATATCTGCAAAAGGCATCTGTCGGCGGCGATGGCAACCCATTCAGGGGGGCGCTCAAAAACAGCAGAAAATCAGGTTGTCAGGGAAAAACATCGCCCGTCGCTGGCAATGGCCTGCCAGCCTAGGCCGTCATTGGCTTTGCTCTACTTACCCACAGAATCTGTGGATAACCCTGTTTATGAAACTTGGTGATCAGGCTGTATCCCGCGCCAATACTGGGCTGCAAGGACTGTTCAAAAAATACCTGAGATAAATTGTTTCTATAAAAATCAAATAGTTAGACGCAGCAGAACAAAACGCTGCCGGGGCGGATGAGGAATCAAAAGGGAGGCGTCACCGCGGGAGGCGGCTTGTGCATTAAAATTGGCAGAGGAAAGCACTAAAGTGGATAACTTGCACCGAGATGGTGAGGAGATTGGCTCCCCCGACTGGACTTGAACCAGTGACATACGGATTAACAGTCCGCCGTTCTACCGACTGAACTACGGGGGAACATCAGGCAAGGAGGAGCATCATACAGAGGTCGTATTTCGAGGTCAATAGCCGCTTCTTCCGGCAGAGTGGATACCCAGCCCACCCCATCTCGGAGTACACTTCTGCTCTTGCGTTTTTTTGCCGGGAGTCGTCATGAGCAAGTTATTCCAGCTGGCCAGCCAGTTTCAACCCGCCGGGGATCAGCCAAGGGCCATTGCCCAGCTGCTCGATGGCATCGAATCCGGCCTTGCCCATCAGACCCTGCTCGGGGTGACCGGCTCGGGCAAGACCTTCACCATGGCCAACGTCATCGCCACCCTCAATCGCCCTACCATGATCCTGGCTCCCAACAAGACCCTGGCGGCCCAGCTCTATGGCGAGATGAAGGAGTTCTTTCCCGACAACTCGGTGGAGTATTTCGTCTCCTACTACGACTACTACCAGCCGGAAGCCTACGTGCCGACCACCGACACCTTCATCGAGAAGGATGCCTCCATCAACGATCACATCGAGCAGATGCGGCTGTCGGCCACCAAGGCGCTGCTGGAGCGCCGCGACGTGGTGATCGTCGCCTCGGTGTCGGCCATCTACGGTCTGGGGGATCCGCAAGCCTACCTCAGCATGATGCTGCACCTGAAAGTAGGGGACCTGATCAATCAGCGGGATATCCTGCGCCGCCTTGCGGAGCTGCAGTACACCCGCAATGACATGGCCTTTCAGCGCGGCACCTTCCGGGTGCGAGGGGAGGTGATCGACATCTACCCCGCCGAATCTGACAAGCTGGCCCTGCGGGTGGAGCTGTTTGACGAGGAGGTGGAGCGCCTCTCTCTGTTCGATCCGCTGACCGGCGCCATCGAACAGACGGTAGTGCGCTACACCATCTATCCCAAGACCCACTACGCCACCCCGCGCGAGACCATCCTGGGAGCCATCGAGCACATCAAGGAGGAGCTCAAGAGCCGCCGTGAGCAGCTGTTGTCGCTGGGTAAGCTGGTGGAGGAGCAGCGCATCAGTCAGCGCACCCAGTTCGACATCGAGATGATGCAGGAGCTCGGTTACTGCTCCGGCATCGAGAACTACAGCCGTTACCTCTCCGGTCGTGCCCCCGGCGAGCCGCCGCCCACCCTGTTTGACTATCTACCGGGGGATGGGCTGCTCATCATCGACGAATCCCACGTCACGGTGCCGCAGATCGGCGCCATGTTCAAAGGGGACAGATCCCGCAAGGAGACCCTGGTGGAGTACGGCTTCCGGCTCCCCTCGGCGCTCGATAACCGGCCGCTCAAGTTTGACGAGTTCGAGGCGCTGATGCCGCAGACGGTGTTTGTCTCGGCCACCCCTGGCCCCTACGAGCTGGAGAAGTCCGGTGGCGATGTGGTGCAGCAGGTGGTGCGCCCCACCGGCCTGCTCGACCCCGAGATCGAGGTGCGTCCGGTCACCACCCAGGTGGACGACCTGCTCTCCGAGATCCGCAAACGGGTGGCGGTGGAGGAGCGGGTGCTGGTTACCACCCTCACCAAGCGGATGGCGGAAGATCTGACCGAATACCTGGCGGATCACGAGGTACGGGTGCGTTATCTGCACTCGGACATCGACACCGTCGAGCGGGTGGAGATCATTCGCGATCTGCGCCTCGGCAAGTTCGACGTGCTGGTGGGGATCAACCTGTTGCGGGAGGGGCTCGATATGCCGGAGGTGTCGCTGGTGGCGATCCTGGATGCGGATAAAGAGGGTTTCCTGCGCTCCACCCGCTCCCTCATCCAGACCATCGGCCGGGCGGCGCGCAACCTCAACGGCAAGGTCATTCTCTACGGGGATACCATCACCAACTCCATGCAGGTGGCGATCGAAGAGACCGAGCGGCGCCGCGCCCTGCAGCACGCCCACAACCTCGAACATGGCATCACCCCGACGGGGCTCAACAAGTCGGTGGGAGATGTGATGGACATGGGGGGTAGTCGCAGTGCTGGCAAGAGCGGGCGGGGCAGTCGCAAGGCCGCCGAGCCGCAAGGGGAGTACCATGCTCGTTCCGCCAGCGAGATCAGCAAGGAGATCAAGCGGATGGAAGAGCAGATGTTCCAGCATGCACGGGATCTGGAGTTCGAGCAGGCGGCAGCGCTGCGGGACCAGATCCAGCGGCTGCGCAACGAGTTGATCGAGAGTTGAGTGCCTTGCCGGGTGCCCGACGCTGGCTGATCTGGCGGCGTTTGCGCCGCCTCTATCGGGGTTTTCGTCACCCCGATACCCCTTGGTGGGCCAGGGGGCTGGTGATCCTGGTCCTGCTCTACGGCATCAGCCCGCTGGATCTCATCCCCGATGTGGTGCCATTTGTTGGCTGGCTCGACGATGCGACCCTGCTGCTGCTCTTGTTGTGGGGTTGGGAGTTATGCCTGCCAGGTGCCGTGAGGGCGGCGCTCGCCGAGCGGGAGTAGACCGCCTTGGCCGTGCCCGCTGCATCGCCCGTTGATTTGATGATGTCATGCCGGTTGTGTTTGGGTGTGATAAGAAAGAGCATGGTGGGGGAGATTGTGGCGCTCAATGCATTGGCGTAGACTCCACGCCGTTCACTTTATGGATATGAGAAAATGGATCTGATCCTGTTTGCGATTGATTTTATCCTGCACGTCGACGTGCACTTGAAAGAGCTGTTTGAAAACTATGGGATCTGGGTTTACGCCATCCTGTTTCTGATCATCTTCTGCGAGACCGGACTGGTGGTAACCCCCTTCCTGCCTGGTGACTCCCTGCTGTTTGCCGCCGGTGCGCTCACCGTGGGCAGCGTGCTGGATGTGCATACCCTGGCCGCCGTGCTGATCATCGCCGCGGTGCTCGGCAACGTGGTGAACTACACCATAGGTCACTTCTTCGGCGAGCAGCTGTTTCGCAATCCTGACTCCAAAATCTTCCGGCGGGATTACCTGGACAAGACTCACGCCTTCTACGCCAAGCATGGCGGCAAGACCATCATCATCACCCGCTTCCTGCCCATCGTGCGCACCTTCGCGCCCTTCGTGGCGGGCATGGGCGCCATGACCTATCCGCGCTTCCTGGCGTTCAATCTGGTGGGCGGTCTTTTGTGGGTCCTTTCATTCGTCTATGCCGGCCACTTCTTTGGCAATCTGCCGGTGGTGCGTCAGAACTTTACCCTGCTCATCTTCGGCATCATCGGCATTTCGCTGCTGCCCATGGTGATCGGCATGGTGAAGGCCAGAATGAACGCCAGCAAGGCGGCTTCCTGAGCACCCTGCGCCTGGCTGATGAAGCCGAATGACATAAAAAAGAAGGGAGCCACTGGCTCCCTTCTTTTTTGTACTGCTATCGGGCTTAGCTGCAGCAGCGACCCTTGACCAGATTGCCGATGGCCACCACGACGAACACCAGCAGGTAGGCGGCGAAGATGGCTACCAGCCACTGAGGCATGGAGAAGCTCAGGAACTGCCAGGTGACTTCGCTGCAATCGCCATCCGGGTAGAACATCCAGGGGATCCACTGATCCAGCGGCGCCCAGCTCGGGAAGTCGACAAAACCTTCACAGACGTTGAAGGGGGAGGGATTGACCTGATAATCCACATGCTTGAGCGCCAGTTTCAGGCCCCAGAAGGCACTGGATCCCCACAACAGCAGAGCGCTCCAGCGCACGTACCATTTCTGCGGTGCCACCATGCCGAGCAGCCCTGCGGTGAGGACTCCCAGCGTGGCGATCCGTTCATAGACGCACATGACGCAGGGATGCAGGCCCAGCACATGCTGGAAGAAGAGGGCGCTCAACTCGAGGAACAGGGCAGAGGCTGCAAGCAGACTCCAGGCCAGGCGATGGGCGGCAATACGGCGCAGAAACTCTATCATCTGGTTGATCTCACAGAAAAAACAGTGGCTGAATTAGAGCAGAGCAGGGGCCAAAAGGAAAGGGCCCGCATGGGCCCTTATGGCATCAATGCAGGGCGGGCAGTACCGCAGGCGTGACGTTGTCGAGCACCAGCCAGCCAGTCTGATAGAACCAGTCGGTGAGCGGCCCGAGCAGTATCTCCACCGAGAAGAAACCCACCAGTCCCAGCACCAGGGTATAGGGCAGAGCCATCCACACCATGCGCCCGTAGGAGAGGCGCAGCAGCGGTGCCAGCGCCGAGGTCAGCATGAACAGGAAGGCGGCCTGACCATTGGGAGTCGCCACCGACGGCAGGTTGGTCCCGGTGTTGATGGCCACGGCCAGCAGCTCGAACTGTTCGCGGCTGATGGCATTGTTGAGCAGCGCCGTCTTCACCTCGTTGATGTAGACGGTGCCGACGAAGACGTTGTCACTGACCATGGAGAGCAGGCCGTTGGCCAGATAGAAGAGCGCGAGCTGGGCGTCCGGCTCGGCGGCAAGCACCCACTGGATCACCGGTTTGAACAGCTGCTGATCGATGATGACAGCGACCACGCTGAAGAAGACGGCCAGCAGGGCGGTAAAGGGCAGCGCCTCCTGGAATGCCTTGCCGAGGGAGTGCTCTTCGGTGATGCCGGTGAGCGAGGTGGCCAGCACGATGACCGACAGGCCGATGAGGCCCACCGCCGCCAGGTGCATGGCCAGCCCCAGGATCAGCCAGAGGGCGATCGCTGCTTGCACGATGAGCTTGGCCTTGTCTTGGGCGGTACGTCCGGCCTCTTCATAGCGGTTGTAATCCTCCATGATGCGGCGTACCGCGTCCGGCAGCTTGGCGCCGTAGCCAAACCAGCGGCACTTTTCGACCAGAACACAGGTGAGCAGGCCGCAGATGAACACCGGCACCGTGACCGGAGACATGCGAATGGCAAACTCGCCGAAGTTCCAGCCCGCCTGCTCGCCGATGATCAGGTTCTGCGGTTCTCCTACCAGGGTGCAGACACCGCCGAGGGCGGTACCGATGGCGGCATGCATCATCAGGCTGCGCAGGAAGGCGCGAAAGTCGTCCAGATGTTGGCGATTGAGTTCGTTGACGGCGTCATCATCGGTGTGATCGTGCGGGTTGCCGAACTCCTTGCCAGAGGAGACCTTGTGATAGATGGCGTAGAAGCCGGTGGCGACGCTGATCACCACGGCGATCACGGTGAGGGCGTCGAGGAAGGCTGACAGGAAGGCGGAGACCAGACAAAATGCCAAGGAAAGCAGGGTCTTGGAGTGGATCCGGATCAGCAGCTTGGTAAACACATAGAGCAGCAGCTGCTTCATGAAATAGATGCCGGCCACCATGAAGACCAGCAGCAGCAGTACCTCGATATTGGCCACCAGCTCATGTTTGACCTGCTCGGCCGAGGTCATGCCGATCAACACGGCTTCGATGGCCAGCAGGCCACCGGGTTGCAGCGGATAGCACTTGAGGGCCATGGCCAGCGTGAAGATGAACTCGACGACCAGCAGCCAGCCGGCGATGAAGGGATCGAGGTAAAAGGCGATCGGGTTGATCAGCAGGAATAGAAGAATAGCGGCCTTGTACCACTGGGGCGCATTGCCCAGAAAGTTCCTGGCAAAGGCTTGCCCTAAGCTGATTGGCATAATAGTGGGTCTCTGTGTTGTGGTTGGTATCTGCGTCTATGCAGTCAAGACAGGCTCGACCAGAACATCCGGATGTTGTCCCTTATCAGATTGATTCCTCATGATTTTAATCAAAAAGAGCATTAACTATAAATAACATAGTCGGCCTTGCCCACGAGATTGGCCGTTTTATCGCCAACCGATGGGGCTGGCTGGCACCCATTGCAGCAATCAACACATATTTTTAACAAAATGGCCTGCTTATGTAAGCAGAGGACCGACCTTCTGCTTGCCAGCCCTCCCTGCTTTGCTATTATTCGTGAGCCTTTTTACGTACTACAACAGAGTCACTACATGGTCATAAAAGCGCAGAGCCCTGCAGGGTTTGCCGAGGAATATATCATCGAGTCCATCTGGAACAATCGCTTTCCTCCAGGATCCATCTTGCCGGCCGAGCGTGAGCTGTCCGAGCTGATTGGTGTGACTCGAACCACCTTGCGTGAAGTGCTGCAGCGTCTGGCCCGTGATGGCTGGCTCACCATTCAGCATGGCAAACCGACCAAGGTGAACAACTTCTGGGAAACCTCTGGCCTCAACATTCTGGAGACCCTGGCCAGGCTGGATCAGGACAAGGTGCCGGATCTGGTAGCCCAGCTGCTGTCGGCGCGCACCAACATCTGCACCATCTTCATTCGTGGCGCGATCCGCAACAATCCGGAGCAAGCCGCCGAGATCCTGCGCGGTGCCGACGCGGTAGAGAACTCCCCGGAAGCGTATGCAGAGTTTGATTATCGCCTGCACCACCAGCTCTCCTTTGCCTCCGGCAACCCGATTTATGCCCTGATCCTCAACGGCTTCAAGGGGCTATATAGCCGGGTAGGTCGTTACTACTTCTCCGACAAGCAGGCCCGTGAAGCAGCCGATGCCTACTACAAGACCTTGCTGAACCTGGCCGAGACCAAGAATCACGAGGCCGTGTTCATGACGGTACGTCAGTACGGCATCGAGTCAGGTAAGCTGTGGACCCGTCTGCGTCAGGACATGCCGAGCAATCTGTGCGACAACTGATGGCATTCTGATGCAAGAAAAACGCGCCAAATGGCGCGTTTTTTTATGGCGGATGGCTGGTTGCTCAAGCCGGTTTTTTCTCCGGGCAACGCCCGATGATATCGGCAGGCAGTTCACCATTGTCCTGCTCCAGCACCACATCGAATCCCCACAACTGGTGCAGATGCTTGAGCACCTCGTGACGGGAGTCCCCCAGCGGGATCCGGTTGTGCGGCACGTAGCGCAGCGTCAGCGAGCGATCTCCCTTCACCGCCACGTTGAATACTTGGATGTTGGGCTCTAGGTTGCTCAGGTTGTATTGGGCCGACAAGGTATTGCGCACCTGGCGGTATCCCTCGTCATTGTGGATGGCAGAGACCTTGAGATAGTTCTTCAGATCGTCGTCATCAATGGCGAACAGCTTCATGTCGCGCATCACCTTGGGGCTGAGAAACTGGCTGATGAAGCTCTCATCCTTGAAGTTCTGCATGGCGAAATGCAGGGTATCGACCCAGTTGCTGCCGGCATAATCGGGGAACCAGTATTTGTCCTCCTCGGTCGGGTTCTCGCAAATACGGCGCAGGTCGGTAAACATGGCAAAGCCGAGGGCGTAGGGGTTGATCCCCGAGTAGTAGCGACTGTTGTAGGGGGGCTGGTAGACCACGTTGGTGTGGCTGTGCAGCACCTCAATCATGAAGCGATCGCTGATCTTGCCCTCGTCATAGAGGTGATTGAGGATGGTGTAGTGCCAGAAGGTGGCCCACCCTTCATTCATCACCTGGGTCTGCTTTTGCGGATAAAAATACTGGCTGATCTTGCGCACGATGCGCACTATCTCGCGCTGCCAGGGTTCCAGCAGAGGGGCATTCTTCTCGATGAAATAGAGAATGTTCTCCTGTGGTTCAGCCGGGTAGCGCCTGTCTTCCACCCCGGAGGCCTTGTGCTGCTTGGGCAGGGTTCGCCACAGCTCGTTGACCTGGGTCTGCAGATAGTCTTCCCGTGCCTTCTGGCGCCGCTTCTCTTCGGCCAGCGAGATCTTCTGGGGCCGCTTGTAGCGATCCACCCCGAAGTTCATCAAGGCATGGCAGGAGTCGAGCAACTTTTCCACCGCATCGATGCCATGTTTCTCTTCACACTCGGTGATGTAGTTCTTGGCGAACAGCAGATAGTCGATGATGGAGGAGGCATCGGTCCAGGTCTTGAACAGATAGTTGTTCTTGAAGAAGGAGTTGTGGCCGTAGCAGGCGTGGGCCATCACCAGTGCCTGCATCGGCATGGTGTTCTCCTCCATCAGATAGGCGATGCAGGGGTCCGAGTTGATGACGATCTCGTAGGCCAGCCCCATCTGGCCACGTTTGTAGTTGCGCTCGGTGTGAATGAAGCGCTTGCCGAATGACCAGTGCTGATAACCGATGGGCATGCCGACGCTGGAGTAGGCATCCATCATCTGCTCTGCCGTGATCACCTCGATCTGGTTGGGGTAGGTATCCAGTCGATAGAATTTGGCGACCCGGGCTATCTCCTGATGGTAAATGTCCAGCAGGTCGAAGTTCCAGTCCGGGCCATCGTCCAGCGGTGCGACTTTTCTTGCGGTTTCTACCATATGACCTCCCTCACGCCGCTTGCTTCTTGAACAGCTCCCGGAATACCGGATAGATATCCTCTACCTTGCGAATGTGTTCCATCGCGAAGTGAGGGAACTCGCTGGCGACCGATTCATATTCGTGCCACAGCGTCTGATGGGCACGGGTGGTGATCTCGATGTAGGAGTAGTACCGCACTCGCGGCATGATGTCCCGCGCCAGGATCTCCCGGCACTGTGGTGAGTCGTCGGCCCAGTTGTCGCCATCCGAGGCTTGCGCCGCATAGATGTTCCACTGATGGGCAGGATAACGCTCGTTGATGATGTCGTTCATCATCTTGAGGGCGCTGGAGACGATGGTGCCGCCGGTTTCCTGGGAGTAGAAGAACTCATGCTCGTCCACCTCCTTGGCCTGGGTATGGTGGCGGATATAGACTACCTCGACGTTTTTGTAGGTCCGGCTCAGGAACAGATAGAGCAGGATGTAGAAGCGCTTGGCCATCTCCTTGGTGGCCTGATCCATGGAGCCCGACACGTCCATCAAGCAGAACATCACCGCCTGGCTGGAGGGGACGGGCCGCTTGACGAAGTTGTTGAATTTGAGATCGAAGGTGTCGATGAAAGGGACCGCGTCGATCCGCCGTTTCAGCTCCCTGATCTCCTTCTCGAGCTGGGCTATTTCGGCAAAATGTTCGTTGGGGTCTGCCGCCAGCAGGGCCAGCCTATCTTCCAGCTCATGCAGCTGGCGTTTCTTGCCGGCCTGCAGCGCCATCCGACGGGCCAGCGAATTTTGCAGCGAACGCACCACGTTGATGTTGGCGGGCACCCCGTTGGAGGTGTAGCCCGCCCGGTAGGTTTTGACTTCCATCAGCTGGTTGAGCTGGGTTTTCTGCAGCCGAGGCAGCTCGAGATCTTCAAACAGCAGATCGAGGTACTCATCCTTGGAGATCTGGAAGACGAAGTCATCCGCCCCTTCTCCCTGGTTGGAAGCCTGCCCTTCACCAGAGCCTTGACCGCCACCTCCTCCCTTGGGGCGGTCAATCTTGTCGCCGGAGACAAACTGGTCATTGCCGGGATGCACCATCTCCCGTTTGCCGCCTTGCCCCTGATGGAAATGGGGCTCGCCGATATCCTTGGTCGGGATGCTGATGCTCTCGCCCGTGTCTACGTCCTGAATGCTGCGCTTGGAGACAGCATCAGAGACCGCTTGTTTGATCTGCTTCTTGTAGCGGCGGATGAAGCGCTGCCGATTGACAGCGCTTTTGTTTTTGCCGTTGAGCCTGCGGTCGATAAAATGCGCCATAACTCCCCCTTGAACAGTCAGGGTCAGGATGACTTGCGTACCCTGAGATACCATTCGGAGAGCAGTCGCACCTGTTTGCGGGTGTAGCCTTTCTCCATCATCCGTTCGACAAAGTTATCGTGCTTCTTCTGCTCCTCGGCTGAGGTTTTGCTGTTGAAGGAGATAACCGGCAGCAGCTCTTCCGTGTTGGAGAACATCTTCTTCTCGATCACGGTGCGCAGCTTCTCGTAACTGGTCCAGTTGGGGTTACGGCCTGCATTGTTGGCCCGGGCACGCAGCACGAAGTTGACGATTTCGTTGCGGAAATCTTTCGGGTTGCTGATCCCGGCAGGTTTCTCAATCTTCTCCAGCTCGCTGTTGAGCGACGCGCGGTCAAACAGCTGGCCGGTCTCGGGGTCACGGTACTCCTGATCCTGGATCCAGAAATCAGCATAGGTGACGTAGCGGTCGAAGATGTTCTGACCGTACTCGGAGTAGGACTCGAGGTAGGCGGTCTGGATCTCTTTGCCGATGAACTCCACATAGCGCGGGGTCAGATAGCCCTTGATGAACTCAAGGTAGCGATCATGCAGCTCTTGCGGGAACTGCTCGCGTTCGATCTGCTGCTCCAGCACATAGAAGAGGTGTACCGGGTTGGCGGCCACTTCCGCGTGGTCGAAGTTGAAGACGCGGGAGAGGATCTTGAACGCGAAGCGGGTCGACAGGCCATTCATCCCTTCGTCCACGCCGGCGTAGTCGCGATACTCCTGATAGCTCTTCGCCTTGGGATCCGTGTCTTTGAGGCTCTCGCCATCATAAACCCGCATCTTGGAGTAGAGGCTGGAGTTTTCCGGCTCCTTGAGGCGCGACAGCACGGAGAACTGGCCCAGCAGTTCAAGGGTGCCGGGGGCGCACTTGGCATCGGTCAGCTCGCTGTTGACCAGCAACTTCTCGTAGATCTTCACCTCTTCCGACACACGCAGGCAGTAAGGCACCTTGACGATGTAGACCCGGTCGAGGAAAGCCTCGTTGTTCTTGTTGTTGCGGAACTGCTGCCATTCGGATTCGTTGGAGTGGGCCAGCAGGATGCCATCGAAGGGCAGGGCGGAGAGCCCCTCGGTCCCGTTGTAGTTGCCCTCCTGGGTGGCGGTCAGCAGCGGGTGCAGCACCTTGATGGGCGCCTTGAACATCTCGACGAACTCCATGATCCCCTGGTTGGCCTTGCACAGCGCACCCGAGTAGGAGTAAGCATCGGCATCATCCTGGGCAAAGTGCTCCAGCATGCGGATATCCACCTTGCCGACCAGCGAGGAGATGTCCTGGTTGTTGTCATCACCCGGTTCGGTCTTGGCGATGGCGATCTGGTCGAGGATGGAGGGGTTGACCTTCTCCACCTTGAATTTGGTGATGTCGCCACCAAACTCATGCAGTCGTTTGGCGACCCAGGGGGACATGATTGGGCGCAGATAACGGCGCGGGATGCCGTACTCCTTCTCCAGAATTTCGCCATCTTCTTCGATGTCGAACAGGCAGAAGGGGTGGTCGTTGACCGGTGAACCCTTGATGCGATAGACAGGCACTTTCTGCATCAGGGATTTGAGCTTCTCTGCCAGCGAGGATTTACCACCGCCAACCGGCCCCAGCAGATAGAGGATCTGCTTCTTCTCTTCCAGGCCCTGAGCGGAATGCTTGAGATAGGAGACAATCTGTTCGATGGCCTCTTCCATGCCGTAGAAATCTTTGAAGGCGGGATAGCGTGCCACGACGCGGTTGGAGAAAAGGCGACTGAGTCTGGGGTTGACCGAGGTGTCGATCATTTCGGGTTCGCCGATGGCGACCAGCAAACGCTCGGCGGCGGAGGCGTAGCAGGATTTGTCCTGCTTACACATATCCAGAAATTCCTGGATGGTGTATTCCTCTTCCCTGGCTTTCTCATATCGCTGTTGATAATGCTCGAAGATGCCCATAACTTTGCCCTCGTTATAGTCGCTTACCCTGAAAAGAGTGGATCACTACTTTTGTTCTGTTTACCTCATTAAGCCTAGTCAACAGCCCCCAGTAATCCATCACCAACTATTGGTTTAAATTTGCAAGGGTACTTCCCGACCCAATGCGGGAAGGCGCAATCAGTGACACACCTATGTTACTGACTGTTAAATTATTTTTGCCACGATAGTGAGGTAAATGTCAAAGACATAAAAAATAAATGTTTGTCAGAAAATGGAAATGACATCGCGTTTATTTGGGAGACTGGCTGCAGCACAGACGGGGCAAGGGGGAGGGCGTAGATGAGACGAACCGGCATTACGTTTACGTGCGCGGAAAGTGTTTTGTTTGGTGTTTTAGCTCTAATTTTTACATTGACGCTACATTGAGACTGCTCTAGATTGGCCCTGTGTCAGGCAGTCAGCGCTTTAGCAAGAGAGTGGCTGGTTGCTGATACAAAGCTCTGTTTAAGCACGTTTCCGTTGGCTTGACCCTCGCAGATGCGAGGGTCTTATTTTTTTTGGGGCTCCACCCGATGTTTAGTCGCTTATTCCTGTTGGTGAGCGGCATAAATGTTGGATACGGCTGCCAGCACATCGGCAAAGGGGTGGGACGCCAGCTGGCCGAATCCAGCCAGGCTTCTGGCCTTGAGCCGGGTGGTGAGCGGGGTGGTGATGCCGCACAGGAAACGCGTCAGGATGCGGGGATCCCGGCTGTGACACAGGGCTACCAGCGGATCGCACCAGGCTCTGAGCCCCTGTTCATTGGGGAGTGTCCGGCTGGGTAAGGAGGGAAGCTGTGCCACCTCTCCCCGACAGACTGAGCAGTGCCCGCAATGGGTGGGCGCGGCCTGATCGGCAAAGTAGCGGGCCAGCTCATGGCTCAGACAACTGCTGTAGGTAAAGAACCCCAGCAATGCCTGCAGACGCGCCAGCTCGCTTTGTTCTTTCTTTTCAAACAGTGCGTGCAGCTGATCGGCCAGCGGTGCTATGTCCAGATCTTGCTGTAGCACCCGATAGACCTCGGTCATCTGCTTGCTCTCCAGCTCGATCCAGCCTTGCTGCTGTAGGTAATCCAGCGCGGCAGCGGCCCGCGACCGCTCTCCCTGATAACCCTGCCAGAGCGCCTCGAAGTCCATGGTGCACCAGCTGCGCGCCTGCGGGGCACTGGCGAACACTTGCTCCAGAAACTGGCGTCGCGCCGGATTGAAACGGGCCAGGATGTCGGCCTTGTCCAGCACGAACTTGAAGCGGTACTCGGCAAAATAGCTGTAGGCCGGCGCTATGATGCCCGCCATCTCCAGGTAGACCAACAGGGTCTTGAGCGGCAGCTGGCGGATATTGGTGTCGTTGGAGAGGCGCAGCAAGCCAAATTCCCACTCGCTGCCGCTTTGCTGCAGGATCTCGAGCAAGGTGACGATGGCCGCTCTGTCCGGGGTGTCGCCATAGACGAAGTTTTCCAGCACCGGCAACTGGCTGCGATTGGCCAGTACCATGCAGCGGGAAGGCAGACCATCCCGGCCGGCGCGGCCTATCTCCTGACTGTAGTTTTCGATGGATTTGGGCAGATCGTAATGGATCACCCGGCGAATGTCGGCCTTGTCGATCCCCATGCCGAAGGCGATGGTCGCCACGATGCAGTCCAGTTTGCCGGCCATGAAGTCGTGCTGGATCTGGCTGCGCAGGGTGGCATCGAGCCCGGCGTGATAGGCGCGCGCCCTGATGTCGGCTTGCTGCAAGCGGGTGGCGCACTGCTCTGCGGTGTGCTGCAGGGTGACATAGATGATGGTCGGTGCGGCGGGGTCACGAGCCAGCTCGGCATGCAGCCAGCTATCGCGAGCCTCGTCAGGCAGCGGTACCACGGCCAAGTCCAGGTTGGCGCGATAAAAGCCGGTGACGATGAGTCCCTCATCCTCGATCTCGAATTTGGCCTGCATGTCGGCCATGACCGCCGGGGTGGCGGTGGCCGTCAACAGCAACACCTGCGGGATCTGCAATTCACGGCGGTAATCCGGCAGCTTGAGATAGTCAGGGCGAAAGTTGTGGCCCCACTCCGAAATGCAGTGGGCTTCGTCCACCACCAGCATCGACAGCGGCACCTGTTGGATGAAACGGCGAAAGCGTTCGTTTTTGAGCCGCTCTACCGAGATCATCAGGATCTTGAGCTGGCCATCGCTGGCCTGCTGCATCACCCGGCGGCTCTCCTTCGGGGTCAGGCTCGAGTCGAGGGTAGCGGCGGCGATCCCTTTGCTACGAAGGAAGGCGAGCTGATCATGCATCAGCGCAATCAGCGGCGAGATCACCAGGGTCAGATGGGGCAGGGCAAGCGCCGGCAACTGATAACAGAGGGACTTGCCGGAGCCGGTGGGGAAGATAGCGGCGGCACTCTGGCCGGCCAGTAATCGGCTGATCACCGCCTCCTGTCCCGGTCTTAACCGATCGAAGCCGAAGTGACGGGTCAACAGGGATGAGATCATGGCAGGGCTCCAGCGCAAAAACCATCATGATACCACCGCCGGGGAGTGTCTGGATGGCCAAGCGAGGGAAAACGGCATCCATTTGAATGCTGTTGATATTGTGTTATCGCATTGTTGTGGTTTTTTTGTGAGGTAAACCGGATATTTTTCAGTGATTATATGGAAAAAAGCGGTTGCAGATGGGATATTCCTTGTCCGCAATCCCGTGTGTTACCGGACAGGCTCAACAGAAAGCTTGCCGGGACAGATGACGCCAGCCGTGACATGGGTGTCGCCTGGCGTAGCGGTTGCCAACAGGACTAATGATTCACGCACTTCGGTGCTCAGGGACTATTTGATGACACAACAACACCCCCTCGTAAGACTGGTCAACAGTACCAGCCTGGTTAGCCAGATCCTGGTCGGTCTGGTCTTCGGTATCCTCCTTGCCATGTTCATGCCGGAATGGGCCAAAACAGCGGGCCTGCTCGGCAGCCTGTTCGTCGGCGCCTTGAAGGCGGTCGCCCCGCTGCTGGTCTTTGTACTGGTCATGGCGGCGATCATCGGCCACAAGCAGGGCCAGAAGACCAACATGAAACCGATCCTGCTGCTCTATCTGCTGGGTACCTTCCTGGCTGCTGCGGTCGCCGTCGTGGCCAGCTTCCTGTTCCCCTCCAACCTGCATCTGGTGGCCAACAGTGCCGAGATCACCCCGCCGGGCGGCATCACCGAGGTGCTGCAGACCCTGCTGTTCAACGTGGTGACCAACCCAGTCAAGGCGCTGCTGGATGCCAACTACATCGGCATTCTGGCCTGGGCCATCGGCCTTGGCATCGCCATGCGCCACGCCAGCGAGGGAACCAAGGCAGTGATCACCGACCTGTCCCACGGGGTTTCCACCATCGTGAAAGCGGTGATCCGCTGCGCGCCGCTCGGCATTCTGGGCCTGGTTGCTTCCACCCTTGCGGAAACCGGTTTTGACGCCCTGTTCGGCTATGCCCAACTGCTGGTGGTGCTGATCGGCTGCATGCTGTTCATCGCCTTTGTGGTCAACCCGCTGATCGTGTTCTGGAAGATCAAGCGCAACCCCTATCCGCTGGTGCTGACCTGCCTGAAAGAGAGCGGCGTAACCGCCTTCTTTACCCGCAGCTCCGCCGCCAACATCCCGGTCAACATGGCGCTGGCCGAGAAACTGCGCCTGCCGGAAGACACCTATGCGGTCTCCATCCCGCTGGGTGCCACCATCAACATGGCCGGTGCCGCCATCACCATTACCGTGCTCTCCATGGCGGCGGTACACACCCTGGGGATGGAAGTGGATCTGGCCACCGCCATTCTGCTCTCCGTGGTCGCCACCATCAGTGCCTGCGGTGCGTCCGGCGTGGCCGGCGGCTCCCTGCTGCTGATCCCGCTGGCGTGCAGCCTGTTTGGCATCAGCAACGACATCGCCATGCAGGTGGTAGCCGTGGGCTTCATCATCGGGGTACTGCAGGATTCTGCAGAGACTGCCCTGAACAGCTCCACCGATGTGCTGTTCACCGCCGCGGCCTGCATGGCCGAAGATGAAACCCTGCTGGATGCCTCGCCCGTGCCCAACAGCGAAGCCTGATAGCACCGCCTTCACCCCACTGAAAACGCCCTCATTCGAGGGCGTTTTTTATTGTCTGGCGGTCTGGGGGCTGGTCCGGTCCGCATCTGCAGGAGATGAGGGGGCCGGATGAAGTTGATGCAGTGGGCGCATCAAGAGCCCGGAAGAACGCCTTGCCAGGCAGGCTGTGTGGCACCGGCTTGTATAAGGCTGCATGGGGCATGGGTCAGCCATTGTCGGTTGCCGTTCGAGGGAGGATGACGAGAGAAGACGGGGGAATCGTCGGGATGGGGAGCTTGGACGATGTTATGTGAGTGGCGCATCGGCCAACATGCCTGTGCATGCTCGCCTGCTGGAGAGCCATCATCCGCTGCTGTTGGCACCATAAAAAAATGCCAGCCGGTTACCCGGCTGGCATTTTTTCTGGCATGGCCGAGTGTCAGCCGAGCAGTTGGTAGAGGATGGCGGAGATGGCCGCCATTCCCATCACAGCCACGAAGACGTTGCTGATATGGCCCTGATACTTCGCCATGGCCGGCACGCGCTTGATGGCGTACATCGGCATGATGAACAGGATGGTGGCGATGATGGGGCCGCCCATCGACTCGATCATGCCGAGGATGGAGGGGTTGATCACCGCGGTGCCCCACAGGGTCAGGATGAAGAAGGCGATGATGAACATCTCGACCTTCTTGTGGTTCGGCTCCTTGCCGGACTTGCGCAGGTTCTGGACGATCATCCCCTTCAGGCCTTCACGGGCACCCAGGTAGTGGCCGAAGAAGGAGGAGACGATGGCCACGAACGCCACCAGCGGGCCGAAGTAGGAGATGATGGGGCTCGCGTGCTGGTTGGCCAGGTAGGAGAGCACTGCGATGTTCTGGGACTTGGCTTCTGCCAGCTGCGCCGGGGTCAGGCTCATCACACAGGAGAAGACGAAGAACATCACGAAACCGAGCAGGATGGTGGCGGTACGCTTGAGGATGGCGTCAGACTTCTCGACCGCGTGCTCGCCGTGATCGCGGCGCTGGGCCAGCGAGAAGCTGGAGATGGCCGGGCTGTGGTTGAAGGAGAACACCAGCACCGGAATGGTCAGCCATAGGGTGATGGCAAAGTCCTTGCCGGACGGCATCTGGGAGAGGGCCGCGCCGGTCCAGTCCGGGATGAGATAGAAGGAGATCCCCACCAGGATGGCGATGAGTGGGTAGACCAGGAACTCGGTCACCTTCAGCATCAGTTTTTCACCGGCCAGCATCACCGACATCATGCCCATGATCAGCACGATGGAGAGGATCCAGCGCGGGGGCGCCGTCATCTGCAACTGGTTGACCATGAAGCTCTCAACCGTGTTGGTGATGCCCACCCCGTAGATCAGCACGATGGGGTAGATGGCGAAGAAGTAGAGCAGGGTGATCAATTTGCCGGCACCCACGCCGAAGTGCTCTTCCACCACTTCCGTGATGTCGGCATCGGGTCTGCTGGAGGAGAGTACGAAGCGGGCGAGGCCGCGGTGGGCCAGGTAGGTCATGGGGCCGACCAGCAGCGCCATCACCACCAGTGGCCAGAAGCCACCCATGCCGGCGTTGATGGGCAAAAACAGAATGCCGGCGCCGACGGCGGTGCCGAACAGGCTGATCACCCAGCTGGTGTCTTGTTTGGTCCAACCACGCGATTGGATGGAGCGGGTTCCTTGCTCCTGTGAGGTCGCAACGTCCTGTGCGCCGGTGACAGTATTAGACATGTGTCTCACCCCGAATTGTGGTTTTTATTGAATCGGCGCAAGGATACGGTTTTTTTAATCAAAAATGTTGATCAAATTCACCTTTATGGGGCTCAAACCCGCATTCTTTTGTGGAAATGTGATCGAAAGAAGAATTAATCAATTATTTTTTATAAAAACCTACGTTAGTTTAATGTTAATGCGCGAATGTTGCACAATCCTTTGTAGGCAAAATGTTATATGGCAAGTTGCCGAGAGAGTTGGCGGATCATGCTGGCGGTGGCGCCCCAGATGAAGTGGTGCTGCCAGGGGATCCAGTAGATGGTGTGCAGGTGATCGGCTCTGGGAATGGTGAGCGCGATGTGGTGGCGTGGATCCAGCAGGTGGTTGAGCGGCACCTCAAAAGCCTGGTCGACCTCGTCCCGGCTCAGGGTGAGCTGATAGTCGGCCGTGACCAGCCCCAGCACCGGCAGCACGTCGTATTGGGAGACGGTGTTGAGGGGCGTGAGGGTACCCAGCACCTCTATTTGGGCAGGGACTATGCCGAGCTCTTCCTGGGTTTCCCGCAGCGCCGTGTGGATCAAGTCCCGGTCGTCTGGATCTTGCCTGCCGCCGGGGAAGCTTATCTGCCCTGCGTGGTGGCGCAGGTGCGGGCTGCGCCGGGTCAGCAGCAGTTGCAGGCCGTCGGCCCGCTCGACCAACGGCAGCAGCACGGCGGCGGGCTTGAGCCCTGCCACCGTCAGCCGGTGGGCGGGGGCGGGGCGTTGCAATAAAAAGCGGGTCAGCAGTTCGGCACGTTCCATCTCGATTCTTCTTCGCTCCAGTTGCTGTGATCCATTTTGTCAGGTTTTCAACGCAGTGTGTCCAGCAGTGGCAGAATGCGGGCCACCTTGTCATAGGTTTCCTGATATTCGTCGTCCACGTCGGAGTCGGCAATGACGCCGCCACCGGCCCAGCAATGGAGCTGGCCCTGTGCGGCGATCAGGGTGCGGATGCAGATGCTGGTATCCATCCGGCCGTGCTGGCTCAGATAGCCGATGCTGCCGCAGTAGGCGTTGCGCCGCTGGGGCTCCAGCTCTTCGATGATCTCCATGGCCCGGATCTTGGGGGCGCCGGTGATGGATCCGCCGGGGAAACAGGCGCGCAGCAGGTCCACCGCCTGCCACTGGGCGTCCAGCTCGCCGTGGATGGTGGACACCAGGTGATGCACCGCCGGAAAAGACTCTACCGCAAACAGGCTGGGCACGCTGACCGAGCCGGGTCGGCTGACCCGGCCGATGTCGTTGCGCAGCAGATCCACGATCATCAGATTTTCCGATCTGTCCTTGTCGGCGCCAGCCAGCTCGAGGGCGCTGGCTTGATCCAGTGCCGGATCGGCCAGTCGCGGGCGGGTGCCCTTGATGGGCTTGGTCTCGATATGGCGCTGGTCGAGCAACAGGAAACGCTCGGGGGAGAGGCTCAATATGGCGCCCTGCGGCAAATGCAGGAAGGCCGAGAAGGGGGCACGGTTGGCCTGTGACAGCGCCTGATAGGCCTGCCACTCGTCGCCCCGATAGGGCGCGCTGAAGCGCTGGGTCAGGTTGATCTGATAGCAGTCCCCGGCGGCCAGATAGGCCTGGACCTTGGCAAACTTGTCACCGTATTGCGCGCGGCTCATGTTGCTCTGCCATCGTCCCTGCAAGGCAAAGGGCTCAGTGGCGGTTGCCTGCTGCGTCTTGAGCCACTGCAGGCGGCGGGCAAGGCCGGCCTCATCGCCCCAGTGCACCAGCTGCCACTCGCCCGTTGCCACGTCCCGCAGCAGGGCCCAGTCATAAATGCCGACTGCCATGTCCGGGATGGTCACGTCACGGGCGGCCAGGCTCGGCAGACGCTCGAAACGGCGGCCCAGATCATAACCAAACAGGCCGAGAGCACCGCCGATGAAGGGCAGGGGGGTCGCTTGACTGATGACCTCTCCCAGCAGGGCGTGTTGGCGTTGGGCCAGCAGCGTCAACGGATCATCTTCATGGGATTCGTGCTGATCTCCCTGCGCGATGTGGGTCAGCGCTCCCTCGGTCTGCAAAGTGGCCAGCGGATCGGCGGTGATGATGTCAAAGCGGTTGTCCGCTCCCAGCGGGCCGGCGGATTCCAGCAACATGGCCCAGGGCAGATGATGAAGGCGTGCGAACAGGGCATGGAGCGCCGTCTGGTGATCAAAATGGTGGATATGCAGCGTTGGTTTCATTTTTTGTTACACAGGCAACAGTTTACAGCCTGCTCCCTAGCCGGTACGGGGGTGGCAAGCGTATCATAGCCGCCGGAATTTTTAGAAAAAACACGCCGTTGTCTTATCGGGCCGACAGGCAAGCCGCCTGGCACCACCCCACCGAAGCACGGCTCATATGGAAGCCCTTGCTCTGCATCGAGCCGGAGACAAGGACCAGTGAGGATGATATGAGCATCATTAAAAAACAGGATTTTATCGATTCCATCGCCGACGCCCTGCAGTACATCTCCTACTACCACCCCCTCGATTTCGTGCAGGCCGCCAAGGCTGCCTATGACCGCGAGATCAACCCGGCCGCCAAGGATGCCCTGGCCCAGATCCTGATCAACTCCCGCATGTCCGCCGAAGGGCATCGCCCCTTGTGTCAGGATACCGGCATCGTCACCTGCTTCGTCAAGATCGGCATGCAGGTGCAGTGGGACAGCGACATGACGGTACAGGAGATGGTGGATGAGGGCACCCGCCGTGCCTACACCAATCCGGACAACCCGCTGCGCGCCTCCGTGCTGGCCGACCCCGCCGGCAGTCGCAAGAACACCAAGGACAACGCCCCGGCCGTGGTGCACATCGACATGATCCCGGGTGACAAGGTGGAAGTGAGCATCGCGGCCAAGGGCGGCGGCTCCGAGAACAAGTCCAAGATGGTGATGCTCAACCCCTCCGACGACGTGGTGGAGTGGGTGCTCAAAACCGTGCCGACCATGGGCGCCGGCTGGTGTCCACCCGGCATGCTGGGGATCGGCATCGGTGGTACTGCCGAGAAGGCGGCTGTACTGGCCAAAGAGGCCCTGATGGAGCATATCGACATCCAAGAGCTGATCGCCCGTGGTCCGGAGACCACCGAAGAGAAGCTGCGGGTCGAGCTCTACGACAAGGTCAACAAGCTGGGGATCGGTGCCCAAGGGCTCGGCGGTCTCACTACCGTGCTGGATGTGAAGGTGAAATCTGCGCCGACCCACGCGGCCTCCAAGCCGGTGGTGATGATCCCCAACTGCGCGGCTACCCGTCACGTGCACTTCGAACTGGATGGCTCCGGCCCGGCCGAGCTGACCCCGCCGAAGCTGGAAGATTGGCCGGAGATCACCCGCTCGGCCGGCGGCAACGTGCGCCGTGTCAATGTCGACGGCATCACCAAGGCAGAGCTTGCCAGCTGGAAGAGCGGGGATACCGTGCTGCTCTCCGGCAAGATCCTGACCGGTCGCGATGCCGCTCACAAACGCATTGCCGACATGCTGAAAAAAGGCGAGGGGCTGCCGGAAGGGGTCGACTTCACCAACCGCTTCATCTATTACGTCGGCCCGGTCGATGCCGTGCGTGACGAAGTGGTCGGCCCGGCCGGCCCGACCACCTCCACCCGGATGGACAAGTTCACCGACATGATGCTGGGAGAAACCGGCCTTATCGGCATGATCGGTAAATCCGAGCGAGGCCCCAAGACGGTCGAGAGCATCAAGCAGCACCAGGCTGTCTATCTGATGGCCGTCGGCGGCGCCGCCTATCTGGTGGCCAAGGCCATCAAGAAGGCGCGGGTTGTGGCCTTTGCCGACCTGGGTATGGAAGCCATCTATGAGTTCGAGGTGGAAGACATGCCGGTGACCGTGGCGGTCGACTCTCAGGGCAACAATATCCATGAGACTGGCCCGGCTTACTGGTCTGCCAAGATTGCCGAGCTCGACGGCAAACTGGCGTGAGCGAAAGCTGTTTGATGGCTGTTCACTCACGGTCTTGAGACTTGTCTCGAGGCTCAGCGTAAACAGACGCGGCGCATGACTATTATCGATACCACCGTTATACCGCTGCAGCCATGGTAGACAGAACGAAGGCGACCCCAGGGTCGCCTTCTCTTTTGGCCTGCGTGCAGTCGCATTAGTGCCAACTGCCAACTGCCAACTGTGCTCGGTGCGAGGGGCTCTGCGCCTTGTTTTCAATGCCGGCCTCCACTTCCGTCTGTCGGCAGGCACTTGCCGCTGTTGTCTGATGGCTGCAGGGCTCTTGTCACTCAGTGATTGCTGGGCTGTTCAGCGCCAACGAAAAGCCCGTTCAACTCAGCAGCCAATCCTGCAAGGCGTCTCCTCGCACTCTTGGTACCTGTCAGTGGTTGAGATAGACATCCTGCCCGCCATAGACCAGTGAACCACTGTGGACGGGAGAGGATGCGGCCGGCTCGAAGAAACGGGTCAGTACCCCGCAGCGTTGCCCCAACTTGCTCAACTTGGCGCGATCCAGCATGACCTGTTCCGGCAGCCAGGTCAGCACGGCGGCGCAGCGGCCGTTGCCCAGACTCTGTTCCAGCGTCCGCTGCCAGTTTTTGATCTTGGGGCTGTGCAGCACCAATACTCTGGCGGGATTGATCCCCTGTGCCTGCAACTGCTTGGCTACTGGCAGACCGGGTGGCGCAATCAACAGGATCCAGCCGGTATCGCCATGGCTCAGTCTCACCAGCTCATCAAGCAGCGGGGCTTCATGGGCAATCGTTGCGCTGTAACGCTCATCATCCATGTTGCCTTGATGCCGGGTGGGCCAGGGATTGCTCATACCGGCTGAGGTGGTGATGGGGTGCTGACTCATGGGCTGGCTCATATGTTTGTCCTGTATGAATAACCATGCTGTATACGTATACAGTAGTTTCTGTTGGTGCCAGTGACAAGCCATTTGTGCTCTAAAATGTGATCAAATTGGCAGTGGGTGAGTCTATAGTATTGATTATAAAGGTTATTTATTTGGTGTTGGCGGTGAGTGTTTTTTAGCCTATGGACAAAGCAGGAGGGGACGCCCATGGTTATACAGTATGTCTTGCACAGAGGAGAGATGAGATGGACGTCAGCACCTTGCAACGACTGGATGCCAATATCCTGCTCGGGATCATCAATGAGAAGCTGCGGCTGGAGTGTGACGGGCTGGAAGAGTTGCTGGCCTACTACGACATGACGGAGGATCAGCTGGCTACCCGCTTATTGCAGATAGGCTATCACTATGACCCCATGAGCAACCAGTTCAAGGCCCATGGTTGACCCGCAGAAATCAACTGCACAGCCTTGGTCTTTGCTTTTCATGAACAGCGCACATTGAAATCGTTTTCAATGTGCGCTGAATTTTCAGTTATTTTCAAGGATTTTCAGCGCTTGGCAATCATTGAAAACCTATTCACGTATTTATATTTTCATGAAGAGATTAACTATATGATTTTTAATGAAATTGAAGATTCATAATGGCAGGTTTCAGGAAAGGGTTTTCAAGCTTGAACTGTCATTTTTATGCGTTAAAGTGTGACTTGCGTTAACTTTTAAACCAGCGGCTTTAGCTAGTATGCCCACGCCGGAACATATTCTGAGATAACAACAGCGCCGGTCCCTGATGGGATAACAATTTATTATTCTGTAACGAAGGAAATGGTTTATGGCTACCAAGAAGAAGACAGACCAGGATCTCCAACTGGATAAAGATCAGCTCAAGGCGAGTATCGTGCGTCACCTGCGTTCTACCTTGGGTACAAGCGAACAGAAAGCCTCGCCAGAAGCGTGGTGGAAAGCGACCGCAGCCGCCGTCAACGAACAGGTGTACGAGCGCCTGACCCGTACTCAGCAGACTCACTTCAAGAAAGATACTCGTGCGATTCACTATCTCTCTGCTGAATTCCTGATGGGGCGTCTGACCTCTAACAACCTGCACAACCTCTCTCTATACAAAGTTTGCGAAGAGGCGCTGGGTGAACTCGGCCTGGAACTGACCGATCTGTGTGAACAAGAGCCCGACATGGCGCTCGGTAACGGCGGTCTGGGCCGTCTGGCCGCCTGCTTCATCGATTCCCTGGCGACCCTGAACTACCCGGCGGTCGGTTATGGTATCCACTACGAGCACGGCCTGTTCCGTCAGGAAATTCAGGATGGCCGCCAGATTGAGCGCCCTGACTCCTGGCGTGAATATGGCAACCCCTGGGAGATCTGCCGCCCGGAATCCGTGCAGGAGATCCCGCTCTACGGCTATGTCGAGACCGTGTTTGGTGACAACGGTGGCCTCAAGAAGGTGTGGCACGCCGGCCGCAAGATCAAAGGGGTGCCTTGGGATATCCCGGTGGTCGGCTTTGGCGGTCATACCGTCAACATCCTGCGCCTGTGGGAATCCCGCGCCTCCGAGTTCTTTGACTGGGACGTGTTCAACGCCGGTGGCTACATCGATTCCCAGGCGGAGAAAGCCCAGGCCGAGACCATCTCCAAGGTGCTCTATCCGAACGATGAGACCGATGCGGGCAAAGAGCTGCGCCTGATCCAGCAGTACTTCTTCTGTGCCTGCTCCATCAAGGACATCATGCGTCGCTACAAGCGGGTGCATGGCGCCGACTTCAGCAACTTTGCCGCCCAGATTGCCATCCAGCTCAACGATACCCACCCCACCGTGGCCATCCCGGAACTGATGCGGGTGCTGGTGGACGAAGAGGGGCTGACCTGGGACTCGGCTTGGGCCATCAGCTATCAGGTCTTCTCCTACACCAACCACACCCTGCTGCCGGAAGCGCTGGAGAAGTGGTCGGTCAGCCTGTTCGAGAAGGTGCTGCCCCGTCATCTTGAGGTGATCTACGAGATCAACGCCCGCTTCCTGAGTGAGCTGGTTGAACCCAAGTGGCCGGGTAACGACGCCATCAAGGCCAAGCTCTCCATCATCGAAGAGGGTGATGTGCGCAAGGTGCGCATGGGCAACCTGTGTGTCATTGGCTCTTCCAAGGTGAACGGTGTGGCCGAGATCCACTCCAAGCTGGTGAAGGAAGACCTGTTCCCCGAGTATGCCGAGCTGTGGCCCCAGAAGATGTGCAACGTCACCAACGGGGTGACCCCGCGTCGCTGGCTGCTGGCTTGCAACCCGGAACTTGCCGAACTCTACAACGAGGTGGTGGGCAAAGAGTGGCCGCTGCAGCTCGACAAGCTGCGCAGCGTGGTCAAGTTTGCCGACGACAAGGCATTCCAGCAGCAGTTCATGACCATCAAGCGCCACAACAAGGAGAAGCTGGTCAAGGTGATCAAGGCCGAAACCGGCATCGAGGTGAGCTCGGAGGCGATCTTCGACGTCCAGATCAAGCGTCTGCACGAGTACAAGCGCCAACAGCTGAACCTTATCCACATCATGGCGCTCTACCGTCGCCTGCTGGCCAACCCGGACTATGACATGCACCCGCGGGTGTTCATCTTCGGCTCCAAAGCGGCGCCCGGGTACAAGCTGGCCAAAGACATCATCTATGCCATCAACAAGCTGGCGGAGCGGGTCAACAACGATGCTCGCATCCAGGGCAAGCTGAAAGTGGTGTTCATGCCGAACTACCGGGTGAGCCTCGCCGAGAAGCTGATCCCGGCGGCGGATGTCTCCGAGCAGATCTCCACCGCCGGCTATGAGGCCTCCGGTACCGGCAACATGAAGATGGCGCTCAACGGTGCCATCACCATTGGCACGCTGGACGGCGCCAACATCGAGATCGCCGAAGAGGCGGGAGCCGAGAACTGCGCCATCTTCGGTCTGAACGTGGACGAAGTGAAGGCATTGAAGGGCCGCGGCTACAACCCGTACGATTTCTACTATGCCAACTCCGAGCTCAAGGCCGTGCTGGACTGGTTTGATACCGACTACTTCACGCCGGGTCGTCCGGGCGAGCTCTCCTCCATCAAGCGCTCCTTGCTGGAAGGAGGGGATCCCTACCTGACCCTGGCCGATTTCGCCTCCTACTCGGAAGCCCACAAGCTGATCGATACCTGGTATCGGGATCCGGCTCTGTGGGCGAAGAAGGCCATCATCAACTCGGCCACCATGGGCAAGTTTAACTCCGATCGCTCCATCCAGGACTATGTGGATCGCATCTGGCAACTGAAACCCTGCAGCATCGGCTGATGAGACGGTAAACCAGTAAACCCCCGCCATGCGGGGGTTTTTTATTTTGAGTGGGCGGTGTTGGTGATGGGGGATTGAGAAAAAGAGAGTACAAGAGGGAAGCGTCAAACCAGAACCTTCACCATACGGCTCTTTTGGCTGAGAACAGTGGCTGTTCACAGGTGGTGAACGGGTGAGTGTTTGGCCGAGACTGCATGCAGAAGAGGCAATAAAAAGGCCCCGTCAGGGGCCTTGGTTCTCGGCATATCAGTGCAGTATGTCACCCATGAAGTAGGCGAGCAGGGTCAGAATGACGGTGAAGACCAGGTTCAGCACCAGGCCGGCCCGCATCATCTCACGCTGCTTGATATGACCGCTGGCGAACACGATGGCGTTGGGCGGGGTGGCCACCGGCAGCATGAAGGCGCAGGAGGCACCAACGGCGATCAGCACGGAGACGACGATGGGCGATACGCCCAGCGCCTGGGCAACCCCGGCAAACAGCGGCACCAGCAGGGCGGCGGTGGCGGTGTTGGAGACCAGCTCGGTCAGGAACACCACGAACGCGGCCAGACAGAGCAGGATGATGAAGATCGGCATGGTGGCCAGACCGTTGGAGAGGTGCTCCGCCAGGAAGGCGTTGGCCCCGGTCTGTTTGAGGATGGCGCTTAAGGTGAGACCGCCACCAAACAGCATCAGCACACCCCAGTCGGTGTTCTGGTTGATGTCATCCCAGCTGGCCACCCGGCTGATGGCAATGGCCACGATGGCACCCATGGCGATCAGGGTATCGAACTGGGGAATGCCTCCCAGTGCCTTGGCAATGGGCTGGGAGCCGATCCACAGCAGTACTGTGGTCAGGAAGATGAGCAGGGTGATCTTGCGTTGACCGGTCCACTGGATGGTGACCTGCTCGGTGCTGACCTGATGGGAGAGGTTGGGACGGGTCACCATATAAAGCAAGCCGATGCCCACCGGCATGAAGATGAGTACCACCGGGATGCCGAACTTCATCCAGTCGGTGAAACCCAGCCCCATCTGGGCAGCTGCGATGGCGTTGGGCGGGCTGCCGACCAGGGTGCCTATGCCACCGATGCTGGCGCTGTAGGCAACCCCAAGCAGGACGAAGACCAGGGTACGGCGCTCCTTGTGGGCATCGAGACCTTTCAGCATGCCGAGAGCCAGAGGCATCATCATGGCGGCGGTGGCGGTGTTGCTGATCCACATGGAGAGGGCGGCCGTGATGGTGAAGAGCACGATGGCGGCCCAGCCGAGGTGGCCTCTGGCAAGCTGCATCACCTTGGCAGCGATCTGGGTATCCAGCCCCTGTTTGGAGAGTGCAGCGGCCAGTGCAAAGCCGCCGAAGAACAGAAACAGCACCGGGTTGGCGAAGTCAGTCAGCGACTTGCTCATGTCAAAGACCCCGAGCAGGGTGGCAAGTACCGGGATGGAGAGAGCCGTGATGGTGATGTTGATTGCTTCAGTCAGCCAGAGGATGGCGATGAAGACCAGGATCCCCAGCCCCTTGTTGACGTTGGGGTCAAAGGGGAGCCAGGCCAGCATGGCACAGAGCAGCAAGACATCCAGGATGACGATCCCGGATTTGATGTCCAGCCAGCGTGATGGGGTAGTGGAGGGTACTGCAGATGTGTGCATATTGTTCTCTCGGTTAATTTATGGTTGTTGTTGTGTTGCCGAGATTACATTCATCCCCCCGTTTGAAACAGGGGGAACTGGTCAAAGCATGCCGGGACTCACAGAGTCAAGGTAAATGAAAACATTAAATAAACACAAATTAAACATATTGGTATCATTTGTGGCCTAGATGAAGCTGTGCAACCACTCCTTGAACAGACTGGGAGGAAGGGAGCCACTGCGCTGTGCCACCATCTTGCCCTGCTTGAAGACCATCAGGGTGGGAATGCTGCGAATGGCGTAACGGGCCGCAATGGCGGCTTGTTGCTCGGTATCGACCTTGACGAAGCGGAGTCTTGGTTCAAGTTCACTGGCAACTTGTTGAAAAACAGGTGAAAATTGAAGGCATGGTCCGCACCAGCTGGCCCAGAAGTCGACCACGACCGGGATGTCGGACTGGATCAGGGTATTGAACTGCTGCTCCTGGCCGTTGACCGGGGTGGTGGCGAACAGCCCGCTCTTGCAGCGGCCGCATTTCGCGTTTGAATCCACTTTTTCTTCAGGCAGGCGGTTCCTGGTGAAGCAATGGCTACAATAGGTAGTGATAAATGACATAATTGATTCCTGTATGCATAAGCCCTGCAACATCTTATTGCACTGACAGGGCAGAGTAACGGTAACATAGTAGTCAGTTATCTTTCACAGCCAGTTATCCTGTGTCGACATGATGTCGGTGGATGCGTGGCCATGACATGAGAATCGAGACGGGATGAATAATGTGACACGGGTCAATCGTGTTGTGCTTAGCCTGATCATCGTATCGCTGCTGGCGTTTTCCGGCTATTGCTGGCAGCTGCTCAGCCAGCAGCAGAAGGCCTCCGAGCTCAGCGTTGCCGCAGAGTTGATCCTCAACCGGGTCAATACCGACACCGTCTATCTGCTTGGCCGCGAGAAGGCCAACGACGGCAACGTACAACAACGTCTCAACCAGTTGTCGAGCAACCTCGACAGCTTCGTGCGGCAGGTGCGCAACGATCCCGACTCTGCCGACAATCCCCACTCCCAATCCCTGTTGCATGACATCGACAGCTATTTGCTCGACTTGGCCAAGCTTTATTCCATGGAGATGGCGATCGAGTACATAGAGCAGCCGTTTCAAAAGCAGCTCAACGGCTTGCTGGCCACCTTGCCGGCAGACTCTCCGCTTGCCATCGACCTGACCGAGCTGGCCCAGCTCAGTCACTACCTCAAACGCAGCTGGGACAAGGGCGAGCAGCTGCGGCTGCAGGCCCTGCAGCGCCGCCTCAAGACGGCCTATCCCGCCAATCCCGAAGTGGCGGGGCTGGCCCAGCTGAGCGAGGATGTCAGCCATCAGGTGGTGGAGTACCACGTGCTGCGCAACCAGGTCATCGACATGCACGAACTGGAGGGGCTGTCACTCTGGAAGCAGAGCAAGATGGAGCAGGCCTCCTCCCTCAAGAGCCGCTTCTATCTGATGGTATTGGGGGGGGCCATGCTCTGTTTCGGGCTGGTGGCGGTGACCCTGTGGCGGCGCAACCAGAAGCTGAGCGAGCTGTCGCGCCAGACCGGCTTGCTGGCCCAGGCCAAGAGCGACTTTCTGGCCAACATGAGCCACGAGATCCGCACCCCCATGAACGCCATCATCGGGTTCAGCTCGCTGGCACTGCAGACCGAGCTGGATCAGCAGCAGCGGGATTATCTCAGCAAGATCAAATCTTCGTCGGATACCCTGCTGCTGCTCATCAACGACATTCTGGATCTGACCAAGGTGGAGTCCGGCAAGCTGACCCTGGAGGAGATCGACTTCGATCTGAGCGAGCAGATCGACTCGCTGGCCGGCATGTTTGCCGACCTGGCCGAGCGCAAGCAGGTCGAGGTCATCATCAACAAGTCGCCGGCCGTGCCGGATTTTCTGCGCGGCGATCCGCTGCGCCTCGGCCAGGTGCTGGTCAATCTGGTCAACAACGCCATCAAGTTTACCGAGCGGGGCGAGGTGGAAGTAGCCATCACCCTGGTCAACCAGCACCCCATGCAGGTGCGTTTCAGTGTGCGTGACACCGGTATCGGCATCGCCGAGGAGAAACAGGCCCAGCTGTTCCAGCCCTTCACCCAGCTGGAGGCAGGCAATACCCGCAAATACGGTGGCTCCGGGCTGGGTCTGAACATCTCCCAGCGTCTGGTCGAACTGATGGGGGGCCGGATCACGGTGCAGAGCAAGCCGGGAACGGGCTCGGTCTTCCAGTTCGAGATCCCCATGACCAAGGCGGTCTACGGCGTCTCCGGGCGGCGGGTCTTCTTCGAACATCAGCCGCTGGTGCTGGTGATGGATGACAACGAGCTGGTGCTGGATCTGGCCAAGGATATCCTGGGCCGGGCCGGTGCCAGGGTCATGGCGGTCAACAGCCTCTCCCGGGCTCGCCAGGTGCTGCGGGAAGAGGGGCAGAATATCCGGCTGGCCATTCTGGACTGGCGCATGGGGCAGGAAGACGGGCTGGATCTGGCGCTCGAGATGTATCAGCACAGCCAGTGGCGCCGTCTGCCGATCCTGATGACCAGTGCCTGGGCCAAGGAGGGGCTGCATGGGCGGATGGAGAGCATGGGATTGACCCACTTCCTGCCCAAGCCGATGACCGAGAATGCCCTGCTGGCCAAGGTGGACGAGCTGCTCAACGGCAGCTCCCACGATCAGCAGTTCCGCCAGGCCGAGGCGCAGGGGGATCAGCAGCATTTTCGCGAGCTGCTGCAAGGCATCCGGGTACTGCTGGCCGAGGACAACCGGGTCAACCAGCAGCTCATCATCGAATACCTGCGCCGGGTCGATGCCCTGGTGACCGTGGTGGGCAACGGTCGGGAGGCGGTCGAGCGGGTGGCCGAGCAGCCCTTCGACGTGATCCTGATGGACTTGCAGATGCCGGTACTGGACGGGCTGGATGCCACCCGCCAGATCCGCAAGATGGTCGACAAGCACGATGTCCCCATCATCGCCCTGACCGCCAGCGCCATGCCGGGGGACAGGGAACGTTGCCTCGGAGTCGGCATGAACGGCTATGTCACCAAGCCGGTCAGCAAGCTCGATCTCTACAACAACCTGCTGCAGTGGGTGAAGAGCGCCAGCGGCGAGCGGCGGGTGCCGCTCGAGGTGAAACCGCCCGACCTGATGGGAGTGCTGGATCTGGAGGATGCCCTCAGGCGGCTGGATCTGGAGGATGCCCTCAGGCGGCTGGAGCAGGACAAGGAGGCGCTGCAGATCCTGTTCAAGCTGTTCATGTCGGAGCACAAGGACGACCTGTGGGAGATCCGCTCCGCCCTGCGTCGTCAGCAGCCCGATATCGCCTGCCGGTTGCTGCATACCCTCAAGGGGGTCTCCGCCAATATTTCCGCCTCCCGTCTGCAGATCATGGCCGGTGAGCTGGAGTGGCGGTTGCGCCAGCAGGAGGAGCTGACCGAGCAGGATCTGGAGCAGTTGCAACAGGTGTTCAGTCTGACCCGGGAGGAGGTGTCCCACTTTCTGCTTACCGGAGAGCAGCATGAAACACCGTACGCCGGCTTCGGACAGCGTGATGATCGCTTGTTGTAACAGGTGAAATAGCAATAATTCTCAAGCCGCTTGCTTCAGGCTATCATGACCCCCTCGTATCGCCCCCAGCCGGGGGCGATTGCATTGAGTTTCCCCGTGATGGGCGCCGGCCCTGGGTCGGTCGCGACAAAGGATATCTACGTGAGTGTATTTGCAAGGCTGGGCTGGTTCTTCAAGGAGCAGTGGCGGCGTTACCTGATCGCCATCTCCCTGTTGATGATGGTGGCCCTGTTGACCGTGATCCCGCCCAAGGTGGTGGGCTGGGTGGTGGATGGCATCGCCAAAGGGTCCCTTGATAGTGCAACCCTGACGGGCTATCTGGCCGGGCTGTTCGCTCTTGGTCTGCTCATCTATCTGCTGCGCTACGTGTGGCGGGTCATGCTGTTTGGCGCCTCCTACCGGCTCGCCTATGTGTTGCGCAACCGGCTGTTCAGCCACTTCACCCGCATGAGCCCGGACTTTTATCAGCGCCATCGTACCGGCGATCTGATGGCCCACGCCACCAACGACATCCAGGCGGTGGAGATGACCGCCGGGGAAGGGGTATTGACCCTGGTGGATTCCATCATCGTCGGGGTGCTGGTGCTCTCCATCATGTGCAGCCAGTACTCCTGGCAGCTGACCCTGCTCTCCCTGTTGCCGTTGCCGGTGATGGCGTTTTTCATGAACCGCTTTGGCACCCAGATCTACAAGGAGTTCAAGGCAGCGCAGGGTGCTTTCTCCCGGCTCAACAACAAGACCCAGGAAGCGCTCTCCGGCGTGCGGGTGCTCAAGTCCTATGCGGTGGAATCGCTCGAAGATCGCGGCTTTGCCGAGCTGACCCGGGAGGCGGGCGCCTGCAACATGGCGGTGGCCCGCATCGATGCCAAGTTCGATCCCGTCATCTACCTCTGTATCGGCTGCTCCTACTTTCTAGCGGTGGCGGGCGGCAGCGCCCTGGTGCTGCGTGATGAGTTGACCCTGGGGGAGCTCACCAGCTTCACCATGTACCTCGGTCAGCTGATCTGGCCCATGTTCGCCATCGCCTGGTTGTTCAACATCATCGAGCGTGGCAGCGCCGCCTATTCGCGGATTGAAAGCTTGCTGGCCGAGCGCAGTGACATCGAAGAGCCGGCCCAGCCGGTGGCGCTGGCCTCGGCCTTTCCGCTGCGCGCCGTGGCGCTCAGCTACCAGCTCGAGCAGCGCACTCTGCTGCGCAATGTGGATTTCACCCTGCAAGCCGGCGGCATGCTCGGAGTCGTCGGGCGCACCGGCGCGGGCAAGAGTTCCCTGCTCAAGATGTTGATGCGACTGGCCAACCCCACCGCAGGGGAGATCCGCATGGGGGAGGTGCCCATCTCGCAGCTGGCGCTGGGTGAGCTGCGCGGTCAGTTTGCCTATGTGCCGCAGGAGCCGTTTCTCTTCTCCACCACCATTGCCGCCAACATCGCCCTCGGCCGCCCCGATGCCAGCCGGGAGGAGATTGAGCGGGTGGCGCGCATCGCCTGCGTGCACGACGACATCAGCCGTTTCCCCAAAGGCTATGAGACCGAAGTGGGGGAGAAGGGGGTGACCCTATCAGGCGGTCAGAAACAGCGGCTCGCCATCGCCCGAGCCCTGTTGCTGGAGGCGCCCATCCTGGTGCTCGACGATGCCCTCTCGGCGGTGGATGCCCACACCGAACAGCAGATCCTGCACGCCCTCAAGGCCCACAAGCGCACCCTGATCCTGGTCAGCCACCGGATGACGGCGGTGGAGCAGGCCGACGAGATCCTGGTGCTGGAAGAGGGCTATGTCAGTGAGCGGGGTCGCCACGGCGCCTTGATGGCCCACAACGGCTGGTACGCCGATATGGTGCGTTACCAGCGTCTCGAGCAAGACGTGGAGGAGAGCCTGTGAGCCCACTCATCAAGAGCGCCTTCAGTCGGTGTGGCGCTGACCCCGAGTGCTGGTATGCCGGCCTGGTGCCTCATCATCAGCGGCTGAAACAAGACGTGGAGGAGTACCTGTGAACCCGACCATCAAACGACTGCTCGGGTACTGCGCCCGTTATCCACGCTGGCTCATTCAGGCGGGGATCTGCCTGCTGCTGGCTACTGGCGCCGAAGTGGCCGGTCCCTTGCTCATCAAGCTGTTCATCGACGACTATCTGGCGCCGCGCCAGCTGGTGTGGCCGGCCATCGCGGCCATCGCCGCCGGCTATCTCGGCCTGCAGGTATTGTCTGCGGCCGGTTTTTACCTGCAATCCCTGCGTTTCAACCGCATCGCCCAGGCGGTGGTGCAGCGACTGCGCGAGCAGGTGTTTGCCACCGCCATCCGGCTGCCGGCCCGCTACTTTGACCAGCATCGCTCCGGCTCGCTCATCTCCCGCATCACCAACGACACCGAGGCGATCATGAACCTCTATGTGCAGGTGATCGGGCTGCTGGTGCAGAAGGTGGTGCTGCTGTGCGGCATCCTCATCTCCATGGCGCTGCTGGATCTGCGGCTGATGCTGGTGTGTGCCTGTCTGTTACCGGCGGTGGGTGGCGTGATGTGGCTCTATCAGAAACTGAGCGTGCCCGTTGTGCGGGCGACCCGCAGCCTGCTCTCCGACATCAACAGCCGCCTCAACGAGTCGCTGCAGGGGATGCCGGTCATCCAGGCCATGGTGCAGGAGCGCCATTTCGCCAACGCCTTTGCCGAGGTGAACCAGCAGCACTGGGCGGCGCGCCTCAAGAGCCTCAAGATCAACGGCATCCTGCTGCGCCCGCTCATCGATCTCTTCTACATGATGGTGCTGATCGGCCTGTTGGCGCTGTTTGCCCGCGAGGGGCTGAGTGCGGAGGGCGCCATCCAGGTGGGGGTGCTCTACGCCTTCATCAGCTATTTGGGGCGGATGATCGAGCCGCTCATCGAGATGACCAACCAGCTCAACCAGCTGCAGCAGGCCATGGTGGCCGGGGAGCGGGTCTTTGCCCTGCTCGATGAAGAGCGCGAGAGCACCGAGGGCGAGATGCGCCCGCTCAAGGGGCAGGTGAGCTTCGAGCGGGTGGGTTTCTCCTACGATGGTGAGCAGCAGGTGCTGCGGGACGTGAGCTTTACCGCCAAACCGGGCCAGATGCTGGCGCTGGTGGGCCATACCGGCAGCGGCAAGTCCACCATCATCAGCCTGCTGATGGGTTTCTACCCGCTGGATCAGGGCACCATCCGCTTCGATGATCATCCGATGGCGAGCCTGTCGCTCTCGGCGGTGCGTCGCAGCATCGGGCTGGTCCAGCAAGATCCCTTCATCTTCGTTGGGACGTTGGCGGAAAACCTGCGCCTTGGCCGCGACGGTATCGACGAGGCACGGCTGTGGCAGGCGCTGACCGAGGTACAGCTGGCCGAGTTCGTGCTGAGCCTGCCGGAGGGCTTGAACACCCTGATGGAGGAGGGGGGCAAGAACCTTTCCGCCGGTCAACGTCAGCTGCTCTCCTTTGCCCGCGCTCTGGTGGGGGATCCGCGCATCCTCATTCTGGACGAGGCGACCGCCAGCGTGGACTCCCAGACCGAGCTGGCCCTCTCTTCGGCGCTGGCGGCGGCGCGCCGCGGCCGCACCACCATTGCCATCGCCCACCGCCTCTCGACCATCGTCGATGCGGACGAGATCCTGCTGCTCTCGCGCGGTCAGGTGAACGAGCGGGGTAGCCATGGTGAGCTGATGGCGCTGGGCGGCCATTATGCCCAGCTGTTCGAGATGCAGAGCCAGGGGGCCTGGCTGGAAGAGAAGCGGGCCTGATCGCCATAGGAACGAGCAGAGGGAACCCGTGCGGTTCCCTCTTTTTTGATGAGGGGAAATGACGGCAAGCGTGATCCGCGTCCTTGTCGAACGCCAGCCATGCTGGCAACATGTTGTTTACATCAACTCATCGGATCAGTTCGCATATGGATTTGCAACGTTTGAAGGCCAACCTGGCGCTGCGGCTCTTTGCCTGGCGCTACATCCCCGTCATCGGATTTTGTGCCCCGGTCATCGAAGAGATGAGCGCCAAGGCGCTGCGCATTCGCATTCCGCTCGGCTGGCGCACCCGCAACCACCTGGGCAGCATGTACTTCGGCGCGCTGGCGACCGGCGCCGATCTGGTGGGCGGTCTGCTGGTGATGGAGAAGGGGCGGCAGCGGCGCAAGAAGGTACACTTCGCCTTCAAGGATGTGCAGGGGGAGTTTCTGAAACGGCCCGAGGGGGATGTGCAGTTTGACTGCGCGGCCGGGGAGGAGATCGACGCCATGATCGACGAGTCGCTGGCGAGCGGTCAGCGCATCAACCGCCCCATCCAGGTGGTGGCCACCTGTCCGTCGCTGAACGGGGATGAGGCGATGGCGCGCTTCGTGCTGACTCTGTCGATCAAAGCCAGCTGAATGCCAAAGGGCGCGTCGGCGCCCTTATTCAAGCAAGGTCAGAGGATCTCGGGGCTGATGCCTTCTTTCACGACCACCTTCATGCCGTTGAAGTTGACTATCAGCTTGGCCACTGTGCTGGGTAGCGCTTGCGTGGCAGAGCGTCGGGATCAGAGGATCTCGGGGCTGACACCTTCTTTCACCACGACCTTCATGCCGTTGAAGTTGACCACCTGCTCGGCCACGATCTTGCAGCGCTTGCGGGTCTCGACCTGACCGTCCACCTCTACCAGCCCTTCGGCGACCAGCGCCTTGGCCGCACCGCCACAATCGGCCCAACCCTGATGTTTGATAAGGTCGCACAAGGCAACGAAGGGGTGGCCTTCGAGCAGAAACGTCTCCATGGGAAATCCTCTAGTGGATGAATGGCTGAAACAGCAGGGCGGTTATTCTAGGCAGTTCGGGCCGTCAAGGAAAGGGCAAGGGGATATGTCTGCGGGCAATTGTGGCTTGCAAGACCATTTTGGGGGCGCACACCATAGCAGTCAGCCCGGCAGTGGCCGGGCTGACTGAGATCATGGGGCAAACTGCTTTCAGCCGAACTTCACCACGGCTTCACCGCTGACGGCGATGGTGCCGGTTGCCGTCAGGATACGGGTGGCCAGGGTGATGACGGGCTTGTCGCTGCGCAGGGCGATGATCTCCACCTCTGCCGTCACCTCATCCCCCACAAACACTGGCTGCTTGAAGGCGAGGCTCTGACCGAGATAGACGGTGCCCTTGCCCGGCAGCTGCTGGCCCAGCAGCCCCGAGAAGAGGCTTGCCAGCAGCATGCCGTGCACGATGGGGCGCTCGAACGGCGTTGTAGCGGCGAAGGCGGGATCCAGGTGCAGCGGATTGAAATCCTCCGACAACCCGGCAAACGCCTCGACCTCTGCCGCACCGAACCGCTTGGTCAGGCTGGCCTGTTGGCCCACCTCGAAGGGAAGCGTGCTCATGCTGGCTCCTCCTCGGGGGTCTGGGTAAAGACCGGGTTGAGCCGTACCTTGACGTAGCTGCCGGGGGCCGCTTCCAGCCCTTCGCTCGGGATGCGGGCAGGGAGGGGGGCGGGATCCTCTTCCCGGCTCTGGATGAAGGCTGCCATCTGCGGCCACCAGGAGCCGGGGGTGTGGCTTGCGCCGGCGAGCCACGCCTCGGGGCTGGCGGCCTCGGTGTCGTTCTGCCAGAAGCCGTACTTGTTGGCGTCCGGCGGATTGACGATGCCGGCGATGTGGCCCGATTCAGCCAGGATGAAGCGCTGCTCGCCACCGAACAGCTTCATGCCCTGCCAGGTCCCTTGCCAGAGGGCGATGTGATCGTCCATGGCCGAGACTAGCAGCACCGGGGTCTTCACCTTGCCGAGATCGATGCGGGTGTGGCGGATCTTGAACTCCCCCTTCACCAGCTGGTTCTCCAGATAGAGCCGGCGTAGCAGGCTGCTGTGGGTCTTACCCGCCACGTTGGTGCTGTCGCTGTTCCAGTGCAGCAGATCGAACGCCACCGGGCTCTGCCCCTTGAGGTAGCTGTCGATGTAGTAATTCCAGTAGAGGCTGTTCTCCCGCAGCAGGCTGAAGGAGACCGCCAGCTGGCGCCCGTCCATGATGCCCTTGGCTTCGTTCTGGGCTTCCAGCGCCGCAATGATGGGCTCGTGGATGAAGATGCCAAGCTCCCCCGGCTGGGAGAAGTCGAGCAGGGTGGTGAACAGGGTGGCGGATCGAACCCGCTGCTTCTGGCGTCTGGCAGCCAGCCAGCCCATGGCCAGGGAGAGGGCGGTACCGCCGATGCAGTAGCCGATGCCGTGCACTTCCCGCTCGCCGGTGGCCGCCTCCACGCCATCCAGCGCGGCGATGACGCCGTCCACCACGTAGTCGTCGAGATCGATGTCGGCCTGGGCCGGACCCGGGTTGCGCCAGGAGATCATGAACACCGTCTGGCCCTGGGCGACCAGCCAGGCCACCAGGGAGTTCTGGGGCCGCATGTCCAGGATGTAGTACTTGTTGATGAAGGGCGGCACGATCAGCACCGGCGTCCTGGCCACCGTTTCCGTGATCGGGCTGTACTGAATGAGCTCATACAGCTCGGTGCGCTGCACCACCCGGCCCGGCGTCAGCGCCAGATCCCGCCCCAGCTCGAAGGCGGACTCGTCGGTCAGCCGGATGTTGAGCTGATCGGCGCTGCGCTCGAGATCTTCGGCCAGCAGCGCCAGTCCACGCACCAGATTCTGGCCGTCAGACTCCAGGGTCAGCTTGAGCAGCTCCGGGTTGGTGGCCAGAAAGTTGCTTGGCGCCATGGCGTTGATGTACTGGCGGGTAAAGAAACGCAGCCGCTCCCGGCTCTTCTGGGGCACCCCCTCGAGGGCATCCACCGAAGCCAGCAGGTGCTTGGCGGTCAGCAGATAGGATTGTTTGAGGTAGTCATAGATGGGCTGCTCGCTCCAGGCCTCGGCCTTGAAGCGGCGATCGCTGCGCTCGGGGGCGATGAGCGGTTCGCTCTGCTGGCCTGCGCTTTTGAGCAGGGTGTGCTGCATCAGCTTGAGCTGATCCTGCCACCAGTTCATCTGGGCATTGATCAGTTGCCAAGGCTGCTGGCTACCCTGTTCCAGCACCTGGCCGAGATCGTCGAGATTGGTCTGCAGCAGGGCTTGGGCCGTGCGCTCGGTCTGCGCCTTGGCCATGTCCAGCAGCTTGTCGTTGTAGTGGGCCAGGGCCTCGAACAGCGGGCCGTAAGATGATTGGCTCATGTTCTCTCCTTCACCCATCCCCGGCGCAGGGCGAGCCTGTCGTGACGGAGCATGGGGAGATGTGGCTGCCCGTCGCGGGCAGCCAGGGGGATATCAGGCCTTGCCCGTGCTCTTTTTGATGCCGTCGGCAGCCAGGGCATCGAGGTCGTCCTTGAACTGCTGGCCGAGGGTGTTGAGCTTCTGGATGTCGTCCAGCATCTGGCGGGAGAGCTGGCTGGCGGTCTCCAGCTGGACGGTGCCGAGGGCCGCCAGGCTCTGGGCATCCTGCACCTTGCCGGCGGCCTGCAGCTGGTTCAGTCCCAGCTCGGCATAGGCGTTGGCGGAGGCCAGCTGCAGCCGGGTCAGCTGTTCGATGTTGCTGGCCAGCAGCTGGTTGTAACGGGTGAGGGGGGCGGCAAAGCCTTGCATCTGCTCGGTAAAGGTCTTGATTACGTCCATATTCATCGCGTGTCTCCGTGGTTGGCAGAAGGGTATTGCAAAAGGCCGATGGGCCCATTCTTCGGTTACATCCGTTCGACTACATCCTTAAAGTCGTCACGTGTCGTTTGCTCTGTTCAAACGCACGTTTAGGCATTGTGTTACCAAATGAGGCTTGATGTAAATAATATAAATGTTAATTTTTGGCGAAATATTGATGCTGGTCTGTCCAGTTTGGCTGGCCCGATTCAGACGAGGGGTGACGCAGCCACGTCCGTCGGGTCTCGTTCCCAGGCCGCGGGGCTGATAGGCTGACGCCACTCCCTGAGTCTTGAGGAATGCATCGATGAAACCTGCTCGCCTGCTGCTTGCCCTGGGGGCTGCTGCCCTTGGCGGCGTTGCCCACGCCAGTACCCCTGTCCAGCTCTCCTTGCCCGGCGTCAATCTGCCCGCGTCCCATCAGGTCGAGGGGGCCAGAGCCTCTGTGCTCTATGGGCGCACCGGTCAGGTGAAGGGAGTCGATCTGCCGGTCTTCGCCCTCTCCGATGTGGATCAATTCACCGGTCTGCAGCTTGGTATCTTCCTCGGTGCCGGCCGGGTACGCCACCAGTTTGGCGGGGTGGCGATCAACGCGGTCAACTGGCACGAGGGTCAGGACAAGGGCGTCAACCTTGGCTTCGTCAACCTGACCAACAATGTGCAGGGCCTCAACTGGGGTGCCGTCAACATCGCCAAGGGCAATGCCCTGGCCAACGTCGGCTTCGTCAACTATGCCGAGCGCACCACCTTCCAGCTGGGCTTCATCAACGCCACCAAGCACCTGGACGGTCTGCAGATTGGCCTCGCCAACTACGCCGAGAACGGGATTTTCCCCATCTTGCCGCTGATCAATTTCAAGAAATCCTTCTAAGCCGCGCCGCCAACCTTGCTTTAGGGGCGCCAGCCATTACCCTGTGCTGCATTGATAGCGTGCAGAGGTGACACTGGCATGACAATGGAACACATGGATGCCATCGGCATCGGCTGGGACGTAAGAGGCTGGCAGGGCAGTGCCCAGGCGGTGGCCGTGGTGGGGTGGCAGGCGCGTGAACAGCGGCTGCACTGGTTTGGGGTATCGCCCCTGTTTCGACTTAGCTCACGGGTTGCGCCGGATCTGGATGCCTTGCTGCGCCCGGCACTGCACGACGAGATCCACCTGCTGCAGGTGCTGGCCTGCCCGCAGTTGGCGCTGGGCATCGACGCGCCGCTGGCGTTTCCTCGCGCCTTGGGCGAGCTGCTGGCGGGGAGGGCGACCGAGTGCGCCGTGCCCCAGCGTGAGATAGACAACCCTTATGCCTATCGGGACTGCGAGCGCTGGCTGCACCGGCAATATGGCAAGAAGCCGCTCTCGGCCACCTTCGACAGGCTCGGCAACAACGCGACCCTGGCGCTCGCCATGCTGCCCCGACTGGCCGACTTGCAGCTGGTGCCCAAGCAGCAACTGCAGGCCGATCGCGCCGTGCTGGAGGTCTATCCCGCCCTTGCCAAGGTGGGGGGCAAGGCATCGGCGGTGCGCGCCGAGCTGCTGGCGCATCTACCGGCCGATGTGACGGCGGGGACCGATCGCTACGACGCCGCCATCTGCGCCCTGATGGCGCTGCAATATGCCGCCAAGGGGAGCGTTTCCCTGTTGCCGACACTGGTGGCGCCACCTGCCGAGATGGCTTTGGACGAGGGTTGGGTCTACCACTTTGCTCGCCCCTGATAAACCGGATCGGGCCGACTAGCCCGATCCGGCCTTTGGCTGTCTGGTTATACCTTCACTTGCACCGACGCCGTGGCCTCCTTCCACTACATTGCCTTGCTGCCTTGCTGCCTTGCTGCCTTGCTGCCTTGCTGCCTTGCTGCCTGAGGGCCAGGGCTGCCACAGACACCCGCTTGTTTACTCGCCATCAGATGGCTCTGCGCACCAAAAGCCCATTTATTAATCTCATATGCCATCAAACAAGAGCTTTGTATCACTTTATTAGACCACGTCGGCCGTGTTTGCGGTTGCAAGCTGCGGCATGTCAGTGCAGAGGGGGCCGGTGATGGCGATGGCAACCAGGGCGTCAACGAGGATTTTGCCGACCAAATAAGGGTTTGTGCTGATCAAGGGTGGAAGATCAATATCTTCATCCGATATATTGCGCCTTTCCCCTGACTCTTCTCTGCGGTGATGTCGATGAAACGCATTCTCTCTATCCAGTCCCACGTGGTGTTCGGCTGTGCCGGCAACAGCGCCGCCGTGTTTCCCATGCGCCGTCTCGGTATGGAGGTATGGCCTATCAACACGGTGCAGTTCTCCAATCACACCCAATATGCGGCCGGATGGCAGGGAATGGCGATGCCCGCAGGGCATATCAGCGCCCTGTGCGAAGGGCTCTCGAACATCGAGGTGCTGGCGCACTGCGACGCCGTGCTGAGCGGTTATCTGGGCTCGGCGGAGCAGGGGGACGAGATCCTGGCGGTGGTGGCCGCGGTCAAGGCCGCCAATCCTGCCGCCATCTATTTTTGCGATCCGGTGATGGGCCATCCAGAGAAAGGGTGCATCGTCGCCCCTGGGGTGACCCGTTTCTTGACCGAGAAGGCGCTGCCGGCGGCCGACATCATGGCCCCCAATCTGCTGGAGCTGGAGACCCTGTGCGACGTCCATCTGACGGATTTGGCGCAGACGCGGGCCGCCGCTCATCAGCTGCTGGCGCGCGGGGTGAAGATGGTGCTGGTCAAGCATCTTGGACGCGCTGCCCGTGAGCCGGGTCGTTTCGAGATGCTGCTGGCCACCACCGAGGGAGATTATCTGATCGACCGCCCGCTCTACGAGTTTGCCCGCCAGCCGGTGGGCGTGGGGGATCTCATCAGCGCGCTGATGCTGGCCAATCTGCAGGCGGGTTACGATGCCGTCAGCGCGTTCGAGCGCACCAATGCGGCGGTGGATACGGTACTACTGCACACCTGGCAGGCCGATGCCTATGAGTTGCAGCTGATCGCGGCTCAGGAGGCCTTTGCCGCCCCTCTGATCAAGGCGCGGGCCGAACGGTTGGCCTGATCTTCCCATCAGGGGCCAAGTCTGGGCGCGGATGATCCGCGTTCTGCTTGGCCCTCTGATCACTCTTCCTCACTTCTCTCTTGGTTAACAGCCCACCCCCGTGCCACTTATCTGCTTGCACACCGAACGAGGCAATGCCGCTTCAGCCGTCACCTTGGTCCTGACACCGGGCATCTGGTTCAGATCAGGCCGTTATCCTGTTTCCGCTGCTCTGTCTCATCGAAGGTGACCTGCCGGTAGTGCTCGACCGTGGGGAAGGGATCGTAGAAGTGATGGAGCAGGGCCTTCCACTGCTGGTACTGGGGTGAGCCACGAAAGCCCTGGGTGTGATCTTCGAGGCGCTGCCAGTTGACCAGCAGCAGATAGCGGTGGGGATCGGTCAGCGAGCGCTGGAGCTGGTGTCCGCCGTAGCCCGGCATGGTGCTGATGATGCGCTGGGCTTGGGAGAATGCCAGCTCGAAGGTGGCAGCCTGACCGGGGATGACCTGCAAATGGGCGACTTCCAATATCATGGTGACTCCTTGTCCCAAAGATAAAGGGGCCATTGCAGCAGGTCGGGCAGGGAATGACAAGGCCGGCCGCAGGGGCCGGCCTTGTCGCTGTGATCACGGCTTGGCTTGAGTGCCGATCAGGCGCGTGGGTGACGGGTCCGGTAGCGCTCGGCCATGGCATTGGCCGCGATCATGGCGTGGTAGACATCCTGCTCGCTGACGCTCATCGGCATGTTGCCCATGGTATCGAGGGGATCGCAGGCAAGCTTGGCCACCTGGCGCCACTCGCTCTCCACGAAACGGCTCAGCCCCATCTCCTGCAGGGTCATGGGCAGGCCGGCCAGCTGGATGATGCGCATCACCTCGTCCAGCTCGGCCTGGGGCGCGCGCTCGAGTACCAGCTGGGTGAGCAGGCCGAACACCACCTTCTCGCCGTGCTGGGCCCGGTGCAGATCCGCCACCACCGACATGCCGTTGTTGATCGCATGGGCCGCCGCCAGGCCGCCCGCTTCGGCGCCCACGCCGCTCAGATAGATGGTGGCTTCGATGGTCTGCTCCAGCGCCGGGGTGGTGACATGGTGGCGCACCGCGTCCATCGCCAGCTCGATGTTCTCCCCCAGCAGCTCGTAGCAGAGCCGGGCCAGCCCGAGGCCGGTGCGGGAGGGGCGCTTGCCCACCAGATTGATGCCGTCCGCCCGGTAACAGGCGCGGGCCTCGAAGTAGGTGGCGAGCGCATCACCCACGCCGGCGGCGAAGAAGCGGGCGGGGGCCGCCGCTATGATGGCGGTGTCGGCGATCACCACATCCGGGTTCTGGGGCAGGAACAGATAGCGCTCGAACTCGCCCGCCGGGTTGTAGATCACCGCGAGGGCGGTGCAGGGGGCATCGGTGGAGGCGATGGTGGGAAACAGCACCACGGGGCGGCGCAGGTAGAAGGCCACCGCCTTGGCAACGTCCAGGGTCTTGCCGCCGCCGATGCCGACGATGACGTTGGCCCCCTGTTGCTCGGCCAGATCGCACAGGCGGCGGATCTCGATGTCGGTGCATTCGTAGTTGAACTTCTCGACCGCCCCCTTCAGACCTGCCTGCAGCAGGCCGGCCAGCGCCTCCTCCCGCACTCGCTCCAGAATGAACTCGTCGCTGACGAGCAGGGCGTTGTCGCCGAAATCTTTTACGTGATCATGGAGTTGGGGCAGCAGATCGTGGCCGATGATGAACTTTTTGGGGGAGGTGACGGTACGAGGCAGGATAGGCATGCAGTATTCCTCAAGGCAGTGAGTGGCATCCATTTGGTATGCAAACGGGTCTTCCTGCCACACCATACGCCTCGTCTAGGTTGAGGTGAAGGAACAATCATATGCAAATGGGGCTATAGCAGACTCAAAATTAATCTTTATGCTGTCTTGATTGTTTTCTGAAAGCTGAAGGGGTAACGCAACGCGCCCTCCATGGGGAGGGCGCACTGTGGCTACAGAGTAGGGGCGAGCAGTGTAGAGGCGTGCGAAGCGGAGGCGGTGCGCGGCTCAGAGCTGCTTGTAGAAGAAGAGGGTGGCCGCCAGGGTGCCGTCGGCACTGCGGGCAAAGGCGGGGATCTGGCCCGCCTCCTGGTAGCCCAGCTGGCGATAGAGGCGGGAGGCGGCATCGCCCACCCGGGTGTCGAGCACCAGCAGGCTGCGACCGGCCTCTTTGGCCCCTTGCTCCATGCTGGCCATCAGGGCACAGCCGACCCCCTTGCCACGGTGGAGACTGTGCACCATCAGTTTTTCCACCTCGGCGCGGTGACGGCCATTGGCCTTGGTGCACAGCGAGAGCTGGAGGGCACCGACCAGCTGGTGCTGCAGGAAGGCGACCCAGAGCCGGCGGCTGCCCGCGGCCAGCTCCGTCTCTATGCCCTGCCAATAGACGAGCCCCTGCTCTTCGGTCAGCGGCGGCAGAAAGCCCACCGACGCGCCGCTGGCGACGCTGTCTTGCAGCAAAGTGATGAGGGCAGGTTTGATGCCCTGGGTGGTATCAACCTCAACTATGTCCATCAGGAGTCCTTGTCAACGAAGTTCACGCCGCCGGCCCGGTCTGCCGCGGCGCCTGCCGCCAACGGGACCGGCGGCAGGATGACTGGTTAGACTCGCCGTTTCTGCCGCCAATTTCAAGTCGTTGTCGCTCGCCGGGTGCGCCCGATCACGCCCTCCAGGCGGGCTTCCCTCAGCGGATGAGCTTCTGTTCGACCAGCCAGGCAAACAGCAGCCGGGAAACCGGCGAGATCTCGGCCATATGGCGGCTGTCGAGCCAGCGCAGCTCGGCGATCTCCGCCGAGGCGACGGGAGAGCCGTCAGCCTCGCCGGTGTAGCAGCGCAGCCTGACGTTGACCCCCTGTGGCTTGCCGTCGGCCTGGGCGCTGAACTCGCAGGCAAACGCCAGGGTGTCGGGCTGGAGGGCCACGGCCAGCTCCTCCTCGATTTCGCGCATCAGCGCTGCCTCGTCGCTTTCTCCCGCTTCGCGCTTGCCGCCGGGAATGTAGTAGATGTGCTTGCCGTGGGAGCGGGCACAGAGCAGTTGCTGATCCTTGAAGGTCAGCCAGGCGAGTTTGTCGATCATGAACGTCTCTCTGGTGATGGGGTAGTGGCTTGTTCGCACAGGGTGCGATAGGAGCGGCTCTCCAGCCGGTCGGGGTCCAGCCCGAGCCGGGCGGCCAGGGACAGCAGTTGCTGGCGATAATCTGGCAGCAGGGTTTCGTCATCGGTCATGATGGCCAGCTCGGCGAAATCGCCGAGCCCCGCCAGGTGATCCAGGGTGACGTGGAAGGGGCCGACGAAATAGATGCTGCGTACTTTGCGAAGGGTCAGTATCGGCTGGTAGCCCAGGGTGTGCAGCATGCTGATGGCCTTGTCGGCGTCGGTGATGTTGACCGCCTCGCAGCGATCGGGTTCGGGCCCCTTCACGATCCAGAGCCGGATGCCGGAGGGCTGCATGGCGCGGATCAGCAGGCTCTTGCCCGCCGCGCTCAGGCTGCGGTCCGGCGTGTCGAAGTAGGTGTCCTGCTCCTGGTTGCGCTCCAGCATCACCTCGGGATTGAGGGCGGCGAGGGCAGTGGTGAAGGCCTCGACATCGCCGAGTCTGTATTTGAACTCGACCTCGAAGCGGCCCTGAAAGTGCTGTGCTGACATCGGCAGGCATCCTTGAGTGTGCGGATTGGCATGGCGGGCAGCCTAGCAAAGTTGGCGGGCTGGCCCAAGGGGCAAGGCGGCAGGATGTGGAAACGATCTGTTTCCGGGGGCCATGGTTGATCAATGCGCTGCCTGTTGCCCTGATCAAGGGCAGGCGCCGCACACGGTCGAACCAGTGCGGGTATGGCGGTTGCTCACAAGCTCGCCGACCGGCTCGCAAAAGTTCGCGCTGGCGCACAGGATGGGGCGTGCAGGCTGGGCGAGGGCAGATCCCTGTGTTTTAATCCTCGCCACGTTTGCGGCAGCCGCCCCGTGCCGGGCCGCTGCCTTCGCTTTGGCATGAGGCAGGTGAGAAGATGCAAGTGACAGCAGAGAGCAAGTTTATCGGACTCGGGGTGGCGGGCAATTTCGCCGGTCATTTGGAGCAGGCCGGCGAGGCCTCGGATTTCGTGGCGGTGGTGGTGCGCGACACCAGCGCCCCCAAGGCGCTGTTCCCCTTCTACGTGCCGGGCCACCCCGGCCAGCTCGGCGTCTTCCCCTTGAGCGGTGACGCCATCTTCTTGCCGGAAGCGGCGGTGAGCGGCGATGAGAAGGTGCAGATAGAGCCGGAAGTGGCGCTATGGTGCGAGCTGGAGTACGCGGGGGAGCAGGTGGTGGCCATCCATCCGCGCGCCTTTGGTGCCTACAACGACTGCTCTATCCGCCGTCCCAACGCCAAAAAGATCAGCGAGAAGAAGAACTGGGGCGAAGAGAGCAAGGGGCTGGCCCCCGCGTTGCTGCCCCTGTCCCATTTCGCCGCCGGCTGCGAGCTCGATGACTACCGCATCGCCTGCTACCTGGAGCGGGACGGCGAGCTGCACCCCTATGGGGTCGACAGCGCGGCGGTGGATTACAGCTACTTCCACGGCCAGCTGCTGACGTGGGCCATCGACAAGTTCAACCATCAGCAGGACGAGGGGCCGGCCGAGCACATCCAGGGACTGCTGGCCCAGGCCGGGCGCCCGGCCCATGCCCTCATCAGCATCGGGGCCACCCGCTATACCCCGTTTGGCGAGACCCACTTCCTCAAGCCCGGCGACACCGCCTGCGTGCTGCTCTATCCGGCCAGCCGCTATGACGAGGCGGCGATCCGCGAGGCCATCAGAGCCCGCCGCTTCGGGCCGGGCATGTCGGTGCTGCTGCAGGCGGTCAAGACCCGCTGATGACCTGGCCTTCCCCCGTACTGGCGGGGGAAGGCCGGCCGAGCATGTATCCGCTATCTTTCCCCCTCGCGTTTCTTGCCTGATCCCGCTTACCCGGCCCGGCCATTTGGCTTACCATTGCTCTTTTGCCGAACACGTTGTTGAACAATGGGGTAGCCGATGGGCGAGTTGAAAACCATGGGGTTGTTTCTGGTAACGGCGCTGGCCGAGATCCTGGGCTGTTATCTGCCCTATCTCTGGCTGACCCAGGGGCGCAGCGTCTGGCTGTTGCTGCCAGCGGGGTTGAGCCTGATGCTGTTTGCCTGGCTGCTGTCACTGCACCCGACCGCGGCCGGGCGCGTCTATGCCGCCTATGGCGGTGTCTACATCTTCGTGGCCATCCTCTGGCTCTGGCTGGTGGACGGCATCCGGCCCAGCCTGTGGGATCTGGTGGGGTCGCTGGTGGCCCTGTGCGGCATGGCCATCATCATGTTTGCCCCCCGCGAGGCGTGAAGCCGCATCGCCCGCAGCTCAAGGAGAAGAGGAATGACGCTCATCAGGGCCTGTACCCTGCAGGACATGGCCGGTCTGCTGGCGCTCTATCGGGAATTGCGCCCCCATGACCCAGCGCTCGCACCGGATCTTGCCCGCGCGGCGCTGACGGCCTTGCTGGCGCAGCCCCATCTCCACCTGCTGGTGGCGGAGGTGGATGGCCAGCTGGCGGCCACCTGCCAGCTCGGCGTGGTCGCGACCCTGACCAACGGCGGCCGGCCGTTTGGCATGGTGGAGCACGTGGTGACGGCCTCTGCGTTTCGGCGCCGGGGCATCAGCCGGCAGTTGCTGACCCATGCCCTTGAGCTCGCCTGGCAGCAGGATTGCTACAAGGTGATGCTGCTGTCGGGGGAGGGGCGCGAGGCGGCCCACCGGCTCTATGCGTCGCTTGGCTTCAGGGCCGGCATCGAGAAGGGGTTTGTCCTCAAGCAGGTCGACGCCATGGCGACGACCGGACAGGCCCTGAACAATCAATCTGTTGAGTGAGTTCGATATGAGACTGGAGCAGGCCGTGCGCGGGGATTATCAGGCCCTGATCGCGCTGTGGGAGGCGTCGGTGCGCGCCACCCACCATTTTTTGCCGGATGAGGAGATCGCCACCCTGCGCGCGCTCATCCTGGAACACTACTTTGACGCCGTGACCCTCACCTGCGCCCGCAGTGAGCAGGGGATCGCCGGCTTTTGCGGGGTGCACGAGGGCAACATCGAGATGCTGTTCATCGACCCCGCGCTGCGCGGGGGCGGGGTGGGCCGCCTGCTGGTGGCCGATGCCATCGCCCGGCTGGGGGCGACCCGGGTGGACGTCAACGAGCAGAATGAGCAGGCGCTCGGCTTCTATCGCCGCCTGGGCTTCGAGGTGGTGGGGCGCTCGGCGCTGGACGGGCAGGGCAAGCCCTATCCATTGCTGCATATGACACTGACAGGCCAGTGACACCGGCCCAGTAAAAAACCGCTCTCGGGCGGTTTTTTGTTATTACGGGATCAGGACGGCCTGTTACTCCTCGCTGGAGTTGTCCTGATAGTCGTCGCGCTGGGCCTTGGGCAGGCGGCGCATGGGGGTAAAGCCGATATCCTCGCCCACCACTTCCCGCTTGCGGGCTGGGGCTGGCTTCTTGCCGCCATCGCTCTTTGCCTTGCTCTTGCCTGCGGCGGATTTGCCGTTGCCGCCCTTGGCATTGGCGGCGCCACGGGCGCGCGGCGGATTTTGTACCGGCTTGCTGCCTGGCAGGGTCTGCCGGCTCGGCTTGCCGCTTGGCTCATACCCTTCCAGGATCTCCACCGAGAGGGATTGGCCGATCAGCGCCTCTATCCCCTTGAGCTGGCCCAGCTCGTCCTGGCTCACCAGCGAGATGGCCTCGCCGCCACGACCGGCGCGGCCGGTGCGGCCGATGCGGTGGATGTAATCCTCCGCCATCTGGGGCAGTTCGAAGTTGATCACGTGGGGCAGCTGATCGATGTCGAGGCCGCGAGCGGCGATGTCGGTCGCCACCAGCACCCGCACCTTGCCTTCCCGAAAATCCGCCAGCGCCCGGTTGCGGGCACCCTGGCTCTTGTCGCCGTGGATGGCGACGGTATCGAGCCCGTCTTTTTGCATCTGCTGGGCCAGGCGATCGGCGATCTGCTTGGTGCGCACGAACACCAGCACCCGCTGCCAGTTGCCACGGCCGATCATGTGGGAGAGCAGCTCGCGGCGACGTTCCCGATCGACCTGGATGATGCGCTGGGTCACCTGCTCGGCGGCGGTGTTGCTGGGATCCACCTCGATCAGGGTGGGCTCTTTGAGCAGGTCATCCGCCAGCGCCTTGATCTCGCTTGAGAAGGTGGCGGAGAACAGCAGGGTCTGCCGTTCGGCCGGCAGTGCCTTCATGATACGGCGAATGTCGACGATGAAGCCCATGTCGAGCATGCGATCCGCTTCGTCCAGCACCAGCACTTCCAGCTCGGACAGGGTCAGCGCCCCCTGGGTCAGCAGATCCAGCAGACGGCCCGGGGTGGCCACCAGGATGTCGATGCCGAGCTTGATGGCGTCCAGATTGGGCTTGATGCTGACGCCGCCGTAGGCGATCAGGGTGCGAAACGGCAGGTGGTGGGCATATTTGATGATGCTCTCACCCACCTGGGCAGCCAGTTCGCGGGTCGGGGTCAGCACCAGGGCCCGCACCTGACGGCGGCCACGGCCATGGTTGGCCAGCAGGCGCTGCAGCATGGGCAGGGTGAAACCGGCCGTTTTGCCTGTGCCTGTCTGGGCGCCGCCGAGCACATCCTGTCCGGCCAGAATGGCGGGGATGGCTTGTTGCTGGATGGGGGTTGGCTGTTCGTAACCCAGCTCCTTGACGGCCCGCAGGATGTGCGGAGACAGACCCAGTTCGTTGAATGACATGTTCGAGAGAGACTCCTCTGGTGAGCCTTGGGCTCAGCGGATGGCAGGTGCGCTGGCACCCGCCACAAGATGGAAATGATAACGGGGGCGTAATATAGCAGATGCACGGCCTGCACGCAGCAGCCGTGTCGCGTTGTCCGGCCGCCGCGTGCCGCGGCCTCAGAGCAGGGCCAGGATATCGTCTCGCAGGCTCTCGGGTTTGGTGGTGGGGGCAAAGCGGTCAACCACCTTGCCGTCCCGGTCGATCAGAAACTTGGTGAAGTTCCACTTGACGTTCTCCAGCCCCAGCAGGCCCGGTTTCTCCTTCTTTAGCCACTGATAGAAGGGGTGGGCCTGCTCGCCGTTGACCTCGCACTTGGCCATGATGGGGAAGCTGACCGGATAGTCGAGGGAGCAGAAGCGGGCGATCTCCTCTGCATCCCCCGGCTCCTGATGGCCGAACTGATCGCAGGGGAAGCCCAGGATCACCAGTCCGCGTGGGCCCAGTTCGCGATAAAGCGCCTCCAGTCCGGTGTACTGGGGGGTAAAGCCGCAGCGGCTGGCGACGTTGACCACCAGCACGACCTGGCCTTGCAGGGTGGACAAGGGCAGTTCGGTACCGTCAAGGCGTTGCAGGATAAGGTCGGGCAATGACATGAAGCACTCCTGTTGCATGGGGCCCATTCAGGGCGTATCGCTCCACGGTAACGGGCGCGACGACACGGAGCAAGCGCCGCTTTCCCCTTTGCCATGAAAGATCCGGCCCGGTCTGAGGCCATTTGAGTGCGCCGGATCACAGGCTGGCGATGGCGACCAGATAATGGGGGCCTTGTGCGCCCGGATAGCGTATTGATGGTGGGACTTCTGAGGATAAGCAAACCGGTTTGTGTCTTGCCCTGGAAGTCGCTAAAAAGCGCCCTCTCTCCACTTGTTGCGAGTCAATCTTGGACTATCAAGCCGTCATGGACGCCATATACACCCGGGGATGGGTGATAGTGGATGATTTTTTAACCGCCGCCGAGGTGGATGCCCTCAAGGCGTGTCTGCCGGATGCGTGGCGGCCGGCGGGGATCGGTCGTGATGCCCTGCATCAGGACAACCGCGCCATTCGCCGGGATCAGATCCACTGGCTCGACCCCTCCCTCGGCGCGCCGGTGGCCGACTATCTGGCCCGCATGGAGGCACTGCGGCTGGCCGCCAACCGGATGCTGATGCTAGGGCTGTTCGACTACGAGGCCCACTTTGCCCGCTATCGCAGCGGCGACTTCTATGCCACCCATCGCGATGCCTTCGCCGGGCGTTCCAACCGCCGCCTCACCTCGGTGTTCTACTTGAACAACGACTGGCAACCCCAGGCGGGCGGGGTGCTGCGGATGTACGATGACGACGAGCAGTTTTTGATGGATGTCTCGCCCCGGGGCGGGCGGCTGGTGCTGTTTCTATCCGAAGAGTTCCCCCACGAGGTGCTGCCCGCCAACCAGGAGCGCTACAGCATCGCCGGCTGGTTTCGAGTCAACGGTAGCGGCAATGGCCGGCTCGATCCGCCGCGTTGATCTCTTTTCATCCAATTTCTGACACAGGCGGGAATTTTTATGGCCGTTGTCGGCGGATGGGGCTCCCATCGGCTGACAAGGCTTGATCTCCCTTGCTACACTGGCCCGCACTTATCTTCGTATCTGGCTTCGTCCGGTTTTAATGCGGTTGGGTTTTAAATGGTGATGGCGAAGCCGCTTTTCCCAAGGGATCACATCTAATGAAGAACATGCATGTCTTGCTGCTGTGCGGCGGCGGTGGCTCCGAGCACGAAGTCTCTCTGCGAAGCGCAAATTTTCTCGAGCAACAGCTCGGTCTTTTGCCTGGGGTCGACGTGACCCGGGTCGAGATGTTTGCCGACCGCTGGCTCAGCGCCGACGGCCGCGAATGCAAGCTGGGGCTGGACAAGCTGCTGTCGTTTGACAGCGTGGCCCGCCCGGTGGATTACGTGGTGCCCTGCATCCACGGCTACCCTGGCGAGACCGGCGACCTGCAATCCTTCCTCGAGCTGGCGGGCCTGCCTTATCTGGGCTGCGACGCCGAGGCGAGCAAGATCTGCTTCAACAAGATCAGCACCAAGCTGTGGCTCTCCGCCATCGGCATCCCCAACACCCCTTATCTGTTCCTGACCGAGCAGAATGACGCGGCGCTGAGCGAGGCGAAAGCCGCGCTGGCCAAGTGGGGCAAGGTCTTCATCAAGGCGGCCTCCCAGGGCTCTTCCGTCGGCTGCTACTCCGCCAGCAACGAAGCGGATCTGGTGAAGGGCATTGCCGATGCCTTCGATTACTCCGAGCAGGTGCTGATCGAAAAAGCGGTCAAGCCGCGCGAGCTGGAAGTGGCGGTGTACCAGTACGGTGACGAGCTGGTGGCCACCTACCCGGGCGAGATCTGTGTGCCGCAGGACAAGTTCTACACCTATGAAGAGAAGTACAGCAGCGCCAGTCACACCGAGACCGCACTGCGTGCCGAGGGGCTGACCCAGGCGCAGGCTGATGCCATTCACGAGTACGCGCTCAAGGCGTTCCGTCAGCTCAAACTGACCCACCTGTCGCGCATCGACTTCTTCCTGACCGAAGAGGGCGAGATCCTGCTGAACGAAATCAACACCTTCCCGGGCATGACCTCCATCTCCATGTTCCCGAAACTGCTGGAGCATCACGGTCACCGCTTCGCCGACTACCTTGAGCAGATCCTGCGCAAGGCAGTCTGAGGCCGGCGCCCGAGCAGGGCGAGCTGAATGATGAAGAGGGGCCCGCGGGCCCCTCTGTCGTTGTTGCGATGGGCGATGTCACATGGCTTCAGGGGTGAACAGCCAGATGTGCGCCCCTTGTGGATCTGCGATCAGCGCCATGCGCCCGACCCCCGGGATATTCATGGCGGGCACCACCACGCTGCCGCCGTGCTGGTTGACCCTGAGCACCCTGGCATCGACGTCATCCACCGCGATATAGGTTGCCCAGTGGGGTGGTACGCCGGCCATCTCGGGATTGCCCCGGGTGGCCTGCACGCCGGCGATCGGCCTGCCATTGGCAACCAGCATGGGGTAGTCGCCGCCTTCCATCGCCATGGTCTGGCTCTCCCAGCCGAGCACCTCGGTGTAGAAACGGATCCCGGCCTCGGCATCGGGCAGATAGAGCTCGTGCCAGGTGAAGGTAGTGCCTTCGGCCAGGGCGTGCTCGCGGGCTATATCTTGTTCTGCCATCGTCGTCCTCCTGTGTCCCATGCGTGGGTGCATGGGTTGACGACCAAGTATAGAGAGGCGTGGCCTCCCGGCTTGCCCCGGATGGGGGGCCTTGCTGCGCGGTGGACGGCTCGTTACAATCTGCCCCCTTTTTGTCCTGCCACAGGCATCGCCAGAGCCGCGTTCCATGAAGCCAATTCCCGATCACGCCGTCAATCGCCTGCGCATCTGGCGCAAGAGCGTCTCGACCCGACCCTTTCTCGCCCGTGGCGGCAGCGTGCCGCGCTGCGAAGCCTGTCAGCTGCGCCACGACTGGTGTGCCTGCGAATGGCGCCCCGAGCTCAAGGCCGAGGCCGGCTTCTGCCTGTTGATGTACGACAGCGAGCCGATGAAGCCCTCCAACACCGGCCGTCTCATCGCCGATGTGCTGCCGGATACCACCTGGGCGTTTCTCTGGTCGCGCACCAAGCCCCATCCCGAGCTGCTGGCCCTACTGGCGGATCCCGTCTGGCAGCCCTATGTGGTGTTTCCCGCCTGCGAGAAGGAGCCGGCCCGGCTCACCTCGGTGGTGACCCCGCTCCCCGGCAAGAAGCCGCTGTTCATCCTGCTGGACGGCACCTGGCCCGAGGCGCGCAAGATGTTCAACAAGAGCCCCTATCTGGACGGCTTGCCGGTGCTCTCCATCAAGCCCGACGCGCTCTCCACCTATGGCATGCGGGTAGCGCACTGCGACGAGCACCTGTGCACCGCCGAAGTGGCGGCCTGTGTGCTGGAGGTGGCCGGCGAGCTGGCGGCGGGGCAGGCACTGCAGCTCTGGTTCAATCTCTTCAGCAGCCGCTACATGGCGGGCCGGGTCAGCCGGGCTCCCGGTGAGGATGAAGCCCATCTGCAGCGGGCGCTGGCCGACATCAAGGGCAATGAGGCGACCTGCGCGCCCGATGCCGCCTGAGCAAGACGGGTGAGGGGGCCGGCATGCTTGTCAGCCGCTTCACAGGGGGGATTAATTGATGAAAATCAGGAATCAATTGCCTGCCACTGTTTCGTTAGCTTCATGAGCCAAGCCCTATTAGGATAGCGACCAGCGTTGTTCATCAGGCTCATGGCGAGCCTGCGCCATGCGGGCCCTTGCCGGCCCTCGTCAATGTTGTGAGGCTATGGATGGAATTGGAACTGTTTACCCTGCTTGCCCTGTTCGGCGTGGCCCTGGTGGCCGGCTTTATCGATGCCATTGCCGGCGGGGGCGGCCTGCTGACGGTGCCCGCCCTGCTCGCCACCGGCATGCCGCCGGCGCTGGTGCTTGGCACCAACAAGCTGCAGAGCAGTTTTGGCTCCTTCTCCGCCACCTGGTTCTATGCCCGCAAGGGGCTGCTGGAGTGGCACATCATCTGGCCGGCGGTGATCTGCACCTTCATCGGCGCGGCGCTCGGCACCCTAGCGGTGCAGACCATCGACGCCGCCATCCTGGAACGGTTGCTGCCCTTCCTGCTGATGGCCTTCGCCTGCTACTTCTTCTTCTCTCCCCGGGTGAGCGATGCCGAGAGCTCCCGCCGCCTCGCTCCCATGGCGTTCGCCCTGCTGGTGGGCGGCGGGGTGGGCTTCTATGACGGCTTCTTCGGGCCGGGCACAGGATCGTTTTTTGCCATCGGTTTCGTGGCGCTGGCGGGCTTTGGCATGGCGCGGGCTACCGCCCACACCAAGTTGCTCAACTTCACCTCCAACATCGCCTCGCTGCTGTTTTTCGCGCTGGGGGGCAAGGTGGTGTGGAGCGTCGGCTTCTGCATGGCGCTGGGCCAGTTCATCGGCGCCCGTTTCGGCTCGAAAATGGTACTCAAGCAAGGGGTAAAGCTCATCAAGCCGCTGCTGGTGACCGTCTCCTTGCTGATGTCCGCCAAGCTGGTGTGGAGCCAGTACCCCGAGCTGTTTGCCTGGCTGGGGTAAGCGCTTTTCGCTGACACTGGCAGTCAACACAAGGGGGCCCGATCCGCAAGATCGGGCCCCTTTGCATTGTGGCGCTCAGCCGGCCAGCGGCTGGAAGTGGGCTTGCAGGGCCTGCACCAGCTGGGCGATGCGTGCACGCTTGAGGCTGTTTGGCCGATAGACCAGGTGCAGCGGGCGGGCGAGCCCGGCGAGGGGGCGAGCCTGGGTCCCCTGTGCGCCGACCAGCGCCAGCAGGCCGGCCGGCAGCAGCACAGGGCCGATGCCGGCCTTGGCCAGCTCGATCAGCGCCAGGTAGGAGTCGAGCTCCATGGCGGGGATGAGGCCAAGGGCCGCCAGCGGTTCGCGCAGGTAGCGGTTGGAGGGGTTGTCCAGGTCCATGGTGAGGATCTGACGCAGCCCTTGATCGGCGTTTTCGCCCTCGCGCTGATCGCCCTCCACCAGATAGAAGGGCTCCTCCAGCAGCAGGCTGGCCTCCAGGCCGTGGCCAGGTGGCAGGCGCCCGGCGCAGATGCCGAGCAGGGCATCGCCGCTGCGCACTCGCGCCAGAATGACCGGGGTATGGTGGGTGGAGAGGGCGAGATGGGGATCCTGTCGCAGGTAGTCGTGCATGAAGCGGGCGAGGTAACCCGCCAGCAGGGTCTCGGAGCAGGCGACGGGCAGGGGAGTCAGGTCAGTGAGGGTCTGACTGTCGGCCAGCACCCCCTTCATCTCGGCGAGGCTGGGTGCGACCCGGGCCAGCAGCTCTTGTGCCTGGGGGGTGAGCCTTATCTGGCGCCCGTCCGGCTCGACCAGCTTCTTGCCGAGGCGCTGTTCAAGCTGGGCGATGCGCTTGCTCACCGCCGACTGGCTGATATAGAGCCGGCTGGCCACCTTGGCCATGGTGCCTTCGCTGGCCAGCAGGCAGAGTGTCTCCAGCCCTTCCAGTAACATATCGCCTCCCGTCATCTGCGTAGGAAGGCGTTACCTTAGGGGCTGACGGGGTTGGGATCAAGCATCCTTCGCCGTCCTGACGGGGCGCAGGCGCCACTCCCGCAGGGGCGGTGCGAAGATCACCAGGTTGCCAAGCAGGCTGATCATGACCCCCACCACCGACACCGGCTGCCAGACGAACCCCTCGTAGAAGGTGGAGAGCGTCAGCGCCACCAGGGGGAACAGCACGGTGGCGTAGGAGGCCTTGCTGGCGCCGATCCGCCCCACCAGGGTGAGGTAGGCGGTGAAGGCGATGACAGAGCCGAACAGGGCGAGATAGACCATGGCCGCCAGGTAGTGACCGTCGGTCGGGATCACCAGCTGCTGGCCGAGCAGGGTGACCCAGCCCAGCAGCAACACCACTCCGTAGACCATGCCCCAGGGCACCAGCTGCAGCACATGGTAGCCCTGGCGCTGGCCGCGGGCCGAGACCAGGTTGCCGAGCGAGAAGCAGAGGGTGCCGCCGCAGGCGAGCAGCAGCCCCTTCCAGCCGTTTGCACCCAGTTGCGCATCCGCCAGCACCGGCCAGAACAGCAAGAGGGTGCCAAGGAGCCCCAGCAAGGATCCTTGCAGCCAGCGCAGGCCAGGACGTTTGCCCTCGAACAGCCAGAGGTTGAGGCCGTTGAAGATGCTGGCACTGGCGAAGATCACCGCCGACAGGCCGCTCGGAATGTAGAGGGTGGCGTGATAGAAGCAGAGAAAGTTGGTGGAAAAGAGCAGGCCGCCGAGCAGGGCGGCATAACGCTGGCCCGCCCAGGGCAGGCGCGGGAAACGGCCGCTGGCGGTGAGCAGGGCAAACAGCGCCAGCGCCGCCAGGGCGAAGCGATAGAGCACCGAGACCTCGATAGGAATGGGGCCAAGCTGCCAGGCGATGGCGATCCAGGTGCTGCCCCAGATAAGGATGGTGGCAAGATAGAGCATCAGATTCATGGGGTATCCGGTGAGATGACAACGACATGGGATCAGCATGCCGCGGGCGGCGGTGGCGGGCTTACACCATCTTGCGGTTTTTTGCAGGCAGCCGCAGTCTTTGCCGCCGCGCCGCGTTAAGATGGCGCACAAGGGCCATCAGGCAAGCAACAAGAGGAACAGAGCGGGTGCTGCAGACTAAGCCGGCGGGAGTATTCGATGCACTGGTCAGCACGGGCGCGCGCCTGGAGAACGCCTGCTGGCTGGAACCCGGCCTCGGCGTCGCCAGCTGGCGCAACTGTTATGATCAGACCCGCTACCACAAGCCGGGCCACCATACCCTGAGCGTTTACCTGCAAGGGGGCGAGCAGACCGAGCGGCTGGACGGCCCGGGCGGCCACGGCGGCACCGGCAAGGTGTGCATCATGCCGGATCACCACAGATCCGAGTGGCTGGTGCGCGAGGAGTTTCGCTTCTTCCACCTCTACTTCACCCCGGCCCACCTGACCCGCATCGCCGAAGAGGTGTGCGACAAGGAGGGGCGCCACCTGCTGCTGGAAGACAAGACCTTCATCGACGATCCCAAGGCCGCCACCCTGGTACAGGGCCAGCTGATGCAGCTTGACTGGCAGCACCAGGTGGACCGGATGGCGCTCTCCCACGGCGCCTGGATGCTGATGTTGCACGCCTATCGCCACCACACCCGGGAGGCGCCGCCTCTGCCCGATGTGCGCGGCGGCCTGGCGCCGGCGGTGATCCGGCGGGTGCAGGAGTACCTGCTGGCCCATCTGGCCGAACCTGTCACCCTGGCCGAGCTGGCGCAGCAGGCGGGCCTGAGCGAATACCACTTTGCCCGCATGTTCGGCCAGAGCCTCGGCTGCCCGCCCCATCGCTACCTGCTGGGGCTGCGGCTCAAGCGGGCCAAGCAGCTGCTGGCGGGGGCCGACTCCCTGGCCAGCATCGCCATCCAGTGCGGTTTCTCGTCCCAGGCCCACCTTGGCAACCGCTTCCGGGAGGCATTCGGCCTGACCCCAGGGCAGTGGCGCAGCCAGCTGTCATCCTCCTGTCACAGATAGGCGGCAGATTGGTTGGCAACGAGGGGGAGCCTCGTTCCTTCAACCTGCACAGGAGTTGCCCTTGAATCATCGCAAACGTCAGATCCGTACCCGCCACCTCTGGTTCAGCCACTGGAATGCCCCTCAGGGCCGCCTTGGCATGCCGACCCCGCCCGAACCGCTCGTTCCTCACAGTTCCCGCTGAAAATCGCCACGACCCGATAGGATTTTCCCGACAACTTTGCCACTATTGCGCCATCAGGATGGACTGGATATGGCCGCATGTTTCTGGAACGCATTGAAGTCAAAGGTTTTCGCGGAATAAATCGCCTCTCGCTCGGGCTGGACAACACCACAGTGCTCATCGGCGAAAACGCCTGGGGCAAGTCCAGCCTGCTGCGCGCCCTCTGGTGTCTGCTGGGTCAGGATGCCGAGCCCTATCAGTTCAGCAGCGATGATTTCCACCAGCCCGAAGATCCCGAACTCGAGCCGGCTCGCCACCTGCAACTGGTGCTCACCTTCAGCGAGCACAGACCCCAGATGTGCCTGCACTCCCGCCGGCTGGCTAGACTTGGCGCGGCCTGGGTCAAGCACAAGGACAAGTTTCACCGAATTCACTACCGCGCCAGCGCCGAACTGCAGAGCGACGGCAGCGTCACCACCACCCACGACTTTCTCGACGGCATCGGCAAGAGCCTGCCCATCGATGATGCCCATGAGCTGGTCTGCCTGCTCATCACCATGAACCCAGTGTTCCGGCTGCGGGATGCCCGTACCGCCCGCAACGGGGTGGAGACCCTGCAGTGGGGGGATCTCTCCGAGCACCGGCTGAGCGAGCTGGCCGACAAGCTGATCGACGAGCCCCAGCGCATCGGCGAGCCCGAGCTCAAGGAGGCGCTGCAGGCGGTGCGCCAGCTGATGGATCACTACTTCAATGCGCTGGCCCCCATCAAGAACAAGCCGCGCAGCCAGCGGGAGATCGTCAATCGCCCCATGACCCTGCGCAACCCCGGCAACCTGCAGGCGCTGCTGCGCAATGCCGACAACCGGGCGCTGCAGCTGGCGATGGCGGGTATGGCGGCCACCCTGCTGCAGGCACGGGGCAACCGGGAGCTGGAGCAGGGGGCGCGCCCCATCATGATCCTGGAAGACCCGGAGAGCCGTCTGCACCCCACCATGCTGGCGCTGGCCTGGGGGCTGCTGGAGCAGTTGCCGGGGCAGAAGCTGCTCACCACCAATTCGGGGGACCTGCTATCTTCGCTGCCCCTCAACCAGATCCGCCGGCTGGTGCGCCGCCAGCAGGACATCGTCTGCCATCAGCTGGGGGGCGAGCGCTACAGCAGCGACGATCTGCGCAAGATTGCCTTCCATGTGCGCATCAACCGCCCCATGTCGATGTTTGCCCGCTGCTGGCTGCTGGTGGAGGGGGAGACCGAGATCTGGCTGCTCTCCGAACTCGCCCAGATCTGCGGCTACAGCCTGCGGGCGGAGGGGGTGCGGATCATCGAGTTCGCCCAGTGCGGCCAGTCTCCGCTTATCAAGGTGGCGCGGGATTTCGGCATCGAGTGGCATCTGCTCACCGACGGCGACGAGGCGGGGGTCAAGTACGCCACTTCGGCCCGCACCCTGCTCAAGGGCGAGCGGGAGCGGGATCGCTTGACCCAGTTGCCGGCGGCGGACATAGAGCACTACCTCTATCACAACGGCTTCGAGGCGGTGTTCCGGCGTGAAGCCGGTGTGGGGGGGCGCTCGACCCTCAACGCCGGGCGCATCATCAACAAGGCGATTCACCACCGCAGCAAGCCGGGCATGGCGCTGGCGGTGGTGGAGGAGGCGGAGCGGCTCGGCGGCGAGCACATCCCGCCGGTGCTGCGTCAGATGTTCGCCCGGGTGGTGGCGCTGGCCCGCGGCCAGGGCTGACCGCTGCCAGCTCGGGCCGCAGCGGATGGCGAGGGCCCGGCATTCTTGGCTGGCAAGGCGGCCGGCTCCCGTTGCCGATGTCTGATGGCTAGTGCTCAATGACGGCCGTGCTCCCGGCAGGGATTGGGGATGACGGCGGCTTTGGGTATACTCGGCCCCTTCATCCGGCGCCCATCGGCGCGTTCTGAATCCTTGCTGCTGGAGGCGTCATGTTTGTCCAACTCCCTTTTTGGCTCTTTCCCCTGACCGGCCTGATGGCGCTGGGGGCCCTCATCGCCCTGGGCCTGGTGCTCTGGCGCGGTGATCTCTGCCCGGGCCAGCGCTCGCGGATCACCACCCAGCTCTTCTCGGTCTGGGTGATCACCGGCCTCTCCCTGATGCTGGCGGTGGAGGCCAAGGCGGCCGACTGGCTGATCTGGAGTGGAGCTGCCGCCCTGATCCTGGGGGTGGTGCTGTCGCTGGCCCAATCCAGGCTGGAGGGCAAGCGCGCCATTCCCGCCACGCTGTTCTGGCTGCCGGCCATGCCGCTGCTGGTCTATGGCATCGGCTTGCTGCAGATCCAGGGCTGGCTTGGCGGTCTGCTGCAGATGGTGCTGCTGGGGGCGGCCTTTGCCCATCTGATGCTGTTGCGGGCCCGTCACCGCCTGCAGGCGTTCAATACCCTGCTGCCGTTGGCCGGGCTGGTGGCAGCCATCCTGAGTCTGCTCTGGCTGGCGGTGCTGGTGGGCTGGCAGGGAAGCAGCGCCAGCCTCGATACGCTGATCCCTGGCGTGCTGACCCAGGCAGCCCTGCTGATCGCGGCCTTGCTGCTCTGGTTCAGCCCGCTCTATCGCCAGCAGGAGACGGCCCCGGTGGTGGTCTCCACCGCCCTGTGTGGCCTCATCATCGCCCAGCTTGCGGCGACCAGCGTGCTGCACCAGCTGGCCTGACAGACTGGCGTCATGAAAAAGCCCACCCCGGTTGCCCGGGGTGGGCTTTTTGCTGGCCGCAAGCAGCCCCTTAGTAGAAGTCGTCGGCGCCGCAGATGAAGAGGCAACTGCTGCGCGGCTGGGCCAGGTACTCCCGGGTCAGCCCCTCCAGCGGCATGCCGAAGGTGCTGATGTCCTCGGGCGAGGGCAGGGCGGTATCCAGGATCCGGCGCCAGTAGCCACCGACTCCCTTGGGGGGGCTTGGCAGATTGAAGGTGAGCGGCTCCCAGTAGGCGTTGAACAGCACGTAGAGGGCCAGCCGGGTTTCGCTCGACAGGGCCGACATGGCGATGGCGTGGGAGTGGGGGCTGAAGTCCGGCTGGGCGGCGTTGACCCCGTGCCAGCAGATCTCGCTGTGGCGCAGGATCTCGGTCAGCGACAGCGGCATGCTCTCCTGTTCCGGGCGCTGGAACAGGTGCTTGCGATACTGGATCAGCTCCTTCATGAAGCGGAACATCTCCTGGCCCATGGCATCGGGCTGCCACTGCATCCAGCAGGTGTCGTTGTCCTGGCAGTAGCCATTGTTGTTGCCATGCTGGGTGCGCAGCACCTCGTCCCCCATCAGCAGCATGGGGGAGCCCACCGAGAGCAGGGTGGCCACCATCATGTTCTTGGCCTGTCGCAGGCGCAGGGCGTTGATCTGGGGATCCTCGCTCGGCCCCTCCTGGCCGTGGTTCCAGCTGAAGTTGTGATCGCAGCCATCCCGGTTCTGCTCGCCGTTGGCATCGTTGTGCTTGCCGTTGTAGCTGGCCCAGTCCCACAGGGTGAAGCCGTCGTGGCAGGTGACGAAGTTGATGCTCTTCTCCGGATCGGCGTGATGGTAGTGGTAGATGTCCGGGCTGCCGCACAGCCGCTCCACGAAGGGCATCACCGCGTTGTCATCCCCGCGCAGAAAGCGGCGCACGTCGTCCCTGAACTGGCCGTTCCACTCGCGCCAGCGGGCGCCGGCCAGGCTGCCCACCTGATAGAGGCCCCCCGCATCCCAGGCCTCGGCAATGAGCTTGATGTCGGCGATGCGGGGATCGGTATCGATGGTGCGCAGGGTCGGCGCATTGGCTTGGGGCTGGCCCGATTCGTCCCTCGACAAAATGGCCGCCAGGTCGAAACGAAAGCCGTCCACGTGCATCTCCTGGCGCCAGAAGTGGAGGCTGTCCATGATCATGCGCAGCACCACCGGGTGGGCACCGTTGAAGGTGTTGCCGCAGCCCGAATAGTTGGTGTCCTTCTGATTGGCGTCGAGGATGTAGTAGGCCTCGTTGTCGATGCCGCGAAACGAGAAGGTGGGGCCATCGTCGCCACCCTCGGCGGTGTGGTTGTAGACCACGTCCAGGATCACCTCGATGTTGGCCCGGTGCAGCGCCTTGACCATGTCGCGAAACTCGGTGAGGGGATCCTCGCCGCTGGCGTACTGGGCGTGGGGGGCAAAGAACGACATGGGGCTGTAGCCCCAGTAGTTGGAGAGCCCCTTGGGGGAGTCCTGGGGATCGAACTGGAACACCGGCAGCAGCTCGACCGCAGTGACGCCGAGGGATTGCAGGTAGGGGATCTTCTCGATGAGACCGAGGTAGGTGCCGCGCAGGGCGGTGTCGACCCCTGAACTCGGCGACTTGGTAAAGCCCCCCAGGTGCAGCTCGTAGATCACCGAGCGGGAGAGGGAGTGGGCGGGCAGCTTGTCCCCCTCCCAGTCGTAGTGGCGGGTGTCCACCACCCGGTTCTTGGCACACTCCGCCAGGTTGCTGCCGGGGCGGGCCGCCGCCCAGCGATCGTAGTTGGCACCCAGCTCGATGCTGCGACCGTAGGGGTCCAACAGCACCTTGTCCGCATCGAAGCGGGTGCCGTAGTAGGGGCGCCAGGGGCCCTGGATGCGATAGGCATAGCGTTGACCGAGCTCGATGCCCTCTATATGGATGTGCCAGTAGTAGGCGGTCCGGTTGAGGCGGGGGGAGAGCGGGATCACTTCCGGCGTGGCGTCGTCGGCGCTGGTAAACAGCAGCAGTTCGACCCGGCTGGCGAGGCGAGCCCAGATGGCGAAGTTGACGCCGTCGTGCTCGGGTGTGGCCCCCAATTGACGGCAATGACCGGCGGAGATGCGCATGATAAACCTACCCAAAACGAGGAGTTACAAACCATCTGAGTGTAGTGCGCCAAGCTGGCCCCAAACCTGCTTGTCTGAAAAATCGGCGCTCTGTTGCAAATTCCTGCGATTTGTGCCGGTTTAATCTTCGAATGAAGTTTTTTTAGGATATTTACTTGCAATCTGAGCGCTGGCGCCTATTATTGGCGACCTCAGACGCGGGGTGGAGCAGCCCGGTAGCTCGTCGGGCTCATAACCCGAAGGTCGTCAGTTCAAATCTGGCCCCCGCAACCATCTGAGTTCTTGTATCAGGATTGCCTTGCAATGATTTGATAAACAAGAGAATTCGAACAGGCTACTGCTCAGCCTGGACGAAAAAATACGGACGCGGGGTGGAGCAGCTCGGTAGCTCGTCGGGCTCATAACCCGAAGGTCGTCGGTTCAAATCCGGCCCCCGCAACCAACTATTTGTATCCATGGCAAGCGCTAGCGCCTGCGGTGGAGACGAAGACAGCAAGGGGCAACTGCTCTGTCTCTTGTGGTGGCAGTACAATTCGGACGCGGGGTGGAGCAGCTCGGTAGCTCGTCGGGCTCATAACCCGAAGGTCGTCGGTTCAAATCCGGCCCCCGCAACCAACTATTTGTATCCATGGCAAGCGCTAGCGCCTGCGGTGGAGACGAAGACAGCAAGGGGCAACTGCTCTGTCTCTTGTGGTGGCAGTACAATTCGGACGCGGGGTGGAGCAGCTCGGTAGCTCGTCGGGCTCATAACCCGAAGGTCGTCGGTTCAAATCCGGCCCCCGCAACCAACTATTTGTGTCCATGGCAAGCGCATAGCGCTGCGGTGGAGGCGAAGACAGCAAGGGACAACTGCTCTGTTTCTTGTGGTGGCAGTACAATTCGGACGCGGGGTGGAGCAGCTCGGTAGCTCGTCGGGCTCATAACCCGAAGGTCGTCGGTTCAAATCCGGCCCCCGCAACCAACTATTTGTATCCATGGCAAGCGCTAGCGCCTGCGGTGGAGACGAAGACAGCAAGGGGCAACTGCTCTGTCTCTTGTGGTGGCAGTACAATTCGGACGCGGGGTGGAGCAGCTCGGTAGCTCGTCGGGCTCATAACCCGAAGGTCGTCGGTTCAAATCCGGCCCCCGCAACCAACTAATTTGTGTCCATGGCAAGCGCTAGCGCCTGCGGTGAAAACGAAGACAGCAAGGGGCAACTGCTCTGTCTCTTGTGGTGGCAATACAATTCGGACGCGGGGTGGAGCAGCTCGGTAGCTCGTCGGGCTCATAACCCGAAGGTCGTCGGTTCAAATCCGGCCCCCGCAACCAACTAATTTGTGTCCATGGCAAGCGCTAGCGCCTGCGGTGAAAACGAAGACAGCAAGGGGCAACTGCTCTGTCTCTTGTGGTGGCAATACAATTCGGACGCGGGGTGGAGCAGCTCGGTAGCTCGTCGGGCTCATAACCCGAAGGTCGTCGGTTCAAATCCGGCCCCCGCAACCAACTTCCTTTCTCTATTACGCTAATCCTCAGCTTCTCATCCAGCCGCCTTCGCGGTCTTTCTGCTTTGTACCGCCTTCACGCTTGATATTGATTTTCAAGTGCAAATCTGGCTGTGACCCCGCTTTGTTGGGTATCATCACTGGTATCTCTTCATGGATGAGGGCCTTGCCCAATGATGCAACCATTTACCTATCTGCCGCCGCAGATCGACATTCACGACGCCGGCCTCGCTACCGTTCTCACCAACGGCCTGGCCGCCAACCTGCTGATCTGCGCCGAAGATCGCCGCGAAAGCCTGCTGGCCCTGCCCGAGTTTGCTGCCGTCGGCGCCCAGATCGCGCTGGGGCAGAAAGCACCCTACAGCCTGGTGCTGCACAATACCCTGCAACTGCTGATCTTCCTGCCGGCACACCCCGCGCGCGATCATGCCCTCTACAAGCAGGTGCGCGGCTGGGTTGCGCCGCTGGCCGGGCTCAAGATCGAGCGGTTGGGGCTGCACCTGGAAGGCTTTGACGAGGCCGATACCACGCTGTTGGCCGAACTGATGCTGGCCACCTTGCTGGCCGCCAACGTGCCGCTGCCCAGTCACAAGCATCGTAGCGAAGATCCCTGGCGCTACCAGCAGATTGCGGTGTCCCCCAATTGCGTGCTGGATCTGGCGCGGATCTATGCCGAGGCGGAAGGCAACGGTCTAGCACGCCATCTGGCGGTGTCGCCGGCCTCCGATCTGACCGCCCGCAGCTACCGGGAGTGGGTGCGTCAGCTCGCCCAGAGCGAGGGCTGGCAGTGGCATGAGTACGATCAGGCCCAACTCGCCGAGCGGGGAGCCGGTGCCTTCATCGCGGTGGCGCGCGGCTCGGAAGACAACCAGGCCGCCATGGTCAAGCTGAGCTACTGCCCACCCAATGCGGTGCGGCGGCTGGCGCTGGTGGGCAAGGGGATCTGCCACGATTCGGGCGGCTACAACCTCAAGATCTCCGGCAGCATGTATGGCATGCACCTGGACATGGGGGGCAGCGCGGTGGCGCTGGGGGCGCTCCACGCCATCAGTCGGGCCAGGTTGCCCTATGAGGTGCACTGCTGGCTCGCCATCGCCGAGAACCACATAGGCCCGCTCGCCTACCGGCCGGGGGAGGTGGTGACCGCCCTCAACGGCACCACCATCGAGGTGGTGGATACCGATGCCGAAGGGCGCATGGTGCTGGCGGATACCCTCTGCATGGCAGTGCAGGACAATCCGGATCTGCTGATCGACTACGCCACCCTGACCGGGGCCTGCAAGCGGGCACTCGGCAGCCGTTACAGCGGCGCCTTCACCAACCGCCCCCAGTGGCTGGGAGAGCTGATCAATCTTGGCCAGCGCAGCGGCGAGCGGATCTGGCCCTTCCCGCTGGATGAGGACTACGACGACAACCTCGATAGCGAGTGGGCCGATCTGTTACAGTGTGCGCCGGGCTCCTCGCCAGATCACATCGATGCGGCCCGCTTCCTCAGCCGCTTCGTACCCGCCCAGACCCCCTGGCTGCACCTCGACTTGAGCGGTTTTCGCAACAAGGGCGGCAATGGCGTGGTCAGCAGCGAGGTGACCGGATTCGGGGTCAGATTGACACTGGATCTGCTGGCCGGCCCGCTGGGGCGGCGCAATGAATTTGATCAACCAGAACAGTAAGGGATCCCGTGAAAGTACCAAGTTATGACTGGGTGTTGTTCGATCTGGACGAAACACTGCTCGATTTCCCAGTCGCCCAGGCGCTGGAGCAGACGCTGCACATTTACGGTGTGACGCCGACCCCGCCCAAGATGGCGGAGTACCATGCCCTCAACCACCGGCTCTGGCAGCAGTACAACTCTGGCGAGATTGACGCCGCTCACCTGCAGCAGACCCGTTTTTCGCTCTTTGCCGAACAGGTTGACGTGGCGCCGATGGCGATGAACGATACCTTCCTGCAGCAGATCATCGCCCTGAGCATGCCATTGGAGGGGGTGGTGGAGACCCTGCAGGCGTTGAAGAGCAAGGTGAAGATGGGGATCATCACCAACGGTTTCAGCCTGCCGCAGCGCGGCCGCCTCGACAAGCTGGGCTGGAACGAGTGGTTCGAGCCGTTGGTGATCTCGGACGAGGTACAGGTGACCAAGCCGGCGGCAGCCATTTTCCAGCATGCCCTCGAGCTGATGCAGCGCCCGGATCCGGCGCGGGTGCTGATGGTGGGGGACAACCCCAAGACCGATATCGCTGGCGCCGCGGCGCAGGGGCTGGCGACCTGCTGGTACAACCCGGCTCGCCAGGATGGTCCGTGCGAGGCGACCCACGAGATCCACCACTTCTCCCACCTCTCGGCCATCGTGCTGGGGCAGTAGACGCAGCAGATCCCCTTGCCGTACAAGGGGTGAAAAAAACAAGGCAGCCCACGGGCTGCCTTGTTTGTATCCGGCTGTTTGGCTAGCGGCCGAGGCGAGTCAGCAGCCAGGACTCCAGCAGTGCCACGCCGGGGGCCAGCACGGCCTCGTCGAAGTCGAACTCCGGGTGATGATGGGGCGCCGCCAGATTGGCCCCCAGGATCAGGTAGGCCGCCTCGCCACCGCTTCGCTGTACCCGTTCGATGAGAAAGCCCGCATCCTCGCTGGCACCGAAACGGCGGGTATGGACGGTCTCCAGCTTGAGCGCCTGGGCGAGCGGGATGATCTCTTCGAGCAGGGACGGACTGTTGTCGATGCCGATGGCTTCACCCTGCTTGCGGATGAGGTAGGTGGCGCCCTGCATCATGGCTGCCCCTTCCACCATCTGCTGCACCTGGCTGAACATGTAGTCGTTGAGGGCCGGTGTGGCGCCCCGGGTCTCTCCCTGCAACAGGGCGTGACCCGGGATCACGTTGCGGCCGCTGCCGCCATGGAGCTGGCCCACGTTGATGCGGGTCATGCCGTCGCGGTGGCGGGCGATGCCGAGCATGGCGGTGGTGGCCATGCAGGCCGCCGCCAGCGCATTGCTGCCGGCGTTGGGCTCAAGCCCCGCGTGGGCGGCACGCCCCATGAACTCCACGTCGAACTTGGTGGAGCAGAGAAACTCGGTGGGATTGACCACCAACTCGCCACTGTTGGCATGAATGCCGATGTGCAGCGCCAGCAGGGCATCCACGTCGTCGAGTTGACCGCCGGCGGCCAGCGCCTTGCCGCCGCGACAGCCCTCTTCGGCGGGCTGGAAGAACAGTTTGATGCGGCCGTTCAACCGATTGGCGAGGGCGGCGATCCGCTCGGCCAGTACCAGCCCGATGGCGGTATGGCCATCATGGGCGCAGGCGTGCATCCAGCCGGCGTTGCGCGAGTGCCACCCCTCCTGGCTGGGGGGATGCAGCTCATCCTGGCTCTCTTCGACCTCCACCGCATCGATGTCGAAGCGAAAGGCCAGGGTCGGGCCGGGACGGCCGCTGTCCCACAGCCCCATCACGCCCGTTATCTCTTCTATCCTGCCCAGCCAGTCCGGATGGGCTCCCTGGCGCAGGGCTCGCTCCTTCTGGGCCTGCACGTCGATGTTGCGGCCCATGATGAGGTTGCTGGCCAGCAGCTTGTCGCCCAGCATGATGGAGAAACCGAGTTCACTGAGGTGGTGGGCGATGAGGGAGCTGGTACGAAATTCACACCAGGCCGCTTCGGGCAGACGATGAAGATCACGACGCCAATGGCTTAGCGCATCTTGTGTCATGGTAATTCCTGCATGGCGAATCCAGCGGATATTGTGACGGGCAGGGGGGCAAGAGTAAATCCCGCAGACGCAAATGCAACAGGGGGAGCCACTGGATCCCCCTGTTGACGCGCTGCCTCTGGCAGGCAGCTGTAATTATGTTCGCTTGGTCGTACTAATGGCAGTATTGGTCGCTGTTTTCGATGAACCACCAAAAAATGACATTAAGCGGTGAATTAACCAGCGCGGCGATGCCTGTCGTTGCCCATCAGGATCGTTGAGTGGGCAACTAACCGCCTCAAAGCTGTGACAGTGACGGCAGAGAGACGGCAACCAGAGTGAAAAACACAGTAAAAACTGCAGTAACCACAAACTCTTTCATATTTTGTCTCCCTTGGCTGACTGTTGATGGAACCAAGATACCACAATTGTGCGGTAAAACAATAGTAGATTGCATTTATTGGCTTTAATCTGTCTGGTGCGCACCGAAAGCTTCATTTTTGCATTTTTAAGCTCATTTTATCGTCTAGATGGTCATATCATGCGGTGCAGAGACGTGACTTCTTAAGTTATTTCAATTAAAACAATGCATTAGGTCATTTCATTGTGACGCTGGAGAGGGGTTTTATATGAGGCTTTTTTGTTTTTTTAAAATTATGTCGGCAAAAAATGACGATTTTTAGGGGGGAGTGATGACCTCGCCATGGTTTGGGCGGCTGTCAGCGCCATTTTCCGTCTCCAACATGTTTTTGTCGCAGTCGAACGGTTTTTCCCTGTCGTGACGCCACCTTCTGACATGTCTCTTCCCATCTTTTTGCAAAATACTCTCTGCTGATGGTGCTCTGCCGACCCACTTTTCGTCTCTGTTCGGACCTTTTCCAAGCATGTTGGCGGCCCGATGGAACATCTGCTGTCAGCAACGCCAAGGTGCAGGACAAGAAGAGTGTGCAGAGAGGTGGTGCTGTTCTCGGCAGAAGCCGGGCTGCAGAGGGCCGTGTACCGCGTTGCTGTGGTCCTGAATCGAAGCAATGCTGGTTGAATCGGTTAACGGGTCAAGGAGCCCTAGCCGAAGAAGGGGGATGGTGAGCAGGCAATAAACAGAGGAAGCGCTGCGAGGAGCGCAGGCATAGTTGCAACGAGGTGGCGTAATGGCCTCGGCGTGGCGAGCAGGGCCTAATGAAAAAGCCCTCCAGTGGAGGGCTTTTGTCACGGCAACCTGAAAGCGGAGCTTAGAACAGGGTGGTGGAGAGATCGTAGAGCTCCTGATCGAACGGGCGCTTGAGGTTCTCGATGCAGTCGATGATGTCGTGGTGCACCATCTCGTTGCGCTGGATGCCGACGCAGCGGCCACCGTGGCCAGCCAGCAGCTGCTCGACGGCATAGGCGCCCATACGGCTGGACATGATGCGGTCACGCGCGGTGGGGGTACCGCCACGCTGGATGTGGCCCAGGATGGTGGCACGGGTTTCGCGGCCGGTCAGGGCTTCGATGTCCTTGGCCAGGGCGTTCACGTCGGTGACGTGCTCACAGATGGTGATGATGGCGTGCTTCTTGCCCTTGGCTTCGCCTTCCTTGATCTGTTGCAGCAGCTTGTCCTTGTCGAACGCCACTTCCGGCACGATCACGTACTCGGCACCGCCGGCAACGGCGGCGGACATTGCCAGATCACCGCAGTGACGGCCCATGATCTCGACCACGGAGATACGATGGTGGGAGCTGCAGGTGTCGCGCAGACGGTCGATGGCATCTACCACCACGTTCAGCGCGGTATCAAAGCCGATGGTGAAGTCGGTACCGGCGATGTCGTTATCGATGGTGCCCGGCAGGCCGATGCAGGGGAAACCCTCTTCGGTCAGCTTCTTGGCGCCCATGTAGGAACCGTCACCACCGATCACCACCAGGGCGTCGATGCCGTGCTTTTTCAGATTTTCGATCGCTTCGGCGCGCACTTTCGGATCTTTGAAGGCGGGGAAACGGGCGGAGCCGAGGAAGGTACCACCACGGTTGACCACGTCGGAGACGCTGTGACGCTCCAGCTTGACGATACGGTCCTGGTGCAGACCGAGGTAGCCATCATAGATGCCGTAGACTTCCAGGCCATGATGCAGACCGGCGCGCACCACGGCGCGGATGGCTGCGTTCATACCCGGTGCGTCACCACCACTGGTCAAAACACCAATACGTTTGATTTGTTTGGTCATGAGTGCCTCTGGATCTGAGTTGTCGAATACGAAATGGTTGAATGAGACAAGCCACTTTTACTATATCGGCTTTCCTATGGGATGCGGCGGCTGCCATAGGAAAAGCGATATGCAGGAGGGGGCAAGCGCCCCCTCCATGGCAGCCGATTACTTGGCCGCGCCAGCGATGATCTGGGAGAAGTCGTCCACTTTCAGGGACGCACCACCCACCAGGCCACCGTCGATGTCCGGCTGACCGAACAGGTCGGCAGCGGTAGCACCGGTGACGGAACCACCGTACAGGATCTGTACCTTGGCAGCCACGGCGGCGTCGAAGCCGGCCAGGTACTGACGGATGTGAGCGTGAACGGCCTGAGCGATTTCCGGGGTGGCAGTCTTGCCGGTGCCGATGGCCCATACCGGCTCGTAAGCCACGACGGCGTTGTCGAAGGAGGCGATACCGCAACGGTCGATCACGGCTTTGAGCTGGGTTTCGACCACGGAGTTGGTGGTGCCGGCTTCGAACTGAGCCAGAGTCTCACCGATGCACAGCACGGGGATCAGGCCGCCTTTCTGGATGGCTTCGTACTTGGCAGCAACCACGTCGTCGGTCTCTGCGTGCAGGGTACGACGCTCGCTGTGGCCGACCAGGGAGTAGGTGCAACCGAAGGCTTTGAGCATGGACGGAGCGTTCTCGCCGGTGAAGGCGCCGGACTCGTGAACGTCGGCGTTCTGGGCACCGTAGGCAATCTTGCTGCCAGCGGTCAGTTGCTCAACCAGACCCAAAAAGATAACCGGCGGGCAGACGGCGACTTGCACAGAAGGATGAGCGGCAGCAGCCGGGGTCAGTCCTTTGATCAGAGCTTCGACGGAAGCTTTGGTGCCGTTCAGTTTCCAGTTACCCATTACCAGGTGCTGTCTCATCTTGTATATCTCCTAGGCATTTGATTGCGCGACATTATATGAATTGAACCGAGCCCAAGATAGCTGACCCGGCGGCAAATGACGTAATTTTTTTTCGCTTTCCTGATCCAAATCAGGAATGAAAGGCTCGATTGCTCAATCGTTAACCTGCCCTCGCAAACGGGCCCACCATACCCCAATCCATTCGTGAATGGCAGCCTCGGAATACATCAGATAGCGCCCTTTTGGCAGGTAGCTGTAGAGGGGCTGGGCCACCTGACTCTGCTTGGCGGTGTAGTCGGTGGGGGCGGGCACGGCGTTCAGCCCCTGCCCCTGATAGAGCGCCATGGCTCGCGGCAGATGGGTTGCCGAGCTCACCAGCGCCACCTGCTTGCCCTTGAGATGACGGCTGATACTGACCGCCTCGTCGTGGGTGTCTTTGTTGTTTTCAAACAACGTCATCCGCGCGCGGGGAATGCCGAGACTCACTGCCATGCGGGCGTTGACCTCGGCGTTCGACAGGGGATCCCCGGACACATAACCGGAGAAGATGAGCTCAGCCTGCGGATAAGCCTGAGCCAGCCGTACCCCCTCGAGGGTGCGGGCCAGCGCAATATTGTTCTGCCAGGAGCGCTCGGGCACCGCCGGGTCGCTGACATGGCCGTTGCCGAGCACCACGATGGCCTCGATGTCGGGATGCTGGCTTGTCTCAAAAGGGGGAAAGGTCTGCTCCAGCCCGCGGGCCAGCTCGTAGCTCACCGGTCGCATCCCCATCAGGGTGACCAGCAGCAGCGAGAGGGTGGCCAGCAGCTTGCCGGTCTTTTGGAAACGGGTGAACCAGAGCAGCAAGAGCGCCAGCAGCAGCAGGCTGAGGGAGAAGGGGAGCGGCATCAGCAGCTGGCCCAGCCACTTTTTGAGGTCAAACAGGGCGTCCACTTGTTATTCCTTATATAACAATGCATTAAAAAATTATTAAGGATTTTGGCGCCCTTGTATAGGCGCCTCTTCCCAAGGCAGCATGGCGCCATCAAGGCGCACAGGTTGTGCAGGCCTGCCCGCACAACCCCGCAAAGTGCGAAACGGGGGCAAAGTGGGCGCCAAACGATGTTTTTTCCATCACCCGGGGGAGGGAGCTGCGCCTTGAGTTTTCAGCAAATTCGGGATGTGACAGAATACCCTCTTTTTCGTCAGGCCCGTTTCCCGTGGCCAGAGTTGAGTTCGTCTTGAAGCAAGATCAAAGTTTTGACGGGCGCGCCGACAAGTTCGCCCGCAACATTTATGACTCCACCAAGGGGCGCATCCGCACCACAGTGGTGTGGAGCGACATCGAAGCCTGCCTGGCCCGCCTTGGCAACCGGCCGCTGCGCATCCTGGATGCGGGGGGCGGCTTTGGCTATTTTGCCCAGAAGCTGGCGGCCATGGGCCATCAGGTGGAGCTGTGCGATCTGTCGGCGGAAATGCTGGCATTGGCCCGCACCCAGATCGCCGAGAAGGGGCTGGAAGACAGAATTCGTCTCATCCATTGCCCCATTCAGGATCTTAAAGCACACGTGACCGGCACCTTCGATCTGGTGCTCTGTCACGCGGTGCTGGAGTGGCTCGCCGAGCCGCGCCAGACCTTGCTCGGTCTGTTCCCTTTCGTCAATGCCGGGGGCATACTGTCGCTGCTTTTTTACAACCGTCACGGTCTGCTGTTCCAGAGCCTGGTGGTGGGCAATTTTGACTACGTGCGCCAGGGGCTCAACAAGAAGCGCCAGACTGCGCTGACCCCCACCAATCCCCAGCTGCCGGAGCAGGTCTACGACTGGATTGGCCGGGGCGGGCTCAAGATCATCGGCAAGACCGGGGTGCGGGTGATCCACGACTACATGCGCCACAAGCAGGATCAGCGAGAAAAGTTCGATGATCTGCTGGCCATGGAGCTGCAATATTGCCGGCAAGAGCCGTTTATCTCCCTGGGGCGCTATATCCACGTGATGGCGCAAAAACCCACCGGCTGAGGCCCCCTTTTTTGATGCTACCGGATGTAGCCGCGCGCAAGGCTTTGCGCCCAATACAACAACGAGATGACAACATCATGATGAGTACATCCCGTACCCTGCCCGAAATGGTGGGATGGGTCAGGCAGGAGGGGTTGGCGTTGAACCTGCCCACCGATCGGCTGGCCTTTCTGATTGCAATCAAGACGCTGTCCGAAGATGAATCGGATCTGTCGGAAGCGGCGCTGCACGATGCCTTTGGCTACGTCAGCAACGCCTTCGGCCAGATGGACGAGACCCTCACCGGTCGCGCCAACAACGCCATCAACGATCTCATTCGCCAGCAGCTGCTGTCGCGCTTCAACACCGACATGGTGGCGGGGGAGAGCCTCTATCGCCTGTCGCGCCTTGGCATGAGCATCGTCGATTTCTTCATGGATCAGCGTCAGGTTGACTCCATCAAGCTCTCCATTTTGCTCGAGCATTTGGCGGCCGAGCTCGACACCGCCCGCAAGGCGGCGCTCGAGACCAACACCCGCGAGCAGTGGGACGCCGAGGTGCTGCCACGGCTCACCTTCTCGCTGGAAGAGACCCTGGGGCGCATCGATCTGACCCAGCGCGCCATGGATGAGCAGCAGAATCAGGTCAAGAGCGAGATCGCGGCCCTGCTGACCCAGAACTGGGTCGACGCCATTCACAGCTGCGAAAAACTGCTGCACGAGACCGGCCAGACCCTGCGCGAGCTGCAGGATACCCTGGACGCCGCCGGCCACCGCCTGCAGGCGGGGCTGCTCAACATTCAGGAGGCGGCGCAGGGGCGCGAGGATCTGTTCCACGTCGAGGAGCTGACCCACGCCCTGCAGGGGCGGCTGGATGTCATCACCAGCTGGGGCCAGCAGTGTATCGAGCTGTGGGCCCGCTATGACAGGCACGTTCACAAGTTCATCCGCAACGCCATCGACATGGACAAGAACCGCGCTTTCAGCCAGCGGCTGCGCGACTCCATCCGCAATTTCGAGCAACACAACTGGTTGCTGCGGGTGGCCGAAGAGCCGCGTCTGCTGGAGCTGCGCGACGAGACCATCGCCATCCACGACGAGGAGGTGACCGGCGAGGTGCCCCTCGAGATGGAGTACATGGAGATGGTGGACATCAACCAGGAGCTGGCCGAGCGCATCGAGCGCTACCTGGCCCGCTACCCCGAGCAGGGCCAGCAGCTGGATCTCGCCGACGTGCTGCGCGAATACCTGCTGGACTACCCGGCCCATGCCCACTTCGATGTGGCGCGTCTTCTGATCGACCAGGCCGTGCGTCTGGGCCATGCCAGCGGCGAGCACCAGCTGCATCGTCAGCCCGCATGGAAACCCATTAACCAAGCTGGATCCAAGGTTCAGGCCTATGTCATTGATCAATACTGAATTTCCCTTGCCGCTGCGGCTCGCAGAGGCGATTGCCAACCCCTTGTTTCCGCGCATTGACACCGCCTTGCGCTCCGGTCGCCACATCAGTGCCGACGAGTTCGAACAGCACTCGGCGCTGGTGGAGTACCACCAGGAGCTGGAGATCTTCTATGGCCGCTATCAGGTGGAACTGATCAAGGCGCCGGAAGGCTTCTTCTATCTGCGCCCGCGCCCGAGCGCCGACATCGGCACCACCGTCCTCTCCGAGCTCGACATGCTGGTGGGCAAGGTACTCTGTTACCTCTACCTGAGCCCGGACCGGCTCGCCTCGGAAGGGGTGTTCGCCATGGGCGAACTGCAAGAGGAGGTGCTGAGCCTGGCTGACGAGAAGCAGTTGCTGCGGATGGTCAACAGCCGCTCCGGCGGTACCGATCTGGACAAGAAGAAGCTCTTGGAGAAGATCCGTACCTCCATGCGCCGCCTGCGTCGCCTTGGCATGATCACCGCCCTTGGCAACAGCGACAAATTCCGGGTCAACGAATCGGTGTTCCGCTTTGCCGCCGATGTGCGCTCCGATGAGGATCCGCGCGCCGTCCAGCTGCGGATGATCCAGGAGGGCGAGGCCATCTTCCACGACGACGAGATGCCGAGCAGCGACTCGCTGTTTGAGGATATCGAGGCGGATCTCGATGAAGAGCAGCTTGAACTGGAGGTGGAAGATGACCTGCAGCGTTAAATCCAAGGCCCAGATGGAGGCAAAGTCGTGAGAGGCAAATTCAAATCCCTGACCATGGTCAACTGGAACGGCTTCTTCGCCCGCACCTTCGATCTCGACCAGCTGGTCACTACCCTGTCCGGCGGCAACGGCGCGGGCAAGTCCACCACCATGGCGGCCTTTATTGCGGCGCTCATTCCCGACCAGTCGCTGCTTCACTTCCGTAACACCACTGAGGCGGGCTCCTCCAGCGCTTCTCGCGACAAGGGGCTCTACGGCAAGCTGCAGCGCGGCCACTGCTACTCCCTTTTGGAAGTGATGAACAGCCGCGAGCAGCGGATCTGGGTCGGTGTTCACCTGGAGCAGGTGGCCAACCGCGACAACAAGGTCAACATCACCCCGTTTGCGCTGGTGGATGTGCCGGAGCAGTTGCAACCCACCGATCTGCTGCTGGAGAAGCTCGATGACGGCAAGGGGCGGGTACGTGCCTTCGCCGATCTGAAGGGGGCCGCCGCCGAGCTGGGGGCGCTGAAAGTCGCCAAGTTCAATACGGTGACCGATTATCACAACTTCATGTTCGAGTTCGGCATCACGCCGAAGAAGCTGCGTGATCAAAAGGATCGCGGCAAGTTCTATCGCCTGATTGAAGCCTCCCTCTACGGCGGCATCTCTTCCTCCATCAGCCGGTCACTGCGTGAATACCTGCTGCCGGAGAACTCCGGTGTGCGCAAGGCGTTCCAGGACATGGAGGCGGCCATCTACGAGAACCGCCGTACCCTGGAGGCGATCAAGGAGACGCAAGGTCAGCGGGATCTGTTCAAGAACCTCATCACCGAGACCACCCACTATGTGGCGGCCGACTATGTGCGCAACGCCGCCGAGAAGAATCGTCTCTCCGAGTTGGCCCTCAAAGCCCGCCAGGAGCTGGCAGGCAAGCGTCGCCTGCTGGCCGAAGAGAAGCAGCGCGCCATCTATCTGGCCGACGAGGTGGAGCAGCTCACCAACCGTGAGAAACTGCTGACCGACGAGCTGGAATCGGCCGCCGAGCACCTGGCCAAGGTGATGGCAGCCGTCAGCTTGCAGAAGAAGATCGAGATGTACCGCGCCGATCTGGCGGATCTCTCTGACAAACTCGAGCAACAACAAGCGGTGGTGGAAGAGATCCACGGCCAGCTGCTGGAGGTGGAAGAGCGCAAGGAGCTGGCCCAGGCAGAGGTAGACAGCCTCAAGACCCAGCTGGCCGACTACCAACAGGCGCTCGATATCCAGCAAACCCGCGCCATCCAGTACCGCCAGGCGGTGCAGGCGTTGGAGACTGCCCGCGAGCAGTGCGAGCTGCCGGGGCTGACCGCCGAACAGGCGAGCGACACCCTGCATCAGTTCCGCGCCGCCGAGCAGAGCCTCACCAGCCGGGTGCTGGGGGCCGAGCAGCAGCTGGCGCTGGCCAAGGCGGCGGTGGCCGAGCACGAAGCGGCGCTGGCGCTGCTTTTGAGCATTGCCCCCGAGACAGTGCGCGAGGCCGCCTGGTCCACCGCGCAGGCACTGCTCAAGCGTCACATCGAAGACAAAGCCCGCATCGCCCAGGGGCAGGGGCTGCGCGCCGCGCTGGCTCGCCTCGAGAAAGAGAGCGAAAGCCAGAAGAGTCTCTTCAAGCTGCGTGACGAGCTGCAGCAGGCCTCTGGCCAGCTGATTGCCAGCAGCGATGAGCTGGAGATCTTCCTCGAAGCCCAGCGCACCCGTCAGGAAGAGCTCTCCGAGCAACAGGCGGAGGTAAATCAGCGCCGCGCCAGCCTCGAGCATCAGGGCACCCAGCTGGGCCGTGATATTGCGGAGTTGACCAAGCTGGCGCCGCGCTGGCTCAAATCCTTTGAAAAGCTCGAGCAGCTGCGCGAGCAGAGCGGTCTGCCGCTGACTACCGCCGAAGAGCTTTCGGCCGGCATGCAGAGCGTGCTCGACAAGGAGCGCGAGTTCGAGCAGGAGAGCAACCGCATCGCGGCGCAGAAACAGGCGCTGGAGCTGCAAATTCGCAACCTGCAGCTGGGGGCTGGCGAGGCGGATCCGCGCCTGGCCCGCATCGCCGAGCAGGTGGGGGGCGTGTTGCTCTCCGATGTCTATGACGACATCTCCATCGACGATGCCCCTTACTACTCCGCGCTTTACGGCCCGGCTCGCAGCGCCCTGGTGGTGCTCGACCTTGAAGGGGCCATCGAGCGGCTGAAAAAGCTGGAAGATTGCCCGGAAGATATCTACCTCATCCAGGGCAACCCCGACTCCTTTGACGAGGATCTGGTGGAAGCGGACGAGCTGGGGGATGCCGTGCTGGTACGCACCAGCAAGCGTCAGGTGCGCTTCTCCCGCTACCCCGAGCTGCCGCTGTTTGGTCGTGCCGCCCGGGAAAAACGGATCGAGCAGCTCGACCTTGAACGCGAGGGCCTCATCGAGGGTTACGCCAAGGCCGCCTTTGAGCAGCAGAAGTATCACCGTCTCTACGGCCACTTCCGCGACTTTATCGGCCAGCATCTGGACATCGCCTTCCGCCCCGACCCCGAAGCCGAAGTGCAGGCCAAACAGCACGAGCAGCGTATGCTGCAGGGAACCATAGCCGAGTGCGACAAGCAGCTGAGTGATGCCAAAGCGGCCGCCGCCCAGCTGACCCGCCATATCCAGCTGGTGCAGGGGATGCTGCCCTTTGCTCACCTGTTTGCCGAGACGGACCTGGTTGCCCGCCTCGAGGCGGCTCACGCCGACGTCGAGGCCCTTAAAACAGCCGAAGCCTTTATCGCCAAACACGGCAAGTCGCTGGAGAAGCTGGAAACCATGGTGCAGGTGCTGCGCCAGGATCCGCAGGATCTTGCCGCGCTGCAGGCAGCTTACGATGAGGTGAGCGACCTGTTGGCCGAGCAGAAGCGCCGTTGCTACGCCCTCGATCAGCTGGTGGCCCGTCTGCCGCACTTTGCCTATCAGGATGCGCAAGATCTGCTGGGCAAGGCCTCCGAGATGAGCGAGCGACTCAAAGAGAAGCTTAAGGCGGCCGAGCTGGCGGCCCGCACCGCTGGCGAGCAGAACAAGCAGATTGCCCAGCGCCATACCGAGGCGTTGCAGCTGCGCACTGCCCTCAACTCCAGCGTCGAGGCCAAGCGCCAGACCCTGACTGAGTTCGAGCAGGAGCTGGCGGCCATGGGCCTGACCCTCTCTGACGATATGGAAGAGAAGGCGCGCGCCCACAAGAAAGAGATTGAAGAGCTGCTGATCCGTACCCGTTCCCGTCGCACCAGCGCCGAGGCCCAGTTGCAGGTCACCAAGCGCGAGATCGAATCCCTCGGTGGCCGTCTCAAGCTGGAAGGCAAGGATTACTACAGCGCCCGTAAATCTCTGGTGGGTCACAAGGCGAGCTGGTCGCGGGTGGTGCGACTGGCGCGGGAGACCGACGTCGAGAAGCGCCTCAACAAGCGCGAGCTGGCTTATCTGGACAGCGACGAGCTGCGTTCCATGTCGGACAAGGCCCTCGGCGCCCTGCGGGTGGCGGTGGCCCACGACGAGGCCCTGCGCGATGCGCTGCGTCTCTCCGAGGGCAACCGCAGCACCGAGCAGAAGGTGGCCTTCTACGTGCAGGTCTACCGTTACCTCAAAGATCGCATCCGCAACGACATCATCCGCTCCGATGATCCGGTTGAGGCGATCGAGGAGATGGAGATCGAGCTGGCCCGCCTCGCTGACGAGCTCAAGCAGCGGGAAACCCATCTGTCGCTCTCTTCCCACGAGGTGGCGGCCAAGATCACCAACATCATCCGCCGCGAGCAGAACCGCATTCGGGTGCTCAACCAGGGCTTGCAGAACATCGCCTTCGGTCTTGTGCGTGGAGTGCGCCTCAACGTCAATATCCGCGAGGCCCACACCCGTCTGCTGACGGCGCTGGCCGATCAAACCGCCATGCACAACGATCTGTTCGCCGACAAGGAGCTCAGTTTCTCCGAGGCGATGGCCAAGCTGTTCCAGCGCCTGAACCCGCAGATCGAGCAGGGGGATCGCAGCTATCAGGTGATGGGCGACGTGCTGCTCGACTATCGCAACTATCTGGAGCTGGAGATCGAGGTGCAGCGCGGTGCCGATGGCTGGCTGCGGGCCGAGAGCGGTGCGCTCTCCACCGGCGAGGCGATCGGTACCGGTCAGGCCATCCTGCTGATGGTACTGATCAGCTGGGAGGAGGAGTCCCGCCGTCTGCGCGGCAAGGATATCGCCCCCTGCCGTCTGTTGTTCCTCGACGAAGCGGCCCGTCTGGATGGCAAATCCATCGCCACCCTGTTCGAGCTGTGCGAGCGGCAGGATATGCAGCTGCTTATCGCGGCGCCCGAGAACATCAGCCCCGAGAAGGGCACCACCTACAAGCTCATCCGCAAGGTGCAGGGCAAGCACGAGCATGTGCATGTGGTGGGTCTGCGTGGCTTCGGCTTTGCCGATGACAAGCTGATCGCCTGACAGAGGCTGACGGACGAGGTATGAAAACGGGAGGCTTGGCCTCCCGTTTTGTTTGGAAACTGTGGCAAAGTAGCGGCGCGGTTATGGCTGGCCGGCACCACGCTGGTTCGCTCATGCCCGCTACCGCTTCATTGGCATCGACAACCCCGCAGGGGAGCAAGGACAAGGCACATGGTTGAAAAGGGGCAATTTTTGCGAAAGGGGCTGCTGCTGTCGCTCACCGTGTTGCTGGCCGCCTGCAGCAGCCGCTATGACGAGAGCCACGACGGCAGCTGGCGCGGCTATAGCGAGACGGGGCTCGCTTCCTACTACGCCGATCGCTACCACAACAAGCGCACCGCCAGCGGCGAGCCTTATCAGCGCCACGCCAACACCGCCGCCCACATGGAGTTGCCCTTCGGTGCCATGGTGCGGGTCACCAACCTCGCCAACGGCAAGAGCGTGGTGGTCAGGGTCAACGACAGGGGCAATTTCCCGCGCGGGCGCATCATCGATCTCTCCAAAGCGGCCTTCAGCGCCATCGGCAATCCTCGCGCCGGGCTTATCAAGGTGAAGATAGAGGCGCTCTAGGCGCTGATTCGTTCAGTGGCTTGAACAGAGTGTCCATCCTGCCCGGCTATATCCCGCCAGGCCGCCCCTCTTACACTGCTGCTCGACGCGAAGGCCGCGCCTGGTTCTGGGCCCCTTTGCTTACCCTTGAGAAAATGGAGCAGACCAAGATGAGTGAAGATAAACGGGTGTCCATCGCCGTGCTGAAGGCCCGGGCCGGCATGAGAGAGCCACTGCGCCGCGAGCTGCTCAAGCTCATTGCGCCGACGCGGCGCGAGCCGGGCAACCTGGATTACGTGCTGTTTGAATTGCAGGACGAGCCGGGCACCTTCTACATGCGCGAGGCGTTCGTCAATCAGGCTGCGCTGGACAGTCACTGCCAGACGGACTATTTCCAGGCCTTTGCCGCCGAGGCTGAGGCACTGCTGGCAGAGCCGCTGCGGCTGATTTTTATGAAGGAGGTGAGCCTCCCTTAAACCCATCGGGCCCAAGGTTGGCCCGATTTCCATTCATGTTCAGGTACTGCCCTAGACGCAGTCCCACCCCGTCATCGCCCCCCTGATCTGCGTCTCTGCATCCTCTACCGAGAGGTTGAACGGGGGCTTATTGCTCTTATCCCGCCTGTTTATGCCTGCCGTCTTTTCATCTCCAGATTGTTCGGTAAGATACCCAAATGAAAATCAATGTTGGGACCAAGCGACATGACCTCCATGGCGGGTGGGCGGTCTGACGAGAGGCGGTCATCAGGCCGCCAAGATGGTTGAGCCGAGGAGGTGGGATGGAGATCGAACTGGCGGGGATAGCGCCAAGTGAGTTTGAACAGCGCTTTGCAGCCGTCAAGGAGGGGATCTTTCCCTATGTCGAGGCGGTGTTTGGCTGGGATGACGACTTTCAGCGCGAGCGGTTGACCAGCGAATATGAGCCGCACTGGTTTTCGTGGATCCTGGCTGAGAGGGCGCGAGTCGGCCTGCTCTGCCGCAAGCCATACGACGATGCGCTGCACGTTCATCTGTTGATTATCTTCCCCCGTTATCAGGGCCGGCAGCTTGGCTCGGCCGTCATGACACGGTTGCATCGCGAAGCGGCATCTGAGGGGCGACACCGGGTGACCCTGTCGAGCTTTAGCGCCAATCAGAGGGCAATAGAATTTTATCGGCGCCTCGGTTATCAGGTGGTAGCGGAAGAGCCGGCGTTCGTCTCCTTGTCCAGGCCGGTGACGAGAGAAGAGTACGTAGGTACTAATAGTTGACGGAGAGCCCTCATGGCAAGACTGGATATTTTAACGGTTCCCGACCCGCGATTGGGTATCAAAGCCGAACCGGTTGAGGATATTGCGACCGTGCAAGGCCTGATCGATGACATGCTGGAGACCCTCTATGCCACCGACAATGGTATTGGTCTGGCGGCCACGCAAGTGGGGCGCAAGGAAGCCATCGTCATCATCGACCTGTCGGAGACACGGGATCAGCCGCTGGTGTTGATCAATCCGCAAGTGACAAGCAGCACTGAACCAGCGTTTGGGCAAGAGGGGTGTCTCTCCGTGCCGGATTATTATGCCGATGTTGAGCGTTACGGCTCGGTGGTGGTGTCGGCACTGGATCGCCATGGCGTGCCTATCACGGTAAAGAGCAGCGATTTCCTGGCCATCGTGATGCAGCATGAGATCGATCACCTGCAGGGCAAGGTGTTTATCGATTATCTCTCGCCGCTAAAGCGCAAGATGGCGTTGAAGAAGGTGAAAAAACAGCGAGGGCAGTGACGTGGATGGTCATGGTCTATGTGATGTCGAAAACGCCTTCGCTGGGTCCTGTTTCTCGGAGGTAATCAAGGCTGAGGCTGATATATGACAGTGCAATTCAAACATTTTGACGATGTGCTGGCTCCGGATTTTCTGCCGCTGCTCAACGACGCAACGATCAGAAAACACCTGATTGATCACCCACGTTTCGATCTGCAAGGGGTTGGGCGCTGGATGGACGACAAAATACGGATCAACCAGCTGCCGGGGTGTCGTGTTCGAGCCGTGTTGATTCATGGGCAGCTGGCTGGGTGGTGCGGGATACAACCGGATGAGGCTGGCGTCGAGCTGGCTATCGTCATCGGTCAGGCCCACTGGGGGGCTGGTATCGCCATCTTCAGGGAGATGATGTGCTGGGCACGGGAGATGGGGCATACCGAAGTCCGCTTTCATCTGCTGGACAGCCGTCCCGCTTATGCTGCACTGGCCCGCAAGGCAAACCGGGTAGAGAAGACGCACCTCTCCGGGCGGGTGTTCGCCACCTATTTTCTGTCGGTTGAGAGCTGGTTTGCAGCTTGCTGACGCCATATGTGATTGGCCTGTTTGCCAATGCGCTGAATAACGTGTTTTGACATATCGACACTGCCTTGATCACCTGTCGTTTGGCCACCGCAAAGTGGCAAGGATGGCGATGAATCTCGAATTCAAAAAAATAAACCTGGCGCGTGACTATGAGTTTTGCGTGGAGGCCCGTCGGGACGCCTATGTTTGCAGCTTCCACCGCGACGAGGGATTTGACGAGTTTCTAGCGGGCTATCGGGAGCGGATGGCGACGAGGCTGACCAGCCAGGAGTGGCATTATCTGCATGTATGGCAAGGGGGCGAGATAGTGGGGCAGCTGGAGTTTTGCACTGTCTCAGCCGAACCGGAAACCGGCTACATATATCTGATCTATTTGACGCCACAGGCGCGTGGTCAAGGCATGGCCGATCTGCTGCTGCAATATATCGGTCGCACCTTGTGGCCGGCTGGCTGCCGGCGAGTGGTGTTGTCGGTCAGCCGTCTCAACCCGCGGGCACTGCGTTTCTATCAGCGCTGCGGGTGGCAATATTTGGGGCCCAACCCCAAGCATGCCGAGACAGATTTCTATGAATATTGGTTGCCGGATCCGGCGTGATCAGTAGCCGTATTTGAACGGGAAAAACAAAGTCCCATGGAGGGGAAAATAGATGGAAGTGAGACAGGTCCGGGTATCGGATGCAGATAACCTACTGGCCTTGATGAACAGACTCGACAATGAAACAACTTTTATGCTCTATGAGCCGGGTGAGCGCACCACGACAAAGATCGAGCAAGCTCAAATATTGGCCTCGTTTGTCGATGCAAACAACAAAGTCATGCTGGTATTGTCGGAGCATGGCGAAATTGCTGGTTTTATTGTCGGCATCGGTCAACCGGCAAATCGCAACAAACATGTACTGTATTGCGTTATCGGCATTCAACTCTCTACAACTGGACAGGGCTTTGGCAAAAAAATGATGTCTGCGCTGGAGGCGTGGGCCAGGACGCACGGCTTTACCCGTATGGAGTTGAGCGTCATGTGTCACAATGCCCGGGCTTGTGCGCTATACCGCGCCTGCGGATTCGAGGTGGAAGGGGTCAAACGCAATACGATGAGGGTCGATGGTGCATATGTCGATGAATATATAATGGCCAAGCTGATTGAGGAGGGGGCATGAGCAAGATGCAGTGGCAGGTTTCCTGGAACGTCGCTTGGTCGTCAAGGCGTGTGCGCGGAGGGGGGGCGCTTGTGCTGGTGGCGCTGTTGGGCTGGCTGCTGACCATGGCGCCAGGGTATGCCGAGGAGCCGCAGCTCGGCGCCGAGTATCGCCCTCTGGTACAGAAGGTGATCGATGCCGCCAAGGCGCGGGATCCACAGGACCTTGCCCGTCAGATGAAGTATCCCTTCAAGCAGGAGTATCCCATCCCGGTCATCAAGAGCCCGTCCGAGATGGTGGCCCGTTTCGACGAGGTGTTTGATGACGCCCTTTTAAACAGCATTGCCAGTTCCCGGGTCGGGCAGGATTGGCAGGCCATGGGCTGGCGCGGCATCATGCTGGGCAGTGGCGAGGTGTGGCTGGATTTTGATGGCAAGGTGATTAGCATCAATCATCAGACGGCGCAGGCTGCAAAACGCAAGGCCGAGCTTGTCGCCAAACAGAAAAGCGATCTTTATCCCGGCCTGCGGGAGTACCAGCGCCCTGAGCTGATGTGGCAGACCGAGAAATTTACCATTCGCATCGATGAGCTGGGTGACGGCCGTTATCGCTATGCCTCCTGGGCCAAGGGCAAGACGCTCAGCGACAAGCCGGACCTGGTGCTCAGCAATGGCACCGTCAGGGTGGAGGGGACGGGGGGTAACCACACCTATCTATTCACCAGCGGCCCTTACCGCTACGAGTGCGCCGTGACCGTTTTGGGTGAGCGGGGCACGCCGCCGGGTGAGTTGGTGGTCTATCAGAACGAGGTTGCCATCATGCACCAGCCGGTGATCAAGGTGCTCTGATATCCCTTGATCTACCCGGAACGTTCAACGCGCGGCCAAGGGCCGCGCTTTTGTTGTCTGCAACGGCTGACGGCTTCGCTAGCCCTGCGGCACTCGTACCCCCTTGTCGAGGTAGAGGCTGCTGTAGTGGGCGCGGTGGGTGACAAACATCACCTGATGACGGCTGCCATCGGAGAGGATGATGAAATCACCGGCCTGGGCGGGAGTGTGCAGGCTGATTTCATGTTCGGGGGCGGTCAGTTTGTCGACCTCCTCCTTGAAGGTGAGGGTGTAAGAATACATAGGGTGCTCCACAACAGGACCTTATACAGACACGCATCAAACGTAGCTGCTGTGGCCCGGTTCTGCGGCGCCCAAGCGGCACCCGCGCACCATTTAATTTACCGGCCGCGGCGGGCTCGCTATCTTATGGAAAGCGGCCCGCGGCAAGTGCAGGCCAATCATGTCGGCGACAGTCAGGAGCGAGCGATGACAGAGCGTGAGTGGGAACCCGAGTTGGTGCGCATTGCCGCCTTCTCCACCGGTACCAACGGCGGCAATCCGGCCGGGGTCTGGCTGGGGCCGCTGCTGCCCGGTGTCGAGGAGATGCAGCGCATCGCCGCCGAGGTGGGCTTTTCGGAGACCGCGTTCGCCGCGCCCTTGCCCACGCCAGCAACGCCGGTGGATGAGCAGGCCGGGCCACGGCAGTGGCGGGTTCGCTACTTCTCTCCCGCCGCCGAGGTGCCGTTCTGCGGTCACGCCACCATTGCCCTCGGGGTGGCGCTGGCCCGCCGGGTTGGCGCCGGCGAGTATCAGCTGCAACTCAATCAGGCCACCATCTCGGTCTCGAGCTGGCTGGACGGGGAAGGGGAGTGGCAGGCGGCGCTGCAATCGCCCCCCACTCGCAGTAAACCAGCCCCTGCCAAACTGGTGAGCGCCGCGCTGGCACTGTTTGGTTATACCCAGGCAGACCTGGATCCCCGCATTCCACCGGCCCTCATTCATGGCGGCGCCGATCATCTGGTGCTGGCGCTCAACAGTCGCGCCGCCCTGGCGGCCATGCACTACCAGATGGCCGAGGGGCGAACCCTGATGCAGCGAGAGGGGCTGGTGACCATCTTGCTGGCGTATGCCGCCCGCGAGCAGCTGTTTCATACCCGCAACCCCTTTGCCTATGGTGGCGTGTATGAAGATCCCGCTACCGGCGCCGCCACCGCGGCCTTTGCCGGTTACCTGCGGGATCTGCACTGGCCTCACGGCGGCATCATCGATCTCTTTCAAGGGGAAGATATGGGGATGGCGTCGCACCTGCATGCCGAGATCCCCCCCGAGCCCGGCAGCTCAATCCGGGTATTTGGCCGCGCCCGCCTGATGTGATCGCCAGACAATGAAAAAAACCGCCAGCTGGCGGTTTTTTACTTTATGTCGGGGCAAGCCGGCTGCTTTGGCCTATTGCGGGTCGTGCTCCCCAGCCGGGCTCTGCTCCTGGTGATCGCTCTTTAGCCAGTGCAGCAGCTGGCGAGCCACCTGCGGGCTGCCGAGCAGCGCCATGTGGCTGGTGCGATAGGCAATCATGGTATGGGCGGGGAGAAAGGCCAGCTGGTGGCGTGCCTCGTCATGCAGGCCAAGGGCACTGCGCAGGGGCACCAGACCATCGCCAATCAACCGATCTGCCAGCACGCTGCGTTTGGCCGCCGTGGTGGCCGCAATGGCAAAACAGCGCACTCCGCCGGGCAGGGGCAAGGGGGCGCGAGGATCGGCCAAGGGGGAAGAAGGGGGATTCCGGGTTGGAGATGAGTCCATCACCTTGCCGTGGCGCAGATCCTTGATGCCGACGCTGCGCAGCTGTGCCAGCCTGACGAAGGGCTTGCTGTAGGCCGTCGCCGGCAGCAATTGCTCCAGCCAGTGGCCGGCGGATTCGAGCGGTGCGCCATGATGGGGCGTACCGAGGAACAACAGGTTTTTAAGGTGGGCCGGCCAGGTCTGGGCAGCCAGGTCGGCGCTGTGACAGGCGCTGCGGATCACCAGTCCGCCCATGCTGTAGGCCAGCACGCTGATCTCGCCAAGGCCGCTGGGCCAGTGGGTTGCCAGTTGTTCCAGCTGACGGGCCAGTGCGTGACCGTTCTGCACGATGGAGAGGCCCGAGTTGTAGCGCACATAGATGGGCAGGTAACCCAGCGCCTCGGCCAGCATCTCCCCGTGATTGACCAGCGCATCCTGATGCCGGGTCTGCCACTGCAGATCGTTCATGCACAGTCCGTGCACCATCAGCAGTACCCGTGCGCGAGGGGGCAGCTGTGCCGGCAGGGCCGGCCAGCTCAAGGGCTTGCCGAGATAACGCAGGGTCATGGGGGTGGCCAGGGCATTGTGACTCTCGACCAGCTTGTCCCCCATCACGCCATTGAGGGTGGCGAGCAGGGCCGCGCGGCTGGGCGTGTCGGGAATTTGCTGCAAAGGCGGGGCTGGCGGCAGATGGGCAAGCAGGGCATGGATACCGCTGCCCAGCGCGCTGGCGGCGCCATATACCCCCTTGTAAACCAGTCCGGTGATCCCCGCCGTCTTTCCTTCCTCCCGCCCCTTGAAGCCCATGCCGCTCAATACCGCCTGATGGACGGCCTCGGTGAGCTGTATCGTCGCAGGCAGGGCCTGAATGAACAGTCGGGTCAGCTCGCGAATGTCCGCAAGATGCCAGGAAGAGGCGGGTTGCGGTGCTGTAGGTTGCGTCATGAAAAGCCCCTGTGAAGGTATCGCCGGCCTGCTCCCACCCGGCAGCGGGGCGGCTGTATGACAACCAGCTTGCGCCGTTTGTCCCGGGTTTGCCAGTGACGCATCGGCGGTTGTTGGCGAGAAGGCCAGTGGGTAGCCTCGGTGACCGGCGGGCAGGGCAATCCGCTGGCAGAGGCGCTTATGCATCTGATCAGGCAGGGTCGGTGGCTGGAGCAGGAGGTATTGGTACTGGCGAGGGGCTGGCAAGCATGGCTGCTGGATGGGGTTTACGACTGATATCGCCACAAAAAAACCGCCATCAGGCGGTTTTTTTGTTCTGCCGGCCCTTATTTCAGGGCTTTCTTCAGCTTCTTGATCTTGCTCTCGTGCTTGGCAATTTTCTCAAGGCGGGCGGCAATCTTCTGCTTGATCTCTTTCTTGCTGACTTTGGCCATCTGGCGTGCTCCTTTTGCAGTGATGACACTTGCGGTGTCGGGGGTAGGTCAGTCCATGAAACGCCAGAGTGCCACAGGGTTGCTGATGACACCAACCTTTCGCTCAAAATAACGGCAGAAAGCATGCCGGTGTAGGGCCTTGTGTCGCGACGGTTCGCGGCAAGAAGAGGGGGATGGCGGGCAATCGGCAGGCACAAAAAAAGCGCCCCGTGGGGCGCTCATGCTAGCAGGGCTGAGGGCGATCAGGCCTTTTTCAGGTAGGCGGCGACCAGTACGATCTGCACGCCGTTGACCTTGCCTTCGATGTGCAGCGGATTGTTGGTGAGGCGGATGCCCTTCACCAGGGTGCCGCGCTTGGCGGTGAAGCCCGCGCCCTTGACGTCCAGATCCTTGATCAGGGTCACCGAGTCACCTTCGACCAATACGGCGCCGTTGGAGTCGACGGTGGGCACGCTGTCGTCATCGTCGCCGGCCATGCCCGCTTCGGCCCAGGCCTTGGTCTCGTCTTCCATGTACATCATGTCCAGCATGTCCTGAGCCCAGACTTCGCCTTGAGCGGAGAGGTTCTTCAACTGGCGCCACGCCATGACCTGTACCGCAGGCACCTGGCTCCACATGCTGTCGCCCAGGCAACGCCAGTGGTTGACCACTGTGGTTGCCGGCTGCTCCAGCTGGCCACGGCAGGTGTCGCACAGGGCAACGCTGTGATCATCATCGCTGGCCGGAGAGTGGGGGACCGCGAAGGCAGTCAGCGCCTGTTCGGCACCGCACAGTTCACACTTGGCGCCCGCGCGCGCTTGCAGGATGGCATTGATGGTCATGTTTTGGTTCCATTCACGTTGGTAAAATGGCCCGCGATGGGCAGGCCAAGATAATGAAGGGGCGGAATATACCACAAAACCCCGCTGTTTGTCAGGCTAAACCCGGTCGCAGGCCCGCTGCCGGCCGTTGGAAACATCAAAGGAACCAGTTGGCATAGGAGGATGGCAGGACAGCTGTGATGGCGCAGCATAGATGAGAGTGCTTTTTGACGCGGGATCGCTAGAATGAGCCTCCATTTTGACGGCAGAACAGGGGCACGCGTGCTGGCTCAATGTTTTCAACAACTGGATCGACTGCTGAGCGAAGCCCGGCACTGGTGGCAATATCAACCCTACCACCACCTGGATCTTGCCTTTGCCAAGACGGCGCCGGCACTGGCTGAGCGCCTCAATGCCCTGTCGCTGGCCGAGATTGAACGGCTCGATGGCGACATGCCTGCCCTGTGCGAGCTGCTGGCCCCCTGGATCCCGCAGGGCTCGGCGCTGCATGCCCTGAGCGCGTTGCCGACCCTGACGGCCGAGCCCATCCCGTGCGAGCGGACCATGGCGATGTACATGCCGGGGCGCAAGCAGGCCCAGATTGAAGCCTTCACCGCTTGTCTGCCCGCGCACCGCGGTCCCTATCTGGAGTGGTGTGCGGGCAAGGGGCACCTGGGGCGACTGGTCTCCCTGCACCATCAAGCCGAGGTGCTGAGCCTGGAGCTGCAGGCGCCATTGTGCGAGGAGGGGCGCCAGCTGGCCGCTCGCGACGGTGCCCGGATGGCATTTGTCTGTGCCGATGCCTTCGCCGATGAGACGGCCCAGCTGATCGCCCCGGCCCATCACGCCATGGCGCTGCACGCCTGCGGCGAGCTGCACACCCATCTGATTGAACAGGTGGCGGCGCGCGGTGCCGAGGGGGTGACCCTCTCCCCCTGCTGTTATCACCTGATCCGCACCAGCCACTACCGGCCGCTCTCCGGCCCGGCCAAGGCCAGTGTGCTGCAGCTTGCCAAGAGCGATCTGAAGTTGCCGCTGCAGGAGACGGTCACCGGCGGCGCCCGCATCGCCCGCCTGCGTGAGCAGGAAGTGGCCTGGCGGCTGGCCTTTGACTGCCTGCAGCGCCAGGTGCGCGGGGTGGATGAGTATCTGCCGGTGCCCAACATGCAAAAGAGCCTGCTGACCGGCACCTTCGAGGATTTCTGTGGCTGGGCCGCCGAGCGAAAGGATCTGGTGTTGCCGGCCGGCCTCGACTACGCCGGGTTTCTGGCAAAGGGGGAGGCGCGCTATGGCGATGTCGCCCGCATGGAGCTGGTGCGTCACCTGTTTCGTCGCCCGCTGGAACTTTGGCTGGCGTTGGATCGCGCCCTCTTCCTGCAAGAGCAGGGCTACCGGGTGGAGGTGGGGGAATTTTGCGACAAGCCCATGACCCCCCGCAATATCCTGATCCGCGCGGTGCGAGCACGGCACGGATAAGCGGCGGGCCTCGTCGCGGCGGGGCCTGTTGCAGCGCTGTGCGGTTTGCCCTTTGGTGCTTCTCGTTGATGGGAGCGTGTCGTTGAAAGAGCGGCGTGACCGCTCGTTTCTCATTTTTCTTCGGTTTATTTTCATATAGCCGAAAGGCTCGCCATCACATCGCTTCACAATGCATTTTATTCTCACCAACTGGCAGAGTGAATTGGCTCACAGTTCCGGTAACATTCTTAATTTTCACCGTGAATTTAGTGGCCGGGAGGATTATTCTCGAGGCGACTCTTATCCCGACGTTATTCTGACATAAGGACTGTCTGTTATGTTCAAGCCTACACATTGTGCCTGGCTGGTTGCGGCTGCCTGCGCATTGCCAAGTTATGCCATGAATATTCAACCCGACCCACAAAATGCCGGTGGATATGTAATTTCCGCCCCGGATCTGGCAGCGGTGGAAAAAACCAAGACGGCGAATCCCATGTACGGGATTTGGGCAAAGGCGTTGGCGACACGTTCCAATACCATTGTCGATGCCATCAAGACAAGGGCGGCCAGCAATCCGGATAACGTCAAGCGGGTTGAGCGGGTATTCACCGAATCGGATTGGGATTATTTAACCCAGATGGCGGCGCCGGAATATACCTATGAGCGCTTCTTGCGGGCGGTCGGAAAATTCCCGGCTTTTTGCGGCGAATATACCGATGGCCGTGATGCCGATGCCATCTGCAAAAAATCCATCATCACCGCCTTTGCCCATTTCGCCCAGGAGACCGGCGGTCACATCGCCAAGGAGAATATCTCCGACAACCCGCTGGCGCTGGAGGAGTGGCAGCAGGCGCTGGTGCACGTGCGCGAGATGGGCTGGTCGGAGGGGCAGACCGGCTACACCACCGGTTGCGGCCAGAACGACTGGCAGAACAAGAAGTGGCCCTGCAGCACAGGCCAGGGTTATTTCGGCCGCGGCGCCAAGCAGCTCTCCTATCACTTCAACTACGGTGCCTTCTCCGAGGCGATGTTTGACGGCGATGCGTCCGTGCTGCTGAACAACCCCGGGTTGGTGGCGGACTCCTGGCTCAACCTCGCCTCCGCCATCTGGTTCTTCCTGACCCCACAGGCACCCAAACCCGCCATGTTGCACGTGATTGATCGCACCTGGGTGCCCTCCCAGCGCGAGATCGCCGCCGGCATCGGCTACGGCTTCGGTACCACCATCAACGTCATCAATGGCGGCATCGAGTGCGGCGAGCAGAACAAGAACAAGGGACAGCCGGTCAACCGCATCCGCTACTGGGAAGGGCTGGCCGAGCACTATCAGATCCCCGTCAAGGCCGACGAGAAGAACACCTGCTGGCAGCAGACCCCTTATGGCAGCCTCAACCTCAACGGCGCCACCGACGTGCTCTACACCAACTGGGACGGCAACTGGAAATACTATCCGGATCGGCCCGGCGGCTACTCGTTCGAATGTGAGCTGGTGGGGTTCCAGACAGCCTACTCGGCACTGGTGCCGGGGGATTACGAGAAGTGCGTGACCAACTTCTACGGCTCCCACGCCAACTGGCCCAAGGTGCGGGTAGTGGCCAAGCTGGATCCTGCGCCGGTTGATCCGACCGATCCCCCTGTGGGGGATGTGGCCGCCTGGAGCGCCAGCAAGGTCTACACGGCGGGCAACAAGGTGAGCTACAAGGGAGCCATCTATCAGGCCAAGTGGTGGACCCAGGGCAATGAACCGGGCAAGGGAGATCCCTGGGTGCTGGTGCCGGCGAAATAGCATAAAGCGGCTGGTATCAATATATTCGGTAATGGATCACACCTCTCATGCCAAGTCGGGGGACATATTGTCCCCCTTTTCGATATCCGGCCTGTAAAAATAAAGCCAGTGTTTAATTTGGTGGGTGCGGTGCTGGATGTTTATCAGCGTATAAGCGTGCTCGGTGATAAAAATACCCGATAACAACGGGTGAGGGGGTATAGTCAGTCGAAAATATCGCTCTGATCTTTTTTTTAATTTGGGGTGTGTGCCATTGAATAATATTTCTTGTGGCCGGTGTTGGTGACAGCGAACCGTTATTAAGTTACCGCCTTCTTTCGTCAGGTATCCATCGCCAGAATATTCATTTTTACCGAAGCTGGCATGCTCAATGGTTGGAAAACATTGGTCATTACCCTGCAATGGGGTATCACTATGCCGATGAGTGCAAATCAGAGGAGACTTCATGTTCAATATTGCCATGCATTTTGAAATCCCGGTGACGGATATGGCGCGTGCCACGGCGTTTTACCGCCGTGTGTTTGGCATCGAGTTTGAGTTGATGCAGATTGATGGCAACGAGATGGCGCTGTTCCCGCTGACAGAAGGGGTGGAGGGGTGCTCCGGCGCCTTGGCCAAAGGGGAGAGCTATGTGCCCAGTATCGATGGCACGCGGATCTATCTCGCGGTCAGCGAGATTGAACGGGTGATGGCGACGGCCCAGGCGGCCGGGGCCAGACTGCTCTACCCGGTGACTCAGGTTGGGGAGGGCATCAAGGTGGCCGAGTTTCAGGACCTGGAAGGCAACCGGATTGCATTGCAGGAGCGTTGGCTGCCGGCCTCGTGAGTCATCCCGCAGCCGGTTTTGTGATGAGGGCGGTGGCCGACGAGGGCGCAACATGGTACTCATCTGATCCGGCAGTGGCTGCAATGGCGCGGTCACTCAGCAACGGCAAGCGACAACAAGACACAAGGAGGAGTGATGAAGGGACATTGTCTGTGCGGCGGGATTGAGGTCTCGGCCGGCGATCACAAGGAGGTGGGGCTGTGTCACTGCAGCACCTGTCGACGCTGGTCGGGCGGCCCCCTGTTTGCGGTGCACTGTGGCAAGGAGGTGCGCTTTCGCGGGCTCACCCCGGTGGCCTATCGCTCCTCGGAGTGGGCGGAGCGAGGATTTTGCCCCACCTGCGGTACCCACCTTTTCTATCACCTGTTGCCGACGGATGAGTACATAGTGCCGGCCGGCCTGTTTCAGAGCGAACCCTTCCAACTGGCGAGTCAGATATTTATCGATGAAAAGCCCGATTTCTACGAGCTGAAAAACGAGACACCGACCCTGACCGGTCAGCAGGTGTTCGAGCAGTTTGCCCCCAAGCCGTGAGAACGGGGCGAGGCAGCGCGAGCATCGGTCGCAATCAAAGGAACAGACAATGCAACTGGTGGTGATGCGCCACGGGCAAACTCCGGCCAATGCCGAAGGGCGCTATCAGGGGGCGCTGGATATCGGTCTGAGCGACACTGGGGTGGCCCAGATCAGGGTGCAGGCAAGGGCGCTGGCCTTGGCGCAGGTCCCGTTTCAGCTGCTGCTGAGCTCCCCTTTGCTGCGGGCACGGCAAAGCGCGGCCCTGGTGGCGGACGAGCTGGTGCTGCCGGTGACGCTCGCCCCCGCTTTTCGCGAGCGCCATGTCGGGGTGTTCGAGGGGCTGACCCAGCAAGAGGCGAGGGAGCGTTACCCTGCGCTGTGGGCACGCAACATCACCCGCCGCTGGGCCGAGGCGCCGCCTGGCGGCGAATCGTTGGACGAAGTCATTGCCCGGGTCGGGCAGGGGTTGGCGGAACTGGCGCAGAGCTGCCGTCAAGAAATGGTCCTGCTGGTGGCGCACGGCGTGGTGGCCAAGGTGATCCGGGCGCTGACCGTGGCGGGATTTGACGACTTCTTCGAGTGGCAGCTGGCCAACGGGGCCGTGCTTGAGGTGTCGCTTGCATGTGGCGACGCTGGCGGGCCGCTGGGTTTCTTTGCCCGGCCAGGCAGCAAACATGGCGTCGCTGCCTTGAATTGAGCCGGAAGCGCCAGGCCTGTTGAGTGGTTTCTCAGGCCTGGCGTGTATTGTCTGTCAGGGGGAATCTGGCAGTGCCTTCCTTGAGCAGTTGCGCCCCTGTTTCTTGGCCAGATAGAGCGCGGTATCGGCTCGGCGCACCATGCGCTCCACCGTATCCTGCGGGCCCAGGCTGGCACTGATGCCGACGCTGATGGTGAGCGATACCTCGGTGCCTGCGCCCAGCTGATGCAGCTGCGACTCGACGGCGAGGCGGATCCGCTCCGCACTGGCCCAGGCCAGCTCCAGCGAGGTTTCCGGCAGCAGCACGATGAACTCCTCGCCGCCCCAGCGGCCCAGCATGTCCACTTCCCGCAGTTGTTTGGCGACCCGTCTTACCAGGCTGAGAATGGCCTGATCCCCTTGCTGATGGCCATAGGTGTCGTTGATCTGCTTGAAATGATCGATGTCGATCAGCAGCAGGCTCATGGTGTGGCCGAAGCGCTGACAGCGCTGCATCTCCAGCTTGACCAGCTCGTCGAAGCGGCGCCGGTTGGCGATCCCGGTGAGGGGATCCGTGGTGGCCGCCACCTTGAGCTCCTCCACCAGCCGGGCCCGCTCTGAGATATCCCGCAGGATGGCGGTCATCTCGGTGGTCTGACCCAAGTTGATCTTGGCGATGGTCACCTCCAGCGGAAACTCGCTGCCGTCGCGGCGCAGCCCCATCACGGAGGCGCGGGCATGCATGGGGCGCGAGTTGATGGGGGAGTTGCTGAAAGCCTTGAAGTAGCCGTCGTGGTTGGCCCGAAAGCGCTGAGGTAGCAGGGTATCCAGTCGTTTGCCGAGGTAGCTCTCGTCCACCCCGAACATCTCGCAGGCGGCGGTGTTGATAAGTTCGATACGCGACTCGCTGCTGACGCTGATGATGCCGTCGTAGGCGGAGTTGACCACCGCCTCGAAGCGCTTGCGGCTCATCTTGAGCGCCTCCTCCAGCTGCTTTTTGGCAGTGATGTCGATGGCGGTGACTATTATGCGGGTGATGCGTGACTGCTCGGGAATGATGGGGGAGATGACAAAACGCCACCAGCTGGTGCGCGACAGGGTGTCGATGGGCAGTTCGCTCTCGAGCCCCGTCTGCTGGCTCACGCACTCATGCATCGGCTGCTCGATGCTGCCGGTGATGTAGCGAGGAAACATTTCGTTCAGGCGCTTGCCGATGCTGCCCAGCACGTCCAGCTCGAAGGCCTGGGCAAAGGTGTCGTTGGCGGAGACCAGGGTAAAGCGATCGTCGTCATCGAGGGAAAACACCGCAACGGCGGCACCGATGGCATCGAGAGACGACTTGATGTCGGCATGGGAACCCTGTGTGAACATGCAACCTCCATGGCGAATAACGTATTGATATTCAGTATAGTGCGGCCGTTTTTGATCCTTGTCCCGTAGACAGAAGGAACGCCTTGCCACTGGATTGGCGATGGTCAGTCCTGCCAGATGGACTGGCTCGACGCCATCCGCTGGGCTTTACTTGCTGGCATCCGCAAGCGAGCTGGCCGGCATGGCCAGTCATCCCACAGCAAACTAGCACGGAGCGCGTCATGAAGATCAGCATCGAGGCACATATTGAGCAGGAGATAGAGGCCGTCTGGTGGGCCTGGAACGATCCGGACTGCATCGCCAGATGGAATGCAGCCTCCAGCGACTGGCACACCACCGGCAGCCGGGTCGACTTGGTGGTGGGCGGGCGTTTTTGCCATCACATGGCGGCCAAGGATGGTAGCGCCGGTTTTGATTTCACCGGCACCTTTACCCGGGTGGAAGCACCGACCCGTCTCTCGTTCGTGATGGATGACGGGCGCGAGGTGGATGTGCAGTTTGCGAGCGAACCGGGTGGCACCTGGGTGCAGGAAACCTTCGATGCCGAGACGAGCCACACCCCGGCCCAGCAGCAGGCGGGCTGGCAGGGGATCCTCGACAACTTCAAGCGTTACGTGGAAGCGGCAGGTTCGAGGAGGCGTCTGCGCCCATAAAAAAACCACCGCCAGGTCGCGGTGGTTTTTTTATGCTGCTCTGGACGTGCGTCAGAGCATGCCAGAAGGCGGGAGCGTTACTCCTCGATATCCAGCAGCACCAGGATGGCGCTGTCGCCGCCCCACTCGCGGGGGGCCTGATGGAACGCCTGCACGTTGGGGTGCTGGGCCAGCCAGCTTGGAATGCGCTGCTTGAGGATATGCTTGCCGATGCCGTGCATCACGGAGGCGACGTGAATGTTCTCTTTTTGGCAGAGGGTCAGCAGGGCTGCCAGCTCCTGTTTGGCCTGCTGCTGGTTCATGCCGTGCAGGTCCAGGTAGATCTCCGGCGGATAGCTGCCGCGCTTGAGCTTTTTAAGCTCGAATTTTGACACATCTTCGCGCACGTAACGGGTCGGTCCATCGGCCTCGAGATGGGGCTGGTACTCATCGCTGAAATAGTGGTCAACCCCAAGCTTTTCGCGGCTCTCACGCAGTTCGCGTTTCTGCTTGACCGGGCGCAGGTCGGCCCTTATGGTATCTTGCTTGATTTTCCGGGTACCTTTTATCGCATCGCGGAACAGCTGGGTTTCCTCGTCTGTCGGTGAGGGCGTTTTTTTCATCAGGTACTCGTCTTGCTCGCTGTATAGAATTCTCGGGCCGGATATTACTCGACTTGGAGGTGGATTTGGACAAGATATTTATCGATGAGGTGGTTGCCGAGATGCACACCATCCAGGACATGTTGCGCTGGGCCATGAGTCGTTTCAACGACGCCGGGATCTTCTACGGACATGGTACCGACAACGCCTGGGATGAAGCCGTGCAGCTGGTACTGCCCGCGCTACATCTACCGCCGGACGTGGATCCGGGCATGCGCCACTCCCGTCTGACCACCAGCGAACGGCACCGCATCGCCGAGCTCATCATCCGCCGCGTGCAGGAGCGGGTACCGGCTGCTTACCTGACCAACAAGGCCTGGTATGCTGGTTGGGAGTTCTACGTGGACGAGCGGGTGCTGATTCCCCGTTCTCCCATCGCCGAGATGGTGGCCAACCGCTTCGCCCCCTTCCTCAAGCATGAGCCGACCCGGATCATGGACTTGTGCACCGGCTCTGGCTGCATCGCCATCATCATGGCCCACGAGTTCCCACAAGCCGAAGTGGATGCCATCGACATCAGCGTCGATGCCCTCAACGTGGCCGAGCGCAACATCAACGATCACGGGCTGGAGCAGCAGGTCATTCCGATCCGCTCCGATCTGTTCCGCGATCTGCCGGTGGGCGACAAGTACGATCTCATCGTCTCCAACCCGCCCTACGTGGATTCCGAAGACATGTCGGATCTGCCGGACGAGTTTCGTCACGAACCCGAGCTGGCGCTGGCCTCCGGCTCTGACGGCCTCAAGCTCACCAAGCGCCTGCTGGCCAATGCCGCCGACTTCCTCAAAGAGGATGGCGTGCTGGTGGTCGAGGTGGGCAACAGCATGATCCATCTGGAAGCCCAGTTCCCGGACGTACCCTTTACCTGGGTTGAGTTCGAGAACGGCGGTCACGGCGTGTTCGTGATGAGCCGTGCCGATCTGGTGCAATACCAGGACTATTTCGCGATTTACAAGAGCTAAGCAGGAGCACTCATGGCAGGGAACAGTTTCGGCCAACTCTTTCGTGTGACGACCTTCGGCGAGAGCCACGGCCTGGCGCTGGGCGCCGTGGTCGACGGCTGCCCGCCGGGACTGGAGATCAGCGAAGCGGATCTGCAGGGGGATCTGGACCGGCGCAAGCCCGGCACCTCCCGCTACACCACGCCGCGCCGCGAGCCGGACGAGGTGAAGATCCTCTCCGGGGTGTTCGAGGGCAAGACCACCGGCACCTCCATCGGGCTCTTGATCGAGAACACCGATCAGCGCTCCAAGGACTACTCAGACATCAAGGACTTGTTCCGTCCGGGCCACGCCGATTACACCTATCACCAGAAGTACGGCCAGCGCGACTATCGTGGCGGCGGGCGCTCCTCCGCCCGTGAAACCGCGATGCGGGTGGCGGCGGGGGCCATTGCCAAGAAGTACCTGAAGCAGGTGCACGGCATCGAGATCACCGGCTTTCTCTCCCAGCTCGGCCCCATCAAGGCAGAAGCCTTCGACGCGGCGCAGATCGAGCAGAATCCTTTCTTCTTCCCCGATGCGGGCAAGCTGGAAGCGCTCGATCAATACATGCGAGACCTGAAAAAAGAGGGCAACAGCATCGGTGCCAAGGTGCAGGTCATCGCCAGCAATGTGCCGGTGGGCCTCGGTGAGCCGGTGTTCGATCGTCTCGACGCCGACATCGCCCACGCCATGATGGGCATCAATGCGGTGAAAGGGGTGGAGATCGGCGACGGGTTCGCGGTGGTGGAGCAAAAAGGCTCCGAGCACCGCGACGAGATGACCCCGGCCGGCTTTGCCAGCAACCATGCGGGCGGCATTCTGGGCGGCATCTCGTCGGGTCAGGACATCGTGGTGAGCTTAGGTTTAAAGCCCACCTCCAGCATCACGGTACCGGGCAAGACCATCACCACCGAGGGTGAGGCCACCGAGATGATCACCAAGGGTCGCCACGATCCTTGCGTCGGCATCCGCGCCGTGCCCATCGCCGAAGCGATGCTGGCACTGGTGCTGATGGATCACCTGCTGCGCCACCGTGCCCAGAACCAGGGCGTGCTGACGCATACCCCGCAACTGCGCTGATCGGCCTGTTCACTGCTCGGCTGATCGAGTAGTGCAGCCACAGACACAGTCAAAAGGCGACCTCAGGGTCGCCTTTTTCATGGACCTTCATCGCGCATGATCACTGGCCGGGGGTCACCTGCTCAGCCGCCGGGTTGTCGAGCCGGCAGGGGGGCGGCGCCACGTCACGGCCGGGTGGGGGCAGGCCGGCAATCACCTCATTGACCCGGGTGAGCTGCTCGTCGGTGACGGCCGAGTTGGCAAACATCAGGCTGACCGGTTGGTGATGGAGCAGCAGCTGGCAGCGGATAAAGCCGTCGGCCCCCAGCTGTTGCAGCCGGTAGCGGGCGTATTGCCACTCCATGATGACGCCGTCCAGCCGGCGAGCCAGCAACAGATCGACCAGTCGGTCATCGGCGTTGTATTCGCTCGCGTTCTTGAGGGCGGGGCACGCTTCCATCAGCTGGATGGGGCGGGTGCCGCGCAGCTTGCCAAGGCGCAGCTGGCTTTGCTGGCAAAGCTGCGGCAGGTCTGACACCGCCAGCCAGGGATCACGCTGGCCCGGGATGGGGTTGTTGCTCAGCAGCACGAAGGTACTGCGCCGATAGGGCACCGAGAAGCGGGCAAAGGCGCGCCGCTCCGGCGTATCGAGCGCCCCCATGGCCACGTCTAGCTGCTGCTGTTCGAGCAGATGGATGGCCCTGGCCCAGGGCAGGTTGCGAAAGTGGGATTCCAGCCCCGCCTGACTCAGGATCTGGCGGGTCAGGGTGACGTCCAGCCCATCCAGCGTCCCCTGGGGATTGATGTAACTGAACGGAGGCCAGTGGCTCCAGGCCACCGACAGCCTGGGCTTGGCCTGCAGCGGCAGACAGAGCCCAACTGCCAGCAGGGAGAGCAAGAACCAGCCAGGGGCGGCCGACAGAAGATGAACACGCATGAACCTGAACCTCCTTGTACAGGACGGATGCGGCGGTATCGCCGTTATCTGGCATCAAGCATAGCCTGATTCGAATGAGTTCTTGAGCGGCTTTTCCGGGCGAGACGGTGACCTGCTTTTGGCAAACATGCTGGGAGGAACGTCACATTTTTCTCGTTTCTCCTCAATAACTCCGTTAGACTGCGCCCCTATTCTTTCCCCTTTGCTCTGCTCCCCGGGGAAATCGTTGTGTTCTCAACAGGCCCGAGTCTGGCGAGATGGCATCGGCTCAGCAGAGGAGCCCCATCCCGGATTGTCGGCGCCCCTATCCCTAGCAGGTAACTATGAGTTTTACTTCCCTCGGTCTGGCCGAACCCTTGTTGCGTGCCGTTGCCGAGCAAGGCTACGACACCCCGTCTCCCATTCAGCAACAAGCGATCCCGGCGGTACTGGCTGGCCGTGATCTGATGGCCGCCGCCCAGACCGGGACCGGCAAGACCGCAGGTTTTACCCTGCCGATGCTGCAGCGTCTGACTGAAAGCAAGCGCAAGGTCTCCCCGAATCGCATCCGTGCCCTGGTGCTGACCCCGACCCGCGAGCTGGCCGCCCAGGTAGGCGAGAGCGTGCGCAACTACGGCAAACACCTGCCGATCCGCAGCCACGTGGTATTTGGCGGCGTGAGCATCAACCCGCAGATGATGGCCACCCGCCGTGGTCTGGACGTGCTGGTGGCCTGCCCGGGCCGCCTAATGGATCTGTACAACCAGAACGCCGTCAAGTTCGACGAAGTGGAAATCCTGGTGCTGGACGAAGCGGATCGCATGCTCGACATGGGCTTTATCCGCGACATCCGCCGCATCCTGGCCCTGTTGCCGAAGAAGCGCCAGAACCTGCTGTTCTCCGCCACCTTCGCCGACGAGATCCGCGAGCTGGCCACCGGCCTGCTGGACAACCCGGCGGTGATCGAAGTGACCCCGCGCAACAGCACCGCCGAGCGTATCGAGCAGCTGGTACACCCCTGTGACAAGGCCAACAAGATTGCCCTGCTGAGCCACCTGGTCACCAGCAACAACTGGCAGCAGGTGCTGGTGTTCACCCGTACCAAGCACATGGCCAACCGCGTTGCCGAGACCCTCGACAAGAACGGCGTCAGCGCCGCCGCCATCCACGGCAACAAGAGCCAGGGTGCCCGTACCCGCGCCCTGGCCGGTTTCAAGGATGGCAGCGTCAAGGTGCTGGTGGCGACCGACATCGCCGCCCGTGGCTTGGACATCGACAAACTGCCGCAGGTAGTCAACTTCGAGCTGCCGAACGTGGCGGAAGATTACGTGCACCGTATCGGTCGTACCGGCCGTGCCGGCGCCGCCGGTCACGCCATCTCCCTGGTCGCGGCCGATGAGGGCAAGCTCATCAAGGCCATCGAGCGGCTGACCAAGCAGAACATTCCGTGCGAGCAGGTGGCCGGTTTTGAAGCCTCCCGCGAGACCCTCGACAACATCGCCCGTGGCATCGGTGCGCCGCTTCGCAAAGAGCCGCGCGATCCGAGCGAGCAGCGCCGTGCGCCGCGCCCGCAAGGTCAAGGCCAGCGTCAGGGCGCCGGTCGCTCTGCCAACGGTGGCAATGGCGGCGGTAACCGCTCCAGTAACGGTGGCAAGCCCAAGCCCCAGGGTGGCCAGCGCCCTGAAGGCGGCGCCGGCAAACCGGCTCAGGCTCGTCGTCCCCGTCGCGCTACCCACAACCAGTAAGCGGCCTGGGAGCCTGCTCCCTCGCTCGGTTGATGTAAAAAGCCCCGCCACTCTGGCGGGGCTTTTGTATATCCGGGAGTCGGTCGAGTGAGGCGGGTAGTGCCCGTCACTCGCCATAGAGGGTGATCTGCAGCACGTTGGCGATGGCGCTGCCGTTCCAGTGGTACTCCAGATGGCGGGGCTGATGGACGCGGCTGACCAGACGCGGGCGATAGAGCAGGTAGCAGTCGTGGCCGCTGTGGCGCACCGAGCGGTAACAGATGCCGTCGACATCCAGGGCTTTCTGCTCGCGGGCGAAGGCCTGGGAATATCCGTAGTCGGTCGCATGGTAGAGCGGTGTGGCGAGAAAGGCCTCGCCGGTAATGTCAACCAGGCTGGCGCTGAACTCGGCATGGATCACCCGCATCTGCACCTTCTGGGCGGGTTCACGGGTGTAGCCGAAGACGCGCTCCTGGTGGTAGACCGTCTCCTTGATGGCGGTGTCGAGGCTGGGGGCGCAGTAATAACCGCCAAAATCACCGGTGGTGAAACGGGCCCCCTCCGGATTGAGGTGGGTGAAGGCGGCCATCACATGGCTGCCGCCAGCCAAGCCCACCAGCCAGTCCGCTTTCGGCACCCGCGTCAGCTCGCCGGCCTCTTCCCTCAGCCTGTCGTTGGTCAGTGCCTCGATGGCCCAGACCGCCTCCAGTTCGTCGGCGTTGGCCACATCCTCATAGAGGCAGATGGTGGGGTAGCGGCTCGGGATGATCCGGTAGGCGGACTCGTCCTTGAATGCGCGCTGCGGGGGAGTCTGCATCAGGCCATGCCTCCGCGCCAGGCGTGCAGGCGGGTAGCGACCTCATAGAGATCGGCCACGCGGCCACCTTGCATCACCTCCATGGCGCTGCGGCCGGCGAAGAAGGGGTGGCTGTTGGACTTGCGTACCCAGCCATAGATGCTCTCGTCCGCGCTGAACAGTACCCGCAGGCTCTTGTGAATGTTGAGCAGGTAGCTCATTCGCTCCTGCAGATCCGCACTCAGTCTGATCCCGCCGTGGGACTCTTTGTACTTGTTCAATGTTGAACGCGAAGAGATACCGAGCAGTCGCAACTGTTCATCTGTGTTGCACTGCCATTTGTCGAGGATGCGAAACACCACCGGCAGCGCCTTGCTGGGATCAACGGCGCCATCTTGCCGTTGCACGTGTGCGGTTGCGACCATGTCAGGCTCCTTGCTGGATTGAGCGTGTGTTCTGTTGCCAAAAAGGCGATCTGTTATCAGTGTACAAGAACTGTTCATATATATACAGGGTATCGATACATGGTGCATATATGAACGCTTGATGTATCAAGGAGATGATCACCGTGCCGGCGGGTCCCTTTATATCGATGGCATATACCGATGGCATAGAAAAAGCCCCGCCAACTTGGTTGGCGGGGCTCTTGCTTTTTTGCTATCGGGGCATGCAATACCGGCTCTGGCTTAGAGCGCGGGCAGCAGTCCCATGCTGACGCTTATCTGCACCCCGACGATCAGCACCCCCATGGCGCCGGCAAGGCCCAGGGCCAGCACGCCGCCCGGGGCGCGGTAGTGGTGCGCCTCGGCCCGCTTGCGGCTCTGCCACACCAGGGCCACCGGCAGCAGCACCGCCAACACTGCCAGCGCGATGGCGGCGTAGCCAAGCGCCATGATGAATCCCTGCGGGAAGTAGAGGGCAAACAGCAACGGCGGCACGAAGGTGATGAGGCCGGTCTGGGTACGGCCCTGCCAGTTGTCCTTGCGACGGGTCACCTTGGCCATGAAGTCGAACAGTCCCAGCGTCACCCCGAGGAAGGAGGTGGCCAGCGCCAGATCGGCGAACAGGTGCATCGCCTGGTTGAAGGCGGGCCAGCTCACCAGATTGCCGACGTTGGCCAGCAGGCTGTCCAGCGCTCCGCCGGTCTGGATCAGGGATTGCTGACCGAGCAGTCCCAGGATGGCTATTTGCCACAGCACGTAGAGGATGAGCGGCAGGGCGGAGCCCCACACGAACACCCGGCGCAGCTGCTTGGGGCAGTCCCCCAGGTAGAGCATCACGCTCGGGATGGAGCCGTGAAAACCGAACGAGGTGAAGATGACCGGCAGGCCTGCCAGCAACAAGCCCTGACCGAGCGGCATGGAGAGCAGGTGCTGCCCCTCGGCACGCGGCAGCAGCAGCCCGAGGACGGCCACCATGATCACCAGCTTGACGGTGAACATCAGTCGGTTGAGGTAATCCACCTGTTTGGTGCCGACGCAAACCATGCCGCCAAACAGCAGGGTAAAGGCCCAGGCCGCCTGCTCCTGGCTGAGGGGCAGGCCGGCATCGGCCAGCGCCTGGGCCAGCAGGCTGCTGCCACCGCTGATGTAGGCGGAGGCCAGCGAGTAGAACAGCATCAGGATGCAGAAGGAGGCAATGCGCTTGCCCCAGGGGCCGAGCAGGTGATCCGCCAGCTGGTGCAGGTACCACTTGCCGGTGTTGAGGCTGGCTTCCACCTGCAGCATGGCGGTAAAGGCCATCAGGCCCCACAGGCCGATCATCAGCAGCAGGGTGGCGGGCCCGCCAAGGGAGGAGGAGGCCAGCGGCAGGGCCAGCATGCCGGCGCCTATGGTGGTGCCGGCAATCAACAGGGTACATCCCAGGGTTTTGGTATTCATGGTGTCCATCCGAATCGAGAAACTGCGCCGTGCGCAGCAGGCATATGAGGTGTTGGCAAGGCGCCTCCGGGGTCGAGACCGGAGGCTAGCAATATCGGAGTGAACCCATCGTTACGAAAAATCCGCTGGTTGTAAAAGATGGTTGCCAACTTAGCGAATTAAAATGTTGGATACAAGCGTGTAAAGGCGGATTTTGTACTGGGTGGGCAGAATAAGTGGAAATAAAAGATGACAGGAGTGCGCTTTGGCTGGTGAAAAAACGCGCCGCTGCGAACCGGGTCGCAGCGGCGCACGATGCAGAGAGGATTAACGGCGGCGTTTGAGGGTACGGCTCACATAGTGCAACCCGCACTGGTATTCACCGCCAATCGCCTTGAGGGCCAGATCCAGCGCCTGGCTGGCGAGGGCATCGTGCTGCTGGGGCAGGGAGTTGATGCCGAAGGGGAGAAAATCGAGCAGGCGATCGTCGCCGAAGGTGGCCATGGCCAGCCGGCTCATGTCGGTCTCCTGTTCCAGCAGATAGTCGAGCACCCCCTCCATCAGGATGTAGGAGGTGGCTACCAGCGCCTGGGGTAGCTGGCCGAGCTGTTGATGCAGCGCCTTGATCAGGCGGTAACCTTCGGCGCGGGAGAAGTGGGCCCCTTCACACAGATGGCAAGCGGTGCTGTGGCTGGCGACGGCCTGCTCGAAGCCTGCTTTGCGTTCACGGCTGATCGTGAGCGCCGGCAGCGCGGTGATCAGGGCGATGTGCTTGATTGCCGGCGAGAGCAGGGAGGCGGTGAGATCGCAGCTCGCCTTCTGGTTTTCGCTGGCCACGGTGACGAACTTGTCGGCCGCCATGGCCCGGTCGATGGCGAGCACCTGGATGCCGCGCGTCTGCAGGCCGAGGTAGAAGGGATCTTCGGGCGGCAGGCAACTGGCCACCAGCAATGCATCCACGTGGCGGCTGGCCAGCATCTCGGCCAGCTCCTTCTCGGTGGCGGGGTCATCTTCCGAGCAGACGATCAGCAGCTGATAACCCTGTACCCGCGCCCCTTGCTCCAGCCGTTTGGCGAGCTTGGCGTAACTGGCGTTCTCCAGGTCGGGCAGGATGAACCCCAGGGTCTTGGTCTGGCCACCGCGCAGGGAGGCGGCGCGGCTGTCCGGCTGGTAGTTGTGGGCGGTGACCACCGCCATCACCTTGTCGCGGGTGGCCTGGCTGATGCGGTATTGGTCGGCCTTGCCATTGATCACATAGCTGGCCGTGGTGCGCGAGACACCGGCGAGGGCGGCGATTTCATCCAGTTTCATCATGTTGGCTCTGTTTGAGTTGCAAGGCCCACGGGCACTGCCTGGTGAGGGCACCGAAAAGTGTGCGCGGGATCATATCATTGAAAAGCACTCTTTGTGGGTACTTGATCAATTCGCTGAAACGATTCAGTCTGAGTGTAAGTGAAACGATTCAGCTTGTCAGCAGACAATCGATGGCCGGGCATAAAAACCGGGTATGACCCGCGAAGGGATGCAATCCGGTCTATTGTCAGCAGGCGAGTGGTACGAATGGTTATGTTTGATGAGCCGGTACGGTCAGGCCGCCCGGCACCTGATGGAGAATCTCTATGTTGAAGTTGGCGCGACAGCAGATCCTGCTGGGGCAGTCGGTGGCGACCAAGGCCGAAGCCATTGCCCTGTTGGCAGGCAAACTGACCGAAGCCGGTCTGGTGGAAGCGGGATATGTAGATGGCATGCTGGCGCGTGAAGCGCAGCACGCCACCTATCTTGGCAGCGGCATCGCCATTCCCCACGGCACCACCGACACCCGGCATCTGGTGAAGAACACCGGCGTCATGGTGGCCCAGTTCCCGCAGGGGATCGAGTGGGACGAGGGGCAGATCGCCTACGTCGCCATCGGCATCGCCGCCAAGTCCGACGAGCATCTGGGCATTTTGCGCCAGCTCACCCATGTGCTGGGTGACGAGCAGGCTGCGGCGCAATTGAAAGAGGCCACCGATGCCGACACCATCATCAATATCCTGACCGGTGCGACGGCGGCCAAAGAGGTGCAGTTCCTGACCCTGGCCGATTTCCCGGCGGACGATCGCGACCAGCTGCTGCTGGGCGCAGCCGCCCGCGCCAAATCCGCCGGCTGGGGGGATGCCGCCATGGTGAGCGCCCTGCTGGCAAGTGAACCCGCCTACCTGGGCGAGGGCATCTGGCTGGCGCGGGCACAAGCAGCCCAGACCGGCTGGGTGCTGGCAACGCCTAGCACTGCACTGAACGCAGGGGAGCAACCGGTCAGCGCCCTGCTGCTGCTGTGCGCCGCAGATAGCGGCCATCTGGTGCAGCTCGACAATCTGGCCAAACTGGCCGCAGCCGGTCAGCTGGCCACGCTGGCAGGTGGCGAGGGGTTGGCCATGCTGCAAGCGGGGCCGGCCAGCGGTCTTTCCGACACCTTCACCATCATCAACCCCCACGGGTTGCACGCCCGTCCGGGCGCCATGCTGGTCAAGGTGGCCAAAGAGTATGAATCCGATATTCGCGTCGCGAATCTGGATGGCAGCGGCGAGGCGGTCTCCGCCAAGAGCCTGATGAAGGTCATCGGTTTGGGCGTCAAGTGCGGGCACCGTCTGGCGTTTCGTGTCGAAGGCCCGGATGCCGAAGCGGCGCTCAAGGGCATAGGCGCCGCCATTGCGGCCGGGCTGGGCGAGGGGGCGCACTGATGGACATAGTGACCATCACCCTTAACCCTGCGCTCGATCTCACCACCCGTCTCGAGGCGATGAGCCTGGGCGAGGTGAACCTGGTGAGCGAGGCGAACTTGCGTGCGGCGGGCAAGGGGATCAACGTTGCCATGGTGCTCAAGGACTTGGGCCGCGAGGTGGGCGTTACCGGCTGGCTTGGCGCCGATAACCAGCAGAGCTTTGCCTCCCTGTTCGAGGAGCGTGCCCTGGCCGATCACTTCGTGCGCGTGGCGGGCAGCACCCGCATCAACGTCAAGATCTCCGAGCAGTCCGGTCGGGTCACCGATCTCAATCTGCCGGGGCTCACCATCCACCAAGGGGAAGTGGGCGCGCTGGAGCAGGCCATCGATGAACTGGCAGCGCGCGCCGACTGGTTCGTGCTGGCGGGCAGCCTGCCCAAAGGGGTGGCCCCCGATTACTGCGCCCATCTTATCCGCCTGCTCAAGGCCAGAGGCAAGCAGGTGATCTTCGATTGCAGCGGCGCGGCGTTAAGCGAAGGGATCAAGGCGGCACCGACCCTGGTCAAACCCAATCTGGAAGAGCTGAGCCAGTGGGCGGGCCGCCCCATCAAGACTTTGAGCGAGCAGGCCGAGTGTGCCCGCGCGCTACAGGCCAGCGGGATCCCCAACGTGGTGATCTCCAACGGCGCCGATGGCCTGATCTGGTTTGCTCCGGATGCCGTCTGGCAGGCGATTCCGCCGCGCATGCAGGTGGTCAGCACGGTCGGTGCCGGCGATTCCCTGGTGGCAGGTCTTGCCCATGGCCTCAGCCTTGGCTGGACGCCGGAGCAGACCCTGCGGCTGGCCACTGCCGTCTCCGCGCTGGCGGTCAGCCAGGTGGCGGTCGGTTTTAGCGATATCAGTGTGCTCAACCCCTTGCTTGAGCAGGTGCGCGTACAGCGTCTGGATGCGCTGGCACCGGTTCAATGCCATACCCCCTCAATGGAAAACTCAGGAGATGCCCAATGAAAGCAATCTTGGTTACGGCTTGCCCGGCGGGCATTGCCACCAGCTTTCTCGCTGCAAAACGGATAGAACAGCAGGCCAAACTGGCTAGCTGGGAACTCACCCTCGACGTCGGCTCCAGCGTGCAACCCCATCAGGTGCCGAGCAAGGAGCAGATTGCCGCCGCCGACATGGTGCTGGTTGTCGCCAGCGCCCCGGTGGATCTCGCCGCCTATGACGGCAAGCGGGTCTATCAGGGCAGTATGGATCTCGCCCTGCAGGATCCGGCCGCCTTGCTGGAAGCCGCAACCAGCGGCGCCAGCGTCTATCGCCACCAAGCCGCGCCCGCTGCTGCCAAACCGGCCGCCGCTGGCAAGCGCATCGTGGCGGTGACCGCGTGCCCGACCGGGGTGGCCCACACCTTTATGTCGGCAGAAGCGCTGGAGACCATGGCCAAACAGCTGGGTTATCAGATCCGCGTCGAGACTCAAGGCTCGGTCGGTGCCCAGAACGCCCTGACTGCCGAGGAGATTGCATCCGCCGATCTGGTGTTCCTCGCCACCGACATCGAGGTGGACATGGCCCGTTTCGACGGCAAGCCGGTCTATCGCACCAGCACGGGCGCGGCGCTCAAGAAAACCCGTGCCGAGCTCGACAAGGCCTGGACCGAGGCGAAAACCTATCGCCACAGCGGCGCCAGCCAACCCAAGAAAGAAGAGAAGGCCGGCCCCTACAAGCACCTGCTGACCGGGGTCTCCTTCATGCTGCCCATGGTGGTGGCGGGCGGCCTCATCATCGCGCTCTCGTTTGTGTTCGGAATCGAGGCGTTCAAGGTGGAAGGTACCCTGGCTGCCGCTCTGATGAAGATCGGTGGCGGTTCCGCCTTTGCCCTGATGATCCCGGTGCTGGCCGGCTACATTGCCTACTCCATCGCTGACCGCCCGGGCCTCGCCCCCGGCATGATCGGCGGCATGCTGGCAAGCTCGCTGGGCGCCGGTTTCCTTGGCGGTATCGTGGCCGGTTTCCTGGCCGGTTACAGCGCCAAATACCTGAGTGACAAGGTGCGCCTGCCGGTGACCCTGGAAGCGCTCAAGCCGATCCTGATCATTCCGCTGTTTGCCAGCCTGTTTACCGGCCTGGTGATGATCTACGTCGTGGGTGGCCCGGTGGCCGGCATCATGAATGCCATGACCACCTTCCTCAACAACATGGGCTCCGCCAACGCCGTGCTGCTGGGTGTGATCATCGGCGCCATGATGTGCTTCGACATGGGTGGCCCGGTCAACAAGGCGGCTTACGCTTTCGGGGTCGGCCTGCTGGCCTCCAAAACCTACGCCCCCATGGCTGCCGTGATGGCCGCCGGCATGGTGCCGGCACTGGGGATGGGGATCGCCACCTTCCTGGCCCGCACCAAGTTCATCAAGGCGGAGCAGGAAGCAGGTAAAGCCTCCTTCGTGCTGGGTCTGTGCTTCATCTCCGAGGGGGCCATTCCGTTTGCCGCCAAGGATCCGATGCGGGTCATCCCGGCCTGCATGGTCGGCGGCGCCCTGACCGGTGCGCTCTCCATGCTGTTCGGCTGTGAACTGATGGCGCCCCACGGTGGTCTGTTCGTGCTGTTCATCCCGCACGCCATCAGCAACGTCATGATGTATATCGTGGCTATTGCGGCAGGCTCGCTGCTGACCGGTGTCTCCTACGCCATGCTCAAGCGCGGTGAAGAGCAGGCCAAACTGGCCACGGCATAATCCGCTAACCAGCGATACGCCATACAAGAGAGCGGCCTTTGGGCCGCTTTTTTATTGCCCACATTTATTGTTCAAGAAAGTGACGAGGGTAGGGCAACCTGGCTTGTGGTTAATGGATTAACCCTCTAGCGTGGGACACCGAAGGGCGCCGACGCGCCTGTCGATAACCCGATCCCCAGGAGCAGATGATGATCCCCATGATCCCCCCATTCTTGACTTTGCGACCGGTAGACTCGCTGGCGCCGAGCTGGTGGAAAAGAGCACCACCCTGGCCGACCTGCAGGGCCTCTTTGTTGACCCGCATGCCGAGGCGGCGCTCCCGTCAGAGACACGGCTCTATCGGGTTGCCATGTTGCCTGGCCATGGCGGCGAGGGGGATCTCAACATGGGGGTCACCTATCTGGAGGCGGGCCGGGTTGGCCAGGAGTTCTTCATGACCCGCGGTCATCTCCATGCTCGCGCCGAGCAGGCGGAATACTACTTCGGGTTGTGCGGGCAGGGGGTGTTGCTGCTGCAGGATATGGCCGGTGTCTGCCGGCTGGAGCAGGTCTTCGCCGGCAGCGTGCACCATATCCCAGGCCATGTAGCCCATCGACTCATCAACACCGGCGAGACGCAGCTCTCGGCGCTGGCGGTCTGGTCCGCCGTCGCGGGTCACGATTACGGTGCGTTGGGAGCGCGCGGCTTTGGCCTGCGGGTGCTGGCCGGGAAGGATGGCACGCCCCGCATTGTCACTTCTGCTGGGCAAGCCACTTGAAACCGCGCTTGCGGCGGCCCGCTAGGGGCTGCCGCAGGATTGGCGCACCACCAGGGTGGGGGGCAGGATGATGCTCTTGGCCGGTTCGTCGTTGCCGGCCATCCGCTCGAGCAGCAGCTCGCCAGCTTTTCGGCCGATCTCCCTTGACGCCACCGAGACGGTGGTGAGGGGCGGGTCCACCAGCGCGGTTTCCGGCAGATCGTCAAAGCCCACCAGTGCAAAGTCCTGACCGATGACTCGCCCCAGCTTGCGCAGCGCCAGAATGGCGCCGAGCGCCACCACGTCCTGATAGCAGACCGCCGCCGTCACCTCGGGATGCTGTTCCAGCAGCGCCGTGATGGCACGGGTGCCTTCCACCCGGCTGGCGCCGCAGCCGATGATCCACTCCAGTCTTGGAGAGATGCCGTGTTCGAGCAACTTGCTCATGTAGCCGCCGAGGCGCTGGGAGCGACTGATGGAGGCAGGGTTGCCCCCGACAAAGGCGATGTGGCGGTGGCCCAGCTTCAGCAGGTGTTCGGTCGCCAGCTGGCAGCCCAGGAAGTTGTCGGTGCCGACGAAGTCGATCGCCACGTCCGGCACCGGCCGTACGATCAGAATGGTGGGCATGCGGCGGCGTTGCAGGCTCTCGAAGAAGCTGCGGGGAGTGGTCTGGGTGGCGCAGATCACCATGCCGGCGGCGTTGTTGCGCTGCAGCGAGTCGGTGAACTGCTGCTGCCGGGTGGCCGACTCCTCGCTGTTGGCCAGAAACAGCATCAGATCGTGATGCTCCATCTCCCGGCTCAGGCCCGCCGTCATCTCCGCATAGAAGGGGTTGGTGATGTCGTGCAGCAACAGACCGACCTGGTTGCTGCTCTTGTTGCGCAGGTTGGCGGCGGTCTGGTTGTAGACATAGCCGAGTTCGTCGATGGCCCTGAGTACCCGCTGGCGGGTGTGCTCGGAGATGCGCCCCTTGTTGCGCAGGGTCATGGAGACGGTGGCAGTCGACACCCCCAGATGGCGGGCGATGTCGGCAACGGTCACATTGCTCATGGGATGGATCCTGTCAGGGAGTAGGCCTCAAAGGTATATCGATTAACCTTTTCTTGTTAACTTGCCATGATGAAATTGCTGTCATGATCACATATTTCGCCCATCTTGGCGATCAAATACACCATTTTATGAGGTTAATCTTGTTTATCAGGTTGTGGTTAACAGGTTAATCGATTTATCTCTTTCGTAGGTATCAACGAGAGAGCAAGCCAATGATTCATTCGAGTTACGTCTCCAACTACGACAAATTCCCGGAAGTGGTGGTCGCCGGCCATGAGGGCGCCGCCTGCGCCGGCTGGCACGAGATAGCCCGGCGACTGCAGGCCGCGGCAGACGGGCAAGGTGGGGCAAGGGTGGTGCTGGTGATCGACTGCTATCACGGCGTGGATCAGGACGAGCTGCGTAGCCAGCTGCTGACAAGGTTCGGGCCCCACACGCTCATCGAGGTGGAGCAGGCCCGCCTGCCGGAATCAAAAGTGCTGGCGATGCTGGAGCGCTTCATCACCGAGGACCGGGTCTTTGGCGTGCTGGCCCCTCACAAGATGGCGGAGTTTTTTGACCCGGCCGCGCTGGCTAGTCTGCAGCGGCAGGTCGCAGAGATAACCCGTGGCCTGGTGGTGGTGATGGGCAGTGGCGCCTCGCTGGTGGCGAGAGGGGATGTGCGGGTCTATGCCGATCTCGCCCGCTGGGAGATCCAGCAGCGACTGCGGCGCAAGGAGCTGGGCAACTGGGGGGCTGGCAACGAGGAGGAGGACATACTGCGCCGCTACAAGCGCGCCTTCTTCATCGAGTGGCGGGTGTTTGATCGCCATAAACTGGCCCAGCTGCCCACCATCGATTTCCTGCTCGACACCAATACCCGAGGCAAGCCGACCCTGGTGACGGGGCAGGCGCTGCTGGCGGGGTTGCATCAGGCGGCACGCCAGCCGTTTCGGGTGGTACCCTTCTTCGACCCCGGGGTCTGGGGCGGGCAGTGGATGAAGCAGGTGTGCGATCTGGATCCAGCCCAACCCAACTATGCCTGGTGCTTTGATTGCGTACCGGAAGAGAACAGCCTCTACCTGCGCTTTGGCGAGGTCAGGGTGGAGATCCCGTCGCAAAACCTGGTGCTGTGCCAGCCCAGCGCGCTGCTTGGGGAGCGGGTACACGCCCGCTTTGGCGCCGAGTTCCCGATCCGGTTCGATTTCCTCGACACGGTGGGGGGGCAGCCGCTCAGCCTGCAGGTGCACCCGCTGACCGAATACATCCAGCAGGAGTTCGGCATGCACTACACCCAGGACGAGAGCTACTACCTGCTCGATGCCAAGCCGGACGCCTGCGTCTACCTCGGCACCCGCACCGGCATCGACCCGCAGGCGATGCTGGCGGATCTGGCCGCCGCCCAGCGCGGCGAGAAGCCTTTCGACGACGAGCGCTTCATCAACCGTTTTCCGGCCCGTAAACACGATCACTTTCTGATCCCGGCCGGAACCGTCCACTGCTCGGGAGAGGGGGCCATGGTGCTCGAGATCAGCGCCACCCCCTACATCTTCACCTTCAAGCTGTGGGACTGGGGCCGGGTCGGGCTCGACGGCATCCCGCGCCCCATCCATCTGGCGCATGGCAGCAAGGTGATCCAGTGGGAGCGCGACACCGACTGGACCCGCGAGCACCTGGTCAATCGCATCGAGCTCATCGCCGAGGGGCCGGGCTGGCGCGAGGAGCGCACCGGGCTGCACGAGCGGGAATTCATCGAGACCCGTCGCCACTGGTTCAGTGTGCCGGTGGAGCATGACACCGGTGGTACCGTGCAGGTACTCAATCTGATCGAGGGACGAGAGGCGACGGTGGAGAGCCCCGATCATGCGTTCGCGCCGTTTGTGGTGCACTACGCCGAGACCTTCATCGTACCGGCCTCGGTAGGGCGTTATCGCATCCGCCCGAGCGGCGAGAGTGAAGGGGCGACCATCGCCACCATCAAGGCCTATGTGAGGGGGTAACCAAGATGCTGAGGATCCTTATCGCAACCCATGGTTCACTGGCGCCGGCCCTGCTGGCCAGCGCCAGCATGGTTTACGGCGAACTGCCCGCGGTGGCGACCGTCTCCCTCACCGAAGAGGGGGGGATCGAGGCCTTTCGCAGCGAGTTTGCACAGACCCTGCGCCGCCATGGCGCAGGGGCTGACGGGGTGCTGGTGCTGTGTGACATGGAGTGCGGCACCCCCTACAACGTGGCGTGCCGCTTCGCGTTTGACCCCGAATGGCCACAGCCGCTGGCGGTGGTGACCGGGGTCAACTTCCCCATGCTGCTGATGAGCGCCGAGCTGCTGGATGCCGTGGATGTGCACGAGGCGGCCCGCCAATTGCTGGCCCAGGCGCTGGAATCCATGGTGATCGCGGCCCCGGCGGCTGCGCACCAGCAAGACGACAACTTCTAGGAGAGCGAGATGGCGATTTCATTTGTACGCATTGACGATCGGGTGATCCATGGCCAGCTGGTGACGCGCTGGGCCAGAGAGCTGCCTTGCGACGGCATCGTCGCGATCGATGACGAGGTGGCGGCCGATCCGCTGCTCTCCCAGGTGATGATCGGCGCTGTGCCGGACACCCGGGTGTGGCTGTTCGACGTGGCGACGGCGATTGCCAAGCTGCCCAAAGTGATCGCCAGCGACAAGCGCTACTTCGTGATTGGCAAGTCGCCGGTCACCCTGCAGCGGCTCTGCGCCGCCGGCATCTCTCTTGAGAACCACAACGGCAAGATCAACGTCGGGCCCATGAGTGCCCGCGAACAGACCACCACCATAGGCCCCAACCAGTCGGTCACGGCGCAGGAGATCGCCGCCTTCGACTACCTGGCCGGCCTTGGCCACGACATTGACTTTCGGCTGGTGCCGGATGCCAGCCACTACAGCTGGGCGGATGCCCAGAAAAAGCTGAAATAGGGAGCAGACATCATGTTTCTGGAAGCAACACTCATCGGGATACTCTGTTATCTCGGTGCCCTCAGCAGCCCCTGGCTGTTGGGATTGACCGGGGGCTGGTACACCATCACCCGTCCGCTGGTCTCTGGCATGCTGGTGGGGGCCATCCTCGGTGATATCCAGACCGGGATCCTCATCGGGGTGGCGGTGCAGGCGGTCTATATCGCCATGGTGACGCCGGGCGGCTCCATGCCGGCGGATCTCAACTTCGTCGCCTTTCCGGCCATTGCGCTGGGCATTCTGTCGGGCAAGGAGCCGTCGGTGGCGGTGGCCATTGCCGCCACCATCGGCATCGCCGGCACCATCCTCTTCAACTTCATGATGGTGCTCAACTCCTACTGGAACCACAGGGCCGACGTGGCGCTGGAGCAGGGGGACGAGCAGGGGGTATACCTCAACAGCGCCATCTTCCCGCAGGCCAGCAACTTCGTGCTGCGCTTCGTGCCCACCTTCATCGCCGTCTATTTTGGCAACCAGTACATCGAAGGCTTCATGAACAACCTGCCGGAGCTGGTGATCCGCACCATGACGGTGGTGGGCGGCATACTGCCGGCGGTCGGCATCGCCATCCTGCTCAAGCAGATCATCAAGCAGAGCAGCATGCTGATCTACTTTCTGGTGGGCTTTGTCGGCATCGTCTTTCTCAAGCTCAACATGGTGGGGCTGGTGATGATCGGCGCCCTGCTTGCGCTCATCCACTACAACTACAAGCCGGAGCCGCGCCCTGCACCGGCTGCCCGCGCTGCCACCCAAACCGACGATGAGGATGAATTCTGATGGATGCAAAGCTGCAAGCGGGCCAGCCGGTGAACAAGGCGCCGGTGGCTCTCACTCCCAAGGAGCTGCGTGCCTGCTGGCGCGCCTGGATGATGTACAACCTCTCCTCCATGAGTTTCGAGCGACTCGAATCGTTCGGCTTCTGCCTTGGCATGATGCCGGCGCTGAAAAAACTCTATCCCGGCAAGGTGGAGCGGACGGAGGCGATGAAGCGTCACGCCTCCTTCTACAACACCGAGCCTCAGCTTGGCGCCATCATCAACGGGTTGGCGGTGGGGCTGGAGGAGAAGCGGGCCAACGGCGAGCGGATCGATGGCGAGACCATCAACACCCTGAAAGTGGGGTTGATGGGGCCCATCGCCGGGATCGGGGACTCCATGATCCCGGGCATGCTGGTGCCCATTCTGCTCAGCATCGGCATGGCGCTGGCCGCCGGCGGCAGCGTGCTGGGACCGCTCTTTTACATCATCAGCTTCAACGCCATCGTCATCACCGGCTCCTACATGCTGTTCATGAAGGGCTACCGGATGGGAACCGGCTCGGTGGAGGCACTGGTGAGCTCGGAGTCGGTCAAGCTGCGCGAGGCGCTCTCCCTGCTCGGGGTCTTCGTGATGGGCGGGGTGGCGGCCAGTTACGTCAATCTCTCCACCGGGCTCGATTTCGTCACCTCCGACGGGGTCAACATCCAGCTGCAGGCCATGCTGGACGGCATCTTTCCCAAACTGATGCCGCTGCTGGTGGTGCTGGGCACCTGGTATCTGATGGCCAGGCGCAACGTCTCGCCGGTCAAGGCCATGCTGGGGCTGCTGGTAGTGGCCTTTGTCGGGGTCGCCGTCGGGCTGTTCTAGGCCGTTCAAGAGTTGAGGTGAGCACAGACAGGGGAGAGCAGGGCTCTCCCTTTTTATGGGCTTGGGTGATGGGTTGGCTGGAGAGGTGCTGAGATGCATGACGAGATAAGAGAGGCCGCGCAGCGCTGCCGACGCTGGCTGGTGGAGGAGGCGCTACCTCACTGGGGGGCAAGCGGATTTGATTGGGAGCGGGGGCTGTTTGCCGAAGGGCTGGATGGCGCAGGCGCGCCGCTCTGGCAGCCCATTCGTTTTCGGGTGCAGAGCCGCCAGATCTATGTGTTCAGTCACGCCGCCCTGCTCGGCTGGTATGAGGGGGGCGAGCTGGCAGAGCGCTGCGCCATGTTCGGCATGAGGCACTTTGCTGATGGTGCCGGCAACCAGCTGTTTTCCCTCAATGCCGATGGCTCGCCCGCCGACAGTGCGGTGTGCTGCTACGAATACGCCTTTGCCCTGCTGGCCGAGTGCTGGCTCTACCGCTTGAGCGGCGAGCCGCGCTGGCAGCAGCAGGCCGAGTCGCGCTATCAGGCCATCGAACTGCTCTTTGCCGATCCCCTGTGCGGCGGGTTTCACTCCCGCTTTCCGCCAAGCGCGCCGCGCAGTCAAAATCCCCATATGCATCTGTTCGAAGCGCTGCTGGTGGCGGCGGAGTGCTTTGATGAGCCGCGCTGGCAAGGGCGCGCCCATCGGCTCTATCAGCTGTTTCGCCAGCGCTTTCTGGAGCCCGTCTTGCTGCGGGAGTTCTTCGATGAGCGGCTGCTCCCGACCCATCCCGATTCGCACCTGATCGACCCGGGTCATCACTACGAGTGGTGCTGGCTGTTGGCCCGCTATCGGGCATTGGCGCAAGGGTGGGAATATGGACCGAGTGAGCGCGAGATAGACGAGGGGATCACCATCCTGACCCGCTTTGCCACCGCTCACGGCCACGGGCCGACCGGGCTGGTGATGGATGAGCTTACCGATGACGGGCTGCCTCATCGGGCGACCAGCCGGCTTTGGTGCCAGACCGAGCAGCTCAAGGCGCTGCTGGCAGCCTACGAGCGGCGAGGGGAGGCTGAGACAGCCCGCCGGATTGGTGAGGTGGTGGGGCGGATCTTTGACTATTACCTGATGCCGGCGCTGCCGGGTCAGTGGATAGATCAGGTGGATGTGACGGGGGCGCCGTTGACCGGCCATGCACCGGCCAGCACCTTCTACCACCTGTTCGTGGCGTTCAGCGAGCTGGTGCGGGTGGCGCAAAGGGAGGGGTAAAGAGGGATAAAAGAAGGGTTGGGTTTAAAAATCCCAGCCAGGTTGCTCCGGCTGCCCGGGTTGGGCACCCTCCTGTGCCTTGCGGCGGGCGGCTTCCACCCGCGCCTTGCGACCACGGCACAGGCGCATCACCTCTTGCTGCTGGGCATGGCTCATGGTGAGCCAGTTGAAACGCTCCTCGCGGCTGCGCAGACACCCCTTGCAGTAGCCCTTGTTGTTCACTTCGCAGACCCCGATGCAGGGGCTCTGCAGCGGGAAGATTTCGAGCTGTTCCATCCATGGCCTCTCACACCCTGTTACCTTGTTATAACCCAGAAGATCCCCTTTGGAGAAATCCGCCGTCACAGGCCTGAAGGCGTTTGCTTTCCCCCTGCAAATTTGGCATCTTCCCCGCCGAACATAACCCTTGGTGTTATATGAGGACATATGAATAAACACGCTTACTGGCTGACCGCCGCAGTGCTGGGGTTGGCCGGTTGTGCGGGCAACTCTGAGCAAGCCCAGGTGCCCAAAAACAAACCCGATGCCAGATGTTTTCTCAACTGCGAGGTGCCGGAAAATCTGGGCAAGCAGTATCTGGACGGTCCCCTGCCTGATGATCTGGTGCGAGTGGAGCGGGTCAACAGCCGACAGCGCGCCGACTACAGCAAGTTCGGCCCCCAGAGCCGGCTGGTGCTGGAGCGCTCCGGCAAGATGACCCGCCGCTATGGTGAGCTTTACCATCAACTCTCCCGCTGGGTGGCCAATGGTGGCGATCCCGCTCAGATCACCCGTTATGGCATCAGCCTGGCCCAGCTGGGCGGCTCGGATCGGATGGGCAACGTGCTGTTCACCGGTTATTACTCGCCGGTGCTGGAGGTGCGTCACCGCCCGGACGCCAAGTACAAGTACCCCATCTATGCCATGCCCAAATGCGGCGGGCGCTGCCCGAGTCGGGCCCAGATCCATCAGGGGGCCCTGGCCAACCGCGGGCTGGAGCTGGGCTACAGCAAGTCCCTCATCGACAACTTCCTGATGGACGTGCAGGGCTCGGGCTTCGTTCACTATGGCGACGACGATCGGCTGCAATATCTGGGTTACAGCGGCAAGAACGGTCATGGTTACGTCAGCATCGGCCGGGTGCTGATCGACCGCGGCGAAGTGCCCAAGGAGCAGATGTCCATGAAAGCCATCAAGGAGTGGGCCAACCGTCAGCCGGAGGAGAGCGTCAAGGAGCTGGTGGAGCAGAACCCCTCTTATGTCTTCTTCGAGCGTCGCCCCACCAACGACGTGATCGGGGCTGCCGGCATTCCGCTGCTGCCGATGGCGGCGGTGGCCGCCGACAAGACCCTGCTGCCGATGGGCACGCCGATCCTGGCGGAAGTGCCGCTGCTGGACAAAGAGGGCAACTGGACCGGCAAGCACCAGCTGCGGCTGTTGATCGCGCTGGATGTGGGCGGTGCGGTGAAGAAGGGCCACCTCGATCTGTACCACGGCATGGGCGAGAAGGCCGGTGTCGCGGCCGGTCACTACAAGCACTTCGGCAGGGTCTGGAAGCTGGGTCTGCACCATGGGCCGACCGCCGCGCCCTGGCTGTAAGGCCCTGTGGGGGCGGGTGGCGCATCAGCCGCCCGCTCACCAGGCATAGAGATGGATGTAAAAAAGCCGCCGGAGCAATCCGGCGGCTTTTTGTTTGCTGACGCGAACCTGAGGGGGGCTCAGCGCTTCTTGATGTCCAGCCGGATGGCGCCCACCGGTTTGCAGCAGCAGGGCAGGCACTCACCCTCTGAGACAAAGGCGAGCGGTACGGCGGCATAGTGCACCTTGCCTGCCAGCAGCGGGGTACGGCAGGCGCCGCAATAGCCGCTGCGGCACTGGAACTCCACGTGATGACCGTGGCGCTCCAGGGTTTCCAGCACGCTCTCGCCGGGATGGGCGTGCAGCACGCCATCCTGGGTATGCACCCGTGGCGAGCCTGCGTCGCTCTGGGCGGGGGCCGCGTGCGGGGCAGGGGTCAGCGTGCCGGTGGCGTCACTCACAGCTCGAAATCACCCAGGTCTTCGGCATTCACTTCGCTGTCGATCTGACCTACCAGATAGGAGCTCACTTCCACTTCCTGCGGGGCGACCTGCACGTTGTCGGACGACAGCCAGGTATTGATCCAGGGGATCGGGTTCTGCTTGGCCCCGGCAAAGGCTGGCTGCAGACCCACCGCATTCATGCGCAGGTTGGTGATGTACTCCACGTACTGGCAGAGGATGTCCTTGTTCAGGCCGATCATGGAGCCGTCCTGGAACAGGTACTCGGCCCACTCCTTCTCCTGAATGGCGGCTTCCTTGAACAGCTCGAAGCAGGCCTGCTCGCACTCGGCGGCAATCTCGGCCATCTCGGGGTCGTCCTGGCCGCTGCGCATCAGGTTCAGCATGTGCTGGGTCCCGGTCAGGTGCAGCGCTTCGTCGCGGGCGATCATCTTGATGATCTTGGCGTTGCCTTCCATCAGCTCGCGCTCGGCGAAGGCGAAGGAGCAGGCGAAGCTGACGTAGAAGCGGATCGCTTCCAGCGCGTTGACGCTCATCAGGCACAGATAGAGTTTCTTTTTCAGCTCGCGCAAGGTGATGGTCACGTCACGACCGGCCACCCGGTGGGTGCCTTCACCGTGCAGGTTGTAGAGCGCGGTCGCCTCGATCAGATCGTCGTAGAAGTGGCTGATGGAGCCGGCGCGTTTGAGGATCTGCTCGTTGGTGACGATGTCGTCGAACACCTGGGCGGGGGTGTTGACGATGTTGCGGATGATGTGGGTGTAGGAGCGAGAGTGGATGGTCTCCGAGAAGGCCCAGGTCTCGATCCAGGTCTCCAGCTCCGGAATGGAGACCAGCGGCAGCAGCGCCACGTTGGGGCTGCGACCCTGGATGGAATCCAGCAGGGTCTGGTACTTCAGGTTGGAGATGAAGATGTGCTGCTCGTGGGGCGGCAGGGCCTGGAAGTCGATGCGGTCGTGGGAGACATCCACCTCCTCCGGGCGCCAGAAGAAGGAGAGCTGCTTTTCGATCAGCCGTTCGAACACTTCGTGTTTTTGCTGGTCATAACGGGCCACGTTGACCGATTGGCCGAAAAACATCGGCTCCTTGAGCTGGTCGTTTTGGGTCTGGCAGAACGTTGAATAGGCCATGGTGATTTGAATGTCTTGAATAAGGGGAAACAGGAGGGCGGGAGCTTCATGCTCCCGCCCGGTTCATCAGATCTTGCAGGCGCCGCCGGCACAACCGTCATCTTGCAGATCGGTCTGGGCATCGTCCGCACCATCACGGGTGTTGTGATAGTAGAGGGTCTTGAGGCCGTATTTGTAGGCGGTCAGCAAGTCCTTCAGCAGCTGCTTCATCGGTACCTTGTTGCCTTCGAAACGGGCGGGATCATAGTTGGTGTTGGCGGAGATCGCCTGATCCACAAACTTCTGCATGATACCGACCAGCTGCAGGTAACCATCGACGCTCGGTTGCTTCCAGAGCAGTTCGTATTGATCCTTCAAACGGTCATACTCGGGCACCACCTGCTTGAGGATGCCGTCCTTGGAGGCCTTGACCGACACCAGACCGCGCGGCGGCTCGATGCCGTTGGTGGCGTTGGAGATCTGGCTGGAGGTCTCGCTCGGCATCAGGGCGGTCAGGGTGGAGTTGCGCAGACCCACGGTGCGGATCTCTTCGCGCAAGGCTTCCCAGTCCAGGTGCAGCGGCTCGTTGCACAGGTTGTCCAGATCCTTTTTATAGGTATCGATGGGCAGGATCCCCTGGGCATAGGTGGTCTCGTTGAAGGCCGGGCAGGGGCCGAACTCGCGGGCCAGCTGCACGGAGGCCTTCAACAGGTAGTACTGGATCGCCTCGAAGGTGCGGTGGGTCAGCGCCAGACCGGAACCGTCGGAGTAGCGGGCACCGTTCTTCGCCAGGTAGTAGGCGTAGTTGATGACACCGATCCCCAGGGTACGGCGGTTCATGCTGCCCTTCATCGCGGCCTTGAGCGGGTAGTCCTGATAGTCGAGCAGGGCATCCAGGGCGCGCACGGCGAGATCTGCCATCTCTTCCAGATCTTCCAGCTTCTCGATGGCACCCAGGTTGAAGGCGGACAGGGTACAGAGCGCGATCTCGCCCTCTTCGTCATCCACGTTGTTGAGCGGCTTGGTGGGCAGCGCAATTTCGAGGCAGAGGTTGGACTGGCGCACCGGCGCCACGCTCGGATCGAACGGGCTGTGGGTGTTGCAGTGGTCCACGTTCTGGATGTAGATGCGACCGGTACCGGCGCGCTCCTGCATCATCAGGGAGAAGAGATCGACCGCCTTGAGGGTCTTCTTGCGAATGCTCGGATCCTGCTCGTACTTGACGTAGAGCGCTTCGAACTTGTCCTGATCCGCGAAGAAGGCATCGTACAGGCCAGGTGCATCGGACGGGGAGAACAGGGTGATGTCGCCGCCCTTGATGAGGCGCTGATACATCAGCTTGTTGATCTGCACGCCGTAGTCCATGTGACGGACCCGGTTCTCTTCCACGCCGCGGTTGTTTTTCAGAACCAGCAGGCTCTCCACTTCGGTGTGCCACAGCGGGTAGAACAGGGTGGCCGCACCGCCGCGCACGCCGCCCTGGGAGCAGCACTTCACGGCAGTCTGGAAGTATTTGTAGAAGGGGATGCAGCCGGTGTGGAACGCTTCGCCACCACGGATCGGGCTACCCAGACCACGGATGCGGCCGGCGTTGATGCCGATGCCGGCGCGCTGGGAGACGTAACGCACGATGGCGCTGGCGGTGGCATTGATGGAATCCAGGCTGTCGTCGCACTCGATCAGCACGCAGGAGCTGAACTGACGGGTCGGGGTGCGCACGCCGCTCATGATCGGGGTCGGCAGCGAGATCTTGAAGGTCGAGACCGCATCATAGAAGCGCTTGATGTAGTCCAGACGGGTATCTTTCGGATACTTGGAGAAGAGGCAGGCCGCTACCAGGATGTAGAGGAACTGCGGGCTCTCGTAAATTTCGCCGGTGACGCGGTTCTGGACCAGGTACTTGCCTTCCAGCTGCTTGACCGCCGCGTAGGAGAAGTCCATGTCGCGCCAGTGATCCAGGTGCTGGTTCAGCTCCTCGAATTCGGCCTGGCTGTAGTCTTCCAGCAGGTGCTTGTCGTACTTGCCCATGTCCACCAGCTTGGCGACATGCTGATAGAGGTGGGGCGGCTCGAACTGGCCGTAGGCCTTCTTGCGCAGGTGGAAGATGGCCAGGCGGGCGGCCATGTACTGGTAGTCCGGGCTTTGCTCGGAGATCAGGTCAGCAGCGGCCTTGATGACGGTTTCGTGGATATCGGCGGTACGGATGCCGTCATAGAACTGGATGTGGGACTTGAGTTCCACCTGGGAGACCGACACGTTGTCGAGACCCTCGGCAGCCCAGTCGAGCACGCGGTGAATTTTATCCAGATCGATGGGTTCTTTGTGGCCGTTACGCTTCGTCACAAACAAGTTCATTGGCTGATGACCTTTAGTTGATTCCCGAAAAACCATCGCACGGCGTTCGCCTCCAGGCCTGTGAGAGGCGTGGGAGGTGGGGACCTATTGTGCGATGAATCACAAGATATAGTGTTATTTTGATTTCGAGCTACAAGATAGTGAGGTCGGCCCGGCTTTGCAATCTGTGGATAAGGGATTAGCTGTGGATAAATTGTGGGTGTTCCGCTCTGTGTTAGTGGACGCTCACAGCGAGTGGGTTTTCATCTGTCCGATCCGGTAAATGCAAGTCTGATGATCGAACATGGAAAATTTAAATAACTTTTTTTGCTTGCGAAAAGGGGGTGTTTTTACTAGCAAATTCAGCCTGATTATCCCTTGTGCAGCAAGGGTCAAAAGGTGTCCGATCTCGCCGCTTCCCTGCTTGTCAAACCGCCAAAACGAGGGATCGCCAGGGATCCCCCGTGGTCACTGCCAAGGCTCTGCCGCGATCAGTCAACAGTGCTCATCTGGCCATCCTTTGGCGGCAAAGCTGCCTTTGTTATCCATCTCTGTTGTCTGCGTCCTGTACCAGAGTTGCCCGGCACGGGCTGGCAATCTCAGCCCAGCTCGTAGCGAAGCCAGTGGTGCAGGGCCTGCACGGTGTCAAAGTGCAGATCGGCCCCCCACTGGGCCGGATCCTCGTCGTCATTGAGATAACCCCAGCCGGCGACGGCGGTGCGCATGCCGGCGTTGCGGCCGGCCTCGATGTCGCGCACGTGATCTCCCACATATAGGCAGTGGCTCGCCTCGACGCCAAGCTGGTCGCAGGCAAAGTACATGGGGGCGGGGTCGGGCTTGCGCACCGGCAGGGTGTCGGCGCTGACGGTGACGCCGCAACTGGCGAGTTCGGGCAGGGCCGCCAGCAGCGGCTCGGTGAGAAAGCCCGGCTTGTTGGTGACGATGCCCCAGGGCAGCTGCTTCTCGTCGAGCCACTCGATGAGATCCACCATCCCCTCATAGGGACGGGTGCCAACGCAGAGGTTGGCGGCGTAGTAGTCGAGCAGGGCGGTGCGAAGGCGGGTGGCGCCCAGCTCTTCCAGCAGCTCGTCACCAAGACCGGCCCTGAGCAGCCCGAGCGCCCCGTGGGAGGTGGTCTGACGGATGATGTGGTCAGAGAGGGGGGCAAAGCCTTCGTTTATCAGCACGTGGTTGACGGCCGCCCCCAGATCGGGCGCGGTGTCGAGCAGGGTGCCGTCCAGATCGAACAGCACGCAGCCAAGGGGCGCAGCAGAGTGGGTCGTCATCAGCCTTGCTCCGGGCGCTCGAACGCCACCATGTAGTTGACGTCGACGTTGCGACCGAGCTTGAAGCTGTTGGAGAGCGGCGCGTAGTGCACCCCGCTCATGTCCCGTACCAGCAGGCCTGCCGCCTCACCCATGCGACACAGTTCGGCGGGGGTGATGAACTTCTTGTGGTCGTGGGTACCCTTGGGCACCATCTTCATCAGGTACTCGGCGCCGAGGATCATCATCAGATAGGCTTTCGGGTTGCGGTTGATGGTGGAGACGAACACCTTGCCGCCCGGGCGCACCAGGGTGGCGATGGCGCGCAGTACGGAGGCGGGATCCGGCACGTGCTCCAGCATCTCCATGCAGGTGACCACGTCATACTGGCCGGGGGCCTCATCGGCGTGGGCCTCGGCGGTGATCTGGCGATACTCGAGCTCTACTCCCGCCTCGAGGGCATGGAGGCGGGCGACCCCGAGGGGCTCCTTGCCCATGTCGATGCCGGTGACCTTGGCGCCCCGGCGGGCCATGCTCTCGGCGAGAATGCCGCCGCCGCAGCCGATGTCGAGGATGCGCTTGCCGAACAGGCCGCCGCTCTTGTCGGTGATCCAGTCAAGGCGCACCGGGTTTATCTGGTGCAGCGGCTTGAACTCTCCCTCCATGTCCCACCAGCGGGAGGCGATGGCTTCGAATTTGGCAATTTCTGTCAGATCGACATTGGCATCACTGTGCATTTTTTGATGATCCTGTGGCAAGGGCGCGCAGGCTGGGTGGGGCGCGCGCAATCTGTTGTCCTGGCGGGCATTATAACGGACGGACTTTGTCACACCAGCCCGACTTGTTACCGGATTTGTGGCTTAAGGTATTTGGCTCAGTGTGTTACCATGTCGCGCTGTTTAAGCCAAAGAACAACTAATTAGGGATTAAGGCTTTCTATGAGCGATCTGGCCAGAGAGATCACGCCGGTCAACATCGAAGAAGAGCTCAAGAGTTCCTATCTTGATTACGCCATGAGCGTGATCGTAGGACGAGCTCTGCCGGATGTGCGTGATGGCTTGAAACCGGTTCACCGCCGCGTTCTGTATGCAATGAACGAGCTGGGGAACGACTGGAACAAGCCCTATAAAAAATCGGCCCGTGTGGTCGGTGACGTAATCGGTAAATATCACCCGCACGGCGACAGTGCCGTGTATGACACCATCGTTCGCATGGCGCAGGATTTCTCCATGCGTTACATGCTGGTCGATGGTCAGGGCAACTTCGGTTCGGTCGACGGCGACAGCGCCGCCGCCATGCGTTACACCGAAGTGCGGATGGCCCGCATCTCCCACGAGCTGCTGGCCGATCTGGACAAAGAGACCGTGGACTGGGTGCCGAACTATGACGGCACCGAGATGATCCCGGCTGTCATGCCCACCAAGGTTCCCAACCTGCTGGTCAACGGCTCCTCCGGTATTGCGGTGGGCATGGCGACCAACATTCCGCCTCACAACCTCACCGAGATAGTCAACGGCTGTCTGGCGTTGATCGAGAACGGCGACCTCACCATCGACGAGCTGATGACCTACATCACCGGCCCGGATTTCCCCACCGGTGGCATCATCAACGGTCGTTCCGGCATCGTGCAGGCGTACCGTACCGGTCGTGGCTCCGTCTATGTGCGTGCCAAGGCCGAAGTGGAGGTGGACGAGAAGACCAGTCGCGAGACCATCATCGTTCACGAGATCCCCTATCAGGTGAACAAGGCGCGGCTGATCGAAAAGATCGCCGAGCTGGTCAAAGAGAAGAAGATAGAGGGTATCAGTGCCCTGCGCGATGAGTCCGACAAGGACGGCATGCGCATCGTTATCGAGATCAAGCGCGGCGAGTCCGGCGAGATTGTGCTGAACAATCTCTACAAGCACACCCAGATGCAGACCACGTTCGGCATCAACATGGTGGCGCTCGATAACAACCAGCCCAAGGTGATGAACCTCAAAGAGATCCTGGATGCGTTCCTGCTGCACCGCCGTGAAGTGGTGACCCGCCGGACCGTGTTCGAACTGCGCAAGGCGCGGGATCGGGCTCATATCCTGGAAGGTCTGGCGGTGGCGCTGGCCAACATCGACCCGGTCATCGAACTCATTCGCCACAGCGCGACCCCGGCCGACGCGAAAGCGGGCCTGGTTGCCCGCGGCTGGGAGCTCGGCAACGTGGCCTCCATGCTGGAGAAAGCCGGTGACGACGCAGCCCGCCCCGAGTGGCTGGAACCCGAGTTCGGCATCCGCGAAGGTCACTATTACCTGACCGAGCAGCAGGCCCAGGCCATCCTTGACCTGCGTCTGCACAAGCTGACCGGCCTCGAGCACGAGAAGATCCTGGAAGAGTACCAATCTCTGCTGGATCTCATCGCCGAGCTGCTGTTCATCCTGGCGAGCCCGGTACGGTTGATGGAAGTGATCCGTGACGAACTGCTGGCCGTGCGCGAGCAGTACGGCGACGAGCGTCGTACCGAGATCAGCATGTCCAGTGCCGAGATCAACATCGAAGATCTGATCACCCCGGAAGACGTGGTCGTGACCTTGTCTCACCAGGGTTACGTGAAGTATCAGCCGCTCTCCGACTACGAGGCCCAGCGCCGCGGTGGTCGTGGCAAGTCGGCCACCCGGATCAAGGAAGAGGATTTTGTGGAGCGTCTGCTGGTGGCCAACACCCACGACACCATTCTGTGCTTCTCCACCCGTGGCAAGGTCTACTGGCTCAAGGTGTATCAGCTGCCGGAGGCGTCCCGTGGCGCTCGCGGTCGTCCGATCATCAACCTGCTGCCGCTGGATGAGGGTGAGCGCATCACCGCCATCCTGCCGGTCAAGGAATATGACGCCGACAAGTATGTGTTCTTCGCCACCGCCAACGGTACCGTGAAGAAGACCAGCCTGTCCGACTTCAGCCGTCCGCTCTCCTCCGGCATCCGCGCCATCAACCTGAAAGAGGGTGATGAGCTGATCGGGGTGGACATCACCGATGGCAGCAACGAGATCATGCTGTTCTCCGATGCGGGCAAGGTTGTTCGCTTCGCGGAAGGCAGCGGTCGCGCTGATGCCGATGCCACTGACGAAGTTGAAACCGACGACGACGCCGGCAACGATGATGATGGCAGCGACAACGGCGAAGGCACCGAAAGCAAGGGCACCTTCAAGGGCGTACGTCCCATGGGGCGTACCGCTGCCGGTGTGCGCGGCATCAAGCTGGGCGCCGGTGACAAGGTGGTGTCCCTCATCGTGCCGCGTGGCGACGGGGCCATCCTCACCGCCACCGAGAACGGTTACGGCAAGCGTACCGCGCTCGACGAGTACCCGACCAAGAGCCGTGGTACCCAGGGCGTCATCTCCATCAAGGTGGATGAGCGCAACGGCAAGGTGATCGATGCGATCCAGGTCGAAGATACCGACCAGATCATGCTGATCACCAACGGCGGTACCCTGGTACGTACCCGGGTGTCTGAGGTGAGCGTCATCGGCCGCAACACCGGTGGTGTGCGTCTGATCCGTACCGGTGAAGACGAGACCGTGGTCGGTCTGCAGCGGGTTGCCGAGAGCGACGAAGACGAAAACGAAGTGCTGGCCGTTGAAGGGGAGGTGTCTGAAGGCACCGATACCGCAGCGGACACCGGTGCTGTCGATGCAGGTGAAGCGGGCGACGAATAATCGCTCCCCTTTATCCGATACCAAAGAGCGGCCTCATGGCCGCTCTTTTCATTGGCTCGCTTGTCGCTGGCGTCCCCCGCTATCCTCCTTTCTTCTCTTTCTTTTTCCCCTGTCCAGTCTTGCCTGTCATGGCAGGACGAACGGGCACTGCTTGCCAGGGTTGCCCTGATGGGATCATGGCCTCGACACGGCTCCTTCATGTGAATGTCATCGCTCTGTCATGGCGGCCAGCCATGCTGCTCCCGTTGGAGAGAAACCACCATAAACGCAGGCAACGCCTGCCAGGAGCATGTCATGACCAGCTGGGTAATGTGGGAGATCTGGTGGAGCCGGGTATGGAGCGAGGCAGAGATGGATGCGCGGGCAGGCGAACATGAACCTGAGGTGGCACATGAGCCAGCCCGATTGCCCGCCGAGTTGATTGCCCACCGCAGCAAGGCCAGTGCGTCGCGACCAAGGGGCTGAGGCTTTGCCCGTGGCGGGCTTGACGGGGGCCTAGAACAGCCGCAACTGCTCGCCAGGGCGGATGAAGGCATCCTGGCGCAGTTGAAAATGGCGCTTGCCGAGCCCGAGCCGCTTGGCAATCAACCGAAAGCGCTGGGCCAGCAGATCGGCAAACTGGCCTTCTCCCCGCATCCGGCTGCCGAAGGCGGGAGTGTTGAGGGCGCCGTCCCGGCTGGCTCGCAGCTGGTTGAGGATCGCCTCCTTCTGGCCGGGATAGTGCTCATCAAGCCAGTCACTGAACAGCGGCGCCAGCTCGTGGGGCAGTCGCAGCAGGATATAGTCGGCGCAATGGGCTCCGGCCTCGGCAGCGCTTTTGATGATCTGCTCGAGCTCGGGCTCGTTGAGCCGCGGGATCATGGGGGCCGCCAGCACGCCGACCGGCACGCCGGCGCCGGCCAGTTTCTCCACCACCTTGAGCCGGCCGGCCCCGGTGCTGGCTCTTGGCTCCAGCTGTCGCCGCAACGTCTCATTCAGGGTGGTGACCGATACTATCACCTGGCAGAGCTCCTCCCGGGCCAGCTCCGTCAGCAGATCGAGGTCGCGCAATATCATGGCGCTCTTGGTGATGATCCCGACCGGATGGCGGTGGGCCAGCATCACCGTCAATAGCTCGCGGGTGAGGCGATAGTGGTGCTCGATGGGCTGATAGGGGTCGGTATTGGCTCCCAGCACTATGGTCTGCGGCTGATAGGCGGGTCTGGCAAACTCCCGGCGCAGCAGCTCGGCGGCATTGAGCTTGGCGAACAGGCGGGTCTCGAAGTCGAGGCCGGGGGAGAGCTCGAGATAGGCGTGGCTCGGTCTGGCGTAGCAATAGATGCAGCCGTGCTCACAGCCCTGATAGGGGTTGATGGAGCGGCTGAAAGGGACGTCGGGAGAGCTGTTGTAACTGATGATGCTGCGGGCGCTGATCTCCGTCACCTCGGTGTGGGGATCGCTGGCGGCAAATGCCGCTTCCCACTCGGGTTGGGACCAGCCGTCGTCGACCGCATCGACCCGCTGGCCACTGAAGCGGTGATCAACATTGTGGGAACTGCCTCGACCTGCCATCGCACCTTACCAGTACTGTTTATACATACAGGTATCATGCTGGCCCCCATTGCCGAATGCAAGCCCTGCTGGCTCAGCCGGCCATAAAAAGCATGTCAAAGGGATCTCTTGCTTGATCGCGGCGCTACATTTCGTTTACATAGACGAAATGCGAACTGGATCACGGAAATCATCATGGCACCCATCACCTCCCGCTGGCTCTTCATCGCTGTCATTGCGCTGGTTATCTGGCGCCTGATCCCGCTCTCCACCGAGCAGGAGCTGGCCTCGGCCAATCGCGCCTGGCGCACCGGTCACTTCGATGAGGCGACCCGGATCTGGTCGCCGCTGGCCGAACAGGGCCAGCCACGGGCCCAGGCGCTGATGGGCTGGAGCCATGAAGTGGGGCAGGGGAGCGAGCAGGATATCAGCCGGGCCATCACGCTCTATCGTCAGGCGGCGCAGGCGGGGGATGCCTTCGGCCAATACCGGCTGGGGGAGGTCTACCTGCGGGGGGCCGGGGTGAAGCGGGATCTGCGCGAGGCGTTTCACTGGATGGAGCTGGCAGCCAAGAACGGCGATGTGCCCGCCATGTTGAAGGTGGGCGTGCTGCATCTGATGGGGGTCAGCGGACGGGTCGATCTGCCCCGTGCCAAGGAGTGGCTCTATCAGGCCGCCAAGCAGGGCAATCAGCTGGCGCTCAAGGTGCTGCAGGAGCTGGAACTGGCGCAGGAGGGGAGCTCCACATTCGATTTCAACTGGCAGCCCCTGCTGGGGGAATAGCTGCCAAGCACTTCATCTGACTGTAGAAAACCTCAGCAAACCCGATACAGCCCCGCCTACTTCTGGTAGCATGGTCCGGTTTTTGGTTTGTCTTGCGACGTTGAACGGGTTGTTTGCATCGCAGGGCGCCTTCGCAAAGTGCTGTGGAGAGCCAGAACATCACCCATTTTTGAATGAATCTTTCCATCCCGCATGTGCCCTTTGGTAGGGGGCACCACTGTATAAGGAAACACATAATGCCAATCATTACTCTGCCTGATGGCAGCCAACGTCAATTTGCCCACGCCGTTTCCGTCATGGATGTGGCCGCGGACATCGGTCCCGGTCTCGCCAAGGCGTGCATTGCCGGTCGGGTAAACGGTGAACTGGTGGATGCCTGCGAGCTGATCGAAGCCGATGCCTCCCTGGCCATCATCACCGCCAAAGACGAAGAAGGTCTGGACATCCTGCGCCACTCGTGTGCTCACCTGCTGGGTCATGCCATCAAGCAACTCTGGCCCCAGACCAAGATGGCCATCGGTCCCGTCATCGACAACGGTTTCTACTACGACATCGATCTCGATCGTACCCTGACCGACGAAGATCTGGCGGCGCTGGAAGAGCGCATGCTGGCGCTGGCCGCCAAGGATTACGACGTCATCAAGAAGAAGGTCTCCTGGCAGGAAGCACGTGACGTGTTCGAAGCCCGTGGCGAGACCTACAAGGTCGAGATCCTGGATCAGAACATTGCCCGTGATGACCAGCCTGGTCTGTATCATCACGAAGAGTACATCGACATGTGTCGCGGCCCGCACGTGCCCAACATGCGTCACTGCCACCACTTCAAGTTGCAGAAGATGTCCGGCGCCTACTGGCGCGGTGACTCCAACAACAAGATGCTGCAGCGCATCTACGGCACCGCCTGGGCCGACAAGAAGCAGCTCAAGGCTTACCTGCAGCGCCTCGAAGAGGCCGCCAAGCGCGACCACCGCAAGATCGGCAAGCAACTCGACCTGTATCACATGCAGGAAGAAGCGCCCGGCATGGTGTTCTGGCACAACGATGGCTGGACCATCTTCCGTGAGCTGGAAACCTTCATCCGCGGCAAGCTCAAAGAGTACGACTATCAGGAGGTGAAAGGCCCCTTCATGATGGATCGCGTGCTGTGGGAGCGTTCAGGTCACTGGGAGAAATACGCCCAGGCCATGTTCACCACCCAGTCCGAGAACCGCGAGTACGCCATCAAGCCGATGAACTGCCCGGGTCACGTGCAGATCTTCAACCAGGGTCTGAAATCCTACCGCGATCTGCCGCTGCGCATGGCCGAGTTCGGCTCCTGCCACCGCAACGAGCCGTCAGGCTCCCTGCACGGCCTGATGCGGGTACGTGGTTTTACCCAGGATGACGCGCACATCTTCTGTACCGAAGAGCAGATCATGGAAGAGGTGTCAGCCTGTATCCGCATGGTCTACGACGTCTATGGCACCTTCGGCTTCGAGAACATCGTGGTCAAGCTCTCCACTCGTCCGGAACAGCGTATCGGCTCCGATGAAGCCTGGGATCGCGCCGAGGCCGCGCTGGCCGAAGCCCTGGTGCTGAACGGCCTGAAGTACGATCTGCAGCCGGGTGAGGGGGCCTTCTACGGTCCCAAGATCGAATTTACCCTGCACGATTGCCTTGATCGTGCGTGGCAATGTGGTACCGTGCAGCTCGATTTTGCCCTGCCGGGCCGTCTGGGCGCCACCTACGTGGGTGAAGACAATGAACGTCATGTTCCCGTGATGATCCACCGCGCCATTCTGGGCTCGCTGGAGCGTTTCATCGGGATCCTGACCGAAGAGTACGCCGGGCTGTTCCCGACCTGGCTGGCACCGACTCAAGCCGTGGTCATGAATATCACCGACAATCAGGCCGATTATGCAGTGAAAGTAGCCAAAGCATTGAATGATGCGGGCCTTCGCGCAAAAGCGGACTTGAGAAATGAGAAGATTGGCTTTAAAATCCGCGAGCATACTTTGAAGCGAGTACCCTTCATGCTGGTCTGCGGCGATAAAGAAGTAGAAGCCGGCAAGATTGCAGTGCGTACTCGTAAAGGGGCTGACCTGGGCACTTATCCTGTTGAAGAGCTGATTGCTCTGTTGACCCAGGAAGTTCAGACCCGCGGACAAAAGAAAGTGGAGGAATAAGCTATAAAAGGCGGAAAAAAACTGGGCAAGCAACCGCAAGCCCGCGCTCACCGGATCAACGAAGAGATCCGTCTGAAAGAAGTTCGTCTGACTGGTCTGGATGGTGAAGCCATTGGCATCACCTCCATCCAGGATGCCCTGAACTTGGCCCTTGAGGCCGGAGTGGATCTGGTCGAGATCAGTCCGAACGCTGAGCCGCCCGTTTGCCGGATCATGGATTACGGCAAATTCCTCTACGAAAAGAGCAAGACCACCAAAGAACAGAAGAAAAAGCAGAAAGTCGTCCAGGTCAAGGAAATCAAATTCCGTCCTGGCACCGACGAAGGCGACTATCAGGTAAAACTACGCAACCTGGTTCGCTTTCTGGAAGACGGGGACAAGGCAAAGGTCACCCTGCGCTTCCGTGGTCGTGAAATGGCCCACCAGGAACTTGGTATCAAGGTTCTGGAGCGCGTCAAGAACGATCTGGAAGAGCTGGCCGTAGTCGAATCGTTCCCGAAAGTCGAAGGCCGTCAAGCTGTGATGGTCCTCGCACCTAAGAAGAAATCTTAAGGCCCACAAGAAATTGACTCATGGGGTCAGCCCCATGAGTCGGTTCGCCTTGCGATTTTGTTGTCACTCACAATGCGGAGTATGAAATGCCGAAGATGAAAACCAACCGGGGCGCCGCAAAGCGCTTCAAGAAGACTGGCTCAGGTCGCTTCAAGTGCAAGCACAACCACCTGCGTCACATCCTGACCAAGAAGAGCAGTAAGCGTAAGCGTCAGCTGGGACCGAAGTTCTTTGTTTCCGCTGCCGACCACAAACGTGTTGTCGCTTGTCTGCCGTACGCATAAGGGGGGATGTGAAAAATGCCAAGAGTTAAACGTGGTGTGACCGCTCGCGCTCGTCACAAGAAAGTAATGAAAGCCGCCAAGGGTTACTACGGCGCCCGTTCCCGTGTTTACCGCGTAGCGGTACAAGCGGTAACCAAAGCTGGTCAGTATGCCTACCGTGACCGTCGCCAGAAAAAGCGTCAGTTCCGTCAACTGTGGATTGCTCGTATCAACGCAGCAGCCCGTCAGAACGGTCTGTCCTACAGCCGTCTGATCAACGGTCTGAAGAAGGCTTCCATCGAGATCGATCGCAAGATCCTGTCCGATATCGCCGTTCACGACAAGCTGGCTTTCACCGCCCTGGTTGAAAAGGCCAAAGCAGCTCTGGTTTAATCCGGTTCTGTTATAAATGCTAAAAGGAGGCTCAGGCCTCCTTTTTTGTTGTCTGTCATTTGCCGCTTGCAGACGGTGATGTCTCTACCATCATGATAGCCATACATATGGCTCCATATGCCATCAAACTAAAATTGTGTGTAACCAATCACGAAGAAGAAGCCGGTCCGGCTCGAAGCCCTACTTGATAACAAAATGATTTCTAGGGAGAAAAGGGCACCTTAACTATGGTCAGTGAAGGGGCTTTTTTTGTATTATTCCCCTCTTGACCTTATTTAGCCTAAAGGCTCCTGTACCGGGAGTGGTGACGAGGAAGACATGCAACAGCTTGAAGAAGTAGTCGGCCAAGCCAGGGCCGAAATTGAGGGCGTAAGCGACATCGCCGCCCTTGACGAAATCCGGGTCAAATATCTGGGTAAAAAGGGCTTTTTTACCGAGCAGATGAAGGGCCTGGGCGCCCTGTCTGCTGAAGAGCGTCCTGCCGCGGGCGCCGTGATCAACCAGGCCAAACAGCAGGTTCAGGATGCCCTGAACGAGCGTCGTGAAGCCCTCGAAGTCGCCGTGCTGAACCAGAAGCTGGCAGCCGAGACCATCGACGTCAGCCTGCCGGGCCGCCGCATCGAAAATGGCGGTCTGCACCCGGTGACCCGCACCATCGAGCGCATCGAACGCCTGTTTGGCGAGATGGGCTTCAAGGTTGCCCGTGGTCCCGAGATTGAAGATGGCTTCCACAACTTCGATGCGTTGAACATCCCGGCTCATCACCCGGCGCGTACCGATCACGATACCTTCTACTTCAATCCTGATTTGATGTTGCGTACCCACACCTCCGGTGTGCAGATCCGCACCATGGAACATCAGCAGCCGCCGATCCGCATCATTGCGCCGGGCCGCGTCTATCGTAATGACTACGACATGACCCACACCCCGATGTTCCACCAGGTCGAAGGCCTGCTGGTCGACGAGCATGCCAGCTTCACCGAGCTGAAAGGGATCCTGCACGACTTCCTGCGCAACTACTTCGAGGAAGACCTGACCATTCGCTTCCGTCCTTCCTACTTCCCGTTCACCGAGCCGAGCGCCGAAGTGGACGTGATGGGCAAGAACGGCAAGTGGCTGGAGGTGCTGGGCTGCGGCATGGTGCACCCGAACGTGCTGCGTTCGGTCGGCATCGATCCGGAAAAATACTCCGGTTTTGCCTTCGGCATGGGCGTTGAGCGCCTGACCATGCTGCGTTACGGGGTCAACGACCTTCGTGCCTTCTTCGAAAACGATCTGCGCTTCCTCAAGCAGTTCAAGTAAGGGCGAGAGAACATGAAATTCAGTAAATCCTGGGTGATGGAGTGGGTCCGCACCGAGTTGAGTGACAACGCACTGGCCGAGCAGATCACTATGGCCGGTCTGGAAGTGGACGCCGTGGAAGCTGTGGCCGGCCAGTTCAACAACGTGGTGGTGGGTGAAGTGGTCGAGTGCGCCCAGCACCCGGACGCCGACAAGCTGCGGGTGACCAAGGTCAACGTGGGCGAGGCCGAGCTGCTGGACATCGTCTGCGGCGCGCCGAACTGCCGCACCGGCCTGAAAGTGTGCGTAGCCAAAGTAGGGGCGACCCTGCCGGGTGATTTCACCATCAAGAAAGCCAAGCTGCGCGGCCAGCCGTCTCACGGCATGCTCTGCTCCTTCAGCGAGCTGGGGATCGACGTCGAAGCCGATGGCATCATCGAGCTGCCGCTGGATGCACCCATCGGTACCGATATCCGCGAATACCTCGCGCTCAACGACGTCAGCATCGACGTGGATCTGACCCCGAACCGTGCCGATTGCCTCGGCATCGCGGGTCTGGCCCGTGAAATCGGCGTGCTCAACAGCGTGGACGTGGTCGAGCCGACCTGGGCGCCAGTTGTTGCCACCATCGACGCTAGCTTCCCGATCCGGGTTGAAGCGCCGGCTGATTGCCCCCGTTATCTGGGCCGCGTCATCAAGGGGCTGGACCTGCACGCCCAGAGCCCGCTCTGGATGCAGGAGAAGCTGCGCCGTGGCGGTATTCGTTCCATCGACGCCATCGTCGACATCACCAACTACCTGCTGCTGGAATACGGTCAGCCGATGCACGCCTTCGATCTGGCGACGCTTGAAGGGGAACTGGTGGTGCGCCGCGCTCGTAGCGACGAGCCGATGACTCTGCTCGATGGCAACGAGGTGAAGCTCAAAGAGACGACTTTGGTGATTGCCGATGCCAAAGGTCCTGCCTGCATGGCCGGCATCTTCGGCGGCGATCGCACCGGTGTCTCCGAGACCACTACCGACATCCTGCTGGAGTGCGCCTTCTTCGCGCCGCTCTCGATCACTGGCCGTGCCCGTGCTTATGGTCTGCACACCGACTCCTCCCACCGCTTCGAGCGCGGGGTGGATCCGCAGCTGCAGGCCAAGGTGATGGACAGAGCCACCCGTCTGCTGCTGGACATTTGTGGCGGTGAAGCCGGTCCGGTCATCGAGGTCAAATCCGATGCCCACCTGCCCAAAGCGGCCCCCATCAAGCTGCGTCGCACCAAGCTCGACAAGGTGATCGGTATCAGCGTGGCGGATGCTCAGGTGGTCGAGATCCTGACCCGCCTAGGCATGCAGGTAACCATTGAAGCCGACGGCTGGACCGCGCTGGCTCCCTCCTGGCGTTTCGATATCGCCATCGAGGAAGACCTCATCGAGGAAGTGGCCCGCATCTACGGCTACAACAACATCCCGAACCTCAAACCCGCCGCCTCTCTGGCGATGGTGGAGCAGGCAGAAGGGCAGGTGACCTTGAAGCGCGTGCGCGACCTGCTGGTTGATCGCGGCTTCCAGGAAGCGATCACCTACAGCTTCGTCGATCCCAAGGCTCAGCAGACCCTGTTCCCGCAGAGCGATGCCATCGTGCTGCCGAACCCGATTTCGGTCGAGATGTCCGCCATGCGCGTCTCTCTGTTCCCGGGTCTGGTGCAGGCCGTGGTTTACAACCAGAACCGTCAGCAGCCACGGGTGCGCCTGTTCGAACAGGGCCTGCGCTTCATCAAAGACGAAAACGCCGAGAACGGCATCCGTCAGGAGCCCATACTGGCCGGCATCATCACCGGCAACCAGAGCGACGAGCACTGGGACATCAAGAGCCGCGCTGCCGACTTCTTTGATTTGAAAGGGGATCTGGAAGCGGTGCTGGACTTGACCGCCGAAGGAGCCACCTTCAGCTTCGAGCGTGCCGAGCACAGCGCCCTGCACCCGGGCCAGAGCGCCGCCATCCTGCGCAATGGCGTGGTCATCGGCCACATCGGCGTGATCCACCCGAGCCTCGAGAAGAAGCTGGGTCTGAAGAGCCGCGCCGTGATGTTCGAGCTGGAGCTGGACAAGCTGACCCCGGCCAAGGTGCCGGTTGCTGCCGAGGTTTCCAAGTTCCCTGCCAACCGTCGTGACATCGCCGTGGTGGTTGATCGTCATGTCCTGGCCGGTGATGTCCTCGCAGTAATTAAAAAAGTTGGCGGAAATCAGGTAGTTGGAATAAACTTGTTTGACGTATACCAGGGTGCTGGCATGGCAGAGGACAAGAAGAGCCTGGCCATCAGTCTTGTTCTGCAAGACACCCAGCGCACTCTGGAGGAGAAAGAGATTGCCGAGACCGTAGACAATGTCGTGCGGGCCCTTGGTGAAGAGTTGAATGCATCCTTGAGGGATTGATCTATGGCGCTTACCAAAGCCGACATTGCAGAGCACCTGTTCACCCAGCTCGGGATGAGCAAGCGTGAAGCCAAAGATATGGTGGAAGCCTTCTTTGAAGAGATCAGACAAGCGCTTGAGCGTGGTGAACAAGTCAAGATTTCAGGCTTCGGTAACTTTGATCTTCGTGAGAAGAACCAGCGTCCTGGACGTAACCCGAAAACCGGCGAAGATATTCCTATCAGCGCCCGGCGGGTGGTCACCTTCCGCCCTGGTCAGAAGCTCAAGGCCAGGGTCGAAAATGTTGAGCCCAACGAGTGACAAAAAGCCAGGCAGCCGCCTGGCTTTTATTTTTTCATGAGAAAAACCAGCCTATTGTTAGGCCTGTTGCTGGCTGCGCCACTGCAGGCGATGGATCTCCCCCTCTCCACGGCGGCCAAGGCGTATGCCGATGCCACCAAGTCGCTGACCATCTGTTATCCGGCGCTGATCCGGCCGCCTTATCTCGAAGAGTCGGGAGGCTTGCTGATCGATCAGATGGAGCGGTTGGCAGAGCAGCTCCCTTTTCCGCTCCTGCACGAGAAGCTGCCCAACTGGTCGGCGGTGCAGCGCGGCTTGCAGGAGGGGCGCTGCGATCTCATTCCCAATGTCGGTCCTTCATTGCAGGCCCTGCCGGGCATGGCGCTCAGTCGTGCCATGCTGGAGGCCGAGTCCGCTATCCTCTATCGCGGCGATCTGGAGCGGGCGACCTTCCTGGTATCCCCCATCTGGCAGGCGAACGAGGTGCTCAAGGCACTTTATCCCCGCTCAACCCAGTTGCCCCTGACCGAGGCGGACAACTGGTATGCGGCGCTGGCGGCTGGCAAGGGGACCGCCTATCTCGGTGACTATCTGCAATTGCGCTACCTGATGCGCGAATACCCGGATCAGGGGCTGCGGCTGCGCCGGCTGCGCAGCGATGAACTGGTGGTGAGCTACCGGCTGATGATGCGCGACCAGCCGGAACTGCGCGAGCTCATCGATACCGCCATCCGTTATCTGCCGCCCGGCTCCCTCTATAAGGATCTGGACCGTTATCTGGCGCAGGGGGAGCAGGACATCAACCCGCTGCACTTCACCGACAAGGAGCAGGCCTGGTTGGTCGGCACCTCCCGTGCCATCAAGCTGGTCGTCAACCCGGATTTCATGCCCTACAGCGGTCTCGACGAGCAGGGAGAACTCAAGGGGTGGAGCGCCGACGTACTGCGGCAGGTGAGCCAGCAGACCGGGCTCAACTTCCACGTGATCCCGACCGCCAGCAAGGAAGAGGCGTTGGCCAAGCTGCGCAGCGGTGAGGCAGACATGATGGCCGGCCTGCTGGAGACGCCGGCGCTGACCGCTGCCTTCGACTTTACCCGCATCATGGCGCTCAATCGCTATGCCCTGGTCAGTCGCAAGGCGAAGTCGTTCGACACGCTGGCTGCGGTGAAGGGCGACATAGTGGTGCCCGCTACCCTCTATGACGAAGCGATGCTGGCCCGGCTGGGTGGCGAACATCATTGGCGCAAAAGCGACACCCTGGCGCAGGGGCTTGCGGCGGTGCAAAGCGGTGAGGCCGACGCCATGCTGGCCGAGCTCTACCAGCTGCAATACCCGCTTCGCAACAACCAGCTGGACGGGCTGGATATCAGGGAGCTACCTCAACGCTTCGGACTGGGATTTGCCATCAGCCATCACAGCCCGCGACTCGCCGGGGTGATGGAACAGAGTCTGATGGCCTTCACCAGCAAGCAGAATGACGATCTCAATCAGCGCTGGCGCCGGCTGGTGCTGACCCAGCAAGCCGGGGTCAGCTACGGGATCTGGCTGGGGTCGGTGTCGCTGGCGCTGTTGATCAGTGCCGGCGTCATCTGGCTGATCTGGCGCTCCCGCCAGCAGCTGGCCCGGGAAGTGAGCCAGCGTCAGGAGATGGAGCAGACCCTGGCGCTGGAGAGCCAGTTCAGGGAGTCCCTGTTCCAGGCGCTGCCGGTGCCGGTGTTTCTGCGGGACAACCAGGGCGAGATCATCAAGCGCAACAAGCAGGCCAAGCGGCTGGAGGCGCGCTACCTGGCCGAGCTGCACCTGCCAGAGGCCCAGTTGCAGGGGGGCGAGGGGGAGATGGCCTTGGGTGATCAGGTCTACTCCTATGCTCAGATCCCGCTTCAGCTTGGCAAGCAGTCGCCGGCGGGGGATCTCATCGCGCTCTCCAACATCAGCGCCCTGCGCGAGCGTACCCGCTTGCTGCGCCAGGCCGAGCGCCGCCTGCGGGCATTGACCAATACGGTGCCCGGGGTGGTGATCCAGTTCCTGCTGCAGCGAGAAGGCATCGCCCAGGTAGAGTTCATCAGCCGTGGCAGCTACGAGCTGCTGGGGCTGGCCAGTCAGCAGATCCGCCGCAATCCCGGTCAGGCGCTGGGCCGGCTGGATCAACATGACAGGCGCAAGATGAAGGCCCCCATGCTGGAGATGCTGCAGGCCGGTCAGCCTTTTTCCTACGCGCTGCGCTATGAGCATCCTGGCAAGGGCACCCGCTGGCTGCAGTTCTACGGCCGGGGGCGCAGCCAGTCCGAGCAGGGCTGGCGGGTGTACGGAGTGGTGCAGGATGTCACGACCCGGGTCGAGCAGGAGCAGGCGCTGCAGGCCTCCCACGAGCGGGCCGAGCAGGCGGTGCTGGCCAAGGGACGTTTCCTCGCGGCGGTGAGCCACGAAATTCGCACCCCCATGAACGCCATTCTGGGGTTGCTGGAGTGGCTCAGCCACACCTCCCTCAATGCCGAGCAGCGCTCGGCACTGGCCCACGTCCGCCAGGCGGGGGACGAGCTGCTGGGTCTGCTCAACGACGTGCTGGACTTCAGTCGCAACGAGAACCGGCAGCTGGCGCTCTCGCTGCAGCCCACCGATCTGGTGGATTTGTGCGAGCACGTGGCGGCCGTGCACTGGTCCAAGGCTCGCTCCAAGCGCCTGCAACTGCGGCTGGATCTCGATCATCGACTGCCCGCCCAGGTGGAGCTGGATCCCCACCGGGTGCAGCAGGTGCTGCACAACCTGCTGGCCAATGCCATCAAGTTCAGCTCCCGTGGCGAGGTGGTGCTGTGGGCCCGCCGCGCTGGCTCCCAGCTGTTGTGCGGAGTGGACGATGAGGGACCCGGCATCAGTGCCGAGCTGTTGCCGCGCCTGTTCCTGCCCTTTGAGCAGGGCGGGGAGGCGGGTCAGCCGCGAGCCCAGGGCACCGGGCTCGGACTTGCCATCTGTCGCCAGCTGATGGAGCAGATGGGGGGCGAGATCCGGGTCGAGCCGCGGCCGACCGGCGGCAGCCGCTTCCTCTGTGCGCTGCCACTGGTGCTGCTGCAGGAGATGCCGCGCTGGCGGCCAAGGGTGGCCTGCGTGCATGTGCAACTCGGCGAGGCGGAGCGGGACTATCTGCTGCCCTGGCTGGGCGAGCTGGATTTGCAGGACGATCCGGCCGGCCCGGTATTGAGCGTCCGGCTGGATGAGCAGGGGCTGCGCTACTGGGACTGGCAGGGGGAACCCTGGGTGCCGGGCTCGGTGGTGAGTCTGATGCAGCCAAGGCTGGTGCCCTCTAGCCAGGGCATGATCACGCTGCCGGGGCAGGGGATGCGGGTGCTGCTGGTCGAAGATCACGAGGTGAACCGGGTGTTGATCAGCATGCAGCTGACCCAGCTGGGGGCCCGGGTGATCAGCGCCGCCAACGGCCAGCTGGCGCTCGACATCCTGCAGCATGAGACGGTCGATCTGGTGTTGACCGACCTGCAGATGCCGGTGATGGACGGCGCCGAGCTCTGCCGCCAGCTGCGTGACTCGCCGCGCTGGCAGCATCTGCCCACCTATGTCATCACCGCCGATCTCAGCGAGCAGGCGGCGGCGCAGCTGGCCAGCTGTGGTTGTCGCGGGCATCTGGACAAGCCGCTGCTGCTCAAAGACTTGGCCAACCTGCTGCGCGGCCTGGGCGAGCCCGACCAGGCGCCCGCACCCGAATCACTCCCTCAAAGCGATCTGCCGGCTGAAGGGGAGGTCTGGGCAGCGCAGGAGGTGTCGCTGCTGGCGCCGGAGCTTATCCCGCTCTATCTGGACGCGACCGGGCAGGATCTGGCCGACATTGAGCGCTGCGTCACACAAGGGGACGAGATGGCGCTTGAAGCCGCTTTACACAAGATGAAGGGGGCCGCCAAAATGGTGGGGGCCACCCCGCTTGTTCAGGTGATCGAGCAGTGGAAACGGGATCCACGGCAATCCCTGCTACCCCCGCTGCGGCAAGCTCTGGATGAGGTGTGCCGGCGACTACGTGAGAGGCTCTGACATGATCATCACAGATGAAGAGTTACTGGCGTTGCTGAACTCGGAAGAGACGGACGAGCGCCTGTTTCACCCCGTGACCATCTACGCCCTGGACGGGGTCGCCTATCGGACGGCAAAGGCCGTCGAGCTGCCCGAGTTCGCCACCTTGCGCCGTACCCGCCCCGATGCCTGCTGGCAGTGGGAAGGGTTGTTTGCCGCCGGTGCCATCGCCCTGTTTGATCCCGACTCCCATGTGGGAGCTGACTATCTGCCGCAGCTGACGGCGCTGGCCGAGGGTGTCTATCGCCTCACCGATGACTGGCTGGCGGGGGTCAATGGTCGCTACCTGGCGTGGCAGGAGTGGCTGGCCCAGACCCAGGTGCTGTTGCTGGAGGATCACCCGTTTCAGGGGGCCCACATCCAGCAGGAGATCAAGGGGCTGGGGGTGCCCTGTCAGTGGGTGCAGGATGGCAACGCCTGCATCAAGGCGCTGGCCGGCGGCGAGGTGAAGCTGCTGGTGAGCGATCTCAGTCTGGTGGAGCAGGATGCCATCAGCCTGCTGATGAGCCAGCCCCAATACCAGCACAGTGGCTTGCCCATCGTGCTGCTCTCGGCCCACGATCAGACTCTGATCGACGGGGCCCGCCGCCTGCTGCACGACGCCGGTTTCAACGTGCTGGCCGCCCTGGCCAAGCCGCTGCTGGCCGACGATCTGCTGCGGCTGCTCAAGACGCTCTATCTGGGGCCGCAGCGTCAGCGCCGCTTGAGCGGCTTGCGCCGCACCATCCGCACCTGGCAGGGAGAAGAGAAAGGACTGCTCGGGCTATTGTCCGATCCCCCGTCGCCCTTGCCCATCTGGCTGGCGGTGACCGGCTTGCCGCCGCGCTGGGAGCGGGTACGCGAGTGGCTGGTCCAGCAGGGCAGGGAGCCTGGCGAGCTCACTCTGCTCATCCACCGGCGCGACCACCTGCTGAGCCAGGCGGAGCGTTTTGCCCTGGTGTTGCAGGCCAGTCTGGCGGGGGCCAAGCTGGCACTGCTGCTGGACAATGATCAGCACATTCCGTTCGACTTGCTGGAGCGGATGCCGCTGCAGCACCTGCTGCTGGGACAGAGTCTGCTGCCCGGGCTGGAAGCCATGACCCCGGACTCCCTGCTGGGGCGCTTCATCAACCGGGCCAGGGAGCTCGGGATCGCCCTCTATCTGGACGATCCCTTCAACCTGCTGGACAGCAACCTGTGGCGCGATCAGGGCGTGGCGGGGCGCTGGTAGACGGTGGCCCGCTATCTCTGCTGGCCACCGGACGAGGCCCGCTTGCGGCGCGCCCTGGCCGGCTGGCTGCATCCTCATTCGCGGGCAGCCCTGCCACTGATGATGGAGGTGGGAGGCATTCCTTGCCGCTTGCAGGAGCTGGCGGGAGCCGATCCCGAGCGGATCAGGGCCGCCTATGGCGAACTCAGCGAGCAGAGCGTCTACCTGCGTTTCATGCGCGCCAAGCAGATCCCGAGTGACGAGCAGCTCGCCTTCTTCCTCGATTACCCCAAGGAGCAGCAGATTGGGCTGCTGCTGACCGACGGTCAGGGGCGACCGCTGGCCCAAGCCCAGTCCATCCGGCGGCGGCTGCACCCGGATCGGGCCGAGTTCTCCTGCATCGTCGCCGATCACTTTCAGCACCGGGGGCGGGGCGGCGCATCCTGCTGGCGCTGGCCTTGCTGGCGCGCGCCGAAGGCATTCGCGAGTGGACGGCGGAGGTGCTACCCCAGAATCGCCCCATGCTGGCGCTGCTGCGCGGGCTGGGCTTGCCGCTCACCCTGGTGACAGGGCGGGAGCTGGTGTTCGTGCGACTCGATCTGAGCGTGCTCGACACCCTGTAACCGCGTCATAAGACCAAGGGCGAATAGGCCGGTTTTTCACCCTGTGCTAAGGTCAGCCAGAGAGGTCGTCAGAGGGAGTCAGTCATGGTGCAGTCAGCGAAACACATCGTCATTCTTACCGGTGCCGGCATCTCGGCCGAGTCGGGCATCAAGACCTTTCGCGCCTGTGACGGTCTGTGGGAAGATCACAGGGTCGAAGACGTGGCGACGCCGGAGGGCTACGCACGGGATCCCGCCCTGGTGCAGGGCTTTTACAACTCCCGCCGCCACCAACTGCAGCAACCCCACATCCACCCCAATCCGGCTCACTATGCGCTGGCCAGGCTCGAGCGCCTGCTGCCGGGCTGCGTCACCCTGGTGACCCAGAACATCGACAACCTGCACGAGAGCGCCGGCAGCAAGAACCTCATTCACATGCACGGGGAGCTGCTCAAGGCGCGCTGCCCGGGCTCGGGCCAGGTGATCGAGTGGCGCGGCGATCTGCAGCAGGAGGAGCTGTGCACCTGCTGCCAGTTTCCCCAGCCGCTGCGCCCGCACGTGGTCTGGTTCGGCGAGATGCCGCTCGGGCTGGATCGCATCTACAGCGCGCTGGCCCAGTGCGATCTGTTCATCTCCATCGGTACCTCGGGCGCCGTCTATCCGGCGGCCGGTTTCGTGCACGAGGCGGGATTGAACGGAGCCCACACCATCGAGCTCAACCTCGAACCGAGCGAAGTGGGCAGCCAGTTTGACGAGAAGCGCTACGGTCCGGCCTCGTTGCTGGTGCCGGCCTACGTGGATGAGCTGCTGCAAAGCTGTGGCGTCCACCAACCAGCGCAGATCGAGGGCCACAACTGGATGGAGATGCGCGGTCCCTGAGCTATTGTGCGACTGGACAGTTGCAATGAACCGGTGAAATCGCCACACTGGCAGCCACAAAAAATGGGACGCAGTTGGCGCAAATTACCATGACCGCAGTAAAGCAATGGATCGCTTTTTTCCTCCTGATGCTGGCCAGTGCCGGCGCATCGGCCTCGATCCCCCTGATGACTCTGGTGCTGCCAAGTGGCCAGCAAGTGACCCTCGATGAGGCGGCCCTGTCCGCCTTGCCGCAGACCGAATTCACCACCACCACCCCCTGGACCCAGGGCGCCCACCACTATCGCGGGCCGACCCTGGCGGCCGTGCTGGCGGCGCAAGGGATCCTGGATGCCCGCAAGATCGCCGTCTCGGCCCTCAACGGCTATCAGCAGGTGGTGGATCTGGCCCTGTTCGACGGCGTGCCGCTGACCCTGGCGCGCCAGGAGGACGGCAAGCCGCTGACCCGGCGCAACAAGGGGCCGCTCTGGCTGCTCATTCCGTTCACCACCTATCCCAAGCTGGACGTGCCCGCCATCCACAACTGCATGGTGTGGCAGGTGACCCGCATCGAGATCGTCGATTGATGGGGCTATCCCGCCACAAACTGCTGTTGGTTGCGGTGTCGCTGCTGTTTCTGCTCTCCTCGGGCAGCAGCCTCTATCTGCAGCATCGCCAGGAGCAGCTGGTCGATACCTTCTACCGCAATATCCACTGGAACATCAGCCAGGTGATGCTCGAATCCCAGCGTTTCCTCTACGATCTGCAGCTCTATCGGGCCGGCCGGCTGACGATGGAGACCCTGAGCCTCGATTACGATCTGCTGTGGAACCGGCTCGATATCTTCCTCATCAGCAGTGAAACCGCCGAGGCGCGCCAGCGGCACGGGCTTGGCAAGGCGCTGGCCAGACTGTTCGAGCAGATCAAGCAGCTCGAACCCCAGATGGAGGCCGGTGCGCTGCGCGAGGGGGCCGAGCTTGCTCGCTTGCAGGAGACGATCACCAGCCAGACCCACCTCATCGAGCAGATAGGGGATCAGATCCTCTCCGGCCAGGAGCGGGAGCGCTCGGTCAGCCAGATCCGCAGCAGCCTGTTCTGGCTGCAGATCTGGCAACTGATCCTGTTGCTGACCGGCGGCGCCCTGGTGGCTGCCCTCATTCGCGCCAATCTGGCGAATCGCCGGCTCGCCCTGCTCGATCCCCTGACCCGGCTTGGCAACCGCCGTGCCCTGCAGGAGCAGCTCTCCCGCGCCCTGCATGCCGGCGAGGCGAGCGCCCTGGTGGTGCTCGATCTCAAGCGCTTCAAGCAGGTCAATGATCTGCTCGGTTATCAGGTCGGAGATCGGCTGTTGCAGACGGTGGCCGACAAGCTGCAGCAGGCACACGGTGGCCATGCCTACCGGCTCGGTGGCGACGAGTTTGCAGTGGTGTTGACCCGTGCGGATGGCGCGCTGGAGACTCGCATTCATGAGCTGGTGAACCTGCTCCATTTCGAGTTCGTGACCCGGGAGTGCAGCTTCGATCTGGCCTGTCGGCTCGGGGTGGCCAAGGCGCAGCAGCAAGATGCCGGCCGGCTGCTGGATCAGGCCATCCTGGCCCTCAATCAGGCCAAACGCAGCCAGGAGGGGGACATCTGCTGGTTCGAGCCGGCCATGCTGCAGCAGTTGCAGTTGAGTCAGCATCAGCTTCACCAGCTGCGCGACTGGCTGGCCGGGCACGAGCCTGCGCCGCTGCGAGTGGCGTTGCAGGGGCTGACGGACGGGCAGGGCAACGACCTGTGGCAAATGACGCTCTACTGGCGTGAGCAGGGGGCGCCCTGCCAGATGCGCTGGCTGCAGGAGTGCGGCGTGCTGGGGCCCGTGCTGGCCCGGCTGCTGCAAGCGCACGAGGCGCAGCATGCCGATGGGCGGGCGTTGTTGCTCCCGCTCGACAACCAGGCCCAGCTGGCCCATGTCGTGGCCTATCTGCCGGACTCCTCCCGCAGGCCGCTGGTGCTGCTGGTGCCGATGTTGCAGCCGGATGCAGCCTTGCTGGCGGGGTTGCGGCAGCAGGGTTGCACCCTGGCGCTCAGAGACATTGGCAGCGCCACCCCGGCCCAGCTGGCGGCCGGCTGGCCTGTCCGTTACTGGTTGCCAGATGACGCAGAGCACAGCGAGCTGTTGCAGCCGCTGGCCCGGCGACTGGGGTTGGTGCAACTGCAGGTGCTGGCGGGCGGTGAGGCAAGGCAGCTGGCCTGAGCACAAAGAGTGGTATTGAACCGGCCAGAGACAACACGCAGCAAGGCGACCCCAGGGTCGCCTTGCGCTTTTATTGCAGGTATTGCAGGTGAATGTCAGGGGCGGGGGGCGCAGGAATCCCTGATCACCAGGTCTGGGTCGACGGTGATCAGATGATCCGCCACCGCCTCGCCATTGATGCGCGCCAGCAGCCGGGTGACGGCGAGGCGGCCCAGCTCCTCTTTCGGCTGATTGACGGTGGTGAGCGGCGGCGACATGAATTCGGCCAGTGCCACGTTGTCATAGCCGACGATGGAGAGATCGCGCGGGATCACCAGTCCCGCCTGATGAGCGGCGCTGATGGCCCCCATCGCCATCATGTCGTTGCAGACGAACAGTGCGCTGGGGCGCTCGGGCTGCGCCAGCAGGCGGGTCATCGCCTGGTGGCCGCTGGCGCAGTCGAAGTCACCCTCCTGGACCCACTGTGGGTTGACGGTGAGCCCGGCCTCCTGCATCGCCTGCTCGAAGCCCGCCTGACGCTGGTTGGCGGGGGCGCGGCTGTGGGGGCCGGTGATGCAGCCGATGGCGGTGTGACCCAACCCCAGCAGGTGGCGGGTCGCCAGGTAGCCGCCACGATGGGAGTTGTCGGCGATGAGGTCCACGTCGGCGCTCTCCATCCCCCAGTCCATCACCACCACTGGCAGGCTCTTGAGCCAGTCGAGCTGGTTGAACACCTCCTGCTGCCCCTCGCTGCACATGATGAGCAGGCCGTCGACCCGCTTGCGCAGCATCATCTTGAGGTAGGAGAGCGCCGTCTCGGCTTGGCCCTCGGTGTTGCCCAGCATCAGGTTGTAGCCCTGCTCGAAGCAATAACGCTCCACCCCGCGCACCACCTCGGCGAAGAAGGGGTTGCTGGAGGTGGTGACCAGCATGCCGATACTGTTGGTCTCCTTCACCTTGAGGCTGCGGGCCACCAGGCTCGGGGCATAGTTGAGCTCGCGCATGGCACTGAAGACCCGCTCGCGGGTCTCCTCGGCGACGAAACGGGTCTCGTTGATGACGTGGGAGACGGTGGTGGTCGACACCCCCGCCAGCGCCGCCACCTCCTTGATATTGGCCATCAGTGCCCCTGCGCAGTCTGCTCAAGCAGGAAGGCGTCGACCTCCTGCTTGCTCGGGATGGAGCTCTGGGCACCAAACCGGGTGACGGAGAGTGCTGCGGCGCCGTGGGCAAAGCGTACGGCGGCGTCAAAGTCGGCGCCGGCGAGCTCAGCCGCCAGCAGGGCGCCGTTGAAGGTGTCGCCGGCCGCCGTGGTGTCCACCGCCTTGACCCTAAAACCCGGGATGAGCGCTTGTTGCTGCCCCTTGCTGCAATAGACCCCTTGCGACCCCAAGGTGATCATCACCTCGCCGATGCCCATCTGGTGGAAGCGGGCAGCCGCCTCGGCTGCGCTCGCCTCGTCGGTGACCTTGACGCCGGTCAGCAGCTCGGCTTCGGTCTGGTTGGGGGTAATGAGGTCGACCAGTGCCAGCAGCTCGCTTGAGAGCGGGCGAGCGGGGGCGGGGTTGAGCACCACCCGGGTGCCGTGGGCTCGGGCCAGGCGGGCGGCTTCCAGCACGCTCTCCAGCGGCACTTCCAGCTGCAGCAGCAGAGTGTGGGCGGCGGCGAGCATCGCTTCATGGCTTTTCACCACGGCCGGGGTGAGGGCGCCGTTGGCTTCGGCGGAGATACCGATGCTGTTCTCCCCCTCATCGCTCACATAGATGATGGCAATGCCGGTGGGGAGCTTGGGGTCGAGCTCGACGGCGCTCACGTCGATGCCGTCTTTGGCAAAGCCGGTCTTCATCTGGTGGCCGATGGCGTCATCGCCGATGCGGGCGATAAAGGAGACTTCAGCACCTAGCCGAGCGGCGGCCACCGCCTGGTTGGCGCCCTTGCCACCGGGCACCACTTGATAGCTGTGGCCGGTCAGGGTTTCACCCGGGCGAGGAAAGTGGGGAACGCGCAGCACGTGGTCTGCATTGACACTGCCCAGAACGACGAGACGATTCATGTTGAGTACTCCTGATGCATCTTGGCATGGACACGAAAGCCGGATCCAGGCCGGGAGGCACCGTAAAGCTTGAGTGAAAAGGGGGAGGCGAACCTCCCCCCGTCAACTTACTTGCTGACCACTTGCAGCGGAACCGGGATGGATTTTTCCACCGGCTGGCCCTTGAGCACCTTGTCGGCGGTTTCCACGCCGATGGCGCCGATCAGGGCGGGCTGTTGGGCCACGGTGGCGGCCAGTTTACCCTTGGCCACGGCGGCCTTGCCATCGTCGGTGCCGTCGAAGCCGACGATCATCACCTCTTTGCCGGCGGCCTGCACGGCGCGGATGGCACCCAGCGCCATCTCGTCGTTTTGGGCGAACACCGCCTGCACGCTCGGGTGAGCGGCCAGCAGGTTCTCCATGACGTTCAGACCCTTGGTGCGGTCAAAGTCGGCGGGCTGGGAGGCCAGCACTTCCAGCTTGTTGGCGGCCACGGCTAGGGCAAAGCCTTCGCCGCGGTCACGGGCGGCGGAGGTACCGGCGATCCCTTCCAGCTGGATCACCTTGGCACCGGCACCCAGCTTCTGGGTGATGAAATCGCCGGCCAGTTTGCCACCCGCCACGTTGTCGGAGGCGATGTGGGCCTTGACGTCACCCTGCGCCGCGCCGCGGTCCAGGGTCAGCACCGGGATGTTGGCCTTGTTGGCGAGGCGAATGGCGTTGCCCACCGCTTCGGAATCGGTCGGGTTGATCAGGATGGCGTTGACCTTGCGCACGGTGAGATCTTCCATGTTGGAGAGCTCTTTGGCCGGGTCATTCTGGGAGTCCAGCACCACCAGCTCGTAGCCAAGCTCCTTGGCCTTGGCTTCGGCCCCTTCCTTCATGGTGACGAAGAAGGGGTTGTTGAGGGTGGAGACCACCATGGCCAGAGTGTGATCGGCGGCCTGGGCGGTGCCCAGCACGGACATGATGGCGGCAGCGAGCAGGGTATTGAGCTTTTTCATCATTTCATTCCTTGTGTGTGCTTACTTGCTTTTGTTATCGATCATCACGGCGAGCAAAATCACGCTGGCCTTGGCGATCATCTGGTAATAGGACGATACGTCGAGCAGGTTGAGGGCATTGTTGAGGAAACCGATGATCAAGGCTCCGATCAGGGTACCCATGATGCGGCCCTTGCCCCCCATCAGGCTGGTGCCACCCAGTACCACGGCGGCGATGGCATCCAGCTCGTACCCCATGCCAGCGGTCGGCTGGGCGGAGGAGAGGCGGGAAGTGACGATGAGCCCGGCCAGTGCCGACAGCATGCCGCACAGACCATACACCGCGAGCTTCACCCGGTCCACATTGATGCCGGAGAGGCGGGTGGCCGATTCGTTGCCGCCCAGGGCATAGATGTAGCGACCCAGGCGAGTGTGGTTGAGCATGAACCAGGCCAGCAGGAAGACGATGGCCATCAGCCAGATGGGCACCGGCAGACCGAACAGGTAACCGGTACCCAGCCAGGCGAAGTGATCGGCGCCGTCACTGAAACCGGTGGAGATGGGGCGCCCCTCGGTATAGACCATGGTGACGCCGCGCAGGGCGGTCATGGTGACCAGGGTGGCGATGAAGGCCTGTACCTTGCCCTTGGCAATGATGAGGCCGCTGATGCCGCCAAGCAGGGCGCCGGCCCCCAGGGTGAGGGGGATCACCAGGGCAATGGGCAGCTCCATGGCGACCATGGTGGCGGCCAGGGCGCCGCACAGGGCCAGTACCGAGCCGACCGACAGATCGATGCCAGCGGTGAGGATGACCAGCGTCATGCCGACCGCCATGATGGCGTTGACCGAGGTCTGACGCAGGATGTTGAGCAGGTTGTCGGCGGTGAAGAAGTTGGGGCTCAGGAAGGAGACCACGCCGATCAGCACCAGCAGCGCCACCAGGGATTTGTTCTCGATCCACCAGGCCTTGCTCATGACGCCGCGGCGGGAAAGGGTTTGGGTTGTCATTGTGCTGCCTCTTGCTCTGCTTGCCACTGTTTACCGACTGCCGCTGCCATCAGCTTCTCCTGATTGGCATCGCGGGTGTTGAATTCTGCGCTGATGCGCCCTTCGTGCATCACCATGATGCGATCACTCATGCCGAGCACTTCCGGCATTTCGGAGGAGACCAGGATGATGCTCATCCCCTCCTTCTTGAACTGGTTGATGAGCTGATAGATCTCCTTCTTGGCGCCGACATCGACGCCGCGGGTCGGCTCGTCCAGGATCAGCACCTTGGGCCTGGTCAGCAGCCCCTTGGCGATGGCCACCTTCTGCTGGTTGCCGCCGGAGAGGAGCTTGATCAGCTGATCCTGACTCGGGGTCTTGATGTTGAACAGGCGCACATAGTCGCCCACCGCCTGGCGCTCGGCCTGACCGTCAATCTTGCCGTGGCTGATGAACTCGCCAAGGGCGCACAGGCTCATGTTTTCGCGCACCGACAGCTCCAGCACCAGGCCATCGCCCTTGCGATCCTCGGAGATGTAGGCAATGCCGGCGGCCAGGCCATCGGCCGGGCTCTTGGGGACCAGTGCGTGGCCATCCACGGTAATGTCACCGGCGCTGATGGGGCTGGCACCGTAGATGAGCTTCATCAGCTCAGTGCGGCCGGAGCCCATCAGGCCGCTGAAGCCCAGAATTTCACCCTGACGCAGGGAGAAGCTCACTCCGCGCACGCCGGGACCGGCCAGATCCTTGACCTGCAGGCTGACCGGGCCGAGCTCGCGGGCGAGGCGCGGGTACTGCTCTTCCAGCCGGCGACCCACCATCATCTCGATGATCCCGTCTTCGTCGAGCTCGCTCACCGCCTGCTCGCCGATCCACTTGCCATCGCGCAGCACGGTGACCCGATCACAGATCTCGAAGATCTCCTTCAAGCGATGGGAGATGTAGACGATGCCGCAGCCCTGCTCACGCAGCTCGCGGATAACCACGAACAGCTGCTCGGTCTCGGTATCGGTGAGGGCATCGGTGGGCTCGTCCATGATGATGACGCTGGCATCGAACGACAGCGCCTTGGCGATCTCCACCATCTGCTGTTCGCCGATGGAGAGATCCCCGAGCCGGGTATCCGGGCCGTGTTTGACGCCAAGTCGTGCCAGCAGGGTGCTTGCCCGTTCGCGCAGCTGCTTGTGGTCGATGCTGCCAAAACGGGTACGGGGTTCGCGGCCGAGGAAGATGTTGGCGGCAATCGACAATTCCGGCAGCAGGTTCAGCTCCTGGTGGATGATGCTGATCCCCTGATCCTGGGAGTCGCGGGGGCCCTTGAAGTGAACCGGCTGGCCGCGATAGCTGATGTTGCCCGCATCGGCCTGGTAGATGCCGGTCAGTACCTTCATCAGAGTGGACTTGCCGGCGCCGTTTTCGCCGAGCAGGGCCATCACCTGGCCCGGATAGACCTTGAGGCCCGCCTCATCGAGGGCGCGCACCCCGGGGAAGGTCTTGACGATCCCGGAAAGAGCCAGAATGGGCGAGGGGAGCATATTGGCGTTGCTCATAGCTGCTTCCTTGGGAATTTAAAACGCCACACCGGCGCAGAGAATGAGGTTGGCGTAGGGGGTCACCTCGCCGCTGCGCACGATGGCCTTGCTCTGGCGAGAGCGGGTTTTGAACTCCTCGTGCAGGCAGTATTCGATGGTGATGGGCTTGCCCTGGGCGGCGGCGTGCGCCTCCAGCTGATCCACCAGCGTCTGATGGGCAGCGGGGCTGATCTGCTTGATCTCGCTTGCCATGATCACCTTCTCCACCACCAGGTCGGTGAGCAGGGCGGTCAGCACGGTTTCAAGGCTCGGCGTCCCCGCCATCAGCGCCAGATCGATCCGCTCCGGGCCTGCCGGAATGGGCAGGCCGGCATCGCAGACGGTGATCTCGTCGGTGTGACCCATCCGTGCCACCAGGGCACTCAGGGGAGCATTGAGCAGTACGCCTCGTTTCATACAGCACCTCGGCAGGCTATGCCCGCGTATCTGATGTTAGCTAGGCAACCGGTTACGCAACCGGTTGCGTCATGAATTGGAAGATAGGCGCTCAGGCGGTTTTGATCCACCAAGAGATGGCAGAAATGTGAAAACGATCTCAATGGCGAGGGGAAAGCGGGGAAAAACAGGTGCCAGAAGAGCACTGGCACCTGCAACGAGAGGATTAAAGGGCGAGCCCTTGCTGCACGCCGGGGCGTGCCAGCATGCGCCGATAGTGATCCGCTACCTTGGGAAACTCGCTGATGGCCACCCCGTCGCCCTCGAGCCAGCTCGCCACCACGAACAGGTAGATGTCGGCCAGGCTGAACCGTTCCCCCAGCACCCAGGGGCCGGCCAGATAATGGCGTTCAATCTCGGCAAAGCCCTCGCGCATGTTGTGCGGTACCTTGGCCTGCATGGCGGCGATGGCCTGCGGGTCATCGGCCCAGCGACTGCCGCGCCGGCCATGGGCATGGGCGACGTGCACAGTGGCGGCAAGAAAGCCGTGTACCTCTTGCATCCTAGCCAGCAGGAAGGGGTCGTTCAACGGCGCCAGCCCGGCATTGGGAAAACGCTGCGCCACATAGAGCAGCAAGGCCGGCGTCTCGGTGAGCACGCCCCGCTCGGTCACCAGAGCCGGCACTCGGCCTTTGGGGTTGATAGCGAGATAGGCAGGGGAGCGCTGCTCGCCGGCCGCCAGATCCAGCTGCTTGATCCGGTGAGGGGCACCGGCTTCGGTGAGGGCGATACGCACGGCCATGGCGCAGGTACCGGGCGCAAGATAGAGGGTCAAATCAGACATGAACATCTCCTTGTGAAGCGCGTACCCCTGTGATCCCGGGTAGGGCGGGACGCGCAAAAAAATCCGCACTGTCGCCTGGCATCCTACGCCCCTGGTTGCCGTCGGCCAAGGAGGGGATCCTGGCCTGGACTATGGGGGCTGATGAAATCAAAGGCTTTTTGAGCGCAGCCGCGCGGGAAAAACGGCTACGCATGCCGGGTCAAATCGCTATAATGTGCTCCCTGAATAGCAGTTTTTCGGATGTTGGATAGTCAATTGAGTAACAAAATGCGGATAGGTGGTTCCCTCGAACAGTCCCTGAGCCAGGGATATCGTCTCGACCTCAAGGGGGTATTGCAGGAGAGCTGGCAACAGACGCGGCGCACCGGATTCGGCTTGCTGCTGGCCATCGTCGGGGTGACGGCCATCTGGATGCTGCTGAGCAACACCCTGCTCGCTCCCTATGTCAATCAGGAAGGGGGGATGGACGTGGCCCTGGTGCTGAGCCTGCTCATCACCATCATCATGTCGCCCATGACCTCCTCCCTCGACATGCTGGGTTTGCAGCAGTCGGTGGGGGTCCGTGCCCGGCCAAGCCAGGTATTCGACTTCTTTCGCCACTTCCTGCGTCTTGGCAGCCTGAGTCTGCTCGGCAGCCTCATCACCAGCCTGTTCGGCCCGCTGTTCGAACTGCTGGGTCTGCCGGTGATGCTGGCCTTCATTCCGTCGGCCCTGATCGGCATGGGGCTGGTGTTTACCGTGCCGCTGGTGCTGGAGCGCGGCCTGTCGCCGGTGCAGGCCATTCTGGTCTCCCTGCGCCTGTTTGCCCGCGGCTGGCCCAGCATAGTGCTGCTGCACGGGGTCATGATGGCGCTGTTCTTCCTGGCGCTGATCCCCATGGGGCTGGGACTTATCTGGGTGGCACCGCTCTATTTCAACTGCAAGGGGATCCTCTACCGGGATCTGTGCGGGGTGGCGGTCGAAGTGACCGAGGTGAGCCAGGGCCCCGATCATTTCAACGCCTGACGGGCATGCAGGGCGTCAGACAACAGCAACAGATAGCGGCGCGTACAGATGCGTGATGCAAAAGGATGGCATATGAACAATCGATACGGGATGGCGGCCGCGCTGCTGATGGTGCCCATGCTGGCAGTGGCGCAGCCCTCCCTTGAGCTGCAGTACGGCACCTTCTACAGCCAGATGAAGACCTTCGCCAAAGGGGAGTTTGGTCACGCCAGGCTGGGCTTTTATCTGACCGATCAGCAAAATGGCCGGCGCTGCCTGCTCACCTCGGCCCGGGTCTCGACCCTGGATCGGGACGTGGCGGCCGAGGTGACCATCGACAGCGAATTGCGGCTGCCCTATGACGACGATCTGAATCTCGACAAGGCGACCGTGGTGGTGGGGCTCACCGAGCCCCATGAGGCCTGCGATCTGTCGGTACAGGTGATGGCGGATGTGCCGCCGCTGGCAGACAGTCGGTGGGAGCTCAAGGTGAGCGAGCTGACGGGCCGCCAGCACGACATGCAGAGCCTGCTGGAGAAGCTGGCCGGCATGGTTGGCAAATATTTCCTGCCCGAGATGACGGGGGTGAGGGTCAGCCTGGTGCAGCCAAGCGGCACCGCCTACCTCATCGACGGTGCTCGCCAGCTGCCACTGCCCTGGCAGGAGGGACAATTGCTGCTGAGTAACGCCCAGCTGGCGGCGTTTGCCGAGGGCAAGCTGCAGCTGCAGGGGGAGATCCTGCGGTTGACTCCCTGGCTGCACAAGGGCTAGCCCATCTTGAGCCGCTACCGAGGGTGGCCGACATAAAAATGAAAAAGGAGCGCCAGGCGCTCCTTTTTTATGGCTGAGGTGGGCTTAGCGCACCTCAATGACGTCCAGCATGTCCATCTCGTCGATGTCCAACAGCGGCGCCTTGGGCAGCTCGGGCGGATCAAACGCCTTGTCGCCGCCGTCGATGATGCCGGAGTCGCGGTTGATGCTCTTGAAGTCAAACAGCTTGTGATCGAGCAGGTGGCTCGGGATCACATCCTGAATGGCGGTGAACATGGTCTCGAGACGACCCGGGAAGCGGCGATCCCACTCCTGCATCATCTGCTTGATGGCCTGGCGCTGCAGGTTCTCCTGGGAGCCGCACAGGTTGCACGGGATGATGGGGAAGGCCTTGACCTCGGCGTAGCGCACCAGGTCCTTCTCCTTGCAGTAGGCGAGCGGGCGGATCACCACGTTCTTGCCATCGTCGCTCACCAGCTTGGGCGGCATGGACTTGAGCTTGCCGCCGTAGAACATGTTGAGGAACAGGGTCTCGAGGATGTCATCGCGGTGGTGGCCAAGGGCAATCTTGGTGCAGCCCAGCTCCTGGGCAGTGCGGTAGAGAATGCCGCGGCGCAGGCGGGAGCAGAGTGCGCAGGTGGTCTTGCCCTCCGGCACCTTCTCCTTGACGATGGCGTAGGTATCTTCTTCGACGATCTTGAAGTCGATGCCGAGGGTGGTCAGGTATTCGGGCAGCACGTGCTCGGGGAAGCCGGGCTGCTTCTGATCCAGGTTGACTGCAACCAGATCGAAGTGGATGGGGGCGCTGGCCTTCAGGCTCATCAGAATGTCGAGCATGGCAAAGCTGTCCTTGCCGCCGGACAGGCACACCATGACCTTGTCACCCTCTTCAATCATGTTGAAGTCGGCGATGGCCTGACCTACGTTGCGCCGCAGGCGCTTCTGCAGTTTGTTGAAACTGTATTTTTCTTTGGCGTTAAGCTCTTCTAGCATGACCTGAAACCCGGGACAAAAATAAGCGGCTTATTATAGCCATGTCCCGGGGGAGGGCAAGAAAGGCTTATGCTGGACGGCGGCTATCGACCGGGCAGCTGTAATCGGCGGGCTTGAGGATCAGCATGTCGCAGGCGAGACGATCCACCACGTGTTCGGCGGTGTTGCCGAGCAGGGCGGCGGAGAGCCCGGTGCGGCCGACGCACCCCATGATCATCAGGGTGGCCTGCAGCTCGCCGGCGAGATCGGGCAGCACCTCTTCGGGCAGGCCTTCCGCCACCCGGGTCCAGAGATGGCCGATGCCGTATTTGTCGGCGTGGCTCAGCAGCAGACTCTCGTGGTGTTTGCGAATGGCGTCGTTGTAGGCGTTGGGGTCAAACTCCGGCAGCTCGATGGCCACGTTGACCGGGGTGCCCGGATAGGTGTTGACCAGATAGAGGTTGGAGCCGAGCAGCTCGGCGATGGCGATCCCCTCTTCGGTGATCCGCTCGTTGAGCAGCTTCTGATCCTGATCGTCGCTGGAGCAATTGATGGCGGCGATGATGTTGCCGCCCCGCTGCCAATGACCCTCTTTCACCAGCAGCACGGGGCAGGGGCACTTGCGCAGCAGATGCCAGTCGGTGGGGGTGAAGATGAAGGTTTGCAGGAAGGAGTGGTGGTGGGTGGCTTTGACCACCAGATCGTGGCGCTGCTCCAGCACTTCCTGAATGATGCATTCGAAGGGACGGTTGTGCCAGACCACCTTGATCTCGCAATCCAGTCCTCGGGCGCGGTAGGGTTTGAGAATGTCGTCGAGCCATTCGCGGCGCTGGGCAATCACTCCGTGGCGCATCTCTTCCCGCTCATCCACCGACAGCATGGCGGTCATTTCATACGAGAAGTCGTAAATGGTGAGCAACAGGGTCAGTTGGGCGCCTTCATCCAGCTCGGCTACCTTGACCGCACGTTCGAGGGCGATTTGCCGCTCTTCTTCCGGGTTGATGACCACCAGAATTTTTCGGTACTTGACCATGTTCTCCTCCTCCTTGGCAAAAATACCAATGATGGCAGACCTTTAGCCATTACAGCTTAGCTCAGGAGGAGAAGGGGGGACGTGTGCCGGATCAAATTTCGGGGTAAACCGATCCGGCACCAGAGAGAGGAAGCTTAACCGCAGGGGGGGCGGGTTGCACCGGCCATGACACCGAGGGCGACGTGATCCAGTACGGTAATGTACTTGCCCTTGACGCTGATGAGACCGGACTTCTGGAAGCGGCCCAGCAGGCGGCTGATGGTCTCGACGGTGAGGCCGAGGTAGTTGCCGATGTCGCCGCGGGTCATGGAGAGGCGGAACTCCTTGGCGGAGAAACCACGCTCGGAGAAGCGCACCGACAGGTTGTGCAGGAAGGCGGCGAGGCGCTCTTCGGCATTCTTCTTGGAGAGCAGCAGGATCATCTCCTGGTCGCCCATGATCTCGTTGCTCATCAGCCGCATGATCTGCTGGCGGAGCTTCGGCATCTTGCCGGAGAGATCGTCGAGCACGTCGAACGGGATCTCGCACACCATGGCGGTTTCCAGCGCCTGGGCGAAGGAGGGGTGCGCCTGCTTGTGGATGGCGTCAAAGCCGACCAGATCGCCAGCCAGGTGGAAGGCAGTGATCTGCTCGTCACCCTGTTCGGTGATGGTGTATGACTTGATGGTCCCGGAACGGATGGCGTAGAGCGACTTGAGCTCATCGCCGGCCTTGAACAACTCTTCACCCTTCTGGATAGGCTTCTTGCGCTCGATGATGCTGTCCAGCTGATCGAGTTCATTGTCGTTCAGAGTGAAGGGAATGCAGAGCTGGCTGATGCTGCAATCCTGGCAATGAATTGCACAGCCACCGCTCTGAATACGTCTGCCAGGTTTCTTTTCCGGGATCATAGGCTCATACGAATAATTGATTTATATCAAACAAGTTTACCATCAACTCATCCGTTTTGGATAGGGTTTCAAAAGGACGCAATCCCGATCCAGAGGGTATGCAGCCCGTATGCGATGAGCAGCAGGGCGCCACCAAGGCGCAAACTGCGCAGGGTCAGCCAGTAGCGCAGCCGATCCGCCAGCCCCCCCAGCGCAAACAGGGTCGGCAGGGTGCCGAGGCCGAAAAAGAGCATGATCAGCGCTCCACCGCCGGCGGATCCCGCCGCTGCGCTCCAGGTCAGCATGGAGTAGACCAGCCCGCAGGGGAGCCAGCCCCACACCATGCCAAACGGCAGTGCCTGCCAGGCCGAGGTGAAGGGGATGAACTTGCCCGCCAGCGGCTTGAGGCGGGGCCACAACCTGGTGCCAATGCGCTCGAGCAGCAACACCCCCTGCCACCAGCCGGCGAGATAGAGCCCGAGGGCAATCATCAGGAAGGCCGCTACCAGCCGCAGGCCGGCGATGGCGTGCTTGCCCGCGCCGAGTTCACTGGTGGTGGCCAGCAGCCCCCCGACCAAGGCTCCGGCAATCACATAGCTCAAGATCCGGCCGAGGTTGTAGTTGAGCAGGTAACCGAGCCGGCCCCAGAAGTGCTGCTTCTCGGCAGGAATGGCCATGGAGAGGGCGGCGGAGACACCGCCGCACATGCCGATGCAGTGGCCGGCGCCAGCCAGTCCCACCAGCAGGGCGCCCAGCAGATCAAGGGTGGCCGTCATCTTTGTGCTCGTGTTCGACGTGTTTGGGGGCGGGTTGCTCTTCATCGAACAGGATATTGGAACCCTGGCGGTCGAGATCTTCAAACTGTTCGGAGCGAATGGCCCAGAAGAAGACGGCGCCGGCGATGATGACGAAGAGGATGGCGATGGGGATGAGGACGAAGATGATGTTCATGCAGCAAGCCTTGCAATGAAAAGGGTTATGGTACACCACCTTGGTGGCCGCAGACCCGTCGATGTGATGGTGAAGGGAGCCTGAGCGTAGCCAGCTCCCTTCACCCTGTCTGTCCCTGTGGCCACGGCTCAGCGGTTGAGCCGCATGGAGTTGGTGACCACGATGAGGGAGCTCAATGACATGCCCGCCGCCGCCACGTAGGGGGGCAGCCAGCCGCTCGCCGCCAACGGCAGTACCAGCAGGTTGTAACCGATGGACCAGGCGAAGTTCTCCTTGATGATCTTGCGGGTGCGCAGCGCCAGGGCGCGGGCATCCAGCAGGCGGGAGAGATCGTCGGCCAGCAAGATGGCATCGGCGCTGTTCTTGGCCAGATCGGTGCCGCCGGCCATGGCGAAGGAGGCGTGGGCGCCGGCCAGCACAGGGGCGTCGTTGATGCCATCTCCCACCATGATGCTAATGTCGCCGCGGGTCTCGTGCTCCTTGAGGTAGGCCAGCTTGCCATCCGGCGTGACGCCCTTGACCAGCTCGTCGACCCCCAGCTCGCGGGCAACCTCGTCGGCCTGGGCCGAGCTGTCGCCGGTGAGGATGGTGGTCTTGAGGCCGGCCGCCTTGAAGGCCTGGATCAGCGCCTTCGCATCGGGGCGCAGGGTGTCGGTCAGCAGGAAACGGGCGAGCGCCCGATCCTCGTCGGCCAGATAGATGACCAGCCCGTCCGCTTGCGCTGCGTGGGTATCGTTGATGCCGAGCCAGCGAGCACTGCCGAGGCGATAGTGACGACCGTCGATCACCCCTTCGATACCGTGTCCGATGACGGGGGTCACCTTGCTGGCCGCCAGCAGCACGGCGTCCTCTGCGGCGTTGCTGCGAAAGGCGCGGGCGATGGGGTGTTCGGAATAGGCCTCCAGGGCGCGGGCGATGGCAAGGCAGCGCGTCTCGTCGAGATTACCCAAGGCCTCCGTGCTGGTGAGGCTGATGTTGCCGGTGGTCAGGGTGCCGGTCTTGTCCATCACGATGCGGTTGGCTCGGGTCAGTACGTCCAGCACGTGACCGCGGCGCAGCAGGATGCCGGCACGGGTCAGGTGGGCGGTGGCCGAGGTGAGCGCGGTGGGGGTGGCCAGCGACAGGGCGCAGGGGCAGGTCGCGACCAGCACCGCCAGGGTGACCCAGAAGGCCTGCTCCGGCTGATGGAAATGCCAGAAGGTCCAGACGCCAGCGGCGATGAACAGCAGCACCAGAATGAAGTGGCGGGATAGCACGTCCGCCATCTGGGCGATGGCCGGTTTGTCGTCCAGCGCGTGATCCTGCAGCCGCATGATCTGGGCCAGGCGCGACTCTTCGATACGATGGCTGACCCGGATCTCGAGGGGGGCGTCGGTGTTGATGGTGCCGGCATAGACGGCATCCCCCGCCTGCTTGAGCAGCGGCAGCTGTTCGCCGGTCAGCATGGATTCGTTGAGGCTGGCCTGCCCAAGCAGTATGGTGCCATCCGCCGGCAGGGTGGCCCCCGCCAGCACTCGCACCCGGTCGCCAACCTGCAGCGTCTTGGCGGCCACTTCGTGTTCGCCATCCTCATCGAGCCGGGTGGCCATGATGGGTACCAGCCGCGCCAGGTTGGAGCTCGACTCGGAGGCCTTGCGTCTGGCCCGCAGCTCGAGGAAGCGCCCCAGCAGCAGGAAGAAGACGAACATGGTGATGGAGTCGTAATAGACCTCACCGGTATTGAACACGGTGGCCCACATGGAGGCGACGAAGGCACCGATCAGCGCCAACGACACCGACACGTCCATGGAGAGGTGCCCCTGCTTGAGGCTGCGCCAGGCGCCCACGTAGAAGGGCTGGGCCGAGTAGATCATGATGGGGGTGGAGAGCAGCAGACTTATCCACTTGAAGTAGACCATGAACTCCTCTTCGACACTGATGAAGAGGTCCATGTAGAGCGCCACCGCGCACATCATCACCTGCATGGAGCCGAGCCCCGCCAGTGCCAGCCGGAACATGTAGCTGCGCACCTCTTTGGCATAGAGCGCTTCCTGCTGGTGAGTCTGGAAGGGGTAGGCGCGATAGCCAATCTTGGCAAAGCCCTTGAGGATGTCGCTCAAAGAGAGCCGGTCCGGATCCCACTTGATGCGGGCCCGGTGGGTAGTGGTGTTGACGTTGATGTAGTGCAGCCCGGCCAGGTTGCCCAGATGACGTTCGATGAGCCAGGCACAGGCGGCGCAGGTCAAGCCTTCCACCGTTAGCTGGATCTCGCGCACCTTGTGGCTGCCGGTGGCGCTGTCGGTGACAAAATCCTGCTGCACTTCGGCCAGATCGTAGTGGGTGAGGGCGGCGAGCTCTGCGGGTACCAGCTCGCCCTTGGTGCCGGGGGCGGTGCGGTGCTCGTAGTAGCTGGCCAGGCCGCACTCCAGAATGGTTTCCGCCACCGCCTGACAACCGGGGCAGCACATGGGCTGGACTATGCCTCTTATCTCGAGGGCATAGCGGCTGCCGGCGGGTACCGGCTCACCACAGTGAAAGCAGCCGCTCATGACAGCTGGCCGCAGGCCGCCCGGCCTGTCGGCAAAAGCAGTGAAGCGCCGGTTGCTGCCGGCGTGTCATGGTGAACAGGACGGCTCATGACTCAGCGTCCTTTGGGATCGAGTTCGACGGGGGCCTTGGTGGGGAGCTGGACAGTCTCTTGCAGCCGCCATTCGTGGTTGAAGGCATCCACCCGCACATGCCACTTGCCGGTGAGCGGCTTGTCGAGCAGCAGGCGATAGACGCCGTTGCCGTCGGCGGTCACCATGTGCTCGCTGTCCATGCCGGCGAGGGTGGGGTGAAACAGGGAGAGGTAGAGCGCCTGGCCGGCCGGGATATCCCCCGACAGCGGCTTGAGGGTCAGCTCGTTGCCGTTGACCTCCAGCGCGATGTGGATGTTGAGGGCTTCGGAGCGATCAAACTTGCTGAGATCCTGATTAATCTCTTTGCCTTGCTTGTAATAGTCTTCGGCCACCAGGTTGACGCCATCCTTGCTGGCGATGATCGCCGTGCTGATGCTGCCGATCACGGCTGCGGTCGGGAGGGCGATGATGAACCAGGGCCAGAATTGGCGATACCAGGGTTGGGACATAGTGCTACTACCGTGAAACCAGTGATTAACGAAACAGAGGAATTTCAGTCAACATAAGATAACAAAAAGCCTCGAAGAGTCGAGGCTTTTTGCTGAGTAATCACGTGTTTATCACATGTTACTGCTTATTTTGCTGGTCGTTGTGGGACAAGCTGTAAACGTAGGAGGCGAGCAGGTGCACCTTGTCTTCACCCAGAATATCCTTCCAGGCCGGCATCACGCCGTGACGGCCATGGGTGATGGTCTGCTCGACCACCTGACGGGAACCGCCATAGAGCCAGGTGTTGTTGGTGAGATCTGGCGCCCCGAAGGCGATGCCACCCTTGGCGTCCGGACCGTGACAGGCGGCGCAGATGGTGAAGCGTGCTTCACCCTTCTTGGCTTCCACCATGTCCACCTTGCGACCGGAGAGGCTCAGCACGTAGGAGGCCACTTCCTTGACCCCGTCCTTGCCGAGGATCTCGCCCCAGGCTGCCATCACGCCCTGACGACCGCCCATGATGGTGGTCTTGATCTGGTCGGGCGCGCCGCCCCATTGCCATTCGCTGTCGGTCAGGTTCGGGAAACCGCGACCACCGCGGGCATCGGAGCCATGGCACTGGGAGCAGTTCTGCAGGAACAGACGCTGACCCACCTTGCGGGCCTCCGGATCGGCGGCGATCTCTTCGATGGCACGATAGGTCTTGCCATCGGCCTGATAGGCCAGCTCGCGGAACTTGGCGCCGTAGATCTCGTCGGCCTTGATGAGCTCGCGATCGTACTCCACCGCGCGCCCTTCAGCCTTGGCGGAGGCCGCCGCAGCCTTGGACTCGGCCAGCGAGCGTACGTCCTGGTTGGAGCTCTGCCAGCCCAGTACGCCCTTGAAGTTGCCAAGGCCCGGGAAGGCAATCAGATAGACCAGACCGGTGACGATGAAGAAGAGGAACATGTAGGTCCACCACTTCGGCAGCGGGTTGTTGATCTCTTCGATGCCGTCGAAGGCGTGTCCCATGGACTTGCCCTCTTCCACCCCCATCTTGTCGCGCAGGCACCAGACCAGCAGCAAGAAGCAGCCGAGGATGGTCCCCAGACTGATGACGGTGACAAAAATGCTAAACAAAGTGCTCATTATTGTTTCGCTCCTGCGTTCTTGTTATCAGCACTGGGTTGCTCGTCGTCGGCAAAAACCAGATTGGCAGCCTCATCGAAGGAGGTCTTGCGGCGCTTGCTGTAGGCCCAGACGATGATGCCGATCATGATGGCCATCAACAGCAGGGTATACAGGCCGCGAAATGTGCCGTAATCCATATCCTGACTCCTTTATTTCAGGGCATGACCCAGTGATTGCAGATAGGCTACCAGCGCATCCAGCTCGGTCTTGCCCTTCACGGCCTCACCGGCACCCTGAATGTCGGCATCCGTGTAGGGTACGCCGAAGTGATCGCGGAACAGGGCCAGCTTCTTACCAGTCAGTTCACCGGTCAGCACGTTGGTGTCGAGCCAGGGGAAGGCGGGCATGTTGGACTCGGGCACCACGTCGCGCGGGTTGATCAGGTGAGCACGGTGCCAGTCGTCGGAATAACGACCGCCAACCCGGGCCAGATCCGGGCCGGTACGCTTGGAGCCCCACAGGAAGGGGTGCTCCCACACGCTCTCACCGGCGACCGAGTAGTGGCCATAACGCTCGGTTTCGGCGCGGAACGGACGGATCATCTGGCTGTGGCAGACAGTGCAGCCTTCGCGGATGAAGATGTCGCGCCCTTCCATCTGCAGAGCGGTATAAGGCTTGAGGCCTTCGACCGGCTCAGTGGTCTGCTTCTGGAAGAACAGCGGGGTGATTTCGACCAGGCCCCCCAGGCTGATGGCAAATATGATGCCGACCACCAGCATGGGAACGCTCTTTTCAAAGATCTCGTGACGGTTATTGTTGCTCATGCTTTGACCTCTTCAATCATGCTGGCTGTGCGACAGGTTCCAGGGAACCTTTGGGCGCAGTGATGGTGCGATAGGCGTTGTAGGCCATCAGCAACATGCCGGTGACAAAGAAGCAGCCACCCAGGAAGCGCACGAAGTAGAAGGGATAAGAGGCCTGCAGCGCTTCTACGAAGCTGTAGGTCAGGGTGCCGTCGTCGTTGACTGCACGCCACATCAGACCCTGCATCACCCCGGAAATCCACATGGCGACGATGTAGAGCACGGTGCCCACGGTAGCCAGCCAGAAGTGGACGTTGATGAGCTTGATGCTGTACATGCGGCCCTGGCCGAACAGGTTCGGGATCAGGTGGTACACGGCACCGATAGAGACCATGGCAACCCAGCCCAGTGCGCCGGAGTGGACGTGACCGATGGTCCAGTCGGTGTAGTGGGAGAGGGCGTTGACGGTCTTGATCGCCATCATCGGGCCTTCGAAGGTGGACATGCCGTAGAACGACAGGGACACGATCAGGAAGCGCAGGATGGGGTCATAACGCAGTTTGTGCCAGGCACCGGAGAGGGTCATGATGCCGTTGATCATGCCGCCCCAGGAGGGCACGAACAGGATCAGGGACATCACCATGCCCAGCGACTGGGCCCAGTCAGGCAGCGCGGTATAGTGCAGGTGGTGCGGACCGGCCCAGATGTAGAGGGAGATCAGCGCCCAGAAGTGAACGATGGAGAGACGGTAGGAGTAGACCGGACGACCCGCCTGCTTGGGCACGAAGTAATACATCATGCCGAGGAAGCCGGCGGTCAGCAGGAAGCCTACCGCGTTGTGGCCATACCACCACTGCACCATGGCATCCATGGCGCCAGAGTACATGGAGTAGGATTTCATGCCCGAGAGCGGCACTTCCATGTTGTTGACGATGTGCAGCACGGCCACCGTGATGATGAAGGCACCGAAGAACCAGTTCGCCACATAGATGTGGGAGGTGGTGCGCTTGACCAGGGTGCCGAAGAAGACCACGGCATAGGCGACCCAGACGATGGTGATGGCGATATCAATCGGCCATTCCAGCTCTGCGTACTCCTTGGAGGTGGTGTATCCCAGCGGCAGCGAAATGGCGGCCGAGAGGATGATTGCCTGCCAGCCCCAGAACACGAAGGAGGCAAGCTTGCCGCCGAACAGTCGGGTTTGACAGGTGCGTTGCACCACATAGAAGGAGGTCGCCATCAGGGCGCTACAGCCAAACGCGAAGATGACCGCGTTGGTGTGCAGAGGGCGAAGGCGACTGTAAGTCAGCCAGGGAGTATCAAAGTTGAGGGCAGGCCAGATCAACTGGGCTGCGATCAGTACGCCAACCGACATGCCGACAATTCCCCAGACAATCGTCATGATGGTGAACTGGCGAACAACGGTGTAGTTGTACTCAGGATGGTTAGTTGTATGGCTCATCGTTGTATTCCGCTTCCGATGCTGCTGTTGTTTGATTTTGTGTCCAGTGACGTGGACCGACTTCATTGGCTACTGCCTTTTCTCTTGTTAACAACTGTTAATAAAAGGAAAAGCAAAAAGTAGCTAAATGAAAATTCAATGGGAATGATACTGAACTGACAGGTAAAATAACAGTATAAACAGTGATATATTTGGCTCCGTTGGGTCTCGCCTGTTCAATTATTTACCTTGCGCGAGATCACGAAAATGTCATTTTTCAGACATCTTACAAGGCTGTTTTTTCATGAAAGAGAGACTCACTTCACGCAAAATTGTCCATTTGGCGATCGTCCTGGCCATTTTGCTCGGATTGGTTGCCTATCGAACCTGGTTCGGCAACGTACAGACGGCGGTGGCGGGATCAGAAAAAGATCAGATTTGTGATCTGTCCCACAGCTCATGCCCCCTGCAAGCGGGGAATAAGCCGCTGATCGCCCGCATCGCATCGCTGCCGGTGCAGGCCGAACGTGACTTTGTGATACAGCTTCAGGGCGGCGAGCCGGCCGTGACGCCGGTAAAAGCATGGCTGGAGGGGCGGGACATGTTCATGGGGACCATTCCGGTCAACTTTGAGGCCACCGAGCAAGGCTGGCAGGGGACTACCCTGGTGGGATCCTGCACCTCGCCGATGATGGTCTGGCTGCTCAATATCGAGTGGAGCAATGGCCAGCGCCAGCAACTGGCGCTCTCCGTCGCCCGCTAAATGCCTCGCCTGATTGAAGAAAGGATGGGGGGTGAGGTGAAAATTGATTTGAATTTTTCAGGCGGGGCGTTACCTTGCACTGATTGTCAGGGAGTGAAGTTCATTTAATCATGATTGAAAAACAAGCATTTTATCGCACCCTCAACCAGCAGGCCCAGGCATTGCTGGAAGGGGAGCCGGATCTCATCGCCAACCTGGCCAACCTGTCTGCACTGCTCAACCAGGAGCTGGCCGACATCAACTGGGTCGGCTTTTACCTGTTGCAGGGTGAGACCCTGGTGCTCGGCCCGTTCCAGGGCAAGCCGGCCTGCGTGCGCATTCCGGTCGGGCGCGGGGTATGTGGTACGGCGGTGGCCGAGGGCAAGACCCAGCTCATCGACGACGTGCACCAGTTTGAAGGTCACATCGCCTGCGACGGTGCCAGCAATGCCGAAATCGTGATCCCGCTGCGGCGTGGTGGCGAGATCATTGGCGTACTGGATATCGATAGTCCAATCTTTAACCGCTTTGATGCGCAAGACCGGATTGGACTGGAAGAAACGGTGCAAATTTTGGAAAGCATGCTCTAAGTCATTGCTTGATGGTTCGCAAAAGGCCCCAAGCTCTCTATAATGGGGCCTTTGTTGTGCTCGGGTGTGCCCGCGCGTTTATATGAAAGCCAAGGTTATACATGGAAAACACTGAGAAGCTGAAGAACAGTAAAGAGATCGTTGCCTACCTGGTCGAGAAATTCCCGGCCTGCTTCATCGCTGAAGGAGAGGCCAAGCCGCTCAAGATTGGCATCTTCCAGGATTTGGCCGAGCGTCTTGCTGACGACGCCAGAGTCTCCAAGACCATGCTGCGTTCTGCTCTGCGTCAATACACCTCCAGCTGGCGTTACCTGCATGGCCTCAAGGCCGGCCAGGCCCGTGTCGATCTGGACGGCAATCCGGGCGAGCTGCTCACCGAAGAGCACATCGAGCACGCCAAGCAAGCCCTCAAAGAGAGCAAAGAGCGTGTCTTTGCCAGCCGTCGTACCAACACCAAGGAAGAGAAGGCCAAGCAGCCACGTCGTCCGGCCCCGCGCAAGGCCGATGCTGCCGCCAAATCCGACAAGCCGAAAGCCGCTCCCAAGGCTGCTCCCGTCGCTGTCGAAGCACCGCTGGTCAAAGTGGATGCCGCTACCCTGAAAGTGGATCAGGGCGTCCGGGTTGTGCTGGGCAAGTCTCCGGTGCCGGCCACCATCAAGGAAGTGACCAAGGATGACGTTCAGGTTCAATTGCAGACCGGCATGATGCTGCGGGTCAAATTCGAGCACCTGGTTCTCTAAGGAGACAAATGTTGAAGCATGGCGTAATTCGTTTTTCCCTCGTTGCCTGTAGCCTGGCGCTTGCCGGGCTTGCACAGGCCATCGAGCCGGTGCTCAAGGAAAGTGATTTGCCTGTGTTGGCTCAGGAGAGCCAACATGCTACGGCTAGCAAGCGAATTGCCAATCTGTTTACCCGCTCGCATTACAAGCAGTTCAAGCTGGACGATGCCTTTTCCTCCGTGATCTTTGACAAGTATCTGGAGAATCTGGACTACAGCCGCAACCTGTTTCTGGCCTCTGATATCAGCCGCTTTGAAAAGTACCGTACCGGTTTTGACACCGACCTCGAGAGAGGACGGCTGGCCCCGGCTTACGAGATGTTCAATCTGAGTCAGCAGCGGCGTTATGAGCGGTTCGAATACGCCCTCAAACTGCTCGATACTCCTTTCGATTTTACCCAGCCCGACAACTATATCTTTGATCGGGAAGGGGCGGCCTGGCCGAAAGACGAAGCCGAACTCAATGAGTTGTGGCGCCAGCGGGTCAAGTTCGATGCCCTGAGCCTCAAGCTCAGCGGCAAGGAGTGGCCCGAGATCAAGGAACTGCTTGGCAAGCGTTACAACAACGCCATCAAGCGGATGTCCCAGACCGAGAGCGAGGACGTGTTCCAGCTCTTCATGAACTCCTTCGCTCGCGCCATCGAACCGCACACCAGCTATCTGTCTCCGCGCAGCGCCGATCGTTTCAACACCGAGATGAACCTCTCGCTGGAGGGGATTGGTGCCGTGCTGCAGGCCGAGGATGACTTCACCGTCATTCGCTCCCTGGTGCCCGGTGGCCCGGCTGCCAAGTCCAACCACCTCAAGCCTGATGACAAGATCGTCGGGGTAGGGCAGGACGACGGCAAGATTGTCGATGTGATCGGCTGGCGTCTCGACGACGTGGTCGAACTCATCAAGGGACCAAAAGGCAGCAAGGTGAAGCTGGAGATCCAGCGTGGCAAGGGCGCCGCTGCCAAGACCGAGCAGATCGAGCTGGTGCGCGACAAGGTGCGCCTGGAAGACCGAGCCGCCAAGTCCAAGGTGATCACCGCCGAAGGCAAGAAGATCGGGGTGCTCGAGATCCCGAGTTTCTACGTCAACCTGCACGATGACGTGATCAAGGAGCTCTCCAGCCTCAACAAGCAGAAGATCGATGGCCTCATCGTCGATCTGCGTGGCAACGGCGGCGGCGCGCTGACTGAAGCCTCTGCCCTGAGCGGCCTGTTCTTTGCCAGCGGTCCCGTGGTGCAGATCCGGGATCACATGGGCCGTATCACCGTCAACGGTGATGACGACGGCAACGTCTACTACGGCGGCCCCATGTCGGTGATGATCGACCGCTACAGCGCCTCGGCCTCCGAGATCTTTGCCGCCGCCATGCAGGATTACGGCCGCGCACTGATCCTCGGCGAAAACTCGTTCGGCAAGGGTACGGTGCAGCAGCATCGCAGCCTCGCCAAGGTGTACGACTTCTACGAGCAGCCGCTCGGTCACGTGCAGTACACCATCGCCAAGTTCTACCGGATCAACGGTGGCAGCACCCAGAACAAGGGCGTCGCTCCGGACATCAGCTTCCCGGCTGCGGTGGCGCCGGAAGAGACGGGCGAGAGCCGCGAGTTCAATGCCTTGCCGTGGGACAAGATTGCATCGGCCAAGTACGACAAGCTCGGCAACTTCGCCAGCCTGCTGCCCAAGCTGCAGTCTGCCCACGAGGCACGGATCAATAAGGATCCGGAGTTTGCCTACGTGATGCAGGACATTGCCGACTACAAGGAGGAGAAAGACAAGAAGTCGGTCTCCCTCAACGAGGCGGAACGTCTGGCGGATCAAGCCAAGCAGGACGAGAAGGCTCTCAAACGTACCAATGAGCGCCTTGCCCGTCTCGGCAAGCCGGCGGTGAAGAGTCTGGATGAACTGCCTGCCGATTTCGAGGCCCCCGACGAGTATCTGGTCGAGGCTGCCAACATCACGGCGGACCTGGCCAAGCTCAGCAAACGCAGCTGATCATCAGTGAGTCAATTAATTAACAAGGGCGACTGAGGTCGCCCTTTCTTTTGCCTGAATGCAAACTATTTGACCCTGCCAACCGGTTGTGACAGCCTCTGACACGTCAATTACAAGCGTGGAAGCAAACAATAATGACCGATCACTCCCAGGCCATGACGGCCAAATATCGCCAGGATTACCGGGCTCCGCTCTACTGGATCGACAGCATCGATCTCGACTTTCAGCTGCAGGAACCGCTGACCCAGGTGACCGCCATCTCCCGTCTGCGGCGCAATGGCGAGCACAATGAACCGCTGGTGCTGGATGGGGAGGGGCTCTCCCTGCACAGCGTCAGCGTGGACGGGGTACCCTTCACCCAGTACGAGCAGGGCGAGAGCAGCCTGACCCTGTTCAACCTGCCGGCCGAATGCGTGCTGACCATCGTGACCCTGCTGGATCCGGCTGCCAACACCGCGCTGGAAGGGCTCTACAAGTCCGGCGATGCCTACTGCACCCAGTGCGAGGCGGAAGGGTTCCGGCGCATCACCTATTACCTGGACCGGCCCGATATTCTGGCCCGTTACAGCACCCGCATCACCGCCGACAAATCCCAGTTCCCTTTCCTGCTCTCCAACGGCAACAAGGTCGACAGCGGCGATCTGGGTGACGGCCGCCACTTCGTGCAGTGGCAGGATCCCTTCCCCAAGCCGAGCTACCTGTTTGCCCTGGTGGCCGGGGACTTCGACGTTGAACGCAGCCATTACGTCACCAAGAGCGGCCGCAAGGTGGCCCTCGAGATCTTCGTCGACAAGGGCAACCTGGACCGCGCCGGTTTCGCCATGGAGAGCCTCATCAACTCCATGCGCTGGGACGAGCAGCGCTTCGGCCTCGAGTACGACCTCGACATCTATATGATCGTGGCGGTGGACTTCTTCAACATGGGCGCCATGGAGAACAAGGGGCTCAACATCTTCAACTCCAAGTTCGTGCTGGCCAACCCGGCTACCGCCACCGACAGCGACTACCACGGCATCGAGCGGGTGATCGGCCACGAATACTTCCACAACTGGACCGGCAACCGGGTCACCTGCCGCGACTGGTTCCAGCTCAGCCTGAAAGAGGGGCTGACCGTGTTCCGGGATCAGGAGTTCTCCTCCGATCTGGGCTCACGCGGGGTCAATCGCATCAACAACGTGCGCACCGTGCGCGGCCCGCAGTTTGCCGAAGATGCCGGCCCCATGGCCCACCCCATCCGCCCGGATGTGGTGATCGAGATGAACAACTTTTACACCCTTACCGTCTACGAGAAGGGTTCGGAAGTGATCCGCATGCTGCACACCCTGCTGGGTGAGGCCGCCTTCCAGGCGGGCATGCGCCTCTATTTCGAGCGCTTTGACGGTCAGGCCGTTACCTGTGACGACTTCGTGCAGGCGATGGAAGACGCCTCCGGGGTGGATCTCGGCCGCTTCCGCCGCTGGTACAGCCAGTCCGGTACCCCCGAGCTCACCGTGACCGACGAGTACGATGCCGAAAGCGGCGTCTATCGTCTGCACGTGAGCCAGCACACCCCGCCGACCCAGGATCAGCCGCAAAAACTGCCGCTGCATATTCCGCTCGACATCGAACTCTATGATGAGCAAGGGGCCGTCATTCCGTTGCAGTATCAGGGCAAGGCCATCGGCAACGTGCTCGACGTGCTGGAAGCGGAGCAGACCTTTGTGTTTGATCGGGTGGCGGTCAAGCCGGTGCCCTCCCTGCTGCGGGACTTCTCCGCGCCGGTCAAGCTGCATTTTGACTACAGCGACGAAGCGCTGGCCTTCCTGATGCGCCATGCCCGCAACGAGTTTGCTCGCTGGGATGCGGCGCAGATGCTGATCAACAAGGCAGTCATCGACGGTGTGGCCCGGGTCCAGCACGGGCAGGGGGTTGAGCTCTCCCAGACTCTGCTGGCGGCCTTTGTCGCCATTCTGGACGATGGCGAGCTGGACCAGGCCCTCAAGGCGGAGATCCTGGCGCTGCCGGGTGAAGCGACCCTGGCCGAGTTGTTCGAGGTGGCCGACATCGATGCCATCCATCAGGTGCGCAACGAGATCCACACCTCGCTGGCCCACGCCTTCGGTGCCCGTCTGACGAGCAGTTACGAGGCGCTGCGCCTGCCGGCGTATCAGGTGGTGCATACCGACATGGCCAAGCGGGCGCTCAAGGGGGTCGTGCTGGGCTATCTGGCGGCGCTCGACGCCGGCAGTGCCGATCTGCTGGTACGCCAGCAATATGCCACCGCCGACAACATGACCGACACCTTGGCAGCGCTGCAGGTGGCCAACAGCCATCTGTTGCCGTGCCGCTCCGAGCTGCTGGCCGATTTCGAAGGCAAGTGGGCCAAGGATGGGCTGGTGCTGGACAACTGGTTGCGACTGGTGGGTAGCAAGCCGGCGGAAGACGTGCTGGAGGAGGTAAAGCTGGCGATGGCGCATCCCATCTTCAGCATCCGCAACCCGAACCGGTTGCGGGCGCTGGTGGCCAGTTTTGCCATGAACAACCAGGTGCAGTTCCATGCGCGCGATGGTCGCGGCTACCGCTTCCTGACCGATCTCTTGATCGAGCTCAACGAGGTCAACCCGCAGGTGGCCTCCCGCCTCATCACCCCGCTCATCCAGTTCAAGCGGCTCGATGAGGGGCGCAAGGCGCTGATCCGCACCGAGCTGACCCGTCTGGCCAACCTCGAGGGGCTGGCGCGGGATCTGTTCGAGAAGGTGAGCAAGGCACTGCAGCAGTAAACCCGACGGGGTGGGGGAGCCATCTCCCACCCTTTCAACACCCGGGCCGTTTATCAGACCAGAGGAGTCATCGTGAAGCAGTTTACCTTTCGCCTGTCCCTGAGCCACGACGAGGTCATGCTGATGTATCAGGGCCATGCCAAACGGCTGGTGGTACGCAGCGAGCAGGGGCTGACCCTGGAGCTGGGCATTGAGAAAATCCGGCCTTTCGTCGCCATCAGCGGGGTACATGGCTATTTTCGCCTCAAAACCCAGGATGATTATCGCTTTATCAGCCTCGAACGCATAAATTAACAAAACTTGAACATATTTCCGCGCAATTCACTGCTTTCAGTCACTATCTATCCGGTAAATCCGTAACCACCCAGTGGGATTTTCTGTTTTTTGCCAGAACGGCAAAATTTTTCACAGCTTAAGGCGTGATCTGACCCTTGTTTTTAACAACTCATTATCACCTTTGCTCGCCTTCCTTGATCCAAGACATTACACTTCGCAGCAACTCTGTACCGGTGGGCATCCAGGGTGGATGTCTCTGTGTCGGTGGTTAATGTCGTCCGATAAGGAATATAGAAATGGCATTGAAAGACGCCCCTACCTCAGTTCTGCTCGAAAACGTTCTCAGCCTGATCCATCAGAAATTGCCCAAGAAGAGTGCCTCCCTGGTCGAGTGCTTCGTCGCCAAGTTCTACGGCAACATGGCGAGCACCGATCTGCACGATCGCAATGACAGCGATCTCTATGGCGCCGCGCTCAGCCTGTGGAATGCGCTCAACCAGCGCACCTCGACCTCCCCCTATATCCGGGTCTACAATCCCGAGCTGACCCGCCATGGCTGGCAGTCTCCCCATACCATCGTCGAGATCATCCTGCAGGACTCCCCCTTCCTGGTGGACTCCATCCGCATGGCGCTCAAGCGCCGGGGCATCACGGCGCACATGATGCTGCACCAGCCGCTGCACCTCATTCGCGGCAACGAAGGCAAGATCAGCGCCATTTTGGATCTCGACAACAGTGCCGAACAGACCTCGGTCGAGACCGCCTTCCTCATCGAAATCGATCACCTCACCAGCGAGGAGCAGATGGAAGGGCTGACCGCCGAGCTCAACTCCGTGGCCGGTGAAGTGGCCCTAGCGGTCGGTGACTGGCAGCCGATGCTGGCACGTTTGAACGAGATCATCGACGAGCTGCCCAAGCGCAAGAACCCGGTCAGTCAGGCCGAAGTGGACTCCTGCGTTGCCTTCCTCAAGTGGGTAGCCGCCCATAACTTCACCCTGATGGGCTATCGCCGCTATGACGTCAAGGCGGTGGAGGGGGATCACGAGATCCTGCCCCAGGCCGACTCCAGCCTGGGTCTGATGAAGAACTCCATCAAGGAAGTGGGGCAGCGCCTTGGCAACATGCCGGCCAGTGCCCGTCACGCGGCGCTGAGTTCTGATTTGCTGATCCTCACCAAGTCCAACAGCAAGTCACGGGTGCATCGCCCGGCGTATGTGGACTACATCGGCATCAAGCGCTTCGACGAGCACGGCAAGGTGGTGGGGGAAGATCGCTTCATCGGCCTGTATGCCTCCTCCATCTACAACACCAGCGCGACCCAGATCCCGCTCATCAGTCACCGTCTCGAGCACATCATGGCCGCCTCCGGTCACGAGAAGGGCTCCCACGCCTACAAGGCGCTGCTGAACGTGCTGGAAACCTACCCGCGCGACGAGCTGATCCAGGCCCGTGAAGAGGAGCTGCTGGCCACCGGTCTTGGCGTGCTGGAGATGCAGGAGCGCGACATGCTGCGCCTGTTCGTGCGCCGCGACGTGTACGGCCGCTTCTTCTCCTGCATGGTCTATGTCACCAAGGAGCGCTACAACACGGCGCTGCGTGTCAAGACCCAGCAGATCCTGCAGAAATATTTTGGCAGCAGCGAAGAGGTGGAGTTCAACGTCTACTTCACCGAGGGCGTGCTGGCACGGACCCACTACATAGTGCGGGTCAACAACAACAACGTGGATGTGGATGTGAACGAAGTACAGAACAACCTGATTGAAGCGGCCCGCAGCTGGGACGACCGCCTCGACTCCGTGCTGCTCTCTCACTACGGTGAAGCCCGCGGCAACGAACTGCGCCGCCGTTTCAGCACCGCCTTCCCCCGCGCCTACAAGGAAGACGTGCTGCCGGGTTCTGCCGTGGCCGACATCATGGAGCTGGACAACCTGAGCGAAGCCAATCCGCTCGGCATGCTGTTCTACCGCGCCCAGGAGGAGGAGAACGATCGCCGGGTTCGCCTCAAACTGTTCCACCGCACCGAACCCATCCACCTCTCCGATGTGCTGCCCATGCTGGAAAACATGGGGCTGCGCGTCATCGGCGAAACCCCGTATCAGGTGCGCACCCCGGCGGGCGACATCTTCTGGATCCTCGACTTCTCCATGCTGCTGCATGGTGAGCAGCCGTTCGATCTGGAGCAGAGCCAGCAGCGCTTCCAGCAGGCTTTCGCAGCCATCTGGAACAAGCAGCTGGAAGATGACGGCTTCAACCGCCTGGTGCTGGGGGCCGGCCTCACCGGTCGTCAGGTCTCGGTGCTGCGCGCCTATGCCAAATACATGCGGCAGACCGGCGTCTCTTTCAGCCAGTCCTATATCGAAGAGACCCTGACCCGCTACCCGGATATCGCCCAGCTGTTGTTCACCCTGTTCGAACAGCGCCTTGATCCGGCCGGCAAGCAGGACGCCAAGGTGCCATCGCAAGATGCCAAGGCATCCGCCAAGTTGCACGAGCAGCTCGCCGCCAAGCTTGATCAGGTCGCCAACCTGGACGACGATCGCATCATCCGCCGCTATGTGGAGATGATCGACGCCACCCTGCGCACCAACTACTACCAGCTGGACAAGGCAGGCCACATCAAGCCCTACATCTCCTTCAAGCTGGCCCCCTCCAGCATCACCGACATGCCGCTGCCGCTGCCCAAGTTCGAGATCTTCGTCTACTCGCCGCGGGTGGAAGGGGTACATCTGCGCTGGGGCAAGGTGGCCCGTGGCGGTCTGCGCTGGTCTGATCGCAAGGAGGACTTCCGTACCGAAGTGCTGGGTCTGGTAAAAGCCCAGCAGGTGAAGAACACAGTCATCGTGCCGGTCGGTGCCAAGGGCGGCTTCTACTGCAAACAGATGCCGGCAGGCGCCCCCCGTGCTGCCATCCAGGAAGAGGGCAAGGCCTGCTATCGTCTGTTCATCCGCGGCCTGCTCGATGTGACCGACAACATCATCGGCGGCGAGGTGATCCCGCCGAAATCCGTGGTGCGTCACGACGAGGATGACTACTACCTGGTAGTGGCCGCCGACAAGGGCACCGCGACCTTCTCCGACATCGCCAACGAGATAAGTCTCGAATACGGCCACTGGCTGGGCGACGCGTTCGCCTCCGGCGGCTCGGTTGGCTATGACCACAAGAAGATGGGCATCACCGCCCGCGGCGCCTGGGAATCGGTCAAGCGGCATTTTCGCGAGATCGGTGTCAACTGCCAGACCACCGACTTCACCTGCGTCGGCATCGGCGATATGGCGGGGGACGTGTTCGGCAACGGCATGCTGCTCTCCGAGCACACCCAGCTGGTGGGCGCCTTCAACCACATGCACATCTTCATCGACCCGACCCCCAATGCGGCCAAGAGCTTCGTCGAGCGCAAGCGGCTGTTCGAACTGCCCGGCTCCAGCTGGGATGACTACAACCGGGAGCTGATATCACAAGGGGGCGGCATCTTCTTGCGCTCGGCCAAGTCCATCAAGCTGAGCCCCGAGATCCAGACCCTGCTCGGCACCGACAAGGCCAGCATGGCGCCGAACGAGCTGATCAAGGCGCTGCTCTGCCTGAACGTCGATCTGCTGTGGAACGGCGGCATCGGCACCTATGTGAAGAGTTCCCGCGAGAGTGACGCCGAAGTGGGCGATCGCAGCAACGACGTGCTGCGAGTCAATGGCCGCGATCTGCGGGCCCGCATCGTGGGTGAGGGCGGCAACCTCGGCTTTACCCAGCTGGGCCGGGTGGAGTACGCCAGCCAGGGTGGACGCATCAACACCGACTTCACCGACAACGTGGGCGGGGTGGACTGCTCCGACAACGAGGTGAACATCAAGATCCTGCTGAACCAGCTGGTGGCGGCCGGTGACCTGACCCTCAAGCAGCGCAACCAGATGCTCTATGAGATGACCGACGACGTGGCGCAGATTGTCATCACCAACGCCTATCGCCAGTCCCAGTCCATCTCGGTGACCAGTTTCCGTGGTGCCGAGCAGCTCAAGGAGCAGCAGCGTTTCATTCAGGGGCTGGAGCGGGAAGGCAAGCTCGACCGCGCCCTGGAGTTCCTGCCCTCCGACGAGGAGCTCTCCGAGCGGATGGCGGCGGGGCAGGGGCTGACCCGACCCGAGCTGGCAGTGCTGGTGGCTTACGGCAAAATGGTACTGAAAGAGCAGCTCAACTGCCCGGAAGTGACCGACGAGCCCTTCCTCGCCAACATGCTGGTGACCAGCTTCCCGGCCAAGCTGCAGCAGCAGTTCGGGGCGGCACTGGCCCAGCATCCGCTGCGCGGCGAGATCATCGCGACCCGGGTGGCCAACATGCTGGTCAACGACATGGGGCTGAACTTCGCCAGCCGGATGAAAGACGAGACCGGTGCCTCGGTGGCGGAAGTGGCCTGCTGCTTCGCCATGGCACGCGAGGTATTTGGCCTCAATCAGCTGTGGCGCGACATCGAAGGGTGCGACAACCTGGTGGGGGCAGAGACCCAGCTCGAACTGATGTTCTACAGCCGTCGCATCGTGCGCCGCGCCACCCGCTGGTTCCTGCGCGCCCGCAATCGCAGCTGGAGCATCAGCGAGAACATCGCCTTCTTCCGCCCGGCCTTCGAGACGCTGGGGCAGCACCTCTATGAGGTGATGGACGAGAGCGAAGTGGCCGAACACCAGCAGGCGGTCGCGGCGTTGGTGGCCAAGCAAGTGCCACAAGCCATCGCCCGTCAGGTGGCCCACATGAGCAGCCTCTTCTCCAGCCTGGATCTGGCGCAGATCGCCGCGGAGCACAAGACCGACATCCTGCGTGCCGCCAACGTCTACTATCGCCTCGGCGCCAAGCTGGATCTGCACTGGTTCCTCGACCAGATCAACCATCAACCGGTGGGGAACCACTGGCAGGCGATGGCGCGGGCCTCCTTCCGCGAAGATCTGGACTGGCAGCAGCGCAGCCTCACTTCCGTGGTGCTGGAAGGGTGCAAAGATCAGGGAGAATGCGCTACCATACTGGCCGACTGGATTTCGGAGCATGAGCAACTCTTGTCCCGTTGGACCCACATGTTGGCCGACTTCAAGACCACCAGCACTCACGAGTTCGCCAAGTTCTCGGTGGCCTTGCGGGAGTTGAACCTGCTCCAGTTGAATTGCCGAGCACTGTAATTGCCAGTTAAGGCATAACAGCGGTATCACACCCAAAGCCCCGGCCAGTTGCCGGGGCTTTTTTTAAGGAGCAAACATGCTGTACCCTCTCGCTAGGCATTTCCTGTTCAAGCTCAACCCGGAACAGGCACACGATCTCTCCATCAAATATTTGCCCCGCCTTCTCGGTACGCCGCTTGATTGTTTCTTCCGCCACTCCTTGCCCAAACGCCCCGTCACTGTCATGGGGCTTTCTTTTGCCAATCCGGTGGGTCTGGCGGCCGGTCTGGACAAGGATGGCGAGTGTATCGATGCCTTCGGGGCCATGGGATTCGGTTTTATCGAGGTCGGTACCGTCACCCCCAGACCCCAGAGCGGCAATGACAAGCCGCGTCTGTTCCGGGTTATTCCGGCAGAGGGGATCATCAACCGGATGGGCTTCAACAACAAAGGGGTCGACCACCTGGTTGCCCAGGTCAAGAAGGCCAAATATCAGGGGGTGATCGGCATCAATATCGGCAAGAACAAGGACACCCCCATCGAGCAGGGCAAGGATGATTACCTGATCTGCATGGACAAGGTGTATGACCATGCCGGTTATATTGCCGTCAATATCTCTTCCCCCAATACGCCGGGGTTGCGTTCACTGCAATATGGCGATGCGCTGGATGAACTGTTGGCCGCCCTCAAGGTTCGTCAGCAGGAGCTGGCCGCGCAATATAAGAAATACGTGCCACTGGCCGTTAAAATTGCGCCGGATTTGACTCCGGATGAAATTAATCAGGTGGCCGCGTCTCTGATAAAAAATGGCATTGATGGGGTGATTGCCACCAATACCACCCTTGAGCGCGACATGATTTATGACATGCCCCATGCCGCTGAAGCGGGTGGCCTCAGCGGTCGTCCCTTGCAGCACAAGAGCACCGAAGTGATCCGCCTGCTGGCCAAGGCACTGGATGGTGCGCTGCCCATTATTGGCGTTGGTGGCATCGACAGTGCCATGGCGGCCCGCGAGAAGCTGGCAGCGGGTGCCAGTCTGGTCCAGATTTACAGCGGCTTTATTTATAAGGGGCCGGATCTGGTCAAAGAGATTGTGACCCATATATAAGAAATAAATCGGTGCCCTTTATTTAAAGTTGCTGAAATTCTCGACATGGAATAAAGTCGAGTAACGACTTTCAGTAAGGGCACCTGCATGTGTATCCAACCCAATGACAATTGGCAGTGGCATTATGATGCTCATGATGATCGTCTGATGCTGGATTTATCCGATCGCATGATCTTCGCCACCGAATATAAAGGGCGACAGCTTGTCCCATGTTCCTTCACCACCCAGCCTTTTTGCGTGGATGATGCGGCGCTCTATTATCAGCTGATGGACAGGGTTGCCGAACTGGAGTGGAGCGTACCGCATCAGGTTCAGCTGGTACTCAATGCCATCGCTGTCAGCCGCTTTTACAAACCCCTGATGCCACAAAGCTGGTTCTTTGGGGAAACCCACCCCGCCATTATTCCCGAAACCGGTGCGCTGGTGTGCATGGGCACTCCTCACGGCAAAGGGGAGTTTCTGGTGATCGAAGCAGGTGAACAGGCCAGCGTCTGTTTGAACCTGACTGACGATCTCATATTGACCACCAGCAAGACCTTGCCACGTTTTGGCGTTATCAAGGTGATGAACAATCGCATGAGCCCAAGGCCGGTGGCACAGGCGCAATATCGCCAGGTGAGTTGATCTTTTTCAACTGTGGCTGTTTTATGACCATATGGCAACTGGGCTAAAATTAGCCAGATGTCACCTTTTAACATGCTATTCTGAATCCAATCTGAATTTCCCCCTCACGGTGGGCGATTATTTTTTATTGCTGCCGGACGCTATCCTTGAAAACGTGAACTGTGCCACTTGAGGCTTTCCTGCAAACTCCGTAATCTCAAAATGCGAGTGTAATAATGTGCGTGTATCTGGTTGATACGTGTAAGTAGCATGATCAAGGAAATGACTCATGAAAATAAACAAGTATCTACTGACCAGTAGTCTGTTTCTTCTGCCTCTGACCACATCAGCGACAGAAGATATATCGGTTCTCGTCTACGGAGCATCCATACACAGTGGATGTGAGAAGGCCAAAGGCCCACATGGCAAGACCTGTGACTTTAACAATATCAATCCGGGGTTGGGGGTAGACTGGGCATTTTTGGGGAATCAGGAGACCGGCAAGCTTTCGCTGCGTGGCGGTGGTTATGAAGACTCCTATGAGAAATTTGCCGCCTATGCCGGCTTTATGTATCGCAAGGAGTGGTATCTCACCGAGAGTGTTTTTGCCGGCTTGGGCTTGCAGGCTGGCTATCTCGATGGATCAGGAGTCAATGGCTTCGCCATGCTGCCCATTGTCAGTCTGGGCTATAAAAATGTCGCCTTGGAAATTGGGTATGCGCCCAAGATGAACAATGTTCCTGGTCGCAAACATGTGGCTGTGACCTCATTTGGTTTGCGCTGGGCAATTTAATGTTGTCATGCTAATTGCGAAGACCCGCATCAAGCGGGTCTTTTACATTGGACTAGCGCCACATTGAACCGCTGCGAATGGATGATCATGAAAGCGTGTATAACGCAGATTTTGGCGTTTCATAGGCATCAGATAAAAATGCCCTCCGATCAATTTGATAAGAGGGCGGCAAACACACACTACAGGAGGAATAAGCGGTTGTATCAACAACACGGGATTATTCTAAATCCTGTAGTTTCTCTTGAAACCTGATAGATGTGACAGTCGGACAATAGCGATATGAACAGAGAGAGGAGGAAAAAAATAGCCCTCCCGTTTACGGACGATAACGGGAGAGCCAAACACGGGGTTTACAGAAAGGACTTGCTCTGTCGTGGGAATAATAACGAGTTGAGTCTTGTTTGACGCCTGTCAGATATGGCAGCGGGATAGCTCACCTATTCCTGACCATGGCCATGTCATATATGGTTGCTGCCTCAGCAAGGTAATACCGTGCCAATGAGAGATGCCCGAGCAAACTAGGTTATTGTTTGAACTGCGCTGAGCAGCCCGTACATTTTTTATTCGTCAGATCCTTCCTGCGCGCATGCCTCGCCAGAACGGCCAAAGGGAGGAGGCGGCGCATGTCAGATGCCTTCTGTTTATGCCGTCACTGGCAAGCTTTTGCTGCTCCGGATCGCGGCTTAAGGTATAATGCGGCACTATTTTTATGGGTTCTCCGTGAGCGTGATGAAAGAATTTTTTGCAACCTGCCCCAAAGGGCTGGAAAACCTGTTGGCCGTCGAGCTGACCAACCTGGGCGCAGAGCAGGTCCGTGAGACCGTGGCTGGCGTGCATTTCAAAGGCGAACCGGCCATTGGCTACAAGGCCTGTCTGTGGAGTCGTTTCGCCTCCCGCATCGTGCTGGTGCTGTCCGAATTCCAGATGAATGACGACCTGGATCTCTATCTGGGTGCTCACACCATTCCCTGGGAAGAGCACTTCTCCGGTACCTCCACCATTGCCGTGGATTTTACCGGTACCAATCCGGCCATTCGCAATACCCAGTACGGTGCCCTGAAGATCAAGGATGCCATCGTCGATCGCTTTACCAAGCGCGGTCATGTGCGTCCTGACGTGGACAAGAAGTCGCCGGACATTCGCATCATGGCGCACCTGGGCAAGGGCAAGGCCAATATCACGCTGGACTTGTCAGGCCCCGCGCTGCACCAGCGTTTCTACCGTCAGGGCACCGGCGAAGCGCCGCTCAAAGAGAACCTGGCCGCCGCCATGATTGCCCGTAGCGGCTGGGCCGGCGAGCCCATGATGGACCCCATGTGTGGTTCCGGTACGCTGCTGGTGGAAGCTGCCTTTATCGCCGCCGACATGGCACCGGCCCTGCGCCGCGAGCGCTTCGGGTTCGATCGTTGGCTGCAGCACGATAGCGAGCTGTGGCAGAGCCTGCTGATGGAGGCGCAAGTACGGGCCAAGCGCGGCATGCAGCGCTGCGAGGTGAAGCTGTTTGGTTGCGATGCCGACAGCCGCGTGCTGCTCAAAGCCCGCGACAACGCCAAAGCCGCCGGCGTGGCCCATCTCATCACCTTCAAACAGGCCGATGTCACTGCGCTGGAAAACCCGCTGCCGATGCCGGCAGTGGAAGGGGAGGCCCGTCAGGTCGGCATGCTGATCTCCAACCCCCCCTATGGCGAGCGTCTTGGCGAGTTCCCGGCACTGCTGGAAGTCCACCAGGCGCTCGGCGATGCCCTGCGTCGCAGCTTCCAGGGCTGGAAAGTCTCCATTCTTTCCGCATCCCCCGAACTCTTGAGCTGCCTGCGTCTGCGCGCCGACAAGCAATACCGCCTGTTCAACGGCGCCCTCGAGTGTCAGCTGCGCAACTACCAGATTGCACAGGACTCCGTTGCTTCCCAGAAAGAGGTGGCGCAGGACTTTGCCAACCGTCTGCGCAAGAATTTGAAGACCCTGGAGAAGTGGGCACAGAAAGAGAACCTCGACTGCTATCGCCTTTACGATGCCGATCTGCCGGAATACAACGCCGCCATCGACCGTTATCAGGACTATCTGGTGGTGCAGGAGTACGCGGCGCCCAAGGACATTCCCGCCCAGAAGACCCGCCAGCGTCTGCTCGACATGGTACAGGCCGCCATCAAGGTGACCGGCATGGACGGCGAGAAGGTGATCCTGAAAGTGCGCGAACGTCAGGAAGGCAAACAGCAGTACCAGAAGCTCTCCGAAGAGCAGCACCGGATGGAAGTGCAGGAGTACGGTGCCCGTCTGTGGGTCAACCTCTATGACTATCTCGACACCGGTCTGTTCCTCGACCACCGTCAGACCCGTCGCATGCTGGGTCAGATGGCCAAGGGCAAGCGCTTCCTGAACCTCTTTGCCTACACCGGCAGTGCCACCGTGCACGCGGGGTTGGGTGGTGCCAGCGAGACCACCACGGTGGACATGTCGCGCACCTACCTCAACTGGGCACAAGACAACATGCGCCTCAACTCGCTGGTGGGCCGAGAGCACAAGTTCGTGCAGGCCGACTGCCTGAAGTGGCTCTCCGAGGCGGACGAGCAGTACGACCTCATCTTCATTGATCCGCCCACTTTCTCCAACTCCAAGCGGATGGACGAGAGCTTCGACGTGCAGCGCGATCATCTGCTGCTGATGCAGCACCTGAAGCGGCTGCTGGCCGCGGGTGGCACCCTGGTGTTCTCCAACAACAAGCGCCACTTCAAGATGGATCTGGCCGGTCTCGAGGCCATCGGTCTCAAGGCCCAGAACATCACCGGCAAGACTCGACCCAAGGATTTCGAGCGCAACCAGCATATCCACAACTGCTGGATCATCACCCATGCGGAGGCTGAGGCCTGATGCTGACCCTGTTTCATACCGACGGTTGCCACCTGTGCGAACAGGCGTGGGCGCTGGTGGAGCAGGCTGGTCTTGCGGCCGATACTCGCCAGTGCGACATCATGGATGATGAGCAGTGGCTGGCAACCTATCGGGTGCACATTCCGGTACTGCGCGATGAGGCGGGGCGTGAACTGGGTTGGCCCTTCACCCTGGCTGAGCTGCAAGCGTGGCTTGCCAGGTAGGGGTGAGCGGGCGATTTGACGATGAAACGGGGGGAGATCCAGTCTGCCACCCGTTTTTTCATTAGCAATAAGGAACAAGAATGGCTCTTTTGACATTGCACGGCGCGTCGTTGTCGTTCAGTGATTTTCCGCTGCTCGATCAGGCCGAGCTCACCATCGAGCGGGGCGAGCGCCTCTGCCTAGTGGGGCGCAACGGGGCGGGCAAGTCCACCCTGATGAAGGTGATCGCCGGCGAACTGCCGCTCGATGACGGCCGTCTGGTGCTGCAACAAGATTTGAAAGTGACCCGTCTCGAGCAGGATCCCCCCGCGTCGAGCGAGCTCACCGTGTTTGACTACGCCGCCGAAGGGCTGGCCGGGGTAGGGGAGCTGCTCAAGCAGTATCACCATATCTCCATGGAACTGGCACACGATGCCTCCGATGCCAACATCCGCAAGATGAGCCAGCTGCAGGAGCAGCTCGACTACCAGAACGGCTGGCAGTTCGAGACCCGCATCAACCAGGTGCTGACCCTGCTCGGTCTGGATCCCGACGTGACCCTCGACAGCCTCTCCGGCGGCTGGCTGCGCAAGGTGGCACTGGCCCGCGCGCTGGCCTGCGATCCAGATCTGTTGCTGCTGGACGAACCGACCAACCACCTGGACATCGATGCCATCAACTGGCTGGAAGAGTTCCTCAAGGATTTTCGCGGCGCCATCGTCTTTATCTCCCACGACCGAGAGTTCATCCACAAGCTGGCGACCCGGATCATCGATCTGGACCGCGGCGTGATCACCTCCTGGCCCGGCAACTACGACGAGTACCTGCAGGGGAAAGAGGAGTGGTTGCGGGTCGAGGAGCTCAAGAACGCCGAATTCGATCGCAAGCTGGCCCAGGAAGAGGTGTGGGTACGCCAGGGGATCAAGGCCCGTCGCACCCGTAATGAGGGGCGCGTACGCGCCCTCAAGGCGATGCGGATGGAGCGGACCCTGCGCCGTGAACTGCAGGGCAAGGCCAAGCTGCAGCTGGACGAGGCAAGCCGCTCCGGCAAGCTGGTATTTGAGAGTGAAGGCCTGGGGCTGGACTTTGGTGATCGCACCCTGTTCCAGGGGCTGGATCTGCAGGTGCTGCGCGGCGACAAGATTGCGCTGGTCGGCCCCAACGGCTGTGGCAAGTCGACACTCATCAAGCTGCTGCTTGGCCAGTTGAGCCCAAGTCGTGGCACGGTCAAGGGGGGCACCAATCTGGAGGTGGCCTACTTCGATCAGTACCGCGAGCAGCTCGATCCCGAGAAGACGGTGGTGGACAACGTCGGGGAGGGCAAGCAGGAAGTGATGGTGCGCGGCCGCTCCCGCCACATTCTCGGTTACCTGCAGGACTTCCTGTTTGAACCAAAACGGGCACGCACCCCGGTGAAAGCCTTGTCAGGGGGCGAAAAAAACCGTTTACTGTTGGCCAAATTGTTCTTGAAGCCCAGTAATTTACTGATCCTCGATGAACCAACCAACGACCTGGATGTCGAAACGCTGGAATTGCTGGAAGAGCTGCTGGCGGACTACCCCGGCACCCTGTTGCTGGTGAGCCACGATCGTCGTTTCATCGACAATACCGTGACCGGTTGCTGGTTGTTTGAAGGGGACGGGCAGATCAGCGATTATGTGGGCGGTTACGCCGACATGATGGCCACCCGCGCTCAACAACAGGCACAGCAGTCTGCGCAGCAAGTCGCCAAACAGGCGCAGAGCAAAACGCCAGAGCCTGTCGTGGCGCCGGCGCCTGCTGCCACAAAAGCCAAAAAGCTCTCTTACAAGTTGCAGCTGGAGCTGGATAATCTACCCGCTCGACTGGAACAGCTGGAGGCAGAGCTGGATGCCCTGCAGACCGAGATCAACCACCCCGGTTTCTTCTCCCTGCCGAGCGACCAGACTCAAGCCAAACTGGATGCCCTGAATGCAGCAGAGGCTGCATTGGAACAAGCCTTCTCCCGTTGGGAGGAGTTGGAAGCGTTGAAACATCAGGACTAAGGAAGTAGATGAAAAAGCAATTATCCATGCTGGCCATTCTGGTCAGCGCCAGCCTGCATGCCCAGGCGGCACAAAGTCCCTTTTTCACCATTGTCGATGCGTCCGACAAGGGGTACGCCAGCGGGATCAGCGGCGATGGCAACGGGCTCATCGGGATCAATACCAAGAACAACATGGCCGAGCACTTCTCGACCGTGCGTTTCGCCGACTTCCTGGTCGATCGTTTCCGTTTCGAGCAGGGCTGCATGCTCTCCAACTCGGTCTGCAACTCCTTCTGGAACGACAACAGCAACTTCGCCTATCAGTGGCGTCGTGACTTCCTCGACGGGGTCGACCAGCGCAACAACGTAGGTTACGTGCAGCTGGGCGAGACAGACGGTCTGGTGACCGCGCTGGGCGACGTACCCGGTACCCGGGCGGGCTACAAGATGAGTGGCAAGCTGCGCACTGCCTTCGCCGTGGTCGAGGAGGGCAACCCCGTCGAGCTGAAAGACGGCGCCGGCACTCACAGCCTGAGCGTACCGACCAGCATCAAGAAGCTGGACAACGGCCAGTATCTGGTGACCGGTACCGCCGCCACCGGCAAGAACATTGCCGTCAACTCCGAAACCTACAACTGGTGCTTTGCCGGCAACGACGGCCAGTACGGCGATTACCGCTACTGCCCGGGCCTCAACACCCAGGCCAGCTTCTGGCTGGTCAACAGTACCGGCACCTTCAACAAGCTGCTGCAGGCCAACGAGTATGCCCGCGCCCGCAACGAAGTGGTGCAGACCGCCTCCGCGCTCGGAGTGGGTAAATTCAACGGCAATCTGTACGGGGTAGGGTACTCCTCCACCGGCGAGATCGGCACCAACTACCTGGACGGTCGCAACCTGGCCGCTTACTGGACACTGGATCTGGATGGCAGCAAGGTTGGCACTACCCAGATCATCCCGCTGGCCGAAGGCGAGCCCGGCAAGGATGACGCCAAGCTGCAACACAGCTGGGCCGTGGGGGTCAACGACAACGGTTATGTGATCGGCAACCAGCTCTATCGCATCAACAAGGGCCAGAACCGCCCGGTCGAGATGTTCGTGTTCAACCTGAACACGCCGACCACCAACGCCGTGGTCTCCCTGCAGGACAAGCCGCTCAGCGGCTCCGGCTCTGAAGCGGCCGCCATCAACAACCACAACATGGTGGTTGGCTGGCGTGATTCCCGCCATCAGACCCAGCCCGTGGTCAACGGTACCAACCGCATGCAGGAAGGTTTCCTGCTCAACGCGGCGACCGGCAACAACTGGTATCTGAACGATCTCATCTGTGGTCTGGATGATGCAGGAGCCAAGCAGTGTACCCAGAACGGTTACTACTACCACATCGCCTATGCCAGCGGCATCAGCAGCAACGGTACCGTTGCGGCCACCGCTTATCGCTACAACAGCGAGAGCGATCTGAACAACCGCACCAATGCTACCGTGGTCAGCGTCAAGCTGGCACCGGTGGTAACCGACTACAAGAACAACGATCCGGCCGGTTATGTGGTCGCCAACGCACCGGTCAACAATCAGACCGGTCAGGATGGCGGCAGCGGTGGTGGCAGCCTGTTCTGGTTGACTCTGCTGGCCCTGCCATTCGCCTGGCTGCGCCGTTTCCAGCGCTAAAATGTTGTGTCACTAAAAATTAATGCGGTTCAGTGTCTTGTGTCACAATGACCGGATAGCATGAAATTTTTTGTTTGACCCTGCCGACCCCCTGGGGTAAAGATGAAAGCGACCGATGAAAAATTGGTCGCTTTTTTTGTTCCACGGAAGAGGGTCGTAGATGATGAAGAGACAAAAACGGGACCGTCTGGAAAGAGCTCGTGCTCGTGGTTATCAGGCTGGCGTGGTCGGCAAACAGAAAGAAGCGTGTCCGTATCAATGCCTGGATGCCCGTGGGCATTGGCTTGGTGGTTGGCGTGATGCCATGGAAGGGCGGGGCTCAGGCCTCTTCATGAAGTAGCCGGTACTTCATCACTCATTGCAAAAGGAAAGGGGCCATGATGGCCCCTTTACGTTGTTCAGTTTGACCTGCGGGTCAGCACTTAGAATGCGGTGGTGTCCTTGAACAGACCCACTTTCAGATCGGTTGCGCTGTAGATCGGGCGACCATCCACTTCCACCACGCCATCGGCGATCCCCATCACCAGCTTGCGGTTGATGACGCGCTTGAAGGTGATCTTGTAGGTCACTTTCTTGGCGGTCGGCAGGATCTGGCCAGTGAATTTCACCTCGCCAACCCCCAGTGCACGACCCTTGCCGGGGCCGCCTTTCCAGCCCAGGAAGAAACCGACCAGTTGCCACATGGCATCCAGACCGAGACAGCCAGGCATGACCGGATCACCGGGGAAGTGGCAATCGAAGAACCAGAGATCCGGCGTGATATCGAGCTCTGCCAGGATTTCGCCCTTGCCATGCTCACCACCGTTGTCATTGATCTTGACGATGCGATCCATCATCAACATGTTGGGGGCGGGCAGCTGACTGTTACCCTCACCAAACAGTTCGCCACGGCTGCAGGCGAGCAGCTCTTCACGGGTAAACGAGTCTTTGCCTTGTTCACACAGGGAAAGGCGGGCATCAATGGTGGTATTGTCTACGGTCACGCTGTTTATCCTTCAAATGGGTCAAAGCCGGGCCAATTTAGCGTACAGTTGTTCGCTAAACAACTCCGATCACTTCTTTTCTCACCGTCCGAACACTCGACCAAGCAGGCGGCGCAGCACGCCACCCTTGATGACGTCGGTGCCGTTGAGCTCATCCAGCCGCTGCTGGATCCGGCCGAACAGGGTATCCGGCATATCCGGCTCACCGGCAACACAACCAGTCAGCAACTCGATGGCCTCTTCCACATGATCCACCGGATGGATATGGAACTGGCCGGCTTCGACGGCCGCGATCACCTCATCGGACAGGTTGAGCTGCTGGGCATTGGTGCCGGGCAGCAGGATCCCCTGTTTACCGGTGAGACCGTGGATCTTGCACACCCGGAAGAAGCCTTCGATCTTCTCGTTGACGCCGCCGACGGCCTGCACATTGCCGAACTGATCGACCGCGCCGGTCACCGCAAAGTGCTGGTAGATGGGCTGGCGGGCGAGGGCAGAGAGCAGGGCACACAGACCGGTCAACGAGGCGCTGTCACCATCGATCTCGTGATAGGACTGCTCGAACACCAGGTTGGCCGACAGCGGGGAAGGGTTCTCGGCACCGAACTTGTTGGAGAGATAACCGTGGATGATCATCATCGCCTTGGCGTGGATATGACCCGCCAGCTCCGCTTTGCGCTCGATGTCCGCCACATCGCCATCACCCAGATGCACTGTGGCGGTGAGGCGCACCGGCTCGCCGAAATCATAGGGATGCCCTGAGACCTGGATAACAGAGAGGCCGTTGATCTGGCCCACTTCCTCACCGTCGGTCTGCAGCAGGATCTGGCCGTCGATGACGCCCTGGTCTGACTGTTCGACCAGATAGTTGAGGCGGTAATCCTGCTCTTCCAGTGCACCGCGAATGTGCTCGTCGGTGACGACGTCCGCTTCCAGCTCGCGTGCCAGGCTGTCAGCCATCCGCATGATGGCAGAAAGTTGCACCTCGGAGAGCGACAGCCACTCCTGATGGTCGCACAGCCGACTGGCGTGGCGGCAAAGGGCGGCGAGGGCGGCCGGGGTGAAGTCCAGCAGCTCCCAGCGCTCGCGCAGCCAGGCCAGATATTGAAGATAATCAGGCAGATCCTCTTCGATGTTCACCTCGGAGACCAGGTCCGCGCGCAGGAAGATGCGCTCGGACATGTCGCGGTCCAGCATCTGGAACTCGGCCACATCCAACCGATCGCCGACCAGGATCAGCTTGAGCTTGATGGGGGTGGCTTCCGGGGTGAAGAAGGGGGTCAGGGTCTTGCCTTCCTGATAGGCATTCCAGTCCAGCTCGCCTTTTTGCATCGCGTTCTTGAGCTTGAACCAGAGATGGGGCTGATCCAGCAGCTCATCCAGCTGCAAAATAAGATAGCCACCGTTGGCCTGACGCAGCAGACCTGGTTCCAGCAGGTGCTGGTTGGCATAAACCGAACCTTGCTCGGTCTGATAGTTGATGGAGCCAAACAGGGTATCCCAGTTCAAATCCCGTCCATAGATGACCGGCGCTTCCTGCTCTTCATGGTGGATCAGCAGGTTGATGAGTACCGGATGTTGGAATTCGAGCCCTTGAGCCACGTGCGCCGCCAGATCGGAGAGGAAGTCATCGATCTTGGGATCGTTGTTCTGCTTGCGCATGATGCGGGTGACCAGGCGCTCGGCATCCAGATGATGGCTCATCAGCTTGAGCAATTCGCCGACCATTTCACAGAACTCGAAGCCGGTGCCGGGTTGCAAGCGCAACCAGATGGGCTTGAACGGATTGTTCAGATTCTCGGTGTAGCAGAGATCGAACAGGTCGCCATCCTTGCCGTTGGAGGCGGCGATCAGCGTCTGGCAAACGCCTTCATAATCCACCCCAGGAAAACCGTTGAGCAGCATGACCGGGCAGTCGCCATCAAAGCTGGCGAGACGCTTGATGGCGGAAATGGCTCTGGGTTGCAAGGCGGCAAAGGGAATGGGTTCGAGTTCGCTGAGGGCAGGAAACTGTTCAATCGCAAAAACAGGTTTTAATTGTTCTGATGTTAATTCAGCCACTTAAGACATCCGGTCGGAGATAGGATCAATTGTTGCCATTATACACAGTTCAATAGGTGGTGACAGGAAACAAGATAGCTGATTTAACATAATATACATTATGCGCGGTCAGGCTTAGGGGCATGACAAAGGGGCCAGAGGCCCCTTGATTGCTTTATGCGCCATTGCGATACCGTGATGGCATGAGCAGTGCTGATTGTGGCTTGTCATCAGCGGTCGCCAAGCGCAAAGACTTTGGATTCAACTCAACCGTATGAAGGTCATCACCCACCTTGTACGAACACACGATCGAATCCGGTCTCACAACCTGAACTATCATGATCGCCCGCGAAAGCCCTTCGGCAATCACTTCAGTACCATATTCAAAATCAACCATTTTCTAAGCCTTATCCCAAGAGTGAGTCCCATTGTAACATGGCGGCCTGGACAAAATGTCAGCACTCAGATGCCCCCAACCAAAACAGGCCATCCGAAGTGGTAAAATTGCAATACATAAACAAAGAAGGAATTGCTCGATGGTCGACATGCTGTCTAAGTATGCCAAGTATGTGTTTTCCAACAAAAAAGAAGGTTTCATATTGCTAGCGCAATGGGGCCTGGCTGCCACCCTCGCTTATCTCGCACCTAAATGGGAAGTTCACCCGATCATCGCAGCAATGGCTTTGGCTTCGACAATGGTGCTAATCCTTGTCCAGAGGATTGGCGAGATGTTCAAAAAACTTATCGCCGATAAATAGGTTTATCGGCATCAACTGAGATTGGCCAGCTTGGCGGCCTTTGCCGCCTTGCACCGAGCTATCCGCTTGGCACGTGCCCGTTGCTCTGACCAATCAGTAACCCAAGCAAGCCCCATCAGCAGACAGCCAAACAAAACCGGAGCGGTTATGAACGCCACAGCGAAATAACAAACCGTCAGCATATCATCGGAGAGATCCCCGCTAAGGATGAGGCGGACGAATCCATACAGCATGGCGAGCATAAACACAGGAACAAAGATTGGCACCAGGTACCCTCCCCCAACAACATCAGATAAGCGGATTTGATCATTGCCGATCCTGGGAGTCAATTGCACAAGTAAGAGATAACAGCCCTGCGGGCTGGGCTTTCAAAGAAGCGTGCCCAGGGTTTGGCATCGGTGGAAGAATTCCCCCCGTATTACTACCCGGGGGGCTTGGCAGCCAAGCAACCCCAAAGCCACACAGAAAGCCCCAAAACAAGCTGACGCTGTGAGAGCGGCTTGTCTACGACAGGAGGCCAAGGAAGGCGCTAACCGTGCCCCATAGCCTTCGGCTGGGCACTGGAACTGGGGCAGTAAAGACCGGTTTTGCAGGAAAGGGGGTGATCCGGGCTCGGGGCCAGATGGGCGTGTTTCGCCGGGAGACGTCAGGAGGCTAAATCAACGGACGGGAGCGGCTTATAGGGGCTCCCGCCCCTGTTCACTGGCGCAATTGGAGCCGCAATTTAACATAAACATTCGCGTCACGCGGTCGCATGTATTTATGTCCGGGTATCATTTTCATGACTGGTCATCACTGGGTTTCCCTGTATTTTTGACCCCGGCAAAGAGGCCCGCATTGTATTTCCGGCGCAAGGTATCGCCTTCCGGGTCGCAATATACGTCCACAGGCTGCCCCTGATACTTCACCACCGCATGGCATGCACTCATTGGATCCACCCTAGCCAGTTCATCGGGCCAATCGTCCGCATCGAGCGGCTGCACGTTATCCCCTTTGCGCAGCGAAAAACAATATTGGACCCGGTACTCTCCCCGCTGATCCTTTATCAGGATATGGCAGCTGATAATCAGCTGATGGCCCGCAAACGGCCCTATAGCAAGGACACCAGCAGCAGACGCAGCAGGAGCGCCACTAGGACGTACATCAGAAGGGGCCGAACTACCCACCTCCCCAGCAGCCGGAGCAGCGGCAGAAGTGGTTTCAGCGGCCTTAGCGGGAGCATCAATATATTCAGGCTTGATGAAACCAAAAAATAAACAGAGTCCCCACACCGCCAGAAAAAACAATACTTTAGGGTCTCGTAATACCGAGCTACCCGCAATTGTATCCGAGACTTTACCGGTTGTAGTCGAGTCATAAAGCTTGAAAACATACTTGGGCACCTTATTGAACGGCTTGGCTTGCAGCACATCGGACATGGATGAGCCGGAGTTATCTGACAGGTGAAGGACGGTCTTATACCGGCCGCCTATCCCCAATATCGCCATATTGGTATGGCGAATCGCGGTCTCTGCGGCAGCCCGGATAACCTGATGCACCTTCTTGATATTTGGCGTGGTAAACACGAAATCCCAGTTATGGTGCCGGTGCATATCGAAGGCCACATCAATGGTTTCCGGCCTGCCATCTTCCTTGGCCACATCAGGCCCACCGGGATAATCGAGCCGATCTAAATCACTCTGACGCCACGCTGGCGGAAACACCCGCTGCACTTCATCGACCAGGAAGAAAGCGCCCTTGGGTGCCCAGTGGTAAAAGCGGGCCAACTTATCGCGCCCCTCTTGGGATTCCGTCTCGATATAGGTCACTTCGAATTCGTCAGGCACCTCCTTGCCCAGCACCTCCTTGCAACGCTCAGCCGTGAATCCGCGCACGTTGGTGATGATGTGGCGGCCCGCCTTGATGGCTGGCAGAACATCGGTATGAATGGCCCCTGACGACTTGTAAGAGCCCGGCGCACCGTGATGGATTTTGATAGACATGGATCACCACCCAAACATATTCAGCAAAAAGCGAGCAATAAAAGCCTGAGTTATTATCGAAATGCCCTTATCAAGGCGTAGATATAAAAGAATCCCTTTCATTTCCGCAGGCAGATTATTAAATGAAGCCGATATCAAATCGCTGAATTGCAAATTAATTAAAATTTGTTTGGCAACATCCCATGAAAAAGTGAGCAGGAATATTTTGAACTCCACCCACTGAATAGCCAACTTAATACTTATCCACGCTGCAAACTGCACCGCGAGTTGATATATGTCGCTGAAAAATCCATTAAACAAATCACCCAACCACTCCATATATCACCTCTTAGCCACTATCATCAGTGCGATAAAGTAAAAGATAAACATCAAGATGGCCGCCAACATCTTCCAATAGCCCCCGGCATCCGGGCAGATGGAATAAGAATGACCGAACATCGAAAACATATCAAAACACTTTGGCACCCCTGCTGACCCACTAAAGCTATAACGGAATGCATCAGCCATTTCTGTTTTTATTCCGTCATAAGTATTAGTAAGCTGACTCTTGGTTTCTTTGTATTTATTATTGATGGTTTCCAAGTCAAAAAAACACTCAGCCCCACCCTTACAAAGATTTGAGCTATATTCGGCACCGGCGACATGCAGCGGATTTTCACCAGAGCCGGGCATTTTAGAATAATCAATCCCCTGCCCTTCGCCACCACTACCCGTACCGCCCGAACCATCACCGCCACCTGTACCGCCATTTTTTAATGACTCAGCAATGGCCTTAATATTGCGATTCATTTCAATGCTGTTATTTCGCAAATCTTGCGCAGTATTCCAATAAAAATTATTAAAAGTGCTATTCAACTCGTGAGTGCTATCTTTAATACTGGAAACATCCCACTGATAACCCCTAACCAAATCATAAAAGTTTGCACCTATATGTGTTTGGGCAAAGTCAGGGCCGAATGTATTAGCGTTAATTTGCTTTAATTCGTTATATATTTTTTCAGCTTGAGCAGAATCACCAACACCAGAAGAGCCAGAACCAGAACCAGAACCAGAAGAGCCCATCTTTGAATTTATTGACTGCAATAAATCGTTGGACGCATTAATGCGCCCCAGAATTTCATTTGTAGCATTTTTAGATTGATAAATATCGTTAGCCATTCTATCCAAATGATAGAGGCTTGTTTTCATATCGCGATAAAGTGACTCAGCACTGTGAGCAATAGAATTAATATTATTTGAATCCTGCTTAGTACCATCTATCAGCTGATGAAGAGCCGAACCAAGGTTTTTATTTAGCTTGGCAACAGAACCAGAAACAGACGTCCCTGTCGCGTCACCAATGACCGGCTGAAAGAAATCCCAACCATTCACCACACCACCGCCATTCCCTTCATCTGGTGTATTGCCGCTGCCGTCAGAATCGCCGTTCCCGCTGCCGTTGGAGTCAGACCAGCTACAGGTGGTCCCTGTCGTCTCGACCGGCCCCTTGGTATTCGCCAAGGGAAGCTCGACACACACACCCTTGCAGTTAACAAGGCAGCCGCCATGCTCAGAACCTTCAAACTTGAGGCAGACCGGCAAGCGCGTAGCCATGGTGACGTTGCCCAGCTGCACCCCAACCGGACAGCCCCCAATGGCGAAGGCCAGCGAAGGAAACAGCAGTAAAAACAGACCAATGCGCACACTACCTCCCAATAAAAAAGGCGACCGGAGCCGCCTTTGTGTCATATCGAAAACGATGCCCTGTAGCCTTCAACAAAGAACAGGAACCACAGCGTCCCGATGAGCAAAGACATGGCTTAGGCTTTGCGCATCATGTTGATCAGGATGCCGACACCGACCACAGTCGCCACCACCATCATGACCTTGGGCGCGGTGATAGTGACGTCTGACTGGGCAGAGTCCAGGGCTTTACCGGCAGCCTCAGCGATGCCACCTTCGGCATGAGCGGCACCCATAGCAGCGACAGAACCAACCAGAGCAATACAACCGTTACGGAAGAAATTAGGCATTTTCGTTTATCCTCTTTTTGCACCAACAATTAACCGGGCAATAGCGCCCACTTTTAAACCCAAAGCCCACAATACAATCCCAGAGCTAAAGGCAATTCCCACAATCGATATATCGAACTGAAACCAGTTGGATATATCGGTGAGTTTAATGTGCTCTTGAGAAGTCAAGAGCACGTAAGAGCATGTTTCCGGCGGGGCCTGTTTTACGTACCCTTCGGAAGTTAAATCAACGCAGATCATTTATTTGGTGCCCTCGTCGTCGCTCGCTGCACGTCTTCGCTCCTCCTCCTCAGGCACCGGGTTATTACGGTTTTTTCTGGAGAGAGCCGAATTCGTCCTGTTTGGCCCCGCCTTCAATCTCGAAGCCAGCCACGATATTTCGGGCCGGGTTGCGTGGGTCAGCTTCCAGCAGCAGGGTGATGGGCTGAAGCTTGGGACAGTCAGCGATATTAGCCAGAATGATCGGGTCATTCTTGAGGGGCATTTCCTTGGCCTCAAAGCCCCAGTTATTGATTTGGCACTCGGGCATATCAATATTGGTGGCAGGCACCAAGAATTGCACGTTGGCAAAATCATACGGCTTAGGGCTCGCACCTTTGCGGGAAATACCTTTGCCATGGGTCACACACAGCACCATTACGCCAGTAATTTTCGACATATCTTTACTCTCCACTTGGATTATTAATGCCCGTTCAGTTGGGCTCGAAAAGCGGTATTTCGTCTAACTCTGGTGGCAGCGGCATCAGCAGCCGCACCGGTACATCATCAGGGCCTAAATGCCCAATTAATTGACGCACAATGGAATCGCTCGCCAATCCTTCGACATTCTTTAGATAGTTGACCAGACGACCTGCCATTCTGGACATATTGGTCACAGCATTATCGCGGCAAGTCTTGAATTTGTTCTTAAACGTGGTTATCCGTACCGGCTCGGTTACTTCTTTGACCAATTCATCCAGCCACTTGGCAAATTGCGGATACATGCCCGCGAAATAAGGGTCTGGGTTTATCAGCACATCCAGCGGAATAACGCGGTCTTTACTGTGTAGCTCGCCTTCGGCGCGCACCCAGTCGGGATATTCGGCAGACTCCATCTGCTTGCCCTTCTCATAAATGCGACCACATTTGCCATTAGCGCGAGAGCCGATATAGAAGGAACAGCCAGAAGACGCGATCATGCCAAAGCGCTTGGCCATGGCATTGTGAACCTCGGGAATAAACTCCCCAGCTTGAATGGCCATCCACTTGGGAGCCATACCGCGAGCCGGGTGAAAATGGCCTAATTCCGCCGCTTCGACCGCTCGCAGATAAGATATAACCGAGCCTGAGTAATCATCCAGCGCGAGGTCAACTCGAGTAATACGGAGCCCAGGCACCACAGAAATGACACGGTAAAGAGCGTCAAAGTCCAATCCATCACATCCGGCTCCAGTGAAGGAAACCATGCAGCCGTGGTTGGCAGCTCCCCAAGCCACAAGGCCACAAGCAATTCCATCGATAAGAATGTCACCACTATAGCTGTAGCCGTGCAGACCCCCGCGACGATGGCGGACGGTAAAGCGAGGCGCAGGGATCGGTACACCAATCTGGTAATTGAGCTCTTCAAAGAAAATCTCCAGTTCGCCACAACATAGGGCATCGAGAAACTGCACTCCGTAGCAGTGGATCAAGTCGTTATAGGCGTCCCAATACTTGCCGTCCGGGTTGACCTCAAATTCAGAGAAATCAAGCAGGCTGGCGCAGACGGCCTTGAGTTCGCGGTGGATATCGGCGCGAGCGGTGTACTTAGAGGCCAATACCGTCTCCATGGCTTGAGTCATGGAAGGCGTGACCACGGCAGGCACATCCTGCTCGACTTCGACATAAAGCGGCTCTGGATAGGCCGCAGACCGTAAACGTTGCTCGGTTGCTTGGGCTCGGGTTTGCGGTGCCGGCTCTACCGGTGCCGGCCGGCGATAAATCAGGCCATTGGCAGCAGGCGCAGGCATGGCAGCAGCCAAAACAGAGGACTTGATATCAAAGCGCGGAATGGCCTTGAGCAAAGCGCCCTGCTTTGCCAGCTCAGTGATACGTTTGAGCGGCTCGGGAGTGAAGGTGAACGACAGAAAGTCGATTTTGGTTTTCGGGTTATGACCAGTCATCGAAAAAGACTCCTTGGTCATAGAACCCGCGCCATGTGTCCGCGGTCACTTCGACCGGCACAAAGTCAAAATCGGGGTAAGTCAGTGAGAGATAACGGCATAGCTCGGCGAGGTCGCGGAAGAACTCAACCTGACCAGCCACGCAAGCGGAGATGTCGCCAGTTGGCTCATCCTGCCAATACACATTGCGCTCTGGCTTAACAACGGCTGAAAAAGTGGTCATTCCCTGCCCCTATGAGGTACTGCGCTAAGTGCGCACCCATACAACTCGATGTGGGCAAGCATACAACCGAGTCCGCACGTATGCAACTAGGTGATGTAAAATCAGCAGGCATACACCAAGAGGCCGCGAAATGACGCATATAGGCGACAATATAAAACGCATACGTAAGCAGGCAGGACTAAGCCAACAAGACTTGGCCGAAAAATGCGGCATATCGAAGTCGCAACTGTCCCGGCTGGAAAGTGGTGAGCAGGAAAACCCGCTGATAAAGACGATCATCCCTATCGCTACCGCGCTAGGGGTGTCACTTGATGAAATTGTTTATGGGGAAACCACAGAGACAATGACGTACCTGTCCAAGGCCATCGAAGAGCTGCCAGAAGAGGACAAGGTTGCCATCAGAAAACTGATCAGGGGATGGATGCTCATCACCCACACGGAGAAGCTAGGCGACTGACCGCCGCCTGGCCTCGCATAACACGGGTTATATTAAACATTCTCGGGCGTCTGGATGATGCCAGCGAGCTGTCCCACATCCCTCCTACCTCTAAGCCCCCTGCCCCGCTCGATTGTGGCAGGGGGCCTAGTGTTCAACATAACCACTGTTCACATTATGCGCGGTCAGGCTTAGGGGCATGACAAAGGGGCCAGAGGCCCCTTGATTGCTTTATGCGCCATTGCGATACCGTGATGGCATGAGCAGTGCTGATTGTGGCTTGTCATCAGCGGTCGCCAAGCGCAAAGACTTTGGATTCAACTCAACCGTATGAAGGTCATCACCCACCTTGTACGAACACACGATCGAATCCGGTCTCACAACCTGAACTATCATGATCGCCCGCGAAAGCCCTTCGGCAATCACTTCAGTACCATATTCAAAATCAACCATTTTCTAAGCCTTATCCCAAGAGTGAGTCCCATTGTAACATGGCGGCCTGGACAAAATGTCAGCACTCAGATGCCCCCAACCAAAACAGGCCATCCGAAGTGGTAAAATTGCAATACATAAACAAAGAAGGAATTGCTCGATGGTCGACATGCTGTCTAAGTATGCCAAGTATGTGTTTTCCAACAAAAAAGAAGGTTTCATATTGCTAGCGCAATGGGGCCTGGCTGCCACCCTCGCTTATCTCGCACCTAAATGGGAAGTTCACCCGATCATCGCAGCAATGGCTTTGGCTTCGACAATGGTGCTAATCCTTGTCCAGAGGATTGGCGAGATGTTCAAAAAACTTATCGCCGATAAATAGGTTTATCGGCATCAACTGAGATTGGCCAGCTTGGCGGCCTTTGCCGCCTTGCACCGAGCTATCCGCTTGGCACGTGCCCGTTGCTCTGACCAATCAGTAACCCAAGCAAGCCCCATCAGCAGACAGCCAAACAAAACCGGAGCGGTTATGAACGCCACAGCGAAATAACAAACCGTCAGCATATCATCGGAGAGATCCCCGCTAAGGATGAGGCGGACGAATCCATACAGCATGGCGAGCATAAACACAGGAACAAAGATTGGCACCAGGTACCCTCCCCCAACAACATCAGATAAGCGGATTTGATCATTGCCGATCCTGGGAGTCAATTGCACAAGTAAGAGATAACAGCCCTGCGGGCTGGGCTTTCAAAGAAGCGTGCCCAGGGTTTGGCATCGGTGGAAGAATTCCCCCCGTATTACTACCCGGGGGGCTTGGCAGCCAAGCAACCCCAAAGCCACACAGAAAGCCCCAAAACAAGCTGACGCTGTGAGAGCGGCTTGTCTACGACAGGAGGCCAAGGAAGGCGCTAACCGTGCCCCATAGCCTTCGGCTGGGCACTGGAACTGGGGCAGTAAAGACCGGTTTTGCAGGAAAGGGGGTGATCCGGGCTCGGGGCCAGATGGGCGTGTTTCGCCGGGAGACGTCAGGAGGCTAAATCAACGGACGGGAGCGGCTTATAGGGGCTCCCGCCCCTGTTCACTGGCGCAATTGGAGCCGCAATTTAACATAAACATTCGCGTCACGCGGTCGCATGTATTTATGTCCGGGTATCATTTTCATGACTGGTCATCACTGGGTTTCCCTGTATTTTTGACCCCGGCAAAGAGGCCCGCATTGTATTTCCGGCGCAAGGTATCGCCTTCCGGGTCGCAATATACGTCCACAGGCTGCCCCTGATACTTCACCACCGCATGGCATGCACTCATTGGATCCACCCTAGCCAGTTCATCGGGCCAATCGTCCGCATCGAGCGGCTGCACGTTATCCCCTTTGCGCAGCGAAAAACAATATTGGACCCGGTACTCTCCCCGCTGATCCTTTATCAGGATATGGCAGCTGATAATCAGCTGATGGCCCGCAAACGGCCCTATAGCAAGGACACCAGCAGCAGACGCAGCAGGAGCGCCACTAGGACGTACATCAGAAGGGGCCGAACTACCCACCTCCCCAGCAGCCGGAGCAGCGGCAGAAGTGGTTTCAGCGGCCTTAGCGGGAGCATCAATATATTCAGGCTTGATGAAACCAAAAAATAAACAGAGTCCCCACACCGCCAGAAAAAACAATACTTTAGGGTCTCGTAATACCGAGCTACCCGCAATTGTATCCGAGACTTTACCGGTTGTAGTCGAGTCATAAAGCTTGAAAACATACTTGGGCACCTTATTGAACGGCTTGGCTTGCAGCACATCGGACATGGATGAGCCGGAGTTATCTGACAGGTGAAGGACGGTCTTATACCGGCCGCCTATCCCCAATATCGCCATATTGGTATGGCGAATCGCGGTCTCTGCGGCAGCCCGGATAACCTGATGCACCTTCTTGATATTTGGCGTGGTAAACACGAAATCCCAGTTATGGTGCCGGTGCATATCGAAGGCCACATCAATGGTTTCCGGCCTGCCATCTTCCTTGGCCACATCAGGCCCACCGGGATAATCGAGCCGATCTAAATCACTCTGACGCCACGCTGGCGGAAACACCCGCTGCACTTCATCGACCAGGAAGAAAGCGCCCTTGGGTGCCCAGTGGTAAAAGCGGGCCAACTTATCGCGCCCCTCTTGGGATTCCGTCTCGATATAGGTCACTTCGAATTCGTCAGGCACCTCCTTGCCCAGCACCTCCTTGCAACGCTCAGCCGTGAATCCGCGCACGTTGGTGATGATGTGGCGGCCCGCCTTGATGGCTGGCAGAACATCGGTATGAATGGCCCCTGACGACTTGTAAGAGCCCGGCGCACCGTGATGGATTTTGATAGACATGGATCACCACCCAAACATATTCAGCAAAAAGCGAGCAATAAAAGCCTGAGTTATTATCGAAATGCCCTTATCAAGGCGTAGATATAAAAGAATCCCTTTCATTTCCGCAGGCAGATTATTAAATGAAGCCGATATCAAATCGCTGAATTGCAAATTAATTAAAATTTGTTTGGCAACATCCCATGAAAAAGTGAGCAGGAATATTTTGAACTCCACCCACTGAATAGCCAACTTAATACTTATCCACGCTGCAAACTGCACCGCGAGTTGATATATGTCGCTGAAAAATCCATTAAACAAATCACCCAACCACTCCATATATCACCTCTTAGCCACTATCATCAGTGCGATAAAGTAAAAGATAAACATCAAGATGGCCGCCAACATCTTCCAATAGCCCCCGGCATCCGGGCAGATGGAATAAGAATGACCGAACATCGAAAACATATCAAAACACTTTGGCACCCCTGCTGACCCACTAAAGCTATAACGGAATGCATCAGCCATTTCTGTTTTTATTCCGTCATAAGTATTAGTAAGCTGACTCTTGGTTTCTTTGTATTTATTATTGATGGTTTCCAAGTCAAAAAAACACTCAGCCCCACCCTTACAAAGATTTGAGCTATATTCGGCACCGGCGACATGCAGCGGATTTTCACCAGAGCCGGGCATTTTAGAATAATCAATCCCCTGCCCTTCGCCACCACTACCCGTACCGCCCGAACCATCACCGCCACCTGTACCGCCATTTTTTAATGACTCAGCAATGGCCTTAATATTGCGATTCATTTCAATGCTGTTATTTCGCAAATCTTGCGCAGTATTCCAATAAAAATTATTAAAAGTGCTATTCAACTCGTGAGTGCTATCTTTAATACTGGAAACATCCCACTGATAACCCCTAACCAAATCATAAAAGTTTGCACCTATATGTGTTTGGGCAAAGTCAGGGCCGAATGTATTAGCGTTAATTTGCTTTAATTCGTTATATATTTTTTCAGCTTGAGCAGAATCACCAACACCAGAAGAGCCAGAACCAGAACCAGAACCAGAAGAGCCCATCTTTGAATTTATTGACTGCAATAAATCGTTGGACGCATTAATGCGCCCCAGAATTTCATTTGTAGCATTTTTAGATTGATAAATATCGTTAGCCATTCTATCCAAATGATAGAGGCTTGTTTTCATATCGCGATAAAGTGACTCAGCACTGTGAGCAATAGAATTAATATTATTTGAATCCTGCTTAGTACCATCTATCAGCTGATGAAGAGCCGAACCAAGGTTTTTATTTAGCTTGGCAACAGAACCAGAAACAGACGTCCCTGTCGCGTCACCAATGACCGGCTGAAAGAAATCCCAACCATTCACCACACCACCGCCATTCCCTTCATCTGGTGTATTGCCGCTGCCGTCAGAATCGCCGTTCCCGCTGCCGTTGGAGTCAGACCAGCTACAGGTGGTCCCTGTCGTCTCGACCGGCCCCTTGGTATTCGCCAAGGGAAGCTCGACACACACACCCTTGCAGTTAACAAGGCAGCCGCCATGCTCAGAACCTTCAAACTTGAGGCAGACCGGCAAGCGCGTAGCCATGGTGACGTTGCCCAGCTGCACCCCAACCGGACAGCCCCCAATGGCGAAGGCCAGCGAAGGAAACAGCAGTAAAAACAGACCAATGCGCACACTACCTCCCAATAAAAAAGGCGACCGGAGCCGCCTTTGTGTCATATCGAAAACGATGCCCTGTAGCCTTCAACAAAGAACAGGAACCACAGCGTCCCGATGAGCAAAGACATGGCTTAGGCTTTGCGCATCATGTTGATCAGGATGCCGACACCGACCACAGTCGCCACCACCATCATGACCTTGGGCGCGGTGATAGTGACGTCTGACTGGGCAGAGTCCAGGGCTTTACCGGCAGCCTCAGCGATGCCACCTTCGGCATGAGCGGCACCCATAGCAGCGACAGAACCAACCAGAGCAATACAACCGTTACGGAAGAAATTAGGCATTTTCGTTTATCCTCTTTTTGCACCAACAATTAACCGGGCAATAGCGCCCACTTTTAAACCCAAAGCCCACAATACAATCCCAGAGCTAAAGGCAATTCCCACAATCGATATATCGAACTGAAACCAGTTGGATATATCGGTGAGTTTAATGTGCTCTTGAGAAGTCAAGAGCACGTAAGAGCATGTTTCCGGCGGGGCCTGTTTTACGTACCCTTCGGAAGTTAAATCAACGCAGATCATTTATTTGGTGCCCTCGTCGTCGCTCGCTGCACGTCTTCGCTCCTCCTCCTCAGGCACCGGGTTATTACGGTTTTTTCTGGAGAGAGCCGAATTCGTCCTGTTTGGCCCCGCCTTCAATCTCGAAGCCAGCCACGATATTTCGGGCCGGGTTGCGTGGGTCAGCTTCCAGCAGCAGGGTGATGGGCTGAAGCTTGGGACAGTCAGCGATATTAGCCAGAATGATCGGGTCATTCTTGAGGGGCATTTCCTTGGCCTCAAAGCCCCAGTTATTGATTTGGCACTCGGGCATATCAATATTGGTGGCAGGCACCAAGAATTGCACGTTGGCAAAATCATACGGCTTAGGGCTCGCACCTTTGCGGGAAATACCTTTGCCATGGGTCACACACAGCACCATTACGCCAGTAATTTTCGACATATCTTTACTCTCCACTTGGATTATTAATGCCCGTTCAGTTGGGCTCGAAAAGCGGTATTTCGTCTAACTCTGGTGGCAGCGGCATCAGCAGCCGCACCGGTACATCATCAGGGCCTAAATGCCCAATTAATTGACGCACAATGGAATCGCTCGCCAATCCTTCGACATTCTTTAGATAGTTGACCAGACGACCTGCCATTCTGGACATATTGGTCACAGCATTATCGCGGCAAGTCTTGAATTTGTTCTTAAACGTGGTTATCCGTACCGGCTCGGTTACTTCTTTGACCAATTCATCCAGCCACTTGGCAAATTGCGGATACATGCCCGCGAAATAAGGGTCTGGGTTTATCAGCACATCCAGCGGAATAACGCGGTCTTTACTGTGTAGCTCGCCTTCGGCGCGCACCCAGTCGGGATATTCGGCAGACTCCATCTGCTTGCCCTTCTCATAAATGCGACCACATTTGCCATTAGCGCGAGAGCCGATATAGAAGGAACAGCCAGAAGACGCGATCATGCCAAAGCGCTTGGCCATGGCATTGTGAACCTCGGGAATAAACTCCCCAGCTTGAATGGCCATCCACTTGGGAGCCATACCGCGAGCCGGGTGAAAATGGCCTAATTCCGCCGCTTCGACCGCTCGCAGATAAGATATAACCGAGCCTGAGTAATCATCCAGCGCGAGGTCAACTCGAGTAATACGGAGCCCAGGCACCACAGAAATGACACGGTAAAGAGCGTCAAAGTCCAATCCATCACATCCGGCTCCAGTGAAGGAAACCATGCAGCCGTGGTTGGCAGCTCCCCAAGCCACAAGGCCACAAGCAATTCCATCGATAAGAATGTCACCACTATAGCTGTAGCCGTGCAGACCCCCGCGACGATGGCGGACGGTAAAGCGAGGCGCAGGGATCGGTACACCAATCTGGTAATTGAGCTCTTCAAAGAAAATCTCCAGTTCGCCACAACATAGGGCATCGAGAAACTGCACTCCGTAGCAGTGGATCAAGTCGTTATAGGCGTCCCAATACTTGCCGTCCGGGTTGACCTCAAATTCAGAGAAATCAAGCAGGCTGGCGCAGACGGCCTTGAGTTCGCGGTGGATATCGGCGCGAGCGGTGTACTTAGAGGCCAATACCGTCTCCATGGCTTGAGTCATGGAAGGCGTGACCACGGCAGGCACATCCTGCTCGACTTCGACATAAAGCGGCTCTGGATAGGCCGCAGACCGTAAACGTTGCTCGGTTGCTTGGGCTCGGGTTTGCGGTGCCGGCTCTACCGGTGCCGGCCGGCGATAAATCAGGCCATTGGCAGCAGGCGCAGGCATGGCAGCAGCCAAAACAGAGGACTTGATATCAAAGCGCGGAATGGCCTTGAGCAAAGCGCCCTGCTTTGCCAGCTCAGTGATACGTTTGAGCGGCTCGGGAGTGAAGGTGAACGACAGAAAGTCGATTTTGGTTTTCGGGTTATGACCAGTCATCGAAAAAGACTCCTTGGTCATAGAACCCGCGCCATGTGTCCGCGGTCACTTCGACCGGCACAAAGTCAAAATCGGGGTAAGTCAGTGAGAGATAACGGCATAGCTCGGCGAGGTCGCGGAAGAACTCAACCTGACCAGCCACGCAAGCGGAGATGTCGCCAGTTGGCTCATCCTGCCAATACACATTGCGCTCTGGCTTAACAACGGCTGAAAAAGTGGTCATTCCCTGCCCCTATGAGGTACTGCGCTAAGTGCGCACCCATACAACTCGATGTGGGCAAGCATACAACCGAGTCCGCACGTATGCAACTAGGTGATGTAAAATCAGCAGGCATACACCAAGAGGCCGCGAAATGACGCATATAGGCGACAATATAAAACGCATACGTAAGCAGGCAGGACTAAGCCAACAAGACTTGGCCGAAAAATGCGGCATATCGAAGTCGCAACTGTCCCGGCTGGAAAGTGGTGAGCAGGAAAACCCGCTGATAAAGACGATCATCCCTATCGCTACCGCGCTAGGGGTGTCACTTGATGAAATTGTTTATGGGGAAACCACAGAGACAATGACGTACCTGTCCAAGGCCATCGAAGAGCTGCCAGAAGAGGACAAGGTTGCCATCAGAAAACTGATCAGGGGATGGATGCTCATCACCCACACGGAGAAGCTAGGCGACTGACCGCCGCCTGGCCTCGCATAACACGGGTTATATTAAACATTCTCGGGCGTCTGGATGATGCCAGCGAGCTGTCCCACATCCCTCCTACCTCTAAGCCCCCTGCCCCGCTCGATTGTGGCAGGGGGCCTAGTGTTCAACATAACCACTGTTCACATTATGCGCGGTCAGGCTTAGGGGCATGACAAAGGGGCCAGAGGCCCCTTGATTGCTTTATGCGCCATTGCGATACCGTGATGGCATGAGCAGTGCTGATTGTGGCTTGTCATCAGCGGTCGCCAAGCGCAAAGACTTTGGATTCAACTCAACCGTATGAAGGTCATCACCCACCTTGTACGAACACACGATCGAATCCGGTCTCACAACCTGAACTATCATGATCGCCCGCGAAAGCCCTTCGGCAATCACTTCAGTACCATATTCAAAATCAACCATTTTCTAAGCCTTATCCCAAGAGTGAGTCCCATTGTAACATGGCGGCCTGGACAAAATGTCAGCACTCAGATGCCCCCAACCAAAACAGGCCATCCGAAGTGGTAAAATTGCAATACATAAACAAAGAAGGAATTGCTCGATGGTCGACATGCTGTCTAAGTATGCCAAGTATGTGTTTTCCAACAAAAAAGAAGGTTTCATATTGCTAGCGCAATGGGGCCTGGCTGCCACCCTCGCTTATCTCGCACCTAAATGGGAAGTTCACCCGATCATCGCAGCAATGGCTTTGGCTTCGACAATGGTGCTAATCCTTGTCCAGAGGATTGGCGAGATGTTCAAAAAACTTATCGCCGATAAATAGGTTTATCGGCATCAACTGAGATTGGCCAGCTTGGCGGCCTTTGCCGCCTTGCACCGAGCTATCCGCTTGGCACGTGCCCGTTGCTCTGACCAATCAGTAACCCAAGCAAGCCCCATCAGCAGACAGCCAAACAAAACCGGAGCGGTTATGAACGCCACAGCGAAATAACAAACCGTCAGCATATCATCGGAGAGATCCCCGCTAAGGATGAGGCGGACGAATCCATACAGCATGGCGAGCATAAACACAGGAACAAAGATTGGCACCAGGTACCCTCCCCCAACAACATCAGATAAGCGGATTTGATCATTGCCGATCCTGGGAGTCAATTGCACAAGTAAGAGATAACAGCCCTGCGGGCTGGGCTTTCAAAGAAGCGTGCCCAGGGTTTGGCATCGGTGGAAGAATTCCCCCCGTATTACTACCCGGGGGGCTTGGCAGCCAAGCAACCCCAAAGCCACACAGAAAGCCCCAAAACAAGCTGACGCTGTGAGAGCGGCTTGTCTACGACAGGAGGCCAAGGAAGGCGCTAACCGTGCCCCATAGCCTTCGGCTGGGCACTGGAACTGGGGCAGTAAAGACCGGTTTTGCAGGAAAGGGGGTGATCCGGGCTCGGGGCCAGATGGGCGTGTTTCGCCGGGAGACGTCAGGAGGCTAAATCAACGGACGGGAGCGGCTTATAGGGGCTCCCGCCCCTGTTCACTGGCGCAATTGGAGCCGCAATTTAACATAAACATTCGCGTCACGCGGTCGCATGTATTTATGTCCGGGTATCATTTTCATGACTGGTCATCACTGGGTTTCCCTGTATTTTTGACCCCGGCAAAGAGGCCCGCATTGTATTTCCGGCGCAAGGTATCGCCTTCCGGGTCGCAATATACGTCCACAGGCTGCCCCTGATACTTCACCACCGCATGGCATGCACTCATTGGATCCACCCTAGCCAGTTCATCGGGCCAATCGTCCGCATCGAGCGGCTGCACGTTATCCCCTTTGCGCAGCGAAAAACAATATTGGACCCGGTACTCTCCCCGCTGATCCTTTATCAGGATATGGCAGCTGATAATCAGCTGATGGCCCGCAAACGGCCCTATAGCAAGGACACCAGCAGCAGACGCAGCAGGAGCGCCACTAGGACGTACATCAGAAGGGGCCGAACTACCCACCTCCCCAGCAGCCGGAGCAGCGGCAGAAGTGGTTTCAGCGGCCTTAGCGGGAGCATCAATATATTCAGGCTTGATGAAACCAAAAAATAAACAGAGTCCCCACACCGCCAGAAAAAACAATACTTTAGGGTCTCGTAATACCGAGCTACCCGCAATTGTATCCGAGACTTTACCGGTTGTAGTCGAGTCATAAAGCTTGAAAACATACTTGGGCACCTTATTGAACGGCTTGGCTTGCAGCACATCGGACATGGATGAGCCGGAGTTATCTGACAGGTGAAGGACGGTCTTATACCGGCCGCCTATCCCCAATATCGCCATATTGGTATGGCGAATCGCGGTCTCTGCGGCAGCCCGGATAACCTGATGCACCTTCTTGATATTTGGCGTGGTAAACACGAAATCCCAGTTATGGTGCCGGTGCATATCGAAGGCCACATCAATGGTTTCCGGCCTGCCATCTTCCTTGGCCACATCAGGCCCACCGGGATAATCGAGCCGATCTAAATCACTCTGACGCCACGCTGGCGGAAACACCCGCTGCACTTCATCGACCAGGAAGAAAGCGCCCTTGGGTGCCCAGTGGTAAAAGCGGGCCAACTTATCGCGCCCCTCTTGGGATTCCGTCTCGATATAGGTCACTTCGAATTCGTCAGGCACCTCCTTGCCCAGCACCTCCTTGCAACGCTCAGCCGTGAATCCGCGCACGTTGGTGATGATGTGGCGGCCCGCCTTGATGGCTGGCAGAACATCGGTATGAATGGCCCCTGACGACTTGTAAGAGCCCGGCGCACCGTGATGGATTTTGATAGACATGGATCACCACCCAAACATATTCAGCAAAAAGCGAGCAATAAAAGCCTGAGTTATTATCGAAATGCCCTTATCAAGGCGTAGATATAAAAGAATCCCTTTCATTTCCGCAGGCAGATTATTAAATGAAGCCGATATCAAATCGCTGAATTGCAAATTAATTAAAATTTGTTTGGCAACATCCCATGAAAAAGTGAGCAGGAATATTTTGAACTCCACCCACTGAATAGCCAACTTAATACTTATCCACGCTGCAAACTGCACCGCGAGTTGATATATGTCGCTGAAAAATCCATTAAACAAATCACCCAACCACTCCATATATCACCTCTTAGCCACTATCATCAGTGCGATAAAGTAAAAGATAAACATCAAGATGGCCGCCAACATCTCCCAATAGCCCCCGGCATCCGGGCAGATGGAATAAGAATGACCGAACATCGAAAACATATCAAAACACTTTGGCACCCCTGCTGACCCACTAAAGCTATAACGGAATGCATCAGCCATTTCTGTTTTTATTCCGTCATAAGTATTAGTAAGCTGACTCTTGGTTTCTTTGTATTTATTATTGATGGTTTCCAAGTCAAAAAAACACTCAGCCCCACCCTTACAAAGATTTGAGCTATATTCGGCACCGGCGACATGCAGCGGATTTTCACCAGAGCCGGGCATTTTAGAATAATCAATCCCCTGCCCTTCGCCACCACTACCCGTACCGCCCGAACCATCACCGCCACCTGTACCGCCATTTTTTAATGACTCAGCAATGGCCTTAATATTGCGATTCATTTCAATGCTGTTATTTCGCAAATCTTGCGCAGTATTCCAATAAAAATTATTAAAAGTGCTATTCAACTCGTGAGTGCTATCTTTAATACTGGAAACATCCCACTGATAACCCCTAACCAAATCATAAAAGTTTGCACCTATATGTGTTTGGGCAAAGTCAGGGCCGAATGTATTAGCGTTAATTTGCTTTAATTCGTTATATATTTTTTCAGCTTGAGCAGAATCACCAACACCAGAAGAGCCAGAACCAGAACCAGAACCAGAAGAGCCCATCTTTGAATTTATTGACTGCAATAAATCGTTGGACGCATTAATGCGCCCCAGAATTTCATTTGTAGCATTTTTAGATTGATAAATATCGTTAGCCATTCTATCCAAATGATAGAGGCTTGTTTTCATATCGCGATAAAGTGACTCAGCACTGTGAGCAATAGAATTAATATTATTTGAATCCTGCTTAGTACCATCTATCAGCTGATGAAGAGCCGAACCAAGGTTTTTATTTAGCTTGGCAACAGAACCAGAAACAGACGTCCCTGTCGCGTCACCAATGACCGGCTGAAAGAAATCCCAACCATTCACCACACCACCGCCATTCCCTTCATCTGGTGTATTGCCGCTGCCGTCAGAATCGCCGTTCCCGCTGCCGTTGGAGTCAGACCAGCTACAGGTGGTCCCTGTCGTCTCGACCGGCCCCTTGGTATTCGCCAAGGGAAGCTCGACACACACACCCTTGCAGTTAACAAGGCAGCCGCCATGCTCAGAACCTTCAAACTTGAGGCAGACCGGCAAGCGCGTAGCCATGGTGACGTTGCCCAGCTGCACCCCAACCGGACAGCCCCCAATGGCGAAGGCCAGCGAAGGAAACAGCAGTAAAAACAGACCAATGCGCACACTACCTCCCAATAAAAAAGGCGACCGGAGCCGCCTTTGTGTCATATCGAAAACGATGCCCTGTAGCCTTCAACAAAGAACAGGAACCACAGCGTCCCGATGAGCAAAGACATGGCTTAGGCTTTGCGCATCATGTTGATCAGGATGCCGACACCGACCACAGTCGCCACCACCATCATGACCTTGGGCGCGGTGATAGTGACGTCTGACTGGGCAGAGTCCAGGGCTTTACCGGCAGCCTCAGCGATGCCACCTTCGGCATGAGCGGCACCCATAGCAGCGACAGAACCAACCAGAGCAATACAACCGTTACGGAAGAAATTAGGCATTTTCGTTTATCCTCTTTTTGCACCAACAATTAACCGGGCAATAGCGCCCACTTTTAAACCCAAAGCCCACAATACAATCCCAGAGCTAAAGGCAATTCCCACAATCGATATATCGAACTGAAACCAGTTGGATATATCGGTGAGTTTAATGTGCTCTTGAGAAGTCAAGAGCACGTAAGAGCATGTTTCCGGCGGGGCCTGTTTTACGTACCCTTCGGAAGTTAAATCAACGCAGATCATTTATTTGGTGCCCTCGTCGTCGCTCGCTGCACGTCTTCGCTCCTCCTCCTCAGGCACCGGGTTATTACGGTTTTTTCTGGAGAGAGCCGAATTCGTCCTGTTTGGCCCCGCCTTCAATCTCGAAGCCAGCCACGATATTTCGGGCCGGGTTGCGTGGGTCAGCTTCCAGCAGCAGGGTGATGGGCTGAAGCTTGGGACAGTCAGCGATATTAGCCAGAATGATCGGGTCATTCTTGAGGGGCATTTCCTTGGCCTCAAAGCCCCAGTTATTGATTTGGCACTCGGGCATATCAATATTGGTGGCAGGCACCAAGAATTGCACGTTGGCAAAATCATACGGCTTAGGGCTCGCACCTTTGCGGGAAATACCTTTGCCATGGGTCACACACAGCACCATTACGCCAGTAATTTTCGACATATCTTTACTCTCCACTTGGATTATTAATGCCCGTTCAGTTGGGCTCGAAAAGCGGTATTTCGTCTAACTCTGGTGGCAGCGGCATCAGCAGCCGCACCGGTACATCATCAGGGCCTAAATGCCCAATTAATTGACGCACAATGGAATCGCTCGCCAATCCTTCGACATTCTTTAGATAGTTGACCAGACGACCTGCCATTCTGGACATATTGGTCACAGCATTATCGCGGCAAGTCTTGAATTTGTTCTTAAACGTGGTTATCCGTACCGGCTCGGTTACTTCTTTGTGCATATTCCGGCCGATCATGAACACCAATTCCGATTCAACGTGAACACCATTTCCGGACCAATGTGAACGCTCATTCCGGTTCAACCTGAACACTTCGCCCCTCCTTTCCGGAAACAGTGTTCAACATCCCGGAATCACTGTTCACATTCACCGGAATCATCCTTAACGCATTGATTTAAAAACCTTTGATACGCTCTCCCTTTTGCCAGGGAAGAGCCTATGTCTGCCAAGAGGATTGCAATGCGTAAAATTCGTGAAGTACTGCGACTGCGGCTGGAAGCTGACCTCTCTGTTCGCCAAATCAGTATCTGTACCAAGGTCAGTGTCGGCTCCATCCAGAAACTCCTCAAAAGTGCCCAGGCGCTCGGCCTTACCTGGCCCTTACCTACCGAGCTTGATGATGGCCGACTGGCTGCCCTGTTCTATCCGCAGGCCGATACCACCATCTCGGCCCGCCATGTTGTGCCGGATTGGCCCTCTGTCCATCAGGAGCTCAAGCGCAAGGGGGTCTCCAAACAGCTGCTCTGGGAGGAGTACACCCAGCGCTATCCCAATAGCTGTTACAGCTACTCCCAGTTCTGTGACCGTTACAAGTCCTGGTGTCAGTTGCAAAAGCGCTCCATGCGCCAGATCCACAAGGCGGGGGAAAAGCTCTTTATCGACTACTGCGGGCCCACGGTGCCCATCGTGTCGCCGACTACGGGTGAGGTCCGTCAGGCACAAGTCTTTGTCGCCGTGCTCGGTGCGTCCAACTACACCTTTGCCGAGGCCACCTGGTCACAGTCACTGCCGGACTGGCTGCAAAGCCATGTCCGTGCCTTTGAGTTTTTCGGCGGGACACCGGCACTGCTGATCCCCGACAACCTCAAGAGCGGTGTCAGCAAGGCTTGCCGATACGATCCCGAGCTCAACCCCAGCTACCAGCAGTTGGCCGAGCACTATCAGGTGGCGGTGATGCCAGCTCGTCCTTACAAGCCCAAGGACAAGGCCAAGGCGGAGGTGGGTGTGCAGATCGTCGAGCGCTGGATCCTGGCCCGTCTACGCCATCAGACCTTCTTCTCGCTTGCCGAACTCAACCAGTGCATCCGTGCCTTGCTGAACGAACTCAACGAGCGTCCGTTCAAGCAACTGCCCGGTAACCGACGTGACGCATTTGAGCAGTTGGACCGCCCGGCACTGGGACCACTGCCGGTGCATCCCTATCGCTATGTCGCCATCAAAACGGTCAAGGTCAACATCGACTATCACGTCAGTTATGAGCAGCACCATTACTCGGTGCCGCACCAGTATGTGGGTCAGCAACTGGAGCTCCATGCAGGCGACACACTGCTTCAGGTCTATCACCAGCAACAGCTGGTCGCGAGCCATCCACGTAAAACCATCCCGGGGATGAGCACGCTCCCTGAGCACATGCCGGAACGTCACAGCAAGCAGCAACGCTGGACCCCAGGGCGTCTTAAACAGTGGGCTGCTGACATCGGACCGAGCACCTTGTGCTGGGTTAGCGAACGGTTGGAAGAGAAAGCCCATGCCGAGCAGGCATACCGACTCTGCCTGGGGCTGCTGAGTCTTAGCCGGGAGTATCCGCCATCACGGGTTGAAGCCTGTTGCCAGTTGGCCAACCGGGAAGGTCTGGTGCGACTCAAACAGCTCAAGTCGGTGCTGACCAGTGGCCGCGACCAACTGCCCGCAAGCCCGCTGAGCTACCCAGAGTTACCGCAAGAGCACGAGAACATCCGTGGCCCCCAGAGCTTCCACTAAAGAGGATACGTCCCATGACCCAACAAACGCTGACCCGCTTGAGACACCTGAAACTGACCGGCATGGCGGATGCCGTGCAACAACAACTGGAACAGGCAAGTACCTACGAAGGGCTGCCCTTCATCGAGCGGCTAAGCCTGCTGGTCGAACACGAACAACTGAGCCGGGAGCAGCGTAAACAAGCTCGGCTGGTCAAGCAGGCGAGGCTCAAACTCCAGGCCACGGTGCAAGAGGTGGACTACCAGTCTGCACGCAACCTGGAGCGGTCACAGGTGGCAAACCTGGCCCAAGGAGAGTGGCTGCGCCGGGGCCAGAACCTGCTCATTACCGGCCCCTGTGGCTGCGGAAAAACCTACCTAGCCTGTGCGCTGGGCTACCAAGCCTGTCAGCAGGGGCACAGCACTCGTTACTACCGGCTGCCGCGTCTGCTACTTGAGCTGAGCCAGGCCAAGGTAGATGGCAGTTACGCCAGACTGCTGGGTCAACTGGCAAGGATAGAGCTGCTGATCCTGGATGACTGGGGACTGGAAGCGGTGAATGCCGAGCAGCGCAACGCCCTGCTGGAGATCATGGATGATCGGTACGGGAAATACTCGACGGTCGTGGTCAGTCAGCTGCCAACGGAAGAGTGGTACGCGAGCTTGGGGGACAACACTCTGGCAGATGCGATCCTGGACCGGCTGATGCACAACGCTCACCGGCTGTCACTGAAGGGAGAATCGATGAGAAAGAGGAGAAGTGAGTTGACCCAATCTGAACACTCGAGTTAGAAACGGGGTGACGTGAGCGCGTTAAGGATCAGGGTGTTCACGTTGGCCGGAATGGCTGTTCAACTTCGCCGGAATACGCACTTTGACCAATTCATCCAGCCACTTGGCAAATTGCGGATACATGCCCGCGAAATAAGGGTCTGGGTTTATCAGCACATCCAGCGGAATAACGCGGTCTTTACTGTGTAGCTCGCCTTCGGCGCGCACCCAGTCGGGATATTCGGCAGACTCCATCTGCTTGCCCTTCTCATAAATGCGACCACATTTGCCATTAGCGCGAGAGCCGATATAGAAGGAACAGCCAGAAGACGCGATCATGCCAAAGCGCTTGGCCATGGCATTGTGAACCTCGGGAATAAACTCCCCAGCTTGAATGGCCATCCACTTGGGAGCCATACCGCGAGCCGGGTGAAAATGGCCTAATTCCGCCGCTTCGACCGCTCGCAGATAAGATATAACCGAGCCTGAGTAATCATCCAGCGCGAGGTCAACTCGAGTAATACGGAGCCCAGGCACCACAGAAATGACACGGTAAAGAGCGTCAAAGTCCAATCCATCACATCCGGCTCCAGTGAAGGAAACCATGCAGCCGTGGTTGGCAGCTCCCCAAGCCACAAGGCCACAAGCAATTCCATCGATAAGAATGTCACCACTATAGCTGTAGCCGTGCAGACCCCCGCGACGATGGCGGACGGTAAAGCGAGGCGCAGGGATCGGTACACCAATCTGGTAATTGAGCTCTTCAAAGAAAATCTCCAGTTCGCCACAACATAGGGCATCGAGAAACTGCACTCCGTAGCAGTGGATCAAGTCGTTATAGGCGTCCCAATACTTGCCGTCCGGGTTGACCTCAAATTCAGAGAAATCAAGCAGGCTGGCGCAGACGGCCTTGAGTTCGCGGTGGATATCGGCGCGAGCGGTGTACTTAGAGGCCAATACCGTCTCCATGGCTTGAGTCATGGAAGGCGTGACCACGGCAGGCACATCCTGCTCGACTTCGACATAAAGCGGCTCTGGATAGGCCGCAGACCGTAAACGTTGCTCGGTTGCTTGGGCTCGGGTTTGCGGTGCCGGCTCTACCGGTGCCGGCCGGCGATAAATCAGGCCATTGGCAGCAGGCGCAGGCATGGCAGCAGCCAAAACAGAGGACTTGATATCAAAGCGCGGAATGGCCTTGAGCAAAGCGCCCTGCTTTGCCAGCTCAGTGATACGTTTGAGCGGCTCGGGAGTGAAGGTGAACGACAGAAAGTCGATTTTGGTTTTCGGGTTATGACCAGTCATCGAAAAAGACTCCTTGGTCATAGAACCCGCGCCATGTGTCCGCGGTCACTTCGACCGGCACAAAGTCAAAATCGGGGTAAGTCAGTGAGAGATAACGGCATAGCTCGGCGAGGTCGCGGAAGAACTCAACCTGACCAGCCACGCAAGCGGAGATGTCGCCAGTTGGCTCATCCTGCCAATACACATTGCGCTCTGGCTTAACAACGGCTGAAAAAGTGGTCATTCCCTGCCCCTATGAGGTACTGCGCTAAGTGCGCACCCATACAACTCGATGTGGGCAAGCATACAACCGAGTCCGCACGTATGCAACTAGGTGATGTAAAATCAGCAGGCATACACCAAGAGGCCGCGAAATGACGCATATAGGCGACAATATAAAACGCATACGTAAGCAGGCAGGACTAAGCCAACAAGACTTGGCCGAAAAATGCGGCATATCGAAGTCGCAACTGTCCCGGCTGGAAAGTGGTGAGCAGGAAAACCCGCTGATAAAGACGATCATCCCTATCGCTACCGCGCTAGGGGTGTCACTTGATGAAATTGTTTATGGGGAAACCACAGAGACAATGACGTACCTGTCCAAGGCCATCGAAGAGCTGCCAGAAGAGGACAAGGTTGCCATCAGAAAACTGATCAGGGGATGGATGCTCATCACCCACACGGAGAAGCTAGGCGACTGACCGCCGCCTGGCCTCGCATAACACGGGTTATATTAAACATTCTCGGGCGTCTGGATGATGCCAGCGAGCTGTCCCACATCCCTCCTACCTCTAAGCCCCCTGCCCCGCTCGATTGTGGCAGGGGGCCTAGTGTTCAACATAACCACTGTTCACATTATGCGCGGTGCTGGGTTGTGGAAGAATCCGGAATGATGTCGGTTAAAAAACGCTGGTCATTACAGCCATGCTCCTGAACTTCTCTCTTCGTTATCTCTCATTGTCGTGCAACCGATCCAGCGGTTTGTGATTGGCACTTTCGTGGCGCTCGCTGTTGCCGGTGTGCAGATACTTTGAGGTGGTGTCGATGCTGTCATGGCCCGCATCGGCCTGCACATGGGATAGCGGCCGCCCGTTGAGATTGATGTCGTGGGTGATGCCGGTATGACGAATGGAGTGTGGTGTCAGGTTGCGCATCTCGGCGCCGTCCTGCACAAACCCATCTTTTTCTGCCAACTCGGCGGCGGCCTGGATGACGCTCATCACCAGGTCACGCAGCTGGCGGATCCCGAGGTTGGCGTTGAGCTCACCTTGTTCCCGGCCATGTGCTGCAGCCTTGTGGCGCACAAACAGCGGAGTCTGCTCATCGGGCGCCGGTAATGGTGAGAGACCGAGAAACGTCCGATAGCGTTTGAGGGCCTCGAGCAAGGCATGGGACACCGCCACGGTGCGGCGCTTGCCACCCTTGCTGCGGGGAATGAAATAGCCCCAGACGCCGGTTTTACCATCGCGGCGAAACTGACCCATGACGGGGGTAAATCCTGGCCTTGCCGCCACTTCCGAGATCCGCAGGTAACAGGCGTACATCAGGCTTATCAGGAAGCGGCTGCGCTCGTGCTGCTCGGGTGATCCGGCCGCCAGCAGGTCGGCAGCCTGCATCACATAGGACCACTGCAGCTCGCTGAAGGCCTGGCCATGGTCGTCCGGCTCCTGCTGCATTGAGCGCTTCACCCGTTGCAGTAACAGCGCCGGGTTGCGGTCCATGTACTCCTCCTGGATCAAGAACTGGAAGAAGGCAGACAGAATGGCGAGCTTGGTCTTCATGGCCTGTTCGCTGAGGCGGTACGGTAGCTCGCGGCCCAGCTCCCGCTTGCCAAGGAAAGGTCGCCATTGGGGATTGGGCAGTCGTTCTCCCCACTCCTTGTCGAGCACGAACTGGGCTACGTTGCGATAGGCAATCAGGGCCGCCGGCGGCGCCTGACAGTAATCGAGATAGCGCATCATGATGCGCCGGGTCAGATCCTTGGGGCTGATGCGCATTTCGCCGAAGCACCAGTGCAAAAACGTAGTCAGCTCACTGCGATAGGTTTTGTAGTTGTTCTCGCTGTTGCGCTGCTCCAGCAGCCAGTCGACGGCGAGCTCGTAGACCAACCCGGCATCGGGCACATCGTTGAGGCTGAGGTTGGCAAGGTATTGATTGACCTGAGGGTTGCCCGCCTCCAGGTAGGCCAGACCATCGAACAGCGGCATGGCGGGTGGAAGTAACATAGTGGTCATGATGATGCTTGTGGATGAGAGACTCGGCTCGGGGCCTGCGTGATGGTGATGCCGATAAATGGGGTTATCGGCACCACGTGGGACTGGAACGTCGATGCTGTGTAGCGAACAGCACCGCTATCAACAGCTGATGCTGCATAGTGTATTTATTCAATGGATATGCACCTTGGTTGGAAAATTCTCGGGGTAAATATCCATGTAAATGCTTTAAAATTCTCATCGATGCATAAATTGAGGCTGTTTTCATGCTGTGACGGGCAGCCTCCCCCGTGTCGTCCTCACGCTACCCGCTTGAGGGATTTGTCTTTTGGTTTGCTCGACTCGCTCTGCTCTTCTTGCGGCTCCGACTTGCCGCTCCCCTGCCCCTTGGCCCCGCGCAGCACGTTTTGCAGCAGATCACGCTGCTCGGCCAGGTAGAAGGCCAGACTCTCTTGCTGATCCGGTTCAAGGCGAACGGGCGCGCCCGCCAGCAAATGCATCAACTCATCGGCAGTGTCCAGCAGCTTGTCATAGGCATCGGCCTCTTTCTTGCTGGCAAAGGTCATCTTCTCCACTCCCCCACGTACCACAACATATTTGATCTCAACGGCCATCGCGGCGTCCTCCTTCTGATAGTGAATACAAGTATATGTATGGATATACAGTATTGCAAATAACCCTATGCAGAAGTGTTTGATTGTCGCGCCGACGGGTGATTGCGCGCCTGTCATCACATTGATGAAAGGGTCATTTGACTTCCATGCCAAACTGGTCGGATGATTAGGCCATGACGATCACAAAGCAACTCCTGATCCTGCTGCTGGTTGAGGTGACGCTCCTTGGGGGCATCGCCCATCTGGTCATCGGCCTCTCGCTGCCGCTCTCCATTCTGTTCGTGGTGGTGGCCCTGTTGGGGCTGCGCACCCTGGTGGTGCTGCTGACCTGGGGCTTTTCCCGCTTCTACCCGGTGCCTGCCATCGGCTGGCGAGAATGGTTGCCCATGGTGGGACGGGAGATAGCCGCTTACCTGCTGACCTTCACCTGGTTGCTGCCGTTCGAACGCTGGCTGATGGCGCCAGACAGGCTGACGCCCTCCCCCCTGCCCCTGCTGCTGATCCACGGTTATGGTTGCAGTCGCGGCATCTGGCGGGTGCAACGAGCCAGACTGGAGTCTGCCGGCCATACGGTAGCGACGGTCACCCTGACCCCTCCTTTCGGCCATCTCGACGACATGGTGCCGCTCTTGGCCAAGCGCATCGACGAGGTGTTGGCCGCCACCGGTGCGTCGCAACTGGTGCTGATCGGTCACAGCATGGGTGGCCTGGTGTGCCGCGACTATCTGGCGGTGGCGGGCGGTGACAAGGTGGCCCAGCTCATCACCCTGGCCACCCCCCATCAGGGCAGCCAACTGGCGACCCTGGGGCTGGGCGACAATGCCCGCGAGATGGAGCCCGGCTCCGGCTGGCTGCAGCGCTTTGCCGCCGTGCCGCTCTGCGTGCCCGGGGTCTCGGTGCGCACCAGCCACGACAACTTCGTGCTGCCCCAGTCCCGCCAACGGCTGGATGGCATGGAGGACGTGGAGCTCGCCGCCCTCGGCCATCTCTCCCTGCTCTACTCCCGCCGTACCACGGCCTTGTTGTTGACCCTGCTCTCCCGCCCGCAGCCGCAAATGAAAAGGGCCTGATTGCTCAGGCCCTTTCCGTTTTTGCTACCTCAGTTCGCTGTCGTCCCCCTAGAAGTGGATCCCCTTGATCAGGGTGGAGACCGCCATCTGATCCGCCGAGGCCTTGGACTCGTTGCCCTCCTTAGGGTCAGAGAAGGTGCGGAAGCTGGTGTTCATGATCACCTGGGCCACTCGCGGCGCCAGGGCATGGATCACCTGGCCGAACACCCCGAGCCGGGTAGCCAGTCGCACGTGCTTGTTGATGATGGTGTCGCACACCAGATCGGCGGCCTCTTCCGGGGTCATCATGGGCACCTGCTCATACACCTTGGTGGGCGCTACCATGGGGGTCTTCACCAGCGGCATGTTGATGATGGAGAAGTTGACCCCCTTGTCGGCAAACTCGGAGGCCGCGGTGCGCACCCAGGCATCGAGCGCCGATTTCGAGGCGACGTAGGCGGAGAAGCGCGGCGCATTGGTCAGCACTCCGATGGAGGAGATGTTGATGATGTGGCCCTTCTTCTTCTCGATCATGGTGGGTAGCAGCCCCATGATCACCTTGAGGGTGCCAAAGTAGTTGAGCTGCATGGTGCGTTCGAGATCGTGGAAGCGATCGAAGGAGTCCTCGATGGCGCGGCGGATGGAGCGACCGGCATTGTTGATGAGGATGTCCACCCCGCCATGCTCGGCTACGATCTGGCGGGTGATCGCCTCCCCTTGGGCGAGATCGGCCAGATCCCCCTGATAGACCTGCAGGGTCAGTCCCAGCTCGGCAAACTCGGCCTGGGTCTCGGCAATCTTGTGCTCGTCCCGGGCGATGGTCAGTACCTTGGCCCCCGCCTCGGCCAGCTTTCTTGCCGTGGCCTTGCCGATGCCGGAGGTGGCACCGGTGATCAGCACCACCTTGCCCTCGACCCGGCCGCGCAGGGTACGATCGATGAACAGCTCGGGGTCGAGGTGACGCTCCCAGTAATCCCACAGTCGCCAGGCATAGCTGTGCAGCGGCGGCACTTCGATGCCGGTCCCCTTCAGTACCCGCTGGGTTTCGCGGTTGTCGAAGCGGGTGGGATAGTTGATGAGCCGGAAGATATCCTTGGGCAGCCCCAGATCGGCAATGGCGGCATCGCGAATGCGCCGCACCGGCGTCAGCGCCATCAGCATGGTCATCAGATGGCGGGGAATGAAGCTGAACAGGGCCGCATTGATGCGAATGGCCGGCTCAGGGGCATGGGCGGCAGCATGCGGCGCAGCTTCTGGATGGTCTTGAAGAAGTAGTAGGGGCCGTCCACCTTGTCCATCTCGCCGGTGTTGGCATCACCGACCACGATACCGGGTCGATAGATGCGCCAGGGCAGCGTGCTCTCCTTGCGCACTATTCCTTCGGCTTCGTGCTTGGTCTGGAAATAGGGCATGTCGAGGTGTTCGGCCTCATCGAACATGTCTTCCCGAAACAGGCCGTCGAACAGACCGGCCACCGCGATGGAGCTGCAGTGATGGAAACAGCGGGCCTGGAGCTGCTCGGCCAGTTGCAGGGCCTGACGGGTGCCTTCGGCATTGACCTGCTGCTGAATGCCCGCCTTGGCGTTGAGATCGTAGATGGCGGCGAGATGCAGGAAGTGGTCGACCTTGCCGATGAGGGGCTCCAGCTCGGCACTGCCCACTCCGAGCAGCGGGTGGGTCATGTCGCCGACCACGGGGATGGCGCGATCAGCCTCAACCCCCCAGTAGGCCAGCAGATCGGGTACCCGATCGAGATGGGCGGCACGCATCAAGAAATGCACCCGGCTATTCGGGCGCTGCAGCACTTTTTTAATCAGCCGGCGACCGATAAAGCCGCTGCCCCCCGTGATGAAATAGTCCATGGTATTTATATCCCTTACTGATTGGGTTGTTAGTTGCTGTTAGATATATCACGATTTAACGCAAAATATTCATTCGAATATCATTCTTCGTGACCCAGACCAAAATTACCAGGGTTGCTTGTTCCGTTATTAGGTAGAACCCTCTATTTTTTCTCCATAGACTGAGGATGAAAGCCAAGTAATGCCACAACGAATATATCAAGGTTGTTGTCATTACCATCATCTATATCACGAGCAAGGAGATTGTCATGGCCAAAAAATTGAAAGCACTGGCAAGTTCGGTGACCGACAACCAACTCACCTCCACCATCAAGGAGTCCACCCAGCAGATCTGGTTGGCGGGTCTGGGTGCCTATGCCAAAGCCCAGGAAGAAGGCGGTAAAATCTTCGAAGCCCTGGTGCAGGAAGGGGAAGCCCTGCAAACCCGTACCCGCCAGAGCGCAGACGAGAAGATTGCTGCCATGACCGACAAGACTGCCGGTACCTGGGGACGTCTGGAGCAGGTGTTCGAGGATCGCGTGGCCCGCGCCGTCGCCAGCCTTGGCATCCCGACCCGCAAGGACATCGACAAGCTCTCCAAGCGCATGGCCGAGCTGACCGAGGTGGTACAGCAGCTGATCGATGCCCAGGACCTGGATGACGTTGCCCCGGCTGACGAGGCCAAGCCTGCCGCCGCCGCGGCCAAGAAGCCGGTGGCAGCCAAAAAGCCGCCGGTCAAGAAAGCCGCCGCCCCCATCGCCAAGGTGAAGGAAGAGGTGAAAGCACTGGCAACGGAAGTGGAGAGCGTGGCCAAAGAGGTCAAGGAGAAGAGTGAAACCACGCTCTTCTGATCCACTGACCGGCTTGTTCTGATTGCGTAATGATCCACCGGCCCATGCCCTCTGCTGGGCCGGTTTTGCATGAGAAGGGAGGCAAATCATGAGCACGATTGCGGTTGCCCTCGCCGGAGGGGGACCTCTGGGGGGGATCTACGAGATCGGAGCCTGCGCCGCCCTGGCCGACAGCATCAAGGGGCTGCGTTTCGAGCAGGCCGATATCTATGTGGGGGTGAGCTCGGGTGCGGTGATCGCCTCGGCGCTGGCCAACGGCATCTCGCCGGACAAGCTGGTGCGGATCCTGTTAAGCGATGACACCGGCGAGTTCTTCGACCCCTCCACCCTGCTGCGTCCTGCCTTCGGGGAGTATTTTGACCGGCTTACCTCGCTGCCACCGCTGGTGCTGACGTGTCTGGCCGACTATCTCTCCTCTCCCTGGAACAAGAGCCTGCTCGGCTCGTTGCAGGGGTTGTCCCGAGCGATCCCGACCGGCATGTTCGACAGCCGCGGGGTGGATCGGATCCTCACCCAGTTTTTCTCCCGCCCCGGTCGCAGCAACGACTTTCGTGAGCTTGCCAGCCGGCTGTTCGTGATCGCTACCGAGCTCGATACCGGCCGCGCGGTGGCCTTCGGCAGCCCGGGGCTAGACCAGGTGCCCATCTCGGCCGCGGTGCAGGCCTCGGCCGCCCTGCCCGGCTTGTTCCCGCCCTCGCTCATCGATGGCCGCTACTACGTGGACGGGGCGCTGATCAAGACGCTGCACGCCTCGGTGGCCCTGCAGGAGGGGGCCGACCTGGTGTTTTGCATCAATCCGCTGGTGCCCTTTGATGCGGGACTGGCCAGCGAACACCCCGCCAAGCTGGTGGATCGCGGCCTGCCGGTGGTGCTGGCCCAGACGTTTCGCGCCATCATCCATTCGCGCATGCACGTGGGGATGGATCGCTACAAGCACCAGTATCCGGAGGCGGATGCCCTGCTGTTCGAACCCTCCTCGGCGGACGGCGAGATGTTCTTTACCAATGTGTTCAGTTACCGGGATCGGCGCCATCTGTGCGAGCACGCCTTCCAGCATACCCGCCAGGATCTCTGGCGGCGACGGGCCGAGCTTGGCCCCATCCTCGCCAAACATGGGCTGGAACTGGATCTGGGCGCGCTGGCCGATGAACAGCGTTCCCTGCTGACCCCGGGCACCGGCTCGGTGGCGGCGCTGGATGCCTCTTTGACCCAGCTGCAGCACTGGCTGACCCGCCGCTATGGCGGCAAGGGTCGCCGGCAATCGAAGGAGTAGCATGGACTGCAAACCCAAGCGGCGCACGCGGGATCGCATCCTGGCCACCGCCCTCGCCCAGTTCAACCTGCTGGGCGAGCCGACCGTCACCACTTCCGCCATCGCGGCCGAGCTGGAGATGAGTCAGGGCAACCTCTATTACCACTTTCACAACAAGGAGGAGATCGTCAACGCCCTGTTCGGCGAGTTCGAACAGGAGATGGCCCACCTGCTCGATACCATTACCCCGCCGTTGAACGAGGCGGAGGACATCTGGTTCTTCTTGCACCTGATGTTCGAACTCATCTGGAAGTACCGTTTTTTCTACTACGACATCAGCACCCTGATGAGCGGCAACCACAAGGTGGAGCTGCGCTTCTCGGCTCTGCTGCGGCGCAAGGAGCAGACCGCCGCCGCCATCTGTCACAGCCTCTGGCGCAGCGGCCTGCTGCAAGGCGATGAGACGCAGGTGACGGCGCTGGCCGCCAACATCGCGCTGGTCGGGACCTTCTGGATCTCCTACCAGCGGGCGCTGCATCCGCGGGCCGATGCCGACATCGCGCTCGGGGTGTTTCAGGTGATGCAGCTGGTGGCCCCCCGGCTACGAGCCGATGCCCGCGCCGATCTGGATGCCATCGCCACCCATTATCAGCCCGCCACCACGGCGAGCTGACAGCATCGTGTATTTGATTGTGTTTTTAACAGGGAGAATCATATGACCACTTCACAGCCCAAATTGTCCGATTTCACCCCCTTCCCCTGGCCGGACGCGGCCTATGACTATGCCGGGGAGCGCCTTGCGCAGCATTGGGAACGGCTGCACCAGGGGGATGCCGAGCCCTGGCCCGAAGATGAACAGGTGCAGGAAGCCTGGCGCGCCTATCACGCCGGTGATTTCGCCCGCGCCGTCAGCCTAGGGCTGGGCGCCGGCGAGGATGGCCTCAACGTGGCGAACAAGGCGCTGGTGATCCACGCCAGCTACCTGCTGGATGATAAGTATGCCAAGCGCGAAGCATTCGAGCTGGCCGCCAGCAACGCCGAGAAGCTGCAAAAACGCCAGCCAGACAACGTCAACGCCTGGTACTTCCACGCCCTGGCGCTGGGTCGCTACAGCCAGGTGATCTCGGTCTCCAAGGCGCTCTCCATCGGTATCGGTGACAAGATCAAGAGCAGCCTGGAGCAGGCGCTGATCCTTGAACCTGATCACGCGGAAGCCCATATCGCCTTCGGTGCCTGGCATGCGGAAATCATCGACAAGCTGGGGGCCATGATCGGCGGCATCACCTACGGCGCCAAGAAGGATGAGTCCGAGCGTCACTTCAAGGCGGCGCTGGCTATCATCCCCCACTCCGCCATCGCCCGCATGGAGTACGCCAATGCCATGGTGATGATGCACGGCAAGAGCAAGATAGCGGCCGCCGAGGCGCTCTACGGCGAGGCCGCCGCGTGCAAGCCGCTGGATGCCATGGAGCGGCTCGACGTGGAAGCCGCCCGCGAGGAGCTGGCGGACGAGTAAGGTGCCATTGCCGCAATGAAAGAGGCCAACCCTTGGGTTGGCCTCTTCTCTTTAGACTTCTTTTCTTGCCGGCTCCTCGTCTTGCAAGAGTGGCGCGGTCAGCCGTGCAGCAGCAGATCCAGCATGTCGGGATCGTAGATCAGGTCCGGTTCCATCAACACCAGCAGCAGCAACTGCTCAAACTCCACGGCGAAGCGCTCGACGATGAGATCCGGGTCCGGCACCCGCTTCTTGTCGGTGATGAGGCCGAGCTGCACCTTGTTGTCATAGGAGAGAATGGAGACGCCGACCGCGATGTCGCCGGCCTGGGGCACCCAGAACAGCGGTTGACGCAGGCGGGCGCCGGCCAGATAGAGGGTCTGCTGCGGGCCCGGCACGTTGGTGATGACCGCGCTGGCCTTGGCAGAGAGGATGTCGATGGCCTGCTGCTGCACCGCCTTGGGGGCCATGCCCATCACTTCCAGCAGGTTGAGCACCACCGCCGGTTGCAGGGAGGACTTGAGCGCCTGCATCCGATCCCGCACCGCATAGAGCCGCTGCAGCGGGTGCTCGATGTTGAGGGGCAGATCCAGTGCCACCAGCCCGAAGCGATTGCCAAGTGCCCCCTTGTCGTCCGGGGCGCGCATGTTGACCGGCACCAGCGCCCGGATGTCGATGTCGGTCTGGTCGCCCTGTTCCAGCAGGTAGTGACGAAACGCGCCGGCGGTGGCGGCGATCAGCAGATCGTTGACCGAGCAGCCGAGTACCCGTCCTACCGCCTTCACGTCCGGCAGCGGGATCTGTTCTGACCAGGCTACCCGCTTGGTGCTGCCGGTCTCCCCCTTGAGCCGGGTATTGGCATCGTCGGAGAGGGTGGCGATGGTGTAAAGCTCGGCGGTCACGTCCCGGCTGGTCTTGAGGTAGTCCATCGCCTTGGTGGGATGGGTCAGTACCTCGACGTACTTGGACCAGAGGGTGCCGGTCAGCTTGAGGCCGGCCCGCAACAGGCGACTGCCCTGCTGATCGTGCTCCTCGTCGCCGTCGTCATTGGCCACCGGCTCGGGTTGTGGCCTGGGGGGCGCCACCGGACTCTCGTCCATCATGGTCAGCATGGCCCGCACCAGGGAGAAGCCGTCCCCCATGGCGTGGTGAAAACGCACCACCAGCGCCTGGCCGCCCAGAGAGGTATCCACCAGGTGCATCTCCCACAGCGGGCGCTGGTGGTTGAGCGGGGTGGAGGCAAAGTCGGCCACCAGCCGCTCCAGTTCGACCTTGCCGGCCTTGCCTGGCAGAATCACCCGCTTGAGGTGCAGGTCGAGGTCGAAGTCGGGATCGGTGCGCCAGTAGTATTCGCCCCCTTCCAGACAGGCCTTCTGCCCGAAGCGCGGCTGTACCCGAACTGTGTGCAGCAGGCTCTCCCGCAAGATGGCTTCATCCAGCTGACCGTCGAACATCAGCACGCCGACGATCTGCATCAAGTTGTTGGGCCGGTCCATCCGCAGCCAGGCGGTATCGACACAGGAGATGAGTTCACACACAGACATGTATTATCCCTATCGTTTCGCGTTATTTGTCTCCTGTCGTTTCATGAATTGGCTTGATCAGGAGTGAATGAACAAATAGCACTTATATGTTGGTGAAACTGCACATCGATTAATTCAAGATGATGTTTCATGACAAAAATGGAGGCAATTTTCATGCCCCTTAAAATAAAACAAACAAAGTGTGCATGGCCCTTTTAATAATAAATATCAGGCCGGGTAACGATAGTGGAATCGGTTATTTCATGATTGTTTCTTGCGCTGGATCAGTATTTATTGGCCTCATCAGCGCCGGGTTGGGCAAGGCAGGCGCTGATCGACGTATTCGAGGATCTCCTGCTCCAGCACGCTGCGTACCGGCAACAGCATCAGGCCGAGGCGCACCTCCAGCGACAGGGTATCCTCGGTGAGGAACAAAGAGCCGTTGACCCCGGCGCCACGAAACAGTAAGCGGGTCTTCTCCTCGTCTTCCCACTCGCAGTCGAGTTCGTACTCTTCGCTCATGTCCTGGGCGATGGCTTCGGCGGCCAGTCTGGCGCCGGCGAGGCCGAGCGGGTGTTGGCGGCTGACCTGGATGGTCGACAGGCTGCTGCCGGCAAGGGGATCGTATAGAAACATGCTAACTCTCTGAGCGATGACAACATTTATTGATATTAAACACATGAATCAAACAAGTGAAAGCCATTTGCAACATTTTTGGGACTCACTTAACAAAGCCTGTTGAGTAAAAGCTCCATCGATTCCGCCTGGGCTGCCGCCGCGTTACACTGGGCCGGCAACACGTGACGAGCCTCGGCAAGACGCCGCCTGTCGTCATGTCTATCCGTGACAGGCCATTGGAAACAGGTCAAGAGAGCAGCAGATGACCCAACAGCAACAACCATTCGATGACCCGCAACCGGATGAAGAGAGTACTCTGGCGCGACTCTATCGCCAGCTCAACCGGGTGGCCGCGCTGCGCGAGCAGATGCGCACCCATCCGCAGGATCAGCAAGACAGGGACGCATTGCGCCAATGGCAGGCCGATCGGCTGGGGCGTACCCACCGCGATCTGCTGGAGAGCAAGCGCTACGGGCCGGCCGCGCAGTTCTTCCTGACCGATCTCTACGGGCCGGGAGATTGTGCCCGCCGGGATGCAGACGTGATGCGGGTGATGCCGACCGCCGAGCGACTGTTGCCGGAATCCGGTCTCAAGGTGCTGGCGCAGGCCATTGAACTCGATGCCCTCTCCGAGGAGCTCGACTACCTGATGGTGGTGGCGCTGCGTCGCAGTGGTCGCATGGCGCGGCTGAACGCCAAGACCTATGCCCTCGCCTATCAGGAGGTCGGGGAAGAAGCGCGTCGCCGTCATCAGTTGCAACTGGTCAACGAACTGGGGATGACCCTGGACCGGCTGGCCAGAAAGTCGCTGCTCGGGGCGACTTTGAAGCTGATCTCGGGGCCGGCCCATCTGGCGGGACTGGGCGAGCTGTTTACCTTTGTCGAACGGGGTTACCGGGTGTGTCACCACATGGGGCGGGCCAACGAGTTTCTCGAGACCATCGCCAGCCGCGAGACGGCCATCATGCAGGCGCTGCTGGCGGGCGACGACACAGTACTGGATTGACCCAGGGAGCCATGCGGGCAGACATGCAGTCAAACATCACAAAGCGGGCCGAGTGGCCCGCTTTTCGTTTATGGCTGTGCGCCGATAGGCGAGCGGTCAGATCACCAGCAGGTCCATGAAGGCGTGCACCGGGGTGGCGGCCAGTTGCTTGCCATCCTGGCAGAGGGCCAGGATCGCCTCGGACCGTTTGGCCGGGAAGCGGGTGGCCAGGTTGTGGCGGAACTTCTCTACCAGCAGCGGGATCCCCTCTTCGCGGCGGCGACGATGACCGACCGGGTACTCCACCTCCACCTTGGCGGTGTGGGTGCCGTCCTTGAAGAAGACCTGGATGGCGTTGGCAATCGAGCGCTTGTCCGCTTCCAGATACTCGCGGCTGTAGCGCTTGTCCTCCTGCACCACCATCTTGGCTCGCAGCCCATCGATGCGGGGATCGATGGCCACGGCGTCCTCGTAATCCTCGGCGATGAGTCGCCCGAAGATGAGCGGAACCGCCACCATGTACTGCAGGCAGTGATCCCGGTCGGCCGGGTTGTTGAGGGTGCCGACCTTGCTGATGATGCGAATGGCCGACTCATGGGTGGTGAGCTCGATGCGGTCAATCTCGTCGAGGCGTCCCTTCACCTGCTCATGCAGCTTCATGGCGCACTCCACCGCCGTCTGGGCGTGGAACTCGGCGGGATAGGAGATCTTGAACAGCACGTTCTCCATCACATAGCTGCCGTACCCCTGGTGCAGGGCGAACTGGTTACCCTTGAACAGCACGTCGTAGAAGCCCCACTTGGGGGCGCTCAGCACGCCGGGATACCCCATCTCGCCGCTCATGGTGATAAGGGCCAGGCGCACCGCCCGGGAGGTGGCATCCCCCGCCGCCCAGCTCTTGCGCGACCCCGCATTGGGCGCATGACGGTAGGTACGCAGGCTCTGGCCATCGACCCAGGCCTGGGAAACCGCATCGATCACCTGATCGCGGCTGCCGCCCAGCATGTGGGTCACCACGGCGGTACTGGCAACCTTCACCAGCACCACGTGATCGAGACCGACCCGGTTGAAGGAGTTCTCGAGCGCCAGCACCCCCTGGATCTCGTGGGCCTTGACCATGGCCGTCAGCACATCACTCATGGTGAGCGGCGCCTTGCCTTCGGCCACCCGGGTGCGGGAGAGCCAGTCGGCGGTGGCGAGGATGCCACCCAGGTTGTCGGAGGGGTGACCCCACTCGGCGGCCAGCCAGGTGTCGTTGTAATCGAGCCAGCGGATGATGGCACCGATATCCCAGGCCGCCTTGACCGGGTCGAGGCAGAGCTGGGTGCCGGGTACCCGGGCCCCGAAGGGCACGACGGTGCCCGGCACGATGGGACCAAGGTGTTTGGTGCACTCGGGAAAACGCAGGGCCAAGAGGCCACAACCCAGGGTATCCATCAGGCAGTAACGGGCGGTATCGAGAGCGGCCTGGCTGGTGATGGGGTGATTGCAGACGTAATCGGCAATATCGACCAGCACCTGATCGGGGTCTGGTCTGTGGTTGACGTCGACGTTGGCGGACATCGTGACTTCCTTATCGTTGTTGTGAATGAAACAGGGTGATGAAACGGCGCCCTGCCCGTCCCTCTGCGCGCATCGATCCCGGTGCTGCCGGGGTCGGGTGAGGCAAGGGAGTGACAGGGCCGCCCATGTTTATCGCTGCTGCAGCGAGACGAAATGACGGGGCGCCGGACCAACATAATCGGCGCTCGGGCGGATGATCCGGTTGTGTTCGCGCTGCTCCATCACGTGGGCGCACCAGCCGGTGACCCGCGAGCAGACGAAGATGGGGGTGAACAGCTTGGTCGGGATCCCCATGTAGTGATAGGCGCTGGCGTGGAAGAAGTCGGCGTTGGGGAAGAGCTCTTTTTCTTCCCACATCACTTTCTCCGCCTCGCAGGAGACGCGGTAGAGCCGGTCATCGCCCACTGCCTCGGCCAGCTTGGCCGACCACCCCTTGATGATGACGTTGCGCGGATCCGAGGTGCGATAGACGGCGTGGCCAAAGCCCATGATCTTCTCCTTGGCCGCGAGCTTGGCCAGCAGCTCGCGCCGCGCCTGGGCCTCATCCTGCCAGGGTTCGAGCATCGCCATGGCGGCCTCGTTGGCGCCGCCGTGCAGCGGGCCACGCAGGGTGCCGATGGCCGCGGTGACGCAGGAGAACATGTCAGAGAGCGTCGAGGCGCAGACTCTCGCCGCGAAGGTGGAGGCGTTGAACTCATGCTCGGCGTAGAGAATGAGGGAGACGTGCATTACCTGGCGCTCCAGCTCGCTCGGCGCCTTCTGGTGCAGCAGTGCCAGGAAGTGGCCGCCGATGCACTCCTCGTCGGTGTCGAGGGCGATGCGTACCCCGTCGTGGCTGAACTTGTACCAGTAGAGGAGAATGCCCGGGAAGGCGGCCAGCAGCCGATCCGCCACTTCATGCTCGTGTTCGAAGCCATCTTCCGGCTCCAGATCGCCGAGCATGGAGCAGCCGGTGCGCAGCACATCCATGGGATGGGCGTCGGCGGGAATGCGTTCGAGCACCTCCAGCAGGGCGGCAGGCAGGGTGCGCAGGCTGCGCAGCGTCCGCTTGTAATCTTCGAGCTGCTGCTCGTCCGGCAGCTCGCCCTTGAGCAGCAGGTAGGCGACCTCTTCGAACTGGGCGCCATCGGCCAGCTCCTGGATGTCATAGCCGCGATAGGTGAGCCCGGTGCCGCTCTTGCCCACGGTGCAGATGCTGGTCTCCCCTGCGCTCTGGCCACGCAGGCCGGCGCCACCCAACGGTTTTTGCTGTCCCATTGCCTTTCCTCCTAGTCCCTGGATGTAAACAGACGGTCCAGCGTCTGCTCGTAGTGGTGATAACCGAGGAAGTCGTAGAGCGACTCCCGGGTCTGCATGGTGTCGACGACGGCCCGCTGATGGCCATCCTGGCGAAGGTGCTGATAGACGTTGAGGGCCGCCTGATTGGCCGCCCGGCTGGCACTCAAGGGATAGAGCACCATGTCGACACCGTGGGCGGCGAGCGCCTCCTTGTCGAACAGCTCGGTTTTGCCGAATTCGGTCATGTTGGCGAGAATGGGCACCCCGGCCGCCTGCTTGAACAGGTCATACTGACCGAGCTCGGTCACCGCCTCGGCGAAGATCATGTCGGCCCCGGCGGCCACATAGGCGGCGGCGCGCTCCAGCGCCGGGCCAATCCCTTCTACCGCCAGCGCATCGGTGCGGGCCATGATGACGAACTCGCCATTCTCCCGGGCATCCACCGCCGCCTTGATGCGATCGCACATCTCCTCCTGCGAGACCACCGCCTTGTTGGGCCGATGGCCACAGCGCTTCTGGGCCACCTGATCTTCCATGTGCACGGCGGCTACTCCGGCCCGCTCGAAGGCGCGCACGGTGCGGGCGATGTTGAATGCCCCGCCCCAGCCGGTGTCGATGTCGACCAGCAGTGGCACACGGGTGGCTGCGGTGATGCGTTCGGCGTCGATCAGTACATCGTTGAGGGAGGTCATGCCGAGATCCGGCAGGCCATAGGAGGCGTTGGCAACGCCGGCGCCTGACAGATAAATGGCCTGAAAGCCGCTGCGCTCCGCCATCAGCGCCATGTAGGCATTGATGGTGCCGACGATCTGCAGGGGGCGTTCGTTGGCGAGGGCGGTGCGAAAACGCAGGCCTGCCGAGGGGGTAAGGCTGGACATCATGACTCCTTTCACTTGTCTGGTGAGACTATCTAATATCACGTTTACGTTAACGTCAATCATACTTTCGTGGCATGCCCCCGCCAGGCAAGACAGGACGCGGGTTTTAGGGTAAATTTCACCAATTCCTTCAACAGGTTGAATCGTAATGTCGGATCTCAATCCCGTGATCGTCTGCCCGGCTTGCGACTTGCTGATCGAACGCAAGTTATTGCCGCTGAGGCGCCACGCCCACTGCCCCCGCTGTCACCAGCATCTGTACGGGCGCTATGCATTTCGCCCCTCCCAATTGATGGCGCTGACCATCACCGGCTTCCTGTTGCTCCCGTCCGCCTTCTTCGAACCGCTGATCTACCTGCGCCTGGCCGGCGTCAACTCGGACGCCAACCTTCTCAAGGGCATCATGGTGCTGCTGCTCGAGCACGAGATCTGGGTGGCGGGGCTGGTGTTCTGGTGCGCCGTGCTGGCGCCGGTGGGCTTGCTGCTCGGGATCTTTGCGCTGGCCTCGGGCCTCGCCAAACGCTGGCACATACTGGCGCCGACCCTGAAGGCGGTGGAGGTGTTTCGTCACTGGGCCATGCTGGAGGTTTATATCGTCAGCCTGCTGGTTGCCCTGTTCAAGCTGATCGACATCGCCGACGTACGCCTCGGCGGCGGTCTGTTGAGCCTGGGGATCCTGATGTTGCTCAACCTGACCCTGCTGATCCTGTTTGACCCGGCCCCCTACTGGGAGCGAGTACCGCTGGAGGAGCCGGACCATGTCCCAGACCAGCGCCCGTGAACTGGGGCTCTGCCGCTGCCACACCTGCGGCCTGCTGGTGCGCTATCAGGCGGGCAGCGTCTGCCCTCGTTGTCATAGCCGGCTGCAGGTGCGCATTCCCCACTCCCTGGCCTGGTCCTGGGGGTTGCTGGCGCTGGCCAGCTTCATGTTGCTGCCCGCCAACCTGCTGCCCATCACCCATTTCTACAACAAGGGATTGTTGCAGTCCGACACCATCTTCAGCGGTATCATGATGCTCTATCGCAGCAAGATGTCGGGCATCGCCACCATCGTCCTCACCGCCAGCATCATAGTGCCGGTGGGCAAGATCCTGGGGCTGGGCTGGATCTGCTGGCAGCTGCAGCGAACCAAGCCGGTGCGCCGCAAACGCCAGCTCATCATGTATCGCATCATCGATTTCATCGGCCGCTGGTCCATGCTGGACTTGTTCGTCATCTCGCTGATGGTGGCCCTGGTGGATCGTGGCGTACTGCTCAACGTGCGGGCCGGCCCCGGCGCCACCGCCTTTGCCGGCGTGGTGGTGCTGACCATGATGTCGGCCCGCATGCTGGATACGCGCCTGCTGTGGGACAAGGCGGCCCGCTAGGGTCGGCCATCACATATGCCTGAAACTGTTTGTCTTTATCTGAACTGCTGTTTATCTCAGCCAATTAAGGAGTCGGTATGATCGGGGCTGAACCCGTCATTGAGAAGCGTCGCTGGTTGTCACCCGTCTGGTTGCTGCCCTTTATCGCCCTGTTGCTGGCGGGGGGCTTCATCTACCAGCAGTTTGCCAGCAGTGGCCAGCTGATCCGCATCAACTTCGCCCAGGGCAACGGTATCCTGCCGGGCAAGACCCAGGTGCGCTATCAGGGGGTCGCCATCGGGGTGGTGCAGGAGCTGGAGCTGGCCGAGGATGGCCGCAAGATAGCCGTGCTGGCCAAGATTGACAGCCGGGCCCGCCCGCTCATCCGCAAAGGCTCGGATTTCTGGCTGGTGAGCCCCAAGGCGTCGCTCACCGAGATCTCCGGCCTCGATACCCTGGTCTCCGGCAACTACATCAACCTGCAGCCCGGCCGAGACAACAACCCGCTGCAGGAGGAGTTCGACGCGCTGGACGGCCCTCCCCCTGGTTATCAGGCCCAGGGGCGGATGCTGCACCTGACTGCCGATTCGCTCGGCTCGGTCGGCATCGGCGCCAAACTCTATTTTCGCGGCATCGAGGTGGGCAGCGTCATCAACACCCGTCTTGGCGAAGAGAACCAGAACGTGATCCTGGATCTGGTGATCGAGCCGCGTTTTGAGCACCTCATCAAGGCCGATACCCGCTTCTGGAACATCAGCGGCATCAAGGGCTCCTTCAGCCTGGCCGGGGTGAACGTGGAGGCCGGCAGTCTTACCTCCATTCTGAGCGGCGGCATCGCCTTCGACTCTCCCAAGGACTCTCCGGAGCCGGAAAAAGGCCAGGTCTTTACCCTCTACAAAGGGTTGGCTGAAGCGGCCCGCGGCGAGCGGATCGCCATCCAGGCGGGGGATCTGCCCATCAAGGAGGGGATGCCGATCCTGTTCGAAGGCATCGAAATTGGACGCCTCGACCCCATTCGCCTGACCGACAAGGGCCGGGTGGTGACCGCGCTGATCAACCCGGAGCAGGCGTTTCGGATCACCGGCAACAGCCGTCTGGTGTGGGAGAGCGTCTCCCTCGGCGCCGGTGGCATCAAGCATGCGGATCGCCTGCTGGCGGGCCCGGCCATTCGCCTCGACTATGTGGCGGGCGAGCGGGTCAAGGCCATGACCCTGAGCAGCAAAGAACAACCGGGTGGCATCAAGCTGGTGTTGCAGGCCGATGATCTGGCCGGCCTCAACGAGGGGGCACCGCTCTGGTACAAGGGCTTGCAGGTGGGTCAGATCAGCCAGCTCACCCTGGATGGCGGCGGCAATGCCAGCGTGGCCCTGGTCGTGCAGAGCCAGTATCAGCATCTGCTGAGCCGGGCCCGTTTCTATCGGGCAGCGCCGCTGCAGATCGATGCCGACCTGAGCGGCATCAAGGTGGAAACCAGTCCGGCCAGCGCCTGGATCGGCGGCGGCATCAAGCTGGTGCAGGCCCCCGCCGGCGAGCGGGTCAACCGGCTCTATCCCAGCCAGGAGCTGGCCCTGCTCGGCACCCGGGATGCCAAGCCCCGTCGCTGGATCTTGAAGGCGGAACAGGCTGACGGCATCGGCATCGGCTCCCCCGTGCTCTATCTGGGGCTCGAAGCGGGCAAGGTCAATGCGCTGCGCGCCGCCAAGGAGGGGGTGGAGATCGAACTCGAGATCGCCGGTGTCTATGCCCCCCTGCTGGAGCAGCAGCCGCAATTCTGGAAAAAGCCGGCGCTGGATACCCGGGTGCGGGTGGATGGCGTGCAGGTCAAGGTGGGGAATCTCGCCACCCTGCTGCGCGGCGCCATCGAATTCGATCGGCTCGGCACGGGCCGCAGCAGTCACCAGCTGTTTGACAGCAAGGAGCAGGCCAAGGCCAAGGTACGGACCCTCTCCCTGGTGGCCGACAGCAACCCGGGACTCGGAGTCGGCAGCCCGATCCGCTACCGCGGGGTCGACATCGGCAAGATTGAACAGATTGAGCTGGAGCCGACCCTGGGCCAGGTGATCTTCAAGGCCGAGCTGGATGGCCAGTATGCCGCGCGCTTCCTGCAGTCTGGTGCCCGCTTTACCCTGGTCCAGGCCAAGCTGGGGCTGGGCGGCGTGGCCCACCTCGATACCCTGATCAAGGGCGCCTTTGTGGAGGCGCAGCCCGGCCAGGGCGCTGGCAAGGAGCGCTTCCCCCTCAGCCAAAGCGGCCCGGCCGGTCTGGCGCTCACCCTCAAGAGCGCGTCGGTCAACGGTTTGAGCGTCGGCAGCCCATTGCTGTTTCGCAAGATGGTGGTGGGCAGCGTGACCAAGGTGGCGCTGGCCCGCGATGGCAGCGAGGTGCTGATCGACGTCAACGTGGAGCAGGAGTACGCCCATCTGGTGCGGGCCAACTCCCGCTTCTGGAATGTCTCCGGGGTCAAGGCAGATATCGGCCTGACCGGTGGCACCATCGAGGTGGAGACGGTGCAGAGCCTGCTCGCCGGCGGCATCGCCTTCAACACTCCGGAGAAAGAGATGGGGCCGACCGTCAAGGCCGGTCACAGCTACCCGCTGCATGCCAAGGCTGAGAAAGAGTGGCAGGAGTGGAGCCCCCGCATCCAGCCCTGATCTCTCCCCTCACCCATGCTCACCCATGCTCACCCAAGCCCGGTACTGTGCCGGGCTTGTTTTTACCCGCCGCGCTTTCAGAATATTCCTACCCTTGTGATAAGATGTCGCCCCTCTTTTTCGGTCAACGAGACTGCACCGTGCACGACAACACCTATCTTCCCGATCACTTCTTGCGCCATATCGCGGCCATCATGCCGGCGCACCTCTCCATGGATGAGTTCGTGGCCAGTTGTCGACGACCGCTGCGGCGCAGCATTCGGGTCAATACCCTGAAGATCTCGGTGGCGGCATTTGTAGCGCAGATGCAGCCTCTCGGTTGGCAGCTCGATCCCGTGCCCTGGTGCGACACCGGCTTCTGGCTCAGCCGTGAAGACGAGAGCGTGCCCCTTGGTAACACCGCCGAGCATTTGAGCGGTCTCTTCTACATTCAGGAGGCGAGCTCCATGCTGCCGGTCACCGCCCTGTTTGCCTGCGAGCAGACCCGGCGCGATGGCATGCTGCTGGACGCGGCGGCGGCCCCCGGCTCCAAGACCACCCAGATCGCGGCCTTGATGAACAACCAGGGCATGCTGGTTGCCAACGAGTACTCCAGCAGCCGGCTCAAGGTGCTCAGCGCCAATCTGCAGCGCTGCGGCGTGACCAACGTGGGCATGACCCACTTCGATGCCAAGGTCTTCGGCCAGTGGTTGCCGGAGACCTTCGATGCCATCCTGCTCGATGCCCCCTGCTCCGGCGAGGGCACGGTGCGCAAGGATGAAGATGCCTTGCGCAACTGGAGCATCGAGAGCATCGACGAGATTGCGGTGGTGCAGCAGGGATTGCTGGAGAGTGCCTTTCATGCCCTCAAACCGGGCGGCGTGCTGGTCTACTCCACCTGCACCTTGAGCCTGCAGGAGAACCAGGCCGTCTGTCAGTCACTGCTGGACAAGTTCGGCGATGCGTTCAGCTTTGACTCGCTGGCCGATCTCTTCCCCGCTGCAGAGCAGGCATGCACGCCGGAAGGATACCTGCACGTTTGGCCCCAAATTTTCGACAGTGAAGGCTTTTTCGTCGCCAGATTGCGCAAGCACCACTCCGTGCCCAACACCATGTTCAAACCGGGCAAGCTCGGCAAGTTCCCCTTCTTGCCGCTGCCGGCCAAAGAGTCCGAGCCCATGTTGCGCGAGATTGAAGCCGCCTTCGGGGTCGTGCCGCAGGGAAATCTGTTTGGCCGCAGCGAGGAGATCTGGCTCTTCCCCCAGCTGTTCGAACAGGTACAGGGCAAGCTGCGTTTCGATCGCATCGGGCTGAAACTGGCGGAGAACTTCAAGAAGGGGTATCGGCTGACCCATGAGTGGGCGCTGGCCTATGGTGACGGTGCGAGCAAGGGATTCGTCGAGCTCGGCATTGCTGATGCGCGGGAGTTCATGATGGGGCGGGATGTATGGCCTGAGCAAGCCGCCGGCACTGGTGAGGTGATCGTCCGCTATCAGGGTCATACCTTGGGCATGGGGAAATGGGTGGGCAGCCGGGTCAAGAATGCCCTGCCCCGCGAGCTGGTGCGCGACAACAATCTGTTTGTGTAACGAGTGTTGTTGGAGCAGGAAAACCCACACTCCGGTTGAACTTTTACGTGGATCTTGAAAAGCCTTGAGCCTTGTCTAAGCTTAAGGCTATCCGAACACCAGTTAGCGCACGGCTCTGCAAGGAGCCAATTCCCCTATGCCAGGTACAAGGAATTCGTACCTGGCTTTTTTTATGCTCGCCGTTCGCATCTAGCAATGAAGCATCATGCCGCCGGTACGTTTACTCGAGCACCTCTGCCGGCTCTGGAACTTCGACATGCGGCGTGGTTTGTTTCTGTTCAAGCTCATGTTGATAGAGCAGATCGATGGCCTGCTCGATGAGAGAGGCCTGGCTGTCTTCGAGTTGCAACCCCAGCATGGCCAACCGTTCGGCGTGGCGATTGCTGATCCAGCATTGCAATCGGCTGTGAGTTTCCTGCTTGCGTTTCACGTGCTGGCGCTGCCGCTCGGCGTTGTCTTGCGCACTGCTCACTTTCATTTCCTGGCTCATATCACCTTGCAACTTTGATTTTTATCGCCTGTTATCTCTCATCGATTCTTCACCATCCGCTGACGAACGTGAGGAGCCTGACTCTCCCCCTCTTGATGGGGTGAGTTCAGTGCGCTGCAAATATATCATTGGATCAACAAGATATCATTTAACATAAAAAAATCAGTGACGCAGTTGGTTTAAAGCAAGCCATCCAGGGCGTGATCCGAGAACTTGTGGGCATCGTCGAAATACTCCTGCAAGGTGCGGATGTCCTTGTGGCGGGTAACTTCGATGATCTTGTTCATCGGTTTGCCGGCGGTGACCGCCGAGGTGATGAAGCCGCGGCGCAGACTGTGGCCGCTGACCTGGAGATCGTCGATGGCCTGACCGGTACGCCGCTTGATCATCAGGTTGATACCCTGCGGACCGAGCGGCTCCTGCATGAGCTGACCCCAGCGATTCATGCGGCGAAACAGGGCGCCCTCGCTGATCCTGCTCTGTTTGAGCCAGCGCGCCAGTGCCGACACCGGACAATATTGTTTGCCGGGCACCAGGGCGATCTCCGTCTCATGCAGCTGATGTTTGCTGGGTTTGAGCCGAAGACGGATCCCCTGCCCCACAAAATGGAGATCATCCACTTCAATTCTTGCCGCCTCCGAGCGTCGCAAGGCGCCGCTGAACATCAGCAACAACAGGGTGTAATCCCGCAGTCCCGCCAGATTGCCTGTGTCGATTTCGTCGAGCACACAGGCCAGCGGTTTGAGGGTCAGCGCCCCCGTTTTGTGTTTGCGGTTGTCACCGAGCCGCACTATGCCCCGCATCATCTCCTTTATCTCCGCGTGCTCGGTCGGCATGGGGTGGATCCCCTTCTGCTTGAAGGCATAACGAATGCCGGCGAGCCGTCTTACCAGGGTGGCCGGTTTGCGGGGTTCACCGTTACGCAGCTCCGCCCTCCCTTCTTCCTTGTCCAGCCAGACCCAGTCCGCCAGGATGCCGTCGGCCTGATCCGCCAGGAAGTTCATGATGTGATGATGGGTAGTCTGCAGCGGATCGAGCCCATGCAGCTGGCACCAGAACACGAAGATGCGGGTATCGGCCTGATAGGCATTGAGGGTGGAATCGGCTTTGGCGCTGCGCAGGAAGCGTCTGGCCCGGCTGTTCAGTTGAGGATCGAAGACACTCTGCAAAGCCTGTTGAGTTTGAGCCTGGATATCTGGGTAGTTCACTTAACTCTATGATTTAATGCGAAGTTTCGTTGGATCTTACAGGATCTTGCAGATCTATCAAGTATCGATAATGAATATTATCGATACTTATGAAGAATCCTTTTTACCCATTTCAGCCCCCTCATTTATTCCTCAAATACCCTCTGAACCCAGCTTCGTTTATCAGCGGTTGGTGATTTGATCTCATCAGCATCCACTACACCAAGTGAGAGATAACGACCTACCGTGATCGTTTTTGGGTTGGTCATGATAGTGTCGATTGTCATAGTAAAACGCCCCGCTATGCGGGGCGTTGTTTGTTTTATCGCTTTGCCAACTTGAACAACTCGAAGAAGTTGTGACTGGTCGCTTGGGCCAAATCGGCCAGCGACATTTGCCGCAGATCCGCGATAAACTGGGCCACGTCACGTACGAAGGCCGGCTCGTTCTCCCTGCCCCGGTGCGGAACAGGTGCCAGATAAGGTGAGTCGGTTTCAACCAGCAGCCGCTCAAGCGGCAGCGCCTTGACCACCGCCTGCAGAGCAGCCGCATTCTTGAAAGTGGCAATGCCGGAGATGGAGATATAAAAACCCATCGCCATGGCCTCCTCCGCCATCTCGAGCGACTCGGTGAAGCAGTGCAACACCCCGCCGACCTGCTCAGCCCCCTCTTCGCGCATGATCTGCAGGGTATCTTGCTGGGCATCGCGGGTGTGGATGATGAGGGGCTTGTTCAAGGTACGGGCCACCCGGATATGCTCGCGGAAAGAAGCCTGCTGTACTTCCTTGTTCTCCGGCGAATAGAAGTAGTCGAGCCCGGTCTCACCGATGGCCACCACCCTTTCATCTGCTGCCTGGGTCAGCAACAAGGCGGCATCGACGCCAGGCTCTTGATTGAGAGGGTGCACACCACAGGAGGCAAATACCTGAGGATAAGGGGCGATCGCTTCCAGCATGGTCGGGAACTGCACCAGGGTGACGCTCACGCACAGAAAATATCCCACGTCCTGCTCGGCGGCCTTGGCCAGCACATCGGCCATATTGGTCTGCTTGCTGCCATAGCTCAGGCGATCGAGATGACAATGGGAATCAACGAGTAACATATAAAACCTTTGTAGCTAGATCTATAACCAGCGAGTCAGCCAGTTCATCAGATGGATGGTGGGATTGGAGAGCTGCCCCGGCTGACAGACCATCTTCAGCTCGACCAGCTGTTGCTCTGCCTCCAGCAGCTTCTCGCTGGAATGAAGCTCGGCAAGTTGCTGGCTGAGCGCCGTCAGATCCGGCATCGCCAGCTGATGATGGCCACAACCTGCCTGCGTCTTGAGGGCATCGCACAAGAACAGCTGCAACCAGTGCAGCCTGACCTGTGTATCGCTCCCCAGCAGACCGCACACATGGTTGGCCCGGGTCGGCGTCTGCGCCAGCGCAAGGAAACTCTCCAGCAGATCCCGGCGGGCACTGTCTTGCTGCTCTTCGATATAGCGCAGCACCCGCAGCGGCGCCCCCTGGCAGATCCGTACCTGGGCCAGCGTGGCCTGATGACCCTGCTCGGCCAACCAGCGCACCGTCTCACCTTCGGCGGGCAACTGGCAGACATGTTTGTGACAGCGACTGAGAATGGTCGGCAGCAGACGGGAAACCTGAGAGGCGATCAGCAGCAGCAAGCTGTCGCCGGCCGGTTCTTCCAGGGTTTTGAGCAGGGCGTTGGCGGCCGACTCTGTCATGCGCTCCGCATCGGGGATGATCACCACCTTGCCGCGACCAAGCTGGGCCGAATTCTGCAGGCGCGAACAGATCTCGCGGATAGCCTCGACCCCGATGGTCTTGCTCTCCGTCGTCAGGGTGCCCAGATCCGGATGATGGCCCTTCTCAAACAGCTGGCAGGAGTGACATTGGCCACAGGGCTCACCCCGTTCGGGCCGATGGCAGAGGTGCAAGCGCGCCAATTGTTCCGCAAGCTGCTCCTTGCCAAGACCGGGATCGCCGAGCAGCAACCAGGCGTGACCGAGTCGACCGGCCGCGGCGGTCTGACTCAAGGCATGCCAGTCCGGGATCAACCAAGGATACATGAGGGCTCATCTTTCAGATAGTGGGCCAGTGCAGTCTCGATGGCCGCCTTGACCTGCTCCGGCGCTTGGCCGGCATCGATCACCTTGATTGACTCATCGGCAGCGGCCAATTCCAGATAGCGCTGGCGGGTGCGTTCGAAGAAGCTGAGCTGCTCGAGCTCGATCCGGTCCAGCTCACCGCGGTGGCGGGCCCGTTGCAGGCCGATAGCGGGATCGATGTCGAGATAGAGCGTCAGATCCGGTTTGAAGTCGCCGAGCACGGCCCGTTTAATGGCACCGATAAGGTTGGCATCGATGCCGCGGCCACCACCCTGATAGGCCTGGGACGAGAGATCGTGGCGATCACCTACCACCCAGATGCCGTCAGCCAGGGCCGGCTTGATACGGGTCTCGACCAGCTGGACCCGGGAGGCGTACATCAGCAGCAGTTCGGCTTCGATGGTGAGGCGCTCGTCGTGCACCTCCTTGACGATGGCCCGCATCCGCTCGGCCAGCGGAGTACCGCCCGGCTCACGGGTACACTCGAGCCGAGCCACGCCGTGGCCATGCAGATAGTCGGTCACATAACGCACCGCGGAGCTCTTCCCTGCTCCTTCCAGTCCTTCAATCACGATAAATTTAGACATTAGGGTTTCTTCAATATGTATTCGCGGACCGCCCGATTGTGCTCATCGAGGGTCTTGGAGAAGTAGTGGGCACCGCCCCCTTTGGCGACAAAATAGAGGTAGTCGGTCGATTTGGGGTTAAGCGCCGCCTCGATGGAAGCCTTGCCCGGCATGGCGATGGGCGTGGGCGGCAAGCCGTCGATCACATAGGTGTTATAGGGGTTCACGTCGGTCAGGTCGCTGCGGCGGATGTTGCCATCATACCTGTCCTTCACCCCGTAGATGACGGTGGGATCGGTCTGCAGCTTCATGCCAAGGCGCAGGCGATTGACGAATACCGAGGCAATCTGAGCACGCTCTTCCGGCATCCCCGTCTCTTTTTCGATGATAGAGGCCATGATCAGCGCCTCGTAAGGGGTCTTGTAAGGCAGATTGGCCTGGCGCTTGTCCCAACTCTGCTGCAGGAGGGCTCGCATGTCCTGATAGGCGCGACGCAAGATGGAAATATCGCTGGCATGAGTGGTATAGGCGTAGGTTTCCGGCAGGAACCACCCCTCCAGCTTGCCATTGTCGATGCCAAGCTCCTGAGCCAGATCCGCTTCGCTCTGCTCCACCGTCAACCGCTCCAGATAAGGGGCGCTGGCCAGCTGCTTCAGCCAATCCTCGAAACGGGATCCTTCAACGAAGGTCAGGCTGAAGTGAAACTCCTTGCCGGAGGCGAACAGGGAGAGGGTCTCCTTGAGGGGAGCCCCTTCCTTGATCTCATAGGTGCCGGATTTGATGGCAACCAGCTCGGGGTGACCGCGCAGCCAGAGCCGCACCGCCCAGGGGCTGGTTTCCCCCTCCCCCAGTTCGGCGATCAGGCGCGCCGCATGGGCCCCCTTCTCGACGGTAAAGAGGCGGGTTGGCCCCTTGTTGGTGAGCGTCTCCACCTGCTGCCATTTGTAATGTACATAGCCCCCGGCCACGGCGACTGTCAGCGCCGCGCCCGCGAGCAGGGTGTAAAGCCGATTAAACTTCAATGACCAAACGCTCCTGTAAACGGCGGATCAATACCGGACTGGCATATTGGGTCTCCCCGATGCCGGTCACCGGCACTATGCCCATCAGGGTATTGGTCAGCCATACCTCTTCGGCCTGCCACAGTGACTCCAGTGGAGCCTCCACGACACGCAGTTCAATGCTCATCTGTTTTAGCATCGCCATCACATGGCGCCGCATGATGCCGTCTATGCCGCAGTGGGTAAGATCCGGCGTAAACACCGTTCTGCCACGGCGCCAAAACAGATTGGCACTGACCCCTTCTACCAGAAATCCCCGGCTGTTCAAGACTATACCTTCGACTCCCGAACGCGCCGCAAGTTCGCTTTTCAGCAGCACCTGCTCCAGCCGGTTGAGGGTCTTGAGGCCCGCCAACATGGGGGCATCGCCCAATCGTTGCTGGCATACCAGCAGGGGAATGCCGGTCTGCTGCCACGCCGGGTAGTGAGCCGGGTAAGCGGCCAGCGACAGGATCCGGGTCGGCGCATGGCAGGCAGTGCCATCATACCCCCGGCCACCACAGCCTCGGGTCAGCATCACCTTGATCACCGCCAGCGTCTGGTCGCGAGCCATCCCGGCGACCTCATCACCAAGGCGTTGCCAGTCCAGCTCGGCAAGTCCGAGTCTGGCGCTCGCTTGCTGCAGCCGTGCCAGGTGAGCCGGCCACCAGACGGGTCGACCATCCTTGACCAGCAAGGTGGTGAAATGGCCATCGCCATAAGCCAGGCCACGATCCATGGCGGAAACGCTGTCTGTCGGTATTCCATTGATCAGCAAAAGGATCCCTCCGATAAAAAAGGCCCGATACTGTCGTATCGGGCCCATACTATCCGCCCAGGGCGAATTATACGCGTTTGAAGATCAGTGAGCCATTGGTGCCACCAAAACCGAAGGAATTGGAGAGGGCATATTCGAAGTCGCCAGCCTTGGCAACATGAGGCACCAGGTCCAGATCGCACTCATCATCCGGGTTGTCCAGGTTGATGGTGGGCGGCGCCATCTGATCGCGCAGCGCCAGTACCGTGATGATCGCCTCGATGGCGCCGGCGGCACCCAGCAGGTGACCGGTCATCGACTTGGTGGAGCTGATCATCAGGGATTTGGCATGCTCGCCAAACACCGCTTTCATGCCACGCAGTTCGGCCACGTCACCCAGGGGGGTGGAAGTGCCGTGGGCGTTGATATAACCCACCTGCTCGGGGGCGATGCCGGCATCCTTGATGGCATTTTGCATGGCGCGAGCGCCACCGTTGCCATCAGCGGGAGGCGCCGTCATGTGGTAGGCATCGCCACTCATGCCAAAACCGACCAGCTCGGCGTAGATCTTGGCGCCGCGGGCCTTGGCGTGTTCGTACTCTTCCAACACCAGCACCCCGGCGCCATCACCCAGCACGAAACCATCGCGATCTTTATCCCACGGACGGCTGGCCTTGGTGGGCTCGTCGTTGCGGTTGGAGAGCGCCTTGGCCGCCGCAAAACCGCCCATCCCCATCGGGGTGGAGGCTTTCTCGGCGCCGCCGGCCACCATCACGTCCGCATCACCGTAGGCGATCATCCGGCCGGCCATGCCGATGGCATGGGTACCTGTGGTGCAGGCGGTGGTCACGGCGATGTTCGGCCCTTGCAGACCCTTCATGATGGAGAGATGACCGGACACCATATTGATGATGGTGGACGGTACGAAGAAGGGGCTCAGCTTGCGGGGGCCGCCGTTGACCAGGCTGCTGTGGTTTTGTTCAATCAGACCCAGGCCGCCGATACCGGAACCGATCGCCACACCGACGCGCTCGGCATTTGCCTCGTTGATGACGAGACCGGCATCATCCAGTGCCTGTATGCCTGCGGCGATACCGTACTGGATGAAGAGATCCATCTTGCGAGCTTCTTTGCGGTTGATACCGTACTGCTCGGGATCGAAATCCTTGACCTGGCCTGCGAAACGGGTCGCAAACTCGCTGGCATCAAAGTGTTCGATGGGAGAAATGCCGCTCTGCCCGTTGAGCAAGGCTTGCCAGCTGGATTCGGCAGTGTTGCCTACCGGGGAAAGCATCCCCAAGCCGGTCACCACGACTCTGCGTTTTGACACTGAGGTAGTCTCCGAGAGGTGTTTTGAAAAGGGGTAAACATAAAAGAAGCGGCCCTTGGGCCGCTTCTTTCAGAACAGGAACTTATTCCTGATTAGCGGTGATGTAGTCGATAGCCGCTTGAACAGTGGTGATCTTCTCGGCTTCTTCATCAGGAATTTCGGTATCGAATTCTTCTTCCAGCGCCATTACCAGTTCAACGGTATCCAAAGAGTCAGCGCCCAGGTCGTCGACGAAGGAGGCAGCGTTCTTAACGTCTTCTTCTTTAACACCCAGTTGTTCGATGATGATTTTCTTTACGCGTTCTTCGATGTTGCTCATGACCTGAATTTTCCTTTAAAAATACGCTATTGCGTCTGGTTGGGGTAGTTTATTCAATTGACGTGAGTTTGCAAGTGGCTTGCCGCTGGTCAAACCACGAAATTCGCCAAACTTCGGCGTACTATCGCAAATTTGAACAGATCTCACGACAAATTGATTACACCATGTACATCCCGCCATTAACATGCAGGGTTTCGCCAGTGATGTAGGCGGCATCATCCGATGCCAAGAATACCACAGCAGCGGCAATTTCTTTCGGGTCGCCCAGACGAGCGGCAGGCACCTGGCTCATGATGCCGGCACGCTGCTCTTCATTGAGCGCCTTGGTCATATCGGTCTCGATGAAACCGGGGGCAACCGCGTTCACGGTAATGCCGCGGGAGGCCACTTCACGGGCCAGCGACTTGGTAAAACCAACCAGCCCCGCCTTGGCGGCAGCATAGTTGACCTGACCGGCATTGCCCATGGTGCCCACCACGGAGCCGATGCTGATGATGCGGCCATTGCGCTTCTTCATCATGGCGCGCAGCACCGGTTTGCTCAGTCGATACAGGGAAGTGAGGTTGGTGTCGATGATCTCGTTCCACTCATCGTCCTTCATCCGCATCAGCAGGTTGTCACGGGTGATACCGGCGTTGTTGATCAGGATGTCGATGTCGCCAAAACGCGCCTTGATGGCGGCGAAGACGGCTTCGATGGATTCCTGGCTGGTCACGTTCAGTGCCATGCCGCAACCCTGTTCACCCAGATAGGCGCTGATCGCCTCGGCGCCACTCTCGCTGGTCGCCGTGCCGACTACTTTGGCGCCACGGGCCGCAAAAGTTTCGGCAATTGCACGGCCGATGCCACGACTGGCACCTGTCACCAACACAACCTTATCGGTAAAGCTCATTACTTGCTCCTGTTTACTTGATCTGGGCCAGCGCCTGCTCGAAAGAGGCGGCGTCGTTGGCATGAATACCTTCCACGCGCTTGTCGATGCGCTTGGCGAGCCCGGTCAATACCTTGCCCGGTCCCATCTCGATCTCGAGGGTAACCCCCTCATTGGCCATCCGCTCGACAGTCTCGGTCCAACGAACCGGGCTGAACAGCTGACGCACCAGAGCCTGTTTGATGGCGGCCGGATCCTGTTCACAGGATACGTCGACATTATTGATGACAGCGATGGCAGGAACCTTGATCTCGATCCCGTCCAGCGCAGCTGCCAATTTTTCTGCGGCAGGTTTCATCAGGGCGCAGTGAGAAGGCACGGAGACCGGCAGCGGCAGTGCACGCTTGGCGCCGGACTCTTTCATCAGCACGTTGGCACGCTCGACGGCCTCTTTGTGGCCAGCGATGACCACCTGGCCCGGAGAGTTGAAGTTGACCGGGGAGACCACCTGTCCTTGTGCCGCTTTTTCGCAGTTGGCGGCGATGGCGTCATTGTCCAGGCCGATGATGGCGGCCATGGCACCGGTGCCTTCCGGCACGGCTTCCTGCATGGCCAGACCACGCAGCTCGACCAGTTTGACCGCATCGGCAAAGGCCAGTGCACCGCTGCACACCAGGGCGGAGTACTCACCCAAGCTGTGGCCGGCCATCACGGCGGGGGTGGCCCCACCCTGCTGTTGCCACAGGCGCCACAGCGCGACAGAGGCTGTCAGCAAGGCGGGCTGGGTGCGCCAGGTCTTGTTCAGATCGTCGGCCGGACCATTCATCACCAGGGCAAACAGGTCATAACCCAGCACCTGGCTCGCCTCGGCGAAGGTCTCCTTGATCACGGCATGTTGTTCGGCCAGCTCGGCCAGCATGCCGACGGTTTGGGAGCCCTGTCCCGGGAAGGCAATGGCAAATTGGGTCATCATTGATTCCTTTAGATAAGACAAAAATGAGAGCGGCAGGATGAGCCAGATTGCTCATCCCGACCACGATCAGAGGCGAACCAGCGCCGAGCCCCAGGCAAAACCACCGCCGAAGGCCTCCAGCAATACCAGCTGGCCCGGTTTGATCCGGCCGTCACGCACCCCTTCATCGAAGGCGATGGGCACGGAGGCGGCAGAGGTGTTGCCGTGCTTGTCGAGGGTCAGCACCACCTTGTCCAGCCCCATGCCAAGCTTCTTGGCGGTGGCGCTGATGATGCGGAAGTTGGCCTGATGAGGCACCAGCCAGTCCAGCTCGCTCGGCGCGATGCCGGCGGCAGCCAGGGTTTCGGTGACGATCTCGCTCAAACGGGTGACCGCCACCTTGAACACATCGTTGCCCTTCATGTACATGTAGGCTTCAAGCTCGGCCCCCGGCATACCGCGGCGCGGCTGCGGCAGCTTGAGCAGATCACCGTAGCGGCCATCCGCATGCAGATGAGTGGAGAGAATGCCCGGCGTGTCGCTGGCGCCGATCACCACGGCCCCTGCCCCGTCACCAAAGAGGATGATGGTGCCGCGATCTTCCGGATCGCACATCCGTGACAGCACATCGGCTCCGACCACCAGTACGTGGCGAGCGGCACCGGATTTGACGAACTGATCGGCGATGGAGAGCGCGTAGGTAAAGCCAGCGCAGGCGGCGGCCACGTCAAAGGCCGGGATCCCTTGCACCCCGAGCAGGCCCTGCAATTCACAGGCGGCGGCCGGGAAGGCATTCTCGGCACTGGTGGTGGCCAGCACTATCATGTCGAGATCGGCAGCGGTCAGGCCCGCCGCGTCCAGGGCGCGCAGAGCGGCCTGGTGAGACAGGGTGGCGACGGTTTCATCGGCACCGGCAATGCGACGTTCACGGATCCCGGTACGCTCCACAATCCACTCGTCGCTGGTTTCCACCATCTGTTCGAGATCGGCATTGGTACGTACCGAGTTCGGCAGATAACTGCCAGTACCCAAAATTTTGCTATGCATAGAGTTCTTATAGATCCCTGTCGGAAAAGACAGATTCAAGGCGATCTGCTATTTGCAATGGAAGTTGATGCTTGGCCTCTTGCGCGGCCAGCAGGATCGCGTTACACAGGGCGCGCCGTTCGGCCCGCCCGTGGCTTTTTACCACAATGCCGCGCAATCCTAACAGACTTGCACCGTTATACTGGTCGGGGTTCAGGTAAGAAAAACGCCGTTTGAACATAAATCCGGCGATACGACCAAGAAAACTGCGTTTTTTGCGGGGATATCCGGCCAGTTGGGCCATCATCCGCACGACCCCTTCCGCCGTCTTGAGGGCCACGTTGCCGACAAAACCGTCGCAGACGATCACGTCGCACTCACCGCTGAAGATCCGGTCCCCTTCGACAAAACCGACGAAGTTGAGCGCCTGGCACTGGCGCAGCAACTCGGCACTGTGGCGCACCAGATCGTTGCCCTTGATCTCCTCCTCCCCCACGTTGAGCAGGGCCACCCTGGGAGTGGCAATGCCCTCCACCTTTTCAGCCACCACGGCGCCCATCACCGCAAATTGCAGCAGGGTATCGGCATCGCAGCTGACGTTGGCGCCAAGATCCAGCATCACGGTACGTTTGCCGGAAAGGGTGGGCAGCGCCTTGATGAGGGCGGGTCGGTCGACCCCGGGCAGGGATTTGAGCACGCACTTGGCCATGGCCATCAGCGCACCGGTATTGCCGGCGCTGACGCAGGCATCGGCCTCGCCGGCCTTCACCAGATTGAGGACGACCCGCATGGAGGAGTCTTTCAGGGTGCGCAGCGCCACGATCGGCTTGTCGCCCATGCCAACCACCTGGGATGCATGCACGAAACGAACGCGGGGATGATTCAGCAAGCCATGTTGCTGCAAAAGAGGGGTGGTCTGGTGTTGGTCACCGACCAGGATCAGTTTCAACTGGGGTAAAAGAGACAGTGCCTGCACGGCGGCAGGCACTGTTTCCGAGGGGCCAATATCTCCCCCCATGATGTCTAGCGCGACAGTTTGCGTAGACAAAGGCAATCCTTAAGCGATTACCTTTTTACCGCGGTAGAAACCATCGGCAGTCACGTGGTGACGACGATGGATTTCGCCACTGGTCTGATCAACAGTCAGGGCAGCGGTGGTCAGCGCATCGTGGGAACGACGCATGCCACGCTTGGCACGGGTTTTACGGTTCTGTTGTACGGCCATTGTAGGCTAACTCCTAAATTCACTTACGTTTAAGCTCTTCAAGAACTGCAAAGGGATTCGGCCGCTCATCAGCAGGTTCGATTTCACCCCAGGTCATCTCCATGTTACCGCGCGGGCACGCATCCATGGGATGCATGGCCACCTGCGGCAACGAGAGGATGAGTTCATCCTCCAGGATTTGATGAAGATCCATCTCGCCGTTTTCGTCCAACTCAATGGGCTCATAAGCTTCCGGCAGTTCTTCCTCGTTTGTTCTCTCGAACAGCGGAGTGTAGATAAATTCAGCTTCACAGAGATGCTCGAATGTTTCTCCACAACGCTGGCAAACCAGGTCAACCTTGGCATGGGCAGTGCCTTTCATAACGGTCAACTTCTGGACATCTTTGCCAAAGTGCAGCGATACATCGATATCACTCTGCAAGCCTGCGGTTGATTCCTCCAGCCTGGGCATCTGCGACTTTTCCACTATCCCGACATAATCGAGCAGCTTCGAGGCACTACGGACTGGATCAACCTTTACGGGCAACTTCACCTTTTGCATAGGGCGCGAATATTATAGGTCCAACAACTGATAGTCAAAGGAAAAAGTCCTTACCGCCGATGATTTTAACCTCACAACCCCCGCACATGGCGGAACTTGCGCTCACCGGTGGCTGATTATGCCATAAACCAACGGATCCGACACCGGATCCTGGCCGCATTTGCGCTGACGGTGGGGATCCGGCTCACTCCTTGACAGCAGCATTTCACAGCGCAGGTGGCTCAACCACTCCCCTGCCCCAACGGGGTTCATGGATGGCTGCCGCACAGCCCGACTTGACGCCCCTGCCGCATATGGGCGCAAGGGCAAGGTTCGGGTGGGATGGCCTCCATCAGGAGACGGATGGCTCGAAAACTGTCCAGCGCCGCCTGGGCGGCGATGGGGTTGATGAGCCAGCCAGGCAGGTTGTCACCCGGGTTGGTATAAGTTTCGAGGCGTATCAGGGTGGTGCCGTTGAGTTGCGGCACCGCCTCCCAGCGTCCTTCACTGGTGCGGATCCGCACCCGACCGGGGTAAGGTGGCAGTGCATCAGGGGCGGCCCATACCGTCAGCACCAGGGCGCAATTTGGCAGGCGTTGCAGGCGGGAGTGGGTGATAAGCTCCCGCTCCTGCACCGGCCAGGGCGCAGAGAGCCGGGTATAGACCAGATCTTCATCGGGTGCCGGCTTGGCCAGTACCCTTACCTCCAGGCTCTGGGGCAGCCACTCCTGATGGCGGGCGGTATCACGCAGCACGGCCAGCAGCGCCGACGGCGGAGCAGCCACGTTCATCTCCAGGCGCAAAGCCAGAAAGGCGCCGGGAGGGTGAGCCCGGCTCCAGAGCAATATGCCCGCCTCCCCCGCCTGCAGGTGCCAGCCCTGTGCCCAGGCCGGCACGCAAAGCAACCATAACAGCCATATCCCGGCTCTCATCATCCATGACCCCGCCTTGCCCATTCCTATGCTTATAGCCGTTTTTCTAGCCCTGCGAGGTAGAGGTCAGGGTTAACCTGCGCCGGTTGCCCCGATATGCTGGTGGTAGAGCCGTTTGATCTCGTCGCGCAGCCACAGCACCTTGGTGTTGTGGTTGTTGCGCTTGTGCCAGAGCAGGATGAAGGCGATGTCGAGTTGCCGGTACAGGGCTTCATCCAGTGGCAGCGGCAAGGAGATGAGATTGTCGTGGTGCTGGCGGGCATAGCTGGCGCAATAGGAGGGCACCACCGCGATCAGTTCGTGGTCAGACTGGGCTGCGATGTGCAGCGCCTGCTCGAAGCTGGAGACCCGGATCGGCACCTGCCGGCTGAGCCCCTCATCATCCAGCAGGCTGTCGAGCGCCCAGGCATCGCTCGCCTCCCACACCACGCTGACATGGGGATAGGCGAGGAAGTTGTCGAGGTTCCAGGTGCGGGCCAGCAACGGGTGATCCTTGCGCAAAAACACCATGGGCCTGTCTTCAAACAACACCTCGTGATCGATGTAATAGGGCAACCGGTTGACCCTGGCCAGCGAGCTGGGGTGGGTTTCCCTCGCACAGAAGCCGAGATCGGCATCGCCATTGATGATGTCGTTGAGGGAGTGATGGTCCCAGTTCATGATCCGGATGGTCGATTTGCGATAGGTTTCATAAATCACCATGGGCAGATCATTGAGAAAGCTGATGTAAAAGGGCGACTCCAACACCAGCCTGAACGCGGCCCCCGCCGGAATGGCATTGCCGCAGAGAGAGGCGATGTTGCCCGATAGCTGGAACCACTCCTTGAGCTCTTCTTCCAGGGTGAGCGACAGATTGGTGGGCTCCAACCCCCGCTGAGTGCGAAGGAACAGCGGGTCGTCGAACCAGTCGCGCAGCCGCGCCAGCGCCTTGCTGACGGTGGGCGCCGTGACATTGAGTTTCTTGGCAGCCTTGGTGACACTGCGCTCTTGCAGCAACAGCCGAAATACCACCAACAAATTGAGATCGAGGTCGATCAAGGGACGCATGCTCAGGGATTCTCCATGACCGGGGCGCCGTGGGCGGGGCTGTCGAAGACCGGCCCCAGGGCGCGAAAGAGCAGATAGAGTAACACGGTGCCGAGCAGGGCACAGGCAAGCAGCGTGCTGGGTGCACAGCCAAGCCACCCCATCAGCCAGATATAGCCGGCGCTCACGGTTATCTGGGCAAGACAGAGGGTGGCGCTGGCAAGGGCTATCTGATGACGGCAACTGGCCAGCGCCTCGCCCATGGCGATGCCGAAGCTCGCGGAAAAACCGATGCAAGTGAAGGCAAAGCCCGCCAGCAGCAGCCACAGGCCCCAGGAGCTCTCAAGATGAGAGGCCAGGATCAGCAGCAGCGCCAATCCCAATCCACCGTGGGCCAGTGCAAGCAAGTTGTGCTTGTGAAGCCGACGCAGCAACAAGGGGGCGAAGAAGGAGGTGATCATGCTGATCATCGCCATGATCATCATGATGCGGGCATACTCTGCGGTTGCCAGCCCCTTCTGGGTCATCAGGATCATGGGCGAAGTGCTGACGTAGGTCAGAATGCAGGTCATGCCGGCACTGCTCAGCCCACACATCCAGAGGAACTGCGGCACTCGCAAGAAGGCAAAGCGGGCTGCTGACGCACTCGAGGATGGCTCAGGGTGCGCCGGCAGGCTCTCTTTCAGCCCCAGCAGGTTGATCAGCAGCACCACGCCGCCGAGCAGCGCCATGGCCTGAAAGATGGCAGGCCATGGGAAGCCGGTCAGGATGAGGTAGCCGAGCAGCGGCGCCAGCACGGGGATCACGCAGATGACCCCATTGATTGCCGACAGCACGGCCGCCAGCCGGGCCGGTGGCAACACGTCTCGCAGCACGGTGAAGGTCATGATGTAGAGCGCGCCAGCCCCTGCCCCCTGGCACACCCGTGCCAGCAGAAACTGCGCAGGGTCGTCGGCGCTGGCGGCCAGTAGCGACGCCAGCATAAACAAGCCGGCCCCACTCAGGATCACTGGCTTGCGACCGTGGCGATCTGCCAGCAGGCCGGCCAGCGGGACGGTCGCGGCCATGCCGAGCAGATAGAGGGAAAACGCGGTGTGCAGCTGAGCCTCGCTGGCCTGAAGGCTGGCGCCTATGTTGGGCAACGCCACCAGATAGAGATCGATCCCTACCGGGTAGAGCGTGATCATCAAAAAACAGCAGAGCATGTAACGGCCCATGGTGACTCCTCAGCGAATGGGTAGCATCGACGGGGCACTATAGCGTCAGGCCGGATGAATAAGCCGATAGCGGTGTTTTCCAATCTCGACATGCTGGAGAGAATGGCGGCGATATTTGCCCTCGCCGCACGGGGGCGATACCATCCACGCCTGCCCGTTTCTGAACCTGGATACCTGATTGTCATGTCGCGTCCCCTGATCCTCGCCTCCACCTCCCGTTACCGCAAAGCCCTGCTGGAAAAGCTGGGCCTCCCCTTTGAGTGCGCAGCGCCAAATGTTGATGAATCTGTGCAGCCCGGTGAAGATGCACAAACGCTGGTGGCACGCCTTGCTCATGCCAAGGCCCGTGCCATCGCCGACCAGCATGATCAGGGGTTGATCATCGGCTCGGATCAGGTGTGCGTCTGTGATGGCCGGATCCTGGGCAAGCCGGGAACGGTCGAGCGAGCGGTGGCCCAGCTGATGGCGGCCCAGGGACGCAGCGTCACCTTTTATACCGGCCTGTGCGTGCTGGACGCCGCGTCTGGACGCGCCGAACAGCTGATAGAACCCTTCACCGTTCACTTTCGCCAGCTCGATGAGGCGGCCATCCGCCGCTATGTAGAAGCTGAACAGCCCCTCGACTGTGCCGGCAGCTTCAAGTGTGAAGGCATGGGGATCGTGCTGTTCAAGGCCTTGGAAGGGCGCGATCCCAATGCGCTGATCGGCCTGCCGCTGATCGGCCTGATCGAGCTGCTGGCCCGCCACAGTATCGCCCTGCCCTGATGGGAGCGGTACACCAGCCATGAAAAACGGGAGCCAAGGCTCCCGTTTTTCATTTATTCATCAGTCATATCGCAAAGCTAACTCAGCAACCGTTGAAGCTCCGCCATGGTATCGACCACCGCCAGTGGATGATGGGTCAGCAAGCGTGTACGGTCGTGCACACCCCAGCTCACCCCGATCCGCGGCATGGCCAGCGCCTCGGCCATCGCCATGTCGTGGATGGAATCGCCGATCATCACCGCCTGGTGCGGGGCAATGCCCAGCTCATCCAGAATTTGCGTCAGCATCAGAGGATCGGGCTTGGAGTTGGCCTCGTCCGCCCCGCGCGTGGCGGCAAAGAGCGGCCGCAACCCGGTTTCATCCAGTACCCTGTCCAATCCACGCCGTGACTTGCCGGTGGCGACCGCCAGGGCCACCCCTTGTGCATGCCAATGCTGCAACAGCTCCCTCACCCCGGCAAACAACGGGCTGGGTGTGCTGTCATGCACGTAATGGTGGCGATAGCGGGCGATCAGGGCGTTGGCTCGTTCACTCCCCTGCTCCAGAGAAAACAGCCGGGGGATACCGACCTCCAGACTGAGACCGATGATCTGGTGCGTCTCGACGGCGGTGGGCACGGGCTCACCGCAATCACCCGCCGCGTGCGCCACACAGGCAACAATCCGGCCCACCGAGTCCATCAGGGTACCGTCCCAGTCGAAGATGGCGAGCCGGATGGTCTGCATCAGCGGGCCAACTTGTTCAGGAAGTCGTCGAGTTCGGGGGCCAGCGGGGCTTCCACCTGCATCTCGCGGCCATCGGCCGGATGGATGAAGCTCAGCTTCCAGGCATGCAAAAACAGTCGTTTCAGCCCCTGGCTGCGCATTTTATCGTCAAATGCGGCTTCTCCATACTTGTCATCACAGGCGATGGGGTGACCCGCATGCTGGGTATGCACCCGGATCTGGTGGGTACGACCGGTGATCGGGCTGCACTCCACCAGGGTGGCCTCGGCAAACTGACGGGCAATCCGGAAACGCGTCTCGGAGGGCTTGCCATCGCTGCTGACCCGCACTACCCGCTCGCCGGATTGCAGGTCATTCTTGCGCAGCGGCGCATTGACCACCTTGACGTGAGGCTGCCACTGGCCACGCACCAGCGCCAGGTACTGCTTGCGCATGGTCTTGACCCGCAGCTGCTCATGCAGGCTGCGCAGAGCGCTGCGCTTCTTGGCAACCAGCAGTACACCGGAGGTGTCGCGATCGAGCCGATGCACCAGTTCGAGGAAACGGGCTTCCGGGCGCAGGGCACGCAGCCCTTCAATCACGCCAAAGCTCAGGCCGCTGCCGCCGTGTACCGCCATGCCGGACGGCTTGTTCAGCACGATCATGGCGTCATCTTCAAACAGGATCTGGCTCTCCAGACGCTGGATGCTGCCGAGATTGGCCGAGGGCAATTCATTCTTTTCGGCAACCCGCACGGGGGGACCCGTACCTCGTCGCCCGTGCAGAGTTTGTATTCCGGTTTGATGCGCTTTTTGTTGACGCGCACTTCCCCTTTGCGAAGGATGCGATAGATCAGGCTCTTGGGGACGCCCTTTAGCTGAGTCTTGAGAAAATTGTCGATGCGCTGCCCTTCATGCTCAGCTTCGATGGTGAGCAGCTGCACTTGTTGATGTATCTGTGTCATGGCGCGGATTTTAACACTGCCGGCGGCCCTTGGCTGCATGCTTTGTTGAAAAATGGCGCCTTGCTATAAAAGTGGTTTAAATGGGATAATAAACAAGGTTTTGTCATTGTGTTCAAGCCTTGTACTAAGTGGCCAAAATTTATGCCACCCAATCCCGAAACACCGTGTATACAAGAACATGACGGTTCCCGGGTGCGAGGTACAGCGCATGGAGAACGCAAACAGAACCGCTAATTTGTCTCCACACCGGTATCCTTTTCATGCCTTCTCGAGAAGGCTGGACCAGAGTGCCCTTAGTTTGCGCCTCATGCATACCCCAACCGGGAGGTTGCCCCAGTATGCTGAAGACCCGAGGCCGGCGCCGGCAGGATCCTGTGGAGGAAATCAAAATGACAAAATAACGAGAACTCAATGAAAAGAATGCTAATCAACGCGACTCAGGAAGAAGAGTTGCGCGTAGCGCTGGTTGACGGACAACAGCTCTACGATCTGGATATTGAAAGTCCGGGACACGAGCAGAAAAAAGCGAACATTTACAAGGGCAAAATCACCCGCGTAGAACCCAGTCTTGAAGCTGCTTTTGTCGACTATGGCGCCGAGCGCCACGGTTTCCTGCCGTTAAAGGAAATCGCCCGCAATTACTTCCCCTCCGGTTACTCCTATCAGGGTCGTCCCAACATCAAAGAAGTGGTCCGCGAAGGCCAGGAAGTGATCGTCCAGATCGACAAGGAAGAGCGTGGCACCAAGGGTGCAGCCCTCACCACCTTTATCAGTCTGGCCGGCAGCTACCTGGTACTGATGCCGAACAATCCTCGCGCCGGTGGTATCTCCCGCCGTATCGAAGGTGATGAACGGACTGAACTGAAAGAAGCCCTGAGCGGCCTGACCGTGCCGGACGGCATGGGCCTCATCGTGCGTACCGCCGGTGTGGGTAAATCTCCGGAAGAGCTGGAATGGGATCTGAACGTTCTGCTCAACCACTGGGATTCCATCCACAAGGCGTCACAGAGCCGCTCCGCGCCGGTGCTGATCCATCAGGAAAGCAACGTCATTGTGCGTGCCATCCGTGACTACCTGCGTCGCGATGTCGGCGAGATCCTGATCGACAACCCGGTCATCTTCGAGCGTGCCAAGGCGCATATCGAGCTGGTTCGTCCCGATTTCCTCAATCGCGTGAAGCTGTACAAGGGTGAAGTTGCCCTGTTCAACCACTTCCAGATCGAGAGCCAGATCGAGTCGGCCTTCCAGCGTGAAGTGCGTCTGCCCTCCGGCGGCAGCATCGTCATCGATCCGACCGAAGCACTGACCTCCATCGATATCAACTCCTCCCGCGCCACCAAGGGCGGCGATATCGAAGAGACGGCGCTGCAAACCAACCTGGAAGCGGCCGACGAAATTGCCCGTCAATTGCGCCTGCGCGACCTGGGTGGCCTGATCGTCATCGACTTCATCGACATGACCCCGGTTCGTCATCAGCGCGAAGTGGAAAACCGTCTGCGTGAAGCGGTGCATCAGGATCGTGCCCGCATCCAGCTGGGCCGGATCTCCCGTTTCGGTCTGCTGGAGATGTCTCGCCAGCGTCTGCGTCCCTCCCTCAACGAGTCCAGCAGCCATATCTGCCCTCGTTGCCAGGGTCAGGGGGTGATCCGTGACAACGAATCACTGGCGCTGTCCATCCTGCGTCTCATCGAAGAAGAGGCCATGAAGGACAACACCGAGCAGGTTCACGGTCAGGTGCCGGTGGATGTTGCCGCCTATCTGCTCAACGAGAAGCGTGCCTCCATCGCCAGCCTGGAACAGCGCAATGATGTGCGTGTCTACATCATTCCGAACCAGCATCTGGAAACCCCGCACTACGAAGTGACCCGCATCCGTCAGAACGAGATCCCGGAAGCGGCCAGCTACGAGCTGAAAACCGAGATTGCCAAGCCGGTCTACCAGCCGAAGCAGGCTCAGGTGATCGAGCGCGAACAACCGCTGTTGCAAGGTTTTGTCCAGGCGCCCCAGCCGGCCCCCGCCGCGCCGGCCCCGGTCGTGGCTCCCGCAGCACCGGCCGCGCCCGAAGCCGGTCTGTTTGGCAAACTGTTCAAGGCCATCTCCGGCTTGTTCGGTTCCGACACCGCCCCTGCCGACGTGAAGGCTCCTGCCGACAAACCGGCAGCCCAGCGCGAAGCACGCAAGGATGAGGGTCATCGTCATCAACGTGATGAAACCCGCAGCCGTGGTCAGCGTGGTCGTCGTGATGACAACCGTGGTAACCGCAGCCCTGCCGATACCGCAGAGAAGCGGGAAGCGGGTGCCAACCGTGAAGGTGGTGAAAGCCGCAACCGTCGTCCCCGCAAAGAGCGTGAGCCGCGCCAGGAGCGTGAAGCCCGTGGCGAAGTGCGTGAACAGCGCATGGAACGTGAACCTCGCGAGGCTCGTGAGCCGCGTCAGGAACGCGCACCCCGCGCACCGCGCCCGGCTCGTGAACCCCGTGCTCCGCGTGAACCTCGCGCCGAAGTGGTCGTTGACGCGGTAGAAACCGTCGATGCCATCATGGTCAACGACGAGCCGCGTCTGGAAAAAGAGCAGAAAGTGGCTGAGCGCCGCGAACGCCGTCAACTGCGCAAGCAGATCCGGGTCGATGCCCCGGCCAGCGACGTTGCCGCCCTGCCTGCCGATGCTCCGGTTGTTGCCGAAGAAGCCTCCGACGCAGTAGAGCAGCACGATGAGCAGGCCGAAGGCCAGCGTCGTTCCCGCCGTACGCCGCGCAATCAGCGTATCGAAGGCCAGCGTCGCAAGCGCATCAATGAAGATGCCCGCAGCCAGCGTGAAGATGAAGAGCAGTCTGCCGAAGGCACTACCCCTACCCTGACTGCAGCTGCCCAGGCAGATGCCGCTCAGGTGAAAGTGGAAGAGCCGGCAGTTCCTGTCATCACCATCCCCAGTGCTGAAGCGGTTGCCGCCGCCCTGCAGGCCTCTGCTGCGCTGACCGAGCATGTCGTGCCTGAAGCCGTTGTGGCCGAGGCTCACGAGCAGGCTGAAGTCGTGGCCGCAGAGCCAGTGGTAACCGAAGCGGTAGTTGCTGAAGAAGCCCAGGTAGCGGTTGTCAACGAGCCAGTGGTTGCAGAAGTTGCTGCCCCGGTCATTGCGGAAGCCGTTGCGGTCGAGGCTCCGGCCATCGAAACTGCCGTGGTTGAAGCGGCACCTGCTGCTCCAGCAGTTGAAGAAGCGGCTCCGGCAGTGGTTGTAGCCGAGGTTGCCCCTCTGGTGGTTGAACAGCCAGCTCCGGTCGCTGAGCCTGTCATCGCTGACGAGGCTCCGGTAGCTGCTGCCGTAGCCGCCCCTGTGACCAAGCAAGTCAAACGTGGTGGTGGCCTGCTGGCCGGTGCCCGCAAGGCCTCTGCGCCAATGGCAACACCGGCTGCTGCCCCTGCCCTGCCGGTACGCGAGCCGGTGGATCATGCGCCGCTGGTGCGCAGTGAAGTGGCAAGCTCAGGTCGCCATGGCGGCAGCACCGCTGCCGTCAACGTTGCAACCAGCCCGGCCGGTCGTCCTTGATGACTCACTAGTCTGACAAAAAGAGCCACACATTGTGTGGCTCTTTTTTTTTATGTGCGTGCGGCATAGCACCGTCAGCTCGTCTCGGTTACCAGTCCCTTTACCACGCCACGACCAACCTACTAGCACTTATAGCCCCAAGTCTTCATCATCATATTGAATAACCACGGCCATTGGCTCGCTGCGGCTCAATCCACACTCCTTGTTTTGTCTTCCTGCTGCTGCGACTGTATGGCTCCTGGTTTAGGCAGAGTGGATAAGATAAGAACCGGCACTAGATGCAAATATCGCGCTGTGTGTATACGTCTTTGACGACACTGGTGTACATGAACTGCATGGTCAAGCCTGCTACTTATCTCGAAGTCGGTTTGAAGTGCGTATGCCTCTATCAACTGGCATCGGTTGGCCATTCGACCTTCCATCCTCTCGGTACTCCAGACGTACTGCCGACCAATGCAGGCAAAGACCTCTCTTCCACTGCCGCCAACACAAGTAATCCCATCTGCTAATTTAGGCAGTCATGTGCCATGAGATGGCAGGCATCAACCTTAGCCGAGCAGCTCCATGACTCTCGCAGCACCCTATGCAGGGGGTATTAACCGCAAAAGATGCCCAATCTGCAACCTCCCTCTGTTTTGAATGCCTGTTGATGGGTGGGGATGATCTTAGTAGGTGAGAGAAGTAATTGATTGGATGGAAAATTTAGTTTGATGGCATATAAAGAATGATCAAATTGGAAACCCGGCTGGCGGGAGGCAGGCATCACACATCCGTTTTGAGGCCATGAAAAAAGGGCCGCAAGGGCCCTTTCTCAACACTCTTTTGGTATCTGTAATCAGCTGAACAGATGATGGCTGATCAGGAATAGGCCACCAGAGAGCAGCATGGTCAGCGGCAGGGTGAGCACCCAGGCCATCAGGATAGTCTTGATGGTCTGGCTCTGCAGACCCGACTTGTTGGCCACCATGGTCCCCGCTACCGCAGAGGAGAGGATGTGGGTGGTCGATACAGGCATCCCGGTCAAGCTTGCCACGCCGATGGAAGCGGCAGCGGTGATCTGGGCGGCGATCCCCTGGCTATAGGTCATGCCGGAGGAGCCAATCTTCTCGCCTACGGTGTAGACGATACGACGCCAGCCCACCATGGTGCCACAGCCCAACGCCAGCGCGATGGAGACGATGACCCAGGTCGGTGCATATTCGGCAGTGGCCGTCAGATCCTTGCGCCATTTGGCAAGGTCAGTCAGCTCTTTGGCCGGCAGCGGCAGCTTGGACACCTTGCGAGCGGTATCGTCGATGCACAGCAGCAGGCGGCGCACTTCACGGCGGTCGGTCAGGTCCATCTCTTCATAGGTCCGCACCTGGGCAAGACGATTGTCCAGCGTGGCCATGGCCTGCAGAGCACCATCAGCAGAACAGTGAGTCATCAACTCTTCCTGGGCCTGGGCAGGCACACTGAAGTTCACGACCTTGGAAACCTGCTCATGGTTGCGCTGATAGATCTCCATGATGCGCTGATTGGCATCCTGGGTGCGATCCAGGTCATAAGAGCGGCTGTTCATGTCCAGTGCGAAATAGGCAGGAGCCATGCAGATCAGCACCAGCATCACCAGACCAATACCCTTCTGGCCATCGTTGGAACCGTGCACAAAGCTCACGCCCATGGCAGATGCCACCAGAGTGAGACGCGCCCAGAACGGCGGATGCTTCTTGCCATCCACCAGCAGACGCTCTTCCGGGGTCTTGTGGATCTTGCTGCCCTGCCAGACGCGTTTCATGGCGAACAACAGCAGCGCGGCGATGATGAAACCGACGGTAGGAGAGATGATGAGGGAAAGCATGATGTCGATGGCTTTCGCGACGTTGATGCCTTCCTGCAGCGGTTGATGGCTGATCCAGGCATAGGCGCCACCTACCCCCAGAATGGAGCCGATCAGCGTGTGTGAGCTGGACGCCGGGATCCCGAAGAACCAGGTACCCAGATTCCACACGATGGCGGAAAACAGCAGGGAGAACACCATGATCAGACCCTGAGTGGAGTCCATCCCCAGCAGCAGATCGATGGGCAACAGGTGGACAATGGCATAAGCCACCCCCAGACCACCCATCATTACCCCGGCAAAGTTGAACAAACCGGAGGCAACTACCGCCATGTGTGCCGGCATCGCCTTGGTATAGATAACCGTTGCTACCGCGTTGGCGGTATCGTGAAAGCCGTTGATGAATTCATAGGCCAACACAAAAAAAACGGCCAATACCAAACCGATTGACCACCACAAACCCAAACCACTAAACATTTCAAACATAAAAAACGAACCTGTTTATGAGTTGCGGCGGATTATGCCAGAAGGCTGGTAACGCCATACCCGTTGTTGAAATATTTCAGTAAGAAAAAAAAAGAGCATTTCGCCTGCAAATAGCTTAGAGCCAGTCACCATGCGGCTTGTCCTTGATTAATTAAACAGACCTTGCCTGACAAAAACAGTTCCCAAATGGGGACAATTCATCATCAGCATGCCGCAAAAGCCACTCTCACCGACTTAGGCTCCGTCAATTTTCGACCGACCGTCTCGCCGTACTTGTACAAATGGCAGGCAAGAACACTCCCTCGCCCTGCCCTCTTCGCCACATCCACCTGCCGAAGCGAATAGGAAAAGGGCGCAATCAGCGCCCTCTTTTAACATATTGCCAACGGCTCGACTGTCGACCCGCTCTCAGTCCTGATTGATGCGGCTGGCAACCGCACCCTGCTGGCTCTTGTACTTGGCGTTTTCCCGTTTGTTGTAGGGACGTGCCGCCACACCGGAGAGCATCTCGAAGTTCAGCGCACCGATCTTCATCTTGGGGCGCAGCGCCAGCGGCAGCTTGCCGCCATTGTAGAACTCCAGCACGATGCGGCCGGACCAGCCCGGATCGATACGGTGCGCGGTCACGTGCACCATCAGCCCGAGGCGGGCCAGGGAAGAGCGGCCGTCGAGCCAGCCGACGATGTCGGCCGGCAGGGTGACCGATTCATAGGTCACCGCCAGGGCCAGCTGGCCAGGGTGCAGATAGAAGGCTTCGCCATCCGGCACATGGATCTCATCGCTCATCACCCGATCGATGGCGTCGGCCATTTCGCTGCTGGGGCCGCTCAGATCGATATAGGGGGCGGTATGATCGCGAAACACCCGAAACTCGTTGCCCAGCAGCACGTCGACGCTGACGCCGCTGATCCGTTCAATACCGGGTCTGGGCTCAATGACGATCTTGCCTTCATCCAGATGACGTTCGATATCGGTATCACAAAGACGCATTGGGCGACTCTCCTGACAAATTGTTCATTTAAAAAAGCCGGGCATCACCCGGCTTGATATCTCTCAACCAATCAACATGTGGCGAATACGCGCCTTGAGCATGTCAATGGCTATGCGGTTCTTGCCGCCACGGGGGACGATCACATCCGCGTACTGCTTGGAAGGCTCGATAAACTGCAGGAACATGGGGCGTACCGTCTTCTGGTACTGCTTGAGCACCGAATCCATGGTCCGGCCACGCTCCTGCACGTCACGCACCAGACGGCGCAGCAGGCAGATGTCGAGCGGCGTATCCATGAAGATGGAGGCATCCATCAGATCCCGCAAGCGGCTGTCGGTCAGCAGCAGGATCCCTTCCAGAATGATCACCCGGCGCGGTGCGAACGGGGTCACTTCACTCATGCGGGTATGTTCGGTATAGGAGTATTGGGGAATATTGACCGCATCACCTTGCACCAGCTGGCTCAGGTGCTGGACCAGCAGGTCGTGATCCAGCGCGTTGGGGTGGTCATAGTTGGTTTTGACCCGCTCTTCCATGGTCAGGTGGGTCTGATCGCGGTAGTAGCAATCTTCGGTGATCACGCCAATCTGACCGGCTCCCAGCTCGGCCACCAGCTCTTCATAGATGGTTTGGGCTATAAGACTCTTGCCGGAAGCGGATGCACCAGCAATACCGATGATCACACACGAATGTTGAGTATCAGACATTGAAAATACCTAAAGAGAAGAGCAGTGGGGATGGTTTAAACCGATCCATTATATAAAAAAGGGTGAGCCATGCCCACCCTCAAATCCACCCCAGGCGGTCGACCGCCGATTATTCATCCAGCGCCATGGCATAGAGGGGGGTCGCAATCGGTTTACCGCTGAAATAGAGTTCAGCTCCCACCCGACGAGCCAGTTTCAGATAGGCCTCTGCCAGCTCCCCGGTCGGGGCGCCGAACACGGTCGGACAGCCATCGTCCATGTGCTGGCGGATGTCGATGTGCAGCGGCAGCTGGCCAAGCAGTGCCACCTGATACTGTTCCGCCATCTTCTGGCCACCACCGGTACCAAACAGCGGCTCATGATGACCACAGGCGCTGCAGACGTGGTAACTCATGTTCTCGATGATGCCAAGCACCGGCACGCTGACCTTGTTGAACATGGCCAGTCCCTTGCGGGCATCCGCCAGCGCCACGTCCTGCGGCGTGGTGACGATCACCGCCGCCGTGGTCGGCACCTGCTGGGCCAGGGTCAGCTGGATGTCGCCGGTACCCGGCGGCATGTCCACCACCAGATAGTCCACTTCGCCCCAGCGGGTCTCGTGGAGGATCTGGGCCAGCGCCTTGCTCGCCATGGGGCCACGCCAGATGGTGGCATCCTGCTCGGCCACCAGATAACCGATGCTGTTGCTCTTGAGGCCGCATGCCATCACCGGCTCCATCAGCTTGCCGTCATGGCTGACAGGACGCTCCTTCAAGGTCCCGGTCATGGTCGGAATGGAGGGGCCGTAGATATCCGCATCTAGAATGGCGACCCGCGCCCCCTCTTTTTGCAGCGCCAGCGCCAGGTTGACCGCGGTAGTGGACTTGCCCACCCCGCCCTTACCGGAGGCAACCACGATGATGTTGCGAATGCCCTGCACCGCCGCCAGCCCTTGCGCTCGCGGCAAGCTGGCGACCTCGATTTCGCCTACCCAGTCGATACGGGTGGCGCCGGTGGCGCTGCGCAGGCGGGCGTCAAACTCCTGCTTGATCTGCTCAAACAGGGAGTGGCCTGCAAAGGGCAGCACCAGCTTGATGGTCAGCGTCGAGCCCTGTTTGTCGATGCTGCGCACGAAGCCGGCAGCCACCAGATCCTTGCTCCAGCCAGCTGGCTTAAATTCGGCGAGGATCTGTTTTACTGAATCAATCACCATTAACTCCTCATTATCTTGTCTTTATCTTGAGGTGAACGGTTACCGCACACAAATCAGTGGCTTGCCTGCTGGTCGACCAGCGTGTGCCGGCAGGGCGGACGAGCCACAACCCTAGGCAGGCTACCCCCAATTCGGGTAACATGCACGGCACTCTATCATCCCAACAAGCACATCAAGAACGACTATATGGCAACTGATCCTCGTACAATGCTGGTAACCTGCGCCCTTCCCTATGCCAATGGCTCCATCCATCTTGGCCACATGCTGGAACACATCCAGGCCGATATCTGGGTTCGTTATCAGCGAATGCGCGGTCACCAGGTGCACTTTGTCTGTGCCGACGATGCCCACGGCACCCCGATCATGCTCAAGGCCCAACAGCTGGGGATCACCCCGGAAGAGATGATCGCGGCCGTCTCCAAGGAGCACCAGGCCGACTTCGCCGGGTTCAACATCAGTTTTGACAACTATCACTCCACCCACAGCGACGAGAACCGCGAGCTGGCGGAGCTGATCTACGGCCGTCTGCAGGCCGGCGGCAAGATCAAGAGCCGCACCATCTCCCAGCTGTTCGATCCGGAAAAGTCCATGTTCCTGCCGGACCGCTTCGTCAAGGGTACCTGTCCCAAGTGCAAGTCCCCGGAGCAGTATGGCGACAACTGCGACAGCTGCGGCGCCACCTACAGCCCGACCGAGCTTATCGATCCGAAATCCGCCGTCTCCGGCGCTACCCCGGTGATGAAGGACTCCGAACACTTCTTCTTCGATCTGCCGCAGTTTGAAAAATGGCTGGCAGAGTGGGTGCGCGGCTCTGGCGCCATCCAGGAGGAGATGGCCAACAAGATGCAGGAGTGGTTCGAAAGCGGCCTGCAGCAGTGGGACATCACCCGTGACGCCCCCTACTTCGGGTTCGAAATTCCCGGCGCCCCGGGCAAGTACTTCTACGTCTGGCTGGACGCCCCCATCGGTTACATGGCGTCGTTCAAGAACCTGTGCAACAAGCGCGGCGACATCGATTTCGACAGCTACTGGAAGGCGGACTCCGAGGCCGAGCTCTACCACTTCATCGGCAAGGACATCGCCTACTTCCACTGCCTGTTCTGGCCGTCCATGCTGGAAGGCGCCGGTTTCCGCAAGCCGACCAAGGTCAATGTGCACGGCTACGTGACCGTCAACGGTGCCAAGATGTCCAAGTCCAAGGGCACCTTCATCAAGGCTTCCACCTATCTCAACCATCTGGATCCGGAGTGCCTGCGTTACTACTACGCCGCCAAGCTCAACAGCCGCATCGACGATCTGGACTTGAACCTCGATGACTTCGTCGCCCGCGTCAACGCCGACGTGGTCAACAAGCTGGTCAACCTCGCTTCCCGCAACGCCGGTTTCATCGCCAAGCGTTTCGACGGCAAGCTAGCGGCAACCTGTGCCGAGCCCGAGCTGTACGCCGAGTTCGCCAACGCCCGCACTGCCATCGCCGAGGCCTACGAGAGCCGCGAGTTCAGCCGCGCCATCCGCGAGATCATGGCGCTGGCCGACAAGGCCAACCGCTACGTGGATGACAAGGCTCCCTGGGTCATCGCCAAGCAGGAAGGCGCTGACGCCGAGCTGCAGGCGGTCTGCTCCGTCGGCATCAACCTGTTCCGGGTGCTGATGGCCTACTTGAAGCCGGTGATGCCGCTGCTGGCCGAGCGCGCCGAAGCCTTCCTGGGGGAAACCCTCAGCTGGGATGGTGTCGAAATGCCGCTGGTTGATCACACCGTTGCCCCGTTCAAAGCGCTGTTCTCCCGCATCGAACCGGCCAAAATCGAAGCCATGATCGACGCATCCAAGGAAGATCTGGCCAAAGAGCAGGCACCGAAAGCGAGCGGCCCGCTGGTAGACGATCCCATCAGCGAGACCATCAGCTACGACGACTTCGCCAAGATTGACCTGCGGGTGGCCCTGATCAAGAAGGCTGAAGCGGTACCGGAAGCGGACAAATTGCTCAAGCTGCAGCTGGATATCGGCGGTGAGACCCGTCAGGTGTTTGCCGGCATCAAGTCCGCCTACAACCCGGAAGATCTGGAAGGCAAACTGACCGTGATGGTGGCCAACCTGGCCCCGCGCAAGATGCGCTTTGGCATGTCCGAAGGCATGGTGCTGGCGGCAGGCCCGGGCGGCAAGGATCTCTGGATCCTGGAGCCGCAGGAAGGCGCCCAGCCCGGCATGCGTGTCAAGTAAGCACTGCCCGGTCATCAAGCAACGAGGGAGGCCTGCGGCCTCCCTTTTATTTGGCTATGTCCCAATTACGTGTTGCATGGGGCGCCCCAGCGCCTCATGCAAGCAACGTGAGATATTCACTTCCCGCCCATAGCGCTCCAACATCCTTCGCCAACCCAGATAATTCCTCAGATAGTGGGTCGCGACCCCATGGAACCGTTCCATCCACTCCTTCAATCGCCTGTGGTACCCGTTCACATGTTGGATGTGATATGCACCCACCACCCGCTCTCCCGCTCGATTGCGCACCACTTGGTGTGTTATCCCCAGTCTCTCGCTGAAACTCGCATACACCCCGGCACCATCGCTGCACAGGACGGCATCCGGGGCGATAAGCGGCTGAAGCACTGCCTTCACCGCCCTGGCATTCAACTGTTCCAACTGGAAGTCAGCCAGGTGGCCTGCCCGGTCTTGCACCACTATCACCGGGATGTAATCCGGTCCTGTGCCTCGGGTACGGCCTTTACCGCCACGATGGCGGGCCGGGCGGGACAATCCGCGCTGTCCTTTGAACGACTCCAGGAAGAAGGTCTCATCGACCTCGACAATACCCTCTTCCCGTACCGCCTGGTGGCTAGCCATGGCCTTCAGGAAGCGGTGACGCCACAAAAAGGCGGTGTTTTTACCGACCCCACAGCGGAGCGCCGCCTGCCGGACGGTCAGACCGTCGATGAGGGCCTGTGCATAATCTTCCCAGCATTGTGGCTTGCGAAGTCGGGCGAGAGGCGTGTTCGTGAGCACGGAACTGGTGCGCAAACACTGCTTGCAGCGATAACGGCGCAGCCCTCGAGACCAGCCCCAGGGGGCCAGCAGTGTGGCCTCGGCCTGACAGTGAGGGCAGCATTGGCATGCGGGAAGTTGAGCGGCCAACGAGGTGATGGGGTGAGGGGTGGTGAGTTCCTGTTGCGCGAGACGACGCTGACGCAAAGTGAGCAATGGGAAGAGGGACAGTAGATGTTGAAAGGCTTGGGTATCCATGATGGCGGCCCTCAAGGTGATGACCTACTTCAAGGTTAGCCTTTCAACACATAACTGGGACTGAGCCTTTTATTTGCCCTCTTCGCCCCCTTCCCTCTCTCCTCTCCCCACTGAACGCCCTGGGTTGTGGGCGCGCTTCACCCTTTCGGTGCTTGTTGCACCTGGGTAATTTGCCTAGACTGGCGATTCACTTCGGGCCCATGGCCCCCTTCATCAGGCAAGGAGCAAGCATGATCACCTTATATGGCACCCCCGTCAGCCGGGCCCTGCGCGTATCCTGGTTACTGGAAGAGCTGGACGTGGCATGGCAGTTCCAGTTTCTCGGCTTCGCCAAGGGCGAGAACCGCAGCGACTGGTTTTTGACCCTCAACCCGGGCGGCAAAATGCCGGTGCTCAAGGACGGGGAATTCGTGCTGACCGAATCTGCCGCCATCATGCAGTACCTGGCCGAGGTGTATGGCCCAAACTGGCTGCCAGCCAGAGGAACCCAGGCCTCGGCGCTGCACGCCCAGTGGGTCAGTTTCATCACCTGCGAGCTGGAGCAGCCGCTGTGGACCATCGGCAAGCACCGCTTCGCCCTGCCCGAGGCCCAACGTCTGCCGGCCATCTTCCCCACCGCCAAGTGGGAGTTCGACAAGGCGGCGGCCATCGCCGAATCCTGGGTACCCGAGCAGGGTTACCTGCTCGGGGAGCAGATCACCATCGCCGATCTGCTGCTGGCCCATACCCTGATGTGGGCCACCCGCTTCGAGCAGACCATTACCCCCAAGCTGGCGGCCTATCGGGATCGTCTGGCCAAACGCCCCGCCCTGCAGGCGGTGCTCGCCAAGACCCAGGCCGTCGCCGATGCCGCCCAGGCCGGCTGACTCAAGAGTGCCATCAATGCAAACGGGAGCCTGTGTGGCTCCCGTTTTTCATGGCTGTTCGGCGTAATTGGCGTGGCAAGGCGCTCAATTGGTATGAAAGCCGCTCCCCTTGGGTGGCGGCGCCACTTCATACTCCATCCGGGTCACCTCGGCGGTGCGCGGCCCGCGCTCCAGCCAACCCAGCATCATTTGCACGCTCTGCTCCGGCCCGCAGATGAGGATCTCCACCGAGCCATCTTCCAGGTTGTAGGCGTGGCCCCGCAGCCCCAGTTGTAGCGCCCGCTCCCGGGTGAAGTAACGAAACCCCACCCCCTGAACCAGGCCCCACACTCGCACGACAAACGATTGCTCTCCCATTTCTCACACCTTCCCCTTAAGAAATTTCCCCCCAAGGCGATAATGAGCGCGACACTCTCATCCCCTTGCAGGACGCAATACCATTATGAAAGAAGTAAAGTTTCGGTGGGTTGACCGTTATCTCATTCACCTCACGATCAGCGAAAAATTTCTCATCACCTTCTGGTGCCCACTGCTGTTCATCGCCTTTCTCAGCTGGTATCTGCTGGCAGACGGCCACCAGCAACAGATGCAGCTGCGCCTGGATCAGCTCAAGCAGCGGGTCGAACTCAGCGCCCAGCTAGCAAGCCAGCACGCCGGTCTCACCCTGCCGGCCGAGCTCACCCTGAGCCCGACCGGCAGCACAGGGTTAACCCGGCAAGGCGACATCTATCGATACGGCGCCAGCGCCGGTCAGGCCGGGGTCGTCACCGGCACCCTGGATGCCTCCCGCTACTCCATGTGGGATAGTCAGAGCACCACGCTCACCATCATCGCCGTGCTGGCCGCCCTGCTGGCCCTGGTCACCCACTACCTGATGACCTTTGTCTCCGGTGCGCTCTACTCAACCAACAAGGCACTGCAGACCGTGGCGGATGGCGACCTCACCTTCCGCCTCAACTTCTTCCCGGTACGGGACGAGTTCTCCATTCTGGCGGGCAGCATCGACAGGTTCACCGACCGCCAGCACAAGATAGTGCAACTGGTGGAAGAGTCCGCCGAGGCGCTCACCCTGGCCGCCGACGAGTTTCGCGATCATGCCAGCGAGGGTGAGAGCATGGCCCGCTCCCAGCGCCAGCACATGGACTCCCTGGCCGCCGCCATGGAGCAGATGTCTGCCGCCATCCGTGAAGTGGCCCGCAACGCCAACGACACCCTGCAGCAGACCCGCCAGTCGAGCGAAGAGGCAGCCAACGGCGCCGCCCGGGTATCGCGCACCATCACCGCCATCCGTACCCTGGCCGACGAGATCGGCAACGCCTCCGGCGCAGTGGAACGGCTGACCCACAACGCCAATCGCATCAACGAAGTGGTCAACGTCATCAATGCTATCTCCCAGCAGACCAACCTGCTGGCCCTCAATGCCGCCATCGAGGCGGCCCGTGCCGGCGAGCAGGGCCGCGGCTTTGCGGTGGTGGCCGACGAGGTTCGCACCCTCGCCAGCCGCACCCAGCAGGCCACGGTGGAGATCCAGCAGATGATCGAAGAGCTGCAGGCCGGCACCGGCGCGCTGAACGACATCATGGAGAAAACCGTAGGTCGCGCCGCCAGCAGCCAGGCCTTGATCAGCGAAGTGGGGCTCGACATCGACAAACTCAGCAACCACAGCGATGCGGTGCTGGAGATGAGCACCCAGATCGCCACCTCCAGCGAGCAGCAGAGCTCGGTGGCCGAGGAGATCACCCGCAATCTGGATCAGGTGCGCCACGAAGCGGGTCAGGTGGAAGAGTCCGCCAGCGCCTCGGTGGCCGGCACCGCCGGCCTCAAGGCCACCGCCACCGAGCTGGCACAGGCATTGAAGGGGCTAAAAATCTGATTAGCAAGCTCCCAAAGCCTGACGCTATCTGCCAAGGTTGTTTGAGTTTTGCCAGCGGGCCACATAGAATGTGGCCCCTTTTCTTTTGACCATCTGGCAACCCCCATGAGCGCTTCCATCTATCTCGTCAAAGGCCGCGAAAAATCCCTGTTGCGTCGCCACCCCTGGATCTTCTCCAAAGGGATCGAGCGGGTACAGGGCAACCCCATCGATGGCGATACCGTCGAGATCTACACCCAGGATGGCAAGTGGCTCGCCCGCGGTGCCTGGTCCGGCAGCTCCCAGATCCGTGCCCGGGTCTGGACCTTCGACAAAGATGAAACCGTCGATCTCGACTTCTTCATCCGTCGCCTCAAATACGCCCAGGAGTCCCGCGATGGGCTCATCAAGCGCCAAGGCCTCACCGGCTACCGCCTATGCGCCGCCGAATCCGACGGCCTGCCGGGTCTGACCATCGACCGCTATGCCGACTTTCTGGTGTGCCAAATTCTCTCCGCCGGTGCCGAGTTCCAGCGCGAGTTGATCACCCAAGCGCTGCGTACCCTTTACCCAGAGTGCAGCATCTATGAGCGCTCCGACGTGGCGGTACGCAAGAAGGAAGGGCTGAAAGAACGCACCGGCGTCATCTATGGCGAGACCCCGACCGAGCCGGTGGTGATCGAGGAGAATGGCGGCGTCAAGATCCTGGTAGACATCCGCAACGGCCACAAGACCGGTTTCTATCTGGATCAACGGGACAACCGCCAGGCTGCCGCCAAGTACACCGAAGGCAAGCGGGTGCTCAACTGCTTCTGCTACACCGGTGGTTTTGGCGTCTACGCCCTCAAGGGCGGCGCCAAGGAAGTGGTCAACGTCGATCTCTCCCAGAACGCGCTGGATATCGCCCGCCAGAACGCCGAACTGAACGGGCTGGATACCAGCAACACCCAGTTCGTCCGTCACGACGTGTTCAAGCTGCTGCGTGAATACCGCGAGAAGGGCGAGAAGTTCGATGTCATCGTGCTGGATCCGCCCAAGTTTGCCGAGAGCAAGGCCCAGCTGCTGGGTGCCTGCCGCGGCTACAAGGACATCAACATGCTGGCGTTCCAGCTGCTGGCGCCGGGTGGCGTACTGCTGACCTACTCCTGCTCCGGCCTGATGGAGCAGAGCCTGTTCCAGAAGATCGTCGCCGATGCGGCGCTCGATGCCGGCCGCGACGCCCAGATCCTGGAGCTCTTGTCCCAGGCCTCCGATCACCCCATCGGTACCGCCTATCCGGAAGGCTTCTACCTCAAGGGGCTGGTGGTGCGCGCCCGCTAAGCCGAGCAGACCAGCGCAGCTCCCTTGTCCCCGGTTTCAGATCCGGGCCAGGGCTGGGCTCGGCAAGCCATCAAAAAGCCCGCTATCTTAGCGGGCTTTTTTTATGCGGCCGCCAAAGAGATAACCTCACCCTCACCCTCACCCTCACCCTCACCCTGACTCTGCCACCAGCAGCGATGGATGACCCCAACAATCCTCTTCGACTGACTGCAGCCATCCTCAATCTAGAATTGCCGCATCGTTAGCCCGCTTCTCACCTCTCTTTCACCCAGACATGGCATACACAGCCCGCCAGCAGAGACATTCCTGGCACTTTCTTTATGCAAAAAAATGAAATATTACGCATCAACATTAAAAATTCCTCGGGGAAACATCGGCCATAAATGCATACTCACTCAACCGAGTGAATATTACTGTTTTTCCCCTGCAATTGACCCCGCCTCGCACATTGCCCGGGGCGGCAATGCCCGCCCGCCACAAACCATCCCGCTCAATCACGCGCCGGCGCACCCAGCGGGAAGTAGTGCCGAAATGGCCTGGCCTCCTCCACTGCCCGCACGATGGAGGGATGATTGAGCAGACGGGCGCGATAGGCACGCAGACGGCCATAGCCAGCGGGGATCTCGTGAGCCCAGTCGGCGTAGAAGAGCGAGGGGGCGGCGGCGCAATCGGCCAGCGTGAAGCCAGCACCGGCAATCCAGTGGCGCCCTTCGAGCCGCTGATCGAGCCAGGGGTAGATCTGATCGAGCAGCTCGCGGGCCTCCGCTACGCCATAACGGTCGCGATCCGCGACCGGGCGCAGTGCATCCAGCACCACTTTTTGCATCGGCGTCATCACATAGTTGTCGAAGACGCGATCCAGCATATGCACCTCCAGGCCCGCATCGCCAGGCGGGATCAGGTAGACGGGGCCCGGGTGGTGCGCCTGCAGATGGGCGACGATGGTGCTGCTCTCGAGAATGCAGCGACCGTCATCCAGCAGCACCGGGAAGCGCTTGAGTGGCCAGAGGGCGGCAAGTTCGGCGTTGGCCGCCGGCTCTTCGAGATTCCGGTACTCGAACGGGGTGGCATTCTCGTAGAGGGCGATCAACACCTTCTGGCTGTAGGATGAGAAAGGATGGGCATAGAGTTTCATCGGGAGGCTCCTTGCACGCTGATGGATGACTTCCCTAGTCTAGATCCCCTCTTCACCTTCGCTGTAGCACTGATCCCTTGCTGGTTTTTGGATGATAAATGCGCATTCATGACGAAAATCACACCCGTATGGCTCTCTTTTAGGTAGGGTGATCCCGCCTGTGGCCGCCAAGCCTGGGCAGCCGACTCATCAGGGTTGATGAGCGGCACCACAACAAAAATCGATGTCAGGCCAAGCTGAACATCATCAAGGATCCCGTCATGAATCAATCATTGCCGCTGTTGACGCCGCTGCGGGGCATCGCTGCCCTGATGGTGGTGCTGTTCCACGCCCGCTTGCTGCTCTTTCCCCAGTGGATGGAGTCGATCGCCGGCCACACCCAACTCATCGAAAACGGCTACCTCTGGGTCGATCTGTTCTTTATTTTGAGCGGACTGGTGCTGGCCCACGTCTACGGGGAGGCCTTCGCCCGCACGCCCCGCACCATAAGTTATGGCCACTTCCTCTGGCTGCGGCTGACCCGGGTTTATCCCCTCTACCTGGTAACCCTGCTGCTGCTGGTGGGCTGGGAGCTCTACAAGGCCCACCATGGGATTGGCTTCTACGCCGGTCCCCTGTTCAAGATGTGGGAGTGGGGGGGGATGCCTCCTTTCGGCTCACCCTTTACCCCGGCCGAGGCGCTGCCAAGCAGCCTGTTGCTGCTGCAGGTGGTGACCGATCACGGATTGACCTGGAACTTCGCTGCCTGGTCGCTCAGCGTGGAGTGGATTAGCTATCTGCTGTTTCCGCTGCTCATTCCCCTCGCCGTCACCCGCAGCCGCTGGAGCAACCTCGCCCCCTTGCTGGCCCTGACGGTGCTGGCCTTTATCGTGCACAGCCGGGGTACCCTGGATGTCACCAGCGGGACACTGGCCATCGGGCGCGGGGTGAGTGAATTCGTGCTCGGCCTCTGGCTGCTGCCGAAGGTCAAGGCTGCCCGCCAGTGGCCCATGATGCAGTGGGATCTGCCGCTGCTGCTCGCCTTTTTGCTCCCCTTCGCGCTGATACAGTTCACCATGACGCCGCAGCTGACCCTGCTGCTGATCAGCACCTACGTGCTGCTGATCTGGATTGCCGCCTGCCAGGGCGATCGCCAGAGCCCGCTGCTGCGCCTCCTGGATAACCGCTTCACCAACTGGCTGGGGGATCTCTCCTACTCCATCTACCTGCTGCACGCGCTGGTGCTGCTCACCGGCTGCGAGCTTGTCCACTATCTGGCGCCAGGGCTCACCGAGTGGTGGTACGCCCAGACCAACCCGCTGCTGGGTGTGTTGGCCACCTTGTTGATGCTGGCTGTGCTGATCGGGCTCTCGGCGCTGAGCTACACCCTGCTGGAGCGGCCGCTGCAACGGCGCCTGCGCCGGCTCGGCAAGGCGCGCCAGCCGGTGATGGAGCAAGCCGGCTAAGTTCCCCACCAAAGATAGCCCCGATGGCAGCACGGCTCGCCTTCGGGGCTACGCCGGGGGAGAGCCTTGCCTGCGTCATGGCGAGGGCGGCCCCCTTTCTCTAAACCCGCCAATTCCCTGCGCTTTGTGTGAATTCCAGTTCGAACCAGAGCGGCCATTTGTGGCATAATGGCCCGTCCTGTGGCCCTTGGCGGGGCTGCGCCGGCGCATCTGTCGCCTCTCCTCCCCCGTCCTGCCAGACTGCCTTGCACGGCTGCCTGACATCGCTGCGCTCAAAGCCAGCCAAGGCCACCCGAATTTCGCGCGCATACGCGCACATTTGACGGCTCCACAGAGCCGCTGCACTTATTTGTACACGCAAGTTTGCACACACAAGGGGAAAGTATGTCTTCCATTCGTCTGACCCAATACAGCCACGGCGCTGGCTGCGGCTGCAAAATCTCTCCCAAGGTGCTCGACACCATTCTCAAGAGCCAGATTCCGGGCTTTGACGACCCGACACTGGTGGTCGGCAACAGCAGCAAGGATGACGCGGCCGTGGTCGATATCGGCAACGGTCAGGGTATCGTCTCCACCACCGACTTCTTCATGCCCATCGTCGATGACCCCTTCACCTTCGGTCGCATCGCCGCCACCAACGCCATCAGCGACATCTACGCCATGGGCGGCAAACCCATCGTCGCCATCGCCATCCTCGGCTGGCCCATCAACACCCTGGCGCCGGAAGTGGCCCAGCAGGTGATCGACGGCGGCCGCCAGGTGTGCCACGAAGCGGGAATTTCTCTGGCCGGCGGCCACAGCATCGATGCCCCCGAGCCCATCTTCGGCCTCGCGGTGACCGGTATCGTGCCGCTCGACGCCATCAAGCAGAACGACACCGCCAAGGTGGGTGACACCCTCTATCTGACCAAACCTCTCGGCATCGGTATCCTCACCACCGCCCAGAAGAAGGGCAAGCTCAAACCCGAGCACGAGCAACTGGCCCCCAACGCCATGTGCACCCTCAACAAGATTGGACAGCGCTTTGCCGAACTGCCCGGTGTGCATGCCATGACCGACGTGACCGGCTTTGGTCTGGCCGGCCATCTGCTGGAGATGTGCGAAGGTTCCGGCGTCAGTGCCCGTCTGGACTTCAAGGCGCTGCCGCTGCTGGACGAGGTGGATTACTACCTGAGTGAGGGCTGCGTACCGGGCGGTACCCTGCGCAACTTCGACTCCTATGGTGACAAGCTAGACGCCATGGATGATCGCACCCGCAACATCCTGTGCGACCCGCAGACCAGCGGCGGCCTGCTGGTAGCCGTCGGTAAAGAAAGTGAAGCCGAGCTCCTCGCCATTGCCGCACAGGCAGGGTTGACCCTCTCCCCCGTCGGCCAGCTGCAGGCCCGCACCGGCAACCAGTTCATCGAGGTTGTCCAATGAGTGCACTGCCACTGGCCACGGATTACGCCCGAATTTTTCTCGATGACGTTCCGCTCATCGACCTGCGCGCCCCCATCGAGTTCAAGGAGGGGGCCTTCCCCTGCTCGACCAATCTGCCATTGATGACGGATGATGAGCGGGCCCAGGTCGGTACCTGCTTCAAGCAGCAGGGGCAGGCGGCCGCCATCGCACTGGGCCATCAACTGGTCGGTGGCGCCGTACGGGCAGAACGCCTCGAGGGCTGGCTGGCCCAGCTGCGCCGGCAACCGGATGCCGTGCTCTACTGCTTTCGCGGCGGCCTGCGCTCGCAAACGGTGCAGCAGTGGCTGCATGAAGCTGGGGTCACTCGCCCGCGGATCGCTGGCGGCTACAAGGATCTGCGCCGCTTCCTCATCGACACCCTCGATGGAGCAGCGGCGCAGTGCCAGTGGACCGTGCTGACCGGCATGACCGGCTCCGGCAAGACCCACATGCTGGCCGAGGTGGCCCAGGCGCTGGATCTGGAAGGCCATGCCCATCACAGGGGGTCGTCGTTTGGCCAGCTGCCTGGCGGCCAGCCCAGCAACATCAACTTTGAAAACAACCTGGCCATCGAGCTGCTCAAGCGCCGCCATCAGGGTGAGCAGGCGTTCGTGGTGGAGGATGAGAGCCGCCTCATCGGCCGCTGCTGCCTGCCCAATCCACTGTTCGATGCCATGAGCCAGGCACCGCTGGTGGTGGTCGAGGTGCCGCAAGAAGAGCGCGCCGAACAGATCCGCCAGGACTATGTGCACGACCTCTGGCTGCGCTATCAGGCGATGTTTGGCGCCGAAGAGGGCTGGCCACTGTTTGCCGCTTACCTGACCGATGCACTGGCCAGACTCAAGCGCCGGCTCGGTGATCAGGCCCATCGCGAGCTGGACACCCTGATGCAGAGCGCGCTCGCCGAGCAAGCCAGCAGCGGTGATACCTCGCTGCACCTGGCCTGGATCACCCTGTTGCTGACCCGCTATTACGATCCCATGTACCTTTACCAGCTTGGCAACAAGCGCGAGCGCATCATCTTTCAGGGTGACAAGCAGGCTTGTCTCGACTTCTTTGCCAAGCAGCGTGCCTGAATCAGCGGCCCATCAAGAGGACCCCATATGTTGAAATTCGAGGTGATCCCGGTCACCCAGTTTGCCCAGAACTGCTCCCTCATCTGGTGTGACGAGACCCATCAGGCCGCCCTCATCGATCCGGGCGGCGAAGCGGACAAGCTGCTGGCCGCCATCGCCAAACGCGGGCTGACCCTGACCCATATCCTGCTGACTCACGGTCATCTGGATCACGTGGGTGCCGCTGCCGAGCTGCGGGAGAAAACCGGGGTGGCCATCACCGGCCCCCACAAAGAGGATGCGTTCTGGCTCGACATGCTGCCCCAGCAGAGCCAGATGTTTGGCTTCGCTCATACCCCCGCGTTCACGCCGGATCACTGGCTTGAGCAAGGTGACAAGGTAAAGGTGGGTCAATGCGAGCTGGAGGTGTACTTCTGCCCTGGCCACACCCCGGGCCATGTGGTGCTGCTCTCTCAAACCGAGCGGCTTGCCTGGGTGGGCGACGTGCTGTTTGCCGGCAGCATAGGTCGGACCGATTTTCCCCGTGGCGATCACGGGACGCTGATCAAGTCGATCACCGAGACCCTGCTGCCCCTTGGCGATGACATCGTCTTCATCCCCGGCCACGGTCCCAGCTCGACATTCGGCCGCGAGCAGGCAAGCAATCCCTACCTGACACAACCTATCTGGTGATCCCCCGCTCCTCGCGGGTGTCCCACTGGGCCTTGAGGCGCAAGATCTCCGGCATGATCTCGAGAAAACAGGCGAGCAGCCGGGGATCAAAGTGCTGGCCGGCGCCGTCACGCATCGTCGCCAGCACCTGCTCCAGGGGCCAGGGCTCCTTGTAAGGGCGACGCACACTCAGGGCGTCAAACACATCGGCGATGGCCACGATCCGCGACGCCTCGGGGATCCCTTCGCCGGTTTCTCCTGCGGGGTAACCCGAGCCGTCCCACTTCTCGTGGTGATGCAGGGCAATCTCCGCCGCCATGCGGAAGATGAGCCCGTCTGAGCGCTTCAAGATTTCGTAACCGATGCGCGGATGGGTGCGCATGATGGCCCACTCCTCTTCGGTGAGAGGACCGGGCTTCTTGAGGATGTGATCGGGGATCCCAATCTTGCCCATGTCGTGCATGGGGGCCGCCAGCTCCAGTAGCTCGGACTGATCCGCACTCCAGCCCGCCGCGTCGGCCAGGGCTCGGGCATAGGCGGCCATGCGCCAGATATGTACCCCGGTGTCGGTGTCGTTGTAGTGACCCGCCTCGCTCAGCATCACGATGGCGGTGCGGTAACTGCGCTCGAGCTGATCGAGGCGCACCAGCGAGAGGTGAGTGCGCACCCGGGCGCGCACCGTGCTTGGGCAGACCGGCTTGTAAATGTAATCCACCCCGCCCGCCTCGAACCCCTGGCTCTCGCTGTCCGGGTTGTCGCTCGCCGTGATGAACAGCACCGGGATCCCGGCGTGGGCGGGATCGGCCTTGAGCCTGCGGCACACCTCGTAGCCGTCCATGTCAGGCATGCGCACGTCAAGCAGGATCAGGGCCGGTTCGTGGCGCGCCACGGCGGCCAGCCCCTCCTCACCGCCCTTGGCGAAAAACAGGCTGTACTCCTCCTTGAGGATTTGCCGCAACAGCCCGAGGTTGCTCGGTTCGTCGTCGATGATCAACACGCGCGGTCGATTCATGATCCAGGTGCCTCCCGATTGTCCAGATACCCTTCCAGCTTGCAGGTCGCGAGCTGGATATCGAACAGCTCCAGGGCCGCACTGATCTCGCTCACCAGCTCAGCAGGCAAGTAACTCTTGGCCTGACCCAGCGCAGGTTCAATCAGTTCCAGATCCTCGCTCACAAGGGCCTCACGCAGGGCGTGCAGGCACACCTCCTGCGCCTCACCCTGCGCCAGCGGGGAGCTGACGGCCCCCGGCTCGCGTCCGGCATAGAGGTCGATGGCCTGCTGCGCCCGTTCCAGCGCCTCAAGGAACGGAGCCATCAGCTGGCTGGTGTCCCCTCCCTGCTCTATGGCCTCATTCAGTTCTGCACTGATGCGCGCCACATCGGTGAGCGACAGACTGCCCGCCACTCCCTTGAGCTTGTGTGTCAGGCTCGCGGCCGCATCAGTCTCGTGCTGGGCGATGTAGTCCGGCAGCACGGTACCGACCGTCATGTAGTCATCGCGGAATCGGCGCAGGTATTTGAGATAGACGGAGGCCTCACCCCAGTTGCGAAGCCCGGTATCGATGTCAATGCCGGCCACCGGCTCCACGGCAGGTGGCGCGTCGCTGATCGTGAGCGGCACCACACTGTCGGGCAGGTAACGCAGCAGGGTCGCGATGAGCTGCTCCACGTCGAGCGGCTTGGCGATGAAATCGTTCATGCCGCAGGCCAGCGCTGCCTCGCGTTGATCCTTGAACACCCCGGCGGTGAGTGCCAGCACGGGCGTCTCCTTGTGTCCCGGCAGCTGGCGCAGGCGACGGGTCGCCTCGTAGCCATCCATCACCGGCATCTGCACGTCCATGAGCACCAGATCGATACGCTGCGCCGGATCGGCAAGACAGGCCAGGGCCCGCTCCCCGTCAATGGCGGTGATCACCTCGGCCCCCTCCCGCTGCAGCAAGCGGGTTGCCACTTCCAGGTTGATGTCGCTGTCATCGACCAGCAGTATGTGAACGCCAGGCAGGCGCAGACGGCGCTGGCCGCTCTCCAGCAGATCCACATGCTCGCGCTTCTCATGGATGAGGCGTGCCACCGCGTTGTAGAGGCTGGAACCGGTGACCGGCTTGTGCAACACCAGATCCACCTGCTCCGAGCCGGGGCGACGCATCAACTCTTCCTGGGAATAGGCCGTTGCCATGATGATGATGGGCGAGCGATCCTGCTGCTCGAAGGCTCGCCGAATGGCCACGCAGGTCTCGAGACCGTCCATGCCCGGCATGATCCAGTCGAGCAGGATCACGTCGAAACGCTCCCCCTGCCGCAGCAGATGGTGCAAGGCCTGCTCGCCCGACTCCACCACCCGTGACTGCCAGCCGAGGGAACCCACCGTCATCGACAGGGTGTCGCGGGTTACCTGGTTGTCGTCGGCGATAAGCAGCGAGACGTGCTGCAACCGCTCGTGGAAAGCCTCGGGCCGCTCTACCTGCTCCAGCCGGACACGGAACCAGAACTCGCTCCCCTTGCCCAGTTCGCTGGTGACGCCGATGTCGCCCCCCATCAGGTTCACCAGGCGGCGACTGATGGTCAGGCCGAGCCCGGTTCCCCCAAAACGGCGGCTGGTAGAGGAGTCGGCCTGGGAGAAGGCATTGAAGATGTTGGCCTGCTGCTCGGGCGGAATGCCAATCCCGGTGTCACGCACCCGAAACAGCAAGGTGGCCATGCCGTCTTGCTCGGCTTCCAGCTCGACCTTGACCTCCACCTCCCCGCGCTCGGTGAACTTGATGGCGTTGCCGGTCAGGTTGAGCAATACCTGCTCGAGGCGCAGGGCGTCCCCAACCAGGTGGGCGGCTTGTTCGGGGGCACTGCTCACCACCAGCTCGAGGTGCTTGTTGCCAACGCAGGTGGACATGATGGCCGCCACATGATCGAGCACCTCTTCCAGGCTGAATGGCACCTGCTCGAGCTCGAGCCGGCCCGATTCAATCTTGGAGAAATCGAGGATGTCGTTGATGATCCCGAGCAGAGCCTGCCCGGCCTGATGGATCTTGCGCACCAGGGCGCGCTGGCCATCGTCGAGCCCCCCCTGTTCGAGCAGGTAGGCCAGCCCCATGATGGCGTTCATGGGGGTGCGGATCTCGTGGCTCATGTTGGCGATGAAATCCCCTTTGACCCGCGCCAATCTGGCCGCCTCCTGCTGCGCCAGCTGCTCCCGATGCCGGCTGAGCACCAGCGAGGCCACTGCGGCGCCGAACAGCAACAGCAAGATGGCGCAAGTGGCCGAGATGATCCCCCAGATATGAGTGCGAATGGCCAGCAGCTCGCTGCGTGGCACCATGGAGGCAGCCTTCCAGGCCAGCTGATCGTGATTCAGTGCCGGGTACAGCGTGGTCCAGCTCCACAGACCATCGGCAAGCTCAACCTGGCCACTCGAAGCCCCCAAGAATGCCTGCCAGGCCTGGGGAGAAAACTGCTTCAAGGTGAGGTCCGGACGCTCAAGCATGAAGCCCCACTCTTGTGCCGGATCCGGGCTGCGCAGCCAATAGCCATCCTGATTGAGCAGCATGGTGTGATCGGCGGCTCTGCCACTGCTGTTGGCAAAGACCTTGAGCATACGGCCAGCCTGCACATTGATGAGCAGCAAACCCAGATCGCGATCCCCCAGGCGCAGGCGCTTGGCAATACGGATCATGGGATTGAAGGGGCGATCGATCACCCCCTGCTCGACGTTGAGATCGAGCGGCGAGACGTAAATCCGCTCCCAGGGCAGCGCCATGGCATCGCGGAAATAGTAGCGATCCTTTTTGTTTTGCAGCTGGTCATCGGGAACACGCTGCAGATGCTGGCCCTGACGATTGAAGCGCACCAACTCCATGCCATCCGGCGCCAGCCAACGCACCTGGGCGTAGTCAGGATTGCGGTTCATCAGCACGGTAAACTGGGCGGCAATGTTGTCACGCTCGTTGCGACCCGCCGCTTCGAGCAGGATGGGCTCTTCAGACATGCTGCGCACATGGCGCAGCGGCACCGCCAGTTCGTCGTCGAGACGACCGCTGGCGAGCGACAGGAAGGTGCTCTCATCGCTGCGTACACGGTAGAGCTCGCGCTCGATCAGTGCGTCACCCAGCAGATACCCACCCACCAAAACCAGTACCAGAATGGGTGTGAACAGCAGGAAATATCCCCGTATGATTCCCTTCATCACGGTCAACATTACCCCGTATTTGGACTTGTTCGAATACTTTGTAGATGCCAGAGCATCACAGTTGGTGTGTTGCTGTCAATCATGCCTACAAGTAAAGACTAACAGTACTATTTGAGTATTTTATTTTTATCGGGGAAAAACGCTGTAAAAACAAAGAGGCCACCCAATTGGGTGGCCTCTTTACTGGAACGTTCGTTGTCGATTAAACGCGAACGAAGTCCAGGTGAACCAGCTTGTAACGTACCGGGTGACGCTGGATAGCCTTCACTTTCACGTTAACTTCTTCGCCGTTGATAACCAGAGTCAGTACAGACTCGTAGAATTCCGGCTTTTCTTGGGCCAGGATGAATTTCTTGTGGTCAACGGTGATGGACTGGGCTTCTTTGCCTGCACCGTAAACGATGGCAGGAACTTGGTCAGCATGACGCAGGCGGCGGCTCGCACCTTTCCCCAGGTCAGAACGGACTTCAGCTTGGAATACGAAAGACATAATGTTTATCTCATATAGATGAATGTATGGTGTTGACTGCGACCGGTCAGCACCTCGCAAAACGAGGGCGCATACTATCACGGGCCCCGAACAGTGACAAGAGACCTTAACGCCCCTGCTCCAACCGGGCAAAGCGCTGCTGCCGCTGGGCTGGGCTCAGGGCATCGAAGCGGGCCAGGGTCTGCGGCGCCGGACAATACAGGGTGTCTCCGGCCTTGACCCGAATGCCATTGCCCATCAGCGCCCGATTGTCATCGACGATAGCCAGCAGATAGCTGTAGGTATCCCCTGCCGCCCCCGTCACGGTACCGCTCTGGGCCAGCATGGCGGCGATACGCCAGAGCGTCTCCCCCGCCGCGACCTGATGACATACCCGTTTGCCGCCCGCCGCTGGCGCCGCCAGCGTGAGGGTACTGCCGGTCGGCTCGCTCGCCAGTGAAACCAGAGCGGGATCCTGCGCCTCACCTGCTTGAGCAAGCAGTATCGTAGGCGCTTGCCAGTCTGCTGCTCGCAGATTCAGAACGGCCAGCAGGGGCTCGGCATCCTCTGTACTATTGCTACGGGGCTGACCTGGTCGCTGCGGCGCGGCAAACTCGGCCATGAAGGGCACACCAAGGGTGGCCACCTCTTGCTGCGCATGGTGCTGGTAAGGGGGTACCGCAACGGGTGCCAGCCCGTAGGCCGCCTCGTCAATGCGCCTTAACCTGGCCAGATAGGCCTTGGAGAGCTCGGCCTCCCCTTCGAACAGATCGAATGGGGGCACCAGCCTGGCCGGAAACAGCACCTGCCAGCGCCCCTTCTTCTTCTTGAGTTCCAGGGTGGGAAATTGATTGCCCCGCCAGGCCACGAACATGGCGGGCGGGGTGCGTTGCAGCGGGTAGTATTCCGGGTTCAGTTGCACCCAGGTTTGCTCGGCAATGGGTTGATAGCCACTGATGTTGACCATCGCCATCCCTAACCAGATTCCAAGCATCCTTGCTCCTCCGTCAGCGTCCAACCGGCCGGCAACACGGCACCGGCCTCTCTCCTTTACAGCAGATTAGCACTGAGCGATAGCATTCAGCACCCGTTTATCGGAGACCGGATAGGGGGTCCCCAGATTCTGGGCAAAAAACGATACCCGCAGCTCCTCGATCATCCAGCGGATATTGGCCACCTCGATGGGAATAAGCTGGGATTTGGGGATCTTGGCCAGCAGCGCCTTGTACTCCGACTCCACGCTGTGCACCTTGAGCATATAGACCCGATCCCGGTTGGGATCGATGGCGAGCTTCTCCAGGCGCCGCTCGATGGCCCGCAGGTAGCGCAACAAGTCAGGCAGCCGCTGCCAGCCGGTCTCGGTGACAAAGCCCTTATGGATAAGGTTGCCGAGCTGCTGCTGGATGTCCGACATGGCAAAGGCGGTGTCGAGCTGCATCTTGCCCTTGAGCCGTTTCTTGATCTCGTGGGACAGGGTCAGCACGGCTTCCACCTGCTTGGCCACCTCCACCACCGCATCGTTGAGCTCGGCGCGAACATACTCCTTGAGTGCCTCGAAACCGGCCTCGTCCCACGCCATGCCGCCGTGCTGCTCAATCAGCTTGTCGCAACCACAGGCGATACAGTCGTCGATAAGCTCGGCCACCTTGCCAAACGGGTTGAAATAGAGCCCCAGCTTGGCCTTGTTGGGCAGCTTCTCCTGCAGATACTTGATGGGCGATGGCACGTTGAGCAGCACCAGCCGGCGCTGGCCCGCCCACATCAGCTGCTGCTGCACCACCGGGCTCTCCACCAGCTGGATGGCGACCGAATCCTTCTGATCCACCAGGGCCGGATAGGCTTTCACCTCAAACCCGCCCCGCTTCTGGCTGTACTCCTGGGGCAGCTCGCCAAAGCTCCACAGGGTGAGGCCGGACTGCTCGATGTCATCGTCCGCCACCTGGGAGAGGGTCTCCTGCACCTTGCCGCGCAGCGACTCTTTCAAGGCCTCCAGATTTTTGCCTTCCGCTACCTTCTTGTGCTTGTCGTCCACCACCCGGAAGGTGAGTTTCAGGTGATCGGGCACCGCATTCCAGTCCCAGGATTCACGGGGCACGGTCACGCCGGTCATGCGGCGCAGCTGGCGCTCCATCTCGTCCAAGAGCGGCCCCTGCTCGGGATTGATGCTGGCGAGCAGTGCATCGGCATAGTTGGGCGCCGGCACGAAGTTCTTGCGCATCGGCTTTGGCATCGACTTGATGAGGGCCACCAACAGCTCGTGACGAAGCCCCGGGATCAGCCACTCGAACCCCTTCACCTCCACCTGATTCAGGAGCGGCAGCGGAATATGCAGGGTCACGCCATCCGCCGCCTCCCCCGGCTCGAACTGATAGGTCAGCTTGAGCTTGAGGCGCCCCTGCTGCCAGAAGTTGGGGTAGTCGAGATCGCTGATGTGGGCCGCATCCCCCTTCATCAACATCTCTTTCTCGAAGTTGAGCAGCTCGGCGTCCTGCTTTTGCGCCTCTTTCCACCACTTGTCGAAATGGCGAGCGGAGATCACCTCCTCTGGCAAGCGGGCATCGTAGAAGCGGAACAGATCCTCGTCATCCACCAGGATGTCGCGCCGACGGGACTTGTGCTCCAGCGCCTCCACCTCGGCCAGCAGCTTGCGGTTATCGCCAAAGAAACGGTGACGGGTCTCGAAATCCCCTTCCACCAGGGCGCGGCGGATAAACAGCTCGCGGCACAGCGCCGGGTCGATACGGCTGAAGTTGATGGTGCGCTCATTGACCAGGGTCAGGCCATAAAGCGTCACCTTCTCCTTGGCCATCACGGCACCATTTTTCTTCGACCAGTGGGGATCGCTGTGGTGCAGCTTGATGAAGTGGCCCGCCAGTGGCTCCACCCACTCGGGTTCAATCTTGGCGTTGATACGGGCGTAGAGGCGCGAGGTCTCCACCAGCTCGGCGGCCATCACCCACTTGGGCGGCTTCTTGAACAGACCCGAGGCCGGGAACAGGTGGAAACGGCCATTGCGGGCCCCGAGGAACTCGGGCTTTTCCAGATCCTTGTTGCCGATGTGGCTCAAAAGGCCGGTCAGCAGCGCGCAGTGCACCGTCTTGAAATCCGCCGGTTCATGGTTGGCTTTAAAACCCAGCTCTTTCACCGTCTGACGCAGCTGGAAATGGATGTCCTGCCACTCGCGCACCCGCAGGTAGGAGAGAAACTCCTTCTGGCACATGCGGCGGAACGGGTTGCTGCCAAGGGAATCCTGCTGCTCTTTCAGATAGTTCCAGAGGTTAACGAAGGCGAGGAAGTCGGAATCCTTGTCCTCAAAGCGTCTGTGCTGCTCATCGGCGGCCTGCTTCTTCTCCATGGGCCGCTCGCGAGGATCCTGAATGCTGAGAGCCGCGGTGATCACCATCACTTCGCTCAGACAGCCGGTCTGCGCCGCACTGATCACCATCTTCGCCAGACGCGGATCAAGGGGGATGCGCGAGAGCTGGCGACCGGTCTCGGTCAGCTGCAGTTTCGCTTCGCGATCGCCCGTGGCGGGCAGCTCGCGCACCGCCTCCAGCTCTTTCAAGAGGGTCAGGCCATCCTTGATATGGCGCGACTCGGGTGGCTCGACGAAGGGGAAGGCCTCCATGTTGCCAAGGCCGAGCGCCAGCATCTGCAGGATGACGGAGGCCAGGTTGGTGCGCAGGATCTCGGGGTCGGTGAAGGCCGGGCGGCCGTTGAAATCCTCCTCGGAGTAGAGGCGGATACAGATACCGTCCGCCACCCGGCCGCAGCGACCCTTACGCTGGTTGGCGCTGGCTTGGGAGACCGGCTCGATAGGCAGGCGCTGCACCTTGGTACGCCAGGAGTAGCGGCTGATGCGGGCGGTGCCCGGATCGATGACGTAGCGAATGCCCGGCACCGTCAACGAGGTTTCCGCCACGTTGGTGGCGAGCACGATGCGCCGCCCGGCGTGTTGCTGGAACACCTTGTTCTGCTCTGCGTTGGAGAGGCGGGCGTAGAGCGGCAGCACCTCGGTGTCGCGCAGGTTGAGCTTGCGCAGGGCATCGGCGGTATCGCGGATCTCCCGCTCGCCGTTCATGAAGATGAGGATGTCCCCCAGCCCCTCGCGGGCCAGCTCTTCCACTGCATCGAAGATCCCCTGCAGCTCGTCGCGCTCCTCCAGCCCTTCACTTTTATCACTGGTGAGCGGACGGTAGCGCACCTCCACCGGATAGGTGCGACCGGAGACCTCGATCACCGGTGCCTTGTTGAAATGGCGGGAGAAGCGTTGCGGGTCTATGGTGGCCGAGGTAATGATCACCTTGAGGTCGGGGCGCCTTGGCAGCAGCTGCTTCAAGTAACCTAGGATGAAATCGATGTTGAGGCTGCGCTCGTGGGCCTCATCGATGATGATGGTGTCGTACTGGGTGAGCATCCGGTCGTTCTGGATCTCCGCCAGCAGAATACCGTCGGTCATCAGCTTGATGTGGGTCTGTTCGCTCACCTGATCGGTAAAGCGCACCTTGTAGCCCACGTAGTGACCGAGCTCGGACTCCATCTCTTCGGCAATGCGGGCCGCCACGGTGCGGGCCGCCAGACGACGCGGCTGGGTGTGGCCGATGAAACCCTTCACTCCACGCCCGAGCGCCAGACAGATCTTGGGGATCTGGGTGGTTTTGCCCGAGCCGGTTTCACCGGCGATGATCACCACTTGGTGCTCTTCAATGGCTTTGGCGATCTCCGACTGCTTCTGGCTGACCGGCAGGTTGTCCGGATAGGTGACCTTGGGTACGCCTGCCAGACGGGACTGATAACGCGCCAGTGCCGCATCCAGATCGGCGGCGATGGTCTCAAGCACGGCCGCCTGTTTGCCCTCGGGCAGCTTCTTGGCCCCGTGCAGACGGCTGGAGAGACGGCGGGCGTCGAGATTCATGCAGGCAGGGAGACGGCGGCGCAGCGCCTCGATAGAGAGAGACAAGGTACGAATTCCTTAAAAGAGTGCCCGGCAAGAGGGCCATATCGATAGCTGGGAGAGATCCTAAAGAGCGAGGCCGGAGGGTGCAAGCCTTAAAGCGGCCGCGAGGGCGATGAAAGAGGCGTTATCCGGGTAGGCGGCACTCCCCATCACCATAAGAAAGAGCAGGCCAGATGCCTGCTCTTGGGATGACAACAGTACCCCCATCAGCCGAGTTCAGGCCCGCGCCTTGCGCACGAAGCAGGCTCCCAGCTGGGCGTGGATGGCCTGCATCACGTCGTGGCGGCTGATGACCCCGAGCAGATGTCCCTCCTCCACCACCGGGTAAATCTTGGGTTTTTGCCCCATCATCATCTCGGCCAGCTCCAGGATGCTGGTATCGGGGCCGACGGCCAGTACCTCCTTGCGCATCACGTCCCGTACCTGGGCCACCTGTTCGCAGTGATAGGCCTCTTTCAACATGACGGCGATGCAGTCCTGCTCGGAGACCCAGCCCACCAGATGGCCCCGCCCATCCACCACGGGGCCGCCAAGCTGGCGGCTGTTGAGAAATTTTTCCACCGCCGCCTGCACCATCATCTCTGCGCTGAAGGTGATGGGCCGAGTCTGCATATAATCCTTTGCCTTGAGTGATTCCATCCTGCATTCCCCCAACCGGCCTCCCGGCCGGGAGGCGCGAGCCGGGCACTATGTCCAGCTCACTCCAAGCATAGCTTGCATGGATCAGGAGATGGATTGCAGCAACAGCAAGAGCTCGTTCTGGCTGTGACAATCGGTCTTCTTGAAGACCCCTTTCAGTGTCGAGCGCACAGTTTCCACCTTGACACCGCGCAGCTCGGCGATGTCGTTGCTGCTGTAGCCCTTGCTCATCAGCACCAGCAACTCTTTCTCGCCGATGGTGAGCGGATAGAGACTGGCCAGCGCTTCGATGTCGGGGTTGAAGGAGTGTTCGGGATCCCGCAGTACCACTTCCACATACCGCTCGAAGCGGTTGAGACCGCTCATCAGGGTGCACTGGATCAGCAACGGCCGCAGATTGGGCTGACGGGGAATGGACATATAAGCGCTGGCACCGGGCAGCAGATAGGCAAAGCCATTCAATATCTCTTTGAACTGGCGCTGTTGCTCCTTATTTTGCAGCGAGAAAATACCATTGCCTGCCCGCAACTCCACGTTTTCGTCAGCAATACGATTGAAGGCCACGTTGGAATAATGAATATGCCCTTTGTCATCCACGATGGCGCTGGGTTTATTGTGGTTTTTCACCAGCTGTTGCAGCTGATAGTTCTGGGTTTCCAGGGCCAGCAGGTTCCAATAATGTTGGCTCCAGGCCGCAAGACCAGAATAAACTTCGCCAAGGGAAGAAATTTCCTGGGCACTGAAATCATCCTGGGTGGCCGCCCGATAAGTACACAGGCTGCTAAGTCCCCGCCCCTTCACCCGGCAGACACCACCGGCCGCGAACTGGGCGCCGAAGCTGGCCAGCAGACCCGCCGAGTTGGACAGCGTGTTGGCGCTGACGATCCCCTGGCAGCCCTTGTCCAGATAGTGATTGAACCACACATCCTGGCGATGGTGCTGGACGTAGAACTGCTGCTGGGCCTCGGTCAAGCCGCTCGCGAAGAGCTTGATGCCGTCGCTCTTGTCATCATCGCGCAACAGGAACAGCGACGAGCTGCCCGACACGTCGGAGCGGAACTGATCCACCACCAACTTAATGTCAGAATCATTAATACCGCACTCATATAACTGGCTTATATAGGGCGATACCCTTTCTTTTACTAATGCCTTCACACCCGAACTCCTAATTCTTATTTTTATTGAAGTGGCATCTTACTCTGCAATGAGAAACGCGAAAAGTAGTCAAATGAACAAAGGTTTTATAACTGATCCATAAATAGTAATGATGAAACGACATAAGCGTCTTCGAAAGCGAAAATCTTAAATCCAAGTTAATGTTTTATATGATTTTTGTCGTTGATGTTGGGTTTGTCTGCAACAAGGCAACAGGCCAGTCCAACGGTCGATTGCACGCAAAACCACTTCCTTCACGCCATTTGTTGCGACAAGTTGCACTGCAGCGACAAAATCATCCCGCCAGCCGGGCCGTTGCCCCAGTTATTCTGGGTCTGCCGCTGGCGCTACGCACTCCTCGATTCGAGCGTATTGGCTGGCAACTTGTCCGGATAGGGGCAACCACCAAAGTACTCTCGGCAACTCGAAGCGCTTTATCTCGACCTTCGTCGCCGGCATTCTCCTCATCGTCTCGGTCAACGTGGATCAGCTGGCGGTGATCTGGCTGCAGAATGAGCACACCCAAAAGACGCTATCACCTCACTTGCTGTTGACGTATCCAGTCAAGCGAAGATCCCAACACAATGCATCTGCTCTGCCTACCTTCGCCATTGCCTCGATACCTGGTGCACCTTCCATCAGGAAGTCGCATATATCGAGCTCCAGAAAACTGATATGCAAAAATAAAAGCATAACAACGTTCAGGAATCTCAATATATGGTCAACATATTTATTAAGGGTTCGCCAAGCACTTCAGTGATGACCAAATCAGAAGTGTAAATGAAGCCATCGAGGTATTTATTGACGAATGGTGAAACAAGACACAATGTCTCACCACAATAAAGGTAAACGTCTTAAGTAATATTTGGTAACAACTTGTTCATTAGCATCCATAAGAATATGTGATACTAGATTGAACATCGACATTTTAGTGTGGTGAGCCTTTATCAATATGGATATTACCATGACCCATTCTCAAACCACGGGTGTCAGACCGTTCGTTGTCAAAACGCAGCCTTGCCTGCCGAGAGGACCTCATGCAACCCACTAATACAACCCCTAATACGCATCTGTACGGATTATTGCTGATGGTGCTGGCCATCCCCCTGATGGGCCAGTTTGGGCACCAGCTGTGGACCCCTGACGAGCCTCGCGAGGCAGCCATCGCCTGGGAGATGTTCACCAGCCGTGAACTGGCCATCCCGACGCTGGGCGGCAGCAGCTTCATCGAAAAACCGCCCCTTTATTACATCCTCACCATTCCCTTTCTTGCCCTGCTGCACGACAACCTCGGCGTCACGGTGGCGCTGCGTCTGGTAGGGGCGCTGTGGGCCATGGCAACCCTGCTGTTCACCGGCCTGTTGGCCAGACGGGTACTGGGCTCCAGCACTGCCGCCCTCTGGTCGGTGGTCGCTCTGGGAACCATGGAAGGCTTCATCATGAACAGCCACTGGATCCGGGTCGATACCAGCCTCGCCTTTTTCGTCGCCTTCACCATGTGGGCATTTGCCGAATGGTATCTGGCGGATCGCCAGCACATGCTCTGGTGTGCAGGGCTTGGGCTCTCCCTCTGCTTTCTGGTCAAGGGCCCCATCGGCCCCATCACCCTCTTCTTCGGCTGGCTGGCGCTGTTTCTGCCGGCACTCAAACGCCATCTTGCACGCCAGGAGGGAGGCCGCTTCGTGATACAGCACCTCGGCATGACCCTTCTGTTTATCACCCCTATCGCCGGCTGGCTGCTGGCCCTGTGGCAGCATCCTGAGGGGGAGTCGCTCTGGCAGCAGTGGTTCTGGCAAAATCAGGTGGGCAGGTTGACGGGCAGCTCGACCGAACTCGGTCACATCAAGCCCGGTGAATACTTCTTTTACCTTGGCGGGCTGGCCGAATACACCCTGCCCTGGCTGCCCCTGGTGCTGCTCTGGTGCTGGCAGACCCTGAGGCAAAAGCAGTGGAGCACCTCCCGCCTGTTTCTGCTGAGCTGGGCGCTGGGCACCCTGCTGCTGCTCAGCATTGCTTCCACCAAGCGGACTCTCTACCTCTTTCCACTGATGCCGGTCTTTGCCCTGATGATCGGGCAACTGAGCGTCTGCTGGCCTCGCTGGCTCAATGGTTATGGTCGTGGCTGGACCTTGTTCATGTTCCTGTTTGCACTGGCGCTGCTGACGGCCCCCTTTTATCTGCCGCTGTTGCCGCTGGAAATACCCGACAAGGTGCTCAGGGTCATCAGTACGCTGGGTTGGCGGCATGTATTTGCGGCCATATTTCTTATATTCGCAGTAGAACAGTTGTGGCGCTGGCGTGAAATACATGGCGCGACCTTGCTGGCCAGCGCTGCCGGTATTATGTTCATGCTGACATTTATTCTGGCCTACCCCGCCATTGATGCCGCCAAGAATATGAAAGATGACACCCAACATTTCTTGTTTAAAATACCGATAGCACAACGCGCCAATATTGCTGGCTGGCAATTTGGTGAAACCGAACGCGGATTATTCTCGGTATATGGCAACTGGCAAATAACCAATGTCGACAAGACCCGCCTCAATGCTATTTTGACCTGCCAGGACCCCGTCTATACCAGCCTGCTCATCAACCAGGATGATCCGCAGTTTCAACTGGCCGAGTTGCTGGCAGGGCTGCCTTACCGGCTACTGGCGACAGGCCACCCCAGGGTAGACAAGGATGCCCGAGCCATCTATTGGGTGAAGGGACGCTGCCACCCTTGATAGTTGCTCCCACATGGCTTGGTTAGCACTGCGCAGTTGTACGCCTTCAGGCAACCAAACAAGACCGGCTATCGCCTTGCAAACCGGATAAAAAAACACCGCGGATACATCTCTGTATCCGCGGTGTCATCTGGTCACGCCATCGTGCGCAAAAAACGCGGTGCGGCGCGCCCTGCCAGGCCGAGCTTAGAACGGCAACTTGAAGCCGGGGGGCAATTGCATGCCGCCGGTCAGTTCGCCCATCTTGCTCTTGTTCTGCTCTTCCACGCGACGCACGGCATCGTTGACGGCTGCGGCCACCAGATCTTCCAGCATCTCTTTGTCATCTTCCATCAGGCTCGGGTCGATCTCGATGCGGCGCACGCTGTGGCTACCGGCCATGGTGACCTTGACCATGCCAGCGCCGGCTTCACCAACCACTTCCATCTGGGCAAGCTGCTCTTGCATCTTCTGCATGCGCTCTTGCATCTGTTGGGCCTGTTTCATCAGGTTCCCCATTCCACCTTTACCAAACATATGTCGTCTCTCGTCTTGAAATCCGGCATCCAGCGCCGGGCCGTGGGTTTACCCGTCCTAAGTGGGGACAGCCAAACCATTTTTCAACCGGGCACCAGGCCCGGCATGGTGTTTGTCAGCGACTCAGTGGCTCTATGCTGTCGTGGTGAAGCACGGCGCCGAATCGCTGCTGCAAAAATTGCACGTTGGGATCCTGCTCCAGATCCCGGGTGACCTGCTCACGCACCCCGAGATAGAGGCGATGTTCTATCTCCAGCGGCGTTTCCTGCTCAGGCACGTTGCCCAGCGTGACCTCCACCTGCACCGGTTGCCCCAGCTCGGGGCCGATGATCTCGGCCAGATCGGCCCGTGCCCTGTCGCTGATCAGATGGCGCTGCTCCGGTTTGAGGGTCAACAGTACCTTGTCCCCCTGCTGGCTCATGACCGAGTTGATGGCCAGCTGACGCAGCCGACCACCGACGCCGGTGCGAGCAATCAGCTCAGCCCAGGGATCGCCACAGCTGTTCAGCAGGGAGGACGGGATCAATCTGGCCGCCACTTCTCCCGCTTGCGGCTGGCTGTCACCCTCCAGCTCGTCCCAGTCGATGGTTTCCATCACCGAGACAGCAGGCACCGGCTCGCTGACAACGACCTCGCGAGAGGCCGTCACGGGGGCCGCAACAGGCGCAGCGCTAGCCTGCCGAGGTGCACTGCCGTCCAGATCCCAGGGCGGCAGATCGTCTGACTGAGGACGTGTCACGGCCGCGGGGAGAGGCGCCGGTGGCACCGCCTGGGCAGCCCGCTCCGGCAGAGGGGCACTGGCAAACGCATCGCTGAAACCTTGGCTCAAATACTCTTCGTAGTCGCTGCCGCTCTCTTCATAGGCATCGAGCGGCGGCAAGTCGTCATACCCCGTCTGCAGGGCTGGCCGGGCAGACGCCTGCCCTTGCCCATCAACCCGCGCCGGTTGCGGTTCACAAGCCGGGGCTGGCGTGGCGGCGGCTGGTTGCATCACCGTTGCCGGTCTGGCGGCAGCCACCGGTTTGGCGGGCGCTGTGCGCGCAGCGCTGGTAGCCGCAGACGGTTCGCTACGCAGGCGACTGCGCAGCAGATTGCGCTTGCCAAGCAGGCTTTGCATGCTGGAGACCGTCGAGGGGACGGTATCTGTGTCGGCCACAACCTCGGCCTGCGGGATTGATTCGGGCTCGGACTCGGCCATGACAGGCACTGAAGGGGGAGCTACAGACGCCTCAGCCGGCAGGTCGCCGGACGCGGCCGGCAACGTCACCGCCTCGTAACCCATCTGCTCAGCCTCGCGCAGCAACTCATCCTGCTCGGCAAACAGCGGATCCAGCTCGGCGCCGTTATCCTGTCTCTCCAAAGCAGGCTCGACAGCTGCTGGCTCAACCATCACTACAGGGGCCATGGTCGCTGCAGGCACGGCGGATGCAACCGCTGACGGAGCCAGTGGCGCTGCGCTGGCAGCCGGGGCCGGCTCAGCCCCCTGGGACTTTCCCGGCGCCGCTGCGCCACTTCTCGCCTCTGTCGCCAACCCTCCCATGGCAGGGGGCAGCGCCGTCAGGCTGGCGGGGTGCAGTACTTCACGCCGGGGCGAGAAGGCCAGCATCCGCAGGCAAGTCATCTCCAGCGCGGTGCGGCCATCGGGGGCCCAGGGCAAGTCTTTACGGCCGCCCAGCACGATTTGATAGCAGAGCTGCACCTCTTCCGGGCTCATGGCCTGGGCCAGCTGCAGCAGGGCATCGGCGTCCGCCCCCTGCTCCTGCACGCTGGCCGGTAACAGCTGGGCCATGGCGATGCGATGGAGCAGCCCTTCCAGCTCGGCGTGCAGCTGATCAAAGTCGGGTCCCAAGGTGGCGATTTCGGTGATCTTGGCCATGGTGGCCGGCGCATCCTGGCGCAGCACCGCCTCCAGCAGCTGGTGCAGATGGCGATGATCGAGCGTACCCAGCATGGCCAGCACGCTGTCGAGGCGCACGCTGCCATTGCCGTGAGCCAGCGCCTGATCGGTCAGGCTCAGGGCATCGCGCATGCTGCCGTCAGCCGCCTTGGCCAGCGCCAGCAGGGCGCGCGGTTCAAAGGGTTGCCCCTCCTGATCCAGCACCCATTCGAGCTGCTTGGCGATCTGGGTCTGATCCAGACTCTTCAGATGAAACTGCAGGCAGCGCGAGAGGATGGTGATCGGCAGCTTCTGCGGATCCGTGGTGGCCAGCAGGAACTTCACATAGGGGGGCGGCTCTTCCAGGGTTTTCAGCAGCGCGTTGAAGCTGTGGCGCGACAACATGTGCACTTCATCGATGAGATAGACCTTGAAGCGGCCACGGGCCGGCCGGTACTGCACGTTGTCGAGCAGTTCGCGGGTGTCTTCCACCTTGGTGCGCGACGCCGCATCGATCTCCAGCAGATCGACGAAGTTGCCCTGATCGATCTCGCGGCAAGTGTCGCACACCCCGCACGGGTGGCTGCTGATCCCCTGCTCGCAGTTGAGGCTCTTGGCCAGGATGCGGGCGATGGTGGTCTTGCCGACCCCGCGGGTGCCGCTCAGCAGATAGGCGTGATGCAGCCGTCCCTGATCCAGGGCGTTGGTCAAGGCGGTCAGCACATGGTGCTGGCCTACCACTTGTTCAAACGTATGGGGGCGCCATTTACGCGCCAGAACCTGATAGCTCATAGATCTCGATGCAGGGATGACAAGGCATTGAGGCTGGATGCTAACACAAATGCGGGGCGGGCTGTATCGGCTATCGGCCAGGGCGGGAGGGATCGCTTGAATTTCAAACCGATGCCCGTACGGGCACCGGTCTGGACGCAGGCAAGGCTGACGAGACCTGCCTGCTTGGTGAGACTGAGGGCTTATTCGCCCGGCAGTTCGACCAGAGAAACCACCTTGACGCCGGCGGCAGTCAGGCGGGCATCACCACCGAGGGACGGCAGGGAGATGATGAAGGCGGCATCAACCACTTCACCGCCGGCACGGCGAATGAGCTTGACGGTGGCATCGACGGTGCCGCCAGTGGCCAGCAGATCGTCCACGACCAGCACCTTGTCACCGGGCACGATGGCGTCGGTGTGCAGTTGCAGGGTGTCGGTGCCGTATTCAAGGGCATAGGACTCTTCGATGACGGCGCGGGGCAGCTTGCCCGGCTTGCGAACCGGCACGAAGCCCAGACCCATGGCGTAGGCTACCGGCGCGCCGAAGATGAAGCCGCGCGCTTCGGTACCGACAATCTTGGTGATCCCTTGATCACGATAGTGATTGGCCAGCAGATCGATGGTGGCCTTGAAGGCGTCGGCATTCTCGATCAGGCTGGTGATGTCGCGAAACAGGATGCCCGGCTTCGGATAGTCGGGAATGGTCTTGATGCTCGCTTCGATAAATTTCAGGGTTTCCGGATTCATGGTTTGACCGTTTGTTTTTCGACGCAGATGGTCGTTTCTCTCAGCTTCCCGCCAGCGGGAAATAAAAAGGCCCGTCACGCAAAAATGACAGGCCGACTCCATAGCATTATTGCCGCAATAGCTTAGGGACTTCACTTCTCCATTGCAACTGGCTCCAGCACCGGCAGACGCATTAACCAGGTGAGCAGGATCACCATTATGGCAATGAGCAGCAGCCTGACCCACAGCAGGGGGACCACCGCCAGCGACATCGAGAAGGAGAGCAGAATGAAGAGGATGGCGCGCCGCCGCGCATGGCGGCGAATGCCGCGATACTGCTGCCAGTCGGCAATGGGCGGCCCGAACCAGGGATGGGCCAGCAGCCAGCGGTGAAAACGGGGTGACGAGCGGGCAAACAGGGCCGCCGCCAGCAGCATGAAGGGCGTGGTCGGCAACAGGGGCAGCACGATGCCGATGATGCCGGTCACGAATGCCAGCCAGCCCAACCCCATCAAACACCAACGTTTCATCACAACCCCTCTTACCATGCCCTTTCGTCATCCTAACAGGATCCGCCCCCATGTTGACAACGATTCCCATTATCATGGCAACTGATGGCCCGGATTGCGGGGTTTGCGCGCCAGTAATGGCCTGAACCCGCCCATTCCCGTGGCATGACGGCTGACAACCTGCCCCGTTACCACTACAATCTGCGCTCTTTTTTCTCTGTTTGCCCTTCGGAACCGGTTATGCGCGTTATTTTGGCCCCCATGCAGGGGGTGCTGGATCACTTGATGCGGGAGGTGCTCACCTCCGTCAACGATTACGACCTCTGCGTCAGCGAATTCATCCGGGTGGTCGATCAGCTGCTGCCGGCCAAGGTGTTCCATCGCCTCTGCCCCGAGCTCAAACAGGACGGCAAGACCCGGGCCGGTACCCCGGTGCGGGTACAACTGCTGGGCCAGCACCCCGAATGGCTGGCCGAAAACGCGCTGCGGGCCATCGAACTCGGCTCCCCCGGCGTCGATCTCAACTTCGGCTGCCCCGCCCCCACGGTCAACAAGAGCAAGGGGGGCGCCGTGCTGCTCAAAGAGCCTGAGACCATCTATCGCATCGTCAAGGCGGTGCGCGAAGCGGTGCCTGCCCATCTGCCGGTGAGCGCCAAGATCCGCCTCGGCTACGATGACAAAGAGCTCTATCTGGAGAACGCCCAGGCAGTGCATCAAGGCGGCGCCAACGAGCTGGCCGTGCACGCCCGCACCAAGCGCGAAGGCTACAAGGCGCCGGCCCACTGGGAGTATGTGGATGCCATTCGCCGTGCCCTGCCCATTCCCGTCACCGCCAACGGCGAGATCTGGGATCATGCGGATGCCCTCGCCTGCGCCCAGGTCTCCGGCTGCGATACCCTGATGGTGGGCCGCGGCGCCATCTCCCTGCCCAATCTGGCCAACGTGATGAAAACCGGCTGCGCCCATATGAGCTGGGCCGAGGTACTGCAGCTGATGGTGAGCTACACCGAGCAGGACTTGGCGAGCGAGAAGGCGGACTACTACCCGAGCCGGATCAAGCAGTGGTTCAGCTATCTCAAGCGGGAGTATCCCGAGGCGGATCGGCTGTTTGGGGAAATCCGGGTACTCAAGGAGACCCATCCCATCCGGGATGCCTTGCTGCAGGCGTCGAAAACTGTGATCTAACCGTCCTTTACTTGACGCATATCATCTTGATAATCCTGTCGCTTCCCTATACTGCCCCAGATTCGTAATTCGTCTGTTGGGGGCTAGTGTGTGTGAAATGACGCAAGCTCAGTTGGCCGTGTGGCGTGATCGCCTGCTGACTGACTGGGCGCAAGTAAGAGAAGAGCTGATCGGTCAGCTCAAAGCCTGTCGGCGTGACGAGTGGGCAGAAAAGGTGGATCACTGCGAGCGGGATCAACTGGTTGATCTGACCAGCCGCCTCGACCTGCCCAAGGTGGAGCAGAGCGTGGCTCGCCTCAAACGCATCGATGCCGCCCTCTGTCAGATGGATCTGGGCCTCTATGGCCTCTGTTCCGACTGCGAGGAGCCGCTGGCCATCGAACAGCTGGAACAGGACCCGACCCTGCAACGTTGCCCGCGCTGCGAAGCCCGCTATCGCAAGGGATTCCACGCCCACGAACTCTGAGGGATGCACGTCCGTGCATCCTCTCCTACGGGCTGGTCAGCCCGACATTTCTATTCAATAATCAACAACAACCACGCTGAACAGGGACATCTCCGTGTACAGAGTCTTGTTGTTATGGTGTTTGTGCTGCTCCGCCTGGGCGCAAGAGTCGCTGCTGGTAGGCTGGTCAAGCTGGCACCCGTTCAGCTTTCGTGACGAACAGCAGCAACTGCAGGGGCTGGATATCGACCTGCTGGAAGCCATCTTCAACCGGGCTGGGTTTCACGCCAACTACAGCGAGATGCCCTGGGCCCGCGTGCTGCGCGAGCTGGAGTTCGGCACCATCCAACTGACCATGTCCGCCAACCAGACCGCCGAGCGCGACCTGTATGCCCGCTTTACCCTGCCCTATCGCAATGAAGAGACAGTGCTGCTCATCCGCCGTCAAGACAAGGGGCGCTGGCAGGAGATAACCCAGCTCTCCGACTTGCTCTCCCGGCCGGACTTCACCATCGGCCTGCTGCGTGATTTTGATTACGGCACCGATTTTCGCACCTTCATGCAGTCACCCCAGATGCAGCAGCGACTGCTGGTAAGGCTCAAAATGGAACCGCTGATCAAGCTGCTGCTGGCTGGCCGGATCCAGGGGGTTGTCATGGACCCCATGGGATTGCAGCAGCTCAATCTGGCCGGGATCCCCCTCGATCAGCTGACCACCCTGCTCGACATCCAGCAGACCCCGGTCCACCTGATGCTGAGTCGTCGCACCACCACGCCGCAGCAGTTGCAACGGCTTGATGAGGCGATCCGGGCCCTGCTGCAGAGCCCGGAGTACGGGCAAATCCTGGCTCGCTACCGCTATCCGCTGCAGTAACACCAGCAAAAAAAAGGGGCCCCGAGGGCCCCCTTTTTCTGTTTTGTGATCACTGTGCCAGCAAGTGGCCAACCAGTTCATGGCGCCAGCCCTGCAGCAGCATCGGCTTGTCGGCCCGGGCGCGCTCTTCGTCGCTCATGCGCCAGCTCCAGGTGAAGTACTGGTGAATGATCTTCTTGCTGGCCACCAGCTCGGGCGGAATGTTGCTGGCCTTGGCCTTCTCTTCCACCATCCCTTTGATGCGCTTGAGCTCGGCCTTGTACTGGGGGTAGTCCACCAGCCGGCGAATGGGCTCGGGCCAGCTGTCGGGATCGCTCTGCTGGGCCGCGGCCACGATGTCGAGCATCCGCTTGCCGTGGATCTTGATCTCGATGGGGGCCAGCCCTAGCTCGTTCAGATCGCGCAAGGAGGTGGGTCTGCGCTCCGCCACCTTGAACAGGTGCAGCTCTTTGACCACGAAGTTGAGGGCCAGATCACGGCGCACCGCCTCCTGCTGACGCCAGGCGGCCAGCTCACGCAGGATCGCCAGCTCACGACGCCCCAGTTGCCAGGCATTGACGATGTCGAGATAGGCCTGGCGGGGATCGCTGGTCTGGGTCTTGCGGGCGGAGTGGTTCTGGCACTCCTGCTCGAACCAGGCGAACTTGCCGCTTTCATGCAGCTTGGCCATCACTTTCTCGTAGAGCGGCAGCAGATAAAACACGTCGGCCGCCGCGTACTCGAGCTGGCGAGGTGTAAGCGGGCGTGCCAGCCAGTCGGTGCGGGCCTGATCCTTTTCCAGCTCCACCGCGAGAAACTCGTTGACCAGGGCGCCAAAACCGACCGATACCCCGTAACCCAGGAAGGCGGCGGCCAGCTGGGTGTCGTGCATCTGGTTGGGCAGATGGCCCGCCTGATGCTGGATAAGCTCCAGATCTTCACCGGAGGCGTGCAAGATGGCGATCTGCCCTGCCCGGCCGAGCCGTTGCCAGAGGGAGGAGAGATCCAGGGTCAGCGGATCCAGCAGTGCCAGATGCTCACCGTCATAGATCTGGAACAGGCCCAGCTGGGGATAGTAGGTGCGGGTGCGAACGAATTCAGTATCGATGGCCAGGGGAACGTCGGCCAGGGAGGCGAGATACTGATCCAGTTCGGCTTGCTGTGAAATGAGTTGATAGTGCATCTGTGCCTGCGCGTTGATCAGGGCCAAAAGAAAAAACCGTGGGCTGACCCACGGTTTTGCATAACGACGGCATGCTGCTTGGCAGCGCCACGCCGGTTACTGCTTGGCAATCTCCTCGTCGCGCAGCACGCGGCGCAGGATCTTGCCCACATTGGTCTTGGGAAGTTCGTCACGAAATTCTACCAGTTTCGGCACCTTATAGGCAGTCAGATGTTTGCGGCAGTGAGCAATAATCTCGTCTTCCTGCAGCTTTGCATCTTTCTTGACCACGAAGATCTTCACCAGCTCGCCGGAGACCTTGTGCGGCACGCCGACGGCGGCCACCTCCAGCACTTTCGGGTGCAGCGCCACCACGTCTTCAATTTCGTTCGGATAGACGTTGAAGCCGGAGACCAGGATCATGTCCTTCTTGCGATCGACGATCTTGAAGAAGCCCTGCTCGTCGCACACCGCGATGTCGCCGGTACAGAGCCAGCCATCCTGCATCACCTCGGCGGTGGCTTCCGGCCGCTGCCAGTAGCCGCTCATCACCTGCGGGCCACGCACCTGCATCTCGCCGGGTTTGCCAAGCTCGTGGATCACCTGACCTGCATCATCCACCAGCCGGATGTCGGTGGAGCAGACCGGCAGGCCGATGGAGCCGTTGTAGTCGAGCAGATCATAGGGGCAGACACTCACCAGCGGCGAACACTCGGTCAGGCCGTAGCCTTCCAGCAGCGGCGTATCGGTCAGCCCTTTCCACTGTTCGGCCACCGCCCGCTGCACCGCCATGCCACCACCTATGGTCAGCTTCAGCCGGGAGAAGTCCATCGACTGGAACTCGCCATTGTTGACCAGCGCATTGAACAGGGTGTTGACCCCGGTGATGCAGGTAAAGGGATACTTTCTGATCTCTTTGACAAAGCCCGGGATGTCGCGCGGGTTGCTGATGAGCAGGTTGTAACCGCCGATGCGCATGAACAGCAGGCAGTTCACGGTCAATGCAAACACGTGGTAGAGCGGCAGTGCGGTGACCACAAACTCCTTGCCCCGTTCCAGCATGGGGCCATAGACGCCGAGGCACTGCTCCACGTTGGCAATCATGTTGCGGTGGGTCAGCATGGCCCCCTTGGAGAGGCCGGTGGTGCCGCCGGTGTACTGCAGGAAGGCCAGATCGTCGTTGTTGATCTCGGGCTTGATGTACTGCAGATAGCGGCCCTTGGCCAGCGCCTGGCGCATGGTGCTGGCATGGGGCAGATTGTATTTGGGCACCAGCTTCTTGACATATTTCACCACGAAGTTGACCAGGGTGCCCTTGGCCAGGCCCAGGTTGTCCCCCATGCGGGTCAGGATCACGTGTTTGACCGGGGTGTCGTACACCACTTTTTCCAGGGTATGGGCAAAGTTGGAAACGATGACGATGGCCTTGGCACCGGAGTCCTTGAGCTGATGTTCCAGCTCGCGCGGGGTGTAGAGCGGGTTGACGTTGACCACTATCATGCCGGCACGCAGGATGCCGAACACCGCGATGGGGTACTGCAGCAGGTTGGGCATCATCACGGCGACCCTGTCACCCTGGCTGAGCTTGAGCTCGTTTTGCAGGTAGGCGGCAAAGGCGCGGGACTGCTCTTCGAGGCGACGGTAGGTAATGGTCTGCCCCATGTTGACGAAGGCAGGCTGGTCGGCGAATTCGTTCACCGACTCTTCAAACATCTCGACCAGGGAGCTGTATTGGTCTGGATTGATCTCGGCGGGCACCCCTTCTGGATAACGCTTCAGCCAGACTTTTTCCACGAACTTCTCCTGCATAACTAGCACCTGTGCGCTCACTGTGTTGCCTCCGTCCCTGTTCACATCCATTTCAAGCAGTTGTTTTAAGCTCATACTCTAATGCCGCCCATATTTACATAGGGCAACATCAATTAACAGCAAATTAACAACGGAAAAATGTGAGGGAGAAGACAAACCTGGAATTATTGAAAGCCGTCGATTCTACCGAATTTGACAAAATTTTTCGATACAAACCGCGGTCTCTGCCGAATTTTCCATATGAAAATGGTGGTTTCCCGCCAAAACGACCCTCTCTATCTGGGCAAACGCGGCATGACGCTGTTGCCACTGCGCCTGCAGGCTGGCAAAACCCTCTGCGCCGGCAATAAACAGCACAGGACAGGCAATGGCCCGGATCAGCGCCTGGGCCTGCCCTTCGCTCATGCGCATGGGGGAGAGATCCCGCAAACGAGGATCGCTGCGCCAGTGCCAGCGCCCTGCCCGTGCTGCCAGCTGCCGCTCGCAGATGAGGCGTGCCGAATCCGGGCCAATGTCGGCCACCTTGCAGCGCGCCGCCACCGCTTCATCGATGGACGCAAAACCCTGGGAGGCTCGCTCGCGGGTACGACTGCGATTCAGGATGGCGCGGCGCAGTTGCTCCGGCACCGCCTCGTCGGGTTGGCTGAGAGGCCCGAGCCCCTCCAGCAGGATGAGTCGCTCCACCTGCTCGGGAAAGACCCCGGCATAGGCGGAGGCGATCAAGGCCCCGAGGGAGTGACCAAGCAGCGTGAATGTCGTCCAGCCCGCCGCCTGGGCGATCTGGTAGAGATCGTCCAGCCAGTCGACGAACACATAGGGCGTGCTCTTGTGATCCGAGTGACCGTGCCCCGGCAGATCGATGCAGACCAGCTGAAAGTGGGTCAGATAGGGGGCAAGGGGCACAAAGCTCGCACTGTTGTCGAGCCAGCCATGCAGCGCAACCAGCAAGGGTTTGCTGGTCTGCTCACCCGGCACCGGCTCACTCTCAAGCAAGGCCACCCGGCGGCCATCGGCCAGGGTCAGGAAGCGCTCCTGCAGCACGGTCTTCACTCCCGGCCCTAGCGGCGCAGTGGCCGTCTCGGCCAGTAGGGATCATAGAAGGGGTCGTAGAAGTAGGGATCCACATAGCGAACCTCCACCTCCTTGACCGGCGGCCACAGCTTGCTGCCCGTCACCTTGAGCACCGAGAAACGGTATTTGTGCTCGCCTATCTGGCTGTCGAGCGGCTTGTCGATGGTGCCGAGCACCGTCAGGCTGCGCCCCTTGGCATAGAGGGTCGGGTCGACAAAGCCCTGCATGATGGCCAGAAAACGACCGGGGCTTTGCTCGGTCTGCTCCGGCACCCCGTTGGACTTGAGCGGCAGATAGACCACTTCGATGACGCTCTGATCCGCCTTGTTGTGTACCGCCGAGATGACCCCGCTCCAGCGGGCCGGTTTGCCCTCCAGGCCGGCAAGGGCCGGCTGGTAGGCCACCAGCTGGTTGGCGGGCTCATAGGCCAGCTCTTTCGGGACCGAGCTGCAGGCACCGAGCAAGAGCCCTGCGGCCCCCATCACCATTGCACGCTTCAACATGTCACGCTCCTCTGGCCGGATGAAACCGGCCTGTCAACCACCCGCAATGGGGCATGTTCCCATCGGCGTAAGCGACATGCCTGCCACTCCCACCCTTATTCGCGGCCCGGCAGCTTCTTCCAGGTCACCTTGTCACGCAAATAGACCGGGGTCGCCTGCTCCACCGCCACCGCCTCGCCCGCCAGCCAGGCGCTGCGCGCCAGCGGCAGCATGTCCAGCGCCGCCGGGAAGCGTACCTGACTCACCGCCAGCTCATCGGCAAGGCCACTTAAAATTTCGCCATAGGTTTCAAAACCGGTACCAACGCAGGTCACCCGACCCGCCAGCTTGCCACGGGCGTCAACCAGTGCCGCCGGGTCGCTCACCACCTCGTCGCCCACCAGCTGCATGCGGCCATCGACCAGCTCATAGCGGCCGAAATAGACCTCGTTCATCCGCGCATCGATAGCGGTCAGCACCTGTTCGGCACCATCCAGACGATGGGCACCTTGCGCCATGGCGGCCAGGGTGGAGATGCCGATCAGCGGCACGCCGGCCCCAAATGCCAGACCCTGCGCCACACCGATGCCGATGCGCACCCCGGTAAAGGAGCCGGGACCACGGCCAAAGGCGATGGCATCGAGCTCATCCAAGGTTATCCCGGCTTCGTCCAACACAGCCTGAACCATGGGCAGGATCTTGCGGGTGTGATCCCTCGGTGCCTCCTCCCAGCGGGAGAACACCTGCTCCCCCACCAGCAAGGCGGCGGAGCAGGCTTCGGTGGCGGTATCAACGGCCAGGATCTTCAACTCGTTCATGCTTTCCAATCTCTATAAAATCAGTCAATTACATTATCTGCAAGCAGACAGTACCAGCAGTTTTTCAAAATGTTGCAAGCTTGCCCGGCCGCACCAGCGCAAACGCGCTCACCGCCCGGCGAGCGCCTGCTGCTCGAAGAAATTTCCCAGCATCGCCAGCTCCCGGGTCCGTGGAATGGCGGGCAGACTCTTGATGAAGGTGGCGCCGTAGGGCTTGTTGACCATGCGGGGATCACAGATGACCAGTACTCCGTGATCGCCGCGATCACGGATGAGCCGCCCCACCCCCTGTTTCAAGGCGATCACCGCCTTCGGCAGCTGGATATCGGCGAAGGGATCACCGCCCCTGAGCTTGCAGTCATCCACTCGCGCTTTAAGCTGCGGATCATCGGGGCTGGCAAACGGCAGCTTGTCGATGATAACACAGGAGAGCGCCGCCCCCCGCACGTCGATCCCCTCCCAGAAGCTGCTGGTCGCCACCAGCACGGCGCGGCCATTCTCGACGAACTCCTTGAGCAATCGCTGCTTGTTGTCCTCCCCCTGCAGCAGGACGGTACGGCCGATCTCCCGGCGCAGCACCTCGGCCACCTGGCGCATCACCTGATGGCTGGTACAGAGAAAGAAACAGCCCCCCGGCGTCTTGTTGATGAGCGGGATCATCAGATTGGCCAGCTGCTCACCACGGCCAAAGGCATTGGGCTCGGGCAGAAAGCGCGGCACGCACAGCCGCGCCTGCTCGCCATAGTCGAACGGGCTGTCGAGAATAAGCTCGGCGCTGCCGGCCAGCCCCAGCTCGGCTTTGAAGTGATCAAAGCGCATGTCCACCGTCAGGGTGGCCGAGGTAAACACCCAGGCGACCTCGGGACGCAGCACCTCGGCGCCAAAGCGCTCGGCCACCGACAGCGGTGTCAGGTTAAGGGTAAAGTGCAGCCGCGAGCAGTCGTACCAGTAGGAGAAACCGGTCTGGTTGATGGCCAATACCTCTCCCAAGCGGGTGCGCAGCTCACTGATCCGCTCGAAACAGTGATCCAGCTGCTCGCCGCGCCCGAGCGCCAGCTTCAACACTTCATAACAGAGTCCGAGGGCATCGTTGAGGCGGGCCAGCGCCTGGCCCCAGAGCGGCTGGCGCAGCATGTCGCGGGTGTTGCCGCGCCCACCGTCCACCCCGAAGGCGAGCCGCAGATCCTGGCTGGCGATGGCGAGCCGGTCGGCCGCCTTGCCGAGCTGGGCCATGTCGTGGGCCTCGGCCCGATAGGCGAGCTGGATATCCTGCGCCAGATCCAGGATGGTGCGGCTGCCCACCGATTTGCCGAAGTAGTTGGTGGCGATCTCGGGCAACTGATGGGCTTCGTCAAACACGTAGACCTGCGCTTCGGGCACCAACTCGCCAAATCCGGTGTCTTTGACCGCCATGTCGGCGAAGAAGAGGTGGTGGTTGATCACCACCACCTGGGCATCCATGGCACGGCGGCGAGCCACCACCAGATGGCAGTCGTCGTAATAGGGGCAGTCGCGACCGAGGCAATTTTCATTGGTGCTGGTGACGTGCGCGAGGATCTCGGCATTCTCTTGCAGCCCCGGAATATCCCCCACGTCGCCGTTGTCGGTGGCGGTGGACCAGGACTTCACCTTGACCAGATCATTGAGCACTTCCGGTTTTTGCAGGTGGGATTCGCTGAGCAGCCGGTTCATCCGCTCGATGCACAGATAGTTGCTGCGCCCCTTGAGCAGGGCCACCGGCGGGGTGTAGGAGAGCGCCCCCGTGATGGTGGGGAGATCCCGGTAGAAAAGTTGCTCCTGCAAGTTCTTGGAGCCGGTGCTGATCACCACCCGTTTGCCGGATTCCAGCGCAGGCACCAGGTAGGCGTAGGTCTTGCCGGTACCGGTGCCCGCCTCCACCAGCAAGCGACCATGCTCCTTGATGGCACGCGCCACCGCCTCGGCCATCTCCAGTTGCGGGGCACGGGCTTTGAAGCCGTCGATATGGCTGGCCAGAGGGCCGTCTGGCTTGAACAGGGTCTGGATGGTCAAAAGGGCGTCCCGCAGCAAAAGGGGGCATTATGCCAAAAGTGTGGCAAAAGCGGGACTGATTCTGCGCCTAGACGAAGAGATCGATCTGGTGATCGGGATCCGGCTTGTGATCGTCCTCTTCAGGTGCTGGCTGATCACGCTTGGCCGATGGATAAGGTTGCTGGCGCTGCTGGGAGTCACCGTTGTCGGTACTGGTCTTGCGCAGCTGATGCTTCTGGCTGATCTGGGTCACTTCCCGCTTGATGTCGTCACTGCTCGGGGCAGCCGGTGCCCGGGGCAGAATGGGGAATAACAGGTCCTGGCTGGGCATGATGTCGCCTCCTCTGGCTCACCTTGTCTAGTTATCGACCAGAAAACCGTTTTCTCAACTTTAATCGACCAAATCACATTTTCCGGTTGCTTTTTCCGTCAAGGCAGGTAGTTTAAATCGGGCGTCAACTACGACATCTTATTTGTAAAGGATTAATTACATGCAGTTCACCAGCCTGAAGACTCATCACCACCATCATCATCCCGAATAGTCTTTCAGGAGGTTGACTGCTGGAAGACACTTAACTGGTGACTTCCAAAAGGACCGCAAGATTCATAAGCCCTCGGAAGCACTGACTTCCGAGGGCTTTTTCGTTTTTGACTAGAAGGAAATCGAGCAATGGAAACACAACGTCTGCGCATCGCCATGCAAAAATCCGGTCGTCTGAGCCAGGACTCCCAGGCCTTGTTCAAGAGCTGCGGCCTCAAGATCAACCTGCGCGAACAGCGCCTCATCGCCCATGTCGAGAACATGCCCATCGACATCCTGCGGGTGCGCGATGACGACATCCCGGGACTGGTGATGGAAGGGGTGGTCGACCTTGGCATCATCGGCGAGAACGTGCTGGAAGAGGTGCAGCTCATCCGCGCCTCCCAGGGCCAGCCCTTTGCGGTCAAAACCCTCAAGCAGCTCGACTTCGGCGGCTGCCGCCTCTCCCTGGCGGTACCGGACGACGTCACCTACACCGGGCCACAGAGCCTCGCCGGCAAGCGCATCGCCACCTCCTACCCGGGGCTGCTCAAGCGTTTCTTCGATGAAAAAGGGCTTAGCTTCAAGAGCGTGATGCTGGGCGGTTCGGTGGAAGTGGCGCCGCGCGCGGGCCTGGCCGATGCCATCTGCGATCTGGTCTCCACCGGCGCCACCCTGGAGGCCAACGGCCTCAAAGAAGTGGAAGTGATCTACCGCTCCAAGGCAGTACTGGTGCAGGCCCCCAACCCCTTGTCCGATGCCAAGCAGAAGATCATCGACACCCTGCTGCCCCGCATTCAGGGGATGCAGCAGGCGCGCGAGAGCAAGTACATCATGCTCCACGCGCCCAAGGACAAGCTCGATGCCATCACCGATCTGCTGCCGGGCGCCGAGCGTCCCACCATCATGCAGCTGGCGGGCGAGACCAACCAGGTGGCGCTGCACGTCGTCTCCAGCGAGACCCTGTTCTGGGAGACCATGGAACAGCTCAAGGCGCTGGGTGCCAGCTCCATTCTGGTGCTGCCCATCGAAAAAATGATGGAATAAGGAAGGGACATCATGCAGACCCTGATCTGGAAGACCCTCTCCCCCGCCCAGCAGGCCGACGTACTGACCCGGCCGGCCCTGAGTGACGAAGCCGACATCGGCGCCGTGGTGCGGGAGATCATCGCTGCGGTGCGCAGCCGGGGCGACGAGGCCCTGCGCGAGCTGAGCCAGCGCTTCGAGCGCGCCCCGCGCCAGCAACTGCAAGTGAGCGACGCCGAAATCGAGGCCGCCTGCGCCCGCTTGGGTGACGACATCAAGGGCGCCATCGAGGCGGCCATTGCCAACATTCGCACCTTCCACGCAGCCCAAGTGCAGCCGGTGGTGCGGGTGGAGACCCAGCCCGGGGTGGTGTGCGAGCTGCGCACCCAGCCCATCAGCCGGGTCGGCCTCTATGTGCCGGGGGGCAGCGCGCCACTCCCCTCTACTGTGATGATGCTGGCCATTCCGGCCCGCTTGGCCGGTTGCCGTGAAGTGGTGCTCTGCACCCCGTCCCCGGCCAGCGACGAGATCCTGTTCGCCGCCCGCGCCTGCGGGGTCGAGAAGGTGTTCGCCATCGGCGGCGCCCAGGCCATCGCCGCCATGGCCTACGGCACACAGAGCATCCCCAAGGTGGACAAGATCTTCGGCCCGGGCAACGCCTATGTGACCGAAGCCAAGGGGCAGGTGTCGCGCGACTGGCGCGGCGCCGCCATCGACATGCCGGCCGGCCCCTCCGAGGTGCTGGTGATCGCCGACGAGAGCGCCAACCCTGCCTTCGTGGCGGCGGATCTGCTCTCCCAGGCCGAACACGGCCCCGACAGCCAGGTGGTGCTGGTAACCACCTCGCCGCTGCTGGCCGACGCCATCAACGGCGAGATCAAGCGCCAGTTGGCCAAGCTGACTCGGCGCGATATCGCCGCCCAGGCGCTCGGCAGCAGTCTGGTGATCCTCTGCGACGATCTGGCAGAAGCCTGCGCCATCTCCAACGCCTACGCGCCGGAGCACCTGATCGTGCAGACCCGCGCTCCCCGTGATCTACTGGATCAGCTTGAGAATGCCGGCTCCATCTTCCTCGGGGCATGGACACCCGAGTCGGTCGGCGATTACGCCAGCGGCACCAACCACACCCTGCCCACCTACGGTTATGCCCGCACCTGCTCCAGCCTGGGCCTCGCCGATTATCAGCGCCGCTACACGGTGCAGGAGCTGAGCGAGCGCGGCATTCAGGGCCTTGGTCCCATCGTCGAGCGCATCGCCCAGGCCGAGGGGCTTGATGGCCACAAGAATGCCGTCACCCTCAGGTTGAACGCCCTGGCCGCCACGTCCCAACCAACAGCACAGCAGAAGGATTTGTCATGAGCATTGCCAACCTGGCGCGCCGCGTGGTGCGGGCCCTCACCCCCTATCAATCCGCTCGCCGCATCGGCGGCAAGGGCCACGTCTGGCTCAACGCCAACGAGGCGCCGCTGGCCTATCCCTTCATCATCGAGGGCAGCCGTCTCAACCGCTACCCCGAGTGCCAGCCGGCCGAGGTGGTGAATGGCTATGCCGCCTACGCCGGAGTCAACCCCGATCAGGTGCTGGTGAGCCGCGGTGCCGACGAGGCCATCGAGCTCTTGATCCGCACCTTCTGCGAAGCGGGTGAAGATCAGATCCTGATCTGCCCGCCCACTTACGGCATGTACGCCATCAGCGCCGAGACCTGCGGTGTCGGTATCGTCGAGCAGCCGCTCACCGCCAGCCGCCAGCCTGACTGGCCCGCCATTGCCGATCGCCTTTCCGACGTGAAGCTGGTGTTCCTCTGCTCCCCCAACAATCCCACCGGAGATCTGGTGGGCCGCGATGGTCTCATCGCACTGCTGGAGAAAGCCCGGGATCGCGCCATCGTGGTGGTGGACGAGGCCTATATCGAGTTCTGCCCCGAGGCGTCCGTGGTGGACCTGCTGGCCCGCTTCCCCAATCTGGTGGTGACCCGCACCCTCTCCAAGGCCTTTGCCCTGGCGGGGATCCGCTGCGGCTTTACCTTAGGCCACCCCGAGGTGATCGCCATGCTGGCCAAGGTGATCGCCCCCTATCCCATCCCCGAGCCCATCGCCCAGATCGCGGCGCAGGCCCTCTCCCCCATGGGACTGGAGCTGATGGGCGAGCGAGTGGTGGAGCTCAACAAGCAAAAAGCCGCCTTCAAGGCCGCGCTGGCAACCCTGCCCTGCGTGAAGGAGGTGTTCGAGGACAAGGGCAACTTCGTGCTGGTGCGCTTTGTGGATGGCGCCGCTGTCTTTGCCGCCATGAAGGCCGCCGGCATCATACTGCGGGATTTTTCCAGCAAGCCGGGCCTGGACAACAGCATTCGCGTCACCATCGGCTATCAGGGCGAGATGGACGCCGTGCTGGCGGTATTGCGTGACCTGCCCTCTCCCTCTTTTTAAGACAAGGATGTAGCGATGAAGACCCCGTTTTTGTTTATCGACCGCGACGGCACCCTGATTGAAGAGCCGGTGACCGACAAGCAGGTGGACAGCCTCGCCAAGCTGCGCTTCGAGCCCATGGTCATTCCAGTGCTGCGCGAATTGCAGGCCGCCGGCTACGTGCTGGTGATGGTGACCAACCAGGACGGGCTGGGTACCGCCAGCCTGCCGCTGGAGAACTTCCAGCCCCCCCACGACCTGATGATGCACCTGTTCGAATCACAAGGGGTGAACTGGGAGCAGGTGCTGATCTGCCCGCACTTTCCCACCGATGGCTGCAGCTGCCGCAAGCCCCACCTCGGGTTGGTGAAGGAATATCTCGCCTCCGGTCGCATCGACTTTGCCAACTCCTTTGTGATTGGTGACAGACAGACCGATCTGCAACTGGCCGACAACATGAGCATTCGCGGGATCCGCTACCACCCGCAAGATCACGACTGGCTCGCCATCCGTGATCAGCTGCTGTCCAAGGGACGCGTGGCCGAGGTGGAGCGTTACACCAAGGAGACCCGCATTCAGGTGGCGGTGGATTTAGACAAGAGCGGCGGCAACCAGATCGCCACCGGTATCGGCTTCTTTGATCACATGCTGGATCAGATAGCGACCCACGCAGGTTTTCGGCTCAAGCTCAAAGTGAGCGGCGATCTGCACATCGACGATCACCACACGGTGGAAGACGTCGGGCTGGCTCTGGGTCAGGCGCTGCGCCAGGCCCTTGGCAACAAGCGCGGCATCGGCCGCTTCGGCTTCGTGCTGGCGATGGACGAGGTGCAGGCGGTGATCGACGGTCGCCCCCGCCTGGTTGACGGCGCCAATGACAGTGCCCAGGCCCCCTCGTTGACCGAGCTGGACGTGGCCACCGCGCTCGACTTGAGCGGCCGCCCCTACTTCGTGTTCGACTGCCCGAGCGGTTTTGGCCGCGACAGCGTGGGCGAGATGGCCACCGAGATGGTGCCCCACTTCTTCCGCTCCCTCTCGGACGCCATGGCCATCACCTTGCAGATGAAGGTGGGCAGCGGCAACACCCACCATCAGGTGGAGGCGCTGTTCAAGGGCTTTGGCCGCGCCCTGCGCCAGGCCATTCGGGTGGAAGGGAGCGAGCTTCCCTCCAGCAAGGGAGTGCTGTGATGACGAAACAGAACTTGGTCATCATCGACACCGGCTGCGCGAACCTCGCCTCGGTGCGCATGGCATTCGAGCGCCTCGGCGTGCAGCCGCGGGTCTCCCGCGAAGCTGCCGACATCGAGCGGGCGGACAAGCTGATCCTGCCCGGCGTCGGCACCGCGGTGGCCGCCATGAAGAATCTCAACGAACGGGGGCTGGTGCCACTCATTCGCGCCGCCAAGCAGCCGCTGCTCGGTTTTTGCCTCGGCATGCAGATGCTGGCGGAGGCGTCCGAAGAGAGCATGGCTGCCGATGGCAAGACCCATGCCTTGATCGATTGTCTTGGCATAGTACCGGGCAGGATCAAGCTGATGGAGGTGGGCAACCTGCGCCTACCCCACATGGGCTGGAACCAGATTGAGCACGACGAGACCCATCCTCTGCTCAAGGGGATCCCGAGCGGCAGCTACTTCTACTTCGTACACTCCTATGCGCTGGAGGTAACCGAAGCGACGCTGGCGACCTGTGACTACGGCAAGCCTTTCACCGCCATCGTGGGCGGGGTTGCAGAGCGCAGCAATTTCTTTGGCGCCCAATTCCACCCGGAGCGCTCCGGCGCGGCCGGTGCCCGCCTACTGCAAAACTTTTTGGAGCTGTAACAAGGATGATTATTCCAGCCATTGATCTGATTAACGGCCAAGTCGTGAGGCTCTATCAGGGCGACTACGCTCAGAAGACCGCCTACAGCGACAGCCCGCAGGCCCGCTTCGACGAATATGTCTCCCAGGGGGCGGTGCAACTGCACCTAGTGGACCTTGATGGTGCCAAGGATGCCAAGGCGCGCCAGCTCCCCCTCATCGCCCAGCTGCTGTCGGCCACCGAAGCACCGGTGCAGGTGGGGGGCGGCGTGCGCAGCGAGCAGGATGTGGCAGACCTCTTGGCCGCTGGCGTCAGCCGGGTGGTGATCGGCTCCACCGCCGTCAAATCGCCGGATCTGGTGGCCAGCTGGATGGAAAAATACGGCCCCGAGCGCATCGTGCTGGCGCTGGACGTCAACATTGATGCCCAGGGCAATCGCCATATCGCGGTGGCCGGCTGGCAGGAGAACAGCGGGGTGACCATCGAAGCATTGATCGAGCGCTTCCTCCCTGCCGGTCTCAAGCACGTGCTCTGCACCGACATCAGCCGTGACGGCACCCTCTCAGGCACCAACGTCGAACTCTACCGGGATCTCTGCGCCCGTTATCCGAGCGTCGGTTTTCAGGCCTCTGGCGGCATTGGCGGCATCGAAGACATCGAGGCGCTCAAGGGCTCAGGGGTCAAGGGGATCATCCTCGGCCGCGCCCTGCTGGAGGGCAAGTTCTCGGTAGGGGATGCCATCGCCTGCTGGGGGAATGGCAGCCTGTAAGCAAGCCGCAGCGTCGCCATCAGGACGTCGATTGAGAGAGAGGCTCCCTGCCGGGCCGTCCGGCCGGAAGCCTCTTCATCAAGGGGTAAATCGAGGTAAGTCCTTATTACTTGGTAACAATTGACTCTATACTCGAATTCACTGAGACAACGTCACGGAGGATCTATGTTTACATCTCACTCCGCCACCATCCTGATTGTCGATGACTCACCCGAAAATCTGATGGTGCTGACCGACCTGCTCTCTCCCACCTATCGGGTGCTCGCCGCCCAGAGCGGGGAGAAGTGTCTGCGGATCGCCACTGGCAAGACAATCCCGGATCTCATCCTGCTGGATGTGATGATGCCTGGCATGGACGGCTATGAGGTGCTCAAACAGCTGCGTATTACCCCTGTAACCAGTCGAATCCCTGTGGTGCTGCTCACCGCCCTCGCCGACCCCCAGAGCGAGGAGTACGGCCTGTCGCTGGGAGCCGCCGACTACATTACCAAACCCATCAAACCGGCCATCGTCCAGGCGCGGGTGCGCACCCAACTGGAGGCCAAACAGGCCCGCGACGGCCTGCAGCATCAGAACGCGGCGCTGGAGGCCGAGGTGGCACGCCGGATGACCGAGAACGACCTCATCCAGCAAGTCTCCATCCGGGCGCTCGCCCATCTGGCGGAGATCCGCGACCCCGAGACCGGCAATCACATCTTGCGCACCCAGGGTTATGTCAGGCAACTGGCCTGTGCGCTGGCCAGTCATCCCCGTTTTACCGACACCCTGACCCCCCGCTACATCGATCTGCTGAGCCGCTCGGCGCCGCTGCACGACATCGGCAAGGTGGGCATTCCGGATCAGATCCTGCTCAAGCCGGACAAGCTGACCCCGGCGGAGTGGCAGATCATGCGCACCCACGCCAAGCTCGGCAGCGACGCCATCGAAGAGGCCGAACGGGATATCGAGCAGCCACTGGTGTTTCTCACCCTGGCCAAGGAGATAGCCCACTGGCACCACGAAAAGTGGGATGGCAGCGGCTATCCCGACGGCCTGCAAGGGGACGCCATCCCGCTCTCGGCCCGCCTGATGGCACTGGCGGACGTGTTCGATGCGCTGATCAATGTGCGGGTTTACAAGGCGGCCATGCCCTATGAGGAGGCCCGCGCCCTGATCCTCTCCGGCAGCGGCCAGCATTTCGACCCGGATGTGGTGACGGCGTTTGACAACCATTTCGAGCAGTTCGTCGCCATCGCCGAGCGCTACCAGGATGACAATGAGGCCAGACATGGCTGAGCAGCCTTCGTTGACCCGGGCCCATGTGCTCAACGTCGTGCTCACCTATGCCGCGGTGGCGAGCCTGTGGATCCTGCTCTCCGACAAGGCGGTGGAGTGGCTGTTCAGCACCCCGGCCCAGTTCGCGCTGGCCAGCACCATCAAGGGGTGGCTGTTCATCCTCATCACCGCCACCATGCTCTATACCATGCTGCGCCGGCGCATCGACCAGCCGACGGTGACCACTTCCCCTACCCGGCGCCAGCTGTTGCCGTTCGTGCTGCTCAACGGCCTGATCCTGACCCTGACCGCCATGGCCATCGCCCAGAACATCAACCTGACCCAGGACAAGGAGGCAGCCCGGCTCGAGACCATTGCCGATCTCAAGAGCAAGCGCATCACCGAATGGCTCAGCGCCCGGGAATTTGACGCCCACATTCTGTTTGAAAATCCGCTGTACGCGGCCCTCTATCGCGAGGCCCAGGCCACCCGGGCCGGTCATGCCAACCTGATGACCAAATTGGACGAATTTATCTCCATTCGCCGCTTCAGTGCCGCCAGCGTGCTCTCGCCAGAGGGCAACCTGCTGTGGCACACCCCGGATGCCAGCGGCCTGAGCGCCCAGTTGCGCGCAGCATTGAAGGACGCAAAAAGCGGTAGCATCACCCGGGTCGGCCCCTATCTGGACGAACAGGGTCAAGCCCGCCTCGACTTTATCGCCCCACTCCCCATGGCGGGCGACAAGTCACCTTTCATCGTGCTGCAGATAAGCCGCAGTGACTGGCTCAACAACATTCTCAAATCCTGGCCGGTGCCGGACAGCAGCGGTGAGGCCCTGCTGTTTCGCCGCAGCGGCGATCAGATCCAGTTTCTCAACGATGTGCGCTATCGCCCCGGTTCGGCCCTCACCCTGCATTTGCCCGTCAGCAGCAAGGAGTTGCTGGCAGCCCAGTTCCTGCAGCAGAGTCGCAATGAAGAGGGCAAGGCGCTCTTCTTTGGCAAGGATTACCGCAACACGCCGGTATTTGGCACCGTACAGCCGGTCATGGGCACCGACTGGTATCTGCTGGCCAAGATAGACAAAGCCGAACTCACCCGGGCGCAGCTCAAAGAGAGCATCTGGATCGGGCTCATTGGCCTGCTGGTGCTGCTTATCGCCAACACCGGCATTGTACTGCTGCGCCAGCACACCCGGCTGCAGATGGCCGAGCAGGTTCGCCAGTCCCAGGCCGGCCGCCTGCAGGCGCTGCAGTTGCTCTCCGCCATCGCCGACAGCTCGGAAGATGCCATCTTCGCCAAGGACAGAGAGGGCAAATACATTCTGTTCAACCGCGCCGCCAGCCAGTTTGTCGGCAAATCCGCCAGCGAGATGCTGGGTCAGGACGACATGGCCATCTTTCCCCCCGATCAGGCCCGCATGCTGATGGCGCTGGGTGAACAGGTGATCGCCAACAACCGGGTACAGACCCAGGAGGAGTACCTGACCCTGCCAGGCGGCGAGCGGGTGTTTCTCGCCACCAAGGGGCCGCTGCAGGACAGCGATGGCCAGGTGATAGGCATCTTCGGCATCTCTCGCGACATCACGGATTTCAAGCGGGCCGAAGCGGGCCTGCGTGAGCGGGAGGGGCTGTTTCGCGCCCTGGTGGAACAGTCACTGGCCGGCATCTACATCATCCAGCAGGGCCAGCTCTGTTACATCAACCCAGGTTTTGCCCGCCTGTTCGGCTACGCCTCGACCGCTACCCTGCTCAAAATTGGCACCCTGCACGCCCTCGCCAGTCCGAAAGACAGCGCCAGGGTGGCTGAGCAGTTGCAGCGCTGCGAACAGGAAGACAGCGAGATCCACACCCGCTTCACCGCCCTGCACCACGACCACCAGAACATCGAGATGGAGCTCTATGGGCGCCGCGTCGACTATCGCGGCCAGCCTGCCGTGCTTGGCCTGCTGCTGGATGTCACCGAGCGCGAACAGGTCGAGCAGGCCCTGACCCGTCAGGCCAGCGAGCTCCGTCAGCAAAACAATGAACTGGAGCGGTTCAACAAGGTGATGGTGGACCGGGAGTTGGCCATGCTGGCCCTCAAGCACAAGATCAACGAGCTGTCGCTTCAGCTCGGGCAACAGCCTCCCTATCCGCAGGCCCCTACCCCGCCGGAGGAGTCCCTATGACGCGCTGGTCTTCACTGTGGCTCCCTCGCCCCCCCAGACAGCGCTGGGGGGTCTGCCTGCTGGCGGTGCTGCTGCCCGTGCTGATGCTGCAGATCCGGGTCCAGCTGCCCATCGCCTTTGGCGAGCGGCCGCTGCTGGTGCTGTTCATGCTGCCCATCACCGTCTGCGCCCTGCTCGGCGGCCTGCTGCCAGGCCTGCTCTGTACCCTGGTGAGCAGTCTGCTCACCACCTACTTCCTGCTCGCTCCGCTTCACGAACTGCGCATTGGATCCGGGCAGGATCTGGTGCAGTGGGGCATTCTGATCGCCAACGGCATCCTTATCAGCCTGCTCAGTGCAGCCATACACCGCTCCCGCGCCCGGGAAACCCAACGCTGGCAGGAGCTCAGCAGCATCCAGTCCCGCCTGCAACAAAGCGAAACCCGCTTCCAGGCTACCTTCGAGCAGGCCGCAGTTGGTATCGCCCTGGTCTCTCCAGAGGGCAAGTGGCTGCGGGTCAACCGGCGGTTGTGCGACATGCTGGGCTACCAGGCCGACGAGCTGATGAATATGACCTTCCAGCAGATCACCCACCCGGATGACCTCTTCATCGACCAGACCTATGTGACCCAGATGCTGGCGGGTGAGCGTCAGCACTACACCCTGGAAAAGCGTTATCTGCGCAAGAGCGGCGAGGTCCTCTGGATCACCCTGACGGTGGCGCTGGTCAAGGACCTCAAGGGAAAACCGGATTACTTCATCTCGGTCATCGAGGATCACCAGCAACGCAAGGAGACCGAAGAGGCGCTGCGTCGCAACGAGGGGATCCTGCGCGAATCCCAGCACCTGGCCAAGATTGGCAACTGGCGCTGGAACATCGCCGATGACAGCCACTTCTGGTCGCCGGAGATCTACCGTATCTATGGTCGCGATCCCTCCCTGCCCCCGGCCATCTACCCCGAGGTGAGAAAGTACTTCACCCAGGATGGCTGGCGTACCATCGCCCAGTCAGTCGAACGCTGTCTGCAAGATGGCCTGCCCTACGAGTGCGATGCCGAGGTGATCCACGAGCAGGGCGAACCCATCTGGATCATCGCCCGCGGCGCCGCCCTGCGCGCCAACGACGGCACCATCGTCGAGCTGTATGGCACCGTGCAGGACATCACCGAACGCAAGCTGGCCGAGCAGCAACTGCTGCACAACCAGCAGGTGGCCCTCGATACCCAGCGCCGTGCCAGGCTGGCGGCGCTCAACCTGATGGACGACGCCATCAGCGCCCGCATCCGCGCCGAAACCACCAGCAGCGCCCTGCGCGAGAGCGAGCAGCGGCTGCTGATGGCCCAGGAGGGTGCCCATGTCGGGATCTGGGAGTGGAACATGCAGGGCGGCCGGCTCTTCTTCTCGCCCGAATGCGCCCGCCTCTATGGCCGCAGCGCCGAACAGCTCAGCGAATTCAAGCAGTGGCACAGCTGTCTGCACCCGGACGACAAGCCCCGCCTCGACAAGTTGCTGGCCGAGTTGCCGGCAAGCGGCAAACCCATCGAGATCGAATTTCGCATCCTCTTGCCAAATGGCGATGTACGCTGGCTCAGCAGCAAGGGCAGCATCTACCGGGATGCCCAGCAGCGCCCGCTGCGCCTGCTCGGCATTCACCTCGACATCACCGAGCGCAAGCAGGCCGAGCAGCAGTTGCGCCAGCTTTCGCTCGCCCTGGAGCAGAGCCCGGATGGCGTCTTCATCACAGATACCCAGGCCCGCATCGAATATGTCAACGTCGCCTTCCTGGCTGCCAGCGGCTACCAGCAGAGCGAAGTGATAGGACAGACTCCCTCTCTGCTGCGCTCCGGCCTCACCCCCAAGGCCACCTACATCGCCCTGTGGGATGCCATCAAGCGCGGCCAGCGCTGGCACGGCGAGTTCATCAACCGGCGCAAGGACGGCTCCCACTATCAGGTGCTCGCTACCGTCTCTCCCATTCGCCAGGAGAACGGGGCCGTGACCCACTACGTGACGGTGCAGGCCGACATCACCGAGAAGAAGCAGCTCGGCGAGGAGCTCGATCAGTACCGCTACCACCTGGAGGAGATGGTCAACGAGCGCACCCTGCAGCTGGCTCAGGCCCATCAACGGGCAGAGAGTGCCAACCGCGCCAAGAGTGCCTTCCTGGCCAACATGAGCCACGAGATCCGCACCCCGATGAACGCCATTTTGGGGCTCACCTACCTGCTCAAGCGCGACACGCCGGATCACACCCAGCAGGATCGACTGGAGAAGATCGACAACGCCGCCCAGCACCTGCTCACCATCATCAACGACATCCTGGATCTCTCCAAGATCGACGCAGGCAAGATGGCGCTGGAGCAGAGCGACTTCTCCCTTACCGCCATGCTGGACAACGTCAGCGCCCTGATGAGCGAGCAGGCGCGCGCCAAGGGGCTCACCATCATAGTCGACATCGGCGATACCCCGGCCTGGGTGCACGGCGACATCACCCGCCTGCGTCAGGCGCTGCTCAACTACGCGGCCAACGCCATCAAATTCACCGAGCAGGGCTCGGTCACCCTGCGGGTCCGGTTGGATCGCCCGCTTGCCGGCGGCTATCTGCTGCGCTTCGAGGTGGAGGATACCGGCATCGGCATCAGCCCGGAGCAGAGCGAGAAGCTGTTCCAGGCTTTCGAACAAGCGGATGTCTCCACTACCCGCAAATATGGCGGCACCGGCCTTGGGCTGGCCATCACCAGCCGGCTTGCCACCCTGATGGGCGGGGAAGTCGGGGTCACCAGCGCCCTTGGCAAGGGCAGCTGTTTCTGGTTTACCGCCCGTCTCGCGGTGGGTCAGGGCGAACCGCAGCAACCGGCAGCGCTCGAACAGACGGTGCAGCAGGCCCTGTTCTTTGCCAACCACGCCAGGGTACTGCTGGTGGAGGACAACGCCATCAACCGCGAGGTGGTGCTGGAACTGCTCAACAACAGCGGCCTCGTCATCGAGACGGCGGTCAATGGCCAAGAGGCGCTGGAGCGCGTCAGCCAGCACCCGTTCGATCTCATCCTGATGGACATACAGATGCCGCTGATGGATGGCTACAGCGCCACCCGGGCCATCCGGGCCCTGCCGGGCTGGGAGCAGGTCCCCATTCTGGCGCTGACCGCCAGTGCCTTCGAAGAAGACAGAAAGGCCTGCAAATCCGCCGGCATGAACGACTTCATCGCCAAACCGGTGACCCCCACCAAGCTGTTCGAGGCGCTGCAGCAGTGGCTGCCCAGCAGCACGGCCGCAGCTCCCAGATACCAGCGGCGGACGACCGACCTGCTGACCGGTCCCCTCACCCGCCTGCAAAATCTGCCCGGGCTGGATCTGCAACAGGGGCTGGCGGCGCTGCAGGGCAACCAGAGCAAATACGTCGCCCTGCTGCGCCACTTCGCCAGCGAGCACAGCCAGGACATGCAGCAGCTGGAGAGCCATTTGCACGCTGGCGACAGGCCAGCCGCCAGCCGGCTGCTCCACACCCTGCGCGGGGTGGCCAGCACCCTCGGGCTGGTGGAACTGGCCGCCCAGAGCCAACAACTGGAACAGGAGCTGGCCAACAACAGCCAGACCCTGGCCGAGCGGATGGCCCCCATTTCCCGCCTCCTCAGCGAACTGCCAAGTCTGCTGGGGGAGGAAGACCCCAGCCCCGCCGCGAACGCCGCGCCGCTTGGCAGCCACTGGCAACAACAGCTGCTGCGCCAGATTGAGGAGTTGCTGGTGCAGAGCGACACCGCCGTGATCCCGCTGTTTGAGCAGTACGCGGCCCCTCTGCTGCTCACCCTGGGGACGCCAGGCGAGATCCTGGCTCGCCAGCTGAAAGTGTTTGATTTTGACGGTGCCCTGCTCACCCTTCGTGAGCTGCTGGCAACAGATGGCTCTCAGCCAGGCTTGAGCGGCCAGGCGCCTGCTGGCACCAGCCGGCATCAGGGCGCGAGCAAGCTGGATAAAGGGTTGAATCACTGAATAAAGTCGTGCATATAGTGGTACTCCCCCGAGTGAAGACGCCGCCCGTTTCGGGTCTCTTTTCCCGCTCAGGAACCCGCTGTTAAAGCATGCAAGCCACCTTTTTCACTCGCCGCCGGGCCCCTGGGCCCGTTGGCAACAACGTTAGTTTTAACAGTGCTTTACATGGAGCAACGAGCATGTTGTCAAAGCGTATTATCCCCTGCCTCGACGTCAAAGATGGCGTGGTGGTCAAGGGAGTGCAGTTTCGTAATCACGAGGTGATGGGCGGCATCGTCGAGCTCGCCCGCCGCTACGCCAGCGAAGGGGCCGACGAGCTGGTGTTCTACGACATCACCGCCTCGAGCGATGAGCGGGTGGTGGACAAGAGCTGGGTAAGCCGGGTGGCCGAAGTCATCGACATCCCCTTCTGCGTTGCCGGCGGCATCAAGAGCGTGGAGGATGCCCGCCAGATCCTGGAGTTCGGGGCGGACAAGGTCTCCATCAACTCGCCGGCGCTGGCCGACCCAACCCTCATCACCCGACTGGCCGAACGCTTCGGCGTGCAGTGCGTGGTGGTGGGCATCGACTCCTATTTTGATGCGCAGAGCGGTCACTATCAGGTCAAACAGTTTACCGGCGACGAGAGCCGCACCCGCACCACCGCCTGGCATACCCTGGATTGGGTGCAGGAGGCGCAAAAGCGTGGCGCCGGTGAAATCGTGCTGAACGTGATGAACCAGGATGGCATGCGCCAGGGCTATGATCTCGAGCAACTCAAGCTGGTGCGGGCCATCTGCAAGGTGCCGCTCATCGCTTCCGGCGGCGCCGGTGCCATGGAGCACTTTCGCGATGCCTTCACCCTCGCCGACGTGGATGGGGCGCTGGCTGCCTCCGTGTTCCACAAAGGCCTTATCCCCATTCCCGAACTGAAACGCTGGCTGAAAACCGAAGGAGTCGCCATCCGTGAATAATCAAGCAGTAAACAACGAGCAGTCGCTCGCCGAACGCCTGGATTGGGCAAAATGTGGCGGCATGCTCCCCGCCATCGTCCAGCATGCCGCCAGCGGCGAAGTGCTGATGCAGGGGTTCATGACCCGGGAAGCCCTGGATAAAACCCTGGCGACCCGCCAGGTCACCTTCTTCAGCCGCAGCAAGCAACGCCTCTGGACCAAGGGGGAGAGCTCGGGCCATGTGCTCCAGCTGGTCGCCATCACCACCGACTGTGATCAGGACTCCCTGCTGATCGCTGCCAACCCCGTCGGCCCCACCTGCCATCTGGGCAACCCCTCCTGCTTCGACGGCCACCCTGTGCCGCCGCTTGGCTTCCTGGCCGAGCTCGAGCAGATCCTGGCAGCACGCAAAGGCGCAGATCCGACCACCAGCTACACCGCCAGCCTCTATGCAAAGGGCACCAAGCGCATTGCCCAGAAGGTGGGTGAAGAGGGTGTCGAAGTGGCACTGGCCGCGATGGCGAAAGACAGGGAGGAGCTCATCAACGAATCCGCCGACCTGCTCTACCACCTCACAGTGCTGCTGCAAAACGAAGGGCTGGCGTTGAAGGATGTGGTACAGCGGCTTTATGAGCGCCATCAGAAATAATATTTCTGTACAGAAATGGGCGTATGCCCATTTCTATTTTAAATTGCATGCTAGCTCAACAAGATCTTGATACTCATTAATATTGAAACTCTGATTCGCCAAATAATATGCCAATAGCGCTTCTTCATGCCTAGCCTCTGAAAATGAATCAATTGAATGTTTACCCAATATTCCGCCTATCGAAATGCCTTCCTTTGCCGCAACTAATTGAGCGTTATTTTTGATGGAGTAAAAGAAACAACCTATGTACTTTGATATACTTATGTCAGCTTTTAAAAGCTCTGAACGATTGTTCTCCAAAGGAACATAAAAACTCAATTCTTTATTGAATTTAAATCTTTCGTAGAACCCAATGTTGGAGACTGGTTTAGAACTATCATTTCTAAGTGATAGTTCTAAACTAACTATCTGCCTATAGAAGTTAGGTTCATACTCTTTGGATAAAAGAAGTATGGAAAAAACCACTAAATCAAAATCATCACTAACGTTCGATATTGCAGCCATTACCTTGTCTATGTACTGCTCAATATCTCTAAGTTTAAGATTAAAAGCATCTGCGATTACGGATAATAACAATGACAATTCGCTTAATTTTTTAAATCTTGGGAAAATATGCTCACATGATGCATCATCAAGAGTCATATAGCTTTCAATGAATGACGCTTTTGATATTTCCTTTAAGGAAAATTGCCGTCTGAAAAAACGCCTTAGATAAGCAGATGCATCAAATCCTTCACCATATATTACCTTTATGGCATGTTGTAACTGCTCGGTATCCGTTGCCAAGACAAAGACCACACCGGGGATATCGAAAATATGCTTGATGGTTTCCAGCATTTCTACCGCATAGGAAGGGCGACAACGATCCAACTCATCAATCAGGATAAATGCTGGTGACTGTTTCTTTTTCTTGCCAATAATAGCCTCTACCCACTGCTTTATCTCATGCTTGAGCAACTGTACTGCTTCTGTCTTTTTGCGAGTATCTTGAAAAAGTGATTCAACCAGTTTACCCGCGTCATCAGCCGTAATGACCTCTTGGACTTCATCAATATTGATGCCAGAGATTTTTTTAAACAGAGCCTTGGTTACTATCGGCGCAGTTGCTTTTAACAATGATGCTAATTTGGTCGATAGATAGGGGGACAGCTGTCGACTACCTGCTTCTTCTTTCAACTGTTCAATTATCGACGAAATGACCGTCAATAAGGGATCATCAGAAAAGTCCTGCTGCCAGGCATCGATATAGACGGTGGGATAGTGCTGTTTCAGCTCCATATACCAGCGCTTGATAAACCAGGTCTTGCCCGCCCCCCATTCGGCATTGAGGTTCAGCACATAGTTGCGCTGCTTGCCCTCTGTCGCCAGATAATTGGTCATAAACTCGGCATAGCGAGCGCGGTCCAGCCGATCTCCTGCGAGCGTTTCTTTTACCCCTTCAATGGCTCCAGGACCACCCCATACAATGGAATTTGTCCAATCTAATTTTGCACGCGTCATAATATTTACCTGCCCCGATTATTGAGCAGGATGTTACCAGAGTGAGTCCCGAAAGAATTTGATGAACATAGAAATTTGGCGCCATATTGCTCCAGGCAAAATGGCACCAACTCAAAACGTTGGATAAGAGTGGCTAGCTCCTACCCCAGCTGCTGGCGCAGCATAAATTTCTGCACCTTGCCGGTGGAGGTTTTCGGCAGCGGGGTAAAGATGACGCGCTTGGGGGCTTTGAAGTGGGCCATCTGCTCGCGGCAAAACGCAATCAGTTCGGCCTGGGTGAGTTCGCGCCCCTCCTTGAGCTTGACGAAGGCGCAGGGCACCTCCCCCCACTTCTCGTCCGGCATGGCGATCACCGCCACCTCGTCCACATCGGGATGGCGATAGAGCACGTCCTCCACCTCCAGACTGGAGATGTTCTCCCCGCCGGAGATGATGATGTCCTTGGATCTGTCCTTGATCTCCACGTAACCGTCCGGGTGCCATACCGCCAGATCGCCGCTGCGAAACCACCCCTCCGCCATCGCCTCGGCGCTGGCGACCGGGTTCTTGAGATAGCCCTTCATCACCACATTGCCGCGCAGCACGATTTCGCCCATGGTCTTGCCGTCCCGGGGGACCGGCTCGCCGCTGACCGGGTTGATGACCCGCATCTCCCCCTGCAGGGGTGAGGCCACCCCCTGGCGTGCTTTCAGACGCGACAGCGTGGTGGCATCCTGCCCTTGCCAGCTCTGCTGCGGCTCGCACAGCACGCAGGGGCCATAGGTTTCGGTGAGGCCGTAGACGTGGGTCACGGCGATCCCCATCGCCTCCATACCGGCGATCACGGTGGCGGGGGGCGCCGCCCCTGCCGTCATCACCTTGATGGGGTGGTCGAGCCCGCGTTTGAGGGCCGGATCGGCGTTGTTGAGCATGTTGAGTACGATGGGCGCGGCGCAAAAATGGGTCACCTTGTGCTCGTGCAGCGCCTCATAGATGGCTGTCGCCTGCACATGGCGCAGGCAGACGCTCACCCCGGCCGTCGCCGCCAGCGTCCAGGGGAAGCACCAGCCGTTGCAGTGAAACATCGGCAGGGTCCAGAGATAGACGCTGTGCTTGGGCAGCTCCCAGGAGAGCACGTTGTTGACCGCATTGAGGTGGGCGCCGCGATGGTGATAGACCACCCCCTTGGGGTTGCCGGTGGTGCCGGAGGTGTAGTTGAGGGAAATCGCCTGCCACTCATCTTGCGGCAGCCAGCCGGGCTCATCCCCATTGCCCTCTGCAAGAAACGCCTCATAGTCGAGGTCGCTGACCAGCTCCCCCTCTCGGTAGAGGGGATCGTCGATGGCGATGAGGAGCGGCGCGAGTTCAATCAATGTCAGCGCCTTGCGCACCACGGCGCCAAACTCCCGGTCCACCAGCACCACCTTGCTCTGGGCATGCTGGAAGATAAAGGTCATCGACTCGGCATCGAGCCGGGTGTTGATGGTGTTGAGTACGGCGCCGCTCATGGGCACCCCGAAGTGGGCCTCGAACATGGCCGGGGTATTGGGGGCGACGATGGAGACGGTATCCCCCTCGCCGATGCCGCGGCGGCGCAGGGCCGAGGCCAGCTGGCGGCAACGCTGCTCGGTCTGGGCCCAGCTCTGGCGCAGGGGGCCGTGGATCAGCGCCGGATAGTCGGGGTAGACTCGGGCGGCCCGCCCCAGAAAGCTGATGGGGGTCAGCGCCTCATAATTGGCGGGATTTTTTTCCAGATCGCGCTGATAGATGTTCTGCTCTGTCATCGGGTTCCTTCCTCGCAGGTAGCAAAAGCGGTGCGCTCCCGGGAGCGCCGGCAACCATCCTCTGGCGTCCTGCCAGAGGGTGCTCGTATCGGGGATCACAGCCTAGCGCGAGGTGATGGCCACAGGTATTAGCAAAACGTCTTAGAGGCGCCGAGCTGGCGCCGCCAATCTGACCGAACTGCATGCTGGTGCCTGTTTTTTCAGCGACAAATATCGACTGCAAATATCTGCGGCATAAAACCCGGCAAATAATGAATATGCTGATGTTGGCATGCAAGCTGGCCATATCAGGTTGCAGGTTTATCGATATCGATATATTTATAAAAACCGCTGTCTGGATATTTATGGCATAAGCAAGCACATCGATTTATTGCCAATAAATTAATGACGGATTTCTCATTAAATATATTTTGTGACGGCTTCCATAAAGCAGGCCCGCAGCGCTGTTCATGCTTCCCCTCGGCGGGTTATGGTTTCTTGGTGAAACAATCTACCGGATGTTCAATATCAGGCCAGATTTCTCGCCATACGATGCGCTACAACCAGTGAGTTTGCGCACTCCCGCTGCATGACGAAGGAACCCTATCGACCCGATATTCCGCCGAGCCCGAACCTGCTTTATCGAGGAGCATTTTATGTGTGCCGAGCCGAATACCCAGACCCGCAGACAATTTCCCACCGCGTTTACCATTTTGTTTTTGATCATGTTGTTGGCCATCGCCCTCACCTGGATAATTCCGGCGGGCGCCTATGCCAAGCTCTCTTATAATGCCGCCAGCCATATGCTGACCATCAATACGCCGCAAGGGGAAACCCAGCGAGTGCCCGCCACTCAGGATGAACTGACCAGACTCGACATCAATATCGGGGTGGAGCAGTTCGTCAACGGTACCATCCGCAAGCCCATCGCCATCCCCGGCACCTATGAGCGGCTGGCCCAGGCGCCGAAGGGGCTCTCCGACGTGGCGGTGAGCATGGTCAAGGGCACGATAGAGGGGGCCGACATCATCGTCTTCATCCTGGTGCTGGGGGGGCTTATCGGCGTCATCAACAAGACGGGGGCCTTCAACGCCGGGCTGGTGGCGCTGTCGCGCAAGACCCGCGGCAACGAGTTCCTGTTTGTGGCGCTGGTCTGCTTGGTGATGGCGCTGGGGGGCACCACCTGCGGACTGGAGGAGGAGGCCGTCGCCTTCTATCCCATCCTGGTGCCCATCTTTCTGGCGCTCGGCTATGACGCCATCGTCTGCGTGGGGGCCATCTTCCTTGCCGCCTCCATGGGCACCACCTTCTCCACCATCAACCCCTTCTCGGTGGTGATCGCCTCCAACGCCGCCGGCATCCCCTTTACCGAGGGGCTGAGCGTTCGCGCCGTCGGCTGCCTGGTGGGCACCCTGGTGGTGATCGCCTATCTCTACTGGTACTGCAAGAAGATCAAGGCCAACCCGGCCTTCTCCTACACCTATGAGGACAGAGAGAGCTTCCGGGCCCGTTTCCTCAAAGAGGGATCCCTCGATGAAGGAGTCCCCTTCACCCTGCGCCGCAAGATCATCCTGACCCTGTTCATCCTCGCCTTCCCCCTGATGGTGTGGGGCGTCTCCATGGCTGGCTGGTGGTTCCCGCAGATGGCGGCCTCCTTCCTTGCCGTCGCCATCGTCATCATCTTCATCTCCGGCCTCAGGGAGAAAGAGGCGGTCGAGGCCTTCACCCAGGGCGCGTCCGAGCTGGTGGCGGTGTCGCTCATCATCGGGCTGGCGCGGGGGGTCAACCTGGTGCTGGATCAGGGGATGATCTCGGATACCATCCTGGCCTATGCCTCCAGTCTGGTGGCCGGCATGCACGGCGCCGTGTTTGCGGTGGCCCAGATGCTGGTGTTCACCCTGCTGGGGCTGGTGGTGCCCTCCTCCTCGGGGCTGGCGGTGCTCTCCATGCCCATCATGGCGCCGCTGGCGGATACCGTGATGATCCCGCGCTACATAGTGGTGTCGGCCTACAACTGGGGACAATACGCCATGCTGTTCCTGGCCCCCACCGGGCTGGTACTGGTCACCCTGCAGATGCTCGGCATCCAGTTCAACCAGTGGGTCAGGTTCGTGCTGCCCATGGTGGGCTTCGTGCTGGGCTTCGGCGCCCTGATGCTGGTGGCGCAGGTGATGCTGATCTAGGGCACATGGCCCCCGCCTAGGCGGGGGTCATGCCTTATCCAAGACGCAGCTCTGAGGGAACTAGTGGCGCACCCTGTGCTGCTGGCGAAAACAGAAGAGCTTGAGGCTGATGTCGGCAAGGTCGGCGGGCAGCTCCTGCGCCGTCTCACAGAGGGGTTGATAGAGGGAGTCCAGCAGCCGCTGGGCTTGTTCCCGGGTGATGATGCCGGCCTGCACGGCCGGTTGTATCCATCTTGGCAGCATCGACATATGAACCCCCTTGCTGACCGGATGACCGCAGCCGAACGAGCCTGACTGCGGGTGGCGCCTGCCGGCTCACATGGGTGCGGGCCGCCAGAGACGCGCGATTGATCCTCTCTGCCAACAGAGCAAGCATAATGCTTGCCGTGATCTGTTATCGGCCGCCAGCCATTCTGGCAACAGTGATTTATCAAGCGGTTGGCGCACCCTGACTGGCCCTTGTTGACGACTAGGCCCCCCTTGTTTGCCACTGCGCCAATCGGCGGCGGCAGCAGATTGGCGCAAAATGGGAAAACAGGCCCAGCTGAATCGCAAAATGCCACTCGCAGATCGCTTTTGCTGCCTTCCCCCCGCCCCTTGTCGCCAAAGCCCGACACCTTTTTGACGAGGCTCTTTTCGGTGCAGTCAGGGGCTGTCGTGCCCGCACCGGCTTTGCCTTGTGCCTCCTTGCCCTTGTGCCAAGATGACCGCAAGCAAGAGACGCATCCCGTGATGCATTTGAGGAGAAGAGAAAATGAACAAATCCATGTTGGCAGGAGTCGGGATCGGTGTGGCCTCTGCGCTGGCCTTGTCAGCCGCCGCCAGCGGATCCCTGTTTTCATCACAGCCTCAGTTCGCCGAAGTGCTGGCCAGCAAAGCGGTGACCGAGACCATCAAGACCCCCCGTCAGGAGTGTCGCAACGTCACCGTGACCCACCGCAAACCGGTGCAGGACGAGCACAAGATCCTGGGTACCGTGGTCGGCGCGGCACTGGGCGGCGTCCTCGGCAACCAGTTCGGCGGCGGTAACGGCAAGAAGGTGGCGACCGCCGCAGGCGCCGTGGCGGGTGGCTATGCCGGCAACCAGGTGCAGGGCAACATGCAGGCCGGTGATACCTATACCACCACCGAGCAGCGCTGCAAGACGGTGCAGGAGAGCAGCACCCGCACCCTGGGCTATGACGTCACCTACCGCCTCGCCGGTCAGGAAGGGGTGATCCGCATGAACAAGGCTCCCGGTGCCACCATCCCGGTCAAGGATGGCAAGCTGGTGATCGACGGATCCCAGAGCGGCAGCTGATCCCGTCAGCGTGTCCAACTCAGAGGCCCATCCTGGTGATGGGCCTCGCTGTTTTCGGCGCTCTCGGCTGACAACAGCAAGGTGGCTGACAACAGAAAGGGGCCCGCAGGCCCCTTTTCATATTGAGAAATCATCCTCAGTGGCGACCGAAGGGCCACCAGGACTTGTCGTTGTCCAGAATGTCGACCCGGGTCTCCTGCAGGTTACCCGGTTGACCACCCTGCAGCGCCGCCAGGCTCACCTTGAACTGCTCGGTGGGCTCGACAAACCAGTCATCGATGATCAGCACCTTGACCGACTTGCTGCCCCCCTCGCCCGCGGCCCAGCTCACCGATTGACCGAACCATGGCAGGAAATCCAGTCCCCAGCGCGCCGTGACCCCGTCAAGGGCCACCCGGGCCCGGGCCGGCTTGCTCAGATCGCCGCTGCGCACCAGCGGTATCTCGGCAAACCACTGCCCCTCGTTCACCGTCAGGCTGGCGCGCGCCAGCGAAATGGTGGACGGCGCCAGCTTGTCCTTGATGGTCACCAGGGTCTGATGCTGCTCGCCCAGGGTCGCGCCACTCGGGTCAAACAGCTCCAGGGTAAAGGTCTCGTCCCCCTCGCGCAGGGTGTCGCTCTTCACCGGGATGCTGATGGTCTGGCTGTCGCTCTGTCCGGCGGCCCAGTGCAGGGTGCCGGTGAGCGGCGCCACGTCGTTGGCATCGGCGCTGCCGTAGGCAATGCGGTAGCTGACGCTGGCCTCACCATAGCTGCCGTCGCGGCGCGCCACGCTCAAGGCCAGGGTGTTGCCCTCCTCCACGTTGGCAGCGGCGCTCTCGAGGCTCAATACCCCGGCGGGCGGCAGCGGATACTGGATGGCCACCAGCACGGGATCGTGATCCGAGGCGCTGAAGGGCCCTTCGGATTTCGCCAGCTGGCCGCTGTACTTGCTGCCGTACTCGAAGAAGTTGCTCTCGGCGGAGTTGATGTGCCAATCCTCGATGCCGATCACCTTGGCCGCGAGACTCGGGTTTGCCAGGGCGTGATCCAGGTTGCCGAGCTCCCCTTCGTAGCTGTAGGAGTAGGTGTCGGTGCCGTGGAAGCGGGTGTTGAGGTTGATAAAGCCATACCCCTTACCAAGGGCGCTGCCGCTCTCCTCGAAGGGCTGGCCCGCCAGAGTGGTGAAGGAGGCGCTCATGATCTGGCGCGATTGGGCGGCCGGATCATAGTTGGTCAGCACCCGGATGGGATCCTCCATGCCGTAGGCGTTCATGTCGCCGATGAGCAGCAGATCCCCGGCCAAATCCTTGAGATGCTCCCCCAGCACCTTGGCGGCGGAGACCCGCAGCGCATTGCAGTGGCCCTGGCCATCCAGCGGATCGGCAGTGGCGTAGTCGGGGTAATCCTCGAAGCAGGCGGAACCCTTGGACTTGTGATGGTTGACCACCAGAGTCAGCGGTGCATCTCCCTTGGGCGAGCTGAAGCGCTGTACCAGCGACTCGCGCATCCCCTGATTGATGGTCACCGGCTTACCGCTGGCATCCACCGCCTCAGCCTGCTGCACCGGCAGCGCGATGAGGCTGGCGGCCCCCTCCGGGGCCACCTTGGCGGGTCGGTAGATGAGCCCCACCGTGATGGCATCGGTACCGATGGGCTTGCCATCCGGCGAGGCAATCCAGCGGTAGTGATCCGCCTCATCCGGCTGGGCAGCGTTCAAGGCCGCCACCAGGTTGGCGATGGCGGAGTTGTCGCCGTAGCCGTTGTTCTCGATCTCCATCAGCCCCACCACGTCGGCATTGAGGCGGGTGATGGCGCTGACGATCTTGGTGCGCTGCAGCTCGAACTCCGCCACCGTCGGGGCGCCCCGGTTGCTGCCGGTGGGGTTGGCATCGCCCCCCACGACCGTGGTGAAGAAGTTGAGCACGTTGAAGCTGGCGACCCGCAGATCACCCGCCTCGGCAAGTTCCGGCGTTTCCACCCGATCCCAGCCGCTGTGATCTATCTGGCTCGCGTCAATGCGGTTGCTGGCCACCAGTCGGAACAGGTTGTAGGAGTAGCCAAGCGCCCCCTCCAGCCCGTTGAGCTTGTCGCCGATGCGCAGGTAGCCATCCTCGGCGTTGAAGCCGGGGAACCAGGGCAGCACACCGTCCGGCGCCTTGGCGTCAGTCTCCACCACCAGCTGGTTCTGCTGGTTGCGCAGGGCCCAGTTGCTCGCCTCCTGGCTCATGGCGGCAAATTTCTGGGTCGACTTGATAAGCGGCGCGCCATAGGCCAGCACCAGGTTGTTGCGCTTGCCGTCGTAATCGAAGCTGAAGTTGCGGGTCACCACCAGGCTGGAGCCCGGCACCAGCCGTACCTGCATCCCCTCGTGACGCTCCAGCAGTTGGCTCAGGCTTTCTCCCGCCACCGGCAGCAGATCCACCGCGGCCGGGGTGGCCCCCAGCGGCCGGGTCACCACCAGCTCGTCGGCGTTGAGCTGGGTCTGGTTGAAATACTCCTTCACCTTGCCCGAGACGCACACCTCGGCGCCCGGCACGATGGCAGCATTGGCCTTGGTTGTGTAGACGAAGAGGCCGTCGGAGGTGGCCGGATCGCCGTCCCCCTGCTCATCCTGAATGAAGAAGCCCTTGTAGAGGCCACTGACCACCTGGGTCACCACGCCGCGGGTGGCGTAGGCCTGTTCCGATTCGAACTTGCCGGCCGGCACCAGCGGGCTGCTAGTGCCCGGGCCCTGAATGGCGGGCACCGGCACCAGGCTGTCCACCGGGCAGACGAAGGCTGGCGGCTGGGTGCCATCGCAGGGACCATCGCCGCTGCAGCCTAGGCCACTGGCGTCATCTTTCGGGGCGGCTACGTATTCCTGCGCCGGATCGAAGGGGGCGGTTGCATCAGTTCGCCCCATGGTGACGGTGGCCTTGCGGCGCAGGGTCATGTCCAGGGTCGAGACGTTGCCCGACACCCAGGCCGTGCCCGGATCCACCCCCACCTGGCCGAAGCTGTCGATTATCTCGCTGCCGCGATAGAGCACCAGGGCGTCATCACCGTTGAACACCAGGTTGCCGCTGGTGCGGTTGGCCTTGGCCAGGATCTCGCTGCTGGCGGAGGGGTTGGCCAGCACCAGGGTGGCGCCCGGGGCCAGCGTACCTTGCAGCGCCAGATTGTTGGTGGGTGATTCGCTGATGGGTTTGCCGTTGGCGTAGAGTGCCAACCGATACTGGGAGAGATCGACGAGGTCGCTGCCGAGGTTGCTCAGCTCCACCGCCTTGTTGTTGCCCGAGCCTTCCAGGTATTCGCTGATGAGCAGCTGTGCCTGTGCCGGTCCCGCCAGCGCCAGCCCGACGGCCAGCGCTACCAGAGAGTGTCTTCCTGACATGCCAGTTTCCTTTTTCTTTTTGATGTTATGTTTTGCGCCCCGCCAGACGGGCCGCAGCACCTGATTACAACCCTGATTGCGCATCATGGCGGCCTTCGCCGACCATGGCGCCTACTCTGCCCGTTTCAGCGAAGGGTCACCGCGAGCTGGCTAACAATTACAGAAAAATGTTGCGACCACGTGACAAAAAAGGGGGCTTTTTTCAGACCCCTTGCCATTATTTTCCGTTATTTCCCGCCCGCCGGTATTTGCTGTCGCCAATAGGCAAAGGCGGCGCACAAGATGGCGACACAAGCTGACATATCGCGTAAAAACAGTCGCTTGCCACCCACCGGCCGCCGCACGCAGCCGATTGTTTATTATTCAGGCGAGCAGGTGGGCAACACGGGATGAGTGCTCCCCATTGCCCACCCGAAATAACGGGATGCGCGCTTGAGCGGCGGGGTGCAAATAACCTCCCGGCCTATTTCAGGCGCTGTCACCTCGCTGCCGAACGACGGTTTGGGAAGCTAATCAAGGGGCGACCCCGTCACCCCTTGCAGCACTTTTTCACCGCCCGCACCACGTTCTGATAACCGGTGCAGCGGCACAGATTCCCCGACAGGCCGCGGCGGATCTCCGCCTCGGTCAAGGGTCGGCGATCTGTCTTGTCGAGCAGGGCGGCGCTCGCCATCACGAGGCCCGGGGTGCAAAAACCGCACTGCACCGCCCCCTCGTCGATAAAGGCCTGCTGCACGTCGGAGAGCTCGTTGCCTCTGCGCTCTCCCTCCACGGTGCGAATGGATTTGCCATCGGCCCACACCGCCAGATAGAGGCAGCTGTCGATGGCGGTGCCATCCACCCGCACGGTACAGGCGCCGCACTCACCGACACTGCACCCCTCTTTCACGCTGATAAGCCCCTGCCCGCGCAGGAAGTGAAGCAGCGACATGGTAGGCGACACCGCATAGGAGTAAGGCTTGCCGTTGATCTCGCACTGGATCGCAACAGTGGGACAGCTTTGCGGTTGCATCATAGGATCTTGCCTCCGGCACGTTCGACGGCGCAGGTGATCACCCGCTGCGCCAGAGTTTTGATCAGGTGCAGGCGAAATTCCTTTTCTGCCCGCCAGGAGGAACGCGGCGCCACGTCGGCCACCACCGCCTCGGCAATGGCGGCCAGTGTGGCGCGAGTCAGGGGTTGCCCCTCGGCCGCCGCTTCGGCGTGCGGGGTGCGCACCGGCGTCGGGGCCGCCACCCCATAAGCCAGCCGCAGGCGCTTGAAGTGGCCATGCTCAATCTGGCAGTAGGCGGCGCAGCCGATGGTGGCGATGTCCATGGCGCCCCGCATGGCGTACTTGAAGTAGTGGGAGCCCACCTGGGGGTGCGCGTCCGGGGCAAAGTGAAACGCCACCAGGATCTCCGCCGGTTGCAGCGCCACCTTGCCGGGGCCGGTGTGAAAGCCGGCGATGGGAATGCGGCGCGTGCCATCGGGGCCGGCGATCTCCAGCTCGGCCTCCAGTGCGACGGTGGGCGCCGCCGAGTCGGCACTGGTGGCGCCGTTGCAGATGTTGCCGCCATAGGTGGCGACGTTGCGGATCTGCGGGCCGGCGATGGTGGCGGCGGCTTCCGCCAGCATCGGCAGGCGGCGCTGCACCAGCTCGTTTTCGATGAGCTCGGTAAAGGTGGTGCCGGAGCCGATACGAATAGCGCCGTCGGCCAACTCGCTCACCCCCTTCAATTCGGGCAAGTCGTGAATATCGACGATATGACGATAGGCGGCGTTGAGGTGATGGAGCTGGATCATCACATCGGTGCCACCGGCCAGCAGGCGCGCCTCGGGGTCGGCCTGGCGCAGGGCGACCGCCTCGGCCACGCTGTGGGCCTTGTAGTAACGGGCAATATCAAACATGGTGTTGCTCCTCCCCTGCTCCCTCGCCAATCAAACCCGCCGCGACAAACTCCCGGAACAGGGTCTTGGGGGTGATGGGCAGCTCGTTGATGGCGACCCCGGTCGCCATGCGAATGGCGTTACGGATCGCCGGGCCCGGCGAGATGATGGGTGGCTCCCCCAGGGATTTGTGGCCATAGACCGACTGGGGCTCGTAGGTCTGCACGAAGTCGCACTCAAGTTCGGGCAAATCCAGCATGGTGGGGAACTTGTAGTCGAGCAGGTTGGGGTTGCGCACCACGCCGGTCTTGGCGTCGATGATCATCTCCTCGAACAGGGACCAGCCGATCCCCATCCCCATGCCGCCGTGCACCTGCCCTTCCGCCAACTGCGGATTGAGGATCTTGCCGGCATCGTGCAGGTTGAGAATGCGGTTGATGATCACCTTGCAGAGATCGATATCGACACTGAGATCGACGAAGGTGCAGCCAAAGCTCGGCGGGTTGGTGGTGGTCTTGTGGGAGACTTCCGAGGTGATCTGGCCGCCGATGGTGAGGTGGTAGTAGGCGTTGACCGACACCTCGGCGACGCTGATCAGCACCTTGTCCGGCGCACCCGCCAGCACCACGTAACCGTCGATCAGGGTGAGCGACCCTACATCCTGATGGCAGAGCTGGGCCGCCAGCGAGAGGATGCGGGCCCGAAGTTGCAGCGCCGCCTGATGGATGGCAGGGGCCGCCACATAGCTCTGGCGCGAGGCGAACGAGCCTGGGTCGTAGGCGGTGATGTCGGTATCCTGGGTCGAGATGACCCGGATCTGCTCAAACGGAATGCCCAGCGTCTGGGCCGCCATCTGGGCAAAAACGGTGTCCGAGCCCTGCCCTATCTCGGTGGCACCGATCTGCAGATTGACGGTGCCATCTTGGTTGAGCAGCATGCGGGCGCCGGCGATCTCCACCCCCACCGGATAAGTGTTGGAGCCATAGCTAAAGCACGCCACCCCGATGCCGCGCCGTACCCGACTCGTAGGATCCTGCGCCAGACATTCGGCCTTGAGCCGCTCCCACTCAAACTGCTCGCCGCCCCGACGCAGACACTCAGGGAGCCCTGCGCTGTAGATGGTCTTCTGGTTGACCTGATTGACGTCCCCTTCGCGCGCCACGTTGGCGATGCGCACCGCAAGCGGATCCAGACCCAACTCGGCGCAAGCATCGTCCAGCATACATTCGAGGGCAAACACCACCTGCGGCGCGCCGTAACCGCGCATGGCACCGGCGGTGGGCAGGTTGCTGTAGAAGGTTTTGGCGTCATAGCCAAAGGCGCTGCGCGGATAGAGGTAGCTTATCTTGTTGGCGCCGGCGCTGGCGATGGAGTGGCCGTGGGAGGCATAGCCGCCGGTATTGGAGAGCACGTCCAGCTGATACCCCTTGAGGGTGCCATCCCGGTTGATGCCAAGGGTGCCGTCGATGGCAAAGCCGTGGCGGGTGCGGGAGGCAAAAAAGCACTCCTCCCGACTCAGGGTCACCTTGACCGGCACGCCGCCAAGCTGGTAGCTCAGAAACGCCGCCATCGGCTCTTCCAGCACATCCTGCTTGTTGCCAAAACCGCCTCCCATGTAGGGCTTGATCACCCGCACGCTGGACCAGGGCAGGCCAAGGGATTTGGCGACCCGGCTGCGCACAATCTGGGGGATCTGAGTGCTGGTGACGACGATGATGTGGTCCGGCTGATCCATGTAGGCGTAGCAGGTGACCGTCTCCAGATGGCAGTGCTGCACCACCGGCGTCTGGTAGTGCCCCTTGAACTGCAAGTCGGCGGCGGCGATGGCCTGCTCCGGCTCCCCCGCCCGGATCTGGCTCTGGCGCAGCAGGTTGCCGGTCCGGTGGATGGGACAGGCCCCCTCGGCCAGGGCGCTGGCCGCATCCGTCATCACCGGCAGCGGCTCGTAGGTCACCTTGACCAGGGCGGCGGCCTTCTCGGCGACCAGCGGATCGCGCGCCACCACGATGGCGACACCATCGCCGAAGTGACGCACATGGTCGGTGAGCAGGCGGCGGTCTTTCACGTCCCGTTTGGTCTCATCGAGAGACCAGGCGTGACCGGCGGTACGAAAACAGGTGGTGGGCACATCCTCGTGGGTGAACACGGCTTCAACCCCGTGCAGGGTCAGCGCCTCGCTGGCATCGATGGTGAGCACCTTGCCGTGGGCGATATGGCTTCGCACGTATTTGGCGTGGCGCATCCCGAGCATGATGTTGTCATCGGTGTAGCGGGCGCTGCCGGTCACCTTGGCCTCGGCATCCACCCGCTTGAGCGGTAATCCTATGGACATATGCAAGTCCTTTGTCAGGCAGAAAAAATCAGAACCGGTATAAAAAACAGCAAGATATGCGCCCGTTTCCGGCACGTCGGGCCAACCGGGGGGCAAAGGCGGCGAGCAAAGGGAAGAAGTGTGAAGAAGATCCCATCCGGCGCCCATCAGGCTCTCCGTCATGGCCGTGGCCGGCCCCGCAGCAGCAGCCCATGGAGGACTCGGCGGCGCCAGTGGTCGGGCGGAGTTATCAATCTGGTAAGCCCCGTTATCAAAATGGTATGAGTTCGGTTTGAAGGGCGAGGCCGGCCAAGAGAGGCTGGCCCCGCGATAAAGAAGGACGCGATGCGGACTAGATGGCCCAGCCGCCAGCGTAGAAGAGCACCAACGCCAGGGCGATGATGACGGTGCCGACGTTGAGCTTGCGCCACTCCTTCGAGCAGATGCGGCCGATCACCAGGGCGCTGAAGCCCAGCATGATGCCGGTGACGATGTTGCAGGTGAGCACGATGAAGACGGCGCACAGCAGGCCGGACATGGCCCCGACGAAGTCATCGAAGTCGAGCCGGGCGACGTTGCTCAGCATCAAGAGCCCCACGTACATCAGCGCCGGTGCGGTGGCATAGGCCGGCACCAGGTAGGAAAGCGGCGAGAGGAACAGCATCAGCAGGAACAAGACCCCCACCACGGTGGCGGTGAGGCCGGTCTTGCCGCCTGCCGCCGTGCCCGCCGCCGATTCGATGTAGACGGCGGCCGGCGCAGCCCCCACCAGACCGGAGAAGATGCTGCTGATGGAGTCGGCGCTGAGCGCCTTGCCGCTGTTGATGATGTGGCCATCCTTGTCCAGCAGGTTGGCCTGTCCCGCCACGGCGCGAATGGTGCCAGTGGCATCAAACACCGCCGTCATCACCAGCGCCAGCACGCTTGGCAGCACCAGCGGCGAGAGCGCCCCCATGATGTCCAGGCTGAAGATGAGGGACTTGCCCTGCTCGTCAGCGAGGCTCGGCATGGCGAACAGCCCCTGGTACTTGACCGCCGGATCGAAGATGAGGCCGAAAATGGAGATGGCGATGATCACCAGCAGGATCCCGCCCGGCACCTTGAGCTTCTCCAGCCCGACGATGACCGCCAGCCCGATGAGAGACATGATGACCGGCATGGAGGTAAAGGCCCCCAGCGCCACCGGCAGCCCCTCCAGCGGGTTCTTGATCACCAGCCCCACCCCGTTGGCGGCGATCAGCAGCAAGAAGAGCCCGATGCCGATGCCGGTGCCGTGGGCGATCCCCATCGGCAGGTTGTCGAGGATCCAGCTGCGCACCCCGGTCACCGAGATGGCGGTAAACAGCACCCCCATCAGGAAGACGGCGCCGAGCGCCACCGGGATGGAGATCTGCTGCCCCAGCACCAGGCTGAAGGCGGTAAAGGCGGTGAGCGAGATGGCGCAGCCGATGGCCATCGGCAGCTTGGCCCAGAGCCCCATCAGTAGCGAACCAAAGCCCGCCACCAGACAGGTGGCCACGAACACGGCGCCGGGGGGAAAACCCGCCTTGCCGAGCATGCTGGGCACCACGATCACCGAATAGACCATGGCGAGGAAGGTGGTGAGCCCCGCCAGCACCTCCTGGCGCACGTTGCTGCCCCGCTCGCTGATCATGAAGTAGCGATCGAGCGTGCCGCCGGCGGGCTGTCGTCCCGCCGCAGCCCCCTTGTCCGCAACTGCCCCGTCCATCTCGTTTATCCTGTTTGTCTGGCTCATGGCCGACTCCTTCCTGCATCCCTGAATGTGTCGTGACGAAATGGCGGTCGGTGCCGTGGATCTCTGCTGCCACGGTCGCCGGCATCATGGGGTTGGCAGGCAAGGCAAACGTTTGACTTGCCATCTAAAAAAAACCGGGCCATTTCACCTGCTGTGGCGGGGCAAGCGCCTCGCCTGTCGTGCGGCGCAGGCACCACGCTGGCCCCTGCTGCCGTGTTCCCGGGGCGAGCATGCTCGCCCCTCTCCTGTGAAAACCGGATCAGCCCCGCTCGTGCACCAGCTGACCATCCACATAGGTGCGGTAGATGGATCTGTCATCCCCCAGGGTCAGCAGCACGAACAGCTTGTCGCGCAGGGTGGTGGAGTTGTCGTAGCGCAGCTGCTGCAGCGGGGTGGCGACCGGGTCGAGCACCACGAAATCCGCCTCCTTACCCACCGCGAAGCTGCCGATCTGCTCGTCCAGCCCCAGCGCATGGGCACCGCCCAGGGTCGCCAGGTAGAAGGCCTGATAGGCCGAGAGGCGCTCGCCCTGCAACTGCATCACCTTGTAGGCCTCGTTGAGGGTCTGCAGCATGTTGAAGGTGGTGCCAGCGCCTATATCGGTGCCCATCCCCACCTTCACCTGCTTGTGCCACGCCTTGTGCAGCTTGAACAGCCCACTGCCCAGATACAGATTGGAGGTGGGACAAAACGCGATGGTGGAGCCGGTCTCCTTCAGGCAGTCCCACTCCTGCTCTTCCAGATGGACGCAGTGGGCAAACACGCAGTGGTGGCCGGTCAGCCCGTGCTGGTGATAGACGTCGAGATAGCCCTGATGCGCCGGGAAGAGGGATTTCACCCAGGCTATCTCGTCCTTGTTCTCGCACAGGTGGGTGTGCAGATAGGTGGTCGGGTACTCTTCGCGCAGTCGTCTCGCCATCGCCAGCTGCGCCGGGGTCGAGGTCGGGGCAAAACGCGGTGTGATGGCGTAGAGCAAGCGGCCGTTGCCGTGCCAGCGCTCGATGAGCGCCTTGCTCTGCGCATAGCTGCTCTCGGCAGTATCGAGCAGATAGTCGGGGGCGTTGCGATCCATCATCACCTTGCCCGCGATCATCCGCATGTTGATGCGGCTGGCCGCCTCGAACAGGGCATCCACCGACTCGGGGTGGACGGTGCCGAACACCAGCGCCGTGGTGGTGCCGTTTCGCAGCAGCTGCTTGATGAAGAAGGTGGACATCTCGCGGGCGTACTCGAGATCGTTGTAGCGCCGCTCAGCCGGGAAGGTATGGCGGTTGAGCCACTCCAGCAGCTGCTCGCCATAGGCCCCCACCATCTCGCTTTGCGGGTAGTGGATGTGGGTATCGACAAAGCCCGGCACTATCATCTTGCCGCGATAGTCGCGCACCCGCACCTGGGCCGGAATGCGATCACGGCCCTCCTCCCACTGGCCGAACCAGTCGATGCAGCCGTTGCGAATGATCAGCAGGCCGTCTTCGATGAGGCGGGCATTGGGCTCTATCTCCTCGGGCTGGCTCACCACCCGGGTGATGTCAAAGAAGCTGCCACGCACCGCCTTGACGGAGTTGTCGTTTTTCATCTCTCAATTCCCTCTTGTTGTTCGTTAGCCGCGATCCACTTGCGGGGCGCGCACCTGGGCCTCGTCCGTCGCCAGCCCCTGTTGGCGGGCTGTGGCCGACGAGGCGGGCCGGGTGGCAAAACGGGTGTCGGGCTTGTCGCTCAGCTGGATCAGCTCCACCGCCTCGGCGGCATTGGCGGCCGCCTGGCGTCTGCGGCTTTGCGGCAGCACCAGATTCATGATGATGGCGGTGATGCCGCCGGCGCAGATGGGGTTCTCCACCAGCATGTAGATCCCCGCCGGCAGCACCTTGAAGACGTTCGGGTCGTAGGAGACCCCGAGCCCCAGCCCGAGCGAGGTGGCGACGATCAGGGTCTCGCGCCGATCGAAGCCGTGACTGATGATGATGCGCCCGCCGGCGATGGCGATCATGGAGAACATGATGACCATGGCGCCCCCCATCACCGGCGACGGTATGGTGGTGAAGAAGCGCCCTACCACCGGGAAAAGGCCGAGCAGCACCAGGATGACGGCGATGAACTTGCCCACGTGGCGCGAGGCCACCCCGGTCATCTGGATGACGCCGTTGTTCTGGGCGAAGGTGGTGAGCGGCAGGGAGCCGAGCGCCGAGGCGATCACCGACACCAGGCCGTCCGCCAGCACGCCGCCGGAGAGTCGTTTTTGAAACTCGGGACCCTGGATCTGACGGTGGGAGACCATGGCGGTGGCGGTGATGTCCCCCACCGCCTCCAGCACGCTCAACAGATAGATGGTGCCGGCCAGCACGAAGGCGTGCAGATCGAATGAAAAACCGTACTTGAACGGGATGGGTACAGTGATGAGCGGCAGGTTCTCAAGGGCGGAGAAATCCACCATGCCGAGCATCAGGGCCACCGCATAGCCCACCAGCAGGCCGATGGCGATGCCGCTCATGCGCAGCAAGGGGCTCTTGCTGCAGTTGAAGGCGACGATGACGCAGAGCACCAAGAGCCCCAGGCCGATGTTCTCGTATTTGCCGAAGGTGCCGCTGCTCATGGCGGAGAAGCCGCCGCCAAAGTCGATGATCCCCACCTTGATGAGGCTCAGGCCAATCATCAGCACCACCACCCCGCTCACGGTCGGGGTGATCACCCGCTTGAGGTAGGGCAGCACGAAGGAGGAGCCCATTACCAGGAAGGCCCCGACGAAGGAGACCCCGAGCAGGGTCGAGACGATCAGCTCCTCGTGCAGGCCATCTTTTTTCATGGCGCTGCCAAGCGCAATCATCACGGTGACGAAGGAGAAGTTGACCGACTGGATGGAGAGCAACCCAGAGCCGATGGGGCCGTAGCGGTTCACCTGCAGCCAGGTGCCGATGCCGGAGGCGATCATCGCCATGGAGACCAGGTAGGCGGTGGTCTCGGTGGAGAGGCCAAGGGCCCCGCCCACGATCAGAGCCGGCGTCACCATGGGCACGAAGATGGCCAGCAGGTGGGTCACGGCCCCCATCAGGGTTTGGTAAAAGGGAGGTTTGTCTTCGAGCGCGTAAATCAGGTCCGAGTGCTTGCGTGTTGTTTTAGACATCTTGATTGTCCCATCACACAGAATATGGGCGGAGTACTCATTCCGCCGTCAGGTGCTGGGGGCGAGCCTGCGCCCACCCCTCACCTTTTCTTTTGTTATGCCGACGCTTGTTGCTCCAGCTTGCCCAGTTCACGCAGGATCTGCTCCGGCGTGAAGTGCCACTTGCGCAGCCAGACACCGCAGGCGTCGTGGATGGCGGTGGCGATGGCGGGCGCCGCGCCGTTGACCCCGATCTCCGAGATGGACTTGGCGCCGTAAGGGCCGACCTTGTCGTCACTCGGTACCAGGAAGGCCCGAAAATCGCGCGGAATGTCGCCAATCTTGGGCGCGCCATAGCTCTTCAGATCCCGGGTCAGCGGAATGCCCTTGCCGTCGTAGCAGATCTCCTCGGTCAAGGAGTGGCCGATGGCCCGCATGGTCGCCCCGTAGATCTGGCCGAGCGCCAGCTCCGGGTTGATGGGGGTGCCGCAGTCGAGCAGGGCGTAGAACTTGTCGAGCCGGATCTGGCCGGTTCTGACGTTGACCGCCACCTCGGCGAAGTTGGCCCCGTACGGGAAGGCGAGCTCCGAGGTGATGTAGCTGGCGGTGCCCACCAGGATGCCGAAGCCGGTACCGGTCTCGGCCTTGTGGGCCAGCTTGGCGAGGCTCACCTCCCCCAACTTGCCGCGCACCAGGCCCGGGAACGCCAGTTCAACATCGGCTACCGGCTCGCCCAGCATGGCGGCACCGTGGAACAGGATCTTCTCCTTGAGATTCTCGGCCGCCTTCTTGGCCGCGTTGCCGGAGAAGCAGGTGCCTGACGAGGCGTAGGCCCCCTTGTCGAACAGGGCGTGGTCGGTGTCGCCCGAGATGACGTGCACATCCCCGAGCGGACAGTGCAGCACTTCGGCAGTCAGCTTGGCCACCACGGTATCGAGGCCGGTGCCGATATCGGCGCCACCGGAGTGGACGATAAAGGTGCCGTCCGATTCCAGCTTGACCATGCAGTTGGCCTGATCGATGTCCGGGATCCCCGATTTTTGCATGATGATGGCGACGCCACGACCGATGCGCCAATCCCCGTCGGCGGGTTTGGGGCTATCCCAGGCAATCAGCTCGCGGCCCTGCTTGAGGATGGGTTCGAGGGCACAGCTGGCCGCGTGGGGCACAGAAGTCGGCATCTTGCCCTCGCCGATGGCACCCAGCACCTTGAGGATGTCCCCCTCGTGCACCCGGTTGTGCTCCACCATCTCGAGCTGATCGATGCCGAGTTTCTCGGCCAGTTCCGCGATGGCCATGGTCAGTGCGAAGTTGCCCTTGGGGGCGCCATAACCCTGATAGGCCCCGGTCGGGCAGATGTTGCTGTAGTAGGTGTTGACGGTAAAGCGCACGTTCTCGCACGGGTAGAGCGGCAGGGAGAGCGCCGGCCCGTTGCTCGGCACCGTCAGAGAGTGGTTGCCGTAAGGGCCGGTGTTGGCACGAAAATCCATCTCGATGGCGGTGATGGTGCCATCTTTCTTGGCCCCCACTTTCACCTTCACCTTGGCCACGTGGCGGGAGGTGTTGCTGATGAACTCCTCTTCACGGGTGTAGCGGAAGGTAACGGGACGGCCGGTGACCCTGGTCGCCCAGGCGCACACCTCTTCCAGCAGGATATCCTGCTTGGAGCCAAAGCCGCCCCCTACCCGCTCCTTGATCACATGCACTTGGTGCTGCTTCATGCCGACGATGCGCGCCACCTGACGGCGCACGTGCCAGGGCACCTGGGTGGAGGCGTGAATGACCAGACGCTCCCCATCCATGTAGGTGAAGCAGATGTGCGGTTCGGTCGGGCACTGCTGGGCCTGGGTCGACTCGTAGGTGCGCTCGACAATCTCGTCCGCCTCGGCAAAGCCTTTGGCCACATCGCCAATCTGGCCATGGACGCTGGCTGCCAGGTTCTCGTGCGGGCGGGAGCCGATGGGGAAGTTGATGATCATATGCTCGTCGCCGCGGCGCACCGAGCAGGCGTTCTGCTGCTCCAGATCCGCTGGCGCACCGGCCATGTAGACGATGGGCTCGTCATGCACCAGCGGCGCATTGGGGGCCATCGCCTCGTCTATGTTCATGACTGCGGGCAGCACCTGATACTCGACCTCGATGAGTTTGAGCGCCGCCAATGCGATGGCTTCGCTCTCCGCCACCACGGCGGCAACACGATCACCCACGTGACGCAGCTTGCGGCCAAACATGCGGCGATCGAGCGGTGACGGCTCGGGGGCGCTCTGGCCACCCGGGGTGTAGTAGACATCCGGGCAGTTGAGGTGGGTGATGACGTGCACCACGCCCGGCATGGCTTCGGCGCGGCTCACGTCGAGTTTGGTGATCACCGCATGGGGATGGGGGCTTCGCAGCATCTTGATGACCAGCGCATCCTCGCTGACCCTGTCCTCCACGTAGCAGGGCTTGGCCTGCACCATCTTGGCGGCGTCCACTTTCGGGCAGCTCTTGCCGATGTGGCGCAAGTCGTCACGAAACTCGGGGGCAATCTGGCACAGGTAATCGGGATCCTTGAGGCGCGAGCTGGCAAGCTCGATGGCCTGATAGAACTGCTGGTAGCCGCCATCGCGGTGAAACAGGCCCGAGAGGGCATCGTCGATTTGATCACGGCTGGGCTCGGGGTGGCGATCAAGCAGGTCGGTGACGATCAGCGCCGCAGCCGGATCGTTGTAGCCGGACTGCACCACGCCCACATCTACCATCGCCTGCTGTACCAGACTGAGCTGGTTCCAGCTGCCCAGCGACTCGGCGGTGCGCACCTGCGCCCCATCCAGCTGGGCGGCGATCAGCAGGGAGGCGTTGATCACCTTGCCGTTGAACAGGATGGCGTCGGAGCCGGCAAAGCCGAAGCCGTCGTCGCTGTTGCGCACCGAGTGCATCCGGCATTGGTTGAACAGCACCCGCTGGGCATTCTCGCCCGCCGGAGCGATGACGGTGCGCAGGGCACCGTTCAGGGTAAAGTTGAGTTCCATCATGCCTGTACCTCCTGCTGCTGGCACTCCACCAGCAGATCCGCCACCACCACGCCGCTGATATAGCGCTTGTAGGCCACGCTGCCGCCGAGATCCTCGCGCGGAGCAACCAGCTCGCTCACAGCCGCCTCCAGCGCGGCATCGTGCAGATCGCGGCGCTCCACATCACGCAGGCGCATCGGCTGCGGCGTAACGCCAGCAACAGCGACCCGCATCTCGCCAAGGGCATCGAGGGCCACGGCAGCAGTCATTACCGCCAGACCATCGGCGTTACGGCTGATGCGGCGAGTGGCACAGCGCAGCACGGGCTCCGGCAACACCACCCCCAGTACCAGCTCCTTGCGCTGGCCCGCCAGATAGGCATCGATGGGTTGCAGCTGGTTGTTCTCCAGCACCACCACGGCTTCGAGGACCAGCAGTACCGGCAACAGCGGGGAGTCCTGCTGCTGGCAGGCAAGCTCGCCGCCAATGGTGGCCTGATTGCGCACATGGCGGGAGTAGACAAACCCCAGCGCCTCGCACAGGGCGGCCGGGGTACGGGGGTCGTCTTTGAGGGCTTGCAGGGTGACGGTGGCGCCGATGTGGAGTTGACCATGCTGCTGCTCAATCTGGCCAAGTCCGAGCTTGTCCAGCGAGATTGCGACCTTCTTGTCGGTGCGGGTCGGGGCTGCGTTGAGTTTGCTGCCGCCCCCCATGTAGACGGCGTCGTTGCCAAAGCGGGCCTTGAGTTCCAAAGCCTGACCCAGTTGCTCGGGTCGGAAGAATTGCTCAATCATGTGTCGTCCTTACTATTGCTGCCCGCCGCCGGGCAAATCCACAGGGCGGGCAATCCAGTCCAAACGTGCGGAGGGTGGCCTCAGGCCAGCTGATCCATCCGTTGCCACAGGCGGCTCGCCACCTTGCTGGCCTGCTCATAAAGGGGCTCGACGTCAAAGGCGAACTCGCGATCCTGATAGACCATGCGCCCCTCCACCATCACGCTGTTGACCGAGGATGAGCCCATGCCAAAGGCGAGATGGCCGCCGAGGTTGCGCGGTGCCAGCGGGGTCGGTACGGCGTAGTCGCAAATGGTGAGGTCGGCCTTGTAGCCCGGCTCCAGGCGGCCAAATTTGGCGCCGAAGTTGCGCTCCAGCAGGCGGTTGCCGTTCCAGAGGAAGCGGGCAAAGCTGTCTGGCCAGAGCGCCCCGCCGGCATCCTTGTGCTTGAAGTAGGCAAACTTGAGCTCTTCGAGCATGTCGGAGCCTATGCCATCGGTGCCGAGCGCCAGATTGCGGTATTCCGGCAGGTGCAGGTTGTAGCCCACGTGGTTGTTCATGTTGGAACGGGCGTTGTGCACCAGGAAGGCATCGCGGCTGTTGAGCAGCTCGATGTCGGCCGGGCTTAAGTAGATGCCGTGGGCGATCAGGGTCTTGCTGTCGACAAGGCCAAACTCGTCCAGCCGGGCGATGGGCTCCTTGCCATGGTGGTGGTGGCCGTGGGCCATGTCGTATCTGTCTTCCGCCACATGGATATGCAGCCCGCGACCGGTGACCTGCACCGCTTCGCGCAGCATGGCCAGCCCCTCGTCGGGTACGGTGAAGGGGGCGTGGGCACCGATGTGCGCTTCAACCAGATAGGGCTCGCTCCCCTTGGCTTTGGCCGCATCGATGGCTTGCGCGAACAATATGTTCTCCTCCACCCCGGCCTGCAGCTCGGCGAGGCCGCCGTTGCGATCCGTGGTCTCGAAGCAGGTCATGCCGCGCAGACCCGCCTCCACAAACCCTTTGCGCAGCACGTTGAGGGAGCCCTTGATGAAGTTGGGCGACGCGTGGTGGTCGATCACCGCGCTGCAGCCGCTCTTGATCGCCTCCAGCGAGCAGATGAGGCCGCTGTAGTAGAGGGACTCTTCATCGAGCGCCCGATCGAGCCGCCACCATAGGTTTTTCAGGGTGGAGATAAAGTCCGGACAGGGGGCGATGTTGGCCATGATCCCCCGCGACAGACCGGAGTAAAAGTGGTTGTGGGCACAGACGATGCCCGGCATCACCAGCTTGCCGCCCATCTCCCGATAGTTGGCCTGCGGGTAGAGGGCCCGCAGATTGGGCCCCACCGCTTTGATAAGCGATCCTTCGATGGCGATATCCACCCCTTCCAGCACCAGGGTCGGCTCCAGCTGGACGGCGGTGACGTTCTTCAGAATAAACATGGTCTGCTCCTTCGCTTATTCGTGGTTCGCTCAGGCCTCGACGGCCCCCAGCAGGTAGTGGTGATGAGCGTGGACATGGCTGATGATGCGGCACATGTCGCCAAGGGCCGCTGGCGCGTCCTTGATCCGGCTCTGGGCGTCTATGGTCAGGCGATAGGTCTCGCCACTCTGACGCACCCGCAGTTCGCCACTGCCTGCCAGATAGAAACCGGGGTTGCGGCTGTTGTCGAAGTCCTCGGCCAGGCTGAAGATGGTGACCTTGTCCTGATAGGGCTTGCCCTGCCAGGGGCAGAACTGGGCGCAGTTGCCGCACTCGTTGCAGTAGGCATCTAGGTGCAGGGTCTGGAACTGGTCCTTGAAGCCCGGCACTGCGATGGCGACGTTGGCCCGGTTGGGGCAGACATCCACGCACTTGCTGCAGAGGTAGTTGCACTCGAGGCAACGGTGCGCCTCCTGCGCCACGAAGGCATCGCGCTCGTTCTTGTCAACCATGGTGACGGCGATGCTCCCCTTGCGGCGGTAGATCTCATCCTTGCCCGACGGCTGGATGGTCACGTCACTCTGCTGGCTGGCGATATGCTCGCGAGAGAGCACCAGATCCGCGGCGCGGCGGGCACCGCCGATGGCACCGACGATGGAGGATGGGCCGCTTTGCACGTCACCGATGAGGAAGACGTTGCGACGGCTGGTTTCGCCGCTCTGGCCATCCACCTCGGGCCAGCCATCGCTGCCAAGGGGAATGCCCATCGCTTTGAGCACTTCGCAATCAGGCTGTTCGCCGATGGCGGTGATCAAGGCATCCATCTGCATCACTTCGGTCTGCTCGGTGGGCACCGGACGGCGGCGACCCTGCTCGTCAGGTTCCCCCAGCGCCATCATCCGCACGACAAGCTTGCCATCTTTGTCAAAACGCTCCGGATTGGTGAGGAAGCAAAAACGCACCCCATCCTCCACCGCTTCCAGATACTCCTCGCGATAGGCAGGCATCTCTTTTTCGCTGCGACGGTAGATAACGGTCACATCGCTGACACCGGGCACCTTGAGGGCGGCGCGGGCACAGTCCATGGCGGTGTTGCCGGCACCGACCACAGCCACATGGCGACCCAGCGGCAGCGGTTTGCCCTGATTGAAGCTGCGCAGGAAATGGAAAGATTTGTAGACCCGATCATGACCCCCTTCGAGACGCATGCCGCCATTCTTGTCGGCGCCGATGCCAACGAAGACATAGCTAAAGCCCTGAGCGTGCAGCTTGTCGACGGTGAGCGCCGGATCGCAGCCAAACTCGAACTTGACCCCGTGAGCGGCGACAAAGTCGATGTCATGCTGGATCAGCTCCGCCGGGATGCGGAACTCGGGGATGATGTGTTTGACCACGCCACCGGCATCCGCTTCGCGCTCGAACACGGTAACCGGGTGACCGGCGCGAGCCAGGAAGTAACCGGCGGAGAGACCGGCCGGACCAGCGCCAATCACCGCAACCGGGTGTTTGTCTCCGCTGCCTGCCGGCTTGTGCCAGCGCGCCTTGTACCCTTCCCAGCCGCGCTCCAGCGCCACTTTTTTCAGTTCGCGGATATTGAGCGCGCTGTCGTAGTCGAGACGGGTGCAGTTGTACTGGCACTGGTGATCGCAGATATGGCTGGTGATGGCAGGCAAGGCGTTGCGCTGATAAATCAGCTCAAGGGCTGCCACATACTCTCCCTCGCCCATCAGACGAATGTACTCGGGGATATCCTGATGCACGGCGCAGGCAGTGACACAGGGCGCCACGTAGCAATCGGTCAGCGGCAGGCCGCCACCCACTTCGATGCGATCCTCGGACTTCCACTCCTTCTGGGTGTAATCCATGGTGAGGGCCTTGGCGGCAAGCGCCTCCAGCTTGGCCACATCCACCTGACTCATGCCCCAGCTGCCCGACGCATCTATCTCTTTGAGGCACTCGATCTGGCGCAGGTAACCACCCGGTTTCAGCAGGTCGGTGGCCATGGTGATGGGACGAATGCCGGTCTCGAAGATCTCCGCGATGTTGAACTTGCTGGCGCCGCCCGAATAGGAGATGGGCAGCTTGCCATCGAAGGCGCGGGACAGCACGGCGGCCACGTTGATGGAGAGCGGGAACAGCGCCCGGCCGGACATGTACATCTCATCGCCGGGCAGTGCCCCTTTGCGGTTGATGGTGCCAAGGGTATTGGTGAGCTTGACCCCGAAGGTGAGCCCCTTCTCGGCCCCCAGCGCCATCAATCGGGTCAGCATCGCCTTGGCCTGATCCAGCTTGAGGTCGTGATCGAACGACGCTTCGCTCAGACCAATGTAATCAAAGCCGCAGGTGTCGAGGATCTCGCGCACCCGCTGGTAGCCCAGCAGCGTCGGGTTGAGTTTGACGAAGGTATTGAGCCCCTTCTCTTCCAGCATGTAGCGGCAGATGGCCTCAATCTCGTTCGGTGGGCAGCCGTGCATGGTGGAGAGGGTGACGCCGTGCACCAGGTTGGCCGGGATACGATCCACCAGCTGTTGCAGGCGATCGCGGCGCGCCCCCAGACCCAGCTCGGCGATGAACTGCTCGTCGGCAACCAGCTCGCGCATCACCTGCTGGTACTCGGCAAACTTCGGACTTTGGCTTGCATCCATCAGGCTGTGGATGAACTGCTGCATCGGTGGCTGTTTGATGCCATCGAGGTTATACCCCACGCTCATGTTGAAGATGAAGGACTTGGCCTCCCCGTCGAGACGCGGGTCGAACACCTCCTCCAGCAGATAGAGGGCAAACCAGGCTTTCAGGTACTCGTCAAACGCCTTGGGCAGGGTGAACTCGGTGGACCACTCGGTGTTGAAGCATTCGTCTTCGGCATCGATGCAGGGTTTTTCCAGTTCGAGACGGTCCAGGATCTGCACCGTCTTGAGCTCGATAAAGCGCCCGCCGGTCAGCCAGGAGGTGACGATGTTCTGGGCCAGCTGGGTATGGGGGCCGGCTGCCGGGCCGATGGGGGTTTCGCAGGTTTCACCGAACACCTTGATCTTGCGATCGTCCTGCTTGCGATAGAATTGCGCGGCGGGAATGCCGAAGATGGATTGACTCGCTTTATATTCCGAGAAGATACGGACCAGAAGGTTCTTGAAGGGAACGGGTCGCATAATATCGCCCATGTTGATCTCCTTGCAGCGGCACTGCTCATTGACAGGGTGAATAAATGGGGCCCATCCACAACCACGCATAAAAAGCCCCTTGAAACTGACAAGAGCAACAATCAGGCCAGCGTCGGATCTTTTTATTTTTCAGCCATAAAAACGTGAGGCACCTCCAATTAATAAAACATCGAAAACCGATACCGGTTTCGACAATGAGAGTGGCTATCAACACCGAATTTAAATAATGGAAACGCCTCCCTCACGGCTAACAATGATCTCACTTTGGCGCGGCGCGCTATCAGTTTGATAAAGAGCGCAGCCAGCGCCATTATCAGGCCGGCCAGGATGATAACGGTCGCTGTCGGCCCCTGATAACGGGTTGGACAAGGGGATAAATATGCAAACCAAGGCCGGGCAAGGTCCCTGCCAGCCGACCAGTTCAGCGCTCGAATGCTTCGTTTGCCAGCAGCGCCTGATAGCGCTCCGGGGTGTCCACATCCTGCAGGATGGCGGCACTCTGCACCTCGATGAAACGATGGCGGTGCGCCAGCAGCCAGCGGCGTACCGAACCCTGTGCCGGCGCTGCCGCCAGCGCCCTGGCAAGGGATCTGGGCAACAGCACGGGGTGGCCCGCCTCCCCCTGATAAGAAGGAAAGAGGGTCTCGTCCCCCCGCGCCTGCCAGAGCGAGCGGTACACCTCGTGGGGGATGCATGGCAGATCGCCGTGGCTCACGAAGAGGTGATCGCTGCTACAGGCGGCGAGCCCAGCGCGGATGGAGCTGCCGAGCCCCTGTGCATAATCATGGTTGTGTACCAGCAGGATACGGGGGTGATTGGCATAGCGGCTGATCAGCTCATCGGCGCGATGCCCCACCACCAGAATGACCCGGTCACACAGCACCAGGGCATTTTTGAGACTCTCATCAAGAATCGTGCTCTGGCGATACGGTAGCATCAATTTCCACGCGCCCATTCGTGATGAGAGCCCGGCCGCCGTAATTAGGCAGTCGCACCGCTCGCGCGAATGCCAGTGCTTCTCACTGACCGCGCCTCTATTTTCATCGGTCGTCGCCATGGCTATTTCATCACCCATTCTGCTCACCTCGCCAAATATCGAGAGTGTATTAAACCCGCTTACCGAAAATATTGATGGGCGTACCACTTTAATTAGTCTTTGCGGCGCCGGGGGGAAAACCAGCACCCTCTTCTGGCTGGCCGACTATTTCCATCAACAGGGCAAGAAGGTGCTGCTCACCACCAGCACCCGGATGTTTCTGCCCGCCCCCTCCCCTCGGCGCACCCTGCTGATCGAGGCCGACCCCATCCGGCAGCTGGCCCGCTGCCAGGCGCTGCCCGATGAACCGATGCAGCTGGTGCTGTTCAGCCACCTCGATCGGGCCAGCGGCAAGGCGGTGGGGCCGAGCCCCCAGCAGATCGATCTGCTCAAGGGGCAGCAACGCTTCGACATCATCCTGGTGGAGGCGGACGGCGCCCATCACAAGTTATTGAAAGCGCCCGCTTTGCACGAACCTTGCATTCCTCAGCACAGTGATTGGGTGATCGCCCTGGTGGGCGGCGCCATGGTGGGCGCCAGCGCCGACCCGGCGCAGATCCACCGCTGGGCCGAGTTCCAGGCCCTGTGCGGGATAGAAGCCGGTGACCCCCTCGACTGGGCCCTGTTTCACCAGCTGCTCTCCCACCCCGAGGGGCTGTTCAAGGGCACCCCGGCCAGGGCGCGCCGGATCTGGTTTATCAATGGGGATTATCAAAATGAGGCGTCGTGGCTCGATGAATTGATAAAGCTGCATAGCCGCCACCCCGAGATCCACGCTATCTGGCAGGGGGCCGTGCGCGAATCCCCCCCATCCGTCACCTGATCTGCACAGCTCCGCACGGGGAGGCGCTTTAGCCTCACCCCTGACGTTTTAAGGATAAGAAGAGGTACCTTATGAATCTGTTTGCACACGCAGCCCGACTGGAACAGGAGAACACGCCATTTGCCATGGCCCAGATCATCGAGAGCCGTGGATCCACTCCCCGCCATCAGGCCCAGATGCTGGTGATGGCCGATGGCCGGATCCTCGGCACCATCGGCGGCGGCATGATAGAGCGGCTGGTGATCGAAGAAGCCGTGGCGGCCATTGCCGAGCGCAAGCCGCGTATCTTCCACGGCCGGATGGCCCGCAACGGTGAACATGCGGTGGGCTCGGATTGCGGCGGCGCCATGTCGGTCTACATCGACGTGTACGGCCTGCGCCCCCGTCTGGTACTGATCGGTGCCGGCCACGTCAACCGGGCGTTGGCTCATGCCGCGGCGCCGCTCGGCTTTGACATCCATGTAGGGGATTGCTTCGAGGGGAGCCTCAGCCCAGATCGCTTCCCGGCCGGCACCCATCTGCAGCAGGCCGACACCATCAGCGCGGTGATCGAGCAACTGGCCATCGAGCCCGCCAACTTCGTCATCATCGCCACCAACCATCAGGACAAGGAGGCGCTGGATCGGCTCATCAGCCGTCCCCTCGCCTACCTGGGGCTGCTCGCCAGCAAGCGCAAGGTGCAGACCTTCACCCAGGCCCTGCGCCAGCAAGGGGTGAGTCAGGAGCAACTGCAGCGGCTGCACGCCCCCATCGGCTACAACATAGGTGCCGAAACCCCCGAGGAGATCGCCATCAGCATCCTCGCCGAGCTGCTTCAAGTGAAAAACGGCAAGGCCGGTGGTCTGATGCAGGATGACGTGCGCCTCAAGCGGGATCAGCTGGTGGTGATGCGCGGCTCCGGCGATATCGCCACCGGGGTGGCGCTGCGCCTCTACCATGCCGGCTTCAAGGTGGTGATGCTGGATCTCGACAAACCCACGGTGATCCGCCGCACCGTCGCCTTCGCCCAGGGGATGTTCGACGGCGAAACCAGCGTCGAGGGGGTGCGTGCCAAGCGGGTCGAAAGCGTCGAACAGGCGTTCGAGCAGCTGGAGCGGGGTGTCATACCGCTACTGGTTGACCCCGACTGCGCCACCCTTGCCGAACTCAAGCCCCGCTATCTGGTGGATGCCATCCTCGCCAAGCAGAATCTCGGCACCCACAGGGAGATGGCCCCTATCACGGTGGCCCTGGGCCCGGGGTTTGAGGCGGGTCGCGACTGCGATGCGGTCATTGAGACCAACCGTGGCCACCATCTGGGGCGGGTCATCTATCAGGGCCCTGCCCAGCCCAATACTGGCATTCCCGGGGTGATCGAGGGACACTCCGCCCGCCGGGTGGTGCGCGCCCCCGTCGCCGGGGTGATGAAGAGCCTGATCAGGCTCGGCGATCTGGTGCAGGAGGGGGACGTGATCGCCCACGTGGGGGACGCCCCCATCATTGCGCCGCTCTCCGGCATGGTGCGGGGGCTACTCAGCGATGGCATCGAGGTGACCGTCGGCTTCAAGATTGGTGATATCGACCCCAGGGGCGAGCGGGCCGATCCCACTACCGTCTCTGACAAGGCGCGAGCGATCGGCGGCGCCGTGCTGGAGGCCATGATGCATCTGGCCAAGCGCAGATAAGCCAGCGCACCAACACAAAGGGCCCGCCATGATGGCGGGCCCTTTCCATTCTCGTTCCTCTAATCGGCTTAGCCCTGCTTGACCCGGGTCTCCCCCGCCACCGACACCACGGAACGCTTCCCCTTGCGGCTGATAACGACCAAGGCCAGCACGATCAGGGCGATGCCGCTCCCCTCCACCGGCCCCGGGTTTTCGCCGAGCAGCCACCAGGAGAGCAGCACGCCGCTCACCGGCACCGCCAGGGTGCTGAGCCCGGCGATCCCCGCCGGCAGCTTTTTCAGCACAAACAGCCAGAGGCTCCAGGCCAGCGCCGTGGCGAAGATGGCGCTGTAGGCGAGCGCACCAAATACATAGGGCTGCCAGTCAATGGGTCGCTCCGGCACCAGCGCCGCCACCAGCGCCATCACCAGGGTGGCGTAGATCATCTGCCAGGTGGTGAGGGACATCAGATCCACCCCGGGGTGGCGGGCATACATCCGCTTGGCGATGATGGCGCTGATCCCCCAGCAGATGCCGGAGGCAATGCCCAGCAGCGCGCTCTTCATGGAATCGAGGTGCAGCTGCCAGGGCTCGATCACCAACAGCAGGCCGCAGGCGGCCACCCCGACCGCCAGATAGTGCAGCTTGCGCATCCGCTCACCGAGAAAGAGCGCCGCGAAGATCACCACCCAGAACGGCATGGTGTAACTCAGAATGGCCACCTTGCCTGCCCCGCCGCTGATCAGCGCCCACTGGGCCAACCCCACCATGCCGCAGGTCTGGAACAGGGCGATGGCGAGGGTATAGCGAAACGGGGTGGGTTTGAGATAACGGCGGCCGCGCAGGCACTGTACCAGCAGCAACACCAGGGATCCGCACAGGCAGCGCAGGGCGGTAAACTCGAACGCCCCCGCGTAGAGCATCACCTGCTTCATCACGATCCAGCTGTAACTCCAGATGGCGGTGAGCAGGACCAATCCCCCCAGCGCCGCCATGTTCAACTTGCTATTCATTGTGCTGCCTTGTTGCTACTGCGGCCGGTACGTCCGCCATTCCGGGCGCCATCTTACTCCTCTGCCGTCCCCCTGCCCACCGTGGATAAGAGCTGGCCGGCCCGTGCTTCCCGCCTGCCAATCCCTGGCACCAGCCAACAGAAAGGGGGCCTTGGGCCCCCTGTTTACAACCATCCAAGACGAGGCTACAGGCTGATCAGGGTGCCGGTCTTGCCGGCAATGCCATCAGCCGCCTTCTCCAGCAGGGTGATCAGGGATTTGCGCCCCGGCATGGACGTCGCGAACGAGAGCGCCGCCTCCACCTTGGGCAGCATGGAGCCTTTGGCAAACTGCCCTTGTGCGATAAAGCTGTTGGCATCGGCCACGCTCAGGGTATCGAGCCACTGCACCTCGGGCTTGCCGAAGTTGATGGCCACCTTCTCCACCGCGGTAAGGATGATCAGCATGTCGGCATCGATGAGCTCCGCCAGCCTGGCACTGGCCCAATCCTTGTCGATCACCGCGCTGGCACCGCGCAGGTGGTTGCCCTCCCGCAGCACCGGAATGCCGCCGCCACCGACGGTGATCACCACCTGGCCGGCAGCCAGCATGGCAGAGACGGTCTCCTTCTCGATGATGTCGACGGGTTTGGGAGACGCCACCACCCGGCGATAGCCGCGACCGGCGTCCTCTTTGAGCCGCTCGCCCTTGGCCATCAGCGCCTCGGCCTCCTCCTTGCTGAAGAAGCCGCCGATGGGCTTGCTCGGGTCGAGGAAGGCGGGATCGTTTTTATCCACCTCCACCTGGGTCACCAGGGTGGCCACCGGCTTATGGATGCCGCGCTCAAGCAGGGCCTCGCGCAGGGCGTTTTGCAGGTCATAGCCGATGTAACCCTGACTCAGGGCCACGCAGACCGACATGGGTAGATGGGGCGCCTTGGGATCGTGGCGGGCCGCCACCTCGAACGCCTGCTGGATCATCCCCACCTGCGGGCCGTTGCCGTGAGTCACCACCACCTCGTGCCCCTGGGCGATCAGGTCGACAATGGTGCCCGCCGTGCTCTGCACCGCCTTCATCTGCTCGGGCAGGTTGTTGCCCAGCGCATTGCCGCCAAGAGCCAGTACGATTCGCTGTTTCATCTTGTTATCTCCAGTGAGGGGACAAGCCGGCGCGATACCGGCCCACCTTTCGTTGTTCAAAAAACCTCGTAGTTTTGCGGGATGCGAACTGCCTGTCAGCCTGCCACCACGGGGCAAGGCGAGTGCCGATCCGGCGCCAAGGCCGGGTCAAAGGGCGCTCTGGCCAGAAAGCGGCCGTGACCACGTCGCCCCAGAAACTCGCCATCGCGGGCCACTGTCTCGCCGCGACTCAGGGTCAGCCTGATCCGGCCGGGGCAATGCATCCCCTCATAGGGGCTGTAGTCGCCGTTGTCGTGCAGCAGTGGGTGAGAAATCAGGGTGTCACCGCGGGGATCCATGATCACCAGATCGGCGTCAGACCCCAGTTGCAGGTTGCCCTTGCGCGGCCAGAGGCCAAACAGGCGCGCCGGGTTGGCGCTGGTGAGCGCCACGAAGCGGGACGGCGAGATGCGCCCCCCCAATACCCCGTGGGCAAACAGCAGCAGCATCCGGTTTTCGACCCCGGGCAAGCCGTTGGGGCAGCGGCTGAAATCGCCGCCGGAGAGGGTCATGCGCTGGGCGTGGGAGAAGTTGCAGTGATCGGTCGCCACCGTGTCGATGTCGCCAGCTGCGATGCCGACCCACAGCTTGTCCTGCTCGCTACACCCGCGCAGCGGCGGACTCAGCAGATAGTCGACCCCGTTCTCCTTGTAATAACACTGCTCATCGAGCAGCAGATATTGCGGGCAGGTCTCCACCCAGACCGGCTGCCCCTGGCGGCGCGCCAGTTTCAGATACTCCAGCCCCAAGCCGTTGGAGAGATGGACGATATAGAGCGGCGCATTGCCCGCGAGCCCCGCCAGATTGATCATCCGGGCGATCGCCTCGGCTTCACACTGCAGCGGACGGCTTTGCGGGTGATACCAGGGCTCACAGTGGCCGGCGGCCAGCAGGGCCGCCCGGCGCGCCGCGATGGCGGCGTCGTTCTCGGGGTGGACGGTGGCAAGCGCCCCCACCTCCTTGAGGCGGGCCAGGGCACGCAGCACGTCGTGGTCCCCCAGCTTGTACTGGTAGGTGAGATAGAGCTTGAAGCTGCTGATCCCCTCCTCCTGCACCATGGCGGCCATCTCGTGGAGGATGGCGTCATCCACATGCTGAACAACGCCATGAAAGCTGTAGTCGATCACCGCCTGCTCGGCGGCGTAGTCGTGATAGCGGGCCAGCTGGTGATGCAAATTGCACCCTGCCGGGCCAAATCCCATGTGATCGACGATGGTGGTGGTGCCACCACAGGCGGCGGCACGGGTACCGCTGAAAAAATCATCGCAACTGCGGGCAATCCCAACATCGATGTTGAAGTGGGTATGGACGTCGATACCGCCCGGCATCACGTAGCAGCCGCTGGCATCGATCAGCTCGGTCTCGCCATCGGGCTGGATATCGGCGGCGCGCTCAAGGATCACCCCGTTCTCGATCAGCAGATCCTGACGATATTCACCCTGCGCATCGACCAGCACACCCTGTTTGATCAGCCGTTTCATCCCCACCCCCTCGCACATCCGATCGCGTCAAACAGCAAGGCCCCGCCTGCGAAAGACGGGGCACTGGCCACACTTGCAACAGCCGGGCGGTGATGGCAGTCACCACCCGGCAGCCCCCTTACTTGTCCAGCTCGGCCAGATAGAGCATGGGGATCACCGCGTACATGGCGGCGCACTTGACCAGATGCTCCTTCCAGGTCTTCTCGTTCGGCGCGTGAGCTTCCGGCTCTTTACCCGGGCCAAAACCGATGACCGGGATGCCGTGACGACCCATGATGGAGACCCCGTTGGTCGAGAAGGTCCACTTGTCCACAACCGGCGCCTTGTTGAACAGCTGGGTGTACGCCTTGGAGAGGGTCTTGACGGTGATGTGATCCTCTTCCACCTTCCAGGTCGGGAAGTAGCACTCGGTCGGGTAGACCAGACCGGTGTAGGCCGGACGGTCGTACTGGTACATGGAGACCTCGGCGCCGGCGGCTTGCACCGCAGGCAGGGCGCGGATCTCGTCGAGCGCCCCTTGCCAGGTCTCGCCCCAGGTGAGGCGGCGGTCGATGGAGACGGCGCAGCTGTCCGCCACGGCGCAGCGGCTTGGGGAGGTGAAGAAGATCTCGGAGACGGTCAGGGTGCCCTTACCGAGGAAGTCGTCGTTGCCGAGGTTGTGGCTCAGCTCCTGCAATTCACCGAGGATCGGGCCCATTTTGAAGATGGCGTTGTCGCCGCGCTCCGGCGCGGAGCCGTGGCAGCTGACCCCCTGCACCTCCACGCGGATCTCCATGCGGCCACGCTGGCCACGGTAGATCTGGCAGTCGGTGGGTTCGGTACTGACCACGAATTCGGGGCGGATCTTGCTCTGCTCGATGATGTACTGCCAGCAGAGGCCGTCGCAATCCTCCTCCTGCACGGTGCCGGTCACCAGCAGGGTGTACTCGTCTTCCAGCCCCAGATCCTTGATGATCTTGCCGGCGTAGACCATGGAGGCCATGCCCCCTTCCTGATCGGAGGCGCCGCGACCACCGATGATCTCGTGATCTTCCATTCCCTCATAGGGATCGAAGGTCCAGTTGGCCATGTTGCCGACCCCCACGGTATCGATGTGAGCATCCATGGCGATCAGGTGCGGGCCGTGGCCGATATAGCCCAGCACGTTGCCCATGGGGTCGATCTCGACCTTGTCAAAACCAACCTTCTCCATCTCCTGCTTGATGCGCAGCACCACCCGCTCCTCATCGCAGCTCTCGCTCGGGATGGCGATCATGTCGCGCAGGAACTGAGTCATCTCGGCCTTGTACTGGTAGGCCTTCTCCAACACCATTTCAAACGGAATTTGCTTGCTCATTGTGTCTCTCCATAACCAACCTGGGGTGCGGGAGTACGCCTCCCGCCCGCTACTCGTCATGGCACCCGCCGGGCGCCATCATTTTCAATTCGTGCCTCTTTCATTTGCAGGCGGGATTACCCGCAGGCAGGGTGCTTGCCTTCCCACACCACTTCCCGGTAATGGGCCACGTCGGTGTCCCCTTCGGTGTTGATCACCAGCACCACCGACTGCTCATCGAGCCCAAGCCGGGCCATCAGCGCCGCGCGATCCGGGTGGTGGCGCACCGCCGCCAGCACGCCGGTGCCGACCGAGCCGGACTCGCCGGAGATGATGCGGGGATCATCGCCAAGGGGGTTGCCGAGCACTCGCATGCCGAGCGCCGAGACCTTGTCGTGACAGGAGATGAACTGGGTGGTGCAGCCACGCAGCACCGGCCAGCCGAGGGGATTGGGCTCACCGCAGGCAAGACCGGCCATGATGGTGCGCATGTCGCCCCCCACGTTGACCATCTCCCCCGCCACCCCGGAGCGGTAGATGCAGTCGGCCTGATCCGGCTCGACGACTATGCTGTGCAGGTTTTTCGCCCCGAAGCAGTCCACCAGATAACCGAGCACGCCGCCCGCCAGCGCCCCGACCCCGGCCTGCAGCAGTACGTGGGTGGGCTGTTTGATGCCTATGGCCTGCATCTGCTCGACCGCTTCGTCGGCCAGGGTGGCGTAACCCTGCATGATCCAGGTCGGGATCTTGGTGTACCCCTCCCAGGCGGTGTCCTGCACTATGTACCAGCCGCGCTCCTCGGCCATCTTCATGGTCAGGCGCACTGTGTCGTCGTAGTTCATGTCGGTGACGATGCACTCGGCCCCCAGCGCCAGAATGTGGTCCACCCGCTCCTGGGCCGAGCCCTTGGGCATGTAGACCACCGCATGCTGACCCACCTGCTTGGCGGCCCAGGCGACGCCACGACCGTGGTTGCCGTCGGTGGTGGTGGCGAAGGTCATCGGCTCCTTGATGGTGCGCTTGATGAGATCGAAGGTGAAATCCTCCACCGCCACCCCGTATTTTTCACAGAGCAGGTTGGCGATGGCGTAGACGCCCCCCAGCATCTTGAAGGCGTTGAGGCCAAAACGTTTGGACTCATCCTTCACCAGAATGTTCTTCACCCCGATATAGCCGGCGAGCGCTGTCAGATCGCACAGGGGGTGGGCTCATAACCGGCCAGTTTTTTATGAAAGGCGCGGGCCTTTTGCGCCTCGATACGGGAAAACAGGGGCAGCGACTCACCGGTAAAGAAACGGTTATCGGCAATCTCCATCTTCAGGGAAAATTGGGACATGAATACCTCGCAAAGAGTCATCTCGCCGGGGATCATCGAGTGAAAAGCGCCCCGGGGAGAGAACCCGTGACAATAATTGCGTGATGACGACGGCCGGGCGGGACTTATTTTCCGCCCGGCCAGGCCATTATTTGACGCGTTTTTGCGCCTCTTTTATCAAGCCTTCGAGGGCGGCGCCCGGTGCCGAGAATTTACGGGCGACAATCATGGCGGCGATAATATAGGGCTTCCAGCTCGCCTCTTTATAAGTGGCGATCCGGTATTTCTCGAATACCCCTTCACTCACTTCCCCTTCCTTGCAGGAGACGCCGGAAATATCCGCCGGCAGGCAGTGCATATAGAGCGCCTCGCCCCCCTTGGTGAGGGCCATCATCTCTTCGGTGCAGTGCCAATCCTTGTGCTTGGCGTTCTGCGCCAGGCAATGCTGCTCCAGCTCCTTGAGGCCAGCGTGATCGTTGGCCCGCAGCAGCTCGGTGCGCTGCTCCATCACCTGATAGGGCGCCCAGGACTTGGGATAGACGATGTCGGCATCCTTGAACGCCTCTTCCATGGAGGTGACCTGACGGAAGCTGCCACCGGAGGCCTTGGCATTCTCCTTGGCCACCTCGATCACGTCCGGGATCAGGTCATACCCCTCTGGGTGGGCCAGGGTCACATCCATGCCAAAGCGGGTCATCAGACCGATGATGCCCTGCGGCACGGAGAGCGGCTTGCCGTAGCTCGGCGAGTAGGCCCAAGTCATGGCAATCTTCTTGCCCTTGAGGTTTTCCAGGCTGCCGAAGTGCTCCTGCAACCAGGCGAGATCAGCCATGGACTGGGTCGGGTGATCAATGTCGCACTGCAGGTTGACCAGCGCCGGGCGCTGGGGCAGCACCCCCTTCTCGAACCCTTCGTCGAGCGCGGCGCCCACTTCACGCATGTAGGCGTTGCCGGCCCCCAGGTACATGTCGTCGCGAATGCCGATGGCATCGGCGCAGAAGGAGATCATGTTGGCGGTTTCACGGACGGTCTCGCCGTGGGCAATCTGGGACTTGCCCTCGTCCAGATCCTGCTGGGTCAGGCCGAGCAGGTTGAGGGCGGAGGCGTAGGAGAAACGGGTCCGGGTGGAGTTGTCACGAAACACCGAGATGCCAAGACCGGTATTGAACAGCTTGGTGGCGATGTTTTCGGCACGCAGTCCCTTGAGGGCCTCCGCCAGTTTGAGCACCAGCGCCAGCTCCTGAGGGGTCTGCTCCCAGGTCAGCAGGAAGTCTTTTTCATGCAGGTTGGACTTGAGTTCATTGATCTCTTTGATTAACTGGTTCACTGCTTTCATCGTTAGCCCCAATCTGTTGATGAGAAATGCATTGCTCCCCTTCCACTCACAGGTCACCGAAACAAGGGCCATTGGGTGAGTTCATCGGTCAGCGTCAAATAAGGGCAATCAATAAGCGTGCCAACGCATAAATAAGCGGGAAATAACCAGAAAAGGCGTCTTGAATGTGAGCCGGCGCACAGTCTGAGGATATATCGCGCCCCGCCAAGGCAGGTGAACCGGCTTATTTTCCAGCAGATAGCTGCGCGCTGCTGAAATAGCGCAAGAAGAAACGAAGCCGGCCCTGATAATTATCAGTCCGGCTATCACCAGAGCCTGCCAATTGATAGAACGCGGGGTCACATTCTCATAATGATAACGCCGCGATTGTCGGTCGCGGCGCGGTCAAGCGGGCCGCCAGGCGACCCGCTGCGGGCTCAGGCCTGCACGGCTATCTCGTACTTCTTTATCTTGCGATAGAGGGTGGCGATGCCGATCCCGAGCGCCTGGGCGGCCAGCTTCTTGTTGCCAAGACGCAGCAGGGTCTCTTCTATCATCTGCTTTTCCATGTTCTCCAGCCCGTTTTCGCCAAGTGGCAGCGCCAACCCGCGCTCGGCCTGGCCAGCAACCGGCTCTGGCAGGTTTGCCTCTGGCGATGGCCAGGGCGCTCCCGTAGCCGATGCCGGGTTGCCAGCGGCAGGAGTGAGCGCAGGATCGGCCAGCAGGCCATGGGAATAAGGGTCGGGCGAGAGCGGCATACGCGCGATCTGCGCCGTGCTGCGTGACGGCTCATCCGCCCCGCTGCGCTGGTTGCGCAGGATATTGGGGGGCAGCAGGATGCTCTCGATCACCTCCCCCGCCTGCACCACGTTCACCAGGTACTCGATGAGGTTGCTGAGCTCGCGCACGTTGCCGGGCCAACGGTAGCCCTCCAGCAGAGCCATCACCTCCGGGCTCAGCCCCGGATACAGCAGGCCGATGCGACTGGTGTGCAGGTTGAGGAAGTAGTGGGTCAGCAGCGCCACGTCCCCCTCCCGCTCGCGCAGGGGCGGCAGGTGGATGGGAATGACGTTGAGGCGATAGAAGAGATCCTCACGAAACTTGCCCTCGGCGATGTACTGCTCCAGATGCTGATGGGTCGCGGCTATGATGCGAATGTCCACCGGCACCGGCCGGCTGGCGCCAATGGGGGTCACCTCCCGCAGCTCCAGCACTCGCAGCAGCTTGGCCTGCATGGTGAGCGGCATGTCCCCTATCTCGTCGAGAAACAGAGTGCCCTGCTGGGCGGCCTGGATCAGCCCCTGCTTGCCGGTGCTGGAGGCGCCGGTGAAGGCCCCTTTCACGTAACCGAACAGCTCGCTCTCGAGCAGCTGCTCCGGGATGGCGGCGCAGTTGATGGCGATGAAGGGCTTGTCGCGGCGCGGGCTGAGTCGGTGGATGGCGCGGGCCACCACCTCCTTGCCGGTGCCGCTCTCGCCGCACACCAGCACGCTGGAGGGGCTCAGGGCGATGCGATGGAGCAGCTTTTTCAGGGCCCGCATCGGCTTGCTCTCCCCGATCAGCATGCTGACCCCCTCGTCGGGCTCCAGCGGCTGACTCGGCGTACCGTGAGACTGGTGAAACGCCATCAGAAACAGCTGCTGGCCCTGCACGTGGTGCAACTGGCCGATGATCAGCTCCTGGCGATCCCCCAGGGTGACGATGTGCTGCAGGTGGCCGGTCAACCCCTGCTGGGCAAAGGTGAGCGGCCGCAGCCCTATCTCGCAGCCCAGCAGCGCCTCCTGCTGGCAGTTGAGCTGCTTGAGCGCGACCTCGTTGGCATAAAGCACCTGGCTCTTCTCGTCGAGCAGCAGGCAGCCTTGATCCATGTGGTTCATCAGGCTCAGAAAGACCTTGTTGACCCCGTCCGACAGCCCGCGCGAATCGAGCAGCTTGGCCACGAAGATGCTGGAGATGTGCTGCACATAGTCGCACACCTCCTGCAGGTTGTTGTTGAGGCGGGTCTGCTGCTCAGGGTTGAAAGCCACCAGGCTGATCACCCCGATGCAGTTCTCCTCCACCATGATGGGCACCCCGAGAAAGGCCCGCTCCCGGCAGCTCTCCTTGCAGCTGCACCCCTCGCAGACCGGATCCTCGCTGGTGTGGGTGACGATCTTCTCGCGCTGATGCTCGATGACGTAGCGCAACAGGCGGGAGTCCCCCTCCAGCTGGCGACCGAAGAACTTGCCGTAAGGGCCGGTTCCCGCCACCCGCACCATGTTGGCGTCCACGATTTCCACTTCCAGTTGCAGCACGCTGGCCAGCATCTTGGCAAAGCGCAAAATGGTGGGCTGGATCTGCATCAACAAACATTGGTTACTGACGGACATCATGTTGTAAATCCCCTGGCTCCCACCACGGGTGGGATTCATGCTGGCCAGATACTATGCCAATTCGATGGCAGCGACTTCGCCGAGGATCACGAAAAGGGAACTTGCACCCACCCCACTCCCCGGAGTGAGAGCTGGCGCAGGCTGACCATTCTGTGCTGCCCTGAGAGTCTGTTGGTCGTATCGCTCCAGATGTCTTGCCAGAGCGCGTTGACACAAGCAATCAGGGCAGCGGCAATTTGCCCATCCAGCTAGCTGACAGTGGCCACTCGCCATATCGAACGGGCGACCATCACGGGCTTTGAAGGGGCCGACCGGCAGCAGCTGGTACCAGCCATCACCTTGGGGGGTGAGCTGCGCATCGAGCACCGCCAGCCGCTCCCCGCTGACGGGGTTGGCTTGGAGGATGGCCACGAAGGGCGCTGAGTATGGGGTCTTGGATATGTTCATGCCGCCATAGTGCGGCGGCATGAAGGGGGATGGGGTTTATGGTGGGTTAGTCATTATGAAATTGGAGATATCACCACTGCTTTAAACTGGTCATATATATTTTGATTGGCATTCGATGTTGCTTGAACAAGCGAACGAAACGTTGAAATTGCGTCGTTTACAGACTTAGTATTCTTCAAACCACCATCCAGTGCCGGAACTAACTGTTTACAGAATGGTATCCCGACATCGACCACTGTTTTCCAATATTCTTGGGCTTTAGCAGGCGAACATGAATTTCCAAAAGACACCCTAAACAGATTTGGCACCTGTCTAGATAGAAATATCTCCAAGCATGAAACTATTGCACTTGCAAAAAGAAATATTGAACCACGCCGTCTAAAATACTCTAAATAATCTTGCTCCATTTTAGTTAAACTAGCACCATTTCTATCTTTTTGAATAATTTCTGTTTTTCTATCTTCAATAGATCTAATTAGTGCATAAGCGCATACTATATGAGCACCATGAGTGCTTTCGTTGAAAATACGCCCATATAATCTATCATTAACCCATATCCCAGATTTTTGGTTATATGCTGTTATTGGATCACCATGAAAAGCTGTCAAAGCCTGACCTACGGTATATGATGGAAGTAGATTAACCCTGCGGCGAATCGCGTCTGTAACCCCACCTCTTCGACCTCCATCATACTCAGCATTAGGGATTTTTGAGATTTCTTCTTTTAGTCTTCGCTGTACTTTATCTGTACTTCTAAAGTCTGATGCCTCGATTTTATTTTGACTATTATTATATTGAATGATTTTTCTTATTAACTCTTCATCTCCATTAGTCGTCGCTACGAACCTAGCTTGAACGACAGTGTCTGCGTGTGGTAGTTTTCTGAGCGAACCTATTGCCCCCGTCGTTTGTGCTCCATTAACAATGGAAAGCCCTCTAAAAGACAACTTACCTTTTGTTGGATCATATGACGCAGCATGTGTAAGAATTGTGAGGCCGTTATTATATACCCAAAAATTATCATGCTCGTTATCAAGTGTCGATTTAATGCCGTTGTTAATGTTGGAATCTGATGATCTAGATCCCAAGTAATCTCTTATATTGGCGGAAAACACTTTTGTCTTATGTTTTTTATATAAACGATGTAACAATGCTGCCGGTATAGTAGCTGAGACAGCTTTCCAACCAGGTCCAGAAACCTCATATGCACCATTACAGTCAACTTCAACCTCATCATTTACTAAGATTGGTGATTGAGAGTCTTCGTACCAATCAGAAAACATTTCATTTCCGACTTCAAATACTTGCAGGTCTATATTTGATTGAGAAAAGTGTTGTTTTATAATCGAGGAAGCTGTTTCATGAACCGTTATTAACTCATCTCTTACATTATTAGAGTGTGGTAGATTATGAACATACCATATATATATGGTGGTTACTTCCTTCTGCAGTATTGCATCTCTCAATTCTTGAGCTGCAGACTTTATTATCTCTGGCACTTCATTTATTGAGCGAGAGAGCAACCATCCTAAGGCAGTATTTAAATCACTAGCTTTATTAGCAGGGGCAGCTGGCTTATCCTTTAAGCTAAGATAACACTGAGCAATAACCGCATATCCATCTTCTCTATTTACATAAACCAAATCACACTTTTTGTCATCTCTACCATCAGTTATTGATTCAGCGGCAACTGTGTCAAGATCCTCAGTTCTAAACCTCAATGCAAGAGCAAATAATGCTAACGCATTATCATTATAAACTTGTAGGTCTGTTCTTGACTGAAATGCATCAAACCAATTACTCATATCAAATCCCCAATAGCCACAAATGGGGCTCACTCTATCTCGATTGCATCCCCTAAAAAGTGATCGCTATCAAGTTACGGTGTTTAAGGGTGTTTAATTGCGCTAATGGCTTACACCTTGCTATCTGTCTGACCATCCGCCCTGGCGGGTGATACGAACGCAGTATGGCGCATCACAAGCGAGCAGCCTGAACAGGGCTCCCATGGGGAGCCCATTTAAAGGGCGATGCCTACCACATCGCACATATTATGCTCGCTTTGCCCAAGTGATTAAGACTCTGACAATCTGTAAGACATTGAGTTACTACCAACTTCAATAATCTCAATGGTTACACCATCCATCTTTAACTTTTTATCTGCAGGATTAAATTTAAACTCTGCAGTATTAGGTGGTAGTGCATATATTTGCGCCTCTGGTTTTTGATATTGCGTTACAACAGTATTGCTATTTGTTGTACCAGCGGCACTGTAATTATTTACATTGAGCGTTGAAAATGAATTAGTGTTTGCCACAACACTATTCCTACCATATCGGGTAAATACACTCTCATTGGATTGGATTTTTACATCTGTAAATCTCAAGACTGCCATACCGTCTGAGTCAAATCCCATAAAGCGCAACTCTGACATGCCTTCTTGGACTTTCCCACCATAGATGTCAGCTTTGCCAAATACATTTGGCAAATCGCGAGTCTTGTTTACTGCATAGATTTCACCACCTACATACACAGTCTGAGGTTGATAAAATGCTTTTGAGTAATCCTTATATTGCTGAATTTGAGCACACCCCGCCAAACTCAACACACAGACAAACAAGAATAATATTTTTTGCATTAAAATGGCGCCCCGCAATAATTAATTACCATTTAATAATGCAATAGCAAGGAAGTAATTAAAATGAAAAGTGCAGACTCACATAAGCACCGTACAGGGATTATTCAGCTTTGTTATAACAATAACACCAATGATGATTAAATGTATCAACTTAATTGTGCTGGCTCGACATATCCAAATAAAGACTCAACATATCCAACACGCTCTGTTTATCCCCTTCTGACAACCCCAGAGCGCGGCGCTCTGGCAGGTTGATCTCGGGACGCCCGAACTGGTGGGCGGCACCATATTCCTGCGGGGTGCCGAAGTAAAGAGAGCGGGGATCGGGCTGGGCAGCCAGCAGTTCTGGCAAAGCGCTGACCGCAGCCACACCGTTCCCCTGCTCCAGTGCAGCGAGCCGTGCCAGCAAGCTGGTCAGATAGTCGCTCGCATCCACCAACCCCACCATATTGAGCGCACTCTCGTTATTTGCCATCTGATTACCCCCTGCTGCTTGTTGTGCCAGTGCTCGTATCCTGCGCCCAGTGAAAATTGGGCAGCCAGGTCAAATATCACGGTTTATCAACTTTTATCATTAAATCATCAATGGTATAAGATTATGAATTAGCTAACATTTCTCTCGTCATCACACACACAAGGGAGAATGTTATGACCAAGCAATCAAACCACAATGCCGATATCAGCAACCCCAACAAAGGCTCGAACGGTACCAACCCTACCTATGACCGTAATCAGGGGAACCGTGGCTGGCAATTGAATCCGCAGACCCCGAAAAGCAGCGGCAAAAAGTAAGCAAGAGACACCGGGGGGCTCGTCCCCCTTATCTGGATCCCTATGACACAGAACGAGCAATCCACCGGCGCCAAGCGCCCCTTTAAACAGACTCGGGCCCTTATCCGGCTCGCCCTCAACGAGGGTCTTACGCAAAAAGAGATCGCCGCACTTTGCCGAACCCAGCAATCTATTGTCAGCGCGTGGGCAAAAGGGACGAAACTGGCCAATGAGGGGCAACTGACCGAATTGCTGACCCGCTATGGCCATACGCTGCGCCGCCAATCCTTTCGCCTCTATTGGTCTATCGACGATGAAACCAACACGAAGAAATTTTACCGGGTTGAGGGCAAGGTTATTTTCCAGCACATCTTCTACAACCTGCGGCGCGATACCCGCAGCGGGAAACAGCACAAGATCAACCCGGAAGAGCGCCTGATTGTGCATCACCAAGGGCAGGATACCTTTCGAATAGTTTCTCAAGCGCGCATTCAATTTAACGATGGGCTGTTACTCGATAGCCATCAGGATGATTCGATTTGGTTCTCATCCATTTCTCCCCCACTAACTGGCAAACAACTAGTGTGCCACCTTGATAAGGCCGGTACTGAAATAGCGTCCACATGGCCTAGCGATGGCCACGCCCTCCCCTTTCTGATCCGCCAAGCCATGCTGCAACACGGCTTTCCGGTAGAAGGGATTGAGGAATACCCGGCACAGTGGTAGCCTCACCGGACACCCAAACAGGTGTCAGAGCACCTTACGCTCTGAAAGGCGGCGATACCGCCACAGATTTGAGCACTCTTGCGAGTTAAGCCCTGTGAACAGCCCTTTGCTCTCACGGCGCGATTCAAATCGACAAGGGGTATGCAGGCGGCTCATACAGAGCTAGGCGAACAGGTCACCCAGTAGCCGAAATGGCTGTATACCAACAGGGATAGGGGTGGGCGCGATACCCAAGTCGTCAGTATCTGGCCGCTTGGGTATTTTTATTTTCCCCCTGCCCCCCTTACCCCAACACTCTCCCCTTTTTTGCGACAAAGAGTCAGAGAGGGAGCAAACTCGACAACCGTCTGCGCTATTTCCCCTCACTCCGGCGGGAGATTGGGCTAAGAGGCACATTCGCTAACCACAGCAACCGCCATCCCCCCTCCCCTTTATCAGCTGGCCGAGCTCTTACCATCGGCCTGTGAGATCAAGATGCCCCCCAGAATGGCTTTGCTCATGGAGTGCTCATATCACTCAATCATTACCAATAGGGTCGGAATCACCACTTGTGGAGTTCTAGGGATCAACTGCCCAGATGCAGGGCCAGCCAGACTGCCAGCGGGATCACCAGGACCGAGAGCGCATTGCCCCCGAGCACGATACTGGCCACCTTCTCGGGCTGGCACTGGTACTGCTCGCACAGCATGTAGTTGAGCACCGCCGGGGGCAGCGCCACCGACAGCATCAGGAGTGGAACCCAGGCCGGTTGCAGCGGCAGCAACCAGACCGCCAGCCCCAGGGAGATGCCGCCGGCCAGCAGATAGAGCAGGTTGCACTTGAGGGCGAGCCCCAGGTGATCCAGCTCCCCTTCCATCAGCCGGATACCGAGGGCAAACAGCATCAGGGGCACCGAGATCTGGCCGAGCAGAGAGGCGCTGGTCACCAGGTATTCGGGCAGCGGAATGTGCAGATTGGCCACCAGCAGGCCCGCCAGGGCGGCCCACAACACAGGGCTTTTCAGCCAGAGCCAGCGGGAGGTGTTGGCCGAGAGGATGAACATGCCCACCGAGAAGTGGAGCAGGTTGGAGAGTACGAACAGTATGATGATGGCGCCCAGCTGCTGCTCGCCGAAGGCCAGCACCATCAGCGGAATGCCGAGGTTGCCGGTGTTGCGAAACATGGCGGGCAGGATCAGGGCCGGTCGGCTGATGCTGCTAAGCCTGAGCAGGGAGAGCAGCAGCCCCGGCAGCAGGATCACCAGGGCCCCCGCCGCGATGAGCGACAGGTGGGCCATCAGATCCAGCGGGTATTTGACCAGCGCCGAGAACACCAGCGCCGGGGTGAACAGCTCGATATTGGCCCGGTTGACGTAACCCAGCGCACCGCCCGGGCGCAACCGGCCGTAGAGGGCGCCAAGCCCCACCACCGCAAACACCGGAATGACGATATTGAGCAGCGCGCTGAACATGGGCGAGTCCTTTACAGTTCGCGGGCGGGGGTTCCCATCAGCAGCACGGGATCCAGGGTCACTTCCTGGCGGCCGTTGCTCACCCAGAGCTGACCGTCGGAGATGGTGCAGGTGAGCTGCATGGTGCGCTCCACCATCTCGGTCAGCGGCAGGGTCTGGCTGTCGGAGAGCTCAATCACGGTGAGGTTGTCGTGCAGACCGAGTTTGCCCTGGTTCTGCTTCCACCAGACGCTGGTACCACGGCCGCCGTAGAGGTAGAGCACCACATGACGGGAGCGGTTGCACGCCTTCTTGAGACGGCGCTCGTCGGGCTGGCCGAGTTCGATCCAGAGTTCAATCTCGTCGGAATAGTTCTTGCGCCAGAGTTCCGGCTCGTCATCGGCAGAGAGGCCCTTGGTGAACTCCAGTCGTTCGGCGGCATGCCAGGCGAAGGCCGCCAGCCGGATCATCATCCGCTCGTCGGTCTCGGAGGGGTGACGGGCCAGGGTGAGAGAGAAGTCCTGATACAGATTGCGATCCATGTCGGACAGGCTGAGCTGAGCCTTGAATACGGTTGCCTTGAGAGCCATAGAAAACCTTGAATACCTTGGGAAGCGGGCCGAAACGAAAAACTGCGCGCCAGTGTAATCAAAATCGGCGGCCGGTTCGACCTCAAGCAGCACACATTTGGCCCATAGACCGCAGATAACTGCCTGCCAAGGCTCAAAAAACAAATGCCAGTCCGAAGACTGGCATTTGGCGGTATGAACGAAAGAAGCGGATCACTTCTCGGCGGACTTGACCCCGAAGGCATTGAGCAGCAGGCAGCAGGTCACTGCCACCGCCACAAACCCGCTCAGGAAGATAAAGGGCATGGCCCCGTATCCCAATACAGTCCAGATGGTTTGTTCAAGCAGACTCATTATGTGTCCTTCATCCAGTGAAATGGGTGTCCCTTTCGTGACGGGGTTATCCCCCCGTTCCTGATGATGCTATTTGACCCCAACCAGCGCCTGAGTCCTATGCCACCAAAGTAATAAATAGGGGGCTAGTTTGAGTTGGATCAACAATTTATCCCTTGCCGAGGAAAAATATGGACGGGATTCAACCAGTTGTCAGCCTGCTGCCCCCGCATTTTCCATCTCGGCGCCAAAAAGAAGGAGGCGACCCCGGGGTCGCCTCCTTGTCGGTTGGCCTGTTGCCGCGAGCGGCGCACCCTCAATAGAAGCGCTGCTGTTCCGCCGCCATCGCCTTGAGGCGATCGCAGGGGGCGAAGCGGTCGCCATAGCGCTTCTGATAGTGCTCAAGGCGCCCCACCAGGTGCTCGATGCCGAGGCTGTCCATGTAGCGGAACGGGCCACCCAGGAACGGCGGGAAGCCGATGCCGAAGATGGCGCCGATGTCGCCGTCGCGAGCCGAGGCCACCACGCCGCTGTCCAGCGCCATGGCCGCTTCGTTGAGCATCATCAGCACGCAGCGCTCGGCCAGCTCCGCCTTGGCCAGCTTGGCCTGGGGCGAGATGCCGAGCACACCGTAGACACTCTCGTCCACCGTCTTCTTGCCCTCTTTGCCGGTAAGCTTGCTGCGCGGGGCCGCCTTACCGTAGAGGTAAAAGCCCTTGCCGTTCTTGCGCCCCTTGCGATCGTTTTGCAGCAGCTTGTCAAAGGCCGCCGGGGCCTGGAACTGCTCCCCCCCCAGCTCTTTTTCGAGGATCGGGGAGATCTTGGCACCCACGTCGATCCCCACCTCGTCCAGCAAGGTGATGGGACCCACCGGGAAACCGAAATCGAGCAGGGCGCCGTCCAGCACCTCCACCGGCTCCCCTTCCAGCACCAGGCGCGCCGCCTCGTTCATGTAGGGAGCCAGGATGCGGTTGACGTAGAAGCCTGCCTCGTCCTTGACCACGATGGGGGTCTTGCCCTGGGCGCGAGCAAAGGCCAGGGTGGTGGCAACCGTCTCGGCACTGGTGCCGGCGTGGGGGATGATTTCCGCCAGCGGCATCTTGTCCACCGGGCTGAAGTAGTGCAGCCCCACCACCCGCTCCGGGTGCGCCGCCGCCGAGGCGATCTGGTGGATAGGCAGAGAGGAGGTGTTGGAGGCAAACACGGTGTGCTCGCCGCACTCGCGCTCCACGTCCTTCACCATCTGGTGCTTGAGGGAAAGATCTTCGAACACCGCCTCCACCACCATGTCGACCCGGTGGAAACCGGAGTAGTCGAGGGTACCGGTCAGCAGGCTCATCTGCTTCTCAAGCTCGCTGCGCAGCAGTTGGCGACGCTTGAGCTTCTTGGCCAGGATGTCGTAGCTGTAGCGCATGGCATTGCCGATGCCGCTGCTGGCCACGTCCTTGATCCGCACCGGCACGCCCGCCTTGGTAGCGGTGACGAAGGCGATGCCGCCCCCCATCAGACCGCCGCCCAGCACAGCGGCATGACCCACCTTGCGCGGCTCAGCCCCCTGATAGGTGACCTCCTTCTTCATCTCGGTGGTGGCAAAGAAGATGGAGCGCAGGGCGGCGGATTCGCTGGTCATCACCAGCTCGCCAAAGTGGCGGGATTCGGCGGCAAGGCCGGCCTGCATCCCCTCTTCCACCCCGATGCGCACCACTTCCAGGATCAGATCCGGGGCCGGGTAGTTGCCGCGGGTCTTCGCCTTCACCCCTTTGCGGGCCTGATCGAACAGCACCTTGCGGCCAAGCTTGTTGGTCTCCAGCAGCTTGCCCTGCAGATCCCGCTTGAGCTCGTGACGGGGCTTGCCCTTCTTGGCCAACTTGATGGCGGCGTCCAGCAGGATGGAGGGCGGCACCACGTCGTCCACCAGCCCCAGTTTCTTGGCCTGCTTGGCCCGCACCTGCTTGCCGGTCAGCATCAGGTCGAGCGCCTTGGCCACCCCGATGAGGCGCGGCAGACGCTGGGTCCCGCCGGAGCCCGGCAGCAAGCCCAGTTGCACTTCGGGCAGGCCGAGTACCGTCTTGCCGTGATCGGTGACCACCCGGCCATGACAGGCCAGTGCCAGCTCCAGCCCGCCGCCGAGGCAGGGGCCGTGAATGGCGGCGATCACCGGAATGGGCAGCGACTCGATCTCGGCGAAGATCACCTGCCCTTCCCGCGACAGCGTCTCGGCATCCTTGGCGCTGGTACAGGCCGCCAGCATGCTGATGTCGGCGCCGGCGATGAAGGAGTCCTTCTTGCCGGAGACCACCACCAGGCCGATCAGCTCTTTATTGGCTTTCACCTCGGCCAGCACCGCGCGGATCTCTTCCACGAAGGCGGCCTTGAGGGTATTCATGCTCTCGCCCGGCACATCCATGGTGAGAATGCCGATGCCATCCTGGCGCACTGCCAGGGAAAAAGTCTTCTCGCTCATCACTCTACCTCCAACACCATGGCCACGCCGAGACCACCCGCCGCACAGGCGGTGTTAAGCCCCAATCCCCCACCCCGGCGCCGCAGCTCGTGCAGGGTCTGGGTGATCATGCGCGCACCGGTCGCGGCAAAGGGGTGACCAAAGGCCAGCGAGCCACCGAGGACGTTGAATTTGTCCATGTCCACCTCGCCAATGGCCTGATCGCGACCCAGCTTGCTCTGGGCAAACTCTTTGCTGGCAAACATCTTGAGGTTGGCCAGGGTCTGGGCGGCAAAAGCCTCGTGCATGTCGATCAGGTTGAGATCGCTGAGCGTGATGCCGGCGCGATCCAGCGCCAGCGGGGTGGCGTAGGAGGGGCCCATCAGCATGTCCTGCCACACGTCGATGGCAGAAAACGCGAAACTGCGGATGTAGCCGAGCGGCTCGAGGCCAAGCTCACGGGCCCGCCCTTCGCGCATCAGCAGCACGGCGGCGGCGCCGTCGGTGAGCGGGGTGGCGTTGGCGGCGGTGACGGAGCCGTGCACCCGGTCAAACACCGGCTTGAGCTTGGCGTAGCTCGCCAGATCAGAGCTTTCGCGGATGTTGTTGTCTCGCTCCAGCGGCGCCTTGTAGGGCGGTACGTGGGCGGTAAACACCTCGCCACTCAACTTGCCATCGGCCCAGGCCTGGGCGGCCAGGGTATGGGAGCGGTGCGCCAGCGCATCTTGCGCCTCACGGCTGATCTGGTGGCTCTTGGCCATCTGCTCAGCGGTCTGCCCCATGGAGAGACCGGTGGAGTACTCGGCCACGGCGGGCAGCACCGGCAGCAGATCCTTGACCCGCAACTGGCGCAGGATATTGAAACGCTGCTGCAGATTGCGCGCCTTGTTGAGATCCACCAGGGCGCGAGCCAGCTTCTTGCTCACCCCGATGGGCAGCACTGACGAGGAGTCGGCGCCGCCGGCGATGGCGATATCCACCGTGCCGGCCATGATGGATTCGGTGACGTTGGCGACGGCCTGGAAACTGGTGGCGCAGGCGCGCGACACGCTATAGGCATCGGTGCTGACACTCATGCCGGTGCCGAGCACGATCTCGCGGGCAATGTTGGGGGCTTCCGGCATCTGTACCACCTGGCCGAACACCAGCTGGTCGATGAGCTTGGGATCGAGATCGGTGCGAGCGAGCATCTCGCTCACCACCAGCTTGCCCAGATCCACCGCAGGCACGCCGTGAAAGGCGGTGGCCTGCTTGGCAAAGGGAGTGCGCAAACCCGCCACGACGGCAATCCGTTCGCCCTGGCGAGTCGTCAGTTTCAATGGCTCTTTCATCCTGGCTCCTTGGTTAAACGAGAAGACTAAAGGGAGAGGTCTGACCTCATTGCGCCACATCTTAACAATCCACTCACAAATTTCATACGGCTGATTGAAACTAAATTGCCGCCATCTTGGCCCCCTCCCTCGCCCTTGTGCGCCAACTGGAGTATAAAAAGATCAACTTCTATGAAAACAACGGGTTTATTGCATGGCAGCGGCCGAGTTCAGAGCGCTTGGGGACTATCTTGGTAGTCAAATTCTGGGACAGGGCCCCCTCATCGAGGGGCTGCTGATCGCCCTGTTATGTGAAGGACATGTGTTGATCGAGGGCGCCCCCGGTCTTGCCAAGACCCGGGCCGTCAAGGCGCTGGCCGGCGCGGTGGAGGGGCGCTTCGCCCGCATCCAGTTCACCCCCGACCTGCTGCCTGCCGATCTGACAGGCAGCGAGGTGTTTCATCCCCAAGATGCCAGCTTCGTGTTTCAGCCCGGCCCCCTCTTCAACCACCTGGTGCTGGCGGACGAAATCAACCGGGCGCCGGCCAAGGTGCAGTCCGCCCTCTTGGAGGCGATGGCCGAGCATCAGATCACCGTGGGCAAGAAGAGTTGGCGCCTGCCGCCGCTCTTTATGGTGGCCGCCACGCAAAACCCCATAGAACAGGAGGGGACCTATCCCCTGCCGGAGGCCCAGCTCGATCGCTTCTTGCTCAAGCTGCTGGTGGACTACCCGAGCCCCGCCATGGAGCTGGCCATCCTCCAATTAAACGCTCGCGGCGACACCCTGCCGACGCCGCCGCTCACCCTGAGCCAGGCCGATCTGCTGGCGGCCCGCAGCGCGGTGCAGGCCGTGCAGATGCAGGGGCGCCTCGAGCACTATCTGGTGCAGCTGGTCTGCGCCACCCGGCCGGGCAGCGGCCTGTGTCCGGAACTCGAACCCCTGGTCGCGGTGGGCGCCAGCCCCAGGGCCAGCATAGGTCTGGCCAGAGCGGCTCGCGCCAGGGCCTGGCTGGCCGGACGGGATTTCGTGCTGCCCGAAGACATTCAGCAGCTGGCGCCGGCCGTGCTGCGCCATCGCCTCATCCCCAGTTATCAGGCGCTGGCGGACAACCTCGACAACGAGGCGCTCATCACCCTGCTGCTGGATGCGATCCCATGCCCCTGAGTCCGCTCGTTTCCTCTGTGCGGGCCCTGCAGCCATGACGGACGCCGCCGATCCCCTCGCCCATCCCGATATCGCCCTGCCGCTCGCCAGACTGCTGGCGATCAGGCTGTGGGCCCGGCAGGGGCCGCGTTCGCGCATTCAACCGGTGGCGCAAGGGCGGCTTGGCCGCACGCCGGGGCTCACCTTTCGCGAGCTGCGCGCCTATCAGGCCGGCGACGAGGTGCGCCATATCGACTGGCGGGTGACCGCCCGCCTCGGTCGCCCCTATACCCGGCTCTACAGCGAAGAGCAGGATCAGGCCCACTGGCTGCTGCTCGATCTCTCCCCGGCCATGTACTTCGGCTCTTGCCACCAGCTCAAGGCGCGCCTGGGTTGCGAGCTGGCCGCTGCCCTGCTCTGGCAAGGGGAAAAGCAGGCCAACACCCTGATCTGCCACGGTGTGGAGCCGCATCTGCAACACCAGCGCGGCCCCCTGGTGCCCTTGCTGGAGGCCCTCTGCCACCACTATCGGCTGGGGTTGGCACGCACGCCGCCCCCCACGCCCTGGCCCATACCCTGGCCCGGCTCAACCTGCCCCACGGTGCCAGATTGACCCTGATCACCGATCACAGCCCTCTCGACGAGGCGCTCTGCCGCCAGTTGCAACTGCTCGGCCGGCGCCACGACCTGCATTGCTGGCAAATTCGGGATCCGCTGGAGGCAGCCCTGCCCGCCCAAGGCCGCCTGGCGGTGCGCGCCGGCCAGCAGAGTGGCTGGCTCGAGGCCGGCGAAGCGGGATTCGCCTGGCGCTATCAAGAGGCTGCCGAACAGCTGGCCCGCCAGAGCCATCAGCAACTGCTGCCGCTGGTGCAGCGCCTCTACCGGCTCGACAACGGCCAGCCGCTGCAACGCCAATGGCAGGAGGGGGCATGCCGCCAATTCTGAACTGGCTCGCCAGCGCCGTGCCGGGCAGCAGCGTCCCCACCTCGCCGCTGGCGGCCCAGCTGCGCGACATTCACCCCGGCCCGCCGCTACAGCTGGCCGCTGATCCCCGCCTGCTGGGCTGGTGGTGGCTGCTGATCGCATTGCTGGTCGGCGCCATGATCATCCTCGGCGTGCAAAGCCTGCTGCGTTATCGCCGCTGGCGGCGGCAGCTCGACTGGCAGGCCCCCAATCTGGTGCCCCAGCTGCAAGCCGTGTTGCGCGAGGCCGTGCTGCCCCGCTGGCCCGAGGCGGCCGTACTGCAAGGAGAGCCCTGGCTCGTCTTTCTTGATTCTCTGGGGCTCGATTCTCTGGGTCTCGATGCTCTGGGGGGCAGCCGCTTTCGCGAGCTGGCCCCGCACTGGTCTGCCTGGCTCTACGGTGGTCAGAGCCCGGATACGCAGCAGCGCCTGGCGCTGCGCCGGGCCTACCTCGCCTGGGGACGTCACTGCATCTGCCCGCCATCCTGGTTGCTGGACCTGCGCACTCGCAGGCGGCGGGGGCGAACCCGCCTGAGCGACGTGCACGCCGGGAGAGAGTCATGACCCTCGCCTGGCCCTGGTTTGCCCTGGCGCTGGTGCTGCCGCTGCTGGTGCGCTTTGGTCTGCCGCCCCGCCCCAGCGGCGCACATGACCCAGGCGTATTGACCCATGCCGGCTTTCCCCTGCTGCGCCCCCATGCCGGCCAGCCCCTGTGGCGGATGGCGCTGTGCTGGTGCGCCCTGGTGCTGGCGCTCTGCCGCCCCCAGTGGCAGGAGCCGCCTCAGGTGAGCTACCAGAGCAGCCGGGATCTCATCCTGGCGGTGGATCTTTCCGACAGCATGCGCACCCAGGACATGCTGGATGAAGGGGAGCAAAAAGACCGGCTCAGCGCGGTGCGCCAGCAGATAGACAGGCTCATCGCCGCCCGCCTCGGCGATCGCATCGCCCTCATCGTGTTCGCCGATCACGCCTACCTGCTCTCACCCCTGACCCAGGAGACCAACGCCCTGCTCGGTCTCACCCGCGAGCTCGATTTCGAGCTGGTGGGACGCACCACCGCCCTCGGTGAGGCCATCCTGCTTGCGCGCCAGCACAAGGCCCCCGATCGCTCCACCGCCCTGTTGCTGGTCACCGACGGGCGCAACACCGCCGGCAGCGCTGACCCCCTGCGCGAGGCCAAGCAGGCCGCAGCAGCAGGCATTCGCCTCTATACCCTGGGGGTGGGCGCCGATCCGGATACCTTTGCCGAGGCGATGACCCCCGCGCAGGTCCCGGCCCAGAGCGACCCCAGTGCCGAGCTCGACGAATCCCTCTTGCAGCAGCTGGCCGAGGTGGGCCATGGCCGTTACTTTCGGGCACGCACCCAGGGGGATCTCGAGGCCATCAATCAGGCGCTGGATACCCTGGAGCCCGTCGCCACCGCGCAGACCCGCTATCGCCCCAACCAGGAGCTCTACCCCTGGCCGCTGGCGCTGGCCTGGTTGCTGCTGAGCTGGCCCGCCCGATTGCGCTGGCCGCGGCGACTGACCCGCAAAGCCGCACTGCCTGACAACCCATCCCGAGGCGCCCCATGATGGAGCTCACCCTGCTACGCCCGCTCTGGTTGCTGGCCCTGCTGCCCTGGCTGTGGCAAGGATGGCGCCGTCGTCGCCAGACCCCGCTGCTGGCCCCCGCCATGCAGGCTTATCTGCTGCCTGGGCAACGGCGCCATTTTCCCTGGCTCTGGCTGGCCTGCCTGCCGCTGATCCTGGCCTTGAGCGGCCCGGCCCTGCGCCAGCAGAGCCAGAGCATTCCGAGCCCGGCCCTCGACATCTGGCTGCTGGATCTCTCCCGCTCCATGCTGGCCACCGATCTGCTGCCAGACCGGGCCACCCGGGTGCGGGTGTTGCTGCAGGATCTATTGGCTGACAGAGCGCAGCAGGAAGCGGCCCATCCCATCGCCCTCATCCTGTTTGCCGGGGATGCCTACCTCGCCATGCCGCCGACCCGGGATCACCAGGCCCTCGCCCTGCTGCTGCCCGACCTGCGCCCGGCCATCATGCCAAGGCAAGGCAGCGCGCCCGAGCGTGCGGTGGCGCTGGCGCTCAAGCAGATCCCCGCCGGCCAGCAGGCCCGCCTGCTGCTGATCACCGATGACCTGACCGCCCGTCAGGCCGAGCGGATCAAAGCGGTGTGGCCCTGCCAGGGCAGCCTCTTTTGCCACGCACAGGTGCAAGCGCGCCTCGACGTCTTGCTGGCCAATAGCGGCCAGGCCAGTCGCCTGCCCGCCGCCATGGGCGGTGGCTTCGGTCGCGCCCTGCCGGCCCCCGACGTGGCCACCCTGCAACAGTTGGCCGGCGATCTCGGCGGTCAACTGCAGTGGCTGCAACAGGGGGCACCACGCTTTGCCCCCCTGCCCATGAGCCAGGCCACAGGTACACACCAGGCCATGGATCTCGGCCCCTGGCTGCTGCTGCCCCTGCTGCCGCTGGCGCTGCTGGCCCGTATCGGCACCCTCTGGCTGGTACTGGTGGGGGCGCTGCTGTCCCCCCCCCCTCCCTGCAGGCCAGCCCGGCGCCAACGGCCCTCCCGCCCGCAGCCCATGACTATCAGGCCTGGCAGGCCTTCTTGCAAAAGCGCTATCAGGAAGCCGCCCGCACCTTTGCGGATCCCGTCTGGCAGGGCAATGCCTGGTATCGGGCTGGCGACTACGCCAAGGCGGCCGCCGCCTATGGCCGGGCCAGCACGGCCACTGCCCACTACAACCGGGGCAATGCCCTGGTGCAACTCGGTCAGCTGGCGGCCGCCGAGCAGGCCTATCTGGCGGCGCTGGCGCTGGAGCCGGGCCATCAGGATGCGCGCTACAACCTGACTTTGCTGCGCGCCCAACCGCCCGAGGCAACCCCACAGGCGCAGGATCCCAAGCCCATCGATGCCCCCGAGCAGGCCGCCACCCCGGATGCTCCCCTGCCTCCGTCGCCCCCCGTCCTGCTGCTGGAGCAGCGGCTGCGCAAGGAAGATCAGCGCAGACGCCAGCAGGAGAGCGATCGCGGCCTCGCCCCTGGCAACCTGAAAGGAGAGGATCCCTGGTGAACCGCCTCTTCGCTCGTTGCCATGCCCTGTGCCTGTTGCTGCTCTGGCTGATGACGGCGCAGGTTTTTGCCGCCCCGCCCCGGGCCGAGCTGCTGCCGGGGGCCGATCACCGCGACTGGTTGCTGATCATCGAAGCGGACGGGGAGCGCCAGAGCAATGAGCTTGCCATCACCCCCCTGCTGCGTCAGTTCGCGGTGGGCAAGGTGACCATGAGCCGGGTCAGCACCCCACAGCAGAGTCTGACCCGCTGGCAGATCCCCCTGCACCTGCTGGATACCAGCCCGCAGCAGGTGCCAGCCCTGCCACTGGGGGCGCAGCAGACTCCGTCCATCCCCTTTCCGCCACGCAGCGAAGCCGGCAACCTGGCGCCAGCACCTGCCATCTCTCCCATCGAACTGCAGGCCCGGGTGCTGCAACAGGGGCCGCTCTACCCCGGCCAGCCCTTTGTCTATCAGCTCAGCCTCTGGTTGCCGGCCAACATGGAGGCCCCCAACCTCACAGAGCCGGCCAGCGATGCCTTCACCATTCGCCGCCTCGGCAACGATCAGTGGCAGCCACCGGCGAGCCCCGGTTTGCCCGGCCGCCTGACCCGCAGCTGGCTGCTGCAAGCCAAGGAAGCGGGGCGCCATCCACTGGAGTCCCCCCGCTTTCAGGGGCGTTTGCCACAAGATGACGGCGGCAGTGACCCGCTCTCGGCCCGGGCGGCCACCCTGTTCGTGCAGATCGACGAGCCCCCGCTGCAACCGGTGGCGAGCCAGCTCACCCTGAGCCAGCGGCTGGATCCGCCTACGGCGGCCAGAGCGGGTGAGCCGGTGATCCGCACCCTGACCCTCACCCTGGAGGGGGGGATGGCAGCCGCCTCAATCTGGCACGCCTGCTCGGCTCATCCGGCCTGCCCGCCGGCATCAGGGCCAGGCCGGATGGGGAGCAGCAGCAGGAGCGCTATCTCGCCAAGGGGACGCTGCGCTTCGAGCGCGAGTGGCGCCAGGCCTTGACCGTGGACGAACCCGGTGACTATCTGCTGCCCGCCATCGAGCTGGCCTGGTTCAACACCCAGCGCGGGCGCATCGAACATGCTCGGCTGCCCGCCACTCCCCTGCACATTGCCGCAAGCACGCAGTCGCCGCCGGCGCAGGATGGGCCGAACGACGAGAGCCTGCTGTGGGTCATCTGGGCTCTGCTGCTGCGCGCCTGCTGGCGCCACGGGCCGCGCTGGCACGCCTTCTATCGCCTGCAACAGGCGCTGTGTCGGGCCGATGCCGAGCAGATCCGGGCCCGCTTGCTGGCGTGGGCCAGCCTGCGCGGGTTACTGCCCCATCCCCGCCTCGATACCCTGCCCTGTCGTCGCGATCCCGCCCTTGTACCCCACTTTGCCGCCCTGGAGCGCGCCTGCTTCGCTACCGTATCCCCTGCTAAGAACCACCCGCCAACCTGGGCGGACTTTGCCAGCGCCCTATGCGGCCACGAAACTTTTGCGATAGCCTATGGCCTCAGGCAACTGGCCAGGATCGGTTGATCCTGGCCTTCATTCAAATAAGGAAGCCCAGCGATGGCTTTAGGTTTTTTCAGAAAAAAAGGTGCCACGGTCGGAAAGGATCCCACGACCTCCCCGGTCTATGGAGGCATGGCAGACAAACAAACCAAATACGAAGCGTTGGTACATGCCCTGCACGGGGACATCTACCGCTACGCCTACTGGCTGTGTCGGGATCCGCAAGTGGCGGAAGATCTGGTGCAGGAGACCTTTCTGCGCGCCTGGAAGAGCATCGACTCCCTGCTCGACGACAAGGCCGCCAAGGCCTGGCTCATCACCATACTGCGGCGGGAAAATGCACGCCGGTTCGAGCGCAAGCAGTTTGACCTCGTCGATCTCGACGAGCATCCCCAGAGCGATCAGGAGGCACTGCACAGCGAGCAGGAGATGGAGAACGAGTGGCTCAGACGCCACATCGCCCGTCTGCCGGCCGAATATCAGGAACCCCTGCTGCTGCAGGTGCTGGGGGGCTTTAGCGGCGACGAGATAGCGGCGCAGCTGGGGCTCAACAAGAACACCGTCATGACTCGCCTGTTTCGGGCCCGCAATCAGATAAAAGAGGCCATGGAGTCAACGACCCAACAGAGAGGACACACCAATGGATGAGCTGGAATTTCGCCGTCGGGCCATAGCCCATCCACATGAGCAGGATCCAGCGTTTCTCGAGCAGGCCCAGCGCTCCCCTGCCAATCGCAAGCATCTGGACGAGATGAAGCAGCTCGATCGCAGCCTGCAGCGAGCGATGGAGGTCGAGGTGCCGGCCGGGCTGGCCGAGCGCATCCTGCTCAGACAGGCGCTGGAAGCCGATCAGCCGCAGGTGGTTCCCCTGCCGGTGCGCCCGAGCAGCAACTGGCGTGCGCTGGCGATGGCAGCCTCGGTCGCCTTTCTGCTCGGCATGAGCACCCGCTGGCTGAGCTGGCCACTGGCCGCTCCCGACGAGCTTTCGCTGGCCCAGGTCGCCATGGCCCACGTCTATGGCGAAGAGCCCTTCATCAAGGATGTGGACGAGCAGGTGAGCCTGCGCACCATCAACGCCAAGATGGAGAAATATGGCGCCACCTTGATGGGCATGCAGGGGCTGAAGATCACCTATGTCAACCACTGCTCCTTCTATCAGGGGCCGGCGCTGCACATGGTATTGCAGGGCAAGATGGGCCCGGTCACCCTGTTCCTGGTGCCCAAGCATGTGCCACTCACCCTGCAGCCCACCTTTGAAGATGGCCAGCTCAAAGGCGAGATCCTGCAACTCAAGGGGGCCAACATGGTGCTGATCGGTGAGATGGAGGAGCCGCTGGCGCCGGTGGCAGAGCAGCTGGAATCCCGGCTGCACTGGTCGATTTAACAGGCATTAACCCAATCTTGACTCGCCTCGTAGCGGGTCAAGCCAACGGGCAGACCAATCAGGTTGGCTGCCCGTTTATCTCCTTTCCCGTCACGATTCTCCCCTATTCGCCGCTCATTCCCCGCAAATACCCAAAAATATTTTTGTGATGCAGATCGCTGCATGTGGGTGTTTTTTATCCAATTAATGGTAAAAGAGACTATTTAAGCGGCGAATTCAAACAAATGATTAACACTCTGGAAACTTTTATGTATTCTGCTGTCACTGGTCTGATTTCTTACCTCCTACCAGATCCATAGAATCACGCCAGAATTGAATGGGAAGAAGCTGAAATAACAACAGATCTTGTCACATACAGAGGCAAAATAGCCCTGATGCCGACGGAAAATCTGCCTACAAGAGAGAACACTATGACAACTGCCTTTTTCAAAAAGAGCCTGATCGCTGCCGCCGTCACCCTGGCCAGTACCCAAACCTTCGCCGCCGCGTTCCAATTGAACGAACACTCAGCCTCCGGCCTGGGTCGTGCGTATGCAGGGGAAGCCGCCGTGGCGGACAACGCCTCCGTGTTGTCCCGCAACCCGGCAGCCATGACCCAGTTTGACAAGATGGCGTTCTCTGTCTCCGGTACCTATATCAAGCCGGACGTGGATGTAAATGGTGACATCTATGCAGGCTCCGCCAAAATGGCCGGTGCCAGCGAAAGCGGCATCGCCCCGAGCGCCTTCGTGCCTGCCACCTACTTCATCCAGCCGCTGAACGACCAGTGGGCCTGGGGTATCGGCTTGTTCTCCAACTACGGTCTGTCGACCGAATACACCGAGAACTTCAACGGTGGCTCCATTGCCGGCAACACCGAACTGCTCACCTTCAACATCAACCCGAACATCGCCTACCGCGTCAATCAGCACTTCAGCGTCGGCGCCGGTCTGAACCTGGTCTATGCCAAGGCTGAACTGAACCGCCGCGCCGGCGTACTGGCCGCCGTGCCGCCGCTGAGCAGCGTGCCGGGTATCGGCAAGGACACCATCGTCAGCCACCTGAAGGGTGATGACTGGGGTTACGGCTGGAACGTGGGCACCATGTATGAAGTGAACGAGAACAACCGCTTCGCGCTGACCTATCGCTCCCAGGTAGACCTGAAGTTCAAAGGTGACTATCAGGGCACCTCTTCCGGCTTCAAGACCGTTGGTGGCGAACTGCCGCTGGATCTGCCGGCCCAGGCCGAGTTCGCCGGTTACCACCGTCTGAACCAGCAGTTTGCCGTGCACTACTCCGTCAACTGGACCGACTGGAGCGCCTTCCAGGAGCTCAAAGCTACCAGCGGTCAGTGCAACAGCACCGACGGTGCCGGCGTCTGCCTCTACAAGCCTGAGAAGTTCAAGGACTCCACCCGTTACTCTCTGGGCGGTACCTGGTACGTCAACCCGTCCTGGGAAGCCCGTATCGGCTTTGCCTACGACAACACCCCGATCGAGCCGGAATACCGCAGCCTGAGCATCCCGGATTCCGACCGCGTATGGTATAGCGCTGGCGCCACCTACCACATCGACAAGGACATGAGCGTCGACTTCGGCATGGCCTATCTGGACGGCAAGAAAGTGGACGTCAACGAGAAGCTGGTCGAAAGCAACGAAGCGCTGCGCTGGAAAGGCACCTCCCACGGCAACGCCTTCCTCGCTTCCGCTCAGTTCAACATGAAGTTCTGATAATCAGCGAATTGACCAGAGCGCCTGCGGGCGCTCTTTTTTTATTCCAAATTCATGTTTCAGCGTACATCTGTAGCAAACAACTGTGCGCTTTTCTTTTTTTATCAAGCTATTAGCAGCACATCCCCCAGCATTTAATCCCGTTTTCATCCCCTCGCCCCCGCGCCCGTTGCCTTACTGGTCATACCATATAAAATCCTGCCTCCAACCATAAAAACGATCGAACTTCAGGTTCATTTTCAAGGACAATGCAATGCACTCCATCATGAAGCCGTCTCTCATCGCCCTGCTGGTGCTGTCGAGCCAGGCCCAGGCGGCAGGTTTTCAGCTGGCCGAACAATCCGCCACCGGCATGGGCCGCGCCTTCGCCGGCGAAGCCGCCATCGCCGACAATGCCAGCGTGCTCTCCCGCAACGCCGCCGCCATGACCCGTTTCGATACCATGGCCTTCTCCGGTGGCTTCATCTATGTGCACCCCGACGTCAACATCGAGGGTACCACCCGTGTGCCGACCCCCAAGGGGCCGGTCAGCCTGGATGCGGCGGCCCACGACATCGCCGATGATGCCTGGGTGCCCAACGCCTACCTCATAGTGCCGCTCAACGACCAGTGGCGCCTGGGGCTGGCTGCCACCTCCTATTACGGGCTCGGCGTCAAGATGCCGGACAACTACAATGCCGGTCACTTCGGCAATGTCTCCGACATCAAGACCGTGGATCTGGGGGCGTCGCTGGCCTATCGCGTCAACCGCGTCTGGTCCTTCGGCGCCGGCCTCTCCGCCATTCAGGGCGAAGGGGAAGTGGGCGGCACCTTCCCGTCCAACAACCAGATCGCCAAGCACCTGAAAGGGGATGGCTGGGCCATGGGCTGGAACCTGGGCACCCTGCTGGAGCTGTCGGAGGCGACCCGCATCGGCCTCTCCTACCGCCACGACGTCACCCTGAAACTCTCCGGCGACGCCATCGGCATCGATCAGAACGGGCAGCCCTTCACCGATACCGGCAGCCTGGATCTGCCGCTGCCCGCCACCGCCGAGCTGGCCCTGTTCCATCAGCTGACGCCGGCGCTGGCGCTGCATTCGAGCATCAACTGGACCAACTGGAGCAAGTTCGTACAGCTGGAATCCGAGCTCGATCACCACGGTGTCATGCACATCAAGGACGAGCACTGGGAAGACAGCTGGCGCTACGCGCTGGGCCTGACCTACCAGCTGGCACCGCAATGGCAGCTGCGCTCCGGTCTTGCCTATGACCGCAGCCCGGTCCCGGCGGATCGCCGCACCATCTCCATCCCCGACTCGGATCGGGTCTGGTACAGCGCCGGGGTGGGTTATCAGATCGATCGCAACCTCTCGCTGGATCTGGGCGTGACGCTCATCGACGGCAAGAAGGTGGACGTGAGCGAGACCATGCAGCTCAAACCCGGCATCCCGCAGACCACCTCCACCTTCCAGGGCACCTCGGAAGGGGACGCCTGGCTGGCCGGTCTGCAGCTCAATTACCTGTTCTGAAGCGGGCGGGCATCCCCTGCCCGCCTATTCAAGCACTATGCCAGTTATTGACCGTTTATGGCCTCCAAGCGCTGGCATAGTGCGCGGCTTCACAATAAAATCAATCCAGTACACACGCTGGAGAGATGCATGTATTCATACGTAGCAAGGCAGCCCATCCTGGATCGGGAGTTGAATACCCACGCCTATGAGCTGCTGTTTCGCGACAGTCTGGATAACGTGTTCCCCCCCATCTCCTCCCAGCAAGCCACCGCCAGACTGGTGGTCGAACAGTTCCTGCAACAGAACATCGATCAGCTGCTCGGCGGCCGTCCCTGCTTCATCAACTTCCCTCATTCGCTGCTGCTGGAAGGGCTGGCCGAGTGTCTGCCGCCGGAGAAGGTGGTGATCGAGATCCTGGAAGATGCCGATCCCGACGATGCGCTGCTGGCCAAGGTGAAACAGCTGCACGGGCTGGGCTATCAGCTCGCCCTCGACGACTTCACCCTGTCGCCGGACTGGGAGCGCTTCCTCCCCTACATCCACATCATCAAGTTCGATCTGCGCGCCACGTCGCTGCTGCAGATCAAGGTGTTCATCCAGCAGCATCAGCAGCTCAAGCTCACCTATCTGGCGGAGAAGGTAGAAGACAAGGCGGAGTTTGAACGGGTCAAGCGCCTCGGTATCGACCTGTTCCAGGGCTTCTTCTTCAGCCGGCCCGAGATGGTCAAGCAGGCGACCATGGAGCCGGCCCAGGTGGTGGTGATGCAATTGCTCAACGTGGTCAACCAGCCTGAGCCCGACCTCAACCGCATCGAGCAGCTGCTGAGTCAGGACATCTCCCTGTCCCTCAAGCTGCTGCGTTACGTCAATCACCTCAAGAGCCACGCCAATCCCATCTCCTCCTTTCGCCAGGCCGCCGTCTATCTCGGCCACACCCAGCTCAAACGCTTCGTGACCCTGGTCGCCGCCACCAGCGCCGGCCACGGCAAGAGTGCCGAGCTCTATCAGATGTCGATGATCCGGGCCCGCTTCTGCGAGCTGCTGGCCCACACCCATGCACCAACCCAGGAAGCCCAGCAGGCCTTCATCACCGGCCTCTTCTCCCTGCTCGATGTATTGATGGAACAGCCGATGGACAAGCTGCTCGGCACCATTCCACTGATCGAGGAGATCCGGGTCGCCCTGCTGGAACGCAAGGGCAACCTGGGGTTCTATCTGTCGTTTTGCGAAGATTACGAGAGTGCGAACTGGCAGCGGATCACGGCCAGAACGGCCCGGCTCGGGCTCAATGAAGAGAAGGTCAGTCAGCTCTATCTGACCGCCACCGCCTGGGTCAACCAGCAACTCCAGGCGATGGCGGAGACAGATTAACCCAGCTCGATGGCGACCGCCGTCGCCTCCCCACCCCCGATGCACAGACTGGCTACCCCGCGCTTGAGACCGCGTTCGCGCAGGGCATGGATCAGGGTCACCAGGATCCTGGCGCCACTCGCCCCCAGCGGATGACCGAGCGCGCAGGCGCCGCCGTTCACGTTGACCTTGTCATGGGGCAGCTGGCAACCGGCCATCGCCAGCAGGCTGACCATGGCAAACGCCTCGTTGACCTCGAACAAATCCACTTCCTCCACCCGCCAACCCACCTTGGCCAGCAGGCCCTTGATAGCTCCTATCGGTGCGCTGGTAAACTCGGCGGGCAGGGCCGCGTGGCTCTGATAACCCACCAGTCGCGCCAGCACCGGCAGCCCTAGCTGCGCGGCAGTTTCACCCCGCATCAGGATCAGCGCCGCCGCCCCGTCCGAGATGGAGCTGGCATTGGCCGCCGTGATGGTGCCCGTCTTGCTGAAAGCCGGCTTGAGCTGGGGGATCTTCTCGGGCCTGGCCTTGGCAGGTTGCTCATCCTCGGCCAGCAGCAGGGTATCTCCGACCATCACAGGCGCCAGCTCCGCCGCGAAGGCCCCGCTGCGCTGGGCCGCCAGCGCCCGCTCCAGCGATGCGATGGCAAAGGCATCCATGTCGGCACGGGTCAACCCGGCGCGATCGGCGCTCAGCTGGGCATAATGCCCCATCAGCTGGCCTTCGTAGGCATCCTGCAGTCCGTCGAGGAACATGTGATCGAGCACGCTCTGGTGCCCCATCCGAAAACCGCTGCGCGCCTTGTCGAGCAGATAAGGGGCGCGGCTCATGCTCTCCATCCCGCCGGCGATCACCACCTTGGTATCGCCGAGTCGCAAGCCATCGGCCGCCAGCATCACCGCCTTCATGCCGGAACCGCACACCTTGTTGACCGTAGTGCAGGGAATGCTGTCCGGCAGGCCCGCCTTCAGCACCGCCTGACGGGCGGGTGCCTGGCCGACCCCGGCACTCAGCACGTTGCCCAGATAGGCTTCATCGATCTGCTCCCCCCGGAGCCCCGCTTCTGCCATGGCCGCGGCAATGGCACAGGCGCCCAGTTCGGGTGCCGTCAGGTTGGCCAGGGCTCCCTGGAAGGCCCCCATGGGGGTACGTTTGGCCGCAACAATCACGATATCCATCAATTGCACTCTCCTTGTTACATTGGAATAACATATGCTGCCGCCGCTGCGGGAACAAGACTTGCGGGGCAGTTGACGTTTGGGTAAGGTGCCAGCCAGGATTGACAGCCAAGATAGCGCCATGAACCGAACCAAGGATGACACGCGGACCTACAGCATCAGCGAACTGGCCCGTGAATTTGATGTTACGACCCGAAGTATTCGTTTTTATGAAGATCAGGGACTTTTGAATCCTGCCCGTCAGGGACAGACCCGGATCTACAGTCGGCAGGATAGAGTGCGGCTCAAGCTGACCCTGCGCGGCAAGCGACTGGGCTTCAGCCTGGCGGATATCCGCGATCTGTTCGATCTCTACGATGCGGACAAGAGCAGCCGCACCCAGCTGCAGACCATGCTGGGGCTGGTGGCCGACAAACGGGAGACCCTGCAGCAGCAGCTCGAAGACATCAAGATGGTGCTGCTGGAGCTGGACGCCGCCGAGCAGCGCTGCCAGCAGGCACTCGCTCAGCTCGGCTGACGGTCACAACAACAAGCATAAAGAAAGGGGCCCGCGGGCCCCTTGTTCATTGCAGTTGGATTATTTGTTCCAGCGGTCCGGATCGTAATCCGGGCTGTAGCGGTCGACGATGACGGCGCAGGCCGCATCACCGGTGATGTTGAGAGCGGTACGGATCATGTCGAACAAACGATCCAGCGCAAACAACAACGGCAGCCCCTCGATGGGGATCCCGGCTGCCAGCAGCACGGCGACCACCAGGAAGCTCGGGCCCGGCACACCGGCCTGACCGATGGCCCCCAGGGTGGCGGTCACTATGATGGCGGCCCAGGCCCCCATAGAGAGATCGATCTGGTAGACCTGGGCGAAGAAGATGGCGACCAGACCGTAATAGATGGCGTTGCCGCTCATGTTGATGGTGGCGCCCAGCGGCAGCACGAAGGAGGCCGTGGCATTGGTTACCTTCAGCTCCTCCTCGCAGGTCTCCATGTTGACCGGCAGGGTCGCCATGGAAGAGGCGGTGGAGAAGGCGACGATCTGCGGCTTCTTCATGGCAGACAGATACTTGCGTACCGGCGTGTTGGAGAAGAGCACGATCAGCAGCGGATAGACCACGAAGGCGAAGATCAGGATGGCGGCCAGATAGACCACGAACAGCTTGAGCACCAGGGTCAGCACGTCGAAACCGTAGGTGCCGATGGCATCGGCCATCAGGCCGAACACGCCGAGCGGCGCGATCAGCATCACCTTGTTGATCATCCAGACGAAGGCATCCACCAGGGTGTTGAGGCCGTCCACCAGGGGTTTGGCCCGCTCGCGGGGTTGCTTGGCCAGGGCGATGCCGAGGAACATGCAGAACACCAGGATCTGCAGGATGTTGGCTTCGTTGAGTGACTGGAAGACGTTGGTCGGAATCATCCCGAGCAGGGTGGCGACCGCATCGGGCAGAGCGCCCTTGTCGGCATAGTCACCGGAGAACATGGAGGCCATGGAGCCGAACTCGACCCCGACACCGGGCTTGAAGATCTGGCCCATCACCAGGGCCAGCAGTACCGCCAGCGCCGAGGTACCGAGGAAGAAGGCCAGCGTGGTAACGCCAATCTTGCCCGCCGCCGGGCTGGCGCCGAGGTTGGCCGCCCCCGACAGGATGGCCACCGCCACCAGCGGGATCACCAGCATCTTGATCAGCTGGATGAAGAGAGTACCGAGCGGTGCAAACACGGTGGCTTGTTCACCCATGAACGCCCCCACCAGTGCCCCCAGCACCATGGCGACCACGACCTGGAAGCCAACGTTCTTAATGAGTCCTTTTGTTAACACAGAATGTTCCTTTAAGTAGCAAATATTCGCACTTTCCCAGTGCAATCAACCAAACAGGGGATGAACAGCTGTCCATTCCCCTGAGCGCGCGCTTTATCTCATATTTATTCGCTGTTTTAAATCGTCAAATCGTTAACGGGAGTTATTGATAAGTTTGCAACAAAGTAAAGATTCAAAAGGCTCACGGCGATTTTTCCCGCTTTATTCATGACAACTGGCAAAAGATTGTGCTACTTTGGCTGGGCAAACGTGCATACAGGGATGAAAACATGCTGAAAGTTAACGAGTATTTTGATGGAAATGTAAAATCCATCGGTTTCGAGCAAAAAGGCGACAAAGCCACCGTGGGTGTGATGGAAGCCGGTGACTACCAGTTCAATACCGCCGCCCCCGAGCGGATGACGGTGGTCAAGGGTGCGCTGACCATCCAGCTGGCCGACGAAGACGAATGGCACACCTATGAGCAGGGTCAATCCTTCGACGTGGCCGGCCACTCCTCCTTCAAGCTGGAAGTGAAAACCCCCACCGCCTATCTGTGCGAGTTTCTCGATTAAACCGCCGGCAACCCTTGCCTGAACACGCACAAAGGAGCTGCCCCTGGGCCGCTCCTTCTTTATTTGGCGTAAAGCACCCTCCTCTTTGCCATCTATCCTTGCTTTCATTTGCGTGCCGCCATCACACCCCTCGGTTTTCCCGCTTTCCATCGACTACAAAAAATTTACAATATTTAGACGAAACCCATAATCGGAGTGGTGTCATGATCAGTGTCTTCGACCTGTTTTCCATCGGGATCGGTCCCTCTTCTTCTCATACCGTGGGGCCGATGCGCGCCTCCTACGCCTTTGTCAACGCGCTCAAGCAGCAGGGAGTGCTGCCCAACACCGAACGGGTAGAAGTAGAGTGCTACGGCTCGCTCGGCCAGACCGGCAAGGGCCATGGCACCGGCAAGGCCATCATCCTGGGACTGGCCGGTTTCGAACCCGAGTCGGTGGACATCGAAGCCATCCCCACCTTTTTGACCGAGGTGGAGCGCAGCCAGTCGCTGCTGCTTGCGGGTGAACAGCCGAGCCAGTTTGCCCGCAGCGGCGCCATCATCTTCAACCGGCGCAAGACCCTGCCCGCCCACTCCAACGGCATGACCCTGCGCGCCTTCGCCGGGGAACAGCTGCTGTTTAGCCAGACCTACTACTCCATCGGCGGCGGTTTCATCATCGAGGAGAGCCACTTCGCCAACGCCAAGGAGGAGGCCGCCCGCTTCGATGCGGCCCACCCCATCCCCTACCCGTTCGAGAGCGGCGCCCAGTTGCTGGCCCACTGCCAGGAGAGCGGCCTCTCCATCTCCGGCGTGATGCTGGCCAACGAGAAGGTATTTCGCACCGAAGCCGAGATCAAGGCGGGCCTGCGCAAGGTCTGGCAGGCCATGCAGGGCTGCGTCGAGCGTGGCTGTCGCAGCGAGGGGGTGCTGCCCGGCGGCCTCAAGGTGAAACGGCGAGCCCCGGCACTCTATCGTCAGCTCAGCTGCGAGACCAATTTCAACAAGGATCCGCTGATGGTGATGGAGTGGGTGGATCTGTTCGCGCTGGCCGTCAACGAGGAGAACGCCGCCGGCGGCCGGGTGGTGACCGCCCCCACCAACGGCGCCGCTGGCATCATCCCCGCCGTGCTGCACTACTACGATCGCTTCGTGCGCAAGGTGGATGACGAGCTGCTGCTGAGCTACTTCCTCGCCGCCGCCGCCATCGGCATCCTCTACAAAAAGAACGCATCGCTCTCCGGCGCCGAGGTGGGCTGCCAGGGCGAGGTAGGCGTCGCCTGCTCCATGGCGGCGGGGGCGCTGACCGAGATCCTCGGCGGTAGTCCGGCGATTGTCGAAAACGCCGCCGAAATAGGCATGGAACACAACCTGGGGCTCACCTGCGATCCGGTGGGTGGCCAGGTGCAGGTGCCCTGCATCGAGCGCAACGCCATGGGGGCGGTCAAGGCCATCAACGCCGCGCGCCTGGCCCTGCGCGGTACCGGCGAGCACAAGGTGTCGCTGGACAAGGTGATCAAGACCATGTGGGAAACCGGCAACGACATGAAGACCAAATACAAGGAAACCGCCCGCGGTGGCCTGGCAGTTAACATTACCGAGTGTTAAAAATCGGTAACTTGCTCCATTTGGTTCCTAAGTACCCGGCATTGTCGGGTATTTTTATGGGCAAACGCTTAACAAAATGGATAAGCATCAAAATAAATTTTATACTCGCCCGCTCTGATTCAACAAAAATAGATCTATTTCAACTTTTTTTGGGCTTTGAGCCGTTACACTGTGGTTATCTGGTTCATTGACCTCGGCGACGACGCCCTCGTCCCATGGATCACCCCGTTTCTGCGAGTGGGCATGGCGCCCCCTTCTATCCTGAGGTAATTGTTACATGATCAGCGTTTTTGATATCTTCAAAATCGGTGTTGGCCCCTCCTCTTCCCACACTGTCGGCCCGATGAAAGCAGCCAAACAGTTCGTGGATGAACTGCGTGCAGGCGGCAAGATCCGTGACATCACCCGGATCCAGGTCGATGTCTACGGCTCACTCTCCTGGACCGGCAAAGGTCACCACACCGATACCGCTATCATCATGGGTCTGGCGGGCAACCTGCCGGAAAATGTCGACATCGACGGCATCCCCGAGTTCATCTCCCGCGTCGAGCAGACCGGTCGTCTGCCCATCGGCCTGCACTGCCACACTGTCAGCTTCCCGCGCGATGCCATGGTGTTCCATGATGAAGCCCTGCCGCTGCATGAAAACGGCATGAAGCTGACCGCCTTCATCGAAGATGCTGCCGTCTACAGCAAGACCTACTACTCCATCGGCGGTGGCTTCATCGTTGACGAAGAGAACTTCGGCAAGGCCGACAGCGGCGACATGTCCGTCAGCTACCCGTTCAAGAGCGCGGCCGAGCTTATCGCCCACTGCAGCCAGACCGGCCTCTCCATCTCCGCCCTGATGATGGAAAACGAGAAGTGCTTCAATACCCCGGAAGAGATCTACAAGAAGCTTGGCAAGATCTGGACCACCATGCGTGAAGGGATCGAGCGCGGCTGCCGCACCGAAGGCGTTCTCGCCGGCCCGCTGCGCGTACCGCGCCGCGCCGCACCGCTCTATCGTCAGCTGACCACCAACGAGAACCTCTCCAACGACCCGATGAACATCGTGGACTGGGTCAACATGTTCGCCCTGGCGGTGAGTGAAGAGAACGCGGCCGGTGGCCGTGTAGTGACTGCGCCGACCAACGGTGCCGCCGGCATCATCCCGGCCGTGCTGGCCTACTACGACAAGTTCATCCAGCCGGTTGGCCGCGACGACTACACCCGTTTCTACCTGGCCGCCGCCGCCGTTGGCATGCTCTACAAGATGAACGCCTCCATCTCCGGCGCCGAAGTGGGCTGTCAGGGTGAAGTGGGCGTCTCCTGCTCCATGGCCGCCGCCGGTCTGACCGAGTTGATGGGCGGCAGCCCGGAGCACGTCTGTGAAGCCGCCGAGATCGGCATGGAACACAACCTGGGTCTGACCTGTGACCCGGTCGCCGGTCAGGTGCAGGTGCCCTGCATCGAGCGTAACGCCATCGCTGCCATGAAGGCGGTCAACGCCTCCCGCATGGCGCTGCGTCGCACCTCCAAGCCGCGCGTCTCGCTGGACAAGGTGATCGAGACCATGTACATCACCGGCAAGGACATGGACTCCAAGTACCGTGAAACCTCCCGCGGTGGCCTGGCCATCAAGGTGATGCAAGTCGCCTGCGAATAAGTCGGCGTGGCAACAATAAAAACGGCGGGCATTCCCGCCGTTTTTATTGCCTGTCGTTTGGATATTGCGCCCCGCCTCACCCGGCAAGTCCACCGCATCCGATCGTTATTCCCACGCTGGCTGCTTGCCCCCGGCGGCAAATCCGGCGCTGCTGAGATCGATTATTCCACGATACGATCGGCCAGGGTGCCCACCGCCACCACGAAATAGTGGGAGCGATTCCAGTCGCGCAGCACCCGATAATTGGGATAGGCGAGATAGGCAGCCCCGCCCTCTTCATCGGGCTGCACCAGCGAGGCCTGCAGCGACGCCCGCGGCAAGTCTGCCCCATCCGCTTTGCGCACTCCGAGGGCCTGCCATGCCGACAGCGCCCGGGTCTCCTCCAGCCCGACCAGCGCAGGATCCAGCCCTGCCGGTGCCCTCACCCGACGACCCCAGGTTTCATCCCCGTGCCAGCCGTTCTGATGCAGATAATTGGCTGCCGAACCAAACACATCCGCCAGATTGCCCCACAGATCCTGCTTGCCGTCCCCGTCCTGATCGACCGCATATTTGAGGTAGGACGAGGGCATGAACTGCACCTGCCCCATGGCGCCGGCCCAGGATCCCTTGAGATCGGCTGGCGCCATTTTCTGCTGCTCCAGAATGCGCAGGGCGTCGAACAACTGCCCCTTGAAGAAGGCTTCACGGCGCCCCTCCCAGGCCAGGGTCGCCAGCGACGACACCAGCGGATATTTGCCGGTCAATTTGCCGAAATTGGTTTCAATGCCCCACAGGGCGACAATAAAACGAGGTTGCACATCATATTCCGCCCCTATTTTTGTGAGCAGCGGCAAATACTGACGATATAGCCGTTTGGCTTCATTGACTTTCCATTGCGGCACGGCGCGAGGAATATAAGTGGCGAGGGTCTGTTTAAATTCCGGCTGATTTTTATCGTGCCGAATGGCGACCTCGATCAGGTGAATATCGGCGAAGGCGGTGGTGACCGTCGCCGGCGAGATCCCGGCGGCCAGGGCCTCTTGTTTGAGACCCGTCACATAATGTTCAAAATCGGGGCTGGCCTGCAGCGGGTAACTGACGATCCCGCTTATCAATAACAGAGCCAGCCGACCCTTCATTCCCGTTCGGCCTTTAATTGGGCCTTGTGTTGTTCCAGCAGATTTTCCGGTGGCGGTGGCACCTGCAGATAGAAGCCCTGGCTCTGCAGCGCCTCCATCACCCGGCTGGTGGAGGCGATCCCCAAGGGCTTGGCTGGGTCCAGTTTGGTCATCAATACCAGTTCGGGACGGCCGAATGCACTCATCAGCACCTCGGGTACGCGGGAAAAATCCTCTCTTCTTTCAACAAAAAGATAGGTCTCGGCTTTTTTGCGACTTTTATAGACTGCACACAACATGGAAATTGATATAATCCAACCGGTTTATTGCCTCTGAGGATGGCAAACTATAACATCGGGAATTGAATAACAATAACGGATTACCGTCTCTGTCTCGGGGAAGATTCATGGTTGAGCGCGATAACGAATTGAAAGGGACCACCTTCACTATTTCTGTGTTGCATATCAGCGATGGCAAACCTGAGCGGATCCGCCAGTTGCTGGCGGCCAAAGTGGCTCAGGCGCCCCAGTTTTTTAATTGTGCCCCCCTCGTCATCAATGTGGAACGGCTCACCGATATCCCCGACTTCGAGCAGCTCAAGGAGCTGGTGGAATCGGAAGACTTCGTGCTGGTCGGGATCACGGGGGCCCAGAGCGAGGCGATGAAGACGGCGGCCAAGGCGGCCGGACTGGCGGTGATGGCCTCCGGCAAGAGCCGCAAAGCCGAGCCGCAACCCCAGCCAGAGCCGGCTCCAGCCCCGGCCCCCATCGTCGAGGTGAAAGCCGTGCCGGCTCCGCTGATAGCGAGCAAGGTACATGTGGGCCCGGTGCGATCCGGCCAGCAGCTCTATGCCGCCGGCACCTCGCTGGTGGTGCTGGGTTCGGTCAGTCCGGGCGCCGAAGTGATCGCCGACGACAGTATTCATATTTATGGCACTCTGCGTGGCAGGGCCATTGCCGGTGCCAAGGGCAACCCCCAGGCACGGATCTATTGCCAGCAATTGCAGGCCGAGCTGCTCTCCATCGCAGGCACATTCCAGCTGAGCGATGCATTGCCGGCCGGCCTCATCCAGCAGCCGGTTCATGTCCGGCTGGATAACGAACAACTCCGTATAGACCGTATCAAATAGAGTTACAAGGAAGCGAGAATGGCGCGAATCATAGTCGTTACATCGGGTAAAGGTGGCGTTGGCAAGACCACAACCAGCGCGGCCCTGAGTACCGGTTTAGCTCAGCGTGGCCACAAGACCGTGGTCATCGATTTTGACATTGGTCTGAGAAATCTGGACCTCATCATGGGCTGCGAACGGCGCGTGGTGTATGACTTCGTCAACGTCATCAATGGCGAGGCCAACCTCAACCAAGCCCTCATCAAGGACAAGCGCTGCGAAAACCTGTTCATCCTGCCCGCCTCCCAGACCCGGGACAAGGACGCCCTCACCCGTGAAGGGGTCGAGAAGATCCTGGATCAGCTGACCGAAATGAAGTTCGACTACATCGTCTGCGACTCCCCGGCGGGGATCGAAGCGGGTGCCCTGATGGCGCTCTACTTCGCCGACGAGGCCATCGTCACCACCAACCCGGAAGTCTCGTCGGTGCGCGACTCGGACCGCATCCTCGGTATCCTGGCATCCAAGTCCCGCCGCGCCGAGCGTGGCGAAGACCCGATCAAGGAACACCTGCTGCTCACCCGCTACTGCCCGACTCGCGTCAACCGTGGCGACATGCTGAGCGTGCAGGACGTGCAGGAGATCCTGGCCATCAAACTGCTCGGGGTGATCCCGGAGTCCCAGGCGGTGCTGCGTGCCTCCAACTCGGGGGAACCCGTCATCCTGGACAAGGAGTCCGATGCCGGTCAGGCCTATGAGGATGCCGTTGCACGTCTGCTGGGCGACACCAAGGATTTTCGTTTTCTGGAAGAAGAAAAGAAGGGCTTCTTTAGCCGACTGTTCGGGAGTTAAGCATGTCATTATTGGATTATTTTCGTTCCAACAAGAAACAGAGCACCGCACAACTGGCCAAAGAGCGGTTGCAGATCATCGTGGCTCACGAGCGTTCATCCAGAGGGGGCCGGATTACCTGCCCCAGCTCAAGCAGGATATCCTCGACGTGATCCGTAAATATGTGCAGATCGACCCTGACAAGATCACGGTCCAGCTGGACAAGAAGAGTGATGAGTTGTCCGTGCTGGAGCTCAACATCACCTTCGCCGATGACAAGAAGGGATGAGCTGACGCCCTATGCGTGACCCCTTCCCCCAATGAAGACCGGATCCTGTGCCAGGATCCGGTTTTTTATTGCCACGGCGCCGCCAGCCGTACTCGCCAAGCAAGCAGGGGCCAGCTAGAATACCGCGCGCCACCGGCCGGCCTTGCCGACGGGGTTTTTCTTTTATTTTCAGCTGGAACAGACCGCTTATGTCTTTGAACGACGAAATGCACAGCGTCGAGGAACTGCTCGACACCGCTCTGGAACTCTTCATGGAGCTGGCCTCCGACAACCTGCCGGAGCAGGAGATTGCCCGCTTCAATCAGGAGTTCAACGATCGCGGCCTGCTGGCGGAAACCGATCCGGCCGATGACTGGGAAGCGGACGTGGGATTCGAAGTCAGCGACGCCGACTATGCCGAAGTCTGGATCGGGCTTGGCAACGAACAGGAAGAGTACGAGCACCTGTTCGCCCGCATGCTGCTCTCCCGCCGTGTTGACGAGAAGTTCTGCCACATCGAATGGCTGCCCCAATAATTCCGGATCCCGATGATCCCAGCCACTACGTCTGGGAGCCAGAACCGGAGCCGGAGCCCGTGCGTCCCGCCCTCGCCAGACGCCTGCTGAGCGGGCTCGGCAAACTGCTGCTGGCGGCACTGCTCAGCACCATCGTCTCGGTGGCCTTGCTGCGCTTCATCGATCCGCCCATGTGGACCTGGCGCCTCGAGCGGGCGCTGTTTCCACCGGCCAAGGTGGCCGAGGTGAAGCACGACTGGGTGCCGCTCGAGAAGATCTCCCGCGAGCTGCAACTGGCGGTGATCGCCGCCGAAGATCAACGCTTTGCCGAACACAACGGCTTCGACATGGATGCCATCAGCTCGGCGCTCAAGCACAACCAGCACAGCGAACGGGTGCGCGGCGCCAGCACCCTCAGCCAGCAGACCGCCAAGAACCTCTTCATGTGGAGCGATCGCAGCTTCCTGCGCAAGGGGATCGAGGCCTGGTTCACCCTGCTGATGGAGCTGGGCTGGGACAAGTCCCGCATCCTCGAGATGTACCTGAATATCGTGGAGTTCGGACCCGGCATCTACGGCGCCGAGGCCGCGGCCAAGCACTACTTCGGCAAACCGGCCGCCCGCCTGACCCGCTACGAAGCCTCCCTGCTGGCCGCCGCCCTGCCCAATCCCTGGCGCTACCGGGTCAAGCCTCCTTCACCCTACGTCCAGCAACGCTCGGCCTGGATCCGCCGCCAGATGGGCCAGCTCGGTCAGATCACCCTCAACAAGGTGCATCAGGCCGATTGACCAGCTGGCCGCCAAGGCTCAACTGCTGGCGGCCGGATCGTCTGCCGGTGGGCCCAGATGGCCGCCGATGGTGCCCCGGTGCAGCGGCAGATAATGCCACCACCAGGCCTCTCGCCGCCGTTTGATCTGCTGTCGCCTTGTCCGTCGTTTCATGGCACCTCTCCCTTGGCCATCCCCCTTCAACCATACCCCTTTGCCGGCGCCCTTGCCCAGACCTGGCGCACCATGGCCACTGGTCTGGCCGCCACCGCCAATAATTGCTACAGTAGCGAACCTCGATGTATCTGGAGTGATTTCATGGAACAGCGTACCCCGGATCAACTGGTCGAATGGGCCTATGATCAGTTTCTTGAGCAGGCCGCAGACATGCTGGCCCCCGAACAAATCGTCGACATCACCCTGGAGTTCGAGCAGCGTGGCGCCGTCGAGGCGACCCTGCCCAACGCCGACTGGTCAGCCGAACTCGGTGTGCCGGTCGACATGGAGCGCTGGGTCGAGGTGTGGGTCGGCTTGCTGGATCATCAGGAAGAGTTTGAGGTGATTTTCGCCACCTTCCTGCTGCCCCGTCATCTCAATGAGCACGATGTCCATGTGCGCTGGCACCGCCAGCAACAGGCATAAAAAAGGCGCCCTCGGCGCCTTTCTCTTTTCTCCTAAGCCCCCTCAGGGACGGGCCGCTATGGCCTTGACCAGACAGCGGCGGCACCAGCAGGCGCTGGCCTCCCTCATGGGCAGGGCCGGCAACTGGCTGCACCAGCACTCGGTGATGGTCGCGCCGGCTGACACGGCGCAAAACGCCGGCTCACCGCAACCGGGGCAGCGATGGGTGCTGGTTGAGCCGTCCAGCTGTGCCATCACCGCCAGCTGGCCATCACTGTCCATGGCGGACCAGCGACCTATCTCGGTCAGGGTACGGCCGCAGCCAAGACAGAGGCCATCTTTCGCCTGGCAATGGCCAATGCAGGGGCTCGGCACTTACTTGCCATCCGGCGCGTTATCGGCAGCCACAAGTGTGATGCAGTTATCCTCGAGCACAATCTTGCCCTGCTTGTAGAGGCCGCCGATGGCCTTCTTGAAGGTGCCCTTGCTCATGCCGAGCAGCTTGTAGATGAGCTGGGGTTCGCTCTTGTCACCCACCGCCAGGCTGCCGCCCTGCTTCTTGAGACGGGCCAGGATCAGCTCACCGGCATCGTCCATCCGCGCCATGCCCGGCTTTTGCAGGGTCAGGTCCAGCTTGCCGTCATCACGCACCTGCTTGACCCAGGCGGTCAACGGCCGGCCCGTGGTCACCCGGCCAAACACCTCGTTCTTGAACAGCATGCCGGCGTATTCGCCGTTGACGATGGCCTTGATGCCGAGCGGCGTGCGCTCGCCGGGCAGGGCAGTCACTTCGTCACCCGCCTTGAAGGGGGGCTTGTCGGTGCGCAGGAAGCGCTCGAGGCGGCTGGTGCCCACCATGCGGCCCTCGTGATCGAGCATCAGCCGCACCAGATAGACGTGGCCCACCTGCATCGGTTTGTTCTGCTCACGGGTCGGCACGAACAGATCCTTCTTCATGCCCCAGTCGAGGAAGGCGCCGATCTTGTTGGCATTGACCACCTTGAGGCCGACGATGTCGTCCACCATGGCAAACGGCTTGTCGGTGGTGATCACCGGCTCGCAGTCGGCATCCAGATAGAGGAAGACCTTGACCTCACTGCCCTCGGCCACCCCTTCCGGCAGTTGGCGTTTGGGCAGCAGCAGCTCGCCATATTCGTCGGCCGCAAGCCAGGCGCCGCGCTCTTCGAGCTCGACTACGGTAAGGGTGTTCATCTTGCCAATCTGTAGCATGGTGTTCTCTTCTTTCATTGTCCGGATGGCCAATTTTTCATTGCCCGTATGGGCGCGCATGTTACCCCAAGAGCGGTAACAGGGCCTAGTCCCTTGCCCTGTTCGCGGGTGATTTTCAGGACCTTTTGGCAGCGTCACGGCGATATAATCGCCAGTCAGCCGCCCTTTAGCTGCAAATAACCCCACTTTTGGGTAGACTTCGCCGCTGTCAAAATCCAGAGGAACTGTCGATGAATCCATCCACTCGTACCCGTCATCTCAATCAATGGATCCAGACCCACAGTGGGCAGGACATGACCTACCCGGCGCTGCACGGCTTTTTGTGCGCCCGCCTGGTCGGGCCGGATGCCCCTGACTGGCAGGCCCCGCTGGCCGGTCTGTTGCCCCATGACGCCGAGCTGGATGAGAAGAGCCGCGATGCGTTGCACCATCTGATCGCCGAGCTGGAAGCCCAGGCCGATGAGGCCCAGCTCGCCCTGCCGAGCCAGTGCCGCCTCTCCACCGAGAGCCCGGAACAGGTCTTCGAGCAGAGTCACCCGCTCGGTCAGTGGTGTTACGGCTTCAGCCAGGGCTTTGCCACCTGGCCCAAGCCCAAGGATCTGAACGACCCGACCACCCAGTACCGTTTCAGCCTGGCCGCCGAGCTGAGCCTGTTTCGTGACAAGCCCATGGCGCAGATGCTGCACTCGGCCGCCGGCAGTGACCTCCCCTTCATGGAGTTTTGCAAGCGCCAGCGCCAGAACATGAAGACCGCCCTCAACCAGCTGCTGCAACTGGACGAGTATCAGGCCGTGCCAAGCACGGTACAGACGCTGGACAGCGAGCAGGCCGAGCAGGCCGAGCAGTGGCAACAGTGGTTCGAACTGGCCGATGCCAGTCGCGATCCGCACAGCCGCCTCGGTTGGTTCGACAAGGTGATCGCCGACGCCGAGCCGCTGTTCGACGCCGCCTTCTGGCTGCAGATTGCCGGCCATGGCTGGAGTGCCCACGAAGCGCGCCCGCTGCTCGCCGCCCGGGCCGGACGGGCCGACTGCCTGCTGCGCCTCGGCCAACTGGAACAGGCGCGCAGCGAATATCTGGCGCTGCTCGAACTGTGCGTGGCCGACGAGCTGGGTTGCCGCTATCCCCTCTCCAGCCTCTATGCCCTGCAAGGGGAGTGGCAGGCGCTGCAGGACCTGCTGGTGCGCTTTGATGAAGCCTCCAGCTGGCTGCTCTACAACAAGGCGCTGATGACATTCGTCTGCGCGGGTGCCGAGGCCGCGCAGCCGCTGCTGAGCGCCGCCATCAAGGCCAACGCCCATGTGCCGGCCTGTCTGCTGGGCCAGCGCAAACTGCCCAAACAGGAGCCCCACAGCTGGCAGGCGGGCAGTCGCGACGAGGCCGCGCTCTACACCCTGCAAAGCCGCGAGGCCTGGCTCAAGCACAACGCCTTGATCTGGCTGCGCAAAGGCTGAGCCCGCAGCCACAAAACCAGCCTCGAACAGACCCGGTTGCGGCGGATGACGTGCGCAACCGCACATTTCTCTGGTGCATGTTCAGACAAACGGCCTTGTGTTACGTATCATCAAGGCCAAAGTATCAAGAGAAACTGCACCCGATGCAGCCGTCACAGCAGGATGTCATATGTCAAAGATCATAGAGCTGCTTGCCCACTATCCCCCCTATCAGCTGGTTCACGCCGCCGAGATGGTGCGCGACACCTTTGAGCAGTTTTACCAGCAGCGCTATCAGCTGACGGTGCCCCAATGGCGCCTGATGATGGTGCTCGGCCCCAACTACCCCATCAGCCAGAAAGAGCTGGTCGAGGCGAGCGGGATGGACAAGGTGCGGATCTCCCGCGAAATTCACCGGCTGGTGGAGAAAGGGATCCTCTTTACCGAGAGCAGCGAGCACGACAAGCGGGTCAGCCTGGTCTCCTTCACCCAGGCGGGGCTCACCCTGTTCCAGCAGCTCAAGACCGAAGCGGGCAGCTGGCAGCACACCCTCACCGACTACCTGCCGGCCGAGGCACGTCAATCCATCCGTCTGCACCTGCAAAGCGTCAGCGACGCCATCGAACAACTTCACCTGCTGGATAGCGAGCGACCCTCATGAACCTGAACAACTTTGCCACCATGGACGTCAACATGCTGCTGAGCCTGGTCAACATGCAGCTGCGTGATCGCTTCGATGATCTCGATGATCTCTGCAAGGCGCAGGATCTCGACAAGGAAGCGCTGGTCGCCAGGCTGGCCAGCGGTGATTTCCACTATCAGGAAGATCAGAAGCAGTTCAGATAGGGATCCGGATCACAACCCGGCCCATGCCGCTGGCTCCGGCGGCAAAAGCTGCTATGGTGATGGCTACCCCGGTCAACTGACCTGCGGCAAGAGGTATGGATACATCTTGCTGTCACAGACCGCGGTTAGCCTTCTACTCACCAGCCGCAGCCAAGGATGACCCATGATGTTCCTGACCCGCCCGACCAGCCTGATCACCCTCTGTGCCCTGCTGATGATCAGCCTCTTGTCACCGCGCCTGCCCGACAGCGCCGAGCAGTGGCTCACCACTTTGCTGCTGGGCTCCCTGGTGGCGGTCTGCCTGATGGTCGGCAGCGGCTGCCGCCGCTTTCTGCGGGATTAACCTGCCCGGCCCCATTCGCTACAAGGCCCCAAAACAGACAACGCAGCCCGAGGGCTGCGTTGTCGCTTTCTGACGTCTGGCAAAGTGCCGTCTTGATCAGAGTGCCAGGGTCTCCAGCTGGCCTTTGGCCTGCTCGATGCCCTTGGCCTGGGCATCCGGGCCCATGCCCATGCCTTCGGCGTAGATGAAGTCCACGTCCTTGATGCCGATGAAGCCCAGCACGGTACGCATGTAAGGGGTCACCAGATCGGTGGCGCTGCCGACGTGCATGCCGCCGCGGGGGCTGATCACCAGGGCGCGGGTGTTTTCCACCAGGCCGACCGGACCGGTTTCGGTGTAACGGAAGGTAACGCCGGCGCGGGCCACCAGATCGATCCAGTTTTTCAGCTGGGTCGGGATGTTGAAGTTGTACATGGGGGCGGCAATCACCACCAGATCGCTTGCCTTCAATTCGGCAACCAGCTCGTCGGACTGGGCCAGCACGGCCAGTTGACGCTCATTGAGGTTCTCACCACCGCGCAGGCCCATGGCCAGCTCGCCATCCAGCACCGGCAGGTTCAGGGACGCCAGATCACGCACGGTGACGGTGTCGGACGGATGGTCCGCCAGGAAGCCGTCGATCAGGGCGTTGGATTGGGAATATTGGCCCAGGATGCTGGACTTGAGTACGAGGATATTGGCCATGGTGAAACTCCATTTGGTTGTCGGTTGAACAGCGGTGCTGTCGATGGAGGTCACTCTAAACATTGGGCTTCTATACAGATAGCGAAAATAGATGCTCAACTTATTCAAAATATTTGATGTTAGCTCACTCTCTCGCCAGCTACCGTTCCTACACCCCGCCAAGGCTTGGCAGAACAAACGATTGCCGTTATGATCCGCCGCACTTTTTTCAGCGTTCCGGATCCCATGACACCCTCGCGCAGGCACTCTCCTTTTGCCGGTGCAGTCTGGATGATGGTAGCGGGCCTCTGCTTCGCCGCCGTCAACAGCCTGAGCCAGTATGTCAGCTTCAAGCTCGGCCTTCCTTCGACCCAGGTCGCCTTCCATCAATATCTGATTGCCCTGGTCTGCCTGCTGCCCTGGCTCATTCGGCACGGTCTGCGCCAATCGCTGATGACCAACCAGCTGCGGCTGCACCTGCTGCGGGTCGCCCTGGCGGTGGTCGGCATCCAGTTCTGGCTGTGGGCGCTGGCGGTGCCCGTTCCCATCTGGCAGGGCATCGCCCTGCTGATGACCTCTCCGCTGTTTGCCACCCTGGGGTCAGCGCTCTTTCTCAAAGAGCAGGTGAGCCAGGCCCGCATTCTGGCGACCCTGGCCGGCTTTATCGGCGCCATGCTGATCCTCGCCCCCTGGACCGACGATTTCAGTTGGGCCTCCCTGCTGCCGGTGGCGGCGGCCCTGTTCTGGGCCGGCTACTCCTTGCTGGTGCGCTATCAGGCGGCGAGCGAGTCGTCCCATACCATCGTCGTCTACCTGCTCATCTTCAGCACCCCGTTCAATGCCATGCTGGCGCTGCCGGAGTGGCAGTGGCCGAGCGAAACCCAATGGCTGCTGGTAGCCGCCTCCGGCGTGCTGTCGGCACTGGCCCAGATGTCTATCGCCCGCGCCTACAGCGTGGCCGAGGCTTCGTTCGTGCAACCCTTTGATTTTGCCAAGCTGCCCATGAACGTGCTGGCCGGCTGGCTGGTGTTTGGCTGGGCGCCACCCGGCCGATTGTGGCTCGGGGCCGCCATCATCATCGGCGCCATCACCCTGCTCACCCATCTGGAGCAGCGCGCCCACAAATCCGTTTCCTGAGGTACGCCATGCGTGCCTCTTTTTTTGCCCGCTATTCGCGCAATAGCGGCCATCAACCGTCACTCACGACATCAGGAGAGATCACATGTTTGGAACCGCTACCCGCTCCGGCGCCACCCGCACCCTGCTGCTGGGCTCCGGCGAACTTGGCAAGGAGGTCGCCATCGAGCTGCAACGCTTCGGCATCGAGGTGATCGCCGCCGACCGCTATGCCGATGCCCCCGCCATGCAGGTGGCGCACAGAGCCCATGTGCTGGACATGCTGGACGGCGCCGCCCTGCGCGCCCTGGTCAACGAGGTCAAACCGGATCTGATCATCCCCGAGCTTGAAGCCATCGCCACCGATACCCTAGCCGCCCTGGAGCAAGAAGGGGTCAAGGTGGTGCCGAACGCCCGCGCCACCCAGCTCACCATGAACCGGGAGGGGATCCGCCGCCTCGCCGCCGAGACGCTGGGCTTGCCCACCTCCCCCTACCGCTTTGCCCAGAGCAAGGAGGAGTTTGTCGCCGCCGTTGAAGCCATCGGTCTGCCCTGCGTGGTGAAGCCGGTGATGAGCTCGTCCGGCAAGGGCCAGAGCGTGCTGCGCGATCTCGCCAAACTCGACGAGAGCTGGACCCATGCCCAGGAGGGCGGTCGCGCCGGCCGCGGCAAGGTGATCGTCGAAGGGTTCGTCCCCTTCGAGTACGAGATCACCCTGCTCACGGTACGCGCCGTCGACGGCATCCACTTCTGCCAGCCCATCGGCCATCGGCAGGAAGATGGCGACTACCGCGAATCCTGGCAGCCACAAGCGATGAGTGAACTGGCGCTGGCCCGCTCCAAAGAAGTCGCCGCCAAGGTGGTCGAGGCCCTCGGTGGTTACGGCCTGTTCGGGGTCGAGCTCTTCATCAAGGGTGACGAGGTGTGGTTCAGCGAAGTCTCGCCACGTCCGCACGACACCGGCATGGTGACCCTCATCTCTCAGGATCTCTCCGAGTTCGCCTTGCACGTGCGCGCCATTCTGGGGCTGCCGGTCGGCACCATCACCCAGTACGGGCCGAGCGCCTCTGCCGTGGTGCTGCGAGAAGGGCACAGCCAGAACATCCGCTATCAGGGGATTAGCGAGGCGCTGGCCCTGGTGCCGGGTGCCCAGTTGCGGCTGTTTGGCAAGCCGGAGATCGCCGGCCGCCGCCGACTCGGCGTGGCACTGGCCCGGGCTGAAGATTACCCCACCGCCGTCGAGCAGGCCAAAGCCGTGGCCGCCAGGGTGGACGTGATTTTCTGACCACTGTTTTTTGTCTCGCACAAACAAACGTTTGCCTGCGTGATCCGGCGCAAGGGGCATGGCAATGCCCCTTTTGCATTGAGGCGCCTCGCTTATAATCCCCCCTTCACCAATGTCAGGAGTACAAGATGTTAACTGCCGTGATCTTCGATATGGATGGTGTTCTGATCGACTCGGAACCCTTTTGGCAACGGGCCCAGATGGCCGTGTTCTCCGAGCTGGGCCATCCCCACACGGTGGAAGATTGCGAATCGACCATCGGCGTGCGCATCGATCAGCTGGTGGCCCACTGGTATCGCCTGCGCCCCTGGAGCGGCCCCAGCCAGGAAGAGGTGGTGCAACGCATCCTGGATCGGGTCAACGCGCTGATCCTCTCCGAAGGTCAGGCCAAGGCCGGCGTGCTGGAGGCACTCGATCTCATCGAGGCGCAAGGCCTTAAAATCGGTCTGGCGACCTCCTCCCCCTTCGCCATGGTGGAAGCGGTGCTCGGCAAGCTCGGCATTCGCGATCGCTTCCTGGCGGTTCACTCCGCCGAGGTGGAGCGCTTCGGCAAGCCACACCCGGATGTTTATATCCACGCCGCCGAGAAGCTGGGAGTGGAGCCGGTGCATTGCCTGGCCATCGAGGACAGCTTCACCGGCCTGCTGGCGGCCAAGGCGGCCTCCATGACCGCGCTGATCGTACCCGACCCCGCGCTGGTGGGCGATCCTCGTCTGGCCATTGCCGATCATCAGCTACGCTCGCTCACCGAGCTGGATGCCGAGATGCTGGCCAGCTGGACCAAATAAACAACAAACAGGCGCTGATCGTTCCCATGCACCCAGCATGAGTGGGCGATCCCCGTCTGGCCATTGCCGATCATCAGCTACGCTCGCTCACCGAGCTGGATGCCGAGATGCTGGCCAACTGGGTCAAGTAAACAGCACGCAAGTGCTGCCGGACTGACCTCCTGCCTCCCTTGATCCCGGTCATAAACGTGCGCTTGCTCGCGGTCAGGACAGTGCAAACCAACTAGAATCAGGGGAGATAGGCGGCCCACGGGCCCGAGGAGGTCATCATGATCGAGTACACCAGCAAGCGCATCGTCTGCCCCCACTGTGGCCATCATACCCGGGTCGAGCTGGATGCCAGCCAGGGGGATCAGGAGTTCTACGAGGATTGCATGGCCTGCTGCAACCCCATCCATCTGCGACTGCACCGGGATGAGGCGCGCGACTGCCTGCAACTGTTTGTGGACGCAGACGACGAACAGATGTTCTGACTGCGAGTGAACCCACCCACAAGATCGCCAAGGGCCTGCATGATGCAGGCCCTTTTCTATGGCAAACCCCTGAGGGCGCGTTGGTCAGCTTACTCCGGCTGACGGGCCGCCAGTACCCGCTCCACCGTGTCGACGATGGCCTGGGTCTGGGGGTCAATCTCGATGTTGGTGTGCCAGCCGGCTTTGACCCAACCCAGGTTGGTGCGGGCCAGCGTCTCGGGAATGAGATTGACGCAGAACTCGCTGCCGCGCACTTCCCCCACGGTGAGGCTGATGCCGTCGATACCGATGTAACCCTTGGTCAGCACGTATTTCATCAGCGTGGGGGCGAGGCGATACCACACCTGCCGGTTGTTGGGAGTGTCGATGACCGAGACGACCTGCGCGGTGCCCATGATGTGGCCGGACATGGCGTGGCCACCAATCTCGTCGCCAAAGCGGGCAGCTCTCTCCACGTTGACCCTGTCCCCGGGTTGCAGCTGGCCGAGGTTGGTGAGGCGCAGTGTCTCCTGCATCAGATCGAAGCTGACCAGTTCCCCCTCGACCCGGGTGACGGTCAGGCAGCAGCCATTGTGGGCCACGGAGGCGCCCAGCGCCAGCCCCTCGCCCCAGGCCGGGCTCGGCATGCGGATCACGTGGGTACGAAAGTTGGGCTGCTCGTCGATGGCCACCAGTTCGGCGGTCCCCTGTACTATGCCGGTGAACATGTCTCGTCTCCTGCTACGAAAAAAGGCAGGGTAACCTCGCCCCGTGCCCCAGACAAGCGCGCTGGCTGACAAGCGGGCGGCCGATCGCTATAGTGACGGCATTCAAACCAGCGCTGACAAGGAAATAAAAATGCAGGTATATCAATGCTGTGAAGCCATTCGCATCGCCTACAACCAGATTGGCTCCGGGGAGCAGGGTTATGTGCCGCAGGCCATTGCCGCCACCATCAGGGCGCTCAACGCCGTGGCATCGGACGAGCGGGTGCCGGCGGATCTGCGCGAACAGGCCGCCTACGCCGCCGCCAACCTGCTGATCAGCGATCACGAAGACGCCTGATCCGGCCCTTGCGCCAAACGTTTCGTCCCGGATGAATTTCAGGCTAGAATGACCCCCCCGCACTTTGCATTCCCGTTTCGGGAGTGCAAAGGCTCTTCCCGCTACCCGCTCTTTTTACGCTTTATCTGATCCACTCGGAGGTGTCAGTGCAACGTTATTGGTCCGAGGCGAGGCAACTCGTTCGTCTAGCCAGTCCCATTCTGGTGGCCCAGGTGGCCCAGGTCGCCATGAGCTTCGTCGATACCGTGATGGCGGGCCAGGTCAGCGCCGTGGATCTGGCGGCGGTGTCGGTGGCCTCCAGTTTCTGGCTGCCGATCATCTTGCTGACCCAAGGCATCATCATGGCGCTCACCCCCATCGTCTCCCAGCTCAACGGGGCCCGCAAGCGGGACGAGGTACGTCCCGCCGTGCATCAGGGCTTCTGGCTGGCGCTGATGGTGATCCCGATCGCCATGATGGCACTCTATTTCAGCCCGCTGGCGCTGCACCTGATGAAGGTGGATCCGGTCATGGCCGCCAAGACCACCGGCTTTTTACACGCCATCATGTGGGGCCTGCCCGCCTTCGTGCTGTTCCAGGTGCTGCGCAACTTCAGCGAGGGGCTTTCCCACACCATGCCGACCATGGTGATCGGCTTCGTGGGGCTGGCGGTCAATATTCCCGCCAACTATGTCTTCATCCACGGCCACCTCGGCATGCCCAAGCTCGGCGGGGTGGGTTGTGGCGTGGCCACCGCCATCGTGCTGTGGGCCATGTTGCTGGCGATGATCGTCTATGTGAAGCTCTCCTCCCACTTCAAGGAGATCAACCTCTTCTCCCGGCTCGCCCGCCCCAACGGCAGCCGGATCTGGCGCCTGTTCCGCTTGGGCTTTCCCATCGCCATGGCCATCTTCTGCGAGGTGACCCTGTTTACCGTGGTGGCGCTGATGCTGGCACCGTTCGGTGCAGAGACGGTGGCGAGCCACCAGATAGCTCTCAACTTCTCCAGCCTGGTGTTTATGCTGCCCTTGTCGATTGGGGTGGGTGTCACCATCCGGGTCGGTCACAGCATCGGCGAGGGTCAGCCCGAGCACGCCCGCGTCGCCGCCCGCACCGGCCTGATGCTGGGCATGGCGGTGGCTGCCGGTACCGCCGCCCTCACCGTGCTGCTGCGCGAGCATATCGCCAGTATCTACACCGACGACCTGCAGGTGATCACCCTCGCGGCCATACTGCTGTTCTTCGCCGCCATCTATCAGATCTCCGACTCGGTGCAGGTGGTGGCCGCAGCCGCCCTGCGTGGTTACAAGGACACCAAGGCGATCTTCTACGTCACCATCGTCGCCTACTGGGGACTGGGGCTGCCCACCGGCATGATCCTGGGGCTGACCGACTGGCTGGTGCCACGCATGGGGCCGCAGGGCTTCTGGATCGGTTTCATCGTCGGCCTCACCGGCGCCGCCCTGATGCTGGGTGCCCGGTTGCGTCATATCTATGGCCGCTTTGCCAGCCCGGAGGCCTGCAGCGCCCTCTCCAAGGCGCAATAGGGCAAACTCGCCTGCAAAATCAACAGGCTGCGCAAGAACTGGGCAAACAGTCTGCTTTGTGCGTGCGGCCTGTTGACAGCCTTGGGGGCATGGGTAGTATGCCGACCACGCCAGCAGTGCTGGTGTGGTGAAACGGGTTTCTGACCCGGTTTGCAAAGTGGGTTTATAGCTCAGTTGGTTAGAGCACTACCTTGACATGGTAGGGGTCGTTGGTTCGAATCCAATTAAACCCACCACTTTTCCATGATGCGTCCTTAGCTCAGCTGGTTAGAGCACCACCTTGACATGGTGGGGGTCGGTGGTTCGAATCCACTAGGACGCACCATCATGGAAACCTGTTATGCGTCCTTAGCTCAGCTGGTTAGAGCATCACCTTGACATGGTGGGGGTCGGTGGTTCGAATCCACTAGGACGCACCATAACAGCTTGAATATATTGCAGATGTAAGTTTGATATGGGCTTATAGCTCAGTCGGTTAGAACAGTACTTTGACATTGCGTAGGCGATGTCGTTGGTTCGAATCCGGTTGAACACAGATGTGGGTTTATAGCTCAGTTGGTTAGAGCACTACCTTGACATGGTAGGGGTCGTTGGTTCGAATCCAATTAAACCCACCACTCCCCTGCAATAAGATAAAGTCGCCTTGCGCACCCTGCGTCCTTAGCTCAGCTGGTTAGAGCATCACCTTGACATGGTGGGGGTCGGTGGTTCGAATCCACTAGGACGCACCAGATTAGAAAAGCCCGCTCCTCGAGCGGGCTTTTTGCATCTCCCCTTCCCAGCTTCTCCTGGCGTCCGCACGGCTGAACCCGCCATACCCTCAACCATGCCCGGCGGGTCAACCTCTCCTCGCGCCACACCGCTTAAAAGAGATCGAGCTGCTGGCCGCAGATCCGCTCGAACGACTCGCCAATAAAGGGGAGGATCGCATCAGCAATGGGCCTTAACTGCTTGTCGATGTAGTGCTCGTAGTCGATGGCGCTGCGCCGGTATTCCAGCGGCTCGGGGCCATTGAGAGTCATCAGGTAGGCGATGGAGCCTCTGTGCTGGTAGCGCTGGGGCAGGCCGCGGCGCAGGTTCTCCTCGTCCGCCAGGCGCGCCGCCCGCACATGGGGTGGCACGTTCTTCTGATACTCCTCGAGTTTCTGGCGCAGTCGCTTGCGGTAGACCAGCAGCTCGTCGTGCTGGCCGGCCCGGGTCTCGTCCACCATGGTACGCACATAGCCGCTGGGATCCTGGTCGTGAAACACCATTTCATAGAGGCGGGTCTGAAACGCCTTGGCAAGGGGCGTCCAGTCGGTGCGCACCGATTCGAGCCCCTTGAACACCAGCTGCTCCTCTTCACCTGCCTGATGGCCTGCCACCAGCCCGGCATAGCGCTTCTTGCTCCCCTTCTCCAGCCCGCGAATGGTGGGCATCAGGAAGCGGCGATAGTGGGTCTCGTACTGGATTTCCAGATAGCTCGGCAAATCGAACTCGCGCTTGATCAGCGCAGCCCAGTTGTCGTTGATCATCTTCGCCAGCCGCCGGCCAATCTCGTCCGCCTGCTCGGGACTGGCATCCCGCCCCAGGTGCACGAAGGTGGAGTCGGTATCGCCATAGATCACCTCGAAGCCCTCTCCTTCGATCCACTCCCGGGTCTGCTGCATGATGCCGTGACCGCGCAAGGTGATGGAGGAGGCAAGCCGCGGGTCGTAGAAGCGGCAGCCCCCCGAGCCCAGCACCCCGTAGAAGGAGTTCATGATGATCTTGATGGCCTGGGAGAGCGCCTTGTTGCTGGCGGCCTTGGCCCGATCCCGCGCCGCCCACAGAGTAGCGATGAGATCCGGCAGGAAGTGGCGCTCGCGGGAGAACATGGCGCCGCGAAAGCCCGGAATGGCGTGTTCGGGATGCTGCAGCCCCTCGATGAGCCCCATGGGATCGATGCAGAAGGTGCGGATGATGCTGGGATAGAGGCTCTTGAAATCGAGCACCAGCACGTGGCGATAGAGGCCGGGTTTGGAGTCCATCACATAGCCGCCGGGGCTTGCCAGCCCGCCGTCGGCCGGCAGATTGGGCGCCACGTAGCCGCCGCGATGCAGCCGCGGCAGGTAGAGGTTGGTAAACGCCGCCACCGAGCCCCCCACCCTGTCCAGTTCAAGGCCGGTGAGGGAGGCACGCTCGATGGCAAAGGGGATGAGGTGGCAGAAATCGAAGATCTCCCACACCAGCCGGCAATCCTCCAGGTTGTAGCGGGCCAACGCCTCCTTGTCGGAGTGGAACAGCTCGGTGATCTTCTCCCCCGGTTGGCCACATCCTCGATATCCTTGCCACGGCCGAGCAACTCGCTCGCCACCGCATCCAGGCTGTAGCTCGGGAACTGCCAGGTGGCGCTTTTGAGGGTGTCGATGCCATCCAGCACCATGCGCCCGGGAATGATGACGCTGCCGCTTTGGGGGTCGTTGCGCGATGATCGCCAGAAGCAGAGCTCGTGACCGCGCCCCAGCCGCAGCCGCCGCTTGTTGAGCTCGGCGCGGCGCAGCAGCAGGCGAAAGTCGAAGTTGACCACGTTCCAGCCGATCACCAGATCCGGGTCGTGCCGCACAAACCAGCGCTCCAGCGCACTCAGCAGGGCGCTCTCGTCCGCCACCCATTCGACCTGGGTACCCCAGCTGTCGGCATCCGCCTCCGGCGTACCGATCATGATGACCCGCGCATCCTGTTCGCTGTAGAGCCCCACCGAGAAGAGCGCCCCGTCCATGGCGCACTCCACGTCCAGCGACACCCAGGAGAGGGTCGGCGTCACCGCCTGCGGTGCGCAGCGTGCCTCGTTCATCTCCCAGTAGCCGTGCTTGCCCCCTTTCTTGAGGATGCGCCCCTCAAAGCGCACGCCGGCGGTGATGAAACGCTCCATCAGATAGCGCTCCGGCAGCCGAATATCCGCCTCGAAATGCTCCAGCCCGCGGATGAGCAGCAGCTCGATAGCGCGGTGAAAGGCGCTCAAGGTGGCAAAGTAGCAGCCCACCACGGCGCGGCCATCGAAGGTGTGCATCGGCAAGCGGCGAAACCGCCCGCTCACCCCCGCCCCCTTGAACAGCTCGGCGGCTTCTTCCATGTGGCTCTGTGGCAGGAAGAAGACCGGCTCCTGTCCCGGCACCACCAGTCGCACCGGCCCCTGCGCGCTCCAGAGCCACATCACGATCTCGGTGCGTTCGCCATGCTCGTTGCGACCACGCACATCCCGCCCGTGACGGGTCAGAATAAAGCCGTCGCGTGGCGGAGTAACGGGTGGGATGGACGGATGGTCAGTCATGCAAGTCATCGGGATCAACATGGAGATGGGAGCATTGTACGTTCATACAGTGCTTTGCTGCAATCGGCATGCCCAGCCGCCATGGCCACGCAAGGCTGCGAGTCGCGCCGCAAACTGGTAAGCTCGGCCAGAGTGGCAGCCACTGCCGGTGGCGGCTTTATTCGCCGCGCCATTCATCCAACACCCCATTCTTCACCCGACATCAGGAGGTCATGGTGGCGCTTTACTCTCTGCTGGATCAGCTGGCCATTCCCTATCAGCGCATCGATCACGCCCCCGTCTTCACCTGCGAGGAGGCCAGCCGGCTGCTGCCCAAGCTGCCCGCCGCCAAGACCAAGAACCTCTTCCTGCGCGACCCGAAGAGCGAGCGACTGTTTCTGGTGGTGACGCCGGAAGAGAGCCGGGTCGATCTCAAAGGGCTGGCTGCCGCCCTTGGGGTCAAACGGCTGAGCTTTGGCTCACCAGAGCGGCTGGAGGCCGTGCTTGGCCTCACCCCGGGCTCGGTCACCCTGCTCGCCATGGTGCGCGACAGGGAAAAAGTGGTGGAACTGGTGGTGGATGAAACGATCTGGCAGGCCGAGCGGGTACAGTGCCACCCGCTGGTCAATACCGCTACCCTGCTCATCCGCCTCGACGACGTGCGCCGCCTGCTGGCCCACCTCGGCCGGGAGGCCACCGTCATGCGGCTGCCGGTCGTGAGCGACTGACCTCAGCGTGAGGGAAGCATAAACGCCCCGGCGTCATGCCCCGCCCCTGATTAATCGAGTCAGCAGCCCTCTTGTGGCGGTTGTTGCCGCGATCGTGCCCGGATCACTTAAACCATTGCTCAGCGGCGCAATTCATGCTGTGATCCGGCCCAGTCACCCGGCCCTGAGGTCGCTGCGCCGTTCCCGGCAGGAAGAGCCCACACCCTTGATGCAGAGTCTGTTTTCCTCGGCCCAGTTGCTGAGTCTGGTGCTGTTCGTCAGCCTGTCGCACATCGGGGTCGCGGCCATTTTCGCCTACCTGTGGCATACCCAGCGACCGCTGCGCTCCCTGCTCTACTGGTCGGCCAGCGAACTGGCCATCGCCGCCGCCTTTGGCTGCCTGCTGCTGCGAACCCTCACGGGGGATAGCTCCCTTGCCAACATCCTGCTCACCAATCTGCTGATCATCGCCACCCCGCTGCTCTATGAGCGGGGGCTGCGCCACTTCTTTCGGCGTGAGGCCGACCGTTTCGGCTGGCTCTGCCCGCTCCTCGCCCTCGCCGGCTTCCTGCTGTTTGCCGTCACCGCCACGCAGCTGCCGCCGGATGACATACACAGCCGGATCGTGGTGCTCTCCGGGGCCATCTCGCTGCAGATATGCCTGCTGCTGTGGCAGCTCTGGCGCTATCAGCGGCTGGCGCCTGCCTACCGGGTGCTGCGCTTCGCCATCCTGCTGCTCGCCCTGCAACTGGCCCTGCAGCTGGTCAGGATGGCCAAGCATCAGTGGTGGCCGGAGTCGGCCGCCTCCAGCCTCACCGATCCCCTGCTCGGCCCGGTGATCCTGCTCAGCCTGCTCTTTACCATCGCCCGCAGCTTTATTTTGCTGAGCCTGGTGCACACTCGCCAGCAGCAGGCGCTGCTCGCCACCCAGCGCGAGCTGGAGCGACGCGCCAACCTGGATGCCCTGACCGGGCTGGACAGCCGCCACCATTTCGAGCAGCAGCTGGCGGCGCGTGCCTGTCGCAGTGCCCGCCCCTGGCAACTGCTGCTGATCGACCTGGACAACTTCAAGCAGATCAACGACCGCCACGGTCACCCCGCCGGCGACGCCATGTTGCGGGCGGTGGGCCGGGTGATCCGGGAGAGCCTGCCGCCGGCGGGGCTGGCCGGCCGCCTTGGCGGCGACGAGCTGGCACTGCTGGTGATGGAGACATCGCAGACCCTGCCGGCCTGCTGCCAGACCCTGCAGCAGCGGGTCACTGACGCCACCCGGCCGCTGGCTGGCGGCCCCATCAGCCTCAGCATCGGGTTGACTTCGCTGCAGCAGGGCGAGCGCTTCGAGCAGGCCTATCCACGCGCGGATCGGGCACTCTATGCCGCCAAGCAGGCTGGCCGCCAGCGCGCCTGCATCCAGGAGCCGCACCACAGCGAGCCCAGGCCGCTGTGGCCCCTGGCAACCCAGACCTGATGCAACCACCCATCGAGTGCCGGGCCGCTCGGCCGACCGACGCCCCCGCTTACCGCCGCTACGTGGCCGAGTGTGGCGCCGCCGGGTTGCCGCTCTATCAGGTGGCGCAATTCGACCCGGATCAGTGGCTGCAGGAGTTGCTCGCCCATGCCGATGGGCTGCATCTGCCGCCGGGCTACCCACCGACCACCACCTATTTTGCCCTCGAAGGGGAAGAGATCCTCGCCACCTTGCGCCTGCGTCACGGCGACAACCCCGCCACCTGTCAGTGGCTCGGCCACATCGGTTACGAGACCCGTCCCACCCGCCGGGGTGAAGGCGTCGCCCGCACCCTGCTCGGCTGGCTGCAGCGCCATGTGCTGAGCGAGCCCGTGCTCATCAGCTGTGACGAGGCAAATGCCGCCTCGCTCAAGGTCATTGATGCCGCCGGTGGGCAATGGCTGGATCGCCGCTATCATGCCGGCGATCGTTGCTGGCTCCGGTTTTACCGGCTGGCCCCGGCCAAGGGGCCAGGACCGAGCGGCAGACAATAAAAAAGAGCTCCAAAAGGCGCTCTTTTTTCACTGACCACGGCCACCAGCAAGATCAGTAGCTGTCTTCCTCTTCGGCCTTCATCCTGGCCTGACGGGCCAACGCCTCCTCCTGGGCACTCTCGATCTCGTGCAATACAGAATCGAGATCCACCTGCTCGCGGCTCTCCTCGAACAAGCCGGTCAGCTCGCTGTCGGGGGTCAGTTTGCCATCTTCATACAGGGCCCACATCTCCCGGGCGTAGCGGGTCTTGAGCAACTCAGGGGCATACATGCCGTAGTAGTTGCGCATATTGTTGACGTCGCGCTCCAGCATGGCCCTGGCCTGGTTGTTGGCGGCGGCGTCCACCACCTGGGGCAGGTCGATGATGACCGGGCCCTGTTCATCCACCAGCACGTTGAACTCGGAGAGATCGCCGTGGATGAGGCCGGCACAGAGCATGCGCACCACGTAACGGATCACCTTGCCATGGTCAATGACCGCCTGCTCGGCAGAGAGCGCCACGTCGTTGAGACGGGGAGCGACATTGCCCTCTTCGTCGGTGATGAGCTCCATCAGCAGCACGCCATCGAGGCAGACATAGGGCCTGGGCACCCGCACCCCGGCCGCCGCCAGTTTGAACAGGGCATCCACTTCGGTGTTCTGCCACACCTCTTCGTGCTGCTTGCGACCGTATTTGGAGCCTTTCTCCATGGCGCGGGCATCGCGACTGCCGCGCACCTTGCGCCCTTCCTGATAGACCACAGCCTGCTTGAAGCTGCGCTTGGACGCCTCTTTATAGACTTTGGCGCAGCGGATCTCGTCGCCGCAGCGCACCACATAGACGTCGGCCTCTTTGCCGCTCATCAGCCGGCTGATGACGTCATCGACCAGGCCGTCATCAACCAGAGGTTGGATTCGATTTGGAATTTTCATGGCCGCCCTTTTACCCTATTTGCGCATCAGAAGATAGCCCCTCCCGGGCCACTTGCCTATCCCTGTTTCCTGACGGCGCCCGGCGTGCCGGCAACCGCGATGATCCCGGTGCGATAACCCGCGCCGCCGGGTCGGCCGGCCTCACTCCCCGGGAGGGAGATCGCCACGGATCCGCTTAATGCCCTCTTCGTAGAACCCATCCGATCCTTGCTGGTGCTCCATGGTCTCGAAGATCTTGAGAAACCACATGTACTGCTCGGGATGCTGGCGCAGCTGCTGCTCCACCATGCCGTTCATGGCACAGACATCGGCCACCAGATCCGCACCGGGATAGGGGTCGAAAGGCGGCTCGATCTCCAGCCGGTAGCAGCCCTCCTCCTCGTCATAACAGGCGAGAATGGGCACCGCCCTGGCGCCGGTCAGTTTCACCAGTTTGGGCAAGGCCGGCAGGGTCGCCTTGGGATGGCCGAAGAAAGGCACGAAGATGCTGGCCTCGCGGCCGTGATCCTGATCCGGCAGGTAGAAGAAGCTGGCGCCGCTGCGGATCGCCTTGATGGCCGGTTTGATGCCGACGCTGCGCTCATATACCTTGCCGCCCTTGGCCCGCTCGCGGTTGATGTACCAGTCAAACACCTGATCCTTCGGGCTCTTCATCATGGTGCACATGGTCAGCCCCCGAATGGCGAAGTAGCGGCCGATCATGTCCACCGCCCAGGTGTGGGGCACCACCAGGATCACCGGCCGGCCGGCGGCCCGCTCTGCCTCGATATGCTCCCAGCCACGCACCTTGACGCGGCTGGCCAGATGAGCGGCGCTGCGCAAGGTCAGCTCGGCAAAGCCCATGAAGGTCTTGAGACCGACCCGGATCGATTTGAGCAGCAGGGCCTGACGGCCTGCCTCGTCCAGCTCGGGAAAACAGATCTTGAGGTTGGTCTCGGCAATGTAGGCCTGCTTCTTAGAAATCCGCAGCAGGGTGGGCGCCAGACGGTTGGCGAGCCGGTCGCGCAGACCATGGGGCACCAGCGCCAGCAGACAGAGCAGACCGAGCGCAAGCCAGCTGCCCCACCAGCGCGGATGCAGCAGACGGGGATGAAATGAGGTGTCAAAAACCGGATCGTGTGAGGACATGGCCGCCATCAAGTCATAGAAAATAAACGGTTATTTTAATTATCCTGACAGATTTTTCCACTTTGGCGGCCACGCCCCCCGGCCATTGGGCTGGCCGGCAAGGAAGTCCTCCCCCCATGACGGGTCACCATCGCCAACAAAAATGGCCCCGCAGGGCCATATGACATAAAGGCGTGTCGCCTCAGGGCAGCGGCTGCAAGCCACTGCGGATGCGCTGGATCCCCGCCTCGTAGCGGCCATCCAGGCCCACCTGATCCTCACGGGTATCGAAGATCTTGAGGAACCACATGTACTGACCGGGATCGCGGCAGAGCTGCTGCTGCACCATGTCGTTCATCCGGCAGGTGTCGGCCATCACGTCCTCGGTGGGATAGTTGTCAAACGGCGCGTCGATCTCCAGCCGGTAGCAGTGCTTGGCTTCGTCATAGCAAGCCAGCAAGGGCACCGCCTTGGCGCCGCTCACCTGCACCAGCCGTGGCAACGCCGGCAGCGTCGCCTTGGGGTGACCGAAGAAGGGGGCAAAGATGCTCTTCTCACGGCCATGATCCTGATCCGGCAGATAGAAGAAGCTGCGACCGCCCTTGATGGTACGGATCACCGCCTTGATGCCGGCACTGCGCTCATAGACCCGGCAGCCGTTGCGGGCCCGGGCCCGATTGAGGTGCCAGTCAAAGACCGGATTGCGCGCCCGCTTCATCATGGTGCACATGGGCACCCCGCGCTGGGTGAAGTAGTAACCGGCCGCATCCACCGGCCAGCTGTGGGGCACCACCAGGATCACCGGTCGGCCGGCGGCCTGCTCCGCCTCGATATGTTCCCAGCCGCTGACCTGCATCCGGCTCATCAGATAGGCGGGGCTGCGCACGGAGAACTCGCCAAAGCCGAGCAGACTCTTGAGACCGACCCGGATCGAGGTCATCAGGATGGCGTCGCGTTCGGCCTCGCTCTTTTGCGGAAAACAGAGTGCCAGGTTGGTTCTGGCGATATAGATCTGCTTTTTCGAGATACGGAACACCAGCGGTGCCAGGGCGGCGGCGAGACGGTCGCGCAGACGGACCGGCACGAACGCCAGCAGCATCAGTACGCCAAGCGCCAGCCAGCTCAGCCAATAGCGTGGATGCAGGAATCTGGCCTCGAAGCGGGTGTCAAACACGGGATCATGGGAAGACATGGATGGGGATCAAGCTAAGAAAATGGAGCTGCATTGTATTCGTCCTGACAGGTAATACCAGTGAAATTCATCATTGTCCCCCCAGGCTGGGCGCTGGCGCAAAAAACGGGGCGCCAACGGGCATGAATGGCACCTTTCGCTGCCAGAACCGGTACAAAAAGCGCTTCACCCGAGGGTGAAGCGCTTGGTCATTATCCGGTTGATGGCCCCTGTCTGCTGCAAGGTTGCTCATCAACGCCCCGTATCCCGGCTCTCGCCGTCTTCTTCTTAGCGACGAACCATGCCGTGCGTCGCCTCGTCGCTGCCGTCAAGCGGCAGGAAGAACATCAGGTAGCGCAGGGCCACATAGCCGACGATCAGGGTGGCGGCGCCCAGTTCGAAGTGGGCCAGCAACCGGATCTGCTCGACATACTCGGCCGCCTGAGGCCACTGCTCGACCAGGTGGCTCACCTTGAACAGGGCGGTGGCGCCGATCACCAGCGGGAAGGTGAAGGCGGCGTAGCCCGGTGAGAACGGCAGACGCAGCAGCTTGATGAAGGCCAGATAGATGATGCCGGTCATCAGCACCGCAATCCCCAGCAGCACGGCCACCAGCAGCAAGGAGGGTTCCTCGCTCACGGTCAGGTAACCGGCCAGTGACAGGCTGGCGGGGGCCGCCAGGATGGCGATGGTCGGCTTGGCGGCATCCGGCACTTCATGGCTGAAGATGAGGCGATAGAGCATCAGCGGCAGCATCAGACCGTAGCAGAGCATGCCGAACCAGAGCAGGCCGTTGGCCAGCGCCGCAAACTGGCCGCCCGGGAAGGCAACGTCAGCAACGATGATCCCCACCGGCGGCACGAACCAGCTCGGCACCATGTGGTGGATTTCAAACTGTTTGGCCCGGTGCCAGACGAAAGTGGCCAGGAACGCCAGATGCAGCAGCACGGCAAACAACCAGAGCCCCTCGCCCAGACCGGCGTCGAGCATGCCGACCGCCTTGGAAACCACCATGGTGCCCATGGCATAGGTGGGCACCACGCTGCCGACCACGGGGTGAGCCAGATCCTGCCACAGCAGGCGCGGGTGCAGCAGAAACTTGAAGGTCAGGATCACCAGCAGCACGGCGGCAATGGCAGCCCCCAGCAACTGCAGGCGGCCATCGAAGTGACCGGCATTTTCCCAGCACCAACCGAGACTGGCGATCCCGAGCGCCAGCCCTGCCATGGGAGTCGGGGCTTTGCCTAAGGATTGACGGGTTCTTGCGATCATGTCTGAAACCTCTGATGAGAGACGATGGGCATAGGATAATGGCCCCGTATCGTTTACGATATCTAAATGAATTAAATCAATCGTTCAGGATATCCAAACATGAAGCTGACCCTGCAACAACTCAAGGTCTTTGCCACAATCGCCCGTTACGGCAATCTGGGGCTGGCCGCCAATGAACTGTGCCTGAGCAAGGGCGCAGTCTCCCAGTCGTTGCAGGAGCTGGAGCGCCAGCTCGCCACTCCGCTGTTCGATCGCATTCACCCCAGATTGCAGCTCAACAACGAGGGACGCCTGCTGCAACCGGCGGCCGAGGAGCTGCTGACCCGGATGCAGGACATCGAAACCCTGTTCAGCCCGGATGCCGAACCGAGCGGCCAGCTGCGTCTGGGCGCCAGCCAGACCATCGGCAACTACCTGCTGCCGGCCCTGCTCGCCACCAGCAAGCAGGAGCTGGGGCAGCCGCCCCGCGTCACCATCACCAATACCCACCAGCTCTGCCACCTGCTGGCCAACTTCGAGCTGGATCTGGCGCTGATCGAGGGGGAGAACCACCACCCGGATCTGGTCAGCGAACCCTGGCTCCACGACGAGATGCTGATCGTGGCCCAGCCCGCTCACCCCCTCGCCGGCCGCAGCCGTCTCTCCCTCGCCCAACTGAGCGATGAGACCTGGGTGCTGCGCGAGCCCCAGTCCGGCAGCCGCGAGCAGTTCGAGCAGCAGATCCAGCCCGAACTGCCGCGCTGGCAGGCGGGGCTCGAGCTCAACACCCTGGAGGCGGTGATGCTGGCGGTCGAGAAGGGGCTCGGCATCTCCTTCATCTCCCACCTGGCGGTGTCGGATCGGTTGCAGGCCGGCCGCCTGGTGGCCCTGCCCCTGACCCGTCGCTTCCCCCGTCAGCTCTCCCTCATCTGGCACCGGCAGAAGTATCACTCCGCCACCCTGCGCCGCTTTCTGCAATTTTGCCGCGCCCAGGAGGATGTGCTCTCCAGCGAGGCCAGCAGCACCTGAGCCAATGGGATGATCGGGCAGCATATTGCCCGGCATTGCCCTTGCCGCCGAGGTATCGGCAGCGATAGAAGAGGGAGAGCCCAGGCTCTCCCTCTTTGTCATTCAGCCTTGTGACTCAGCGTTTCGCGGGCTGCAATCCCCGCTCGACCCAGCCCAGTACTTGTCTGCTCAGCGCCTGCGGCACCCAGGGCGAGTCGCTCAATCCTTGTCTGACGCAGGCGGCAAAGTGATCCGCCTCGTGCTGCATGCCGCCGCCCCCGACCGGCTGCGCGATGTCGTCGGGCCAGGCCGGTAGAGGGTCACCACCACGCCAGACGATCTGCTGGGGATTCCACCACTTGCCCACCAGCTCCAGCGCCCAGCCGGGCCCGGACAGCCAGGCCGACTTGTCGAGATCCGCGACGATGGAGGCGGCAAGTTCGGCCTTGAGCGGGCCGGCAAAATCAAAGCGGGCGGCTTCGTCCACCTCGCCCTCCTGGCGAGACAGCGTGACCTCGGGCTCACCCGCCGCCAGCCCGAGCTGGTGACAGAGGGCCGCATAGAGCCAGAGCGGATAGACCCCCACATCCCAGGCGGCGCCGCCAGCCAGCGCCGGGTCGAACAGCTTGCCGTCCCGCGTCTGCACCGAGCCAAAGGCGGCCCGCAGCCTGTCGGGGGCCGGCAGGGCGGCAAGCCGTCCCAGCAGTTCGCGCATGGCGGGGAAGCACATCACCTTCATCGCCTCCATCAGCAGCAGGCCCCGCTCGGCGGCGAGCCGCACCAGCCGATCCCAGTCCGCCACCCGGGTCACCGCCGGTTTTTCCACCAGCACGTGCTTGCCCGCCAGCAGCATGAGTTCGATCAGGGCGGCGTGCTCCGGGTGGATCACCGCCACATAGACCGCCTCCACCTGGGGGCTGGCCGCCAGCGCCTGATAGCTGCCATGGACGTGGGGCAGCCCCTGCTCGTCGGCAAAGGCCTGCGCCCGTGCTTGATCACGGGCGGCGATCGCCACCACCCGGCTGCCACTGGCGTGCCCATTCACATCCTGACAAAAACGGCGGGCAATGGCCCCCGCCCCGGCAATCCCCCAGCGCAGCGGCTGGTCGCTTGATCTCTGTTGCATCCCTGTTTCCTTATGCTGTCTCCGATCGGTCATCATGCCTTCGCCAGGCTGCGCAACCAGCGGATCTCGTCGCCCCAGATGGACTCGTCGATGGTCTCCAAGATCAGCGGAATGCCGTCGAAGCGATGGTCATTCATGATGTGATGGAACACCGCCTCCCCCAGGTTCCCCTCGCGCAGACTGTGGTGGCGATCGACCCGGCTGCCGAAGGTGCACTTGGCACCGTTGATATGCATCCCCTTTAAATACTGGAAGCCCACCGTCTGCTCGAACTCGGCAAAGACGGCGGCGCAAGCGTCTGCGGTGCGCAGATCGTAACCGGCGGCAAAGGCGTGACAGGTGTCAAAGCAGATGCCGACCCGGCTCTTGTCTTCCACCCCGTCGATAATGGTGGCCAGATGCTCGAACGACCAGCCGAGGTTGGTGCCCTGGCCGGCGGTATTTTCGATCACCGCCGTCACCCCCTGGCTGCGCTCCAGCGCCCAGTTGATGGATTCGCTCACCAGCTTGAGGCTGGCCGCCTCCGGGATCTGCTTCAGGTGGCTGCCCGGATGAAAATTGAGATAGCAAAGCCCCAGCTGTTCGCAGCGCTTCATTTCGTCCAGAAAGGCGTCGCGGGACTTGGCGAGGCCATCGGGGTCGGGATGACCCAGATTGATGAGGTAGCTGTCGTGGGGCAGGATCTGCTCGGGGCGAAAGCCCCCCTTCTCGCAGGCCAGCTTGAAGGCGCGGATGCTGGCCTCGGAGAGCGGCGCCGCCTGCCACTGGCGCTGATTCTTGGTAAACAGGGCGAAGGCGTTGGCGCCGATGGCCTGGGCACGGGCGATGGTATTTTCCACACCGCCGGCCGCACTGACGTGGGCTCCGATAAATTTCATCTCATCTCCTCTGCACTGTTGCTGGGTCTGGCCGCGCAGCAAAGAGGCGGCCAACGTGGGGCGACATTATGCCAAGCTGCCCGGCCGGCGCCAAACCGGGATTGTCGATGGCAACCATAGAGAGGCCCGCAGCAGCGGCCGCCGGTGAGAGTAACGTCAACGAGTCAATCGGCCACGTCGTTCCCGATGCTTTGCTGCCCGCCATCGCGCAGTCCGTCAGACTCCAGGGCTGATACCAGAATGCCGCTCAGCCAATGGATGAACGCCTGCACCCGGGGGGCCAGCTGACGGCGATGGGCATAGAGGGCGTGAATGGGCAGCGGCGGCGCCTGCCACTTTGGCAGGATGACCACCAGCTCGCCGCTGGCCAGCAATGGCTCCACCCCGACTCGCGGCAGCTGAATGATGCCAAGCCCGGCCAGCGCCGCCGCCAGATAGGATTCGCTGTCGTTCACCGTGAGCGCCCCGCTCATCGCCAGCACGGCGCGCGAGCCATCCCCCTGCATATACTCGAAACCGCTCTCCCTGGGTCCGCTGCCGCCACCGTAGTGCACCAGCCGATGGTTGCTCAGCTCGCTCAGGCTGTGCGGTGTTCCATGGCGGGCCAGGTAGCCAACGCTGGCACAGTTGATCTGGCGGTAGTGGCCGAGGGGGCGCGCCACCAGGCTGGAGGACTCGAGAGCCCCGACCCGGATCACGCAGTCAAAGCCCTCCCGCACCAGATCGACCCGCCGGTCCGTGCTGCTCAGCAGCAGTTGCAGGTCGGGGTGGGCCGCAAGCCAGGCGGGCAGCGCCGGGATTACCAGATGACGGGCCATCCGGCTCGGCATGTCCACCCGCAGCTGGCCGCTCAGCTGCCCCTGCTGGCGAAACAGCGCGTTGAACTCCTCCATGTCCGCCAGCAGATCCTGGCAGCGGGCGTAACAGAGCTTGCCATCCGGGGTCAGCTGCACCCGCCGGGTGGTGCGTTGCAGCAAGCGGGTGCCCATCTGCTCCTCCAGCCGCCGAATGGCCGCCGAGAGCGTCGCCTTGGGAACACTCAACTGTTCGGCACTGCGGGTAAAGCTCTCCAGCTCAGCCACCCGCACAAACATCCTCATCGCATCCAGTTGATCCATGCCGCCATTGTCTCGCCAATTGGAACAGTGCATTCATTATCACCTTATTTATCCAATCAACAACGGACAATAGAGTGATCACACCGGCTCATCCCGAGCGCATTACCCACAGACAGGAGTCCCCTCATGGCCCACCCCATCGCACTCATCACCGGCGCCAGCCGCGGCCTTGGCAAACAGGCGGCGCTGACCCTCGCCGCGCGCGGCATCGATCTCATCATCACCTATCGCAGTCAGGCCGATGAAGCGGCGGCCGTGGTGGCCGAAGCGACCGCACTCGGCGTCCAGGCCCACGCCTTGCCCCTCGATGTGGCCGACAGCAGCAGCTTTGCCGCCTTCGCCCGCCAGGTACAGGAGCAGCTGGGTACATGGCAGCGCCAGCAGATCGACTTTCTGGTCAACAACGCCGGCATCGGCATTCACGCCACCATAGAGCAGACCACCGAACAGCAGTTCGATACCCTGTTCAACATTCACCTGAAGGGGGTCTTCTTTCTGACTCAACAGCTGTTGCCGCTGATCCGCGATGGCGGGCGCATCCTCAACCTGTCGAGCGGACTCACCCGCTTTGCGCTGCCCGGTTATGCCGCCTATGCGGCCATGAAGGGGGGTGTCGAAGTGCTGACCCGCTATCTGGCCAAGGAGCTGGGGCCGCGCGGCATCGCCGTCAACGTGGTGGCACCGGGGGCCATCGAGACCGACTTTGGCGGGGGGTGGTGCGGGACAATCAGGCCGTCAACGACTTCATCGCCAGTCAGACCGCCTTGGGACGGGTGGGCCAGCCGGAAGACATCGGCGGCGTGATTGCCGCCCTGCTCTCCCCTGACAGCCGCTGGATCAATGCCCAGCGCATCGAAGCCTCGGGCGGCATGTTCCTCTAGACCAGTCCCCGTAGAGGATGCGGCGCTGCCAGCAGGGGCAGCCCGTCAGTGACTTGAGCTGACGTCAGGCGCCTGCCCGCAGGCAGCACACAACGCCTGCGGCAGATGGGCGGCCAGGGTCGCAACCACTTCCACATCGACCCGGCGCTGGCTGGCCAGTTGCTGCAAAAAGCCGAGCGCCTGCCCGGCGCTCAACCCCTCCCGGTAGGGTCGGTTCTGCACCATGGCCTGGAAGATGTCGGCCACCCGCAGGATCCTCGCCTCCAGCGGCATCGCTTCGGCGGTCAGGTGGAAGGGGTAACCGCAGCCATTGGGCTCTTCATGGTGATAGGAGGCCCACAGGGCGATGGCCTCGAAGCCGTCGATATGGCGCAGGATCTGGTAGGTCTCGAAACTGTGGGTATTGATGATGGCCCGCTCCCGCTCATCGAGTGACCCCGCCTTGTCGAGGATTTCGTCAGGCACCCGCAGCTTGCCGAGATCGTGCAGCAACCCGGCAATCTCCAGCTGCTCGCAGTGCCCCTCTTCAATGCCCATCAGCTCGGCCAGCAGCCGGGCCAGTCTGGCCACGCCAAGGGAGTGGGCCACGGTGAAGGGACTCTTGGCATCGACGATGGCCGAGAAGATCCGCGCCAGCTGCTTGAGCTCGCCGTTGCTGGTGAGACAGGGTTCCCGCTCGCTCAGCATGTCGTGCATGTAGTCGCTGATGGCACGCCCCTCCAGTTGCAGCCAGAACGCCTCCGAGCGGGATGCCAAGAGGAAGGCCGTCACCAGCTCGGGATCGAAAAACTCGCCGGCGCACGCCTCGATCCGTTGCCGGATCTCGTGGGTGTACATCAACAGGGAGCCGTCGCCGTAATGAGGTGCCGCCAGGGCATCCACCCGGTCCACCAGAAAAATGAGATTGGCCTGGCGCATCACGCCCGCCGCCAGTCCAGGGGTTTGTACCAACCGGTGCCAGTGGGTGTGGTGATAACGGATGGGCTCCGCCAGGGGCGCCAGCGGCGGAAAGTCCTTGAGCAGGTCATGACCGACCTCGCAGTGGAACTGGGAGGACTCCCAGTCAAACTCGCTGACCAGATGACAATGAATGAAGGTGGAGGAGACGCCGATGTCGTGCAGCACCCCCAGTTCGAACAGACAGGCTCGCTCGCTGGCATTTGCTCCCAGCGCCTTGCCGCACTCGGCGGCCATGATGCCGACCCGCTTGCCGTGCGCCACATCACCGATGCCGACCAGATCCAGCGACGCCGACAAGGCATATACCACCTGGCGCAAATCAACCTGCTGGGAAACGTGCTCACCGCTGCGGGTGTATGGGGAGTTGCTGTTCATGATGCGTGTCCACATCTGCCAACGTGAAACATCCCGTGTCTGGGGCCGGGTAAACACATTGAATTTAAATCAGAATATGAACTCTGGTGGTAGCCTCACCCAGATACCCCTCATCTAATTGATAAAAAAATGAGTTGGATCAATTTGGCAAGGCACGTGCCGGTTGTGTAATAGATGTGAATAAAATGAGGCTTTGTGGTTACCTAAAACCATCATCAATAGTCATTCGGAAATGGTCTATGGTTAGAGCGAAACGGCCTCAACAGGCTGGATATCAATAAGTTGCCTATAAGGAACCAACCATGAAAGCGCTAACCTTACCCCTGTTTTACCTCTTGTCTTTACTCTTCTGCGGTCAGGCCTACAGTGCCGATGAGGTGATCCTCAGCGTTGCCGCCAAGGGTTGCTGCAACAACGCCGGCAAGATGGAGTACAGCCGCGCCCAGCTGCAGGCGCTGCCGCAAGCCAGCGTCACCACTACCACTCCCTGGACCAAGGGCTCCCATGTCTATCGCGGCGTCTTGCTCAAGACGGTGCTCGATACCCTCGGCGTCACTGCCGACAAGATAAAAGTGATGGCCCAGAACGACTACTTTGCGGTGATCCCGCGGGAAGATGTCGAGAAATACCCCGTGCTGCTGGCCATCGAGGAAGATGGCAAGGCACTGACCCTGCGCAACAAGGGCCCAGTCTGGGTCATCTACCCCCTGTCGGACCACCCCGAGCTCAATATCGAGCAATATCACAGCCTGATGGTGTGGCAAGTGCTCAAGCTTGAAGGGATGTAATGATGATCAAGGGCAAGTTCCTCTCCCTTGCCTTTATCATGGTCTCCTTTCTGGGGGTGACCATCTGGTCACTCTTCAATTACGATCGCACCTTCAATGACATGGTCAAATACAACCAGCTCTCCGCCTGGTCTCTGGCCCAGCTGGAGCTGGAGCTGCACGGTTTTGACGAGCAGCTGTCGCTGTATCGCAGCGGTCAGACCGATGCCGGGCAGTTGAACAAAGCTTATGACATCGCCTGGAACCGGCTGGACATCTTCCTGACCGGACAGGAGACCGCCCTTATTCGTTCCCGCTACCAGGCCAGCGAGAGAGTCGGCGCCTTCTTTGAGGTGCTCAAGGAGTATGAGCAGGACGTGGTCAACCCCACCCCCGATTCAGCCCGGCTGGCCGAGATGGAAACTAGGCTAAGCAAGCTGTTGCTTTCCATCCGGGATCTGATGGTGATGAACTTCACCGGCCCCTCCGCCATCAAGCAGCGTCAGGAGCTGCAGCAGTCCAAGGAAGGGCACGTACTGGTACTGGTCGCCCTGCTGGCCATCGGCCTGCTCATCCTGTTCGTGGTCTCCCGCGAGATGAAGCTGCAATACTTCCTGGCCTGGAATGACCCACTGACCCTGCTGCCCAACCGGGCTGCCTTCATGACCCGGCTGGAGCGGCTGGCCAAGGGCAAGCAGCCCGCCGATTGTACCCTGACCATCTGTCTGGTCGAGTTGAACAACTTCAAGGAGGTCAACGACAGCCTGGGGTATGCCGCCGGGGATGAGCTGCTCACCATGGTGGCCAACCAGATCAGAGAGTATGCCCATGACCAGGCCTTCATCGCCCGCATGGGCGGCGATGAATTTGCCCTCTTCATCTATGGCGCCATGCCCATCGAGCACCGTGTTCCCTACCTTGTCCGGCTGCTGGATGAATTGAGGCCCACCGTCTTTCAGGCCGATCCGGCGCACCGGGTGCGCGTCAGCATGGGAATAAGCCAGCACCCCATCACGGCCCACAAGATCGAGGAGCTGATCCTGTTCGCCGACATTGCCCTCGCCAATGCCAAAAAGCTCAAGGAGAACCACCTGCAGGTATTCAACCACCGGATGTTCGAGCACTACAGCCGCAACCGGAAACTGGCCGCCGAGCTGCGTGAACATTTGAATATCATCTCCAACAGCACCCTCTATCTGCACTATCAGCCGGTGATAAAACCGGGCAATGCCTACAACATGGGGGCCGAGGTGCTGATCCGCTGGCATCACCCCGAATACGGCTTCATCAACCCGCTGGACATCATCGCCATGGCGGAGGAGAACGGCCTCGGCGAGCTGCTCGGCAAATGGATCTTCAGCCGGGTCAACCACGACATGTCACAGCTGCCGGCCAGCTTCGTGGACAAGCTGGAGCTGGCCATCAACCTCTCCAACTCCATGTTCACCCCGGCCCTGTTCCACCAGGTCAACGAGATGCTGCAACAGAGCCCGCTGCGCGCCGAACAGCTCATTCTGGAGCTGACCGAAACCATCGCACTCGACGATCTGCCGCTCAGCCAGCGCATCTTCAAGGAGCTCAAACACATCCACGTGCGCATCGCACTGGATGATTTCGGCACCGGCTGGTCCTCCTTCTCCTATCTGATGTCCCTGAGCTTTGACAAGCTCAAGATTGACAAGTCCTTCGTCAGCAACATCGAGACCGACCCGCGGCAATTCATGTTCGTCGAGTCCATCACCAAGCTATCCCATCAGCTGGGGCTGGTAGTGGTGGCCGAGGGGGTGGAGAGCCTGCATGAACTGCAGCAGCTGGCCCATATCGGGGTGGACGAGATCCAGGGCTACTACTACTCCAAACCGCTCTCCCCAGCCGAATTTTTCATCTATGCCATGACCCATCTTGCCCACAACACGGAAGAGAGCGTGGACGCCAGCTATCACTGACCCCACATCCCATTGCGGCCCCCCCTCTTTCGTCTCACCGTCTCGTTCCCACCAAAAACAACAGGCCCCGCCGGTGGGCGGAGCCTGTCAAAGTACTGCTGATTTGCTTAGAGCGTTTTGCCGCCCGAGCTTATTACCGTCTGGTACCAGTAGAAGCTGTCCTTCTTGAGCCGGCGCAAGGACCCCCCCTGCTCGTCACGCTCCACATAGACGAAGCCGTAACGCTTCTGGTAGCCGTTGAGCCAGCTCAGAATGTCGGTGAACGACCAGGCACAATAGCCCAGCAGTTCCACCCCGTCCTGCAGCGCCTCCTGGCACGCCTTGACGTGGCTGCGCAGATAGTCGATGCGGTAGTCGTCGTGTACCCGATCTCCCGCTGCCAGCTTGTCGAACTCGCCGAGGCCGTTCTCGGTGATCATCAGCGGCAGACCGTAGCGGGAGGAGAGCCGGCGCAGGGCGATGCGCATCCCGGTCGGGTCGATGGCCCAGTCCCAGTTGCTGGTCTCAAGGTGCGGGTTGGGGGCCGTCTTGTAGAGGCCGGGAATGCCGCTCGAGGGAGTGGTACCCTTCTGCCCCGTGGTGTTGATGCGCTGCAGGGTCTGGCCGCCGAGCGGATTGTCGGTGAAGGTCAGGGTGTAGTAGTAGTTGACACCGATGTAGTCGGGTATCCCTTCCCGCAGCAGCTCGAGATCGCCGGGCAGGATATCCGGCGCCTCGCCGGTCTCCCGCAGGTAGGCAAGCGCCGCCTGCGGATAGCGGCCAAAGCAGTAGGCATCCAGCCACCAGAGGTTGGTGAACTCCTCGGCGTTTTCAAACGCCAGCATGTCTTTGGGATCGCACGACGCCGGATAGGCGGGCGAGTAGGCAAAGCTTGGGCCGATCAGCCCCCCCGGCACATGCTGGCGGAACGCCTTGATGACCCGGGCGTTGGCCAGAAACGCGATGTGGTTGGCGGCAAAGAAGCGCTTGCGATCCTGCACTGCGGGCGGGTGAGTGCCGAGCTGATAGGCGTTGGTCAGGTTGTAGTTCTGCTCGTTGAGCGACACCCAGTACTTCACCTTGCCGGCAAAACGCTGATACAGGGTCACGCAGTAGCGCTCGAAATCCTCGATGATGCGTCGGTCTTCCCAGCCGCCGTATTCATCCTGCAGCGCCTGGGGCAAGTCCCAGTGATAAAGGGTGAGCACCGGCTCTATCTGATGCGCCAGCAGGGTATCGATGAGTTTCTCGTAAAAGGCCAGCCCCGCCTCGTTTACCTCGCCGCGGCCGGTCGGGTAGATGCGCGGCCAGCTCACCGAGAAGCGGTAGGCCTTGAGCCCCATTTCCGCCATCAGCGCCACGTCCTCCTCCATGCGGTGATAGTGATCCACCGCCACGTCGCCGTTGCTGCCCTCAAAGGTCTTGCCCGGCAACTTGGTGAACAGATCCCACACCGAGGGGCCCTTGCCATCGGCGTTCCAGGCCCCTTCCACCTGGTAGGCGGCGGAGGCGGCGCCCCACAGAAAATCGGCGGGGAAGTCGTTGAACTTGTGGTGATGCATCTGGGGTTGCTCCTTCTGCGGCGGTGGCACCGGCCACCTCTATCGCGCCGACTGGCGGCGCCCAATGGAATTGGCATAAGCATCGAACAGTTATAAAATTCCGTCCAATGACAAATTAAACCATTCAACATTCCAAACAGGAATCATGGGAGCCGGGATGGAGTTACGAGATCTGAAAGCCTTCGTTACCCTGGGAGAAGTGCTGCACTTCGGTCAGGCAGCGGTGCGCCAGCACGTCACCCAGTCGGCCCTGAGCAAGCAAATACGGCGGCTGGAAGAGGAGCTGGGCGGCGAGCTGTTCGAGCGCAATGCCAGCAGTACCCGCCTCACCGTACTGGGGCGGGCCCTTTACCAGGATGCCAGCGCGTTGGTGGCGGCCAGCGAGCAACTCGGTCGCACCGCCCGTGACGTGCTGGCGGGCAACAGCGGCGCCCTGCGCATCGGCTTTGGGGTTGCCACCAAGATCCTGGTGCCCGCCGCCATCGCCCGTTTTCGCACCGAACGCCCACAGGTCACCATAGAGCTCAACGATCTCTCTACTCACCACCAGTTGCTGGCCTTGAGCGAGGGCAAGCTGGACTTCGGTTTTTGCCGCCTGCCCGCCCCCAAGGGGTGGCACTGTCTGCCGGTGGTGCGGGCACACTTTGTCGCCGTGCTGCCGGCCAGCTACGCCGGCGTGCGCGAACTGGCGGATCTGGTGGACAAGCCGCTGGCTATCTTGCGCCGGGACAAGGCCCCCTCGTTTTATGATCACCTGATGAACTATCTGGCCCAGAGCGGGCTGCGCTTTCGCGATATCCAGTACGTCAACGACTTCGCCGCCGGCGTCGCCACCGCCGCCGCCGACATCGCCTGGACCCTGGTGCCCTCCTCCACCACCATAGAACACCCGGATGTACTGACCCTGCCGCTGCGTGATGCCGAGGCGAGCTGGATCATCGGCCTCATCCGCCCGCCCCACAGCAAGGGCCCGCTCATCGACGCCTTCTGGCAAATTGTCGCCGATCTGAGTGAACCGGGCCCTGCGTCATAGCAGGCTAACCCCGGCTACCGCCCGATAGACGCATGTCGTGCTGCGCAGGCAGACAGTGAGCGATGAAGGTATCTAGCGGCATCGGCTTGCCGTAGAGATACCCCTGAAAGCGATCGACCCCTGCCTTTCTTAACAGTGCCACCTGCGCCGGCGTCTCAATGCCTTCGGCAATGACGCTGGCACCAATACGATCTGCCAGGTCCATGATATTCATCACGATCTGATAGGCCATCGTGCTCCGTTCAATATCCTGCACGAACAATCTGTCTATCTTGATGGCACCGATAAAAGACGAATGGATGTGCTTTAGGGACGAGTAGCCGGTGCCGTAATCGTCCACGGCAAAACAGACACCGGAAGCTTGCAGAGATCTGAATGCCCCCATCAGTACCGGCTCCGAGTGATGCAATTGTGATTCTCGCTCGGTAATCCCCCCGAAAAACCAGGGTGCTCATAAGTAGAATTTTCCCGTACCTTGAACGCAGGAGGTTCTACATGAAAACATCACGCTTTAGCGATACCCAGATCATCGCCATCCTCAAACAAGCTGAGGCTGGAGCTCCCGTCCCGGAGCTCTGCCGCGAGCATGGCATCAGCACGACCACCTTCTACAAGTGGCGTTCCAAATTCGGGGGGATGGATGCCTCCCTCATGGCTCGACTCAAGGAGCTGGAGGACGAAAACCGCCGCCTCAAGAAGATGTACGCCGAGGAGCGCCTCAAGGCAGAGATCATCACCGAGGCCATGGCAAAAAAGTGGTAACGCCATCTGCCCGCCGGGAGATGGCGACCAAAGCCGTGACTCACTACGCCATATCCATCCGTCTGGCTTGCCGGATCTTCAAGGTCAGTGAAAGCTGCTATCGCTATCAGCCCGTGCTGGTCGATGAAAACCAGGAAATTGCCGATTGGCTGCTACGTATCACGGCCAGCCAGCGCAACTGGGGCTTCGGGTTATGCTTTTTGTACCTGCGCAACGTCCAAGGCTTTGGCTGGAATCACAAACGGGTATACCGGATCTATCGGGCGCTGGAGCTCAATCTGCGGATAAAACCCAGGAAACGGTTGGTTCGGGCTAAGCCAGAGCCGTTGGCGGTTCCCGACCAGCCTAATCAGTGCTGGTCGATGGACTTTATGCATGACCAGCTCAGCGATGGCCGCTCGGTGCGGCTGTTTAATGTGATCGATGACTTCAATCGTGAAGCGCTGTGCATCGAGGTGGATTTCTCCTTACCCGCCTCACGAGTCAAACGGGCGCTGGAGCAGGTGATCACGTGGCGAGGTAAGCCCGCCATTATCCGATGTGACAATGGCCCGGAATACATCAGCGAAGAGCTCAAGCGATGGGCGAAACAGGAGGGGATAACCCTGGGCTATATCCAGCCAGGAAATCCGCAGCAGAATGCCTACATCGAACGGTTTAACCGCACGGTGCGCTACGACTGGCTGGGCCATTACCTGTTTGAGTCACTGAATGAACTACAGGAGTTTGCCACGAACTGGCTGTGGGTTTATAACCATGAGCGGCCCAATATGGCGCTGGGTGGCTACACGCCGAAACAGCGTCTGGCACAGGCCGCATGACCTCTACTTTTGAATGCCCCTAAAAATGGGGGGATTACCGCGTCAGCAAGCAATGGCGCCAGGTTTTTCTCTGTCCAGCCTCCTGCCAAATTTTTTTCAACCCAAAGAATATAATCGCGTCGATGCAGTGCTTCTACCTTGAGAGCATCAGGAAAACTATCCACTGTAGCAGGTACAACAGCTTGAATGGCGTCAATGGGGGCAGTGGAGGCAGATGGTTGAGGAATGACGAACTCGTCCTCAAACAATCCATTATGCTCATCCATGGTCAATTCCTGAATGACCGCTAGCCCACACTAAAGTGGAAATACCAATTTCCTGTACCGTCAGATCACTCTGCATGATTCCTCTGGCAATCAATGACAAGGCTGATGCCAGGACTTCTTCTGGTGGCGCATCTATCGAATCAGATAACCGTAGCAATGATACGCGGCCAAGCTTCTGTACTAGCCCAAGAAGCTGCATGTGCAAGGGTGTAAAACTCTGAAAACCGGAGTATCGATGCAACAATTTCAAATTTCCCAAAATAGGGTCAATTCTGATCTGCTTTTCTGTAACGAGCTTTAACGGGGAGGAAAGCTCGATGGCTCTCTGCTGCTTAAGCGGAAATCGATGGAGAAAATCAGGCTCAGCGACTTTATTTGAAGGTTTTATTTCAAGAAAACTGACACTGTCATTCTGGTCAACTAAACGAAAGTCTGGAGTATAGGGGCATTGCCTTCCAGCGAATTCATAATAGAAGCCTTCTGGCTGGGCCTCATAAAATTTGACAGAAGGAGAGTACTCAAGATGAAAGCAAGTATCGAACTCCAAAGCTGATTCCACTGTAAATACAGTGTTCATTTTAGCGCTGACGAACTTGAAGAGGTTTTTGACGCGGGAGTGCTTGAGATGCCGACGGTACATAACACACCACCAACCTGTTGTTACTTTACTACAGGTTTAGGCTATGTCAGCTTATGATGCAAGATCATGTCAGCTTATGCTTTGGATATGTCAACTTATGATTTAGACGACATGAATTGCAGAAACAAGTGGTGGCCCTACCAGCCACATCCCGGCACTCGAGTCCCCCGCCTTGGCTGCTACCTTCCGGTCCTGACCAGGTCGACGGGTTATCAATGCGAGAGGACCAATAGGACCACCGGCGAGGAGAATAGGCAAACTGGCCTCTCAATGCAACGGCTTTCTGCCCTCGCTCATGCTGTTCGCCTTATTTTTCAACAATCTGGCCAAGGGTTTAGCTAAACAGCATGAATTTGGCGCCCACCAGCAGCATCAGCAGGGCGAACGCCTGCTTGAGCCGCTGGGGAGAGAGCCGGTGCGCCAGCTTGGCCCCGACCCGGGCAAATTGGGTACTGGTGAGCACGATGCCGAGCAGCGCCGGCAAGTAGATGAACCCCAGGCTCCACTCTGGCAGGTCTGGATTGTTCCAGCCAGCGTAGAGGTAACTGAGGCTGCCCGCCAGGGCGATGGGCATGCTGCAGGCGGCGGAGGCCGCCACGGCGTTGCGCATCGGCACGCTGTTCCAGCTCAGATAAGGCACGGTCAGCGAGCCGCCACCGATGCCGAACAGGGCCGACATCCAGCCGATCACGGTGCCGGCGATGCCGGTGCCGAGCGCCCCCGGCAGATGACGCTCCGCCTTGGGCTTGAGGTTGAGCCCCATCTGCAGCGCCATGGTCCAGGCGAAGCAGCCGATGATGATGTTGAGGGTGCTGGCGCTGAGCAGGTTGGCGGTCATGCCGCCGAGCCAGGCCCCGACCAGCATGCCGGCGCCGAGCCGGCGGATCATCACCCAGTCGACCGCACCGGCCTCCTGGTGGGCACGCAGTGAGCTGAAGCCGGTGAAGATCATGGTGGGCAGCGAGGTGCCGAGTGCCAGATGGGTAATGATGTCGGGCGCAACGCCCTGGGCGTGAAAGCTCAGCACCAGCACGGGCACTATGATGAGACCGCCGCCGATGCCGAACAATCCCGCCAGCATACCGGCGAACGCCCCCAGCAGCAGATAACCCATAAACAGCATAAAAATTCCTTCCGAGGCGGTGCAGCGAACAAATGGAGCGCTGCACATAAAAAAAGAGATGGCCCTTGGGCCATCTCTTTATTGTGCCGGTTAACTCAAGGGAATGGTACCGTCCATCACCTTGTAGAAGGCCAGCACCGCGCAACCGAGCAGGGCCGCAGTCATCCCCTGCTCCAGCCGGTTGAGGCCGCGCAGCCCGTGGTACTGGCGCGCCTTCCAGTAGATGAAGATGCCGGGGCTGTAGAGCAGCGCCACCAGCAGCAGGTACTCGACCCCGGCGGCATAGACCAGCCAGCAGCCGTAGCCGGTGGCCACCAGCGCCAGGAACAGGTCGCGCTTGCGCTGATGGGGCTGGCCTGCGTAGGTCTCCCCTTTCAGCGCCAGCTTCAGCCCGTAGGCACCGGAGAAGACGTAGGGCACCAGCGCCGCCGAGGTGGCGATGTTGACCAGCGCCAGATAGGTGCTGCTCTGGAAGTAGATGATGATGAGGAAGGTCTGCACCAGGCAGGTGGAGCACCAGAGCGACACCTGCGGCGAGCCATTCTTGTTCTCCTTGGCAAACCAGCCGGGGAAGACGCCGGTCTTGCCCGCGATGTAGGGCACTTCCGCCGCCAGCACGGTCCAGCTCAGCAGGGCCCCCATCACCGAGATCACCAGGCCGATGTTGATGAGCCAGGCGCCCCAGGGGCCGACCACGGCTTCCAGGATCATGGCGGTGGAGGGGTTCTTGAGGGCCGCCAGTTGCGGCTGGTTCATGACCCCCAGCGAGAACAGGGTCACCATCACGTAGAGCGCCAGGGCACCCAGCAGCGCCAGCACGGTGGCACGGCCCACGTCCTTGCGGTGGCGGGCACGGGCGGAGACCACCACGGCCCCCTCGATGCCGATGAAGACCCAGAGCGTCACCTTCATGGTGGACTTGACCTGATCCATCACCGAGCCCAGCTCAGGCGTGCCCTGACCCCAGATATCCAGGGTGAAGGTATCCATGTTGAAGGCGAGCAGGATGGCCACGCAGAACACGATGAGCGGCACCATCTTGGCGATGGTGGTGACGATGTTCACCAGCGCCGCCACCTGAATGCCGCGCAGCACCAGGGCGTGTACCGACCAGATCAGGATTGACGCCAAGGTGATGGCCACCGGCGTGTTGCCGTCACCGAAGATGACCTTATCCGGCGTGTCGAAGAAGTAGCTCAGCGCACTGAACACCACGATGGCGTAGGAGACGTTGGCCAACAGCTGACAGAGCCAGTAGCCCCAGGCGGCGTTGAAGCCGATGAAATCGCCGAAACCGGCCTTGGCATAGCTGAAGATGCCGCCATCGAGGTCCGGGCGACGCATGGAGAGGTTCTGATACACCAGCGCGAGGCAGATCATGCCGATACCGGTGATGGCCCATCCCAGCGCGACGGCCCCGGCACTGGCATGAGCGGCAATGTTTTGCGGCAGACTGAAGACTCCGGCACCGACCATGGAGCCGATCACCAGCGAGATGAGGGCACCAAGCCCCAGTTTCTTGTCCATCTCAATCCTGTTTAATTAGGCGGCGGCAGAGCGTCCGTATTCATACTGCGCGCAATATGGGAGGGGCTAGAAATCCGTACCCCGTGAAAAAGGCGGCAACTATATTGCATGACTATTCCGACCGCAATCCCTCGTACCGTCAATCATGCACCGTCTTGACCGCGCGCAATTTTACAGCACTGACCCCGGGGGCCTGTGAGCTGGTTCAAATTAAGAAAGACCCGTTGATATTTCACATTTTTCCATGACCTGAGCCCCGTTTTTACGGATCAGACCTGCATGAGAATGCAGCTTGCAGCCGAGGTCGGTAAACCCGGCTGCTGACAAACGTTTCAATAAAAATGCCCCTGCGCCGAGGGCCAGGGGCATCTGCAAAAGAGCGCCGATATTCAGAGGCGCAAACCGCCGTCCAGCTCGATCATCCGCCCAGACAGATAGTCATTGGCGAGAATAAAATGCACCGTCTGGGCCAGCTGCCCCGCCTGCCCGAGGGTGCCCACCGGGATGGCCTGCTGCATGCGGGCCATCGCCTCCGGCTTCATCGCCGCCGTCATGTCGGTGGCAAACACCCCGGGAGCGATACCCATCACCCGAATGCCGTGGCGGGCCAGCTCCTTCCCCCAGGTGACCACCAGCGAGGCCACCCCCGCCTTGCTGGCGGCATAGTTGCTCTGGCCGATGTTGCCGGCGCGAGCGATGGAGGAGATGTTGATGATGACGCCCCCTTCCCCGCCGGTGGCCATCAGCGCCGCCCCTTCGCGCCCACACAGGAAGGTGCCGGTGAGGTTGACGTCGATGACGCTCTGCCACTGGGCAAGGCTCATCTTCTCCGTCAGCGCCCCCTCCTTCACCTTGATCAGCATGCCGTCGCGCAGAATGCCGGCACAGTTGATGAGGCCGTGCAGGGCACCGAACTGCCCCTGGATGGCGGCAAAGGTCGCCTCGACCTCCGGCTCGCTCGCCACGTTGCAGACGAACAGGGCGCACTGGCCATCACGGCTGCGCACTTCCGCCTCGGTCACCTCCAGATCGGTGCGGTTGACGTCGATGAGCGCAAGTTGCGCCCCCTGCTCCGCCAGACTCAGGGCGATGGCGCGGCCCAGCCCCCTGCCCGCCCCCGTGATGGCGATGACTTTCTGTGTGATATCCATAAATGCTCCTGGTGAGATGGCCGGTGACTGTCGAGTCAAAGAATATCGGGTAAAAAGGTGGATAGCGGCCCTTAACCCGGCTCTGTCTTGTCCAGATAAAGTTCGACGATGCTGGAAAAATCCCGAGCCCCCTGCCCCTTGCTGGCGTGCAGGTTGAAGAGGTTGCGGGCCAGTGCCCCCATCGGCACGGCGCTGTGGGCATGCTCGGCCAGGGCCATGGCGAGCCCTAGGTCTTTGACCATCAACCGGGTCATGAAGCCCCCCTGATAGTTGCGCGACGCCGGTACGTTTTCCATCACCCCGGGCCAGGGGTTGTAGCGCTCGAGACTCCAGTTGTTGCCCGAGCTCTTGCCCATGATGGTGGAGAGCACACCCGGATCCAGCCCCTCCTTGACCCCGAGCGCCAGCGCCTCGGCGGTGCCCGCCATGTGGATGGCGAGCAGCATGTTGTTGCACATCTTGGCGATCTGGCCGGCGCCGAGCGCACCGGCGTGAAACAGGTTCTGCCCCATGCAGGCGAGCACGGGTTTGGCCGCCTCAAAATCCGCTTGCTCGCCACCCACGATGAAGGTGAGCGTGCCCGCCGCCGCGCCGGCCACGCCCCCCGAAACGGGGGCATCGAGAAAACGGATGCCGCGCGCCTGCGCCGCCGCCCCCACCTGGCGGGCCGAAGCCACGTCGATGGTGGAGCAGTCGATGACCAGGGCGCCGAGCGGCAAGGCTGCCAGCAGATCCTGCCCGCCCCGCTCACCGGCGCTCTCGCCCAGCCAGAGGCTGCGCACATGCTCGCCCGCCGGCAGCATGCTGATCACCAGCTCGCAACCGCTCACCGCCTCGCGGGCATCGCCGGCGGCGATGCAGCCAGCCTCGATGGCGCGGGTCAGGCTCTCGGCCACCAGATCAAACACCTGCACCGTGTGCCCCGCCCTGGCCAAGTTGGCGGCCATGGGGCCCCCCATGTTGCCAAGCCCGATAAATCCAATCCTTGTCATGGTCTGTTCCTTGTGTGTGATCCCGTGTCAACGGGGGTGCAAGGGGTTGTCCCCCTCGGGCCAGCGATAGAAGGCATCCAGCCAGGCCTCACCCGTCTGCGGGGCCTGCCAGCGGGGGGATTTGTCCTTGTCGATGAGCAGGGCCCGCACCCCTTCCACGAAATCCCCTTTGAGCACACAGTTGACCGAGAGGGCCAGTTCGTCGGCAAACACCTCGGCCAGCGACTGGCGCCGTGCCTGCCAGAACTGGCGCCAGAGGATGGCGCGGCTGATGGGGCTGCCGCTCTGGCAGGTATCCCGCGCCTGGGCCAGCGCCGGTTCAGCCAGCTCGGCCCCCTCAAGGTGTGCCAACACCCCTTGCAGGGAGCGGCCGGCCAACAGCGCATCGATGCAAGCCTGGTGGGGCAAGAGCACAGGAGCCGGCAGCGTCTGGCCAAGGGATCGCTGCAACCCGGCCAGCAGCCCCTCGATCTGCTCGCCAGTATCGGCAGAGTCAGACCAGTCGAGGGCGGCGAGGCGCGCCGGCAACTCCGCCCGCTCACGGCTCGCCATGGCGTGATCCGCCAGACCCAGGCCGATGGCGTCCGCCCCGTTGAAGCGGGCTCCGGTGAGGCCGAGCCAGAGCCCGAGCCGCCCCGGTATCCGGCTCAAAAACCAGCTGGCCCCCACATCCGGATAGAGACCTATGGTCACCTCCGGCATGGCGAACAGGGTTTTTTCTGTCACCACTCTAAAACCAGCCCCGGCAAAGAGGCCGATGCCGCCGCCCATGCAGATGCCGTCCGCCACGCAGATGAGGGGCTTGCTGTAGCAGTGGATGTGATAATCGAGCCGGTACTCCTGCTCGAAGAAGTCGCGGGCATAGCCAAACAATGCCGACTCGCTCGCCTCCTGTTTGCGGTAGTAGAAGGAGCGGATGTCGCCACCGGCGCAAAACGCCTTCTCGCCGGCCCCCTGCAGCAGCACGCAGACGATGGCCGGATCCTGCTCCCAGCGGGTCAGCGCCGCCTGCAACAACTGGATCATCTCAAGGCTCAGGGCGTTGAGGGAGGCGGGGCAGTCCAGGGTCAACATGCCGATGTGGCGGCCATCCGCCGTGGGGTGGGTCTCGATGCGCACAGGCTCACTCATGGCGAGCCCCCGCAGACCGGGTATCAGCCCCTGCGACATGGCGGGCCGCCATCATTACCTCATTCATCCTTCACTCCCTCACTCTTCACCGACTTGGATTGGGCGTAGTGCCAGCGCGGGGCTCGCTTCTCGAGGAAGGCGGCCACCCCTTCGCGCTGGTTGGCATCGTCAAACAGGGTGAGGAACAGGCTGCGCTCGAGCGGCAGTGCCGCGTCCCGATGGCTGCTGCGCCCCTGGTTGATGAGCTGCTTGCAGGCGCGCAGGGCGCTCGGGCTCTGGCGCTCCACCAGCTGGGCCATCTGGTGCGCCGCCTCCCAGGCGTGGCCTTCCTTCACCACCTCCTCCACCAGCCCCATCTCGTAGGCCAGGGTGGCGCTCACCTTCTCGCCGCAGAGGATCATCCGCTTGGCCCAGCCCGGCCCCACCAGTTCGGTCAGGCGCTGGGTGCCGCCGGCGCAGGGCAAGAGCCCCACCGAGGCCTCCGGCAGGCCCAGCTTGGCCTGTTGCTCGGCGATGCGGATGTCACAGGCCAGCGCTACCTCGAGGCCCCCCCCATGGCGTAGCCATTGATGGCGGCGATGCTCACCCCGTGAAAGCGGGCCAGCGCCTCGAAGGCGCGGCCAAAGGCCTCGGCCACTTCGCGGGCGCGCTCCAGGTTGCCATCGGCAAACATGTTGAGATCGGCGCCGGCACAGAAGAACTTGTCCCCGGCACCTCGGATCACCAGCGCCACCACGTCGGGGCGGCTGTCGAGCTCCACCATCATCTGCAAGAAGGCCTGCAGGCTGGCGAGGGTCCAGGTGTTGGCGGGAGGATGGTCGAGGGTGATGTAGGCCACGTGACCGTGATATTCGAGCCTGATCCTTGTCATTGCGTTGTCCTTGTCAAAAAACCTGCCCCATGATGACAGGGTTGAAATGGAGCCGACCTGCGGCTGGCTCACAAAGCCTGACGACGCGTCACGCCAGCCCCGTCGTCAGGGCGGGCTGCCGGGCACGGCGGCTCCACCTCGCTACTCCAGCGCCAGCCCGGGCTCGGCCAGCAGACGGCGGGCGATGATGAGCCGCATCACTTCATTCGTCCCTTCCAGAATGCGGTGGACCCGGGTATCGCGCAGGTAGCGCTCGAGCGGGTACTCGCGGATATAACCATAGCCGCCAAAGAGTTGCAGGGCGTCGTCGCAGACGCGGTGACCCACGTCGGTGGCAAAACGCTTGGCCATGGCGCACCAGGCGCTCTTGTCCGGCGCTCCGGCATCGAGCCAGGCGGCCGCCTGACGCACCAGCAACCGGGCAGCGGCCAGTTCGGTGGCCATGTCGGCCAGGCGAAACTGCACGCTCTGGAATTCGCTGATCGGGTGGCCAAATTGCTGGCGCTGCTGCACATGGGCCAGGGCATCGTCGAGGGCCTGCTGAGCTGTGCCGACCGAACAGGTGGCGATGTTGATGCGCCCGCCATCGAGCGCCTGCATGGCGAACTTGAACCCTTCCCCCTCCTGCCCCAGCCGGTAACTGGCGGGAATGCGCACGGCGCTGAAGTTCACCTCCCGGGTCGGCTGGCTGTTCCAGCCCATCTTCTCTTCCGCCTTGCCGTAACTCACGCCGGGCGTCTGCGCCGGTACCATGAAGGCGGAGATCCCCTTCGCCCCCTCACCACCGGTGCGGGCCATCACCACCAGCACGTCGGTACTGCCGGCGCCCGAGATGAACACCTTGCTGCCATCGAGAAGGTAATCCTCGCCATCGCGCACCGCGCGGGTCTTGAGGGCCGCAGCATCGGATCCGGCGCCCGGCTCGGTGAGGCAGTAGGAGCCCAGCAGCTCGCCGCTGGCGAGCCTTGGTACCCACTCCTCGGCCACCTCGGCAGGCAACCAGCTGCCCAGCATCCAGCTCACCATGTTGTGGATGGTCAGATAAGCCGTGGTGGAGGTGCAGCCCATGGCGAGGCGCTCGAAGATGAGGCTGGCATCGAGCCTCGGCAGGCCGAGGCCGCCGTACTGCTCCGGCGTGTAGAGGCCACAAAAGCCAAGCGCCGCCGCCTGCTTGATGGTAGGTATGGGAAATTCATGCTCCTTGTCCCAGCGCGCGGCGTGGGGCTTGAGCGCCTCCTCGGCAAAAGCGCTGGCGGCCTCCACATAGGCCTGCTGATCCGGGGTCAACGTAAAATCCATCTTGTTCGCTTCCTTGTACTTGTTCGATCCGTTTCTGTCAGTGGGTACGCCCGGGCAACCTGCCATCAGCGCAGCTGAATGGTCATGTTGGGGCCGCTGGGAATGTCTTCGTCGAACCAGCGTTCGGTGACCGTCTTGGTCTCGGTATAAAAGCGCACCGCCTGCTTGCCGTAGGCGTGCAGATCCCCGTAGAAGGAGCCACGCCAGCCGGTGAAGGAGAAAAACGGCAGCGGCACCGGGATGGGGACGTTGATCCCCACCTGGCCCACCGCCACCTCGTGACGAAACTTGCGGGCAGCAGCGCCACAGCTGGTGAAGATGGAGGTGCCGTTGCCGTAGGGGTTGTCGTTGATGAGGGCGAGCGCCTCATCGAGGCTCGCCACCTCGAGACAGGCCAGCACGGGCCCGAAGATCTCCTCCTTGTAGATGCGCATCTCGGGGGTCACGCCGCGAAACAGGGTCGGCCCCACCCAGTTGCCCACCGGGTAGCCGGGCACGTCGCAAAAACGGCCGTCCAGCAGGCACTCGGCTCCCTCGGCGATCCCCGCCTCGATGAGCCCCTCCACCCTGACTTTGGCCTCCGGGCTGATGAGGGGGCCGTAAGCAGCCTCGGGATCGTGCCAGACGCCGGGCTTCACCTTGGCGAACTCGGCGGCAAGCTCGGGGATCCACTCCCGGGCACTGCCCACGAACACCGCCACGCTGATGGCCATGCAGCGCTGACCGGCGGCGCCGACCCCGGCCCCCACCAGGTTACTCAGCACCTGCGCCTTGTTGGCATCCGGCATGACCACCATGTGGTTCTTGGCACCGACAAAGCACTGGGCCCGCTTGAGCTGGGAAGTGGCGCTGCGATAGACGTGACCGCCAACCCGGGCCGAGCCGACGAAACTGACCGCCTTGATGTCGGGATGGGCCAGCAGCGCATCCACCTGCTCGGCGCCGCCGTGCACCACCGACAGAATCCCCTTGGGGGCCCCCGCCTCGGCAAACAGCTCGGCCAGCCGCATGGGGGTGAGCGGATCCTGCTCGGAGGGCTTGAGCACGAAGCCGTTGCCGCAGGCCACCGCCAGCGGGAACATCCAGAGCGGGATCATGGCCGGAAAGTTGAAGGGGGTGATGCCAAGGCAGACCCCGAGCGGCTGCACCCAGGAGTGACCATCGACCCGCCGCGCCACGTTGCCCATGGTCTCCCCCAGGGTCTGGCTGGCGATGGCGCAGGCCTGCTCCACCACCTCGATGCCTCGCCACACATCCCCCTTGGCATCCGCCAGGTTCTTGCCGGTCTCCTGGGCCAGCAAGGCCGCCAGCTCGTCGTGATGCGTCTTCAACAGATGCTGGTAGTTGAACATCACCCGGGCCCGCTCGGAGGCCGGCACCTCCCGCCACAGCAGATAGGCGTCGTGAGCGGTGCGCACCGCCAGTTCAATTTCCGCCGAGGTGGCCTTCGGCACCCGCGCCAGTAGGCTCTGATCCGCCGGGTCGGTCACCTCGATCCACTGCTCGCTCGCGGAAGGATACGCCTCCCCGCCGATGTGCAGCGGCACGTCGCCGAACCGGGTCTGATGGTTGTTCATGGGCACTCTCTCCTTGCTGGCACATCATGGGCCGTTTGCGGACGGACCATGAGCACTCCTGTGACGGGGGCCATCACGACCGGGCAATCGCCCTTGCCGTCATGGCGCAACAAATTTACCTTAGACTAACAATCAATTTACGTTTACGCTAACGTAAACTTAAATCACAAATGGACTGACCAGTTTGGCCCCCTGTTTCAGCTCGGTCGCCAAGCTGTCACCCCCTTCATATGAGGAGAGCAAGGATGCATGCAGTGATGGACGAGACCCTGTGCGCCCTGACCGAGCAGGTCGAGGCCTTCTGCCAGAAAGTGATTGCCCCGCGAGCGGGCGACATCGATCAGAGCAATGTCTTCCCCCGCGATCTCTGGCCCCGCATGGGGGAGCTGGGTCTGCACGGCATCACGGTGGCGGAGGAGTATGACGGGGTGAACCTCGGCTATCTGGCCCACGTGCTGGTGATGGAGCAGGTGAGCCGCGCCAGCGCCTCGGTCGGCCTCTCCTACGGCGCCCACTCCAACCTCTGCATCAACCAGATCCACCGCCACGGCACGGCGGAGCAGAAAGCGCGCTACCTGCCCCCGCTGGTGAGCGGCGAGCATGTGGGGGCGCTCGCCATGAGCGAACCGGGCGCCGGCTCCGACGTGGTGAGCATGCGCCTCACCGCGGTGCGCGAGGGGGATCACTTCGTGCTCAATGGCAACAAGATGTGGATCACCAACGGCCCGGATGCCGACACCTTCGTCATCTATGCCAAGACCGATCCCGCCGCCGGCCCCAAAGGAATTTCCGCCTTTATCGTCGAGGCGGGGACTCCCGGTTTCACTACCGCCCAGAAGCTCGACAAGCTCGGCATGCGCGGCTCCAGCACCTGCGAGCTGGTGTTTGACAACTGCCGGGTGCCGCAGGAGAACCTGCTGGGCCCCTTGCACGGCGGGGTCAAGGTGCTGATGAGCGGGCTGGATTACGAGCGGGTGGTGCTGGCGGCCGGCCCCCTTGGCATCATGCAGGCCTGCATGGACGTGGTGCTGCCCTATGTGCGCGAGCGCAAGCAGTTCGGCCAAGCCATCGGCGAGTTCCAGCTGGTGCAAGGCAAACTTGCCGATATGTATACCCGCCTCGCCAGCAGCCGGGCGCTGGTCTACTCGGTGGCGAGCGCCTGCGATCAGGGCCGCACCAGCCGCAAGGATTGCGCCGCCGCCATCCTGTTTGCCGCCGAAAATGCCACCCAGATGGCGCTCGATGCCATCCAGCTGCTCGGCGGCAACGGCTACATCAACGAATACCCCACCGGCCGCCTGCTGCGGGACGCCAAGCTCTACGAGATCGGCGCCGGTACCTCGGAGATCCGCCGCTGGCTCATCGGTCGCGAGCTGATGGGAGATAACGCATGAGCAGGCTCCACTCCCGCCTCGACACCGCCAGTCCCGACTATGAGGCCAATCGGGCCGCCATGCAGGCCCTGGTCGACGATCTCAATGCCCGCCTGGAGGAGATAGCCTTGGGCGGGGGCGCAGCCAACAACGCCCGCCATCAGGCCCGTGGCAAGCTGCTGCCCCGCGAGCGCATCAACCAGTTGCTGGACCCGGGCTCCCCGTTTCTCGAGCTCTCGGCGCTGGCCGGCTGGCAGGTCTATGACGAGCCGGTGCCCGCCGCCGGCATCATCACCGGCATCGGCCGGGTCTCTGGGCGCCTGTGCATGCTGGTGGTGAACGATGCCACCGTGAAGGGCGGCACCTACTACCCGCTCACGGTGAAAAAGCACCTGCGTGCCCAGGCCATCGCCGAGCGGCTGCGCCTCCCTTGCCTCTATCTGGTGGATTCTGGCGGGGCCTTTTTGCCAATGCAGGACGAGGTGTTCCCCGACCGGGATCACTTTGGCCGCATCTTCTACAACCAGGCCCGCATGTCGGCCCAGAACATCCCCCAGCTGGCGGTGGTGATGGGGCTCTGCACTGCCGGTGGCGCCTACGTGCCCGCCATGGCGGACGAGTCGATCATGGTCAGGGAGCAGGCCACCATCTTTCTGGCGGGGCCGCCGCTGGTCAAGGCCGCCACCGGCGAGGAGATCAGCGCCGAGGCGCTGGGCGGCGCCGAGGTGCACTGCGCCCACTCCGGGGTGGCGGATCACATGGCCCGTGACGATGGCCACGCACTGGTCATCGCCCGTACTCTGGTGACCCACCTGGGGAGCGAACCGGTAGAGACCAGCCCCGGCTATGAGCCCCCCTGCTACCCCATCGAAGATCTCTACGGCCTGGTGGGCACCAGCCTCAAGCGCCCCTATGACGCACGGGAGCTGATCGCCCGGCTGGTGGATGGTTCGGACTTTGACGAATTCAAGGCGCTGTTCGGCACCACACTGGTGACCGGCTTTGCCCGGATCTGCGGCATGCCGGTGGGGATCCTCGCCAACAATGGCGTGCTGCACAGCGACAGTGCCCAGAAAGGGGCCCACTTCATCCAGCTTTGCAACCGGCGCGCCATCCCGCTGCTCTTTTTGCAAAACATCACCGGCTTTATGGTGGGAAGCCAAGCTGAGCGCGAAGGGATCGCCAAGCATGGCGCCAAACTGGTCACCGCCGTGGCCTGCAGCCGGGTGCCCAAGATCACCCTGATCGTCGGCGGCAGCTTTGGTGCCGGCAACTACGGCATGTGTGGGCGCGCCTACGACCCCGATTTTCTGTTCAGCTGGCCCAACAGCCGCATCTCAGTCATGGGGGGCGAGCAGGCGGCCGGGGTGCTGGTGCAGGTGCGCCGGGACAAGCTGGCGGCCGAGGGCAAACCATTGAGCGAGCAGGAGGCGACCGCCATCCGCGTCCCGGTGATCGAGCAGTATGAGCGTCAGGGTCACCCCTACTACGCCAGCGCTCGCCTGTGGGATGACGGCGTCATCGACCCGGCCCAGAGTCGCACCGTGCTGGCGCTGGCGCTGGCGGCCTGTCAGGGGGCCGAGACCGGCCCGGAACAGTACGGCATCTTCCGGATGTAAGGAGTTCACATGTCCGATCCACTCAGTCACGCTCTCCAGCCCGGTTTTCGGCTGGAGCGACACGGCCCGCTGGCCGAGCTGGTGCTCGACCGCCCGGCCCGCCACAACGCCTTTGACGCCGACCTCATGCTGGGGCTGCTCGACTGCCTCGACGAGCTGGCCCACACCCACGGCCAGACCCTTGCCGATCGCCCCCACGCCTTGCTGCTGCGGGCCGAAGGCAAACACTTCTGCGCCGGCGCCGACCTCAACTGGATGCGCAACCTGGCTCATGCCGATTTCGAGCACAACCGGGAAGACGCCCGGGTGCTGGCCCGGCTGATGCAAACCCTGGACGAGCTCCCTTTCCCTACGGTGGCGCTGGTACAGGGCGCCGCCTACGGCGGAGCGCTCGGCCTCATCTGCGCCTGCGATCTGGTGCTGGCCGCCGATGACGCCCGCTTCTGCCTCTCCGAGGTGAGCCTCGGGCTGGTGCCCGCAGTGATCAGCCCCTACGTGGTGCGCGCCATGGGGATGCGCCAGGCCCGCGCCCTGATGCTCTGCGCCGAACCGTTCGATGCGGTGACCGCCTGCCGGCTCAATGTGGCACACCGGCGCTGCCCGCCGGATCAGCTGCTGGCCGAAGGACGCGCGCAGGCCCTGCGCCTGTGCCGCAACGGGCCGGAAGCGATGAAAGAGACCAAGCGGCTGCTGGCCGCCCTCGAGAGCCACGGCGCCAGCCTGCACGAAGAGAAAACCGTCGAGACCATCGCCCGGGTACGGGTCGGTCTCGAAGCCCAGGAGGGGATGCAAGCCTTCTTCGATAAACGACCTCCCGCCTGGCGCCCCCGTTTCAAGGACGAAGCATGACTCAATACCACCCCATCAAGCGCTTGCTGATCGCCAACTGTGCTCAATATAACTGGCGTGTGGATCAACACGCTTCGCACTTGTACGCCTTGAACAACAGGGAGTCAGCATGACCCATCACACTCCAATTAAGCGCCTGCTGATCGCCAACCGCGGCGAAATCGCCGTGCGCATCATCAAGACCGCTCGGCGCCTCGGCATTCACACCATCGCCCTCTACTCGGACGCCGACGCCCGCGCCATGCATGTGCGGGAAGCCGACGAAGCCTGGCATCTGGGGCCGGCCCCCGCCCGGGAGAGCTACCTCGACACCGGCAAGGTGCTGCGCATCGCCCAGCAGGCCAACGCCGACGCCATCCACCCGGGCTACGGTTTTCTGTCCGAAAACAGCGACTTTGCCACCGCCTGCGAGCAGCGAGGCTTACGCTTCATCGGGCCAAGCGGCGCCGCCATCCTCGCCATGGGCGACAAGTCGGGCGCCAAGGCGCTGATGCAGGCAGCCGGCGTGCCGGTGCTGCCCGGTTATCACGGCGCGGATCAGCACCCCGACTTTTTGCGCGATCAGGCGAGCCAGGTGGGCTTTCCGCTCCTTATCAAGGCGGCCAGCGGCGGCGGTGGCAAGGGAATGCGTCGGGTCGATCAGCTGGCCGACTTTGACGACGCCCTGGCGGCGGTCAAGCGGGAGGCAAGCGCCGCCTTCGGTGACGACCACGTGCTGCTGGAGCGCTATCTCGCCCGCGCCCGCCACGTGGAGGTGCAGGTGTTTGCCGATACCCTTGGCAACGCCATCTATCTGGGAGACCGGGACTGCTCGTTGCAGCGCCGCCATCAGAAGGTGATCGAAGAGGCACCCGCCCCCGACATCGCACCGGCACTGCGCCGTGCCATGGGCGAAGCCGCCGTCGCCGCTGCCCGGGCCATCACATATCGGGGAGCCGGCACCATCGAGTTTCTGCTGTGCGGGGAGGAGTTCTTCTTCATGGAGATGAACACCCGGCTGCAGGTGGAGCACCCGGTCACCGAGGCCGTCACCGGCCAGGATCTGGTGGCCTGGCAGCTGGCGGTGGCCGAAGGCAAGCCGCTGCCGCTCACCCAGGAGGACGTGGTGCTGCGCGGCCACGCGGTGGAGGCGCGCCTCTACGCCGAAGACGTGGCCGCCGGTTTTCTGCCCGCCAGCGGCCCCATCAATTGGCTCCACTGGCCGACCGGCGTGCGCATCGACACCGGCGTCGGCGCTGGCGATGCGGTGAGCCCCTATTACGACCCCATGATCGCCAAGCTGATCGCCCACGCACCGAGCCGCAACGAGGCCTTTGCCAGCCTGGCCGACGCGCTGGCGGCGCTGGAACTCGGCCCCTTGGTGCACAACGGCCCGCTCTTGCTGCGTCTGTGCGAAGAGCCTGAGGTGCTGGCCATGGGCCATCACACCCAGTGGCCCATTCCCACCGACGCTCTGCCCATCCCGGCGCTCGCCTGGCCGCTCGCCGCGCTCTGGCTCGCAACTCGCGAGCACGGCGCCTCCCCCTGGCAACAGGCCGCGGGCTTTCGGCTGGGCCCCACCCGCAGCTTTAGCGCAGCGGTGCGCATCGGCGAGGAGGCCCGCGTGCTGACCCTCGCCGAGCGGGCAGGCAGCCTGCTCTGGCAGGGTGAGCAGATCCCGTTCGAGCTCGGGGCGGATCAGATCCGTCTGCAGCAGGCCGGCAGCTGGCAGCGCTACCCGCTGCACGCCCTCGGCGAGGGCGACTATCTGCTGCACCTGGCGGGCAGGCGCATCCGCTTCTCGGTCGATGATCTGCATCATCAGCTGCACCATGATCCCCAGACCGGCGACGCCCCCGGCATCCTGGCCCCCATGCACGGCATCGTCGTGGCGTTGCAGGTCGAGGCCGGCCAGCCGGTCAGCAAGGGGCAACCCCTGCTGGTGCTGGAGGCGATGAAGATGGAGCACGTACTCAAGGCCGACCGGGATGGGGTGATCGAGGCACTGCAGTGCCGCCAGGGCGAACAGGTGAGTCAGGGCGCACTGCTGGTGCGCTTTGCCGAACAGCATACCGCGCAGGAGGAGCGCTCATGAGCCGAGCACAGGAGAGCCGGGACGACAAGGTCAGCCTGGTGGAGATGGGGCCGCGGGACGGCCTGCAAAATGAAGCCGCCACCCTCTCGCTGGTGCAGCGGCTGGAGCTCATCGCCCGCCTGGCCGAGAGCGGGCTGCAGCGCATCGAGGTGGGCGCCTTCGTGTCGCCCAAGAAGGTGCCGCAGATGGCGGATTCCGCCGCACTGTTCAACGCCCTGCCGCGCAGGGGGCCGACCCGCTATGGCGCCCTGGTGCCCAATCTGCAGGGTCTGCAGGCCGCCATTGCCGCCCGCGCCGACGAGATAGGCCTCTTCACCGCCTGCTCCGACGGCTTTACTCAGGCCAACATCGGCATCAGCGTGGAGGAGTCGCTGGTGCGCTTCGCCCCGCTGGTGCAGGAGGCGCGCAGCCTCGGCATCAAGGTGCGCGGCTACCTCTCCACCGTCATCGCCTGCCCGTTCGATGGCCCGACCCGGCCCAAGCGGGTCGCCGCCATGGCCGAGCGACTGCTGGATCTGGGTTGCCACGAGATATCGCTCGGCGACACCATCGGCGTCGGCACCCCGGGCACGGTGGCCCCCATGCTGGATGCGGTGCTGCACGAGATCCCGGCCGGCCGGCTCGCGGTCCATTTTCACGACACCTATGGCCAGGGCCTGGCCAACCTGCTGCCGGCGCTGGAGCGCGGCATCCGCACCATCGACAGCTCGGTGGCCGGGCTCGGCGGCTGCCCCTATGCCCCCGGCGCCTCCGGCAACGTCGCCTCGGAGGAGGTGGTCTACCTGCTGCACGGCCTTGGCATGAGCACCGGCGTCGATCTCGACCAGCTGGCTGCCACCGGCCAGTGGGTGAGCGAGCAGCTCGGCCGCCCCAACGGCTCACGGGTCGGCCGGGCCCTGCACGCCAATGCCGAGCGGCTGCGCACCCGGCTGTGCCAGCCATCCCCGCAATAAGGAGCCCCGCCATGTCCAATACCCTCGCCCACGGGCTCACCGGCAAGGAGGTGACCTACAGCATCTCCGAGCTGGCCCACGAGTTCGACATCACGCCGCGCACCATCCGCTACTACGAGGACGAGGGGCTCATCACCCCGACTCGGGAGGGGCAGACCCGCATCTACAGCCACAAGGACAAGATCCGGCTCAAGCTGACCCTGCGCGGCAAGCGGCTGGGGTTTAGCCTGGCGGAGATCCGCGAGCTGTTCGACATGTATGACACCGACCGCTCCAGCAAGACCCAGCTCAACTCCATGATCCAGCTCATCGAGGCCAAGCGTCACTCCCTGCACCAGCAGCTGGAGGATATCCAGATGGTGATGGCCGAGCTGGAGGCGGCCGAGCAGCGCTGTGTTAATTCCCTTAACAGCTTGAAAACCAGCGCAGATTAACCGAATCTGGGATCATCTCTGCCTCCTGGGAGACCCCATGAAACGCTGGTGCTGGTTGTTGCTGCTGCTCTGCTGTACGGCATGGGGCCACCCGCTGATCCGGGTCGGTGGCTACCCCTATGCTCCCTTCGTCGTCAAGGACGACAGCGGCCACTATCGCGGGCTGACCCTGGATCTCATCGCCCTGCTCAACGACATCCAGCAGGATGTGCACTTCGTGTTCGTACCCACCTCGGCCCCCCACCGCTACAAGGCGCTGGCCCTCGGCCGCTTCTCGCTGATGCTGTTCGAAGATATCCGCTGGGACTGGAATGCCGATCAGGTGCGCATCAGCCGTCCGCTGCTGCTGGGCGGCGAGCGCTACGTCGCCCTCAAGGCGCCGGGGCGGGATCAATCCTTCTTTGACAACCTGGCGCAACGCCAGCTGATCGGGGTCAGTGGCTATCACTACGGCATCGCCGATTTCGACGCCACCGCGAGCACCCTGAAGCAGCGCTTCAATATCACCCTGGTCAAGGACAACATCAGCGCCCTGCAGGGGCTGTTCAAAGGGCGCGGCGAGGTGGCCATCCTCAACCTCTCCTACCTCAACCAGTTCGACAAGGAGTACCCCGAGCAGGCCGACCAGTTGCTGCGCTCCAACCGGTGGGATCAGCAGTATGAGCTGCGCGCCCTGCTCAGTCCGGACGCCGGGATCTCGGTACAGCAGCTGGAACAGTGGCTGACGCAGCTGAAAGAGAGCGGGAAATTGGCAAGCCTTTGGACAAAGTACGGCGTACAGCATCAAGTGGCACCATGATCATGCCCTGAAAGTTTGTTACCCTATGCGCATCAATTGGAGACCCTCATGCCCAAGCCTCTGCGTGCCCGTCTGCTGCGCTACGCCCTCTACCTCTGCGCCGCCCTGCTGCTCTCCCTGCTTATTCTGCTATGGCAAGCCCCCACGCTGACCCAGCGCCACCTGCCGAGCTGGCTGGCCAAACACTACGGCCTGCACCTGAGCCTGGGGGAGATCGACGTCGGCCTGCGCCACCCCTCCCTCGCCATCGGCCCCACCACCCTGTTCGATGACCAGCAGCAGCCCCTCGTCGCCTTCGAGCGCCTGCAGCTCACCCCCTTGATTGGGGAAAGCTGGCGCCAGCATGCCCTGATCCTCGACGAGGCGCGCCTCGTCAAGCCAACCGTCAACCTGGTGCGGCTGGCGGATCAAGGCAAAACCGTTCGCTTCAATCTGACCGAAGCGCTGGCCAGCCTGCTCGCGCCAAGTGACGCCGCGACCACCGACAGCGGTGCCCCCTTGCTGGTGCAGATCAACCAACTGGCGGCAGAGCAGGGTCACATCGCCTATCAGGACAGCCGCAAGCAGAGCAGCCCCGGCTGGGTGCCCACCCTGACCCTGAGCGGACTCGACCTGCAACTGCCGACCTTCTCCACCGCCCCTGGCCGCGCCAACCCCTTCGTGCTCGCCGCCACCCTCAACCAGCAGAGCCCGCTCAACGCGAGCGGCGAGCTCGACATCATGAGCGGCGCCGGCAAGGGGAAGATCAGCCTCGGCAAGCTGGCGCTCGCCCCCTTCGCCCCGCTCTGGGCCCCTTATCTCGACATCAAGCTGGCCAAGGGCGAGGCCAACGCCGAGCTTGCCTACCAGATAGCCGAGGGCAAGCAGGGGCTGAGCTGGCAGCTATCCAAGGGCAAGTTGACCCTCAATGACTGGCAGCTCCAGCGTCGCAAGGGCGGCGAATTTGCCCGCTTCAAGCAGCTGGCGCTGATCGGCATCGCACTCGACGGCAACAAGCAGGCGCTGCAGATAGACCGGCTGGCGCTCAAGGCGCCGGCCGTCAGCGCGGTGCTCGATGCCAATCAGCAGCTGGATCTGGCGACCCTGCTGCTCCCCCAGCCGCCGGTCAACACCAGTAAAGCCGCCAAACCGGCGGCGCCGGGCCAACCCTGGCGCTGGAGCCTCAAGCAGACTCGCATCGAACAGGGCCAGCTCAATCTGACCGAATCGAGCAGCGGCAAACCGCTGCTGCGCGAGCTCTCCGCCCTGACGCTGACCATGGGTCCGCTGGGCAGTCAGAGCGGGCAGAGCAGCCCGCTCACCTTGAGCGGGGCGCTCAACAACCAGGCGAAACTGGACTTTGACGGCGACCTCGCCCTCACCCCCTTCAGCCTCAACGGCGAGATCAAGCAACAGGGCCTGCCGCTCAGCTGGGCCCAACCCTATCTGCAGGATCTGCTGCGCATCAGCGTGCGCGACGGCCAGCTTGCCAGCCGCACCAAGCTGGCGCTGGCCACCGATGCCAAGGGGGCATTGAGCAAGCTGGAGTTGAGCGGCGGGCTCGATATCGAGCGGCTCAACGTGCTGGATCGGGCCGACAACCAGCGCCTGCTGCAAATTGAGCAGTTGCAGCTGAGCGGCCTGCACTACGACGGCATCAGCCAGCAGGTGAAGATCGATGACATCCTGCTGCGCAAACCCTTCGCCCGCATCGAGATCAACGAAGACAGGGTTACCAACGTGCAGCAACTGCTGTTGCCGCAACCCGCCACGGCCAAGCCCGCCAGCAGCGGACCGGCCCCCCGCGTCAGCATCGCCCAGGTGCGCACCGAGCAGGGCAATCTGCGCTTTGCCGATCGCAGCCTGAGCCCGGAATTCGTGGTGGACATCGCCGCCCTCAGCGGCCAGAGCCGCCACATCAGCAACATCCCCGGCCAGCGCTCCGAGCTGGCCTTCAACGGCAAGGTGGATCGCTACGCCCCGGTGACCATCCGCGGCGGCACCAATCTGCTGATCGAGCAGCCGGTACTGGACGTGGCCGTCACCTTCAACAACCTGGAGCTCACCACCTTCACCCCCTACTCCAGCACCTACGCCGGCTATGCCATCGACAAGGGGCAGCTCTCCATGAAGCTCAACTACCAGTTGCAGGGCAACCGGCTGGAGGGGGACAACGACATCACCATCAAGAAACTGCAGCTGGGGGAAAAGGTGAAAAGCGAACAGGCCAAGGATCTGCCGCTGGGACTGGCTGTCGCCCTTCTGAGCGATGCCAACGGCGTCATCCAGATGAACCTGAAGGTGAAGGGCAACCTGGATCAGCCGGACTTCAGCCTCGGCAACATCTTCTGGGATGTGCTCGGCAACACCCTGCGCAAGGCCGTCACCTCCCCCTTCTCGCTGCTCGCCTCCCTGGCGGGCGGCAGCGAGGATCTCGATGAGCTGCCCTTCCTGCCCGGTGAGCCCGATCTCACCCCCACCCAGCAGGAGAAGCTGGCCAAACTGGCGCAGGCCCTCAAGGACAGGCCCAAGCTCAGCATGAACATTCGCGGCAAGGTCAACTTCAACGAGGAGCGCCCCATCCTGCAGCGCCAGAAGCTGGAGCGAGTGCTGGCCAAGATCACCGGCGGCCCGGTGGACCTCGAACTGCTGGAGCAGGACCCCGCCATGCAATCGGCGCTGGCACAAGCTTATGAGGCCCGTTTCAACGAAGATCTCGGCGATCTGGCCGATCGGCTGAAACTCGATGAAGAGAGCCCGGCCCTGCGCACCCAGGCGGTTCTCCTGCTGCGGGATCAGCAGCTCATCACCGCCAAGTCCCTGCGCAATCTGGCCATGCGCCGCGCCCAGAACACCAAGGAGTTTCTGGTGGACCGCCAGGGGATCGCACCGGAGCGGCTGTTCGTGCTGGACAGCCAGGTCAAGGAGGCCGACAAGGAGGCCAAGGTGGTGCTGACCCTGGACGATTAAGCCGCTCTGACCTCAGCCTCACCTTCCCCTTGCTTCGACCAGCCACTGGCTCTCTCGGCAATTCAGCCACCGCACGGCCACGCCTGCGCGCGGTGACACAGCCACAGCCACTTATCGGCCAAGATTTTCTCACTCAGCCCCCTAGCCTGCGGTCACTTCACACCTCAGCGTCCTAAGCGAACCAGTCCGGCACAAAGGCCCCTGCTCGACCTTGTCGATGCTGTGAGCAGACAGCTTGGCCGTTTGCCTTAATCAAGCAATGAACATCTCTTGTCTGATGGCATATGAGAGCAATTTTTAGCCTACGATGTACTCGGGCTTGGCAATGGGCATCCCGTTGACGGCACTGCTCAGCCCATCGGTCAGATTTGTATGAAACTTTCAGAATCGTGCTACTCAATACAATTTATCAACCTTGTCGGCACCATTCATTCACCTGTCATCTACCTGGATCGCACGAATGGTCAGTCAGGTAAAAAATCCCGTTATTTTTTTACCGTTTCGACCATTTCCCCCCTTGCCCAGCGCCAAGAGCCTGCCTAAAATCGCGCGTCTTTTATCAACCCCCACCTCTATTTTTGGAGAACGCCACGTGAGCGAAAAATTGGCCAACCCTGCCCCTCTGGGTCTGATGGGTTTTGGTATGACCACCATTCTGCTGAACATCCATAACGCAGGTTTCTTCCCCATCAGCGCCATGATCCTGGCCATGGGCCTGTGCTATGGCGGTCTGGCCCAGATCATCGCCGGTATCATGGAGTACAAGCGCGGCAACACCTTCGGTGTGACTGCCTTCATCTCCTACGGCACCTTCTGGTGGAGCCTGGTGTTCCTGCTGGTGATGCCGACCATGGGTCTGGCCGAGGCCACCCCGCACGCCTACATGGGCTGGTACCTGCTGATGTGGGGCATGTTCACCCTGTTCATGCTGATCGGGACCGTCAACTACCCGCGCGTGAAGCAGTTCGTGTTCGCCTCCCTGACCGTGCTGTTCTTCCTGCTGGCCGCCCGTGACTTCACCGGCAGCACCCTGATCGGCACCATCGCCGGTTTCGAAGGCATCATCTGTGGCGCCAGCGCCATCTACCTGGCCATGGCCACCGTGATCAACGAGCAGTTCGGCCGCACCGTGATGCCGATCGGCGATCACAAGAAAGCCGCCGCCGTTCAGCTCAAAGCCGCTGCCTAAGCACCCGGCCGATACAGCTGTCACGAAAAAGGCACCCCGCGGGGTGCCTTTTTGTTGGGCGCGATTTACCAGGATCGCCCGGCTAGCCGTGATACTCGGGCTCCCCCGCCAGCAGCCGGGTGGCCGGAAAACGCGCGGCCGGTTGCTGACCGAAGAAGCGGGTAAACTGCTGATACACCGCCGGATAGGTGTCGCGCAGGCGCAGTGGATCGGTGAAAAAGCACTCGCTGCACACCGCAAAAAATTCGGCCGGGTGCGAGGCGGCGTAAGGATCGATGGCGGTAGGCTCGTGGCGATCCAGCTGCCCCTGCATGTCATCGAATGCCGCCTGCAGCGCATCGGTCCACTGGCGCGGATCCATGCCCGCCGGCAGTGGCGGCGCCCCGTCAGCCTCCCCTCCCAGCATGTCGAGCTTGTGGGTCAGCTCGTGGATCACCAGATTGAAGCCGTCCCAGTCCCCATCCTGCTGCAGCTCGCTCCAGGCCAGCACCAACGGCCCCTGCGGCCAGGATTCGCCGGCGTTCTCCTCTTCAACCTCGCTCACCAGCCCGAACTCGTCCTGCACCTGCTGGCGGCGCACCACCGGCTCGGGGATCAGGATGATCTCGTGAAAGCCCCGATACCAGTCGAGCCCCAGATGCAAAATGGGCAGCGCCGCCTGCAACGCCAGCACCGCCTGCTGACGGGGAGTGAGCGACACCCCGATCTGGGTCAAGGTCTTGCGGGCCAGCAGCTGCTGCGCCAGCCCGATCAGGGTCTGCTCCTCCTCCCGGGAAAAACCCTGCAAAATGGGCACCGCAGCCAGGGCCTGCTGCCACTCCAGCGCACCAGGCCCATTGTCATCTTGCCGGGACGCACCACCAAACACACTTCGTAAGCGAGACCAGAACACGCAGACTCCTCTTGCTGATCAGACTGTTTTCACAAACCGTTTCGGACGCTCGACATACCCTTGCGCCAGATAGAAGCGATGGGCCCCTTCCCGCTTGAGGCTGCTGGAAAGCTCCAGCTGGCTGCAACCCTGCGCTCGCGCCCGCTCCTCTGCCGCCGCCAGCAGGGCGGCGCCGACGCCGCATCCCCTTGCACCCTCATCGACAACCAGCGCCGAGATCAGGCCCCACGCTGGTGCAACATGCAGCGGGCTGAGCCAGTGCCACACCAGCACGCCGGCTATCGCGTCCTCCAGGCAGGCCACCAGCACCTCGCGGGCCGGATCCGGCGCCAGCCAGCGATCCCCAAGCACCTGCGGGCTGACCGGATAACCCAGCTGGCCGAACAGGTCGGCCATGGCGGCCGTATCCTCGGCACACGCCGGGCGGATCATCGCGATTTCTTGCTCCATCTTCATCCTTGGCCTTGATTTTGCTCTCCCTCTCCCGCCGCAAAGGGCCGACGAAAGAGGAGATGATACCGGGCCGGCACCGCATTCTGTCCAGTTGCACCGGCCATTTGTTAATGTCAATTCACAAATTAACAAGATAACAACATATTTCGCTGGGAAGCCCCAACACAAATCGATATGTTAAAACCCGCGGACTGGCCAGTGGAAACATCCACCGACCCGTCCCACACCATAACGAGTGACCCGAGGGTCACCACCTATTTGAGGGAGCGGGGCACAGACCCCGCCAACAAGACAGCACAACAAAGGAGTTGTTGTACATGAATGAGATCGTCAATGCCATCAATGGTGTGATTTGGAGCCCGGCGCTCATCTATCTGTGTCTGGGGGTAGGCCTCTACTTCTCCCTGCGCAGCCGCTTTTTGCAACTGCGTCACATCAAGGAGATGATCCGGCTGATGTTTGATGGCAAGAGCACGGATGCGGGCGTCTCCTCCTTCCAGGCGCTGGCCATGACCCTGGCCGGCCGGGTGGGTACCGGCAACATCGCCGGGGTCGCCACCGCCATCACCTTCGGCGGCCCGGGTGCCATGTTCTGGATGTGGATGGTGGCCTTCCTCGGCTCCAGCTCCGCCTTCGTGGAGTCCACCCTGGGTCAGGTCTACAAGGAGAAGATCAACGGCGAATACCGCGGCGGCCCCGCCTTCTACATCGAGAAAGGGCTCGGCATGAAGTGGTACGCCTGGACGTTCGCCATCGCCACCATCTTTGCCTGCGGCGTATTGCTGCCGGGGGTACAGGCCAACTCCATCGGTGCCAGCCTGCAGACCGCGTTTGATATCGATCCGAACGTCACCGCCGCCGGTCTGGCGCTGCTGCTCGGCTTCATCATCTTCGGCGGCGTCAAGCGCATCGCCAACTTCGCCAGTACCGTGGTGCCCTTCATGGCGCTCGGCTATATCATCGTCGCCTGCGTCATCATCGCCCTCAATATCCACGCCCTGCCCGGCGTGATCCTGCTGATCTGGAAGAGTGCCTTCGGCTTTGATGCCGGCTTCGGCGCCATTCTGGGTCTGGCCATCATGTGGGGGGTCAAGCGCGGGGTCTACTCCAACGAAGCGGGTCAGGGGACCGGGCCGCACGCCTCCTCTGCCGCCGCGGTAAGCCACCCGGCCAAACAGGGTCTGGTGCAGGCGTTCTCCGTCTACATCGATACCCTGTTCGTCTGCTCCGCCACCGGCTTTATGCTGCTCATCACCGGCCTCTACAACGTGCAGGGTCCGGACGGTGCCGCTCTCTACACCGGCATCGCCGGCGTGGCCGCGGGCCCGGGTTACGTGCAGACCGCCATGGAGAGCATGATGCCTGGCTTTGGCAGCATGTTCGTGGCCATCGCGCTGTTCTTCTTCGCGTTCACCACCATCGTTGCCTACTACTACATCGCCGAGACCAACATCGCCTACATCAACCGCAAGGTGAACCGTCCCTGGCTGACCTTCGTGCTGAAATTGACCCTGATGGCCTCCACCGTCTATGGCACAGTGAAAACCGCCGAGCTCGCCTGGGGCATGGGTGACATAGGCGTCGGGCTGATGGCCTGGCTCAACATCATCGCCATCCTGCTGCTGCAAAAGACCGCCTTTGCCTGCCTGCGCGACTATGAAGCGCAGCAAGCCAAGGGGCTGGATCCGGTGTTCCACCCGGAGAAACTCGGCATCAAGAACGCCGACTACTGGGCCGGTCACCGCTCCGAAGACAACCTGGAGCAGGAAAAATCCGGTCACTCCTTCGAACCGGACCAGGATCGCAAGATCTCCTGATCGCGCACCACTCCCCAACAAAGATGGCAGCCTAGGCTGCCATTTCTTGTTTATCCCTGCCTGTCAGAGCGCGTTGCGGCGCGGCCCGAACGGCAGACGCCAGCGGAACAGGCTGTTGAGGGTGGCGCGCCACTGGTTGGGACGCCCCAGGATCTGCTTTTGCAGCCGGGTCTCTTCTTTCAGCATCGCCTCGTCGCTGCGGGCCCAGGCCTGGTTGTAGAGCTGCTTGATCCCCGCCAGTGCGTCCGGCGACTTGGTGATGAGGGTCTTCGCGAACTCCCGCGCCTCGGCCAGTGGATCGTCGCAGACCCGGCTCACCAGCCCGAGAGACTTGGCCTCCGGCGCCGGCAGCTCGCGCCCGCTCATGGCCAGCTCCATGGCGGTATCCACCCCCATCAGGTTGCGCATGGTGACGCTGCCGCTCATGTCGGGGATGATGCCCCACTTGATCTCCATCACCGAGAAGCGGCAATCGGGGGTGCTGAAGCGAAAGTCGGCGCCCAGCGCAATCTGCAACCCGCCGCCAAAACAGACCCCCTGGGTCACGGCGATCACCGGCACCGGCAACTGATGCCAGCCATAGGCCACCCGCTGGGCCAGGTTGGTGGCTTCATCCGCCTCGCGTTTTAAGATCTCGAGCGCCGCCACCGGCTGCTTGAGCATGGATTTCACATCCAGCCCGGCACAAAAGGCCCGCCCCTCCCCGTGCAGGATCACCGCCCGCAGCCCCTTGTGCTGGCGCAGCTGCTCGAGTACCCCGTCGATGGCGCTGAACATGGCCCTGTCCAGCGCATTGAGCTTGTCGCCCCGTGCCAGCATTACCTCGGCGATGCCGTCCCGGATCTCGCATTTGACCCTTGGTTTTTCCATTTTCCCCTGTCCTCTCCTGAGTTCGCACTGGTCATACCACCACGTTATCAGAGTGTTATCGCCAGGTACAGCGAGGAGCCCGGTTTCCCACTGCCACGGCGCGTGCGACTAAAGTCGGCTGGCTGGTCAGGCGCCGCTTTGTCAGACTGGCTTGACGCCACCGGCCAAGGATTGCCATGACCAGCCTGTTCAACTTTGCCCGCCCGCCGTTTGACTGCCTGACCGCAGAAGAGCGTCAACGGCTCGAGCAGCACCTCTCCATTTGCTACTTTCGCGCCGGCCAGCCAGTGCTCAAGGCGGGCGATGCGCCCCCCGGCCTCTATCTCGTCCTCAAGGGGGCGGTGGAGGAGTCGAGCCCTCATCACCAGTTTGGCGACTATGGCGAGGGGGATTTGTTCGACGTGCGCGCCCAGTTTGACGGCCACTGCCGCCACCAGTTCAGTGCGCTGGAAGATCTGCTCTGCCAACTGATCCCCAGAGCCACCTTCATCGAGCTGTGCGAGGGCAATCCCGCCTTCGCCCGCTACTTCACCGCCAGCCTGGCACAGCGGCAACAACAGCAGGAGCAGCGCGCCCAGCTGGGACAGAAGAATCTGGCGGAGTTCATCCTGACCCGCATCGAGCCCGGCCATCTGCAACCGCCGCTCATCGTCGACAGCCGCCTGTCGCTCTTGGCCGCCACCGAGGCCATGGTGGCCAAGGGCACCGACTGCCTGCTCTACCCGGCCACGGATGGCAGCCTGAGTCTGGCGACCCGCAAGACCCTGCTGCACGCCCTGACCCTCAAGGGACTGCCGCTGACGACGCCGCTGGCGGTGCTGGATCCGACCCCGCTCATCGGCCTGCCACTGGACAGCTATCTGTTCGACGCCCTGCTGCTGATGACCCGTCATCGCATCAAGCGGCTGGTGGTCTGGCAGGGACAGGAGGTGGCGGGGATCTTGCACCTGACCCAGGTGCTCGGCCTCTTCTCCACCCATTCCCATGTGCTGACCCTGCGCATCGCTCGCGCCGACACCCTGCCGGCGCTGGAAGCGGTGGCCCGCGAGCAGCAACAGCTGACCCGCTCGCTGTTCGGCCAGGGGATCCACACCGCCTTTTTGATGAAGCTCATCGCCACCATCAACGAACAGCTGATCGCCAAGGCCTTTGCGTTGGTGATCCCGCCCGCGGTGCAGGAGCGGGTCTGCCTGCTGATGCTGGGCTCGGAGGGGCGCGGCGAGCAGATCCTCAAAACCGATCAGGACAATGCCCTGATCCTGCCCGCCGACCTGCACTGGCCGACCCAGCAGGCCGATTTGGCCGCCTTCAGCGAGCTGCTGGCCCGGCTCGGCTACCCGCCCTGTCCCGGCCGGGTGATGGTCAACAATCCGGCCTGGGTCAAGCCCCTGGCGCTCTGGCAGCAGGAGATCGAGCGGTCCTGCGTCGAGGCCAGTGAAGCAGACTTGCTCTGGCTCGCCACCCTGGCCGACGCCCACCCCATCGCCGGCGATCGCGCCCTGCTCCCCCCTCTCGCCCGCAAGTTACGCGAGCAGCTGGCCGAGCGGGGAGATCTGCTGGCAGAGATGGTGCGACCGGCGGTAGCGTTTCATGCGCCGCTCACCCTGTTTGGCCGTCTGGAGCGGGCGCCGGAGGGGCTGGATCTGAAACGTGGTGGCCTCTTCCCGCTAGTACACGGCATTCGCATGCTGGCGCTGGAAGCCGCCATCCTGGAGACCTCTACCCTGACACGGATCGAGGCGCTGGTAACGGCCGGGCGGCTCAGCGCTGGCTTTGGCGACAATCTGGCGGAGGCGTTCAGGCTCTTTATCCGGCTGAGGCTACGCAGCCAACTCAAGGAGGGGGAGAGTCGGGTGCAGGTCAATGATCTTAGCCACGGCGAGCGGGATCTGCTGCGCCAGGCACTGCATCAGGTGAAGAAGTTCCAGCAGTGGCTCACCTTGCACTTTCGTCTGAGGCAGTAGCCATGTTGAGCCACCTGCGCCGTCATTGGCATGGTCGCCGCGTTAAAGACCCGGCATTTGCCCCGCTCTATGCCGACCCGCCCGCCGACGAGTGGGTGGCCCTCGACTTCGAGACCACCAGCCTGGATCCCGCCCAGGCCGAGATCGTCGCCATCGGCGCGGTGCGCATCCAGGGCAACCGGGTGCTGACCGGCGAGGCGCTGTCCATCCGGGTACAAGCGCCGGCCAGCCTGAGCGAACATTCGGTGGTGATCCACGGTCTGCGCCATCAGGATCTGCAACAGGGCATGACGCTGGAAGCCGCGCTGCGCCTGCTGCTCGCCTTTATCGGCCCGCGCGAACTGGTGGGGTATCACATCGCCTATGACCTGCGGATCCTCAATCTCGCCTGCCAGCGATGCTGGGGGCTGACCCTGGCGCAGCGCGGGATAGAGGTGAGCCGGCTCTACCACGATCACCTCTATCGCCGCTATCCCGATGCCGCCATCGACCTGCATCTGGCCGCCATCAGCAGCCACCTGGGCCTGCCGGCCCTGCCCGCCCACGACGCCCTGAGCGATGCCATCACCGCCGCCCTCATCTTCTTGCGCCTCACCCGGGGCGGGCCACTGGCTTATCCCAAAGTCTAATTGTCCACAAATAACATTTGATTCACATTTTGCTTACATGAGCAGCCCTGCTGCTCGGTAGGGACCTCCCTTCATTCACCGCCGACACTCAATGTCATGGAGCACTGCAATGGAACAGCAACCGTATCTTCGGATCCAGCAAGATCCCAACTTCCAGGAGTTGGTCGCCAAGCGCCAGCGCTTTGCCTGGTCCCTCTCCATCCTGATGCTGGGGCTCTATCTGGCCTTCATCATGCTCATCGCCTTCGCCCCCGGCTGGCTTGGCACCCCCTTGAGCGAAGGGTCCACCATTACCCGCGGCATCCCGGTCGGAGTGGGCCTCATCCTCTCCTCCTTCGTGTTGACCGGCATCTATGTGTTTCGGGCCAACGGCGAGTTTGACGAACTGAACCAGAAGATCCTCAAGGGAGCCCAATCATGAAAGGCAAGTCTCTGCTGTTGCTGGCCACGCTGGCCTCCTCCCCCCTGCTGGCAGCCGATGCGCTGACCGGCGAGGTGCATCGCCAACCGCTCAATATCTCGGCCATCGTGATGTTCGTGATCTTCGTGGCGGCCACCCTGTTCATCACCTACTGGGCCTCCAAGCGCAACCGTTCGGCCTCCGACTACTACGCCGCCGGCGGGCGCATCACCGGCTTCCAGAATGGCCTGGCCATTGCCGGTGACTACATGTCCGCCGCCTCTTTCCTCGGCATCTCCGCGCTGGTCTACACCTCCGGCTACGATGGCCTGATTTACTCCATCGGCTTTCTGGTGGGCTGGCCCATCATCCTGTTCCTGATCGCGGAGCGGCTGCGCAACCTCGGCAAGTACACCTTTGCCGACGTGGCCTCCTACCGCCTCAAGCAGACCGAGGTGCGCACCCTCTCCGCCAGCGGCTCCCTGGTGGTGGTCGCCCTCTACCTGATCGCCCAGATGGTGGGCGCCGGCAAGCTGATCGAGCTGCTGTTCGGCCTGCAATACCATGTGGCCGTGGTGCTGGTCGGCATTCTGATGGTGCTCTACGTGCTGTTCGGCGGCATGCTGGCCACCACCTGGGTGCAGATCATCAAGGCGGTGATGCTGCTCTCCGGTGCCAGCTTCATGGCCATCATGGTGATGAAGTCGGTCAACTTCGACATCGGCACCCTGTTCAGTGAAGCGGTCAAGGTGCACGAGAAGGGCATCGCCATCATGAGCCCGGGTGGCCTGGTCGCCGATCCCATCTCCGCCATCTCGCTGGGTCTGGCCCTGATGTTCGGTACCGCCGGCCTGCCCCACATCCTGATGCGTTTCTTCACCGTGAGTGACGCCAAGGAAGCGCGCAAGAGCGTGTTCTATGCCACCGGCTTCATCGGCTACTTCTACATCCTGACCTTCATCATCGGCTTTGGCGCCATCCTGCTGGTCAGCACCAACCCGGACTTCAAGGACGCCACCGGTGCCCTGCTGGGGGGTACCAACATGGCCGCCATCCACCTGGCCGATGCGGTAGGCGGCAGCCTGTTCCTCGGCTTCATCTCCGCCGTGGCGTTTGCCACCATCCTGGCGGTGGTGGCCGGGCTGACCCTGGCCGGCGCCTCGGCGGTCTCCCACGATCTCTATGCCAGCGTCATCAAGAAGGGCAAGGCCAACGAAGCCGACGAGCTGCGCGTCTCCAAGTACACCACTGTGGTGCTGGGAGTGGTCGCCATCGGTCTCGGCATCCTGTTCGAGAAGCAGAACATCGCCTTCATGGTGGGCCTGGCCTTCTCCATCGCCGCCAGCTGCAACTTCCCGGTACTGTTCCTCTCCATGTTCTGGTCTCGCCTGACCACTCGCGGCGCCGTCTACGGCGGCTGGCTGGGGCTGGTGAGCGCGGTCAGCCTGATGATCCTGGGCCCGACCGTGTGGGTGAAGGTGCTGGGCCATGCTCAGGCCATCTTCCCCTACGAGTACCCCGCCCTCTTCTCCATGGCGGTGGCCTTCGTCGGGATCTGGCTGTTCTCGGTCACCGACAAGTCGCAAAATGCGCTCGACGAGCACGCCAAGTTCTTCCCGCAGTTTGTCCGTTCCCAGACCGGACTGGGGGCAGCCAGCGCCAGCTCCCACTGAACCTTCGATTGACGGTTGCAAGCCGGCCCCAGGGCCGGCTTTTTTCATGCCGAGAGGCAGCAGTTATCGCCCCTTGTGATCAGATCGACACGGCCATGGCCGCCAAGGTGCACGAGCGCACAGCACCACCCTCTCTATCCCCTCTGCAATAGGCCCGGATCACAGTTCTTGCTAAAACTTTCGGGGGATCTGTGCCATAATGCGCGCCATTTGACAGACCAACCGGGACATTCCAGTGCTTTCAAGCAATAACATCACCATGCAGTTCGGCGCCAAGCCGCTGTTTGAGAACATCAGCGTCAAGTTTGGCGGCGGCAACCGCTACGGCCTTATCGGCGCCAACGGCTGTGGCAAGTCCACCTTTATGAAGATCCTCGGCGGCGATCTGGAGCCCACTGGCGGTAATGTGAGCCTGGACGTCAACGAACGCATCGGTAAGCTGCGTCAGGATCAGTTCGCCTACGAAGAGATGCGCGTACTGGACGTGGTCATGATGGGTCACACCGAGCTGTGGGCCGCCATCGCCGAGCGCGATGCCATCTACGCCAACCTGGAAGCGACCGACGACGACTACATGAAGGCCGCCGAACTGGAAGGCCTGGTCGCCGAGTATGACGGTTATACCGCCGAATCCCGCGCAGGCGAGCTGCTGCTGGGTGCCGGCATTCCCATCGAGCAGCACAACGGCCCGATGAGCGAAGTGGCGCCGGGCTGGAAACTGCGGGTGCTGCTGGCACAGGCGCTGTTCTCCAACCCCGATATCCTGCTCTTGGACGAACCGACCAACAACCTGGACATCAACACCATTCGCTGGCTGGAACAGGTGCTCAACGATCGCGAGAGCACCATGATCATCATCTCTCACGACCGTCACTTCCTGAACTCCGTCTGCACCCACATGGCGGATCTGGACTACGGCGAGCTGCGCGTCTACCCGGGCAACTACGACGAGTACATGACGGCCGCCACCCAGGCCCGTGAGCGCCTGCTGGCCGACAACGCCAAGAAGAAGGCCCAGATCGCCGATCTGCAATCCTTCGTGTCGCGTTTCAGCGCCAACGCCTCCAAGTCCAGCCAGGCCACCTCCCGCCTCAAGCAGATCGACAAGATCAAGATTGAGGAAGTGAAGGTCTCCAGCCGGCAGAACCCCTTCATCCGCTTCGAACAGGAGAAGAAGCTCTACCGCAACATCCTGGAGATCGAAGGCGTATCCAAGGGCTATGGCGAGGCTCCGCTGTTCAAGGGCCTCAACATGATGCTGGAAGTGGGCGAGAAGGTCGCTATTCTGGGTACCAACGGTATCGGTAAATCCACCCTGATCAAAACCCTGGTGGGCGCGCTGGCGCCGGACACCGGCACCATCAAATGGTCCGAAAACGCCCAGATCGGTTACTACGCCCAGGATCACGCCGAGGACTTCGACACCGATCTCAACGTGTTCGACTGGATGGCCCAGTGGAAACAGGAGAACGAAGACGAGCAGGCCGTACGCTCCGTGCTGGGCCGTCTGCTGTTCTCCCAGGACGACATCAAGAAGCCGGTCAAGGTGCTGTCCGGTGGTGAACAGGGCCGCATGCTGTTCGGCAAGCTGATGATGCAGCGCCCCAACATCCTGATCATGGATGAGCCGACCAACCACCTGGACATGGAATCTATCGAATCCTTGAACCTGGCGCTGGAGATGTACAAGGGCACCCTGATCTTCGTCTCCCACGACCGTGAGTTCGTCTCCTCCCTGGCGACCCGCATCCTGGAGCTGACTGAAGATGGCATCCGCGACTTCGGTGGCACCTACGAGGATTACCTGCGTACCCAGGGCGTGGTGTAACCCCCTCCTGCCCGCATATCCCGTCAATGAAAACCGGCACCTGAGTGCCGGTTTTTTTATGCCTGCGATATCTGCCAAACGACGCGGATCATCCCGAGCGTCATATCCCCTTCCCCCTGCCAGGACCGGGTTGTCATCCCGCCAGAAAGAAAGGAGACCGAACGGCGCCTCGCAGATAAAGAAACGGCCCCATCAAGGGGCCGTTTTCACATCGATTGGGATCGGTTCGACTTATTCGACCGAGGCTTCCACATCGGTGAAGTACTCGATCTTGGCAGACTTGCGCAGCTCGTCGATGAGGGACTTGTAGCTCACCTGAGCCTTGCCCTGACCCAGCTGGCCTTGCAGCAGCTTGGCCATGCCAGACGGCTCCTTGGCGACAGTCACCTTGTCCAGGGCCACCACCACGCGGTCGCCGTTGGCTTCGGTCACCAGCTCGACGCTCGGCTTGCCGTCGATCGGATGAGGCATGCGGAAGGCCTGCGCCACCAGGTTCTGATCCAGATCCTGAGCGAAGCGGGCTACCCCGTCATGATTCTCCACCTTCAGACCCAGCGCGGTCAGCTCGGCCTGGATATTCTCGCCAGCCTTGAGCTTGTCCAGCAGACCCTGCGCCTTGCCACGAGCCACTTCACTGGCCTTGTCGTGCTTGATGGCTGCAATCACCTGGTCTTTCACCTCCGCCAGCGGTTTGGCCGCTTTCGGCTGATGACCGGTGATGTGCATGACCAGCGCCTTGCCATCTGCCAGTTCGATCACATCGGAGTTGGTGTTGTCATCGCGCAGCTGCTCGGAGAAGGCGGCGGAGAGCACCTTGGGATCGTTCAGCGGTGCCGGTGCATCAGCCTGGCTGAAGTAACCGGTGGACTGCACCTTGAGACCCATGGTGTCGGCGGTCAAGTCCAGCGAATCCGGGTTCTCGAAGCTGCTGTCGGCCATCTTCTGCTGCTCGGCAAAGAACAGCTCCTTGGCCTTGTCTGCCTGCAGACGGCTGATGGTCTCTGCTTTCACATCGGCAAACGGCTTGGTCTGGGCCGGTTCAACCCCCAGCAGCTTGATGACGTGGAAACCAAACGGGCTCTTCACCACGGTGGAGAGATCACCGGCCTTGGCCAGTGCAAATGCAGCCTTCTCGAACGCCGGATCCATCACCCCTTTCTCGAACCAGTCCAGCTCGCCGCCCTTCTTGGCGGAGAAGGTATCGGAAGAGTCGGCCTTGGCCAGCGCGGCGAAATCGTCACCGGCCTTGGCTTTGGCCAGCACGGCCTCGGCCTTCTGCTCGGCGGCTTTCTCGTCCTTGCCGAACGGGATCAGGATGTGAGCCACATGACGACGCTCGGCACGCTGGAACAGATCCTGGTGCTGATCGTAGTAATCCTGGGCATCCTGCTCGCTCACCTTGACGTCTTTGCCAAGGGTGGCAGCGTCCAGCAGCAGATAGTCAACCTTGACCTGCTCGTCATTCATGAAGTGGCTGCTGTTGGCCTTGTAGTACTGCTCCACCTCTTCATCGGAAACTTTCACATCCCCCAGGTAGGCAGCAGCGGCCAGGCGCACCAGACGCAGATCGCGAGTCTGGTTGTAGAGCTTGTCCAGTTGCTCGGCTTCACCCTTGAGTGCAAATTCGGTGCCCAGCAGGGCGCCCATCAGTTGCTGGCGAACCATGTCCTGGCGCAGGGAGTCACGGAACATCTCCGGGGTCATGCCGGCGCGGCGGATCAGCTGCAGATAGCGATCGTTGTTGAACTTGCCATCTTCGGCAAACTCGGGCATGGCGACGATGGCCTGCTTGATCTGCTCATCGCTGACCCGCAGACCCAGTTCACGTGCCTTGCTGTCGAACAGGGCCTGATCGATCAGACGGTCCAGCACGCCACGGCGGAACTGCTTCATGTAGTCAGGATTGGCGGCCAACTGGCTGAAAGACTCCCCCATTTGGGATTCCATGCGGGCCCGCTCGTTGCGATAGGCATTTTCCAGCGCAGCGGAGCTGATGTCATTGCCGTTGACGGTGGCGGGGGCGGTACGAGCCGGGCCGTTGAGGTAGCTACCTACACCGGCCAAGGCAAAGGAGAGGATGATCAGGCCCAAGATAACCTTGGCTACCTTGCCCTGCGCCCCTTCGCGTAGTTTATCCAACATCATGTTTGTACTTATGCTCCCGAACTCGATGGGCGTAAATAATGAAAAGGCGCACCGATTGCGATGCGCCTTGGTCAATCAGTATGAGGGAGAGCCCTCTCACTTGTCTGGTCTGTGACCAAGGACGGTGGCCGATGTGATATCAGCGCCCGACTTAGTTGACAGCGTCTTTCAGGGCCTTACCGGCTTTGAAGGCAGGAACTTTACCAGCGGCGATTTCGATGGTCGCGCCAGTTTGCGGGTTACGGCCAGAACGGGCAGCACGCTCGCGCACGGCGAAAGTACCGAAACCTACCAGAGCAACCTGGTCACCCTCTTTCAGGGCTTCACCCACGGCGTCAATGAAAGCATCCAGCGCACGGCCAGCAGCGGCTTTGGAGATATCAGCACCGTCTGCAATCTTGTCAATCAGTTGAGATTTATTCACTCTTATATTCCCCTTTTATCGAACATCGCTGCGGCGCCGATTTCCCTGGCCACAACAAGTGGAGGTTTTATAGCAAGCCTCCTGATCAGTTGCAAGTGACAATCTAGCGCAAACCCGCGCCACATCACGCATTGCGACTCATCATGAGTACCCGATCGGTGGTCAAGGCTACTTCCGTTATCCGGCGCATGCAAGCCTTAACCACCCCCGAATGCGCCAAATTTGCGGCGCATCAACATTTACACGACAGAAACGCGCTCAAACCCTTGTGGATTGTCCTGCAACGCCAGTTCCAGCACCTCGTCAATCCAGCGAACCGGATAGATTTCAAGGTCTTGTTTGACGTTGTCCGGGATCTCCTCGAGGTCACGCTCGTTCTCTTTCGGGATCAGCACCCGCTTGATACCACCGCGATGGGCAGCCAGCAGCTTCTCTTTGAGACCGCCAATCGGCAGCACTTCGCCGCGCAGGGTGATCTCCCCCGTCATGGCCACATCAGCACGAACCGGATTACCGGTCAAGCTGGAGACCAGGGCAGTACACATGGCGATACCGGCGCTCGGACCGTCTTTCGGGGTCGCCCCTTCCGGTACGTGCACGTGGATATCGCGCTTCTCGTAGAAGTCGGCATTGATGCGCAGCTTCTCGGCACGGGCCCGAACTACCGTCATGGCGGCCTGGATGGACTCCTGCATCACATCCCCGAGGGAACCTGTGTAGGTGAGCTTGCCCTTGCCCGGCATATTGGTGGTCTCGATGGTGAGCAGATCGCCCCCCACTTCGGTCCACGCCAGACCACATACCTGGCCCACCTGGTTCTGATCGGTGGCCTTGCCGTAGTCAAAGCGCTGCACCCCGAGGAACTCCTTGAGGTTGGCCTGATTGACCTGAACATGCTTGATGCTCTTGTCCAGCAGGATGCGCTTGACCGCTTTGCGACAAATCTTGGAGATCTCACGCTCCAGGCTACGCACCCCCGCCTCGCGGGTGTAGTAGCGGATCACCCCGACCAGAGCGGAATCCTCGATGGTGATCTCGGACTCTTTCAGGCCGTTGCGTTGGATCTGCTTGGAGACCAGGTGCTGCTTGGCGATGTTGAGCTTCTCATCTTCGGTGTAACCGGAGAGGCGGATCACTTCCATCCGGTCCAGCAGCGGACCCGGGATGTTCATGGAGTTGGAGGTGGCCACGAACATCACGTCCGACAGGTCATAATCCACTTCCAGATAGTGATCGTTGAAGCTGTTGTTCTGCTCGGGATCCAGCACTTCCAGCAAGGCTGAAGCGGGATCGCCACGCATGTCCGAGCTCATCTTGTCGATTTCATCGAGCAGGAACAGCGGGTTCTTCACGCCGACTTTCGCCATCTTCTGGATGAGCTTGCCGGGCATGGAACCGATATAGGTACGACGGTGACCGCGGATCTCCGCTTCGTCACGCACCCCGCCGAGCGCCATGCGCACGTATTTGCGACCGGTCGCCTTGGCGATGGACTGGCCGAGCGAGGTCTTGCCCACGCCGGGAGGCCCTACCAGACAGAGGATCGGTCCCTTGAGCTTGTTGACGCGCGCCTGCACCGCCAGATACTCGAGAATGCGATCCTTGACCTTCTCCAGGCCATAGTGATCGGCATCTAGCACCTCTTGCGCCTTGCCCAGGTCTTTCTTGACCTTGGAGCGCGCCTTCCACGGCACCTGCACCATCCAGTCGACGTAGCTGCGCACCACGGTGGCCTCGGCCGACATGGGCGACATCATCTTCAGCTTGGCGAGCTCGGCCTGCGCCTTCTCACGGGCATCTTCCGGCATGCCGGCCTCTTCAATCTTGCGATTGAGGGCTTCGAACTCATCCGGACTGTCTTCCAGCTCACCCAACTCTTTCTGGATGGCCTTCATCTGCTCGTTGAGATAGTACTCGCGCTGGCTCTTCTCCATCTGCTTCTTGACCCGGGAGCGGATGCGTTTCTCGACCTGCAGCAGGTCAATCTCCGACTCCATCATGGCCATCAGAAACTCGATGCGCTCGGACACGGAGGCGATTTCCAGCACCTTCTGCTTGTCTTCGAGCTTGAGCGGCATGTGGGCGGCCATGGTATCGGCCAGGCGCGCCGCATCGTCGATCGCCGAAATCGAGGTGAGCACCTCGGGCGGGATCTTCTTGTTGAGCTTGATATAGCCTTCGAACTGACCGATGGCGGAGCGCACCAGCACATCCTGGTCCTTCTCCTCAATCGCTTTGGAGGCGATGTACTGCGCCTCGCCAACGAAGAAGTCCCGGTCGTCGATCATCCGCTCAAGACGGGCACGCTGGCCCCCTTCCACCAGCACCTTGACGGTGCCATCGGGCAGCTTGAGCATCTGTAGAATATTGGCCACTGTCCCGACGGAGAAGATCTCTTCCACCGTCGGCTCATCGGTTGACGCATCCTTCTGGGCCACCAGCAGAACTTTCTTGTCCTGCTCCATGGCCGCTTCCAGACAGCGAATGGATTTTTCCCGCCCCACAAAGAGTGGAATGACCATGTGGGGGTAAACCACCACGTCACGAAGAGGCAGGACGGGAATCTCGATGCGTTCTGAACGCTCTAGGTTCATATATGTCCTCTCGGCTTGTTATACCGTTGGCAAAGCGCTTGGCTGAGTATATGGGGGCGCTTAGATGAGATTCAATCGCCGAAACCGCAAAAAGCATGAAAGGGGCAAAAAGCCCCTTTCATTTGATTAAAAATCAGACATTTACTCTGATGCGGCGGCCTGGGTCTCGGGATTTTCGTAGATCATCAAGGGCGCGGAGTCCCCCTTGATCACGGTTTCGTCGATCACCACCTTGCTGACACCGTCCAGCGACGGCAGGTCATACATGGTATCGAGCAGCACGGCTTCCACGATGGAACGCAGACCGCGGGCGCCGGTTTTACGCTCCATCGCCTTGCGGGCAATGGCGTTCAACGCGTCGTCACGAAACTCCAGTTCCACCCCTTCCAGATCGAACAGCGCGGCATACTGCTTGGTCAGCGCGTTCTTCGGCTCTTTCAGGATCTGGATGAGGGCAGCCTCGTCCAGCTCGGTCAGGGTCGCTACCACCGGCAGACGACCGATGAACTCGGGGATCAGACCGTATTTGATCAGATCTTCCGGCTCCACCTTGGCAAAGCTCTCGCTCAAAGTCGCCTTGGCACTCTTGGACTTGACCTCGGCACCAAAGCCGATGCCGGTGCCCTTGACGGAGCGCTGCTCGATCACCTTGTCCAGACCGGCAAAGGCGCCACCGCAGATGAACAGGATCTTGGAGGTATCAACCTGCAAGAACTCCTGCTGCGGGTGCTTGCGACCACCTTGCGGCGGCACGGAAGCGATGGTCCCTTCGATCAGCTTGAGCAGGGCCTGCTGCACCCCTTCCCCGGACACGTCGCGGGTGATGGAGGGGTTGTCCGACTTGCGGGAGATCTTGTCGATCTCGTCGATGTAGACGATGCCACGCTGGGCCTTCTCTACGTCGTAGTCGCACTTTTGCAGCAGCTTCTGGATGATGTTCTCCACGTCCTCGCCCACATAACCGGCTTCGGTCAGGGTGGTGGCGTCGGCCATGGTGAAGGGAACGTCCAGCAGACGAGCCAGGGTTTCAGCCAGCAGAGTCTTGCCGCTACCGGTCGGACCGATCAGCAGGATGTTGGATTTGCCCAGCTCCACACCACCGGACTCGCTGCCGCTGCGCAGCCGCTTGTAGTGGTTGTAGACGGCTACCGCCAGCACCTTCTTGGCGTACTCCTGCCCGATCACATAGTCATCCAGATGAGCGCGGATTTCATGAGGGGTCGGCAGCTCGCTACCATCGCGCTTGGGGGAGATCTCACGGATCTCTTCGCGGATGATGTCGTTGCACAGCTCGACACACTCATCACATATGTAGACGGAAGGGCCAGCGATCAGCTTGCGCACTTCATGCTGGCTTTTGCCGCAAAAAGAGCAGTAGAGCAGCTTATCACCCTCACCCTTGCGTTTTTCTGTCATTCAGCAACCTCGTTTTATCAATAGAGGATGGATTGTCCTGTTGAGTTTACAACAGTCCGGAACACCCTGCCCATGCCTGATCTGCCGATTGAGGGCATCATCAAACCAGATGATGCCTTCGACGATGATACGGGCTAGCTCGTGGCTCAGCCGCGGCGGCTCAGGACACCGTCAACCAGACCATAGGCCACGGCCTGCTCGGCCGACATGAAGTTGTCACGGTCGGTGTCACGCTCGATGGTGGCCATGTCCTGACCGGTATGGAAGGCCAGACGCTCGTTCAGGGTATTCTTGATCTTCAGGATCTCCTGGGCATGGATCTGGATATCAGATGCCTGGCCCTGGAAACCGCCCAGCGGCTGGTGGATCATCACGCGGGCATTGGGCAGGCAGAAACGCTTGCCCTTGGCACCACCGGCCAGCAGGAAGGCACCCATGGAGCAGGCCTGCCCCATGCAGACCGTGCTGACGTCCGGCTTGATGAACTGCATGGTGTCATAAATGGACATACCGGCCGTGACGGCCCCACCCGGAGAGTTGATGTAGATGCTGATGTCCTGATCCGGATTTTCAGACTCCAGGAACAGCAGCTGAGCCACCACCAGATTCGCCATGTGATCTTCAACCTGACCGGTCAGGAAGATCACCCGCTCCTTCAGCAGACGAGAATAGATGTCGTAGGAACGCTCCCCTTTCGCGGTTTGCTCTACCACCATCGGGATGAGCGCATTGCGTGGGGATTCAGTCACATCGTTATAGTTCTTGTACATAAGGCATTGTCCCTAAAATAAAATGGCCCGAGTGGAGATCACACGAGCCATTATACTTAACAGTCTTGACCTTAAGTCAAATGTTCTTAGGCAGCGGCACCGGACTTGTTGATCACTTCGTCAAATGCAACTTCCTTCTCGGTCACCTGGGCCTTGGACAGGATCAGGTCGATGGCTTGATCTTCAACTGCCAGGTTGCGAACGCCGTTCAGCATCTGTTCGTTCTTCTGGTAGTACTCGATCACTTCCTTCGGATCTTCGTAGGCAGTGGCCATGGATTCGATGATGCTGTTGACGCGCGCTTCATCAGCCTTGATCTCGTTGGTACGGATCACGTCGCCCAGCAGCAGACCTACGCGTACACGACGCTCGGCCTGGCCCTGGAACAGCTCGGCCGGCAGTTCAGGAGCGTTGCCGCCCTGGAAGCCGCCGAAACGCTGCAGAGCCTGCTGACGCAGGGCATCGATTTCCTGAGCAACGGCAGCCTTCGGCAGATCGATCTGGTTGGCTTCAACCAGACCGTTCAGAACCTGCTCTTTCACGCTGTTTTTCAGGGCTTGAGCCAGTTCGCGCTCCATGTTCTTGCGCACTTCGGCTTTCAGCTCTTCAACGTTGCCGCTCTCGATGCCGAAACGCTTGACGAACTCTTCGGTCAGCTCAGGCAGGATCTGCTCTTCAACCTTGTTCAGCTTGGAAGCGAACTTGGCAGCTTTGCCTTTCAGGTTTTCAGCGTGGTAGTCAGCCGGGAAGGTCACGTCGATGGTGAACTCGTCGCCTGCTTTCTTGCCCATGATGGCGTCTTCGAAGCCCGGGATCATGCGACCGGCACCCAGTACCAGGTTGAAGCCTTCGGCCTTGCCGCCGTCGAACTCTTCACCGTCGATGGAACCGACGAAGTCCATGGTCACACGCATGCCATCGGCAGCGGCGGCGTCCACTTCACTCCAGGTAGCGTGCTGCTTGCGCAGGGTGTCGATCATGTTGGCCAGATCTTCATCCTTCACGGTAGCAACCGGCTTCTCGACCTTGATGGTCTCGAGGCCAGCCACTTCAAACTCGGGGTACACTTCGAAGGTCGCGGTAAATTCGAAGTCCTGACCTTCCTGGATCTCTTTCGGATCCATGGTCGGGGCACCGGCCGGGCTCAGTTTGTTTTCGATGATGGCCTTGATGAAGTTGCTCTGCATCATTTCGTCAGCAACGCGAGCATGTGCCATGGCGCCGAACATCTTCTTGATGATGGCAACCGGAGCCTTGCCAGGACGGAAACCGTCGATGCGACGGGTTTTGGCCAGGCCGTTCAATTCTTTGCGCACGGCGGCGTCAACGGTAGCGGCCGGTACGGTGATGGTAAGACGGCGTTCCAGACCCTGGGTTGTCTCTACAGAAACTTGCATTCTTCTACCTCGTTCAACTCAGCACTGCGTGCTGACCCTTTATTGCCCCTGGGCAAAGCCCGGAGTCTTCCTGTTTATAAAGACAACGACTGTCTTTGTGATGAGAAAATATGACGCGACATTATAGCGGCGCACTTTGATCGAGTCGAGCCACACGTCCCCCAACCGGGCAGGGGATGGCACAATTCCCGCCAAACTGCCCCTTATATGGGGAATAGCGGAGCCGACTTCAAGCACACAAGCCGCAAGAATTTGCACTTGCTCACCTTTTTTCGTGCAAGAGCCTACTTTTTCACCTCATATCTCTCCATCGAGGTCTCTTTTCGCCCCCTGCGACCCAAATTGTCCACCCCACCCCTTCAACCATTGCGTCCATGACCATCGCTCGTTATGGTGGCAGCCATCTTGATAAGTCTGGAGTCACCGACATGGCCTTTTTCCGCTTCTTGTTCAATCTGCTCTGGTTCGTACTGGGAGGCGTCTTCATGGGGCTGGCCTGGTGGCTGGCCGGGCTGATCTGTTTTATCTCCCTCATCGGGATCCCCTGGGGACGCGCCTGCTTCGTCATCGGCACCTTCACCTTCTTCCCGTTCGGCAAGCAGGCGGTCAACCGCAAGACCATGACCGGTCTGAGCGACATGGGTACCGGCACCATGGGGCTGATTGGCAACATCATCTGGTTCGTACTGATCGGGGTCTGGCTGGCCATCGGCCACATCGCCTCGGCGCTGGCCTGCTTCGTCACCATCGTCGGCATCCCGTTCGGCATCCAGCACCTCAAGCTGGCGCTCATCAGCCTGGCCCCCATCGGCCAGATGATCGTCACCAATCAGGAGGCCGAATCAGGCCGTTATATTCGCTGAAGGCGATGCCGCCAGCCGTAAAAAAGGGCAGACTAGGGTCTGCCCTTTTTCATTGCCATCTTCGAGGTCATCCATGCTGCCCAGCCACTTCTTCGCCAATCTCGCCCGCATGAAGCTCATCTACCGCTGGCCGCTGATGCGCAACATCCAGCCCGAGAACATCGCCGAGCACAGTCTGCAGGTGGCCATGGTGGCCCACGCCCTCGGCCTTATCAAAAACCGGCTCTTTGGTGGCAGCGTGGATGCCGATCGCGCCGCCGTCATGGCCCTCTACCACGACAGCAGCGAAGTGCTGACCGGCGATCTGCCCACCCCGGTCAAGTACTTCAATCCCGAGATTGCCCGCGAATACAAGAAGATTGAGCTGGCCGCCGAGCAGCGCCTGCTGGGCATGTTGCCGCCGGAGCTGATCGAGGATTTTCGCCCGCTGCTCGATTCTGCAGCCCAGGATGGCGAGCTGGCCAGACTGGTGAAGGATGCCGACACCCTCTGCGCCTATACCAAGTGTCTCGAAGAGATCAATGCCGGCAACCGGGAGTTCGAGCCGGCGCGCAAGCGCCTCGAGCAGATGCTGGCGGCCCGGATGAGCGACGAGATGCGCTACTTCATCGACATCTTCGTGGCGAGTTTCTCGCTGCCGCTGGATGAACTCAACGCCCACTGAACCAGCCAGCCCCCCTCAAAACAGAAGGGCCCGCCGGTTTGCACCGGCGGGCCCTTCGTTTTTATCAGCAGACAAGATGCCGCCTATCAGTGCCCCAACTCGCGCGACGGCACCAGCCCGCTCGCCCGCCAGGCGGGGTAGAGGGTGGCCAGCAGGCTCATCAGGATGGCGGCGCCAGTCACGATGAGCAAGTCCTGCATGTGCAGCTCGGTCGGCAGGAAGTCGATGAAGTAGATGTCCGGGTTGAGGAAGCGATGGCCAATGAGCTTCTCGATGACACCCAGGATCTGGGTCAGCTTGCTGGAGAGCAGGCCGCCCAGCAGGGCGCCGAGCAAGGCACCCGCCACCCCGTTCACCATCCCCTGAATGACGAAGGTAAGCCGGATCTGACCCGGGCTCGCCCCCATGGTCTTCAAGATGGCGATCTCGCTGCGCTTCTCGTTCACCGCCATCACCAGGGTGGAGACGATGTTGAAACAGGCCACCGCCACCACCATCAGCATCACCACGTACATCACGGTGCGCACCATCTGGATGTCCTGATAGAGATAACCCTGGCGGCTCATCCAGCTGCTGATGTAGACGTAGTGCGGGAACTTCTGGGCGGCTGCCACCGTGATGGACTGCGCCTTGAGCACGTCGTTCACCTTGAGGCTGAAGCCCTCCACCGCGCTGCCCATGCCGGTGATGGCCTGGGCATCCGCCAGATGCATGAAGCCGAGCACCCCATCGAGCTGGCCACCGATCTCGAGCAGCCCCACCACGGTGAGAGACTCGCGCTTCGGGTTCTTGATGCCGGCGGCATCGCCACCCTGAGGCAGCAGCAGGGTGACAGTGTCCCCTATCTTGACCCCCAGCTTGTCGGCGATGGTCTTGCCGAGGATGAGGCCGTGCTCGCCGGCTTCCAGCTCGCGCAGACCGCGGCCCGTCATGTAGTTGCCCGCGTCAGACAGATTGGCCTCGAGCTCCGGCAGCACGGCGCGCACCTGCAGTCCCTTGAGGGCACTGCCGTACTCCAGCAGGCCGTCGAGCCGGATCACCGGGGCGGCAGCCTCCACTCCGGGCTGGGCCAGCAGGTAGTCCCGTAGCTTGGGCCAGTTGGGGAGCGGTGCCTCCATCCCCATCAGCTCGCCGTGAGGCACCACGGAGAGCACCCGGTTTTTAAGCTCCCGCTCAAAGCCGTTCATGGCGGAGAGTCCCAGGATCAGCGCCATCACCCCGAGGGCGATACCGATGAGGGAAGAGGCGGAGATAAAGGCGATGAAGCCGTTGCGACGGCGAGAGCGGCTATAACGCAGGCCCAGAAACAGGGGCAGCGGCTTGAACATCAGGCGACCTCCGCCATCACGCCGCTCACCAGGGTCACCCGGCGATGGAGCTTGGCTGCCAGGCTGAGATCGTGGGTCACCACCACGAACGCGGTGCCGAGCTCGCGGTTGAGCTCGCAGAGCAGCTCATAGACGGCGGTGGCGCTGGCGTGATCCAGGTTGCCGGTGGGCTCGTCCGCCAGCACCAGACTGGGCTCGTTGACCAGGGCTCGGGCGATGGCCACCCGCTGGCGCTCGCCACCGGAAAGCTCGGACGGTCTGTGGTTGAGACGGTGGGAGAGCCCTACCCGCCCCAGCATCCGGCTCGCCTTGTCGGTCGCGCTCTTCACCGACTCACCGGCGATCAGCAGCGGCATGGCAGCATTTTCCAGCGCTGTGAACTCGGAGAGCAGGTGGTGGAACTGATAAACGAAACCCAGTTCCTGGTTGCGAAACTTCGCCTGGGTACGGCTGTCCCAGCGATGGATGTCCTGCCCCTTGAACAGCACGGCGCCGCTGGAGGGGTTGTCGAGCGCCCCCATCAGGTGCAGCAGGGTGGTCTTGCCGGAGCCCGAGCTGCCCACCACCGCCAGCATCTCGCCGGGCGCCACACTGAGGTCGATGCCCTTGAGTACCTGGGTCTCCAGATCGCCCTCTTTGTAGACATGGTTGAGGGCCTGACAGCGCAGCAGCGGCTCGCAGGAGACGGATTGATTCATAAAGGAGGCTCCACTTGCACCTGTAACAACGCCGGCGCCGGCAGCAACACCGGCACCAGTAACAACAGAAGATGAATTATTCATAACGCAGCGCCTCGGCCGGTTTGACCCGGGCCGCACGGGCCGCAGGGTAGAGGGTGGCGCTGAAGCTGAGCAGCACGGCGCCCAGCAAAATGGTCACGACCTGGGCGGGTTCGACGATGACCGGCAGGCCCGAGCCGCCGGCCGTCATGTAGAGGTTGAGCCCCACCGCATCGAGCAAGGGGTTGAGCCCCATGGAGAGTGCCAGTCCCGCCAGACCGCCGAACAGGGCGCCGATGACCCCGCTGGAGGCTCCCAGCACCATGAAGATCTTGACGATGCCCGCCTCGCTCATGCCCATGGTGCGCAGGATGGCCACCTCCCCTTCCTTGTCGGTCACCACCATCACCAGGGCGGAGAGGATGTTGAAGGTGGCGACTGCGATGATCAGCACCAGCATCAGCCCCATCATCCGCTTTTCCATGGCCACCGCCTGGAACAGCTCGCCGCGCTCGCGGCGCCAGTCCTGCCACTCCAGCCCGTCCGGCAGCGCCGTCTTCACCACCTCGTCGGCGGCGAAGGGGTCATCCAGCCAGAGGCGGATGCCGCCCACCTGATCCGCAGGCAATCGCAGCATGCGCTGGGCATCCCCCAGCGCAATCAGGGCGACCTGGCTGTCCACGTCGGCACCGACCCCGAAGATGCCGGAGACGGTAAAGAGACGCTGGGCCGGCACTCGACCAAACGGGGTAAAGCGGGTGCCTTCGGTCAGGATCAGACGGACCTGGTCGCCCATGGAGACCTTGAGGCGATTGGCCACCCCCTGCCCCAGCACTATGTGGTATTCGCCCGCCTGCAGGCTGTCCAGACGCCCCATCTGCATCTGAGCGTGCAGGATGTCGTCCTTGGGCCACTGGGCGGGATCGATGCCCTGCACGCTGACGCCGGTGAGCTGACCGGGGCTTTGCAGCATGCCTTCGCTGTCGAGCATGGGGGCATGGGCAATCACGTGCGGCAGCCTGGCCAGGTCGGGTAGGCCCTGCGGCGCGGCATCGATGCGCCCCGCCGGGCTGGTCACCACCACATGGGGGATCACCCCCAGGATGCGGCCCTTGAGCTGCCCTTCAAAACCGTTCATCACCGAGATGACCACCATCAGGGCGGCGACCCCGATGGCGATGCCGAAAGTGGAAAACAGGGAGATAAATGAAACGAAGCGATTGCTGCGTCGCGAGCCTGCATAACGCAGGCCTATGGCCAGCGACAGTGGCTGAAAAAGTCCAGTCTTCAAGGATATCTACATTGCCAACAAAATAAGATACCGGATAATAAAGGGAAACCGTCTATGACAACAAGGGATAGCCTCCATGCAGGAACAGTTCTTCAGTGTCACCCATGCCACACCGGTCAATGTGATCCCCATGCCCGGTGACTTTCATCTGCCCTCGCTGGAAGCACTGGAGGCCGAGCTGCCCGAACCGTTTCGCATCGCCTCCGCCATTACCTCCATCGACATGGTGACCAGCCGCCTGATCCGCAATCAGAACGATTCGATGCACGATCTGGTGGAGATCATCAACCAGCAGTCGCGCAAGATCGACATGATCATGGGCTATGTGCTGTCGGTGCAGGATCATCCGGAACATCGCTTTCACACCCTGCGCTTTGGTGCCGGCCAGCTGACCTACCTGCATCCGCGTCAGGGCCACGGCGAGGTGCCGCACCTGCACCAGATAGTGCGGCTCAAGATCTTCCTGCGCGAAGAGGCCTCCGCCATCTACTGCTACGGCCAGGTCAAGCAGCTGGAACCGAGCGAGCACGGCACCCACGTGATGCTCGACTATGTACGGATCCGCGAGGATGACCGCGAACTGCTGGTGCGTGCCAGCCTGCATATCCAGTCCAAACAACTCAAACTTCGTGCGCAAGACCGTCAACGTTAAAAGAATCGAATGATGCCAATGAAGCTTCCCGCCTTGCCCGCCAAGGCGGGCCAAAAGTTAACGCTCGGCCAGCTGACAGGCAGCAGCCTCTCGCTGATGGCCGCCCGCCTCACCCGGGAGGCTCATCGCCCCGTCCTGCTGGTGACCGCCGATACCCCGAGCGCCCTGCGCCTCGAACAGGAACTGCAATACCTGCTGGCCGACACCGGCTGCCCGGTGCTGCTGTTCCCGGACTGGGAGACCTTGCCTTACGACACCTTCTCCCCCCATCAGGACATCATCTCCCAGCGGCTCGAGACCCTCTACAAGCTGCCGCAGATGAGCAGCGGCGTGCTGATCGTGCCCATCTCCACCCTGATGCTGCGCACGGCGCCCCGGGTCTATCTCGACAAATACAGCCTGATGGTGAAAAGCGGCCAGCGCCTCAATCTGCAGCAGCTGCGCGCGCGCCTCGCCGAGGCGGGCTATGTGGCGGTGGAGCAGGTGCTGGAACATGGCGAATTTGCCGCCCGCGGCTCCCTGCTCGATCTCTTCCCCATGGGCAGCAGCAGCCCCTATCGCATCGACTTCTTCGACGACGAGGTGGACTCCATCCGCCCGTTCGACCCCGAGACCCAGCGCTCCAGCGAGCCGGTCAAGAGCGTCAGTCTGTTGCCGGCCCGGGAGTTTCCCACCGACGAGGGGGCCATCGAGCTGTTTCGCGGCCAGTATCGGGAACAGTTCGAGATCTCCCGCGCCGAGGGCTCCGTCTATCAGGAGGTGAGCAAGGGGCGCTGGCCCGCCGGCATCGAGTACTATCTGCCGCTCTTCTTCCAGCAGACCGCCAGCCTGTTTGACCACCTGCCAGAGAACACCCTGCTGCTGACCGTGGGGGAGATCTACCCCGCCGCCCAGCGCTTCTGGAACGACATCGCTCAACGCTACGAGGACAGGCGCTGGGACAATACCCGCCCCCTGCTGCCCCCCCAGCAGATCTATCTGCCGGTGGAGCAGCTGTTTGCGGCGCTCGGCCAGTACGCGGCCGTGCGGCTGCAGGAGGCCCCCACCGCCGGTGATGCGGGCCAGCATGACCTGCCGATCTCGGTGCTGCCCGAGCTGCAGCTCGATCACAGCAAGGAGCAGCCGCTGCTGGCCCTCAACCAGTTCCTGCAAGGTTTTGCCGGGCGCACCCTGTTTGCGGTGGAGTCCGAGGGGCGGCGCGAGGTACTGGGCGATCTGCTGGCCCGCATCGCGCTGCAGCCCAAGGAGTTCGCGTCACTCGATGCCTTCATCACCAGCAAGGCCCGTCACGGCCTGCTGGTGGCACCGCTCGAGCGCGGCTTCTTGCTGCGAGAGCCGGGGCAAGAGGAGCTCGCGCTCATCACCGAGACCGAACTGCTGGGCGGCAAGATCCGCAGCAAACGGCAGCGGGAGAAGAGCAAGAACCTGAGCTCGGATGCGGTGATCCGCAACCTCGGCGAGCTGACCCAGGGTCAGCCGGTGGTGCACCTGGATCACGGGGTCGGCCGCTATCTGGGGCTGGAGACCATCGATGCCGGCGGCCTGCCCACCGAGTTTCTGACCCTGGAATATGCCGGCGGCGACAAGCTGTTCGTGCCGGTCACCAGTTTGCACCTGATCAGCCGTTATACCGGCTCGGATAACCCGCCCAGCCACAAGCTCGGCGGCGAGGCCTGGGTCAAGGCCCGGCGCAAGGCGGCCGAAAAGGTGCGCGACGTGGCGGCCGAGCTGCTGGATGTCTATGCCATGCGCGCGGCCCGTCACGGTTTTGCCTTCAAACATGACCGCGAGGCCTATCGCCAGTTTGCCGCCGGCTTCCCGTTCGAGGAGACCGATGATCAGCTCAACGCCATCAATGCGGTACTCGGCGACATGTGCCAGGCCAAGAGCATGGATCGGCTGGTGTGCGGCGACGTGGGCTTCGGCAAGACCGAGGTGGCGATGCGGGCGGCGTTTGTGGCAGTACACGGCGGCAAGCAGGTGGCCGTGCTGGTGCCCACCACCCTGCTCGCCCAGCAGCACTACGACAACTTCCGCGACCGCTTCGCCAACTGGCCGGTGCGGGTCGAGGTGTTGAGCCGCTTCCGCTCCGCCAAGGAGCAGAGCGCCGTGATGAAAGAGCTGGCCGAGGGCAAGGTCGACATCATCATCGGCACCCACAAGCTGCTGGGCGCCGAGCTCACCTTCAAGGATCTGGGGCTGCTCATCGTCGACGAGGAGCATCGCTTCGGGGTGCGCCAGAAGGAGAAGATCAAGGCGCTGCGAGCCGATGTGGACATCCTCACCCTCACCGCTACCCCCATTCCGCGTACCCTCAACATGGCGATGTCGGGCATGCGGGATCTCTCCATCATCGCCACCCCGCCCGCCAAGCGGCTCGCCATCAAGACCTTCGTGCGCCAGCAGGAGCCGGCGGTCACCCGCGAGGCGGTGCTGCGGGAATTGAAGCGTGGCGGCCAGGTCTACTACCTGCACAACGACGTGGAGAGCATCGAGAAGTGCGCGGCAGATCTTGCCGAGCTGGTGCCGGAGGCGCGCATCGGCATCGCCCACGGCCAGATGCGCGAGCGCGAACTCGAGCGGGTGATGTCGGACTTCTACCACCAGCGCTTCAACCTGCTGGTCTGCACCACCATCATCGAGACCGGCATCGACGTGCCGAGCGCCAACACCATCATCATGGATCGGGCAGATCATCTCGGTCTGGCCCAGCTGCACCAGCTGCGGGGTCGGGTTGGTCGCTCCCACCACCAGGCCTATGCCTACCTGCTCACCCCCCATCCCAAGCTGATGACCAAGGATGCGGTCAAGCGGCTGGAGGCCATTGCGTCCCTTGAAGATCTCGGCGCCGGCTTTGCGCTGGCCACCCACGATCTGGAGATCCGCGGCGCCGGCGAACTGCTCGGCGACGATCAGAGCGGCCAGATTGAATCGGTCGGCTTCACCCTCTACATGGAGATGCTGGAGCAGGCGGTCGAGGCGCTGAAATCGGGCAAGGAGCCGTCACTCGAACAGCTGATGAGCCAGCACACCGAAGTGGAGCTGCGCCTGCCTGCCCTGTTACCGGACGACTATATTCCGGACGTCAACATGCGGCTCTCCATGTACAAGCGGATTGCGAGTGCGGCGGACGAGCAGGAGCTGCGCGAACTGAAAGTGGAGCTGATCGACCGCTTCGGCCTGTTGCCGGAACCAACCAAAACCCTGCTGGAGCTGGCGGCCTTCCGCCAGCGCGCCACAGCCCTTGGCATTCGCCGGGTGGAGATGAGCGAACGTGGCGGCTATCTGGACTTTACCCAGGAAACCAAGGTCAACCCTGCCTATCTGGTCAAGCTGCTCTCCGAGCAGCCGCGCATCTACAAGATGGACGGGCCAACCCGGCTGCGCTTCCAGGTGCCGACCCAGGACAGGGCCATGCGCCTCAAGCTTGTGGACGGCCTGCTGGCGGATCTCGCCAGCCACGCCAGCCCCTGAGGGGACGGTGATGGAGCGGCCAGCCGCTCGCCCAAATAAAACGGGAGCCTTGATGGCTCCCGTTTTATTTATGTTGGCTGGTGACGAGCGTCTCCCTTCTCCCCTTGTGGGAGAAGGGTCGGGGATGAGGGGGCAGTGAAAACCATTCCCCTCACCCTGCCCTCTCCCAGAGGGAGAGGGCATCGCACCGGTAAACGTTGGGCTTCGCTGCGCTCAGCACCAACCTACACCTCTGACGATCAACCCTGATTAGCCGGATCCTCATGGGAAGAGAACTCGCGCATGAAGGCCTCGGCCCGATCCACCATCTTGGTGGAACCCACGAAATAGGGGGTACGCTGGTGCAGCGCGGTGGGCTGGATATCCATGATGCGGCCAAAGCCGTCTGACGCCTTGCCACCGGCCTGCTCCACCAGGAACGCCATGGGGTTGCACTCATAGAGCAGGCGCAGCTTGCCGTTCGGCGAGTTGGTACCGGACGGATAGATGTAGATGCCGCCCTTGAGCAGGTTGCGGTGAAAATCGGAGACCAGCGAGCCGATATAACGGGAGGTATAGGGTCTGTGGGTCGCCTCGTCCCGCTCCTGACAATATTTGAGGTACTTCTTCACCCCGTCCGGGAACTTGATGTAGTTGCCCTCGTTGATGGAGTAGATCTTGCCCTCCTCCGGGATGCGGATGTTCTCGTGCGAGAGGCAGAAGCAGCCGATGGAGGGGTCGTAGGTAAAACCGTTGACGCCAAAGCCGGTGGTGTAGACCAGCATGGTCGAGGAGCCGTAGACCACGTAACCGGCGGCGACCTGGCGGTTGCCCGGCTGCAGGAAGTCTTCCAGAGTGACGCCGGCGCCCGGCTTGCTGACCCGGCGGTAGATGGAGAAGATGGTGCCGACGGAGACGTTGACGTCGATGTTGGAGGAGCCATCGAGGGGGTCGATCAATACCACGTACTTGGAGTGACGGGAGAGCTCGGAATCGAAGGAGACGAAATCTTCCTCCTCTTCGGAGGCCATGCCGCACACTTCGCCACGGGCTTCCAACGCCGCCTTGAAGCGCTCGTTGGCGTAAACGTCCAGCTTCTGCTGCACCTCGCCCTGCACGTTTTCAGCGCCCATGGAGCCGATGATGTCCGCCAGCCCCGCCTTGTTGATCTCCCGGTTCACCACCTTGGCGGCCAAGCGGATGGAGCTGAGCAGCGAGGTCAGCTCGCCGGTCGCGGTGGGATAATCCGCCTGCTTTTTGACGATGAACTCGCCCATGGTGATCATGTTTCGCATTATTGTTCCTTTAAGATCGTTTCCGTTGGCTTTGAAAACGTTTGCACGCATAAACAAAAAAAGTGCCGATCCTCGGCAGCCTTGTTTTGTAACCTAATGTAACGCCTGTTTTTTGTTTTTGCAGCGAATTAAGCCGCTGAATAAACGCGCATCTCCCCCACCTTTTTCGCCCGAAATCGCCCTCAAACTGGTTTCAATCGGTAACTTTTCCGATGTTAATTCGTGGCAAAAACTCACGAAGATGTCGCCATGAGGATGGCAAGATCCCCGCCATGCCCCCTATCTGGGACACATGCCATGGGGGACCTGTCTGCCTCTTGAGATCTCGCCATCAATCCCGCACACTGGCCCGGCTTTGGAAGCAAAAAAACATAAGGATATTCAATGAAAAGGACTCTCATTGCCGGCACGATTGCCGCCCTGTTCGCACTCCCCACCCTGGCAGCCCAGGTACCGGCCGGTACCAAGTTGCTGCCGGCAGAACAGCAAACCTTCATCCGCAACATAGGTACCGAACCCGCCTCCATCGACCCCCAGATGGTGGAAGAGAGCGCGGGCAGCGAAATCGTCAACGACCTGTTCGAGGGGCTCTACACCCTGGACGGGGACGGCAAACTGCAGCTTGCTGGCGCCCTTGGCTACGAGCTTGACCCCACGGGCACCGTCTACACCTTCAAGCTCAGACCCGATGCCAAATGGTCCAACGGCGAGCCGGTGACGGCGGCCGATTACGTCTATGGCTGGCAGCGGGCGGCGGATCCCAAGAATGCCTCCAACTACGCCTGGTTCATCGAGCTAACCGGCGTCACCAATGCCGCCGAGGTCATTCAGGGCAAGCAGAGCCCGGATACGCTGGGCATCAAGGCGCTCGATGCCCATACCCTGCAGATCACCTTGAAAAACCCGGTGCCCTTCTTCCTGAAAACCCTCTCCCACTACACCACCTTCCCGGCGCCGAGGGCAACCATCGAGAAGTTCGGTCATGAGTGGGTCAAGCCGGGCAACATCGTCTCCAACGGGGCCTTCGTGCTCAAGGAGTGGACCCCCAACGAGCGTCTCATCTCCGAGCGCAACCCCCATTACTGGGACAACCAGCATACGGTGCTGAACAAGGTGTTCTATCTGGAGATCGTCTCCGACACCGCCGCCTACAACCGCTATCGCGCCGGCGAGCTGCACTACACCAGCTATCCGCTCGAGCAGTACAAGCAGCTCAAGCAGCAGAGCCCGCAGGAGCTGGTGAGCGTGCCGACCCTGGCCACCTACTACTACGTGTTCAACACCCAGCGCAAGCCGTTCGACAACCCCAAGGTGCGCAAGGCGCTCTCCCTGGCCATCGACCGGGACACCATCACCGAGAAGATCCTGGGGCAGGGCCAGATCTCCGCCTTCAGCCTGACGCCGCCGATAGTGGACGGCTTCGAGCTCAAGCGACCGGCCAGCGAGCGGATGAGCAAGGAAGAGCGGATCAAGCAGGCCAAGGCGCTGCTCGCCGAAGCGGGTTATGGCCCTGGCAAGCCGCTGGATGTGGACATCCTCTACAACACCAACGAGGGGCACAAGAAGATAGCACTGGCCATCTCCTCCATGTGGAAACACAACCTGGGGGTGCAGGCCAAGCTCAACAACATGGAGTGGAAGACCATGGTGTCGGCCCTCAACGAAGGGGACTTCGGGGTCAGCCGCTACGCCTGGAACGGGGATTACAACGATGCCTCCACCTTCCTCGACATCATGACCTCCAGCAGCAGCGCCAACAGCGGCAAGTGGTTCAACAAGCAGTATGACGCCCTGCTGGCCAAGGCCCATGACGCCAGGGATCCGGCCGAACGCAACCAGCTCTATCAGCAGGCCGAGGCCCTGATCGATGCAGAAGCGCCCATCGCCCCGGTCTATTTCTACGTCAAGTCCCGCCTGCTCAAACCCAACATCAAGGGCTACCCCTATCAGAACCCGCAGGATCTGGTCTACTCGAAAGACCTCTATCTGACCGCGCAATAAGGTTCGCTACCCCGCAGACAACAAGACCGCCTTTCGGCGGTCTTTTTTCTCATTCGTCCCGGCAGGCGGCCAACGCCACCCTGCGCCGGCGCAGCACCACAGGCTGCACCAGCAACTGGGCCAGCAGCACCCCAAACAGGGTCATGCCGCCACCGATCAGATGATAACTGGTCAATCTCTCGCCGAGCCAGCTGATGGCCAGAGCGGCAGTCATCACCGGCAGCAGGTTCATGAAGATGGCGGTGCGGCTTGCCCCGAGCAGAGCGATGCCCTGCATCCACAGCCAGGGCGACAGGGCCGAGGTCGGGATCCCCGCATAGAGGATCAACCAGAGCGCCCGGCCGTCCGGCCATTGCCCGTCCACCAGCAGGTAGAACGGGGTGAGGAACAGCAGGCTGCAGAGCACCTGGCCGTAGAGCATGGACCAGTTGTCGAGCCCCAGATCCCACTTCTTGAGCAACACGCTGTAGAGCGCATAGGTGCCCGCCGACAGCAGCATGTACACGGAGCCGATGTGGATGCCCTGGGTAAAGAGGCGAGCGGGATCCCCCTGCCCCAGCAAGATCGCCAGCCCCAGGATGGAGATGACGCCACCAAGCAGCGCCCCCCAGGTGGGACGCTCGTGCAGCAACCAGATGCTGAGCAGCACCGTCATCAGCGGAGTCAGCCCCATCATCAGGCCGATCTCGGTGGCCCCCAGGGTCTGCGCCGCGTAGTAACCGAAGGTCTGGTTGAGCACCATGCCGAGCAGGGCCAGCGCCGCCAGCTGATAGAAGCCGGCGCGCAGCTTGGCGCGATCCCGCCAGGCCCGGTGCGCAAGGAACGGCGTCAAGATGATGGCGGCCACCATCCAGCGCGACCAGGCCAGCGCCGCCGGCGAGAGCACACCCACCGCCAGTTTGCTGACGATGGCGTTGCCGGCCCAGATGGCCATGCAGGAGAAGGGAAACAAGAAGGCAAGTGGCATCACCATATCCAGAAAAAAGCAGCGGGTATTTCTGGCGGCAGTATAGGGGGGTCAACAGGATTAGCAAGCACCGCGCCGCCAGGGCAGAATTGGCTGACACAAAGGGGGTCGAACAGCGCTGAAGAGGCCGGAGGGAGCCCAAAAACAGTCATGCCCGCACGGTGGCGGGCATGACGCAGATCAGCGAGGTGACGAAGCAATCACGCCGCATCCATGTGCAGTCTCGAGATCAACTCGTTGACCTCGACCACGGTCTGACGGTGGGGAATGTCCGCCGACGTGGGCATCATCAGCAGGCCGGACTGGAAGTCAAAGCGTCCTCTGCCGTGGATGTAAATCCGCCCCTTGAAGAAGGTTTTGACATGTTTTGCCACCATCAGCGGCAGGTACTTCTTGAACACTCTCATCGTTTGCAACCTCTTGCAGTTGTATCCGTATGACAGCAGCTTCTGCGAAATAATTCCGTAAATTCTGTATAAAAATCCGGAAAAATCGCGACTCTCTTCCCCAAAAAACCAATCTATAACTTTTTATTAACTTTTAGCGTATTGTATGTGGTCCTTCCAACCAGAGCAAGACCCCCTTGCCATCTTGCCACTCGATACAGGCCAGACCTGAGGTGGCAAACATGGGGGCACCGGCTGCCGGACAGAGGCTCTGCACCAGATATCCCACCAGCGGCAGGTGGCTCACCATCAGGATGCTGTCGTGTTTGGCCGCAAGCGCAGTGAGGTAACTCGCCACGAAGGCCGGATCGCCATAGGGGGTGATGTCACAACTCTCTTCGACGGCCCCTGCCTTGGGTAATTCACTGCATATGCTCTGCCAGGTTTGTTTGGCGCGCAGATAGTTGCTGTGGATCACCCGATCCAGCTGGTCGCCAAGCTGAGGGGCCAGCCAGCGGGCCATGTGGATGGACTCTTCGATTCCCTGCTCGGTCAGTGGACGCTGTTCATCTGTTTTCGCATTCATGCCAGCCTGGCCATGACGCATGATGTAGATTTTCATTACAACCTCGCCCAACGGGCCTGTTTTGATAGCGGGGGGATCTTACCCCGCCATGCCGGGGGAAACAATTGCGCTACCTCTCAGAAAAGGGTTTGCCTCACCGGGTAGCGGGGTCGATAATCATGTTTAAATTCAAATAAATCCAACAAGAGTCACGCGCCAATGAGCCCATATGCCAGTCCCAACGACCATCGGCAGTACCACTATCTGGAGCTGGCAAACCGGCTCAGGGTCTTGTTGATCTGCGATCCCGACACCGACAAGTCTGCCGCCTCCCTGGCCGTCAACACCGGCCACTTCGACGATCCGGCGGACCGGCAGGGGATGGCTCATTTCCTTGAGCATATGCTGTTCCTTGGCACCTGCACCTATCCCAAACCTGGTGAATACCAGCAATTTATGAGCCGTCATGGCGGCAGCAACAACGCCTGGACCGGCACCGAGTTCACCAACTTCTTCTTCGAGATCGACAACGGCTTCTTCGAGGCCGGGCTGGATCGCTTCTCCCAGTTCTTCATCTGCCCCACCTTCGATCCCGAGTGGGTGGACAAGGAGCGCAACGCGGTCGACTCCGAATACCGCCTCAAGCTGCAGGACGACGTGCGCCGCAGCTACCAGGTGCATAAGGAGACGGTCAATCCCGCCCACCCCTTCGCCAAATTCTCGGTGGGCAACCTGGATACCCTGGCCGATCTGCCCGGTCGGGATCTGCGCTCCGACCTCATCCGGTTTTACGAAACCCACTACAGCGCGGATCGCATGGCGCTGGTGATGATCTCGCCAGCCACCATCGAGACCCAGCTCGGCTGGTGCGATCGCTTTTTCGCTCCCATTTTGAATCGCAATTTGGGAACGCCAACCCTCGAGATGCCCCTCTACCGACTCGATGACCTGGGCATTCGCATCCAGATCAACCCGGTCAAGGAGACCCGCAAACTCGCGCTCACCTTCCCGTTGCCCAACGTGGACGAGTATTACGACAAGAAGCCCCTCACCTTCCTGAGCCACCTCATCGGCTACGAAGGGGATGGCAGCCTGCTCTCTCTGCTGAAAGCGAAGGGCTGGGTCAACCAGCTCTCCGCCGGCGGTGGCATCAGCGGCGCCAACTTCAAGGATTTTGGCGTCAACTTCGGCCTGACCCCGCTCGGGCTTGAACACGTCAACGAGATAGTGGCGGCCCTGTTCGGTTACTTGAAGCTCATCGAGCGCGGCGGGGTGGAAGCCTGGCGTTATGACGAGAAGCGCACCGTGCTTGAGTCCGCCTTCCGCTTCCAGGAGCGGGGCCGGGCGCTCGACACCGTCTCCGGGCTGGTGTTGAACCTGTTCAGCTATGCTCCCGATGACCTGCTCTACGGCGACTACATGATGCGCGCATACGACGAGCCGCTCATTCGTCGCCTGCTCGCCAAGCTCACCCCCCACAACCTGCGCCTGACCATCACAGCGCCGGAGCTAGGCACGGACCGGCTGGCCCGCTGGTATCAGACCCCCTACAGCGTGACCACCATCACCGAGGCGGAGAAGATCCGCTGGCAGCAGAGCGAACCGGATCCGGCGCTGGCCCTGCCGCTGCCCAACCCCTTCATCAGCAACCGGCTCGACGTGCGCACGCCCGAGCTCACCGCCGACATGCCCGCCTGTCTCATCGATCGGCCCGGCTTTCGGCTCTGGCACCTGCACGAGCATCAGTTCAGCGTGCCCAAGGGCAACCTCTACATCTCCATCGACAGCGAGCACGCGGTCAAAAGCCCGCGCCACATCGCCATGGCACGCCTCGCGGTGGAGCTGCTCACCGACCACCTCAACGCCCTCACCTACCCGGCGGAGCTGGCGGGGCTCGGTTACCAGATTTATGCCCACCAGGGCGGCTTTACCATCAACCTGAGCGGCTTTGCCGACAAGCAGCCGCTGCTGCTCGACATGATCCTCGGCAACCGCACCCTGGGTTACCCGGATCCGGCCCGCTTTAGCGAGATCAAGGAGCAGCTCATCCGCAACTGGGACAACCAGTCCAAGGCGCGCCCCATCTCCCAGCTGTTCAACCAGCTCACCAGCCTGCTGCAGCCCAACAACCCGCCGTTCGAGCAGCTGCTGCGCCACCTGCGCAGCGTCGAGCTGGGCGAGATGCCCGCCTTCGTGGCGAGCCTCTTTGCCGAGGTGCACGTAGAGACCCTGGTGCACGGCGACTGGACCGCCGCCGAGGCCCTCGAGCTCGCCGCCCTGCTGGAGCGCCACCTCGGCGTCAACAGCCAGCCCAGTGCCGAGACCCGTCGCCCGCTCATCTCCATTCAGGACAGGGGCACCCTCATTCGCGAACAGGGCTGCGAGCATGAAGACTCGGCTCTGCTGGTCTACTACCAGTCGCGCACCACCCGGGCGCGGGATCTGGCCTGCTTCACCCTGGCCAACCACATCATGTCCTCCACCTTCTTTCACGAACTGCGCACCCGTCAGCAGCTCGGCTACGTGGTGGGGGCCGGCAACCTGCCCCTCAACCGCCATCCCGGCCTCATCTTCTACATCCAGTCGCCGGTGGCCGGACCGCAGATCCTGCTGGATGCGGTGGAGGAGTTCATCGACCTGTTTCCGCTGGCCATGCTCGAGCTCACCGCCCGCCAGTGGCAGGACAGCAAGGCGGGCCTGCAGGCCCAGCTGAGCGAGCGGGATGCCAACCTGCGCAGTCGCGGCCAGCGGCTGTGGGTCAGCATCGGCAACAAGGATCTGGGCTTTGATCAGCGCGAAAGGGTGTGCGAGGAGGTGGGCAACCTGAGCCGCGCCGATCTGGTGCGCTTTATCACCCAGCTGAGATCGAGAACGTCGGATCGGCTGATCCTCTGCAGCTATGGCCAGGGCCACGAGCACGACGAGCGCATCACCGGCCAGTTCATCGACGACCCGCGTGCGTTCCGGCTCAATGCCGCCACCTTCGAGGCCTGATCAAACCGCCTGTTTTCCTTCTTGCAGCCAATAAAAAGCCGACCCCGTGGGGGTCGGCTGGAAAAACCATAATCAATTGCGACCAGAGCCGCCAAAAGTGAACATGAGCGTGAAAATCAGACACTGAGTTGATGGTCGGCGGGCAGTCCCAAACCAGAGCGCGCCTGCCGATGACAACAGTGATTGAGAAACAGGCTCATCTTAGGCACTCCCCTCCCTTGTCACGTTGATCTATGTCAAAGGAGGTAATAAAGAGTCAACCAGCTGCAGCTTTATGGCGAATTTTATCGCCTCAGCTCACGCTTTTGGTCAAGCCTCTGGACGGCGCACCAGCCGATAGGCCACCTCGTCGAAGTAGGAGAGCTGGCCCGACAGCACCCTGGGGTGATCGAGCTCGGCCGCTCGCCCCAGCACCTCTACCTGGAAGTGGCGCTCGAACAGGGTGCGCACCTCCATCTCCCCCACCGAGAACGGCGGCTGGCGCTGCTGCTCCGGCTGATATTCCAGAGTCACCAGCAGGATCTGACCACCCGCCTCGATAAGCCGGCTCATCAGCTCGGCATATTGACGGCGCATGGCGGTCGGTAGCGCGATGAGGGCCGCTCTGTCGTAGGCCAGCCGATAGCGGCGGCCAAGTTCGGGGGCGGCGAAAAAATCCCCCTCATAGATGCGCAGGCTGTCGTGCTGATGGCACTGATAAGGCCCCTCGGCACTCACAGTGTCGCTCAGCGTGTTCTCGCTGAAAAAGCTGTTGATGGCGACGGACGAGAGTTCGAACCCGTCGACCGGATGGCCCTGCCCGCTCAGCCAGAGCATGTCGCGGGACTTGCCGCACAGAGGCACCAGCACGGGCTCACCCTGCTGCTGGGCCGACCACCAGGATTGCAGCCAGCGATTGAAATCCGCCTGATGAAAGCCGATCCGGTTCTCTTCCCAACGCTGATGCCAAAATGCTGCTTCCATCCAGTAACCCCTGTCATGTAAAGATGCCTCAATATCACAACTTAGCCCGCTGCACGCAAGCACCAACAAGGCGGCAGCCGCAACTTTTGCCCAAAAAAGCGGAACAAAACAAAAAAGGGCCCGAAGGCCCCCTTTTGACATCTTTTTGTCATCCACTCCTGCTCTTTTTCGCCTGCTTTGCGCCTGCTACTACAGCGACGGCAGGGCGAACCGGATCAGAGCAAAACTGGCTCGGCGCAGATGACCGGCGCCACCGCAGCAAGCCTGGCGGCAATCTCGATAAAATCTGGGCGCGCCGCTACCGCCTCGGCAAGACAGTCATCCACCAGCGCATGCAGGGCATCCAGCCTGTTGTCACGGGGAGCACAGCGGGCCAGCAGCTCTTCCAGCAGGCAGCCGAAGGCTCTCACTTCCAGGCGCTCCAGCAAGCCGGCCAGCCCACCATCGGTTCGCTCATAACAGGAGGCGGCGCCGAAATCCCCGAGCAGCAGCCGCCCCTCCTCTTGCAAGGAGTGCAGCATGTTGTGGGCGTAGAGATCTCCGTGCAGGATGCCGCGCCCGTGCAGATGCAGCGCAGCGCTCGCCACCCCCTGCACCATGGCCAGCAGCGCGGCCGGGGTAAAGCGGGCATCGGCCTGGTAGATGTCACGGGTGCAGGAGTCCAGACTCGGCGGCCCCGCCAGGTTGATAAAGTCAGGGTCTATCAGCGCCATCACCAGCGCCGGGATGCCGGAGGGGTGATCGCCCACCCGCCCCTCAACCCCGACCAGATGGGGATGACGACCAGCCGCCAGCGACACCGCCAGCTCGCAGCGAGGCAGCCCATCACTGGTCACGGCCCCCTTGAAGCACTTGACCGCCACTGCACGCGGCCCCATCGGCGTGGCCAGCTCGGCGCGATGGATGACGCCGGATGCCCCCTGCCCCAGCAGCTCGCCCACCGTCAGCGCAGCCCACGGGATGTCGGCCACCGAGGCACACTGGCCCAGCCGCTGCTCCTGCTTGTCGCTGAAGGGGTTGCCCGCGTACGCCAGCCAGGCGAGACGCGGCAGGCTCACCAGCCAATCCGGGAGCGCCTCGAGCTGGTTGGCGGCGATGCGCACCAGCTCCAGACGCTGGCAGTTGGCGAGGGTTGCCGGTAGCTCGCGCAGGCGATTGCCCGAGAGCATCAGCTTTTGCAGGGCGCCGCACTGACCCAGCGCATCGGGCAGCCGCTCGATGGCGTTGTCGGTCAGGATCAACCAGCGCAGCCCCGCCGGCAGCGACGCGGCAGGCACAGTGGCGATCCGGTTGGCCTTGAAGCCCACCATGGTGAGCGCCGGGCAGCGCCCCAGCACCTCGGGCAGCTCGGTAAAGCGGTTCTCGGAGCAGAAAATGATGCGCAGCTTGCTGAACTCGGCCAGCTCGTCAGGCAGCCGACTCAACTGGTTGCCGGTGAGATCCAGCACCTCCAGCGTCTCTTTGAGACTAAAGATTTCGGGCGGGAACTCCGTCAGGTTTTCGGCGAGTTTGAGGTGGCGGGCGCCGCAGAGTTCACCTGCGCGCAGCTGTTCCAGGGTATGCATGACATCGTCTCTATCGGGGTGGCCGGCTCGCGGCCAGCGGCGCTGCCGGTGGTTGGCCCAGCAGTCAAACCGGCAGTCAAAAAAGAGGGGGCATTATAGAGAATGACGGCCGAAGATCCCTTGTTTTGTTGCCGCAAGGGCCTGCATCGGCGCACGGTACCGTGATAGGGGGCAAAGAGAGCAAGATCCGGGTCGTGTCAGCGAGGGCCGGTTGCCATAGTGGAGCCGAACCAGAGTGGTGTCGAGCCTATTGAGGGTCGAATCCATTACCAACCCTGTGCGCCTGCACAACACACCTGCGAGGGAACTGTCATGTCATCACTGTCCAACAAGGTCGCCATCATCACCGGCGCCAGCTCCGGCATCGGCCGCGCCAGCGCCATCCTGTTTGCCCGGGAAGGAGCCAGCGTCGTCGTCGGCGCCCGCCGCCAGAGCGAGCTGGATCTGCTGGTGGAGGAGATCCGCCACGAGGGGGGCCAGGCGGTAAGCCTGGCGGGAGATGTGAAAAGCGAAACCTATGCCCGCGCCCTGGTGGATCTCGCGCTAACCCGTTTCGGCGGGCTCGATATCGCCTTCAACAACGCCGGCAGCACGGGGACACCGGGCAGCGTGCCGGCGCTTGAAGTGGCGCAGTGGCAAGAGACCCTGGATACCAACCTCACCAGCGCCTTTGTGGGGGCCAAGTACCAGATCCCCGCCATGCAGGCACGCGGGGGCGGTTCGCTTATCTTTACCTCCACCTTCGTCGGCCATACCCTGGGGCTGCCCGGCATGGCGGCCTATGCCGCGAGCAAGGCGGGCCTCATCGGCCTGACCCAGGTGCTGGCTGCCGAATATGGGGCACAAGGGGTGCGGGTCAACGCCCTGCTGCCGGGGGGCACCGACACCCCCATGGGACGGGCCTTTACCGATACCCCGGAGAGTCTCGCCTTTGTGCAGAATATGCATGCCCTCAAACGGCTGGCCCAACCGGAGGAGATCGCCCGCTCGGCCCTCTATCTCGCGTCCAATGCATCCAGCTTTACCACCGGCATTGCCCTGCTGGCCGATGGTGGGGTATCTATTTGTCGCACATGACCTTGTCGCACCCAAGATCCTGCGGCTGCAAACCTATCGTGAGAGCGCCTTATGTCTGATTACGCCCGCATCGCCGATGCCATCCGTTTTATCGCAAGCCAGGTGGCGCGCCAGCCCACCCTGGACGAGATAGCGGCGCACGTTCACTTAAGCCCCTTTCACTTCCAGCGACTGTTCAGCCGCTGGGCCGGGGTGACGCCCAAACGCTATCTACAGGTGCTGACCCTGGAGCGGGCCAAGGCGCTGTTGCAGGAGTCGCGCCCGCTGCTGGAGGTGGCCGATACCCTGGGCCTGAGCAGCGGCTCGCGGCTCTACGATCACTTCGTGCAGCTCGAAGCGGTGACGCCGGGCGAGTACAAGCAGCGCGGCGCCGGACTGGTTATCGATCACGGGGTGCACGACACCCCCTTCGGCCAGGCGTTCGTCGCCCTGACCCCGCGGGGGGTGTGCAACTTCTCGTTTCTCGATGACCAGGCCCCAGAGGCGCCGCTGGCCGCCCTCGCCCAGAGCTGGCCAGAGGCAGAACTTAGGGAGACACCGTCACGCACCCGGGGGGTCATCCACACCATGTTCGATACCAGCAAGGCGCCGGATCGCCCCATCTCCTTGCACGTGAGCGGCACCAACTTTCAGATCAGCGTCTGGCGGGCGCTATTGCAGATCCCGCCCGCCAAGGTGGTGAGCTACGCCCAGGTAGCAAGCGCCGTCGGCAACCCCAAGGCCGCCCGCGCAGTGGGGCTGGCGGTGGGTGTCAACCCCGTCGCCTTGATGATCCCCTGTCACCGGGTCATCCAGCAAAACGGCAAACTCGGCGGCTATCACTGGGGGGAGACCCGCAAACAGGCGATACACGCCTGGGAAGCGGCGAGGTATGAGTGAAGGTGGCTTTTTTCTGCCTGCCTGATGAGGAAAACAGGCATCTTGGTAGTGAGTCAGCAGACAATCAGGCTGCGTCCGACAAGCGTGCGGCGATATAAAGCGGGGAGATCAGAAGAATTCGGGGCGCAGATCGCCCCTTTTGTAGCTTTGGCGAGGCATGGTGCTCATCAATACCACCCAGCGAATTAACGGAGAGACGTAGGGTGCAATAAGCGCAGCGCATTGCACCGTTTGCTTAGCGGTTTTTGTTCAAGAAAGCAGAGACCAAATTAGCGGTGCAATTTCATTGCACCCTACGGCACTTCTTATTAATCTTTTACTGCCTAACGGCGAAAAGAAAGCTTAGAGAATAAATATCCAAGCTTCCGAGGGATATGTATATTGCGATTTGCGATGTCTCTGCCATAACTTCCCTAGTGTATTCAACGCCATATTAAGGTGTGAGTAACGCTACCACGAAACCTAACCATACCACCATAAACAAAAACCCAACGATGGCACCAAAAATGCCAAGCGTTGGGAATCACTTTTAAATGCCTTGTTATGTTCGTAACTTAACGTTTGCGTTTATTAAGGAGACGTTGAAGTAGTTCATTTGCATTTATTGACTCTTTTCTGACATTAAACTCCAAAGTCAATTCTTGCAGGACTGGCTCGGGAAGTGAATCTGCATATATTATTGCTTCAACAGTAACCGTACACGATTCAGTAGCACCGACATAAAGCATCAAATCTGTTTGTATACTACGTTTTGGCTGTAGAGCATTTAACTCATAGGAAAGGCTGTATGAGTTTGCTTCCTTCGTTATCTCAAAGTTTCTATGTTCGTGCCACATCATATGATCGTCTCTTGCTTGTGGCTTTTTAGCCTCAAAAGAACCACCGGATAGGACGACCAAATTACCATTGGAGCTAGTTAATTTTATGCTTATATACAGGTCTCTGGCACCCAATGAACCTTTGTTCTCCATACATAGACATACTGGTTTCAACATATTGTCTGTAACAAAAAACTCAACTATATCTCGGAAATAATCTTTATTCGTACGATTCCCCATCCATGCAACTTCTTCTGAGTCCTCAGATACTGTGTAGTCAGGAATATCGTTGCGATTGATTAACTCAAAATTAGATGTATTAAATGATGCCGACTTACCATTTTTCGTTTTTTTCTCAATGTCAAACCATGAAAGTTCGATATCTGATAGAAGCCCCGAGCTATCTGTACCTCCCACACCAGAACTAATTAACTGTCTAATTTGCATTTCTAAATGCTTTGATAATTTATCTCGAAATTCTACTTGTGATGTAAAATTCTCAACTAGTGCATTTGGGTATGTACGTTTTTTAAACTCCCTAAGGCTTGCTAATTGTTCTAAATCAATATCTTCTAAGTCTTTCTTTGCGTTAGAAAAATATAACATCACCGGCTTACTTGCGCTCGCAACACGATCTATTTCCTCTATCGTACCACTCTCTTTCGCTCCTGTTGGTGAACCAATTTTTGACCAAAAAATCCCAACTAAAAAGTCACAATCATCTACGATTTGTCGATTAATTATTTCTTGAGGTCTTCTCCCATACTCAGGAGAAGAATGAGACTCCCACCTTAATGGTAACAATACAATCTGACGGTCATGGGAGTGGAGGTCATTCCACTCTTGTATTGTTCTAACTGCTATCTCTCGTTCGTCGACAACATCCGATGGTGAGGCTATCAGAACACGAAAAACTTTAGCTTCAAACGCCATTATCAATTCCTTGTATTATAATTTTTCTTTATCATACGGCAGACTAAAAATCGAGTAGTAATTAGAACATAATGCCCAATTAAGGTGTGAGCCACGCTACCACCGCACTCAATTTTGACGCCGCAAATACGGTGCTAAAACCAAACCAAAAATGCAAAGCGTGGGGAATCACTCTTAAATTGTGTGTTAACTGGCTTAGTGACGCTGGTTATGTGAACGCTCATTCCTAGTTTTAGCTTCTGCAATTTTTCGCTTAACATCTTTCAGCGCAGACTTTGTTTGTAGAAACGTTGCAAACAAAAGATACAGCTGCATGATTGCTAGTACCACGATTGTAAAAAACAAAATTCCTCGTAGATAATTACGATACTCTGTCAAAAGGCTGATTTGGACAGCAACTTCTTTAACGAAGGGAATTCCAACACTAATTGCGATAACAACAATTGAGGTAATTATTGTTTTTATAAAACCAAGTAATACATCATTATCATGTTGCGCTTGCTCATAAACAGCATCGTTAGCAGCTTTTAGCGCCAATTCTGTCGATGCCAAAGCTTTAGGATATACAAGAGATAACCAAGCACCAGTTACGCCAAAGATTATAGCTGAGACATTTCTAACCTCCGACAATAAGCTCGCTTGCTTGGCGTAAGAAATGTCCATACCCAAAGTCACCGCATAATAAGAACCAAAAAACGTGGTAACTAGCAGAATGAATTTTGCTAATTTAGACTTCATGCGGTCTGTCGTTGCTCCAAAGTTGACTCGTTATCTTCTAATAAGTTGACCAGTTCACTTCGGTGAGAATGTAGTGTCTGAAGAAGCACATCACCTTTAACTAACTGCCCTATCAAAACCCACTCAATATCGACCGCCATTTTTATTTTCGCAAATGACTTACTCAACCACTCTATTTTCTCAGCGCCAAAACCATTGTTATCAGGAAACACAAAACCTACGTCTTCCCAGTTACTTTTGCTTGGTGACGCCTCGTATGTTGAGAACATTTCTTGAACTTCACTCTCAGTCGGCGTGTAACTAAACTCATATTTAAGAGACACATCATGATCATGAATCTCTGTTTCCGTTGATATGCCGACACGGCTTTTTAAGTTGTCGATTAAGCCTTTATCTGCGACCTGTCCACGTTCGAGGTTGATACGGCGAACTACTCCACGAATATGCTGACAGTTTGAAAGTATGAGCTCTCTTTTCGAAGGGTTTCGATACAGTTGTTTACTAAACCTAGGTTCAAGATCGTTGTGAATCGTGCCATCGGCAGACTGATAACCGATAAACTGATCACTTTCATCAAAAGTTGCAAACCGACTTTCAGTACGGAAAAAGTTCTCTAACCAATAACTAAACGCATTCATACCTGAGCGAGGATTACCAAAGGTAATTGTAGCCATTACAGATTTAGACGGTATGAACCAAAAGTAAGTTGCATATCCTGGAATTGAACTTTCCGGCAAGTTCCCTTGGTGGAACGTTTGCTCAGAAACATTGGTCAACTGAGTTCCTGCATCCAAAGCATAGACAGAATCACCACTGGCATGTGTTCGGTTCCAAAAGCAAAATAGGTAGTCATCACTATATTTTTGCGCAGAAACCAAATACGTTTCTAAAAATTCTTGTTCAAAATCTTCGCCGACCTCGTAACTACATGTATTCAGAACTAAGCGCCCTGGCTCGGCAGCCCAATTATAAATATTGTGTAAAATTTCGTTGAAACTACCCAATGTGCTTTGACGTGCCCTCGCTTTAAACAGCCCGCAATGTTTCACATCGTAAAATCGAATACTCGCTCTTTCTGACATATTTCACCATTATTATTTCTATTGTGCAGGATTAACCTGCCAGTTAACAGTGATTAGATGAAAGGCGGTACTAATCCAATAGCAGAGCCTTCCGTATAACTCCGCTTTATCTTCATAACCACCTCAAAAAAATCATTTTTGAATCATTACATTACCACATCATCACTGGTATCTGAACGTATTCGCTTGACTTCTTATTTTTGCTCTACCGTTACCACTGTATAAAAAACAGTTGAGGAGTCAGTCATGGAAAGCGCCACAAAACTACGCCTGCGTGAACAAGTCAGTACAGTGATGCTCTTGCATCACTACAGCAACCGTACAAAAAGCTCTGCTGATACTGAAACCACCATCTCATACGCCTCCATTCACTGTGACGCCCACTGATGCGGCTTGCTCGCGCTCAAGCTACCGCCAGACAGCCTCCAGTTTGCTGCTTTTGATCCACGCGATGTCTTTGGTCTGATTTATTGGTGACTCCAAAGAGGCCATATCCAGACGGATATCTTAGCGAGCAAGGCAGATCAGCAAAAGCGGATGATGATAATTTGCTGAGCAAGATCAACAAATAAATACCAATGCTAGCCACATATCAGCGGTGCCAGACCGTAGATAAAGAAAAGACGCCCTAAGGCGTCTTTCTTATTGCTGGGTGTTGGAGCCAACCGGTTGAGGGCTTTTCCCCTCCCCGCCTTGCCTCGCAACCTAATCAGATCGGGGTGATGGAGGTGATATGGGCCGATCCATCCAGGGATTGGAAGATCTGCACCACGGCTTCCCCGTGGATCGGGTTGGGCAGCGGCACCGTGGTTTTGCATTTGAAACGGTAGTTGGTGCCGGCAACGACCTGGGTGGAGACTTCAAAGGGGGTGTACTGCACCCCGACAAATCCTTCCAGCGCCTGGTTGAATACGGCCTGATCTTTGGCGCTCAGCTTGTGGTAGGCAGTCCATCCGCCCAACAACACTGCTTGTTCTGACATAACAAACCCTCCGTGATCTCTTGTCCCTACTCGTTTGGCTGTTCGGGTTCCGCCCCGTTTATTAAAGTGGTGTCCGGACTCCACCGGGTGCCATACCAGATTTGGTATGTCCGGTGTCGACAGTGCCCATGAAGACTTTGCTGTCGTCACCCTCCCCTGCTGCCACGACCAGCGCCTCACAGCACCGGTCTCAATTGGCATGGCTGAGCCTAGTGCGAGATCCATAAAACACCCCCTGTCATATCTGACAGAGGCAGGGAGGCGAGAAAGCGGCTAGCGAGGGGAAAAGTGAGGCGCAAACGATTGGAAAAAGAAAAGACGCCGCAAGGGCGTCTTTTTTACATTTTTATGCTTGAAGGGTGTAAGGGCGTTAGCCGCTTATTCCCATTCGATGGTTGCGGGCGGCTTGCCGGAGACGTCGTACACCACGCGGGAGATGCCGTTGATCTCGTTGATGATGCGGTTCGACACGTGACCGAGGAAGTCGTACGGCAGATGGGCCCAGTGGGCGGTCATAAAGTCGATGGTTTCAACGGCGCGCAGCGCAATGACCCAGTCATATTTGCGACCATCGCCCATGACGCCAACGGAGCGCACCGGCAGGAACACGGCGAACGCCTGGCTGACCTGGTTGTAGAGGTCGGCTTTGCGCAGCTCTTCGATAAAGACCGCATCGGCGCGGCGCAAGATATCGCAGTACTCTTTCTTCACTTCGCCAAGGACGCGCACGCCCAGACCCGGGCCCGGGAACGGGTGACGGTAGAGCATGTCGTAGGGCAGACCCAGCTCGAGGCCAACGCGGCGCACTTCGTCTTTGAACAGCTCGCGCAGCGGTTCGACCAGACCCATCTTCATCTCTTCCGGCAGACCGCCGACGTTGTGGTGAGACTTGATGACGTGGGCCTTGCCGGTCTTGCTGGCGGCAGATTCGATGACGTCCGGGTAGATGGTGCCTTGCGCCAGCCAGCGGGCGTTTTTCAGTTTCTTGGCTTCATCGTCGAACACTTCGACGAACACGCGACCGATGATCTTGCGCTTGGCTTCCGGCTCGTCAACACCAGCCAGCGCGGAGAGGAAGCGCTCTTCGGCGTCGACCTTGACGATGTTCAGACCAAAGTGATCGCCAAACATCTCCATCACCTGCTGGCCTTCGTTCAGGCGCAGCAGACCATTGTCAACGAAGACACAGGTCAGGCGATCGCCGATGGCACGGTGCACCAGCATGGCGACCACGGAGGAGTCGACGCCGCCGGAGAGGCCGAGGATCACCTCGTCGTCACCCACCTGCTCGCGGATGCGGGCAACGGCGTCGTCGATGATGGTGGCCGGGGTCCACAGGCATTCACAGCCGCAGATGTCTTTGACGAAGTGCTCCAGCATGCGGGCACCCTGACGGGTGTGGGTCACTTCCGGGTGGAACTGCACGCCGTAGAAACGCTTGGCTTCGTTGGCCATGGCGGCGTGCGGGCAGGTGGCGGTCTGGGCGATGGTGGTGAAGTCGGCCGGGATGGTGGTGACCTTGTCGCCATGGCTCATCCACACATCCAGCAGCGCATTGCCGTTGTCGGCGATGGCATCTTCGATGTTGCGCAAGAGGGCGCTGGTCTTGCCGGAGTTGCCCAGCACTTCCACCTTGGCGTAACCGAACTCACGCTCGGTGGAGGATTGCACCTTGCCACCCAGCTGCTCGGCCATGGTCTGCATGCCGTAGCAGATGCCAAACACCGGCACGCCGGCGTTGAACACGTACTCGGGGGCGCGCGGGCTGCCCGCTTCGGTGACGGACTCGGGGCCGCCGGAGAGGATGATGCCGCTCGGATTGAATTCGCGGATCTGCTCTTCGGTCACATCCCAGGCCCACAGTTCGCAGTAGACGCCGATTTCGCGCACGCGGCGGGCGATCAGCTGGGTGTACTGGGAACCGAAGTCGAGGATAAGGATACGGTGCTGGTGAATGTCTTTAGTCATTTTATTCCTGCATCAGGCTGCTGTTGTCACAAAAAGCACGGGATAAAAAAGCGGTGGAGAAACGGGGCCGCAGCCCCGTTTTATCAGCCCATCCGATAGTTGGGGGCTTCTTTGGTAATGGTCACGTCGTGAACGTGGGACTCTTTCATCCCTGCGCCCGAGATGCGCACGAATTCGGCCTTGGTGCGCATGTCGTCGATGGTGGCGCTGCCGGTCAGCCCCATGGAGGAGCGCAGGCCGCCCATCTGCTGATGGATGATCTCTTTGAGGCGGCCCTTGTACGGCACGCGGCCTTCGATCCCTTCCGGCACCAGCTTGTCGGCGGCGTTGTCGGTCTGGAAGTAGCGGTCGCTGGAGCCCTTGGACATGGCGCCCAGAGAACCCATGCCACGGTAGGATTTGAAAGAGCGACCCTGGTAGAGCTCGATCTCGCCCGGCGCTTCTTCGGTACCGGCGAACATGGAGCCTACCATGACGCAGCTGGCGCCAGCGGCGATGGCCTTGGCCACGTCACCGGAGAAGCGGATGCCGCCATCGGCAATCACCGGGATACCGGTACCTTCCAGCGCGTCGACGGCGTCGGAGATGGCGGTGATCTGAGGCACGCCCACGCCGGTCACGATACGGGTAGTACAGATGGAGCCCGGGCCGATACCGACCTTGACGGCGTTGACGCCGGCAGCGGCCAGCGCCTTGGCACCGGCGGCGGTGGCGACGTTGCCGCCGATGATCTGCAGATCAGGGTAGGCTTCGCGGGTCGCCTTGATGCGATCCAGCACACCCTGGGAGTGGCCGTGGGAGGAGTCGATCAGCAGCACGTCTACACCGGCTTCCACCAGGGCGGCGACGCGCTCTTCGTTGCCGGCACCGGCACCGACGGCAGCACCCACCCGCAGACGACCCTTGTCGTCTTTACAGGCGTTCGGCTTGCGCTCGGCTTTCTGGAAGTCTTTGACGGTGATCATGCCCTTGAGTTTGAAGTCGGCGTTGACCACCAGCACCTTCTCGATACGGTGCTTCTGCATCAGGCCAACCACCTCTTCGCGGGGGGCGCCTTCACGCACGGTGACCAGACGATCCTTCTGGGTCATGATCTGTTCGACAGTCTGGGAGAGATCGATCACGAAGCGCACATCACGACCGGTGATGATGCCCACCAGCTGATTGCCCTCGGTCACCACCGGATAACCGGCGAAACCGTTCTTGTGGCTCAGCTCCTTGATCTGGGCGATGGTCATGTCGGGGCGTACGGTGACGGGGTCAGTGACCACGCCGCTCTCGTACTTCTTGACCTTGCGCACTTCGGCAGCCTGCTGCTCGATGGACATGTTCTTGTGGATAAAGCCGATACCGCCTTCCTGGGCCAATGCGATAGCCAGACGGGCCTCGGTCACTGTGTCCATGGCAGCGGAGATCATGGGGATGTTCAGGCTGATGGCGGAGGTCAGCTTGGTACGCAGATCGGCAGTATTGGGAAGAACTTCGGAGTGGGCGGGAACCAACAGTACATCGTCGAAGGTTAACGCTTCTTTGGCAATCCTGAGCATGGCAATATCTCACCGTTGAGGAAGTGGGGGTGTAAAATATTGCCGACGAAGTTTACTCACGCATTGGTCACTGGTAAAGAAGTTTTTTGAATTTTTTATGGCGTTTTGGCCTTTTCAGCCGCCAAGCCGCTAAAAAACCAACATTTTCAGTCGCAAAACAGCCTTTTGGGGACAAAAGAGTTGTCTCATTGCGGTTTTATGCAAAAAATTTCCCGTTTCATTTTTTCAGGCAGCACAGCTTCCCCTCCCCCATTGCAGACTGTTTGGCCCTGGTCGATCGTACTCGACAACCAGCTCGTGCGCGCTTGGCCGTCCCCCTCAAACACTAAATCGGGCAGAGCAACATCCAGGGTGTTTCACCCAAACCGCCACGCCAAACGAAAGGGCCTTTTCGCAGTGCGGGTTTCCTTTGTGCCTGTGCCTGCGTATCATGATTAACAGTCTGAATTGAAATGGAATTTCATGATGAGCCACGGACACCAGCAAGGGCGCATGGCCATTACCCTGGCAGCACTGGGGGTCGTCTATGGCGATCTCGGCACCAGCCCACTCTATGCCCTCAAAGAGAGCTTCGCCGGACACCTGGGTCTGCAGCCCACCCCGGAGGGGATCCTCTCCATCGTCTCCCTCTTCTTCTGGACCATCATGATCGTGGTCTCATTCAAATATGTGCTGCTGGTGCTCCGGGCCGACGACAAGGGAGAAGGGGGGATCCTCACCCTCGCCTCGCTGGCTTCCCGCCGCCTCCCCGCCAAGCCACGCGCCCTGCTCATGCTGCTCGGTCTGGTCGGCGTGGGGCTATTTATCGGGGATGCGGTGATCACCCCCGCCATCTCGGTGCTCTCGGCGGTCGAAGGGTTGCAGGTGATCACGCCGGAGCTGGCGCCGTTCGTGTTGCCCATCACCCTTACCGTGCTGGTGATCCTGTTCGGGGCCCAGCATTACGGCACCGCCGGCATCGGTCGCCTGTTCGGCCCGATCATGCTGATCTGGTTCGGGGTGCTGGCGGCGCTCGGGGCCTATGAGATCGCGCAGAACCCCGCCATCCTGCAGGCCGTCAACCCGCTCTACGCCCTCGATTTCATGGTCAGCCGACCGGGTATCGCCTTCATCACCCTGGGGGCCGTCGTGCTCTGCGTCACCGGGACGGAGGCGCTCTACGCCGACATGGGCCACTTTGGCCGTGGCGCCATCCAGCTGGCCTGGGGTTCTCTGGTGATGCCCGCCCTGCTGCTCAACTACTTTGGTCAGGGAGCCCTGCTGCTGCGCAATCCCGCCGCCATCGAAAATCCTTTCTACCTGCTCGCCCCCTCCTGGCTGGCCTTTCCCCTGCTGATCCTCGCCACCCTGGCCACCGTCATCGCCTCCCAGGCGGTGATCTCGGGCACCTACTCGGTGGTGCGCCAGGCCATTTTGCTCGGCTACCTGCCGCGCCAGGAGATCCGCCACACCTCGGAACACGAGATAGGCCAGATCTACCTGCCGCTGGTGAACTGGCTGCTGTTGGGAGGCATCATCATCGTCATCCTCTGGTTCCAGAGTTCAAGCAACCTGGCCGCCGCCTACGGCATCGCAGTGACCGGTACCATGGCACTGACCACCCTGCTGTTGATGGTGGTGGCCGCCCGCCGCTGGAAGTGGTCGCGCTGGCTGATTGCACTGATATGCGCGCCGCTGCTGCTGGTCGATGTCACCTTCTTTGCCGCCAATACCACCAAGTTTCTGGCCGGTGGCTGGCTCCCCATCCTGTTTGCGCTGCTGGCCATCATAGTGATGACTACCTGGAAGCGCGGACGGGAGCTGGTGCTCGACAAGCTGGAGCACAAATCACTGGCGCTGAAGGGGTTTGTCGACAACATGCTGGCGCACCCGCCGCTGCAGGTACCCGGCACCGCCGTGTTTCTCTCCAAGTCGGTGCAGGTAGTGCCCCACGCCATGCTGCACAACCTCAAACACAACAAGATCCTGCACGAAAGGGTCATTTTCCTGACCGTTCAGATCAAGGACGAACCCTGGCTCTCCTTCAAGGAGCGCATCGAGCTCACCCACCTTGGCGAGGGGTTCTGGCAGGTGGTCGCCCACTTTGGCTACAAGGAGGTGCCCTCCATGGAGGAGATCTTCCAGGCCTGCGCCCAGGAGGATCTGAAGGTCACCATGGCCAAGACCTCCTTCTTCCTCTCCCACGAGAATCTGGTCAGCACCGATCTGCCCGGCATGGCGCGCTGGCGAGAGGGCCTGTTCGTCTGGATGAACCGCAACTCCCTCAAGGCAACCGACTTCTTTCATATTCCCGCCAACCGGGTAGTGGAACTGGGGGTATTGCTGGAATTGTGACGCCGCCGGCCAACAGGGGGAAAAACCGGTGCGAACACACACCGCTCAATCCATTGCCAGCCGGGAACGCCGCTTGCCGGCCAAGCTTCTTAATTTCCTGCGAGCCAGCCTCACCACGATTAAAATGCGATTGATAATGGTTGTTGTTTGTGATTCTGATTATCAGGCATGCTAGCGGCCTGACGCCTGTTCTGGCGCCTTCACACTAGCCGTTTGAGTATGAATATGAAGACCTGGAAGGGAGACAAGTGATGGACTCCTGCAGCCCGAGACCAGCACTGCCCGCCAACGATCCCGACGTCGCCCGTCCCGTTTGCCTTGCCATCGCGATCGCCCTGCACCTTGCCACCTTCTGGTGGCTCTATGCGCACCAGCCTGCGCCCATCACCCCGCCCTTGCCGCTGACCCTGTCGGCCCGCTGGGTTGGCGAGGCCGCAACCAATGACGCGCCAGCCAAGGCGGCCCCGGCCCCTGCTCCCACAGCACAGCAAGTACAAAAAGTGCCGCAAAAAGCCAAGCCATTGCCGACACCCAAAAAACCGCCGCTCAAGCCCGTCAAGAAAAGCGTCAAGCCGGTGGTCAAACCGCTTAAACACAGCCCCCCGCCAGTGCAGCCCGCCAAGGTCATGCCGGTGAGCAGTCCGCAACCGCCGGTCACTGCGCCCGCCCCTGCGACGGCGGCAACGGCCGCACAGGCAAGCGGCGGAAATACCAGTCAAAGTCCTGCCCACAAGGCTGGCGGCGGCGCGGGCAACAGCGCCCCCATCGCCCGCGATGCCCGGCTCAACAACCCCGAGCCCCAATACCCCTATGAGTCGAGACGACGGGGAGAAGAGGGGCGGGTCATCCTCAATGTGCGGGTGACGGCCGAAGGCACCGCCGCCTCGGTGGAGGTGGACAAGAGCAGCGGCTATCGGCGGCTGGACATGACGGCCCGCAAGACCGTCAGCCGCTGGAAATTCATTCCTGCCAAACAGAACAACGTGGCCGTCGAGGCCTCGGCAAAAGTCACCATCATTTTCAAATTAAGGGCTTGAACATGGATCCTGAAATCGCAAGCAACGGCATGGGCATCGCCCACCTGCTCAGCCAGAACAGCGGTGTGGGGCTGATCCCCTTCATCCTGCTGGTATTGATGTCTCTTGGTACCTGCTACTACGCCCTGCTCAAGGGCTATCTCGCACAGCGGGAACAACGCCTCAACGCCCGCTTCGTCGCCGATTTCTGGCAGCACGACAGCGTGCAGGAGATGGAGCGCCAGCTGGCCCACCTGCCGCCGCAGGAGGCCTATGGCCGGCTGACCGGCGCCGCGCTGGCGGCCGTGGCCCAGCTGAACCGGGCCGAGGAGCGTGCGGTCAGCTGCAAGCTGGGCTCGCCGGATGAATATCTGCTGCGCGCCATGCGCCGTGCCATCACCCAGGAGCGGGTACGGCTGGAGCAGGGGCTGGCCTTCCTCGCCTCGGTGGGCTCGGCAGCCCCCTTCATCGGGCTGTTCGGCACCGTCTGGGGCATCTACCACGCCCTGCTGGCCATCGGCGCCGCCGGTCAGAGCAGTCTGGACAAGGTCGCCGGCCCCGTGGGCGAGGCGCTGATCATGACCGGCTTCGGCCTCGCGGTCGCCCTGCCGGCCGTGCTCATCTACAACTTCTTCGTGCGGCGCAATCGCCTCAGGCTCGCGGCGCTGGAGGAGTTTGGCCACGATCTGTTCACCCTGCTGGTGACCGGCTTCGAGCAAGTCGCCACCAACAACGTCACCCCGCTGGTCGAGCGGGAAACCAGACAGGGGCGCGGCTGATGGCATTTGGCAAACTGTCGGACGAGGGGGACGATCAACCCCTCTCCGAGATCAACATGATCCCGATGATCGACGTCATGCTGGTGCTGCTCATCGTCTTCATGATCACCGCCCCCCTGCTCACCAACGCGGTCAAGCTGGAGCTGCCAGAGGCCAGCAGCCAGCTCAACCAGCCAGACAAGCAGGACATCAACCTCGCCATCGATGGGGCCGGCAAGATCTACTGGAACGATCAGCAGGTCGACGAAGCCGCCCTGCTCGCCAAGATGGAGAGCGCCGGCCAGGCCGAGGGGGAGCTGCCCGAGATCCAGCTGCGCATCGATCGCAAGGTGGAGTACGGCATCATCGCCAGGGTGATGGCCCAGGCCTCCCAACACGGCCTGCACAAGATTGCCTTCGTGAGCCAGCCGGAGCCGTAACGCTCCCGTCACCCACACACCGGCACCACAGGGCATGGATGCCCTGCTGCCATCCAGGCAGTTGCCAGCACAGGCGCCTTGTCGGCATCATGCCGATGCAGCGCCAATATTGGCCACCATCACCTCAAGGACGACACCATGAAACCTGCCGATTATGGGCGCCTGCTCCTGCTGGCCGCCATCTGGGGCGCCAGCTTCCTGTTCATGCGCATCGCCGCCCCGGCGTTTGGCGCCGTCAACACCACCTTCCTGCGGGTCCTGTTCGCCCTCATCGGGCTTGCCGTCATGCTCCTGCTGCTGCGCGCCCCCATGGGGTTTCAGGGCAAGCTCAAGTCCGCCATGCTGCTCGGCGTCATCAACTCCGCCATCCCGTTTCTGATGTACGCCATCGCCGCCCTCTGGCTGCCGGCCGGCTACTCGGCCATCCTCAACGCCACCACGCCGCTGATGGGGGCCCTCATCGGCTTTTCCTGCTTCAACGAGCGCCTTGATAGGCGCAAGTGGCTGGGGGTGGTATTGGGGGTGATCGGGATCAGCCTCATCACCACCACCGGCGAGGTGAGTGCCGGTGGTCATCTGCTGCCCGGGGTGCTGGCCTGCCTGTTTGCCACCGCCTGCTACGGCCTTGCCGGTTTTCTCACCCGCAGCTGGATCACCCATCGCGGCGGACTCGATGCCAAGCTGGTGGCCTTTGGCAGCCAGCTGGGTGCCAGCCTGTTTCTGCTGCCTTTTTTCGCTTACCAGCTGGCGGCCGGCCCTGCGGTCGACTGGGCCGTGCCCACCGCCTGGGCCAGCGTGCTGGCGGTCGGCGTGGTCTGCACCGCCCTCGCCTACCTGCTCTATTTTCGACTGATCGCCGATATCGGCCCGCTGCGCAGCCTCACCGTCACCTTCCTCATTCCCCCCTTCGGCATCTTGTGGGGCGCGCTGGTGCTGGGCGAGACCTTGAGCCAGGGCTTCGTGCTGGGGGGCCTGGTCGTCTGCCTCTCGGTCTGGCTGGTGACCAGCCAGGCCAGCCCCCCGGCCGTTCAGGCCCGGGCGCAGCCTCAGGATCCGGACGCACGCTGAACCCGACAGAGCCAGCGCCGCTCGGCGTTCGCCCCGAACTGCGTTAAGATGGCGCCATTGTTTTATGCCCCCGCCCCAAGGCGGGGCACACAGCGCAGGACCAGCCTTGAACTACCGCAACGAACCGAGCCAAAGCAGACAACAGCAGGTCTTTACCGTCACCCGCCTCAACAGCGCCGTGCGCATGATCCTGGAGCAGGATCTGGGGCTGGTGTGGCTGACCGGCGAGCTCTCCAACCTGGCGATGCCAAGCTCCGGCCACTGGTACTTCTCCCTCAAGGACATGTCGGCCCAGGTGCGCTGTGCCATGTTCAAGGGCAACAACCGGCGGGTGGCATTTCGCCCGCAGGATGGCATGCAGGTGCTGGTGCAGGCGCGGGTCTCCCTCTATGAGCCGCGCGGCGACTACCAGCTGATCATCGAATCGATGCAGCCCGCAGGCGACGGCGTGCTGGCGCTGCGCTTTGAGGAGCTCAAGCGTCGCCTTGGCGCTGAGGGGCTGTTCGACGAGGGGTGCAAGCGCCCCCTGCCGCGTGAACCGCGCGCGGTGGGCCTCATCACCTCCGCCACCGGCGCTGCCCTCCACGACATGCTGACGGTGCTCAAACGCCGCGCGCCGGATCTGCCGGTGTTTATCTACCCGACCCAGGTGCAGGGCAGCGCCGCCATCGGCCAGATCGTCTCTGCCATTGCCTTGGCCAACCGCCGCGCCGAGGTGGATGTGCTGATCGTCGGGCGCGGCGGCGGGTCGCTCGAAGATCTCTGGTGCTTCAACGAAGAGGCGGTGGCGCGCGCCATCGCCCACTCCGCCATCCCGGTGGTGAGCGCGGTGGGCCACGAGGTGGATGTCACCATCAGCGACTTTGCCGCCGACTTGCGCGCCCCGACCCCGTCGGCGGCCGCCGAGCTGGTAGCGCCGGATCAGAGCGCCCGCGCCCAGCGCCTCGCCCATCTCAAGCAGCAGCTGCTGCAGGCGATGAACCGCCAGCAGACCGCCGCCCGCCACGATTTCATCCTGCTGCAAAAGCGGCTCGATCATCAGGATCCGAAGCGGCGGCTGGAGCAGCAATCCCAGCGCCTCGACGAGCTCTCCGCCCGTTTGCAGCAGCTGATGAATCACAAACTGCATCAGGGGGAGCGGCGCCTCGCGAATCTGGAGCTGCGCCTGCAAGGCAAGAGCCCGGAGCGCTTGCTGGCCGCCGGCAAGCGTCGCCACCAGCTGGCCGAGGAGCGCCTCCATGCCCTCATCGCCAAGCGCCAAGACCTTGCTAGCCACCGCCTCGCCATGCTCAGCGCCCGCCTCGACGGGGTGAGTCCGCTCGCCACCCTGGGGCGCGGCTACTCCATCACCCGCACCCAAAGCGGTGAGGTGATCATCCGCGCCGCCCAGGTCGATGCCGGCCAGACGCTGGTCACCCAGCTTGCAGAGGGGCAACTGCGGGTGCGGGTGGAAGAGGTCCACCAGCCATAACGAACAAGGGGGCACATCAGGTGCCCCCTTGTTTATCATCCTCTCTTTGTCAGGCCCTCTCGGCCAGTGCACTCACACCAGCACACTCACACCAGCGAATGGCGCGCCGGATCGGCAGGTGGCGTACCCGACCCCGCCAGCGGGTTGAGCTGCAAGTATTCAAACAGCCCAGCCTGCAGATTGACGTTCCAGAAGCGCCCCGCCAAGGTGAGCTCGAGCCGCGCCTCGCTCAGCGTTGCCAGCCCGTGCTGCTGCCAGGCCTCGAACAAGGGTTGCAGATGTGCCCGCAGCGGCGTCGGCAAGCGGGCAAGCGCCAGCCAGCCGCTGTCGACCGCGCCGCGCAGCAGGCCATCGAGGCGGCCATTGGGATTGCGCCCCATCACCATGCCGGGGGCACGCTGATCCGCCGCCAGCGCCTCGTGCCAGAGCGCCAGATCCCGGCCATACATGAGGCCGTGCCCATGCACGTTGCCGCCGGCCCCGGCCCCGAAGGGGAGGATCTCGGCGCCGCGCTTGGCCATCTGGTTGTAGCGGCTCTGTTCGGCCTCGCCGCGCCGCCAGTGACTGCAGGAGAGCCGCTGCCAGCCCCCCTGCTCCAGCGTCTGGGCGCCATAGGCATACATGGCAGCCCGCTGCTGACCGTCGGCCGCCCAGCCGAGCTTGCCCTTCGCCTCGGCACGGGCCAGATTGGTGCCGGCCATGGCGATGAGTTGATAGAGATCCACCCCGTGCACCCCGCTCGCCATCACATCCGCGATGTCCTGACGCCACACAGCATCATCCTGGCCCGGCAGGCCGAAGATGAGATCGGCCACGATCACCGCATCGTCGTGACGGGTCAGCTCTCCCAGCCGGGTCAGCAGGGTCTCCCTATCGTCGAAGCGGGCCGCCTCCTGGCGCACCTCGGTGTCAAAGCTCTGCACACCGAACGAGAAGCGGTTGAAGCCGCCCGCCAGCGCACTGTGCCACTTGGCATCGTCAAAACCGTTGAGGCGCCCCTCCAGGGTCACCTCCGCATCCGAAGTCAGGGGAAAACGACGGATGGCGGCGGCCAGCATCGCCAGTTCGTCGGCGCTCATGTCCGTCGGCGTGCCGCCCCCCACATAGACGGCCGAGAAGGGGTGGCTCTGGACAAACGGTGTCTCGGCGGCCCGGGCAAGCGCGCTACAGAGCGCATTGACATAGCGGGTGATACGGGCCGGGTTGGCGCCATTTTCAAAGAAATTGCAGAAGCTGCAGCGCTTGCGGCAAAACGGGATGTGGATATAGAGCGCTCGCTCATCCGCCTCGCTCTCGCGGTGCCACCAGGCTTGCCAGTCGGCATGGTCGAGGGTGAGCGGGCGCATGCCGCCGCGACTGGCGTGAGCCGAGGTCTTGGCGCCAAAGGCGAACTTGAGGGGATCCGGAGTGGCAAGACCGGTCATGGTCGGGGTCAGCTGTGGTGTCATGGCAGGCAAGGTTATCAGGTGAAATAATGCAAATGATAACCACTATCAATAAATGCCAAGTTTGTGCTGGATCAACTCAACGATGAACAGCTCTCGTTTGCTACGCACCATTAACCTCCAACACGGATCCAGTTAACAGATAATTTACTCAAGATGAGGTAGGGTGTGCCGATAGAGAACCATCTCCCCCGTTCTGATGAGCGAGCGCGGGGAGAGTCATCAACCATTGACGATCGCTCACCTGCGCATGGACCTGCCAACGATGCAAAATCTGTCTCTGAACTGGAAAATCTTTCTCCCCCTCGCCCTGGTCATCGGCTGCACCTTCGCCCTCAGCTTCGAGCTCTCCGCCTGGCTGCAACGGGATCTCGCCATCCGGCTGGCGGGTGAAAAGGTGGAGAGCGCCGCCAACACCTACATGGATCAGCTCAACGTGCTGATGATGACGGGAGCCATCGCCAACCGCCAGATCGTGCAGACCAAGCTCAAGAGCGAGGCCGGCATCGTCGAGGCCCGCCTGATCCGTGCCCCGGCGGTGACCAGCCTGTTCGGCCCCGGCCACCCGGATCAGCAGATTGAAGACAAGCTGGACGAGCGTGCCATCAACCAGGGGGAGACCATTCTCGAGCAGCAGGGCAACCAGCTCACCCTGATCAAGCCCTTCAAGGCCTACAAGGAGTACCGCGGTACCCAGTGCACCACCTGCCACCAGGTGGCGGAAGGCACCGTCATGGGCGCGGTGCGCATCAGTTACGATCTCAGCCACACCTTTGGCGAGATCCACCGCAACAACCTGATCCTGAGCGGCAGCCTGGTGGCGGTGTTCGGGCTCGGCTTCGGCCTGCTGGGCTGGGTGCTGCAGCGCTACATCAAGCGACCGGTACGCCATCTGCAGCTGGCCATGACCCGCATGGCCAAGGAGCGGGATCTCTCCCTCCCCCTGATCAATCCCAACCGGGATGAGCTGGGCGAGATGACCCGCGCCGTCAGCGACATGGTGCAGGGGTTTCGCCACAGCCTGCAGGAGGTAGAGAGCGCCACTCACCAGCTCTATCAGGAGTCCAACCAGATCCGCCAGGTGGCGACCCAGACCGAAGGCTCGGCCCGCCAGCAGGAGAGCATGACGGTTCAGGTGGCCGCCGCCGTGAGCGAGCTGGCCGCCAGCTCCCACGAGGTGCGCGAGCACGCCCGCAAGAGTGCCGAGCTCTCCGCCCTCACCAACCAGGATGCGGCCAACACCAGTCGCCTCGCCCAGCACTTCATCAACGACATGGGTGAAATGTCGGCGGAAATAGAGCGAGTCGACAGGGTGATCCAGCAGCTCGACAACCGCTGTCTGGCGGTCGACGGGGTGCTGGAGGTGATCAAGGGCATTGCGGATCAGACCAACCTGCTGGCCCTCAACGCCGCCATCGAAGCGGCCCGGGCCGGCGAGCAGGGCCGTGGCTTTGCGGTGGTGGCCGACGAGGTGCGCGCCCTCTCCAACCGCAGCCGCGCCGCCAGCGAGGAGATCTCCCAGATGATCGCCGCCCTGCAGAACGAGGCCCAGAGCGCGGTGTCGGTGATCGGGGATGCCAAGGCCAAGGCGGACGAAAGCATCCACAAGACAGAGGCGACCCTGGCCGCCATGCAGAACATCATCGGCCGCATCAGCAGCATCAACGACCTCAACGCCCAGATGGCGCAGTCCGCCGAGGAGCAGGACAGGGTCTGCAGCGAGGTGGACGGCTCGGTGAGCGACATTCGCAACACCTCCAACGACACCCTGGGCCAGGCCCACGCCGCCAACCTCGCCAGCGTCCAGCTGGTCGAGCAGTGCCGCAAGCTAGAGCAACTGCTCAAGACCTACCGCTGGTGATCATGCCTGCCGCCCGCTCTGGCCAATAAAAAAGCGCGACCCAGGGTCGCGCTTTTGTTTTGTATGCCGTAGCTCAGGCGCGCCACGCGGCGCCGCCAGGCCGGGATCAGCCTGCGTTGCGAGTGGCCACCGCATCGGCCAGATTGCGCAGCAGGATTTCGGTGTCGGCCCAGCCGATGCAGGCATCTGTGATGCTCTGACCGACGGTGAGTTCACACCCTTCCACCAGATCCTGACGCCCTTCCACCAGATGGCTCTCCACCATGACGCCGAACACAGCCCGGCTGCCGGCACGCAGCTGACCGGCCACGTCCTCGGCCACCAGCATCTGGTTCTTGAACTGCTTGCTGCTGTTGGCGTGGCTGAAGTCGATCATCACCTTCTGCGGCAGACCGGCCTTGTCCAGCCCCTTCACCACCTCATCCACGTGGGCGGCGCTGTAGTTCGGCTCACGACCGCCGCGCAGGATGATGTGGCAGTCCGGGTTGCCCCGGGTCGCGACGATGGCGGAGTGGCCGTACTTGGTCACCGACAGGAAGTGGTGCGGCGCACTGGCAGCCCCGATGGCATCGATGGCCACCTTGATGGTGCCGTCGGTGCCGTTCTTGAAGCCCACCGGGCAGGAGAGACCGGAGGCCAGCTCGCGGTGCACCTGGGATTCGGTGGTACGGGCCCCGATGGCGCCCCAGCTCATCAGATCCGCCACGTATTGCGGGGTGATCATGTCGAGGAATTCGGAGGCGGTCGGCAGCCCCATGTCGTTGAGGTCCAGCAGCAGCTTGCGACCGATGCGCAGGCCGTCGTTGATCTGGCAGCTGTTGTCGAGGTAGGGGTCGTTGATCAGCCCCTTCCAGCCCACCGTGGTGCGCGGCTTCTCGAAGTAGACCCGCATCACGATCTCCAGCTGGCCCTTGAGTTCGTCACGCAGCACCTTGAGGCGCTTGCCGTACTCCAGCGCAGCGGCGGGGTCGTGAATGGAACAGGGGCCGATCACCACCAGCAGGCGCTGATCTTCACCGGCCAGGATCTGATGGATGGCCTGACGGGATTCAAAGACGGTACTGGATGCGGTCTCGGTGGCCGGAAACTTCTCAAGCACCGCAACCGGGGGCAATAACTCTTTGATTTCACTGATACGAACGTCGTCGGTTTGATGCTGCATGACAAGGCTTCCTGCTAGATGACTGCGATAAAGAAACTTCAATCTAGCCCGCACGGGCAGCGGTGTAAATAGAAAATTACATTATCTTGAAAGGAATTTTCTTATCCTGCCTTGCAAGTTTTAATAATACTGCTAGGCGAGGATGAAGAGAGAGGGTAGCAGAGCGGGACAGCCCAAAGAAACAGGCCCGCAGCGAGGCGGGCCTGGGTTCATCACGCGCGCTGACTGATACTGGCCAGCTTGTCGAAGTAGTCCGGGAAGGTCTTGGAAGTACAACCCGGATCATTGATGGTGACGGCGGTATCGGACAGCGCCACCAGCGAGAAGCACATGGCGATGCGGTGGTCGTTGTAGGTATCGATCGCCGCATGCTTGAGCTGCGCTGGCGGGGTGACGGTGATGAAGTCACGCCCCTCCTCCACCTCGACGCCCAGCTTGCGCAGTTCGGTCGCCATGGCGTGCAGGCGGTCGGTCTCCTTCACCCGCCAGTTGTAGATGTTGCGGATCGAGGTAGGCCCCTCGGCGAACAGTGCGGCCACGGCGATGGTCATGGCCGCATCGGGGATGTGGTTCATGTCCATGTCGATGCCGTGCAACGGCGCCTGCTCGGCCTCGATGAAGTCGTCGCCCCAGGTGATGCGCGCGCCCATCTTCTCCAGCACGTCGGCGAAGTGGATGTCGCCCTGAATGCTGTGCTTGCCGATGCCGGTGACCCGCACCTTGCCCTTGATGGCGCCCGCCGCGAGGAAGTAGGAGGCGCTGGAGGCATCCCCTTCCACCAGGAAATCACCCGGGCTGACATAGCTCTGGTTGCCCTTGATGTAGAACAGCTTGTAGTTGTCGTGCTCGATGACCACCCCGAACTGCTTCATGATGTGCAGGGTGATGTCGATGTAGGGCTTGGAGACCAGCTCCCCCTTGATGTGGATGCGGGTGTCGCCCGCCGCCATCGGCGCCGCCATCAAAAACGCCGTCAGGAACTGGCTGGAGACGGAACCGTCAACGTGCACGTCGCCGCCCCACAGCCCCTTGGCATCCACCACCAGCGGCGGATAGCCATCTTTCTTCAGGTACTGGATATGGGCACCCGCTTCGCGCAGGGCATCCACCAGATGGCCGATGGGACGCTCTTCCATGCGCGGTTCCCCGCCCAGGGTGTATTCACCGGAGCCCAGACACAGGGCGGCACACAGCGGTCGCATGGCGGTGCCAGCGTTGCCGAGGAACAGATTGACCGGCTCCTTCACCGCGAAGCTGCGACCCAGACCGTGCACGGTGCACTCGGTCTTGTCGGCGGAGAGCTTGTACTTGACCCCGAGCTGGGTCAGCGCCGCCAGCATGTGACGAATGTCATCGCTGTCGAGCAGGTTGGTGAGCCGGGTGGTGCCACGGGCCAGGGCTGCCAGCAGCAGCGCCCGGTTGGACACGCTCTTGGAGCCGGGCAGATTGACCTCACCGGCCACACGAGAAATAGGTTCCAAACGCAACGAATTCATAGACTTCCTGTACGATCTCAAAAAAATGACCTGACCGGACGTTAGCAGCCCGTGCCCTGCTCGGCAAGACTGCGGGTGGCACAAAAGCAGGCGGCGGGGGCAGCCGGTCCGGCATCACGGAAAAAACAGACGCCGGGGAGTCCCCGGCGTCGGCAATCGGGGAAAAACGCCTCAGCCATGGCGCTTGGCAAAGCCGTCCATAAAGCTGACCAGCGCCTTCACCCCTTCCAGCGGCATGGCGTTGTAGAGGCTGGCGCGCATGCCGCCGACAATGCGGTGGCCCTTGAGCGCCAGCAGGCCGGCGGCTTCCGATTCGGCCAGGAACAGCTTGTCCAGCTCGGCATTTTTCAGCTGGAACGGGATGTTCATCCGCGAACGGCAGCTGGCATCCACCTGGTTGCCATAGAAGCTCGACTGATCGAGATAGCCGTAGAGGAAATCGGCCTTCTCCTTGTTGCGTGCTTCCATCGCCGCAAGGCCACCTTTTTCTTTGAGCCACTCGAACACCAGACCGGCCAGATACCAGGCGTAGGTGGGCGGGGTGTTGAACATGGAGTCGTTCTTGGCGGTGAGCTGGTAGTCGAAGATCGACGGCACATCGGCGCGGGCCTGGTTCAGCAGATCGTCGCGCACGATGGCGATGGCCAGCCCAGAGGGGCCGATGTTCTTCTGGGCGCCGGCATAGATGATGCCGAAGCGGCTCACGTCGATGGGACGGGAGAGGATGGTGGAGGAGAGATCCGCCACCAGCGGCACATCACCGGTTGCCGGGATGTCGAACATCTCGATGCCGTCGATGGTTTCGTTCGGGCAGTAGTGCACATAGGCCGCATCGGCGCGAAACGCCGGGGTCGGCAGCAGGTGGGAGATGCCCTCGGCACTCTTGGCCACCCCGTCAAAGGTCTGGATGTCGCCGTACTTGCGCGCCTCGTCCACGGCACTCGCAGCCCAGACACCGGTCAGCAGATAGTCAGCCTTCTTGTTGGCGCCCCCCAGCAGGTTCATGGGCACGGCGGAAAACTGGCCACGGCCGCCGCCGTGCATGAACAGCACCTTGTAGTTGTCCGGCACCGCCAGCAACTCGCGCAGATCGGCTTCGGCCTTGGCGGCGACCGCCATGTAGGGCTTGCCGCGGTGGGAGAGCTCCATGACCGAGGCTCCCAGCCCTTGGAAATTACAAAATTCGCGCTGGGCGCGCTCCATGACTTCGACCGGCAACATGGCGGGGCCGGCGCAGAAGTTGTAAATCTGTTTGCTCATGACGCTTTCCGTGAGTGGATGAGTGTGATCGGTGACTTGTCTGGTTTTACACAAGTGCAGCCCCCGGATCAAAGGCTTTTTGGGAGCTGGCTCAACCTTTTGTCGACCCGCCGCCCGCGCAGTTGACAGAAAAAAGCCCTGAACGGGTCAGGGCTTGCAGAGAACATGCGTGGAAACGGGCGTCTGCCGGTGCTCAATGCCCCCGGCCCCCTTTTTCACCAGGTTACAGCTTGGCGGTGAGCTCCGGCAGCAAGGTGAAGAGATCCCCCACCAGCCCGTAGTCGGCCACCTGGAAGATGGGGGCCTCGCTGTCCTTGTTGATGGCGACGATCACCTTGGACTCCTTCATCCCCGCCAGATGCTGGATGGCGCCGGAAATACCGACCGCGATGTAGAGCTCGGGAGCCACCACCTTGCCGGTCTGACCCACCTGCAGATCGTTGGCGACAAAGCCCGCATCCACCGCGGCCCGCGACGCCCCCACCGCGCCGCCCAGCTTGTCGGCCAGCGCCTCTATCAGGGCGAACTGCGCCTTGGAGCCCAGTGCCCGCCCACCGGAGACCACCACCCGCGCCGCCGCGAGTTCGGGTCTGGCGGAGCGCACCGCGCGCCGTTCGATGAGGCGGGTACGGCAGGCCACCTCGCTCACCGGCAACCGCTCTACCTGAGCCTGGCCGCCGCTCGCAGCCTTGGCGAAGGCGGTGGGTCGGATGGTCAGCACCTTGATGGGGGCGCTGCTCGCCACCCGGGCCACGGCGTTGCCCGCGTAGATGGGGCGCAGGAAGGTGTCGCCGCTCTCGATGCCGGTCACCTCGGAGAGCATCTCCACCCCGAGCCTGGCCGCCACCCGCGGCAGCAGATCCTTGCCCTGGGTGCTGGCGGCCATCAGGCAGTGCTGATAATCCCGCGCGATGTGGGCCAAGAGCGGATCGACCCCGTCGCTCAGCCCCTCCGCCAGCATGGGATGCTCGGCCAGCAGCACCCGGCTCACCCCCTGCAGGGCGGCGGCCTGCTCACCCGCCTCGGTCAGCCCCTGCCCCAGCAACAGTAGATGCACCTCGCCGCCCAGCTGGCTCCCGGCGGTGACCAGACGGGCCACGTTGTCGGCCAACTGGCCCTGATGATGTTCGGCAATGATCAATACGCTCATGACTGCCCCTTGCTATCGTCCGTTGATGTCCCTGCCTGTGCGCCCATCACGCCCCCGAGCTTGTCGCCGGCGGGTGGGGTTCTGTTGATTGCTGGCAGCATCAGAGTACCTTCGCTTCGTGCTTGAGTTTGTCCAGCAGCTCGTCCACCGAGCCCACCATGATGCCAGCGCTGCGGGCTGCGGGGGCCATCACCCCGAGCAGCCGGGTCTGACCGGCCGGCTCGACGCCGAGGGCGGCGAAGGGCGCGCTCTCGAGCGGCTTGCGCTTGGCCTTCATGATGTTGGGGAGCGAGGCAAAACGCGGCTCGTTGAGGCGCAGATCCACGGTCACCACCGCTGGCAGCGGCATGCCGAGGGTCTCGAGGCCGCCGTCGATCTCGCGGGTCACCTGCAATTCGCCCTCTACCAGCTTGATGGCGGAGGCGAAGGTGGCAAGCGGCCAGTCATTGAGGGCGGCCAGCATCTGGCCCACCTGGTTGTTGTCAGAATCGATGGACTGCTTGCCGAGCAGCACCAGATCGGGCTGCTCCAGCTCGCACACCTGTTGCAGGGCGCGAGCCACGGTGAGCGGGGTCAGGGTCTCGCCAGTCACGTAATGACGCGCCCGATCCGCCCCCAGCGCCAGGGCGTGACGCAGTTGTTCGGCCGCCGCCTCGGGGCCGAAGGTCACCACTACCAGCTCGCTCGCCACGCCTGCTTCGCGCAGCCTGACCCCCTCTTCCACCGCAATTTCACAAAACGGGTTGATCCCCATCTTGACGTTGGCCAGCTCCACGTCTGAGCCATCGCTCTTGACCCGGACCTTGACGTTGTAATCCAGCACCCGCTTGACCGCGACCAGCAGCTTCATGACGCGCATCCCTCGCTTCTGTTGAGTGAATCCATGAAAACCCTCACATTTTTTTGCTTACATTTACTTTACGTTTACGTAAACTACCAGCACTACCCTAGGCCAAGTCGAGCACAGAGGCAAGATGGAACGCGAAGCAATGGAATTTGATGTCGTCATCGTCGGTGGCGGCCCGGCGGGACTCAGTGCCGCCATCGCCCTCAAACAACACAGTGCCGAGCTGTCGGTCTGCCTGCTGGAGAAGGGGGCGGAGATCGGCGCCCATCTGCTCTCCGGCGCCCTGCTGGATCCCGTTGCCCTCAAGGAGCTGCTGCCAGAGAGCTGGCAACAGGCCCCGCTCGGGGTCGAGGTCAACGACGATCAGGTGCACCTGCTGCAAAGCGACAGCCGCGCCCTGCAACTGCCCAACTGGGCGGTGCCGCCGCGCATGCACAACGAGGGCAGCCGCATCATCAGCCTCGGCAACCTCTGTCGCTGGCTCGGTCAGCAGGCCGAACAGTTGGGAGTCGAAATATACCCGGGTTTTACCGCAAGCGAACTCATCATGGAAGCGGGACGGGTCAAGGGTGTGATCACCGGCGATCTCGGGCTGGATCGGGCTGGCAATCCGAAAGCGGATCACGTGCCCGGCATGGCGCTGCTCGGTCGCTACACCCTGTTTGCCGAAGGGGCGCGCGGCCATCTCGGCAAGCAGCTGATCGCCGACTTTCAACTGGAAAACGCCGCCCAGCCGCAGCATTACGCCATCGGCTTCAAGGAGCTGTGGCAGCTCCCTCCCGGCCAGGGCAAACCGGGCCGGGTGCTGCACGGCAGCGGCTGGCCGCTCTCTGAGGGGAAGGAAGACAAGAGCCAGGGCGGCTTCTATCTCTACCATCTGGAGCAGGATCAGGTGGCGGTCGGTCTCATCGTCGATCTCAACTATCGCAACCCCTGGCTCAGCCCGTTTGACGAGTTTCAGCGCCTCAAGCACCACCCGCTCATCGCCGCGGCATTGCAGGGGGGCGAGCGCATCAGCTACGGCGCCCGCGCCATCGCCAAGGGGGGCTGGCACTCCCTGCCCCGCACGCACTTTCCCGGCGGCCTGCTCATCGGTTGCGATGCCGGCACCCTCGACTTCTCCCGCATCAAGGGGATCCACACCGCCATGAAGTCCGGCATGCTGGCGGCCAAGACAGTCGCCATGAGTCTGCGCGGCGGCGATGAAGGGGGGCGGGATCTGGCCGAATACGGCGATGCGCTGCAACAGAGCTGGCTGGCCCATGAGCTCAAAACAGCGCGCAACTTCGGCGCCGCCCTGCACCGCTGGGGCCCTTGGCTCGGCGGCGCCTTCAACTGGCTGGAGCAGCGGCTGTTTGCTCGCACCTCGCCGTTCACCCTGCTGGACAAGGAGCCGGACTACCGCCAGCTGCGCATGGCCAGCCGCTGCCAGCCCATCGACTACCCCAAGCCGGACGGCAGGCTCAGCTTCGACAAGCTCTCGTCTGTCTACCTCGCCAACACCAGCCACGACGAGGACCAGCCCTGCCACCTCAAGCTGCAGGATGAGACTATCCCGGTGGCGGTCAACCTGCCCACCTGGGCCGAACCGGCCCAGCGCTACTGCCCGGCCGGGGTGTTCGAGATCCTGGGCTCGGAGAGCCTGCCCCGCCTGCAGATCAACGCGGCCAACTGCATCCACTGCAAGACCTGCGACATCAAGGATCCGAGCCAGAATATCGTCTGGACCCCGCCGCAGGGCGGCTCTGGCCCCAACTATCCCAACATGTAACAGGCTTGCCCATGCAGACCTGCGCAGATAACAAGGATGCACAGCCCAGAGCATCGTCTTGACGCCGCCGCAGGGCGGCTGCGGCCCCAACTATTGCAATATATGAGATGAAAGGCGCACGACCGGGGGTTGTCGCAGGGCACTCGGCAGCCCGCCATCCCGGCCGGTGAGCACTCGTCCTCCTGCCTATCAGGGTGAATGAAGGAGGCGACGCCGGGATCACCCGTTTCGAGGTCGGCGTGGCTGCTCCGACCTCGCTGTTTTTTTGAGCGAACAGGCTGAACCTCCGATGAATAGGCCCTGACAAGCGCGGCCCGCCCCTGTATAGTTCGCCGCATTCAGGTTTTCCATCGGCCCGTTCAGCTTGTCCACGGGATCGCTTTCTACGCGCTCTAAGGCCGCATGACCTGTGCAACCATCCCTGATTACCCATGACTTCTTAAGGGGGGACAGATGATCACCGCCTACATTCTCAATAACAAGGTACTGGACATAGTCACGCTCGGGCCTGACGACATAGTGCCTGACAACACCGTCTGGCTGGATGCCTACAAGCCGGACACGGCGGAACGAGAATGGTTGACGGGCCTGTTTCTGGAAGAGGTGCCCGACAAGGAGGAGCTCGATGACATCGAAGCATCCGCCCGTTTCTACTGGGATACCGACGGTCTGCACATTCACTCCCTGTTTCCCCAGCGGATCGGCCGTGACACCAAGGGTGTCCACGTCTCTTTTACCCTGCGCAACAACCTGCTGATCAGTATCCGCGAGGATGACATCGGCCTGGTGCGCCTGCTGCGCCACTACATGCGCCAGGATCGGCTGGAGGTGGAGGACGCCCTCGACATCCTGCTGGAGGTGCAAAACCTCAAGGTGGAATACCTCTCCGATCTCATCGAAGATGGCTACAAGACCCTGGAAAACACCGCCGATCAGATCTTCGAGCCGGATCAGATCAACCCCATGCTCAAGGAGTTGATGGCCCAGGAAGAGGCCAACGGCCAGATCCGTCTCTCCCTGCACGATACCCGTCGCGCCCTGCGCTTCTTGAAGCGCAGCCTGCGCCAGCGGATGAGCAACGAGCAGAACAAGTGGATCGACGAGATGCTGCACGACGTGGAGTCCCTGTTGCCCCACACCCAGTTCCTGTTCGACAAGATCAACTTCCAGCTGGAGGCCTCCATGGGGGTCACCAACCTGGAGCAGAACAAGGTGATCAAGATCTTCTCGGTGGCCGCGGTCATCTTCCTGCCGCCGACGCTGATCGCCAGCATCTACGGCATGAACTTCGGCCGCATGCCGGAGCTCGCCTGGGAGTACGGCTATCCGCTCTCGCTGGTACTGATGGTGATGTCGTCGCTCGGCACTGGTCTGTTCTTCAAGCGAAAAGGCTGGCTGTGACGCCGGCGGCTTGACACGAAAAGAGATAAGCGGATTGGGGGGCATGGCCCCCCGATTAATTCCCGCCCCTCGCCCGCCTTGCAAAGGGCGCCCCTTCGCCCCATATCCCCTTCATCCTTTGCACAGACGACCCCGGGCAACCATGACCCTCTACCCCGAACACAGATACGACGATCACGGCCAGCTGCGTCCCCCGCTCTGGTTCTGGCCCATCGCCCTCTTGCTGACCCGCTCGGTCTGGCTGTTTCTGATGGCCGGCGTCACCCGCGAGAGCGGCAGCGCCATCCTGACCCTCTTCTACCCTGACCGGCTCGCCCTCTACATCAGCCTGCTGACCGACGTGCCAGCCATACTGGCGCTGCTCGCCTGCGGCGGCACCTATCAGCAGACCCGCAGCCTCCGGGCCTGGCTCAGGCGCCACAGCCCATTGCTACTGCTCTGCTCTGCCGTCAGCGGTCTGCTGATGCAACTGCACAGCCTCAATCTGCAGAAGTGGTCGTTCAGCTGGCCCACCGCGCTGGTGCTGGTCGCCACCCTCTGGTCGCTCTGGTATCTGCTGCGCAGCCGCCAGTTGCGTGAATACGCGGCCGATCAGCCCCACGCCGGCAACTGATCAGTCAGGCTCAACCAGAATGACCAGGCACCCGAGGGGCAACGTGCTCAGCCAGGCGCCTCACTGGCGCGTGACCCTGATCTGCAAGGTCTGGCGATCGCTCTGACTGCCACTGCCCCCCTGCAACTGGGTGCCCAGACTGCTGCCCTGCTGCGCCGCGCTGGTGGAGAGCTCACCCACCGTCAGCCACTGCCCCGGGGCACCGCTCACCTCGGTGGCGCTCTGCCCCCGGTTGATGGTGCCCTGCTCCAGCCTGGCCTGCTCGCTGCTGAGCGCTATCTGTACCCTGTCGCCGATCAGGGTGGCGGTGGCATAGAGGCCGTTCACCAGCGGCATCAGCCCCACTACCTGGCCTCCGCGCCACTGATAGAAGGTGACCGGTTGATAGGTGCCCATCTGCAATAGCACCGGCCGACCCGACAAACCGCGTATCTGCCAGCTGTCGTTCTGGCTGCGCTGATACTGCTGGGCATTGCCCTCCAGCAGCCACTGCCGCTTGGCGGCATCCCGGCCCAGCCCTACCCCGGCCTGCTGACTGCTGGAAGCGCCGTCCACCCGCCACTCGATGAGCAGGCTCTGGGGCGGTTGGTTGAATTTGGCCAGCGCCGCTTCGGCCTCCTGCAGTTGGGCGGCGCTGCCGCTCAGCACCAGCTGGTTGCCCATGGCGCTCACCCCCAGCTCCGGATAGAGATCCTTGAGGGTCTGCACCGCCGCCTGGGTCTCGAATACCGGGATCACCTTCACCTCGGCCCGCAGCGGCAGGCACCAGAGTCCCCACAGCAGCCAGAGTCCAAACCCGCGCCATCTTCTCATCTTCTCCTCCCGTCCCACTCGGCGGCCAACCAGATCATGGCCTGCATATCACCTCGTCATCATGGGCCATCCGCCCCGCTTTTCAATGATTTTGCCCGCAAGCAATGCGCGCCGTGAAGGTCAGGCCCTTCATTTTTCTATGAAAAGAGCGGAGACAGATCAAATAACACAAATAAAAATGATTACCATTTGTTGTCACGAAAAAATCGCTCGGATACAATTCGGTCTCATTTTTTTGAGCTTGCCGTCGATGAAGCCAGTGACCACCACCCCCGCCGCCATCCACCTGGCCCTGCTTGTCAACATGCTCTCCATGGGCAGCATGATGATGGTGATGCCGCTCGGGCCGGATCTGGTCATCAGCCTCGGCATGCAGCCGGAGCAGACCGGCTACTTCAGCGGCGGTGCCACCCTGGGAGCCGCCCTGATGGGGCTTATCGCCGCCCCCTGGCTCGATCGGGTCAACCGAAAGCCCGCCCTGCTGGTGCTGCTCACCTTACGTTTTCTGCTGCTGATGGCCTGCGCCCTGGTGCAAAACAGCCAGCAGCTGCTGGTGCTGTTCGTCCTGTCGGGCTGTGTGGCCGGGCCGCTCGCCGCCATCTTGATGGCGGCCGTGCTGGATCTGGTGCCACCTGCCGAGCGGGGCCGTCGCCTCGCCTACGTGGGCATGGCGTTCTCGCTGGCCGCCATCCTGGTGGTGCCCATCGCCCTGGTGCTGGCCCAGTGGTTTGGCTGGCAGAGCCCCTTCCTGCTGTTTGGCGTCTGCGGCCTGCTGCTGGCCCTGCTCTGCGCCACCCTACTCCCTTCGTTGCCGGTCAGCCGCGCCCCTCACAGCAGTGGCCTACGCCAGTTGCTGGCCTCCCCACTCTGCCAGGGCGCCCTGTTTATCCTCTGCCTGCAGATGTTCGGTCACTTCCTGCTGATCCCGCACTTTGCCAACTACTTCCAGTTCAACCTGGCATTCCCGCGCGAGCAGATCGCCGCCCTCTATCTGTGCGGCGGCCTCGCCAGCATGGCCACCATGCGGCTGTGCGGCAGCTGGATTGATCAGGGCCGGGCCCAGGCCGCCATCCTGATCACCAGCCTGCTGCTGGCGCTGATCACTTTGCTCGGTTTCGCCATGCCAGTCGGCGTGCCCGTCTACCTGCTGTTCACCCTGTTCATGGCGCTGAGCTCGGCCCGCTCCAGCACCACCCTCGCCATCACGGCCTCCATCCCAGCCCCCCATCAGCGCGCCGCCTTCATGTCTTTTCAGGGCACGGTCACCAATGTGGCGGCCGGGCTCGGCAGCCTGCTCTCCGCCAGGTTGCTGGTGTCGGATCTGAGCGGCGTCCTGCACGGATTTGCCCATCTGGCCTGGATCAATATCGGCTGCGGCCTGCTGGCCTGCGGCGGTGTCTGGCTCCTGCTCAAGGGGCTGGCACAGACAAGGAATAACAATAACCCCGAGTCTGGCACCGCCAGACAAGGAAGTCAGTGAGCCACCGGCCCCAGAGCCGGACCCCATAACCTCTGTTTTATTCATGGAGTTTTGACTATGCAGTTGCAGCCTGGCGTATTTCGCTTGAACCCGATTTTGCTCTCCCTCGGCCTGTTTGCCTTGCCGGGCCTGGCCCAGGCCGAAGCGGTCAAGGCCAACGAGACCATGGTGGTCACCGCCACCCAGACCCAGCACACCGAACTCTCCGCCCCGGCCAGCGTCTCTGTGGTGACCCGCGCCGATCTGGACAAGATGAACGCCAACAACGTCGGCGAAGCGCTCAAGCACGTGCCCGGCGTCAACATCATCGGCACCAACCCCACCGGCCGCAGCGAGATCAAGATCCGCGGCATGGGCGGCGACTACACCCTGCTGCTGATCAACGGCAAGCGGGTCAACGCTCGCGAAACCCTGGGCAGCTCGTTTGGCAATGACTTCGACTTGAGCTCCATCCCCATGGCCGCCATCGAGCGCATCGAGGTGATCCGCGGCCCCGTCTCCTCCCTCTATGGCGCCGACGCCCTCGGCGGCGTGGTCAACGTGATCCTGCGCCAGGCCAAGGAGCAGACCGAGGCGGCCTTCGGCTACACCCACACCATGCCCACCAAGGGTGATGGTGGCGATGCCAACCGTGGCAACGCCTTCGTCTCCGGCGCCCTGATCGACAACAAGCTGCTCGGCAGCCTGGTGGTGGAAGGCTATCAGCGCGACCGCTGGCACAGCGATCAGTCCAACAACAAGGACGCCGATGCGCTGGAGAAACGGGAAGTGGTCAACATGCTCTCCAGCCTGAAGTGGCTGGTGGCCGACAACCAGGATGTGGAGTTCGATCTGGGCTACAACCAGAATGACATGGACAGCTATTTCAACAACGTGCCGCGCGCCCCCACCGCCCCGGCCACCCCGCACAACGTGCAAAAACTCGATCGCCTGAGCCTGGGGCTGACCCACAACGGCCGTTGGGAACACTTCGACAGCCGCGCCCGCTACTACTTCGAGCAGACCGATCTGATGGATGACTCCCAGCTCAACGGCGGCGCCGCCGATGTCACCCAGACCAACCACACGGTCGACGGCCAGCTGAGCGGCTACCTCGGGGATCACCTGCTGACCTCAGGCGCGGAATTCCGCAAGACCGAGCTGGAGCACAGCCGTAGCATCACCAGCGGCAGCGTGGATGCGAGCCAGAGCGCCCTCTACCTGCAGGACGAGTTCAGCCTGGGTGATCTGGCGCTGACCCTCTCCGGTCGTCTGGATCACCACGAGACCTATGGCAACGAGTTCAGCCCGCGCGCCTATGCGCTCTACAAGCTGAACGACGAGTGGGTGATCAAGGGCGGCGCCGGCAAGGCGTTCAAGGCCCCGACCCTGGCCCAGTCCAGCGAAGGCTTCGCCACCACCGCCTGCCGCGGCGCCTGCAAGGTGATCGGCAACCCGGACCTGAAACCGGAAACCGCCGTCAGCTACGAGCTGGGCACCGCCTATGAAGCCGATCGCTTTGGCGCCGGCCTCACCGGTTTCCACAACGACATCGAGGATCTGATCCAGAGCGATCAGTGGGGCCCGGGCTACCGTCCAACCGTCATGACCTACCTCAACGTCAAGAAGGCCCGGGTCAAGGGGCTGGAGCTGACCGGCTGGGTCGATGTGATGGACGACGTCAAGCTGACCGGCAACTGGACCATGCTGGACTCAGAAGACAAGAGCACCGGCGACGATCTGGCCAAGACCCCGGATCACACCGGCAACCTGAGCCTGGATTGGCAGGCCACCGAGATCGTCAGCACCAACCTGGCCTGGCAGTACGTGGGCAGCCAGTTCATCAAGGTGCCGATGCACAACTCTCAGGCGCTCAAGTCCGACAGCTACCAGACCCTGGACGTCAACACCAAGTGGAAGGTCACCCCGGCGCTCGACTTCAAGCTGGGCATCACCAACCTCACCAACACCAAGCGTGACCAGGTCGCCACCGACGCCGACTTCATTCTGGAAGGTCGTACCGTCTACGCCGGCGTGGATTACAAGCTGTAAACCCCGCAGGGAGCCCGTCAGGGCTCCCTTTTCTGCTGTTATTGCCTCGACGTGAAGGAGTAGCCGGGTGCACAGACACCAAACACACCTGTTCTGGCTGGGAGTGGTTCTCCTGTTCCTGCTCATCTGTCTCTCACTGGCCACCGGCGCCGGTGTCTATGGTGGCCGCGAGGTCGCCGGATTTCTGCTGGGCGATCCCGCCCTCATGGCCGATGAAAAGCTCGCCATGATCGTTCATACCCTGCGTCTGCCCCGCACCCTGTGTGCCCTGGTGGTGGGCGTCTGTCTTGCGCTGGCGGCCTCCATGCTGCAAAGCGCCACCCGCAATCCGCTGGCCGAACCCGGCCTGCTCGGAGTCAACGCCGGCGCCGTGTTCGCCCTGGTGATCGGCCTCACCTATTTTGGCGTCGAATCCGCCTACGGTTACCTGCTCTGGTCCGGCATGGGGGCCCTGCTCGGCAACCTCATCGTGCTCGGCCTCGGCCTGATGGTGGGACGCTCCAACCCCCTCAAGCTCATCCTGGTGGGGGTCGCCCTCTCCGCCACCTTCGGCGGCCTCTCCAACTTCCTGCTGCTCTCCAACCAGGTGGTGCTGGAGCAGTTCCGTTTCTGGAATCTGGGGTCGCTGGCCGCCTCGGATCTCGATGCGGTGCTCACCGTGATGCCCTTTGCCCTGCTCGGCCTGCTGCTGACCCTGGCGCTCTGCCGTCAGCTCACCCTGATGCAGATGGGTGACAACCAGGCGCTGGCGCTCGGCATCCGGCCGACCCGGGTGCGCATCGGCGTGCTCCTGGCCGCCACCCTGTTTACCGCCTGCGCCATCGCCATCGCCGGTCCCATCGGCTTCGTCGGCTTTCTCGCCGCCTACTGCGCCCGTCTGGTGGAGCCAGTACGCCTCGCCATCCAGGTACGCTTCTCCGCCCTGTTCGGGGTGCTGTTCCTGCTCGGCGCCGACATCCTGGCGCGCTGGCTGATCCAGCCGTTCGAACTGCCCAACGGGGTGATCCTGGCGCTGATCGGTGCCCCCGTGCTCATCATGGTGGTGCGCAGCGGCGGTTTCCGCTCCCTGCTGGCCGTCAAATAAGGTTGCCTGCCTCATGAACAATTCCATCCATCCCTCCCTCACTACGGCGCTTCCTACCGGCACCGTCTGCCTGCGCATTGGCAGCCGCACCCTGTTGCTGCACCGCCGCGCCTGGCTGATCACCCTCGGGCTCTTGGTCGCACTGGTGCTGCTCTCCCTGCTGGCGCTGACCCTGGGCTCCGGCAAGCTCACCATGCTGGGGGTGATCCAGACCCTGCTTGGCGAGGGCAACCGGCTGAGCGAGGTGACCGTCTTCAAGATCCGGCTGCCACGCATCGTCGCCGTGCTGGTGGCGGGAGCGGCCATGGGCCTCTCCGGCTGCCTGGTGCAGACCCTCATTCGCAACCGCCTCGCCACCCCGGACATGATCGGGGTCAACGAGGGGGCCTCCTTGGCCATCATCGCCTTCTCCCTCTACCTGACCCTCGGCAGCTGGCCCTGGTGGGCCGCCCCGCTGGGCGCCCTGTTTGCCGCCGCCGTGCTCTATGCCCTGTGTAACAAGCCGGGGGAACAGGGCTACCTGTTCGTGGTGATCGGCATCGGCGTCTCCGAGCTGATGAACGCCATCGGCCAGTTCGTGATGTCCACCCAGTCGCTGGTGCACCTCACCAGCCTCTACCTGTGGAACATGGGCAACTTCGTCGGCCAGGGCTACAGCACTGTGCTGCCGGTGGGGCTCCTGATCCTGCTGGTCTGCCCCTGGGTAGTTTATCTCTCCCGGGCTCTCGGCGTACTGCGTCTGGGCCCCGTCACCGCCCAGAGTCTGGGGGTGAACGTCAATCGGGTGCAGCTCGGCGTGCTGGCCCAGGCCATCGTCGTGGCGGCGCTCGGCACCGCCATCGGTGGCCCCGTGGTGTTCATCGCCATGGCGGCCCCGGTGCTCGCCTCTTGGCTCAGCCGGGATCGCATCGTGCCGCTGTGGATTGCCGCCCTGTGCGGCGCCCTGCTGCTGCTGGCCAGCGACACCCTGGTGCGGGTGCTGGCCAGCCCCCACGAGGTGACCACCGGCATCATGACCCGTATTCTCGGCGGCCTGCTGCTGCTGTTCATCCTGCTCAAAGACCGCCAGAAGGCCGACTGACGATGCCATTCATCCATTTTCAAGACAGACCGAGGGCCGCCTGATGACGCTCACCATCAATCACCTGCAATTTGGCTATCAGCACAAGCCCGTCTTCAACGACATCTCCTTCACCATTCCCCAGGGCAAGCTGGTGGGGATCGTCGGCCCCAACGGCGGCGGCAAGTCCACCCTGCTCAAACTCCTGGCAGGCCAGGAGCAACAGCAAGCCGGCGAGATCCTGCTCAAGGGCAAGCCGCTGGCCAGCTACGGCAAGAAAGCGCTGGCCCGCGAGCTCGCCTACCTGCCCCAGCGCCCGTTGGTACCCGCCGGCATCCAGGTCGAGCAGCTGGTGCAGTACGGCCGCCATCCCCATCAGGGCTGGTTCAATCAGTGGAGCGAGGAGGATGCCTGCATGGTGCGCTGGGCCTGCGAGCGGATGCAGCTGGGCGACATTCTGCAGCAGAGCGCCAGCTCTCTCTCCGGCGGTCAGGCCCAGCGGGTGTGGCTGGCCATGGTGCTGGCCCAGGATGCGGACATCATCCTGCTGGATGAACCCACCAGCGCCCTCGACATCGGCCACCAGACCGAGGTGATGGAGGCCATCCACCAGATCACCGCCGAGGGCAAGACGGTGCTCATCGTCATTCACGATCTCGCCACCGCCGCCCGCTACTGCGACGAGCTGATCGCGCTGGGAGATGGCGGCATCCAGGCCATGGGGCCGGCCCGCGAGGTGGTGACCAAGTCCCTCATCGACCGCCTCTACCAGACCGACGTGGACATACTGCACGCCCCCGGCGACGGCGCCCCCATCATAGTGCCGCGCCGCAGACCGCACGCCTTTGCCATGCGCCAGCCGGCCTGAGCCCCATCAAAAAACCGCCGAGAGGCGGTTTTTTGATGCTTATGTCTCGGCGCGCCGCCACTCACAGCAGCAGGCTGGTGAGCACCCCGCCCGGCCGTGTTTGCCAGTGCCTTGTTTGCCAATGCAGTGCCTGCCAGTACATTGGCTGCCAGTAGAGCGTACAGCGCCAACCGGCGGGCAGCGTCGGGGTCAGCCCGCCCACCAGTTCGAGGGTGAGGGTCTGCTCCGTCATGGTCAGCCAGCGGGCATCGAGAAAGTCAAAATAGCGCCCCACCCTGGGATAGAGTGCCTTGAACAGGCTCTCCTTGGCCGAAAAGATCAAGGTAAGCGCCTCAGCCCTGCTCAGGCCGACGGCGCGGGCAGCGGCCGCCAGCCGCCCCCACTCCTCCCCGCTTGCAATGCCGGGCCAGAGCTCGCTCGCCTGCCCCTCTGCCAACCAGCCCTCCAGATCCAGCCCCATTCCCGCCCGGCCGGGGCGCACCGCGCACAGCGCCATGCCGCGCCCCTGCAACAGGCTGTGGCTGATGCTGCCCTCAAACCCCGCAGGCCAGCAGGGTTCGCGGGCTGCCCCGATGCTCACCTGCTGCTGGCCCAGACCAAAGGGGTGCAAGGCCCGGCGCGCCGCCAGCCGGCCGGCCAGAAACTCCCCCAGCCGCTTGGGTGTTGCGCGCTGCAAGCTGGCCGGCAGCACCATGCCGGCTGCATCGTAACAGGCCGGGGTGAAGGCGGCGGGGTCAAAGCAGACCCGTTGCAGCGCCATGTGCGCCGCGCCGGGCAGCGGCAGGCTGTCGGCCTGCACGATGAAGCGGTCCAGTGAACAGGCTGGCGCAGTGGCAATCAACATCACGAAGAGCCCTTGGTGGGTGAGCCAGCATGGTAGCAAACCGCCCCCTCCACATGCCACAAACACAAATGACAATTCTTATCATTTGAATTTGTGGTAGCATGAGTTCGCCCGTTTGGGACCCAGTGTTCCACTGATTTCACCAAGAAGGATGTAACGATGAAGATCTCCTCTCCCCTGGCTGCCGTGCTGATGCTGGCCAGCCTGGTCGGCTTCCAGGCACAGGCCGGCAGCGAGACCCGTCAGGTGACCGATGCCGACGGCAAGACCCAGGTCGTACCGGCCCAGCCCAAGCGGGTGGTGGTACTGAGCGAAATCGATCTGGACAGCGCCCTGACCCTGGGGCTGCAACCGGTCGGCACCGTCAATGGCCGCGGCCAGTCCACCCTGCCCCGCTACCTGCTGCAACAGGCAGGCAAGGAGATCGCCGTGGTCGGCGATCTGGACAACCCCAACCTGGAGAAGCTGATCGATCTGGAACCCGACCTCATCCTCACCGGCCAGACCAAGCCCGAGCTGCTGGCCCTGCTCAAGGAGATCGCCCCCACCGTGGTTACCGGCAACTGGGGTGACTCCTGGAAGGAGATCTTCAATCGCAGCGCCCACGTGCTGAACCGGGACGCCGAAGCCAAGACCTTCCTCGCCCAGTATGACGCCCGCCTGCAGGAAGCCCGCAGCAAGCTTGCCAAGCATCAGGGCGAGCGCCTGAGCATAGTGCGCTGGAACCCCAAGGGCCCGAGCTACATGCACAGCGGCACCTTCGCCAGCAGCGTCGTGGAAGAGATGGGGCTGACCCGACCGACCCACCAGATCGGTGACAAGACCCCCCACTCCCCGGCCCTGAGCCTGGAATCCCTCAACCTGCTGGACGGTGACTGGCTGGTGATCGGCACCCTGAGCGCCAGCGGCGACGCGGTGGATGCCATGAAGCAGGCCGAACAGACCCCGGCCTTTCAGCAGCTCGGCGCCATCAAGAGCAAGCGCTTCGGCGCCGTGGACGGGTCGCTCTGGACCTCCACCGGTGGCCCCCAGGCGGCCCTCAAGGTGATCGACGATGTCGAGCAGCTGCTGGCCAAACCCGATGCGGCCCCCATCACCCAATAAGCCCGCGTGATCAGCGCCCACAAAGAAGCCCGCATTTGCGGGCTTCTTTTTATCTGCTGCGCGGCACTTACTCGGGCAAGGGCAGCGCCTTTCTGTCCAGTTTGCCACTGCCGGTCTTGGGCAGGGCATCCAGCAGCATGAGCCGCGCCGGCACCATGTAGTGGGGCAGCGTCGCCTGCAGCCCCTTGCGCAGGGCGAGGCGATTGAGGGTCACCCCGCTCTTCGCCTCCACGTAACCCACCAGCATGGCCTCGTCCCCCTCGCCCACCAGACGCACCGCCGCCTCCTGCACCCCGGTCTGACGGCGCAGCCCCGCCTCCACCTCGCCGAGCTCGATGCGAAAACCGCGCAGCTTGACCTGATCGTCGCGCCGTCCCAGATAGAGGAAACGGTCCGCCCCCAGCCGCCGCACCCGATCGCCGGTGCGATAGAGGCGATGGGTGGCAAGGCGCAGGAAGGCGGCGCTGGTCAGGGCCGGCTTGCGCCAGTACCCCTCGCACAGGGCCGGGCTCTCGATGCAGAGTTCGCCGCACTCCCCCTCTACCACCGGCTGCCCCGCCTCGTCCAGCACCCAGTGCCGATAGCCGGGCAGGCTGTGGCTGATGGTGATCTGGCCATCAGTCGGCGGCCAGCGCACCTCGCTCACCAGCGACCAGACGGTGGCCTCGGTGGGCCCGTAGCAGTTCCACAGCCGCCGGGTGCGGGCACAGAGCTGCTCGGCCAATCCCGAGTCCAGCGCCTCACCGCCACACAGAGCGGTGAGGGTATTGCGCCCCTGCCAGCCAGCTTTGAGCAGCATGCGCCAGCAGGCCGGGGTCGCCTGCAGCCAGTTGATGGAGGGGTCGGCCTCGAGCAGCGCCAGCATCCCCAGCGGATCCTTGTTGTGCTCGCCGCCGGCCACCGTCAGCCGGCCACCGCCCCAGAGCGGCCCCAGCATCTCCAGCAGCGAGATGTCGAAGGCCGGGGTGGTGATAAAGAGCCAGTGGCAGCTCGGTGATAACCCGAGCCGCTCGCGGATCCCGTCGAGGAAGCAGAGCAGGGCCCGCCGGCTGATGACCACCCCCTTGGGCTCGCCGGTGGAGCCCGAGGTGAACATCATGTAGGCGGCCAGGGCGTCATCCACTTGGGGCCAGGAGACCGGCCCTGCAGCTGCGGGCCCGTCGAGGGTACGCAGCGGACAGCCGAAGGCGGGGGCCGGTCTGTCGCCGTCGCAGATCACCGCCGACAGGCGCGCCTGACGGGCGATCCCCTGCAGCCGCTCCACCGGAAAGTCCGGCTCGAGCGGCACGAAGGTGAGGCCGAGCCGCAGGCAGGCCAGCAGGCTGGCCACCAGATCGGGGCTGCGGGAGAGATAGAGGCCGACCCGCTCCCCCACCGCCAGCCCCTGCAGGCGGGCGGCAATCCGGGCCACCCGATCATTGAGCGCGCCGTAGCTAAGCCACTGCTCATCTGATCCGCCCTCACTGATGCCCTCCCCACCCATACGGATGGCGGGGGCTAGCGGGGTCGCGGCCAGACATGCCGCCAGCCGCGCACCCAGGTTGGCCGCCCCCTTGGAAGCGCCTCTCAGGGGTGACACGGCCGGGGCCTCATGCTTGATGGTCACTGTCATAGCGCGGCCTCCGTTTGGCGCACCAGCCAGTGCCGATAGAGCCGGCTGGGGGATGGATGGGCCTTGAGCATCTGCAGGGTAAGCGGCGCCCGCTCCTGGCCAAACGCCTCGTTGAGAGCCGCCAGCAGGGCAAGCTGCTGCACCGAATCCACCCCGAGTTCACACAGGGTCTGCTGCCAGATGCCGGGTACGCTGCACTGGCGCTCCCACAGGGCCACCAGCGCGCGGGCCTCGGCCGGCGGCTGAGCCAGGCCGGGTTCAGCCCTGGTGGCGGCCACCTGTGTGACAGTCGATGGTGTGGCAGCTCCTTGTGCTGGGAACGGCGCGGCCGCCGCCACTCTAGCCGGCTGGCTCAGATCCGCCTGTGCCAGCCAGCCGAGCTCGGCCAGCCAGGCAGCCAGCACCGCCTCGGCCCGGGCCTCGGGGATCTGCTCGCCGTCGAACTCGAGGCGCAGCTGGAGCGTCTCGCCCCGGCTGCTGACCACGAGCGACAGAGGAAGCTCCACCTTCTCCACCACGGCGCCAAAGCGCGGCACCAGCTGGTGGGGTTCGGGGGCGGCAGGGGCCGCCGGCATGGGGTAGTTCTCGAACACGAACAAGCTCTGGAACAGGCGCGCCCGGCCTTTGGTCAGTGCCGCCAGCGACTGGGTACCGTGCTCGTTGAGCGCCATCAGGTCGGTCTGCAACCGGGCGATATGCTCGGCCAGGCTCAGCTCGGTGCACCAATCCAGCGCCAGCGGCAAACTGTTGATGTAGAGCCCGACGCTCGCGGTGATCCCCTCGATGGGGTAATCCCGGCCCGGGGTCACGTTGCCCACCAGGGTGACGGCATCGCCAGAGCGGCGTGCCAGCAGACGGTGCCAGGCATATTGGGCCAACAGGCCCGCAGTCACCCCAAGGTCTCGGGCACGGCGCGCGAGCAAGGCCGCCACCTCGGCCGGCAGCTCCGTGGCGCACAGCGCAGGTCGCTGCTGGGTATGGCGCCCGCTTGAGCTAGCGTCCAGCGTCACCCCGAACAGGCAGACGAGATCGTTAGGCGTAGCCAAGAGCTCGCCCCGCCCCTGCCAGTAGGCGTCGGCGCTGCGGGCTTGGCTGGCGATATGGCGGCCAAATTCGAGCCAGGCGGTATCCGGCTCGCCCTGCGGCAGCAGGCCGTTCATCAGCGCCTGATAGCCGCGATGCAAGGAACCCAGCAACACGGGGCCGCTCCAGCCATCCAGCACGCAGTGATGGGCGCTGAAGATCACCTTGTGGTGATCGGGGGCCAATTTGAAGCAGGCAAGGCGCAGCAGGGGGGCCTGCTCCAGCGGGATCGGGCGGGCCAGATCCTGCTCGCGATAGGCCTGGACCCGTGCCTCTCCCGCCTCATTCCCCATCTCGGACAAGTCCTCATAGTGGAATGGCAACTCGGCGTGCTTGCAGATGCGCTGCAGCGCCACCCCATCCGCCAGCACCAGTTCGCTGCGAAGCGCCGGCCAGCGGGCAATCTGCCCCTGCCAGGCCTGACGGTAGACCGCCACGTCCAGCGGCTGGTGATAGGCGATCTCGGTCTGCAGGTGATAGGCGTGATCCCGGGGCAGCAGCGCCCTGTGATGGAACATGCTCTGCTGAAGCGAGGTCATGGGCAGCAGGGTCTCCACTTCGCACCCGGCCAGCACCTGGTCCAGCGCAGATTGGGATAGGCCAAGCCCCGGGAAGTCGCTCGGGGTATGGCGCGGAGCCTTCAGGTTGCAGCAGTGCTCCACCAGCGCCGTCAGGTTGTCCGCCAGCCGCGCCATCAGGGCGTCGCTCGCCTGCTGGTTGAGGGCGCCCACCTGGCGCAGGGTGAGGCGGCCATCAAACACGCCACCGTGCAGGCTGACCAGCTCGCGCGGCAGGTTATCAGGGGAACTGGGTGCCCCCGGCGCCAGCGGCAGGGGCTGCCAGGGTTGAACGGCCTCGCCCTGATGGCTGACCCCCAGGTAATTGAAGACCACCAGGGCTTCGGGCAGTGCCCAGCCACGTGGATGGTGCAGGCGCAGGGCGTTGAAGCCCACCCCCTTGTCCGGCACGGCGCGCAGCTGCTCCTTGGTGGCGCACACCAGCGCATCCCACGCCTCGGCATCCGCCAGCGCCAACGGGTAGGTGCTGGTGAACCAGCCGAGGGTACGGCTCACGTCCAGTTCCGCATCGATGGCCTCACGGCCGTGTCCTTCCAGCATCACGCAGTGACGGCTGCCGTAACCCTGCTCGCTCAGGGTACGAGTCAGGGCCGCCAGCAGCAGGTCGGGCACCCGGGTGAAGTAAGCCTGGTTGGCGGCGTCGATGAGCCGGGCCGTGGTCTCCTGACTCAGTTGCAGCAGGCTGGCGGCGGCGCGGCCATCGGCGGCACGCGCCGCTTCCAGCAGCTGACCCTGGTTGCCCTCCCCCTGAGCCAGCCAGAAGCCAAGCTGCTCCTCTTCCCGTTTGGCATAGGCCGCCAGCCCCTCGCCCCACTGGCGATAGCTGCTGCCCTTGGCGGGCAGCGGCTCGCCCCTGCTCACCCGGGCCAGATCTTCGGCCAGGATGCGCCAGGAGACCGCATCGATGACCAGGTGATGGAAGGCGAGGAAGAGCCCCTCCACCGTCTCGCACTCGCCCTCGCGCTCCCCCTCGAGGGAGAGATTGCGCAGGCGAGCCCAGGCCAGGGTGTGGCCGCTGGCAGGGTCGAGATCTCCCTGCAGCTCGGTCAGGCGGGCCTGCAGCTCTGCCTCATCGAAATTGGCGGCATCCAGGGTCGGCAGCGGCGGCAATGGCAGTTCGGCCAGGTAGCGCTGGCCGGTCGGGGTCACCGCCAGACGCAGGGCATCGTGGTGCTGGCGCAGGGTATCCAGCCAGCCGCGCAGGGCCTCATCGTCCACCCCGGCCGGCAGGCGCAGGATCACCCCCTGGTTCCAGTGACCGGGCTTTGCAAAGCCCTGCTCGAAGAACCAGTGCTGAATGGGGTGGAGCGGGAACTCGCCGGTCAGGCTGCCCTGCTCGCTCCTGTGGCTGACGGCCTGCTGCTGGCCGAGCTGGCGGCAGAGGCGGCGCACCGTCTTGGCTTCGAACACGTCCTTCACGCTGCAGTGCAGCCCCGCATCCCGCAGCCTGGTGGTGAGCTGGATGCTGAGGATGGAGTCACCGCCTAAGCGGAAGAAGTCATCCTCCACCCCGAGCGGTTGCTTGAGCACCCCTTGCCAGATGGCAAGCACGGTCTGCTCCAGCTCGTTTTGCGGCTCGCCCTTGCTCTGCTGCCAGACGATGGCGGGCAGACGGCGCAAGTCCAGCTTGCCGTTGGGGGTGAGCGGCATCTCGGACAGCCAGCACAGGCGCGCCGGCACCATGTATTCGGGCAGGCACTCGCCGGCCCGCTGCAGCAGGGCATCGCCGTCGGGCTCGCTCGCCCCGGCCTGCAAACAGGCGTAAGCGAGCAGACGCCCCTCCTGCACCACCACCTTGATCTGGCGGATAACCGGGCACAATTCGGCGAGCCGGGTCTCTATCTCACCCGGCTCGATGCGATAGCCGCGCAGCTTGATCTGCTCGTCTATCCGGCCCAGATACTGGATGTTGCCGTCGCGGCGCAGCAGGGCCCGATCGCCGGTGCGATAGAGGCGATATGTGCGTTCCTCATTCGTTGCATCAAAGGCCAGCTCGATAAAGGCCTCCTGGGTACGCGCCGGCAGATTGAGGTAGCCGCGGGCCAGCCCCAGCCCTGCCAGGCATAGCTCGCCGGGCACCCCCACCGGGCAGAGATTGCCCACCTCGTCCAGGATCAGCGCCTTCAGGTTGTTGACGGGGCGACCTATGGTGATGGGCGCCCCCGGGGTGAGCCGCGTGCAGAGCGCGGTGACGGTGCACTCGGTCGGGCCGTACATGTTGAAGAGGGCCACCCGCTCCCCCAACGCTCCACCAGGCTGCTAGGGCACGCCTCGCCGCCAAAACCGATGGCCTTGAGGGAGCCGAGCTCCGCCGGTGGTAGCAGGTTCGCGAGCAAGGCGGTCGGCAAAATCATATGGCTGGCACCGCAAGCGATCGCGGCACCGATCACCCCCTCGCCCGGCTCGCCGAAGTGCAGGGCCGCGCCGCAGTACAGGGGCAGCAGGCTGGTCATGTTGCCCGCATCAAACGAGAGGGACATGCAGTTGAACATGGCGCCATTCTGATCAAGGGCGATCCGCTCGCCGTGATCCGCCATCAGGTTGACCAGGCTGCCCTGCTCCACCATGACCCCCTTGGGCAGGCCGGTGCTGCCGGAGGTGTAGATGATCTGGGCCAGCATGGCGGCGTCCCGGGGCAGTGCGGGCGTGCTGGTTGGCATCTTGTCCAGCGCAAGCTGGTGCAGATCGTGATATTCGGCAGTCGTGCCCGCCAGCGCCTCGCCAAGCCGCAGGTCCGGCACGCCACCCAGCACCAGGCTGATGGATGCATCCCCTAAGATATGGGCCAGCCGCTCGGCAGGATAGGCAGGGTCGAGGGGCACATAGGCCGCCCCCGCCTTCCAGCAGGCGAGCAGGGCGATGACGAAGGCCACATCGCGCCTGGCCTGGATGCCGATGGCGGCGCCCAGGGTGACGCCCTGAGCCAGCAGCCAGTGGGCCAGCCGGTTGGCACGCGTTTCCAGCTCGCCATAGGTCAACGATTGCGCGCCGTCGCTGACCGCCAACGCGTCCGACAACTGAATAGCGCGCCGCTCGATATGACAGAGCAGGGTGTCGCGGCTCGGGTAATCCGGCGGCAAGTCGGCAAGCTCGGCGGCCAGCGCGGCCTGGTCGGTGCCCGCCTCCAGCGGCAGTTGCCAGATGTCGGTCTCGGGGGCCGCCACCACGGCGCGCATCAGGTGCAGCAGGCGATCGGCGTAGGCCTGGATGGTCTCTCGCTCGAACAGGGCGGTGGCAAACAGCCAGTCCACCCTGACGGAGTCCATCAGCTCGGTCACCTTGACCGAGATGTCGGTCTTGGCCGGCAGCACAGGCGAGGTCTCCTCCACCAGCTGGCAGCCGGGGATGAGATCGTTGAAGTCCACCTTGGCCTGATAGACCAGCATTATCTGGAAGATGGGGTTGATGGCGGTGGTGCGATCGGCGCCGATGGCCTCGGCCAGCGCCTCGAAGCGGTAGAGCTGGTGATCGAAGGCCGCCAGATCCTCCTCCCGGCACTGCTGCAGATAGTCGACAAAGCTGGGCTTGCCGCTGAGTTGAGTGCGCAGCACCAGGGTGTTGACAAAAAAGCCCACCAGCGACTCGATCTCGTGGCGCTCGCGATAGGCGAGCGGGGTGCCGATCACCACTTCCTTCTCGCCGCTCTGGCGCACCATCAGCAATGCAAACAGGGCGTGCAGACCGATGAAGTTGGAGGTGCTGTGGCGCTGACAGAGGCGCTTGAAACTCTCCCACAGATCGTTGTCGATGGTGGAGAAGACCAGCTCGCCGCCGCTGTCCTGATGGGCCGGGCGCGGCTTGTCCAGCGGCAGACCGTGCACTTCGGGGCTGCCACCGAGCCGATCGACCCAGAACGGTTTGAACTCGGCGTGATAATCGAGAAAACGGTCCGAGTTGAACCAGCGGGCATAGTCGATGTAGGTGAGCGGCAGCTCGCTCACCTGCAGGGGTTCGCGATTCTGGTGGGCAAGAAAGGCGCGCTTGAGATCCGCGAACATGTTCTTGACCGACCAGCCGTCGGAGATGATGTGGTGCTGGGTGATCAGCAGCACGTGCTCGCGGCTGCCCAGCCGAATAAGGTGTACCCGGCTCAGATCCCCCTGGGTCAGGGAGAAGGGGCGGCCTATCTCCTCGCGCACCCGGCGGGCCACATAGGCCTCGCGCTCGGCTGCGGGCTCTGCGCTCACGTCCTCAATCTGCAGCTTGAAGGGGGCGTGGGGCAGGATCTCCTGCGCCCCCCTGCCCGCCTCGTCCTTGATGAAGCGGGTACGCATGCTGGGGTGGCGGGCAAACAGGTGGTCGAAGGCAAACTCCAGCGCCGCCGTGTCCAGCTCGCCGCTCACCCTGAAGTAGACCGGCATATTGTAGAGGTGGGAGGCCTCCTCGTACTGCTCGATAAACCAGAGCCCGCTCTGGGACGACGAAAGCGGCCCCTGCCGGGCGCCCTCGGCGACGATAGGCGCCTCGAAGGCGGCGCGGGCCGCCAGGCAGCGCACCAGTTCATCCTTGTGGGCCTTGATGGTGGCGCCGATGGCAGGCGTCACCGCCTCCTTGCTCGACTGGGAGATAAGCTGGCCCTTGTCGTTCAGCGCCAGCTTCACCCCCTGCCGTTCCAGCTGTTTCAACAGCAAAATCATATTGTTCATCTGTTTCTCAAGCCTCAGGCACTCAGGGTGGCGCCGCCGTCGACGACCAGATCCTGCAGCGTGATGTGGCTGGCCAGATCCGAGGCCAGAAAGAGGACGGTATGGGCGATCTCCGCCGGGGTGGCTACCTTGCGCAGGGGGATGCCGAGCTTGAACTGCTCCGGCAACCCGGCAATGGTGCGGGCCATGGCCTCCTCGCTTGGCAGCATGCCGCGCAGCATGGGGGTATCCGTCGAGCCCGGCGACACCAGGTTGGCGCGCACGCCGAAGGGGGCCAGCTCCAGCCCCACCGTCTGGGTCAGGCTGGTGACCGCTGCCTTGGAGGCGCAATAGGCCGCCATCTGCATGCGCGGCACATGGGCGGCGTTGGAGCCGATGGTGACGATGGCACCGCGCCGCTGCTCCTTGAAGTGGGGCACCAGGGCCCGCAGCAGATAGAAGACGCCGCTGGCGTTGACCGTCATGCAGTCGTGCCAGTCGTCATCGCTCAGGGCGTCGGTGGGGCCGAGGCGCAGCACCCCGGCCCCGTTGACCAGCACATCGAGCCCGCCGTCCGCCAGCAGCGCTGCGCAGCAGGCGTTGACCGCCTTCGAGTCGCCAATATCGAGCAGCCGGGTGGCATAGGGGTAGTCGGCTTCGGGAAACGCCAGATCCAGCCCCACCACGATTGCTCCGGCCGCCACGAACTGCGTTGCCACCTCGCGGCCGATGCCGCGCCCGGCCCCGGTCACCCAGACCCGCTTGCCAGTAAAATCAAAGGCCATTGCTTGTTGCTCCTTGCTCATCACCACACCATCTCCACGCTCTCTTCGTCCTCGGCAAGCAGGCCGTCGAGGAAACGGCAGAAGTCATCGAGGCGCGGGTGATCGAACACGTCAGAGACCTTGACCTGCACCCCGAACTCGGCGCCGAGCCGGTTGACTATCTGGATGGTCTGCAGGGACTGGCCCCCCAGTTCGAAGAAGTTGTCGGCGGGCGCCATGGTGGCGAGTCCCAGGATCTGCTGCCAGATGGCGCCGACCCGGTTCTCGGTTTCGCTGCCCAGGGTCAGGGCTTCGCCGCCCGCCTGGTAGGCGGCCAGCAGGGCCTTGCGATCCAGCTTGTTGGAGCCGGTGCGGGGCAGCTGGTCATAGTGGCGATAGTCGGTGGGGATCATGGCGGCAGGCAGCACTTTGGCCAGCTGCGCCTTGATGACCCGGCTGTCGCGCTCCGGCCCCGCCACGAAGGCCACCAGCCGGCGTACGCTGCCGATGCTCACCCCCTGCACGCAGGCCTCGTCCACCCCCGGCAGGGCCAGCAGCTGGGCCTCCACCTCGCCGGGCTGGATGCGATAGCCGCTTATCTTGAATTCGTTGTCGCGCCGGCCAAGGTAGACCAGCCGGCCGGCCACCAAGCGCACCCGATCGCCGGTGCGATAGACAGGCAGATCCTCCTCGCCGATCCGCAGGGTGCCAAAGCTGCCTTGCACGCCCCCCACATAGCCGTTGGCCAGCTGCGGGCCGAGCAGCACCAGCTCACCCTCGCTGGAGGGTTGCTCCCCCGCCCCGAGGATGAGCGCCTGCATGCCGGGCAGCGGCAGGCCGATGGGCAACTGGGCCTGGCTCGGGTCTTCCTGTTGCAGCTCCTGGGTGGTCACCACCACTGTGGTCTCGGTGGGACCGTAGGTGTTGAACAGGCGCACATCGGAGCGGCCCTGACGCTGCCACTGGGCCAGCTGCTCGGGGTAGACCGCCTCGCCGCCGATGATTACGGTGGTAAGCCCGGCAGGGATATGGGCCTGACCTGCCGTCAACGCCACCACCCATTCGTTCCAGAACGCGGTGGGCAGGTCGAGGTGGGTGATCCCCATCTGCTCCACCCCGGCCGCAAAGGCGGGCATGGATTCGAGCAGGGCGTCGGTGCGCAGCACCAGGGTGGCGCCGGCGCTCAAGGTAGCGAACACCTCCTCAATGCTGGCGTCGAAGTTGAAGGGGGCAAATTGCAACATCCGCGCGTCTTTATCCAGGTGATAACGGCAGCGGGCGGCGGCGGCGAAGTGATCCAGCGCGCCGTGGCTGACCGCCACCCCCTTGGGCAGGCCGGTCGAACCCGAGGTGAACATCAGGTAGGCGACGGCGCGGCCGGCGGCCGGCTGGTTCAAGCGGTTATCGCTCACCAGATCCCCCGCCAAGAGCGTGCGCCCCTCAAACAGGCTGGCCAGTTTGTGGCGGTACTCGGCCTGGGTGATCAGGGTCTTGACCTCCCCCAGCCGCAGGATATGGCCCTGACGCTCCAGCGGCTGCTCGGGGTCGAGCGGCACGTAGACGGCACCGGCCAGCAGCACCGCCAGCTGGGCGAAGATGGCCTGGGGGGTGCGGGCCAGCATGACCCCCACCTTGTCGCCGGGGGCGACGCCTGCGGCCTGCAGGGCGGCCGCCATCTGTTCAGATCTGGCCAGCAGCGCCTCGTAGCTGAAGCGGGCCTCTCCCTGCTCCAGCGCTACCTTGTCCGGGGTCTGGGCGGCGAAGTGGCAGAGCGCCTCCAGCACCGGCCGTGTCTTGATCACTTCATGGGCGGGGCCGGCGATCAGGGCTCTGGCCCGCTGCTCGGCCAGCCAGTCGGCCTTGAGCGCACCCAGGGTTTGGGCGGGCTCGGCCAGCCAGCGGCCCAGCAGGGCAAACAGGGTATCGGCGATGGCCGCCAGATCCGCCTGACAGTAGCAGCCGGGGTTGGCATCCAGATCCAGTCTGGGCTGGCCATCGACGCCGACCTGCACCTCGATGGTGAGATCCTCCACCGGGCCGGCGCTGATGTTGAGAATATGGGCAGATAGCGGCCCGAAGCGGCGAGCGTGATCGAACGGCATGATATTGACCAGCGGGCCGAACAGGCGCTTGTCGCCCCCCACCAAGCCAAGGTCGCGGCGCAGCAGCTCGTAGCGGTAGTGCTGGTGTTTGCGCACCCCGCGCTTGGCCTTGGCCACGGCGCCGGCGGCTCCCGCCAGATCCAGTTCTTCACCCAGTGTCAGCGCCAGCGGGGTAATGTTCATCTGCATGCAGGGCACGGTCAACGATGCCGAGCCGATGCGGTTCATCATCATCAGGCCGAGCAGGGTCTTATCCTGGCCGCTCGACAGCGACAGCTGGGCAGAGAGGGCGGCCAGCAGCAGATCGGGCCAGCCCAGCTTGTGCTCGTCGGCAAAGCCGGTCAGGGATTGCCAGAGCGCCGCCGGCAGCGGACGGCTCTCGCGGAGAAATTCGGCCGCGATGGGGGCGCGGGATTCGCTGAAGGAGCGCACCTCGGGCCAGGCTTGCAACTGCTCCTGCCAGAAGGCGCGGGCGGCGGCGTTCTTGCCGCTCTGCTCGCGGCTCGCCTCTTCGGCCAGCACTTCCGCCAACGAGCCGAAGGGGGATGGGGAGTTCATCTCACCGGCCAGCCCCTCTGCATACAGCTCGGCGATGCGCTGGAACAGCAAGGTGGTGCCAAAGCCGTCGAGGGCGATGTGGTGCACGCAGCTGTAGAGATAATCGCGGCCGGGGCCGCGCAGCAGGGCGAAGCGGCAGGGCGCCTCTTGAGTCAGCTCGAACGGGCGGCGCAGATCGGCCCAGGCCCAGGCCCAGGCGCGGGCCAGCGCCTCGTCATCGCGCTCAAGAGAGACCTCTTCATAGACCAGGGGCAGCTCGGCCGGGACGAAGCAGACCGCCTCCTTATCGTCTTCGAAATGGCCCTTGAGCGCCTCGCACTCCCCCACCGCCTTGGCAAGGGCTGCGGCCAGCACGGCCGCCTCGACCTTGCCATCGAAGGCGATGCACTCGGCGGTGTTGAACATCGCCTTGTCGTCGTTGAGCAGATGTCCGGACCAGAGCCCCTGCTGGGGGATGGTCAAGGGGAAACGGCTCATGGGGTCACCTCCAGCGTCTGGGCTGCCAGCTTGGCCTCGATGAGGTGCCACCAGCCATTGAGGGTCGGCAGCTTGGCGAGATCCACGAAGCCGAGCTCCACCCCGGCGGCGCGCCACTCGGTGAGCAGGGCCATGATCCGCACCGAATCCAGACCGTAGTCGATGAGGTTCTCGTCGGGGTCAAACTCCCCTTCGTCCTCGTCGATATGGCTCAGCAGCCGCGCCTTGAGCCCCTCATACGTCAGCAACGGATTGGTCAGGAGCGGATTGCTCTGGACGGCAGAAGCGGAGGCCGGGGCGAGCGCCAGCACCTCCTCGCAGCGGATCACCTTGCCGCAGCGGGTCGCCACGTAGTCGAGCGCCATCTGGTGGTCGGCCAGGGAGAAGTCCGCCACCCCGTCCGCCAGGAAGAAGGGCTGGATGTCGCGCATGAAGGCGTCACAGGCAGTCATCATGCAGCCGATATGGCCGTAGATGCCGCCGATGATCAGCTGATCTCGCCCCAGCGCTTTGAGCATCTGCTCCAGCTCGGAGCGCTGGAAGGCGCTGTAACGCCACTTGACCAGCACGGTGTCGTCACGCTCTGGGCGCAGCGCCGCGACCACCTGCTGCTGCTCTGGCCGCTTGTTGAGACCCGGGCCCCACATATCGTTGAGCAGGGCGCGATCTTCAGGGGATTGATCCTTGGGCTGGGCAGTGTAGAAGACCGGAATGCCGAGGGCCTTGCACTGTTTGCGCACGGCGGCCAGGCGCTCGGTCAGCGCCGCGATCAGCGGGCTGTTTTCACCATAGAAGGCGGTGAAATACTCCTGCATGTCGTGGATCAGCAGGGCGGCGCGTTTGGGATCCAGGGTCCAGTTGACCTTGTTGGCCTTCCACTGGCTGGGCATGGCGTAATTGTTCAGGGTTGGGATAGCCATAACGTCATGATTCCTTTTAGTTTTATGCTGTTGTCAGGGACTGGTTGGCGGCGATGGCGTGCGCAATGCGCGCCCGCAGCCCCTGCTTGTCAATCTTGCCCACCGCCGTCATGGGCAGGGCGTCCAGGGTTTCGAAACGGTCGGGCAGCTTGAAGTCCGCCACACCGCGCTCACGCAGAAACTTGCGCAAGGCCAGCGGCTTGAGCCCCGGCTCGGTGCTGACGATGAAGGCGCAGCTCTTCTCCCCCATGGCGCTGTCGGGCATGGAGACCAGGGCCGCATGGGTGATGGCCGGGTGGTGCAGCAGCTGGTTTTCCACCTCTTCCGCCGCGATCTTCTCGCCGCCCCGATTGATCTGATCCTTCTGTCGCCCGACCACGGTGAGGTAACCATCGGCATCCTGTACCACCAGATCGCCGGAGCAGTAGAAGCCCTCGGCATCGAACACCCGGGCGTTGTGGGCCGGGCTCTGGTAGTAACCGCGGAAGGTATAGGGGCCACGGGTGTGCAGGGCGCCAGGCTCGCCGGGGGCGACCGGATTGCCCGCCTCATCGAGGATGCGCACCTCGTCATCCGGGCTCATGGGGCGGCCCTGGGTGTGAATGACCTTCTCGTCGGGGTCGTCCAGCCGGGTGTAGTTGACCAGCCCTTCCGCCATGCCGAACACCTGCTGCAGCCGGCAGCCGAGCAGCGGCCCAATCTTGCTGGCCACCGCCTCCCCTAGCTTGGCGCCGCCCACTTGCAGCAAGTCGAGGCTCTCGAGTTGGGTGCGCGCGGTGGGATCCGCTTCAGCTGCCTGCAACCAGAGCGAGACCGCCGGCGGCACCAGCGAGGTGAGATTTACCCGGTGGCGGGCAATCAGCGGGAAACAGCTGATGGGGCTGGGATCGGGCGCCAGCACCACGGTACCGCCCGCCTCGAACACCCCCAGGGCGCCCGGGGAGCTCAGGGGGAAGTTGTGGGGGGCCGGCAGGGCGCACAGATAGCGGATGTGGGGCCCCAATTTACAGATTTCATTGCTGCGGCGCACGCTGTAGAGGTAGTCGTCATGGGTGCGGGGGATGAGCTTGGGAGTGCCGGTGCTACCGCCGGAGAGCTGGAAGAAGGCCACCTCGTCCGCCGGGGTCGGGCCAGATTTCACCGGCTCACTCTCAGCCCCCTTCGCCAACCAGTGGGTCAGCCCCAGCTCTCCCGCATCGCCATCGAGTAGCACCAGCTCGGCACCGATGGTTGTCAGCAGCTCGCTCTCGCGCCCCTTGCTCGCAAACAGCGGATGGGCCAGCGAGCCGATAAAGAGGCGTGGTGTGATCTGCTCGGCATAAGAGAGGAGCTCCAGCCGGTTGTGGCTAAAGAGCGCGTTGACCGGCGCGATGCCGGCCTTGAGCAGGGCGAAGAACACCAGATAGAACTCGGCCTCGTTGGGGAGCTGCACCAGCGCGGTATCCCCCGCCCCCAGGCCGTGGCGGGCCAGATTTGCGGCCAGCCGGCTCGAAGCGGCGTCCAGCTCGCCATAGCTGAAGCGGCGCTCACCGCAGAGGATCGCCTCGGCGTCGGGGGCCAGCTCACACTGACGCGCCAGCATGGCGGTCAGCGGCTCGCCGCGCCAATAGCCCTTGGCGCGGTACTGCCGGGCCAAGGCATCGGGCCAGCGGGTATAGGGTAGGAAGCGGTTGAATTGGCTCATTGCGCCACCTCCGGACTCAGGCCCAGGGCTTCCAGATTCGGCTGTCCACTCTGCCAGCCCAGATATTGAAGCTGGGTCATTGCGCTACCTCCAAATCCAGGCCCAGGGCTTTGAGCATGGTCCCCAGCTTGGTGCCGGTCTCGACCCACTCCATGGCGGGATCCGAGCCCGCGACGATACCGGCGCCGGCGAACAGCTCCACCTGATGGCCGTCGAGCACGCCGCAGCGGATCACCACGGCCCACTCGCCGTTGCCCTGGCTGTCGCACCAACCGACGATGCCGCTGAACAGGGCGCGCCGGAAGGGCTCCTGCTCGCGGATGAACTGGCGCGCCAGATCGGTGGGATAGCCGCACAGGGCTGGGGTGGGATGAAGCTGGCAGGCAAGTGACAGTACCGACGCCTCGCCGCCATTGAGCTGCCCAGCGATAGGGGTACCCAGATGCCAGAGGGTATCCGTGCTCATCAGCGAGGGATGAGCAGGGATCGCCAGCTCGCGGCAGTGGGGCGTCAGCACCCGGCGGATCTCGTCGATCACCAGGCGGTGCTCATGCTGATCCTTGCGAGAGGCCAGCAGATCCCGGGCTACCATTTCATCTTGTGCCGGCTCGCTCGCCCGTCTGGCTGAACCCGCCAGCGGGTGGGTGAACACCTCTCCCCCGCTGACCCGCAGCAGCAGCTCGGGGCTGGCGCCAAGCAGGCGGCGGTCCTGGCCGAGCGGCAGGGAAAAGTGGAAGGCGTGGGGATTCTGGGCCATCAAACGGGCCATCACCTGCTGAGGGTCGGCGGGCTGGTGCAGGGTAAGGGTGAGTTTGCGCGACAACACCACCTTGGCGAGCCGGCCTTGTGCAAACGCATCCAGCGCCGCGCTGACCGAGGCCTGAAATTCGCTGGCCGGCGGGGTGCTCTGCACCGAGATGACCCGGTTGGCCTCGACGGCCTGCTCTGCCATCGCCGCTGTTGCCGGCGCCTGTGCCAGCGGGATGGGGCGATCGCCCCGCTCATAGCGGCCGGGCACATAGAGGCAAGAGGCTTCCGCCGGGTCGAACGCGAAGGCACCGATCAGCAGGGGGTTGGCCTGGCCGGCGGCGCTGGCCGCGGCCAGCGCGTCGGCAATCTGTTGTTCTAGCAAAGGCCATTCACAGGCGGGGGTGGTGATAGGCTGGCCTAGGTCAGTGGCACTGAGCGTGCCCTGACCCGAGGTAAACAAGAATTCGGGCGAAGACGCAGCCTGGGCAGGCGCGCTATTTTCCATCACAAGAGTATCCACGTTACACCCTCAAATATGATTCAAAATGATAATGATTATCAGTTTGTATTTGTGCGGCGGTAAAATACTCGCTTTGAAATCCCCCGGTCAATGGGATTTTTATGCCGATAAAACTGGAACTTATCTGTGGATATGGCGGGTGCCACGGCTGCTGCGGCCCACCGTGCAGGTCCGGCCAGCCTTGTCCGTATGAGCACCGCAGCCAACCCCCCATATGAGGCTGCGACAAAAAATGCGGGCTCGCCGCCCACGCTGGCAGCGAACGCCATTTCCCCCTAAGATGGCGCCATCTTTATGACCATTGTCTCAACCCACGGGATCCTCGATGTTAAAGCACCTGCTTCTGCTCCCCCTCAGCCTGCTGCTGGCCGCCTGTTCACTCACCCAGTACAACGTCAGCGAAGGAGAGATCAACCAATACCTCAAAGAGAGGGTCGCCTTCGAAAAGCAGCTGGGGATCCCCGGCATCATGTCGAGCAAGATCCGCCTCGATGAGATGCAAAGCCGCATCGGTCGCCGCCAGGCCGACCGGGTCGAACTGGATGCCGCCGGCGATCTGCAGGTGGCGAGCCCGCTGGGTAGCCAGCAGATGAAGATCCGCCTCTCCCTGAGCGCCCGCCCCGACTACGTGGCCGAGCAGGGCGCCATCTACTTGCGCGATCTCGAGCTCATCTCGGTCAAGACCGATCCGGCCGACGTGGGTACCGCCCTCACCCCGCTGCTGCCCACCTTCAACCAGTCGCTCTCGCTGTTCCTCTCCCAGACCCCCGTCTACCGGTTGGATGGCAGTCGCAAGAACGAAGCCAGGATCAAGGATAAAGTCGAAGCCCTCAAGGTGGAACCGGGCCGACTGGTCATCCCCTTCAAGCTGCTCTGACCCCCAACCGCGCCCCTCTTCTCTTCAACTCCAGGGGCGCGGTTTTTTCTTCTCAAGCTCCCCCCTTTGCCTCATAATGCACACCATTCTCATTTAGATTCATGAGAAGCGTCATAATAAAATCAAACATATGGTGAGAAGGGACATGAGAAAAACCGTACTGGTCCAGGCGATCGCCTGCGCGCTCCTGAGCGGCGCCGCACACGCCGCCGTCAAGGTAGAAGACAAGACATTCAACACCGCCGCCAACATGCTGGCCTACACCGAGTTCGAACTCTCCGGCGAGCCGCTGGCCGAGGCCCTCGGTCTGGATCTGGATGTGCTGGACGCCAACCGAGCCGATGAGCCGACCCCGTTCGACTTCGCCGCCGGCATCGAATCCTACGAATACTCCGAAGAGGCAATGTACGCCCTCAACTACCAATCCGGCATGGGCCCCCATCTGGTGAACGGGCCGCAAAACCAGGCTCGCGGCGGCACCATGGCCTCCCTCGGCCAGCGAGTGCTGGCCATGGCTGATGCGGTCGGTTTCCCGGCCGATGAAGTGCCGCAGGGCATATATCCCCTCTCCCTGCCCTACTCCTCCGCCAACCCGGAGTTCGCGCAAGCCGTCAACGCCACCCCGGTCAACGGCGACCAGATCACCATCAAGACCGCCAAGGGCAACGAGAAGAGCGTCAAGACCCAGGTACCGGCCTACTTCCGCGACTACGCCACCCTGCGCTGGAGCGGCAGTGACAACCTGCTGGTGCCGGCGGCCGTGGGCGGCATCCTGCTCAAAGAGGTGATGTGGTCCCAGGACTTCCTCGGCGGCATGCACGTGGCCGAGACCGATGAGGAGGTGGAAGCCGCGTCCGCCACCATGGATCAGGACGGCAAACACAAGCTGGGGGTCTCTGCCGCCGACGGCTTCAACGGCATGATGCTGACCGAGCAGTCCATCGACAAGCTGGCCATCCTGCAGGGTCAGCTCGGCTTTGACGGCAAGCAGCTGGGCGCCAAGATCACCCCGCAGTACGATCCGGCCAAGGGTATCGTCTACTTCCCCCATCAGGTGAAAGTGACCGAGACCGGCAAGAACGACGTCGGCGCCATCGGCAAGCTCGAGGTGGTGGACGGCTCAGCCCAGCTGCGCGACGCCTGGATGATGCTGTGGCCGCTCTCCGAGTTCTACGCCTTCACCGATCAGCGCAGCGCCAACACCAACCAGAACCCGGCCTTCCACGCCGTGTTCGACGGTGCCCCGTTCGCCGCCGCACCGGCCGCCAACAAGGGCAGCGATGCCGCCAAGCTGGTGGCGGGTGACGATGCCTTCTCCCTGGCGCTGAACCTCTCCGGCATGGTGTTCAAGAACCTCAATGCCCTGCACTTCGAGCCCAAGGCCGGCACCCTGGTCGACAGCTGGCAGGCCGGCAAACAGGGCAAGCACGTCACCACCTTTGACGCTGCCTACAGTCTGGTCGCCCTGCAGATCTTCCAGCGCGCCCAGGATGCGCTGCCAGTCGGCTACGCCGCTGGTGACAATGGCGAGCTGAACCTGAAAACCGCCCAGGGCCAGCAGGCACTGGTGCTGATCCGCCAGCAGGCCGACTTCATCCTCGCCAATCTCAAGGGCAAAAATGGGCTGGTACATGATGGGATCACCCTGGGTGGCAAGCTTGATGCCAGCCAGTCCATCGACGCCCAGTTTGCCGCCATCCGCGGCCTGACCGCAGCCTTCCTGGCGACCTCGGATGCCAAGTACCGCACGGCGGCGCGCGAGCTGTTCATCGCCGCCGATAAGGCCTACTTCAATGCCAAGGCCGGTACCTGGCTCGCCGGCAAGCAGGGTGAATACACCCCCTGGACCCAGGCCGCCATCTCCGGCGCCCTGCGCTCCGCCATGCTGAACCTGCGCAACGAAGGCGGCGAGAAAGCCCCGGCGCTGGAGCTGGCCCAGCTGACCCAGCGCTATGTGAGCTGGTTCCGTGGCACCGTCAACGGCGGCATGCAGATGGCCGAGTGGATCGGCGACTCCGGCGAGAACGTCATCGAAGGGGCCGGTGGTGACACCGACGAAGATGGCGTCCCGCAAGTGACCGCCGCCGGTGGCAAGCACGGCACCGCCATGGTGATGGCCGCCAAGGCGCTGATCACCGAAAAATAATCAGCCACTCGCTGAATAGAAAAAGGGAGCTATATCGGCTCCCTTTTTAGTTGTGGCGTCTGGCGTTGGGCGTGACATCACCCCAGCTTGGCCAGCATCTCCTTGGTCACCAGCACGATACCCTGCTCGGAGCGATAGAAGCGGCGGCTGTCCTCGTCGGCGTTTTCCCCCACCACCAGCCCGTCGGGCAGCTTGCAGCCCTTGTCCACCACCACCCGCCGCAACCGGCAACCCGAGCCAATCTCGACCCCGGGGAAAATGATGGCCTGATCCAGGGTGCAGAAGGAGTGCACCCGCACATGGGTGAACAGCACGGAGTTGAGCACGAAGGAGCCGCTGACGATGGATCCCCCCGCGAACATGGAGTTGATGGTCATGCCGTGCTGGCCGTTTCTGTCCTGCACGAACTTGGCCGGCGGCGTCATGGTCTGGCTGGTCCAGATGGGCCAGTTCTCGTCATAGATGTCGAGCTCGGGCACCACGGAGGCGAGATCCATGTTGGCCTCCCAGAACGAATCCAGGGTACCCACGTCGCGCCAGTAGGGTTTCTGCCCCTCCTTGGCCCCCACGCAGGACATGGTGAACGGGTGGGCAAACGCCTTGCCCTCTCCCACGATGCGCGGGATCACGTCCATGCCGAAATCGTGTTTGGACTCCTGGTTGTGAATGTCCTCTTCCAGCAGCTGATAGAGGTACTCCGCCTCAAAGATGTAGATGCCCATGGAGGCCAGGGAGACGTTTTCGTTGCCCGGCATGGCGGGCGGATTGGCCGGCTTCTCCACGAAGGCGCGGATCTTGCGCTGCTCGTCGATGTCCATCACTCCAAAGGCGGAGGCCTCAGCGCGCGGCACCTCGATACAGGCCACCGTCACCTTGGCGCCGAGGCGCACGTGATCGAGCAGCATGGCGGCGTAGTCCATCTTGTAGATGTGATCCCCCGCCAGCACCACTATGTATTTGGGGCCATAGTCACGGATGATGTCGACGTTCTGGTAGATGGCGTCGGCGGTACCGCGATACCAGTGCACCTCGTCCACCCGCTGCTGGGCGGGCAACAAGTCGATGAACTCGTTCATCTGGTAGCGTAGGAAGGACCAGCCCGATTGCAGGTGGCGCAGCAGGCTGTGGGACTTGTACTGGGTCACCACCCCGACCCGACGGATGCCGGAGTTGATGCAGTTGGAGAGCACGAAGTCGATGATGCGGAACTTGCCGCCAAAATGGACGGCAGGCTTGGCGCGGTTGTCGGTCAACTGCTTCAGGCGACTGCCCCGTCCCCCCGCGAGCACCAAGGCCATACTCTGGTTCAATAGTTGCCGTGCTTTGGCAGTATTTACGGGTTCTAACAACATAATTACCTCTGCCTTGTTTTGGTCCATTTTCGATTCATCTTCGCCTGTTTCCGGCGCCATGAAAGTGGTTTCACTCACATTTAACTGATTTCAATTGGCCCTTTTCCAGGAGTTGAGCGGGATCTCATGCTTTGCGGCGCGAGCTTGGTTAGAATTTCAGCATCAACGACATCATCAAGGATGACACCATGTTGAACAAGCTCGGGAGCAACCAGCTGCTGGTGATCGCTCTCCTCTGCGCTCCCCTGCTGCTGTTGCAGGGGCTCTGGCTCGCCTTCACCAGCACGCTGCTGACCCTGCTTATCATCCTCGCCACCAGCCTGCTCGGCTTTGGCTTGCTGAGCATGCTGACCCTGCGCCTTCAGCAGGTGGATCGCAGTCACCAGGAGCAAGTGTGGTGCCGGGCGCTGCAGCTGCGCGACCCCACCTGTCTGACCACGCCCGAGGCCCAGGCCGCCCTGCAGCAACTGCTCGCCCACTTCAACGAAGCCGAGCGCGACGCTCACCGCCAGATCAGCGAGCTGCACAACCAGGCAACCCAGGACGAGCTGACCCAGCTGCAAAACCGCCACGCCTTTCGGCGCGACATGACCGAGCTGCTGCAGCGGGATCAGGATACCCAGACCGCCACTCTGGTGCTGATCCGCGCCACCGAGCTTGGCAAGCTCAACGCCCAGCGCGGCTTTCAGTCGGGGGATGCCTACATCAAGGATATCGCCAATATCATCACCAGGGTGGTGAGCCGCTTCCCCGGCCATCAGGTCTATCGCATCTCGGGGGCCGACTTCGCGGTGCTGGTGCAGCCGGTCGCCAATATCCCGCCCCCCCTGCTCGGGCGGGATCTGAAGATCGCCTTCGATCACTATCAGCAGCAGCATGAACTGGAGAGCGCCGCCTACTCCGGGCTGACCCGGCTCAGCAGCGGCCAGAAGATAGAGGCAATTCTGGCCAGGGCGGATCTGGCGCTGGCCCGCGCCCAGACCGAGACGGTCAACGGCTGGGCCATCCAGCAGGATGACAGCGTGGTAGAGCTGCAGGGGCAGCATCACTGGAAGCTGGTACTGACCGAGCTGCTGGAGCAGGAGCGGATCAGCTTCACCTACCAGCCGATCCAGCCGATGCACCGCAGCATGCTGGCCTACAACGAGATCTACACCCGTTTCAGCAGTGCCGACGGCACTGTGCTGCCCACCGACACCCTGTTCGCCATGGCCCAGCGGCTGGATATGGTGATGCGGCTGGAACAGATGCTGGTGACCCACGTGATGCGCCAGTACCGGGCCTTTGGCTCGAATCAGAGTCGCTGGGGCATCAACCTCTCCAGCAACCTGCTGCAAAACAGCGCCTTTCTGATCTGGCTTGACCGGCAGCTGCTCAACGACCCCAACACCAGCGCCAACCTGGTGTTCGAACTGGATGAAGAGCATCTGGAGCGCAACCTGACCGGAGCCAAGCGGGTGTTCGAACTGCTCAGGCGCAACGGCAACCGCTCTGCCATCTGCAACTTCGGCAAGGGGATAGGGTCATTCAACCTGTTTCGCGAGCTCAAGCCCGACTACATCAAGCTGGATCCCGCTCTCATCACCGGGCTGGAGCAGGATCTGACCAACCAGCAGTTCGTGCGGATGATCGTCGACGTGTCACACCGGATGGGTTGTCAGGTGATTGCGGAAGGGGTGGAGCAGCTGGGTCAGAAGCAGCTGCTGCAGGGTATGTATGTGGACGGGCTGCAGGGCTATCTCATCGCCAAGCCCCAGCAGTTGCGGCCGGATATCAGCCAGCTCGGGCTGTTTACTGAGGATGCTTCAACTTCAACAGAGTCAGAATGATGTCGTTGAGCTGGCGATAGCGCTCCAGCTCCTTCTGATCGTAACGGGTCGCCAGGGTGGTGGGATTGTGGCGATTCTTGAGGTAACGATTGATCTGCAGCCGGTTGAAACCCGCCACCTGATAGACCTGCCCCAGCAGGGCATTGAGCTCTTCGTGTTCAAGACCGGCCTTGGCGAGGTAATCCTCTTGGGCCGGGCTCTCCAGCTGGCAGCTCTGCTTGGCGATGCGACCGGTCTCCTGCAGATAGCTGAGCCACTGCTCCAGATAGAGCGGCTTGCAGCCCGCCAGCAGATTGAAGAAGCCCACCGCATCGCAGCGGCAGTCGGTCAGCAGCAGCACCGCCAGTTGATCGTCATCGCAGCGGAAGGTGACGGGGCCGCTCTGCCCCCAGTCCAGCGCCTGAACCCGGATCTCGGCTCGCGCCCCTGCAACGCCGGTGACGTCGAATACAAACATGGCTCCTCCCACTCGGCAAAAGGTTGATGATGGACCATCCCTCTGGCGGGTGCAAAGCCAAATCGCCTTTTCATTCAGTATTCTGCAAGCCGGCCATAAAAAAACCGACATCCTCGCGGATATCGGTTCTCGTCAGACGGGCCAAGGCCCGGCTCAATGCAGTGTGGTTCAGGCGTCCAGTTCCACCAGCGCCTTGGCCAGCTCGATGGGTTCGAGCTCTTGCCCTTCCAGATCGGCGTTCCAGTTCGGGCCGACCAGCACGTCGTCTTCGTCCAGATCGTTGATCCAGATGTCGAGAAACTCTTCCAGCTCGATCACTTCCGGCTCGTAGTCGGCCCACTCGTCCACGCAGTGCAGACGGGCATCCTCTTCGGCAGACCAGAGCGGCATCACGTCGGCATCTTCGAACTCGGCAGAGCGGCAGACGACCCAGTCTTCACCGTAACGCAAGCCCCATACCTGACCCGACTCGCGGACTTCTTCGATGAACAGTTGGAAATTGGCGTCAAGATTGTCAGTTAACTTACTCATGGGGCTCTCTCTCTATCGGGTGCTGCGGCCACGGCAGTGCCGAGTGGCAATGCGGTGGCCAAATGGTGTCGCAAAAGTGACATGGACTCAAGCATCTTGGGGTTTATCACACAAAAAACTGCCTGCGGCCGGGTTTTACCTGACAAAACGCCTCCCGAAGGAGGCGTTTTCAGCGCGAGGGGCGGGATCAACGCTCCCAGTACACCTCTTCCAGGCTGTCTTCCTTCTCCGGCAGACCGCGCGACAGGCGCGGGCTGCTCTGGGCCAGCACCTCGTAACTCACCCGGTTGGCGTACTTGCACACCTGGGAGAGCGAGGAGTAGGTGAGGAACTCGGCCACGTGCTTGGCGGAGTTGGGCACGGCGCTGCGGTGATAGGCGTTGGCCACCATGTCGTGCAGCACGGCGGAGAGGGCCCCGTCCCCTGCCCCGTTGGTGTTCTTGATCTTCTCCGGCCCGCCCATGTAGGGGGAGATGTGGGAGTAGATGCGCTTGGGCACGCGGCAGCCGCTGCGGGTCATGGGGCGGCTGAACTCGTACATGTTGAACTCGGGGATGACACCGGGCAGCAGCGGCAGCGTGGTCTCGCGCTTGAAGTCCTCTTCGGTGTAGGCCGCCATGTAGAGCCCCACCGGCCCTGCGGTGCAGAGCACCATGTCGGCCCAGTCCAGCGCCTTGTCGGCGGCGGCCAGCGGATCGGAGAAGCCGGTCAGGGCCTCACCCTCCTCCTCGTTCATGGCGAGCACAGTGACGTTCTCGCTGATGAAATCGCGCCACCACTGGGGGTCGGACTCGATGACGAAGCGGGTACCCAGGGTCAGCACCACCGGCACACCGGCCTCGCGGGCATAACGCACGGCGGTCATGGCCGCGTCCTTCATCGGGGTGCCATCTTCACCGCGCACCAGGTAGGCGGTGATGACCAGGGCGGAGGACTCCTTGATGATGGTCTCGGGGATGTGGGCCACATCCAGATGGTCCATCTTGCCGGCGTTGATGCCGAAGCTGCGCTCGCCCCCTTCAGTGATGAAGGTGAAGCAGCGACCGACCGGGCCGTCTACCGGCTGCAGGTAGTCGAGGTTGACCCGTGACGAGGTGTTGCACAGGTAACGGTAGGCGTAGCTGCCGATGCGAATGTCCTGGCTCATGACGCCGAGCAGGATGGAGTGGGAGTCCGCCAGCACCGAGTAGTTGTGCATGGTGTTGCCGATGGTGCCGCCGGCAAATTCGCTCACCACCATGTTGTTGCTCTTGAGCTCGTCGTAGATCTGCTCGGCCACGTCATCGGAGATGAGCATGGAGTGGCCGCGGCTCAGGCCGTAACGCTCGAGAAATGCCAGATCAACGTGCGCCTCGATGTCGACCAGTGTCTGGTCAATCCCGACCACATAGGCCTTGCCCCGCTCCGCAAGCACCGCGCTCTGGGAGATGAGGGGATCACGACGATCCACTGGAAAGTAGTGTTTGGACTTGCGCTGACCGGGAAATTTCATGGCAATGTTCTTGTGCTCTGGGGGAAAGAGGGGCGGGATTTTAACACAATCCGCCGCGCCGAAAAGTCGCCTGATTAAAATATGAAGTCAGTATAGACACGGGCTGCAGAGGAAAACGTTTACCAAAACCCATCAAAAAAACCACCCCGCAAGGAGGTGGTTTTTGCAGCGAACAAGACTCAGCCGGCGGCAAGCCCCTGTGCCAGCGCCAGCACCGAGAAGAGCCCCAGCGCCAGCCAGAACAGCAGGGTGCCGACCAGCCTCGGCAGGTTGGGTGCCTTGGGGATCTGGATGCCGATGGCATGCAGGATGCGTCCCACCAGCAGCGCCAGGCCGCCGGCATGAAGCCAGAAGGCCCCGACGCCCGCCAGCTCGCACAGCGCCATCAGCAGCAGGGTGAGCGGCACGTACTCGGCAAAGTTGCCGTGGGCCCGGATGGCGGCGCGCATCTCGGGCGCCTCCCCTTCCCCTATCATCACCTTGAACTGGGCCCGGCGCTTGACCACCCAGAAGGAGAGCAAGAGGAACAGCAGCCCCAAGAGGCCGGCGTAAATCAGGGTGATATGCATCATGGTGAAACTCCTTCTCCTTGGACAATCAACGATCAGAGCCCCGCACCGATGAGTGGTGCGGGCAATGCCCCGTCAGGCCAGCTCGCGGCAGATCAGCGACACCATCATGCGGATGTGGGCCTGATCGCTGTTGAGGGCTGGAATGTATTCAAACTGCTCGCCACCGGCGGCCATGAAGATCTCCCGGTTCTGCACCTGGATCTCCTCCAGGGTTTCGAGGCAGTCGGCGGCAAAGGCGGGACAGATCACATCGAGCCGCTTGATCCCGGTGGCCGGCAGGCCGCCGATGGTCACGTCGGTGTAGGGCTTGAGCCACTCCTCCTTGCCAAAGCGGGACTGGAAGCTGGCGGTCCACTGGCTGGCCTCCAGCCCGAGCGCTTCGGCCAGCAGGGCGGCGGTGCGCCGGCACTGGTGACCATAGGGATCCCCTTCCCGCTCGTAGCGTTCGGGAATGCCGTGGAACGACATCAGCAGGTGCTCGCCCTGGCCGTGCTGTTCCCAGTGGCGACGCACGCTCATGGCCAGCGCCTGGATATATTCGGGGTGAGCATGGTAATCACGAATGAGCCGCACCACCGGCAGGTTGCGCTCTTTTTTCATCGCCTTGGCCCAGCCATCGAACACCGAGGCGGTGGTGCTGACCGAATACTGGGGATAGAGCGGCAACAGGATCACCCGGTTGACTCCCTTGGCCTTGAGCGCCTGCCAGCCCTCATCCAGCGAAGGGGAGCCGTAGGTCATGGCCAGCTCCACCGGCACCTCGACCCCTTCGCGCTTGAGCTCCTGCTCCAGCGCCGCGCGCTGCTGCTTGCTTATCACCATCAGCGGCGAGCCCTGCTCGGTCCACACCTGCTGATAGAGCTTGGCCACCTTGGGGGAGCGGGTCGGCAGGATGATGAAGTGGAGCAGAGGGCACCAGAGGTAGCGCGGCAGGTCGACGACCCGCTGATCGTGCAGAAACTGGCTGAGAAACGCCTTGACGGCGGCCGTGGTGGGCGCGGCTGGGGTACCCAGATTGACCAGCAAGATCCCGGTTTTCGTGGTCACGTATGCTTCCTGTCGTTCTGTTGTTATGTCTGAATGCAAGAAAGGGCCCATGCCGGGCCCTTGTCTCACTGGCACATTGCCGCTGGCCCCTTGGGGACGATGGCAATGGCGGGCTTAGCCCAGGATGGTCGCCAGCTGCTTGCTGACCAGATCCACCGGCTGGGTGCCATCAATCTTGACGTAACGGGTGTTGCCCGCTTCCGCTTCCTTGCCGTAGAAGCCGATGAGCGGTGCGGTCTGCTGATGATATACATCCAGACGCTTGCGCACAGTGGTCTCTTCGTCGTCGGCACGGATCACCAGATCTTCACCGGTCACGTCGTCCTTGCCTTCCACTTTCGGCGGGTTGAACACCACGTGGTAGGTACGGCCGGAGCCGGAGTGAACGCGACGACCGCTCATGCGCTTGACGATCTCTTCGTCCGGCACGTCGAACTCCAGCACGAAGTCCACGGCAACACCGGCGTCCTTCATGGCTTGCGCCTGGGGAATGGTGCGCGGGAAACCGTCCAGCAGGAAGCCGTTGGCGCAATCCGGTTGGGCAATACGCTCTTTGACCAGGCCGATGATGATGTCGTCAGAGACGAGCTGACCTGCGTCCATCACGGCTTTGGCCTTGAGGCCCAGCTCGGTGCCCGCCTTGATCGCGGCACGCAGCATGTCGCCGGTGGAGATCTGCGGAATACCGTGTTTTTCCATGATGAACTGAGCCTGAGTACCCTTGCCGGCACCCGGAGCCCCCAACAGAACAATGCGCATACACGCTCCTATTGATTGGTTATTCAATTCTTGAGAAGGCAAAAAACTACACGGTTTCGCCCATTTTCACAAGCTTGCCCCGTGTGAGTGGCTTATTTTTCACCATCTTTCCGACATGGCAATACGACCATTGGCGCAGATCCGTGTACGAAAAATGAGTGAAAATGCAGCAGCGCTGCACGCAACTGGCGCCCGCCCCGGACGGGGCAGGCGCCAGAAAAGAAAGAGCCCACTGCACGCAGTGGGCCCAAACATCATGCCTGGAGTAACAGACGGTTGATACGAGAGACGAAGCTCGCCGGATCATTGAGCCCGCCCTGCTCGGCCAGCTGGGCCTGTTCGTGCAAGAGGGTGACCCACTCGCCGAACAGCGCCTCGTCCTGGATGGTATCGAGCTTCTTCACCAGGGCGTGATCGGGGTTCAGTTCCAGAATGTACTTCTGCTCCGGCACCGGCTGGCCGGCGGCACGCATCAGCTTGATCATCTGGGTGCTCATGCCGTGGGCATCGGTAACGATGCAGGACGGTGAGTCGGTCAGACGGTGGGTGACCCGCACCTCTTTTACCGCATCCCCGAGGCTCTGCTTGACCCGCTCCACCAGACCGGCGTTGGCTTTTTCGGCCTCTTCCTGCGCCTGTTTGGAGGCTTCGTCTTCCAGATCGCCGAGATCCAGCTCGCCACGGGTGACGGAGACCAGCTGCTTGCCGTCGAACTCGGTCAGGTGGCTCATCAGCCACTCGTCGACCCGCTCCCACATCAGCAGCACTTCGACGCCCTTCTTGCGGAAGATCTCGAGGTGCGGGCTGTTCTTGGCGGCAGCGTAAGAGTCGGCGGTGATGTAGTAAATCTTCTGCTGGCCTTCCTTCATGCGGCCAACGTAATCCTCCAGCGACACGGTCTGGGCTTCGCCCTCGCCGGCGGTGCTGGCAAAGCGCAAGAGCTTGGCGATCTCTTCGCGGTTGGCGTAATCCTCGGCCGGGCCTTCTTTGAGCACATTGCCGAACTCGCTCCAGAACTTGGCGTACTTCTCGGCATCATCCTTGGCCAGCTTGGCCAGCATGGTCAGCACGCGCTTGGAGCAGGCCTTGCGCAGGGAGACGGTCACCTTGTTGTCTTGCAGGATCTCGCGGCTGACGTTGAGCGGCAGATCGTTGGAGTCCAGCACCCCTTTGACGAAGCGCAGGTAAGCCGGCATGAACTGCTCGGCGTCGTCCATGATGAAGACGCGCTGCACGTAGAGCTTCAGGCCGTGTTTCTGATCCCGGTTGTAGAGATCGAACGGGGCACGGGCCGGCACGTAGAGCAGGCTGGTGTACTCCTGCGCCCCTTCCACCCGGTTGTGGCCCCACAAGAGCGGATCTTCGAAGTCGTGGGCGACGTGCTTGTAGAACTCCTGATACTCCTCGTCCTTGATCTCTTTCGGGTTGCGGGTCCACAGCGCGGTGGCGCGGTTGACCTGCTCCCACTCGCCCGGGGTGCCGACGATGGTCTCGCCATCTTCTTCCCGATCCGGGGTGCCCTCTTTGAACATCTCCACCGGTACGCTGATGTGATCGGAATATTTGCTCACCACGGAGCGCAGACGCCAGTCGTCAAGGAACTCGTCCTCTTCGGCGCGCAGGTGCAGGATGACGTCGGTACCGCGACCCTCTTTGGTCACATCAGCCACGGTGAAGGAGCCTTCCCCTTCCGACTCCCACTGCACGCCCTGCTCCGGAGCAGTACCGGCGGCGCGGGAGACCACGGTCACCTTGTCGGCGACGATGAAGGCGGAGTAGAAGCCCACCCCGAACTGACCGATCAGCTGGGAGTCGCGGCCCTGATCACCGGAGAGGTTCTTGAAGAACTCGGCGGTGCCGGACTTGGCGATGGTGCCCAGGTGCTCGATCACCTGATCACGGGTCATACCGATCCCGTTGTCGGAGATGGTCAGGGTCCGATTTTCTTTATCAACCACCAGGCGAACGCGCAACTGGCCGTCGTTTTCGAACAAAGAGGCATCGGAAAGCGCCTTGAAGCGCAGCTTGTCCGCCGCATCGGAGGCGTTGGAAATCAGCTCGCGCAGGAACACTTCTTTGTTGGAGTAGAGGCTGTGGGCCATCAGGCTCAGCAGTTGTTTGACTTCAGTCTGAAACCCGTGGGTTTCGGCATGAACGCTTTGGGTCATCGACACTATCCTCAGGCGATTCGGGTTGAACATATTCCCGATCCAAGATGGGGCCGGCGATCGCCATTTCAAGGGGGACAAAACGTCGAGGCGTGCGAATGGCGATTTTTGCGCCAATCGAACCTGTTACCCAACAAAAAACCCGCCGAGGCGGGTTCTGGTATTGCTGCTGAGTCGCGACGCAAATTCAGTTCAGTTGCTAGCGCAGGCCCAATTGAGGGGCTGGCGCTGACTCAATTCAGGGGCTGACGCCCCATCAGGGAGTGGGAAAGCGTGGTGCCATCCACCAGCTCCAGCTCGCCGCCCACCGGCACCCCGTGGGCAATCCGGCTCACCTTGACGCCGGCGGCGCGGGCCATGTCAGCGATGTACCAGGCGGTGGCATCCCCTTCGATGGTGGGGTTGGTGGCCAGAATAAGCTCGCTGATCGCCTCGTCTTTCAAGCGTCGCTCCAGGATCTCCAGCCCCAGCTCTTCCGGGCCAATGCCGTCCAGCGGCGAGAGGTGACCCATCAGCACGAAGTAACGGCCGGAGAACTGGCCGGTCTGCTCGATGGCGGCCACGTCCGCCGGGCTCTCCACCACGCACAGCAGGCCGTTCTCTTCGCGCTTGGGATTGGCGCAGATCTCGCAGCGCTCGTTCTCGGTGAAGGTGCGGCAGTGGCTGCAGTGGCCAATCTCGGTGAGGGCGCGAGAGAGCAGCTGGGCCAGCCGCAGGCCGCCGCTGCGCTCACGCTCGAGCAGGGTAAATGCCATGCGCTGGGCCGACTTGGGGCCGACACCCGGCAGCACCTGCAGGGCTTTCATCATCTCATCCAGCAGCGGGCTGAATTTCATGGGCTTGGTATCCTTTGACGCTGTGTCGGCCGCGGCGCCCTGACGGGCAAGGAGCGCGACCGAACCTATCTTGTTGGCGCAGGACTATACCCGAGCCGACCTCGAGCGCCAATGGCCTTGTGCCCTCAGCCCTCTGCCGAAACGGCGGATGACGCTGCGCTCGCCAGCAGGATGCGCTGGCGGCCGCTGTAGATCTCGGCTCGCCCCGGGCGACAGAAGCCCACCAGGGTGAGCCCGGTCTGCTCGGCCCGCTCGACCGCGAGCTCGGTGGCGGCCGAGATGGCGAGCAAGATCTCCACCCCCGCGCTGGCGCACTTTTGCACCATCTCGAAGCTGGCACGGCTGGTCACCAGGATGGCGCCGTCGCGCCGTTGACTTCGCTGCAAGTGCCCCACCAGCTTGTCCAGCGCGATATGGCGCCCCACGTCCTCGCGAATGGCGAGGATGTTCCCCTCGCCATCCACGTGCACGGCGGCATGGGTCGCCCCCGTGCTCTGCCCCAGTAGCTGGAGCGGGCGCAGCGCGGCCAGCACCTTGTCGATATGACCCACCGCAAAGCGCTGGCTGTCGGGCAGCCTTGGTTGGGCGCGCACCACCTGCTCCAGGCTTTCGCTGCCGCAGATGCCGCACCCGGTGCGCCCGGCCAGGGTGCGCCGCTTCTCTTTCAGGCGATGAACGCAGCGATTGGCCAGGGTGATGTGCAGCTCGATGCCGCGGCAGGCGCTCTGCTGCTCGATGTCGTGGATATCGAGCAGGCTGTCGATGATCCCCTCGGAGAGCGAGAAGCCGATGGCGAAATCCTCCAGATCGGCGGCCGAGCACATCATCACGCTGTGGGCGATGCCGTTGTAGACCAGCGCCACCGGGGTTTCGCAGGGCAGCTGCATGGCACTGTCGGTGGTGACGCCGCGCTGATGGTAATGGACCACCTCGCGATGGGCGCTGAGCGCCTGCGGGGTGTCGGGGTCGAGTTCAAGCAACATCTGGGGGCCCCTTAGTTGAGGGTGCGGGGATCTTTGGCCGAGATCCCGAGCCGTTTCATTTTCGACAGCAAGGTGGTGCGCTTCATGCCCAGGCGCTGGGCCGCCCCCCGCTCGCCAGCGACAATGCCGTTGCACGCCTTCAGCGCCCGGATGATGCTGACCCGCTCATCCTCCCCCTGTGCCTCTTCACCCTGCGGCAAGGCGGGCAGCGGCTCGCGAAACAGCTCCCGGGCCGGCTCGTCATAGACCAGGGTCTCTATCTTGTGAAAGCCCTTGAGGGGCAGCAGCTCGTCCGGCGAGAGGTTGAGCACGTGGCCGCGGGTCATCACCACCGCCCGCTCGATGATGTTTTCGAGCTCACGGATGTTGCCGTACCAGGGGAGCGACACCAGCATCTTCATGGCGTCGGCCGGGATGGAGGTGATGGTGCGGCGCATCCGCTTGGCGATCTTCTTGATGAAGAAGTTGACCAAGAGCGGAATATCCTCGCGCCGCTCGCGCAGGGGCGGCAGCTCGATGGGAAAGACGTTGAGCCGGTAATAGAGGTCGCTTCGAAAGCGCTTGTTCTTGACCATGGAGAGCAGATCGCAGTTGGTGGCCGCCACCAGCCGCACGTCGATGGCAATGGGGTTGCTGTTGCCCACCCGCTCCAGCTCGTGCTCCTGCAAGACCCGCAACAGTTTGGGCTGCAGATCGAGCGGCATGTCCCCCACCTCGTCGAGGAACAGAGTGCCCTTGTGGGCCCGCTCGAAGCGGCCGATGCGCTGAGTCAGCGCCCCGGTAAAGGCCCCCTTCTCGTGGCCGAACAGATCGCTCTCGATAAGGCCGGTGGGAATGGCGGCGCAGTTCACCTTGACCATCTCGTGATCGTGGCGGGCACTCAGGGCGTGAATGGCCTGGGCGATCAGCTCCTTGCCGGTGCCGGTCTCCCCCAGAATGAGCACGGTGCAGTCGCTCTGGGCCACCAGCTTCACCTTCTCCAGCACCCTCTCCATCACGGCGCTCTGGTAGATGATGTTGGCAAAGTCCCCCTGCGGCGCGGGTCCGTCGACCCGAAGGGTCTTCTCCCTGGCGCCGGTGGTGTTGGAGATCTCCTGCTGCGCCTGCACGTTGTTCATGGCAATGGCCGTGCGCGCCGCCACTTGTTCGAGCAGCGAGATATCGAGGTCGGCGAAGAAATCCGCCTCGGGGTGAGAGAGGATCAACACCCCCAACAGGTTGCCCCGATAGCGCAGCGGCAGGATACAGGAGCTGTCGGCGTCGGGGGGCAGGATCTGGGAGGTGAAGCGGCAGCTCGACTGGCAGCCGTGGCCCTGCTCGCGATAGAGGAAGAAGGGCTCGCTGTGGCCGAGCGCCCCCTGCAGGCAGTTCTTCTCAAAACACGAATGGTTGATGATGCCCGGCTGTTCGCGCTGCTGCTGATTGACCAGATAGCTCTTGAAGCTGTCGGAGGTGGCGTTGTACTCGGCCAGGCACAGGCTGCTGATGCCAAAGTGGTGGTGCAGGATGGTGAACAGGCTCTGGGGCAGCTCGGCGATGCGCACCAGTTTGATCACCGCGTTGGTCACGTCCACCAGGATCTTGCAGCTGTCGCGCTCAAGGCGCAGGGAGTTGGCCTGCTCCAGGGTGCGCTCCTTGTCCAGCACGTTCTCCAGCGCAATGGCGACGATGGCCGCCAGCTGGGTCAGCTTGGCCAGGGTCTCCATCGGGAAGGCGTTGGCCTCGCGGCTGATGAACTCCACCCCGCCCAGGTGGCTGCGGGCGGTGGTAATGGGCAGCTGGCAGTAGGAGTGCAAGCCGTCATAGACAGGAGTGCTTGCCAGCTGTTCGCAGCGGTGGCGAAAGCGGCTCGCCGGCAGCACGATGGCCTGCTCGCGGGAAAAATGGAGATCGGCCTTGCGGCAGATAAGGTGAGCCGGCCCCTGCTCCCCCAGGTAGTAGAAGACCGCCTCCTCCCCCGTCCCCAGGTTGAGGATGAGGTTGACCCGATCCACCTGACGAAAGCAGGGCTGGATCCGGTTCAGCTTCTTGATGAAATCGTCCAGGGTGACAGCAGAGAGCAGATTCTTGGAGAGGGAGAGAAAGCCGTCATCCCAGATGGGTGAGATATCGGTCAACGGAATGGCACTCACATTCAGCATTCAGGCCTCGCATTACATCTAGATGGGTACCCTTGCTGGCCAATTGCAGCACGGCAACAACGGTAAACAATGCATCAGCCATCGCAGTCAGATGTTATAATTAATTTTTAAAAACTTAACGCTTAATTATAAAAACTAACATGCACTGAAATAGCATCGCGCAGATTATCGCAGGATGGCTGGCATAATAAGTTAGCCCCATCCCCATTACAACCAAGCCGGCCCTGGCACATATTACAGCTCCGTCAGCGGATATTTCCCGCCGCGCCCAAATATGGCGTCACTATCGCCGGCATTCGCCGCATATCGCCGCCAACTGGCCCATCCTCTGCCCCTGTTGCTGCTGTCGCAGGCTCATGAGGAGAGCAGCCGGTAGTTGTGCAGCTTCAGTCCGCCGAAGATGAAGGCGGCGGAAAAGAGCTGAAGCCCCAGCAATAACCCACTGATATTGTCAGCTATTTCCACCGATACCACCCGATGGGTGAGATAGACCCCGAGCCCCAGCACGCCCGCCAGCAGGCAGTTGACCAGGGTGGTGGAGAGAAAGGCGATGAGCCAGGCCGCCTGCACGCTCAATGCCGCCAGCACGGCGCTCATGGCGATGCGCGCGGCGATAAAACAGCCGAAGAAGGCAAACCCCAGCAGAAATATCAATTCGTCGTGCCATAGAAAACACCCAATCCCTAACAACATCACCAGCAAATAAGCGGAGACATAAAAGATCCCGAACGAAAGATTTAATTCATTTTTCATGATGGACACCTGCCAGCTGAAAAAAGGATGAGCGGATCCGGGCCCTGTATACAGAGCCTGGATCCACTTTATTAACGACGATTACCCTTTGGCGGCGCTGCGCAATTTCGCCTTGAGCGCGCTGTATTCAGTCTGGACGTACACTTCCGCCTCAGGCTGATCCTCGATACGCTCAATTTTCACTGCGCAGTACTTGTACTCCGGCGTGTAGGAGACGGGGTCCACGTGCTCGATGGTGAGCTCGTTGCAGGCCCCGATCCACCACTGGTAGGTCATGTAGACCACCCCGGCGTTGACCCGGTCGTTGTAGTTGGCCCGGGTGATCACCTTGCCGCGCCGCGACGAGATCCAGACCAGCGCCTGATCCTTCACCCCGAGCTTTTTGGCATCGCTCGGGTGGATCTGCACATAGCCCGGCTCATCGGCCAGGGTCTGCAGCGCCGAGCAGTTGCCGGTCATGGAGCGGCAGGAGTAGTGGCCGACTTCACGCACGGTGGAGAGCACCAGCGGGTACTCGGCACAGGGCTGCTCCAGCGGCGGCCGCCACTCGGAGGCAATCAGCTGGCCCTTGCCGCTCGGGGTGGTGAACACATTCCCCTCGAACAGGGTGCTGGTGCCCGGGTGATCCTCGGTCGGACAGGGCCACTGCACGCTCTTGAGATCGGCCATCTTGTCATAGCTGACCCCGGCGTAGAGCGGGCAGAGTCCGCGCAGCTCGTCCCAGATCTGTTGGGTGTCGCGATACTCCATGGGATACCCCATGGCTGTCGCCATCAGCGAGAAGATGGCCCAGTCCGGCTTCACGTTGTCCGGCGGAGTCACCGCCTTGTAGAAGCGCTGGAAGCCGCGATCCGCCGAGCTGTAGACCCCCTCGTGCTCACCCCAGCTGGTGGCGGGCAGAATGACGTCCGCCATCTCGGCAGTCTGGGTCATGAAGATATCCTGCACGATCACCAGCTCCATCCCCGCCAGGGTACGGCGGAACTGACCGAGGTCTGCCTCGGTCTGGGCCGGATCTTCCCCGAAGATGTAGAAGGCCTTGCACTTGCCCTCCTCCACCTTGTGGCCAAGCTCGGTCAGTCGATAGCCGGGTTTCTGGGAGAGCGCATCCACCCCCCACGCCTTGGCAAACTTGGCGCTGATGGCAGGATCGGCCACCGACTGATAACCCGGGAACTGGTGCGGCAGCATCCCCATGTCACAGGTGCCCTGCACGTTGTTCTGACCGCGTACCGGCCCGCAGCCGGTGCCGCGGCGACCGAAGTTGCCGGTCAGCAGCGCAATTCCCGCGAGCCCCTTGACCACGTCCACCGCCTGACCGTACTGAGTCACCCCCATGCCCCACAGGATCATGGAAGCAGGTGATGCGGCATAGGTGCGAATGGCGGCGCGGATATCGGCGGCTTTGAGGCCGGTGATCCCCTCCACGTATTCCGGGGTGTACTTGGCCACCGTGGCCTTGAAGGTGTCGAACCCTTCGGTGTAGTTCGCAACGAACGCCTTGTTGTAGAGCCCTTCATTGATCAAGACGTTGGCGAAGGCGTTGACCAGCGCCATGTTGGAACCGTTTTTGAGCGGCAGCCACTGATCGGCGATGCGGGCGGTCTCCACCATGCGGGGATCACACACAATCACCTTGGCCCCGTTTGCCTTCGCCTTGAGGATATGGCGGGCCACGATGGGGTGAGAGTCAGCAGCGTTGTAACCAAACACCAGCAGGCACTTGGTCTCTTGAATTTCGGGAATGGCGTTGCTCATGGCGCCGTTGCCTACTGTTGTCTCCAGACCGGAGACTGAGGGTGCGTGTCACACCCTCGCGCAGTGATCGACGTTGTTCGTCCCCAGCACAGCGCGGGCAAATTTCTGCATCACATAGTTGGCTTCATTGCCGGGGCCACGGGCAGAGCCGGTGGTCATGATGGCGTCCGGGCCATATTTCGCCTTGATGGCCGAGAGACGGCTGCTGGCGAACTCGATGGCTTCGTCCCAGGAGACGGCTTCGAGCTTGCCACCGCGCTCGCGGCGGATCATCGGGCTCTTGAGACGGGGGGTCAGCAGGTTGGTGTCGTTCAAGAAATCCCAACCGTAATAGCCCTTGAGGCAGAGTTGCCCCTCGTTGGTCCGGCCGTTGGCGCCTTCGGCCCCCACCACCTTGTCGTTTTCAACCAGCAGGTTGATTTTGCAACCGGTGCCGCAATAAGGACACACGGTAATGACTTTTTTCATGACTCACACTCTTGTTTGTTAACGAAAAACGGCTCGGCAAGCCCGCTCACACCCGCGCCGGCATCGCCAGCAGGGCCTCGGCGCTGGCCAGCTGCTTCTGCCGGTTCAGGGTGTCAAGGTGGGCCGGCGTGACCAGCCGCAGCGCCTGGGTCGGGCACACCTCGACACAGGCCGGGCCCGCCTCGCGGTGCTGGCAGAGATCGCACTTGAGCGCCTGCGCCTTGGTCTGCGGCCGCTTGAAGAGCGAATCGGCCGTGGGGGCCACCTCTTTCACCACCACCGCCATGGCGCCGTAAGGACAGGCCACCACGCAGGACTTGCAGCCGATGCAGCGCGCCTGCAGCACCTTGACGCAGCCATCCTCGCTGACGATGGCGTTGTTGGGGCAGGCCATGGCACAGGGCTTGTCTTCACACTGGCGGCAGAGTACCGGCGTGGTCACCTTGCTGCCCACGATCACCTTCAGGCGCGGCTGAAAATGGCTGTCCTTGGAGACCAGATGTCCATCCTCGATGGCAAGATGCAGGCCGCCCTCCCGCTCAAGGGTCCCGCTGCAGGACCCTGACTGGTGTGAAACGGCGCAGGCCACCTCACAGGTACGACACCCAATACAGAGACTGGGATCTGCAATCACGAAGCTGTTCATAGAGAGGGATCCTAAATGGTTCGTTACACCCGACCGCCCTCACCCACCAGGCAGGCGACAACACGGTCTGCCCCCACAAAGCATTTATCAGACCAACACCGGCAGATGGCCCGTCATAAAATCACAAGCATATGAAAATAAAGAGATAATCTGGATGATAAAGGCGGTGTTAGTCGTAACTGACGAGGGTGACGAAGGGGCCGGCCCCCTGCTCGACATGACAAAAGTGACGAGGTCGACACTGGCTGACAAGACCCTACCCCAACCACGTTACAGAGCAGATCAGAGAGGCTAGAAACAGAGATCGGGCACCATACAGCTAGCAAGTAGGAGGGCAAAATCCGAGAAAGTGCCCCCTGAAGAAAGAGCTCCAAATAGCCACCATAAAGCGCAAAGCTAGCGCAGTACAGTCAGAGTTTTTTTGGTTTTACTGTAAAATCGCGAGGCAAAACAAAAACCTTAATAATTAATTTATTGAGTTAGATCCTGTTTTATATCTCTGGCTCTTCTATTTTTCATCTTTCCGGTTATCATGTGCCTCACTTGAAAACCAATATGACAATATCGTAGTCATGAAGTTTATTTTTTCGGAGGGAGTATGAAGTATTTATTCTGCAATGTCGGCTGGATGAAACGATATGATGGAATTTACAATGATAAGCCTGAGCGTGGTGGAGCCTATAATAAAAATGATACTGGACATGAGGCTTGTAATTTCACAGAGGTTGACAACCAAATATTTGGCTATGTAAGACCTACTGGGCAAATAAAACTAGAAAAATTAGGCGCATCCAAATCAGATGAATCCATAGATGATGTACTAGTAATTTGGACTGCTGGTCCTGATTCTGGTGGTACTGCGGTTGTGGGTTGGTATAAACATGCGACAGTATTTAGACATGAGCAATTTTTAAACCTGGAAAGCATAAAACACAAGGAGAGTGGGATAAATATCTTTCGAATTAAAGCTCATAAAGACAATGTAACCTTACTTCCCATGGAGCAACGTCATTTAATGATTCCTAGGGCAGTAAAAGGAGGTATAGGACAAAGTAACGTTTGGTTTGCCAACACTGAAGACAGCAACCAATATACTCGACCAATTCTAGAATTTATTGAGGGCTATGATTTAAGCGACATCATTCCAGATATCGACTTTTCTGCTCTGGAAGGTAACCCTCGGTTATTAGCTCATATCAAAAGAGAAAGAAACCAGAAAATAGTTAAACTTAAGAAAAGACAAATTTTAGAACGCACTGGAAAACTCGTATGTGAAGTATGCTCTTTCGACTTTAAAAAAGTCTATGGTGTTCTAGGTGAGGACTTTTGTGAAATTCACCACCTTATCAAATTGGCGGATGCAGAAAAGCAAGTAGAGACTACATTATCTGATTTAGCTGTAGTTTGCTCTAACTGTCATCGAATGCTTCATCGAGATAGTCCAATGAAAACACTATCTCAGTTGAAAAGTCTTGTTCTCTCTGGCAGTCATTATTAAAAAATTTACCCTTATTCCATAACCTAGCTATTCATGTAAATAGTGCAATGAACATCGTTCATTGCACCTGACCTTTCGTCTAATAAAGACTCCATCGCAGCCTTATCCCCTTCTCTTTTACTGCCAGAGCCCCTCTTTATTCGTCAGCATTTTATCGTTTATTTCTTAGCCAGCTTGATGCAAAACGCTGGCAAAAATGGATAGCCAGTTAAAACAATCACTTGCCAGGGTCTGGGCGGGGTATTTCAATCAGCGGCCAATTAATAATTTCGTTAACCACCCCTTTTTGATTATTTATACCTGAGCATAAACCCACGACGGGTGTGTCATTATACCCTTAACGGCAGATGAACAGACTGTGTCCCATGATGAGCCTCTTTATATCCAGTTAGCTCCCTTTCCCATCGCAATCCATTAATGCGTTCCTGCGGCACCTGCCGCACGCCCGATAGACGGGGGCGGCCCGTGCTGGCCAATCGTCACCATCAAACTGACAGACAACTTCATGAACGGTAATCACAAACAAGCCCTGTCCGGCGTTACGCTGGCGGCGATCGGCGTGGTCTATGGCGACATCGGCACCAGCCCGCTCTATACCCTGCGCGAGTGCCTCTCCGGCCAGTTCGGTTTCGGGGTAGAGCCCGCCTCCATCCTGGGCTTTCTTTCACTGATCTTCTGGCTGCTGATCCTGGTGGTCTCGGTCAAGTACCTCTCCTTCGTGATGCGGGCCGACAACGCCGGCGAAGGGGGCATCCTTACCCTGATGTCGCTGGCCACCCGCAACACCCCGGCCAAGTGGACCCCCTTGCTGATCATCCTGGGGCTGATTGGCGGCAGCTTCTTCTATGGCGAGGTGGTGATCACCCCGGCCATGTCGGTGATGTCGGCCATCGAGGGCTTGAACATCGCCGCCCCCTCCCTCGACCCCTATATAGTGCCGCTCTCGGTGCTGGTGCTGACCCTGCTGTTCGCCATCCAGAAACACGGCACCGCCACCGTGGGCAAGCTGTTCGCCCCCATCATGCTCACCTGGTTCATCACCCTGGCGGTGCTGGGCCTGAACAGCATCTTCCAGCACCCCGAGGTGCTGGGGGCGCTCAACCCCGTCTGGGCGCTGCGCTTCTTTGCCAAGTACCAGACCGCCTCCTTCTTTGCCCTCGGCGCCGTGGTGCTGGCCATCACAGGGGTAGAGGCGCTCTACGCCGACATGGGCCATTTTGGCAAGAGTCCGATCCGGCGCGCCTGGTTTATGGTGGTGTTGCCCTCTTTGGTGCTCAACTACTTCGGCCAGGGGGCGCTGCTGCTGGCCCATCCCGAGGCCATCACCAACCCCTTCTTCCTGCTCGCCCCTAAATGGGCGCTGCTGCCATTGCTGCTGCTGGCGACCCTGGCGACGGTGATCGCCTCGCAGGCCGTTATCTCCGGGGTCTTCTCGCTCACCCGGCAGGCGGTGCGCCTCGGTTATCTCTCACCCATCCGCATCGTGCACACCTCCGAGCAGGAGTCCGGCCAGATCTATATTCCGGTCATCAACTGGATGCTCTATATCTCGGTGGTGATCGTCATCATGAGCTTCGAGCACTCCAGCAATCTGGCGGCGGCCTACGGCATCGCCGTCACCGGCACCATGGTGCTCACCTCCATCCTCTCCTGCTCGGTGGCCCGCCACAGCTGGCACTGGAACAAGTACCTGGTGGCCGCCCTGTTTATCGCGCTGCTGGCCATCGACGTGCCGCTGTTTGCCGCCAACCTCGCCAAGATCTTCTCCGGCGGCTGGCTGCCGCTCACCCTGGGGGCGGTGATGTTCACCGTGATGACCAGCTGGAAGAGCGAGCGCTTTCAGCTTATTCGCCGCCTCAACGAGCACGGCAACTCGCTGGAGCCGATGATCGCCTCGCTGGAAAAATCCCCGCCGACCCGGGTGGCCGGCACGGCGGTCTATATGTCGCGGGTGGTCAACGTGATCCCCCACGCACTCCTGCACAACCTCAAGCACAACAAGGTGCTGCACGAGCGGATCATCCTGCTCACCCTGCGGGTGGAAGAGGTGCCCTACGTTCACAACGTGCGCCGGGTCTGCATCGAGCAGCTTTCCCCTACCTTCTGGCGGGTGGTGGCAAGCTACGGCTGGCGCGAGACCCCCAACGTGGAGGAGATCTTCCACCGCTGCAACGCCGAGGGGCTGAGCTGCCGGATGATGGAGACCTCCTTCTTCATGGCCCACGAGTCGCTGATCATGAAGGAGCGCCCCTGGTATCTCTACCTGCGCGGCAAGCTCTTTATGCTGCTGCAGCGCAACGCCCTGCGCGCGCCGGACCAGTTCGAGATCCCGCCCAACCGGGTCATCGAGTTGGGATCCCAGGTGGATATCTGATGGCGTGTTGATGGCCTCTTAATGGCATAGAAAACGTCAGCAAATAGAGAGGGAGGCATGGGCCTCCCTCTCTCATTTTGCAACTAACCCCAATTACCGGCCCCCTCATCCCCAACCCTTATCCCGCAAGGGGAGAAGGGAGCAAAACCACGGCGACCCCCACAGACATCCCACCGTAGGGTGCAACAAGCGCAGCGCCGTGCACCGCGACCATATGGCTGACTTTCCCCCTCATCCCCAACCCTTCTCCCGCGAGGGGAGAAGGGTGCACACCACCGATGTCCTGGCGCAGACCCGGAGCCCTTTCCCCCCTTGTCACGACCCCGCATTCAGCCGTGTCGATACCGTTTTGCGGGGGTGACGAACCCTCTCCTACCCTTCGTCACAAGTGACGAACGTCACGCTTCGACAGTGAGGCAAGGCCTCGACACCCGTCGACGCGATTTTTAACGTCATTTAAAAACAAACACTTACACTCATCCTGCCAGGCAAAACCAAGCTGGCCCGTATCTTGCCAACCTGCCCCTACTTTCTCCGTTCGCGACACGACAAGGTAGGCTATGAACCGCTTCGTTATCGCTGACCCCAAGCTTTGTATCGGCTGTGGCACCTGTATGGCGGCCTGCAGCGAGGTACACAAGGCGCAAGGTTTGCAACAAGCCCCCCGTTTAACCGTTATGCGACACGAGCAGGCGACCATGCCGGTTCAGTGCCGTCACTGTGACGATGCCCCCTGCAGCAAGGTGTGCCCGGTCGAGGCAATTCGCCAGACCGGCGATTGCGTGCAACTCAACGAGTCGCTCTGCATCGGCTGCAACCTCTGCGCCGTAGCCTGTCCCTTTGGCGCCATCCAGAGCGGCGGCAGCCGTCCGGTGGCCATGGCCACCAGTTACGACACCTATATTCCCAGCTCCATCCGCTCCAGCAACCCCTCCACCTCTGCCGGCCTGCGCTGCTTTGGCGAGGATCTGCTGAGCTGGGAGCCAGGGGTGCGCAGCATCGCCGTCAAGTGCGACCTGTGCGAGTTTCGCACCGATGGCCCGGCCTGTGTCGGTGCCTGCCCCTCCCAGGCACTGAAGCTGGTCAATGACGGCGACACCGAACGCGCCGCACGTATCCGTCGCCAGCAAGCGGCCGACACCAACCCGCAAGGGGCCTCTGCCTTCTCGGCGCCTGCCACGGCGATCCCTGCATCCGATTTATCCACCACAGAGGGAGCGTGCTGATGTTGTCCCCCCTTGTAATGGCCACGCTCCTGCTCTTTTTGCTGGGCGCTGCCGCCGGTTTGCTCCTGCAAAAGCTGCCCGCACTGGCCAACCGCCTCAATAGCGGCCTTGCCCTGCTGGGCTCGCTCGCGGGCCTCATCGCCGCCATCCAGATCTTTGCCCAAGGCGCCCCCGTCGACGGCCAGCTCTGGCTGCTGGGCTCGGTTCACCTCGATATGCTGGCCGCGCTGATGCTGCTGGTGATTAGCACCGTCGGCGTCGCCGTCGCCCTCTACTCCTTTGCCTATATCCGCGAATATCAGGGCAAGGGGGATGTGGCCATCGGCGCGCTGATGAACCTCTTCCTCTTTGCCATGGTGGGCATGGTGCTGGCCGACAACGCACTCGGTTTCTTGCTCTGCTACGAGCTGGTGACCCTCACCACCTACTGGCTGGTCAAGACCAACCCGGATGCTGCCAAACAGAGCCGGCTTTACTTGGTGATGAACCATATCGGCATGGCACTGGTGCTGATCGCCTTCTGGCTGCTCTGCCGCGAAAGCGGCTCGCTGGAGTTTGCCGCGCTGCGCGAGCACCATCTGGCGGGCGGATTGGCCTCGCTGGTGTTCCTGCTCAGCTTCTGCGGTTTTGGCCTGCGCGCCGGTTTCGTGCCGCTGCACGGCTGGCTGCCGGTGGCCGAGCCCGTTGCTCCCTCCCATATCTCGGCGCTGATGTCCGGTGTGATGGTCAAGCTGGGCCTCTTTGGCATCTTGCGGGTCAGCATCGATTTTCTCGGCGCCAGCCAGCTCTGGTGGGGCTATGTGGTGCTGATCTTCGGTGCCTGTTCGGCAGTGCTCGGGGTGCTGTTTGCGCTGGCCGAGCACGACCTCAAGCGGCTGCTCGCCTACCACACGGTGGAGAACATCGGCATCATCCTGATGGGGATGGGGATCGGCATGATCGGCATCGCCAACCAGCAACCAGCACTGGTAGTGCTGGGGCTACTCGGCGCGCTTTATCACCTGCTCAACCACGCCATCTTCAAGAGCCTGCTCTTTATGGGTACCGGCTCTGTGATGTTCCGCCTGCACACTCGTGACATGGACAAGATGGGGGGCCTGGCCAAGCTGATGCCCTGGACCGCGCTGGCGTTCCTCATCGGCGCCATGGCCATCTCGGCGCTGCCGCCGCTCAACGGCTTTGTCAGCGAGTGGTTTATCTATCAGTCGCTGCTCTCCATGACCAAACTCGGCACCTCTGTCGTCGCGCCGCTCGCGGTAGTAATGCTGGCGGTAACCGGCGCCATGGCGGTGATGTGTTTCGTCAAGGTGTATGGCATCTGCTTCTGCGGCGCACCGCGCAGCGAACACGCGAGCCACGCCCGCGAAGTGCCGGGCGCCATGGTGGCTGGCACCCTGCTGCTGGCCGCCGTCTGTCTGGTGCTGGGTCTTGGCGCCCCCTGGATTGCCCCCCATATCGCCAGCTATGGCCAAGCCTTGGTAAGCGGCCAGATGAACGTCGCCACCGGCGCGACCCTGCTGCCGCTCGATAGCACTCAGGCGATCCTCTCCCCGCCCGTTATTGCCATCACCTTGCTGGGGCTGTTCCTCATCCCGCTGCTGGTACTGGCCATCTTCAAGGGGCCCAAGCTGGGTCGTCGTCACGCTGGCACCCCGTGGGCCTGTGGTTACGCCTACGAGGAGCGCATGAGCCTCACCTCCGGCGGTGTCACCCACACCTTGCGCCAACTCTGCGTGCCACTCTATCGCAAGCAACCGCAGCTCGATCTGGCCAGCGCCCTGCACGGGGTGAGCGATACCAGCGGGACGACCGGCTGGCTGCTGCACGGCGTGGTGCTGGCGCTCTTTATCCTGATGGCTGTAGGAGTCTGATATGCCTGTTCTTGAAATGCCGAGCTGGGGCATGGTTGCCCTCGCCCTGACCCAGGCCATCGCCATGCTGGCGCTGGCGCCGCTCGCCACCGGTTTCAACCGGGTGCTGCGGGCCAAGATGCACTCCCGCCAAGGGCCGGGCCTGCTGCAGGATTACCGGGATATCGCCAAACTCCTGCGCCGTCAGGAGGTGACCCCCGAGCCTGCCGGCATCATCTTCAACCTGATGCCTGCGCTGCTCATCGCCGCCCTCTTGCTGGTGGGGATGGCGCTGCCGACCCTGACTCACGAGTCCCCCTTCCCCATCGCCGGGGATCTCATCACCGACATCTATCTGTTCGCCATCTTCCGCTTCTTCTTCTCCCTCTCGGGGCTCGACAGCGGCAGCATGTTTGCAGGGATCGGCGCCCGCCGCGAGCTGACCCTCGGCATTCTGGTGGAGCCCATTCTGGTGCTCGCCTGCTTCATCATGGCGATGATGGTGGGCAGCTCGGATCTGGGCAATATCAGCAGCTATGTAGCGACCCAGCCACTGGCCGCCCCCATCGCTACCCTCTTGGCGGGTGCCGCCTGCGCCTTCGCGGTGTTTGTCGAGATGGGCAAGCTGCCCTTTGACTGCGCCGAAGCCGAGCAGGAGCTGCAAGAGGGGCCGCTCACCGAGTATTCCGGTGCGGGCCTCGCCCTGCTCAAGCTCTCCATCGGCCTCAAGCAACTGGTGGTGGTGCAGCTCTTTCTGGTCATTTTCCTGCCCTTCGGCAAGGCGGCCAACTGGAGTCTGCCCGCGCTCATCGGTGCGGCGCTGCTCCTCGCCTGCAAGCTGCTGGTGGCCTTTTTTCTGGCGGGCATCATCGAAAACGCCATGGCCCGCACCCAGTTCGTGCGCACCCACAAGCTCACCCGCTACGGGTTGGGGCTAGCCCTGCTGGCGCTGCTCGCCTATCTGGTCGGGATCTGAACCATGCCCGCCAGCACAGCAACTTTTTCCGATTTCATCATTTGTGAATGCTCATTCCCGAACATTAAAGTGAGAACTGCATGACCATCGCCATTTCGGATCGCATCGGCTGCGACTACATCCAGCAGGTGCGAGCACAACTGCCCCACGCCATCGTCGACGAGGAGTGGCAAACCGCCGATCAGGCCACCATCACCGTCAAGCCCACCAGTCTGGTCGAAACCGCCAGCCTGATCTTCCATCAGCTGGGGGCTGGCTTCCGCTCTCCTTTGCCAATGACGAGCGCAGCCTCAACGGCCACTTCGCGGTCTACCACGTCTTCTCCATGGAGGGCGACACCAAGTGCTGGATCACCGTCAAGGTGCTGGTGGATGCCGATACCCAGGAGTACCCCTCCATCACCCCGACCATTCCGGCGGCGGTGTGGGGCGAGCGGGAGATCCGCGACATGTACGGCCTGCGCGCCATCGGCCTGCCGGACGAACGCCGTCTGGTGCTGCCGGACGACTGGCCGGAGGACATCCACCCGCTGCGCAAGGACGCCATGGATTATCGCCAGCGCCCGATGCCCACCACCGACACCGAGACCTACCCCTTCGTCAACGAGCTCGGCAGTGATGCCAACCGCATCGTGCCGGTCGGCCCGCTGCACATCACCTCGGATGAACCGGGGCACTTTCGTCTGTTCGTCGACGGGGAAGACATCATCGATGCCGACTACCGCCTCTTCTATGTCCATCGCGGCATGGAGAAGCTGGCGGAAACCCGCATGGGCTACAACGAAGTGGCCTTCCTGACCGACCGGGTCTGCGGTATCTGCGGCTTTACCCACAGCGTCGCCTACACCACCTCGGTGGAGAACGCCATGGGCATTGTGGTGCCGGAGCGGGCCAAGATGATCCGCGCCGTGCTGCTGGAAGTGGAGCGCCTGCACAGCCATATCCTCAACATCGGCCTGTCGAGCCACTTCACCGGTTTCGACACCGGCTTCATGCAGTTCTTCCGGGTGCGGGAGAAATCCATGACCCTGGCCGAGCTGCTGACCGGCGCCCGCAAGACCTACGGCCTCAACCTGATTGGCGGGGTACGCCGCGACATCTTCAAGGAAGATCGCATCAAGGGTGCCCAACTGGTGCGGGAACTGCGTGATGAGCTCAAACCCCTGGTGGCCATGCTGCTGGATACCGCCAATATCTCCTCCCGCCTCATCGGTATCGGCAAGCTCGAGCCGCAGATTGCCCGCGATTTCAGCTGCGTCGGCCCCATGGTGCGGGCGAGCGGCTTCAAGCGCGACGTGCGTCGGGTTCACGACTTTGCCGGCTACCGCGAGTTGCCGATGGAGATCCAGACCAAGGCGGGTTGCGATGTCCAATCCCGGGTACTGGTGCGGATCCATGAGCTCTACGACTCCCTCGACATGATTGAGTTCGGCCTTGAGTACCTGCCACAGGGGCCGCTTTTGACCGAAGGGTTCACCTACCAGCCGGGCAAGTTTGCGCTGGGCTTTACCGAAGCGCCCCGCGGCGAGAACGTCCACTGGAGCATGACGGGAGATAACCAGAAGCTGTTCCGCTGGCGCTGCCGCGCTGCCACCTACGCCAACTGGCCCGCCCTGCGCTACATGCTGCGCGGCAATACCGTGGCGGATGCGCCGCTCATCATCGGCAGCCTGGATCCCTGCTACTCCTGTACCGACCGGGTCACCCTGGTCGACCCCAAGAAGGGCAAATCCACCGTGGTCTCCTACAAGGAGATCGAGCGCTACGGCATCGATCGCAAAAACTCTCCGCTGAAATAAGGGGTCATCATGATCAAGCTGTTCAAGACCATCCTCAAGGCTGGCACCCCGACCGCCAAGTACCCCTTCGCTCCTATTGATGTGAACCGGGATTTTCGCGGCAAACCCAAATATCAGGCGGATCAGTGCATCGCCTGCGCCGCCTGCACCAAGGCCTGCCCGGCCAACGCGCTGGTGATGGAAGTGGACATGGAGACCGGCGAACGGCGCTGGGAGATCTCCATGGCGCGCTGCATCTTCTGCGGCCGCTGCGAGGAGGTCTGCCCGACCCGCGCCATCGCCCTCTCCCCCGAGTTCGAGCTGGCGGTGACCAACAAGGCGGATCTCTATGAGGAGGCTCGCTTCGCGCTGGCCCCCTGCACCCTGTGCGGCACCTACTTTGCCCCGAGCAAGCTGGTGGCGCTGGTGGAGGACACCCTCAAGCAGGCGGGCACGCCGCTGGCCACCCCGGAGCGGCTGCACCACTGCCCCGACTGCAAACGAAAACAGAGCATGCTGAGCCAGCCTGACTCGGCCCTGATCACACCGATAGCCACACCGATGGCCGCACAAAAGGAGTGGATGTGATGAGCAAGATCAAAGGCATAGAACCGGTTGTCGGCCATGCCCATACCCGCGCCGTGCCGCTGGCACAGGATCCCGAGATCACCAAACTTAAAAAAACGCTGCTCAAAGACATTCGCCGCTCGGCCTATGTCTACCGGGTCGATTGCGGCGGCTGCAACGCCTGCGAGATCGAGATCTTCGCCACCATCACCCCGCTGTTCGATGCCGAGCGTTTCGGCATCAAGGTGGTCGCCTCCCCCCGTCACGCCGACATCCTGCTCTTTACCGGCGCGGTGACCCGGGCGATGCGGGTACCGGCCCTGCGCGCCTACGAGGCGGCGCCCGATCCCAAGATCTGCATCGCCTACGGCGCCTGCGGCTGTGACGGAGGCATCTTCCACGATCTCTACTGCGTCTGGGGCGGCACCGACAAAATCGTGCCGGTGGATGTCTATATCCCCGGCTGCCCCCCCACTCCGGCAGCCACCATCTATGGCTTTGCCGTGGCGCTCGGTCTGCTTGAGCAGAAACTCAAAGCCACCAGCCACGAGGTGCAACCGGGTGAGCGGGTCGAGCTGCGCCACACCGGCATCCCCAACGAAATCCGGGTGATGATCGAACGCGAAGCGCGCCGCATGGCCGGTTACCGTCAGGGGCGGATCATCGCCGACGAATTCATGGCCCTGCTCGAAGGGGCGACCCAGCAGGATGTGGATCTGCGTATCCAGAGCTACCTCGATCAGCACGACGACCCGCGCCTGGCGGAGATCGTCAACAACCTGGCGAGCGCCTGCCTCAACCGGGCGGCCGGCAAGGGAGAGGCGGTGCATGGCTGACGAGGTTTTCTTCTATCGCCTGTCGCGCAAGTTCGTCGACGAGCAGTTCGATGTCCCCGAGGAAGCCAAGGAGGTGATGTACTACAGCCTCGCCATTGGCCACCACCTCGGCATCGTCGATTGCCTGCGGGCAGATCTGGTCTGCTCGCTGACCGGTTATCGCGACTGGGTAGCAAAGCTGCCAGAGGGGAGTGAAGCGCGCCGCAAGATGGAGGGGTTTCTCACCTTTGGCGAGATCACCATCTATCGCGAGCACTGCCATATGCTGGCCTGCGCCTTCGACCGACTGCGCAAAGCCGACAATCTGCTCGATGAGCAGGAGCTGGGCTGGACCAATACCTTTATGGATCAGCTCACCGCCCTCTTTAACGACCCCCATATGTACCTGATGGTAAGGAGCCGCTGATGGGCTGCAATCTCGTGTTGACCGTGGGCAATGCCATGATGGGGGACGACGGTGCCGGCCCCTATCTGGCGGACAAGCTGCAGGCCGCCCCCCTGCCCGGCTGGCTCCATATCGACGGCGGCATCGCGCCGGAAAATGTGGTCCATAAGGTGCGGGAGCTGCAACCGGAGCGGGTGGTGCTGGTGGATGCCGCCGAGATCGGCGAGAAGGCGGGTACCCTGCAGGTGATCCCCCCGAGACCATCGCCGAGATGTTTATCTTCTCGACCCACAATATACCGCTCAATTTCCTGATCGACGAGCTCAAGACCTTTGTGCCCGAGGTGATCTTTGTCGGGGTACAACCCGCCATCGTGGCGTTCTCCTTCCCGATGACCGAGATGGTGAGCGGGGCCATGGATTATCTCTACGATCACCTGGAAGAGGCCAAAGATAGCGAGTTGTTAATAAAACATCTGGCGCAGTGGAATATCACCAACGCGGCCACCGATTATTTGCCAGCTTGTTAACGGCAGCAGTCTGCGCTCCCTCTAAAGGCATATATAAACGCCCGATGTTAAATTAAAAACATCGGGCTAATTGCCATGAAATTGATATAAATCAACGCGCGAACATTTTTCATAAAATTGGCCAACTCGCTATTTTTAAACATAAAAAAGCGTTGCCAGTCACAGAAAATTGCCACAAAATGGTGGCCATTGCGGAAGCTGATGGGGTCTGGTGGCCTCCTCGGTCTTCAAAACCGATGAGAGCCGAGAAGGCTTTGGTAGGTTCGATTCCTGCCTCTTCCGCCAAATTTCATATATTGGAGAGAAACCGTCAATTATGTTTCAGGCTGGTTGGCGACTGTTTCACATATTGTTCTAACAAGGCGCCTGTCGCATTGCCAATATAATCTGAATGCGCTCCGACACCCTTATTTTCCTGCTCGAACATTAATTTATCCATTCGCCTTTTTTATTAATTCATGAATGGCGAAAAGCAGCAAATAAGCAGCGTCGCAGCGGCCTTCCCCCGGCAAGGCGACGTGCATGTCACTCCCACGCACAGCCCGGGTCATCCCATGCCAACTCCGTCTGACGTATCCTCCCTCGCCCCCAGCGCCTCTTATGCCGCGACTCCAGCAAATCAGCGTCGCTTGCCACAAGTGGAACAGCTGCTGCAGCAACCCTTTCTCGCCGGTTTTATTGATGAACTGAGCCGCCCGCTGGTGACCCAGGCGGTGCGCGACACTCTGAGTGAACTGCGCCAAAGCGAGACATTTCGCCAGCACGGCGTTGCCCCCGAGCATCTTGAGGCGCTGATTGCCAAGCGCTGCCGACAGCAGTTGCGCCAACGTCAAACCCGGGTGATCAACGCCACCGGCACCCTGGTGCATACCAATCTGGGGCGCTCGCCATTAAGTCACGAGCTGTGGGACGAGGTGCGTGACCTCAACACCGGGTACAACAATCTGGAGCTGGATCTCGCCACCGGCAAGCGCGGCGGGCGCAAGGGGCTGATCGCCCCCCTGCTCCGTTGCCTCACCCAGGCCGAGGATTCGCTGGTGGTCAACAACAACGCCGCTTCGCTCTTTTTGCTGCTACAGGAGGTGGCCAAGGGGCGCGAGGTGATCGTCTCGCGCGGCGAGCAGATCCAGATTGGCGGCGGCTTTCGCATCCCCGACATTCTGGCCCTCTCCGGTGCCAAACTGGTGGAGGTGGGCACTACCAATATCACTACCGCCAAAGATTACCTCGATGCCATCACCGATCAGACCGCGCTGGTACTGATGGTGCACAGATCCAATTTCGCCATTCGCGGCTTTACCGAGACCCCCGATATCGGCGAGGTGGCCCGCGCCCTGCCCGAACATGTGGTGCTGGCGGTGGATCAGGGCTCGGGCTTGACCACCGAAGAGTTTGCACCGGATGAAACCTCGGTGCGCCAGTACATCAAGGCGGGGGCGGATCTGGTCTGCTACTCAGGCGACAAGCTCTTGGGGGGCCCGCAATCGGGCATCATCAGTGGCCGCAGCGACCTTATCAAGCGGCTGGAAAAACATCCCATGATGCGCACCTTCCGCCCGAGCCGCATCGTCTACTCCCTGCTCGAACGCCTGCTCATCCACAAGCTCAACAAATCCCCCATCGGTGAGGGTATCGCCCAGCGCACCCTGAGCAATCCGGCCGCCATGCAGGCGAGAGCCGACCAGCTGATGGCCGCCCTGCCCGGCTGCTTTGTGCCGGTCCCAGCCCAGCTGGTGGTGGGCGGTGGCACCTTGCCGGACGAGTTCTACCCGGCCCCTGCGCTGGAGTGCACCGACCCGCGCCCGGCCCAGCAGCTGCTCGATGATTTGCGCGAACTGCCCGTCCCTGTCATCGCCACCGTGCGCCAGCAGAAGGTACTGCTCAATATGGCCACCCTGCTGCCAGCGGAGATGGAGCTGTTGATCGCCCAACTCAGGGAATTGCTGCTGCCCGCCCCGTTCAATGCAACAAATGCAACCGAGGAGCCCTGATCCCATGACCCCCTATCGCGCCGTTATCGGTCTTGCCGGCCACGTGGATCACGGCAAGACCCTGCTGATCAAGGCCCTTACCGGCATCACCACCGCCCGCGCCCACGAGCAGGCCATCGGCATGACTCAGGATCTCGGCTTTGCCCACTTCGACGACGGTCAGGGCAACACCATAGGCGTCATCGACGTGCCCGGCCACGAGCGCTATATCCGCAACATGGTGGCGGGGCTCTGGAGTCTGGATCTGGTGCTGCTGGTCATCGCCGCCGACGAGGGGTGGATGCCGATGACCGGCGATCACCTGCGCCTGCTCAAGGCGATGGGGGTGCCGCGTCTCTTGGTCTGCATCAACAAGTGCGATCTGGTCTCCCCCGACGAGCTTTTGCTGTTGGAAGAGCGCCTGCTGGAGCGGGTAATGGACGAGAGCGGCATGGTGCCCGATATCGTCAGCGTCAGCGCCAAAACCGGCGCCAATATGGCTGCCCTGCACGCCGCCATCGTGCACCAGCTGGGGAATATGGCTGAGCATCATGCTCCCCGCGAACAGGCCGCCCCGCGACTGTATGTAGACAGGGTCTTTACCGCCAACGGCACCGGCACCGTGCTTACCGGCACCTTGCAGCAGGGCAGCCTCAAGGTGGGGGACAAGCTGCGCCTCTACCCCGCCGATCGGGAGGTGCAGGTGCGCTCCCTGCAGGCCTATCACCAGAGCGTCGACGAGATTGGCGCCATCTGTCGGGTGGCGGTGGGCCTTAAAAAAGTGCCCCACAAGGAGGTGGCACGCGGTCACTGCCTCACCAGCGCCGCTGGCCAGTGCGAGGCGGCAACCCACCTTATCGTGCGACTCAACGCCGAGAGCCCGAGCGGCAAGGCGCTACGCACGCAGGAGGTGGAAGTGGCCCTCGGCAGCTGGCATGGTCGGGCGCGCTTTGTACCAATAAAAGAGACCCGGCTGGCACGGCTGATCTTTGCCAGCCCTATTCCCTGCTTCTTCGGTCAGCCGCTCGCCATCATTCGCCACGGCAGCAGCGAACTGCTGCTCGGCGCCCGCATCGTCTGGTGCGGCGATATCCATCCCGCCAGACGCAAGACGCTGCACGCCCTGCTGGGCGAGCTGCCTGATGACTTGGAGCGCTACAACCCGGCCACCCTGCAGCTTGGCCTCAATGGCTATGTGCTGGCCAGCCGCTTTGACCAGCGGCCCGAGCAGGTCACCCCCTCGGTGACTGGCTGCTGGATAGCTGCTGGCTGGCCCAGAGCCGCGACCAGCTGCTCGCCACGCTGGCCAGCGAACCGCTGAGCGCCGCTGAGCTCACGACCCGCTTTGGCATCGCCCTGCCGGTCATGCAAGCCCTGCTCCAGCAGCTCAAGAGCGAGCAGCTGATCCGCCTGCACCATGACAAGTGGCAACCGGGCAGCGGCGAGTCGGAAGATGATCTGGGGGAAGAGGCACAGCTGGTGCTCAAGGTGGTGCGAGATCAAGGCAAGGAGGGGTACGAGCCCGGTAAACTGGGCCCCGGCGGCGTGGAGCTGGATCCCTTTATCACCCGCAAGCTGCCCGCGGCCCTGCAGCAGGGTTTGCTGCGCAATGGTTTACAAAAAAACTGCGCGTTGCAAAAGCAGCTGCGCAACCTGGCAAGGCTCAAGTATCTGGTGCAGCTCGATGGCCCCATCTACTACGACGCCGAGCTTTACAACCAGATGGTCGCCGCCGTGCTGGCGGGCCAGCAGGTGGGAGATCTGATCGACATGGCATCCCTCAAGGAGATCACCGGCTTATCGCGCAAATACGCCATTCCGTTCTGCCTGCGCATGGAGATGGATGGCTGGGTGCGGCGCGAGGATAACGAGCGCCGGGTACTGCGTTTGCCAGCCACTCAAGATGAGATGGAGCCGGCATGAGCACCACCATCGCCCCCTCTGGCTCTTCCAATCCGGTGGCCAACCGGCTGCGCCGCGAATTTCATATCGACGGTATCGTCCAGGGGGTCGGCTTTCGCCCCTTCGTCTATGGGCTGGCGCTGCGCCACGGCCTTGCCGGTTATGTGCTGAACGATGCCAATGGCGTCACTATCGGCGCCGAAGGATCGCCTGAGCAGCTCGCCGCCTTTGCCCGCGAACTGCGGGAACTGGCGCCGCCGCTTAGCCGCATCGATCATTTCAGCGAGCGGGAGCTGCCCCTTGCTCATGATCCCGACTTCGATGGCCAATTTCATAGCCAGTTTCGAATTAAAGCCAGCCAGCAGCAGAGCGCGGCTACTGTCGCCATCTCGCCGGATCAGGGGATGTGCGAGGCGTGCGCCACGGATGTGGCCAACCCCAACGATCGCCACCACCACTACCCCTTTACCAACTGCACCCACTGCGGCCCGCGCTACACCATTATCCGCCGCCTCCCCTACGACAGACCCCATACCGCCATGGCTGGCTTTGCCATGTGCCCGCGCTGCGCAGCGGCCTATGAAGACCCGCTGGACAGACGCTACCATGCCCAGCCGGTGAGCTGCCCCGAGTGCGGGCCCCATCTCAGCTGGCGCAGCGGCAACGGCGATGCCCTGGCCGAGCGCGAGGATGCCCTGCTCGAAGCCGCCCGCGCCCTGCAAGCGGGAGCCCTGATTGCGGTCAAGGGGATGGGGGGTTATCACCTGATATGCGATGCCCGCAATGAACGGAGTGTGGCCAGATTGCGAACGCTCAAACGGCGCGCGCGCAAGCCGCTGGCGGTGATGATGGGCTCCCTTGCCGAGGCCAAACTGCATGTCACCGGCTGCGAGGAGGAGTGGAAGCTGCTCGCCTCTCAGGCCAGACCCATTACCCTACTGCGCAAGCGCATTAACGATGATCGGTACTCCGAATCGCAACAATCTGCGGCGCCGCTGGCCGAGGGGATCGCCCCCGGCATCCCCTACCTCGGGGTCATGCTCCCCTATACCCCGCTCCACCAGTTGTTGCTGGACGCGTGCGCCATGCCGCTGGTAGCCACCAGCGCCAATGGTCGCGGCAGCCCGATCCTCATCGAATGCGAGGCTGTGGTCAGGGAACTCGGCAGCGAGATTGACGGCATCCTGGATCACAACCGCCCTATCCTGCACCCGTGCGACGACAGTCTGGTGCAGTGGGCCGGCGGGCGACGCCAGACGTTGCGACTGGCCCGGGGCTATGCCCCCTGCACCCCCAGCCTGCAAGAGGCGGTCAGGGCGCCGCTCTTGGCTGTCGGGGCGCAGCAGAAGAACCAGCTGGCGCTCGCCTTCGGCCGCCAGCGCATCTACAGCCCCTATATCGGCGATCTGCACAGCCTGCCGATGCAGGAGCACTTCGAGCAAACCCTGGCGACCTTTCGCGATCTCTACGATCTCAAACCCCAGCTGCTGGTCTCGGATCGCCACCCGGGCTACCTCAGCCATCAGTGGGCCAAGGGCTATTGCCGCGATCAGGGGGCAACCCATCTCGAGGTGCAACACCATCACGCCCACCTGCTGGGGGTGATGGCCGAGCACGACATCACAGGCCCGGTGCTGGGTGTTGCCTTCGATGGCACCGGCCTTGGCGATGACGGTACCCTCTGGGGCGGCGAGCTGCTGATCGCAAACGTTCAGGGCTTCGAGCGCGTTGCCCACCTCAAACCCTTCAAGCTTATTGGCGGCGAGGCGGCCATCCGCGAGCCGGTACGTCAGTTGCTGGGGCTGTTGTTTGAATCGCACAGTCCTGAGGAGATCAGCGCCCTCGATATTCCGGCGATCAGGCAACTGCACGCTGAGCGGATCCGCAACCTGCACCAGCTCTGGCATCTCGGTCGCAACGCCCCCTACACCAGTTCCATCGGCCGGCTGTTCGACGCAGTGGCGGCGCTCTTGGGAGTGATCGATACCCCGGATTACGAGGGAGAGGCTGGACTCTTGCTGGAGGCAGCCGCCTTGCAGCTGGCCCCCGATGAACAGCCCTTCCCCCTCGCCTTTGATCTCAGCCAATCAGCGGAGGGACCACTGCATATCGAGTGGGCAGAGCTCATCAATACCCTTGTCAACGAGCGGTGCAAAGGCGCCTCCACCGCCAGCCTGGCCGCCGGTTTTATCCGCGCCATCAGCAATCTGGTGGTTGCCTTGGCCGAGCGCTTCCCCGGCTATCCGGTGGCGCTGGGGGGCGGCGTCTTTCAAAACCGGGTGCTGATGGACCAGCTGGTGCCCACTCTCGAAGCGGCCGGCCGGCAGGTATTGACCAGCGAAACCCTGCCGCTCAATGACGGTGGCATCGCCGCCGGTCAGCTCTGGTTTGCCATCCACCATCTTGCCACGCACCAGCCTGTCACTACCGGTTGTGCCACCTTGTCGGAGTCCTGAAATCCATGTGTCTATCAATTCCCTCTCAGGTGGTGCAGCTGCACCCCGAAGATAACTGCGTCACCGTCGACACCCTGGGGGTGCAGCGGCGTGTCAGCTGCATGCTGCTCGAAGAGCCTCTCAACATTGGCGACTATGTGCTGCTCCATATCGGCTTTGTGATGAGCAAGATTGACGAAGAGGAGGCGCAGGCCAGCCTCGAGAGCTTCCGCCAGATGGTGGCCCTGATGCCCAACCAGGATATCTTGCCATGCTGACCTTGAATGATCTCTTTCAGGGCTTTCGTCAGCCCGAGGTGATCCGCGCCCTCGCCGCCCAGATCACCGAACTCGCCAAAGATCTGCCTGAGCCGCTGCGGGTGATGGAGGTGTGCGGCGGCCATACCCACACCATCATGAAATACGGCCTGCACCAGCTGCTGCCAGCCAGCATCGAGTTTGTCCACGGCCCCGGCTGTCCGGTCTGCATCATGCCCAAAGAGCGCATCGATCAGGCCATCGAGCTGGCTAGCCAGCCCAGCGTCATTCTGGTCACCCTGGGGGACATGATCAGGGTGCCGGGCTCCAAGGGCACGCTGGCCCAGCAGCGCGCCAAGGGAAGCGATATCCGCCCCGTCTATGACCCCCTCGACGCCCTGCGCATCGCCCGTGAGAACCCGGAGAAAACCGTGGTCTTCTTCGCCATCGGTTTCGAGACCTCTACCCCCATGACCGCCGCCTTGCTGGCTGCCGCTGAAGCTGAGGGGATTGAGAACCTGCTGTTTCATATCAACCATGTGCTGGTACCGCCCGCCATCCACGCCGTGATGGCCGACGGGGTGGCCAAGGTGAACGCCTTTATCGGCCCCTCCCACGTCAGCGTCATCACCGGCGCCGATATCTACCTGCCCATCGTCGATCGCTATCAGGTGCCGGTGGTGGTGAGCGGCTTCGAGCCGGTGGATGTGATGGAGGCCCTCTTGATGATGGTGCGCCAGAAGGTGGAGGGTCGCTACGCGCTGGAGGTGCAGTACAGCCGCGCCGTCACCTCCAGCGGCAATAAAGCCGCCCAGCGGCTGGTCGAGCGCTTTTTCGAGACCCGCGAGCACTTTCGCTGGCGAGGTCTGGGGGATATCAACGCCTCCGCCCTGCGCCTGCGCGATGCCTTTGCCAAGCGCGATGCAGAGCGCCACTTTCAACTCAGTGAGACCCCCATCGATGACCACAAGGCGTGCCAGTGCGCCGATATCCTGCGCGGCCTGGCCAAACCGAACCAGTGCAAAGTCTTTGGCCGGGGCTGCACCCCGACCCAGCCCATGGGCAGCTGCATGGTCAGCTCCGAGGGGGCCTGCAATGCCTACTACCGATATATGGGGATCCAATGAGAGAAATTCAGTTAAGCCACGGCGGTGGCGGTGTCGAAATGAACCAGCTGATCAATCAGCTCTTCTTTCGCCACTTTGGCAACGAGATCCTGCTGCGCGGTGAAGATGCCGCCCTGCTGCCGGTAGAGGGCCCCGTCGCCTTCACCACCGACAGCTTTACCGTCTCACCGCTCTTCTTCGAGGGGGGGGATATCGGCAAGCTGGCCATCGCCGGCACGGTCAATGATCTGGCCATGATGGGGGCCAAGCCCGAGTATCTGAGCTGCAGCTTTATCATCGAGGAGGGCTTCCCCTACGCCGATCTCGCCCGCATCGTCGAGTCGATGGCGGCTGAACTGGCCAAGAGCGGTGCCCGCATCGTCTGCGGCGACACCAAGGTGGTGCCCAAGGGGGCGGCCGACAAGATCTTTATCAACACCAGCGGGGTCGGCACTTTCCCGCTGCCCGAACAGAGCCGGGGCATCTCGGTACGGAGCCTCAAGGCCGGTGACGCCATTCTGGTGTCGCGAGATATCGGCAGCCACGGCGCCTGCATCCTGATGGCCCGCGACGCCCTGCAACTGGGATCTGATCTCAAGAGCGACTGCACCACCCTCTGGCCACAAGTAGAAGCACTGCTAAAAGCTGGGATTACCCCTCACGCCCTGCGCGATGCCACCCGCGGTGGCCTTGCCGCCGTGCTCAACGAGTGGAGCAGCGCCTCCGGCGTTGCCATCGAGCTGGAGGAGTCCGCCATTCCGGTGTGCGACCCGGTGCGGGGCCTGTGCGAGCTCTACGGTTTCGAGCCCCATGATCTCGCCAACGAGGGGACCATGGTGCTGGCCCTGCCCGCCGAACAGGCGCAGGACGCACTGGGCATCTTGCGGCAATTCAACCCCGCCGCCAGCCAGATCGGCGTGGTGCAGGCGAGCGATCGCCACAAGGTGATCCTCAATAACCCCTGGGGCAGCCGCCGTTATCTGGAGCTGCCGCAAGGAGAACTGCTCCCGCGGATCTGTTGAGCGGCCATGCCGTTCCGTCAATTACAGGGAGGAGTCACTGCTCCTCCCCATATCGGTTAAGGAGCCACCATGCACGAAATGTCTCTGGCCATGGCCGCCATCGATCTGGCGGCCGAACAGGCCACCCAGCGGGGCTTTACCAAGGTGACCGCCCTCTGGCTCGAGGTCGGCAGCTTCTCCTGCGTCGACCCGGACACCATTGCCTTCTGTTTCGAGGCGGCCGCCAAGGGCACCGCCGTCGAAGGGGCCCAACTTCACTTTCAGCACCAGGTGGCAGAGGCCTGGTGTTACGACTGCAACCAGACGGTCACCCTCACCGAACGCGGGCAAGCCTGTCCCGAGTGTGGCGGATACAAATTACGAGTCGCGCAGGGCGATAGCCTGCGCATCACCGACATCGAGGTAAGTTGATATGTGTAGCGTATGCGGATGCGGCCAGGCGCGGATCGCCGGCCATGAGCACGATCATGAGCATCATCACGAACATGAACATCACCACGAACATGGTCATGAGCACGACCATCATGCTCATGACGCCCATCACCATCATGACCACGAGCAGAGTGCACAACACACCCTGATCATTCACCACCACTACCACCATCAGGGGGCTGTCCATCACCACTACCACGGGGTGCGGGCACCCCTGAGCCATGAGGGGCATGATCACCCACACGATCACCACCATGATCACCCCCACGACCATCATCATGAACATGCCCACTCTCATGACCATGACCATGACCATGACCATGACCATGACCATCAGCAGGCTGATCTGCACTACGGCAAAGGGGAAGCGGGATTGTCGGTTCCGGGCATGGGGCAGCGCCAGCTGATCGCCATCGAGATGGATGTGCTGGCCAAGAACAACAAGCTGGCGGCCCACAACCGCGAGCACTTCGACGAGGCGGCCCAGCTGGTACTCAATCTGGTATCGAGCCCGGGTTCAGGCAAGACCACCCTGCTGTGCGAAACCCTGCGCCAGCTGGCCGACAAGCGGCCTTGCGCGGTGATCGAAGGGGATCAGCAGACCAGCGCCGATGCGGATCGCATTCGTGCTACTGGCGTCCCTGCCGTGCAGATCAACACCGGCAAGGGCTGCCATCTGGACGCCAAGATGGTTCACGACGCCTGCCACCAGCTACCCGCCAATGAAGGGGGCATCCTCTTTATCGAGAACGTGGGCAATCTGGTCTGCCCCGCCAGCTTCGATCTCGGCGAGAAGTACAAGGTGGCGATCCTCTCCGTCACCGAGGGGGAAGAGAAGCCGCTGAAATACCCGGATATGTTCGCCGCCGCCCAGCTGATGGTGATCAACAAGATTGATCTGCTGCCTTACGTCAGCTTTGACGTGGCCCGCTGTATCGAGAACGCCAAACGGGTCAACCCCTATATCCAGGTGATCCAGGTCAGCGCCACCACGGGTGAAGGGATGGATGCCTGGCTCAACTGGCTGGCTACGGCCTGAACCAGAACCGGTTAAATGCCGTTACCAACGGCGGATAGCAAGAGAGGGAGGCTGATGCGTCCCTCTCTTTATCTGCGAAATCTGCGAACCTTGTCAGGCGCTCTCTCTATAACGAATAGCCAGCGTTTCATACTCGCCCCCCTCACCCTAACCCTCTCCCCAGGGAGAGGGAATCGGTTAGTGGATGCCGCATTCCGTTCCCGTCTCAACAGGGAAAAGGGAACCTATTCGTGGATACAGGCAATATGAGCGTGCTGCAACAATACGATCCCCTCAGGCCCCTCAGGAGTGGCTTCAAGCATAACAACCAGCCCTGTTTTCCAAACCCCGAGCCAGGCGAGATGGCACCTTCCGATCCCTTCTCCCCTTGCGGGAGAAGGGCTGGGGATGAGGGGGAAGCCAATTTTCAGGCCACGCTGCGGGCCATCGCCTCCTGCTCAGTAGGCGCCTCACCAAAGCGCAGCACCCGATGACAGATCTGACGCAGCAGCGCCTGCTGGTGACTGAAGACAAGCATGCCAAGACCGCGCTGCTCGCACTCAACCATCAACTCCCGCCAGAGCTGGCGCTGAATCTGCGGATCCAGCTGGGCGGTCACCTCATCGGCAATCAGCAATCGAGTGCGGGGATCGAGGGCGCGCAGCAGCGCGATGCGGGCCAGCTCGCCACCTGAGAGCTGACCGGGTTTACGGCCAAGCCATTCAGGCTTGACCATAAAGCGGGCAAGCATGGCGTCATCGGGGCGCCATACATCCCAGAGCGCCTGCCCGGTGGTGCGATAGGGATTGAAAGTGAGTTCCGGGTGCTGGGGCACCAGCTGGATGGGGTTATAACCTTTTACCTGTTCAGGTACTGGCTGCCCATCCAGCAGGATCTGCCCGCTGGTTCCAACCGGTTGCCAACTCGCCAATACCCGCCCCAGCGTAGTCTTGCCATGGCCACTCGGCGCAGAGATGCCGAGCCGTTCGCCCGCTTTCACCGTCAGCGATAACCCCTGCCAGAGGGGACGTTCCCCCTGGGCGATAGTGAGATTTCGTACTTCAAACATCAGGAAACCTCCGGCACAGAGAAGAGCGCATTGAATTCCGGCAGTGCCTGCCAGTGGGCGCGGAGCATCTCGCTCCCCTGCCCCTGGCGCAGATGGTGGCAGCTCAAGGTATCGCTCACCTGCCCTTGATGCAGCGCGACGATGCGATCGGCAAAGCGGGCCGCCAGCGCCAGATCGTGGGTCACCCAGAGGATGCCGCTGCCCTGGTTGGCCAATTCACGCAACTGGCTGAGCAGCTGGCAGGCCAGCCCCTCGTCGAGCCAGGCGGTGATCTCGTCCGCCAAAATGTAGCGGGCACCACCTAGCGCCGCAGTGCAGGCCAGAATGCGCTTGGCCATGCCGCCGGAGAGCTGGCGCGGATAGCTGTCCAGGGTGGTCGCGGGCAGCTGGTAGCGCAGCAGTTGCTGGCCGAGCCGCTCGCGGGAACCACTCTGACCGCAAAGGCGAGCCGCCCTGCCCAGCTGACGCTCCACCGTCAGCAACGGATTGAGGGCGCTCACCCCCTGCGGCACATAGCAGAGGGTGTGGCCACGCAGTCCGGCCCGGCTGGCGTCGCACAGGGGGACGCCATCGAGGGAGATGGTGCCGCGCATGCGCAGGTTGTCCGGCAGCAGGGTCAGGGCACTTTGCAGCAGCAGGCTCTTGCCCTCGCCGCTCCCCCCCACCAGTGCCACTATCTCCCCCGGCGCCAGTTGCAGGCTGATATCGGTCAGCAGCGGTCGCCAGCTGCGCCGCCCCAGCCAGGAGTAGTGGGCAGCCTCTATGGTCACCTGGTCGAAGCTCAGCATGCTTCACCTCCAAACCAGAGTTGTTGCAGGGCGCGCGAGTCACCTGATCGAACAGCGGCGCCAGCCAGACTGTGCTGACGCCAGATGGCGCTTTCAAAACTCAGCATGGTTCTCCCCCAAACCAGAGTTGTTGCAGTGCTCGGGTAGCCTGATCAAACAGTAAAACCAATGTCAGCAGCATCAGCCCTGGGAAGAGAGCCAGCCACCAGCCGCCACCGGCCAGATAACGCAGGGCATCGGCCAGCAGCAGGCCCAGCGAGGCTTCGTGGGCCGCCAAGCCAAAGCCGAGAAAGCTCAAGGCCGCGCTGTGCAGCACCGCATGGGGAAACATCAGCAAGGTGCCGATAAACCACTGGGGCAACAGCCCCGGCAGCAGGTGGGTACGCCAGCGGCGCAGCGCCCCCATCCCCTGACAGCGCGCCAGCACCACGTAGTCGCTGCTGGCGATCCGCCACGCCTCGGCGCAGAGAATAAGCGCCAGCTTGGGCCAGTGGGTGAGTGCCACCGCCAGGATCACCCCGCGCATGCCACCCCCTGCGGTAAAGCAGATCAGGATCAACAGCAGCATATGGGGCAGCGCCAGCATGGCGTCGATCACCAGCCGCACCGCCGCATCGCACCTGGGATGAATGAGCGACACGCTTGCCGCCACCATGGCCAGCAGGCCGCTGCACAGAGCCGTGCTGATGCCCAGCTCCAGACTGGTGAGGGTGCCCTGAAAGGTGCGCAACCAGAGATCCCGCCCCATCTGATCGGTACCGAACCAGTGAACCAGCGAAGGGGGCTGCTGGCGCGCCAGCAGATCCATAGGCACATCCTGATGAGAGAGGCTCCAGCCATAGCTGGCCAGCAGCAGCAGACAGGTCAGTGCAAAGCCAAGACGCAGCAAGGAGGGGAGCGGATTAAACAGCATGCACACCCTCCCAGCCGTGGTTGATGCGGGCCAGCAGCACCCGCGCCGCCGTGTTGCCCAAAAAGACCAGCAGGGTGCAGAAGAGCACGATTCCCATCAGCAGGGGGATATCGCCGCGCAGCCCCGCATCCACGGTGGCCTGACCGAGCCCCGGATAGGAGAAGACCTTCTCTGCCAACAGTGATCCGCCAATCAGCTCACCGAGGGAGGCAAACTGCAGGCAGAGCGCCGGGGTCAGGGCATGGCGCAGCACGTGAAAGCGCAGCATGGGCCAACCGCCATCGCCCTGGGCGCGGGCGTAGCGAATAAAATCGCTCGCCAGCACCTCGGCCACCCGCGCCCGGGTGTGCAGGGCGATATTGCCAAGCCCCAGCAGGGCCAGGGTTGTGACCGGCAGCAGCAGATGACGCAACCGCATGGCCCAATCCGCCTCATCGGCAGCGAGCCCCGGTGTCCAGGCGCAGCAGACCGGCAACAAGGGCCAGTGCACCGCAAACAGCGCCAGCAGCAAGAGGCCCACCCAGAAGGTGGGCAGGGAGGCGAGCAGATAGGCAAAGCGGCAAATCAGGCGATCGGGCCAGCGGTTGAGATAGCGGCCGGCGCAGAGCCCCAGCAGAATGCCGAAACAGCCGGAGAGCAGCCAGGCCCCCGCCAGCAGCAGGAAGGAGGCGGCAAAGCGCTGGCCAATGACCTCGCTCACAGGCGCGTTGTAGAGCATGGAGTAACCGAAATCACCCTGCAGCACCTGGCTGAACCAGTGCCAGTAGCGCAGCCACAGCGGCTGATCCAGCCCCCAGCGAGCGGCGATGCGGGCGTACTGCTCCGGCGGCACATGGAGCAGATCGTTGCCGATATAGGCCTTGATGGGATCGATGGGGGAGTAGCTCAGCAGCACAAAGGTGGCAACAGAAACCAGACAGAGCAGCCCTGCCAAACGCAGCAGGGCTTTCAGAGTGGCAGTCATCATGGTGGACGAACTTAACGGCACGTCCACCGCCAATCCTGCAGGTTGTTGAGGAGTGACCAGCTACCGTGAATTTCCGGCGCCCCCTTGCCAAGGTCGATACAGCGGTTGGCCAGATAAGTGTGCTGCACGTTGAGCAGCCAAGCCCAGGCGGCATCCCCCAGCACCCCGGCACCACGCTTGCCATCCCACTCCACCTGCTGCCAGAACGGCACGGCCGCCTGCCAGTCGGGGGCATCCAGCGCCTGCTTGAGGTACGCATCCACCACCGGATTCTGGTAATAGCCCGGGTTGTAGAACTCCACGCCGGCGGAACCGCTCTGGTAGTGGTGATAGAGCTCCATGGGATCCAGACTCCCCCACCCCATCAGCACCGGATTGGCGTGCATCTCGCGCTCCACCTGCTCCCAGCTGCCGGACTTGAGGCTCACCTCCAGACCTATGGGTTTGAGCATGGCCCGCACCGCTTCAGCCAGATCCCGGCGGGTGCTGTCGCCACTGGTGTACCAGAGGGTGAAGGCGGCGCGCTGGTCGCCCTTGTGGCGAATGCCATCGCTATCCATCTTCCAGCCCGCCTCGTCGAGCAGGGCATTGGCATGGGCGGCATCGCCATCCTTGAAGGCGGTGGCTTTGTTTAGCCAGGGCAAGCCTTCTACCGCGCTGTAAGCGGGGATGGCGTGCCCTTCCAGCAGCTGGTCGGCCAACAACTGGCGGTCGATGGCGTAGTTGATGGCGCGGCGCACCGCCACGTCCGAGGTCACGTCGTTGCCGATGGGATAACCCTTGGCATCCTTGCTGCCCGCAGGCGGAATGGGAAAGACGATGCCGCGGTTCTCGACGCTTGGCCGCACCCACAGCTTGAGGGAGGCAGGGACTGTGGGGGCCAGCGACGGGGCGATGCGCACCAGGTCAAGCTGGCTGCTCTGGGCGGCGGCATAGGCGCTCTCTTCATCGATAAAGACAAACACCAGCCGTTTGAAGTCATTGTTGCCGCCGGCGTAATGGGGGTTGGCCTCCACCACCAGCTGCTGGCCGGGCAGGAAGCTCACCAGCCGGTAAGGGCCGGCACCGACCGGTTTTTGGGCATAACGCTTGGGATCGTAATCCCGCTTCGACACTATCCCGAGCGATCCCAGCACGTTGACGAAGGTACTCTGGGGGGCGCTTAAAGATATGGCAACGTCGGTAGGCGAGAGCACCTTGGCCGAGACAAAGTTGCCCATGTCGATCTTGCCGCCACCCTGGGCCGCGCTGTTGTAGGTAAAAGCCACGTCTTCGGCGGTGAGCGGCGCGCCGTTGGAGAATTTCAAATCCGGCTTGAGGCGGATAAGCCACCCCTTGCCATCCTGGTTCGGAGTCACCGCCTGGGTAAGCACGTTCTGCCAGCTGAGGTCGGCGTTTTGTTTGAGCAGCGGGCTGTGCAGCAGCAGGTAGCTGCCGTGGCTCCAGCCAAGCAGCGGGTCGAACCCTTCGGTGGGCTCGGCGCCGATGGCGAGCTTGAGTTCGGCGGGGACGGGCTGGGCAGCCAGCGCCATGGAAGAGAAACCGCCCGAGAGCAGGGCCAGCAAGGCGGCCGCCGTGGCAGATAGGCCTTTGCGGCGGGTGGTGTTGCTGCCTGAGTGGCAGCCAAAGCATTGAATGGTCATAAGATCCCTTGTTCGTTTTACCACTCACTATCCAAAAAACAGGGGCACGACAGAAGCGAGTGAGGGGCCAAAACGGCCCCTATTCTAAACCTGATTGCAGATGAGGCCTAGCGCTGGGTGTCGCCCACAGGGTCGCCACGCCGGCCGCTGAACAGGCGACGCCGGCTCAAGTTCACGCCGCCCTCCCCCTGCTGCACCGGAAGCGAAAGCAGCATCTTGAGGGTACTGCTCACCAGCGCGCGCCCCTCGTCGGCCCCCAGATGCGGGTCGATGGGGGACATGAGCGAGCAGGCCAGCAACTGCCCCGTCTCGGGCAATGCCCCCACCATAAAGGTCAGGTTGCCGCAGGGGAGCTGCAGGGCAAGCCGATCGCTGCTGCTGCGCACCGGCCAAACCTGATCCGGCCCCGGCAACACCACCACGCTCAGCATCCAGGGAGTGAGCACGCAGCCGAGCCACTGCCCTTCAAACAGGATGCACTCAGCCACGATGGGCATGGCCGGGTGATAGAACGGCAGGGCCTGCATCTCTTGCTGCGCGATCCGCTCGTACTGGGCTACCAGCAGGGAGGCGGGATTGGTGGCAAAACCGGCAAACTCCTGCACCGGCTCTTGCGCGGCTTCGTTCACTGCCTCATTCACAATGGATTGCGCCATACGCCCTCCCGCGCTCGCTCGGCCTTCTCCTGCTCAGAGAGCGGAATGGCCGGTGCCCCCAGGCTGGCCAGCAGGGTCAGGATCCGATCCGTTGCCTCCCCCATGGCAGCCGCCACCACAGGAGTGAGGCCGATGCGGGGCTCGAGGGATTCAGGCTCGACCCCGATCAGGGTGAGCCGCCTGGGGGATTCTCCCGTCATGTGCAGCGCCGAGAGCACATCCGCCAACCCCAGCTGATGGGGGGAGATCTTGCGGCCAAACAGGGTCGGGACCTCCTCATCCTTCAGGGTCACCACTGTGCCCGGCGGATTACCGCTGCGCACCGCGTCCGCCAGAATGATGTGGTCGCGACTGGCCATCGCTTCAAGCAGCTCCATGCCAGCGGTACCGCCGTCGAGCAGCTCGATGCCGGGGGCGAAACGGTATTCGCGCCCCAGCGTCTCGACGATGCGCACGCCCACCGCCTCATCGCTCAACAAGAGGTTGCCCACGCCCAGGATTAGGGTGTTCATCACAGCACCTTCACCTGAGTCGTTTCGCCATTCTGGGTATCCACCACGTGGACCGCGCAGGACATGCAGGGGTCAAACGAGTGGATGGTGCGTACCACCTCCAGCGGCTTGGCGGGATCCGCCACCGGGGTGCCCACCAGCGCCTGCTCGTAGGGGCCGGGCTCGTCATTGAAGTTGCGCGGGCCCGAGTTCCAGGTCGATGGCACCACCGCCTGATAGTTCTCGATCTTGCCACCCTTGATGACGATCCAGTGGGAGAGCATGCCGCGCGGCGCCTCCTCAAAGCCCACCCCGCGAAACTCCTTGTCCGCCGGGATCTCGGCCTTGATGTAGGCGCTGACATCCCCCTTGCCGATGTTGTCCACCAGCGCCTTCCACTGGTGCGCCAGAGTATCTTTCAGCACGCAGCAGCGCACCGCCCGACCGATGATGCGGCCCATGGTGGAGTGCAGCTGTTCGGTCTTGATGGCCGAACCGGTGAGTGCTTTATAAATGCCGTTCAACTGGTCGAAGTGCGCCACTGTCTCAGGGTGCTTGGCCGCCAGCTTCACCAACAGATCTGCGAGCGGCCCCACCTCCACCACCTTGCCGTAGAAGGTGGGAGATTTGACCCAGGAATATTTGCCGTCATCCTGCCAGCCGGTGTAGTCGGGCTCGGTCTTGCCCTCCCAGGGCTTGAGGGGGGCGTCATCCTTGTACCAGGCGTGCTTGTTGCTCTCGGCGATGCCATCCATCAGCCAGGCATCCTGATGGCTCTCGATGGGACGATAGCCAGCCAGATCGCCGTTTTCGATGTAGCCACCGGGCATCAGGAAGCTGCCACCGTCACCGTCGGTGGGCAGCTCAGGCACGCTCAGGTAGTGCTTGGCCCCCTGCCCCAGGTTCAGCCACTCGGGATAGTGGGCGGCTATGATGGCGGCATCCACCTTGTAGACCTGCTCGATAAACTCGCCGAGCCGATCGATGAAGCTCTTCACGTAGAGCAGCCGCTCCAGGTTGAGCACGCTCGGCGCATCCAGGTTGATGGGGTTGGCCACCCCGCCCACCGCCAGGTTCTGGATGTGGGGCGTCTTGCCGCCGAGGATGGCGACGATGCGGTTGGCATCGCGCTGACACTCCAGTGCCTGCAGGTAGTGAGCCACGGCGATGAGGTTCACCTCCGGGCTCAGTTTCATCGCCTTGTGACCCCAGTAGCCGTTGGCGAAGATGCCGAGCTGACCGCTCGCCACCAGGGCGCGGATCTTGTCCTGCACCTTGGTCAGCTCGTCGGCGCTGTTGAGGGACCAGGTCGATACCCCCTTGAGCAGATCGGCCGCCTTTTGCGGATTGGCCTGCAGTGCGGCGGTGATGTCCACCCAGTCCAGCGCGGAGAGCTGATAGAAGTGAACGATGTGATCGTGGATGTTGTGGGCCGCAATGATGAGGTTGCGGATGTACTGGGCGTTGACCGGCACCTTGGCGCCGATGGCATTCTCCACCGCGCGCACCGAGGCGATGGCGTGAATGGAGGTGCACACCCCGCAGATGCGCTGCACTATCATCCAGGCATCGCGCGGGTCGTTGCCCTTGACGATCTCCTCCATCCCGCGCCACATGGTGCCAGACGACCAGGCCTTGGTGACGACGCCGCCTTCGATTTCACAGTCGATACGCAGGTGACCCTCGATGCGGGTGATGGGGTCTATGGTGATACGTTGGCTCATACGTTGGCTTTCCCTCGGGCCTGATAATCTTGGTGAACACGTTCAAGTGATGGCAGTACCGGCAACAGCCGGATCAGCAGCAAATAGGCACACACCTCGATGGCGACGAAGCCCAAGGAGATCAGCACTTCCGCCGCGGAGGGGAAGTAGTGGTAGCCATTGCCGGGGTTGAAGGCGAGCAGGGAGTAGTCCAGTCGCCAGAGGGCGGCGCCCAGCAGCATGCTGAGGGCCCCCAGGAACAACATGCGCGAATCGCGGCGGCTCTTGTCCCAGTGGAACACCAGCAGCGGGAAGATCATCAGCGCGATCTCGCTCCAGAACATCAAGGCGTAGCGATCCCACTGGGAGAGGTACTCCGACTTGTCGTTGATGACGATCTCGGCAAAGCGCAGCGCCACGAACAGGATCAGGAAGATGTCGATCACCTGGGTCAGCTTGTAAAAGAGCGGCTTCTCGTTGGGGCCGCGCCCCGCCAGCCCCGCCTGCACCAGGGAGCCTTCAAACACCACGATGGAGAAGCCCATGATGAAGGCGGTGAGCAAGGAGAAGACCGGCAGCAGCTCGTAGCTTTGCCAGAGCGGATGGATCTTCTCTCCCGCCACTATCATCAGGGATCCCATGGAGGATTGGTGCATGGTGGGCAGCAGGGCCCCCAGCGCCAGGATGAAGAACATGACCTTGTTGATCCGCGCAAGGGAGACCTTCCAGCCGAACTTCTCCATCAGCACGGGGGCAAACTCCAGCGCCATCACCCCGATGTAGATGGTCATACAGACCGCCGTCTCGAACAGCACCGAGGAGGTGTTGAAGAAACCCGGAATGTAGAAGTAAGGCAGGTTCCAGTAACGACCGACATCGATGGTGATGGAAAGGCCGCCCAGCGAATAACCGAACAGGCTCGCCAGCAGGGCCGGTCGCACCAGGGGGTGATACTCGCCCCGGTTGAAGACGTAGACCGCCCAGGCCAGCGCCCAGCCGCCGCAGGCGAAACCGGTGCCGATCAGCAGATCGAACGAGATCCAGAGCCCCCAGGGGTAGCCGCCGTTCAGATCGGTGACCGAGCCCAGCCCGAAGATGAGGCGTTTGAGGATCAGCATGCCGCACAGGATGACGAACGGCGCCAGCACCATGACCGGCCAGCTGACCAGCCTGCCCCCCAGCGGATGTGCCTTGTGATTACTCATGATCCTTGCCTCCCGATTGCTTGTCATGGCCCGCGTGCGAGTCATGATCGTCGCCATCCTGATGGTCCTTGGTGTTGCGGCGAATGAGCACCGACAGCCCGGTCAGCACCACCAGCGGCAGCACCATCCCCTTGTAGAGGGTGTGCTGGATGTGCTCGGAGCGCGCCCCGGAGGAGAGCTCCGGCAAGTCAGGCATGTCGAGCTTGGTGTAGGGCACCCCGGCCAGCACCAGCACCTGGGTGCCGCCCCCCTCCTTCTCGCCATAGACGTAAGGCTGATAGTTGGGCACCTCGTGCAGGTAGGGATCGTTGGCGCTGAAGGTCTGGCGCGGATAGGCATATTCGCTGCCCGGCGTTGCCAGCAGCCGGCGCTTGGCCTCGGCCATCAGCGCCTCGCGGGTGCCGAAGATGACGGCGCCAGTCGGGCACACCTCGACGCAGCCGGGCAACTTGCCCTGATCGATGCGCTCAAGCCCCTTCTGGTTGCAGAGCTCGCACTTGTGGATCGCCCCAAACGGGTTGTCGTAGTCATATTTGGGCACGTCGAACGGGCAGCCCACCATGCAGTAGCGACAGCCAGTGCAGACGTCCGGGTCATAGTGGACGATGCCGGTCTTGGGATCCTTGGTCAGCGCCTGCACCGGGCAGACGGAGACGCAGTTGGGATCGACACAGTGCATGCACTGCTTCTTGATGTAGGCATAGCCATCCACCAGCTGATCCTTGTGCTCGCCCGTGCCGCTCTTCCACACCTGAATGATGTTGTTGGTGTAGGGACTCAGCTTGTCGTTGTTGGACCAGGTCACTTCCCCGGCCGGATTGGCCGGGTTGCCGTTGAGGCGCTGACACTCCGCCACACAGGCCTGGCAGCCGATGCAGAGGGTGGAGTCGTAGAGCATGCCGAGCGCGCCGGGAATGGGCGGCTTGTTCTCGGCCGCCGCCAGGGCAGTGCCGGAGACGGTGGTGCCCGCCGCCAGCGCACCGACGGAGGCGAATTTGAGGAAATTGCGTCTGTTCACGGTCACTCCTCCCGTGAGGTGTGCTGCCCGGCTTCATGGCGCTTCTGCTGGCGACCGAGCTCGCGCACCGTCATCAGACTCACCCCGACCAGCACCCCGAGCGCCCCACCGATAAGGCCGGTGGCGGTGGGCGACATGTGTCCTCCCTCCTGGATGGCCACGTCGGGCTTGTTCACCCGCGGGGTGGGATTCTCCACCTTGGCGAGCTGGAAGATCCCCTTGCTGAAACCCACTCCCTGCTCGTTGCAGCCGTAGCAGGGATGGCCGATGCCCACCGGCCAGATGCCGCCGCCCACGTCGCAGAACTCCAGGGTCGAGCAGTTGCCGTAGGTCTCCGGCCCCTTGCAGCCCAGGTGGTAGAGACACCAGCCCTGACGGTGGCCCTCGTCGCCGAACTCCTTGGCGAAGCGACCGGCATCGAAGTGCGGACGGCGCTCGCAGTTTTCGTGGATGAGCCGTTCATAGGCAAACAGCGGCCGCTTCTTGGCATCGAGTGCCGGCAGCTTGCCGTAGGTGATGTAGTAGGCGACCGTGGTGAGGAAGTTGTGGGGATTGGGCGGGCAGCCCGGGATATTGATAATCGGCGTGCCGAGGTTGCCGAGGGCCTCCTCCAGGCTGACGGCACCGGTCGGGTTGCCGCCGCTGGCAGGCACCCCGCCCCAGGCGGCGCAGGAGCCGATGGCGATGACGGCAGCCGCATCGGCAGCCGCGCGGCGAATATGGTCGACGATGGGTTCACCGGCCACCATGCAGTAGATGCCGCCATCTTTAAGCGGGATGGAGCCATCCACCACCAGCACATACTTGCCCTTGTAGCGTTCGATGGCATTGTGCTTGTTCTCTTCGGCCTGATGGCCGAAGGCCGCCGAGAGCACCTCGTGGTACTCCAGCGAAATGGTGTTGAGGATCAGGTTCTCGATGGTGGGGTGGGTGGCGCGCAGCAGCGACTCGGTGCAACCGGTACACTCCTGCGCCCCTATCCAGATCACCGGTGGCCGCTCGGGGCTGGTGAGCGCGGTGGCCATCTTGGCCACGGCATGCTGGCTTAATCCAAGGGTTGCGGCCATCCCGGCGCACAGTTTCATAAAGTCACGGCGATTAATTCCATGAGCCGATAAAAAAGTATCCTCGACCATTCTTTTTATTCCCGTAGTGAGCACTTGTTTGATAAATGCTTAATAGCGGAAATGCTAAGTACTCCCCCCCTGCCCCGCGTTGATCTCCATCAAGTGACGGAACATTATTCAAATAGAAAACCCATCAGCATGGATTTAAAAATTTCATATGTAGCATAGACTTAGAAAGCATGGTGTGAGCCTTCAAAATACCCACTAGGGGGTAATTTGACGTGTTAATGAATTTAATTCATTTAAATTACCCGTTAATTCGTGATGTTAAATAATCAGAATGAAAGCGTTGTCACACTATTTGACCCGGTCTTTATGTTACCAGCCATAGGCTATTTTATCTCGCCAAAAGTGGCTGATAATATATACCTTTATATTTGTATGATTATATGTAAACAAGTGAAATGGACGCGCGAATGATATTTATTATCAGCTTCTCAAATAGGCTCCTCTGCCTATTTCAAGAAATATTCCCCTTGCCTGATTAATTAACTGTCATCAACAGGGTATCTGCATTTCCCCCTATTCCCCCCGCTTACAACGGGTGACCCGCCCCCTCCTTCCCGGCCCGGCTGCGCCACCTGGCCCGTACAACTGGCGCCATTTGTCTCTATTAGTCAGTGATGACATAAAAATCTCTCCAACATCAAGCTGTTGAACAACAATTATCACTGAGCCCTGTGCGAGCTCTGCCCTTGGCGCTAAGGGCAAGGAACCCATGAAGTCGATGAGGATGACCGATGAGCAAAACCATACTGGTGGTGGATGATTCCGTGGGGATCAGGGCGGCCATCACCATGACGCTCAGCAGCGCCGGTTTTGAGGTGATTGAGGCCGGTGACGGCGAAGCCGCCCTCATCGAACTGGATCAGCGGCGGGTACACCTCATCATCTCCGATCTCAACATGCCCGGCATGGATGGCATGACCCTGCTAAGACGGGTCAAGGCCCAGCAGACTACCCGCTACCTCCCCTTCATCATGCTGACCACCGAAGACTCCGAGCAGATCAAGCGGGAAGGATTCGAGGCCGGCGCCCGAGTCTGGCTCACCAAGCCGTTCGAACCGCTCAAACTGCTGGACGATGTCTGCAAGGTGGTGCAGCCATGAGCCTGACGATCGACACCCGGCAAACGCCGGTAACCGCCACCCTGAGCGGCGAGCTCAGCATCATCACGCTGGGGGATCTGCAGGATGAACTGTTCGGTCTGCTCAATTTCTCGGTGCTGACGCTGGATCTCACCCCGCTGGAGATGCTCGATGGCTGCGGTGCCCAGCTCATCGCCATCCTGCAGCAGGAGGCCGGCCAGCAGGGCAAGCAGCTGCGACTCGAGGCCGCTGAAGGGAGCCAGGCCCGCCATGTCTTGAGCCTGATGGGATTGTGGCCAGCCGACCATGGGGAGGGCCGCGTGGATGGACATCAATAAGGCCCGTGCCCTCTTCTTCGAGGAGGCCTACGAGCAGTGCGACAATCTGGAACACGCCCTGCTGGATCGCGACACCTATCCGGCCAACCCCGATACCTATAACCTGATGTTTCGCACCGCCCACACCATCAAGGGCTCGGCCGGCATGCTGGGGCTGGCCATGCTGGTGCGCTTCGCCCACGCCATGGAGAACATGCTGGAGCGGCTGCGCAGCGGCGAGATCGCGCTGGACGAACACCTCATCAACCTGCTGCTGGCCTGCAACGATCAACTGCGCGACCTGCTGCAGGGAGCCGAACACAACCCCGAGCTGCAACAGACCGAGACCCAGCAGATCCTGGCCCTGCTCTCCCAACTGCAAGGGCACCAGACCCTGCCCAGCCAGCCGCTGAGCATGCCGGCTCCCGCACCGGTCAATCAGAAGGATCGGCGCGCCTGGCACCTCTCTCTGCGCTTCTATCCCGCCCTCTATCAGGACGGTTTTGATCTGCTGGCCTTCATCCGCTACCTCGGCAACCTGGGGGAGATCCGCGTCATCCAGCCGGTCTGGCAGGAGTGGCCCCCGCTGCAACTGCTCGATGCCACCGAGTGTTTCCTCGGCTACGAGATTGGCCTGCTCAGCGCCGAACCGGCCGAGCGGATCCGGAGCACCTTTGACTTCGTTGCCCACGCCAGTCTCATCTGCCTGCTCAGCCCCCATCAGGATCTGGCGCAGTTTTCAGAACAGGGGCAAAAGCTGGCGGCCTGGCGCAATGAACCGCTCGCGGCCCAGCTGCAGCGCTGGGTGCAAGCCGGCGCCCTGAGCGAAGAGGAAGCGGCCTGCATCGCGCGGGGCGAACTGACGCCCGGCGCGGCAAACGCCGAACCTGCCCTGGCGCCCCCCATCCACTCAGCCCCACCGCCGCAGGAGGCCCCCCAACAGCAGACCAGACCCGCACCGCTGCGGGCAGAGGGGCACTACATCCGCATCGAGGCGGCCAAGCTCGATCGGCTGATCAATCGGGTCGGCGAGCTGGTGATCGCCACCTCGGCCACCACCCTGCAGGCGAGGATGAGGGGCGATGCGGAGCTCATCGAATCAGTCGCCATCGTCAACACCCTGGTGGAAGGGATCCGCGACGACGCGCTCACCCTGCGCATGGTGCCCATCAACGAGATCTTCAACCGCTTCCCACGACTGGTGCACGAACTCTCCCAGCAGACCGGCAAGGAGATCCAGCTGCAGATCCGCAACGCCGATACCGACATCGACAAGTCGATGGTCGAGAAGCTGACCGACCCCCTGATGCACCTGGTGCGCAACGCCGCCGATCATGGCCTCGAAGAGCAACAGGCTCGGCTCGCCGCCGGCAAGCCGGCGCAGGGCACCATCACCCTCAACGCCTATCACGACGCCGGCGCCGTGGTGGTGGAGGTCAGCGATGACGGCCGCGGCATCGACCGCGACAAGATCCTCGCCAAGGCCCATGGCCAGGGCCTGCTGCCGGAAGGCAAGGTATTGAGTGAACAGGAGATCTTTCAACTGCTGTTTCTGCCCGGCTTCTCGACGGCGAGCGATGTCAGCGATCTCTCCGGGCGGGGGGTCGGGCTCGACGTGGTCAAACGCAACCTGGAGTTTCTGCGCGGCGAAACCACCATCGACAGCCGGCTGGGGCTGGGCACCACCTTCAGGCTGAGACTGCCGCTCACCCTGGCCATCATCGACGGTTTTCGCATCGAGGTGGATCACGCCTCCCTGGTGATCCCCCTCGACATGATGGTCGAGTGCATCGACCTGCCGCCGGATGCCCTGCGCACCCCGGCCCGCCAGATCAACGTACGCGGCGAGTGGGTGCCCTTCATCGTCCTGCGCGAGCTGTTTGCCCTGCCCCCTGCCGACGAACCCGAATTCGTGGTGATGGTGGACTATGCCGACCATCGTGCCGGCATCGTGGTGGATCGCCTGATTGGTGAGGTACAGGCCGTCATCAAGCCGCTCGGCGAGCTGTTCAAGTCCCTGCGCTACGTGAGCGGTTCCACCATTCTTGGCAACGGCCAGCCGGCGCTCATCCTCGACGTCCCCCAGCTCATCCAGCTGGCCTGGCGGCGGGAACAACATGCGCTCCGGCAACAGGCCGATGCCCTCTACAGCCTCAGAGATTGACCACAAACCTTAAGCACATCAACGGAATTGACGGAGTCAGACCATGGACTGGTTTCACAACTTGCAAGTCAGAACAAAGCTGGTGTTCTCGTTCTCCATCCTCATGGTGCTGCTGGTGGTGCTGTCGCTCACCAGCTACTACTCCACCAGGACCATGGTGCAGCTGGTCAGCAACATGCACGCCAACCAGCTGTTGCCGATCAAGGACATCGCCAACGCCAACATCTATGCGGTCTACCAGAACCGGGCCCTCTATCGCTACATCGGCGAGGTCGACCCGGATCTCAAGGCCCAGGCGTTGGTCAATGTCGACAAGTTCGAGAAGGGGATGTGGGATTTTCTGGCCAGCTACCGCAAGACCTATCTCACCCAGCGGGAGGTGGACCTGCTGACCCGCTTCGATCAGGCCTGGGCCACTTACAAGCAGTACGCCAGCGAGATCCTGAAGCTGGCTCAGACACCGGGCCAGGATGGGGAGCCCGAGCGCAACGCCTTTCGGCTGATGGGTGACAAGGGGCGCCCCGCCTTCGACATCGCTGATGCCCTGCTGAGCGATCTGGTCAAGGTGAATGCCGAGCTCGCCACCCAATCCATGGATGAGAGCCAGAACATCTATCAGGACAACCTGCAGATCCTCATCGCCATCGCCAGCGCCGCCTTTCTCATCTGCCTCATCCTAGCCCTGCTGGTGACCCGCAGTATATTGCGCCAGCTGGGGGGCGACCCCTCCTACACGGTGCAGGTGGTCGCCCGGGTCGCCGAGGGGGATCTCTCCACCCCGGTGCTGCTCAAGGCCGACGACACCTCGAGCCTGCTCTATGCAATCAAGAGCATGGCCCACCGCCTCTCCGACACCCTCAACGAGGTGGGCGCCATGTCGGAAGCCATCGGCTCGGCCTCCGAGCAGGTGGCCGCCACCGCCAATGCCCTCTCCCAGACCTCCTCCGAGCTTGCCTCCAGCGTCGAGCAGACCAGTGCCTCGGTCGAGGAGATGACCGCCACCGTCAGCCAGAATGCCGACAATGCCAAGGTGACCGAGAACATCTCCACCCGGGCGGCCAGCAGCGCCACCGACAGCGGCAAGGCGGTCGGCGAGATGGTGCACGCCATGAAGGAGATAGCGTCGCGCATCACCGTCATCAACGACATCGCCAACAAGACCGACCTGCTGGCCATCAACGCCGCCATCGAGGCGGCCCGCGCCGGCGAGCACGGCAAGGGCTTTGCCACCGTCGCCGCCGAGGTGCGCAAACTGGCCGAACGCTCCCAGACCGCCGCCAAGGAGATTGGCGAGCTGGCCGGGCGCTCGGTCAGCGTCGCCGAGCAGGCGGGATCCTTGCTGCGTGAAATGCTGCCCGGCATCGATCAGACCGCCACTCTGGTGCAGGAGATCGCCTCCGCCTCCCGCGAGCAGCGGGCCAGCGTCTCCCAGATCAACATCGCCGTGACCCAGATAAGCGACGGCATGCAGGCCTCGGCCGCCTCGGCGGAAGAGCTCAGCTCCACTTCGGAAGAGCTGAGCTCCACCGCCCTGCAGTTGCAGGAGCTGATGCAGCAGTTCACCCTGCGCGGCGGCAACACCCGCCAGCCCTATACCCCGCACGGCGGCGCCCATGTCATCCGGCGCAGCAAACCGAAGTCTGCATTCTCCCGCCCCTACCCCTTTCATGAAGAGGATCTGGAGCGAGAGATAGACGATGGCAAGTTCACCAACTACTAGGAGCCGGCGATGAGAGACAAGCTTGCCCCTGATACCAGCGCCCACTTTCACTGCGTCACCTTCATGCTGGGCGGCGAACTGTACGGCATCGACATCGGCTGCATTCGCGAAATCATCGAGTTCGAGGGAATGACCCCGGTGCCCATGATGCCGCGCTTCGTGCGAGGCATCATCAACCTGCGCGGCGCCGTGGTGCCGGTGATCGACCTCTCCATCCGTTTCGGCCGGGGCCAGACCCTGCTGCAACCCACCACCTGCGTCGCCATCCTCTCCTTGCCCAACAGCACCGGCGAGGAGCAGGAGATCGGCATGCTGCTGGATGCGGTCTGCGAGGTGCTGGAGATCCGCAGCGACGCCATCGAACCGGCCCCCACCTTCGGCACCCACATCCGCGGTGACTTCATTCAGGGGGTGGTCACCATCGATCAGCAGTTTGCCATCCTGCTCGACATGCACAGGGCCCTCTCCATCGCCGAACTGAGTGCCATGGCCGAGGCGGCCACCGAGCAGCAGTTCTCCCCGGAACAGGGCGGCTGACCATGGTGGCGCCCCCCTTCACCGCCGAACTCACCCCGACTCTCAGCCAGAGCGAGTTCGATCTGTTTCGCCGCTTCATCCTGAATTCGGCCGGCATCGATCTTGCCCCCTGCAAGCGGGCGCTGGTGCAATCCCGACTCGCCAAGCGGCTGCGGGCGCTGCACCTCACCAGCTATCACTCCTACTGGGAGCGGATCCATCAATCCAGCGATCCCCACGAGCGGCAGCTCGCCATCAACCTGCTCTCCACCAACGAGACCTATTTCTTTCGCGAATCCCAGCACTTCAGCTGGCTCAAGCACCATGCCGAACAGCTGCTTGCCACTCGCCGCCAGCCGCTGCGGATCTGGTCCGCCGCCTGCTCCACCGGGGAAGAAGCCTACTCCGCCGCCATGGTGCTGGCCGAACAGCTCGGCATCAACGATCGCTGGAGCATCCACGGCACCGACATCAACACCCGGGTCATCCCTTTTGCCCGCCGCGCCGTCTACTCGGTCGAGCGGGCCCAGCACGTGCCACCCCATCTGTGGCTGCGCTATTTTCAGCGCGGCCATGACGAGTTCGCCGGCAAGATCCGGGTCAAGCCGGAGCTGGCCGGCAAGGTCACCTTTGCCAACCTCAACCTGCTGACCTGCGGCGACTATCCGGAACGCAACTTCGACGTCATCTTCCTGCGCAACGTGCTCATCTACTTCAATGACGAGACCAAGGCCCGGGTGCTGTCGCAGCTCTGCAACCTGTTGCGCCCGGACGGCTACCTGCTGGTCGGCCACTCCGAGATCATCCGCCAGCAGGATCTGCCGCTGGTGCAGGAGGCCCCCTCCCGCTACCGCTGCCTGCCCCTTCAGCCCAAGGAGCTGCCATGACCATACGGGTGCTTATCGTCGACGACTCGGCCCTGGTACGAGAGGTACTGACCCAGATGCTGAGCAAGGCGGAAGATATCGAGGTGATCGGCGCCGCCTTCGATCCCATCTTCGCCATGCAACAGATGAAGAAGTGCTGGCCCGACGTCATCATCCTCGACATCGAGATGCCGCGCATGGACGGCCTCACCTTCCTCAAGAAGATCATGGCCGAGCACCCCACCCCGGTCATCATCTGCTCCTCCCTCACCGAAGAGGGGGCCATGATCACCCTGGAGGCGATGTCGGCGGGGGCCATCTCCATCGTCACCAAGCCCAGCGTCGGCATCAAGAGCTTCCTGCAGCAGTCCGCCAACGACTTCATCCAGGAGATCCGGGGCGCCGTCGGCGCCAAGCTGCGCAATCTGCTGCCCGGTGCCGCCCCGCTGCCGGTCACCCCGAGGCACAATGCCGACGAGGTGCTCTCCCCGCCGGCGGAACGGATCTCCTTTCGCACCACCGAGAAGATAGTTGCGCTCGGCACCTCCACCGGTGGCACCCAGGCGCTGGAGTACCTGCTCTCCCGCCTGCCCGCCACCTGCCCGGGGATCGCCATCGTCCAGCACATGCCGGCCCGCTTCACCGCCTCCTTTGCCGAGCGGCTCAACGGCCTCTCCCAGCTGGAGGTGAAAGAGGCCGAGACCGGCGATCGCCTGCTGCCTGGGGTCGCCATCATAGCGCCGGGGGGCAAGCACCTGCTGATCCAGCGCAGCGGCACCCAGTATCTGGCGGAAGTCAAAGAGGGGCCGCCGGTCTCCCGTCACTGCCCCTCGGTGGACGTGCTGTTTCGCTCGGTGGCGGTGAGTGCGGGGCGCAACGCCCTCGGCGTCATCATGACCGGCATGGGGGATGACGGCGCCCGCGGCATGCGGGAGCTGCACGACACGGGCGCACGCACCATCGCCCAGGATGAAGCCAGTTGCGTGGTGTTCGGCATGCCCAAAGAGGCCATAGCCCACGGCGGAGTGGATGAAGTCATGTCCCTCACCCACATTACCCAGACGCTCAGCCGTCCGGATCTACGAGGCGTGTAATTATGTCATTGGAAAAATGGCAAGGCCGCAGTGCCATGGTGGTGGATGACTCCCGCACCCAGCAGTACGAAGTGACCTGTCTGCTGCAGGAGCTGGGGTTCGGCCAGATCCACGTTGCCCATGATGGCCAGGATGCCCTGAACAAACTGCAGCAGCTCGAGCGCATCGATCTGCTGCTGACCGACCTCAACATGCCCGGCATGGACGGAGTCGAGCTCATCAGCAACCTGGAGAAGAACACCCACTACCGGATGTTCGTGGCCGTGATGAGCGGGGTGGAGCGGGACGTGCTGGACGTGATCCACGCCATCGCCGATGCCAGCACCCTGGAGGTGATCGGCGTGCTGTCAAAACCGCTACGACAAAGCGATCTGCGCAACATGCTGCAGCATTGCGATCCGCTGGCACACCGGGAAAACAAGAAGTGGATGCAGCTCACCTTCACCGCCGAGGATGTACAGCAGGCGCTGAACAACCGCCAGCTGATCCCCTTTCTGCAGCCCAAGGTGCTGATGGCGGACGCCAGTCTCTACGGCTTCGAGGCGCTGGTGCGCTGGATCCATCCCGAGCACGGGGTCATTCCCCCTATCTGCTTCGTTCATCACCTGGAAGAGGGGCAGCTGGCGCTCGATTTCTTCTACCAGTTTCTGCACGCCACCTGCGAGGCACTCACCACCCTGGGTGCACTGTCCGAGCACCCTACCTGCTCCATCAACATGCCGGTCAGCCTGCTGCTGACGGACAAGCTGGTCGAGAACATGATTGCCATCGTGCAGGCCCATCAACTGCCCTGCAGCGCCATCATCATCGAAGTCACCGAGACCACCTTCATGTCCAACCTCGCCATGTCGCTGGGCACTCTGGCACGCTTGAGACTGCGTGGATTTGGCATCGCAATGGATGATTATGGCACCGGCTACTCGTCCATGAAGCAGCTATCTCGCTGTCCTTTCACCGAGATCAAGATTGACAAGGAATTCGTGCACGACGCCCATAGCAGCCCCAAGAAGCTGGCTATATTGACCTCAGCGATCGTCATGAGCCAGAAGCTCAACCTCAAGACGGTCGCCGAGGGAGTGGAGACCGAAGAGGACTGGAAGCAGCTGGCACTGCTCGGCTGCGAGCTGGCGCAAGGCTATTACATCAGCCGACCGCTGCCGGTCGATCAGATTGAAAAATGGTTTGCCGAATGGCAGGCCAGAGCGACCTGAATCGTGTCCCTTTGCGCTATTGAGGAACCCCGCTCTGACAGGGCGGGATAACAACAACACCGGCAGTATCGACATCGCTGCATGGACGCTTGAAACAAGCATGAGGCTACCATGAACAACCTACTTCGCCAGCTCTCCATCAAGACGCGGCTTATCGTCTCCTTCCTGTTGCTGAACCTCATCCTGATCGGGGTCGGGCTCTACGGCAAACAGAACACCAACACCGTCAATGAGATGCTCAACGGCATGTATCTCAACAATCTGACGCCCATCACCGATATCGCCAACGCCAACATGCAGGCCATCTATCACAACCGCTCGCTGTTCGACTATGTCATCGAGCCGACCCAAAGCGGCATGGACAAGATTGCCAGGGATATGGATCTGCACGAGCAGAAGATGGCTGCCCTGCTGGACAAGTACCGGGCAACCGAGTTGACCGAGCCGGAGAAAGCCGCCTTGGCCGACGTTGACCGCACCTGGCCGCTCTACAAGGAAGCGGCACACAAGGCGATGGCGGCAAGTGCAGCCAACGACAACGACAGTGCCATCAAGCTGATGAAGGGCGAGGCCGCCACCACGTTTCAGGTGGTGGACGATCTGCTCAGCAAGCTGGTCGACATCAATCAGGGGCTGGGCAAACAGGCCTTTGATGAGAGCGACGTGATTGCCAGCGACATCACCACCGCCACCTACACCATACTCGCCATCTCGGTGCTGCTCTCCTTGCTGCTGGGCTGGTTGCTCAGCAGCAGCATCAACCAGCCGCTGCTCGCCATCATGCAGGATCTGCAGCAACTGGCGCAGGGCCGGCTCACCGCTCCGGATCAGGCCGAGGGCAACGACGAGCTGACCCGCATGCAGCAGGCGATGATCAGCACCCGCCGCAGCCTGCGTGACATCGTCTCGACCATGCAGCATGCCGCCGAGAGCCTTACCGCCAGCGCCTCCCAGCTGGGGGCGGCGGCCGAGCAGGTCAATACCAGCTCCCAGCAGCAGTCCCTCGCCACCGCCAACACGGCCGCCTCGGTCGAAGAGCTCACCACCTCCGTCTCCCAGCTCTCCTCGTTCGCCAATCAGGCCAACAGCGTGGTGATGCAATCCGGGGAGATAGCCCAGGCCGGCGAGAAGCAGGTCAAGCACGCCTCCCAGGAGGTGCTCAGGGTCACCACGGCGGTCAACGACTCCGCCAAGCAGGTGCAGGGACTGTTTGACGACATCACCCGCATCAGCCAGATCTCAGTGATGATCCAGGGGGTCGCGGATCAGACCAACCTGCTGGCGCTCAACGCCGCCATCGAAGCGGCCCGGGCCGGCGACATGGGCCGCGGTTTCGCCGTGGTGGCCGACGAGGTGCGGACCCTGGCGGCGCGCACCACCCAGGCCACCCAGGAGATCAACGAGATGCTCACCTCCATCCAGCAAGGGGCCACCAGCGCGGTCAAGGGGATGAACGCCTGCTCCGACAGCATGAGCACGGTGCGGGAGACCACCGAGGGATCCAGCGAAACCATGGCCCAGGTGGATCAGAGCTCCCGCAAGGTGGTGGAGCTGATCCAGGAGATAAGCTCCATGCTCCACGAGCAGGCCGCCGCCAGCCAGCTCATCGCCCAGTCGGTGGAAGAGATCACCCAGATGTCGCTGGAGAACGTCTCCGCCGCCGAAAGCGTCAATCACGACGCCTCCCAGCTGACCACCATCATCCAGCAGCTCAACCAGGGCATCGGGTTCTTCAAGGTCTAATAAAAACGCCGAGACCCGCCCGGCCATGGGCCGGGCGGGTCTCTCCTCCTTATCCTGCCATCAAGCTCCCATCTTTACCCCGCCTCTTTGCCACGGGCTCACGACGGCCGGCGCTGGAATGCCGACATCAGAGCGGAGTCCGCTCAAACATCCATCAAAAAAAGTCCAAAACAGCCTCATTCCCCTCCCGTTTGGAGGGACAAAACCAGTGATAAATACTGGGTCATAGGGAGCCAGAGAAAGCGTTGGCAGGCAAATTTATACAGAGGAATATCCCGTATTTTGCGCATTTTCACATTCCCATTCGCCACATAATTTACCAACCAAAAAACAACTGATAACATCTTTTTACATTTTAAAGCATATAAAACAACATGATTCAGTGACCCCCCGTTTGCTCGTCGCGGCAGCCAGGATCACCGGATCAGGATTGAAACCAGCAGCCAACTTCTCATCGAGCAGACACCCGACCCCATGATGAACACAGTTACGGCCAGCATCGATATCGATGCACTCCAGCACAATTTCGCCGTGGTGCGCCGCCATGCCCCCACAGCAAAATCATCGCGGTACTCAAGGCCAATGCCTATGGCCACGGGCTGCTGCCGGTCGCCCATGCACTCGCCCAGGCCGATGCCTATGCGGTGGCCAGGGTCGAGGAGGCGCTGGTGCTGCGCGCCAACGCCATCACCAAGCCCATTCTGGTGCTGGGAGGCTTCTTCAGTGCCGAAGCGCTGCCGCTGCTGGCGAAACACGAACTGCAAACCACCTTGCATACCTGGGAGCAGCTGGCACTGCTCGAGCAGGCCAGTCTGCCCGCCCCCATCAAGGTGTGGCTCAAGATCGATACCGGGATGAACCGGCTCGGGCTGCGCGCCGAGGAGTTGCCCGCCTTCATCGAGCGGCTGAGCCATTGTCGCAACGTGGTGCAGCCGTTCCATCTGATGACGCACTTCAGCCAGTCCGATGAGCAGGATACCCAGGCCACTCAGTTGCAGATCGAGGAGTTCAACCGCCTCTCTGCTCATCTGCCGGGCGAGCGGGCCATGGCCAACTCCGCCGGCATCCTCGCCTGGCCGGCATCGCGCAGCGACTGGATCCGGCCTGGCCTCATGCTCTACGGCGCCTCCCCGTTTGCCGGTCAGCTCGCCGCCGACCATGACCTGCGTCCGGTCATGACCCTCAAGAGCCAGCTCATTGCCACCCGCGCCTGCGCGCAGGGCGAAGCGGTCGGCTATGGGGGACACTGGGTGGCGGATCGAAATACCATCCTCGGCGTGGTGGCGGCGGGCTACGGGGATGGCTATCCGCGCATGACGCCCGAAGGGACCCCCATGCTGATCAATGGCCGCCGGGTACCCATCGTGGGCCGGGTTTCCATGGACATGATCACCGTCGATCTGGGGCCGGCGGCCCGCGACAAGGTAGGGGACGAAGTAACGCTGTGGGGGGAAGGGCTGCCGGTGGAACTGGTAGCCGAAAAGATAGGCACCATCCCCTACGAGCTGCTGACTCGCCTGACCAGCCGGGTCCATCTCAGGCACTGCGACAAACGCGAACAGATGCCGATGTTGAAGCTGGCCTGAGCAAGCGAGTACGGGCCTGTGATATGGGCCTTTCATCCCGTCATCAGGAACAGGTAAGCCTTGTACCCAGCCTCATAGCGAGAGCAGCAACATCACAGCGGGGTCCCTTCCTCCCAGCGTTGGGATAAAAGGCGCCCCCTGCTGCCGAGTTCACGGAAGCTCGAAGCCGACCAGGCTCTGCTCGATGCGGGCATCAGGCATCATGCACCTCAGCCCGTCCACCAGCCTGGCAGCGGCCTCCCGCAACGCCGCCAGCGGCATCTCGGGCAGGCTCTCCAAAATGAACCACATCTGTCTGGCATCGCTATCCAGGCGCGTTCTCACCCCTTGACGCCAGTTCCAGCGCCGGCAGGTAACGCCCAGATCGTCGCGCCAGATCACCTCGCCCGCCTCCGGGCACTCCTGCGCCGGCGCCCCCTCTTTCATGGTGTCAAAGGCTTCGCTGCCATCGGCAATGACCAGCCGGGGCGTCCCGACATAGGCAGCCAGGTTTTCCCCGCCGACCGGGAGGGCGTAGGCGAGGCTGATGGCGTTGTAGAGATCCACCACGGGATCGATGCTCGGCAGGGCGCCATCACGCCGCACCCGCTTGCGCAGGGCATCCGCCGAACAGGGTGTACGCTGGGGTTTGGCGCCAAACCCCTTGAATACCTCCGCCCAGGCGGCCAGATGCGCTTCGGTCCAGGGCGCAGGGTCGTGCAGAACCCGCTGGCAGGCCTGCGCCAGCTCATCGGCGGCGATGGCCGGATTGACGATCTCGTCGGTCTGCAGGGTAATGCTGATAGCCCGAAATCCCGGAGCCAGCGTCGCCAGCGCGGGATCGATTGACGGTTGTACCGATCTCATGGAATATCCTTATATCGACTATTTTATTTCATGATAATGACCAATGACCAAGAGAGTCAATATAACGACCGATGCCGGCGCCGACGTGGAGCATGTCACCGCCGCCGTCTCCCGCCGGCTCAAGGAGTACAGACAACAGGGCCGGCTGTCGCTCGATGAGCTGTCGCGCCGGGCCGGGGTGAGCAAGGGGATGCTGGTCGAAATCGAAAAGGGAGCGGCCAATCCCAGCATCGCCATCCTGTGCAAGCTGGCCGCCGCGCTCGGGGTATCGGTTGCCGATATCGTCGACGTGGCCAGCACCCCGACGCTGCACCTGATCGAGCCGCAAGCCATCCCGACCCTGTGGCAGGGCCCGCTCGGCGGTTCGGCCCGCCTGCTGGCCGGTACCCGCGGACCGGACATGATAGAGCTGTGGCACTGGCAACTGTACCCCGGCGAGCAGTTTGACTCTGACGGTCACCCGCCCGGCACGGTGGAACTGTTTCACGTTGAGCAGGGTACCCTGCAACTGCAGTTGGGAGAGAGCGAGCTTGCTGTCACTCAGGGTTGTTCGGCCGTGGCTCGCACCGACCTGCCCCACGCCTATCGCAACGCAGGCGACAGCGTGCTGCGCTTTACCATGACGGTGGTGGAGCCGCACGGCTGAGGCTGGTCGCTGCGAGATGACAAAGCGTATCCTGATGAACAACGCCTCCTGATAAACAAAAAGGCCCCGTCTTGCGACGGGGCCTTTGCCAATTGGTGGCGAGCACGGATATGGCTGCGCCCAAAACAAAAAACCGACCATCAGGTCGGTTTTTCAATATGGGCTATGGGTCGGGATTGACTCGCGCCATCCCTGGCGCTCGCCCTGCGGGCGGCCTCTGGCCGTCCAGATGGGCTATCCTGCCCACTTGTCGAACCAGGGCTCGAACCACGCCGCCCGTCACCGGATAAAGTAAAAGGGCCTGTCTTGCGACAGGCCCTTTTACTTTATTTGGCGGTGAGGGAGGGATTCGAACCCTCATTCTCGTACATTACAGCACAAATATAACCTTCAATTTCAATAACTTACGAAACTATTTATAGCTAAAAATCAGCAAGATTGTCTCAGGTCATTGCTATTCAGTCTGTCATACCTTTATAAAGAAAAATAATGAAATGTCAACCGCATAGATTGTGACAAAAATTAACTGAGTTGTGTTAATCGCCCTCAGCCTCAGTAAGTTCCCTTCAAGCGACATCGATTTGTGAAACAACGCCGTCAATGACCAGTCTGTAATGAAGTTAATCTTGTTCATGATGTAAATCCCATTTCTGCGACTTATATGCATTCTGTTTAAGCTACATCGCTTTGGAAAATGTCAGCCCATTGCAAGCCGCAAAAGTCATCGCAAAGCCCAATTGTAACGATATAACCTTGAGATAACTCAACTTTTAGACATAAGCATTGTTGTATCATTCGACTCTATGAAAATAGATAAAACAATTACAGCTCATAATTTAATCTAAGGCTAGACAGGGATAAGTTTATCATTTTGCACTTATCTGATGCGTATAACACATTGACAACCACATTCTGAATACACGATGTTAAACAACGACTTTTTTTCATTGGAACCATATGATTTCGCGTGGTGCCAACTAGAGGGACTGTGATGACCCAAGTAAGTGACGAGAACGAGCAAATGGAGCAATCTCTGATAGACCTCGCTGTCGAAAGTTGGCGTTTTTCACGCCTTTTTGGCAAAGTAGTCAACAAGCTTGATGTAGGTGAGTCCACTCGTTATGTCAACCAACTTCGCTATTTCCAAAAAAAAGTTGAAGATAGCTTGGACTCGAGTGGTCTCAAACTAGTCAATGTTGAAGGCCAATCCTACGATCCAGGTATGGCTGTAGCCGCTTTGAATTTGGCTGACTTTGGTCCAGAAGATATGTTGCTTGTCGATCAGATGCTGGAGCCAATCATCATGGGCCCAGAGGGTCTCCGTAAACAAGGCACAGTAATGCTAAGAAAGGTGAATACATGAAGTATGTTGGTATCGACCTTGGCACAACCAACAGTGCCATTTGTTCCTTTGATGGCGAGTCCATCCGTCTCTACAAAAGTCCCGAGCAACATGACGTAACCCCCTCAGCCATCTTTATCGATCGGCGAGGCAACAAGTTCGTCGGCTCTCGTGCATACAACAATGCTGCGCGCAACCCGGACAATGCAACTTTACTGTTCAAACGGCTCATGGGGACGAGCACGCCAGTGAAACTATCTGCGGTTAACCTTACCATGACACCGGAAGAGTGTTCCGCAGAAGTGCTCCGCGCATTGTATGGCTATCTGCCAGAAGAAATCAGAAACGATGGCGATACGGGCACTGTTATTACCGTTCCAGCAGCATTCAACCAAATGCAGAAGGATGCAACTATGTCCGCCGCTGAAGCAGCCGGGCTTGGTCGTGTAGCACTAATGCAAGAACCAGTGGCAGCAGTCATGAGCGTCATGCGACAGCGGAAAAACGATGGCATATTTCTTGTCTATGACCTCGGTGGCGGCACACTTGACATAGCTATTGCCGAAAGTATTTCTGGACGTGTGACACTGCTCGCTCATGGTGGAATTGCCATGTGTGGCGGTCGAGATTTTGATAGGATTTTATTTGATAAAATTGTCAAACCATGGCTTTTTGCGAACTTTGATCTCCCTGATGACTTATCCACCAATCCTCAGTTCAAGTCTTTACTGCGTATGGCAACTTGGGCTGCGGAAAAAGCCAAAATTGAACTGTCGCAAAAAGATGAGGCTGTAGTCAGCCTTCCCGAAACCGAGTTGAGCGTCCGCGATCTGGCTGGTGAAGAGATCTACATTGACATCATCATTGATCGCAAACAGTACGATGAACTGATTGCACCTAAGGTGGATGAGTCCATCCAAGCAACCCGTGAAACCCTCGAAAAAGCAGGTTTGAGTCCGCACGATGTTGAGAGAATTGTCTTTGTTGGCGGCCCGACTCATTACAAGCCATTACGTGACAAGGTTGCCTTCGAACTCGGCGTTGCACCATCTACAGATGTGAATCCGATGACCGCCGTTGCAGAAGGCGCAGCAGTCTTTGCGGAGTCTATCGACTGGGCATCTCAGAGCAGAGGGCGCAAGAGTGCCCGGGGGGCGCTTAGCACTGGAAATCTTAATCTCTCATTCAACTACATCGCGCGAACCCCAGATTCAAAAGCCAAGATTGTAGCTAAATTAAGTAACCCTGTTCAGGCCGGGGTTGAGTTCCAGATTGACAGCTTGGACACTGGGTGGTCATCAGGCCGGATTATTTTGCAGGATGGTGCAAGTGTAGAGCTTCATCTGACTAAACCGGGCGAGAATCTTTTCAAGGTGTTCGTTTTTGACACAAATGGAGGGCCAATATCCCTGAGTGAAGACAAAATTGTCATTGCTCGCACTGCTGTCAGCATTGATGCGATTCCTGCATCACATTCTATTGGTGTAGAAGCTCGAGACAAACTTGGGGGGCGAGTAAGTCTTGATTATCTTGTTAAAGAAGGCGATCAGTTGCCCAAGAAAGGCAAAAAAATCTTCAAGGCAGGTGAGTCTCTCAAGGCTGGAAGCACTGGCTCACTAAAGTTCAAGTTATGGGAAGGTGATATGGTAATCCCCCCATTTTTAGGGGCATTCAAAAGTAGAGGTCATGCGGCCTGTGCCAGACGCTGTTTCGGCGTGTAGCCACCCAGCGCCATATTGGGCCGCTCATGGTTATAAACCCACAGCCAGTTCGTGGCAAACTCCTGTAGTTCATTCAGTGACTCAAACAGGTAATGGCCCAGCCAGTCGTAGCGCACCGTGCGGTTAAACCGTTCGATGTAGGCATTCTGCTGCGGATTTCCTGGCTGGATATAGCCCAGGGTTATCCCCTCCTGTTTCGCCCATCGCTTGAGCTCTTCGCTGATGTATTCCGGGCCATTGTCACATCGGATAATGGCGGGCTTACCTCGCCACGTGATCACCTGCTCCAGCGCCCGTTTGACTCGTGAGGCGGGTAAGGAGAAATCCACCTCGATGCACAGCGCTTCACGATTGAAGTCATCGATCACATTAAACAGCCGCACCGAGCGGCCATCGCTGAGCTGGTCATGCATAAAGTCCATCGACCAGCACTGATTAGGCTGGTCGGGAACCGCCAACGGCTCTGGCTTAGCCCGAACCAACCGTTTCCTGGGTTTTATCCGCAGATTGAGCTCCAGCGCCCGATAGATCCGGTATACCCGTTTGTGATTCCAGCCAAAGCCTTGGACGTTGCGCAGGTACAAAAAGCATAACCCGAAGCCCCAGTTGCGCTGGCTGGCCGTGATACGTAGCAGCCAATCGGCAATTTCCTGGTTTTCATCGACCAGCACGGGCTGATAGCGATAGCAGCTTTCACTGACCTTGAAGATCCGGCAAGCCAGACGGATGGATATGGCGTAGTGAGTCACGGCTTTGGTCGCCATCTCCCGGCGGGCAGATGGCGTTACCACTTTTTTGCCATGGCCTCGGTGATGATCTCTGCCTTGAGGCGCTCCTCGGCGTACATCTTCTTGAGGCGGCGGTTTTCGTCCTCCAGCTCCTTGAGTCGAGCCATGAGGGAGGCATCCATCCCCCCGAATTTGGAACGCCACTTGTAGAAGGTGGTCGTGCTGATGCCATGCTCGCGGCAGAGCTCCGGGACGGGAGCTCCAGCCTCAGCTTGTTTGAGGATGGCGATGATCTGGGTATCGCTAAAGCGTGATGTTTTCATGTAGAACCTCCTGCGTTCAAGGTACGGGAAAATTCTACTTATGAGCACCCTGGTTTTTCGGGGGGATTACCATATCTCCGATCCCATCAACGATAACCGATTCATCGGCATGTTCGAGATCAATGGAACGGATTTCGATGATGGGGTTATTGCAGCTGGTGCTGAACTTATATGCGAGTATGAAGTACGCGATTCGGGCAATATTGTTTTGGAAGTCTCAATCCCCTCAATCAGCGGATCGTTCCCAAGTGAGCGCAATTTCTACTCCAGTCAGGAAGGTAAGGTTGACTACACCAATCAAGCTAGAATCATACGTGAGCAGTCGGAGCACACCTTGCAGCGCCTTGATGAAATAGAAGCCAAGGTCGATGACCCGCGGTTGGAACAGGCTCGAGGTAAGTTGGAACAGGCAGGAAGTATCAACATTGGAGAGGCTGACCCTGAGACAGCCAAGCAAGCAATGGATAACGTTCAAGAGGCCAAGCGACTGCTAGCGCAGGCTCGCAAAGAACATCTAAAAGACATCCGTCAACTCGACTTGGATAAGGTGACTAAGTTCTTTGACAACGTTGTGCGCCAGCATGCCCGGCCTACAGAATCGTCAGCATTTGACAGCTTGGTAAAGACGGCTCAGCTCGCAATTGCTAACAACAGCAACAACTTTGAACAGCATCTAGATGAATTACGTAGCCGCAACTTCATGATCCTGTGGCGTCAGGACTGGTTTGTGATTGATCGCTTCAAATGGTTAGCTGAGGATAACTACCTCTACGTTGATGCACACGAGCATTCTCAGCTCGTAGTTGCTGGCACAGAAGCATTAAAGATCAACGATATCGAGTCGTTGCGTACGGTGGTTGTTCATCTCGACTCCATCCGCATTGGGTCTACTGGTGAGGATGACATGCTAGCTAGTTCAAATATAGTGCGGAGTTAATCTAAGATGCCCGAGGCTTGGTTACCCATCGGATTCAAGTTACCTGACGATGTGAAAACCCATGTAGCATTGTTTGAAGGGCCATCTTGGCAAATCCTTGAAACTCAAGGAGGGGGACGTGCTCTCGTCGTACATGATGAATTGGTACAAGCCTGGTTGAAAACCGGGCTGATTGATGGCAATACATTCAGCCCGTTCCAGTTCGGAGACCTAAGACTCCAGTCATTCTCATCGGGTCCGGATCATCTGTTATGTCCTATCAGCGAGGGAAAATCACCTGACAATAAGGCCGAGGCGCTTGCCTTCGCCCTTGCGATGAAATCTACGCGTGAAATTGATATGGACTCGGCGCTTCAGGATGCACTTTACGTCGAGAAAATTTCACGATTACTCACCACCTACAGTATCAGTTCTAGGACGGACGATGAGGTGGTCCTTGGCTACTGGTTGACTGGAGGGGCGAGCATTCCAGCTACATCTTTTCGCAGATTACACCATACCATGAGTTGGTTAGGTGCGAGGCATTTGAAGGATGTTGTTCAAACCGCAGGCTTTGATGTCTCTGAGTTCATCCCGCTAGACTGCACAACCGTTTCTTCGGTGAAAACGGAAACAGCACTGGGTGTGGCACAAACCGAGAAAACCAAACAAATCGAGCCAGCGTGTAATAAGGCCTTCGAGTTGGCAGGGCGGTCAGAACTGGCGGCCTTTTTTAATGAGCACATCGTTGACATTGTCCTGAATCGTGATCGCTACAAGGCACTCGGTATTGAGTTTCCATCAGCAGTAATCCTGTACGGTCCTGCTGGCACGGGCAAGACGTTTGCCGTCGAGCGACTAGTTGATTTCCTTGGGTGGCCTAGCTTCCAGATTGACTCATCCAGCGTTGCAAGCCCCTATATCCACGAGACTAGCAGAAAGGTCTCTCAGATATTTGAGAGAGCGATTGAAACCGCGCCGTCCGTTCTGGTGATTGATGAGATGGAGGCATTTCTTGCAGATCGTGAAATGGGAGCAGGTCATCATCGTGTCGAAGAGGTAGCCGAATTTCTGCGTCGTATTCCAGAAGCCGTGAATAATGAGGTGTTGATCATTGCGATGACAAACCGGATCGACATGATTGACCCCGCTATCCAACGACGGGGACGCTTTGATCATGTTATCAAAGTAGACTTCGCGAGTGAGTTTGAAGTGCAGTCTCTACTGGACAAGTTGTTGTCCTCCTTGCCGAAGGCATCTGATGTGGACTCAAAGCCCTTGGCACAAGCACTGGCTGGACGACCATTGTCCGATGTCGCTTTTGTTGTACGGGAAAGTGCTCGGCTCGCAGCACGTTCCGGCAATATGCAGTTGGAACAAGCCGATTTACTTGCAGCTTTGAATTCGACCCCGGTACGGGGACATGGCGCGCCCAAACGACAAATCGGATTTATCTAAGAGAGACTAAGTAGTGGTGGACAAAAAACAAAACAACGAAGAAGCCAAAGGCTTCGCTGGTCTTTCTTCGCTCTTGTCGGACATAGACAGGACAGTCCTGTCTCCAGACAAAACGGAAACTGTTCGCCAAGGTATCTCACCTGGCAACGAGCCCCCAGTAAATGCACCGCCCTCTCAGCCCAAGCCAAATCCAAATGAGCATCAGCCTCATGCGGAGCCCCAACAGCAAGGTTCTGGCTTCTCTGTGTATATATGGGGTGCTGTTATTCTTTTTATCCTGTTCTGGGCAATTGCTCAGGGAGAGAAGCAACCCTCTTCTTCGGCTCCAGCCTATATATCGCCTGAACAAACCACAGCAACAAGGAATTTGGTTACGTCACAACCTCAAGAACCATCACGGCCGGACGAGTCAAAGCCACCAGTTGGACAAAATCTTGTACTCACTGTGGCGCAGATCAGGTATTGCTTGGCCGAAGATATCCGAATGGAAGGCGCGAGGGCAGCTCTCCATTCAAACAGTGACGCTCACGTTGAATATTTCAACGAACTAGTAGGTGATTACAACCGGCGCTGTTCAAATTTTCGTTACAGAAATGGCTCACTGGAGAGCGCAAAAAATGACATTGAGCCATATAGACATGAACTTTTGGCTCAGGGCAGGAACAGATTTGCTAGAGACTCGTCCACAGACAAGCAGTCCGCATCAGCAACGCCGAGGGTAGTGCCGGATGAGACAGTGCGAGCGGTTCAGCAGAAACTGAATGAACTAGGCTACAACGCGGGCTCAGCAGATGGGCTGATGGGAAAAGCTACCAGAACAGCAATTAGCTCATTCCAGAAAGAAAGTGGTTTGTCTTCTACAGGCGCTATAGACCAAGTTCTGATTCTGAAATTGCAACAAGCTTCCCCGCGCAGGGCAGCAGATAAGCCCTCAACGTATTCGAGTCAAAGTTCAAATATAAATCCGAGTGTCGGCTCCCTATCTTATGACGAAAAGTCAGCCATCGATATGGCTTGTATCTTGAAGAAATCTGAGGGGGCAGCTAGTTACAACAGATGTTTGAATGCACAACTCCGTGAACTTGCCAATGCGCCTCGCAAACCAGACATGTCCGGGCTGTCTTACAACGAAAAGTCAGCCATCGATATGGCTTGTATCTTGAAGAAATCTGAGGGGGCCGCTAGCTACAATAGATGTTTAAGTGCGCAACTCCGTGAACTTGCCAATGCGCCTCGCGAACCAGATATGTCTGGGCTGTCTTACAACGAAAAGTCAGCCATCGATATGGCTTGTATTTTGAACAAATCTGACGGTGCTGCTAGCTACAATAGATGTTTAAGTGCGCAACTCCGTGAACTTGCTAATGCCCCTCGCGAACCAGACATGTCTGGGCTGCCTTACAACGAAAAGTCAGCCATTGATATGGCATGTATTTTGATAAAATCTGAAGGCGCGGCTAGCTATAACCGCTGCTTGATTGCCAAGCTTCGCCAATTAGGAAAATGATTGTGCATAAATGCTTATAATGGGCTAAATATCATTGTTTTATGATGCAACTTGCAACTTGCAACTTGCAACTTGCAACTTGCAACAAGTTACAATTTCAAGATAGGTTTATAAAATTTGATGTCAACCATGTTACAGAAAACACCTTTCGCATTCCTTGGTGTGACCACCCGCGATGACCGCAGGCGTATCGTTGAGCTTGCTGAAGAAAAGTCATTAGAACTGGACCATGAAGCCTGCCAGAAAGCACGCTCTGATCTGACAAGCCCTCGCAATAGGCTAAGTGCTGAGGTTGCGTGGCTTCCTGGTATCTCACCTCGGAAGGCATCTCTATTGGTTGAAAACCTGATGCAAAACCCGATGGCCATCAGGTTGGAGTCTGGGTTGCCTATATTAGCACATTTGAACTTGCTTGCCGCAGCTTTTGAGGTTGTAACTGGTGAACACGATGTAGAGGACTTAAGCAATTTCATTTTAGAAGTTGCCTATTTAGTAGAAAACCTTAAACCGGAAGATGTTCTTCGTGACATAAATGAAGATCGAGCTGTATCCGGTTTTCCTGAGATTAAATCGCTGGAACAAATTGAATTTGAGTTGATAGAGCGAAAGCGCTATTACCGTAATGTAATTAAGGAAACTATTAACAAGTTACCACCAAAGTCACTAATATCTATTATGACTGAAGTGGTAGGTGTGGTTACGTCTGGTGGGATGAAACATGCACCGGAGTTGATCGATGAACTAGTCGACAGTTATGAGGTAGAGACACAAAGTTTTCTAGAAAAAGAAGCAGAAAATGTTCTTATGCTTATCACTACCGCTCGCGATTTAGCAAATGGTGGTGAAGACGAGACGGTGCTAAAAACATATATAGACAAGCTCGAAGTTGTATCACGCAATTGGGATGCCGTCGCTCAACCCATCCAAGTAAGCGCAATGTCACGTGGCACCGCCCATGACGCAAGCAGAAGTTTGGCCTATGAAATTCGCAGCCTCGCCATTGACCTTTGTAATGATCATGACATGCTGGGGTTGGCCCAACAGCTTACCGATTTGATACAAGAACTTTTTTCCGAAATTTCAGATGTGGCAGAGCGTGTTAAGCAGGATTCAGATGCGCTTGTAGATCTTATCCAAGATCGAGCCCAAGAAGAAAGACTCAAAGAGACACGGAGAAATGAGTTTGTTCGAGAAATTACTTATAGTGCTGAAGTAGGAATGATTTTCAAAGAAAAATTAAGCATTTCTCCTGATGGTATTTCTTGGAGAGGAAAATTAGTTCCTCTTGACTCGATTACTCGAGTTCGCTGGGGCGGGGTTCGTAATTCCGTAAATGGAATACCTACCGGAACTAACTATACGATAGGATTTGGAGACAAGCATTCCGAGGTCATCATTGAGCTAAAAAAGCAAACAACCTACAGCTCTTTTATTGAAAAGCTTTGGCGAGCGGTTTGTATTCGTTTGCTGGGTGAGCTTTTGGAGTCATTAAAGGCTGGTGAAGTTATAGCTTTTGGTAATGCATTAATTCACGATGATGGTATAACCTTGATAAAGCATAAATTTTGGAGCTCCGATGAAAAGGTGCACTGCCAATGGCACCAAGTTCAAATATGGGATGCCGATGGTTCATTCTTAATTGGTTCAAAAGAAGATAAGAAAGCCTATGTTAGTATTTCATACATTAATGTAGCTAACACACATATTCTAGAACAGGCAATTCGGATGGCTTTTAAAAAGCCGGGGATGCGACGTTTAAGCGATTTATTAATGTAATTTAGCCAAATTGCTCTGTACGCATGATAGGATGTCAGCTAATAAATACCCGTATAAGATAGTGGAGCGAGGTCATACGGTTTCAAGCCAGATAACGAAACTTATACCCCAACCGTATTATCTGGAGTCACCGTATGTACAGATCTAGTTGTCACTGGCCCCCGGTGTCAGATGATAACTAAATCTGTACAGCTAATGCGGTAGTCATTACATGTGGATGATATGCTCGCAGAGCAATATAAATAAAAACATTTTTGCCGTTCGATTTAATAGACACGAGGCTTAAACAGAACATAAACAGACGAATTCCTGCATATAGAATGACATCAATGCTTGAATGACATGTTCTAGTTGTTTTCAATGTGATTCATATTTTATTTTGAAAACAAAGGCTCAATTGTTTATTTTAGCATCATAATGCATTTTAAATGCAATGTCTAAAATCAGCACTAGGCGCTCTTGTGCATGAAAGGGGGATATGTAAGGGGGGTAATTCTGGATGCAATCTATTTATAGATAGAGGTTCATTGCATGCTTGCATCCAGATGGTAGATATTGTGTGCTTAGGCTGACACATCAGTGAGTAAATCTGTGGCGATATACTCATACGTTTTATCCGGCCTCCTCTCCCGCCGAACCCAAGCATTTGCGACGCATTTTCTGATATAGTTTTTTGCCTGCCGTTCCTGTATGGAAAATTCCGCACAAAAGGAGTTCACTAACTCGGCTGCTGATACTGAGGTATGCCCACTCAGAGCTTTTTTCAGGGAAGTTAATAATGTGTTGTTATCACTATCATTCGCGCTGACGAATATCAGATGTTCTGTTCGGTTTAATAAAATCTCATCAGGAGTTTCAACCGCTCTCGAACTAAACCTGAGGCTGAATCTAGCCCCCTGCCCATCCCGTAATGCTAGTGACATAACGCCATCAGCCTCACCATGAATGGATGATGCCCCCCTGATACCAGCAGCGCCTGCGTTGTAACCCTCCGCTCCTGGCGAGGATTTTCTTGCATGATGCACAACAATGTGGGCTGCGGGTTGACTTATTTTTCTGATGGACCGCATCACCTGGCCCATCATGCTATTATCATTTTCCGCCGCCGTATGCATCCTGGCTAGTACATCCCAAATAATCAGGTCAGGCTGGATCTCATTCACGATGGAGATCATTTTTTTCGCCTCTACAGGATCCAATACATCCGTTGTCTGGAAATCACCACACCGGAAAAAATTCCGCTCAATTGTTTGGTCAGTCACATTATTATGTGCTGTCATGGTTAAAAAGCGTTTCCAAAACAACCGATCTTTTAGCTCAAAATCCATATACAACACTCGTGCTGGATTTCGATTCCTCCAGTTGAGGAACTGTCCTCCACTGGCGATAGCCAATGCGAGCTGCGTTGCGACCAGCGATTTACCAGATTTGGGGGCGCCATTGATGATCCACTGATCACCCTGCTCAATCAGTTCGTCCAACAACCAAATCGGTTTTTGCTCACTGGCAATCCGCCCCTCACTAACCCCCCAAGCTAACATTCTATTCTGGAGCATACATACTCCTCCCAAAAAAAGTTATTATTATTTGTTGTTTTTATAAATCAATGGTAGATATTAATTATTGCTATTTATAAAGATAAACATTGCAAGTAATCTTGTATTGATGATGTTCCGCAAATATAAAAAACAAACGCCATTCAGAATATTTTACAAAGAAAGATCTGAATCCATTTCATGACGTGCAGTCCTCTGGCCAGAGTGCTCGTGCTGAGATTTTAATGCATACGCTCCAGGCCTCATCCTGAAACGTGCAATTTTTTTGGCTGCTAATATAGGGTTATCCATTATGATTCTAAGACCTCGAGTAGCAATCTCACCGACCTCTGCGTACTCTCTACGGAGCCGCTCAAGGTCTGAACCTGCTCCTGCAACTGTTCGAGCGAAACGCTCATCTGATGAATGGAGTTCTCGGCAGAGACGTTGCTGTCGCTGGTATGCGTGTTCAAATGCTGCACCATGGTCAGCAAGACCTGATGGTCGTTCATTATCTGCTGCTGTGTGACATGCTGCGATTGAACCTGCTCCCTGAGTGTTGCTATCGAGCTCATCTGCTCGGTGTTGATAAAACTGAGCAACTCTAATAATTGTTTCTCTAAATTCATGATTCACTCCTAGTAATGCTAAAATAGCGCTCAAAATTTTCATCAGCAGTTGAATTAATGCCTTTTCGGTGTCTACTGTTAGGGTTCCCTCAGGGTTAATTGGGGTCAGTGTGTAACCTGCATATAGCTGCATCTGCTGTTGCCAAAAAAGAGCATTTGTTGGCTGTTTGCGATGTCTCTGGGTTATCACTGCGGCCATACCTGTCGGTCGTCTCACAGGCCTCGGAGAGGGCATTGGGTGCAGCGTCTCAGTGACGTTATAGCGGCTCTGATTGAAGGCCCGGCGTTTGGCTATCCGCTCCTCAATCTGCTGCCAGAGTGCATCCAACGACGGTTGTGGAGGCGTTGTTATCGTCAACGTCGGTCTCACCACATCAATACTGGTAAACGCACGGCTAAATAAAGGTCCTTTCAGCCGAAAAGCCTTGATCTTTCCCTCTGGCACAATCCGTATGTAATCCTTTTTAGCCTCGACTTCGCTAATACCATACATTTGTCGAGTCTGAGGTTGCTCCAGCCAATCAATCACAGCTTGTCGGTTACATAACTGACCCTGAGTTACCCGTAACTGCACCGCATCAGATAACGCTGCAATCAAGTCCGCATTTTTACTGTACCGTGGTATTGTTCCTGTCAGCCTCTGGCGTTGCGGATCATCTGGACGTGCGAGGTTATGTTTCAGGTTGAGGTAATCGCGGATCGCATTAAAATCTCCTTCCGCACCTGGTGGGTGAGGGTTGAAATATTTTCCAGTGCGAAGATTAATCCGTGGGATTAAGAAATGATTCTCCAGATTTTGTTCATGCGTATGTTGTACCCACAAGATCATCCTGTCCTCTATGGGTAATCCAGCAAAAACCAGCTCCTCCATCAATGCACGAAATTCCTGAGCAATATCAGGATTGGAGCTCAGCGCCTGGTTGTCCTCAATTGCATGTGCAATGACACCGCTGGTGTATTTATATTTATGTGGCGATATCTCGATTGCATAAGTAATGTCTCGTGGATTTCCAGCCAACAGCTCAGGTGGTGGAGTCCGTTGTACACCATGGATCAGTCTCAGTTGTTGGTTCAACCGATGAACCAATGGAGCGTCATTTTTATCACGAGCAACCCTAATCGCATCAGCGATTGTACTACGCTCATTTTTTTGTTGCGGCGTCAGAGCGCTGTAGATACCCAGTAGGTAATCTATTGGGGCGCTGGATTTAGTCTGGCGATGCCCATTGGTTGCAAAAAATCTAATCACCGCCATAGCTCATGCTCCTCATACTCACTCTCGATTAATGCTGGATTTACCTCCACTGCATCCTCGTCATCCTCACCTGAGTGTGACCATGTAGTGTCTGGGGTCGCAGTATCGCTTTTGTCATGGCGTATAACCCGAGATGGCTGTGTTAATTGTGGTGATAACATCTCGTTGATTTTATCAACCTGCTCTTTATGTTGTTTTTCTAGTTCCCTGAGTTCGTATAAAATAAAAAGTAGATTTACATCGCCCTTATGGGAGTTACACCATTTTACTAGCTGATTGAAATTGTTATAAAACCCGGTCTGTTGCGCAATAAGATTATTTATTGTGTCGCGTAATGTTTCTGCTGGAGAAATGACGATTTTCAATTTTGTGAGAGATTGAGATGCTAACCTCGATACAGTGATGCTTGCATTTTTAGCCTTTTTCTCCCAACGACGTTTTTCCTCATATGTGCAGCGTAGCTCGATTCGATGATCACGGATCTCTGTAAAACTCGGCAGCATTTGTCGAACGATGTCTGTATCCATATTTACATCTCTAGCTATACCGTTAATAGTGACAGCGATATCGTCATTGATGCACCTGATAACGGCCCTTTCAATGAGCAGCATGAGATCAGGATCTCTTGTCAGCTCCTCACGTAAAGTATTATTTTTGCTATTCCTTAATTTTTTATTTTCTTTTCCCACGTATTGTCTCCTGGCTGCTGAACAGCTCTAATTTATATATTTAGCGGGTCTGGGCGGCAGCCCAGGTAGGTCCAGGGCGACAGCCATGGCAAGGCTCCGTACACCGTACATTGCGGAACGCAATTTGTACGGTGTAGGAGTGACCTTGCTCTTATTACTTTTCGCCAAAAAACGATTTGTCAAAAACACACTTTTTATCCATGTGCTTTTGCCTGATACGATGCCGTACAAATTCTGCCTACAACTATCCGTACAACCAATATTCTGGCTGCTGGAAATTCTGTTTATTTTGCTAAATTCTGTTGCCCGTCACTACCGTATTGCTCAGTGCCTGTTGTAGCCACGCCATTAATTGCTGGTGCATCTGTGGGTTAGCCATCAGTGCATTCAAATCAACAGGTGGTAATATGGCTGGCACGGATTTGGATGCCTCAACCAGTCCGGGATCATCACCATGAATACAATCGTGTAGGGCCACTTCTGCTTTGGCACCAAAGTCAGCCGCATCCTCGGTCAACCATCGACCATAGTGGCGCTCGATCATCGCAGTCCCGTTGTGCCCCATTTGCCGGGCAATCCACTCTACGTTCACGCCAGCAGACAACAGTTGGCTCGCGTAGGTGTGGCGCAGCTGAGATGGTCCACGGTATTTGACACCCACCAGGTCACAATGCGGCTGAAAAAATGTTTCCCTGTACTCGTCAACCGAGGCGTAGGGTCGCCTTGCTGGGCGGTTATAGGCTACCAAGGTACGGCTAATTATCTTTTTAGTGCGATTATCTGTCTGGGTTACCGTGATCGATCTGGGCCTACGATGGCTAGCCTGTGCTATCAAGATACGTGCGGCTATTATTCCCTGTTCAGTCAGCTCAATCTTCCGCAGCGATCCTTTGGTTTTTGGCGTCTTATAAGCACCATCAACCAACGCGAGATCTACCGTCAAGATCCGTTTGTCTAGATCAAATGCTTCAACGCTCACAGCCAGTAATTCACTGATCCGCAATCCGGTTGCAAGCCCTAATTGGATTAATGCCACTTCAATCGGATTGCTTTCTTGCCGTTGCAGCAAGAGTTTTATCTCTTTTTTTAGAAAGGGTTGCGGCTCTTCAATCTCAAACCGGCATTTCTTGATGCTATCCATCGGGCTCAATGCTATCAGGCCATCACTCTTGGCTCTGGCAAACACCTGCCTGAGAATATCGAGGTAATGATTAACGGTATTACCCTTATACCTCTTAAGGAGTTTGGCAATCATTAACTCTAATTTGGTCGTGGTGACCGTAACCAATAGCTCTTTTCCAATCAGCGTCTGAAGTTGCTTTGTCTTTCGATAATAGGCCTTAAATGTTGATTGGGCGTACTGGTTTTTCTTGATCGTCAGGTTTTCAGTCAATGCATCTGCAACAGTTTTTCGATCTAGTTCTGTGGCCTGCGGGTTCTTGTCATAGGTCATTTGCTCTCATTCCAGCTAACTCTTGCCAGCAGGTTACGAGCGTTCAAGCACCATGCCAACACATTTCGATCACACATTTTTATGGATGTCAATATTTATATTTACAAATATTTATAGGGGCTAATATTGACATGGGCGCATGATATGAATTGGTACTGCAACGACCCACCGTATTGAGATGGGTTGGCTCCTGCGCCCTGGCTATGGCACCAGATGTCATGCTGTCTGGGAGGGGCGCTAACCGCTACATACAGCGCTTAGCGACATATCCAGAGCTCAGGTGGCCTCTCTTCAAATGACGGTCACTAGATCCGCCGGTATCAACTCGATCTTCGCTTTCAACAGGGCAATGCTCACCCGTTTGCCGTAGCGGCCAAAGGTCAGCCCCTCCTTGCTGTGTCCTACCAGCTCCGCCACGATGTGCTCTGCCACATCCGCCTGCTGCAACTCATCAACAAAGGTGTGGCGCATGCCATAGATCGTCGGCCGCCCCTTACCGACAATGCCTGCATTGGTGAGATGGCGCTGGAACCGACACACCAGGTTGTGTGACCAGTCGGCGTCCTGGCCCGAGGGTTTATCGTCAAACAGGTACTGGCTGCCCTGGCTACGGCAGTGGCCGACATACTCTAGGAAGTGATGTCTGATCAGTGCACTGTGCAGCGGAACATCACGGTAGGCGTTGGCCGTCTTGAGCTGCTGATCTTCTTCGCCCGCCTCGACCACCAGACACCAGATCCCCTCGATCTGTTTGACGTTCCGGGTCTTGAGTTGACATGCCTCAGACGGGCGCAGTCCGGCGTAGAGGCAGAGCAGCGGCACCCAGAAGTCCTGGGGCTTGAGTTTTTTGCCTTTTTGGGATTGTTTGGCTCGCAGGCTCGCAAACAGGGTGTCCAGTTGCGGGCGATGCCAGCGTACCCTGGCTTCATCTGCCCGCTTTTTCACTGGCTTCTTGCCCGCCGTTAAGCTGTCGAACGGGTTGCGGCTGCAATAGCCCAGGATCATGCACCAGCGGAAGAACTGCTTGGTGGCGGCAAGGTAATCTGATTTGGTTTTGAAGCTGATACTGTCGTTACGGAGCAGAGTGTTACGGAAGGCTTGAGCTAGGGCAGGCGTTATCTCATCGACCATGTGCCCCTTGGCCCAAGTGACGAACGCCTGAACCCGCAGTTGGAGTTGTCCGACGGATTTATGCTGGATCCCCTCACTGGCCTTACTCTCAATAAACTTCGTCAGCGCCTGTCTGAGGGGGACCCCTGTAGTAGGTGGAGAGGTATCGACGGGTTGCTTGATGGTCTGGGGAACGGACGAAAGCGCAACAGAAAGAGCATGATATTGCGGTACGGTAAAGCCCGCCGCTTTGAATGCATCGATCTCAGCTCTGATCCAGGCATGAAAACTATGGGTCGTGGCATCGGCAGGTGTCGCCGCAATGAGGGTGCGGACACGCGCCGCCAGCACCAGATTACGGTCTACGGCAACTTGACGTTCTTTGGTAAGGAGGGAAGTGCGGATAGCAAACGGCAAGCCTCGGTCACGCAAATTCTTGGGCAAGGGAAGCCGAGTGTAGTAGGTGCCGGAGGCATTTTTGCTCAGATACATGATTGTTCCACCCAGTTGATCCAGGAAAAAAATCACGTAAGTCTAGAAATGAAAAAACCCGTTGAAATTCAACGGGTTATATTTGGCGGTGAGGGAGGGATTCGAACCCTCGATACGTTGCCGTATACACACTTTCCAGGCGTGCTCCTTCAGCCACTCGGACACCTCACCAAATTTTGGTCTGCTGTTTAACGTGCTCAGCCAGCACGATGTTCGCTGCGCTGTTGCGCTGGAACGGGGCGTAATGTACGGGATACGACGGCATGCGGTCAATGCAATTTTTCACTTTTTGCGTTCGTTTGCTCATTATCCGAACCAAGTGACTAAAAACATGCCGTTTCGTATCCCTTTCCATCAATTTCCAGTCGCTTCGTGCAAGTGCTCGCCTTTGAGCGCCTCTTCCAGCGAGCCGTAAAACTCCAGCTGACCGGGCACCGGACGCACCTTGGCGCGCGCCAGGGTCTTGAGCGGCTGGAACTGCAACTCGGCCACCCGCAGTTGCACTCCCGCCTTGGCCATCTGCTTTTCAAACTGCAGGAAGGCGGAGAGCCCGCCGGCGTCCAGGATGGAGACCGCCTCCATCTGCAGTACCAGCAGCTTGTGGCCCTTGACCTGGGCCACCAGCTCGCCGAACACCCGCTCGGCAGCGGCAAAGAACAGCGGGCCGTTGATCTTGTAGAGCAGCGCCTGCTCCGGCACCTCATGGGCATAGCGCTTGTGATCCGCCAGATCGTGCAGCTTGGTCATCTTGGCAATCTCGCGCATGAACAGCAGGGAGGCGAGGATCACCCCGAAGGTGATGGCGATGACCATGTCGAAGATGACGGTCAGCGACAGACAGACCAGCAGCACCAGCACGTCGGATTTGGGTGCACGCCGGATCAGCTCCACCACCTTGTGCGCCTCGCTCATGTTCCAGGCGACGATGAGCAGCAGGGCCGCCATGGCCGAAAGCGGCAGCCAGGAGAGCCAGGGCGCCAGTACCAGAATGGCCGCCAGCACCACCAGCGCATGCACGATGCCGGAGATGGGAGAAGTTGCCCCGGCCCGCACGTTGGCGGCGGAGCGGGCAATGGCGGCGGTGGCGGTGATGCCGCCGAAGAAGGGGGCGACGATGTTGCCAAGCCCCTGCCCCACCAGCTCGGCGTTGGAGCTGTGCTTGCGACCCGTCATGCCGTCCAGCACCACGGCGCAGAGCAAGGATTCGATGGCTCCCAGCATCGCCATGGAGAAGGCGGCGGGCAACAGGCGCTCGATGGCGGCCAGGTTCCACTCCACCGGCGAGCCATCCGGCCCCGGCAGAGCCCAGGGCATCACCAGAGTCGGCGCGATGGGCGGGATCCCCATGCCCTGGCTGCCGTCGGCCAGGGTATAGCTGAACTTGCTGCCGATGGTGGCGACGTCCACCCCGAACTGATGCAGGCCAAAGCCAAGGCCCACCCCCACCAACACGGCGGGCAGGTGGCCGGGTACCGGCAGCCGCAGGCGCGGCCAGAGCAGCAGCACCGCCAGGGTCGCAATCCCGACCAGCGTATCCCCCCACTGCCAGCTGGGCAGGGCATGGGCCAGCGCCTCGACCTTGCCGAGGTAGGTTTCCGGCATCTCGGGTACGTGCAAGCCGAAGAAGTCCTTGATCTGCAGGGTTGCGATCACGATGGCGATACCACCGGTAAAGCCCAGAGTCACCGAAGGCGGAATGTACTCGATGAGGCGTCCGAGCCGGGCCACCCCCATGGCCACCAGAAAGAAGCCCGAGATCAAGGTCGCCATCAACAGGCCGCCCACGCCGAACTGCTGGGCCACCGGATAGAGGATCACCACGAAGGCGGCGGTCGGCCCCGAGATGGAGAAGCGGGAGCCACCGGTCACAGCGATGACGATACCGGCGATGATGGCGGTATAGAGACCGTGCTGCGGCGGCACACCGCTGGCGATGGCCAGCGCCATGGCCAGCGGAATGGCGATGATGCCGACCGTGATGCCGGCGATCAGGTCGCGGCCGAAGCGAGGAACGCTGTAGGGTTCGTCAATACAGGATTGGCGTAAAGCAATAGCCAGCTTCACGCTTTGCAAAGGTGCTTGGTTGTGCATGTATTCGTAATACCAGAAGAGGGAGATAAAGGCCGGATTGAACCGGCGCCCGATCATCATCAAGGGCCGGCAGAGCTGTCGACACGGCGATGGTATCCTCGCCAACCATACCCCAGCCGATGAAATATTTCGATGGGCGGGATCAATGAATGGCCGTTACCACGCAGAATTACCGTTTATTGTCAGCATATCGACCACTTTTCTCACCATTACGCAGCACACTCACTTCGCCTGCTAACCAATTTATCCCGCCCTTATGCGTGCCCCTGCTCCTTCCCTCCTTTATGTCTGCCATTGCTCGGCCATAAGCCAGCTGCCTATCCCGGACCATGCCATCCCGAGCATCGGCATATCCTCGCCCATCCCCTCTTCATGCCACTGAGCCGTCTCACTGAGCCCGAGAGGTCAACGCCAAGCTGCTGATTGTGCTGAAAATAGTCCGCAACGGCCAAGTTTTGGGCAAACGGGCCAAAATCCCCTTTTTGCAGCGGATCGCGGGTTGACACCCGGCGGATGGGCCATTAATATCCGCACCGTCTCGACGAGACAGGCAATTCCTCCTTAGTTCAGTCGGTAGAACGGCGGACTGTTAATCCGTATGTCACTGGTTCAAGTCCAGTAGGAGGAGCCAATTCCCTCGTAGTTCAGTCGGTAGAACGGCGGACTGTTAATCCGTATGTCACAGGTTCAAGTCCTGTCGAGGGAGCCACATTCGAAAGCCCAGCCTTATGGCTGGGCTTTTTTCGTTTCCCCTTTCTCTGCCACCATCAGCCCTCTGTGCGCAAACAGGGATGCCCTCGATGGCGGATCCGCGCCATAATCAGCGCAACCTCACCCTCTTCAGGAGTTTTCATGCGCCGTTTCAACTTCATGCTCAATGGCAGCCGGTTGATGATGTTCCCCTTCTATGTCTGCATTCTGGTCTGCGTGGCCCTGCTGATGGTGAAATTCGCCATGCTGCTTTATGCCCTGTGCATCGACATCGTGGGCATTCACTACATGGATCTCATCACCGGCGTACTCACCCTGGTGGACTTCGTGCTGGTGGCCCAGATGCTGATACTGGTCTCCATCTGCGGCTATGTGCAGTTCATCCAGACCCAGGAGCAGCGCGAGGCGCTCGGCAACAACTGGCTCAGCAAGATCAACTTCGCCTCCCTCAAGCTCATCGTCATCAACTCCCTGGTCACCATTGCCGGGATTGAAGTGCTCAAGGCCTTCCTGGATGACGGGGTCGGCAACGAGGTGGAGATGAAGTGGTCGGTGATCGTGTTCCTCGCCTTCTCCACCGCGGCGCTCATCTACGCGGTGACCGAGCGGCTGGCGGACCACAAATAGCGCCGGTTTTCATTCAGCCTTTATTCATCAAGAGCGGAATTGATAACTCTTTTCATTACCTTTCCTGCATTGTAAACTTGCTCCCCCGGGCTGCACTGCCCGGGCGTTGGAGCACCTATGACAAGCCTTTCCCTCTCACCACGACACTGCTGGCAGTGGCTGGCCTATCACCATCAGGCCGCCGAGGGCTCCCTCTATCTGATGTTCTTCTCAGGCCTGCTGCTGTGGGAACCGCTGACCCCGCTCTGGTCGCTGGCACGCTGGAACCTGTTCCTGCACGTCGCCCTCTCGCTCACCCTGTTCCCCCTGCTGTTCGGCGCCTTCTGGCTCTCCCATCGCAGTCTGCTGCGCAAAAGCCGCAAGCCGTTCTTGCGCACCACCGGCAGCATCATCGAAGCCTTGCTGCTGGTCTGTCTGGCCAGCGGGCTGCTGCTGGTACTGCACGGCACCCCGGGCGATGGCATGGGCAACCTTGCCAGCTGGGCCCACTGGCTGAGCGCGCTCGCGTTGACTCCCCTGGTGCTGCGCCACGCCTGGCGCTGGACCATCTTGAAATGGCGCACCTGATCTTATGTTGAAATTGTTGTTATCCCTGATGTTGGCCACCCTGCTGCTGGGGGTCGCCTCGGCCCAGGAGATGGGCGCCGCCATGATTGCCTATGACGAGGGGAACGCTCCGCGCCTGGTCACCGCCAACCAGAGCGCCGGCTCGGTCACCCTGCTTGAGCGCGATAGCGGCAAGCGGCTGAAAGAGGTGCAACTGGGTGGCGATCTGCGCCAGTTGGCCCGCGCAGACGACGGCACCCTGCTGGTGAGCGATTATCGCGGCGATCGCCTGCTGCTGCTGGATGATGATCTCACCCTGGACAAGGCGATCCCCACTGGCCATCGTCCCTACGGGGTCATCTTCGATCCCAAGCGGAAGTGGTTCTGGGTCACGCTGTTCGAATCAGCTCGCCTGCAAGCCTACGACACGGCGGGCAAGCTGCAGCTGGATGTGGCCACTGCCGAGACCCCGCGCGGACTGGCCTTGACCGACAATGATCGCCTGCTGCTCACCCACGCCATGACCGGCCAGCTTGCCATCTATGATCTCGCCAAGCTTGAGAAGGACGCGAAGCGTTCTGCCCTGCCCAAGCCCAAGCTCATCACCCTGGCCGAGACCCACAGCGACACCCCAAGCGACTCGCAAGGCCTGCCGCGCCTGCTGGACGGCATCACCCTCTCCCCCGATGGCAGCGAAGCCTGGCTGCCCCACGTGCTGTGGAGTTTCGACCACCCCTTCCAGTTTCAGAGCACCGTCTTCCCGGCCGTCTCCATCATCGATCTCGATGAAGAGAAAGAGCTAGTGGACGAGCGCAAACAGCTCTTTTTGCAGATCAACCTGCCCAGCGTCGGCAACCGCAGCCAGATCGTCTCCAACCCGTTTGCGGCGCGCTTCGCCGCAGACGGCAAGCGGGTCTACCTGACCCTGGCGGGCTCGGAAGATCTGCTGGTGTTCGACCTGTCGCGCAGCGGCAAGCAGAACAGCAACCGCCACCGCCGCAAGAAGTTCCAGGGGGGCGCCAAGGCGACCCAGCTCCTTCGCCACCTGCCGGGCCAGAATCCGCGGGACTTGTTTGTCGACGGCGACCACATCCTGGTGCACAACGTCATGGGGCAGGATCTCACCCGCCTCAATAGCGGTGGCAGCGGCCCGTTTGCCCGGGTCACGGTGGATGTGCCCCACTTCGCCAAACTGGTGGAGACGGATCCCCGCCCCGAGGCGCTTCAGCGCGGCGAGCGGCTGTTCCATCTTGGTAACACGCTCGGCAACAACGGCGCCAATGCACGCTTCCCCATGGCGGGGGACAACTGGATGAGCTGCAACTCCTGCCATCTGGACGGGTTCAACTTCACCAACCGCTATCTGATGGCGGCCCATCGCCAGCAGAGCGGCGACAATGCCATCAACGGCCACGCCAATCTTGCCAACATGGTGGCGGGGGACTTTATCGGCGAATACCTGCGCATGACCCAGCAGACCCAGGGTGGCATGGGCCATGATACCCGCGATGGCGCCGAGCCGGTTGACCCCGCCAAACCCCAACCCGAGGTGAAGGCGATGATGGAGGAGTTGCACGCCTTCGTCACCGCTGATGGCAACCTCCCCTATCTTGCCAACTGGCTCAGGCTCGATGCCCCGCGCAGGGATCCCGCCAAGGCGCCGACCACCCATCCCAGGGAGTGGCTCAACTCCGCCTCCTGCCAGAACTGCCACCAACAGGCGTTTGCGGACTGGAGCGAGAGCAACCACCGGCTGATGGGCAACTCCCACCCCTACTACAAGGTGGTGCAGGCGCTGGCTCGCGAAACCGAGGGCGAAGCCTTCGGCCAGTGGTGCCAGGGCTGCCACATGCCCCAGCAGGTAATGAACGGTCAGCAGGATCTGCCCAAGGGATCCCACATGTTCGAGCAGGGCGGCGCCTCGCTCATTGCCGCTCATCAGAAAGGCGAGCCCGTGGTGGAAGAAGGCACCGGCTGCGTGCTGTGCCATCGCATCACCCGGCTCGAGGATGCCGGCGGCAACAGCGCCTTTACCGTGAATCTGAAAGACCGCGAGAGCTATGTGTTCGAGGATGCCGCCGGTGGCAGCCTCCAGCACTGGCTGGCGGAGCGGCAGATCAACGCCCGCCCCGCCATGCACAAGGCCTCTTACCAGAAGGATTTCTACCGCGACGCGGCCCTGTGCAAGTCGTGCCACAACGAGTTTGCCCCCGGCACCGGCGCCAACATCGTCAACACCTGGGACGAGTGGGAAAACTCCAGCTTCGCCAAGGCGGAGGATCCCGCCAAGCGGCGCACCTGCATCGACTGTCACATGAACCCCGAACCGGGCAACGGCGGCGCGCCGGTGCCCGGCCAGTCCACCGAAAACGGCACCGTGAAAGAACGACTCTATCGCCACAACTTTACCGGCGCCCAGCATCAGCTGGTGGGGCTGAGAAGTGCAACCCTTGAGCAGGAGAGCCTGGCGCTGCTGCGCTCAAGCGCTACCCTCTCGGCCCGTATCGAGCAGGGGACCGCTAGCCCGCAGCTGGTGGTGCGGGTCGCCAATACCGGCGCCGGCCACGCCCTGCCCACCGGGGTCGCCGATTTCCGTGAACTCTGGCTGGAGCTGACCGTCACCGACGCCAGCGGCAAGCGGGTGCTTGCCAGCGGCCAGCCGGTGGATGGCGCTGTCCCTGAAGATGCGCGGCTGTTCAGAAAAGTGTTCGGCGATGCCGAGGGCAAGCCGGTGGGGCTCAAGTTCTGGCGCTACGCCAAACTGCTGGAAGACACCCGCATTCCGGCCGATGGCTGGCGCGATGAAGCCTGGCCACTACCCGCAGATGCCCAAGGGCCCTTCAAGGCCGATATCAAACTCAATTTCCGCACCTACCCCAAGTGGGTCAATGATGCGGTGCGCGCCGCCGAGCCGAGCTTGCCGGAGCCACCCATAGTGCTACTCAATCGGCTGCAACTCACCCTGCAGCCCCTCCCCGTCACGCCCGCTACGGAGCCTCAAACCTGATGTTTGCAAGTTTTCTCATTACCCTGCGCGAGGGGCTGGAAGCCTTCCTGCTGGTCGGCATCTGCCTCTCCTACCTCGCCAAGCTGGGGGCGAGCCGCTACAACAAGTTCGTCTATCTGGGAGTGGGGCTGGGTCTGCTTGCCTCCCTCATCGTCGCCTTCCTGTTCCAGGTGGTGGTGAGCCAGTTCGAGAGCGAGCGCTACAACCATTTGCTGATGGCGGGGATCCTGATTTTCGCCACCCTGGTGCTCACCTACATGGCGGTCTGGATGCAGAAGCAGGCCAAATCCCAGGTGGGGGCCATGACGGCGCGCATCGATGCCGCCATCGACGGCGGCAACCTGTTTGGTCTGGTACTGCTCGCCTTCCTGGCGGTGATGCGCGAAGGGTTTGAAACCGTGCTGTTCTTCTCGGCCCTGGTCTACTCCGGACAAGGGGTGGATCTGCACGAGGGGCTGATGGGGGCGCTGGGCGGCCTGCTGCTGTCGGTGGTGCTGGTGTGGGGGCTGCTGCGCTCCACCCGCAAGGTGGCGCTGGCCCCCTTCTTCCGCTGGACCGGCCTGCTCATCATCATCATCGCCGCCGGGCTGCTGTCGTCCGCCGTCAACATGCTGCAGGCAGCCGGGCTCATCACCTTCTGGACGACACCTGTCTTCAACATCAGTCACATTCTCGACGATCAGGGGGTATTTGGTACCTTCCTGCGTGCCCTGTTTGGCTACAATGCCTCACCAGCCGGCCTGCAGTTGCTGACCTGGGCCAGCTACCTGGGGATCTTCGTCACCGTCTGGCATCGCAACTATCGTCCCCAGCCCCAGCGCTGATCGCCCAGCGCGGTGCGGCAACGGATGACAAAGGCGGCACAGCGGGGCCGCCTTTTCAACGTCTTCTCTTTTGGTCAGCTTTTCGGATAACAGAGTCATGAGCGACAACAACACACAACACATTGCGGTACTGGGCGCCGGCCCTGCCGGTCTGATGGCCGCCTGGCGCCTGCGCCAGGCCGGTTTTGCGGTCACCCTGTTCGAGCAGGAGAGCGTGGTGGGCGGCATGTGCGCCACCCAGACCTTCAAGGGGCGCGACGGTGAATACCGCTTCGACTACGGCGGCCACCGCTTCATCACCAAGAACCCCGAGCTGCTCGCCTTTATCGACGAGCTGATGGGCGACGATCTGCTCCACGCCGAGCGCAAGAGCGTGATCCGCTTCGGCGGGCGCACCTATGACTACCCCTTGAACCTGCCCAACCTGCTCAAGACGGCGCCGCTCGCCCTGATGGCCGGGGCGGTAAAAGATCTGCTGCTGCTGCCCTTTGCCAAGAAGCCCACCGATTTTGCCAAGGCGAGCTTTGCCGAGTGGATCCAGAGCCACTTTGGCCGCACCCTCTATCGCCAGTTCTTCGAGGGCTACACCGGCAAGCTATGGGGCATCAACCCGGACCAGCTCTCCGCCGACTGGGCCGGCCAGCGCATCAGCCTGATCGATCTCAAAGACGTGGCGCGCCGCCTGCTGCCAAGACGTAACGGCAGCATGTCGGTGCGCACCTATGCCCGCAAATATCGCTACCCCAAATATGGCTTTGGCCAGATCTTCACCGCCCTGGGGGAGCGGCTGGTGGCCGAAGGAGTTGAGCTCAAAACCGGCGCCACCATCACCCGTCTTGAGCAGACCGATGGCCGCATCGAACGGGTTTATTGGTCACAAGATAATGTGGAGCAGAGCGAGCGCTTTGATCAGGTGATCTCCACCCTGCCGCTGCCGCTCACCTGCCAGCATCTGGGCTTGCCGTGCGATCTGCACTACCGATCCCTGCGTTTCGTCAATATGCCGCTCAAACAGGAGAATTTGTCGGACAACACCTGGCAGTACCTCTCCGACCCCCATATTCTGGCCACCCGCTTGCAGGAGCCGCGCCGCCGCAGCCCCTTTATGGCGCCCCAGGGCCAGACCTCGGTGATGCTGGAGATCCCCTGCAACCCAGGAGATGCCACCTGGCAGGCGCCGCTCGCTGATCTGCGCGGCCGGGTCACCGCCGATCTGGCGAGCCTCGGCGTCGATACAGCCAAGCTTGGCGATGAGACCTTCGAGGCGCGCAGCGAATACGCCTATCCGCTGATGGATCTGGGCTATCAGGCCCGTCGCAACGACGCCATCAAGGCGCTGATGCCGATAGGCAACCTCATCATGACCGGCCGTCAGGGGACATTCCGCTACATCTTCACCGACACCGCCATGGAGATGGGGATGATGGCCGCCGACATGGTGATTGACGGGGTGGACAGACGCCACGCCATCTTTAACCATCGCAACGAAAACACCGTGATTGAGACCCAGAGCGTGGCCTGATGGCCGCGCCATTGGCATAACCTCTTGGCAAATGTAAGGAGAACAGGATGACCATCCGCCCGGGTTTACTCGCCCTCACCCTGCTACTGACCCTGAGCGGGCAGGCGCAGGCTTACTCCTACGCCGCCGCCGGCAAGGAGCCGCTGATCGATGCCCGTGAGGCACTGCTGGGCGCCGCCACTGACGGCAAGGATGCCAGCGCCACCTTGAGCGAGATCGCCGAGGAGCTGACCTATCTGGAACAGCACCACAAGGTCGAGCTGCAAGCACCGCTCGCGGCCGCCATCAAGGCCAAAGACGCCGCAGCCACCGCAGCCCTGCTCAACCGGGCCTACAAGGCGGAGATCGAGCGCCGCCTCGAGGGGGCCAGCCAGAACCTTGGCGACTACCAGACCGCCAAGGTGCTGGTGGTCAAGAGCAAGCGCTTCCTCGATTTGATCCTCCCCTCCCTGAGCGAGGGGGATCGCAAGGCGGCTGAGCAGGCGCTGGCCAAGGTGCTGGATGCCATCGGCAACCCTGGGGTGTTCGGGGTGGGCGCCAAACCCGCCGATGCCGCCGCCTTCGCCGAGGCTGAAAAAGCGCTGATGGCCGTGCTGGCGCCGCTTTGATGGCAATCTGCCAATCATTGCGCCATCTCGCTGTGACAAACGGTGGGTTTCGCTGCGCGCTACCCACCCTACGCACGGCCTGCCGATAGATGCACCCGGACGCCAGTTTGCCCCCTTCTTCTCTTGCGGGAGAAGGGAGGGGTCACCACGGCCGATTACGCTTCGCCAATCGACCCTACTTGCTTGCCCTGCTGCAACTGGTCTGGCTCTGCTGGTTGCTGACCTTCCCGGTGGCGCTCGATTCCGACGATGCTCTCAATTTCGCCCACGGGGTGGTGCGCTTCAGCGTGCTGGAGTTCTCCCCCCACTTTCCGGGCTACCCCGCCTTTATCTGGCTGGCGCGGCTGATCAATCTGGCGGTGGACAATCCCGCCCGCGCGGTGCAGTGGGCCAGCCTCTTGGGTAGCAGTTTGCTGGCGCCGCTCGCCGCCTCCCTCGCGGTCAGATTGTGGCAACGGCCAAGCCTGCTGGCGCCGGTCTGGCTGCTGGTGCTGGCCCTGCCGCTCACCCCGACGCTCGCTCTTTCCGGCCTCTCGGACGGGCCGGCGCTGTCCGCCTGGCTCGGCGCGCTCCTGGCTTTGCAGCAGCGCAAAATAGCCCTGGCGGGTCTGCTGCTGGGCCTCATGCTGGCGCTGCGTCCCTCCTACTTCGTGCTGGCCCTGCTGCCCCTTTGGCTGGGGATGGCGCAAAAGGGAACGCACGTCAGGTTTGTGCTCCCCATCGCACTGGTGGGGCTAGCCTGCCTGCTGTTTGTCTGGCAGGCCGATGGCTGGGCCTATTTCAGCGAGGGGCGCCGCTTTACCGACGGTCACTTTACCCTGTGGGGCAACACGGCGGCGGCCCACGGCGATCGGCTGCTGAGCTGGGCCCGTACCTTCCACGAGCAGCTGACCCCGCTCTGGCCCCTATTGATGGGAGCCTTGCTGGTACTGCCACTCTGGCAACGGTCAAAGGATCGCAATCCAGCCCCCTCCGTGCTCTGGCCCCTCTACTGGCTCGTCCTGCTGCTGTGGACCCTGTTTGGCCAGAACCCGGACAATCCCCGCCATCTGGCCCCCATCACCCTGCTCGGCCTGGTGCTGCTGGCAGGTTGGCTGCCGCGCCAGGGCGAGCTGCCAGCCATGCTGATAGCCCTGTTGTTGCTGCTCTGCATCATCACCCCGCCGGCGGCGCCAGCCATGACCCGGGCCGCTAGGTTGGCAGAACAGACCTGCCCGGCGCTGGTGACCCAGTGGGGGGTGAGGCTGCTGCGCGAAACCACGACCCTGCCCGTCACCGACGGCTGGTATCAGGGGGATGCCCGCCTTGCATTGGCGCAAGGGGCCTGCCGGCTCAGCCGGCGTCCCCTCGGCCCGGAGGATCTGCCCGCCGGTGGCCAACGGATCTGGTTTGCCCCCCGCTTTCACGCCGAGCCCGGCCTTTGGCTCGGCATACAGGATCACCCCCGTCACCAAAACTGGTAGACTGGATGTTTGTCACTCCCTGACTTCGCACTCATCAAGACTGGATAGCCTATGCCCCACGCCCCCCTCTCCCCCCGTTTCCTGTTCATCCTGCTCGGCGCGCTGGCGGGCCTGACGCCGCTCGCGGTCGACATGTACCTGCCCGCCATTCCGGCCATCGCCCGGGATCTGGCCACCAGCATCGACGGCGCCCAGCTCACCATCAGCGCCTTTCTGGGCGGCTTCGCCATCGGCCAGCTCTTCTACGGCCCGCTCGCCGACAGCTATGGCCGCAAGCCGGTGATCCTGGCGGGGCTGGTGATGTTTGCCATCGCCTCGGTGGGCTGCGCCATGGCGGACTCCCTGCCCGAGCTGCTGGCGTATCGGATGTTGCAGGCAGCCGGCGGGGCGGCCGGCTCGGTGGTGGTCAATGCGCTGCTGCGCGACCTGTTCGAGAAGGAGGCCTTCTCCCGCGCCATGTCGTTCGTGATCCTGGTGATGACGCTCGCCCCTCTTGTCGCACCCGTGGTGGGCGGCTACATCAGCGCCCACAGTGACTGGCGGGTGATCTTCTGGCTGCTGGTGGGGATCAGCCTGCTCATCTGCCTGATGATGCAGTGGAAAATACAGGAGACCCTGAAGCCCGAGCACAAGCAGCCCCTCAACCTCGGCCAGATCCTGAAGAACTACTGGGGTGTGCTCTCCCATCGCGGCGCCATGGGCTACGTGCTGTGCGGCTCCCTGTCGAGCTCCGGGATGTTCGCCTTCCTGAGCGCCTCCCCCTATGTCTACATCGAGTACTTCAAGGTACCGACCGAGCACTATGGCTGGCTGTTTGGCCTCAACATCCTGCTGATGATGGTGGTTACCTTCGTCAACAGCCGGCTGGTGAAGGGGGTGGGCGCCGAGCGGATGCTGCAATACGGCCTGCTGGTGCTGCCCTGTGCCGGCGCCCTGCTCATCTACAACGCCTGGAGCCAGACCGGCGGCCTGTGGGGCATCGTCATTCCGGTGGTGCTGTTCGTCGGCCACATCAGCCTGGTGGGGGCCAACGCCATGACCGGCCTGATGGGTCACTTCCCGCAATCGGCAGGCACCGCCTCGGCGCTGGCGGGCACCTTGCGCTTTGGCATCGGCGCCGTGGTGGGGATCCTGGTCAACCTCAATCCCCCCGAATCGCCGCTGCCGATGGCCATCGCCATCGCCGGCTGCGGGTTCGGCTCGACCCTGAGCTACTGGCTGTTGACTGGCAAAAAATAATCCCCGAACACCAATAAGCAACAAGCGACAAACAACAAGGCCGCCCACCTGCATCGCAGGGGGCGGCCTTGTGTTATCTGCACCTTGTCAACGGATCCTCTGCCCAGAGGGGCTAGGGCTCAGCCTATTTCTTGCCAAACCCCGAGCGCTTGAGGGTGTAGCCGGCGCTGTTTTGCCAGGCGTCCAGCCCGCTGCGGTTGTTGCCCGCCACCAGGCTGGCGGCCAGGCTCGGGCTGTTGAACAGCTGATCGGCAGTAAAAACGAAGCCCCCTTCGCTGCGCGGGGCCAGGATCCCCTTGCCCAACAGCTCCTGGCGCAGTTCGATCACCGCCTCGCGCAGGGAAGCCGCATCCTCGCCGTTGGCGGTGGAGCCTGCCAGCACCATGAAGCCGGGGTTCTGCCGCTTGCCCACCGGATAACCGTGCGCCTCGGCCCCCTTGCCGTTGAAGTGGTAGAGCTCGCGCTCGCCCGGCTTGTTGTCGGAGAGCGCCTTTTGCAGGGTCATCAGCTCGTTGTAAATCTCGATGGGGACCACGGCAGCCTGCTTGTTGCCCTTGCTGTCGATGATAAAACTGACTTGCTTGTGTAACATCCTTGCGCATCCTGTGACCCATGGAGGCCCCTATTCTAACCACCACAGGCGAGCGGGATCCAGCCAGGATCCTCACCTCTTTTGCAGCCTTGATCACTAACTGGCACTCTCGCGCAAGGGCAAAGCCACGTGATCATTAGGCAGGGGAGCAACGTACATGGCATGATGAAAGCCATTGACCATCAACCGGTTATCCCATGCTGACCCTGCGCAATCTCGGCAAGAGCTTCGATAACGGCAGCGAACGACTGCCGCTGTTTCACCATCTTGATCTGGCCCTGGCGGCCGGCGAGATCACCCTGCTGCTGGGGCAAAGCGGCTGCGGCAAGTCGACCCTGCTCAACCTCATCGCCGGCCTCCTCCCCCCGGATGAGGGGGAGATCTGGCTGGGGGAGACCCGCCTTGACAACCAGTCGGCGGATGAGCGGGCCCGCCTGCGTGGCCGCCATTTCGGCATCGTCTATCAGGACTTCAACCTGCTGCCGACCCTGACCGTGGCCGAGAACCTCGCCCTGCCCCTTGCCATCAACCAGCTTGCCCGCGATGAGACACGCATTGACAGCCTGCTGGAGCGCCTCGATCTCGCTCACAAGCGCCATGCCTGGCCGGAGCAGCTCTCCGGCGGCCAGCGCCAGCGGGTAGCGCTGGCCCGTGCCCTCATTCATCAGCCCCAGTGGCTGCTCGCCGACGAGCCCACCGGCAGTCTTGATGAACACAACGCCGAGCAGGTGATGGCGCTGATGATGACGGCGGTACGGGGCACCGGCGCCGGCCTCTTGCTGGTGAGCCACAATCCCGCCTATGGCGCCCTGGCGGATCGGGTGCTGCGCCTTGAGGGGGGCCAGCTGGTCGAGCTCAAGGGGCGCCGTCATGACTGACGCCCGTCACGGAGGGCTGTGATGTTGCCGCTGCCGCTCAAGGCGCTGCTGCGCCTCTATCGTGCCCACCCCTGGCTACTGCTGATGAGCCTGGTCGGGCTCACCCTGGGGGTCTCCCTGGTGGTGGCCATCGAGCTCTTGAACCACAGCGCCCGCACCAACTTCGTCGCCGCCCGCAGTCAGCTGGCGGGGGAAGCGAACTACCGGCTGGCGCCGGACGGCGGGCTGGACGAGCAGCTCTATGTGACGCTGGTGCGCAGCCAACCGAACCTCGACGCCATGCCCCAGCTGCACGGCTGGCTGCAAGATGAACAGGGGCGCAGTTTTCAGCTGCTGGGGATGGATCTGTTCAACCCCGGCCCCCTGCGCCGGCTGTTTGGGGCTGCGCCGGACAAGGAGCCCACCTTCGCCCTCACCCGCGCCGACAGCGTCTGGCTGGCTGCCCCCGAGGCCAAGCGCCTTGGCTGGCAAACAGGCCAGAGCCGGCGCTTCGTACTGGGGGGCGCTGAAGGGGCGCCGCCCCGCCCGCTGACCCTCACCCTGGCCGGCACCTTCGAGCCCGGCGCCGTGCCCATGGAGCGGCTGCTGGTGACCGACATCGGCCTCGCCCAGCCGCTGCTGGGCAAGGAAGGCCGGCTCGATCGCATCGTCTTCAAGCTCAGCGAGGGCGAGGCCAATACCTTGCAAAGAGCCTTGCAGGCGGCCCTGCCATCCTATGCCCCCCATCAGCCCCTCTGGCTTGAGCCCATCAGTCCGGCGCTCGATGCCAGCCAGCTCGGCGATGCGCTGGCGCTGAACCTCACGGCGCTCTCCCTGCTCGCCATGGCGGTGGGGCTCTTTCTGGTGTTCAACGCCCAGCGCTTCGTGCAGAGCGTGCGCCGCCCCCAGCTGGCCCAGCTCATCATCCTCGGCATGCCGCCGCGCCGGCTGCTGCGCTGGCTGACCCTGGAGATCCTGATCCTCGCCAGCATAGGCACCCTGCTCGGGCTGCTGCTGGGGAGCCTCCTGGCCCTCGCCCTGATGGGGCAGCTCACCCAGGCGCTGGCCGATCTCTATGGCCCCAACCCCATCGATCTGCTGCGCCTCTCCCCGACGAGCCTTGGCAAGGCGCTGGTGATTGGCCTGCTGGGCACGCTCGCCGCCAACCTGCCCGGCTGGTGGCAACTGCTGCGCCAATCCCCTCTTGAGCTGCGAGAGGGCAACAGCCGCCCGCCGGCTCATCCCTGGCAACGTCGGGGGCTCGCCACCGTCATTTTGCTGCTTTGTGCGCTCTGTCTATGGCGGCCAGAAACCGGGCTGGGCGGCGCCCTCTTCGTGGCCGGCGGCTGGCTGCTGGCCATGGCGCTCGCCCTGCCCGATGTGCTGCGCGCCGTGCTGGGCCGGCTGCGCCGATGCGAGCGCGGCCCCCTCAGCGCCCGGCTCGGGGTGGCCGAAACCCTCTATCACCTGGATCGCACCGCCATCGCGGTGATGGCGCTGCAACTGGCCATCGCCGCGGCCATCGGCATCGGGGTCATGGTGTCGAGCTTTCGCTCGAGCGTGGAGATCTGGCTCGGCCAGCGCCTGGCCGCCGATCTCTACGTCACCGCCCCCAAGGGGGTGGCCGGCAGCAAGGGCGCCCTGAGCGAGCAGACCCTCAACACCATCCTCGCCGCACCGGATGTGCACGCCGCCTCGCGCCGCTCGGTGCACCCGGCCCGCTGGCAGGGGCAGCCCATCGAGTGGGCGCAGATGGACTTTATCCCCGAGCTCAAAGCCGCCTATCCGCTGCTGGCCGGACGCTGGCCCGCCACCCCCGACGAGGTGCTGGCGAGCGAACCGCTGACGGTGCGCCTCGGGGTCAAGGTGGGGCAGCGCCTCGAAGTGAGCGGCGAGCAGGGGCCACGCACCTTCACCGTCACCGGCGTCTATCAGGATTACGGCAGCGACAAGGGGCAGATACTGCACGCCTTCGAGGGGGGCAAGGTGCAATCCCTGGCCCTCTTCAGCCCGCACGTTGATCGCCTCGCCGATCGCCTGCGGGCCCAGTTTGGCGAGCGGGTGAACCTGCTGCCCGCTCCCGCCATCCACGCCGCCGCCCTCAGGGTGTTCGACCAGACCTTCGTGGTGACCGAGCTATTGAAGTTGCTGATCCTGGGGATCGCTTTCGTCGGCATCGGCTCGGCCTTCATGGTGCTGGGGCTGGCCCGGCGCGGCGAGTTGCAGACCCTGCAAAGCCTTGGCCTGAGCCCGCGCCACTGCCGCCGACTGCTGGTGTGGCAGGGGGCGGGATTGGGGCTGCTCACCGCGCTGTTGGCCCTGCCGGTGGGCTATGGCCTTGCCTGGGTGCTGATTGAGGTGGTCAACCCCCGCGCCTTCGGCTGGCGGCTGGCCTTCGAGGCAGCCCCCCTGCACGCCGTCACGGCGCTCCTGCTCGCCCCCGTCTGTGGCGCGCTCGCCTCCTGGTACGCCGCAAGGAGAGTGGTATGAAAACATTCAACATCTGGTCGCTGGCACTGATCTGTACCCTGTATGGCACCGGGATCAGTGCCAACGATCTGGGCGCCATCCTTGGCGGCGGCAACGATCACTTCAAAAAGGCCCTGCCGGGCCAGTCCATCCACCTCCCCACGGATCACGGTGCCCACCCCGACTACCGCTCCGAGTGGTGGTATCTCACCGGCAACTTGAAGGACGAGCAGGGACGCGGCTACGGCATGCAGTGGACCCTGTTTCGCCAAGGCATCGAGCAGGAAATAACATCCGACAACCCCTGGCTCACTCCCCAGCTCTGGCTGGCCCAGTTCGCCATCACGGATTTGAGCAAAGGCAGCCACCAGCAGGACGAGCGCACCAGCCGCCAGGGGCCAGGGCTAGCCGGAGCCAGCGGTGGTCAGTATTGGCTCAAAGAGTGGGTGCTGGCCTCTCAAGGGGAATCGCTCTTTCCCGCCACCCTCAAGGTGCAGAGCAAGGCGGGGGATCTTGATTTGCAGGTGAGCGCCGCCAAGCCAGCGGTGCTGCAGGGCAAACAGGGTTACAGCGAGAAGAGCCCGGGCAACGCCTCCTTCTACTACTCCTACCCGCGCCTGACCATCAGCGGCACATTGACCCTGGATGGGGAGATCCGCAACGTCAGCGGTGAGGGCTGGTTTGATCACGAGTGGAGCAGCTCGGTATTGGCCCAGTGGCAATCGGGCTGGGACTGGTTTTCGCTGCAATTTGAAGATGGCCGCGAGCTGATGCTGTTTCGCCTGCGCACCAAGGCAGGACGCACCGAGCCAGAGAACCGCTACGGCATCCTGATTGAGCGGGACGGCAGCAGCCGGGTGCTGAATCCTGCGCAGATCCGCCTCACCCCCGGCAAGATCTGGCGCGGCCCCAAGGGGCAAGCCTACCCCATCGAGTGGCAGCTGGCAGCCGCCGACATGAAACTCACCATCCGTGCCCGCCAGCCCAATCAGGCCATGACGGGGCGCTTTGACTATTGGGAGGGGGCGGTGTCCGTCTCGGGAGACGCCAAGGGCGTTGGCTATCTGGAAATGACGGGGTACTAATAGCCAATGATGACGATGCTTATGCTATTTCTCTAACTTAACAATCTAAAAATCAGACAACCATCATGGAATCATACAAATCTCGTAGATTAATTAATGTTTTACTCTACAGACGAACCTATGCTTGATAACATTCTCATCCGAACCTTACTCGTAGCCAGAGCGATTACTAGCCTACTTAGGTCTTGCTTAAGGTAGTAATAAAATGAATTTTGGGCTCTTCAGACTTTCTGGATGCAGCTTAATTAGTGAAAAGTCACAAAGAGAATTCATTTACCAATTATTGAGAAGCTACTCATGTTAGATAACTTACTGTCAGAATTATTAGAGATAACACCAGCAGAAAACAACCCCCCCTTTGTAAACAATGGTGTGTATGAAGCCATAACCAGAAGAAAGCAAGAGCTTCTTGATAGCTGGAAATCTTTCGACCAAGAAGAGCGCAACAAATACAAAGGAGACATAAAAAAATATTATAAAGCCATGGCTCTTGATGAAGGCCAAGATGCATCATTTTATTCTTCTAAAAACTTCTATCTCCTTAGAAAAGAAATTGATGCTCGAGTAGTATCAGAAGAACCATCTCGTTTACTACCAATAAACGACCTCCATTTTGAGCAATCTATTTTGGAGCTTGTTGAAAACATGGAAAATACTGAGCATGTAAGAGAACTCTATAGGCTTAGAAAACGTGCTGTTGGTGATTCAAAGAACGCTGGCATTAATGCAGATGAAGCTGCACGTGTTAGAAACTGTATGAGACAAGGGCGTGAGTTATATCTTGCAGGAAAGTCTGGTTCGCTAATGGTAAAACCGCTTAACTTTTTCTATTCACTAACAGCATATGCCTACGCTTTTATCATCCTTAACAATCCAATTCGATTTTCTCTAGATTCCCTCCCCGGCTCTCACGGCCTAAACTATATTCCTGACGGAATGAAAAGCCAAGTGGGGGGTGACATGCCGCAAGGAACCTTTAGCGATTTACTGTGCTCATTCCCAACATTTAGTGTACGAAATATAGATTTCGCTATCCAACAAGATGCATCCTCTTCATTGCTGACATTTTTTAATAATCGCCATACTGTAGGTGTTGGAACGCTATTAAGCATGATCCCAGAAATACGTGAATACTACCGAATTGCAACTGGAAAAGTTGGGAGGACACATCCACTATCAGTATCTATGGGAAAAAACGATAGAAGCGTCGTTTGGGACTTTCAAATAGGCGATGGTGAAAGGCGACCAAGTCAGGCTGATATCGAAAATTCATTTAAAGGCTTTCAAGTATCTGAGCGCTTTGGGAAATATATTGTATCAGTCCCTGCCTCTGACGCATCAAAAATACAAGCATCTATCTCGTGTGATGCACGTGGTAATTTATGGTATGTAGAGAACCCATTTCATCCTGTTGTGTTTCCTGAGGTCTGCATACACTTTATGCTTACAAGTACATTGAGTAATTTAATGCGCTACTCACCTGACCATTGGGGTAGCGTTCTTCTCAACGAAACAAATTCTGACCAATCGCTGATCATAAGAAAATATCTTTCAGCATTTGAAAACAAGCTACCAATACTCATTCTTAGATCCATTTCAAAATATTACCCTTATGTTGTAGAGAGCTAAACAAGAAATTAAAAATTGAGACCCTGTAATTTCCACCAAACTGAAAAGCTGTAGTCAATGTGGGATGATTATTAGTGTGATAGTTTTATGTATATGTACATAATCAAAAACATCCTGCCAGAATTTATTCTGGCGGGATTTTTCTTTATCTCGCCGCCTGATCCACCAGATAGAGGATGCTGTGATAGGGAATGCCGGCGTGCTGGCTAAGCCCCATCTCGCAGGTGCGGCTATTGCTGAATCCCTGACGGCAATCGCTGGGCACCTGGGCAGGCAGGCTGGCAAGCGCCGCGGCGTTGAGCTCTGGGGTCATCAGCCCCTTGTCGCCGGCAAAGCCGCAGCACTGGATATGCTCAGGCACGATCACCTCGCGGGCACAGGCGCGGGCCAGCGCCAGCATCGTATCCCCCAGCCCCATGCGCCGGCTGCTGCAGGTGATATGGAGCATCACAGTCTCATCGATGGGGGTCAGCTCAAGGCGGGGCAGCAGGTGTTCCAGCACAAAAGCGGAGGGCTCGAACACCCGAAGACCCTTGCCGAGCGCCCCCGAGAGCAGTCGCTGCACGCAGGGGCTGGTGTCGAGCAGCACGGGCCAGCGCCCCAGCTCGCTTGCCTGCCACAGGGCCTCGGCCAGCTCAGTACGCTTGGCTTCCGCTACCTCACTCATCCCCTTGCTGTCATAGGGCATGCCGCAGCAGAGCCCCTCAACCCCAGTCGGCACTATGACCCGACAGCCCGCCTTCTTGAGGAGGGATAACACCACGTCCGGCAGTGACGGGGCATCCTCCTGCTGGCCGAATACCCGGCTGGCGCAGGACGGCAGATAAACCACGGCGCGATCCCTCGCTTCGTCATTGCCCCCCTCCCCTTGTGGCCACTGGTAGCGGCTCGGCCCCGGCAGGGTCGGCAGCCAGGCGGTTGTTCGCTGGCCGCTCAGATGGCGAACCCCGTTTACCAATCCTGCCAGTGCTTTCTCCCCCAACAGCTTGCCAGCAATCCCTTTGAGGCCGAGGGCCCCACGGGCCGTGCGGGTGACCCCGGCGAAGTGATCGGCGCTCCAGCGGGCGATGGGCACGAAGCGCCGATATTTGTCAGTGCGCAGCTTCTTGATAAGGCTGCCGGTGTTGATGCCGACCGGGCAGCGATCGGCGCAGAGCCCGGTGGCGGCGCAGGTGTCGATGCCCTGATAGTCAAACAGCCGGGCCAGCTGGTTGGAGGGCTCATCGGCACGATTGCGGCGGGCCAGTTCGCGATAGAGCACGATGCGCTGGCGCGGCGAGAGCGACAGGGTGCGCGAGGGGCAGACCGCCTCGCAAAAGCCGCACTCGATGCACGGATCGACGATGGCATCGCTCGCCGGCATGGGCTTGAGGTGGGCCAGGTGGGCGTTGGGGTCGTCGTTGATGATGACGCCGGGATTGAGCAGGCCATCGGGGTCCAGCAGCGCCTTGATGCGCCGCATCAGCGCCATCCCCTCCGGCCCCCATTCCAGCTCCACATAGGGGGCCATGTTGCGGCCGGTGCCGTGTTCGGCCTTGAGCGACCCGCCAAAGCGCACGGCGACAAGTTCGGCCACCGCATCCATAAAGGCGCCGTAGCGGGCCACCTGCGCCGGATCGTCGAACCCCTGGGTAAAGACGAAGTGCAGGTTCCCCTCCAGCGCGTGGCCGAAGATGATGGCTTCACCGTATTCGAAGCGATCGAACAGTTGCTGCAGCCCCGCCACCCCTTCCGCCAAACGTTCGATGGGAAAGGCGACATCCTCGATGATGACGGTGGTGCCCGTGGTGCGCACCGCCCCCACCGCCGGGAAGAGCCCCTTGCGAATGGCCCAGAGCCCGGCACTGTCGCTCGTAAAAGGCACAGAGGCGACCTGGGCGAACTTGGCCGCCATGGCCGTCACCTGCTCGCAGCGATCCACCAGCTCTTCCTTCGATTCCCCATGCACCTCGACAAGCAGGGCGCAGGCAGCCAGATCCAGCGCCTTGATAAAGTCCGGCAGACCGGGCTTGCCCGCCACAGAGCGAAGGGATCGCCCATCCATCAGCTCCACCGCCGCCACCGGTGCAGCTTTAAGGCGCGAGGTGGCCAGACACGCCTGCTCGGCGTCCCGAAACACCAGCAGGGCCGAGGCCTTGTGGGGGTATTCCGGCACGGTATCGAGCACCACCTCGGCGATAAAGCCGAGGGTCCCCTCCGAGCCGATCATCAGGTGGGTGAGGATATCGATGGGATCCTCATGGTCGAGCAGGGCATTGATGGCGTAGCCGGTGGTGTTCTTGAGCCGGTACTTGTGGCGAATCTTGGCGGCAAGCTCGGCGTTCGCCAGCACCTCGGCGCGCAGGGCCGCGAGCCCCGTCAGCAGCTCCGGGCGCCTGGCCGCCAAGGCGGCGCGGCTGTGGGGATCGCCACTGTCCAGCACAGTGCCATCAGCCAGCAGCAAGGTCATGGCGTGCAAGGTGTGATAGCTGTTGTGGGCGGTGCCGCAGCACATGCCGCTCGCGTTGTTGGCGGCGATGCCGCCAAGCTTGCAGGCGTTGATGGAGGCGGGATCCGGCCCAATCTTGCGGCCCAGAGGCGCCAGATAGCGGTTGGCATCGGCGCCGATGACCCCGGGTTGCAGGGCAATGCGCGCCCCCTCGTCCAGAATGCGGTGGCCGCGCCAGCTGTCGGTCAGGGTGATAAGCACCGAATCGCTCAGGGCCTGGCCCGAGAGGCTGGTGCCCGCAGCGCGAAAGGTGCACGGCAGGTGCAATTCGTGGCACACCCCCAGCACGAAGCGCACTTCATCGAGGGAGTCGAGGCGCACGATGCGCTCGGGCACCAGCCGGTAGAAGCTGGCGTCCGTGCCGTGAGCCAGCCGAAGATCCGGGTCGCTCACCAGCCGCTCCGGCGGGATGCGCTCAAGCACGGCGGCGTCAAACTGGTTCCAGCGCATCAGCAATCCTCCACCAGCACTACCAGCAGGCGGCTCGGGCCGTGAGCGCCGTAGGCCAGGGTCTGCTGGATGTCGGCGGTCTTGGAGGGGCCGGAAACCAGCAGCAGATTGGTGGGCATGGCCTGCTGCCAGCACCCGCCCTCCACCAGCCCCGTCAGGTTGTCGGCGATGGTGGAGGCCGCCAGCAGGGCGATATGGCAGGGGGCACCAGCGAGAGAGTACGCGGCTCGCCGCCATCGGGCAGCAACACCAGGGTGCCGGTATCGGCGATGGCGCCCGCGCAGTGGGTGATGCCCGCCTGACAAACGTCAAACAGATCGTCTTTCCAGCCGGCAAACTCCCCCACTGGGGTCAACACAGATCGCCCGGCGCAGGCGGCCGCGACCGCCGCCTGCCAGCGACCGCCCTGGCCACAAGCCAGACTCGTCACACCTTCTTCATCCAGCCAGGCGGTCAGCTCCCTGGCAAGGGTCGCCTCCTTGACGGTGAGGATCTCGGCGTGGCTGGCGCAGATCCCGGCAACAAAACGCTCGCGCCGCGCGCCGTCATCGACCCCGCGCCAGGGCTGCCAGCCATGGGGGGCGTGGGCAATGGGGGTGGCGGCGCCACGCAGGCGGCTTAATATGGCCTCTTTGCTCGACATCTCAGGACTCCTTCTTCTTCTGGCGCAGCAGGGCGTGCAGGCTCTGGGGGGCGGGTTTGGGGGCTTCGCGGCACTGGGTCCAGGGGCCCAGATGTTTGGGCATCAGCCCCCGCAGGCGACCGGCCACCCCGGTTGCGGCGTGATAGAGGCGCGGGTGGGTGGCGGCAAAGGCAAAGCCCTGCATGGCAAGCGTCTCGAGCCGGCTCCTGGCCGCCCCCTGCCCCGCCAGCGGTTCGTGGCCGGGCTGTGCGTCGTGTTTGGCCTCCCGGCGCAGGCGCTGCAACAGGTCGGGGATGGGGATGCGCACCGGGCACACCTCACCGCAGGCACCGCACAGGCTCGAAGCCGTCACCAGATCGCTCGTGCTTTCCAGCCCCAGCAGGTGGGGGGAGATGATCTTGCCGATGGGGCCCGGGTAGATGGTGCCGTAGGCGTGGCCGCCGATGCGGGTGTAGACCGGGCAGTGGTTCATGCAGGCGCCGCAGCGGATGCACTGCAGGGTCTTGCGCAGCTCCTCATCCCGGTAAGCCTGGCTGCGGCCGTTGTCCAGCAGCACCAGGTGCACCTCGTCCGGGCCGTCCAGCTCCCCTGCTCGGCGCGGGCCACTGATGACGTTGAAGTAGGTGGTGATGGCCTGGCCGGTGGCCGAGCGGGTCAGGGCGCTGTAAAGGGGCGGCACGTCGGATAAAAACTCCACCACCTTCTCGATGCCGGTGATGGCCACATGAACTTTCGGCACCGTGGTGCACATGCGCCCGTTGCCCTCGTTCTCGACGAGACACAGGCTGCCAGTCTCCGCCACCGCGAAGTTGACGCCAGAGAGCCCCATGCCGGCGCGGCGAAACTCTTCGCGCAGGGCTCGCCGCCCGGTCTGGATCAGGGCGTCCACGTCGGTGGTGGGGGTGAAATCCGCCAGATTGCCGGCGAAAGTGTCGCTCACCTCCTGCTTGTTCTTGTGGATGGCGGGCATGATGATGTGGGACGGGGTATCGCCGTCGAGCTGGACGATAAACTCCCCCATGTCGCTCTCCAAGCAGCGGATGCCGTGGCGCGCCATCTCGTGGTTGAAGCCCACCTCCTCACTCACCATGGACTTGCCCTTGACGATGCTGCTCACCCCATGTTGCTGGGCAATGCCGAGGATGATGGCGTTGGCCTCGGCCGGCGTCTGGGCCCAGTGCACCCGGATGCCGTTGCGCTCGCAGTTGGCTTCGATCTGCTCCAGCAGTTCCGGCAGGCGCGAGAGGCAACGCTGGCGAATGTGCTCCGCCGCATCGCGCACCGCAGCTTCTTCGGTGGGGTCGGCGAAAGCGTCGCGGCGCTTGGCGCGCAGGTAATCCATGGCGCCGCGAAAATTCTGGCGCAGCACCGGGTCGGCCAAGGCCGCCTCGGCCTGGGGATGGAAGCGGCGCGGCGAATACTTGGCATGCTCACTCATGATGGGCCTCCTGTTTTGGCTCTTGTAAGCACTGAGCCACCGGCTTGCTGTGGGCGAGCAGGAAGCTGGCCAGGTGAATGGTAGGCAGTGTCTTGCCCTGATAGGCCAGAGATCCCTTGATGTTCAAGAGACACCCCCAGTCCGCGCTCACCAGGGCGTCGGCGCCGGTGGCCAGCAGGTGGCGGGTCTTGTCCTCCACCATGGCCTGGCTGATGTGGGGGTGGCGCACCGAGAAGGTGCCACCAAAGCCGCAGCACTCGCTCTCGTAGGCCTGCTCATGCAAGGTGACCCCATCGAGCTGGCCCAGCAGGGCGCGAGCCCGGCTGTGCACCTGCATCTCGCGCCGGGCCGAGCAGGAGGTGTGCATGACGATGCTCGCCCTCCCCACCCCGTGCCAGCGCACCCGGCAGACCTGGGCCAGAAACTCGGTGAGCTCGAACACCCGCTCGCAAAACACCGCCACCTCGGAGCTCTCGGGGAAGAGTCGGCGGTAGTGGTGGTGCATCATGCCGCCGCAGGAGCCCGACAGCACCACCACCGGCCAGGGCTCGGGAAAAAGCGCCATCTGGCTTTGCGCCACCTGGCGCGCCTCCTCTTCATGGCCCGAGGTGTAGGCCGGCTGCCCGCAGCAGGTCTGTTTCTCGACAAAGTGCACCCTTATCCCTTCCCGCTCGAGCAGGGCGATGGCATCGAGCCCCGCCACCGGGTCGAACAGGTCCACCAGACAGGTGGCATAGAGATAGACATCGGCCGGCTTGGCCGGATAGACCCGCATTACCTTCATCACTTGCTCTCCTTTACTTCAACTGCAGCAGGACGTCCGAGATGTGGAAGCTGTACATGAGCGCCAGCCCGATAAAGCCGGTGGCCAGCAGGTAGTAGAGGGTCGGCAGCGCGGTCTTGCGCAGCGTCGCCCCCTCACGGCCGAGCAGCCCCACGGTGGCCGACGCCGCCACCACGTTGTGAATGGCAATCATGTTGCCGGCGGCGGCGCCCACGGCCTGCAGCGCCAGCATGGCGGCGGTGGAGACCCCCAGGGTCTGCGCCACCTCAAACTGGAACTGGCTGAACATCATGTTCGACACCGTGTTGGAGCCGGCGATAAAGGCCCCCAGCGCACCGATGGTGGCGCTGAGCGCCGGGAAGAACTCCCCCACCAGCCCGGCGGCAAAATTCGCGGTGGTCACCGGCATGCTGGCGAGATCCGCCCCGTTGACACCGGAGTTGATGAAGATGCGCACCATGGGCACGGTGAAGATCAGCACGAAACCGGCGCCGATCAGGGTGCGGCTGGACTCCCCCAGCGCGCGCCCGAAGGGGGCGAGAGAGCGCGATTGCAACAAGGTGGCGAGCAGGGCGCAGAGCACCAGCAGTCCCCCCGGCAGGTAGAGCGGCTCAATGGAGGCGCTGACCCCCGTCTCTCCCAGCAGATCCGTGAAGGCAAGGCTCACCGACAACAGGCTGGCCTTGAATGCCGGGCTCACCCGGCTGGCCACCAGCAGGAGCGCCAACGCCACATAGGGGAGCCAGGCCAGCAGCAGCGACATGGGGCGGGCGGCAGCCTCTTTGAGATCTAGCTTGAGGGAGCCCAGCCACTCGGCGGGCCACTCCTGCTCGGGAGTAAAATCCCAGCTGGTTTTTGGCACCAGAAAACCGGCTCGCGCCGCCGTCACCACCAGGGCCAGCCCCACCAGCCCGCCGATGAGGGACGGGAACTCGGGGCCAAGCAGCATGCCGGTGAGGGCATAGGGCACGGTGAAGGCGAGCCCGGCGAAAATCGCAAACGGCAGGATGGCGAGCCCCTCGGTCCAGCTGCGGTGGCGGCCGAAGAAGCGGGTCAGCATCATCACCATCAGCACCGGCATCAGGGTGCCGACCACGGCGTGAATCAGGGCCACGTTGGTGGTCACCTGCTGCAGGTAGACCTCCCAGCTGCTGCCGCCGGCAGTCAGGGTCTGGCCGATGGTCTGGCTGTCGAGCCCTTTGTTGATCCCCACCAGAATGGGGGTGCCCACCGCACCGAATGAGACCGGGGTGGACTGGATCATCATGCCGAGCAGCACCGCGGCCAGCGCCGGAAAGCCGATGGCCACCAGCAGCGGCGCCGCGATGGCGGCCGGAGTGCCAAAACCGGAGGCCCCTTCGATAAAGGCGCCGAAGCACCAGGCGATGATGATGGCCTGGATGCGCCGGTCCGGCGAGATGTTGGTAAAGCCGCCGCGAATGGCGCTGATGGCGCCGGTGTGCTTGAGGGTGTTGAGCATCAGGATGGCGCCGAACACGATCCAGAGCACGGTCACCGTGATCACCAGCCCCTGCAGGGTGGAGGCAAAGACCCGGGTCGGGCTCATCTGCCAGCCCCACAGGGCAATGAACACGGTCAACAAAAAGGCGACGGGCATGGCGCGCTTGGCGGGCCAGTTGAGGCCGACCAGCAGCACGGCGGCCACCAGGATCGGCGAGAAGGCCACCAGGGCCAGCAGGGTGTCTGTCATCATTGCGTCCTTGTCCGAGCGGTGCAGAGGCGCACCTTGTTGTTGTTTTGTTAAGCGGACGTGACCTTACCCTGTTCCTTTTTCGCGATATATGGAAATAATGAACAACATTCGTTCCAAAAGTTGATCAATATGGCCAGTACTGACGACCTCATCCTCTTCGCCCAGGTGGTGGAGGCCGGCTCCTTCAGCAAGGTGGCGGAACAAAATTCCCTGACAAATTCGGTAGTTAGTAAACGGATTGGGCGCCTGGAGGAAGAACTCGGGGTGCAGCTGCTCTATCGCACTACCCGCAGGCTCACTCTGAGCGAGGCGGGCAAGGAGCTCTATCAGGGTGCCAAAAATGTGAAGGCCGCCGCACTGGACGCCTTCGATGCGGTGGCGGGTTTTGGTGAAAAGGTGAGCGGCCATGTGCGAATGTCGGTGCCCACCATCTCCGGCGAGCTGCTGCTGGCCGATGCAGTGGCCGATTTTTGCCAGCAGCACCCTGGGCTCACGGTGGAGATGTCGCTGGACAACCGCTTCGTCAATCTGGTGGAAGAGGGGTTCGACCTGGTCATTCGCACCGGCTATCTGGATGACTCGAGCCTGATTGCCCGCCACATCCTCGACTCCCAGTGGGTGATCTGCGCCGCCCCCGCCTATGTGCGCCGTTTCGGGGCACCGCGCGAGCCGTCAGACTTGCTCACCCACAACTGCCTGCGCTACGCCTACCAGAGCACGGGGGCCTCGGAGTGGGCCTTCAAGGGGGAAGAGGGCAACTATCTGCTGTCGGTGTCGGGCAGCTTTTGCACCGACAACGCCGGCGCTCTGCGCAAGGCGGCGCTGGGGGGGCGCGGCATCGTCTATGTGCCGCGCTGCCTGGTCTATCACGATCTGATGAACGGCGAGCTGGTGGATCTCTTCCCCGATCAGGTGGGCAAGAAGCTCGGCATCTACGCCGTCTACCCCTTTACCCGCCAGCCACCGCGCAAGATCCGGCTGCTGATCGAGCACATCCGCCAGCGCTACCTCGACATCGCCCACTACTTTGGCTGACGGGGGATGGCGCTCATCCCGTATCAACGGGGGGCTTTTTTGACCCGGACGGCAGAGTTGCCTACCATGGCCCTCCCCTTTACCGCTCAGGACCAGCCCATGTGCACCGTCTTCTCCGGCCAGGATCCCACTCACTACGCCTGCACCACCCGCTCGGTGCGGATCTGCGGCCACAGCACCAGCATCCGGCTGGAAAACAAGTTCTGGACCATCCTGGAGCAGCTCTGTCAGGCCCAGGGGCGCTCCATGGGGCTGTTTCTCTCCGAGCTCTATCAGGAGGCGCTCGGCAACGGCATGGAGATGAGCAACTTTGCCTCCCTGCTGCGCTGCTCCTGCCTGGTCCATCTGGAAGCAAGACAGGAGCCGGACGTTGCCGCCTGAGGAGCCGCAGCTTCCTCATGAAAAAAGGGGCCGCAGCACCAGGCTGCGGCCCCTTCTTATTCCACTCTTCAAGCTCAGGCGAAGCGGTCGGCCCGCTCGATGAACTCGATCTGGTAACCGTCGGGGTCGGTCAAAAAGAACAGCCGGGCCAACAGGGTGCCCTCATGGTGCATCGCCTTGACCGGCGCAGGGGCCAGACCCAGCGCCGTCAGACGCTGATGCGACGCCTCGATGTCTTCCACCGTCACCGCCAGATGGCCATAGCCGTTGCCATGGCTGTAGGGCTCGGCCTGGCCGTGGTTGTGCGTCAATTCGAGTTCGAAACCACTCTGGTCATTGGCAAGGTAGGTGAGGGAAAAACCGTCGAAGGGGAAGTGATCCCGCACCGCCAGCTCGAGGGCCTCGCGGTAGAAACGCACGGATCTATCCAGGTCGCGAACCCGGATCATGGTGTGGACGAGTTTGGTCATAGGGACTCCTTGGTGATGGGAGTCACAGGGTAACCAAGGGCTCAGTCGGCCGGGTAGTAGTGGACTAGCACCCGGAAATTGGCGGCCAAAACCTGACATGACCTCGCAGACTCAAGCCACCAGGGCCGCATCAAATCGGCGGCTGGCGCCGATTCAGCCAGGCTGGGCGGTGAGAAAGGCCAGCGACTGGCGGTTGAAGTGCTCGGGCTGCTCCACGTTGCAGACGTGGCCACAGCCGTCGATGATCTCGAGCCGGCTGTAGGGATCGCGCGCCACCTGCTCGCGCACCGACGCCAGAAACATGTGATCCTCCTCCCCCATCACATAGAGGGTCGGAATGGGCAGGGCCCGCTCCTTGAAATAGCGCATCAGGGGATTCACCTCGGTGGCGAGGCGAAACCAGCGTTTGAACTCTTTTTGGCACAATTTGCGCGCCTCGCGCACGAACAGGTTGCGCGACTCCTGATGGTGCTGACGGGGCATGATGATGAAGGCAAACAGCCGGTAGAGCCACATGTAAGGCAGGATGTGCTGGCCGAGGCGACCGAGCTGCACCAGCACCCGCGAGCGGATGTCGAGCCGCAGAATGGCGCCGCCCAGCACCATGCTCTTGACCCGCTCGGGACAGAGCTCCGCCAGATGGCGAATGAGGATGGTGCCAAGGGAGATGCCGACGAAGTGGGCACGGCGAATGTTGAGGTGATCGAGCAGTTGCAGGATATCCTCGGTCACCGCCCGAAAGCTGTAGTGACCCTTGATCACCTGCTGCAACTTGTGGGACTGGCCGTGACCGCGCAGGTCCAGCAGCAGCACGTTGAAGTGTTCGCGATAGGCGCGCAGCTGCTTGAACCAGATGGAGGAGCTGCCGCCCGCCCCGTGCACGAATACTACCCAATCCCGCTCGGGACCCAGCTCGAAGGTCTTGTGATACAGCATCTTGCGACTCCCTCATCAACGGCATTGGGGTATAGTAGGCGCGCATCTTAGCAGATTTTTTCACCCGACTAATACGTTTGCACCGCAAGCGGCCAGGAGCATGACCATGGAGTTGACCCGTTTGAGATCCTTTCTGCTGACCCTGCCGGGCGCTCAGGAGGATACCCCCTTCGGCCCAGAGATCCTGGTCTATCGCATCGCCGGCAAGATGTTTGCCCTGCTGGACTGGCAGGCCGAGCCGCTGCGGCTGAACCTCAAGTGCGAGCCCGAGCTGGCCCTGCTGCTGCGCGAACTCCACCCCGAGGTCAAACCGGGCTGGCACATGAACAAGCAGCACTGGAACACGGTCACCTTCAGCGACGGCCTGGCCGACGATCTCTGGCAGGGCTGGGTGCATCACTCCTACGAGCGGGTGGTGGCTGGTCTGCCCAAGGCCAAGCGCCCGCAGGCGCCACAGCGATGAGCCCCGCCATGGCGGCAGAGCCCAGGCTCGTCCAGCTGAACGAGCAACACATCCCCGCCCTTTGCGCCCTGTTCGAGCAGTCGGTGCGAAGGATTGGCCCGCTGCACTACAGCCCGGAGCAGGTGGAGCAGTGGGCCCTCGGCGCCCATCATCCCGGCTTTGCCGGCCAGCTGCGCGAGCACCATGGCTGGGTGTTGGAGCAAGGCGGCGAGCCACTCGGTTTTGTCACCCTGAGCCAGGATGGCCACCTCAGCCTGCTCTATGTGAGCGCCGATCACCCGCGCCGGGGCTATGGCGGCCTGCTGCTGGCTGCGGCCCTCGCCGAGGCAAAACGGCTCGGACTCCCACAGCTGACAACAGAAGCCAGCGCCTTCAGCTATGGGCTATTTTTACGGTATGGCTTTGAGCTGACCGGATTGGAGAGCGTGGAGCGCGGCGGGGTCGGTTTTATCCGTTATCGCCTGCACTGCTGCTTGCCAAGCTAGGTCCAGCCACTAAAATACGCACAGTTTTTTCGTATTGTTGAGGATTGAGGCCGCCATGGTTGTAGAAAGCGAAGGCTATATCGCCCTGATTGAGTATCTGGTGGAGAGTCTGGGACTGTTTGAAACCCAGCAACAGAGCAGTGGTGAACAGACCATCGAAGATCTGGTGAGCGGCCGGGTGGCCAGCAACCTGATGGCCATCTGCGAGCAGAACCCGCAGCTCGATCCCAAGTTGCGCTTCGTGATCATGCAGGAAGCCGATGCGGTGGTGGCCGATCTGGAAGAGGTGCTCTCCGCCGTCTGGCTGCGCGCCCCGACCCCGGAGCAGAAAGCCTTCCTCGAAGAGTTCATCGACCTCATCAAGAACCTGTTTGACGGCGCCATCAGCTGATCACAATGGCGAACGCCAAGTTCGCCACTCCCCCGCAAATGTCCCGCACCGCAAACATGAAAAGGGCCGCCTTCAACGGGCAGCCCTGCTTGCTATCATTTCAACTCATCAAGCTTTTCAATGACTTTTATGAATTTTCGAGGCAAGAAATGTGTCTGGTCTTAGCCGCCATCCATGGTGGCTACTAGGTTAGGCAAAGCAGGTTCAATTTAGTTCCCGCTCATGACACATTTTTTTATGATTTTTTTCACTCTCCTGACAAAGCCCGATAAAAAGGCCGCAAACGCGGCCTTTTTCTTTTCACCATCAATGACAAGTCACAGATACCCGTCATCTTCACCTAGCGGTTGAGGCTCGGTGGCAAGCAGACGCCGATGCCACCCAGGCCGCAATACCCGTCCGGATTCTTCTCCAGATATTGCTGATGGTAATCCTCGGCGTAATAGAAGGGTGCCAGCGGCAGAATGCGGGTGGTGATGGTACGCCCGTCACCGCTCGCCGTCATCGCCTGCTGGTAGGCGGCCAGACTCTGCTGGGCAATCGCCCCCTGGGTGTCGTCCCCGAAGAAGATGACGGAGCGGTACTGGGTGCCGATGTCGCCGCCCTGGCGCATGCCCTGGGCCGGATCGTGCTGCTCCCAGAACAGCTTGAGCAGATCGCCGTAGCTGATCACCTTGGGATCAAACACCACCTGCACCGTCTCGGCATGGCCGGTCAATCCGCTGCACACCTCCTTGTAGGTGGGATTCTGGGTCACCCCGCCCTGATAGCCGGCGGCGGTGGAGTAGACCCCGGGCTGCTGCCAGAACAGGCGTTCCACCCCCCAGAAGCAGCCCATCCCGAACCAGGCCACCACCATCCCTTCAGGCCAGGGTCCCTGAGTCGGGTGACCATTGACCGCATGCTGCTGGCCAATCACCATCGCCTCGCGGCGTCCCGGCAGCGCGTCTGCCGGCGAAATAATCTGTTCCATGCACCCTGTCCTTGTATAAAAACCTGTGCGATCGCACAGCTGACGAAAAGGAATATCGAAGATAACAGTTTATGGGCCGGGATCAACCTGAGGCGAACCCTCACACCGCTGACACCCCTGCCCCGCCTGGTGTCGCCGCTGTTCGGGCCGCCAGGCCGCCCCGATAACAAAATCGCGCCAAATCAATATTTAATCTTGATTTGTGCATTTATTTTCATATATTGAGCCCATTGCTGTTTTTTTATGGAAGAAGCCTCAAGTGCGTGAACGCGAACCCAGCCTGGTCTATGCCTTTCGGCAGTCTACCCCCTACGTCAATGTGCACAGAGGCGCCACCTTCGTGCTGATGATGGGGGGGAGGCTCTCTGTCACCCCAATTTCGCCAATATCGTCAGCGATATCGCCCTGCTGCAAACCTTAGGGATACGCCTGGTGCTGGTATTCGGCTCCCGTCCGCAGAACGACGAGGCGCTGGCCCGTGCCGGCATCGAGGCCCAGTACCACAAGCGGATCCGGGTCACCGATGACGAGAGCTTCGCCATCATCAAGCAGGTGTGCGGCGGCTTGCAGTACGACATCACAGCCCAGCTCTCCATGGGGCTCGCGAACACTCCCATGCAGGGTGCCCGCATCAGCGTGGTGAGCGGCAACTTCGTCACCGCCCAGCCGCTCGGGGTGGATGACGGCATCGATTTTTGCCACAGCGGCCGGGTACGCCGCATCGACGTGGAGGGGATCACCCGCCAGCTGGATCAGAAGAGCCTGGTGCTCATCTCCCCCATCGGCTGCTCGGTCACCGGCGAGAGCTTCAACCTGAGCTCGGAAGAGGTGGCCCGCCGGGTGGCGGTGGATTTGAAAGCGGACAAACTCATCTGCTTCAGCAGCACCCAGGGGGTGATGGACCGCCACGGCGAAGCCATCTCCGAGCTCTTCCCCGAACAGGCCGAAGAGCTGCTGGTGGAGCTGGAGCAGGCGGGGGAAGAGATGTCCGACACCGCCCGTTATCTGCGCGCGGCCATCGCCTCCTGCCGCGGCGGCGTGCCCCGATCCCACCTGGTGAGCTATCAGGATGATGGCGCCATGCTGCAGGAGCTGTTCAGCCGCGACGGCCTCGGGACCCAGATAGTGCGGGAAAGCGCCGAGCAGGCACGCGCCGCCACCATCGAGGACATCGGTGGCATCCTGGATCTCATCCGCCCGCTGGAGGAGGAAGGTATTCTGGTGCGCCGCTCCCGTGAGCAACTGGAGATGGAGATCGACAAGTTCACCATCATAGAGCGCGACGGCCTCATCATCGGCTGCGCGGCGCTCTACTGCTTTATGGAAGAGGCGATGGCGGAGATGGCGTGCGTCGCCATCCACCCCGACTACCGCAACTCCAACCGGGGGGATCAGCTGGTGGCCAAGGTGGCCGAGCGGGCGAAACGGCTCGGGATCCGCCGCCTGTTCGTGCTCACCACCCGCTCCATCCACTGGTTCCGGGAACGGGGCTTCGATCCGCTGGAGGTGGAAGATCTGCCGGTGGCGCGCCAGCGCCTCTACAACTGGCAGCGTCGCTCCAAGGTTTTGTCAAAGACAATCGTATAAGCCATTGATTTTGCGTTGGCTTGGCTGACTTTTTGAACTTTTTCACAAACTCGATTGACAGTGCAATCCAACGCAAGGTATTTCTAAATGCACTCCACCGCCCTGGTGGAGCCAGAAGAGGAGCGCTGCCCAGGCAGCCCGAGGGAGGACACCAGTGTCCGGTGAACTTGGGTCAGGGGGAGCAGCGCCGAGACATCTGAGGCAACTGGATACCTCAGTGTCGGCTGCGGGGGCTGAATCCCCCGGGTTGTCATCGGTAGTGGTCATCCCCCACCGCGCCCCGTCAGGGGCGGGTACGGGATGGGCTCTGCGGGTGGAGTGCTTCTGGCCGGGATAGCTTCGATCATTCCTGCCATTTTCAGCCTCCTCCTCTCTTTTTGCCCGATGGATCCGGATTTTCATATTAAGACAGGAGTAAGCAATGAGCCCGATCAATGTCGCCAAGTTTGGCGGAACCAGCGTCGCCAACGCGGCAGCCATGAACAACTGCGCCGATGTGGTGCTGGCCAACCCAGCCACCCGGGTGGTGGTACTGAGCGCCAGCGCCGGCGTCACCAACCTGCTGGTGGCACTGGCTCAGGGCGATCTGGACGAGGCGGGCCAGGAGGCACAACTGGCCAGACTCGCCGAGATCCAGCAGGCCATTCTGACGGAGCTGGGCGACCCAGGCGATCTGAGTGACCTCATCCACGGCCAGCTCGGCGAGATCCGCACCATGGCGCGCCAGGCCCATCTGCACACCGATGCCGAGCTGGCCGACAGGCTCATCGCCTGCGGCGAGCTGATGTCCACCCGCCTCTTTACCGAACTGCTGCGCCAGCGTGGCGTGAAGGCCTGCTGGCAGGATGCGCGCCAGCTGCTGCGCACCGACAGCCGCTTTGGCAAGGCCAGCGTGGATCTGGCTGCCACCCGCGCCCTCTGCCAGGCCGCGCTGGGCCCCCTGCTTGGCGACAGCCTCATCATCACCCAGGGCTTTATCGGTGCCGACGGTGATGGGCGCACCACCACCCTGGGCCGGGGCGGCTCCGATTACAGCGCGGCCCTGTTGGCCGAGGCGCTCGACGCAGGAACCATCGAGATCTGGACCGACGTGCCTGGCATCTACACCACGGATCCGCGCCTGGTCACCCGGGCCCGCCCCATCCCCGAAATCAGCTTCGTGGAGGCGGCCGAGATGGCCACCTTCGGCGCCAAGGTGTTGCACCCGGCCACCTTACAGCCAGCGGTGCGCCAGGACATCCCGGTGTTTGTCGGCTCCAGCAAGGATCCGGCCGCCGGCGGCACCTGGATCCGCGCCAGCACTCGTACCAATCCGCTGTTTCGCGCCGTGGCCCTGCGCCGCAACCAGGTGCTGGTCACCCTGCACAGCCTCAACATGTTCCACGCCTACGGTTTTCTGGCCGAGGTGTTCGGCATCCTGGCCCGCCACCGCATCTCGGTGGATCTCATCACCACCTCGGAGGTGAGCGTGTCGCTGACCCTGGATCACACCGGCAGCCAGAGCAACGGCGAGCCCATCCTCGGCGACAAGGTGCTGGCGGAGCTTGGCCAGCTGTGCAAGGTGCAGGTGGAGACGGGGCTGGCGCTGGTGGCGCTCATCGGCAACCGGATGAGCGAGGCGGCCGGGGTGGGCAGTCAGGTCTTTGACGCCATTCGCGAGCACAACATCCGCATGATCTGTTACGGCGCCAGCGCCCACAACCTCTGCTTTCTGGTCAAGGAGGACGAGGCAGGCCACATCGTCAACCGTCTCCACCAGGAGCTGCTCGACTGATGTACTGACACCGCATGGAAATAAAAAGAGGGGCCGGCTGGCCCCTCTTTTTATATAGGGTGATACACAGATGCGATATGAGTACGGTTCTCCCTAGCCCACCAGGGTCGGTACCGGCAGCAGGTTGGCCCGGATCTGCTCGCGCAGCCCTTCCAGTCGGCTCAGCAGCGCCGCCTGACTTAAGCCCGCCTCGTCGGGGCCCAGGTTGTCCACCAGCTCGGCGAAGTGTTCGGTCACCGCCTGCTGCAACCAGTCGAGCCGGCGCAGGGTGAGCGGGCCGCAGCTCTTGCCGCTGAGATCGTCGGCAATGTCGAGCCGATGGCTGCGATACATGTCGCGCCACCAGTTGGCAACCAGCGCTTCCTCGCTGGCCAGCGCCGAGCGCCACTCCCCCAGCAGGCTCTGCAAGCGGGCCAGCACCGGTGCGCTCGCCCCCTCCCGGGTCAGGTGTTGCAGCTCCCGCTGCGCCCAATTGATGCACAGGCCGCGCCAGTAGCGAAACTGCGGCAGCGGATCCGGTTCGTCGAGCCACAGGCCCGAGAGGGTGCGGGTCTCCAGCCGCTCCGGCACGTGAAATGCGGGATCGGTGAGGCCGTTGGAGTTGAATTCATGGCGGGGGTCAAAGGGCCACATGTAGCCAAAGTCGAACACGCTGATCTGCTGACCGTCGTCGAGCAGGTTGCCGGGGCTCGGATCCCAGTCGAACCAGCCCCAATGGGCCAGCTCCGCCTGCACCGCCAGCATCTGCGCCAGGTTGCGCTCGTTCAGTTCATGCACCGGCACGCCCCGCAGCCAGGGGGAGACCAGCACACCGGCGCGGGCCGAGCCAAAACAGGTACAGACCACGTTGGCCAGGATGGTGGGGTGCAACTCCCGCAGGGCCTCAATCTCGCGGCGGCGCTCCAGCTCGGTCAGGAAGGCGGTTCTGCCGTCCACGTTGGCCACCAGGGAGTCGTGCCGGCGCCGCTTCAGGCACCAGTGATGTCCCTCCACCTTGAGGTGGAACACCTCGGCGGTGAGGCCGTGACGATAGACCTTGAGCACCGCCGGATGATCCTCCTTGAGTCGCACCAGCTTGGCCACGGACAAGGGACAGTCCTGCTCGCGCCCGATCCGGATCTCCTGTTTGCTCTCCAGCATGCGGAGCAATCTTGCCTGACGTGCCGCTACTTTGGGATTCATACATGTACCTCCATCCATATTGAGAGACTAAGCAGCAAGGCAGAGGCAGGCCAGCGGCAAAGCGCCATGATGACGCTTTCATCACAGAATGAGTGCGGCCCCCGGATCGGGATCACAGTTTGCATGGTTTCACGGTCACGCAATGTTCATTGTTTGGTCATTAAATTGACAACAAGGAACAAGCCCATCACCATCGGGTCAAATTAAATGCAGCAGCAATGTTTCATCGTCACTCGCTCAAAGGATGAGCCCATATGAAAGCCCCCACTTCAGCGCGCTTGTCAGCCAGGGTGCCCGCTCTGCCCTCCGTGCTGCTCGCCATGCTGGCCGCGCTGCTGCTGCTGACCCTGTTGCTGCCGCAGATCAACCCTGCCAGCTGGCTCGGCCGGGCCCAGCCGCTGGTGCTGGGGCCGGCGGACAACCCCATCGCCACCCTCACCCGTCACGCCCTGCTCTACAAGAGCGACAGCCGCGGCCTCTATCTGGTGGTTCGCAGCCAGTGGCAGTTGCGCGGGCCGCTGCAGGAGGGCGACAAGGTCAGGGTGGAGCTGCTCAATGAGAGGGGCGAGCGCATCGATCAGCTGAGCCAGCCGGTGGACAAGCGCCAGCAGTGCCGCAAGGGGCGCTGCACCCTGGATCTCAACAGCACCCTGCGCGCCCCCGACGACGCCCTGGCCAGCCGCTATCAGCTGCGGATCGGCCTGCTGCTCAAGGAGAGGCCCGAGAGCGGTGAATTCAGCCAGATCCTGCAGACCCTGCCGGAGCGGGGTTTCAACCTCACCTATCTCTGCACCAGCCTGCTGCTGGTGCTGGCCCTGAGCGCCGCCGTGCTGAAGGTGGTGCTGCCCACCCTCAGGCGCAATCTGCGCTGGCGCATCGCCGGCAGCCTGCTGCTCGGCAACCTCACCTTCGTGCTGCTGCACGGCTTCGTGGTGTTCAAGCTGGGGGAGTTTCTGCTCTGGTCAGGCTTTCGCCCGGAGCACTACTACCTGGCCTGGGGCAGCATGGTGCTGGGCTGGAGCCTCTGCGCGCTGGCGGGCTTCAACCTCTATATGGGGCTGGTGTTCACGGCGTTGTCCGGCATCGGGCTGCTGGCGAATTTCATGAAGATCGCCATCTACGGCGTGCCGCTCGGGGGGGACGATCTCGGCAACCTGGTGGCGCTGCTGCGCATCCTGCTGGAGCAGCACCCGGTGCTGCCGCTGCTGGGCGGCGCACTCGCCCTCTTCTTGTGCTGGCGCTTCGCCCTGTCGCGCTGGATCCTGCGCACCCTGGCCGCCACCGCCGCCTTCTTTGCGCTGTGCGTGTTCGCCACCCAGACCGGCAACAAGCTGCTGGGGCCCAACATTCGCTACGTGGACAGAGCGGTCAACTACCACAGGGACATCATCCGCTCGGGGCCCGGCCTCTATCTGTTCAACCTGGTGGACGAGATGCTGCAAAGTGGCAGCGTGTTTCGCTATCCCTTGCAGATCAACGAGTTCACCCCTCAGCTCAGCCACGTCAGCCTGAGCCAGCCGCCCCGTTTCGATCTGGTGATCGTGCTGCAATATGAATCCCTCTGGCTCGGCTGGCAGGGCAAGATCTGCGCGCCGCCCCCCACCCTGAGCCTGCCGGCCAGCGTGCAGCAGTGGCACAAGACCATCCACTCCCCCACCACTGGCGGCATGACGGTACTGGCGGAGTTCGAGATGAACACCGGTCTGCCGGTGGGGCTGCTCAAACAGGGGGTGGTGCCCTACTACTACCTCTCGGAGCAGGTGCCGGGCCTGGCGCAAAGTGCGAAGCAAAGTGGCTACCAGACCCTGTTTGCCCACCCCTATGTGGAGAAATTCTGGGGCCGTGCCAAGGCGATCCCGGCCCTTGGCTATGAAGAGCGCTGGTTCGATACCCGCTTCTCCACGCTCGAACACAAGGGGCTCTATATCTCGGACGATGCCCTCATCGACCACCTGCTCAAGCGCAGCGAGCAAGATGAGCAGCCGTTGTTTGCCTACGCGGTCACCATGCAGGGGCATGGCCCTTTCGACGGGGATCGCTACCAGGCCCAGCAGCTCGACAAAGCCTGCCCGGATCAGAGCGACGCCGATCGCCAGCTGCTCAACACCTACTACACCGGCGTGGTGGATGCCATGGCGTCGCTGGAGCATCTGCTCACCAGCCTGGATCGCTCAGGCAAACGCTACCTGGTGGTGGCTTTTGGCGATCACCAGCCGTTCCTGATGTCCGCCGGCAAGGGCATTCACGGCGACAAGCCGCCCCGCGATGCCAGCTACCAGATCCCCATGATGGCCTTTGCCCGCGCCGATGACTCCCTCAATCTGGCGACACAGTTTGCCCCGGTACGCCAGCTCTATCAGATGGGCCAGGCCACTCGCCAGCTGCTGGCAGGCGACATGACCCCCATCCCGGATCTGGCCCTGCTCCACCCGGTGCTGGGAGAAGAGAAGGGATTCGATGTCTCGCCCCTGGTACCGCAGATCCGCGCCAGCTTCCGGCCCGACGCCCTGCCCTGAGCCCCGCTACCGCGGGACAGATGACAAAGAGGTCGCCCAGGCGACCTCTTTGTCTATTTGCCAATGCGGCCATGGCAGCCGCAGCGGGCTCACTCGCCGAGCCAGGGCTCGCACAGGGTGAGATGCTGGGCATCGAGATCCAGCATCGCCTCGATGCCAAGGGGCAGGGTCTGCATGGGGTGGGTATGGGCGCAGTCATACTCCGCCAGAATGGGGAAGGTCGGCTCCCCCACCACCTCCAGCAGGATGTCGAGCGGCCGCCGGCCGCTGCCCTGACTGTCGAACAGCTCGTGTTTGCCGAGCACCAGGGCACCGATGCGATCAAACACCCCGCACAGCTTGAGATGGGCAAACGAGCGCTCCACCGTCGCAGCCAAATGGAGGCTGTCTTCCAGCAGCAGAATGTCCCCCTGCTCGATGGCCGGCATATAGGGGGAGCCCCAGATCCCCGCCATCGTATTGAGGTTGCCGCCGATAAGCCGGCCACGCACCCGACCGGTGCCCACCGAGATCAGTCGGTTGGGTTGGCACTGCTTGGCCCGGGTCTGGTTCTCCCAGTCAAGCCGCTCCTCGGTCCATTGCGCCGGGGTCGGCACTGTGTGGGGCACGGCAGCGCCACCGGCCTGGCAGATCTGGCGAAAGCCCGCCAGCGTCTCGTCCACCAGCGGCGAGAGCTCGCCGAAAGAGGCCACCAGCGCAGGCCCGTAGAAGGTGACGAGGCCAGTGCGGGCATGAATGCCGAGCAGCAGGGCCGTCACGTCGGAGTAACCGATGACTATCTTGGGATCGCGCTTGAGTGCATCAAAATCGAGGTGGGGCAGCAAGGCGTTGGAGTTGTTGCCGCCAATCACCGACATGATGCAGCGCACCTCTGGATCGCGAATGAGGGCATTGAGCTCGTCAGCCCGGGCGGCGATGGAGCCGGATCGCCAGTGATCCTGCTGGCCGGTGAGGCTGCCCGCCTTGAGTCTGAAGCCCTGCCCCTCCAGAAACGCCCCGGCACGGGCAAAGCGGTTTGGCGCCCAGGCGGTAGCCGCACTGGAGGGAGAAAAAAAGCCGATGGTATCGCCGGGCCTGAGCCCCGGCGGTTTGAGCAGAGCCATGAATTGCGTACTCCCTGACAAAGATGATGGAGCCCCGCTCCCGGGGCCGACGGACAAAAATCGTCTCCATCCTAGTCCAGTTCCAGCGGACGTCACAAGTGGTCACCTTGGGTCTTTTTGTTCATAAAAACAAAACGACTGATTTGAAATTGACAGATATCCCGAACAACAGCCCCTGCCTAGAATGGCCCCACTCCGCTCGTCAGCCCCGCGCTGGCATTTTCGACACGACTCGGCACTGCCGGCTCAGCGATGAGGCCCACATATGAACAGAACCATCTCTCCCCACGCATTGGTCGTCGAAGGCGGCGCCATGCGCGGCATCTTCGCCAGCGGCGTGCTGGATGCCTTCATCGAGCACGATTACCACCCTTTCGACTTTGCCATCGGCGTCTCGGCGGGCGCCACCAACCTGCTGGCCTATCTCGCCAGCCAGCATGGTCGCAGCCACGACATTCTGACCGAGCTGGCCTGCCGCCAGGAGTTCATGGATCCGCTGCGCTTCGCCAAGGGGGGCAATCTGGTGGATATCCACTGGCTATGGCACACCAGCTGTCGCAAGTACCCGCTGGACGTACACAGCTATCGGCAAAGCGGCATTCCCTTCTACGCGGTGGTGACCAACACCCTGACTGGCAAGGCGGAGTACATCCGGGTCAAACCGGAGAACATGAACGAGGTGCTGCCCGCCAGCTGCGCCATTCCCCTCGCCTCTCGTGAATACCCGGAGGTGCACGGGGTGCCGATGACCGATGGCGGGGTGGCCGACTCCATCCCGGTGATCGAGGCCTACCGGCGCGGCGCCCGTCATATGACGGTGATCCTCTCCGAACCACTGGGCTATCGGCTCAAACCGATGCCCTTCCCCTGGATGATCCGCACCCTGCTAAAACTCGCCCCGCCCTGGCGCAGGCACTGGAGCAGCGGGATCGCAGCTACAACCGGGCGCTCGATTTCATCGCCCATCCGCCGGCGGACTGCCAAATAGAGGTGATAGCGCCGGCCGACTACTTCCCGGTCTCCCGCTTTACCCGTGATCCCGACAAGCTGGAGCTCGGTTACGTGATGGGCAAGTGCGCCGGCTATCAGGCCGCCCTGCTCAACTAGCACCGACAGAGAGTGACGCAGCCGGGCAACAGGCCGGCTCGTCCAACATCGCAACCCAGCCGTAACCTCGTTTGGGGAAGCAGAGCATCAAGGTCGACAACCGGTGGGGATCTGTCGTCGGCCAGCGCGTGGCTCCGCTTCCCCTTTTTTCTTAGCCGCACAAAGAAGCGGCGCAAGCCATCGCCTACGCCGCTGTTACCCCCAGATGAACTGTCGGTTATTCCAGCGTGATCGGGCCGGTCGAGCCCGCATCCGTATCCTGCCAGCTGCTTTCGCTGCGCACTCGCGGATCGCCCTGCAGGGTATAGAGGATCATCCCCTGACTAAACTGCAGGGCACCGTCGGTGCGCTTCGCCTTCACCTTGACCTCGTTGACCCACACCTGCTCCTTGCCGTCGATCCGGATCTCGGCCACGGTCTGACCGGTACCGCTGTTCTTGGCGGTCCACTTGCCCTGATAGGGAGAGTTCCCCTTGGCCATCGGTAACGCGGCCGCCTTGCCTGCCGACCAGGATTGCACGGTACAGATGCCATTGGCGCGGTTGTCGTGCTTGATGGCGTAGTCGATGCTGGGCTCGCTGGTGGCGGAATCCGAGGTGATGCCGATCATGATCTTGCCGCTCTGGGCCGAATAGGCATTGGGGGCATCGGTTTTCAGGGTAGCCTTCTTGCCGTTGATGTAGACGTTGCCCCCTTCTCCCTTGACCTGGATATTCATGGGGCAGCTGGCGCTGAAGTTGGGCACGGCCGCCGCAACGCTGCCAGCATGGGCGGTGATGGCCAGGGTGATGATGGTCAACAGAGCTGATTTCTTGTGCATCTTGATACGCCTTGAGAGAGATGAAATTCATCCATGCTGGATGTCGTCCTGATGGCGCACACTCTAGTGCTGACAGCTTACCGCCGCCCAGTTAAAAAATATGAAATCGGCAGCGGGCCATTATTAAAAAATATTAAAGATAACAATCAACAAGTTATGAGCATACATTGACACATTTTCCGCTGATGGCCAGGGAAGCGGCACTGCCAGCACCCACAAAAAAGCCGATAACCAGGTTATCGGCCTTTGCCAAAGCAGGGGGAGCGCAGGCTTAAACCAGCACGGCGGTTCCGCTGATGCTGACCATCAACATGCTGCCGCTTTGTCCCACCACCTCGTAGTCGATGTCGATGCCGACCACCGCATTGGCACCCAGTGCCGCGGCGCGCTCCTTGAGCTCGTCGAAGGCGATTTCCCGGGCCCGGGCCAGCTCTTTTTCATAGGCGCCGGAGCGGCCGCCGATGATGTCGCGGATGCCGGCGAACAGATCCTTGAACACGTTGGCGCCGAGAATGGCTTCGCCCACGACGATGCCGCGGTACTCGCGAATGGTCTTGCCTTCCAGGGTGGGAGTAGTTGAGAGGATCATCTTGCTTTCCTTGTGGAGTGTACTGGGGAGACAGCCTAAAGCAGCGCAAGAGACCAGGCAAGCAGGCAGACTCGATACGTGCCAGCCCAGACCCTAGCTGATCGTGCCCCATATCCCACAGCCAGTGTCCGATGACAGGCCTGTTTACCGGCAAACGTTATCGGCAAAAGACAACGCCGGGCCGTCGACACGCCCCGTGCAGACGCCCCTTTCATTAGCCGATCCGGCTCAAACATCAAGTGACAAAACTATCAGTTGTGGCCCATTTTGCCTTTCCCTAGGGTGAGTCTGTCCCGGCACCAGCGCGGGGACAGACCCACTTCGTCACGAGGAGAGCAGCATGATGCAGCAGGATACCCGACTACCTCACCCCACCCTCGCACTGGGGGCATGTTCCCCCGCCAGTCCGCTCGCCGACACCGCGATGGAGGCCATGTCATGACCACGATCGCCACCCTGGATCTGGGGGATCAAGGTCTGCTGGCCGCCTACCTGTCGGCGACCTCACCCGCCCTGCTCAACCAGACCTATGCGAACTTGCTGTTGATGCAACAGTCCTTGGCCAACAGCGAGATCGACTCCACCCTCGCGGTAAAAATCGAGGCCTACCAGGCCCAGATGATGAACCAGGCACGCTATTACCAGCAGACCAACCTGTCCGGCCTTATCCATCTGCTGAGCAATGGCTCCAACTTCTACGCCCTGATCGCCGCGTTCAACCGCCTGCTGGGTCAGGAAGACGACGCCGCCGTTCTCGCGGGCGGGGCCCGGCTGGGACAGCAACTGACGTCCCTCGTCGATCAGGCCCAGAGCTACCGGCTCAATGCCCAGGCACTCAATACCCGCGTGCAGGTGGCCTGGGGTTCCCTGCGCCCCCTGATGACCCAGTTCAACGGCGTCATCACCCAGCTCGAGCAGGATCTGATGGCCGACGCCAAGCGTCAGACCGAGATCATTGACACCCTCAACAAGACTATCGCCGCCAATATCCAGGCGATCGTCGATGAGGGTGGCAAGGCCGGTGAAGGGGTCAACCAGCTAGGGCGGGCCATCGTCACCTCGCTGACGCTGGAGCAGAAACCGGCCGACAAGGGGGCCAAACCCGCCACGTCGCAGGAGATAGCCAAAGAGACTGATCAGCAGACCCAGTACATGATCTCCGGCCTCGAGGCGCTCTCCTCAGGCATCGCTGGCTCCAGCCAGGCGGCCCGCGAGCTCAAGACCAACACCGACAAGCTGGCCCAGGCCTACCAGGCGCTGGCCGCCACCAACACCCTGCTGAGCGTGGCCAAGTCGGTGCAGGCGCAAAACCAGCTGTTTGTCGACAGCTACAACCGGGTTGCCGACACCGTCACCCAGTTGCCCGCAGGCTGGCAGAAGGTGGCCGACGCCTACCAAGGGGCCGTGCCCGTGGTCACTGACCTCAACAGCCCCGACGACGTACGCCAGCTGCGGCGCACCGTGGCGCTCAACACCCAGTCCTGGCAGCTGCTCTCGAGCCAGGTTGACGACATCAAGGCAGCCTACGCCGGCAACGGCATCCTGCCCGACGCTTAATCCCACCACGCAAGGACACGCCAAATGACCAACGCAACAACCATCACCATGGACCAGGGTATGGCCAACCAGGCTTCCCAAGCCATGCAGATCCAGACCTACTGCAACAGCGTCAAGCAGCAGGTGCCGGTGGACTTCAGCCAGTTCCCGAACCTCAAGGACAACCAGACCCAGATCAACCAGGGGCTCGATCTGGCGAAGGGGCACGCCGATCTCTATCTCAATACCATCCAGCCGCAGATCATCACCAACATCAGCAACATCTCCAACTACTTTGCCCTGCAAAACGCCATTCCGGCCGTGCTGCCGCCCGGCTCCACCAAGGCGCAGTGGCTCAGACAACTGAGTGTCATCAAGGAGCAGGCCACCGAATATCAGCGGCTCTCCTCCGACACCCGCCTGGTGATCGTCAATCTCAACAACAACCTCATCACCGACTCCAGCAACTTCCAGGGTATCGTGGTGAACCTCAACAGCAAGGTGCAGGGGGATAACGGGGTGCTCGCCCAGCTCAACGGCGACATCGACAAGGTGAACGCGGCCATCGACGGCGCCATCGCCGGCATCGTCGCCGGGGGGCTGCTGGTGATTGGTGGCGCCTTCGTCACCGCCATCGGCGCCGTGGCTGACTTCGTCACCGCCGGCACCTCGACCCCGGTGGTCATCGGCGGGGTTGCCATGATGGTGGCCGGGGCCGGCGGTATCACGGCTGGCGCCATTGTGCTGCACAACTCGCTGGGCGCCCGCCAGGATCTGTACCAGAAACGCAGCAGCCTCAACAGCGAGGTGCTGATCGCCACCCAGATCGGCAACGGCTACAAGGGGTTGCAGGTGCAGGCGCAAAACGCCGTCACCGCCGCCACCCAGATGAGCAACGCCTGGGACTCCCTCACCTCCGATCTGGGCAGCCTGATCACCGACCTGGACAAGGGGATCACCAGCGGCGACGACATCCGTCAGCTCTGGCTGACCGCCGCCGACACCACGGTCAAGACGGTGCTCACCGACGTGACCACCATCAAGGCCCAGATGGCCGGGGTGAGCCCGCTGCAAGTGCCGCAGACCGACACCATCGCCAACTTCGTGGCGCGCCTGGCCGCCTAAACCCCGGGAGGGCGGCCTAGCCGCCCTCTTTCATAAGGAGACCCCATGAGCAACGGCATTCTTTCCCAATCCATTGCCAACATGCAGCAGGCCGAAGCGACCATTCAGTCCTTCAGCGGTCTGCCGCAAAACGCCGTCAATATCCAGCAGAACGTCGGTGAGGTGGTTGCCGCCCTGCTGCCCCAGGTGCAAACCATGCAGCAGCAGGTCCTGGCATTTGCTGCCCGCCTGGAGCTGCAACTGACCCAGCAGCTGGCCAATACCGGCCCCTTCAACCCCGATGCGCTCAAGGCGTTCGTCGATCTGGTCCAGCAGGAGATCACCCCCATCCAGACCCTGACCGCCCAGACCCTGACCGCCAGCCAGACCGCCAACGATCGCATCACGCAAGACAACATCGCGTTGCAACGGATCGGCGTGGAGCTGCAAGCTACCATCGCCGGGCTGCAATCCAATCTGGACGGCGCCCGGCAGGAGCTGGACTCCCTCAACAAGAAAAAACTCTACCTGCTGGGGCTGGGATTGCTGGGACTGCCGGGCCTCATCGCCCTGGCCGTCACCCTGACACAGACCCAGAATAAGGTGAGCAGCCTGGAGGGACAGGTGAACCAGATTGAGGGGCAGATCCAGCGTCAGCAAGGCTTCCTCGGCCAGACGACGGCCTTCTCCCAGCAGTTCGGCTCCCTCATCGATCGGGTCAGCAAGGTCGGCAACACCATCACCCTGCTCGGCGGTGACATTGCCAACGTCGCCCGCGATGCCGGGCAAGGAGATCCGGAGCTGGCGCGGCTGTTCTTCACCGCCGCCCTCACCGAGGTGCGCACCCTGCAAGTGGACGCCTCCTGATACCCCAGCAACAAAAAAGGAGAGGCCAAGGCCTCTCCTTTTTCATAGTGCGCGTTTCATGGTGCGCGGGACCATTGCCGCCCCGCCACGTTTGCCCCAAGCGGCTTAGTGCAGCTTCAGGGTCGGACGCAGCACCCGGTTGATGCGGCCCACCAGCATGATGAGGCCGGTCTTAACGTAGCCGTGCAGGGCAATCTGGTGCATCCGGTAGAGCGAGATGTAGACCAGACGGGCGATGTAGCCCTCCACCATCATGGAACCGCGCATCAGGTTGCCCATCAGGCTGCCCACGGTGGAGAAGCGGCTCAGGGATACCAGCGAACCGTGGTCGTGGTAGAGGTAGGGCTTGAGCTCGCCGCCGTTCATCTTGGCCAGGATGTTCTTGAACGCCTGGGTCGCCATCTGGTGGGCGGACTGGGCGCGCGGCGGCACGAACTTGCCGTCCGGCTGCGGACAGGCGGCGCAGTCACCGATGACGAAGATGTTCTCGTCACGGGTGGTCTGCAGGGTCTCTTTCACCACCAGCTGGTTGATGCGGTTGGTCTCAAGACCGGCGATATCCTTCATGAAGTCCGGCGCCTTGATACCGGCCGCCCACACCATCAGGTCCGCTTCAATCAGCTCGCCATCCTTGGTGTGCAGACCGTCGCTGGTCGCTTCGGTGATCATGGTGGCGGTACGCACGTCCACGCCGAGCTTGACCAGCTCCTGATGGGCAGCGCCGCTGATGCGCTCCGGCAGGGCCGGCAGGATGCGGGGGCCCGCTTCCACCAGGGTCACCTTCAGGCTGTCGGTGGTCAGGTTCTTGAAGCCGTAGGCATAGAGCTGCTCGACCGCGTTGTAGAGCTCGGCAGAGAGCTCGACACCGGTGGCGCCGCCGCCGACGATGGCAATCTTCACCTTGTCGCCCGGCTGGTATTCGGTGGCGAACTGCAGGAAGCGGTTCATCATGCTGTTGTGGAAGCGGTGCGCCTGGGAGGGGCTGTCCAGGAAGATGCAGTGATCCTTGATGCCCTTGGTGTTGAAGTCGTTGGAGACGGAACCGATGGCCATCACCAGGTAGTCGTAGGGCAGCTCGCGCTCGTTGACCACGATGTCGCCGTTATCGTCGACGATCTTCCCCAGCACGATGCGTTTCTCGTCGCGCTTGATGTCGGTGAGGGTACCCAGCTGGAAATCGAAGCCGTGGTTCTTGGCGTGGGACTGGTAGCTCAGGGCATCGATGCCCGCGTCCATGGAGCCGGTGGCCACTTCGTGCAGCAGGGGTTTCCACAGGTGGGTACGGTTGCGATCAACCAGGGTGATCTTGGCCTTGTTCTTCTTGCCCAGCTTGCGGCCCAGGCTGGTGGCCAGCTCCAGACCGCCTGCACCACCGCCGACGACAACAATATTGGTCATGGTTAATTACCTCGGTTCCATTAAAGCGAAGGGAGCCATCGGCTCCCTTGATAGTTGAATCCATGACGTGACGATCAATCAGGCTTCTTTGAAAGCCTTCATCTGTTGCAGGTGATGAGAGATGTTCTTGAACTTGTGCGTCTCTCGCTCATCCCACACGATGTTGTAATAATTCTTCAATTCACGCTCAGTTTCGCCATTATCGCGCACTTCATCCTGAACGGAAAGGATGCAGAGGCAATTTCCTGAATTTTTACTACGAAATTCAGACACACATTTGGTGCCGATATCCTCGTACTCTTCCGGTCGGTCGATCTTGCCCTGCATGGTGATTTCGGGGTGCAGGTTGGGGTTGAAGATCACCTGCTTGATGCCGCACAGGAAGCCGATGCGCTCGCTCCAGTACCCACCCAGCCCCACCCCGCAGATGAGGGGCTTGGGATCGGTGCTCATGTCGAGCTGCTTCTTCACTTCCTTGAGCAGGTGGCTCATGTCATGACGGGGGTGAACCGTGCTGTAGTGCACGAAACGCACATCATCATCAATAAACTGCAACTGCAGCACTTTCTCGTGATTGCCCGGGCTGGTGGCATCGAAGCCATGCAGATAGATGATCATGGATAAGACCTCAGGATCTGTGTCGGTTTTATCGAAACTACCCCAGCGGCGGGGCCCTGCGCCACCAAAACATCCTACTTTCTTGCTTTGGATCACGCCCTCGGTTACGGATGAAACCAGACGGCGCACCGCCGTCCGCTGCCGGCTATCAATCTGAGAGCCCGGCCGACCGAAATGATAACCGGGCTACCAATCTGAAAGCCCGGTCCCATCGACTGGCAAACGATTGTCAGCCGTCGGCGCGAGCAAGCGTGATCCCGCCTGCAAAAATGCGCATGAACAGGGCCAACAGACACCCATGCCTGCCGGCTGAGCACGGTTCCTGCACTCTCCCTGCGATACCGCGTGAAGGCAACCTTCGCCTGCGCGGCCGGATCCAGGGCGACCCGGACCCCATCCATGAACGGGGCAGCCAGCCTGCCCCATCTTGCCCGGCCAGAGCCGCCGGGTCGCAAGGAGTGATCTGTTCATGAACCAGACCCAGCCCCCCGGGGCGGCCAAGGGCCGCGCCATCGACGAAGTGGAGCGCCTGCTCCCCCCCGGCCAGCTCTTTACCCTCGGCCTGCAGCATGTGCTGGTGATGTATGCCGGCGCCGTGGCGGTGCCACTGGTCATCGGCGGCAGCCTGGGGCTGCCCAAGGATCAAATCTCGTATCTCATCAGTTCGGATCTCTTCTGCTGCGGCATCGTCACCCTGCTGCAGTGCCTTGGCATCGGCCGCTTCGCCGGGATCCGCCTGCCGGTCATCATGTCGGTCACCTTCGCCGCCGTCATGCCCATGCTGGCCATCGGCGCCAACCCGGCGCTGGGGCTGACCGGCATCTTTGGCGCCACCATCGCCGCCGGCATCCTCTCCACCCTGATGGTGCCACTCATCGGCCGCTTGATGCCGCTCTTCCCCACCGTGGTGACCGGGGTGGTCATCACCTCCATCGGCATCAGCATCATGCAGGTGGGCATCGACTGGATGGCGGGGGGCAAGGGCAACCCCGAGTACGGCAGCCTGCGCTACATCGGCACCAGCTTTCTGGTGCTGGCCTTCATCCTGCTGGTGACCCGCTTCACCAAGGGTTTTTTCAGCAACATCTCGGTGCTGCTCGGCATCCTGTTCGGCTTCGGGGTGGCCATCGCCATGGGGGAAGTGAGCCTGGACGGCCTGAGTGAAGCGGCCTGGTTCGCCCCCATAGTGCCGTTCGCCTTCGGCTGGCCCACCTTCGATCCCATCTCCATCGCCACCCTCACCGTCATCATGCTGATCACCTTCATCGAGTCGATGGGGATGTTTCTGGCGCTCGGCGACATCGTCGGCCACCCGGCCAGCCGGGGCGACATAGTGCGCGGCCTGCGGGTGGATGGCATCGGCACCATCATCGGCGGCATCTTCAACAGCTTCCCCCACACCTCCTTCTCCCAGAACATCGGCCTGGTGAGCGTGACCGGGGTGTCCAGCCGCTGGGTCTGCGTCATGTCGGGGGGATCCTACTCGCCTTCGGGCTGGTGCCCAAGATGTCGGTGCTGGTCGCCTCCATTCCCCCCTTCGTGCTAGGAGGCGCCGGCATCGTGATGTTCGGCATGGTACTGGCCACCGGCATCCGCATCCTGGCCAGGGCCGACTACAACAGCAATCGCCACAACCTCTACATCGTCGCCATCAGCCTAGGCATTGGCATGATCCCCACCGTCTCCGGCCACTTCTTCCAGCACTTCCCCGCTGCCCTGCAACCGCTGTTTCACAGCGGCATCCTGCTGGCCACCCTCAGCTCGGTGCTGCTCAACCTCTTTTTCAACGGCTACCAGCCGGACCTGCGCCACCAGCCGAGGCCCCTGCTGGTGGGGCCGGTGCGCCCGCCCGCTCAGCCGCAGCCAGGCAAAACCGCCCCATAAAAAAACCGCCGGGCAGTATGGCTGCCCGGCGGTTTCATTCAGCAAGCCTGTGTTAGCCGCGGGTCTGGGCGAAACGCTCCACTGCCGCTTCCACCAGCGCCAGGCTGCCCTGCCAAAAGACGGGCTGGCGGATGTCCTGGCCCAGGTGCTTGGCCACCAGCTCTTCTGCGCTCATGCGGCCGGTATCGCGCAGCAGGTCGCGATAGGCCTGGGCCACGTTAGTTTCCCCCGCAGCCTGACGGCTCATCAATTGCTGATAGACGCCGAGACTGAACAGATAGCCGAACAGGTAGGGGTAGTTGTAAAAACCCAGCCCCGCGATGGAAAAGTGCGCCTTGGCCGCCCAGAACAGGGGGTGATAGCGGCACAGACTCTGTTCGTACCAGCGGCCCCAGGCCTCGTCGGTCAACGCCTTGAGCCGCGCCGGCGAGACATAGCCCGCCGCCCGCTCCGCCACCAGGGCGCGCTCGAAATCGAAGCGAGCAGGGATATTGACCAGGAAGGTGGCGGCGCCGTCGGCTTCCGCCCAGGCGATGGCCTGCTGCTCTTCGGGAGTCTGCGCCTGCTCGAACAGGGCACTGCGCACCAGGGTCTCGGCGAAGATGGAGGCGGTTTCGGCCAGCGTCATGGGGTAGCTGCGCTGGCTCATGGGCAGATCGCGAATGAGCCAGTTGTGCCAGGCGTGGCCGAGCTCGTGGGCCAGGGTGATGACGTTGTCCATGGTGCCGGCATAGGTGATGAAGACCCGCGGCTCCACCGGCTCGGCAAACTTGGTGCAGTAGGCCCCGGTGCGCCGGTTGGGGGTGGGCGCGGCATCGATCCACCCCTTTTCAGCCATCATGCGGGCAAACTCGCCCATCTCGGGATCAAAACGGGAGAACGCCTCGGCGATGATCTCGATCGCCTCCTCGAACGGGATCTCGCGGCTCACCGCGGCCGGCGGCGGGGCAAACAAATCCTCCGGCCCCAGCTCCTCGATGCCGAGGCGCTCGGCCATCAGCCCCAGCGCCCTCTGACCGAGCCCGCGTGCGCGCCAGGTCTCCTGCATCAGGGTATCCAGGGTCGCCCGCTCAATGTGGCTCTGATGGCAGGAGAGATCGAGCGCATCGAGCTGGCGGCTGCGACCGCGCTGGCGCGAAAGCTCAAGCCGCCAGCCATTGATGGCGTTGAGGATGGCGGCCACCGTCTCCTGCTCCCCCTCCCAGCCGGCGCTGATGGCATCGAACGCTTCCCGGCGCAGGGCGCGCAGCGGGCTGGAGAGCAGGTTGCTCGCCTCGGCCAGCCCCATCTCGCGGCCATCGATCACCAGCCGGATCTTGCCCACCAGATCGTTGTAGAGGTTGCCCCAGGCGTGCAGGCCGTCGGTGCCAAGGCCGATCACCAGCTGCTCCGCCTCCACCGGCAGACGCTGATCCTGCAAGCGGCGCTCGTGACGCAGCCGGTACGCCTCCTCCCCCAGCAGGGAGTCGGCCATCAGCAGCTCGAATTCAGCCTCCGGCAGGGCCAGCATCAGATCCTCGACCGGGGCCAGAGTCTTGAACAGATCGGCATTGAGGGCGCGGGCGCGGGAGGCAAGCTGCTTGGCCAGCTCGTCGCGGGCATCCTGACTGCCCCGACAGGCCGCCAGCACGGCCAGGTTCCAGCCGATGTTGCGAATGCGCTGGGCCCGCAGCCGCACCTCGCGCAGAAAATCCTGCAGCGCCTGCGCATTGGCCCGCACGGCGCCAAGCCCCCCGAGGAACAGGCCGAGCTCGTCCAGACTGGCGCGCGCCAGGGCGAGATCCGCGGCCACCTGCGGGCAGTCGAGGGCGGGATAGATATGCTGGTTTTGCCACTGTTGTGGGTAGATTCGTTGCTGCATCAAATGCTCGTCATCAGGTTGCGGGGCCGAGCCCCTTTGAATGCGCGTGGCGAGCCACAGGCCCAGCCACCAGGATAAAAACCGCCGGGCTGCCTACACCAGCCGCTCGAGGCGGGCGACCGCCTCTTCCACATAATCGAGGCTCTCCTGCCAGAAGGCGGGCTCGCGTATGTCGACCCCCAGGTGCTTCTCCACCAGCTCTTCTGTGCTCATGCGGCCGGTGTCGCGCAGCAGCTCGCGATAGGCGTGGACGAACTCGCGCCCCGCCCGCGCCTGCTGGGCATAGAGCCCCAGGCTGAACAGGTAGCCAAACAGATAGGGGTAGTTGTAGAACCCGAGCTCGGCGATGGAGAAGTGGCCCTTGCTGGCCCAGAACAGCTCGTCATATTGACTCAGGGTGTCACCATACCACTGCTGCTGCGCCGATTTCATCATCTGCCGCAGCTGGCCGGCCCCCACGTAGCCCTCCTCCCGCGCCGCCACCAGGGCCCGCTCGAAGGTAAAGCGGACCGGCACGTCGAGCAGCAGGCTGGCGGCGCGCTCCCCGTCCAGCCAGGCGATGGCCCGGCGCTGCTCCATGTTGTCGGTGGCCGCCAGCAGGGCATCGCGCACCAGCGCTTCGGCAAACAGGGAGGCGGTCTCCGCCAGCGTCTTGGGGTAGTCACGCTGCTCCAGCGGCAACTCCCGCAGCAGCCAGCTGTGCCAGGCGTGGCCCAACTCGTGAGCGAGCGTGATGACGTTGTCCAGGGTCCCCTCGAAGGTGAGAAACACCCGTGGCTCGGGCGGATCGGCATACTCGGTGCTGTAGGCACCGCTGCGCCTGTGTTCGCTCGGGGCGGCGTCAATCCAGCCATTGGCCGCCATCATGCGGGCAAAGGCCCCCATCTCGGGGTCAAACCCGGCGAAGGCGTCGGCCACCAGGGCCAGCGCCTGCTCGAAGCTGATCAGGCCGCTCGTCGCAGCCGGCGCCGGGGCATAGAGATCCCAGGGGGCGAAATCACTAATCTGCTGGGCGCAGGCCATGGCGCGCAGGGCACGTTGCCCCAGCTCCTTGTGCTCGCCGGCCGCCGTCATCAGGGTCTCCAGGGTGACCCGCTCCAGGTGTCCCTGATGGCAGGAAACGTCGAGCGCATCCCACCTGCGTGCCCTGCCACGCTGGCGGGTCAGCTCGTTGCGCCAGCCATTGATGGCGTTGAGGATGGCGGCCACTGTCTCCTGCTCCGCCCCCCAGGCGGCCTGGATGGCGTGCCAGGCGGCGGCGCGCCGCGCCCGCTGTGGGTGGGCCAGCAGGTTGTCTGCCTGGGCCAGCCCCATGGGCTGCCCCTCCACCACCGGCCTGAGCCTTCCGACCAGGTTGCCGTAGAGATCCCCCCACCCCTGCAGGCCGTCCACGCTCAGCCCCGCAATCAGCTGCTCGCTCTCGAGCGACAACCACTGATCCTGCTGGCGCCGGTCGTGACGAATGACGTAGGCGAGCTCGAACAGCTCGGGATCCTGCAGCAGGGCGCGTACCTGCGCCTCGGGAGCGCGCACCCAGAACAGGGTCACCGGCTTGCAAAGCTGGGCCAGGCTCGCCTGCAACTGCTGGCCACGGGAGAGCAGCACCCTGGCCGCCTCGTCGCGCCCATCCCGGCTGAGCCGGTTGTAACCGTAGATCTGGCAGTTCCACTCCAGCCTGCGCACCTCGCGCCAGCAGGCCCGGATGACCCGAAGCAGATGGCGCAAGGCATTGATGTCGTTGGTCTTGGGTAGTTCATCCAGCAGGGGTGGCAGGCGGTTAAGGGCCTCGCGGGCACGCTGGAAATCGGCGTCGATCGCCGGGCAGTCGGGGGCGGCATAGATGTGATCATCCAGCCAAACGGGTGGTTTCATGACCTTCCTTGTCTGTTTGCGTCCATGTGGGCTGACCCCGCCTCTGTGAGCGGGGGTCAGCCGGATAGTACGAAGGGGGCAGGCCCTTGCCTAGCCCCCATCCGAGGCAACAGACGAGACAGTATCTGACGGGAGCCCCCCATCGCAGGGATATGCCCCGCGAGGGTCAGCCCGCCGCCACTATTTGGCGGGCTTGAGCTTGCTCACCAGGGTCATGGCCAGCACCAGCACCAGCCCGGCCACCACGCCGGCCACGGCGTTGAGCAGGGTCGGTGTCACCAGCGCGAGGGCGGCGCCGACCGCAGGCAGGGTAGCCACGGCGGTGGCGGCCCCTTCAATCAGGTGGTGCACAAAAGGCCAGCCGTGCACCAGGATACCGCCCCCCACCATGAACATGGCGATGGTGCCGACCAGTGCCAGCAGGTGCATCAGCCGCGGCGCCGTCACCAGCAGCCCCTGCCCCACCGCCCGGCGCAAGGCACTGCCATCGGGCTTTTGCAGCAGGTGCAGGCCGATGTCGTCGAGCTTGACGATGAGCCCCACCAGGCCGTAGACCCCCACCGTCATCAGCAGGGCGATGCCCGCCACCACCGACAGCTGCAGCGCCAGGCTCGCCCCCTGTACGGTACCAAGGGCGATGACGATGATCTCGGCCGACAGAATAAAGTCGGTGCGAATGGCCCCCTTTATCTTCTGCTGTTCAAACGCCACCAGATCATCGGGAATGGGTGCGGTGTGCGCCTCCCCCTCGCTCGCCTCATGGGGCAGAAACTTGTGGGCCAGCTTCTCGGCCCCCTCGAAGCAAAGGTAGGCGCCCCCCAGCATCAGGAGCGGAGTGATGAGCCAGGGTACCAGCGCACTGATGGCGATGGCGGCAGGCACCAGAATAAGCTTGTTGCGAAACGACCCCTTGGCCACCGCCCACACCACCGGCAGCTCCCGCTCGGCGCGCACCCCGGAGACCTGCTCGGCATTGAGGGCCAGATCGTCCCCCAGCACCCCGGCGGTCTTCTTCGCCGCCATCTTGGTCATCAGCGCCACGTCGTCGAGCACGCTGGCAATATCGTCGAGCAGGGCCAACAAACTGGTTCCGGCCATATCAGAGAATCCTTATGTCAGTAGAAGAGAGCCTCCCGCAGCACACCACGCCCTTGTTGGCCACATCATCAGCGCCACACCATCGAGTACATTGGCCATGTCATCCGACAGGACCAGCCAACCGGTTCCGGCCGAAGGGGGATCCCTATTGCGGGAAAAGATGGCACAGTGTAACGAGAAGCCGCCCGTTCGGCAGCAACCACATCAGGGTCATTTGGCCTTGATTCATCCGGTGCCCGCAGGCCCAAGGAGTATTCCATGCAACCCTGGCAACCGCTGATCACATTCTGGTTTGGCGAAGAGACCGACGACGTCACCCGCGCCAAACGCCAAGTGCCCCTCTGGTGGGGCAAAAACAGCGACACCGACGCCCTGCTCGCCAGCCGCTTCGGTGACCTGGCGGTGGCAGCCGCTGCCGGCGAGCTCGCCCACTGGGCCGATTCGGCCGAGGGCCGGCTGGCCCTTATCCTGCTGCTGGACCAGCTGCCGCGCAACATCCATCGTGGAACTCCCGCCGCCTTTGCCCAGGATGCCAAGGCGCGGGACCTCTGCCTCAAGGGGCTCTCTCTGGGGGCGGATCTGGCGCTGCCCCCGCTGGGACGGGTCTTTTTCTACCTCCCGCTGGAGCATGCCGAATCCCGCGAGCAGCAGGCCAGAAGCGTGACCCTGTTCGAGGGGCTGGCGGCCGAGCAGGCAGACGGCCCGGCGCAGGAGACCTTCGCCGGCTTTGCCGACTTTGCCCGCCGCCATCAGGTGATCGTCGAGCGTTTTGGCCGCTTCCCCCACCGCAACGCCATCCTGGGCCGCCAGGACACGGCCGAGGAGGCCGCCTTCTTGCTGCAACCTGGCTCGGGCTTTTGAGCCTCATTTCAGCTGCGCATAAAAAAACGGGCCCGAGGGCCCGTTTTGCATGGGAATGGCGGGGTCATGCCGCCTCCGCCAGCTCCTCTTCTTTTTTCTGGTAAGCCTGCGGCGAGAGGCCCAGCAGCTCCTGCACGGTGGAGGCCACCGTGATGGAAGAGATGGTGCCCACCAGGATGCCGGCGAACAGGGTGAAGGAGAAGCCGTAGAGGGCGTCGCCACCGAACAGCAGCAGAGCCCCCACCGTGAACAGGGTGGTGCCCGAGGTGATCATGGTGCGGCTGAAAGTGGCCTTGATGGCCACGTCGGAGCAGTCGTGGATCCCCATCTGGGTGCGCGAGCTGAGCAAGTCCCGCAAGCGGTCGGAGATGACGATGCTGTCGTTGAGGGAGTAGCCGATCACCGCCATCAGACCGGCGATGACGTTGAGGTCGAACTCGATGTTGAACAGCGCCAGCAGCCCCAGCGCCACCAGACCGTCGTGCAGCACCGACACCAGGATGCCGATGGCTTGGCGCCACTCGAAGCGCACCGCCAGGTAGGCGGAGATGGCGAGCGAGGCTACCAATACCGCCAGCATCCCCTGCTGGAACAGCTCGGCGCCCACCTGGGGGCCGACGATGGTGGTGCGCAGCAGCTCCACCGGCAGGTTGAGCTGCTGACCCAGCATCACCGCCAGCTCCTCGGCCGCCCAGGGCAGCTCGTGGGGCGGCAGCTTGATCAGCCACTCGCCGGGCACGCCGGCACCGTGCAGCTCGACCACGCCCGCCAGGGGGGCCGTCAACAGGGCGTTGAGCTCGTGGGCCTCCTTCAGGGTCTGGATGCGAAACTCCAGCAGGATGCCGCCGGTAAAGTCGAGACCAAGGGAGAGGCCGTTGATGGCGAGCACCGCGATGCTCGCCACGGTCAGCAGCACGGAGGCCCACAGGCCGATGTAACGCCAGCGGGTCAGCCCCATGGCAATGATCATTCTCAGCATTGTTGTTCCCTCGACAGCAGATGGCTCTGGCTTCCCGCAGGGAAGCGCGTGACGCGGGCGCGGAGCAGGCTCGAACGCGCGGCGCGATGACACAGGTGGTGGTCAGTCATGGTCACACCCTCAGCAGCTTGGCGCTGCTCTTGCCCCACAGGGGATTGATGATGGCGCGCGTGCCCCAGATGCCGGTCACCATGCTGGAGATGAGGCCCAGGATCAGGGTGATGGAGAAGCCCTGCAGCGGCCCGGAACCGATGGCATAGAGCACCACGGCGCAGATGAGCGTGGTGATGTTGGCATCGAAGATGGTGCGAAACGCCGAGCGGTACCCAAAGTCGATGGCGTTGGCCAACGAGCCCCCTTCCCGCAGCCGGTCCTTGATCCGCTCAAAGATCAGCACGTGGGTATCCACCGCCATGCCGACGGTCAGCACCAGGCCGGCGATCCCCGGCAGGGTCAGTACGGCGCCCGGCAGCACCGCCAGCATGCCCACCTGCATCAGCAGGTTGGCGATGAGCGCGGTGATGGCGACCCAGCCGAACTTGCGATACCAGGCCATCATGAACAGCATCATGCCGGCCATGCCGAACGCCAGCGCGGTGAAGCCCGCCTCGATGTTCTGCAGACCCAGAGTCGGGCCAATGCTGCGCTCTTCCAGGATCTTGAGGGGCGCGGTGAGGGCACCGGCGCGCAGCAGCATGGCCAGCTCCTGGGCTTCCGGCAGGCTGCCGATCCCGGTGATGCGGAACTGGTTGCCAAGGGCGGTCTGGATGGTGGCGACGTTGATCACCTCGCTCCTGGCCCGCAGCTTGCCTTCGGCATTGGTCTTGTACTCGGTAAAGACGGTGGCCATCGGCTTGCCCACGTTCTGGCGGCTGAACTGGTTCATCTTGCTGCCGCCCAGGCTGTCGAGCACGATGTTGACCTGGGGTTGCCCCATCTCGCCCATGTTGGCGCGGGCATCGACGATGTGCTCGCCGGTCAGCACCGGCTTGCGAGCCAGCCCCACTGCCTGGCCGTTGCGATCCGCCATGAAGAAGCGGCTGTCGGCCTGGGCCTCGTAGAAGGCCAGCGAGGCGGTGGCCCCGATCACCTCTTTCGCCTGCTTGGGATTGTGCACCCCGGGCAGCTCGATGCGGATGCCGTCCTGACCCTGGCGCTGTACCGAGGCCTCGACGATGCCGAGCTCGTTGATCCGCTTTTTCAGGATCGACAGGTTCTGGGTCACCGCGTTGTTGGCCAGCAGGGTGCGCTCGGCCTCGCTCATCACCAGTCGCAGCTCGTTGCCGCTGCGCTTGAGGGTCCACTGATCCTGCCGGGTGCCGGCGGAATCCTTGATGATGGTGAGCCAGGGCGCCTGATCGGCCACCTCAGGCAAAATCACCCTCACCTCCCCTTCGCTCACCCGGGCCACGTTGGCGCCGCGCAGGCGCGCCTCGCGAAACTGGGTGCGCAGCATGTCCACCAGGTTCTTGGTCTGGTTGTCGACCACGAAGCTCAGATCGACCCCGATCAACAGCTGGGAGCCGCCGCGCAGATCCAGTCCGAGCTTGATGGGGGCGGCGCCGAGCTGGCTGATCCAGCCCGGGGCGTTGGAGTAGAACTCCAGGGTCAGCGCCGAGCTGTCATAGCCCTGCTGCTCCAGCAGTTGCTTGGCGCGCTGCTGTTCGACCTGGCTGGCAAACACCAGCTCGACCCGCTCGCCCTGTTGCACCTGTTTGAGTGGCTCGATGCGGTTGTCGGCCAGCAGGGTACGCTGCGCCTCGGTCAGGCTGGTCTGGCCGTGCAGACCGAGGGAAGGCTGCTCACCGAAGAAGGTGGGCAGGGAGTAAAACGCAAAGGTGAACAGCATGAGCAGCAGCAGGGCGTACTGCCACATGTTCATGCGGTTCAAGGTGATACGACTCTTTTTTCTCATGAAATCAGCCTCTGTCAGGAGAAGGCTGCGCACTCGCCACGCAGGCGGCACGCAAGAAAATACGAATGAGACAGCGGCCCGTTCACACGCGGTGAGCAGGCAGCAGGAGGCGATGAGGTGGTGTGAAAAGACCGGACCCCATCGGGATCAGGCGAGGTAACTCTGACAGAAACGGTATTGCAGGTGCTGGCGTTGCAACCGGCGCCGATGGATGGTGGCAAACCGATCGCGGAAACTGTGTTTGCGATAGAAGAGGGCGGCATAGAACAGCAGGCCGCACAGCAGCAGCAGGATCGCCTGCTGGGACCAGCTCATGATCAGCTGGTACACCACGTTGCCGGGCTGATGATCGCTGCGCAGGGAGTGTTCGAGCCGCAGCAGGTGATTCTGGTGGGAGCTGACGAACTTGACGACCCCGTCGTCGCTGTCGCTGGCACTGTGGATCACCGGAGCGCCATCGGTCGGCGCCGCACTCTCCCCCATCAGCTGTACCTGCTGGCTCGACTGCTGGGCTGCGGGCAGCTTGAACCCCTCCACCGAGAGGGTAGAGAACAACAGAGCGAGGGTGATGAGCAGGGTCATCAGCGCCAGTTTCACTTTGTCGGTCAGGCTCAAAAAGTTAATTCCCGCATAATAGAAAGGGCAAACTATCACAGGGGCCCCGCCAGAACAAGGGCATGGGGGCCGGCCGGCCCCCTTGGCACCATTATCCCTCCGACATCTGCCTGAAATCGCGGGCATAGCCCTTGAGCAGACTGTAGAGGTGGGCCCGCTGGGAGATGTCCAGCGACTGGCTGAGATCGCTCAGCCAGTTGACGGTACGCTGGCGCGACTGATCGGTGTAGCCGGTGAAGCGGCCATCCATCAGGCCGTCCCCCTGTTGCAGCAGGGCGGTGAGCTGGGCGCCGAAGTCCTGGCTCTGGCGCTGCTTCATCAGCCGGTCCAGCTCCTTGGTCCAGGCGGTCTGAAACTCAAGCCAGGGGGCCTGCAGCTCGTACTGCCACTGGGCCCACTGGGCCACCAGCGGCGCCTGGGCCGGTTTCACCTCGCCAATCCAGAACACCAGCCGCTCGTTCATCTTGTCGCGAAACTCCTTGAGCATCTCCTCCCTGGGCTTGTCGGCAAACTCCTTTTCCCGTTCCGCCTGGCGGGTGAGCCGGTCCTTCATGAACATGGCCACCTGCGCCTCGGTCAGGGTGCGTGCCAGCCGCACCGCCCGTGGCACCGTGTTCTCCAGGGTACGGGTCAGGCTCTGCTGGGCCGCATCCAGATGGCGGGAGACCTGGGCTGGGGTCATGGGGCTCGCCACCGCCTTGGCCAGCGCATCGAGATCGTCGGCATAACGGGGCACCTCGCGCTGGCGGTGCCAGGCCATCAGCCCTTTCACTTCGTTGTCCAGCAAGCGCTTCTGGCTGCGATCCAGCGAGAAGTAGTCATCCAGCTGCCAGACGATGGCCACGTCGAGCCAGTAATAGACGACCCGGGTGGAGCAGCCAGCCAGCAGCAGACAGAGCAGCAGCAGACTCCAGCTACTGGGCTTGCGCCAGGAAAAGGTGGTCACCATGCAAGGCTCCAATGTTGATGAAACAGGGTTGACGCAACGGATGATTCATAGTGCCTGATGCCTACTCCAGCCGCTGCCGGTTGTGATCGATCAGCGCCTGGTAGTCGGGCCCCGGCTGCTGCTCCGCCATCAGCAGCGCCCACAGCAGCCCTATGTAATCGACCCAGGGCAAAAAGGCCCGGCTCTGAAAACCGCGTGGGCCGACCGGCCCCCCTGCCCGCTCGCAATAGCTCTGCTCCAGCGCCTCGCGCTGGGCATCCTGCCAGTTGTGGGTACGCTGGATGCTGGCCACCTCGAAACCGGGATGCCCGGCGGCGCCATACTCCCAGTCAATGACCCAGGGCCGGCTCCCCAACAAATTAGCCGGATTGAGATCATGATGGCAAGGGAGCCAGCAATCGGCGGGCTCGCGGCTGGCCAGCAGCCCCCGCTCCAGCGCCGGCAGCCAGGTCGGCACTCGGGCCAGCCTGGCACGATAGCCGGCGCTGTGGGCCCGCACCGCCATCACCACGCTCGGCACCGGCAACCGGTGCAACCGCGTCAGCACCCCGGCCAGCAGCACTGGCTGCAACGCAGCCGGGGGCGGCGCCGCCAGCCAGTTCGGCTCGTCGCACCAGTCCAGCAACATCAGGCCAGTGGCGGGATCGCTGTGATGGCAGGGCAAAGCCAGCCCCTGCCCCACGGCCCCCTGATAGAGCTGCCATTCGGTGGCCCGATCGATGCCAAGGCGCACCGGATCGGGGTGGCCCTGGCGCAAAAAGTGACTGCGCCCCGAGGGGAGGCGCAGTCGATAGTTGCAGTTGGTCAGGCCACTGGCCAATGGCTCCAGCCGGCCCGAGCGCCAGGGTGGCGGCAGGCGGGCCAGCAGGGCGCGCTCGGCAGCCGCCAGAGAGGCCTCGCTCGACTTACCAGCCAAAGGTGGACTTCTTGGCCTGCTTGCGGATCTCTTTCTGGTCAGCCCACAGCAGCTCGCCGTTTTGCAGATCCATCAGGTTCATGGTCATCTGGTAGTAGACATCCTTCACCTTGCCGTTGTCCTTGACGATGCTGGCGAGGTTGCCATAGACCATGTAGCGGGCGCCGGTCTGCTTGCCAAGGCGCACCATGGAGGCAGGATCCACCATGCCGCTGCTCTGCTGGTATTCGAGCTGCTGCTTGACCGCCGCCACCTTGCTCATGTCGACGAAGCGGAACTTGCCGGCGCGCAGCAGCTTGGTGCGGATGGTGTCGGTGATGGCCTCGGTGTCGATATGCTCGGAGGTCTTGTTGCGGATGGAGTCCATGAACATCACCGGACGGCCGCCGGCGGTGATCTCGCTGGTGGCCGGCGACGCCAGCATGGAATCCGCCATCTTGTCGGCGATGGCCTGCAGATCGCTGGAACCGTAATCGACGGTCACCGTCTCGGTTTCGGTCGGATCGCCATAGCTGACGGTGGTGCTGGAGCAGCCGCCCAGCAGCAGGGCGCCGGTCAGGATCAGCAGGGCATGATTCATTTTCATCAGTAGGATTCCTCAATCACTTCGCGTACGTAAATCCGGTAGCCCCGGGCGGCCGGGCTCGGCGCCAGGGCAGACAGGGTGCGGGTCTGATAGCCGTGCAGCTTGAGCGGCGTCCAGCCGCGGCCATCACTGGCCACCTCCTGCCCCGCCTCATCATACCAATAGAACAGGTATTGCAGCTTGTTGTCGCCGCGCTGGGTGCTGGCCGCCGCTACATTGACCTGCAGCAGGCCGTTCTGTTCGCGCCGGCTGAGCTCGGTCAGGGTGACATTGACGTTTTGATGCTGCTCCGCCACTGGCGCGGCGCCCGCCGCCCCATAGAGCGCCACGCCGGAGGTATTGGTGGCGCAGCCTGCCAGCAGCAGAACCAGGCCCAGAGCCAACCCATGTGCTTTCATCTTGCTCTCCTTGCCGGCGACCCCGAGGGGCCCGACCGGTCACTCATGTGTATTGCCATCGTTCGCCGTCACAGCGGCATCACCCGCGTCGTCAACCCGGCGCCGAGGCGCTGTACCCAAACCAAGGTGGTGCGTCCCTGATGGATGGTGAGCGGCAATTGCCGCTGCGCTGCCCCCGCACCCAGGGTGAGGGCCACGTCACCCGCAGGCAGCATCCCCTGCCAGCTCGCTGCCTGGGCCGGCAGCGTCAACCAGCTGCGGGTGTCAGCCCGCTCCGAGAGGGTATTGAAGATGCCGACCAGAATGTTGCCCACATCGCCCCCCTCCTTGGCCGCGGTGCGCCGCACCTGCTCCTTGGCCACCAGCCGCAGCGCCTGGCGGGTCAGCATGCCGGGCAGCCGCTCCTGCAGATCCTTGGCTGCCAGCGCCTCCAGCCTGACCAGCTCGCTGGTCTGCTCGACGCGCTTGCCCACCGATACCGTGAGCGGCCCGGTGTCGCTGGCCCGATTATCGTAATAGGGGATGGCGACGGTAAAGGTGCGAAAATCGCCGCCGGAGGTGGCGATAGGCAGCGGCAGGAACAGCTCGCGCCGTGCCGGGATCAGGCCATCTTCAAACAGCACCACCAGTTGGCCCTGATTTTTAGTGAGTGGTGGTGCTTTGCGACCCACCTTTTTCTCGGTCGCGCGGATCTCGTCCGGTGCGCCACGCAGCACAGCCAGACGCAGCAAGGCATCCTGCAGGCTGCGGTTGTCCGGCGCTATCTGGTAGCCGCGCTGGTAATCGACCCAGGCGTCGTTGAGATCCCCCGCAGCCTCATAGAGCACGGCGGAAAAGTAGAAGGTGTAGGCGTTCTGAAAACCGTTCTTGACCCGCCCGATCAGCCGGTCGAGCTCGGGGGCGCCGCGCGACATCAGCTGGCGCATCTCCCCTTCTGCTTCGGCCTCTTCGCTCTCATCCTTTGCCTTGCGCACCTCGTCGGCTCGCCGTTTGAGGGCCTGCTCCTGCACCTGGTTGGCGCGGCGCACCTCCACCAGGGCGCCCTCGGCATCCCCGCGCTGCAGGTAGTTGAGAGCCAGATAGTGGTGCAGCATGGTACGCTCGTAATCGGGCGCCCGATAGGCCATGGTCTGGTCATTGGTCAGCAGGCTGCCCGCCTGGGCCAGCCCCTGGCTGACCCGGTACTCCGCCTGATTGTCTTCCCACGCCAACCGGCTGTCGGCCGCGGCAAAGGCCTGCTTGCTGGCGGCGTCCTGACTCGCCAGCCAGGCGATGCGCCCCTGCTCGAGCCGGTCCAGCACATAGGTATCGTCCCCCGGCGTGGAGTCGCGCACCTCGGGCAGCGCCTCGGCGGCATGACCCAACAACAGCTGGTTGCGCAGCGGCACCATCTGATCGGAATAGGAGACGAACATGTCTTGCCAGTGGGAGGCACAGCCCCCCAGCAGGGAACCGGCCAGCAGCAGGCCGGCCAGAGGAAGACGCGGCATCACAGGCTGAGCAGGGGTCCCAGCGGCTGACCGCCGACCAGATGCAGGTGGATGTGGTAGACCTCCTGCCCGCCGTGGCGGTTGCAGTTCATGATGAGGCGATAGCCATCCTCGGCAATGCCCGCCTCGCTGGCCAGCTTGCGAGCCACGGTGAACATCCGGCCCAGCGCCAGCTCGTGATCCGGCTCCACGTCGTTGACGGTGGGGATCAGCACGTTGGGGATGATCAGGATATGGGTCTTGGCCTTGGGCTGGATGTCGCGAAAGGCGGTCACCAGGTCGTCTTGATAAAGGATGTCGGCGGGGATCTCTTTGCGGATGATTTTGCTGAAAATGGTTTCTTGCGCCATGGATAACTCCTTTATATGAAAAAGAAAATTCAATGCCTGTCTCAAGCGGTTCCAACGCCCGTCATCAAGGCCCGGCAAGTGTGACACAAGCCGATATTTGACACAGCCGTTGTCCCATTCTCTTCAGTTATTGTTAAAAATACCGATAGCCGGAAGACGTCTGCCGACGTTGCTCGCCCACAGTGGTAGCAGGGTATCAAATGGACGGGGTATTCAGGCAAGGGACTTTTGCATATACAGCGGGACAATAATGAAACAAACAATGTCAGACCTCTCCATCTTGCAGAGGGTCTATCTTGGCTTTGCCATCCTGGTGGCCGTGATGGCGGCCACCTCGGTACTCACCTTCCGCAGCCAGAGCGAGCTCAATCAGGCGCTGGATCAGGTCACCCGGCAGACCATGCCGCTGGTGATCGCCAGCAGCCAGACCCAGATCAGCCTGCTCAGTGCCAACAAGTGGCTCACCGACGTGCTGACCGAGCAGGATCTCAAGCAGATCCCGGCCGAAGTGGCCGAGCTGCAGCAGGCCAAGGCACTGGTCGACCAGACTCTCGCCACCCTCGCCCGGCAGGCGGCGGAACACCCGGAGCTGCAGGGGGAGCTCGGCGCGCTCAACCAGCTGGTCAAGGACTACCTGCAGCTGACCGACACCCTGCCCACCGAACACCAGGCCCTGCTCACCCGGCTCTACAAGGTGAACCAGGCCAAGGGCCAGTTCCAGGTCAGCCTGCCCCAGTTCAAGAAGAACCTCGGCGACATGATGATCACCATCGACGACAGCTTCATCAAGATGCTCTCCGAGACCTTGACCACCAAGCTCTCCGCCATTGAACTCTCCACCATGGATGCCCTCAACCAGAGCATCCCCGCCCCCATCGAGGCGGCGCTCAAGCGCAACAAGATGCAGATCGAGGGCTTCAACAGCACCATCAAGGATCTGCAGGGGGAGCTCAAGGATTTTGACAACAACATGGGCCACTACGTGCACGGCTTCGTGCGTGACACCACCGCCAGCGACGGCGTGCTGGCCCAGTACCTGGCGCTGATGCAGCAGCAGGAGCGGATGCGCGAGCAGAGCAAGCAGGCCAGCAAGCTCATCGTCAACATCCAGAGCAAGCTCGAGCAGATCACCGCCCAGAGCCAACAGCTGATGAACAACAGCATCCGTGCCTCCGGCAAGGTGCAGACCCAGAGCACCCTCACCCAGGGGGTGGCGCTGGTCATCGCCATCACCATCGCCATCCTGGTCGCCTACACCCTCGGCAAGGCTATTCGTCGTCCGCTCAAGGAGCTGCTGCGAGTGCTGACCGAGGTGACCCAGGGCGACATGACCCAGCGCATCGGTTTTCGCAGCAACAACGAATTCGGCCGGCTCGGCAGCCAGGTCAACCTGCTGATCGAGCAGATGGGCGAGGTGCTGAGCCAGCTCTCCCAGGCGTCGGCCCAGCTCAACAACGCCGCCCACGACAACCGCCACACCACCGAATCGGTGCGGGCGGATCTGGAGAAACAGCGCCAGGAGACCGCCTCGGTCGCCGCCGCCATGACCCAGATGGAGGCCTCGGTGCGCGAGGTGGCGCAGGCCGCCAACCAGACCCTGGAGCGGGTGATGGACGTGGAGAAAGCCTCCGAGACCGGTCGCAAGGTGATGGCCGGCAACATCACCACCACCCACCAGCTGGCGGGCAAGCTGCAGCAGACCGGCAAGGTGATTGGCGACGTGAGTGCCATGAGCGGCCAGATCGGCAACATCCTCGACGTCATTCGCGGCATCGCCGAGCAGACCAACCTGCTGGCCCTCAATGCCGCCATCGAAGCGGCGCGGGCCGGCGAGCAGGGACGTGGCTTTGCGGTGGTGGCCGACGAAGTGCGCAGCCTGGCCGGGCGCACCGCCCAGTCCACCAGCGAAATCCAGACCATGATCGAGAATCTGCAGCAAGGGGTCGCCAAGGCGGTCACCGTGATGCAGGAGTGCTCCCGCGAGATGGACAGTTGCATGGATCAGAGCTCCCACGCCAACAACGCCATGGAGGAGGTGCAGGGCATAGTGGTGCTCATCAGCGACATGTCGAGCCAGATAGCCTCCGCCGCCGAGCAGCAGCAGGCCACCAGCGCCGACATCGCCACCAACCTCAACCGCATCTCCGACATCTCGGATCTCAACTATCAGGGCATAGAGCGGGTGGCCGAAACCAGCCAGCAGCTCGACTCGCTGGCCGAGCAGCAGGAGAGCCTGGTCAAGCGCTTTAGGCTCAGCGCCTGACGCCCACGCCAGCCCCGGCAACGACAAGGCCCCGCAGATGCGGGGCCTTGTTTTTTACTGGCAAGCGGCGCGGGATCAGGCGTAGGCGATGGCGCCCTTGCCCACCCCTTCATAGGCGACAATCTTGATGAACTTGTCGCCCACGCTCTTCTTCACCTCGCGGGCGATGTAGTGGGCCAGCAGCTCGATGGTGGTGTCGGTGTCGATCATCTCCACCTCCGCCGCCGGCATGGCCAGCTGGAACAGCCCTTGCGGCGCCACATACTTGAAGCCGACATAGTGCTCGCCAGCCTCTTGCAGGATGGCCTTGGCCTGCTCGCTCAACGCGAGATCGCCGAGGGCCACCCGATCCTCGTCGGTCCCCAGGTAGATGTCGGCCCAGCGCTCGGCCCAGTTGAGCTCAAGCTCCTGGTCGCGCTCGCCGTCCACGTGGATCTCGATGGGAGAGCGGTGGCCGTGGGCTATGCGCTGGCAGTTGCCGTCGTGCTTCTTGAGGCCGTGGCTGTAGTGGTAGAAGGCGCCGTCGATGGCCTCCTGGCGCAGGGTCAGCGACAGATCCTTGATGTTGCCCGGCAGCCGTTTGGCCAGCACCGCCAGCAGATAGCGAGTGACGGACTCCTTGTCCACCTGAGGAGCCGGAATGAAGGCGAAGCCCTGGCTCGGACAGCGCAGGTGAATGGAGCGACCCGGCCGCAGCAGATCGACGGTGCTCTCGTCACCGTCCAGCTGAGCCACCTGCACCAGGGGGCACTCGGTCGGCACCAGCAGCTTGTGATCCACCTCGTCGTCGATGATCGACTTGATCAGTTTCTTGACCCGGCCGAAGTCCAGCAACATGCTCATCTCGTTGAGCTCGCCGCTCATTTCGATGTCCACCAGCCAGCTCTCCCCCACCATACCGCGGCGTTCGCACAGGTAGCTGGAGTCGATCACGGTCAAATCTTTTACAAATAACTTCATCAGTCAGGCCTTGCTACAGAGAAAGGGCGGTTTGCGCTATTATGACCCGCGATTATCGGCAAAGGAACTGGAACCCCCCATGAACAAATTGCTTATCAAGAATGCCACCCTGGTCAACGAAGGCCGCATCTATGCCTCCGACGTGCTGATCGAGGGGGAACGGATCGCACGCATCGCCCCGGATATCAGCGCCCCCGATGCAGTGGTGATCGATGCCGCGGGCCGTCACCTCATCCCCGGAATGATCGATGATCAGGTCCACTTCCGGGAGCCAGGGCTGACCCACAAGGGGACCATCGCCAGTGAATCCCGGGCCGCCGTGGCCGGTGGCACCACCAGCTTCATGGAAATGCCCAACGTCAATCCCCAGACCACCACCCTCGATGCCCTCGAAGCCAAATACCAGATAGCCGCCAACTCCTCCGCCGCCAACTACAGCTTCTACCTCGGCGCCACCAACGACAACCTGGAAGAGATCAAGAAGCTCGATCCGAAACAGTCCTGCGGCATCAAGATCTTCATGGGTGCCTCTACCGGCAACATGCTGGTGGACAATCAGGAGACCCTGGCCGCCATCTTCCGCGAGAGCCCGGTGATGATCGTCACCCACTGCGAGGACACCCCCACCATCAAGGTGCTGGAAGACGAAGCCCGCGCCAAGTGGGGCGAGGATGTGCCGATGCGCGAGCACGGCCGCATCCGCAGCGCCGACGCCTGCTACAAATCTTCCAGCCTGGCGGTCTCCCTGGCCAAGCAGTACGGCGCCAAGCTGCACGTGCTGCACCTGACCACCGCCAAGGAGCTCTCCCTGTTCACTGCCACCCCGGACCTGAAGGATCTCAAGGACAAGAACATCACCGCCGAGGTGTGCGTTCACCATCTGTTCTTCAACGAGGCGGACTACGACACCCTTGGCAGCCAGATCAAGTGCAACCCGGCGGTGAAGAGCGCCGCCGACCAGCACGCCCTGCTGGATGCGGTGCGCAATGACGTGCTCGACATCATCGCCACCGACCACGCCCCCCACACCTGGGAAGAGAAGCAGAACAGCTACTTCAAGGCGCCGTCCGGCGTGCCGCTGGTGCAGCACTCCCTGCTGGCCCTGCTGGAGCTCTATCACAACGGGGTATTCTCGCTGGAGACCATCGTCAAGAAGACCTCCCACGCGGTGGCCGAGCGCTTCCAGGTGCAGGATCGCGGCTACATCCGCGAGGGTTACTTCGCCGATCTGGTGCTGCTGGATCTGGGCAAGCCCTACGTGGTCAACGACAGCAACCTGCTCTATCTGTGCGGCTGGTCGCCCTTCAACGGCTACCGTTTCCACAGCACGGTGGAGATGACCCTGGTCAACGGCCAGATCGCCTGGCAAAACGGCCAGGTCACCAACGAGGTGCTGGGCAAGCGGCTCACCTTCACCCGCTGATCCCTCTTCTATGTGCGCCGTCACCACAGCACCATCACAGGCCGCCCACCCGGGCGGCCTGTTTGTTTGAGGCAACGCACGGCCCTGTCATGCGCGGTTTTTCGGCGATTGGCGGCACTTTAAGCGCAGATTGCTCACAAAGCAGGCGAACGATCCCGGAGTGGAATTTCCACTGTTGACAGGCAGGGTCCATCTCCATAAACTCAGCCCCCGTCAGCCGAGCTGACTCCGTCGGTGTGTAGCGCAGCCAGGTAGCGCATCTGCATGGGGTGTAGAGGGTCGGAGGTTCGAATCCTCTCACACCGACCAAATTCCCCGAGAAAGGCCTTGTCAGATGACAAGGCCTTTTCTTTTTGGCGCGGCGCGCCACCACGCAGCCTGCATTGTGCCGCCGATCGGTTTGTGCTGTAGTGATGCCCTGTGTTGCCAACCGGTGTTCGAGATGCCCTCTCCCCGCCCCTTTTGCCAGCGTCTGCTGTGGCTCGGCCTCTGCGCTCTCCTGCTACTCGGCTGCGCCACCCCTTATCAGAGCCAGCCATCGTTCTGGAACGGCCAGACCGGTTTCTCCCAGACTAAGCTCGGGCCTGACAAGTGGCAGCTGGAATTTGTCGGCAACGATCTGGTGAGCCGGGAAACCGCTCGCAAGTATGTGCTGAAACGGGCGGGCGAAGTGGCACAAGCCGAAGGTTATCAGTGGCTTGAGGTCAATGAATTGACCCTGCAACGGGACGCGGTCAGGGTGACGCCGAGTCGCCCCCTGTTCGGGTTCGATGACGACGAGCCAGATCCCTTTCTGGATCAGCGCACCGTGGAACACCGCATCTCGGCGTTGCTCATCTTCACCCTCACTCGCAGCGCGAAAAACGACCAAACCATGAAAGCCGATTATCTTGCAAACATTAAAATAAACAGCGATTAATATAGCCAAATTGCAAGATCCATATCACATACAACTAATGACAAGATAAAATTCTGCCACAAGGCGCTGGATTTACCCCCCCGGATTAGGCATGCTGCCAGCACACCGGCTGTCAGGAATCTACGGCTCGGATCACAAAAACGGACTGAAGTGGCACCCTTGCCGCTTGAAACGCTCTGCACTTATCAAAACTGGGACCCACCCCATGAAAATGAACAAATTGACGGTTGCCATCCTCATCGCGATGCTGGTTGGTATCCTGACTGGCCAGGGCTATCGCATGTTTGCCCCTGACCAGGCCGCCGGCTTTGCCAGCGACATCACCCTGTTGACCGATATCTTCCTGCGGCTGATCAAGATGATCATCGCCCCCCTGGTGTTCACCACCCTGGTGGTCGGCATCGCCAAGATGGGCGATACCCGCACCGTGGGCCGTATCGGCGCCAAAACCCTGGGCTGGTTCATGCTGGCCTCCCTGCTGTCGCTGACCCTGGGTCTGGTGATGGTCACCCTGATGCAACCGGGCGTGGGGCTCTCCCTCTCCCTGCCTGACGACACCGCCAGCTCCGGCGTGGTTGCCAGCGCCATCTCCCTCAAGGATTTCGTCACCCACGCCATTCCCAAAAGCGTGATCGAGGCGATGGCCACCAACGAGATCCTGCAGATCGTGGTGTTCTCCCTGTTCTTCGGGCTGGCTGCCGCCGCACTGGGTGATGCCGCCAAACCGGTGGTGATGCTGATGGCCAGCGCCGCCGAGATCATGCTCAAAGTGACCGGCTACGTGATGAACTTCGCTCCGTTTGCGGTGTTTGGCGCCATTGCCGCCATGGTCGCTAAGGAAGGGCTCGGCATCCTCGCCACCTACGGCACCTTCATGGCGCAGTTCTACCTGGCTCTGGGTTGCCTCTGGCTGCTGCTGATCGCCATGGGCAGCCTGTTTATCCGCCGCCGCATCGTGACCCTGCTGGCAATGATCCGCGAGCCGATCCTGCTGGCCTTCTCCACCGCCAGCTCCGAAGCGGCCTATCCGAAAACCCTGGATCGTCTGGAGAAGTTCGGTTGTGACAAACGCATCGCCAGCTTCGTGCTGCCGATGGGCTACTCCTTCAACCTGGATGGCTCCATGATGTACTGCACCTTCGCGGTGATGTTCATCGCCCAGGCCTACGGCATCGAGCTCTCCATGGCCCAGCAGATCACCATGCTGCTGCTGCTGATGGTCACCTCCAAGGGGATGGCCGGCGTACCGCGCGCCTCCCTGGTGGTGATTGCCGCCACCCTCAACCAGTTCCACATTCCGGAAGCGGGCATCCTGCTGCTGCTCGGCATCGACCACTTCCTCGACATGGGTCGCTCCGCCACCAACGTGCTGGGCAACGCCATCGCCGCCAGCGTGGTCGCCAAGAGCGAAGACAGCCTGGGTGAAACCGAACCCCTGGGTGAGGTGGATACCGCCAAGGCGTGATCCCCACATCATTCACATACAAACGGCCCGCAGATGCGGGCCGTTTTCTTATGTCTCATGGCGACACGGCAAGGCTCAGCACCAACGCCTCACCCGCCGGCAATAATCGGCATAGGCATCGCCAAAGCGGGCCTGCAGCGCCCGCTCCTCCGGCATTATCTGCCAGCGGCTGAGCCAGCCCCACAGCAGCAACGGACCGAGCCACACCAGCAGCCCGCCCAGATAACAGGCCAGCGCCATCGTCCAGCAGAGCAGCCCCAGGTACATGGGATTGCGGCTGAGGCGATAGAGCCCCCCGTCACCAGCGCACTGGCCTGCTCCGGGTGCAGCGGCGTCACCGTGGTGCCCTGGCGGCGAAAGCGCAGCACGCCCCCCAAGCCAAACACAGTGCCCAGCACCGCCAGCAACAGAGCAGCCAGCCGCCAACTAGCGCCACTGCCGCTCTCGGCAGCGCCCCCCCATCCCAGCATGGCCGCCACGATCAGACCAAACAGCAGCAGCGGTGGCACCCGACACTCAAGACTCATCATCTATTGACTCCTGGAGGGTGCCACGATCGGCACCTTGCGTTACACTTCCCGACGGGAATAGCGCCCTGGAAAATTGTCAAAGTTCATAACAATAACAATGCCTTGGCTACACTTTATCCCATCTGCGTGAAAACGGCCCCTAGCGACCGTCATGCACCTCAACCCAAACAATAAAAAAGGAACCACCCCATGCACAAGAAGACACTGCTGGCCACGCTGATCCTGGGCCTGCTGGCCGGTCAGGCCGTCGCGGCCCCTTACCTGCCGCTGGCCAGCGATCATCGCAACGGCGAAGTGCAGACCGCCAGCAATGCCTGGCTGGAAGTCGATCTCGGCGCCTTCGAGCACAACATCCAGACCCTCAAGGATCGCCTCGGTGACAAAGGGCCGAAGATCTGCGCCATCATGAAGGCCGACGCCTACGGCCACGGCATCGACCTGCTGGTGCCCTCGGTGGTCAAGGCCGGCATCCCCTGCATCGGCATCGCCAGCAACGAAGAGGCCCGCGTGGCCCGTGAGAAGGGCTTCACCGGCCGCCTGATGCGGGTACGTGCCGCCACCCCGGCCGAAGTGGAACAGGCCCTGCCCTACAAGATGGAAGAGCTCATCGGCAGCCTGGTGAGTGCTCAGGGCATCGCCGACATCGCCCAGCGCCACCACACCAATATCCCGGTGCACATCGCGCTCAACTCCGCCGGCATGAGCCGCAACGGCATCGATCTGCGCCTGGCTGACTCCAAGGAAGACGCGCTGGCCATGCTCAAGCTCAAGGGGATCACCCCGGTCGGCATCATGACCCACTTCCCGGTGGAGGAGAAAGAGGACGTCAAGATGGGGCTGGCCCAGTTCAAACTGGACTCCCAGTGGCTGCTGGAAGCGGGCAAGCTGGATCGCAGCAAGATCACCATCCACGCCGCCAACTCCTTCGCCACCCTGGAAGTGCCGGACGCCTACTTCGACATGGTGCGCCCGGGCGGCCTGCTGTACGGCGACTCCATCCCCTCCTACACCGAGTACAAGCGGGTGATGGCGTTCAAGACCCAGGTTGCCTCCGTCAACCACTACCCGGCCGGCAACACCGTCGGTTATGACCGCACCTTCACCCTCAAGCGCGACTCCTGGCTCGCCAACCTGCCGCTGGGCTACTCCGACGGCTATCGCCGGGCGCTGAGCAACAAGGCCTATGTGCTGATCCAAGGCCAGAAAGTGCCGGTGGTGGGCAAGACCTCCATGAACACCATCATGGTGGACGTGACCGATCTGAAAGGGGTCAAACCCGGTGACGAGGTGGTGCTGTTCGGCCGCCAGGGTGAGGCTGAGGTGAAACAGGCGGATCTGGAAGAGTACAACGGCGCCCTGCTGGCGGACATGTACACCATCTGGGGCTACACCAACCCCAAGAAGATCAAGCGCTAAGCCAGTCTTTGCCATAAAAAAGGGCTCCCGCGGGAGCCCTTGTTGTTAATGCTTTATAGTCTGCCGCGTTCAAGCGGCTTTTTTGCGGGTCACCCAGAGGCTCAACCCCATGGAGGCCAGCAAGATCAGTGCGACTACTCCCAATGCAATGCCGGTGGGGATCTTGAAGATATCCAGCAGCAGCATCTTGACCCCGATGAACATCAGGATCAGCGCCAGGCCGTACTTGAGCAGAGCGAAACGCTCAGCCACGCCGGCCAGCAGGAAGTACATGGCACGCAGACCCATGATGGCGAAGATGTTGGAGGTCAGCACGATGAAGGGATCCGTGGTCACCGCGAAGATGGCCGGGATGCTGTCCACCGCGAAGATGAGATCGCTCACCTCCACCAGCACCAGAATGAGCAGCAGCGGCGTGGCGTAACGCACGCCATCGCGCCAGACGAAGAAGTTCTCCCCCTCCAGCGTCTCCGTCACCTTGAAGCGGCGACGCATCCAGCCCAGCAGCGGGTTGTTGGCCAGATCAGGCTCCTTGTCGGCCGCCCACAGCATCTTGACCCCGGTCAGCAGCAGGAAGGCGCCGAACAGGTAGAGGATCCAGTGGAACTGCTCGATTAGCCAGCTGCCGGCGAACACCATGCCGGCCCGCATCACGATGGCACCCAGTACCCCGTACAGCAGGACCCGGCGCTGCAGCTCGGCCGGAATGACAAAGTAGCCGAACAGCATCAGCCAGACGAAGACGTTGTCCACCGCCAGCGCCTTCTCGATGAGGTAGCCGGTGAGGAACTCCAGCCCCTTCTGGTTGGCAATTTCACGGCCTGCGCTGTGATCCAGCCAGAACCAGATGGCCAGGTTGAACAAGAGCGCCACGCTGATCCAGATGAGGGACCAGATCCCTGCCTCTTTGAGCGACACCTTGTGTGCCTTGCCACCCCCGACAAAGCGGATATCAATCCATAACAGGACCAGTACTATGCTGAAGAAACCGGCCCACATCCACCATTCACCCATGTTCACTTCTCCCAAAAACGACAAAACCCACGACCGAGAGGCGTGGGTTTGCGTTTGGAGCAGATACACCTTGCCTCTCGGCAAGGTCTCACTTACAGCCGACTTGCGTCAACTGCCCGGCTGCCGGGTGCACTGCAGGATATGGGTGCACCGTAATGACGACAAACCGGCGAGAAGTTACTCCCCTTGTTGCGCGGATAGTAACAGCGGAAAAAGATAACGCCAAGAGGCATCTTCATGCCGGCTGCAAAAAAACAGGGCGCCACCCGGGCGCCCTGTTCTGCCTGCTCATCCTCAGAGCGGATCCGCCTTGAGGCAGGAGACCGCATGGTCGAAGTTGCCCTCGAGCTGGGGCCGGGTCTTGGCACACTCAGGACCGGCCACCGGGCAGCGGGTACGGAACACGCAGCCTGACGGCGGGTTCATCGGCGATGGCAAATCCCCTTCCAGGATCTGGATGGTCTTGCTGCGCTCCAGATCCGGATCCGGAATGGGCACGGCCGACATCAGCGCCTTGGTATAGGGGTGCAAGGGGTTGGCGAAGATCTCCTTGCGGGTCCCCAGCTCCACCGCATTGCCCAGATACATCACCAGCACCCGATCCGAGATGTGTTTGACCACCGACAAGTCGTGGGCGATGAAGATGAGCGACAGCCCCATCTCCTTCTGAATAGCCTTGAGCAGGTTGACCACCTGCGCCTGGATGGAGACATCCAGCGCCGACACCGGCTCGTCACAGATGATCATCTTGGGCTCGAGGATCAGCGCCCGGGCGATGCCGATGCGCTGGCACTGACCGCCGGAGAACTCATGGGGATAGCGGTTGACCAGGTTGGGCAAGAGCCCCACTTTGCTCATCATGGCCCGCACCTTCTCCTTCACCTGATCTCGGGAGAGGTCGGGATAGAAGGTGATGAGCGGCTCGGCGATGATGTCGCCGATGGTCATGCGCGGGTTGAGGGAGGCCAGCGGATCCTGGAAAATCATCTGGATCTCTTTGCGCTTCTCGCGCAGCGCCTTCTGGTCGAGCTTGGTCAGATCGTTGCCCAGCCACACTACCTTGCCGTCGGTGGCCGGCACCAGGCCGATCAGCGCCCGGGCAAAGGTGGATTTGCCGCAACCCGACTCCCCCACCACGCCAAGGGTCTCCCCTTCATACAGGCGCAGGGTCACCCCGTCCACCGCCTTCAGGGCGGAGGGTTTGGCCCAGGGCCAGGCCTTGTCACTCTTGATGCTGAAGTGGACCTTGAGGTCGGACACTTCCAGCAGCAGTTTCTTGTCAGTCCCCATTTAGTTCACTCCCTTGATCATGGCATCCGATACCCAGTGGCAGGCCCGCTCCCGGCCGTCGTTGAACGGCGTCAGTATCGGCGACTGCTTGCCGCAAATCTCGCTCACCCGGTGGCAGCGCTCCTGGAAGGGGCAGCCGGTGGGCAGACGCAGCAGGTTGGGCGGATTGCCCGGGATGGTGGGCAGCTCTTCCCCTTCGGTGTCGAGGCGGGGAATGGCGCGCAACAGGCCCTCGGTATAGGGGTGGCTCGGGCGATAGAAGATATCGTTGACCTTGCCGTACTCCATGGTACGACCGGCATACATCACCAGCACCTTGTCGCAGATCCCCGCCACCACGCCCAGATCGTGGGTGATCATGATGATGGCGGTGTTGAACTCGCGCTTGAGCTCGTTCATCAGGGTCATGATCTGGGCCTGCACGGTCACGTCCAGCGCGGTGGTCGGCTCGTCGGCGATCAGCAGCTGCGGCCGGCACAACAGCGCCATGGCGATCATCACCCGCTGGCGCATGCCACCGGAAAATTCGTGAGGATACATCCCCATCCGCTTGCGCGCTTCCGGGATCTTGACCGCATCCAGCATGCGCACCGATTCTTCGAACGCTTCGGCCTTGCTGACGCCCTTGTGCAGCATCAGCACTTCCATCAGCTGATCCTTCACCTTCATGTAGGGGTTGAGCGAGGTCATGGGGTCCTGGAAGATCATGGCGATCTTTTCGGAGCGGATCTTGTTGAGCTTGTGCTCGGGCAGGTTCAGGATCTCGTCGCCCTGAAATTTGGCCGAACCGGTGATGACACCGTTCTTGGCCAGCAGCCCCATGATGGCGAACGCGGTCTGGGATTTGCCCGAACCGGACTCACCGACGATCCCCAGGGTCTCGCCCGCAGCGAGGGAGAAGTTGAGGTCGTTGACCGCCACCACATTGCCGTCCGGGGTCTTGAACTCGACCCGCAGATCTTTTACATCCAGTAATTTCATAAAAAACTCCTTATCGATCTTTCGTGACGTTTTCCTGTCGATCCGATGCGCTATCCGCCCGATTGAGCCGCACTGTGCGGCTCCTCGGCGCGTTGTTTCAGCGCTCCTTCGCCGTTCTATCAGCGATCTTTCGCCGCTTTCTCAGCGATCCTTCGGATCGAGGGCGTCACGCAGACCATCCCCGAGGAAGTTGAAGCAAAACAGGGTCACCACCATGAAACCGGCGGGGAACAGGAGTTGCCAGATGGCCACTTCCATCGACTTGGAGCCTTCATCCAGCAGAGCGCCCCAGCTGGTCATGGGCTCTTGTACGCCCAGCCCAAGGAAGCTCAGGAAGGATTCGAACATGATCATGCCCGGCACCAGCAAGGTGGCGTAAACCGCCACGATACCCAGCACGTTTGGCACGATGTGACGGGTGATGATCTTCCACTTGGAGACGCCGCAGACATGAGCCGCCTCGATGAACTCCTTGCTCTTGAGGCTCAGGGTCTGGCCTCGCACGATCCGCGCCATGTCGAGCCAGCTCACCGCGCCGATGGCGATGAAGATGAGCGCCAGGTTGCGGCCGAAGAAGGTCACCAGCATGATCACGAAGAACATGAAGGGGAAGGCGTTGAGGATCTCAAGCACCCGCATCATCAGGCTGTCGACCCGACCGCCGATGAAGCCGGAGGCCGCGCCGTAGAGGGTGCCGATGATGACGGCCACCATGGCCCCCATGATGCCGACCATCAGCGAGATTCGCCCGCCGAGCAGGGTGCGCACGAACAGATCGCGCCCCAGGCTGTCGGTGCCGAACCAGTGGCCGGTTTCCATGTCCGGTGCCGCCTGCATAGCGCCCCAGTCAGGATCGTCGAAGGTGTATTGGGACAGATGCGGTCCCACGATCACCGCCAGACCTATGATGGTCAGGATGATCAGGCTGGTGAGCGCGGCCTTGTTGCGCAAGAAACGGCGACGGGCATCCTTCCACAGGGAGCGTCCTTCCACCACTTCCACTTGCTGGGCGAACGCCTCGACGGCTTCGCGTTTTTCAGTTGTGACAACCATGATGTACTCCCGACTTAGTAACGGATCTTGGGATCGATAAAGGCATAGAGAATATCGACCACGGCGTTAAAGGTGATGGTGAGGGCGCCGACCAGAATGGTCAGACCGAGCACCATGGAGTAATCACGGTTGAGGGCACCGTTGACGAACAGCTGGCCAATCCCCGGCAGGCCGAAGATGGTCTCGATCACCACGGAACCCGTGATGATGCCCACGAATGCCGGCCCCAGATAGGAGACCACCGGCAGCATGGCCGGACGCAGTGCGTGCTTGAGAATGATATGGCGCAGCGGCAAGCCCTTGGCGCGGGCAGTGCGGATGAAGTTGGAGTTCATGGTCTCGATCATGCTGCCCCGCATGATCCGCGAGATGGCAGAGATGTAGTACATCATCATGCCGAACACCGGCAGCACCATGAATTGCACCCCGCCGCCCTGCCAGCCACCGGCCGGGAACCAGCCGAGATGAATACTGAACAGCAACACCAGCAAGGGAGCCAGCACAAAGCCCGGGATCACCACCCCCGCCATGGCCGACGACATCAACAGGTAGTCGATGACGGTATTCTGTTTCAAGGCGGCAATGGTGCCGAAGGTGACCCCCAGCGTCACCGCGAACAGAAAGGCGAAGGAGCCAATCTTGGCCGATACCGGCAGTGCCTGGCTCACCAGATCGTTGACGGTGAAGTCCTTGTATTTGAAGGAGGGACCGAGGTCGCCCTGCACCAGGTTGCCCAGATAGGTGAGGTATTGCACGCCGATGGGCTTGTCGAGGCCATATTTGGCTTCGATGTTGGCCAGTACTTCCGGCGGCAGGGAGCGTTCGCTGGTGAAGGGGTTTCCCGGCGCGAAACGCATCATGAAGAAGGAGACGGTGATCAAGACCAGCAGAGTCGGGATCGCTTCCAGTAGACGTTTAAAAATGAATTTCAACATAGACAATTCCTGTCCTGTACTGCTTCCAAAGGGTCGCGGTTGTAATAAAGGCCCGCCATCCGGCGGGCCTGCTTTGTTATGCGACGTGTTACTTTACTCAGTGAGCAATGATGTACATGTCTTTGCTGTAGAGGTTGTCCAGCGGGTTGGCCGGGTAGCCGCCCACATAGGACTTGACCATGCGGGAGGTCACGTACTGATAGATGGGAGCGATCGGCATGTCCTTGGCCAGGATCTCTTCAGCCTGCACATAGAGCTTGTTGCGGGCATCGGCATCCACCTGATTGCGCGACTCGTTCATCAGCTTGTCAAACGCCGGGTTGGAGTATTTGCCGTCGTTGTTGCCGTGAGTGGTCTGCATCAGATCCAGCATGGAAGAGGCTTCGTTGTAGTCGGCGATCCAGCCGGCACGGCCCACATCAAACTGCCCCTGCTTCTTGGTTTCCAGGTAGGTCTTCCATTCCTGGTTGACCAGGCTCACCTGCACGCCCAGCTTCTTCCACATGGAAGCCACGGCAACCGCCACTTTCTTGTGGTTGTCGTCGGTGTTGTAGAGCAGCTCGAACTTGAGCGGTTTGCCCGGGCCGAAACCGGCTTCGGTCAGCAGCTCTTTCGCCTTGGCATCACGCTCTGCTTGGGTCAGCTTGGACCAGGCCGGCGCCACCGGCTTGAAGCCGTCCACGAAATCAGGCACCAGGGTGTAGCCCGGAGTCTCGCCCTTGCCCATCACCTTGTCGGCGATCACGTTGCGGTCGATGGCATAAGAGAGGGCGGTACGCACTCGCACGTCATCAAACGGCTTGTGCTTGAAGTTGTACTGGTAGTAGTAGGTACCGACATAGCCGCTCACCTTCACCTCGTTCGGCAGCTCTTTCTTCATCTGCTTGAAGCGCTCGATGGGCATGTTGTAGGTGAGATCCACTTCGCCGGCCAGATAGCGGTTCAGCTCGGCGTTGGTGGACTGGATCGGCAGATAGGTCACCTTGTTGATGACGGTCTTGGCGTTGTTCCAGTAGTTCGGGTTGCGCTCTACGTCGACGCGCTCGTTGACCACCCAATCCTTCAGCACATAGGCACCGTTGGATACCATGTTGCCGGGCTGGGTCCACTTGTCACCGAACTTCTCGATCACCTTCTTCGGCACCGGGTAGGTGGTGGTGTGGGAGAGCATGCTGACGAAATAAGGCACCGCCTTCTCCAGCTGCACCTCGAAGGTGTAGTCGTCCACTGCCTTCACGCCCAGGGTGTCGGCCGCTTTCTTGCCGGCGATGATCTCGCTGGCATTGACGATGGTCGGGATCTCCAGATACCAGGAGTAGGGAGACGCCGTCTTGGGATCCACGGCCCGCTTGAAGGCGAACTCGAAATCGTGGGCTGTCACGGGATCCCCGTTGGACCACTTGGCATCTTTGCGCAGGTGGAACACGAAGTGTTTGTTGTCCTTGGTTTCCCAGGACTCGGCCATGGCGGGAAGCACTTCCCCTTTGGGGCCGGAGGCAACGAGACCTTCGAACAGGTCACGCAGAATGTTGGATTCAACCGTTCCTTCGGTTTTATGCGGGTCGAGAGTGGCAGGCTCGGAGCCATTGCCTTTTACCAGCTGCTGAACGTCAGCCAGTTTGGTACCTGCGGGAACATCGGCGGCTTGTGCCGCGTTGACACCGCCGAACAGTGCTGCCACCAAGAGGGTATTAATCATTGTTTTTTTATGAGTCATTTCCATACTCCACAAGAACATTCCATGCAATTTTCCATCAACGGGATAAGTACCCCGCTGCCAGCATAATTCCCTGACATTTCTGATAATGCAATAGATATTGTCAGGCAGGACTGGACTTCATGGTCAAAAAAGCAGCTTTTAACCAATTATTCAGAATTTAAATATCGCGTGATGGACGTTTTTTATACAAACCCGCTCGATTCTAGGAAATGACCAACAAAAAAGAAACAATAAAAAGCCGGTCACGAGGACCGGCTCCAACAAAACAGACCTGAATCACATCAATCCGGGGAAGACCCCCTTGATCCCCGCCACCATGATCTCGATGCCAAGCGACATCATGATGAGACCCATGATCCGGGTGACCACGTTGATGCCGGTGTTGCCCATCACCTTGAACAGCAGGGGGGCGGCGCGGAATATGAGCCAGGAGCAGAAGGCAAACACCATCACTACCACCGACATCCCCAGCATCTGGGACCAGGTGCTCTGGCTGGCATAGACAATAGAGGAGGAGATGGCACCGGGGCCGGCCATCAGCGGCAGTGCCAGCGGCACCACAGCGACAGATTCCCGCGCGGCGAGCTCCCCTTTCTCCTGCTTGTTGTGCTTCACCTCCCCCAGCTTGCCCTGCAGCATGGACCAGGCGATCAGGGTGATGAGCGAGCCGCCGGCAATGCGAAACGACGCCAGCGAGATGCCGAAACCATCGAGGATCAGCTGCCCCATGTACATGGAAACCAGCAGGATGATCATCACCGCAATGTTGGCGGTGGTGTTGGTCTTCATCCGCTCTTCCGGCGTTTGATGGCTGGTCAGGCTGACAAACACCGGCAACAGGCCGAGCGGGTTGATGATCGCAAACAAACCGATGAAAAACTTCAGATATAAAGAGACGTCAATTGCTGCCATAGGCGCCATCCAGAAGTAGAACGAGGCCCTGCGGGCCACCCCGATAAACCGTGCGTAAATTTACACCATGGCCGAAACCTTCACCAATCAAATAATCTCACCCTTTCCGTGGCTTTTCAGTTAGTTCCTCTAATGTAACGACGAAATTCAACATATCGAGTTGCTAATAAAGATTGTCGCCATTTAACACTCTGATAAAATCACTTCGAGTTTTATGCGGCCACGGAGTTTTGGCGCAACATTTCATCTTCGTAAAAAAGGATTTTGTAATGATTGATACGGACATCAAGTTGCAATGGCATCTGGATTCACTGCCCGCAGGCAGTGTCGCCCCCCTGCAGGGCTTCTTCGACCGGCTGCCGGTTGATCCCTATATCCAGGGCCGCTTTCGCGAACGCCGTTACGGCCGGGTTGAAAAAGAGGGCAGCCGCTTTTACCCCCTCGACAACGGCGTCTTCTTTCAGGCGGCCGCCATCAACAAGTTTCTGGGGGACGTGCCCAGAACCTATGCCGAGCTGGATCCCGCCTTCGTCGCCCACCCCACCTTCCAGCTGATGCTGACCCGCTTTGCCCGCCACACCCGGCTGGCGGATGGCCAGGCCATCGGTATTCACCAGATGCGCATCGTCACCGGCGAAGGTGAAAGCGTGCCGCCCGCCCCGGAAGGCGTGCATCAGGACGGCTTTGATTTCATCGGGGTATTCTTTTGTGGCAGTGACGGGGTCAGCGGCGGCGCCTTGCAGCTCTATCATGGATTAAAAGAACAACCATTTTTTCAACAACAATTAAACGCTGGCGAGTATCTGATCCTGGATGATCGCCGTTTCTATCACAATGCCGCCCCCATACTGCCCCAGGGTCCGCACCGGGGACACTGGGACGTAATCGTGCTAACTGCTTGAAAAATGGTGCGTGAGCCCCTGTTCACGCCCCATTCATCCCGCTTCTGGCCCACTCAACAACTGCGCAACATCTGGCAAACATGTATTGTGAAACAAAATTTCTTTTGTTCTTTTGTTACACATGATCCAGATCAAGTTTTTCTGAGTCAGCCCCGCTCTATAATCGACTCAGAAAGCGATTTAGTAAGGCATGTAAATACCCCGTTGTGGTGATTCTGTTCTTGACAGGGCATCTATAATTGCCGGGCATTGCCAACGTCTTACTAAACAGTTTTCAAATCATCAGGAGATAAACATGGCAGTAACCAATATGGCTGAACTGGATGCACTGGTCGCCCGCGTCAAAGAAGCACAGCGTGAATTCGCCAGCTTCTCGCAAGAGCAGGTAGACAAGATCTTCCGTGCCGCCGCCCTGGCCGCCAGCAATGCCCGTATCCCCCTGGCCCAGATGGCCGTGGAAGAGTCCGGTATGGGTATCATCGAAGACAAGGTTATCAAGAACCACTTCGCCTCCGAATACATCTACAACAAGTACAAAGAAGAGAAGACCTGCGGCATCCTCAGTGAAGATGACGAGATGGGCACCATCACCATCGCCGAGCCGGTAGGTATCATCTGCGGTATCGTACCGACCACCAACCCGACCTCCACTGCGATCTTCAAATCTCTGATCTCCCTGAAGACCCGCAACGCCATCATCTTCTCCCCGCACCCCCGTGCCAAGAACTCCACCAATACCGCTGCCAAGCTGGTACTGGATGCAGCCATTGCCGCCGGTGCACCGAAAGACATCATCGGCTGGATCGATCAACCGACCGTTGAACTCTCCAACGCCCTGATGAAGCACAACGACATCAACCTGATCCTGGCCACCGGTGGCCCGGGCATGGTGAAAGCCGCCTACTCCTCTGGCAAGCCTGCCATCGGTGTGGGTGCGGGTAACGTGCCCGTTGTCATCGACGAAACTGCCGATGTGAAGCGCGCCGTCGCCTCCATCCTGATGTCCAAAACCTTCGACAACGGCGTGGTTTGTGCCTCCGAGCAAGCCGTCATCGTGGTTGACTCCATCTATGACCAGGTGAAAGAGCGTTTCGCGACTCACAACGGTTATGTGCTGACCAAAGAAGAAGCTGACAAGGTCCGCAAGGTCATCCTGATCAACGGTGCCATGAACGCCAACATCGTGGGCCAGCCTGCTACCAAGATCGCCGAAATGTCCGGCGTGACCGTGCCCCCCACCACCAAGATCCTCATCGGTGAAGGTCTGGAAGTGTGTGAAGAGGAAGAGTTCGCTCACGAGAAGCTCTCCCCGACCCTGGGTATGTTCCGTGCCAAGAACTTTGAAGAAGCCGTCGAAATGGCCTGCACCATGGTCAACCTGGGTGGTATCGGCCACACCTCCGGTCTGTACACCGACCAGGATCGCAACGCCGACCGCATCAAGTACTTCGGCGACAAGATGAAGACCGCCCGTATCCTGATCAACACCCCGACCACCCAGGGTGGTATCGGTGACCTGTACAACTTTGCCATCGCACCGTCCTTGACGCTGGGTTGCGGTTCCTGGGGTGGTAACTCCATCTCCGAAAACGTGGGTCCCAAGCACCTGATCAACAAGAAGACAGTCGCAAAACGGGCAGAAAATATGCTGTGGCACAAACTTCCGAAATCCATCTACTTCCGTCGTGGTTCCCTGCCGATCGCCCTGGGCGACCTGGAAGGTAAAAAGCGCGCATTGGTCGTGACCGACCGCTTCCTGTTCAACAACGGCTACGCCGACGAAGTGGTTCGTCTGCTCAAGGGCCTGAAGATGGAAGTGGAAGTGTTCTACGAAGTAGAAGCCGACCCGACCCTGTCTGTAGTACGCAAAGGCGCCGAGATGGCCCACTCATTCAAGCCGGACGTGATCGTCGCGCTGGGCGGTGGTTCACCGATGGATGCGGCCAAGATCATGTGGGTGATGTACGAGCACCCGGAAACCGCGTTCGAAGACTTGGCCATGCGCTTCATGGACATCCGCAAGCGTATCTACAAGTTCCCGAAAATGGGCGTGAAGGCCGAACTGGTCTGTATCACCACCACTTCCGGTACCGGTTCTGAAGTGACCCCGTTTGCGGTCGTGACCGATGACGCCACCGGCATGAAATACCCGCTGGCCGACTACGAGCTGACCCCGAACATGGCCATCGTCGACGCCAACCTGGTCATGGGGATGCCCAAATCCCTGTGTGCCTTCGGCGGTATCGATGCCGTGACTCACGCCATGGAAGCCTACGTTTCCGTACTGGCCAACGAGTACTCCGACGGTCAGGCGCTGCAAGCCCTGAAACTGCTCAAAGAGTACCTGCCGTCCAGCTACCAGAACGGTGCCAACGACCCGGTTGCTCGCGAGAAAGTGCACAACGCCGCCACCATCGCCGGTATCGCGTTCGCCAACGCCTTCCTGGGTGTGTGCCACTCCATGGCCCACAAACTGGGTGCCGAGTTCCACATTCCGCACGGCCTGGCCAACGCCCTGCTGATCAGCAACGTGATCCGCTACAACGCCAACGACAACCCGACCAAGCAGACTGCGTTCTCCCAGTACGACCGTCCGCAGGCTCGCCGTCGCTACGCCGAAGTGGCCGACCACCTGGGTCTGACTGCCGCCGGTGACCGTACCGCCGCCAAGATCGAGAAGCTGCTGGTATGGCTGGACGAGCTGAAAGCCACTCTGGGCATCCCGGCCTCCATCCGTGAAGCCGGCGTGTCTGAAGCTGACTTCCTGGCCAAGGTTGACCAGCTGGCCGTGGAAGCCTTCGATGACCAGTGCACCGGCGCCAACCCGCGCTACCCGCTGATCAGCGAGCTGAAAGCCATCCTGCTGGACACCTACTACGGCCGTCCCTTCACCGAAGACGCTCAGGTAGCGGCCAAGGTTGAAGCCAAGGTTGAAGGCAAGAAGAAGTCCAAAGCCTGATAAGCTGAACCGACTCGAGAGCCCGCGCACATGCGCGGGCTTTTTTGTTTGTCTATCTGCTTAATTTTGCTAGCTTGTTCATAGGCATTCATGAAATGCGAGCTAGCGTATGGCGCTGATACAAGCCTCCATCGAGCAGTTGCGGGTAGGCCACTACATCCATCTCCCCACGGGATGGACCAACCACCCTTTTATGTTCAATGCATTCAAGATCAAGGATCAGCAGCAACTCGACATCATTCGCCATCTCGATCTCAGCCTGCTGATGGTAGACCCTGACAAGAGCGACCTGCCTATCGAACCCATCTTGCGCGGTGACATTCCTTCCGCCGGGCCTGACCTCTCGATCATTGAAGAGCTGGTGGAGAGCGGCCCTGCCCCGTTTGATGAGAAAGCCTTTCGCCGATCCCTGCGCGCCGCCGACAAGGCCTTCGGCCAATCCATGTCCGAGCTGCGCGATGCGCTGGGGGCACTCAACCTCAAGCCGGACGAAGGGCTCGCCAACACGGCGCAGATAGTGCGCAACGCCGCCGCCCGCATCAGTGCCCACGAAGGGCCGCTCGGCCTGCACCTCATTCGCAGCCCGCACACCGACATCCTGCTGCAGCACAGCCTGAACGTGGCCTTCATCGCCATGCTGATGGCCCGCGAGCTCGGCATGAACCCCATTGAAATCGAAGAGACCGGGCTGGCCGGCCTGGTGCACGACATCGGCGAGCTGAAGATCCCGACCCAGATCACCCAGAAACGGGGGGAGCTCAACAAGTCAGAGCAAAACTTTCTCAACATGCACCCCCAGTACGGGCTGGAGATGCTGACCCAGTTGCAGGCCTTCGAGCCCAAGATCCGCCAGGTGGCCCATCTGCATCATGAGCGCCTTGACGGCAGCGGCTTTCCCCTTGGCATCAAGGGGGGCGAGATCCCGCCGCTGGCGCGGATCATCGGGCTGGTGGATTACTATGACGAGCTGCTGCACCCGCGCAACAGCGCCACGCCGGCGGCGCCTAGCCAGGCCATCAGCCAGCTCTACAAGCTGTCGCAGAAGAAATTCGACCAGGATCTGGTCAAGCTGTTGATCAAGGTGCTGGGGGTCTATCCGCCCGGCTCACTGGTGATGCTCTCCGACGACTCGGTGGCGCTGGTGCTCTCCACCGAGCCCACCATGCCGCTCAAGCCCAAGGTGCTGCCCTACATCAAGGCACAGCGGCCGGAAGGGGTGGCGATGATCGACCTGCGGGAAGATGAGCGCACCATCAAATCATTTATCAAGCAGGAAGAGCTGGATGAGGGGCAACGGCTGTTTTTCAACCTGACCCGACGCTTCTGTTACTATTTTGCCTTCTGAGTTATCCCCAGAAGCTGGGGATAACTCATTGGACAAACCTGAATAATCACTCGATTGCCCGCAAAATTGTTCGCCATCCACCATGGATAAAAAACGCCCAGCCAAGGGGCCGGGCGGAGCATGCCACCTCCGTGTGGCGTATCCAGCGGATACATTCATGCTCCATCCAGCAATATCAACCCTTGGGCGATTACACAAATATCAATTTAACATGCTGATTTAATATGGTTTTATTTCACGTTTCTGGCACACTGCGGCCGCAATCCCGCCCTGGCGCCCCGCAGAACAAGATCCTGATCACATTTATTCAAGGTTGCCGCTTTTTTCGGCACGGACTCTGAGGAACGTTTTTTATGCAGTTGGTCCTCTCCCTGCTTCAACAGATGAGCGTCAGCCTGGTCATCGCCTACCTCTTTTCCAAGAGTCCGCTGCTGCGTCCGCTGGCCAACTATTCGGTCAGGCTGCCTCACAAGGTGCTCATCTACATTACCTTCTCCTGCTTCTGCATTCTCGGCACCTATGTGGGGCTGGACATCGACGACGCCATCGCCAATACCCGCGCCGTCGGCGCCGTGCTGGGCGGGCTGCTGGGAGGCCCACTGGTGGGCTTTCTGGTGGGGCTGACCGGCGGCCTGCACCGCTATACCCTGGGCGGCTTCACCGATCTCGCCTGCGCCATCTCCACCACCTGCGAGGGGCTGCTGGGCGGGCTGGTGCACTGGCGGCTGATGCGGGCGGGCAAGATGGACGCCCTGTTCGAGCCACGCATCGCCTTCTTCACCACCCTCTACGCCGAGATCATGCAGATGGTGATCATCCTCTTGGTGGCCACGCCATTCGATAAATCCCTGCTGCTGGTGCGTACCATCGCCACCCCGATGATCCTGGCCAACTCCTGTGGCGCCGCGCTCTTCATCAGCATGATCCGCGACCAGCAGCAGATGTACGAGAAGTTCTCCCGGGTCTTCTCCGCCAAGGCGCTCAATATCGCCAACCGCACCGTCGGCATCATGAGCCAAGGCTTCACCCCAGAGGCCAGCCACAAGATTGCCCGCATCATCCAGGAGGAGACCGGGGTCGGCGCCGTCGCCATCACGGATACCGACAAGATCCTCGCCTTCATCGGCATCGGCGAGGATCACCACCAGCCTGGCACCCCCATAACCTCGGCCATCACCATGCAGGCCATCGCCCGCAACAAGGTGCTGTTTGCCGACGGCAACAGCCAGCCCTACCGCTGCAGCATCTCGCCCCAGTGCCAGCTCGGCTCCGTGCTGGTGATCCCGCTGCACGGCGACGAGGGGGTGATCGGCACCATCAAGCTCTATGAGCCCAAGAAACGGCTGTTTCTCAAGATCAACCATACCCTGGGAGAAGGGATTGCCAACCTGCTCTCCCAGCAGTTGCTGACCGGCCGGCTGGAGCAGCAGCAGCGACTGCTGGTGCAATCCGAACTCAAGCTGGTGCAGGCCCAGATCAATCCCCATTTTCTGTTCAACACCCTCAACACCATCAGCGCCATCACCCGGCGCGAACCGGAGCGGGCGCGCCAGCTGCTGCTGCACCTCTCCCTGTTCTTTCGCAAGAACCTCAAGCGTCAGAGCGGCCTGGCCACCCTGCAGGAGGAGCAGGAGCACTGCCAATCCTATCTGGAGATCGAACTGGCCCGCTTTGGCGACCGGCTGACGGTGCAAAACGAGATCTCGCTGGCCCTCGCCGACCTCAAGCTGCCGAGCTTCACCCTGCAGCCCCTCATCGAGAACGCCATCAAGCACGGCATCTCCACCCTGCTGGAGCAGGGGCACATTCGCCTCTACACCGAGCAGACGGCAGAGCGGGTCACCATTCACGTGGAGGACAATGCCGGCACCTGGCAGGAGAAACCGGCCGGCGACGGGCTCGGCATGACCCTGGTGGACCGGCGCCTCAAGAGCGCCTTCGGCAACCGCTATGGCCTGAGCGTCAGTTGCGAGCCAGACTGCTGGACCCGGGTCTCCGTCACCCTGCCAAGGGAATTGCCATGATCCGGCCGCCGTCCCACACCATCTTCACGCACTACCCCAACCACGCAGGAGAACCCCATGATCCGCACCCTCATCGTCGATGACGAGCTTTACGCCCGCGAGGAGCTGATGCAGCACCTGGCCGCCGAGCCCGATATCGAACTGCTGGGGGCGGCTGCCAACGCCATCGAGGCGCTGCCGCTTATTCAGCGGCTCAAACCCGACGTGGTGTTTCTTGACATCCAGATGCCCAAGCTCAGCGGCATGGCGCTGGTGGCCATGCTCGATCCCCTGCCCCGCATCGTCTTTGTCACCGCCTTTGATGAGTACGCCATCCAGGCGTTCGAGGAGAACGCCTTCGACTACCTGCTCAAACCGGTGGAGCCGGCCCGCCTCGCCAAGACGCTGGCGCGACTCAGGCAAGATCTCAGCCCCCAGCCCATGACGGCGATCGCCCCCGCCATTCGCCACATCCCTGGCTACCTGCACAACCGGGTACGGCTGCTGCCCATCGAACAGGTGGAGTACGCCTTCTCCGATCTCGGCGGGGTGCACGTGGCGAGCCAGGGCGAGCTGTTTCATACCCAGCTCACCCTCAAATCGCTGGAGGAGAAGACCCCGCTGCTGCGCTGCCACCGCCAGTACCTGGTGGCCCCGGCCGCCATCTTCGAGATCCGGCTGCTGGAGAACCAGCTGGCGGAGATAGTGACGCCGAGCGGCGCCCAGGTGCCGGTCAGCCGCCGTTACCTGAAGGAGTTGAAGGAGATGCTGGGGCTGGAGTAAGCCCCACGATGTGAGCCGGATCACGAGCGCCGACCGCTCGGTCCGCCATATGACCGCTCATGCCGTTTCACCTGCCGTCAACAGAGCAAGCCCCTACACTGGCCGCGCACACCCAACAATAACAAAGCAGGAGCGTAGCAATGATCTGGTTCTTCCTCTGTGTCGGCTTACTTGTGGCCGGCTATTTCGTATACGGCAAATTCATCGAACGGATATTCGGCCCCAAGCCGGAGCTGAAAACCCCCGCCATCACCATGGCGGACGGGGTGGACTATGTCCCCATGTCGGACAAGAAGGTCTATCTGGTTCAGCTGCTCAACATCGCCGGCGTCGGCCCCATTTTCGGCCCCATCCTGGGCGCCCTCTACGGTCCGGTCGCCATGCTCTGGATCGTGTTCGGCTGCATCTTCGCCGGTGCGGTGCACGACTACTTCTCCGGCATGCTGTCGGTACGCGCCAAGGGCGCCTCGGTACCGACCGTGGTCGGTGAACACCTCGGCACCACCGCCAAGCACTTCATGAACCTGTTCGCCGTGGTGCTGTTGATGCTGGTGGGCGTGGTGTTCGTGCTGAGCCCGGCAGGCCTTCTGGCCAACCTCACCTCCACCGATCTGGTCTACTGGATTGCGGCCATCTTCGCCTACTACATCCTGGCGACCATCGTCCCCATCGACAAGATCATCGGCCGTTTCTACCCCATCTTCGGTGCGCTGCTGGTGTTCATGTCGGTCGGCCTCATCATCGGCCTCATCGTCTCCGGCAAAGGCTTCTACAACACCGGGATGGATTTCTCCAACCTGCACCCGACCGAGCTGCCGCTCTGGCCGCTGCTCTTTATCACCATCGCCTGCGGCGCCGTGTCGGGCTTCCACGCCACCCAGTCACCGCTGATGGCGCGCTGCATGCAAAACGAGAGCTCCGGCCGCTTCATCTTCTACGGCGCCATGATTGGTGAAGGGATCATCGCCCTCATCTGGTGCACCCTGGGTCTCTCCTTCTACGACAGCACCGAGGCGCTCAACGCCACCCTGGCCAGCGGCGGCCCCTCTGCCGTGGTGCACGAGGTCTCCACCAGCCTGCTCGGCACCGTCGGCGGCATCCTGGCCATCCTCGGCGTGGTGATCCTGCCCATCACCTCCGGTGACACCGCGTTTCGCAGTGCCCGCCTCATCGTCGCGGACTTTCTGAAACTGACCCAGAAGCCCATGGCCAAGCGACTGCTCATCGCCATCCCCATGTTTATCCTCGGTTTCATCATCTCCAAGGCCGAATTCGGGGTGATCTGGCGCTACTTCGGCTGGGCCAACCAGACCACCGCGGTGATGATGCTGTGGGCGGCGGCGGCCTACCTCGCCAAAGAGGGCAAGCTGCACTGGGTCTGCACCATTCCCGCCATGTTCATGACCGCCGTGGTGTTCACCTACCTGGCCAACGCCCCCATCGGGTTCGGGCTGGAGATGGGCGTCTCCACCATGATTGGACTGGCCAGCACCCTGATCGTCACGGTGGCCTTCCTGGTGAAATTCAGGCCCGCGCTGATCAACAAGCCCAGCGAAAGTTGATCCACGCCAACCATGTCAAAAAAGGAGCCGTCAGGGCTCCTTTTTTTGCTGAACATTTCCCTTCAGCAATGCCATACTCCCAGCGTAAGTCCTTGTCATGGATACGACTTTACGGACTTGCCCCCAACAACATCAGCGTCTGTTTTGACAACTTGGAAACCACTTAAGCTTCAGTACAACAAAACAACTTAAGATTTCGGGCCCGACAGGAGGGAAATCAGGTGGCTGACTGCCTTGCAGAGCCCTGATCCCAATGACAATGCGGTGCGTCAAGCCAGCGGAGGCGTAAATGGCACTCGATTATTTTGCTCTTGGTCTGCTTTTTTTTGTGGGTTTGGTCATTTTTTATGGGGTCATCGTCATTCACGACATTCCCTATGAAATAGCCAAACATCGTCAACACCCCCATCAGGACGCCATTCACGTGGCCGGCTGGGTCAGTCTGTTCACCCTGCACGTGCTGTGGCCCTTCCTCTGGATCTGGGCCACCCTCTATCGTCCCGAGCGGGGCTGGGGCTTCAACCAGCGGCTGCAGCAGGATGAAGATGATATCCAGCAGCTCAAACAGGAGCTGGCCGACCTCAAGGCCCGCCTCAATACCATCGAACAGACCGAGCAACAGGGATAAATCATGGACCTGCTACTGATCCTGACCTACACGGCCGTCTGCGTGGCCATCTTCAAAATTTTCCGCATTCCGCTCAACAAGTGGACCGTGCCTACCGCTGCGCTGGGCGGCGTGCTGCTCATCGGCACCCTGATCATGCTGATGAACTACAACCATCCCTACTCCGAGATGGCGCGCAACTACTATGTCTCCACCCCGATCGTGCCGCTGGTCAAGGGCCGGGTCATCGAGGTGCCGGTACAGGCCAACCAGCCGGTGAAGAAGGGCGATGTGCTGTTTCGCCTGGATGCCGCCCCCTTCCAGTTGAGGGCGGACAGCCTGACGGCGCGGGTTGAATCCAACCGCAACCACCTCAAATCCATCGAGGCCAGGCTGCGCTCCGCCAAGCTCGACCGGGATCGCGCCAGCGACCTGATGCGTCGCGGTGTCGGCAAGCAGCGCGACCTCGACGTCACCCAGGCCAACGTGGATGACATCGTGGCCCAGATCGAGCAACAACAGGCGACGCTGGAAGATCTGCAGGCCCAGCTTGACGAGGCCAGGTATCAGGTCGCGCAGACCGTGGTCTATGCCCCGAGCGACGGCCACGTGGTGCAGCTGGCCCTGCGCCCCGGCATGATAGCCACCCCCTTCATGTACCGCCCGGTGATGACCTTCATTCACAAGAATGAGAACGCTTACGTGGGCTGGTTCTGGCAGAACAGCATGCAGCGTCTGGCGGTGGGCGATGAGGCCGAAGTGGTGATCGACGGCATCCCCGGCAAGATCTTCCAGGGCCAGGTGACCGCCGTGATCCCGGCCATCGCCGCCGGCAATGTGCAGGCCAACGCCGGCCTGCTGGATCAGGCCAGTGCCGTTCAGCCGGGCCGCCTGCCGGTGCTCATCTCCATCACCGACCCCGAATGGCCCAAGTATCAGGTGATCGCCGGGGCCAGCGGTCAGGCCGCCATCTACACCAAGCACTTCCACCATGTCTCGGTGATGCGCAAGGTGCTGCTGCGCATGGCCAGCTGGATGAACTACGTCTTCCCCTTCCACTAAGCGAAGACGTCATCGCCAGCGGGCCGGCACCATGCCGGCCCGCTGTTTTTTGGCGCCAAGATCCCTATAATGGCGCCATCCTGCACCACCCCATATCGATACCCCCAAGCCTGCATGTTCGTTCTCAGACCCTATCAGACCGACGCCGTCAACGCCGTGATCAGCCACTTTCGTCAGCACTCGGATCCCGCCGTGGTGGTGCTGCCCACCGGGGCCGGCAAGAGTCTGGTGATCGCCGAGCTGGCCCGCAAGGCGCGCGGCCGGGTGCTGGTGCTGGCCCACGTCAAGGAGCTGGTGGAGCAGAACCACGCCAAGTACGAGGCGTGGGGGCTCAAGGCCGATATCTTCGCCGCCGGGCTCGATCGCAAAGAGGCGAGTGCCCAGGTGGTGTTTGGTTCGGTGCAGTCGGTGGCGCGCAATCTGGCTGCCTTCGACGGGGCGTTTTCGCTGCTCATCATCGATGAGTGCCACCGGGTCTCGCTCGATGACGACAGCCAATACCATCAGGTGATCGAGCATCTCAAGGCTGCCAATCCGGCCCTCAAGATCCTCGGCCTCACCGCTACCCCCTATCGGCTGGGGCTGGGCTGGATCTACCGGCGCCACTACCACGGCATGGTCAAGAGCCACGGCGAGCGGCTGTTCGGTGACTGCGTGTTCGAGCTGCCGCTGCGCTTCATGGTCAAAAACGGCTATCTGACGCCGCCCAGGCTGGTGGATGCCCCCATCGTCCACTATGACTTCAGCAAGCTGGTGGCGCGGGAGAATGGCCTGTTCAGCGAGGCGGATCTCAACGGCGAGCTCAAGCGCCAGCAGCGGGTCACCCCCCATATCCTGAGCCAGGTGCTGGAGTATGCCGCCGACCGGCAGGGGGTGATGATCTTCGCCGCCACTGTCGAACATGCCAGCGAAATTCACGGCCTGCTGGGCGCCAGAGGCCAGCAGGCAGCCCTTATCACCGGCGAGACGCCGGGGCCGGAGCGCGATGCCCTCATCAACGCCTTCAAGGCGCGCGAGCTCAAGTTTCTGGTCAACGTGGCGGTGCTCACCACCGGCTTCGACGCCCCCCACGTGGATCTCATCGTGATGCTGCGCCCCACCGAGTCGGTGTCGCTCTACCAGCAGATCGTGGGTCGGGGCCTGCGCCTCTCACCGGGCAAGGAGGATTGTCTGGTGCTCGACTATGCGGGCAACAACTTCAACCTGTTCGCCCCCGAAGTGGGGGAGCCGCGCCCCCACGCCGGTACCGAGCCGGTGCAGGTGCCCTGCCCCGCCTGCGGCTTTGCCAACACCTTCTGGGGCAAGACCGACGAGGATGGCAAGGTGATCGAGCACTACGGCCGCCGCTGTCAGGGGCTGTTTGAAGATGACGAGGGCCATCGCGAGGAGTGCGACTACCGCTTTCGCGCCAAGATCTGCCCCGCCTGCGGCAGCGAAAACGACATCGCCGCCCGCCGCTGCCAGAGCTGCGATCAGCTGCTGGTGGACCCTGACGACAAGCTCAAGGAGGCGCTCAATCTCAAGGACTGCATGGTCATTCGCTGCGCCGGTTTGACGCTGAGTGCCGGGCGTGGCAAACAGGGGGAGCGGCTGGAGGTGGTCTATCACGATGAGGATGGTCTCACCCTCAATGAGTACTTCGGATTTCACTCCCAGGGTGCACGGCGCTTGTTTCAACAGGTCTTTGTGCGTCATCATTGGCCCGCCCCGGGTCTGGAACCCGAATTTGCCACCCTGGCGAGTGTGCTGGCGGCGCAAAGCCAGTTCCGCCATCCCGATTTCGTCATCGCCCGCAAAGCGGGGCGGTTCTGGCAGATAAAAGAGAAGATTTTTGATTATGAGGGTCGCTATCGCACCGCCAACTCGATGGCGTGATGGCCAGTGGCGACCGGCATAAATCGTATGAATTGCTTTGCCACGGTCGATCCCGCATCGGCGGGTGAGACAAGGTTGAATTGTCAGGGCCGGCACCACTGCCGGGCCCTTCGTCACGTTTAGAGGATGTTATGCAGCGGCTGTTGATTGGTTTTTGTGCTCTCTTTTCCCTGGCGGCCCAGGCCGCCCCGCTGACGCCCCCTGAGGGTGGCCAGTACGCCATCATAGTGCAGGGCAACAACGGGGTTGAATTTGCCCGCCATGCGGATCAGATGATCGCCCCCGCCTCCACCATGAAGGTACTCACCGCGCTGGCGGCCCGTCTCGAGCTCGGTGCCGACTTCCGCTTTGCCACCGACATTCAGGCTCAGCCCGGCGCCAAGCAGGGTGATGCCATCAATGGCGACATCTGGATCAACTTCGTCGGCGACCCCACCCTCTCCCGCATGGACCTGCTGGCCCTGTTCAAGCAGCTCGGCGTGAACCGCATCAAGGGCAACGTCTACGTCAACACCGGCGCCTACAACGGTTACGAGCGCGGCAACGGATGGTCGTGGGGGGATCAGACCCTCTGTTTCGCCGCCCCGGTCTCCTCGGTCATCATCGACAAGAACTGCGCCTACGGCACCATCACCGCCACCCAGATTGGCAAACCGGCCACCGGCAACGTGGCCACCGGCGTGCCCATCGGCATCGGTGCCGACAACGTGGAGGTAATGAGCTATGGCGACATGGCGCGCCAGTTCTGCGCACTGGAAGTGGACATGGCCAAGGGCAACTTCTACGAGCTCAAGGGCTGCATCACCCCGAACAAGGAGCCACAGGGGCTGCGCTTCGCCATCCACGATGTGGAGGCCTGGGGTTGGGACAACATCCGCTGGGCCATGGACCGTGCCGGCATCAAGCATGACGGCCTGCTGCGGGTGACCCACAAGTCGCCGGACAATGCCGAGACGCTGGGCACCCACTACTCGGTCTCATTGCCGGTGATGCTGGCCAAGATGCTGAAAAAATCCGACAACCTCTATGCCGATACTTTCCTGAAGACCGTCGGTCGCCATTACTACAACAAGCCGGGCAGCTATCGCAGCGGCACCATGGCGGTGCGCGCCATCCTGACCAAGAATGGCATCGATCTGGGCAACGCCACTCTAGCCGACGGCTCCGGCCTCTCCGCCCACAACCTCATCAGCGCCCGCCAGATGCTGTCGGTGCTGAACTTCATCCAGAAAAATGACGCGGAGCTTGGTCTCATCAAGCTGCTGCCGAGCTCCCAGGTGGACGGCACCCTGGCCTGGCGGCGCAGCGTCACCGCCCCCATGATGAAGAACAAGGTGCACGCCAAGACCGGCACCATCACCGGCACCTCCAACCTGGTGGGCTTCATCGACACCGCTGGCGGCCAGCGCAAGGCCTTCGTGATGTTCCAGCGCGGCCTGTCGCAGGATCCGGCGACCCACGAGCGCTACCGCGCCAGCAAGGCCGCCTGGCCCTGGACCGTGTTCGAGAAGGGAGTGCTGGAGAGCATCTATCAGCAGCAGCCGATCCAGATCGCCGATCAGGGTTGAGCTGCCGCAAGGTGATTGATGATGACGGCCGGCGACGCGCGCCTTATCGAAGATGGCGAACGGCCGTATCGACAATTTCCACTTTGACTAGTCACGAGGCGGGGCTATCCTGTCCCCAGCCTCATATGAATGGAGAGAGAACATGTTTGCAGTGATTTTTGGTCGTCCCGGTTGCCCCTATTGTGTCCGTGCCAAGCAGATTGCCGAGCAGCTGGTTGAACAGCGTGACGATTTCAAATTCCGCTACGTGGACATCCACGCCGAAGGCATCACCAAGGAAGATCTGGCCAAGAGCGCCGGCAAGCCGGTCAATACCGTGCCGCAAATCTTCCTGGACGAGCAGCACATCGGTGGCTGCACCGATTTCGAAGCCTATGCCAAAGAGAACCTGGGTCTCTACCAGTAAGCTCACGTTGTGAAAAGGCGCCGTCAGGCGCCTTTTTTTATGGTCAATGGTCAGCCTCAGCCGGCAACCGGGGTGAAACGGCTCACCACGTCTCCCTGATGCTCGATCCACTCCATGAACATGGCCACCGGGCGGGCGTAGACGGCGCCATCCTGCTCGCTCTGGTAGATCACCAGCTGCTCCCCGGTTTCGGTGTGCAGGGCCAGGGTCAACACCTGATAATACCCACCCTTGAAATGGCGGTAGCGACCAACTGCGGGGGCTTGCATGGGAACTCCTTCGATATCGACGCCGGGCGGCGCCAGCATGGCGCACAGACCACATGCTCTGCTTTTTGGGCCGGCGCCGACAAAAATAATGACATTTTTCACGCAAGCCAATCGTGCCAGCGAGAGTGAATATTTCAACACAGTCGGGTAGCTTTGTTAATCAGCCCCTCATCTTTCACTGGTGAAACTCGGTTACCACAAACGATCGTGCTGAATTTAACGTTTTGGCAACCCTGTTTTAGGGCTAAAAATCAGGGAATTCTACTAAAAAGAGGATTGTTCTAGCATTCAATTCTGTGAAGAATAGGGGAAAAGAAATTTGATACTAAAAAACGCCTTTTTCGCCAACGCGCCCCCAGGGGAAGGAATCACAGTCACCATGTTCACTATCGACAAGTCGCACAAGCTCGACGATGTCTGCTATGACATCCGCGGCCCGGTGCATAAAGAAGCTCGCCGTCTCGAAGACGAAGGCCACCGCATCATCAAGCTCAACATCGGCAACCCGGCCCCGTTCGGTTTCGATGCACCGGAAGAGATCATCAAGGATGTGATCCTCAACATGCCGCTCAGCCAGGGCTACTGCGACTCCAAGGGGCTGTTCTCGGCCCGCAAGGCGGTGATGCAGTACTACCAGCAGAAAGGGATGCGCAAGGTCGACATCGACGACATCTACATCGGTAACGGCGCCAGCGAGCTCATCGTGATGGCGATGCAGGCGCTGCTCAACAACGGCGACGAGATGCTGGTGCCCTCCCCCGACTATCCGCTGTGGACTGCGGCAGTGACCCTCTCCGGCGGCCATGCGGTGCACTACCGCTGCGACGAAGGGGCCGACTGGTATCCGGACCTCGACGACATCCGCGCCCGCATCACCCCGCGCACCCGCGGCCTGGTGCTGATCAACCCCAACAATCCGACTGGCGCCGTCTACGGCAGCGAGTTCCTGCTGGAAGTGATCGAGATCGCCCGCCAGCACAACCTCATCATCTTCGCCGACGAGATCTACGACAAGATCCTCTACGACGACATCTCCCACACCAGCGTCTGCACCCTGTGCGACGATGTGATGGTGGTGACCTTCAACGGCCTCTCCAAGGCCTACCGTGCCTGCGGCTTCCGTCAGGGCTGGATGGTCATTACCGGTCCCAAGGGCCGTGCCAAGGGCTATATCGAGGGGCTGGAGATGCTGGCCTCCATGCGGCTCTGTGCCAACGTGCCGATGCAGCACGCCATCCAGACCGCTCTGGGTGGCTATCAGAGCATCAACGAGCTGATCCTGCCGGGCGGCCGCCTGCGCCGCCAGCGCGACAAGGCGTGGGAACTGCTCAACGACATTCCGGGCGTCTCCTGCGTCAAGCCCAAGGGGGCGCTCTACATGTTCCCGCGCCTTGACCCCAAGGTGTACGACATCCGCGACGACCAGAAGATGGTGTTCGATCTGCTGCAGCAGGAAAAATTGCTGCTGGTGCAGGGCACCGGCTTCAACTGGCCGGCGCCGGATCACTTCCGGCTAGTGTTCCTGCCCCGGGAAGAGGAGCTGGAAGAAGCCATCGGCCGTCTCGCCCGCTTCCTCAAGGGCTACAAGCAGTAAGCAAGACTCATGAAAAAGGCTCCCGCGGGAGCCTTTTTGTTGTCTGTCGTTTTCTAGCCGCGCCATCAGCCGTGCAGCAAGGCACCGGCCACCAGCACCGCCATGGTGATGAGAGCCACCCCGATGATGAAGGGCAGCACCCAGCGCACGAAGCGATCGTAGGGGATCTTGGCGAGCGCCAGCCCCGCCACCAGATGGGCGGCGGTGGGGGCGAACAGGTTGATCCAGCCGGAGGCGGACTGATAGGCGGTGATCACCAGATCCCGGGAGATGCCGGAGAAGTCTGCCAGCGGCCCCATCAGCGGCATGGAGACGGTCGCCAGCCCCGAGGTGGAGGGGATGAAGAAGCTCAGGATGATGTGCACCAGATAGGCCATCAGGATGAACACCGACGATGACAGCCCGCTCACCAGCCCCTCGGCCCAGTGCAGTATGGTGTCGATGATGACCCCATGCTCCATCACCACATAGATGCCGCGCGCCACCGCCACCACCAGCGCCACCCCGATGAGGTCCCGAGCGCCGCTCAGGAAGGTCGCCACATAGTTGGACTCCGGCATCCGGTTGATCAGCGCGATCAGGATGGAGGCGCTGAAGAACAGGGTGGAGAGCTCGTCAAACCACCAGCCCAGGGTGGGCAGCAGGTCGATGCCCAGATCCGACCAGGGCACCACCGCATAGATCATCAGCAGGAAGGTGCCGAAGAAGACCAGCATGGTGAGCTTCTGCTTGCCGCTGAAGGCGAGGTTGCCGCTCTTCATCTGGGAGAACTCGTCGTCATAGGTGATGTCGGCCAGCACGGAGCGGGATTTGTCCTGCTGCACCTGCTTGGCGTAGCGCATCACGAACCAGGAGGCGAAGATCACCAGCAGCAGCCACTGCACAACCCTAAGGCCAATCCCCTCACCGATGGGAATGCCGGCAAAACCGGAGGCGATGCCGGTGGCAAACGGGTTGACGGTGGAGGCGAGCACCCCGACCCCGGAGCCGAGCAGGATGATCCCCGCCGCCACCATACGATCGAAGCCCGCAGCCATCATCACCGGCACGATCAGTGCCCAGAAGGCCACCGTCTCCTCCGCCATGCCGAAGGTGGAGCCGCCCAGGGCAAACAGGGCGATCAGCACAGGGATCAGCAGCCGCTCGCGCCCGGCAAAGCCACGCACAATGGCGCCGACACCGGCATCCAGTGCCCCGCTCTGCATGGTCACCGCCAGGAAACCACCGATGATGAGCACGAACAGCGCCACGTCGGCTGCCTTGTGAAAGCCCTGGATGGGCGCCTTGAGCACATCGAATACCCCCTGCGGTTGGGAGGGGAGCTCGGTGTAGCTGCCGGGCACCGGCAATAGCCGCTCGTCGCCGCTGTAGTTGGCCACGGCCGCCGCCGCAATCGGCTGCTGGGTCTTGGCCGTCACGTAGTTGTATTTGCCCGCCGGCAGCACCCAGGTCAGGGCCGCCATCAGAGCGATGATGATGAAAAGCAGGGTATAGACAGTGGGGAGTTGGCGCTTTTTGGGCGCTTCATGTGGAGTGGTCATAGCTTCCGTACCTCGGCAATGCCGTCATGTGATCCGATCACCGCCAGACTAGCGGGTTTGATATGGGAAAAAGGTGATCGCGGATAATAAAATTCCGCAACTTAGCGGGATTTTTGCCAAAAAAACAGGGCCCCGCGGGGCCCTGTTTTCACTTGGGTCAGACTCAGAGCTCGACCACATCGAATTTCACGTCCGGATTCACATCCGCATCGTAATTGACCTCGTCCAGCCCGAAACCGAACAGGCGCAGGAACTCCTGCTTGTAACCGGTGTAGTCGGTCAGTTCGGAGAGGTTCTCGCTGGTGATGGACGGCCACAGGTCGCGGCAGGTCTGCTGCACGTCTTCACGCAGCTCCCAGTCATCCATGCGGATGCGAGCCTGATCGTCCAGCGCCATGTCGGCAGCGTAGAGACGGGTGCGCATCATGCGGTCCACCTGCTCCATGCAGCCCTCGTGAATGCCCTTCTCCTTCATGATCTTGAAGGCCATGGAGATATAGAGCGGCATCACCGGAATGGCGGAGGAGGCCTGGGTCACCACGGATTTGAGCACGGCCACGTGGGCGGTGCCGCCCTTGGCAGCCAGATCGCCACGGATGGCGGCGGCGGCGCGGTCCAGATCTTCCTTGGCGCGGCCCAGGGTACCGTGCCAGTAGATTGGCCAGGTCAGATCGGTGCCGATGTAGGAGTAAGCCACCGACTTGGCGCCGTCGGCCAGTACGCCGGCATCGCGCAGGGCAGCCATCCACAGCTCCCAGTCCTGACCGCCCATGACGGTGATGGTGTTCTGGATCTCTTCCTCATTCGCCGGCTCGACGGTGGCGGTGATGATCTGATCCTTGTTGGTGTCGATGGCGGTGGTGGTGTAGACCTCACCGATGGGTTTCAGAGCAGAGCGCACCACTTCGCCGGTATCCGGCAGTTTGCGCACCGGCGAGGCCAGGGAGTAGACCACCAGATCAATCTGACCCAGATCCTGCTTGATGAGCTCGATCACCTTGGCGCGGCATTCGTTGGAGAAGGCATCGCCGTTGATGCTCTTGGCGTAGAGACCCGCCTCTTTGGCGGCCTTGTCGAAGGCAGCAGAGTTGTACCAGCCGGCGGTGGCAGTCTTGGTCTCGCTGCCGGCTTTTTCGAAGAAGACACCGAGGGTGGCAGCGCCGGAGCCAAAGGCGGCGGCAATGCGGGAAGCCAGGCCATAACCGGTGGAAGCGCCGATCACCAGCACCTTCTTGGGACCATTTTCGATGGTGCCCTTGGCCTTTGTATAAGCGATCTGGCGACGAACATTGGCTTCACAACCGACCGGGTGAGTGGTGGTGCAGATAAAGCCGCGAACCTTGGGTTTGATGATCATATGGGGTCTCGGATCCGTTTAATGGATGAAATCGGGGCATAAGATACCTCATCTTGCCGCGATAAGGTGCTCTGATGTGTTGAATCGCAGGGAAAATGAACAGAGCGTGGGACAAATGCCGCCCAAGGGGCCTGCCGTCAGCCCGCCGGAGCAGGACCGACCTTCCCACCCCTCTGCACGGCTTGCCAACATGACAAGATCAATAATGACAAAACAAACAATTAACCCTGATGGCTGAGGCGACGACCAAACAACCTGTACTAGTATTCAGCCGGTCGGGTATTGTCATGAAAGGCCTCACCAGGGTCTTAACAAGGAGCTCCGCCATGTTTTGGAATCGCACGGGTAAAAGTGAACAGAGTGAACAAGCGGCACAGATCGCAGAACTTGGCGCCTTTGAGCAGGCCATCCAGTCACAGGTTCCCTATATCGAGTTCACCCCGGAGGGGGTGGTCACCTTCGTCAACGATCGTTTTCTCGCCATCGTGGGTTACGCCCGGGAGGAGGTGATCGGCAAGCACCACAGCGCCCTCTGCTTTCCCGAGGACGTGAAAACCCGCGAATATGAGCTGCTGTGGCAAGATCTGCGCAGGGGAGAGTCGCGTAACGGCCGTTTCATCCGGCAGGCCAAATCGGGCAAGGCGGTCTGGCTCGAAGCCAGCTACTTCCCGATCCTCCTCGATGGCAAGGTGATCAAGGTGGCCAAGGTGGCCTCCAACGTCACCGAACAGCAATCCACCCTGGAGCGCACTCAGGCGCTGCTGGCGGCACTGGACAAATCCCTGGCCGTCATCGACTTCCAGCCCGATGGCACCGTCATCACCGCCAACCAGAATTTCCTGCACTGCTTCGGCTACCGGCTGGACGAGGTGGTGGGCCAGTCCCACCGCATGTTCTGTGACGAGGCCTTCTATCAGCAGAATCCCAACTTCTGGCGGGATCTGGGGACGGGCTCCATCCAGTCGGGGCTCTTCATGCGCCGTGGCCGCCATGGCGAGAAGATCTGGCTGGAGGCCACCTACAACCCCATCTTCAACCATGAGGGCAAGGTGATCAAAATCATCAAGCTGGCGAGCAACATCAGCGAGCGGGTGGAAAAGTCAATCTCGGTGCGCGAAGCGGCCCAGAAGGCCTGCGCCATCGCCGGAGAGACGGTGCTGAGCGCCGCCAGGGGACGGGAGGTGATCGACAAGGTGCTGGAAACCTCGGCCCACATCAACAGCTCGGTCAGTGAAGTCAGCCGGCAGATAGAGAACCTCAACCAGCAATCCAGAAGCATAGAATCCATCATCTCGACCATCAGCAGCATCGCGGATCAGACCAACCTGCTGGCGCTCAACGCCGCCATCGAGGCGGCCCGCGCCGGCGAGCAGGGCCGCGGGTTTGCGGTGGTGGCCGATGAAGTGCGCCAGCTGGCGGCGCGAACCTCCACCTCCACCGGCGAGATAGTCTCCGTCATCCGGCTCAACTCCGACATCACCTCCAGGATCACCCAGACCGTCTCGGTGGTATCGGACAAGGCGATGGCGGGCCAGGCCCAGGCCGACATCATCGCCGGCGTCATTCAGGAGATCATCGAGGACGCCAACTCGGTGTCGGACACCGTCAAAGGCCTCTCCATCTAGGGCCTCGCCATCACAACACACGGGGCCAGGCCCCGTATTTTTCTTCCGATCAAAGCGTCAATCCCGCCCCGACAGATAGTGCCTGGCCTCCTCGTCGGCCTGCTGCAGGGCGCACTCCCACAGCTCGGCGATGCAGAGCCCCTCCTCGCCCACCGCTTCCTCTTCCAGCGCCTCCAGTGCCCGTGCATCGGCCAGGGTGAAGGGATGGTGGCCAAGCAGCAGTCGCGCCTGCGCCAATAACCTCATGTCACTCATGATCACGCTCCTCGCTGCTACTTGCCCTGACTGTAGTCAATTTGTGGCCGTCACGGGCCTGTGGTGGCCGCCGGCATTCGCACACGCCTAGCCGGCAGCTGTCCCACCGCGATCCCCAGCAGCACGGCGCCACAGGCCACCCATTGCAAGGCGTTGAGGGTCTCTCCCAGCAGCAGATAGGCCAGCAGCAGGGTGAACACCGGGATGAGATTGACGTAGGCCGCCGCCAGCGTCACCTTCACCTGGGTCACCGACCAGTTGTAGAGCAGGTAGGCCCCCAGGGTCACGCAGGCGCCGAGAAAGACGATGACCGCCATGTCCTGCCAGACCCAGGCCGTCGGCCAGGGTTCGCCAAAGGCAAAGGGGGCGAAGAAGAGGGTGCCGACGAAGGCCTGCAACGCAGTCAGGGTCAACACGCTGTAGCGGCTGCAGAGCTTCTTGAACACCACCGAGTAGGTGGCGGCGCAGAACATGGCCGCCATCTCCAGGCTGTTGCCAAGCAGGGCATTGGGGGCAAATTCATCCGCCCCGCTGCCAAAGCCGAGCAGCGCGATGCCGAAGATGGCGATGGCAAAGCCGAGCAACTGACGGCGGCTCACCCGCTCGCGGATCAGCACGAAGGCCACCAGCGCCACGATGAGCGGCAACAGGGCACAGACCATGCCGGCCTGACCGGCACTGGTGTAGCGCAGGGCGTTGACCTCCAGCAGGAAATAGAGACAGGGCTCCAATGCCCCCATCAACGCCAGCCAGCGCCAGTCCCCTTTCTGATAGCGGAAATTGCCGAGATAGCGGTAGCAGCACAGCCAGCAGAGCGCCGCCACGCTCATGCGCATGAACAGCACCTGACCGAAGCCCCAGACCCCCAGCACGTGCTTGAGCGCGATGAAGGAGCTGGACCAGAGCAGCATCGCCAGGGTCAGGGTAAAAATGGGTAAAGGGCGCACGTTTCCTCCATGAAATTGGCTATTTGAATAATAACCATGCGGCCTTGCGGTTGTTAAAAGGCACCTAAAATCAGATAATACCGCCGCCTTCACACCGGATAACCAACCTGCAATGACTGAGTACCTGCTTTTATTGGTCGGCACTGTGCTGATTAACAACTTCGTGCTGGTGAAATTCCTCGGCCTGTGCCCCTTCATGGGCGTCTCAGGCAAGCTGGAAACCGCCATCGGCATGGGGCTGGCGACCACCTTCGTGATGACCCTGGCCAGCGCCTGTTCCTATCTGATGGAACACTATATCCTGATCCCGTTGAACATCGCCTACCTGCGCACGCTCGCCTTCATTCTTGTGATCGCCGTCGTGGTTCAGTTTACCGAGATGGTTATCCGCAAAAGCAGCCCTACCCTCTATCGTCTGCTGGGCATTTTCCTGCCGCTCATCACCACCAACTGCGCCGTGCTGGGGGTGGCCCTGCTCAGCATCAACGAGCACCACAACTTCATCCAGAGCATCATCTACGGCTTCGGCGCCGCCACCGGTTTCTCGCTGGTGCTGATCCTGTTTGCCGCCATGCGTGAACGTCTGGTGGCCGCCGACGTCCCAACCCCGTTTCGCGGCGTCTCCATCGCCATGATCACCGCCGGCCTGATGTCGCTGGCCTTTATGGGCTTTACCGGCCTCATCAAGATATAGCGCTATGACTCACATACTCTTTGCCGTTCTGGTGTTGGCGCTGCTGGCTCTGGCCTTCGGCATCATCCTGGGCTTTGCCGCCGTCAAATTTCATGTGGAAGCCGATCCCATCGTCGATCAGCTCGACGCCCTGCTGCCGCAAACCCAGTGCGGCCAGTGCGGCTACCCGGGCTGCAAGCCCTACGCCGAGGCGCTGGCCAATGGCGACCAGATCAACAAGTGCGTGCCAGGTGGCGATGCCACCATGCGCAAGATTGCCGACCTGATGGGGGTCGAACCCCAGCCGCTGGGTGGCGCCGAGGCCGCCGCCCCCATCAAGAAAGTCGCCTTCATTCATGAAGATCAATGCATCGGCTGCACCAAGTGCATCCAGGCCTGTCCGGTCGATGCCATCGTCGGCGCCACCAAGGCGATGCACACCGTCATTGCCGACGAGTGCACCGGCTGCGATCTCTGTGTCGATCCCTGCCCGACCGACTGTATCGAAATGATCCCGGTGCCGACCACGGTCGACAACTGGAAGTGGGATCTGGCCAACGTCGCCATTCCGGTCAAGATAGTGGAATAAGTAACCATGCAGTCCTTACTCGAACGCATCAAAGCCGGCACTCTGTGGGATTTTCACGGCGGCATTCACCCTCCCGAGAACAAAGACCAATCCAGTCTCACCCCGGTGGTGGACGCGGGTCTACCGCCCCAGCTCATCATCCCGGTGCGCCAGCACGCGGGCCCGGCCGGCGACCTGCTGGTGCGGGTCGGCGACAAGGTCAAGAAAGGCCAGCCGCTCACTCGCCATGACAAGGGGCGTTTCGTGCCGGTGCACGCCTCCACCTCCGGCACCATCACCGCCATCGGTCACCACACGGTGGCCCACCCCTCCGGTCTCGACGATCTCTGTATCACCCTCACCCCGGATGGCGAAGATGCCTGGGGCGAGCGTCAGGGCCGCAGCGACTACTGGAATCTGGAGCGGGGCGAGCTGCTCGAGCGCATCCAGCAGGCCGGTATCGCGGGCCTCGGCGGCGCCGTGTTTCCGACCCACAGCAAGCTCGATGGCCGCGGTCAGCTCACCGAGATCCTGATCGTCAACGGGCTGGAGTGCGAACCCTACATCACCACCGATGACCGGCTGATGCAGGAGTATGCCGACGAGATCATGGACGGCATCCGGGTACTCAAGCACCTGCTCAAACCCAAGCTGACCCTGATCGGGGTGGAAGACAACAAGCCGGCCGCCATCGGTGAGCTGACCCGTCATGCCACAGACGAAGACGTACTGGTCAAGACGGTGCCCACCAAGTATCCCTCGGGCGGCGCCAAGCAGACCATCGAGCTGCTCACCGGCCGCCAGGTTCCCAAGGGGGGCCGCGCCGTGGACATGGGCATCATGGTGCTCAACGTGGCCACCGTGTTTGCCATCAAGCGCGCCATCATCGACGGCGAACCGCTCATCTCCCGCATCGTCACCCTCACCGGCGACACCTTCAAGAAACCGGGCAATGCCTGGGTACTGCTGGGCACCCCGGTGCGCTGGCTGCTGCAGCGTTTCGAGCTGCAACCCGAGGCGGATCAGCGGGTGATCATGGGCGGCCCCATGATGGGCTTCACCCTGCCCCACGCCATGGTGCCGGTGGTCAAGGCCACCAACTGCCTGCTCTCCCCCACCCGGGCCGAGCTGCCGCCGCCCGGTCCGGAGCAGGCCTGCATTCGCTGCAGCGCCTGTGCCGACGCCTGTCCGGCCAACCTGCTGCCGCAAGAGCTCTACTGGTACAGCCGGGCCAAGGAGTACGACAAGGCCGAGGGGCTCAACCTGTTCGACTGCATCGAGTGCGGCGCCTGTGCCTGGGTCTGCCCGAGCGAGATCCCGCTGGTGCAGTACTACAAGATTGCCAAGGATGACATCCGCGAGGCGCGCGCCGAGGCCGAGAAGGCCGAGCGCGCCAAGCAGCGCTTCGAGGCCAAGCAGGCCCGCTTCGAGCGGGAAAAAGCCGCCCGCGAAGCCCGTCATGCCGAGGCTGCCGCCCAGCGTCGCCAGGCCATGACGGCGGCCGGCGGAGAAGATCCGGTGGCCGCGGCACTGGCCCGCATCAAGGCCAAACAGGACGCAGCACCCGTTGGTGCCAGCGAACTCGCGCCGGACAACAGCGCCATGATTGCCGCCCGCGAGGCGCGCAAACAGGAGGCCATCGCCCGCCGCGCCGCCAAGGCGGCCGCCAGCGAGCCCGGTTCGGACCAGGCCGATGCACCGGCAGCGGACGGGCAGGATGCCAAGAAAGCGGCGATTGCGGCGGCACTGGCACGTGCCAAGGCCAAAAAAGCGGCTCAGGAGCCAGGCGAAGCAGTGGTGGCGGATACCCCTGCTGCTGCGCCTCAGCCTGACTCAGCTGCCGACACGGATCCCAAGAAGGCCGCCATTGCTGCCGCCATCGCCCGCGCCAAGGCCAAAAAAGCCGTCAGCACGCAAGGTGATGAAGCGGCTGCGGATAGCCCTGTAGGCGCGCCCCAGTCTGACACCGCCGCCGACACGGATCCCAAGAAGGCGGCTATCGCTGCTGCCATTGCCCGTGCCAAGGCCAAGAAGGCCGCTCAGGCGCAAGGGGACGCAGCCGTGACCGAAGGTGAAGAGGCCGCCGTGGCAGTCCCTGCAACGGCGCCGCAGCCTGACTCAGCCGCCGACGCGGATCCCAAGAAGGCGGCCATCACGGCAGCCATTGCCCGAGCCAAAGCCAAGAAGGCCGCTCAGGCGCAAGGGGACGCAGCAGTGACCGAAGGTGAAGAGGCCGCCGTGGCAGCCCCTGCCGCAGCGCCGCAGCCTGACTCAGCCGCCGACGCGGATCCCAAGAAGGCAGCCATTGCTGCCGCCATCGCCCGTGCCAAGGCCAAGAAGGCCGCTCAGGCGCAAGGTGAGGAGGCCGTTGCCAAGCCCGCAGAGGTGCAAGACGAGGAGGCCACAGCCAAGCCCGAGGTGACCACCGTGGCGGCACCGGCTGCCGATGCGTTGCAGCCAGCCGCCGATGCGGATCCCAAGAAAGCGGCCATTGCCGCCGCCGTGGCCCGTGCCAAGGCCCGCAAACTGGCGGCCGAGGCAGCAGCCCAGGCCTCTCCTTCTCCATCGACCGACAAGAGCCACTGATCCATGTTCAATATCGCGAGTGCGCCGTTTGCCCACAACCGCAAACAGACCCAAACCCTGATGTTGCTGGTGATCCTGGCCTGCCTGCCCGGTTTTCTGGCGCAGAGCTGGTTCTTTGGCTGGGGCACCCTGATCCAGATCCTGCTGGCGCTGGTCACGGCGCTGGGCTCGGAGGCGCTGGTGCTGCGCCTGCGCGGACGCCCCGTCAAACCGGCCCTGCTGGATGGCAGCGCGGCCCTGACCGCCGTGCTGATCGGCCTCTCCCTGCCGCCACTGCTGCCCTGGTGGATGCTGGTGCTGGGCACGGCGTTTGCCATCATCATCGCCAAACACCTCTATGGCGGGCTCGGCCAAAACCTGTTCAACCCCGCCATGGTGGCCTATGTGCTGCTGCTGGTCTCCTTCCCGGTGCAGATGACCAGCTGGCTGCCACCCTCCAGCATCGCCGCCTATGACATCGGCTTTGGCGATGCGGCCTCGGTGATCTTCACCGGCTTCAGCCTCGACGGTTACAGCATGGCGCAGCTCAAGCAGGGGGTGGATGGGCTGACCATGGCCACGCCGCTCGACACTCTGAAAACCGGGCTGACTCAGGGCCTCACCGCCGGCGAGGTGATGACCCACACCGTATTCGAAGGCTGGGGCGGCATCGGCTGGAGCTGGGTCAACCTCGGCTACCTGCTGGGCGGCCTGTTCCTGCTGCAGCAGAAGGTGATCAACTGGCGCATTCCGGGGGCCATCCTCGGCGCCTTGCTGCTGGCGGCCACCCTGGGTTATCTGATGACCCCGGATGCCACCGCCACTCCCATGTTCCACCTGTTCAGCGGCGCCACCATGCTGGGGGCCTTCTTCATCGCCACCGACCCGGTGAGTGCCAGCACCACCCCGCGCGGCCGCCTGGTCTATGGCGTGCTCATCGGCGTGCTGGTCTATGTCATCCGCCGCTTTGGTGGCTACCCGGATGCTTTCGCCTTTGCCGTGCTGCTGGCCAACCTGTGCGTACCGCTGATCGACAGCCTGACGCGTCCCAAGGTCTATGGGGCTCGTCGCAAATGAACCTGGCGCACACCTCACCCTCAGGAATGATGCAATGTTAAAGAGCATGCGCAAAAACGGCGTCACTCTCGCCCTGTTTGCCCTCGCCTGCACCGCCGTGGTGGTGCTGACCAACGAGCTGACCCAGGGGCGGATCGCCCATCAGCAGCAGCTGGAGAAGCTGCGCACCCTCTCCGCCCTGCTGCCGGAGGGGAGCTATGACAACGATCTGGTCGCCAGCTGCAAGCTGGTGCAGAGCCGACGCTATCTGGGCAGCGATCAGTCCATGCCGCTCTACACCGCGACCAAGCAGGGCGAAATCACCGGCTATGCGCTGGAAACCGTCGCCCCCGACGGCTACAGTGGGGCCATTCGCCTCATCGTGGGCACCGATGCCAAGGGCGCCGTGAGCGCGGTGCGGGTATTGGCCCACAAGGAAACCCCCGGCCTTGGCGACAAGATCGAGCTGAAGAAGTCGGACTGGATCAACAGCTTCGTCGGCAAGTTTCTCAGCCACGACAATGAAGCCAGCTGGGCCGTGAAGAAAGACGGCGGCGAGTTCGACGCCTTCACCGGTGCCACCATCACCCCCCGGGCCGTGGTCAAGGCGGTGAAAAACCTGTTGCTGCTGCAACAGGAGCACCCAGAGTTGCTGCGCGACGCCCCCGCCTGTGACGCCACCCCCTAACGCCGGAGCACAAGCTATGGAACAAGTCGATGTGATTGACGGGCAGAGCCCGCTCAGCGAGAGCAATGGCCGCCGCGAAGAACTCAAGGAGCTGATGCTGCAGGGGCTATGGAAGAACAACCCCTCCCTGGTGCAGGTGCTGGGTCTGTGCCCCACCCTGGCGGTCTCTTCCACCTTCACCAATGCGCTGGGACTCGGCCTCGCCACCATGGCGGTGCTGGTCAGCTCCAACCTCGCCATCTCGCTGGTGCGCAACCTGGTGCCCAAGGATATCCGCATTCCGGTCTACGTGATGATCATCGCGGCGCTGGTGACCAGCGTGCAGTTGCTGATGAACGCCTACACCTACGGCCTCTATCAGGCGCTCGGCATCTTCATCGCCCTCATCGTCACCAACTGCGTCATCATCGGCCGGGCCGAGGCGTATGCCTCCAAGAACCCGCCGCTGCTGGCGGCCCTCGACGGCTTCATGATGGGGCTCGGCTTTACTCTGGTGCTGCTGGTGCTGGGCGGGCTGCGCGAGATCATCGGCATGGGCACCCTGTTCGACGGTGCCGACCTGCTGCTGGGAGAGTGGGCCAAGTCACTGCGCATCGAGCTGTTCCACGCCGATGCCAGCCTGCTGCTGGCAATCCTGCCCCCTGGCGGCTTCATCGGTCTCGGCCTGATGATCGCCGGCAAGAACGCCATCAACGACTGGATGGGTCGCAAGCAAAGCGCCGAAAAGGCCCACTGCAGCGTGCCGGCCGCGGGTGCCCGCGCGACCCAGCTCTAAGCCAAGAGAGAGCCATGAACAATCAGAAACGTAGGCAGATACTGGAGCGACTGCGGGACGACAACCCCCACCCCACCACCGAGCTCAACTTCAAGACGCCGTTCGAGCTGCTGATCGCCGTGCTGCTGTCGGCACAGGCCACCGATGTCAGCGTCAACAAGGCCACCGACAAGCTCTACCCGGTGGCCAACACCCCCCAGGCCATGCTGGAACTGGGGGTAGACGGGGTCAAGGAGTACATCAAGACCATTGGCCTCTTCAACACCAAGGCCGAGAACGTCATCAAGACCTGCGCCATCCTGCTGGAGCGCCACGGCGGTGAAGTGCCGGAGAACCGCGAAGCCCTCGAAGCCCTGCCCGGGGTCGGCCGCAAGACCGCCAACGTGGTGCTCAACACCGCCTTCGGTTGGCCCACCATCGCCGTCGATACCCATATCTTCCGGGTCTCCAACCGCACCGGCTTTGCGGTGGGCAAGAACGTCGATCAGGTGGAGGAGAAGCTGCTCAAGGTGGTTCCCGCCGAGTTCAAGCTGGACGTGCACCACTGGCTGATCCTGCACGGGCGCTACACCTGTCTGGCTCGCAAACCGCGCTGCGGTTCCTGTATCATCGAGGACTTGTGCGAGTACAAGGAAAAGGTCTACCCGGAGAGCTGAACACGGCTGCCGGCTCGCAAACGGTGCAGCCATGGCGCAGCTCCTGGCGAGCACGGGCTTGAGCCAAGCGCCGGTATCCGCTTCTCTGAGCGGCACCCATACCACAAGAACCACTACCCGGAGAATTGAGCAATGAGAATCCTGCATACCATGTTGCGCGTCGGCGATCTGCAACGCTCCATCGACTTCTATACCCGAGTGCTGGGGATGAAACTGCTGCGCAAGAGCGAGAACAGCGAATACAAGTACACCCTGGCCTTCGTCGGCTACGGTGACGAGAAAGATGAAGCGGTGATCGAGCTCACCTACAACTGGGGTGTCAGCGAGTACGAGCTGGGCTCGGCCTACGGTCACATCGCGCTGGAAGCGGACGACATCTATGCCACCTGCGAGGCGCTGCGCGCCGCTGGTGCCAAGATCACCCGCGAGCCGGGCCCGGTCAAGGGCGGCACCACCGTCATCGCCTTCGTGGAAGATCCGGACGGTTACAAGATTGAGCTGATCGCCAAGAAGGATGCCGGCAGCGGCCTCGGCGACAGTTTCTGATCCAGACTGAGCCCCGAAAAACAAAAAAGAGCGCCAAGGCGCTCTTTTTTATGGATTCGTTTTCCTCAGATGGCTCCGTTGCGGCCCATGTTGATCACCACCCGCCGGTTCTTGGCACGACCATCTTCGGTTTCGTTGGAGGCGACGTGCTGCTTCTCGCCGTGCCCCTCCACCGAGATCTTGCCGGGTTCGATGCCCAGATCCACAAACACCTTCTTGATGGCATCGGCCCGTTTCTCGGAGAGCTTCTGGTTCGGCCAACGGCCGCCATAGCTGTCGCTGTAGGCATCGATCACCACCACGTCGATGCTCTTGTCCACCTTCACATACTCGCCGATCATCGCCAGCCGCCGCTTGGAGGCCAGCGACAGCTCGTCACTGTTCTTGTCATAGGTGAGCACGCTGAAGGCGATGTCGTTGAAACTGTAGGGCAGCAGGCCATTGAGGCAATCCACGAAGGCCTGATACTTGACCCGGAAGTTGACCGAGGAGAGCGAGACCCGCACCGGTCGATTCTGCCGATACCAGTCGCGGTACTGGAAGGTCGGCATGCGCCCCCCTTCCAGCTCGTCCAGCATGGTCCAGGCGGTCTGCCCCTCCACCAGCCCGTCAAACTGCTGGTAAAAGCGCAGCTGGCTCACTTCACGCCCGGCGATGCCGGGGCGCCAGACCGGCGGCATGATGCCCAGGCTGACCGTCTGGGTCTGGGCCTGCTGGCGCAGCCCCTTGAGCTCGAAATCCAGATTGATCTTGCGGCCGGCACGGCTGACGAATGCCCCCGTGCCCCAGTTGGGGATGGGGTGCTCGAGCCGGCACTCCACCTGGGTGTCGGAGGTCAAACGCCAGACGGATTGATCCAGGCCGGCACCGAATTCGGTGACTCCCGCCTGTAACTGCATACTCACGGATATGCTGACCAACCCCAACATCCAAGCGTTCAACTGCCTGCCCTCCACACGATCTCAGGTTAGATATCGGCAGGGGCAGGACAAGCTTTAGGGCAAACCGATCAGTGGGTCGAGGCGGCGTCCATCAGTTTGAAGCGAGCGATGCGCCCCGCCAGCTCCCGCGCCAGCTGATCCAGCTCGGCGCTGTTTTGCTGCAGGGTTTCCGAGTGCTGGCGATGCGCCTCGTACACCTCGCGGATAGTCATCACGTTGTGCTGGATGTCGTCGGTGACATAGCGCTGCTCCTCGGTGGCGGTGGCCACCTGGGCGGTCATGTCGCTCACCTTGCGCACCTCGTTAACGATGTCGGTCAGCTCGCTGCCCGCCCGCTTGGCCTCGGTCACGCTCAGCCCCGCCTGCTCGGTCCCCAGGTGCATGGCGGTGACCGCCTGATTGGCCCCCTGCCGCAGCCGCACCAGCATCCGCTCTATGTCGTCGGCGGCCTGCTGGGTGCGCGACGCCAGCGCCCGCACCTCTTCCGCCACCACCGCAAAACCACGGCCGGATTCGCCGGCACGGGCCGCCTCGATGGCGGCGTTGAGGGCCAGCAGGTTGGTGCGATCCGAGATCTGCTTGATGAGGTTGAGCGCCTCGCCCACCGATTCGGTGTCCTGATGCAGGCTGTCCACCAGCTGCTGGGTATCACTCAAGGTACCCGCGACCTGCTGGATGGCATCGATGGTCTGATCCACCTCCTTATCACCCTGCCGGGCCCGGCCGATGGCCTGCTGGGTCGCCAACGAGGTCTGGGTCGCATTGCGCGCGATCTCGGCCACCGTCGAGGCCATCTCGGTGGCCGCCGTCGCCACCAGATCCACCTGGCCAAACCCCTTGGCCACCCCGGCGTTGACTTCGGCAATGACGTTGGCCGAGGCGGCGGCGCTGCGGGCCAGCACCTCGCAGGAGCGGCGCACCGCCAGCATCAGCCCTTCCAGATGTTCGAGGAAGTGGTTCAGATCCCGCGACAGTGCCCCCAGTTCGTCACCGGATCGCCAGTTGACCCGCACCGTCAGATCGTTCTCCTGCACCAGCCGCTTGAAGGTATGGTGCAGGGCCATGAAGCCCAGATGCAGATCCCGCACTACCCGCCAGCAGACGAAGCTGGTGAGCAGCACGCACAGCAGGACTCCGGTGGCGGCCCACCAGAAGTCGCTGGCACTCTTCGCCCGCATCTGATCCACCCGCTCGGACAGCTGCTGATAGAGGCGGTCTTCACTCTCCTTGAGCAGGCTGATCTTGTCGGTGCTCAAGGCAAACCAGGCCTCGGCATCCACCCCGAAGCCGTCGCTGGCCGCCTTGTCCAGCGCCAGCTTCTCCATGGCAGCCACCTTGCTCACCACCGGCGAGGCCAGGCTGTCGGCCAGCAGCTGGCGCTGGGAGGAGCTCGCCACCGCCTGGAAACGCTCAAGATAGGTATTCTGGGCCGCCAACAGGGAGATGAACTGCTGCAACAGCGCCGGCGTGAAGCTGTCACGGCCGAACACGTTGCTCAAGGTTGCCCGCTCCAGCCCCATCCGCTCCTTGCTCTGCAAGAAGGCGGCATAGGCATTGGTCTGCAGCGCTATGGTGGCATCCCGGCTATTGATGCTGATCTGATCCACCACCGCCAGCAACTGGGTGATCATCCGGGTATAGAAGCTGACCTGCTCCGCCACCTCGACCCCCAGCGCACTGACCCGCTCGCGCATGGCGGTGAGCCCGGCCAGCTCCTGCTGCACCTCTTTGAGCGCCAGCAGGGCGGGATCCTCACGAAAGCGCTGCAGCAGGGTATCGACCTGCTTGCGCTGCACCGGCAGGGCATCGCGGAACTTGTTGCCGCCAGAACCCAGGAAGCCGGCCGACATGCCGCGCTCCTTTTGCAGCTCGTGGGCCAGCTGCGCTGCTTCCCGCACCACCGCCAGTGCGGCCTGAGCCTCACTCATCTCCTGCTCGACCCGATAACGCTCATAGACGTATCGGCCGGAGAAGAACAGCAAGGCCAGCAGTGGCAGGCAGACCACCAGCAACATCTTGTGCGCCAATCCCAGCTTCTTCATCGTTGCTCCCCATTCCATTGTTGAAGTGGTCAATTATAAGCCCGCGTGTCGATAATAGAATCGGCCAGCGCGCCGATGGCGGCCGATGAGGGACAAAGGCCGGCTTTTTTGCCATAATGCCGCCTCATTTCACGCCGACCGAGATACCATGACCGACGCTGTTCACACCCTCAAGGGCCGTTTTCGTGGCTTTTACCCCGTCGTCATCGATGTTGAAACCGCCGGGTTCAATGCCAGAACCGATGCCTTGCTGGAAATCGCCGCCTATACCCTCAAGATGGACGAGCAAGGCTGGCTCGTGCCCGACCAGATCTTCCATTTTCATGTCGAGCCGTTTGAAGGGGCCAATCTGGAAAAAGCGGCACTGGAGTTCACCGGCATCGACCCCTTCAATCCGCTGCGCGGCGCTGTCAGCGAGAAAGAGGCGCTGACCGAGATCTTCAAGGGCATCCGCAAGGGGATGAAGGAGCAGGATTGCGGCCGCGCCATCATAGTGGCCCACAACGCCACCTTCGATCACGGCTTCGTCATGGCCGCCGCCGAGCGGGCCAGCCTCAAGCGCAACCCATTCCATCCGTTTGCCACCTTCGACACCGCCGCCCTCTCCGGCCTGGCGCTGGGCCAGACGGTGCTGGCCAAGGCGTGCCAGAGCGCGCGCATTCCGTTTGACAATAAAGAGGCGCACTCCGCCCTCTACGACACCGAGCGCACCACCGAGCTGTTCTGTCATATCGTCAACCGCTGGAAGAGCCTGGGTGGCTGGCCCCCGGCCCACCCGGACGAGGTGGCCGACGACGCCAGCGAGTAACGACGCCCCCTTCCCAAGAGGCTGCCACGGCAGCCTCTTTTCTTGCACCATTTGGCAGGCCATCTGGTTTGACCAGAATGTCGAAGAAAGGCCCATCCAGCACCGTTTTTTACCTCTCCCGACTCATTACCTGGGTTGAACCGCCGGGAATGCTGTAGATAGGCCATTCACCTGATTTTTTACTCGACATTTGTCACATTTTTCGCAAACTAACTGCCTTTCACACGACAGACAGCAACACAAACTATAAGGAAAGCAAATGAATCCTGTTGTTATCGCGGTGGCGCTGATGCTGGTGCTCAGCCTGCTGCGGATCAATGTGGTGGTCTCTCTCGCCATCGGCGCCATCGTCGGCGGTCTGATCGGCGGTCTCTCCCTCGAGCAGACCCTCAGCACCTTCAGCGGTGGCCTGGGTGGCGGCGCCGAGATCGCCCTCTCCTACGCCATGCTGGGGGCCTTCGCAGTCGCCATCTCCCGCTCCGGCATCACGGATCTGCTGGCGCGCAAAGTGATCAGCCAACTCGGCAAGGATGCCAGCAGTTCCCGCATCCTCTGGGTCAAGGCCCTGCTGCTCAGCTCGGTGCTGGGGGTCTCCATCTCCTCCCAGAACCTGATCCCCGTCCATATCGCCTTCATTCCCATCCTGATCCCACCGCTGTTGCACGTCATGGCCCAGATGCAGATCGACCGCCGTCAGGTGGCCTGCGTCATCACCTTTGGCCTGACCGCGACCTATATGCTGCTGCCGGTGGGCTTTGGCGGCATCTTTCTCAACAACATCCTGGCCAAGAACCTGATCGACAACGGTGTGCCGGTCGAGCACAGCCAGCTGCCGCTGGCGATGGCCATTCCGGTGCTGGGCATGTTCGTCGGCCTGCTGATCGCCGTCTTCTTCAGCTACCGCAAGCCGCGCCAGTATGATCTGGAGAAGATCCTGGCCGCCGAGCCGGAGACGGTCGATCTCAACCTCAACCACATCTGGGTCGCCCTGCTGGCCATCGCCGTGGCGCTGGGGCTGCAGCTGATGACCAACAGTATCGTGCTGGGGGCACTGGCCGGCTTCGTCATCTTCACCTGTGGCGGCGTCATCAAGTTCCGCGAGAGCCAGGATGCCTTCACCCAGGGGGTGCGCATGATGTCTCTCATCGGCTTCATCATGATCTCCGCCGCCGGCTTCGCCGCCGTGATGAAAGAGACCCACGGGGTGGAGAGCCTGGTACAGGCCGTCTCCGGCATGATGGCGGGCCACAAGGGGCTGGCCGCCTTCCTGATGCTGCTGGTAGGCCTGCTCATCACCATGGGGATCGGCTCCTCCTTCTCCACCGTGCCCATCATCGCCACCATCTATGTGCCGCTGTGCCTGCACCTCGGCTTCTCCCCCCTGGCGACCATCTCTCTGGTCGGCACCGCCGGCGCCCTGGGGGATGCGGGCTCTCCCGCCTCCGACTCGACCCTGGGCCCCACCTCGGGCCTCAACGCCGACGGCCAGCACGACCATATCTGGGACAGCGTGGTGCCCACCTTCATCCACTACAACATCCCGCTCATCATCTTCGGCTGGATTGCCGCCATGGTGCTCTAAGCCCCCAAGATAGATGCATAAACATAAAAGGCGACCCCAGGGTCGCCTTTTTGCTGTCTTCATCGCGATGGCATAGGCCCGGACAAACCAGCCCGGGCGCCCCTCTCAGCCTGCTCTTGCTGCTACCCCCTTTCCTTTTATGCTGGCGTGGCTCGCCCCAACCTGCGACGACCCTGCACTTGCCCGCCTCTTCCTTTCTGCCCCATCCCCATACAGCCATGACGACGTCAGGCAGCTCATCGACGATATCCACGGTGTGCCATTGACTGACCCTTTCACATCCCCCCATGCGGCGCTGCGGCGTCGCCTGGGTTAACGAGGGGCAACAAAAAGGCCGCTCGATGAGCGGCCTTTTTAGCTAGCAGTCAGGGTTTAGCTGTCGCGGCGCTTGCCACCGAATTTGCGACCCTTGTCGAAACCGCCTTCACGGCGATCCTTGTTGAAGGGACGGTCACCCTGCGGACGGCGATCCTTGTTGAAAGGACGGTCGCCACGGAACGGACGATCACCACGGGGCGGACGGGGAGCAGTGTTGCTGCCGGCCGGCACTTCGGTGTAGCGGCTGATCTGCAGCGGACGCTGGCAGACACGGGCTTTCTTGATCACTTCCAGCACGTCGGCGCTCATGCCCTTGGGCAGATCGACGGTGGAGAAGTCATCGGCGATGTCGATGTTGCCGATGAAGCGGCTCTCGATGTTCGCTTCGTTGGCGATGGCACCCACGATCTGGCCCGGCTTGACGCCGTGATGGGCACCCACGTCTACGCGGTAGCGCTCCATCTCCACGTCTGGGTTGTCTTTGAGCGGACGCGGCTCCAGGGACGGCATGCGACGAGCCGGGCGATCGCCACGGTCGGCGAAATCACGGCCACCACGGTCGTTGAAGTCACGACGCTCGAAACCACCGCGATCGTTGCCGGCGTTGAACACCGGATCCGGAATGGAGTCATCCAGCAGCAGCGGTTGGTCGCCCTGTACCAGCTTGGCCAGTGCGGCGGCCAGCTCCAGCGGATCGGCAGAGTCTTCTTCGATCAGCTCGTTCACCAGGTTCACGTAGATCTCGAGCTCTTCGCCCATCATGGTTTCGCGGATGCGCTCCTTGAACTTGGTCAGACGGTGCTGGTTGATGTCCTCGGTGCTCGGCATCTTCATCGGCTCGATGGCCTGACGGGTTGCGTGCTCGATGGCGCGCAGCATGCGACGCTCGCGCGGTGCCACGAACAGGATGGCTTCACCCTTGCGACCGGCACGGCCGGTACGGCCGATACGGTGAACGTAGGATTCGGTGTCGTAGGGGATGTCGTAGTTCACCACGTGGGTGATGCGCTCAACGTCCAGACCACGGGCAACCACGTCGGTGGCGATCAGGATGTCCAGCTGGCCCTGACGCAGCTTGTCAACGGTACGCTCACGCAGCTTCTGCGGGATGTCACCGTGCAGCGCTTCACAGGCGTGACCACGGGCGGCCAACTTGCCAGCCAGTTCTTCGGCGGCGTTCTTGGTGCGTACGAACACCAGCAGGGCTTCGTAGGGTTCGACTTCCAGCAGACGGGTCATGGCGTCCAGCTTGTGCAGACCGGTCACCTGCCAGTAACGCTGGCGGATAGTGGTAGCGGTCGCAGTTTTGGAGGCGATCTTGATCTCTTTGGGCTGCTTCAGGTGCTTCTGGGCCACACGACGGATCTGCTCCGGCATGGTGGCGGAGAACAGGGCAACCTGACGACCGGCCGGGCACTGTTCCATGATCCAGTCCACGTCGTCGATGAAGCCCATGCGCAGCATCTCGTCCGCTTCGTCCAGCACCAGGGCTTTCAGGCCGGAGAGGTCCAGGTTCTTGCGACGGATCAGGTCCATCACGCGGCCCGGGGTACCCACGACAACCTGAGCACCACGGCGCAGTGCGCGGGTCTGGGTTTCGTAGGAGGCGCCGCCGTAAATGGGCAGCACGTGGAAATCAGGCATGTGGTGGGCATAGCGTTGGCACGCTTCAGCCACCTGCAGGGCCAGTTCACGAGTCGGTGCCAGCACCAGGATCTGGGTGTTGCGGTTACCAGCTTCCAGACGAGACAACAGAGGCAAGGCAAAAGCAGCGGTCTTCCCTGTACCGGTTTGCGCCTGCCCCAGCAGATCGTGGCCCGCCATCAGGTGGGGAATTGCTGCGGCCTGGATGGGGGACGGGCGCTCATAGCCCACGTCCTGCAGCGCTTTCAGTACAGGCGCGGCCAGTCCAAGCTCACTAAAAAGGGGCAGTTGTTCGGTATCAGACATAGATTCTTCCAGATTAAGGCAGGCGGCTAACACCGCGGAATAGCAAAAAGGCGGCGATTATAGCGCCACTTTGTTCTGCTGTCTTGAAAAATGTGATAAGCCTCTCAAGACGTTGGCAATTATAGAGGGATCTTGCGACTATGGCTTGCTTATTTTTCACTCATGGTGCGTTATTGCAGATCACGCTTCGCCAGAGTCCTTGTCCCGCTTGTGTTTGAGCACCGCCATGGTCAACCGGCTGGTGCACAATAAACGACCACGTTCATCGCGAATTTCTATCTGCCACACCTGAGTCGTCGCCCCCAGATGCAGTGGCGTGCAGCGCCCCGTCACCACCCCTTCCCGCTTGGCCCTCAGGTGGTTGGCATTGACCTCCAGCCCGACACAATAACTATCAGGCCCGACCGCCATGTTGGCCGCGAGCGATCCCAGCGTCTCCGCCAGCACCACAGAGGCGCCGCCGTGCAGCATGCCGAGCGGCTGATGGGTACGGTGATCCACCGGCATGGTGGCCTCCAGCCAGTCGGGACCAAAGGCGGTATAGACGATGTCGAGGTGAGCCATCAGGGTGTTGCGAGAGCTGGCGTTGAGCCCTTCAAGGCTCATGGGCTTGCGCCAGATGGTGCTGCTTTCTTGACTCATGGTGAACGGACTCCTTGCGTGATCAACGGGTTATCGCTGCGCCGTAGCGGCAAACCAGCAGTGTCGGCGAAAAAGGAGCAAAAAAAAAGATGCCCACGCCGGGGCATCTTGCATCGAGGTTGACCCTCACCAGGGATAGGTCACCCCTGGCCAGTCGGCCCAGGGCTGGTCCCGCCCCGGCAGGCGCGGCTCGGGCCACTGCCATACCTTGCCCAGCCAGGCGCGCAGTTCGGCCTCCAGTTCGGCATCGGTGAGCGGCGCCTCGGCCACCTTCCAGAAGAAGAGCTCCACCGTCACCTCCGGCAGCACCGAGGGGTAGAGGTAAACCCCGCCCCAGAACTCGGGCTCCCGCGCCGGGCTCCAGAGGCCATAGGCAAAGGAGCGTTTGGCCAGAAACTCGGAGTGCTGCCACTCCAGATCGGCCTCGTGCTGACTCAGGCTGAAATTGGCGGAGGGCCACATATCGTCCGGGCGAAACAGCTGATGAAGCTGCTCGCGCTCGCGCAGCATGGCGACGAACTCCACCACCGCCTGGGTCGGATTGACCGGCAGCAGCAGGAAGTGCGGGTGCCGGTAGGCTTGCGGCACCCGAAACCGCTTGGGCAGGGTCAGCATCAGAGCAGTTCCAGCAGGGCCTGCAACGGGTGCTTGAGTTTCTCCCCCTCCATCCGCTTGACCTGGCTGCGGCACGAATATCCGGTGGCCAGACAACGGGCTTGCGGCAGGCGAGCCAGGGGCTCGGCCCAGCTCAGGCCATAGATGCCCTTGGAGTTCTCCACCTGTTTGGCATCGTGGCCATAGGTACCGGCCATGCCGCAGCAGCCCACCGACACCGGTTGCAGCGTGGCACCAAAGCGGCGGAACAGGGTGCTCCAGTCACCGTGGGTCGACGGCTTGGCGGTCTTCTCGGTGCAGTGGGCAAACAGATACCAGGGCTCGGCGCTGGCGTCCGCTTCTCGCACCGGCAACGCCTCGGCCGGCAAGGAGAGCAGCCACTCCTGGGGCAGCAGCACCTGGAAGTCGCCACGGGCGGGGCCGAGCGCCTTCACGTATTCGTCCCGATAGCAGAGCACCAGGGAGGGATCGACCCCCACCATGGGGATGCCGAGCGCCGCCACCTTGTTGAGGAACTGGGCGCTGCTGGCCGCAGTACGGGCAAAGGCGCGCAGGAAACCCTTCACGTGCTGGGGCTTGCCGTTGGGCTTGAACGGCAGCAGATAGGGCTGCAGGCCGAGCTTGCTGGCGAGCTTTACCAGGTCACGCACCACGGGGGCGTCGTAGTAGCTGGTGAAGGGATCCTGCACGATGAGCACCACTTTTTGACGCTGCTCGGGGCTCATGGCCTCCAGCCCCGGCAGGTCGAAATAGCGGGCGCGATGGTCGCGCAGCTCCTCGGCCAGGGTCGGCACGCTCAATAACGGCACGTCCACCATGCCGATGCTCTTCTCGGTCGCCTTCTGGGCCCACTCCTTCTCGAGGAAGAAGTTGACCAGTTTCGGCGCCTTGGCCAGCAGGGGGGCATAGCTCTCCACCGTGCCGACGAAGTAATCCTTGGGGCCGCGCAGATAGCGGCTGTGATAGAGCTGCATGAAGCGGGCGCGGAAGGTGGGCACATCCACCTTGATGGGGCACTGGCTGGTGCAGGCTTTGCACGCCAGGCACCCCTCCATCGCCTCCATCACCTCGTGGGAGAAGTCATACTCGCCGCGGGCGCGGGCCACTGTGTTGCGAAACTTGTCGACAATCTGCTTGAAGCGCAGACCACCGCTTTGCAGCGCCACCTCCTCACTCAGCGGATCGAAGCCCTGCTCCGCCAGCTGGCGCAGCCATTCGCGCATCAGGCCGGCCCGCCCCTTGGGAGAGTGACGGCGGTCGCGGCTGATCTTGACCGAGGGGCACATGGGGGAGTCGGTCTCGAAGGTGAAACAGAGACCATTGCCGTTGCAATCCAGCGCCCGGGTATAGCTGGTGCGCACCGCCAGCGGGATCTGGCGGTCGAACTTGCCGCGCTTGGGCCCATCCACCGACACCAGCTCGGCGCCGCTGCCATAAGGCATGCAGATCTTGCCCGGGTTGATGCGGTTGGCCGGGTCGAACGCCCCCTTGACCCGTTGCAGCTCCTCCCACAGCTCGCCGAAGAAGGCCGGGCTGTATTCGGAGCGAAAGCCCTTGCCGTGCTCGCCCCACATCAGGCCGCCGTATTTGGCGGTGAGCGCCACCACCTGATCGGAGATGCGCCGCAGCAGCACCTCCTGCTCGGGATCGCACAAGTCCAGCGCCGGACGCACGTGCAGCACCCCGGCATCGACGTGGCCGAACATGCCGTAGTCAAGGCCATGGCCATCCAGCAGGGCACGAAACTCCATGATGAAGTCCGCCAGCGACTCCGGCGGCACGGCGGTGTCTTCGGTAAAGGCCACCGGCTTCTTGCGCCCTTCGGCGTTGCCGAGCAGCCCCACCGACTTCTTGCGCATGGCGTAGATGGTCTCGATGCTGGCCAGGTGGTTGCACACCTGATAGCCGATGATCCCCGCCTCCCCCTTGGCCAGCAGGGCATCGATGCGCCGGCACAGCTCGGCCACCTTGGCCTTGTGCTCATTCTCGTCAGTGTCGGCAAACTCGACGATGTTGAGCCCCTGCAGATCCTTGCCCGGCACCTCCTGAATGAACTCTTTGACCGAGTGCCAGATGATGTCGGCGCGGGCCAGTCCCAGCACCCGGGAGTCCACCGTCTCCACCGACAGCGCCTGGGCCTCGACCATAAAGGGGGCATTGCGCAGGGCCGACGGGAAGCTGTCGTACTTGACGTTGACCAGGGTGCGGTAACGCGGGATGGGGGTGATGTTGAGCCTGGCTTCGGTGATAAAGCCCAAGGAGCCTTCCGAGCCACACAGCACCCGGCTGACGTCCAGGGTGTCGCTGTCGGGCTGATAGAGGTGCTTGAGATCGTAACCGGTCAGAAAGCGGTTGAGCTTGGGGAAGGTGGCCTCTATGTCGGCGCGCCGCTCGCGGCCGATGCGATAGAGGGTGCGATAGATCTCCCCCTCCCGACTCTCCAGCGCCAGCTTGTCCGCCAGACGCGGGCCGGTCACCGGCTCGGTGGCCATAAGATCGCCGTTTTCCAGCACGGCTTTGAGGCCGAGCACGTGATCCGAGGTCTTGCCGTACACCAAGGAGCCCTGCCCCGAGGCGTCGGTGTTGACCATGCCGCCCAAGGTGGCGCGGTTGGAGGTGGAGAGATCCGGCGAGAAGAAGTAGCCGTGGGGCTTCAAATAGGCGTTGAGCTGATCTTTGACCACCCCGGCCTGGGCCCGTACCCAGCCCTCTTCCAGATTAATTTCCATGATCTGGTTCATATGGCGCGAGAGATCGACGATAATGCCGCCGCCCAAGGATTGACCATTGGTGCCGGTACCGCCGCCGCGAGGGAAGAAACTCAAGGTCGCGTACTCGGGCCCCTGGGCCAGCTTGAGCATCACCGCAATATCGTCCGCACTGCGCGGATAGAGAACCGCCTGAGGTACTACCTGATAGACGCTGTTATCCGTCGCCATCGCCAACCGGCTTGCATAAGACTTTTCGATATCACCACGAAATGCTGATCGCGCCAGCAACTCAAGAAACTGCAGGGTTGTAGGTGACAAACTGTCCTGGTAATCGAGTCTCGGGATCATGAATCCTTGTTCCCTTCCTTTGCTTGATGCCGGAACTCCGGCGACAACGACCGTTCGGGCCAGCCTCTTCGCGGGCCCCCGAACCAGTCCGCTCACATGTGAGCGGGCAGTATATCAGCTAGAAAACCGCTTGCGCGCGCAATCTTCACCATTTGAAAGGAGGACTTTTATGGCTCATTACAGCCATGTTATCAGTACGCTTATTCGCACCGAAAAACAGGCGCTGACCCTGTCGCTGTTTGGTTGCATCACCTTTGCCATTTTCGGGATCGGCTATGGCCTGTTCGTCGGTTCCAACGCCATCATGCTGGACGGCATCTTCACCCTGTTCAGCATGGGCATGACGGGGCTCGGACTCATCACCGCCTACCTGGTTACCCGCCCCTCCGACGCCCGTTTTCAATACGGCTACGCCCACTTCGAGCCCATCGCCAACGTCATCAACGGCACCATCATTCTGCTGCTCTGCCTGGCGGCCCTCTACAACGGCCTCACCACCCTGCTGGCGGGCGGACGGGAGATCGATCTCGGCCATGCCCTCATCTATGCCGTTGTCTCCACCTTCTTCTGCGGCATCATCTACCGGGTCGAGGCCGACGTGGCCGAGCGGGTCAACTCCGAGCTGGTGCGGGTGGACTCCAAGGAGTGGCTGGTCGACACCCTGCTCAGCACCACCCTGCTCATCGGCTTCGTGGTCGCCATCGGCCTCGATGCCATCGGCTACGGCCACTACAACCGCTACATAGACCCGGTGCTGGTCTCGCTGCTGGCCCTGTGCGCCACCCTCATCCCCATCAAGGTGCTCGGTCGCAACCTGCGGGAAGTGCTGAAGATCGCCCCCAAGGGGGATGTCTCCCGGCTGGTGGCAAGCGAAGTCGAGGCCCTGCGCCTGCGCCATGGCATCGAGTGCTACAGCCATCTGGCGAAAAGTGGCCGCCGCTTCGATCTCGAACTCAACATTCTGGTAGCCCCCGGCCAGGAGTGGCCCGTCGAGCGCCAGGATGCCCTGCGCCAGGAGCTCTGGTCCCGCCTCGGCGATACCCTGGGGGACGCCTGGCTGTCGGTCTGCTTCACCCGCGAGAAACGCTGGCTGTAAGCCGCACGGCGGGGCTTGCCTGGCAAGCTCCGCCCGCCTTTGTCGCCCGCTGGGCGAGCGCGTCTCCCCCGGTGCTTCCCGCCCCCCTCTTGCCAAATACGGGATTCCCGTTATCATCAGGGCTCACTTTTAACCCGAGGTTTTATTGCCCATCATGGACAATCCCCGAAGTTGCCCTTCGTTTCTTCCCGTCAAAGCCTATCTTTATCTGCTTAATCAGCGCCTCTGAATAACGCCATTGCCTTGCTGTCACTGCGGCCATCGTACGCCGTGCTCACTCTCTGCTCTGTCTGTTTTTTATTGAGGTCACTACATGGAATTGCTGCTGGATCCCCACATCTGGATCGGTCTGTTTACCCTGATCGTCCTGGAAATCGTGCTCGGGATCGACAACCTGGTCTTCATCGCCATCCTGGTGAAAAAACTGCCCCCCGCTCAGCGGGACAAGGCCCGCGTCATCGGCCTGTCGCTGGCGCTGCTGATGCGCCTGGGGCTCTTGAGCGTGATGTCCTGGCTGGTCACCCTGACCACCCCCATTTTGCACCTGTGGGATCACCCCTTCTCCGGTCGGGACCTGATCCTGATGGGGGGCGGCCTGTTCCTGCTGTTCAAGGCCACCTCCGAGCTGCATGAGCGGCTGGAGGCCAAGCCGCCCGAAGACGGGCCGGTCGGCGTCTATGCCAGCTTCGGCGTGGTGATCACCCAGATCCTGGTGCTGGATGCCATCTTCTCGCTGGACTCCATCATCACCGCCGTCGGCATGGTGGAACACTTGGGCGTCATGATGGCGGCCGTCACCATCGCCATGCTGGTGATGGTGCTCGCCTCCAAGCCGCTGACCCGCTTCGTCAACGCCCACCCCACAGTCGTGGTGCTCTGTCTGAGCTTCCTGCTGATGATCGGCTTCAGCCTGGTGGCGGAAGGGTTTGGCTTCCATATTCCGAAAGGTTACCTCTACGCGGCCATCGGCTTCTCGGTGCTGATCGAATTCTTCAACCAGCTCTCCCAGCGCAGTGCCGAGCGCCACGAGGCCAAGCAGCCCCTGCGGGAGCGCACCACCGCCGCCATCTTCAAGCTGATGGGCAGCAAGGCGTATCAGGACCGGCCGGATGACGATCTGGACGCCCCCGCCGCCGAGCCGGTGAGCTTTGGCGAAGAGGAGCGCTACATGGTGACCGGGGTGCTGTCGCTGGCCGAACGCTCCATCCGCACCATCATGACCCCGCGCTCCGAGATGGCCTGGATCGACGTCAACGACTCCAACGACGAGATCCGCGCCCTGCTGCAGCAGGAGCCCCACAGCCTGTTCCCGGTCTGTGACGGCGATCTGGACGAGGTGATCGGGGTGGTCAAGGCGCGCGACCTGCTGTTTGCCCTCAACGAAGGGCAATCCTTGAGCGAGCTGGCCAAGCAGAACGACCCCATCATAGTGCCGCAGACCATCAACGTGATTAAGCTGCTGGCGGAGCTGCGCCAGGCCAAGGGCAGCCTCATCCTGGTGGCCGACGAGTTCGGCGTGATCCAGGGGCTGGTGACCACCCACGACCTGCTGGAGGCCATCGTCGGCGAACTGCCCGATGAAGATGAAACGCCGGACATCGTCCGCGATGGGGAAGGCTGGCTCATCAACGGCAGCACCAACATCCACCACGTGGAGCAGGTGCTGGAACACGAAGGGCTGGTGAGCGAGAGCGACGAGTACGTCACCCTGGCCGGCATGCTGCTCTCCCACTTCGGCACCCTGCCCGCCCCCGGCCAGCAGTTGCAACTGCAGCAGCTCGGCTTCGAAGTGGTCGAGGTGAGCGAGCGGCGCATCGAGCGGGTGCGCGTCATGCCGCTGGAGGCCTGACGCCATTGCGTGAACCATGCTGAGAAAGGGGGGCCTTGCTGGCCCCCTTTTTTATTCAGGTGCCTCCCCCTGCCCTTCCTCTTTTCACCATTGTTGCCATCAGCGCAATTCTTTTCTGCAATTACCCCTCTTTTTCGCAAGGGATGCCGGCACTAGAGTGAGCCCATCATCACCATGAGGAATTCACCATGCACCACGATCACCTGTTCTGCCCCCTGCGTCTCGGCCAGCTGCACCTCAACAATCGCATCGTCATGCCCCCCATGACCCGCTCCCGCGCCAGCCAGCCCGGTGACGTGGCCAATGCCATGATGGCCACCTACTACGCTCAGCGCGCCGGGGCCGGCCTCATCATCAGCGAAGGCACCCAGATTGACCCCATGGGCAAGGGCTACGCCTGGACGCCGGGGATCCACAGCGCCGAACAGGTGGCCGGCTGGAAGCAGGTGACCGACGCAGTCCACGCCAAGGGCGGCACCATGTTCGCCCAGCTCTGGCACGTGGGCCGGGTCACTCACCCTGACAACCTCGGCGGTGCCCAGCCCATCTCCTCCTCCGCCATTCAGGCGAAAGGGGTGCGGGTGTTCGTCGACAACGGCAGCGATGCCCCCGGTTTTGTCGAAACCGTCACCCCGCGCGCCATGACCCAGGCCGATATCGACGCGGTAGTGGGCCAGTTCCGTCAGGCGGCTCGCAACGCCATGCTGGCCGGTTTTGACGGCATCGAGCTGCACGCCGCCAACGGCTACCTCATCAACCAGTTCCTCGACTCCGAGTCCAACACCCGCACCGACGGCTACGGCGGTTCGCTGGAGAACCGGCTGCGTTTCTTGAAAGAGGTGACCGAGGCGGTCTGCAGCGAGATCGGGGCCGACCGGGTCGGGGTGCGCCTCGCGCCACTCACCACCCTCAACGGCACCGTGGATGCCAACCCGCAGGAGACCTACCTGGCCGCCGCCCGCCTGCTGGGCCGGCTCGACGTGGTCTACCTGCACATCGCCGAGGCGGACTGGGACGATGCCCCGCTGATGGCGGAAGGCTTCAAGCAGGGGCTGCGCGACGCCTTCCCCAACACCCTCATCTATGCCGGCAAATATGATGGCGAGCGTGCCCGGGCGGCACTCGAGGCGGGCTGGGCCGACATGATAGGCTTCGGTCGCCCCTTCGTGGCCAACCCCGACCTGCCCGAGCGGCTGCGCCACGGTTATCCGCTGGCCCCTCACGATCCGGCCACCCTGTTCGGCGGCGGCGAAAAGGGCTTGATTGACTACCCGGCCTATCAGGCGGCCGCCCAGCCCCACACGGCCTGAGTCACACCCGCCCAGGCATAAAAAACGCGCCCACCAGAGATGGTGGGCGCGTTTTTTATGCCTGTCATGCTTGCCGGCGCCGCAGGCTAATGGAGGCTGACCCCGTAGCAGGCGGCGTAGCTTCTGATCTCCCGGGTCAGCCGCGCCTTGTCGGCCAGGCTCAGCCAGCTCGCCTCCACCGCGTTCAGTGACAAGCGGCAGAGCTGGTTCATGCTGGCCCCCAGCTCATGGGCCAGGGCGTGGAAGTTGGCATTCATGTAGCCGCCAAAATAGGCGGGATCGTCGGAGTTGATGGTGACGCACAGCCCCTGCTCCAGCAGCGTCAGCACGTTGTGGTGGGCCATCTTGTCAAACACCTTGAGACGGGTGTTGGAGAGGGGGCAGACGGTGAGCGGCAGCCGGGTATCGGCCAGATAGCGCAGCAGATCGGGATCGTCGACGCAGCGGACCCCGTGATCGATGCGCCGCACTTCAAGCTCCCGGATGGCCTGCCAGATATACTGCGCCGGCCCCTCTTCGCCGGCGTGGGCCACCACCGGCAACCCCAGCTCGCGGCAGCGGGCAAAGACCCGGGCAAACTTGCTGGGCGGGTTGCCCCGCTCCCCCGAGTCGAGGCCGATGCCGTGAATGCGCGACAGGAAGGGAGTAGCCTGCGCCAACGTGGCAAAGGCATCCTCCTCGCTCAGGTGGCGCAAGAAGCTCATGATGAGCCGCCAGCTGATGCCAAACGCTTTTTCCCCGCTCTGCAGCGCCCGCTCGATGCCGCCCAGCACGGTGGCGAAGGGCACGCCACGGGCGGTGTGGGTCTGGGGGTCGAAGAAGATCTCCACGTGCACCACCTTGTCGGCGGCGCAGCGTTCCAGATAGGCCCAGGTGAGGTCGAAGAAATCCTGCTCGGTGATGAGCACGCTGGCCCCCAGGTAGTAGAGATCGAGGAAGGATTGCAGACAGTCGAACTCGTAGGCGGCGCGCACGCTGGCCACGTCAGGCCAGGGCAGGGCCACGCCGTTGCGCTGGCCCAGGGCAAACATCAGTTCCGGCTCGAGCGAGCCTTCGATATGGAGGTGCAGCTCCAGCTTGGGCAGACCGGCAATAAAGTTATCCATGATGACGGCTCCATCGGTTCACAGACAGCGGGACCAGCCAGTGGCAGAGCGGATCCCTCCCCTCTGTCGTTCATTGTGCACCTATCTCTGTTTATGGGGGAGACTTGTCATCAAACAGACTTATAATGGCGTCACAAAAACAACATAACTATTTGAAGATCTTGAGAGTTGGCGCAACTTTCCGCCGCCTCTTGCGCGTACACAAGGAGTCCCCATGAAGAAAAACGTCATCTGCGACATCGACGGCGTCATCCTGCACAACAACGATCTGGTGCCCGGTGCCGACCGCTTCGTCCACCGCCTGCTGGAGCAGGGCAGCAAGCTGCTGTTTCTGACCAACTACCCGGCCCAGACCCAGAAAGATCTGCAAAACCGCTTCCGCTCCGCCGGGATCGAGGTGCCGGAGGAGTGCTTCTACACCTCCGCCATGGGCACCGCCGACTTTCTCAAGCGCCAGGACGGCAAGAAGGCCTATGTGATCGGCGAAGGGGCGCTGACCCACGAGCTCTACAAGGCCGGCTTCACCATCACCGACATCGACCCCGACTTCGTGGTGGTGGGCGAGACCCGCAACTACAACTGGACCATGATGCAGCTGGGAGCCAAGTTCGTCGATCAGGGGGCCCGCTTCATCGCCACCAACCCGGATACCCACGGCCCCATGATGCACCCGGCCTGCGGCGCCCTGTGCGCCCCCATCGAGCGGATGACCGGCAAGAAGCCGTTCTACGTCGGCAAGCCGAGCGCCTGGATCATCCGCGCGGCGCTCAACCGGATGGAGGCCCACTCCGACGACACCATCATCATCGGCGACAACCTGCGTACCGACATTCTGGCGGGCTTCCAGGCCGGCCTCGAGACGGTGCTGGTACTCTCCGGGGTGAGCAAGGTGGCCGACATCGACCGCATGCCGTTTCGGCCGAACCACATCTTCGATTCAGTGGTGGATATCGACATCGTCTGATCCCTGCCGGCTGACGGGCCGGCCTGGCGCAAGGCCCAGGTCGGCCTCGTTACCCCTGAAGGACGCGCAATGGAACCTGTCATGATCGCCGTGGCCTTTGGCTGCGGCATGCTGGTCAACCTCATCGGCCTGCCGTCCCTGCTGGGCTTTCTGGCGGCCGGTTTTCTGCTCAACGGCATGGGCTATCAGAACACCCCGGCCCTGAACGAAATCGCCGATCTGGGCGTCACGCTGCTGCTGTTCACCATCGGCCTCAAGCTCAACGTCAAGATCCTGATGCGGCGCGACGTCTGGGGCACCACCAGCCTGCACCTGCTGCTCTCCACCCTGCTGTTCACCGTGGTGCTGCTGGTGTGCAAGGGGCTCGGGCTGGCGCTGGCCATGTCGCTGGACTGGCGGCTGGCACTGCTGCTGGGCTTTGCCCTCTCCTTCTCCAGTACCGTGTTTGCGGTCAAGGTGCTGGAGGAGCGCAGCGACATGAACGCCCTCTATGCCCGTCTCGCCGTCGGCGTGCTGGTGATGCAGGATCTGTTCGCGGTGGCCTTCCTGGCGGTCTCCAGCGGCCAGTGGCCCAGCATCTGGGCGCTCTGGATCCTGGGTCTGCCGCTGCTGCGCCCCTTGCTGCTGAAATTGCTGGAGCGGGCCGGCCACGGCGAGCTGCAGGTGCTGTTCGGGATCTTCCTGGCGCTGGTGGTGGGGGCTGCCGGCTTCGAGGTGGTGGGGCTCAAGCCCGATCTCGGGGCACTGGTCATCGGCATGCTGATCGCCTCCCACCCCGCCTCCGCGGGGCTGGCCAAGTCGCTGTTCAACCTCAAAGATCTGTTTCTCATCTGCTTCTTTCTCACCATCGGCCTCAACGGCCTGCCGACCCACGACACCATGTTGCTGGCGCTGGCGCTGGTGCTGGCCCTGCCGCTCAAAAGCGCTCTCTACTATCTGGTCTACAGCGGCGCCCACCTGCGGGTGCGTACCGCCCTGCTCTCCACCCTGGCGCTCACCAACTTCTCGGAGTTCGGCCTGATCGTCGCGGCCATCGCCGCCAAGGCGGGATGGATCTCCCACGAGTGGCTGGTCGCGCTTTCTCTGGCGCTGGCAGCCAGCTTCATGATCTCGGCCCCCCTCAACGGCCAGAGCGAGCGCATTTACCATCGGCTCGGCAACTGGCTGCGCGGCATGCAGGCCACCACCCTGCACCCGGAGGACAGGCCCATCGAGCTCGGCGATGCCGAGGTGATCATCCTCGGCATGGGGCGGATCGGTCAGGGCGCCTACTTCGAGCTGGAGAACAAGTACGGCACCGTGATCCTCGGGGTGGAGAACGACAGCGAGAAGCTGCCCACCCTGCGCGCCCAGGGCATGAACGTCATCGAGGGGGATGCCACCGATACCGACTTCTGGGACAAGGTGCTGCTCTCCAACCAGGTCAACCTGGTGCTACTGGCCATGCCTCACCACTCGGGCAACCTCTACGCCATCGAGAAACTGCGCAGCCACGGCTTTGCCGGCAAGATTGCCGCCATCGTCCGCTTCGAGGACGACATCGCCTCCCTGAAAGAACAAGGGGTAGATGCGGTGTTCAACGTCTACGACGAAGCGGGCAGCGGCTTTGCCCGTCACGTCATCAAACGGCTGCAGCCACGCTGACGGGGGACTGCGGCCCCCTTGGCAAGGGAGGCGCTATCGTTTACGTTATGCGCAACCTCGTTTAATAAAACGAACAACCACGGGGCCTGGATGGCCCCGTTTTTTATCCCTTGCCAAGGAGGCAGCATGAAGACCCTCAACGACTGGATCCTGCTCGACCGCCACGAGGCGGCCCCCACCCCGCTGATGCCCGCCCCCGAGCGCCTGCGCGCCGGCAATCCGCGCCAGACGGTATGGAACCACTACTCAGACCCGAGCCAGCAGTTTCACGTGGGCTTCTGGGCTTGTGAGCCCGGCCGCTGGGCCATCCACTACACCGAGCACGAATATTGCCAGCTGCTGGAGGGCGAGGCAGTGATCCACGACGGCCAGGGCGGCAGACTGCCCCTCAAGCCCGGCGATCAGTTCGTCATCCCGGCAGGCTTTGTCGGGGAGTGGGAGACCCTCACCCCCTGTCGCAAGCTCTATGTGATCTTCGAGCCCGCCACCGCTTGACGCGCGCGTCAAGTCGCCCCTAGGTACCCGCCGCTTGATGCCCCCGTCGGCTTGACGTTTGCGGCATGATTTTGTGCGGTTTTCCCGCTTGCAAAAGGTTTTTGCGCTAGGCATTGTGATTGGCGAGGAATGTAAATGGAATTTCGAGCCCGTTCGTGGGGGGCTCCTATAAAAATCAAGAGGATTACCGCCAATGTGTTCTATTTTCGGCATTCTGGACATCAAATCCGATGCGGCCGCGCTGCGCAAATCGGCGCTGGAGATGTCCAAGCGATTGCGCCACCGCGGTCCTGACTGGTCCGGCGTCTACAGCTCCGATAAAGCCATTCTGGTGCACGAGCGCCTGGCCATCGTCGATCCGGGCAACGGCGCCCAGCCGCTCTACAACCCCGAGCGCACCCACGTGCTGGCCGTCAACGGCGAGATCTACAACCACAAGGAGCTGGAGAAGAACCTCAAGGTCGACTTCCAGTTCCAGACCCACTCCGACTGCGAGGTGCTGCTGGCCCTCTACAAGGAGAAGGGCCCGGCCTTTTTGGACGATCTCAACGGCATCTTCGCCTTCATCCTCTATGACGCCGAGCAGGATGCCTACCTGATTGGTCGCGACCACATGGGGATCATCCCCCTCTACACCGGTCGCGACGAGCACGGCAACTTCTACGTCGCCTCCGAGATGAAGGCGCTGGTACCGGTCTGCAAGAGCGTCGAAACCTTCCCGCCGGGACACTACCTGTGGAGCAAGGATGGCGAGCTTAAAACTTGGTACAAGCGCGACTGGATGGAGTACGCCGCGGTCGAGCACAATGTCAGTGACAAGGCCGAGCTAAAAGCCGCGCTGGAAGCGGCGGTCAAACGCCAGCTGATGTGCGACGTGCCCTACGGCGTGCTGCTCTCCGGCGGGCTGGATTCGTCCGTCATCTCCGCCATCACCAAGCTCTATGCCGCCCGTCGGGTTGAAGATGATGGCAAGAGCGAAGCCTGGTGGCCCCAGCTGCACTCCTTCGCCGTCGGCCTGGAAGGCTCGCCGGATCTCGCCGCCGCCCGCAAGGTGGCTGATCACCTCGGCACCATCCACCACCAGATCCACTTCACCGTGCAGGAAGGTCTGGATGCCTTGCGCGACGTCATCTATCACCTCGAGACCTATGACGTCACCACCATCCGCGCCTCCACGCCTATGTACCTGATGGCCCGCTACATCAAGGCGATGGGGATCAAGATGGTGCTCTCCGGTGAAGGCTCCGACGAGCTGTTCGGCGGCTACCTCTACTTCCACAAGGCACCCAACGCCCGCGAGTTCCACGAAGAGAACGTGCGCAAGCTCGCCTCTTTGCACCTCTATGACTGCCTGCGCGCCAACAAGTCGATGGCCGCCTGGGGTGTGGAGGGTCGCGTGCCCTTCCTCGACAAGGAGTTCATGGACGTGGCGATGCGCCTGCAGCCTGCCGACAAGATGTGCGGCAAGGGCAAGATCGAGAAGCACATCCTGCGCGAAGCGTTCGAGGATCTGCTGCCCCACGCAGTGGCGTGGCGCCAGAAGGAGCAGTTCTCCGACGGCGTGGGCTATTCGTGGATCGACAGCCTCAAAGCCATGGTCGAGGAAGAGGTGACGGATCAGATGTTCGAGGCGGCGGCCTTCCGCTTCCCCGTCAACACCCCGCTGACCAAGGAGGCCTACTTCTACCGCGCCATCTTTGACGAGCACTTCCCGCTGGAATCCGCCGCCCGCACCGTGCCCTACGGCAAGTCGGTCGCCTGCTCCACCCCGACCGCGCTGGAGTGGGATGCCAAGTTCAAGGAGATGGCCGACCCGTCCGGTCGCGCCGTGATGGACGTCCACCAGCAGGGTTACTGATCTGCCGGCGACCTCCTTTGCCTCAATGCCAAGCCCCTCCTGCGAGGGGCTTTGTTTTTTCCCGCCGACCCATTCCCGCTTTCTGCATAACAAGCGCCCATCTCCCCCTTGGCGGCCGGGCTCGCTCGTGTCACATTGTTGCGGCTTGGAAGCAACCACAACAACACAAGGAGCACGTGATGAACCGACTGCTATTGCCGCTGGTGCTTGGCACCGCCCTGTTTCATGGCGAGGCGTACAGCGCCGGCCACCTCTGGAGCCAGAGCCTGCCCGATTACAGCCAGGGCTATGACGAGCAGCGGGACCCGGCCCGCGATCTCGCCGCCGCCACCGCCAAGGCCAGCGCCGAGGGCAAGAAAGTCCTGCTGCTGGTGGGCGGCGAGTGGTGCAGCTGGTGCCAGGAGATGAACCACTTTCTGGACCAACAACCCGATCTTGCCAGCCAGCTCAACCGCACCTTCGTGGTGGTCAAGGTAAACGTCAGCAAGCAGAACAAGAACGAATCCTTCCTCAAAGGGTATCCCGAGTATCTGGGGGTGCCCCACTTCTACGTGCTGGATGCCAAGGGCAAGCTGCTGGAATCCTTCAACACCGGGCTGCTGGAGAAGGGTGACAGCTACGACGGGGAGAAATTCGGCAAGTTCATCGCCTTCTTCCAGCCCAAGACCACCCACGGCTGACTCGCCAATCGATGCAATCAGGGCCCTGCACGGTCGGTGACTGTGCTGGGCCTCGATGGCCATGCAAGCAGGGGTTGTAGGCCTGCGGCAAGCCGGCCATCCCCCCGACAAGGACGAAAAGATGTTACGGATACTGGGCAAAGCCTCCTCCATCAATGTGCGCAAGGTGCTGTGGACCTGCGCCGAGCTGGATCTCCCGTTCGAGCTGGAGGAGTGGGGGTCCGGCTTCAAGCCGACGGATACCCCGGCGTTTCTGGCACTCAACCCCAATGCCATGGTGCCGGTCATTCAGGATGACGACTTCACCCTGTGGGAGTCGAACACCATCATCCGCTACCTGGCGGCGCGCTACGGCGACAACGCGCTCTATCCCGTCGAGGCGAGAGCAAGGGCCCGGGTCGATCAATGGATTGACTGGCAGGCATCAGACTTGAACAGCGCCTGGCGCTACGCCTTCCTGTCGCTGGTGCGGCGCTCCCCCCAGCATCAAGACCATCAGGCCCGTCACGCAGCTTGCCTGCAGTGGTCTCACTGCATGGGGATCCTGGAGAGACAGCTTCAAGCAGCGGGGGGATATGTGGCCGGCCCCCACTTCTCGCTGGCGGACATTCCCATCGGGCTGTCGGTCAACCGCTGGCTGGAGACGCCCTATGATCGTCCGCAACTGCCGGCCGTGAACGACTACTACCAGCGACTGGGCGAGCGGCCCGGCTTTCGGCGCTATGGCTGCAACGGAACGCCCTGAGGCGAACGGGAAGGGAGGGTGTTGGCAGAGTGAACACGGCAGGCCGGGCCGGGATGACCAGGCCCGGCCTGCCGTATGTCAGGGCTGGGCATCCGGCTGCTGCTCTGGCGCGGCCTTGATAAAGGCCTGCAGCTGCTCGCAGTTGGCGACGATGCGATTGATGGTGGGGTAGTCTTCCAGCGACATGTCGTAGCGGCGGGCGTTGTAGACCTGGGGCACCAGCATGCAGTCCGCCAGGGTCACCTCGTTGCCGACGCAATAGATGCCGGCGGTGGTCATCAGCAACTGCTCCAGCGCGGCGAAGGTCTCGTCAATCCAGTGGCGATACCATTCGTCGCGGTGTGCCTTGCCCTGCCCCAGCGACTGCTCCAGATAGTTGAGCACCCGCAGGTTGTTGAGGGGGTGGATGTCGCAGGCGATCATGTTGACGATCTGGCGTACCCGGGCGCGCTCCTGCGGGGCCGAGGGCATCAGCGGGTGGGCGGGATAGGTTTCGTCGAGGTACTCCATGATGGCCACCGACTGACCTACCTGCACCTCGCCATCCACCAGAAACGGCACCAGCCCCTGGGGGTTGAGCCGGCGATAGGCCTTCTCGCGCTGCTCGCCCTGCCGCAGATTGACCGGATGTTGCTCATAATCGAGCCCCTTGAGCTGCATCACGATCCGTACCCGATAACTTGCTGATGAACGCCAATATCCAAACAACTGCAACATAATCTGTCCCTGTGTTGGCAGGTGCAAGGGCACCTGCCGTTCACCAGCCGGCCTCGTATCCATGCTGGCCCCTCACTTCGTCTGACTGGCCCCCGCCGGCGTGACCCGCTGCAAAATGGTGCCAAACAGACTCATCCCGTTGCGATCCTGCATCGCGATGGACACTGTATCACCAAAGCGCAGAAAGGGTGTAGTGGCTTGACCTGACTCGATAATTTCCAGCATTCGCAGTTCGGCGAGGCAGGATGAGCCGCGGCTTCGGTCGTAGTTGGAGACGGTACCCGAGCCGATGATGCAGCCCGCCCCGAGCGGCCGGGTCTTGGCGGCGTGGGCGATCAGCTCATAAAAGTTGAAGGTCATGTCCACCCCGGCGTCCGGGGCACCGAACAGGGCGCCGTTGAGGTGGGTTTCGAGGGGCAGATGCACCTTGCCGTCGCGCCAGTCATCCCCCAGCTCGTCCGGAGTGATGGCCAGCGGCGAGAAGCTGCTGGAGGGCTTGGACTGGAAGAAGCCAAAGCCCTTGGCCAGCTCCCCCGGGATGAGGTTGCGCAGGCTCACGTCGTTGACCAGCATCAGCAGCTTGATGTGGCCGGCGGCCGCCTGCGGGCTGGTGCCCATCGGCACGTCGTCGGTGATGACGGCGATCTCCGACTCGAAATCGATGCCCCATTCCTCCGACCCCATCGGGATGGAACCACGGGGTGGCAGGAAGCTGTCCGAGCCCCCCTGATACATCAGGGGATCATGCCAGAAGCTTTCTGGCATCTCGGCGCCGCGGGCCTTGCGCACCAGCTCCACATGGTTGACGTAGGCGCTGCCGTCGGCCCACTGGTAGGCGCGCGGCAACGGGGAGAGACAGGCCGTCTCGTCGAACGGGAAGGCGTCGGCGCAGGCGCCATCGTTGAGCTGCTGATAGACGGCAGTCAGTTTGGGCGCCAGTTCGGCCCACTCGTCGAGGGCCGCCTGCAGGGTGGCGGCCAGCTGCGGCACGCGCACAGCGCGGCTCAGATCGCGACTCACCACCACCAGGGCGCCGTCCCGTTTGCCATTGTTCAGGGTTGCCAGTTTCATAGGGATTCCTTTTATTTGCCGTTCGTGGCTGGCGTGAGTTCCGGGCGCAACCAGCTGGTGACGTAACGCGGGTTCTCCACCCCGTCACACAGGCTGCCGACGTTGAGCGCATCGCGGGTATCGAGCATCACCGCCACCTCGTCGGTGAACTTCTTGGTATAGGCCTGACCCGCCGCAAACGCCTTGGGATGGGGGCCGTGGGTGAACCCTGCGGGGTGGAAGGTGACCATGCCCCGCTCGATGTTGTCCCGGCTGAAGAAATTCCCGGCGTGGTAGAAGAGCACCTCGTCGTAGTCGTCGTTGCTGTGGAAGAAGGGCACCTTGAGGGCACCGGGATCGCTCTCGATGGGGCGCGGCACGAAGGTGCAGACCACGAACCGGCTCGCCACGAAGGTGGAATGAGCCGAGGGCGGCAGGTGGTAGCGATGGCTCATCAGCGGGCGGATGTCCCGCCAGTTGAGGCGCACCACGCAGAGATCTCCGTGCCAACCCTGCGCATCCAGCGGGTTGAACGGCCAGGTGATGACCGAGACCTGGTTGTGACGCTTGACCTGCAGCGACCAGGGGTTCTCATCCTGCTGGGCCAGGAAGCGCTCGTTGATGGCCGGCACGTCCAGCGCCGCCGGATCGAAGATGGCGTGATTGCCCACCAGCCCCTTGTCCGGCAGCTGGTAGCTGTCGTTGGTCGCCTCGATCATCAGGATGAACAGGGGCGCCGTCGGCTCGATGCGCCACATGGTGCCGCGGGGGATCACCAGGTAGTCGCCATCGCGCAGGGTCAGGTGACCGTAGTCGCAATAGAACTCGCCGCTCCCCTCATGGATGAACAGGAGCTCGTCGCCATCGGCGTTGCGCACCAGAAACGGCATGGGCTCATGCAGGCGCCAGATGCGGTAACGGCAGTGGGGGTTGCTGAGAATATCCGGCATCACCCAGGGGGAGAGGGAACTCACCTCCTCGCCGAGGGCATTGAGATCAAACAGGCGCGGGCGCAGCGGCCCCTCCCAGTTGACCCAGTCGGTGGGGGCATGCTTGTGGTGCATGTGGGTGGCCGGCCCGAAAAAGCCGGAGCGGCCCAGTTCGCGCTCATAGATGGCCTGCTCGGGCAGGTCGGCATGAGCCTGGCGGGAGTGTGTCCCCTCCCGGTGGGGAAAGTTAATCCAGTTGCGCATCGCCAACCTCCCTTGCTTGACAACCAACCCGCCCGTGGCGGTTCCCGTTACGCATCATTGAGCACCCCGCGGCGGATCTGATCCAGCTCGATGGATTCGAACAGTGCCTGGAAGTTGCCCTCGCCAAAGCCTTCGTTGCCCTTGCGCTGGATGATCTCGAAGAACACCGGGCCGATCACGGTGTCGGTGAAGATCTGCAGCAGGATGCCGTCCTTGGTGGGAGAGCCGTCGATCAGGATACGCAGCTCTTTGAGCGCCGCCAGATCCTCCTGGTGCCCCTCCACCCGGCTGTCCACCTTCTCGTAGTAGGTGTCCGGGGTCGGCATAAAGCCGGTGCCACGGCCGCGCAGGGTGCGGATGGTGTGGTAGATGTCGCTCGACGCCATGGCGATGTGCTGGATCCCCTCCCCCTTGTACTGACGCAGGTACTCCTCGATCTGGGACTTGTCGTCGGAAGATTCATTGATGGGGATGCGAATTTTGCCGCAGGGGGCGGTCATGGCGCGGGAATGCAGGCCGGTCAGCTTGCCCTCGATGTCGAAGTAGCGGATCTCCCGGAAGTTGCCGATCCGCTCGTAGAAATTGGACCAGACGTCCATGTTGCCGCGCTGCACGTTGTGGGTCAGGTGGTCAATCTCGTACAACCCGGCATCCACCTCGGCCATGCGCGCCTGCCAGTCGGGATAGAAGACGAAGTCCACATCATAGATGGAGCCCTTGTCAGCGTAGCGGTCGACGAAAGAGAGGGTGCTCTCGCCGATGCCGTAGATGGCGGGGATGTTGAGCTCCATGGGGCCAATCTTGCCGACGAAGGGCTTGGCACCCTTGCCGATGGCGTACTGCTGGGCCTTGCCTGCATCGCTCACCCGAAACGCCATGCCGCAGACGCTCGGCCCGTGCAGGCTGGCAAACTGCTCGGCCTGGGAGTGGGGCTCGGCATTGACCACGAAGTTGATGCCCCCCTGGCGGTAGAGCCAGCACTGCTTGTGCTTGTGCTGCGCCACCTCGGCAAAGCCCAGCGAGACGAACAGCGCCTTGAGGGCAGCAATCCCTTTGGCATCCGGCGCCGTGTACTCGACGAATTCAAAACCATCGGTGCCGAGCGGATTGATGGTGTGAGTACGGGCAGAAGAAGTGGTCGTCATGATGCGCTCCTTGCGATTGACTGATAACGAAGAGGGTAACACCGGGGCGCTGCGGGCAGCCGCCACCGGCATTGTTAACAACTTGTTTCATTAGAGGTGGCGGCGCGGCGGAAGAGAAGAGGCGGCGTTCAGATAGTTTGACGGGGGCTACCGCCAAAAGATGTAAATAGATTGTGACATTAAGGCCGCAGCCTTGTGGCACGCTCGGTGGCGCCCCGCAAGGCTGTCAGCTTTGCCTTACAGGGACCAGTATCTGGGCTCGATATGGGGCAATGCCTGCCGCGCCTGTTGCAGCCGCGCCGGGGTGGGATTGATGAGCCAGGCCGCCTGCCCCTCTGCCAGCAGCGGCAAGTCGTGCAGGCTGTCGCTCAGGGCCAGGGTGGCGCCGAGGGCGTGGATCCCGGGCAGGATCTTGTGGCGGCCGTGGCAGTAAAAACGCGGCATCAGGCCGCCGAGGCGATAGTGCATCCGCGACCCCAGAATGCGATGGGGCAGATGGCCGGGCAGTTGCTGATGCAGCTGGCCCCGCACCAGGGCGCGAGGGCTGGCGGAGAGCACCCAGCAGCGCTGCCCTTCGGCCAGCAGCAGGGCGCGCGCCTCACGAAACAGTCCAGGCCGGGTACGGCAATAGGCCCGCACCAGGCGTCGCCACCCCAGCGGCGACAGCCCGAGGGTGATGGCCCACCAGATCAGTGAAATGCCGCGCCGACGCTGGCTTGGCAGCAGATAGACCAGCCCGCCCAGCGCCATCACCGGCCACAGCAGCAGCGGCCAGATACGGCGGCGCAGGATGAAACGCAGCAGTCCGGCATGGCTGTCATCCGGCGCCAGGGTGTCGTCAAAATCCGCCAGGATCCAGCCGCTGACGGGCAGATCCGGCACTCCTGGTACTGTTGCCCCCTTCATTCGGCCAGCCCCGCGATGGCGGTATGCAGCTCGGGCAGCACAAACAGCGTGCCTTCATCGGGCGGGCAGACGAAGTCGAACGCCTCCCCCCCCAGAGTGAACGCGAGACGCCAGGCGTGCAGATAGCCGCGATCGGCCGCCGTGCCGCCGTAGCGCTCATCGCCGAGGATCGGCGCCCCCACGCTCTTCAAGGCCACCCGGATCTGGTGGGTCTTGCCGGTTCTGGGCTTGATCCGGTAGAGCCGCAAGCCCTCGCGCACCGAGACGGAGTCGAACCAGCTGATGGCCGGGTTGTCCTGGCTGCGCGCCAGCATCCAGCTGCCGCCCCGCCCCTTCTGCATGTCCCCCTTCACCCAGCCTTGCTTCTTCTTGGGCTTGCGATCGGAGAGGGCCAGATACTGCTTGCTCACTTCCCGCGCGGCAAAGGCCATGCTGAGGGCCCGATTGGCCTCGGTGGTGCGCGCCAAGAGCACCAGCCCGGAGGTCATCTTGTCGAGCCGATGCACCGGGTAGAGCAGCAGACCGGTGTCGGCCTTGACCCGACTGACCAGCCCCGGATGGAGCAGGCCGGCCTCGTCGGTCTCGTCATGCATACCGAGCCCGGGCCCCTTGTTGATAACCATGAAATCTTTGTGCTGCGCTAGTATCCGGTACATCAATAACCCTTTAGAATGTTTTTAATTACAAGAACATGACCCTGCGGGGTCGCACCCCATGAACACTCAGAACAAGACTCGCACGGATGAAGAGATACCTGCTTTGGCTGCTGCTGATTGGCATCAGTCACGCTGTTCCCCTGCGGGCCAGCGAATCCACCCTTGAAGCGCCGGAGCGGGTCGTACTCCAGCTGCGCTGGCTGCATCAGCCCCAGTTCGTTGGCTATCACATGGCCAAGGCCAAGGGCTTTTATGCCAGTGCCGGGCTGGACGTCGAGATACGGCCTGGCGGCAAGGACATCAGCCCGGTAGAAGAGGTGCTGAGCGGGCGGGCCGACTTCGGGGTCGGCAACACAGAGGTGCTCACCAGCTACGCCAGCGGCCAGCCGCTGTTGGCGCTGGCCAGCGTCTATCAGCACTCCCCGTCCATCTTTCTGGCTCGCCGTGACAGCGGCATTCTCACCGTTGACGACATGCGTGGCAAACGGATCATGATGTTTTCGGCCCATCAGGACGCCGAACTGCTGGCCACCCTCTTCTATCAGGGGCTCAATGAGCACCAGCTCATCCCGCTGCCCACCTCGGTAAACATCGAGGATCTCATCGAGGGCCGGGTCGACATCTTCAACGCTTACCTCAGCAACGAGCCCTTCTATCTGGAGGAGCGCGGCATCCCCGTCTCCGTCATCAATCCGCGCAACTACGGCATCGATTTCTACAGCGACATCCTGTTCACCACCCAGGCGCAGGAGCGCGCCCATCCGGATCGGGTAGCCCGGTTTCGGGCCGCAAGCCTGGCGGGCTGGCGCTACGCCCTCGCCCACCCGCAGGAGGCCATCGCCCTGCTGCGCAAGGAGTATGGCGTCAACCGCAGTCAGGCCCACATGGAGTACGAGCTGCAGGTGAGCAAGGAGATGATCCAGCCGCTCTATGTGGAGATCGGGTATATGAATCCCGATCGCATGACCCACATCATGCAGCAGCTGGTCGAGATCGGGCTGGTGTCCAAGCCGGTCTCCTTGCACGAATTTCTCTATCAGGCCCCTTCCGAGCAGTGGATCTTCTGGCGTCCCTGGTTCCTGCTGAGCCTGGCGGCCAGCGTGCTGATCCTGCTGCTGGCCCTCTATCTGCTACTGTGCAACCAGCGGCTCAATCGCGAAATCGCCCTGCGCCGCCAGCGGGAGGAGGAGATCTGGCAACTGGCCCGCCGCGACCCTCTCACCGGCCTGCCCAACCGGCTGAGCCTGATGGAGCAGCTCGATGCCCAGGTCAAGGGTCCGGCCCCCGGCTGCCTGCTGTTTTGCGACCTCGACGACTTCAAGCAGGTCAACGACAACTTCGGCCACAGCCACGGCGATGCCCTCCTCTGCCAGCTGGCGGAGCGGATCAGCCGCAGCCTCGGGCCACAGCACTTCTTCGCCAGACTGGCCGGCGACGAGTTCGTGCTGCTGTTGCCGGGCCACGATCAGGCGCAGGCCGATGCCATCGCCGAGCAGATCAGGGCCGTCATGCAGTCGCCATTCGAGGTGGAAGGGGTCCCGCTGACGGTCGGCATCAGCGTCGGCATCAGCCAGTACCAGCCGGGCTGGCGCGCCGAGCAGTGGCTGATCCAGGCCGACCGCGCCATGTACCACGACAAGGGGGCTCCGCTGGCGGAGCCCCCAGGCTGATCCAAACCCCGACAGCACAAGGCCACCCGCGGGTGGCCTTGTTGTTGTATGGATGGCAGCGGCGACTAGCCGAAGGTCTGCCCCAGGGACTTGAGCTGTCTGGCCTTGGTCAGCAGGATCTCGCTCGACTCGTCGACATCCTGCATCTTGCTGCTGTTGGCATGGGAGTGCTGGGAGATGAGGTTGACGTTCTGGCTGATGTTCTCCACCACCGCCTGCTGCTCCTCCGCCGCCGCCGAGATCTGGGCCGAGAAGTCCATCACCAGCTCGATCTCCGTCAGTACCTGATGCAGGCTGTCCGACCCCATCCGGGTCATCTCTACGCAAGCCTGGGTCTGTTGCAGGTTGTTCTGCATCATTCCCTTCCAGCCGTTCAGGGTGCGCTGGATCTGGCCGATGCTGCTCTGGATCTGTTCGGTCGCCTTGTGGGTGCGGGTAGACAGGGTGCGCACCTCGTCCGCCACCACCGCAAAGCCGCGCCCCTGTTCGCCGGCCCGGGCCGCCTCGATGGCGGCGTTGAGCGCCAGCAGGTTGGTCTGATCGGCAATGCCCTGGATCTCTCCCATCAGCACCCCGATGCGATCCGACTCACTGGCCAGCGCCACCGCCGAGGCAAAGGCGTGCTCCGCCTCCTTCGCCAGATCGGTGATCTTGTGCTCGGTCTCGATCAACTGCTGATCCGTGTGCTGGCAGTGAGCCTTGGCCTCGGCAATCTGACTGTTGGTGTCCTGGATGTTGCGGGCGATCTCCTGGGCCGTGCTCGCCATCTCGGTGATGGCGGCCGCCATCTGCTGGGTCTGGGCATCCTGCTCTGCGATGTCCGAGCTGGCCTCGCTGGAAGCACTCTTCAGATGCACCGCCAGATCCTGCAGGGCGTGAGTGGCATCATCCACCCGGCCGAGCACGGTGCGAATACGGGCCTGCAGCAGCTTGATGTGAAAGTCGGCGATGGCGCTTGGCTCTTGGCCCGAGTAGATGAGCCGGGTCAGGCTGTCGTACTCGCCGGCCAATTGCTGCAGGTAACGGGGGGTGGTGATGAGTTCGTGGCGATAGAGCAGCCCCAGCAAGATCAGCGGCAGCGCCATGTAAAGCGCAGCCCAGCCGCCCAGTTGCACGGTGCCGAGCCAGCCCAGTGCCAGCAACCCGGCCACCGCGACCCCGTGGCGCAGCCGCGCCAGCGAAATCCTGGGCTTGCCGCCGCCCTGCTCCGCCGCTCGCAGCCGCGCATAGGTGCGGGCTGCGATCTGCTTCATCTGCGGATCGGCGCGGCAGCGCACCGACTGATAGCCGCTGATCTTGCCCTGCTCGAAGATGGGGGTGACGTAGGCATCCACCCAGTAATAGCGACCATCCTGGCAGCGGTTCTTCACCATGCCGCGCCATGGCTGGCCCTGCTTGAGTTTGCCCCACAAGTCGGCAAATGCCGCCTTGGGCATGTCAGGATGGCGCACCATGTTGTGGTGCTGCCCCACCAGCTCGGCCCGGCTGTAACCGGCGACCCGGCAGAAGTTGTCATTGGCGTAGGTGATCACGCCCCGCAGATCCGTGGTGGACACCAGCTGTTCATCAGCTGCGAAATCCACTTCCTGATCAACAAGATGGCCTTTTTGTTCGCGCATGTAGCCCCCACTCTTACGTTGTTGCTCAGTAGAGTGTTGGGAAGCAATCAGCACCTGTAAAGGTCAATGCAAAAAGATTCTGACGGGGCGAGAACGGATCGGGCCGGCAGGAAATAATCATTGATTTAAATCAATATTTCCTGCCGGCGCGCGATATTTATTGCAGTGAAAGATGGCTGGCAATGGTCTTGAACAGCACCGGGTAGTCATCCTCGAAATGGTGCGAACCGGGCAGGGTCACCGTGGTCACGTTGGGCTGCTGCAGACGGGGACAGAGCCGCACCGGCGAGTCGTCATCCGCCCCCTGCACGCAGAGCATCGGCAGGGTGTGGATGGCATTGACCTCGGGCTGGGTGGGATAGCTGCCCGCCTTGTCGTGGGTCACCATGTCGCTGACGTGGATCTCGAAGTCGGAGGCGGTCGAGGGTGAGAGCATCACGGCCCCGATCAGGCTCTTGCGATAAGGCTCGGGCAACCGGTTGATCACGAAGGGCACTATCTCGGCACCGAAGGAGAAGCCCACCAACAGCCAGCGCTGGCGCCCCCAGCGGGACTGGTAATCGTCCAGGATCCGCACCAGATCGGCGGTGACCTGCTCTGGATCCTTCTTCTTCCAGTAGTAGGTGAGTGAGCTCCAGCCCACCACCGGCATGCCGTGCTGCTGCAACTGGGCGCTGAGGCCCTTGTCCAGCGCCGCCCAGCCGCCGTCACCGCTCATGAACACCACCATGGGGGCACTTGAGGCTTGCGCCACCGGCAGCTCCACCAGCCCCAACTCCTCTTTCACCGGCGCGGCAGAGAGCGAAAAGGCGCAGCACGCCAGCAGCAATAACAGGATTTTCATGGCCGACTCCTATTTTTTGATGAGCCCGAACGGGCCTCGGCTGATCAGGGATATCAGGTTGGTCAGCACCCTCGGCAGCACCAGCTTGCTGGTACAGAGCAGGTAGCGCGGCTCCCAGTCCGGCGAGAACTTCTCCTTGTAGCGTCTGAGCCCCTGGAAATTGTAGAAACGGCTGCCCCGGGTGAAGATGGTGTTGCCAAGCCGGGTCCAGTAGCCGCTCAGGGGGTGATCGTTGAAACCGGACATGGGCGCCATGCCGAGGTTGAAGCTGGCGTAGCCCTCGGCCTTGCCCCACAACAGCAGCTCGACGAACAGGAAGTCCATGATGGGCGCCGTGCCCGTGTCCAGGCTGTAGCGCATCAGATCGATGGAGAGGCTCTCCTTGTTGTCGCTGACCCAGAGGTTGGCAAAACCGACGATCTGCCCCTCGTGACGCACCAGCGCGGCCGGGCTCAGGCTGAGGTAGGCGGGCTCAAAGCTGCCCACCGAGAAGCCCTTCTCCTTGCCCTGCTTGCTCTGCAGCCAGGTGTCCGACACCTCCTTGAGGCGCGGCAACAGTGCAGGCACATATTCAGGCGCCACCACCTCGAACGACAGCCCCTCCCGCTTGCCCTTGGCATGGCTCTGGCGCAGGTTGCGCAGCCGGCTGCCAGCCAGCTCGAAGGCCGCCAGATCGACAATGGCCTCCTCCCCCAGCTTGAACGGGATCAGGCCCAACTCCAGATAGAGCGGCAGGTAGCGGGCCGACACCTGATAGAACACCGGGCTGGCATCGTGCTGATCGCACAGCTCGCGAAACTGCCAGAGCAGCTCCTCGATAAGCTCAGGCTGACCGATGGGATCCCCCATCACGATCCAGCCATTGCCCTCGACGCCGTACATCAAAAACGCCTCGCCGCCGGGATGAAACAGCAGCGACTTGTCGCCAAGCTGGGCCAGGTAGCCATGACCGCCCCCCTCCCGCAGCACCAGGGCATGGGCGCGGGCCAGCTCGTCCGGCTCCGGCTTGCGCCCGGAGACCCGCAGCGGCGCCAGCAGCTGGGCCACCCCGACCACGGCCAGCACGGCCACCACGCTGCCCATGGCTCGCAAGCCGCGGGAGGCGGCGCCATGGGGCGAGAAGTGGAACCAGAGGGCGTGGTCATACTCCACCTGGCGGTAGGAGAAGAGCAGCAGCCAGAGCGCCCCCAGCAGCACGGCCCCCACCGAGATGAGCCAGCCCGGAGTGAACTGGGCGTGCAGCAGGGAGCCCTTGCGATAGAACAGTGAGCGGCAGGGAGTGATGATGAGCAGGAACAGCCCGAGCAGCAGGGCCGACTCCCAGTCGAACCCCTTGAGCAGGGAGAAGATCATCCCCAACCCCAGCAGCAGCTGGGTGATGCGAAACGCCGCATCGTGGCGCCGGTAGAGGCTGCGGGCCAGCAGGATCAGCAGCACGCCGCTGACGCTGCCAAGCACATGGGAGAGCTCCAGCAGGTGCAGTGGCAATACCTGCAGGAACATCTCGATGCGTCCGCGCATGGTGGGGATCATCCCCGAACAGAGCAGCAGGCTGCCCGCCGCGAACGCCCCCAGGCTGATCAGCGCCGGCAGGAACTCGCGTACCGCGGTCATGATGCCCTGCAACCGGCTCCAGCGCGCCTTCTGCTGCAACAGCTCCTGGCTGGTGAACAGCAGCAGGGCGCACAGGAAAGGCAGCACATAGTAGATGCAGCGATAGAGCAGCAGGGAGGCCAAGAGCTTGTCCACCGGCAGGTACTTGGCCAGCAGCAGGCTCATGCTCGCCTCGAACACCCCGATCCCGCCGGGCACATGGGCCAGCACCCCGAGGAAGCTGGCCAGCACGAAGGCACTGAGCAGCACCGGATAGGAGACGCTGTCCGCCGGCAGCAGCACATAGAGCACGGCGGCGGCGGCCATCCAGTCCAGCAGCGCCACCAGCAGTTGCAGCAGCCGGGTTCTGAATACCGGCAACACCAGCTCGTGGCCGCGCCAGACCAGTGCAGGTTTTGGCCAGAACAGGTAGCCAAGCACCGCCAAGAGTGCCAGCCCACCCGCCACGTTGAGCAGCTGATCGGCCCACAGCGGCCAGTCCGGCAGCAAGGTGGTGGCCTGCCCCACCAGCAGGGCCGTGCCCCCCCAGGCCAGCAGGCCGAGGAAGAAGGTCACCGAGCAGAAGACGATGATCCTGGCCACCTCCCCGGTGCCGAGCCCCAGCGACGAGTAGATGCGATAGCGCACCGACGAGCCGGTCAGCAGGGCAAAACCCAGGGTGTTGGAGAAGGTGTAGGCGATGAACGAGGTGACCCCCACTTGCTGCCAGGGCAGCCTCTTGCCGAGGGCGTGCACCGCCAGCATGTCGTAGCAGCAGAGGCAGGCATAGCTGAACAGGGTCAGCAACAGGGCACCACCCAGCAGCGGCAGCGGCAAAGACCAGATGGCCAGCCGGATGTCGTGCCAGTGCCAGAGGTGAGTCAAACGATAGAGCACGGCCAGCGCCGCCCCCAACAACAACAAGCTACATAACGGGCCTAACCAGATAAACAGATGACGCCGCATTGCCGATCCCTACCGACGCGAGGCCATGGCCATGCGCGTCACGTTGCTGAACATGGCCACCCGCAGCGGGAAGCACAGACTGCACTCCTTCGCGCCTTGGCCTTCAAATAGATATGTTATGGGCCGTGGGCGGCGAACGATCGGCACGGATGACATGGCCAGTTTGGCCCTGGCTGCCTGGAAAATGCCCCCGCCCAGCATGGCATCCCACTTTATATCGACTTTTTTGCAAAAGACGAGTCTTGCCCTCGAAATAAAATTACTCAGCTGCCGGCAGATTAATTCGCCGCTTATCCTGGCGGTCAGCCCCGCCACATCCCGTTGGCACGCAGAACAATTAATGAGCAGTAACATCATACACCAGACAACGCGCGTTACCCGACCCATCTGGTCAGGTTGGCAAGCCGCTCACGGGTCATCATCAGGCTGCGCCAAAATAAAAAGGGGAGCCAGGCTCCCCTTTATCTCAATATGGCGTTACTGCACGCTGCGACACTGGCTGAAGATATCCAGCTGCTGGTCATATACCGCCGTATTCACATCCCAGATCCCCAGCATGGACGAGAACAGGTTGTCGTGGGAATAACGGGTATTGGCTGCCTTCTGCTGCAGACAATCGAGGTTCATTCCCTTCTCTTTGGAGAAACCGGGCGACATCCACACCTGCATGGGCACCCGGGTCTGATCATCCGGCGCAAACTTGTAAGGGGTACCGTGCAGATAGAGCCCCAATGCCCCCAGTGACTCACCATGGTCGGAAATATAGATCAGCGCCGTGTTGTATTTGTCTTCATATTTTTTCAGCCGTTCGATCATGCTGGCAATCACAAAATCGGTGTAGCGAATGGTGTTGTCGTAGGTATTCTCCAGCTCCTGATCGGTGCAGTTTTCGATATCGCTGCGCTGGCAATCCGGCAGGAAATGGCGATGCGACCCCGGATAACGCTTGTAATAGGTCGGGCCATGGCTGCCGATGAGGTGAAAGCCCACCAGCTTGTCCCCCTTCATGCCGGCCAGCTCGTCGTCCAGCCCTTCCAGCACCACCTCGTCATAGCAGGTGTTCTTGTCGCAGAACTTGGGGTGATCCTTGGGCTTGACCACCATGTTCGGCACCCGATCGCACACGCCCTTGCAGCCGCCGTCATTCTCCTTCCAGAAGATGGAGATACCGCTCTTTTGCAGCACATCCAGCAGCCCTTCGCTGTTGCGGGCCTGGTTGCCGTCGAACTGGTTGCGCCCCATGTTGGAGAACATGCAGGGTACCGAGACCGCCGTCGCCGTACCGCAGGAGCGCACGTCGTTGAAGGAGATGATCCCCGCCTGCTTGCTGGTGAAGGGGTTGGTCTCCTTGTGATAGCCGTTCATGGAGAAGTTCTTGCCGCGCGCCGTCTCCCCTACCACCAGGAACATCATGGTCGGCTTCTCCTTGCCGGCCACCCGCTTGGCGTCGTCGCCCATGCGCTGGAACGGCACCGGCTCCGCCAGATACCGTTTGTAGAGATACTTGGTGGTGCTGTACATGTAGTTGGCCGGCGTGATCTCCCGGTTCAGGGTCTGGTTGTTGCGCCCGACCGAGGCATAGTCCTGATAGTAGGCTGCGGCGATGAGCCCCAATACCACCAGCGAGGCCAGCATGGAGAGGCCGCGCTGCAACAGGCCCTGATACCATTTGGCCGGATACTCTATCTTGACGAAGAACAGCAGTACCGCCGGCAGCACTCCGGCCAGCAATACCCAGACCACGATGGGCACGCTCAGGTAGGAGTAAGCCTCGCTCTGGTTGGTCTCAAAGATGTTCTGGATCATGTCGCCATCAAACAGCACCTTGTATTTCATCATGGTGTAACTGGCAATGGCACCGGTGATAAACAGAAAGGCAAAGAAAGGCTTGATGAAATAACGCACAGAGAATGGCATGAATACAAAGTTCAATGCCGCTACCAATACGATGGGAATGGAGATGGCAAACCCGATTTTAAAATGCTCAAGCTGCGTCAATATCTCATAAAAATGCAGCAGGACTGGCCAGTTGAGCAAGAAGGCAAAGATAAATGCCAACAACAAAATAAATGGAACAATTCTTATTCTAAGAAAAGAAGGCATGCATATCTCCCTGTTACGCTTCTTTATTACACGTCGAAATAGCCGAACCAGAGTCGACACGCCGATATTTGGCGCCGGATAGTAACAGCGTGCTGAAAACACCAAATATACTATTTTCAAATATCTTCAATAATGTGATGCATATCAACAAGCATCAGCAAACTGACAGCCTAGCCGACGATACTTAAGGAAAAATTAAGATACCCGTGTTATGCAGTCGCTCAAAAAACAGTCATCAATATACGACTCACCTTCCCGCCTGGCGCTCGCATCACTCTTTTTCAAGACGGCCGCTCGCCCTTAAGTTTTGCTTAAGACTGCTCGGCGAGGCTGTTCCCTGACGAGTCCTCGTCACACGACAGATGCGAGAGAGGGTTAACATGCACAACAGCAACAGCGCAGCAATCAGCAAGGTGCCAGAGATCACCCTGGCATTCTGGGTCATCAAGATTCTGGCGACCACCCTGGGGGAGACGGGGGGTGACGCCGTCTCCATGTCGATGGAACTCGGTTATCTGGTGAGCACGGCCATCTTTGCCGTGATTTTCTTCGTGTCGGTCAGCGCGCAGATCGCGGCAACCTCCTATAACCCCCTCCTTTACTGGACCACCATCATCGCCACCACCACGGTCGGCACCACTCTGGCAGACTTTGCCGATCGCTCGCTCGGGCTGGGCTACGCCGGGGGTTCCACCCTGCTGCTGGCCTTGCTGATGGGCTCCTTCCTGCTCTGGTATCGGTTGCAGGGCAGCATCTCCACCGGCAGCATTACCACGCCGCGCACCGAGCTGTTCTACTGGGTCACCATCATGTTCTCCCAGACACTGGGCACCGCACTGGGTGACTGGACCGCAGACGAGGCCGGCTTTGGTTATGCAGGCAGTGCCGTGCTGTTCGGCGGCATGCTGGCCGCCATCGTGGCAACCTACTACCTGACCCGGGTGTCGCGGACCCTGCTGTTCTGGGCCGCCTTCATTCTGACCAGGCCGCTGGGAGCCGTGGTGGGGGATTTTCTGGACAAGCCGCTCAGCAAGGGCGGGCTGGAGTTGAGCCGTTACTCCGCCTCCTTCACCCTGCTGGCCGCCATCGCCGCGCTGGTGCTGATCTCGACCCTGCGCAACCGGCAACCGGTTCGGGCTGAGCTCGATATCGAACAGTAATCACGCAGCAAGCCAGCCCGGTCGCCTCTGGGTCGCCGGGCTGGCTATGCTCTGTGGGAATTGATGCGAGGCAAGGCCCCCCCGATGACGACAGGCAACAGACAAGACCCGGCCCCACCCTCCCACCGGATCCCGCGCGGGGTCTGGGTGCTGGGCTTCGTCAGCCTGCTGATGGACATCTCGTCCGAGATGATCCACAGCCTGCTGCCCCTGTTCATGGTGACCGTGCTCGGCAGCAGCGCCCTCACCATCGGGCTCATCGAAGGGATGGCGGAGGCCACGGCACTGATGGTCAAGGTCTTCTCCGGCACCTTGAGCGACTATCTGGGGAGACGAAAGGGGTTGGCTTTGCTGGGTTACGGGCTGGGAGCCTTGACCAAACCGCTGTTCGCCATCGCCACTGGCAGCGGGTTGATACTGACCGCTCGCCTGCTGGACAGAATTGGCAAAGGCATTCGGGGCGCCCCCCGCGATGCGCTGGTGGCCGACCTCACCCCCCTTGAGCTGCGCGGCGCCGCCTTTGGCCTGCGCCAGTCCCTCGACACGGTCGGCGCCCTGCTGGGGCCACTGCTGGCCGTCGGATTGATGCTGCTCTGGCACGATGATTTTCGCGCCATCTTCTGGCTGGCGGTCATTCCTGGACTGGCCTCGGTCGCCCTGCTTGCCATCGGCCCACGTGAACCCAAAGAGAGCGATGGGCGCGAGCGCCACAACCCCCTGCGGCGCGACAACCTGCGCCGGCTGGGTAAACCCTATCGCTGGGTGCTGCTGATCGGCGCCCTGTTTACCCTGGCCCGCTTCAGCGAAGCCTTTCTGGTGCTGCGTGCCCAGCAAAGCGGCATGGCGCTGGCACTGGTGCCGTTGGTCATGGTGGCGATGAATCTGATCTATGCCCTCAGCGCCTACCCGTTCGGCCGCCTCTCGGATCGCATGAGTCACCGCACCCTGCTGATCTGGGGATTGCTGGTGCTGATTGCTGCCGACCTGGTGCTGGCGGCCAGCACCCACTGGGGCGTGTTGCTGGCAGGGGTGATGCTGTGGGGCATTCACATGGGAATGACCCAGGGACTGCTGGCCGCCATGGTGGCCGCCACGGCCCCGGCGGATCTGCGCGGCAGCGCGTTTGGCTTCTTCAACCTCATCTGCGGCCTCGCCATGTTGCTGGCCAGCCTGCTGGCCGGCCTGCTGTGGGACCATCTGGGCCCCGCCTTCACCTTTTACGCCGGCGCCGCCTGCTGCCTACTCACCCTGCTGATCCTCTGCTGGTACAAGCCGCCAACATCCAGCACGGCACCATGACCCGAAAACACCGGCGGCTGGATAGCAAAAAGCCCCCGGCAACCAGGTTGCCGGGGGCTTTTCTGAAGATGGCGGAGGAGGTGGGATTTGAACCCACGGATGGTCGCCCATCGCCGGTTTTCAAGACCGGTGCATTCAGCCGCTCTGCCACCCCTCCGAACGGCGTGCATACTACGTCAGGCCCTTGTTCATATGCAATACATATTTGATTTGGGATAGTAGGGGGCAACAGGCTGGGGCGGGGCTTGAAATCAGCGCTCGTCATCCCGACATTCAGTGCATACAATGCGTTAACGAGGCGGATTGCCGCCTCACCCCGGAAATCAAGAGGACACCCAAGATGGATACCCGTTCTATCTATACCGGCACCCAGAGTGCCGCGCGCGATACCAACAAGGTACTGCGCAACACCTATATGCTGCTCTCCCTCACTCTTGGCTTCTCTGCCGTGGTGGCCGGGGTAGCCACCGTGATGAACATGCCGCCCCTGCACTGGGCCATCTTCCTCATCGGCGTCTACGGTCTGATGTTCCTGACCGAGAAGAATCGCGAAAACGGCATGGGGCTGGTGTTCACCTTCGCCCTGACCGGTCTGCTGGGCTACAGCCTCGGCCCCATCATCAACATGTACATGAACAATGGCGGCGGCGAGATCGTGATGACCGCGCTCGGCGGCACCGCGCTCACCTTCTTCGGTCTGTCGGCCTATGCCCTGACCACCAAGCGTGACCTCTCCTTCATCGGCGGCATGCTGTTCGTCGGTTTCTGGGTACTGCTGGTGGCCATGATCGCCAACATCTTCCTGCAGATGAGCGCCCTGAGCCTGGCCCTGTCCGCCATGTTCATGCTGTTCTCCTCCGGCGCCATCCTGCTGACCACCCAGCAGATCGTGCGCGGCGGCGAGACCAACTACATCTCCGCCACCGTCACCCTGTACGTCTCCATCTACAACATCTTCCTGAGCCTGTTGAGTCTGCTTGGCGGCAACCGCAACTAATCAAACACCCCGCTTCGGCGGGGTTTTTATTGGCACCTGTTTCTGTCAGGATAAGTTGTAAATCAAGGATATGAAGCGAAGTGGCCCTGATCCAAATCAGGGCCGTTTCGTTGTTGACCGGTTATGCTCTGGTTTTCGTTTCGCTCAAGGGTTGCGCTCTCCCATGCCCATGGATTTCTCTGGCCTGTTGCGCCGTTTGCTGACTGACAGTCATATCTATTTCGCCCTCAAGGTACTGCTGGCCATCATGGGGCTGCTTGCCTTCACCCTGGCGACCGGCGACATCCAGCTCACCGTGCTGCTCTCCCTCGGGGTGGTGGCCGGCGCCATCGCCGAGACCGACGACAGTCTGTGGGGCCGGGTCAAGAACCTCGCCATGACCCTGCTCTGCTTCCTGTTCGCCTCCCTGTGCGTGCAGTACCTCTTCCCCACGCCCTGGCTGTTTGCCCTGGGGCTGGCGGGCTCCACCTTTATCTTCGTGATGGTGGGGGCGCTCGGTCAGCGCTACGCCACCATCAGCTTCGGCTCCCTGCTCATCGCCATCTACACCATGCTGGGGGCCGCCAAGGCGCCGGATCTCTTCTATCAGCCGCTGGCCCTCGGCGCCGGGGCACTCTGGTATGGCCTGGTGTCGCTGGTCTGGCTCTGGCTGCTGCCCTACAAGACCCTGCACGAACAGCTGGCCCAGAGCTACTTTGCCCTCTCCCGCTATCTGCTGGAAAAATCCCGCTTCTTTCCGGCCGACGAGCACGGCGCCCAGGCCATTCGTCACAACCTGGCCCAGCTCAACATCAACCTGGTCAACGCCCTGACGCTCACCAAGTCGGCGCTCAACGCCCGTCTCAGCACCCGTCACCGGGCCTCCCCCGAGCTGGCCAGCCTGCTGCGCCTCTACCTGCTGGCGCTGGAGCTCCACGAGCGGGCCACGTCCAGCCACTACCCCTACAGCAAGCTGGAGGCCGAGCTCAAGCAGGGCATCGTGCTTGACGGCTTCCAGGAGGTGTTCCTGCAGCTCTCCGAGGCGTGTCAGCGGCTCGGCTACGCCATCCTGGTGCACAAACCCTATGCCCACAACAAGCGCATCCACTGGACGCTGGAGGCCCTCGGCGATCAGCTGGAGTTCACCCACCTCAAGCAGCACTACCCGAAAACCCTGCTGACACCGATGAAGTTTCTGCGCCGCAATCTGGCCAGCATCAACCAGCTGCTGGCCAGTGCCGAGGAGCTGCAAAATCCCGAGCAGGCCCCGCAAAGCCTGCCGCCCCTGGCCCGGCCCGCCCGCCTGCCGCTGCTGACCCAGCTCAAACAGCACCTGACCCCCAACTCCATGGTGTTTCGCCATGCCCTGCGCCTGTCCCTCGGGCTGGTGGTGGGCTATGGCATCCTGCAGGCGTTTCACCTGGACAAGGGCTACTGGATCCTGCTGACCGTGCTGTTCGTCTGTCAGCCGAGCTACAGCGCCACCCGCCGCCGGCTGGTGCAGCGCATGCTCGGCACCTTCGCCGGCCTGCTGGTGGGGATCCCGGTGCTCTGGCTGTTCCCGGAATTGCACGTACAGCTGGTGGTGATGGGGCTGGCCGCCTTCCTGTTCTTCACCCAGGTGCGCAGCAACTACAGCGCCGCGGTCTGCTTCATCACCCTCTACGTGTTGATGGCGTTCAACCTGCTGGATGGCATCGGCTTCGCCATCCTGGGGCCGCGCATGCTCGATACCCTCCTCGGCTGCCTGCTCTCCTACGCCCTGGTGGCCTGGCTGTGGCCGGACTGGCAATACAAGCGGCTGCCGACCCTGATCGCCAATTCGCTCTCGGCCAACGCCCGCTATCTCTCGGCGGTGCTCGCCAGCCTGCAGCAGCAGCGGGATGAGTCCATCGACTACCGGGTGGCGCGCAAGAGCGCCCATCTGGCGGACAGCGAGCTGGCCATGGCCTGGCAGAGCATGCTGGTGGAGCCGCAGAAGCGCCGTCGCTTCCTCGACCTCTGCTTCACCCTCACTTGGCGCAACCACGCCCTGCTCTCCTACATCTCGGCGCTGGGGGCACATCGCGACAAGCTGGAGGCCATCGGCGAGCTGGACGAGATCAGCCGTCACCTCAGCCACACCCTGGAGCGGGCTGCCGGTCACCTGGCGGGAGAGATGCCGGAGCAGATCGAGGGGCAGTGCCCGGTCATCACCCCCGACAGCAGCGAGGAGCAGCTGATGCTGACCCAGCAGCTCAACCTCATCAGCCAGCTGGCGGATGAGTTGCTCACCCTGGCCAACGAGAGCCGGTTGCTCACCCGGGAACAAGGCGCTACCATGCCCGCCCAATCCTGACAGGCCACAAGGAGCCCACCATGTCCGAGCATCACCAGCTGGAATTCAACGGCCAACTCATCGAAACCGATGCCAAGGGTTATCTGCTCAACAGCAACGACTGGAGCGAGGCGCTGGCACTGGTACTGGCCGAGCAGGAAGGTATCGTGCTGGAGGAGCCGCACTGGGAAGTGGTGCGCTTCGTGCGCGCCTTCTATCTGGAGTTCAACACCTCCCCCGCCATCCGCGCCCTGGTCAAGGCGATGGAGAAGCAGTACGGCCCCGAGAAGGGCAACAGCCGCTACCTCTACAAGCTGTTCCCGGAAGGCCCCGCCAAGCAGGCCACCAAGATTGGCGGCCTGCCCAAACCGGTGAAATGCATCTAAAAAAATACCGCGCCCATCCAAGATGCAGCGCGGTATTTTTTTACCTTGTCGACCCTGTTAGGGGTTGTAAGCCACCACGGAACCACTCAAGCCGGTCATCTGGCCGATGCGGCTCTGCATGCCCTGCAGCTTGGCCTTGGAGACATCCGGCCCGATGAAGACCCGGTTGAGCTGACCCTGGACCGGAGTACGCGGCGAGGTGTGCGCCGAGTAGCCCGCAGCCCGCAGCTTGCCCACCAGCGCATTGACGCTGTCGACGTTCTTGAAGGCGCCGAGCTGCAGGATCCAGCTGCCCTGGGCCGGCGCAGTAGCGGCAGGCGCCGAGGCTGTCGTCGTGGTCGGTTGTCCCATCTTGCTGGCGATGAGATCGTCCATCGACTTGATCTGGCCCGCCTGCGGCTTGTTCTCAACCGGTTTTTGCACCTCGACCGGCTTGGGCGGCACCACCTTGGGCTTGGGCTGCTCCACCGGCTTCTTGGCGATCATTTCAGGCTTGGGCTGGGGCTTGACCACAGGCGCAGTTACGGGCTGGGTCACCGGCTTGGCGGCCGGTTGTTGCACCGGAGGCTGGCCCTGCTTGGCCCCCAGGGTTACCGGCTCGGGCACCTCTTCCACCTGCCACTGCTCGGCGGCAGAGGCCTGCTGCTGGCTGGCCAGGTGCTCCGCCGGCAGGGTGCTGGCGGCCGATACCTGCAAGGCGGGCTTGGCGGGCTCCAGCTCCGGGCGCAGCGGGATCTTGGCAAACGCCTCTTCCTTCTGCTCCAGCTTGTGGCCGTCCATCAAATCCGGCAGAAAAATGACAACCAGGGCCACCAGGATGACGGTGCCCACCAGACGGTTTTGAAACTTAGAGGCCAAGTTGAATCCTACCTTTACGTAACTCAATATGCGATTCGGCTCCCCGCCAGAGGGCCGGGGAGCCGGGGTGTGGCCTAGACGGCGACACCCGCCAGAATGTCGGCAACAGTGTAAAACGAACCAAACACAATGACCATATCATCAGGACTCGATGCGGCCAATGCGGCAGCATAGGCCTGCCCCACGCTGTCAAAGGTGGTCGCCGGCCCCCGCTCGCTGCCAAGGGCGGCCGCCAGCTGGGCCGCGCTCGCCGCCCGCGGTCCAGTCAAGCTGGCCAGATACCATTCACCGATGAGACCATCGAGCTCGGCGAGCGACCCCGCCATGTCCTTGTCTTTGAGCATGCCAACCACGGCACGGCGCACGCCGGTGCTGGGCATTTTGTGCAGTTGAGCCGCCAGATAAGCCGCCGAATGGGGGTTGTGGGCCACATCGACGATAACCAGCGGCGAGGTTTGCAACTGCTGCATCCGGCCAGCCAGTCGGGCATTGGCCAGCCCTTGCCGAATAGCCTCTTCCGGTAGCGGCAGACCAAGGGACTCCAGCGCTGCCAGCACGGTTACCGCATTCATCAACGGCAGGGCCGGTTTGGGCAGGTCGCGCCACTGATGAAGGCCGTGATAATCCCAGCCGGTGGCGTGCTCATCACCACGAAAATCGATGCCGACCTGACGCAGGCAGGCGCCGAGGCGGGCAGCCTCGCTGGCGATGGTGACGGGCGGATTGGGCTCACCGCTGATGGCGGGTTTGCCGGCGCGATACACCCCCGCCTTCTCCACCGCCACCGCCTCGCGGGTATCCCCCAGCCAGTCGCAGTGATCGAGCGCAATGGAGGTGATCATGGCGACATCGGATTCCACCACATTGGTGGCATCGAGCCGACCGCCCAGCCCCACTTCCAGCAGCAGCACGTCCGGCGCGGCACGGCGGAACAGCCACAAGCCGGCCAGGGTGGCGAACTCGAAGAAGGTAAGGGCAATCTCGCCGCGGGCCGCTTCCACCTCGGCAAAGGCGGTGCAGTGATCGCTGTCGGCCAGTTCGGCCCTGTTGATCCGCACCCGCTCGGTGAAGCGCAGCAGATGGGGAGAGGAGTAGACGCCGACCTGATAGCCGGCTTCCATCAGTATGCTGGCCGCCATGGCACAGCTGGAGCCCTTGCCGTTGGTGCCCGCCACCGTGATCACCTTGAACGGCAGTTGGGTAAGACCCATGCGGCGGGCGACAGCGCCGACCCGATCCAGCCCCATGTCGATGTTGACCGGGTGGATCTGCTCCAAATAAGAAAGCCAGTCGACCAGCGACCGGCTTTGGGATTGTTGCATGTTGGAACTCATCTTCACTCTTCGATGACGTGAGTATTCAGCATTTTGGCGAGCAGGCTGGCCAGACGGTTGCGCATCTCGCGGCGATCGATGATGAGGTCGATGGCGCCCTTCTCCAGCAGGAACTCGGAGCGCTGGAAGCCTTCCGGCAGCTTCTCGCGCACGGTCTGCTCGATGACGCGCGGACCGGCAAAGCCGATCAGTGCCTTGGGCTCACCCACGTTGATGTCACCCAGCATGGCCAGACTGGCGGAGACGCCACCCATGGTGGGGTCGGTCAGCACGGAGATATAGGGCAGGCCGGCCTTGGAGAGGCGGTCCAGCGCCGCACTGGTCTTGGCCATCTGCATCAGGGAGAACAGCGCCTCCTGCATGCGGGCACCACCCGAGGTGGAGAAACAGACCAGACCGCGACCTTCCTTGATGCTCTCCTCGACGGCGCGCACGAAACGGGCACCCACCACGGAGGACATGGAGCCACCGATGAAGGAGAACTCGAATGAACAGGCGACGACCGGCACCCCCTTGAGGGTCCCCTTCATCACCACCAGCGCATCTTTTTCTCCCGTCTCTTTCTGGGCGGCAGACAAACGATCCTTGTAGCGCTTGGAATCCTTGAATTTCAAGACATCCTGCGGCTCCAGCTCGGCACCGATCTCGGTGCGGCCCTGCTCGTCGAGAAAACTCTCGAGGCGGGCACGGGCGCTGATGCGCATATGATGATCACACTTGGGGCACACTTCGAGATTGCGCTCCAACTCTGCCCGGTAGAGCACCTGTTCACAAGCACTGCACTTGGTCCACACCCCTTCCGGAATGTTGTGACGACGAGGTGTAGTGATCTTGCTCTTGGGAAGGATCTTCTCAAGCCAGCTCATGGAATTCCTTAATGCTTTTGTGCCTGACAAAACGCATCGAGCCTAGATTGTTCAATGACTTAATAGCTCGATGGCAATAAATGACGGATCATTAAACCACAAATTTTCGGGGCCAGTTACTAAAAACTGGTCGTACCCGGTGCCGAGTCCGGCAGCCACAACGGGCCCAGCGGCATCCGCGGCAACCCCAGCTCCGCCGGGTAATCCACGTCCACCAGATAGAGTCCCCCCGCCTTGGCAGTCGGGCCCGCCAGGTTGCGATCCCGGGCGGCCAGCACCTCGGCAATCCACTCCACCGGCTGGAGCCCCTGCCCCACCAGCAGCAGGGAGCCGGTGATGTTGCGCACCATGTGGTGCAGGAAGGCGTTGGCCTTGATGTCGAGCACGATGTAAGGGCCGGAGCGGCTGACACACAGGTGCGTCACATTGCGCCACGGGGTGTTGGACTGGCAGGCGACGGCCCGGAAGGTGCTGAAGTCGTGCTCCCCGAGCAGGCTCTGGCCCGCCTGGTGCATCAGATCGGCATCGATGGTTTCGTGGTAGTGACTGACGCCACTGCCGAGGATGGCCGGCCTGAAGTTGTGGTTGTAGATGACGTAGCGGTAGCGACGGGCGGTGGCGCTGAAGCGGGCATGAAACCCCTCGTCTACCTGCTTGACCCAGCGCACGGCGATGTCCGGCGGCAGGTTGGAGTTGAGACCCAGGGTCCAGGCCCCTTCGGCGCGATTCGCATCGGTATCGAAGTGGATCACCTGGCCGGTAGCGTGGACACCGGCATCGGTGCGCCCTGCGCACTGGATGGAGACGGGGTGATTGGCGATCCGGCTGAGGGCCTTTTCCAGCTCCTCCTGTACGCTGATCACTTCGCGCTGACGCTGCCAGCCGAAATACCGGCTGCCGTCGTATTCAATACCTAGGGCAATTCGCATGGATAAACTTGTCTTCTGATGAAAAGGGGCGGTGAACGAAACGGGGCGGATTATACGCGCCTCGCCTCAAAAATCCCAAATAGCAGCGTCCAGGCCAGACCAGGCGCCAGAAACACCGATGCCAAAAACAAGGGGCAGCCCATCGGCTGCCCCTGCTTTCACCACTATGCTCTGGCTCTCTAGCCAAGGCGCTTGAGCAGCTTCTCGGCCTCGGCCCGTTGATGCTCGGTGCCCTGCTCCGCCGCTTCTTGCAGCAGTTCGCGGGCGCTATCCTTGTCGTCGATCTCGAGGTAAGCCCGGGCCAGATCCAGCTTGGCACCCACCCCGCCATCGTCGGCATCCACGTCAAACCCGGTGGACTCCGGCAGCACCTCGGGGAAGCCATCCAGCCCCACATCCAGCGAGAAGCCCTGATAGGGTTCCTGTTCGGTGGTGGTGGCGTCGGCCTCGGCCAGCAGCTTGTCGATCTCGACATAACCGCTCTCCTGTGCCTGCTCCCGTGGCTTCACTTCGCCCGGATGGGACTCCACCTCGGCGAAGGCATCCTCAAAATCGGCCAGGGCCAGCTCGTTGGGATCCCACTCCAGATCTGCCGCGGCCTCCTGTTTCCCCTTGGTGGGCTCGGGCTCTAGCCCCAGCTCCGCCAGCAGCTCATCGGCGCTGGCGTCGGCCGTGGCACTGGCTGCCTTGTCGGCGCCCGGCTCGGCAAAGGCGGTCTCGAAGTCGCTCAAATCGAAGGAGGCGAGATCCTCGTCGCTGACCATGGGGTCGGCATCGGGTTGACCGTCATCGCTGCCGTCCAGCGCCAGATCGGCTTCCAGATCCGCATCCAGCTCGGCGAACAGGGCTGCCTGCAGCTCCTCTTCGCTCATGATCTCGTTGCCAGCCTTGGGCTTGGGATTGAATTCGCTGGCAAGATCCAGATCCGGCTCGGAGTCGAGGGTGATGGACTCGTTGTGGGCCAGATCCAGCTCGGGCACTAGATCCGGATCCCGGATGGCGGCCTTGGCAGGCGGGGCCGGCTCGGCATCGAAGCTGGCCAGGTCCATCTCGCCATCGTCGCTGAACACCAGATCGGCCGGCGCGGCAGGCTCTTCCACCGCCATGTAGCCATCCGGCGTGTTGAGATCCGGGCGCGGTCGTACCGGCTCATCGTCGGTGATGCCGACCGTCATCAGCTCGTCAAATTCGCTGCTCTCCTGATCCATCACCATGGCGGTGGATTCGGACAGGCTCTTCTCCTGCTCTTCCAGCTCCCGGCGAGCACGCGCCCGCAGCCACAGGGTCACCAGCGCCAGCACCAGCAGCACCGGCAACAGGATGATCATGGCCAGGTTGAGCGGCGAGGAGAGCAGGTCCATCAGCCAGTTCTGCTTGGGCTCGGGGGCCGGTGCCACCGGCGGAACCGGTTTGGCCTTGAGCTCGGCAATCTCTTTTTGCAGCGCGGTCTGATCCTGCAGCTGGGCCTTGAGGGTCTCCACCTCTTCGGTCAGGGATTGCAGCCGCAGCTTGAGCCTGTGGTTCATCTCGGTGACCTGGCCGAGCTGGGCGTTGGCATCTTCCAGTGCCAGTGCCATCTCGGTGGAGGGCTTGCCGACCGGTTGATTGACATCGGCCGGCAACGGCGCCGGTGCGCTGGCCGTGGCGGCGCTGGTGGCAGCCGCCTGGCTGGCTACCGGCTCGGGAGCCTTGGCGACCGCCTTCACCTCGGTGGCCGGCTGGGGCGTCTCCACCTTGGGTGCCGGGGCAGGAATGGGCGCCGCCTTGGCGGGCGCGACCTTGGCTACCTCGGGTTTGGCCGGCTCGGCCGCCTTGGTCGGGACCGCTTTGGTGGTCACCGGCTTGGCCGGCTGGGTATGTTTGCTCGCCAGGTATTTCGGGCTCAGCCCTTTCCAGCTGGCGTTGTCACTGCGGAATTTGGCGCGGGCCTCGGCATCGGTGATGACGCTGGCCTCGGCGGTGGTGGGCAGCTGGATGCGCGAACCCACCAGAATGTGGTTGATGTTGCCGTCGGCGAAACTGCGGGGGTTCTTCTCGTAGATCGCCACCATGGTCTGGTAGACGCTGACACTGCTGGAGGGGCGGTACTTGCTCGCCAGGCTCCAGAGGGTGTCGGTGGGACGAATGGGGCCATAACTGCCGGCATTGCTCGCGACCTGCCGCACGATCGGCTGGGCCGTGGCTCGGCTGGGTTGAGACGTGGCGCGGGGAGCGGCGACGGGTTGTGCCAGCGGCTGGGAATTGACGGCGGGCGGAGCCGGCTCGTCCGGGCCTTTGAGCTCAACAAAAAAAGGCTCCCGCGCCGAGTCTTCGGCCTGGGCCGTGCCCAGCAGACCCAATGCGAGTAGCGTTGCCAATGTTATGCGGGAATGTCCCATATTCGTTCCTTCGTATGACGGCCCTATCACATTGAAAAATCTGGATAGTTACCCCAAAACAGTCGGTTCAATATAAATCAGGCTCAGGTTGCAAGCCAGCAGTCCGACACATTTAGCACCCAACTTGCCCCTGAGTGTAGGAAAAAACTTAATCAGTTGATATCGCGAAAAATTCTCGGGGCTGCAGAGTGCGCCCCCGGTCACATCCACCCCATGGGTGCACAGGCTGGCAGCCTGGCGGATTTCCCTCCCCGCCAGGCCAATGGACCCGACGATCAGAGGTAATCGCGCACCAGCAGTTCGGCAATCTGCACGCTGTTGGTCGCCGCGCCCTTACGAACGTTATCGGCCACGATCCACATATTTATACCGCAGGGGTGAGAAATATCCTGGCGAACCCGGCCCACCAGCACCTCGTCCTTGCCGGTTGCGTCGCGCACCGGGGTCGGATAGTCGTTCTCGTCGTCAAACAGGGTGACGCCCGGCGCATTGCGCAGCAGCTCTTTTACCTGTTCGGCGTCCAGTGGCTGGTGCAGCTCGACATGGACCGCCTCGGCATGACCATAGAACACCGGTACCCGCACGCAGGTGGGGTTCACGGCGATGCTGGCATCCCCCAGGATCTTCTGGGTCTCCCACACCATCTTCATCTCTTCCCGGGTGTAGCCGTTGTCGGTGAAGCTGTCGATCTGCGGGATCAGGTTGAAGGCGATCTGCTGCGGGTAGAGGCTCGGCTCCACTGGACGACCGTTGAGCAGGTGGGCGGTCTGGCCCGCCAGCTCGCTCACCCCCTCCTTGCCGGAGCCGGAGACGGACTGATAGGTCGCCACGTTGATGCGGGCGATACCTACTTCATCGTGCAGCGGCTTGAGCGCCACCAGCATCTGGATGGTGGAGCAGTTGGGGTTGGCGATGATGTTGCGGTTGCGAAAATCGGCCAGCGCATCCGGGTTCACTTCCGGAATGACCAGCGGGATGTCTTCGTCGTAACGGAAGCAGGAGGTGTTGTCGATGACGATGCAGCCGTGCTCGGCTGCAATCGGCGCCCACTTGGCAGAGACCTCGGCCCCGGCGGAGAAGAGGGCGATCTGCACCTGGCTCCAGTCAAACTCCTCCACATCCAGGATCTCGACGTTCTTGCCGGCAAAACGCACCGTGTCGCCGGCGCTGCGGCTGGAGGCCAGCGGATAGAGGGTGGCGATCGGGAAGGCACGCTCTTCCAGGATCTCGATCATCGCCTCGCCCACGGCGCCGCTGGCGCCCAATACCGCTACGTTGAATTGCTGACTCACTGCTGTTCTCTCCTATGATGGTGCCGGTGACGCGCGCTGGCATCACCGCTGGCAGGCGGACCTGCCTGATAGCGGGTCTGGCGTCGGGCCAGACCGGGTATGGGTGGGACAAGGCTCCCGCTCCTTCAAGTATGTAAAGTGTTCAGTCTGGCTGACAGACAAACCCGAGCCGGGCCAGGGCAGCGCCGGCAAACGGCCCTTTCAGCTGCAGGGAAGAGAGCTCGCGCCGCTCCGGATAGTGTTTGCGCTGCTCATCGAAGCTGCCCGCCACACCGAGTCGGTTGCGAAAACGGGCGTCATCGCGGCGCACGTCATAAATAAGGTGGACCAGTTGCTTGATCAATGCCTGATCCGCCGGCTGGCCCGGCGTCACCTCGCGCACCTCGGGGGTCGGCAGCAAGCTCTGCAGATCCTGGCGCGGTGTGCGCCCCAGCTGCCGGCACAGAGCCTCATAGAGCATCCAGGTACCGCGGGCCTTGCCTTCCAGGCTGTAACCCGCGATGTGCGGGGTTGCGAGCTCAGTGTGGGGCACCAGGGCCTGCAGCGGCTCCGGCTCCCCTTCCCACACGTCCATCACCAGCCGCAGCGGCGCCTGACTCTGCTGGCGCGCCAGCAAGGCCCGGTTGTCCCACACCTCGCCACGGGAGGCGTTGATGAGGATCTGCCCGGCCGGGCGGGCGGCAATCTGCGCCGCATCCAGCAGGTGGAAGGTGGCGTCCGGCCCCTGGTGGGTGATGGGAACGTGGAAGCTGACGATGTCGGCGCCGAGGGCCTGCTGGTAGTCGACAAACTGCGCCGCCTCGTTGGCCTCGGCGGCGCGGGCACGGGGCGGATCGCAGCGCAGCACCCGCATGCCGAGGGCCTCGGCCTTGCCTGCCACACACTCGCCGGTGTTGCCGGCGCCGATGACCGCTAGGCTCATCTCGCTCAAGTTGAGCTCATGGCGCTCGGCCAGCACCAGCAGGGCGGAGAGCACATAGTCGCCGACCGAATATTTGTTGCAGCCGGGGGCGCTGAAGAAGGGAATGCCCCGCTCGGCCAGCAGCCCCTTGTCCACGTGATCGGTGCCGATGGTGGCTGTGCCGACGAAGCTCAGTCGTGGGCAGCTGGCCAGCAGTGCGGCGTCCACCCGGGTGACGGAGCGCACCAGCAGCACGTCGGCCTCTTGCAGATCCGCCGCCTGCATCTGCCTGCCGGGCAACGGGATGACCTCGCCAAATTCGGCAAACAGCTCACGGGCGTGGGGCATATTTTCATCAACGACGATCTTCATCGGGCTCTCTCACTTCGCTAGCGGCCACAAGCGCGCCATTCTAGCCCAAACAGACCGAAGTTTCAGATGCTTATTCATCCATGAGCGGCCGCCGCCGCGACTTTCTGGCGGGAGCCTGCGCGCTGCTGACTCATCTCTGCTCAACCGAGTGGCGCGGCCTGTACAAGCAACCTCGGATGCTCCCCCTCGCCACCAGCCGGATTGCACTCGGCGGGTCAGCCATCACCACACTCATTTGTAACCCCGTGTTACAGCGAGCGGGCGCGACTTGACCGACCGGACTGGGCTGGCACAATGGCGCCTCTTTTTTTGCTGCCCAGGAATGGGCACCTTGCCGAGCCCCGTTATGCCGACTCACGCCTCTTCCCTGCCGCGCCGCCAGGTGCTGTGTTTCAGTGCCGCCCTGATCCTGCCGCTGCTCCTGCTGGCCTGCCTGCCCTGGCAGCCGTTCATGAGCCAGGCCCTGCACTCGGACTGGCTCTGGTGGCCCTACGCCCTCACCCGCATGGTGGATGTGCCCGGTATCGCCGTCAGCATCCTGGCCCTGCTGCTGCTGACCCGACACAAGCTGACGCTGAGCCTGCCGGCGCTGCTGGCCCTCGGCGGCGCCCTGTTTGCCGTGCTGGCCGGCGACTGGCTCATCAAGAGCCTGATCAAGCATCTGACCGAGGAGCCCCGCCCCTACCTGCTCTGGCTGGAGAGCCAACAGCTGATCCCCGCCATCCAGCAGTTCTACGCCGGCAAGGTGGAGGTGCGCAGCGAGCAGGTCCATGCCGCCAGCCAGCTGCTGGCACTGCCCGAGTGGCTCGCCAACCACTGGCAGGCGGAGGTGAACTACGCCTTCCCCTCCGGCCACAGCATCGCCGCCATGAGCCTGGCCCAGTTCTTCGGTCTGATCTGGCTGGCGCGCGCCCCTGCCGGCGCCTGGCTGCTGCCACTGTGGGCCATCGGTGTCGGCCTCTCGCGCATGCTGATCGGCATGCACTGGCCGCTGGATGTGCTGGCGAGCGCCCTGCTCGGCAGCCTCACCGCACTGTTCGCCGCCCGCTGGTGGCTGCGCCATTACTGACATCTGCACGACACAAAAAAACGGGCACCTGCGGGGGCCCGTTTTGTTGCAAGCCTTTGATGCTGGCCACTCAGTTGCTGGCGCTCGCGCCTTGCCACCCTTCGGGGTACTTGTAACCAACGAAGCGCTTGGCGGCATAAGCCTTGAAGGCGGCCGAGTTGTAGGCCGCAGCCACATCCTTGGCAAAGGGCTTGTCCGCATCGGCACTTTTTACCACCACCCAGTTGATGAAGTCGTAGCTGCGCTCAAGGAACAGGCCTGAGCTGAAGGGAATGCCGCTTGAGGCGGCAAAGTTGCCGTTGATGACCGAGAAGTCCACGTCTTCGCGCGAGCGGGGCAACTGGGCCGCCTCCAGCAGCACCAGCTTGAGGTTGTGCGGGTTTTCCACCACGTCGAACTCGCTCGCCTTGAGCGGGTTGATCCCCTCCTTCAGAGTCAGCCAGCCCAGGTCCTGCAGCATCAGCAGCGCCCGCGCCTGATTGGTGGGGTCGTTCGGAATGGCCACCGTGCTCCCCTCCTTCACCGCCTTCAGCTCTCCCAGTTTGCCGGCATAGAGGCCCATGGGGCCGGTCGGTACCTGGGTGATGGGGGCAAGCGACAGCCCCCGATCCTTGGCAAAGCTCTCCAGGTAGGGCTTGTGCTGGAAGCAGTTCACGTCGAGCGAGCCGTCGGCCAGCGCGATATTGGGGGTCACGTAGTCGGTGAACTCCACCAGTTTGACCTGGTAGCCCTTGGCTTCGAGCTGCGGCTTGATGGAATCGGTCACCATGTCGGCAAAATCCCCTACCGTGGTGCCGATGACGATCTCCTGTTTGGCCGGATCGGCAGCCAGCGCGGCCAATGGCAGAGTACCGGCCAGCAGGGCCAGGGCGGAAAGGGCAAAGAAGGAACGACGCTGCATAAAAACTCCCTGTAAACATTTCAACGGCTGGCGCGATGACAGAGTCGTGCTTGAACCACCGCAACCATCTAGCCATCCAAACGGCTAATTAAGCACACCATAACAGAGCCGTTTCTCTTCGCCAAGCAACAAAACCGGGCAAGCTTTACCGGATGGCAGTGAAGCCCGGCACTCAGCTCTGCCGGGTACCCATGACAAGAAATCTTTGATAAACCACACAGTTATTGCTTGACCCCCTCCCCAAGCCGGCCTTAAGTGACTTATTGTGGTCACTTGATGGCTGTTGTATTTGATTAACCTTGTTATTCAATCAGCAAAGGAATTGCAGTGGACACATATCTGGGAGTCAATGCTCACATTTTGCAGGCTGAGCATATTTCATACATGCAGCAGACTGCCGCACAGTTATTATTCCAAACAGGGATAGTTTCTAGATCGTGATACGTCTTTTACAACTGGATTTATTGTAATGACAGGTGGTCACTTGAAGGATAAAGAGAAAATTGCGGTCTTTATCGATGCAGATAATGCGCCAGCCGGCAAGATGGACAGGGTATTGTCAGAACTGGCTCGTTATGGTGTAGTCAATATTCGTAAGGCATATGGTAACTGGAAAAACCCAACCCTCAAGTCATGGGAGGAAATACTGCACGAGTTTGCAATTCAACCAATCCAGCAATTCGACTTGACCAAGGGGAAAAATGCCACCGATATGGCACTGGTGATTGATGTCATGGATGTTCTCTATACCAAGGATGTCGACGTTATTTGTCTCGTCTCTTCTGACTGTGATTTCACCCCACTTGTTACTCGATGTCTGGCTGATGGCAAGTTTGTGATCGGGTTTGGCGAACGGAAAGCCCCGATGCCTTTCGTCAATAGCTGCTCTCGTTTTCTCTATCTGGATGCCGAGTTGCAGGATATTCAAGAAGAGCAGCCAATTGCCAAACAAGCCAAGAACCTCAAGAGTGATACACGCCTCATCAATTTACTCAGGCAAGCCATTGAAGCAGTAGAGGAAGGCGGTGGCTGGGCAAGATTAAGTCCAATTGGCAGCCATATCTCAAACCATGCCTCATTCGATCAACGAAATTATGGATTTAAAAAACTCAGTGATCTGTTCATGGCAATTGATCTGTTCGAAATGAAGAAAACTGACAACTCGGTACTATGGGTAAGAGATAAAAAGCGGGCATCCCAATTAACCAAATCCAAATGAAACGATGGTCGTTTTTTTCGATTGGCAGGCTGACATAAGGAAAACGCCTTACCTCAGGCTTTCATTGTATGGCCAGGCTGCAACTAAATTTACATTTTGCATTACTTTATTTTTGACCTGTTCCAGCCCTGCCGGTAGTTTGCGGAAGTGATTCGCATAGCCACCCGAAACGTAACAGTTACCACCTTCAGGAGTAACCATGACCCCCAAACAACATCTGCTCGCCAAGGCCATCTTTATCGTTGCGACCATGCTCTCCCTCGCCATGATTGCGTTCGTTGCCTGGGCCGTCGTCACGGTCAGCCCGCTCCACCCGGCTGACATAGCACCATCGCAGAGTCTCAGCCTTGGCCTGGCAACCGCCATCGCCCTGTTTGTGCTCGCCTTCAACTATGTGGCCTACCGCGGGCTCACCGAACAGGTGACGGCCTTCAAGGTGGTCTTCTGGTGCTTCGTCGCCCTGCAGTTGTTCGCCTTTCCGATCGGTACCGTCATCGCGCTGACCCTTATCTATCTGTGGAACCAGTCGCGCGCACCCCTCGCCCGCCCACTCGGCGCCACTGTCTCACTCTGATCCGGGAGAGTATCCATGCTGACCACCACGAACACCGGCCTGCTGGTCGTCGATATTCAGGGCAAACTGGCCCGTCTGGTCGAGGAGAGCGACGTCCTGATCGCCAACACCGCCAGACTGGTGGCGGGGGCCAGACTGCTGGGCCTGCCGGTTGTCTGGCTGGAGCAGAACCCGGACAAGCTCGGGGCCACCGTGCCCGAGCTGCAGTTGATGCAGGCAGGCGATCTTGTGCTGCCCAAGCACAGCTTCGGCGCCCTGGGGGAACCGGCGCTGGCCGACGCCCTCGCCCGCCAGGGCGTCAGCCACTGGCTGGTGTGCGGCATCGAGGCCCATATCTGCGTCTACCAGACGGTGCAGGGATTGCTGGACGCGGGCAGCCAGGTGTCGCTGGTGGTGGATGCGGTGTCGTCGCGCAGCACCGCCAACCGGGAGCTCGCCATCCACAAGCTGGCGGCACACGGGGCCGAACTCACCTCGGTGGAGATATGCCTCTACGAGCTGCTGGGCGATTGCCGCCATCCGGCGTTTCGATCCATTCTGGGGTTGATCAAATAGCCGTCCCTGCCGACCAGCTACTCCATTCGACACGGCGCCATTACTAGCGCTGATCAAATAGCCTCCCCCTGCCGACCAGCGACTTCATCCGACACGGCGCCATTGGCGCCGTGTGGCTTGCCTGTATTCACCCTCACTCTCCTTTCGATCTCGGCAGCCCCCGCCAGCACGGGGCGCCTCCCATTTCGCGCCGCTCCGCCCGCCCCCTTTCGCAGCGGCCCCACCACCAAACGTTAACGAATGGTTAATAACAGGTTGATCTACAAAGATAAATATCAACACCAGCCAGCTGAGAAAAGTTCTCAATACACCACACAAAAGGATTCACAGGAACCCCCAGATGGTCTGTAAAATATTTGTTGTGGGATTTTTTTGAGCCTTATCTCAGAATCAAAACGAGTGCTTTTTGACTCTGTTTTTCCCGTGTATAGATGCCAGTCGCACCCAGGACGGTGCGATATAAGATGGAGTTTATGAATGAGAAAAACATCGTTAGCGTTGGCAATCTCGGCCCTGCTCTCGGCCCTGCCCATCGCTTCAGTTCAGGCGAGTGAGAGTTGCACCCCATTGACCGGCAAGGAAGCCGGCCTCGATACCGGCCGCAGCAGCGCAGCGCGCTGCCTGCCCGGCATCAACCCGCTGCAGGATCAGCAGTGGCACCTGCTCAACAGCGGCCAGAATGCCTTCAGCCCCCGCGGCGGCGTGGCAGGCAACGACCTCAACCTCTGGTGGGCACACCGTACCGGCGTACAGGGTCAGGGCATCAACGTAGCCGTGGTGGATGACGGCCTGGCCATCGCCCACCCGGACTTGGCCGACAATGTGCGCCCCGGCTCAAAGAACGTGGTGACCGGCAGCAGCGACCCCACCCCGACCGATCCGGACAGTGCCCACGGCACCTCGGTCTCTGGCCTGATCGGGGCGGCCGACAACAGCATCGGCACCCTGGGGGTGGCGCCCCGCGTCCAGCTGCAGGGGTTCAACCTGCTGGATGAGCGCAGCAAGCAGCTGCAGAAAGACTGGATCTATGCGCTGGGCGGCAGCACTGCCACCGCCGACAACCGAGTCTTCAACCAGAGCTACGGCATGAGCCTGGTGGATCCGCAAAGCGCCAGCGGGCTGGATCAGGTTCAGCTCGATCGCCTGTTCGAGCAACAGACCCAGCAGGCACAGGGTGCGGCCTACATCAAGGCGGCAGGCAACGGCTTCAACCGCATCGCCGCGGGTGACTACATGTTCAGCCGCACCGGCGTCCTGCCCAAGCTGCCGTTCGAGAACAGCAACATAGACCCCTCCAACAGCAACTTCTGGAACCTGGTGGTGAGCGCCATCAACGCCGATGGAGTGCGTTCCTCCTACTCCAGCGTCGGCAGCAACGTCTTCCTGAGCGCCCCCGGCGGGGAGTACGGTACCGATGCGCCGGCCATGGTGACCACGGATCTGCCCGGCTGCGACATGGGCTACAACCGCACCGACGATCCCAGCACCAACCGGCTGCACAACAACCCGCAGCTGGATGCCACCTGTGACTACAACGGCGTGATGAACGGCACCTCGTCGGCCACCCCCAACACCTCGGGCGCCATGGCGCTGCTGATGTCCGCCTACCCGGATCTGTCGGTGCGGGATCTGCGCGATCTGCTGGCCCGCAACGCCACCCGCATCGATGCCGGCCAGCAGCCGGTCCAGGTCAGCTATACCGCCGCCAACGGCCAACCCCGTCAGGTCACCGGCCTGGAAGGGTGGGAGCGCAACGCCGCCGGCCTCTGGTACAGCCCCACCTACGGCTTTGGCCTCATCGACGTGAACAAGACCCTGACGGCCGCCGCCAACCACACCCCGCTGCCGCCACTGGTGCAATTGCCGGCTCAGAAGATCACGGTGCCGCGCAGTGAAGGGAGCATCGCGGATGTGGGCAGCAGTGCCACCCGCTCCAGCACCCAGGTGGTGCAAGCCTTGACCGTGGAAGCGGTCCAGGTCACGGTGAGCCTGGATCATCAGCGCCTGCCCGACCTGCTGATCGAGCTGGTCTCCCCGTCCGGCACCCGCAGCGTGCTGCTCAACCCCAACAACAGCCTGGTGGGGCAATCCCTCGACCGGCAGCAGTTGGGTTACGTGCGCACCAAGGGGCTGCGCGACATGCGCATGCTCTCCCACAAGTTCTATGGCGAAGCGGCCCAGGGCGAGTGGCGACTGGAGGTGACCGACGTCTCCAACAGCAGCCGCCAGCTGACGCTGGTTGACCTCAACACCAACCGCCGCAGCACCCTGACCGAGCGCAACAACAGCCAGCCGGGTCAACTGCTCAACTGGTCCCTGCGGGTGATCGGCCACGATGCCGCCCGCTCATGATCACAAGGAGTCACAAGATGAAACACAGCTTACTCGGCCTGGCCCTGGCCGGCCTCCTGGCTTCGGCCGGCGTGCACGCCGCCGATGAATCGGTGGTGATCGACGGCAAGCAGTACCGCACCATCGAGGTGAACGGTCAGACCTACCTCACCCCGGACAACGGCAGCAAGCAGCGGGTCGCCCGCAGCGCAGACGGCAAGGCGCCCCGGCAAACCCTGCGCAGCGGCGACGTGTTGCTGCAAGGGGTGGCCAGCCCGCAGCTCACCGCCAGCGGCACCCTGCTGGTGGAAGCCGATGACAACCAGGCCAGCGCGCTGGCCAGCCGTCACGGCCTGCGCTTCAAGCAGAGCAGCGGTGGCATCGCCCTGCTGGAAGCCAAGCCGGGCACCGATCTGAACGCCGTCGCCACGGCGCTCAAGCAGGAGGGGGTCAAGGTGCAGATTGAGCTCGCCGGGGCCCTCAAACAGCCCAAGTGAGCCGTCCCGGACCATTGCCCGGGCATATCAGCTGATCTTCGAGGGGGCCGCCGGCCCCCTCGCGTGTTGCTCGCAGCCATCCTCAGTGGCCATCAGGCTACCCGTTTTTTCCGCATCGCCCCTGCCCTTCTCCCCTCTTGTCACTTTCAGCCCTTGGTTTGGCACCGCCTTTCGATGCGACCTTGCTCACAACTCGGCCCCTTTGCTCCCGCCGGCACATTTCTCGCTCCCCCGGGGCAAGGCGGCCTTCGCCCGGCTTGTTAACCTGCCTGCAGCCAAACGCCGGCCCACGGGCCCGTTCGGCCTTCCATGCGATATCCAATGGCAGCCGCCAGCAGAGCGGCCCAGCCCGGGCGGATGCCTTCCACCCGGTGTCGATATCTCCTTTTTATTTTTATTCAGACAGTTACGAGGACGTCTTCATGCCTATCACCACAAAATTGAAAGCGGTTTCACTGGGCGTCAGCCTCGCGCTAGCCGGCCTGCTGGTCGGTTGCAACCAGAATGACTCGGATCCCCTGGTCAAGGACGATGCCTATTACCGCGGCCAGGCCGAGGCCATGGTGGCCAAGCTGACCCTCGGCGAGAAGCTGGACCTGCTCTCCGGCCCCGGTTACGGCAGTGCCAACGGCGCCATCAACATCAAGCAGGACGTGCCCGGCGTGGCGGGTTACATCAACGGCGTGCTGCGCAGCGCAGACGGCATCGACATTCCGGCCCTCAAACTGGCCGACGGGCCGGCCGGGGTGCGGATCAACGCCAACCGCGACGGTGACAGCGCCAGCTACTACGCCACCGCCTGGCCCATCGGCTCGCTGCTCGCCTCCAGCTGGGACGTCAAGCTGGTCAAGGCCGTCGGCGAAGCCATGGGGGACGAGGTGCGCCAGTACGGGGTCGACATCCTGCTGGCCCCGGGCATGAACATCCAGCGCAACCCGCTCAATGGCCGCAACTTCGAGTACTACTCGGAAGACCCCCTGCTGACCGGCAAAATCGGCGCCGCCATGGTCAACGGGGTGGAAAGCAACGGGGTAGGCACCACCATCAAGCACTACTTCGGTAACAACTCCGAGACCAACCGCAACCAGATCAACGACATCGGCGAACCGAGAACCTTCCGCGAGATCTACCTGCGCGGCTTCCAGATAGCGGTGGACGAGGCCCAGCCCTGGGCGATGATGACCTCCTACAACAAGGTCAACGGCACCTATGTCAACGAGCGCAGGGATGCGGTGACCGACCTGCTGCGCGGCGAGTGGAAGTTCGACGGTCTGGTCATGTCTGACTGGTTTGCCGGCGATGTGGCCAACAACGCCTACAAGCAGGTGCTGGCGGGACAGGATTTGATCGAGCCGGGCAACGTCAAGGAACAGTTGCAACAATCCATCGAGCACGGCGATCTCGACGAGGCCAAGGTGAACGAGGCCGCCATCCACATCCTGACCCAGGTGATGAAGAGCCCCTCCTACAACCAGCTGGCCATCAGCAACAGCCCGGACCTGACCGCCCACGCCAAACTGGCCCGTCAGGCCGGTGCCGAGAGCATGGTGCTGCTGCGCAACGACGCCGCGGCCTTGCCGCTGGCGGCAAGCAGCACCCTGGCCAGTTTTGGCATCAACCAGATCAACACCTACAAGGGCGGCACCGGCAGCGGGGATGTGAACGCCGCCAGCACCACCACCATCGCGCAGGGACTGGCGGCACGCTTCCCGGTCAACGAGGCGTTGCAGAGCTACTACCGCGATTTTTACGAGAACAACAAGGTCTATCACGAGGGGCAATTTGGTGCCAAGGGTTATTACACCTGCGCCGAGGCGCCAATCAGCGGCGATCTGGCGGCCCTGATCGCCAATGCGGCCACCACCCAGCAAGCCGCCGTCATCAGCATCGGCCGCCAGGCCGGGGAAGGGGCGGATCGCAGCAGCGGCAAGGGGGACTATCTGCTCGGTGATGACGAGCGCGCCCTCATCGACGCGGTGAGCAGCGCCTTCCACACCCAGGGCAAGAAGGTGGTGGTGGTACTCAACGTCAACGGCGTCATCGACACCGCCCAGTGGAGCGACAAGGTGGATGGCATCCTGCTGGCCTACATGGCTGGCCAGGAGACCGGCCACGCGGTGGCGGACGTGCTCTCCGGCGCGGTCAACCCGAGCGGCAAGCTGGCCCAGAGTTTCCCGCACAGCTACGCCAGCGTTCCCTCCGCCGGCACCTTCCCGGGTGAGGACACCGACGGGGACGGCGAACCGGACGATCTCTACTACAACGAGGGGATCTACGTGGGCTATCGCTACTACAGCACCTTCGAGCAGGCGGTCTCCTACCCGTTCGGCTTCGGTCTCTCCTACACCAGCTTCAGCTACACCAGCCCCGCCATCGCCAACAATACCCTGGAGGGTGGCAACGCCGGCAGCCTGGTGCTGACCGCCACCATCACCAACACCGGCGCCGTGGCAGGCAAGGAGGCGGCCCAGGTCTATGTGACCGCCCCCGAGGTCAAGCTGAAGAAACCGCTCATCGAGCTCAAGGCCTTTGCCAAGACGGCGCAGCTGGCACCGGGGGCCAGCGAACAGCTGAGCTTCACCATTCCGGCCAGTATCCTCGCCAGCTTCGATGAGGCCAGCAACCAGTGGATCGTGGAGCCGGGTCGCTACAGCGCCTACATCAGCCCCTCGTCGGATGTCTCCGCCAGCACGCCGGTCAGCTTCACGGTGAGCAAGGAGATAGTAGTGAGCAACACCACGCCGGGGGCACTGGCACTGCCGGCCGGGGTGGATCCCGCCAGCGTCACCACAATCACCCGCTAACAGAGGCAGGCACGGCCGAGCTCCCAGCCTGGCCTTGCCCGACAGTTGCCCAGCAATGACCCGACCACGGGACCGGCCTTGCGCCGGTCCCGTTCTTATTGGCGGGCGTTGCGATAGGCCAGCGGCGTCATCCGGGTGTTGGCCTTGAAGAAGCGGTTGAAGGCGCTCTGGGACGAGAAACCGACCCGATCGCTGATGTTCTGCAGCGGTTGATCCCCCTCGCCCAGCAAGCGGCAGGCTTCGCTCACCCTCGCTTCCCTCAGCAGGGTGGAGAAGCTGCTCCCCTCCCCCTGCAATTTGCGATTGAGGGTCCAGCGGCTGACATTCATGGCCGCGCACACCTCCTTGAGCAGGCTCTCGTCGCTCTCCAGCTCCCCTTCCCGGATCTTGTGGCGGATCCGCTCCCCCACCAGATAGGCAAAGGGGGCCCGCTCGGCGATGTCGGCGCAGATCTGCGCCAGCTGGGCCAGTTGCAGATGACCCAGCGGCTCGTTGTAGCAGTGGCTGGGACAGTCGAGTTGGGCGTTGTCGATGGTCAGGGTGTTTTCCCCCTGCTCCCAGCGGCAGCGGGCTCCAAAGAACTGGTCCAGCAGCTGATGGCGCGGTGGCGGCCGCCCCGTGAAGCCCACCGAGACCCGGGGATCCGCCAGATAGACCCGCAAAATCCGGTAGAGCATGATGAAGTTGGGGATGGCTTGACTCGCCCCCAGGCTGGCAGGCCCCTGATTGACATACAGGTATTGGCTGGCCTGCGCCCCCCGCCGTACCCGCAGCTCGTCACAACTGCCGATGATGGGGCGATAGGCCAGCAGCACCTCGAGCGCCGCCCGCGGCGATGGCTGGTTCAGGCACAGGCTGATGAGGGGCGGATAGTGCTGGTAGAGCTGGCCGATGTCGTAGGAGAGGATGGTTTCGTGAAAACTGGCCAGATAGGGCTGCATCAGTTGCAGCATCCGGTAGTGGCTGTGGGCCGGCAGCCGGCCCTGTTCCCGCTCGATGTCGAACGACGTGAGGCCGCCCGCCATGAGAATGGCATCGGGATCGCCTCCCTGCTGCTGGCAGGCTCCCAGCATTCGTCTGATCACCTGGTTTGATACGCTCTGTGACATCTGCCGTCCTGGCCTCCGTGCTGACAGGAAACTGCTCGTGATCCCCCGGCCCGCCACTGGCGGCAGGCCTGCCACCCCGTGCAGCGGGCTGGCGCGACCATTATGGGGCGGTTGCAAAGCGAGCAGATGTAACGGAGTGTAAAAGCACGCGCCAGCGCGCCATTTTGGGCACATCTGGCCGCCATATCGGACCAGTTGCGTCAGGTTCAGCCATGAAAAATGGCGCCCGTGGGCGCCATTTGGGTGGGAGCGGTGCAGCCTGCCTGCGTCAGTTCGCCTTGTGCTGCTCGGCCAGATAGAGCCAGGTGTCGACCACGGTATCCGGGTTGAGCGACACCGAGTCGATCCCCTGCTCGACCAGCCAGGCGGCGAAGTCCGGGTGATCGGATGGCCCCTGGCCGCAGATCCCCACGTACTTGCCCGCCTTGCGGGCGGCGGCAATGGCTATCGCCAGCAGCGCCTTGACCGCCTCGTTGCGCTCGTCGAACAGGTGGGCGATAAGCCCCGAGTCCCTATCAAGTCCAAGCGTGAGCTGGGTCATGTCGTTGGAGCCGATGGAGAAGCCGTCCACGTGCTCGAGGAACTTGTCTGCCAGCAGAGCGTTGCTCGGGATCTCGCACATCATGATCACCTTGAGCCCCCGCTCGCCACGGCGCAGACCGTTCTCGGCCAGGATGTCGATCACCTGCTCAGCCTCGCCTACGGTGCGCACGAAGGGGATCATCACCTCGACGTTGGTCAGCCCCATGACGTCACGCACCCGCTTGATCGCCTCGCACTCGAGGGCAAAACAGGGGCGGAAGCTGTCGGCGATGTAGCGCGACGCACCGCGGAAACCGATCATCGGGTTCTCTTCGTGAGGCTCGTAGCCACGGCCGCCCACCAGGTTGGCGTACTCGTTGGACTTGAAGTCCGACATCCGCACGATCACCCGCTCCGGCCAGAAGGCGGCGGCCAGGGTGGCGATGCCCTCGGTCAGCTTGGCGACGTAGAACTCGCGCGGGCTCTCGTAGCCGGCGATCATCTTGCCGATGGTGGCCTTGAGCTCGGGACTCTGGCTGTCAAACTCCAGCAGCGCTTTGGGGTGCACCCCGATCATCCGGTTGATGATGAACTCGAGGCGGGCCAGACCGACACCGGCATTCGGCAGCTGGGCGAAGTCGAATGCCCTGTCCGGGTTGCCGACGTTCATCATGATCTTGATGGGCAGGCGCGGCATGTTGCCCACCTCGGTCACCGCCACGTCGAAGTCGAGTTCGCCGTCGTAGATGAAACCGGTGTCCCCTTCCGCACAGGAGACGGTAATGAGTTGACCCGGTTCGATGCGTTTGGTGGCATCACCACAACCCACCACCGCCGGAATGCCCAGTTCGCGGGCGATGATGGCGGCGTGACAGGTACGGCCGCCCCGGTTGGTGACGATGGCGGAGGCCCGTTTCATGATGGGCTCCCAGTCCGGGTCGGTCATGTCGGTGACCAGCACGTCGCCGGGCTGCACTTCGTCCATCTGGCTGATGGAGGAGATGACCCGCGCCGGGCCCGCGCCGATCTTGTGGCCGATGGCGCGCCCCTCGATCAGCACCTTGCCCGCTTGCTTGAGGGCGAAACGCTCGAGGGTGTTGGCCTCCTGGCGGCTGCGCACGGTTTCCGGGCGTGCCTGCACGATGTAGAGCTTGCCATCCTGCCCGTCCTTGGCCCACTCGATGTCCATCGGCCGGCCATAGTGCTGCTCGATGATGAGGGCCTGCTTGGCCAGCTCCATCACCTCGGCATCCGTGATGCAGAAACGGCTGCGCTCGGCCTCATCGGTGTCGACGATCTGCACCTGACGGCCGTGGCTGGCATCGCCGGAATAGGTCATCTTGATCAGCTTGGAGCCGAGAGTTTTGCGCACCACCGCCGGGCGTCCTGCCTTGAGGGTCGGCTTGTGCACGTAGAACTCGTCGGGGTTGACCGCACCCTGCACCACCATCTCGCCAAGGCCTTGAGCGCCGGTGATGAACACCACGTCGTTGAAGCCCGACTCGGTATCCAGGGTGAACATGACGCCGGAGGCGGCGAGATCGGAGCGCACCATGCGCTGGATCCCGGCCGACAGGGCGACACCCTTGTGGTCATAGCCCTGATGCACCCGATAGGAGATGGCGCGATCGTTGAACAGTGAAGCAAACACATGCTTGACGGCAATCATGACGGCGTCGATGCCGCGCACGTTGAGGAAAGTCTCCTGCTGGCCGGCAAAGGAGGCATCCGGCATGTCCTCGGCAGTGGCGGAGGAGCGTACCGCAAAGGACGCGTCAAGCCCACCGCTGAGCTTGTCGTAGGCAACCCGGATCGCCTGTTCCAGCGCGCTCTGGAACGGGGCTTCGATCACCCAGTCACGGATCTGCTGGCCAGCCCGGTTGAGGGCCGCGATGTCGTCCACATCCAGGCTGTCGAGCAGATCGTGGATCTTGCCGTTGAGGCCGCTTGACTCCAGAAACTCGTTAAACGCAAAGGCGGTGGTGGCAAACCCGCCCGGCACCGACACTCCGGCACCAGAGAGGTTGCTGATCATCTCGCCAAGGGATGCATTTTTGCCGCCAACTCGTTCTACATCCTGCATTCCGAGTTGCTCGTACCAGAGTACGTACTGTTGCACTTGCATGTCTCCAGGTTGGTGGGCACTGTGCCGCCATGGCACCTTGTGCGCCAGTTTATGTGCGTTATTGTCTGTTTCTACTGTTGCCAACGACCATGAAAACGTTTTCTACTTATTGTCAAAAAAATCCCCGAGCAAGATTTGGGGATGGTCGAATGACACAGACATTCTACAATGCCAACACAAAAAGGTAACGACTCAGGTTTGCAAGCCACTTCACAACTTGGGCACGGCAGACCGGTTGACAAAAACGATATGGTTTCGAGAGATACTTCTTGCTTGCCAGCTCGCCGACCCCCTCACAGGAGCCCCCAGTGCACACCGTATTCTATGTTTCAGACGGCACCGCCATCACCGCTGAAGTGTTCGGCCACGCCGTGTTGAGCCAGTTTCCGCTGGCCTTCGAGCAGATCACCATCCCCTTTGTCGAAACCCTGGAGAAGGCGCGCCAGGTACGGATGCGCATCGACGAGCAGTTCCGCCAGACCGGGGTACGCCCCATTTTGTTCCACACCATCGTCGATCATCAGGTGCGCGAGGAGGTGCTCAAGGCCCAGGCCAGCAGCCACGACTTTCTCAACACCTTCGTCAGCCCGCTGGAGCACGAGCTCGGAGTGAAGGCCGAACCCAGGCTGCACCGCACCCACGGCATGGAGAACCGCAAGCTCTATGACGATCGTATCGAGGCGGTCAACTTCGCGCTGGCCAACGACGATGGCATCACCACCAAGGAGTACGAGGAGGCCGACATCATCCTGATCGGGGTCTCCCGCTGCGGCAAGACGCCGACCAGCCTCTATCTGGCGCTGCAGTTCGGCATTCGCGCCGCCAACTACCCCTTCATCGAGCAGGACATGGGAGTCCTGGATCTGCCGGCTGCCCTCAAGGCCAATCGCCACAAGCTGTTCGGCCTTACCATCGCTCCCCAGCGGCTGCACGAGATCCGCAACCAGCGCCGCGCCAACAGCCGCTACTCCTCGCTGGAGCAGTGCGAACAGGAGCTGGCCTGCGTCGAGCGGCTGTTTCGCCAGGAGGCGATCCGCTTCCTCGACACCAGTTCCCACTCGGTGGAGGAGATCAGCGCCAAGATCCTCGAGGCCACCGGCCTGCGCCGTCAGCTTTATTGAGCAGCGCTGCCCGCCGGCAAGCTGACGACACGGCAAACGCCAATAAAAAAGCGCCGAATACAACCGTATCCGGCGCTTGTCGGCTGGACCTCAGCGGGGCTGGGAGCCCGGGCGGTTCAGCTCTCTGTTGTTCATCAGCATGGCGTAGAAGTTGAGCACACCGTGACGCCGGCGTACCCGCTCGGTCAGCCAGAGGGCCGGCAGCAGGCCGATGGCACCGGCGATCAACAAGACCGTTCGCAAGTGCATCACCAGATAATCATCACCCTGCACGGCCCACACCAGCAGACACCCCGCCGCCATGGTCAGCAGCAGGGGCGAAAGCCACACGGTGAGCCACAGCGCGACGGCCAGCAAACTGCCAATAATACGTTGCATGAAGTGCATCCTTGTTGCAAAGGAGGCTTCATAAAACAGGAATTGCCGATAGTGTCAACCAAACCGCGCCCAACTGCTCACAATGCAACCAATCACTTCCCTACCAGCTTCACCACTCCCTAAAAACCTGCCTTTCGCCGAAAAAACCAGCGAATGATGAGGAAAACAGGTGCATCCGCGATGGATTATCACTATTCTGCTTCCGTTGGTAGTCGCCATAAAAAACAGAAAGCGACCCACTGTAACGAAATAAATACGGATTTCGTCACGTTTCAGGCACGCTTTGCCGTGCACGGTCACATGGAGTGACCCGACGGACGAGATGACAGACGAATGACTTCAGAAGACGTAAGGAAGGAAGAATGGATCTTCAACAAAACGGCGAGGAGCTGAAACGCGGTTTGAAAAACCGCCATATCCAGCTCATAGCACTGGGCGGCGCCATCGGTACCGGCCTGTTTCTCGGCATTGCCCAGACCATCAAGATGGCGGGCCCCTCCGTGCTGCTTGGCTATGCCATCGGTGGTTTTATCGCCTTCCTGATCATGCGCCAGCTGGGCGAGATGGTGGTGGAAGAGCCGGTAGCCGGCTCCTTCAGCCACTTCGCCTACAAATACTGGGGTGACTTCGCCGGCTTTGCCTCCGGCTGGAACTACTGGGTGCTCTACGTGCTGGTGAGCATGGCCGAGCTGACCGCGGTGGGCATTTATGTCCAGTACTGGTGGCCCGAGATCCCGACCTGGATGTCGGCGGCCTTCTTTTTCGTACTGATCAACGCCATCAACCTCTCCAACGTCAAGGCGTTCGGCGAGATGGAGTTCTGGTTCGCCATCATCAAGGTGGTGGCCATCATCGGCATGATCGGCTTTGGCGGCTACCTGCTGGCCAGCGGCAACGGCGGCCCGGACGCCAGCGTCAGCAACCTGTGGGCCCAGGGCGGTTTCTTCCCCAACGGCATCAGCGGTCTGGTGATGGCGATGGCGGTGATCATGTTCTCGTTCGGCGGGCTCGAGCTGGTCGGCATCACGGCTGCCGAAGCCGACAATCCCGAGAAGAGCATCCCCAAGGCCACCAATCAGGTGATCTACCGGATCCTCATCTTCTACATCGGCGCCCTGGCCGTGCTGATGTCCCTCTACCCCTGGGGCAAAGTGGTAGAAGGTGGCAGTCCCTTCGTCATGATCTTCCACGCACTGGACAGCAATCTGGTGGCCACCGTGCTCAACATGGTGGTACTGACCGCGGCCCTGTCGGTTTACAACAGCTGTGTCTACTGCAACAGCCGCATGCTGTTTGGTCTGGCCAAGCAGGGCAACGGCCCGCGCAGCCTGCTCAAGACCAACAAGAGCGGTGTGCCGGTGGTGGCCATCTCCGTCTCCGCCGCGGCAACCCTGCTGTGCGTACTCATCAACTACCTGATGCCGGGCAAGGCGTTCGAGCTGTTGATGGCGCTGGTGGTCTCCGCCCTGGTCATCAACTGGGCCATGATAAGCCTGGCGCACCTGAAGTTTCGCAAGAGCAAGCAAGCCGAAGGCGTGGTTCCCAAGTTCAAGGCGTTCTGGTACCCGTTCGGCAATTACCTCTGCCTCGCCTTCATGGCCGGCATCCTGGTCATCATGTACCTGACCCCGGGCATCCAGATCTCGGTACTGCTCATCCCGGTCTGGATCATCGTGCTGGCCATCGGCTATCAGTTCAAGCAGAAGCGCCAGGCTCGCATCGCGGCCAACCTGGGCTGATGGCGTCAGCCTCATCGTCCCTCAAAAGCCGGTCACTGACCGGCTTTTTTCGACCCGGATATTCCCCCCGCAAGTAGGCATTACCCACCTCCCTCTCCAGTCCACCATGACCCTGTGATCACGCGCTCAGCGGTAATCCCCCCGAAAAACCAGGGTGCTCATAAGTAGAATTTTCCCGTACCTTGAACGCAGGAGGTTCTACATGAAAACATCACGCTTTAGCGATACCCAGATCATCGCCATCCTCAAACAAGCTGAGGCTGGAGCTCCCGTCCCGGAGCTCTGCCGCGAGCATGGCATCAGCACGACCACCTTCTACAAGTGGCGTTCCAAATTCGGGGGGATGGATGCCTCCCTCATGGCTCGACTCAAGGAGCTGGAGGACGAAAACCGCCGCCTCAAGAAGATGTACGCCGAGGAGCGCCTCAAGGCAGAGATCATCACCGAGGCCATGGCAAAAAAGTGGTAACGCCATCTGCCCGCCGGGAGATGGCGACCAAAGCCGTGACTCACTACGCCATATCCATCCGTCTGGCTTGCCGGATCTTCAAGGTCAGTGAAAGCTGCTATCGCTATCAGCCCGTGCTGGTCGATGAAAACCAGGAAATTGCCGATTGGCTGCTACGTATCACGGCCAGCCAGCGCAACTGGGGCTTCGGGTTATGCTTTTTGTACCTGCGCAACGTCCAAGGCTTTGGCTGGAATCACAAACGGGTATACCGGATCTATCGGGCGCTGGAGCTCAATCTGCGGATAAAACCCAGGAAACGGTTGGTTCGGGCTAAGCCAGAGCCGTTGGCGGTTCCCGACCAGCCTAATCAGTGCTGGTCGATGGACTTTATGCATGACCAGCTCAGCGATGGCCGCTCGGTGCGGCTGTTTAATGTGATCGATGACTTCAATCGTGAAGCGCTGTGCATCGAGGTGGATTTCTCCTTACCCGCCTCACGAGTCAAACGGGCGCTGGAGCAGGTGATCACGTGGCGAGGTAAGCCCGCCATTATCCGATGTGACAATGGCCCGGAATACATCAGCGAAGAGCTCAAGCGATGGGCGAAACAGGAGGGGATAACCCTGGGCTATATCCAGCCAGGAAATCCGCAGCAGAATGCCTACATCGAACGGTTTAACCGCACGGTGCGCTACGACTGGCTGGGCCATTACCTGTTTGAGTCACTGAATGAACTACAGGAGTTTGCCACGAACTGGCTGTGGGTTTATAACCATGAGCGGCCCAATATGGCGCTGGGTGGCTACACGCCGAAACAGCGTCTGGCACAGGCCGCATGACCTCTACTTTTGAATGCCCCTAAAAATGGGGGGATTACCCAGCAAGCGGCCATCGCCAGCCCTCTCTTTTTGACAAGCATCCTGCTCGTCTAAAAACAACAAGCCCGAGACAGAGTGCTCGGGCTTGTTGCAGAAAGGCAGGTAGAAAAATGCGGGATTATTCCAGCAGGAAGACAGCTTCCACGTTGTCCGTGATGGTGATCTGCTGCTGTTGGTAGCTGTTTTCCATCATGTCGGCGGCAGGTGCCATGGCGGCAGCCTTGAGGGCCCGGCTGTAGATCGGCATGGGGCTATTGTTGCGGTACTCGACGCTGTAAACCTTGCCGAGTTTCATGCCAAACGCCTTGGCCAGAGACTCAGCCTTGATTTTGGCATCTTCAACCGCTCCGAGACGAGCCTGTTCCTTGATGGTTTGCGGCGCCTTGAGCCCGTACTCAATCTGTGACACGGATTCCAGCCCGGCCTTGAGTGCGGTGTCCATCAGCTCGCTCAGCTTGTCGAGTTGATAGAGTTTGACCGCAAGCTGGCGCTGGGCACGGTAGCCCACCAGTTCCGGCTTCTTGTTCTGCGGATACTGGTATTCCGGAGAGATCACCAGATTGCCCGCCTCAACGTCGCTGCGCTTGATGCCCAACCCTTCCAGCTGGCCAAAGAAGGCGGCAACCTTGCCATCCACCTGCTGCTTGGCCTTGATGCCCTGTTTTTCCAGCGCCGTCACAGAGACATTCAGCGTCAGCATGTCGGGCTCGGCTTTTTGCTCGGCATAACCGCTCACCAGCAGATGGGGGGCTTGCGGCACTTCAAGGGCAAACAGGGGTGCACTGATAACCAGGGCAGACAGGGTAAGCAGGGGACGCCACATAAAAAAAGACCTCAATCTATTGGAGTGAGGTCATTATGCCCGTCGTCGAATGGGATTCATATATCGTGCAACGGCGGGATCTGATCCAGTACCTGATTGGTCATATCGATATTGATGCTGATCTCGCTACCCGGCAGCCCCTGATGAGCAGCCGCCAGTGGCGTGGCGCCGCGGGACCCCAGCAGCACATCATCATCAAAATGGAAGGAGTCCCACGACAGAACATGTCCGGCCAGCGGAGCTACCGGCTCCGTCATCGTGTTGGTCACCAGAGGAGCACAGTCGATGTTGTCGGAGTGGCCGAGCAGATCCTGCAGGCAGACATCGCTCAAACTCTGCAATGTATACTCCTGCTGCCCCTGTTCATGACCGACCAGCACCATCATGTGGGGTGGCGCTGCATCCACGGCTGGCGTGAATGAGATAGTGGCCGCCGCAAAGTCCACATTCAGTGAACCAGCAACCTCGCCATCATCGCTCTCCAGATCCAGCGCATCAATCCGATCACCCGCCATCGTGGCGTGATAGCCAAACTGGCCGGTACAGGTAATACTGCCCTGCCCATCCCAGCTATAGCGAATGCCATCGATATCGACCCAATTAAATGACTGCATGGTGACCCTCTCCTGTACTGCCGCTATCTTAGCCGCCCCCTCAGTCAAAAAACAGGGGCCAGGTATTACCCGGCCCCCTTAGGCTGGTTACGGATCAACCTTGAGGTTGCCGTCATCCAACAGTTGCTTGATGATGTCGTGGTTGGTCGTCAGCCCACCGCTGTGATCCAGATCCAGGCTACCCTGGAACTGTACCGTCAGTTGTGAACCACCACTGGTAAGCCCATTTGTATCAATGGTTAGCTTGTTGGTTGCAGTATCAAACTTCAAGTAGTTGTCCAGCGCCGTCGCCAGATCGTTGTTGTTGGCTGCCGAGGGAACACCAACCAGCAGATCCGACAGATCCAGTACATCACCACCGTTAGTCGGATTGCCCAACGTAAAGTCGGTAATCTTGTCGGTACTGCTATCCGCATCGCCAGCAAGCCACTTGAAGGTATCGCTACCGGCACCACCCGTCATGGTATCGCTACCCAGACCACCGATCAGCAGATCCTTGCCATCGCCTCCTTGCAGTATGTCGTTGCCAATCCCGCCGATCAGAGTATCGTCACCAGCCTCCCCGTAGAGAGTGTCGTTGCCACTGCCACCATCCAGTACGTCGTTGCCCTTGCCACCAACCAGGGTATCCTTGCCACCCATTCCGTACAGCAAGTCATCACCATCGCCGCCGGACAAGATGTTGTCCAGACTGTTGCCCGTGATGCTGTCACCGAAATCAGACCCGATGGCGTGCCCTTGCGTGCTGTTGAAGGTCACATTCACACCGCTGGCAGAACTGTCGTAGTCCAGAGTAAACGGTGCTTCCGGCAGCAGGCTAAGACCAATGTTGCTGTGGACTGCATCACCATCTCCATCCGTCAGCGTGACCGGCAGCTGCAAACTGACCGGGATCCCAGGAGTGGCAACACTGGAACCGAAGTCCCCAATCTTGAAGTCACTCCCGGCCGCATAATGGAATTCCAGGCTGTTATAGCCATCCGCGGTGTAGGCCGCCAGCTTGGTATTGGACACAACCCCTACCACAGTCGCGGCATATGCAACGCCAGAGGTGGGATCATCGTCAGTAAAGTTGACTGTAAAACTGCGGCCTCCCACCGCCACAGTCTGGGACATGCCAGCACCGATGCTGACGATCCTGGTCGAACCGTTGTAGCTGATTGCAACGGCGGTCAGCGACTCCTTGTTGCCATCGCCAATATCGTTGTCACTATCGACATCCTGACGGGCAACCACTTTCACACTGGAGCCACCGCTGCTGATTGATGTGAACAGGGCGGAAGCGCCATTCACATCGTAGTGGGCTTCAAAGGCATGGGTCTGGTTGGCCAGGTTGCCGTAAGATCCACCACTGACCGGATTACCTGTCAAGTCGATGACAAAGTCGATCCGCATCGCCTCACCAGATCCAACCGATGCTCCACTGCTAATCCCCCCGTATTAGCAGAAGTGTTGACGGTGCCACCATCAGCACCATTGGTCATCGCCGTCAACAGCAGATCCTTGCTGTTGTCATTCGCAATCGTATTAAAGCCGGCCCAGGAAGCATTACCACCGACGAAGTTGTAATCACCACCATTGAAGTCGATCGTGGTCTGTCCGCCATCGACCTCACCAATCATCTGAACCTGATAGGTCCCGGATGCAGGTTGCAGGGTGGCAATGAACACAGTACCCGCCGCCGTTGCGGCAGTCAGCGTAATGCCATCCGAAGACAGGGTATAGGTGACAGGTAAACCGCCCGAGGTCATGCCACTGCTGCTGCCATTCAAACTGCTGTCGAACCGGATTGAACCACCATCCCCCCCGTAGTTGTTGGACAAAGTGCCATCACCATCCAGCAGGAAGATGCCAGTCACCCCGGACTGATTCAGCATGACCCCCATGGCCGGAGTCATGATAACCGGCACATCGTCTTCAACCTGTACGATGAAGTCGCGAACCAGCGTCACGTTATCCACCCCTTCGTGGGCCGTGATCGCACTGGACAGATTCAACGCCTTCAGTTCCAGGTCGTTGCCATCAGCCAGGGCATGATCAATCGGGCCCTGCAGGGTAAAGGTGTAATCGCCATCAGCCTCGACAGCCAGCGTGAAGATGGGTTTGCTGCCTGCCACTGCAACCAGGGTATCGACTCCGACACCGTGGATGATGCTGTAGGTAATCGCCACACCACCTGAGGTCAACGCAGGCAAACCGGCTGTACTGCCGACGCCGAAGTTGACGCCGATACTGTCGACCACCATATGGGCCAGAGAGCCTGCAACCGTGGTCAGGGCTGGGTTGTTGCCAGGCAGACCGGCAGGCAGGCCATCTTCGAACACGGAAGCCGTGATCGGAGTGGTGTCCAGTACCAGTATCTTCAACAGAGCGCTGGAGGTGTCACCATCGGCATCCACAATGGTGTAGGTAAAGGTCTCCTGTGTATCGACGGCCACATCATTGGGCGGAGTGTAGGAGTAGGAACCGTCCGCATTCACGGTCAGATGCCCACCCAGAGGTGTGGTCATGGGGCCGGTCGTTCCTCCTTGCACCAGGAAGGTCACCACATTGCCATTCACACTGTCGGCGACCCCGACATAAGCGGCCGGATTGCTGACGGTAAAGCTGACCTGCAATACGGTCACGGGGGTATCGGCACCGGCACTGTCCACACCGGCACTGGCATCCACATCCGTGATCACATTGCCGGTAGCTGGTGGCGGTACGGTGGCCTGGAGTGTGGCGTCCAGGTCATAGATGTTGTTGACCAACGTGACGGCATCCCCATGGTCCTCCACCAGACCAAGCTGAGCGATCGCCGTCGCATTGCCACTGACGTTCAACCCCACCGCGTAAACCTCAACATTGTTGCTGTTCACAAAGCTGGTCCAGCCGGCCGGGACATTCCCCTCGTTGGGAGCGCCATCCGACAGGAAATAGACCTTGGTTTCATACCCAGCCAAAGCGGGGTTCGCCAGATCCGCCGTCAGTTGATTCTGCGCCAATACGAGTGGTGCGTTGTAGTTGGTACCGCCACCATCTGTCGGCAAACCGGAAATACTGGCCTTGGCCACATCAGGATCACTGGTTTGCGGGATCAATACAGCTCCACTGGCAAAATCAATGACCGTGAAGACCAGCGGCACACCCAGCGCCACATAGGAGTCAATCATGTGGTTTAGTGCATCCTTCGCCAGCTCCAGGCGATTTGGCGAACCATTTGTCGACGTACCGATCTGCCACAACATGCTGCCTGATGTATCGATGACCATCACCAGGTTGAAGGGTGGCAACCCTGCTTCAGTGATGACGACGCTGTTGTCTTTAGCTGTCGGTACATCATCTTCGAACCGGATGTTGCCACCAAGGTCCGCACTCACCGTCCCGGTCGCGGTGTCGTTGTCGCCATCCACCACCGTCACGGTCGCACTCAGCAGCACCTTGCCATTGGCCAGACTGATGAGGTTGTTGTCGTTGCTGTTGTCCACGTCCTCCGGCAGATGGTCCAGCTCCGCCGACTGCGTCAGCGTCACCGTGCCATTGCTCGCCACGCTGATGCGGAACACCTCCCCGGCCGTGGTCGAGCCAACAATGTCGCTGCCCACCTTGGTCAGGGTGATGGCCAGCCCATTGCTGGTCAGCCCGCTGTTGCTGTCGGTCACGCTCAGGCTGTAACCGCTCACCGTGGTGGTGCCCGGACCGTCCGCGCCATAGCTCGGCACCGCCGCCGCCAGGAATGCCGCCGCAAAGCTGCCGGTCGCCGTGTCACTGGCCGACCCGATGGTCTGCGCATCCTGAGTGGTCAGGGTGATGCCACCGTCCACTACCGCGTTGATGGTCACGCTCGGTACGTCGTCCTCGAAGCTGATGTTGCCACCAAGGTCCGCACTCACCGTCCCGGTCGCGGTGTCGTTGTCGCCATCCACCACCGTCACGGTCGCACTCAGCAGCACCTTGCCATTGGCCAGACTGATGAGGTTGTTGTCGTTGCTGTTGTCCACGTCCTCCGGCAGATGGTCCAGCTCCGCCGACTGCGTCAGCGTCACCGTGCCATTGCTCGCCACGCTGATGCGGAACACCTCCCCGGCCGTGGTCGAGCCAACAATGTCGCTGCCCACCTTGGTCAGGGTGATGGCCAGCCCATTGCTGGTCAGCCCGCTGTTGCTGTCGGTCACGCTCAGGCTGTAACCGCTCACCGTGGTGGTGCCCGGACCGTCCGCGCCATAGCTCGGCACCGCCGCCGCCAGGAATGCCGCCGCAAAGCTGCCGGTCGCCGTGTCACTGGCCGACCCGATGGTCTGCGCATCCTGAGTGGTCAGGGTGATGCCACCGTCCACCACCGCGTTGATGGTCACGCTCGGTACGTCGTCCTCGAAGCTGATGTTGCCACCAAGGTCCGCACTCACCGTCCCGGTCGCGGTGTCGTTGTCGCCATCCACCACCGTCACGGTCGCACTCAGCAGCACCTTGCCATTGGCCAGACTGATGAGGTTGTTGTCGTTGCTGTTGTCCACGTCCTCCGGCAGATGGTCCAGCTCCGCCGACTGCGTCAGCGTCACCGTGCCATTGCTCGCCACGCTGATGCGGAACACCTCCCCGGCCGTGGTCGAGCCAACAATGTCGCTGCCCACCTTGGTCAGGGTGATGGCCAGCCCATTGCTGGTCAGCCCGCTGTTGCTGTCAGTCACGCTCAGGCTGTAGCCACTCACCGTGGTGGTGCCCGGACCGTCCGCGCCATAGCTCGGCACCGCCGCCGCCAGGAACGCCGCCGCAAAGCTGCCGGTCGCCGTGTCACTGGCCGACCCGATGGTCTGTGCATCCTGGGTGGTCAGGGTGATGCCACCGTCCACCACCGCGTTGATGGTCACGCTCGGTACGTCGTCCTCGAAGCTGATGTTGCCACCAAGGTCCGCACTCACCGTCCCGGTCGCGGTGTCGTTGTCGCCATCCACCACCGTCACGGTCGCACTCAGCAGCACCTTGCCATTGGCCAGACTGATGAGGTTGTTGTCGTTGCTGTTGTCCACGTCCTCCGGCAGATGGTCCAGCTCCGCCGACTGCGTCAGCGTCACCGTGCCATTGCTCGCCACGCTGATGCGGAACACCTCCCCGGCCGTGGTCGAGCCAACAATGTCGCTGCCCACCTTGGTCAGGGTGATGGCCAGCCCATTGCTGGTCAGCCCGCTGTTGCTGTCAGTCACGCTCAGGCTGTAACCACTCACCGTGGTGGTGCCCGGACCGTCCGCGCCATAGCTCGGTACCGCCGCCGCCAGGAACGCCGCCGCAAAGCTGCCGGTCGCCGTGTCACTGGCCGACCCGATGGTCTGTGCATCCTGGGTGGTCAGGGTGATGCCACCGTCTACCACCGCGTTGATGGTCACGCTCGGTACGTCGTCCTCGAAGCTGATGTTGCCGCCAAGGTCTGCACTCACCGTCCCGGTCGCGGTGTCGTTGTCGCCATCTACCACCGTCACCGTCGCACTCAGCAGCACCTTGCCATTGGCCAGGCTGATGAGGTTGTTGTCGTTGCTGTTGTCCACGTCCTCCGGCAGATGGTCCAGCTCCGCCGACTGGGTCAGCGTCACCGTGCCATTGCTCACCACACTGATACGGAACACCTCCCCGTCCGTGGTCGAGCCAACGATGTCGCTGCCTACCTTGGTCAGGGTGATGGCCAGCCCGTTGCTGGTCAGTCCGCTGTTGCTGTCGGTCACGCTCAGGCTGTAACCGCTCACCGTGGTGGTGCCCGGACCGTCCGCGCCATAGCTCGGCACCGCCGCCGCCAGGAATGCCGCCGCAAAGCTGCCGGTCGCCGTGTCACTGGCCGACCCGATGGTCTGCGCATCCTGAGTGGTCAGGGTGATGCCACCGTCCACCACCGCGTTGATGGTCACGCTCGGTACGTCGTCCTCGAAGCTGATGTTGCCACCAAGGTCCGCACTCACCGTCCCGGTCGCGGTGTCGTTGTCGCCATCCACCACCGTCACGGTCGCACTCAGCAGCACCTTGCCATTGGCCAGACTGATGAGGTTGTTGTCGTTGCTGTTGTCCACGTCCTCCGGCAGATGGTCCAGCTCCGCCGACTGCGTCAGCGTCACCGTGCCATTGCTCGCCACGCTGATGCGGAACACCTCCCCGGCCGTGGTCGAGCCAACAATGTCGCTGCCCACCTTGGTCAGGGTGATGGCCAGCCCATTGCTGGTCAGCCCGCTGTTGCTGTCAGTCACGCTCAGGCTGTAACCGCTCACCGTGGTGGTGCCCGGACCGTCCGCGCCATAGCTCGGCACCGCCGCCGCCAGGAATGCCGCCGCAAAGCTGCCGGTCGCCGTGTCACTGGCCGACCCGATGGTCTGCGCATCCTGGGTGGTCAGGGTGATGCCACTATCCACCACCGCGTTGATGGCCACGCTCGGTACGTCGTCCTCGAAGCTGATGTTGCCACCAAGGTCCGCACTCACCGTCCCGGTCGCGGTGTCGTTGTCGCCATCCACCACCGTCACGGTCGCACTCAGCAGCACCTTGCCATTGGCCAGACTGATGAGGTTGTTGTCGTTGCTGTTGTCCACGTCCTCCGGCAGATGGTCCAGCTCCGCCGACTGGGTCAGCGTCACCGTGCCATTGCTCGCCACGCTGATGCGGAACACCTCCCCGGCCGTGGTCGAGCCAACAATGTCGCTGCCCACCTTGGTCAGGGTGATGGCCAGCCCATTGCTGGTCAGCCCGCTGTTGCTGTCAGTCACGCTCAGGCTGTAGCCACTCACCGTGGTGGTGCCCGGACCGTCCGCGCCATAGCTCGGCACCGCCGCCGCCAGGAACGCCGCCGCAAAGCTGCCGGTCGCCGTGTCACTGGCCGACCCGATGGTCTGTGCATCCTGGGTGGTCAGGGTGATGCCACCGTCCACCACCGCGTTGATGGTCACGCTCGGTACGTCGTCCTCGAAGCTGATGTTGCCGCCAAGATCCGCACTCACCGTCCCGGTCGCGGTGTCGTTGTCGCCATCTACCACCGTCACCGTCGCACTCAGCAGCACCTTGCCATTGGCCAGACTGATGAGGTTGTTGTCGTTGCTGTTGTCCACGTCCTCCGGCAGATGGTCCAGCTCCGCCGACTGCGTCAGCGTCACCGTGCCATTGCTCGCCACGCTGATGCGGAACACCTCCCCGGCCGTGGTCGAGCCAACAATGTCGCTGCCCACCTTGGTCAGGGTGATGGCCAGCCCGTTGCTGGTCAGCCCGCTGTTGCTGTCAGTCACGCTCAGGCTGTAGCCACTCACCGTGGTGGTGCCCGGACCGTCCGCGCCATAGCTCGGCACCGCCGCCGCCAGGAACGCCGCCGCAAAGCTACCGGTCGCCGTGTCACTGGCCGACCCGATGGTCTGTGCATCCTGGGTGGTCAGGGTGATGCCACCGTCTACCACCGCGTTGATGGTCACGCTGGGGCCGTCATCCTCGAAGCGGAACACGCCGTTGGCACCCAGATCTACCGCCGCACTGGCACTGTCGCCATCGGCGTCGGTCACGGTCTGCACCAGGGTCAGCACGCCCTGACCCAGCGTCAGTGCCACGCTGTCATCCGCATTGGTGGTATCGCCGTGCCAGACGTTGTCCAGCAGGGCCAGGGTCACTTCACCGGTGGTCGGGTTGATGGTCAGGGTGAAGTAGTCCACCCCACCCGCGCTGCCAGTGATGACGTTGCCCACCTGATTGAGCACGATGGCCGCACCCTGGCCGTTGGCCGCGGCCGGATCGACCGCATACAGGCCGCTCGCCACGTTGCTGCCGGTCAGCGCCAGGCTGTAGCCGATGCTGCCCGCCCCGTCGGCCCCGAAGGCCGGGTTGAACTGGGCCTGCACATTGGCGGCGCTCAGGGTGGCACTGGCCATCCCGTCAGTGCCGACACCGCCCAGGCTGACCAGGCTTTCATCCACGGTCGCCCCCAGGCTCGGCGCTTCCACCGCCAGCCCGGCCCGCGGGCCGTCATCCTCGAAGCGGAACACGCCATTGGCGCCCAGATCCACCGCCGCACTGGCACTGTCGCCATCGGCGTCGGTCACGGTCTGCACCAGGGTCAGCACGCCCTGCCCCAGCGTCAGCGCCACGCTGTCATCCGCATTGGTGGTGTCGCCATGCCAGACGTTGTCCAGCAGGGCCAGGGTCACTTCACCGGTGGTCGGGTTGATGGTCAGGGTGAAGTAGTCCACCCCACCCGCGCTGCCAGTGATGACGTTGCCCACCTGATTGAGCACGATGGCCGCGCCCTGGCCGTTGGCCGCGGCCGGATCGACCGCATACAGGCCGCTCGCCACGTTGCTGCCGGTCAGCGCCAGGCTGTAGCCGATGCTGCCCGCCCCGTCGGCCCCGAAGGCCGGGTTGAACTGGGCCTGCACATTGGCGGCGCTCAGGGTGGCACTGGCCACCCCGTCAGTGCCGACACCGCCCAGGCTGACCAGGCTTTCATCCACGGTCGCCCCCAGGCTCGGCGCTTCCACCGCCAGCCCGGCCCGCGGGCCGTCATCCTCGAAGCGGAACACGCCGTTGGCGCCCAGATCCACCGCCGCACTGGCACTGTCGCCATCGGCGTCGGTCACGGTCTGCACCAGGGTCAGCACGCCCTGACCCAGCGTCAGTGCCACGCTGTCATCCGCATTGGTGGTATCGCCGTGCCAGACGTTGTCCAGCAGGGCCAGGGTCACTTCCCCGGTGCTCGGGTTGATGGTCAGGGTGAAGTAGTCCACCCCACCGGCGCTGCCAGTGATGACGTTGCCCACCTGATTGAGCACGATGGCCGCGCCCTGGCCGTTGGCCGCGGCCGGATCGACCGCATACAGGCCGCTCACCACGTTGGTACCGGTCAGCGCCAGGCTGTAGCCAATGCTGCCCGCCCCGTCGGCCCCGAAGGCCGGGTTGAACTGGGCCTGCACATTGGCGGCGCTCAGGGTGGCACTGGCCACCCCGTCAGTGCCGACACCGCCCAGGCTGACCAGGCTTTCATCCACGGTCGCCCCCAGGCTCGGCGCTTCCACCGCCAGCCCGGCCCGCGGGCCGTCATCCTCGAAGCGGAACACGCCGTTGGCGCCCAGATCCACCGCCGCACTGGCACTGTCGCCATCGGCGTCGGTCACGGTCTGCACCAGGGTCAGCACGCCCTGACCCAGCGTCAGTGCCACGCTGTCATCCGCATTGGTGGTATCGCCGTGCCAGACGTTGTCCAGCAGGGCCAGGGTCACTTCCCCGGTGCTCGGGTTGATGGTCAGGGTGAAGTAGTCCACCCCACCGGCGCTGCCAGTGATGACGTTGCCCACCTGATTGAGCACGATGGCCGCGCCCTGGCCGTTGGCCGCGGCCGGATCGACCGCATACAGGCCGCTCACCACGTTGGTACCGGTCAGCGCCAGGCTGTAGCCAATGCTGCCCGCCCCGTCGGCCCCGAAGGCCGGGTTGAACTGGGCCTGCACATTGGCGGCGCTCAGGGTGGCACTGGCCACCCCGTCAGTGCCGACACCGCCCAGGCTGACCAGGCTTTCATCCACGGTCGCCCCCAGGCTCGGCGCTTCCACCGCCAGCCCGGCCCGCGGGCCGTCATCCTCGAAGCGGAACACGCCGTTGGCGCCCAGATCCACCGCCGCACTGGCACTGTCGCCATCGGCGTCGGTCACGGTCTGCACCAGGGTCAGCACGCCCTGACCCAGCGTCAGTGCCACGCTGTCATCCGCATTGGTGGTATCGCCGTGCCAGACGTTGTCCAGCAGGGCCAGGGTCACTTCCCCGGTGCTCGGGTTGATGGTCAGGGTGAAGTAGTCCACCCCACCGGCGCTGCCAGTGATGACGTTGCCCACCTGATTGAGCACGATGGCCGCGCCCTGGCCGTTGGCTGCGGCCGGATCGACCGCATACAGGCCGCTCACCACGTTGGTACCGGTCAGCGCCAGGCTGTAGCCAATGCTGCCCGCCCCGTCGGCCCCGAAGGCCGGGTTGAACTGGGCCTGCACATTGGCGGCGCTCAGGGTGGCACTGGCCACCCCGTCAGTGCCGACACCGCCCAGGCTGACCAGGCTTTCATCCACGGTCGCCCCCAGGCTCGGCGCTTCCACCGCCAGCCCGGCCCGCGGGCCGTCATCCTCGAAGCGGAACACGCCGTTGGCGCCCAGATCCACCGCCGCACTGGCACTGTCGCCATCGGCGTCGGTCACGGTCTGCACCAGGGTCAGCACGCCCTGACCCAGCGTCAGTGCCACGCTGTCATCCGCATTGGTGGTATCGCCGTGCCAGACGTTGTCCAGCAGGGCCAGGGTCACTTCCCCGGTGCTCGGGTTGATGGTCAGGGTGAAGTAGTCCACCCCACCGGCGCTGCCAGTGATGACGTTGCCCACCTGATTGAGCACGATGGCCGCGCCCTGGCCGTTGGCCGCGGCCGGATCGACCGCATACAGGCCGCTCACCACGTTGGTACCGGTCAGCGCCAGGCTGTAGCCAATGCTGCCCGCCCCATCGGCCCCGAAGGCCGGGTTGAACTGGGCCTGCACGTCGGCCGCACTCAGGGTGGCACTGGCCACCCCGTCAGTGCCAACGCCACCCAGGCTGACCAGGCTTTCATCCACGGACACAGAGCCCAATCCTTCAGAATTGGTAGTAAGGGTAACGCTGGGAACATCATCCAGAATGACCACATCCAGGCTGCCGCTGGTATTGTCACCATCTGTATCAACCAGTACGACGCTGAAACTCTCGCTAAGCGAATTGTCATTGGCAGGCTGGGTGTGGGTTTCACTCCCCCCCAAGGTGTAGCTGTAGTTCACGCTACCCGTGCCGGTAACGGGATTGTAATTAATGCCGGTAACGATCAATTGATTACCAAGTGGGCTGGTAATGGTTTGCGGGAAGGCTGTAACAGCTTGCCCATTGGTGACCAAGGCGACGCCTCCCAGCGTCAGACTCTGCACACCATCGGCTGCACTGAAGGTAAAAATACCGCTCTGAGTCACAGCAGCTGCATTTGGATTACTTCCTCCTGCCAATGAGGCTTCATTTAATGTCAGTTCTCCGCCCTCCAGCTGCAGACCGGCAAGCTCAACCGGCTCATCAACAGGAGTGATCGTGATAGTCAGTATGGACTGTACTGAATCTGTACCATCTGTGACGGTATAACTGACCGCTGGGACAGGGCCGTCATAATTGGTAGCTGGCGTAAACTGATAACTGCCATCTGCATTGACCAGCAGGGTACCAACCCCGGCCAGAGTGACGGGGGTACCCAAAGTCGTGTTGGCAAGCCCACCCCAGCTAAACCCGGTGACAGTAGCAGCCTGAGGCCCATCATTATCGACTGTGTTGTCAAGCAAATTGCCCGATACCGCCGCATCCTCCGTCACCACGACGTTCTCGCCCTGATCAGCAAGATCATTGACTGGCGTGATAGTGAGTTCCAAGGTGGATTGGACCGTATCCGTGCCATCGGTAACCGTGTACACGACAGGGGGAACAGCACCGTCGTAATTGGGAGCCGGGGTGAATGTGAAGCTGCCATCGCCATTGACGACAAGCGTACCGATCCCGTCGATTGTCACACTGGTTCCGACAGCCACATTGGCGTTGCCTCCCCAGCTGAAGAGCAGAACCGACGCAGCTGACGGCCCATCGGTATTGACCGTGTTATCCAGCAAATTGCCATTCAATACACCGTCTTCCGCAACAACCAGCTGCTCCCCCTGATCCGTCAGTTCATTGACCAGCAAGGGCTCTACTACTTGTTGTGTATCTACAACCGGGTCTGTCTGATATGTGGTGTCAAAGCCTGCGGCAGCAATGGTTGCATCACCAATACGGTCAATGGTGACAAAGCCACCATTGCCACTGGCACCGGCCACACCACCGATCCCGCCACCACCACCGGCGGCAGGTGCCCCACCGGCCGCAGAAGCTTCAAAGTTTTGTGTCGGGTCTACCCCTTGCAGAATTGATTTTTGCAATGCAGCGATATCAGGAGAAGCCGCAGTACCCGCATCAGGGGCTTGAGGTTGACCAGGGGCTGGTGCGTCATGAGCGGGAGCATCTGGAGTAGCAGCGGCAGGAGAATCATCATAGGGAGCTAATTCCAGTTTGGCGTCATCTGCGATATTAAGCTTGGCTCCCGGCTGGAGGATCTCGCCTTTTTGCAATGGGCGACTGCTTCCATCAGCCAGCACAATTTGAACACTGCCTTCAATGGAAGAAACCACAACCGTTTTGTCGATGATTTGAGTGCGCATATCCTTTGCTCCAACGTGACAGATCTCGATGTCTACACCATAGATGTCTGTACGCTTCGCATCCGTTGCAAAAATGTATTGGATTTGTTCCGTCTTGGGGGGATGCAATGTATTAAATCGAAGGGTCTTTTTTATAATGTCAAATCAATCACTTGATAGTGTCTCAAGCGAGCCCAAAACAGAGCGGTGCCCTAAAAATACCTATTCTTATTCATCTTTAGAATAAAAAAGGGCCCTTATGGGCCCCTTTTGATTTGATAACGTTCAAGCCAGTGGGAATGCGGGATGAACAAAACCCTGATAACCATCGATATGCAATTTGGCAAGCAGCTCAACCTGATGTTGATCTTCAACCCGGGTCGCAATGGTTGTGACTCCGGCATTGTGAGCGGCGCGGCACACTGCTGCCAGGAAGGAGGTATCCGCCCCCGGCTCCATCACCTGACTGGTATAGCCATGATCAACCTTGACATAGGCTGGAGCCAGCTCTTCCAGATATCCCAGTGACTGGAAGTGACGTCCATAATGATCCACCCCCCACTGGAATCCATGTTCTTGCAAGGCCTTCACCAAGGCGGTGACATGATCTTTATGCTTCATGATGGCAGCTTCCGGGATTTCAAACAGCAGCCGCTCTTGCAGCTCGACATGATCCGTCAGATAACCGGTCAACCACGCTCTGAACTCATCGGAACACAGCGAGCCAGCTGTAATATTGACCGCCAAGACCAGATCCGCCTGTTGTTGGAGCAATGGAATAGAAGCTTCAAGTATCGCCTGATCGAATTCGCCGCCCAATTTGAACTGTTCGATGGCCGGCAAGAATTGACCGGCAAAATAATCGGTGCCATCACGAGAAATAGAGGCAAACAATTCGGCATGCAAACGCTCGCCGTTATCAAATCGGCAGGCAGGTTGCGCCTTGAAGCGCCACAAGTGCCGAGCGATGGCATCTTGTACCAGATCGCGCCAAGCCAGACGTCCCATCAGTCCTTGATCAACCCCCCCCTCCATGACTACTGCGCCACGACGTTCATTACGCGCTTTGCCCAAGGCGTTGTCGGCCTTGGTCAGCAACGCTGACAAATCGTCATTACCATCGCGCCCTGCAATACCGATAACGGAGAGTGCACCACCCTCACCCATGGGGTTTACAACCAGGTCGGCAATGCGACTATTTATCACCTCCGCCAAATCTTTCAGCTGGGCCAGATCATCGGTAGGACACAGCAAGGCATACTCCGTGGCCGAAATCCGCGCCAGTGCCGACCCATCCCAGCCTTTCAGCTGCTCCTTCAGAGCCTGTGCTATCGACTTGACCATGTTGTCACGAGCAGCAAACCCCTCCTCACGGTACAGGTCATCCAGCATATCGACAGCGACCAGCATGACGCCGCCTTGTCCCGCCTCGGCAATCCATGCATTTACCTGACCCACGAAATAAGCCCGGTTGCCCAAGCCGGATACGGCATCCACATAAACCCGCTCCCGCAATTTTTCAGCTTCATCAGCCTGTTCCTTGAACTGCAGGGCCAGCTTGCTGGAAAGCGTATTGATGGCTTGTACCACCTGTTTCAATTCATGGGTCTTGGGTTCAGGAATGGCATGGCCAAAGTGATGCAGCTCGATCTCCACCGCCTGCTCGCAGATCTGCTTGAGCGGCTTGAGCAAATAGTTGAGCGCACGCATCAACAAAATGGTGGTGATGAGGAAACCTATCAGAAACCAGCTCGCCAGTTCGCTCATACCACGCCACAGCTCGTAGTAGGCTTGCCCGGGGTGACCAACAACCTTCAATTTTCCCAGTTGCAGCCAGCCAGAGGTCAGAATCGATTCGTTGGATACTTCCGGAAACAGACCCAAATTAATGAACCACTGCGGCACCCCCTGAATATTGTTAGTATTTTCCTGCTCAATGACATCCTTGGAAGCCAACAAGTCCAGACGGACCAAGCGATAATATCCCCCATCAAATATCGCCTGGATGACGGATTCAGCCCCCACCTTGTCACCATTTTCCAGATAAGGTGTCAACGCCAATCCCAGGGATGTGGCGGTGTTGATGACTGTGGTTTCCTGCTGCTGCGCCAGATAGGTACGAGTCGAGTTGAATTGCACCCAATAGGTGGCTGCAAACAACAACCCGAACAGGATCAACATGGTGGCCAGTAATTGTCTGTAGAGCGTCATAGGTTAATCATCCAAATTCAACACAGGCTGAGCCAATCGCCCCGAAGTCATGCGATTGCGTAAATCATTCCATAATCCCAGGCGTGAGGACTGTCCAGCCAGTTCCCCTTGACCACGCGCCTTCATCAACCACAAGTGACTACCATTAAAGCTGTATATCGGCATCAGATCCCGGCGCTGGCTGGCTGGCCGGATCGACCCAATCAAGTTATCCAAAATCACGGGGACTGAGGATGGCGTGTCATAGTAAGCAACCACCATATGAAACTGGTTGTAATCCAGTGCCTTGACATAGACCATCCGCATTTTTTCATCCGGCACCCCCAATTCCAGCAGGGTAAAGTACTTTGAAATGCTGAAGTCTTCACAATCACCACCCGCCGCGCCTAAAAATTCCAACGGGGTCGCCCAATAGTCTTTTTTGCGCCACAACTTGATGTCGTCAATAAAACGCATCTGGTTGAAAAACTGGTTTACCTTCTCCAGTTTCTGACGGTCTGTCAGACCGGCGGCACGATTTTGCATGACCAGCGTACGCCAAGTCGTGACCCGTTTACCGGCTCTGACACCATACGTTTCCTGTGCCCGCTGTACCAGTTTGAGATCTTCGGGGGTAAGAGGCTGGCTGGCAGAAAGCAGTAAAGGTAGAGAAACCAACAGCAGCCAGAGTGACCAGCGCAACCAGCGCGCGCGCAAAAACGGAGCCAAACCGAAGCTTGACGCCATGCCGACACTGCCTGCCCGATACTGCTCAGTCACATGCATCTTCAAAAGATCCACTGGCTGTTACAACGCTGGCCAGAAGTGGCCGTCAGAGACAAGGGATGGCGGCAGCCCGGCTGCAGCCATCCCTTTTACTCGCATCAAACCTGATGCGCACTTCATTACTGTTTAGCTTGCCAATCGGCTGGCTGCTTCACATTAAACGCATTGAGCAAACTGCCAGTGGCATTGAGGATCCGATAATCCGCCAGCAAGGAGTCATACTCGGCCGTGATGTAGCTGCGACGGGCCTCAAACAGTTCGTTCTCGGTGTTTAGTACGTCCAGCAAGGTTCGCTGGCCCAACCCGAACTGCTTCTTGTACGCCTGTACGGTGTCATAGCTGGCATCCACGTGCTCTTTCAGGAAGGTCTTCTGCTTAGTCAAAGACTCTTTGGCGTTCCAAGCCAGGCGAGTTCCCTCTTCAACCTGACGGAAAGCATTCATATGAATATCTTTCGCCTGGGAATAGAGGGCCGACGTCGCCTTGCTCTGCGCCAGATCGGAACCACCACGGAACAGGTTGTAACGCATGCGTACCATGGCGGTCAGATCGTCATTGCGTCCCTTGACTGCATCAATGTCCTCGTTCCAGTTCTGATCCACTTCAAACGTGACGTTGGGATAAAAACCGGACTTGGAGCCTTCATGCTGATACTTGGCGGCTTCGATATCCTGCAAGGATGACAGCAAGGTCGGATGCACTTCGGTCGCCGTCTTCAATGCGGCATCCAAGCTGCTCGGAATGAGCTGAGCATCCGGCACCGGCTGAACCAAATCTTTTGGCATCTCGTTGACTACCCGGATGAATTCGCTCTCGGCATCCCGGTAGTTGTTTTCGGCAGCCGCCTGATTGGCATAAGCTCTGGCGACACGACCATCAATTTGGGTCTGGTCTGCCGTGGATCCCAAGCCTGAATCGGTCCGCTTGCTGATGTCGCTGCGGATCTGCTCGTGAGTTTCCAGGTTCTGTTTGGACAGCTCGAGGATCTCCTGCTGACGCAGCATGTTGAGGTACACCTCAGCCACGCGCAGGGCCGTATTCTCCGCCTCGGAGATCATGGCCAAACGCTGAGCATTGGCTTCGGCATCGGTACGAGCCACGTTGCTGCTGACGTTGAAACCATCAAACAGCATCTGGCGCAGGCTGATACCGGCCTCTTTACGGGTCATGGAGTCATCGATGGTGGTCGAGTTCGCGCCAGCCGCACGAGTTGACGGGCTGTCAGTCTTCTCATAGCCGACACCGCCGCGCAGATCGATGGTGGGATAGTAACCACCTTTGGCCCCATCATGCTGATACAATCGCGCCTGATAGAGATCAAAAGCTTCCTTGATTTTGGGATGGGTAGCCAGTGACTGTGCCACTGACTGTTCCAGTGTTTGGGCCTGGGTAAGGCCCGGGAACAGCACGGCGCCACTTACTAACATGGCAACAATCGTCTTCTTCATGGTATCTCCAGTCATGTTGTTTTTAGATTGTTGGCTTATCGTTCTCTCAGTGCCGACTGCTTTGCCCGTAAAATCGGCTTAAGCAAATAGTCTAGGACACTTTTTTTACCAGTAATAATATCTGCACTGGCTAACATACCGGGGATGATGGGAAGTGCGTTAAGCTCATCGCCCAAGTAACTTTTCTCGGTGCGTACTCGTACCAGGTAAAAGGAGTTGCCATCTTCATCCTGGATCGAGTCAGCACTTATCTGTTCAACCTTGCCATGTAATCCTCCATAAATTGTGAAGTCATAGGCAGTAATCTTGACCACGGCCTCCAGCCCTGGCCGCAAGAACGCGATATCTTTGGGCGACACTTTGGCCTCGACCAGTAGAGTGTCTTCCAGCGGAACAATTTCCATCAGATCCATGCCGGGTTGCACCACCCCCCCCAGCGTGTTGATCTTGAGCTTCTTGATGGTGCCCTTGAGCGGCGCAATAACGCTGGTGCGATCCACCCGATCCCGCAGCCCAACCTGGCCTTCGGACAGCTGGCTCAATTTGCCTTGCCGTTCATTGAGCTCGGTCTGTGAATCGGCCCGGAATTTCAAGGCAATGTCGTTGCGCTTGGAGATGGTCTCCCGCAACACGGAATCGAGCTTGGGAATAAGCAGCCGGTTGCTCTCCAATTCCCCCTGCATCTCGTTGACCTGCCGTTCCAGCTTGATCAGTTCGACCTGAGGTACTATCCCCTCCTTGGCCAAGGGGCGGCTGATATTGAGTTCCTGCCGCGCCAGATCCACACTACGCGCCACCGTCCTGATCTTGGCGTTGAGCTCTATGGTCTCCTGCTCTTTCTGTTCAATCTGCTGCCCCAGAATATAGAGCTGGTTGTTCAAGTTGTTGAGGCGCTCATCCTGAACTGATTTTTCTCGAGCCGCATATTCGGCAAAGACGTTTTCGAAACCATCCGGGAAATCGATGGGTTGCTTGTCGACCACGACCTGCTCGCGCCACCCCAGATTGGGGCCGGTCTTGACCACCACGCTCTGGATTTCGGAGCGCAGCCTGGCAATATCCCCCTTGAGGGTCACCAGCTCCTGCTCCCGTTCACGAAAATCGGAGCGGAAGCGAGTATCATCGATACGCAAGAGCGGCTGCCCTTTTTCAACGATGTCACCCTCTTTGACGAAGATCTCCTTGACGATCCCCCCCTCCAAATTCTGGATCACCTGCAACTGACGGGAAGGGATGACCTTGCCCTGTCCGACGGTGACCTCATCGAGCTCGGCCCAGGCGGCCCAGACGATGGCGCTCATGAAAAACAGGAAGCAGGCCCACAGCAATGCCCTGGCTCGAGTCGGAGTACTCAGCAGTACCGCAGCCGCACCGTCATCGACGAATTCGAGGTGCTCCGGTGCCGGCAGTACGGTATCGGATGGCGCCTTCTTGAACAGGCCAAATTTAGCCATTGGACGCCTCCTGCACACGCACCTTGCCCTCTTTCAACTGTTGCAGCACAGCCTCTTTGGGCCCATCGGCCACCACCTGCCCCTGCTCAACCACGATGACTCGTGAAGCGACATCGAGCATGGAGGTTTTGTGAGTGATCAGGATCAGGGTCGTTTCCGGCCCCAATCGTGCCAACTCATGCTTGACCTGCATCTCGGACTGGTTATCCATGTTGGACGTGGGTTCGTCCATCACCAGAATGGGGGGGTCGTTGAGCAAGGCTCGCGCCAGCAGAATAGCCTGGCGCTGACCACCCGAGAGCTGGCGGCCCCCCTCGCCGATCTGCCGATCCAGTCCGTTGGGATCCCGATTGGTAAAGTTGGTGACGCCGGCCCGTTTGGCGGCCCGCATGACCCGCACATCGTCCACCAGCGGATTGCCCAGCATGATGTTGTCGCGTACCGAGCCAAAAAACAGGGTCACGTCCTGCGGGACACAACCTATGTTGCGCCGGATAACCGAGGCCGGCAGCTGATCCAGCTCGAACCCATCGAGTCGTACCGAGCCATCGGTAGGCCGATACAAGCCCATCAAGATCTTCTCGAGCGTGGTTTTACCCGCCCCGATCCGGCCTATGATGGCCACCTTCTCGCCCGGCTCGATCCGCAGATTGATGTTGTGCAGCGTGCTGGTTTCCATTCCCGGGTACTTGAACGAGACATTGTCAAATTCGATCCGACCGGAGATCACGGGATGGTGGATGTACTGTTTGCCCTCTTCCTGCTCACCCGGTGTCACCATGATTTTTTCCAGGATTTCCAATGCGGACTTGGCCTGGTTGTAGCGGGTGGAGAGCACCGACAACTGCACCATGGGCGCAATGGCGCGGCTTGACAGCATGACGGCGGCAATCATGCCCCCCATGGTGACCAGCCCTTCCGAAATCTGATAAACGCCGACAATCACCAGTGCCACCGTCACCACCTGCTGGATGTAACTGGCCAGCGAGGACATGGAGTTGGTGATGCGGCGAGTCTGCACGCCCCAGGTCGAGATATGGGAGACAGCCTGTTCCCAGCGATGCTGGAACATGCTTTCGGCCCCGAAAATCTTGACGGTCTCAAGACCTGAAATACTCTCGATCAGGTTGGCATTCTTCTGGGAAGCAAGCCGCGATCCCTCTTCGATGGACTGCTTGAGCGGCGCCTGAATATAGAAGCTGTAAATGATGAGGATCAGCATGGCGACGATCGGCACTACGACCATGACCCCGGCAAAAATCCAGATGATGAACAGGAAGAAGACCGCGAACGGCAGGTCGATGAGGGTAGAGACGGTGGCGGAGGTAAAAAATTCCCGTACCGATTCGAACTCCTGCAGATGTTTGGCAAACGCACCGGTCGAGGCCGGCCGCGACTCCATCCGCATGCCCATCACCTTGGCGAAGATCTTGGCCGACAACAGCACATCCGATTTTTTACCGGCGATGTCGATGAAGTAGCTGCGCAGCTGGCGCATCACGAAATCAAAGGTGAACACCACCATGGCCCCGACGGCAAGCACCCAAAGGGAATCAAATGCCAGATTGGGCACTATCTTGTCGTAGACGTTCATGGTGAACAGCGGGCTGGCGATGGCAAACAGGTTGATGAGGATGGACGCGATCAGTACGTCCCGATAGATGCCACGGGATTCAAACAGAGTGCTCCAGAACCAGTGCCCGTCACGGGTCTCCAGCACCTTGGGGGAGCGCTCATCAAATTTGAACTGCTTTTTGACAAAAAACAGTCTTCCCAGATACTCATCACCCAGCTGGGCTGCATTGAGCCACTGGGCCGCATCTCCCGCCTGAGGAAAGATGACCTTGCCCTGGCTTCTGTCTTCATTCCACTCCAGCAGAATGCAGGCACCGCCATTGCGCATCTGCAACACGCAAGGCAGCAACAAGGGAGAGATTTCGGCAAGCGGCTGGATCACTTCCCGGGCCGACAGTCCGCCCCGCTCGGCGGCACGGCCAAACAGGTTGGGTGTCAGCAGGCCGGACACCAGTGGCAAACCGGTCGTCAGGGCATCCTTGCTGTTGGGCACCCCATAAAAGCGGGTCAGAAAGACCAGGCACTCCAACAACTCGTCAATACGGTTAGTTTCTGCTTGCATAGCATCCTGTCACTGCATGATTGGGCCGGCTCTATCGCCACACCGATATTCAAGCTTCACGGGCGCAGTTTGGCGCAGACGATCCCGTGACATAAAGAACAGAGCTCCCCGAGAAGGGATCAACAGCCTGATACACATTAAGCACAGGTACATGACACTGAATGTCATTGGCAGACCTGATAGGCATTACACCCAAAGGCAAGACGGGCAGTTTGGTTGCGGATCGCGACACAAGATGGCGCCATATCCGATATATCCCGTCCAAATTGGAAATAATACAAGCTTATTGATAATGATATCTTTTTCAAGCCAAGTACTATATCAAGACAATTTTACCGAAACTATACCGCAAAGACTGAATTTCATCTAATAACTCACTGTTTTTTTGATGAAATCTGATTACCTAGCCGATATTGCCAGAAAGCGAAAAAGGGTGCCCCAGCACATGGCCCTGGGCGCCGGAGCGGGCCAGTTCACTAGCAATGTCAGCCATGGCTGTCCAGCGATTCTCGCACCAGGCCGGCGCCAACAGAGTCGGACGGCGTGCCGATGCCGAGATGCGGTGGTATACCACCTCGGGCGGCGTGTGCTGGATCATGGCAACCGCCGCTTCCACATACTGCGCCAGGCTCGGCACCTCCAGTCGACCCGCCTGCCACGCCTTGCCAAGGGTGCTTCCCTCTACCACGTGCAGCGGGTGCAACTTTATCCCCTCCACCCCCGTCTCCACGATGCGCTGCAGCGTATTCAGGCTGTCCATGGCGACTTCACCGGGCAGACCGACGATCAGGTGGGCGCACACCTTGATGCCGCGCTGATGAGCCCTGGTCACAGCGTCAACATAGGCGGCATAGCCATGGCCCCGGTTGATGCGCTGCAGCGTCCTGTCGTTGGCGCTCTGCAGCCCGAGCTCCAGCCACACCTCGTAACCTCGGGCCTGATAACCGGCCAGCAGGTCCAGTACCGCATCCGGTACGCAATCTGGACGCGTCCCCACACACAAGCCCACCATGTCGCTCACTGACAGCGCCTCTTCATACATGCGCTGCAGGTACTCCACCTCGGCATAGGTGCTGGTATAGGCCTGAAAGTAGGCGAGATAACGTTTGGCCCGGGTCACTTCATCCCGGCGAGCCAGCAGTTGCTGCACCACCGAAAGCTGCTGGGCCGACTCGTCGGCAAAGGAGGAAACATTGCAGAAAGTGCAGCCGCCACGGCCCAGCGTGCCGTCCCGGTTCGGGCAGGTGAAGGCACCGTGAATGGAGAGCTTGTGGATCTTCTGGCCATGGCGCTGCTTGAGATCCTGGCCGAATGTATTGACGAGTTCGTGTAACTGCATGACACCTCCAGTAAAGGGGCGTCATTGTACGAGCTTGGCCGCGCGCAGCGCTGCGCTGGATCAAGAGAGGATAGAGTCGGGAAAACATATAAATATTCACCAATAGCTGGATAAATATCAGCAAATGGGTAGTTATCGACGCTTTCGAGACTCATCCCCAATTTGACGAAGGCTCAACACCACCACAACACCATCTTCTAACAGTTTGTTGAATAATGAAAATTTCCTCATAGACGGTGGTTTTGCAAATGCAAGCCATCTGCTTCGTTATTGTGATCTCGGCCATTCACTTGTCGAGTGGATTGGTAAAATTACTACAAATCCTTGCCCCCATTGAGTCAACCAGTAAAGCCCAATATGACAATACAAAATTCCACAAAAACAAAAATAACCAGAGCAATCGCCAGTTAATACCCCATATAGACCCGCACCCCGACATTTTGTTATGAGTTTGTGATAATGAAAACAGCCGGGATGTCCAATTGACCTTGCCGAAAAATCCCATTAGTTTGGAGATTCGCCACCTCAGGCGGACGGAACCACAAGAGCCAATCGCAATTTATGCAGTCTGTTGATGACAGTGCGATGCAAGGCCGAGCAAGGGAGAAATGCAATGTCACTATATGATCCAAAGCTGGAGAGGGATAACTGTGGCTTCGGCCTGTTGGCCCACATGGAAGGTGAAGCCAGCCACAAGCTTGTCCGTCTCGCGATGTCAGCATTGGCTCGCATGCAGCACCGTGGCGGCATCTCCGCCGACGGCAAGACCGGCGACGGCTGCGGTCTGTTGCTGCAAAAACCCGACAGCTTCTTCAGAGCTGTCGCCGAAGAGAAGGGATGGCACCTGGGCCGCAACTACGCGGTCGGCATGCTGTTTCTCAACCCCGATCCCGTCTTGGCGCAAGCCACTCGCGATATCATCGACGAAGAGCTGGAGAAGGAGACCCTGAGTCTGGTCGGTTGGCGCAAGGTGCCTATCGATGCCAATGTACTCGGCCCTATCGCCAAGGCCTCCCTGCCCAGCATCGAACAGGTCTTTGTCAACGCCCCCCCCGGCTGGGTCGACAAGGATCTCGAGCGCCGCCTCTATATCGTGCGCCGCCGCATCGAGAAGCGTATCAGCGACGACTACTTCTACGTGGTCAGCCTCTCCAACCTGGTCACCGTCTATAAAGGGCTGTGCATGCCGGTGGACTTGCCGCGTTTTTATCTGGATTTGGCCGACATTCGCATGCAGGCGGCCATCTGCGTGTTCCACCAGCGTTTCTCCACCAACACCAGCCCGCGCTGGCCGCTGGCGCAGCCGTTCCGCTACCTGGCCCACAACGGCGAGATCAACACCATCGCCGGCAACCGCCAGTGGGCCAAGGCGCGCAGCTACAAGTTCGCCACACCCTTGATCCCCGATCTGCAAGAGGCCGCCCCCTTCGTCAACACCACGGGGTCGGACTCATCCAGCCTCGATAACATGCTGGATCTGTTCCTGGCCGGTGGCATGGACCTGTTCCGTGCCATGCGCCTGTTGATCCCGCCTGCGTGGCAGAAACACCCGAACATGGATGACGACCTGCGCGCCTTCTATGACTTCAACTCCATGCACATGGAGCCGTGGGATGGCCCCGCCGGCATAGTCATGACCGACGGTCGCTACGCCACCTGCGCACTCGATCGCAATGGCCTGCGTCCGGCCCGCTACGTCATCACCAAGGACAAGTTCATCACGCTGGCCTCTGAAGTGGGCACCTGGGACTACACCCCGGACGAGGTGCTGGAGAAGGGCCGGGTCGGCCCGGGCGAGCTGTTCGTGGTCGACACCAGCAACGGCAAGATCTGGACTAGCTTCGAGATCGATGACGATCTCAAGAGCCGTCACACCTACAAGCAGTGGATGGACAAGCACTGCAAGCGGCTGGTGCCGTTCGAGCAGATGGATGACGCCAGCACCGGCGCCCGCGAGTTCTCCGACGATCAGCTGAAAACCTATCAGAAGCTGTTCGGCTACTCCTATGAGGAGCTGGATCAGATCATCCGGGTACTGGGTGAAAACGGCCAGGAAGCGGTGGGCTCCATGGGGGATGACACCCCGATGGCGGTGCTCTCCTCCAGCCAGCGCACCCTGTACGACTACTTCCGCCAGATGTTCGCCCAGGTCACCAACCCGCCCATCGATCCGCTGCGGGAAAACCACGTCATGTCGCTGGCCACCTGTATCGGCCGCGAGCAGAACGTGTTCAACGAGACCTTCGGCCACGCCCACCGGGTGCTGTTCCAGTCACCGATACTGCTCTACTCCGACTTCCACCAGCTGCTGGCGCTGGAAGGGGAGCACTATCGCCATCAGGTGATCAGCCTCAACTTCAAACCCGAAGAGGGCCTGGAAGCGGCCATCCTGCGCATCTGTGAAGAGGCCAAGGCTGCCGCCAAGGCCGGTACCGTGCTGCTGATCCTCTCGGATCGGGACGTCAGTGCCGACACCCTGCCCATCCCGGCCGCCATGGCGGTGGGAGCAGTGCAGCGCACCCTGGTGGACAACAACCTGCGTTGCGACGCCAACATCCTGGTGGAGACCGCCAGCGTGCGCGACCCGCACCACTTCTCGGTGTTGCTGGGCTTTGGCGCCACCGCCATCTACCCCTACCTCGCTTACGAGACGCTCGCCAAGCAGGTAGAAGAGGGCGTGCTCAAGATGAGCCTGCGCCAGGCCATGCTCAACTACCGCAACGGCATCAACAAGGGGCTCTACAAGGTGATGTCCAAGATGGGCATCAGCACGGTGGCCAGCTACCGCTGCTCCCAGCTGTTCGAAGCGGTGGGCCTCTCCAAAGCCGTGGTCGAGATGTGTTTTCGCGGCGTATCGAGCCGCATCCAGGGCGCCGATTTTGCCGACATCCAGCAGGATCAGTTCAATCTGGCCCGTCAGGCCTGGCTGGCCCGCAAGGCCCTCACTCAGGGCGGCCTGCTCAAATTCGTCCACGGTGGCGAGTACCACACCTACAACCCGGACGTGGTGCAGACCCTGCAAGTGGCGGTGCGCTCCGGCAACTACGCCGATTACAAGGAGTACGCCCGCCTGGTGAACGAGCGGCCGGTCGCCACCCTGCGCGATCTGCTCACCCTGAAGAAGGTCGACAACCCGGTGGCGCTGGAGCAGGTGGAGCCGGCCGACAAGCTGTTCCCCCGCTTCGACTCCGCCGCCATGTCCATCGGCGCGCTGGGCCCGGAAGCCCACGAGGCGCTGGCGGTGGCCATGAACCGGCTCGGCGGCCAGAGCAACTCGGGTGAAGGCGGCGAGGATCCCAAGCGCTTTGGCACCGAGAAGAATTCGCGCATCAAGCAGGTGGCCTCGGGGCGCTTTGGCGTCACCCCCCACTACCTGATGAACGCCGACGTGGTGCAGATCAAGGTGGCCCAGGGCGCCAAGCCCGGCGAAGGGGGCCAGCTGCCCGGTGACAAGGTGACGGCCCAGATCGCCAAGCTGCGTTACTCCGTGCCCGGCGTGACCCTGATCTCGCCGCCGCCCCACCACGATATCTACTCCATCGAGGATCTGGCCCAGCTCATCTTCGACATCAAGCAGATCAACCCGAACTGCCTGGTGTCGGTGAAGCTGGTCTCCGAGCCCGGCGTCGGTACCATCGCCTGCGGCGTGGCCAAGGCCTATGCGGACTTCATCACCGTCTCCGGCTACGACGGCGGCACGGGGGCGAGCCCGCTCACCTCGGTCAAATACGCCGGCTCCCCCTGGGAGCTGGGCCTGGCCGAGACCCAGCAGGCGCTGGTCGCCAACGGCCTGCGTCACAAGGTGCGGCTGCAGGTGGACGGCGGTCTCAAGACCGGTCTCGACATCATCAAGGCGGCCATTCTCGGCGCCGAGAGCTTCGGTTTCGGTACCGGCCCCATGGTGGCGCTTGGCTGCAAATACCTGCGTATCTGCCACCTGAACAACTGCGCCACCGGCGTCGCCACCCAGGATGAGAAGCTGCGTCGCGAGCACTTTACCGGCCTGCCAGAGATGGTGATGAACTACTTCAAGTTCATCGCCGAGGAGACCCGCGAGCTGATGGCCCAACTTGGCGTCACCCAGCTGACCGACCTTATCGGTCGTACCGACCTGCTGGAAGCGCTGCCCGGCCTCACCGCCCGTCAGGCCAAGCTGGATCTCTCCGGCATTCTGGCCAGCCCGGTGGCACCGGCAGGCTCCAGTCTGTTCAGCCAGCAGCACAACCCCACCTTCGACAAGGGGCCTTTGAACCTCAAGATGGTGGAAGATCTGCTGGAGGCGGTGGAAAACATGAGCGGCGGCGAGTTTCGCTACGACATCCGCAACACCGACCGCTCGGTGGGGGCGCGTCTGTCCGGCGAGATCGTCAAGCGCCATGGCAACCAGGGCATGGCGGCCGATCCGGTGCGGGTTCACTTCAATGGCACCGCTGGCCAGAGCTTCGGCGTCTGGAACGCGGGTGGCCTTGAGATGATCCTCACCGGGGACGCCAACGACTACGTGGGCAAGGGGATGACCGGCGGCAAGCTGGTGATCAAGCCCCACGTCGGCGTGGCGTTCAAATCTCACGAGGCAGCCATCATCGGCAACACCTGCCTCTACGGCGCCACCGGCGGCAAACTTTACGCTGCGGGTACCGCCGGCGAGCGCTTCGCGGTGCGCAACTCAGGGGCGCTGGCGGTAGTCGAGGGAATTGGCGACAACGGTTGTGAATACATGACCGGCGGCATCGTCACCGTGCTCGGTACCACCGGCGTCAACTTCGCGGCGGGCATGACCGGCGGCTTCGCCTACGTGCTCGACGAGTGCGGTAACTTCGCCAAGCGCACCAACCCCGAGCTGGTAGAACTGCTGGACGTGGCGGATCTTGCCATCCATCAGGAGCACCTGCGCGGCATCATCACGGCGCACCTCAATGAAACCGGCAGCTCGCGTGCCGAGGAGATCCTGGCCAACTTCGACTCCTATGTGCCCAAGTTCAGGCTGATCAAACCCAAGTCCAGCGACGTCAAATCGCTGCTTGGCCACACCAGCCGTTCCAGTGCAGAACTCAGAATCCAGGCGCAATAAGGAGGGAACCCTATGAGCCAGAACGTATTTCAGTTTATCGACGTGCAGCGGGTCGACCCGCCCAAGAAGCCGCTCAAGATCCGCAAGATCCAGTTCGTGGAGATCTACGAGTCCTTCAACCAGGCCCAGGTCGGCATGCAGGCGGATCGCTGCCTCGACTGCGGCAACCCTTACTGCGAGTGGAAGTGCCCGGTGCACAACTACATCCCCAACTGGCTGAAGCTGGCCAACGAGGGGCGCATTCTGGAGGCGGTGGAGCTCTCCCACCAGACCAACAGCCTGCCGGAGGTGTGTGGCCGGGTCTGTCCGCAAGACAGACTGTGTGAGGGTGCCTGCACCCTCAACGATCGCTTCGGCGCCGTCACCATCGGCAACATCGAAAAATACATCACCGACAAGGCGTTCGAGATGGGCTGGAAGCCCGATCTCTCCAAAGTGGTCAAGACCGGCAAGCGGGTCGCCGTCATCGGCGCCGGCCCGGCGGGCCTCGCCTGTGCCGACGTGCTGGCACGGGGCGGCGTCACCCCGGTGGTGTTCGACAAGTATCCGGAGATCGGCGGTCTGCTCACCTTCGGCATTCCCTCCTTCAAGCTGGAAAAAGAGGTGATGCAGCGTCGCCGCGAGATCTTCGAGGGGATGGGGGTGGAGTTTCGTCTCGAGACCGAGGTGGGTCGCGATGTCACCTTCGCCGACCTGCTCGGCGAGTTCGATGCGGTCTTCCTCGGGGTCGGCACCTACAAGTACATGAAGGGCGGCTTTGCCAACGAGGAGGCACCGGGAGTCTACGACGCCCTGCCCTACCTCATCGCCAATGCCAACCGGCTGCTGGGCTTTGAGAAGGCGCAAGCCGACTACATCGACTTCGCCGGCAAGCAGGTAGTGGTGCTCGGCGGTGGCGATACCGCCATGGACTGCGTGCGTACCGCCATCCGTCAGGGGGCCGACAAGGTGATCTGCGCCTATCGCCGCGACGAGGAGAACATGCCGGGCTCCAAGCGGGAGGTGAAGAATGCCCGCGAAGAGGGGGTTGAGTTCATGTTCAACCTGCAGCCGGTCGGCGTCGAGCTGGACGCCCAGGGCCGCACCTGCGGCATCAAGGTGGTGAGCACCGAGCTCGGCGCCCCCGATGCCAATGGCCGCCGCAACCCGGTGGTGATCGCCGGCTCCGAGCAGGTGCTGGCTGCCGATGCGGTGGTGATGGCGTTCGGCTTCCAGCCCAACCCCCAGCCCTGGATGGCGGAACACGGCATCGAGCTTGACGGCCGGGATCGCATCAAGGCCTCGGAGCAGGCCGAGCATGCCTTCCAGACCAGCAACCCCAAGGTGTTCGCCGGTGGCGACGCGGTGCGCGGCTCCGATCTGGTGGTGACCGCCATCTATGAGGGCCGCAAGGCGGCCGAAGGGATCATGGACTATCTGGCCGTGTGATCTGCCGTCGCAACCAAGCCATCATGCAAACAGCCCTGCTCATGCGGGGCTGTTTTTTTATATCGTTCTCGATCAGCCAAAATCGGCTAGATGCTCCAGCTCTCCGGTAGCCGCTCGGTGAGGGTGGAGATGTATTCGAAGGTACGTGCCCGCTTGGGGGTGGTGAACATCTGGCGCGCACTGCCCGCCTCCACCACCTCCCCGGCCTCCAGGAAGATCACCTGCTGGGCGATCTGGGCCGCCAGGCGCAAGTCATGGGTGGCGATCAGCATGGTAGTGCCCTCACTGGCCAGCTGGCGCAGCACGGCCACCACCTCCTGGGCAAGCTCGGGATCCAGCGCCGAGGTGGGCTCGTCGCAGAGCAGCACCTTGGGGGCCGGCGCCAGCGCCCGGGCAATGGCCACCCGCTGCTGCTGACCGCCGGAGAGGGTGGCAGGCACCGCCTCCACCTTGTGCCTGAGCCCCACCTTGTCGAGTAGTTGCAGGGCGCGCGCCGCCGCCCTCTCCCTGGGCCACTTCAACACGGTCACCAACCCCTCCATCACGTTCTCCAGCACCGTCATGTGCGGGAACAGCTGGAAGTTCTGGAACACCATGCCGGTCTGCTGGCGCAGGGCCAGCACGCTTTGCCGTGACAGATGCCGGGTAAAGTCGAGCTCGCTGCCCCCCAGCACCAGCTGGCCCGCATCGGGTCGCTCCAGCAGGTTCACGCAGCGCAGCAAAGTACTCTTGCCGCTGCCGGAGGGGCCGATCAGGGCGGTGACGCTGCCCGCGGCCATCGCCAGCCCTACCCCTTTCAACACTCGCTGCCCCGCAAACTGTTTCTCGATGCCACTCAAGCGGATCATAGGGCGACCTCCCGGGTCTCTTTGTAAGCCAACCGCTGCTCCAGCTTGTCTTGCAGGGTGGAGAGTACCGAGCTGAACAACAGGTAGATGAGGGCCGTCTCGACATAGAGGATGAGCGGCTCATAGGTGACGGAGGCAAGTCGCTGAGCCGCCTGAAACAACTCGGGCACGGTCACCGCCGCCGCCAGCGAAGTGTCCTTGACCAAGGAGATAAAGGTGTTGGAGAGCGGCGGCACCGCGATGCGCGCCGCCTGCGGCAGGATCACCCGCCACATCACCTGGGGCCAGTTCATGCCAATGGAATAGGCCGCCTCCCACTGCCCCTTGGGGATCGCCGCCAGGGTGGCACGGATGATCTCCGAGCTGTAGGCACCGATGTTGAGGGTGAAACCGATGACGGCGGCGGTGAAGGCATCCAGCACGATGCCGGCGCTCGGCAAACCGTAAAAGATCAGAAACAGCTGCACCAGCAGCGGGGTGCCCCGAATAAGCCAGACATAGAAGCGGACCAGCATCACCAGCGGGGCCGGACCATATAATCTGGCCAGCGCCACCGACAAGCCGAGCACAATTCCCAGCACGAAGGTAATCAGGGTGAGTGGCACGGTAAAAATAAGCCCCGCACTGAGCAGGGGCCAAAAAGAGTCGATCATTAACTGCAACCAAGCCGGCACGTTAATATCCTCAGTTGTTATTATGTTGCCGCGATATTATTGCGAGACGTCGGTGCCGAAATATTTCTGCGATATTTTCTGATATGCGCCATCCTGCTTGGCATTGCGCAGCGCCTGATTGATGGCGGCCAGCAACTCGGGTTGTCCCTTGGCGAGCAGGGCTCCCGATTGATCCCCCTTGGCCTCGATGGCCGCCACCTTCAACTTGGCGTCCGGCTTCTGTTTCTTGAAGTCGAGGAAGGAGAGGCTGTCGTTGAGGGTGGCATCCACCCGCCCGGTCAGCACCAGTTCGAGGGACTGGTTGAATCCCTCGGTGGCCACCACCTCGGCGCCCGATGCTTTCGCCAGCTGGGCAAAGTTGCTGGTCAGCGACTGGGAGGATTTCTTGCCCTTCAGATCGGCAAAACTCTTGATGCTGTGGTTGTCGCTGTGCACCACGATCACCGCCTTGGAGGTGATGTAGGGATCTGAAAAGTCATACTTTTTCAGCCGCTCGGGGGTGATGGCCACTTCGTTGAGCACCAGGTCGTAGCGCTTGGCGTCCACCCCGGCGATGAGCCCGTCCCACTTGCCCTCGACGAACTGCGGCTTCACGCCGAGACCGCTTGCGATGAGCTCGCCGATCTCCACGTCAAAGCCCACCAGCTTGCCGCTCTTGTCGTGGTAGGTGAAGGGAGGATAGGCCCCTTCGGTGCCGATCTTGATCACCCCGGCCCGCTGGATCTCGGCCAGGCTTGACTGTGCCTGTACCGATGTCATCAGTGCCAGCGGAAGTGCCGCAATTAAAAACAGGGAGTGCCGTTTTTTCATTATTCACCTCGTTATATTTATGAACATCCAGAACACTTGCCCACCACCACAAAATAAAAACAGCCGGTTATCATGTTTAAATTAATTATCGGCAGAAATAAGTTTCATAATACTTGCTGGCGGTATGGATGAAACATAACGTGGCTCATGGCATGACCCAACCATGAAATACGGGGATATTTAGCGAAATAATGGATAACGAAAAAATAGTGACCGGGCTGGCCGAGAAATGGCCCCGCTGGCGGCGCTCCGCCAGCGGAAACCATGTCAGGCGGGTTGCGACTCCCGCGGGATGGCGGTGACCCAGTGACGACGCCAGTGCGGCGCCTCGTAGAGATCGGGCCAGAATTCGGTCTGATGGCAGATGGTATTGCCACGCACCGTGTGGAAGGTGATGGCGCGCGCCTCGACTTCACCGTCGGTGATCACCACTTCGGTCACCACCTCCCGCCCCTGCTCAAGCAGGCGGACGACATCGAAATTCCAAGGCCCGGCCGCCGGGTAGCGCCGATTGATCTCGACGAAGTTGGCCCGCCCCTCGATCCGCTCCCCCGACTGGGGCCAGTCACAGAGGAAGTCATCGCTCAGCCACCTGGAGGCCTTGACGAAATCGTTGCTCTGCATGGCCTGCCAGTAGGCCTCCACCACTGCTTTTGGTTCCATGGTCTTGTTTTCCATGTCTCTCCCCTACAACCGCACCACCAACCACTCCCCCTTGCCCACCGGCACCAACGAGGTCGCGAAGGCCGGATCCTGCTCCACCTCTGCCATCCACCCGGCCAGCTCCTCCCGATGGGAGATGGCATTGTCCACCACCAGCAGACCGCGGGGGGCCAGCAGGCGCTGGATCTCGGGCCACCAGGCCTGGTAGTGCTGGCGATCGGAGTCGAGGAAGATGAGCGGGTAAGCGGCCGTCGGCAGGGTGGGTAGCAGCGTGCCAGCTTCGCCCGCCAACTGCTCAATCCAGGGGTCGAGCCCGGCCCGCTGAAAGTTGGCGGCCGCCATGGCCCGTTTGCCCTCGTCCAGCTCGATGGTGGTGACCCGGCCCCCCAGCCGTTTTACTGCCTCGGCCAGCCAGAGGGTGGAGTAACCGTTGGAGGTGCCGATCTCCAGCACCGCATCGGCCCCCCTCGCCTGTACCAGCACCGCCAGCAGCTCGCCGGTATCGCGGGTAATGTTGAGCATCTTGCTGCCACGGGACTGTTGCGCGCCGTCATTCTGCTCGCCAAACAGCTCCAACTCCCGTTTCAGTTGTTCCAGTGCCATGTCTCCTCCTTGACGGTGTAAACGAGTCGGCCCGGTGCATGGCATGGTTGGACCGCCCCTCATGTTCATCATTTTGCTGCCGGCCCGCTCGGTGGCGTATCCCCCAGCAGGTAGCGGGGCCCCTCGCCCTGCCCGGCGGCCTGATCATCCGGATTGTAAAGTGCGCAGTGCTCCAGCGAGAGGCAACCACAACCAATGCAGGCGCCAAGCTTCTCCTTGAGCTGCTGCAGCGCCGTGATGCGCCGATCGAGCAGGCTCTGCCACTGGCCGGCAATGCCGTCCCAGTCGCGGCGATCCGGGGTGCGCCCCTCGGGCAGACCGGCCAGAGCCTCCCCTATCTCGCCCAGACTCAACCCCATACCCTGCGCCACCCGGATGAAGGCGATGCGGCGCAGCACATCCTGCGGATAGAGCCGCGGCCCCCCTCGCTGCGCACACTGCCAATCAGCCCCTTCTGCTCGTAGAAGCGCAGGGCGCTGGCCTTGACGCCCGAGCGTTTGGCTATCTGGCCGATGGCCAGCCATTTGCGTTCCATCGCCACGCTTGACCTCAAGTTAGCTTTAACTTGCACAATCCTGTCTCCCCTTATGAAAGGAGTCAAATGATTATGCATGATCTTCATCATCTGCTCGATGCCAATCGAGCCTTTGCTCTCAACGGACGCGGCACCACCAACCACTGCCCGATGGCATTGCACGCCCTGCACGAGATGGGCGCCAATCCCCGCCAGCTGCAGCAGTTCTTCGAACACTGGCAGGCCAACTATGCCCTGCCGGGGGGTGAACAACAGCAGGGGGATGAGGAGGAGCTGCAGTTTGTCCGGCTGCGTCAGCAGTTGGCAACACGGCTGGGCGACGAGGGGTGGCTGCCCACCTTTGCCAGCCTGTTGGAGCAGGGTCTTTCACCGGCCGGCGGCGCCTTCCATCCGCTGATCCGCCTTGCCTGCGCGCTGGAAAATGGCCATCAGGGAGAGCAGGCCGCCGCATTGGCCGCCTGGCAGTGCAGACCCTTGCGGGTGCCGGCCGGGCAGCGGGCGCCGGTGCAGGATATCGACGCTCTGCTGAGCGCGCTGGCCCGGCAGTGGGAAGGCGCATGCTGGCAGGGGGAGTGGATCACCGAGCGACTGCGGCAGGTGACGGATGCGCCGACCTGGGCGAGCGGGTTGCCGAGCGAGGTAGCATCATCGGATCTGCTGGTGCAGCTGGCCGACGCAGCCCTCGCCCTCTACTGGCAGACCGGCAATTTTACCGTACTGCACATGGTGACCGGCAGCCGCGCCGCCGCCATCATCGCCAGCTATCTGCCCGCGCCATGGCAAGCGCGCTGGCAGACCCTGATGTGGCAGGCGGTGGCGGCCGCCTATGTCACGGTCGGCGCGCCGTCACTGCAGACGCCGGTCTGGCCCGATACCGGCAAGCTGTCGTGGCAAAACGTGCTGGCCCGGGCAGTGGCGAGCCTTGACGATCATGTGATCAAGCTGGTGCATTGCTGCTGGCGAGAGGGGCTCGCCAGGCCTTTGCTGGCAGACCGTTATCTGGCGGTGGCCGCCCGCGCGGCGGGGCTGCTGGCGCCTCTCACCGGGCCGGATGCCATCTAGGTAGTACGCAGGGGCAGCCCTAGGAGGCGGGCAGCCGGGTGAAGTGAATGACGGGGCAGCGGGGAGCCACGCCCCGGGTCAGGGTCAGCGGCTGGGCGCGGTAGCTCAGTTGGTAGCGGCCGGGGTGGGAAAGATCGTAGACCAGAGTCAGATCCGCGTCGGCCTGGCTCTGTTGACCGGCCCCCAGCAAGAAGAAATCCTCGGCGCCCGGGTTGCCGCGCTTGGCCAGCGGGCCCTTGTAGGGTATCGGCCGATCATCGAGGGTGAGTTCGATGGCATCGGCAAACCAGCCTTCGAACGGCGTGAACCAGCTCAGCACCTCGAGCGGTCCCTCCCCCCGGTTGGTCAGGGTCATCACCAGCGGCAGCGGCTCGTTGACCCGGCTTTGTGCCTTGACCGACAGGTCGCACTGCAGGGGGGCCAGCGCCAGGGTGGTGAGCAAGAGTGTCATCATGGTCGCTCCTTCCTGTGACAAACAACATGGACAAGAAGGGGCCTTGCGGCCCCCGGTCGGCAAATCAGTTTTCGCTCGGCGTATTCTCGGCGAAGTACTCGTGGTTGTCGGCGTTGTTGAGCGCCTTGACCGGATCCGTCTTCGCCAGGTTGCGGGCATTGGCCTGACCGTAACCCAGATCGTCGGTGCCCGCCACCACGTTGAAGTGGCTCAGCTCGTGGACGATGGTGCCGGCACGGGAGTCGGTCCCGCTGACCGGTGCAGTCCAGAAGCTCTTGCAGAGGTAGACCTTGTAGGGCTGATCCGGATAGACATAGGCAAAGTAGCTCTGCTTGCAACCGCAGTCGAAGGTGAGCGGCTTGTTGTCGATGGCATCCTTGATCTTGCTGAAGTGGGTCTCGGCCTGATCCCAGCGCGATGCATCATAGGCGCCAAACCAGCTGCGATAACGCTGGCCTTCCGGCTTGTCCACCGCCAGGTAGCTGCTGGAGTTGTTGGTGATGCCGCTGGCCGCATCGAGCGCCGCCAGGATGTCGCTCTTCTGGGTGTTGGTGCAGCGGCCGCTGAAGCTGACCGAGGCGGTCACCGCCTGCGGTTCGGCCAGGGGGGCTGCCTTGGCCAGCACCCGCTCATCACTCACCCCGTCCACCCACAGGGTCACCACATTGGATTCGCTCGTCTGGGCCTGCTTGGCCTTGGCGGCTTTCGCCTCTTGCGGTAACGTCGGCAGCAGGTAGCGGATGCTGTACTGGCCCTGGGCGCTCATGTCGTAGAGACCGGAGACCTCGGCCTGCACCGTCAGGCTCTGGCCGGCCTTGAGCAGCTGGAAGTCCTTGTCGGTCGGGGCTGCCCGCTTGATCAGGGCCCCCTCGTAGCTGACCGGCTGGCCGTCCCGCTCCACCAGGAACAGGGGGGCATCTTCGCTGCCCGGCAGTTGCCATTTGAGCAGGCGAACCGGCTTGTCCCCGCTGTTGGTCAGGGTCAGGTTGACGCGCACGTCGTCACTGTTGCCATCCACCAGGGTGAGCTGGGCGTCGAGCCCTGCGGCGCAGAGCGGGGAGGCCAGCACGCCGGCCAGCAACAGGGCAATGGGAGTCGCTTTCATCATGTTTCCTCATTCATTGAGTGTCGCCTTGTCAGGCGGTTTGCTTCCTTCAAGGCCCTCTTTGGGGCCCACTCACCCTAGAGCAGTTTTTTTCCGCGACCATCCCACCATATGGGGGACGCCCCCCAGGATAGGGGGAATGCCCAATGTCCCCGCTTGCTGCGACAAGAGTCGCGGTGTTCTCCCCCCTTTCCCCTGCCTGCCACCCCGCCCCACGCTCATAAAAAACCCCGGCACCGGGCCGGGGTATCAGACAGATGAAGCAGACCCAGCTCAGGGGCCTACCAGCAGCGCCAGCGCTGGCTGCGCGTTGCCCGGCACCAGCCGGTAAGCCTTGTGGTGCTTGACCAGGGTGGTTTTCTTGTTGCCCTGGCTCAGCAGCAGGCGGTGGGCAAAGGCCGCCCGTGCCAGCCGGGCCTCGTCACCGCGCACGTAGAGGGTGAGCGGCTTCACCAGCTCGCCCGCCTCGATGTGGCCCTGATACACGCTGGCGCTGATGATGAGGCTCGGCTGACCGCCCGATTGCAGGCGCAGTTTGGCGCTCACCTCGCTGTCGGTAATCACTAACCAACCCTCGGCCGCGAGCTCGGCCAGCAGGGCGGCCAGCCGGCTGCCGAGCCCGGTCGGCTCGGCCATGGCCCGCTCATACTGACCCATGATCCGCTCAAGCAGCCCCTTGAGATCGGCGCCGGCCCCCAGGGTGCGGCCAAGCTGCACCCAATCCTTCAAATCCTCCATCACCAGCCGGGAGAAGCGCTTCTCCTTGAGGGAGTCGGCCATCCAGGTGCAGAGAAAGTGGCTCTCTTGCGCCGGGGTACGCTTGCCAGCCTTCTGTTCGGCGGTGCGGGCCAGTTCGGCCAGACTCTGGCTGGCCATCTCGAACAGGGCCTGATTGTAGGTAGGAGCGGTCATAAGCAATCCTTGAGTTGACCACCAGGGGTCAACACCGATGACAGAGATGGCAAAGGCGCCAGTGGCGCCTTTGCGGTTCAATAGAGCGGCCTGCGCGCCTTATTTCGGCTGGCGCGGCTTCTTGGCGGCAGCCAGGCGCTTGAGGCGCTGGCCCTGCAGCTTGGCCTCGGCCATGGCCTGGGCGGCGGCGTTGTCTTCCCGCTGCGGGCGCTTGCCGAAGCGGCGACGCTCCTGCAACTGCTTGATCAGCTCGTCGCGGCTGCTCACCTCGTAGCCCGGCACCATGATGCGGCGGATCTTCTGGCCGATCAGCGCTTCGATCTCCAGCAGGGTGCGCTCTTCTTCACGGCTGACGAAGGAGATGGCCATGCCGCTCTTGCCGGCGCGGCCGGTACGGCCGATGCGGTGCACGTAGTCTTCCGCCAGGAACGGCAGATCATAGTTGACCACGTACTCGAGATCCGGGATGTCCAGGCCACGGGCGGCCACTTCGGTGGCCACCAGCACTCGCAGCTTGCCTTCGGTGAACTCGCGCAGGGCGCGGCGACGGCTGCCCTGCGCCTTGTCGCCGTGCACCACGGCCGACTTGATGCCGTCGAGGTTCAGCTCGGCCACCAGCTCGTCGCAGCTCTCGCGGGTACTGGCAAACACCAGCACCTGCGGCCAGTTCTGCTTGCCGATGAGCTCGGAGAGCAGCTCGCGCTTGCGCTTCTGCTCCACCGGATAGACGGTGTGGCTGACGGTATCGGCGGTGGAGTTCTGCTTGTTGACGCTCACTATCTGGGGCTTGTCCAGCATCAGGTTGGCCAGCTTCCTCACCGCCTCGGAGAAGGTGGCGGAGAACAGCAGGTTCTGACGGGTCTTGTTGACCGCTTGCAGGATCTGCTGCACATCGGCACTGAAGCCCATGTCGAGAATGCGGTCCGCTTCATCCAGCACCAGGCACTCGACACCGGAGAGGCTCAGGTTGCAGGCGGTGAGGTGCTCCAGCAACCGGCCCGGGGTCGCCACTATGATGTGAGCGCCCGCTTTCAGTTTTCTGGCTTGCACATCCTGCTTGCCACCGCCGTAGATGGTGAGGGTGGTGATATCCAGATGCTTGGCGAAGTCATTGATGTTGCTCGCCACCTGGGCCGCCAGCTCGCGGGTCGGGGTCAGGATCAGCACCCGGGCGTTGGACGGCTGCACCGGCGCCGGATTGTCCACCAGCCGCTGCAGGATGGGCAGGGCAAAGGCGGCGGTCTTGCCGGTACCGGTCTGGGCGCTGGCCAGCACGTCGCGACCGCGGCGGATGGCCGGGATCGCCTGCTGCTGCACAGGGGTCATCTCCTGATAACCGCACTCTGAGATGGCGCGCAAAATCTCGGGGGCAAAATCGAACGATTCAAATCTCATAATGGGTTCCTGTGTTCCAGCTGGACTGTGGCTGGCTTGGTTAGCTCGGCATGAGCGAAAAGTCGGTGCAGACCACCGACGGCTGTGCCTGACATCAAGTCAGAGAGTGGCCGGAAAATGGCGGGCGCGAAGTGTAACAGATAGATGGCGCAAATTCTGCCTCAAATACGCGCCCTTTTCATGGGGCCAGGGCCGCCTTGCTGGCAAGGGGAACACGCCCCGCCAGCAGCCCTTCACGTCCAGACGGGAGCTCAGCCACCTCGACCATTCTGGGCCAGGAAGTCTCTTTGGAACAGGCACATGCGAATGGCGGTGCGGTATTGGCCATCGATGAAGAACTCCTCTTTGAGCTCCCCTTCCGGCTCGAAACCCAGCTCCTGATAGATGTGGATCGCCCGGGCGTTGTCCCGATCGACGATGAGATAGAGCTTGTGCAGGTTGAGCACGTTGAAGCCGTACTTCATCGCCTTCAAGGTGGCGGTCTTGGCATAGCCCTTCCCCTGATGGGCGGGGGCGATGATGATCTGGAATTCGGCGCGGCGATGGATGCTGCGGATGTCTACCAGCTCCACCAGCCCCACGTTGTCCCCCGCTACCTCGAGGATGAAGCGGCGCTCATGCTGATCGTGGATGTGCTTGTCATAGAGCTGGGCCAGCTCCATGTACGCCTCGTAAGGCTCCTCGAACCAGTAGCGCATGATGCTGGCGTTGTTGTTGAGTTGATGGACGAACTTGAGATCCTCACGCTCGAGGGGGCGAAGGGTCAAGGTGTCGTGGGATGACATAAGGTACCTGCTTGCAGAGTGAATGGGCGCCGGCCAGCCAGGGGCGGCGGCGCCATGAAGAGTGAGAGCAACAGATGGCAGGGCCCCTGCCCCGGCCGGTCAGCGAATGCGGTTGGTCGGGCGCTTGAGCAGCCGGATGGCGATGGCGGCCATGGCGATGACGAACAGACCGAGGGAGGTTACCAGCAGGCACTTGGTCAGCAGCTCGTGATACTGGGCAAACACCGGGGCCGCCATCACGGCCTTGCCCACCAGGCTCAGCACCAGGGCCCAGAGGAAGGCGCTGGCAAAACTGGCGATCATCACCCGCGGCAGGTGCAGCCGCGAGACTCCCATCAGCATGGGGGTCAGCACCCGCACGAAGGGCACGAAACGGGAGGAGAACATGGCCCAGAAGCCGTAGTTGTGCAGCAGGCGGGAGGCCCGCGGCAGGCTGCCATCCGGGATCATCCGCTCCACGTGGCCCATGAAGGCGGTGCCGTGCAGCGCCTGCCCCTGCACATAGGCGATCAGGCTGCCCAGCCCCGCCGCCAGCGGCATGTAGAGCAGCGTCACCTCGGGGCCGAGCACCCCCATCCCCACCAGCCCGCCGGCCAGCAGCACCAGGCTGTCGCCGGGCAGGGGCAGAAACACGAAACTCGATTCGAGAAAAAGGATCACCACCAGGCAGGTGACGAGCAGGCCCACCGCCTGCATCTGGATCAATTGGTCAAAGTCCTGTTGCCATATGGCAAGCAGCATGTCCTGCATCTGGTGACTCCCATCAACTTCGTGAGCATCCATCCTGGGCGGCCTGACGGCCTCCGGTGCGGCAGACCCTCCCTGTCGCCAACCCCTTTTCTCCCTGAGGGTGGCCCGTTATACACCCGGCCAAGTGAACAAGAAATTAATACAGGTCATGGATAGGGGAGATAATCGGCCAGGGCCATCAAAAAAAACGGGCCCGCTCCGGCTGGAGGGGCCCAGACAGCAAAACGGCGTCAACTGCGCTTGAGGCGCTGCAGCTTGGTGAGGGTGAGCAGGGTCTGGGCCGAGAGATCGCACACCGACAGCACGAAGGCCAGTTCGTCGAGATGCCATACCTCGCTCAGTCTGGCCCGCTCGGCGATGATGAAGCCGAGCAGCTCATCTCCCTGCTTGAGGGGAGCCATCAGGATGGTGCCGGAGAGCCCCTCCAGCCCAAGCTGGGCCAGCATGGCGCCAAAGCGCGTCAGATCGTAGGGCTCGCGCAGGATGAGGCAGGGCTCATGCTCGGGTTTGGAGACCTCGTAGCGCCCCTGGATCAAGGCATAGGGCAGGTGAAAGCCCTGCTGGTGATGGAGCTTGGGCAAAAAGAACAGATCCTGGCAGTACATGCTCTGCTTGTCTTCGGCACTGAACCAGACGCTGGCCCGCGCCGCGCCGGTGCCGGAGCAGATCGCCTCGTTGATGTGGCGCGCCGCCTGGCCCGGATCCTCGCCGCTCAGCAGATCGCTCTTGGCCAGATGAATGAGGGCACCGTGCTGCAGTTTCTGGCGGGCTTCGCTGTCGAGCTGGCGCTGACGCAGGCTGTCCAGATGATCGAGCATCCGATTGCAGTCAATCGCCACCTGGGAGATCTCGTCGTTGCCCTCCACCAGCAGCCGGCGCACCGCGCCGTCGTCGCCGATGAGCCGCAGATTGGCGCTCAGCCGCTGCAGACGGGCGGCGATATAGCCGTTGAGGATCAGCAGCACCAGAGCCCCGAACAGCAAGGTTCCCAGGCTCAGCAGCCAGAAGATGTGGCGCTCGATGGCCTTGCCCTCCAGCATCAGATCCCGTGGCAGGGTGAAGCGAAAGATGAGGGGGGAGTCCTCCTGCAGGGTATCTATTTGGGCCAGGGTGAGCAGCCGCTCCTCCTGCGGCAGGATCAGGCTGTCGTTGGCCCTGAGCCGGGCCAGGGTGGTGACCCCCAGGCTGGTGGCCAGCTGCTGCGGGCTCAAAAAGGAGAGCGAGAGATTGGTGCGCTTTTGCAACTGATGGACCAACCGGGTGGTGAAGGCCTTGAGCAGCAGCAGGGTGCCGCGACTCGGCCCCTCCCCCTCGCTGGTCAGGATCTGGGTGGCGGCCAGCAGGTAGTAGCGCTCGCCGTCAAACCAGATGCCGGCATTGGGCTTGAGGCTGCCGTAGCGCACCAGATAATCGGTGAGGGGCGCCAGCTGGGCCGGCGTCTGCGTCACCAGCTGGCCGCCATGATAGGCAAACGCCGCCTGCGGCTGCTTGTCCGCATCATAGAGGGCCACCAGATCCACCCCCAGGGTCTCGAAGGTGCGCACGTTGAGATTCGCCGCCAAATAGGCGGGATCGCGACTCACCATGTAGGCGTAGGTCTCGTCCCATTCGGACCAGTCCTGCCCCAGCATGGTTAGCTGGCCAAGTTCGGCCTGCACCACGGCCCAGACCCGCTCGCGGTTGCGCTCCACGCTCATGCGCTCCAGCTCGCCAAATTTGTTGCCGACCACATAATGAAGGCCGACATAGCCGACCCCCAGCAACAGCAGCAGCGTCAGCACTATGGTCAGCGTAATCTTGCGGCTGATCTTCATCTTTACCCACACTCCCGGACAGGTGACCCATTGAGTTTAATGGATTTTGCCTCTGCGCCTCTCCCTTGCGCGAAAAAGCTCGCCAGGGTGACCAACCTGCGATGCCGGGGAACGAATGGGCACAAATGGCGTCATCCGGCTCACGGCGGGGCTGCCAAGCGAGCAAATAATCGCTACAGTGTAACCGTGCCTCATCGGAAGAGGCTTCACGGGATCCCGGCATGTTCACACCTCTCTCCCTTCCACTGCGCCCCGCCCTGCTGCTTGGCCTGCTGTGCAGCTGCCAGGCCATGGCCGACGACGACTCGCGGGTGCAACAGCGCGCCAACGCCGTGGTCTCCCTGATGACCTTTACCGTGGTGCCCGACATCACCGCCAGCAACATCAACATCGGCAGCGGCACCAATCAATCCTCGGCCCTCAACATGACCCAGATCGGTGGCGGCGCCACCATGAGCGAGAGCGTGCCGATTTATCTGGAAGGAACCCTGGGATTCAGCCGCTACGATCCCCAGTTCGTGGTCAGCAACGGCAGCGAGAGCCGCACCGTTCCCACCAAGTGGAACAGCCTGACGGCCACCGGCGGGATCGGCTGGGACATAGGGCTGCACCGGGACAGCCACGGCGGCAACTGGGTGCTGCGTCCCATCGGCAACGTCACCCTCGGCACGGTGGCGAGCGATCTGCGCATCGGCAACTGGCTGCTGGGCCAGTACACCTGCAAGAACCTCGATTTTCTCGATGGCGGCCGGCTCGACGTTTACGGCCTTGGTGGCGCCATGATGCTCGACTACGAGCTGTTTTCCCCCGGCCAGGACATCGACGCCGAGCTGCGTTACTCCTATCAGCACCTGCAGAGCTTTGGCGGCACCGCCGCCAGCGTGACCGGCCAGGCCAATGCCGAGAACCTCGGCCTCTATCTGCGCCGGCGCGCCCCCATCGGCAATCTGACGCTACTGGGCAAACCCGTGCGCTACGTGATGGAGGGAGCCCGCACCGAGTACCTGGGCGAGCAGCGCGGCCTGCTCGGCTTCAACTCCCTCAACTCCCTCGGCCTCGGGGTGGAGCTCGACAGCAGCAAGTACGATATCTTCGTCACCCGCACCCGGCTGGTAGCCCGCTATATGTTCAGCCACAACACCAGCGGCTACGGCGTCGGGCTGGCGATGAGCTTCTAGGCCAATCCCTGCGGCTGCTTCCCTCTCTGGCGTTGGCACAAAAAAAGTGATGCGCCGCTCAGTTGGTGCAAGCGGTCACACATTCACCTCAGTCAACTCGCTACAGTAGCTCACTTCGGCCCCCCATTTTCCGGATGGCGCCAATCTGTGGTGCCACACCAGGCTCACCCCAATCAGAGTGCCCCGTCGCCAGGGAGAGGTATCGGGAGCGAGGAGAGATGACATGGACGTTACCGCCCTGATGGCCGTTCTGCTGAACCAGCTCTGGTTTCTGCTGCCACTGTTGTTGCTGGCCACCATCGCCAAGAGCCCCTGGTTCAAGGGCATGATCGGGGAGTGGCTGCTCAATCTCAGCATCCGGCTTTTTCTCGATCGGCAGGAATATCATCTGCTGAGCAATGTCACCTTGCCGCTCGAGCAGGGCAGCACCCAGATCGATCAGGTGCTCGTCTCCCGCTTCGGCGTATTCGTGATAGAAACCAAAAACATGAAGGGGTGGATCTTCGGCGATCCCAGACACAAGCGCTGGACCCAGCAGCTGTTTCGACGCCGGCACGGCTTTCAAAACCCGTTGCATCAAAACTATCTGCACCTGATGACCCTCAAATCCCTGCTGGGGCTGGCGGATCACCAGTTGCATTCCATCGTCTATTTTATTGGCGACTGCACCTTCAAGACCCCCATGCCGGAGAACGTCATGCGTCGCGGACTGGTCAGCTATATCAAAAGAAAGACCACTCCCGTCTTGAGCACCGCCGAGGTTAATCGGATTGTCGATACCATTCAGCAAGGCCGCTTGACCGCCAGTTGGCAAACCCACCGGCAGCATGTCACCCAGCTCAAGGCTCGTCATGCCAGCGCATCCGCCAACCATGCTTCCACCCGCGCCCCTGTCAGGCAATCCGTTGCAAACCCACCTTCACAGAGCGTATCGCCACCGGACAATCCACCCCCACTCTGCCCCAGATGTGGCAGCACCATGGTATTGCGCACCGCAACTCGGGGGGAAAACAAGGGCAATCAGTTTTGGGGATGCAGCGGATTCCCAAAATGCAGGGGCGTTACTTTGTTACACAGTCAGTCCCCTTAATCGGAGAACACTATCTCGAATCATTAAACGGACCAGAGTCATTGAAGCTGTGCTGTGCAGGGGATTCATTTTATGTTTACACCCTATCGCCGCTTTAAAACCCCTTGGTCTAGATACATCAGCACATTTATGGAGCAATAACATGCAAGTATCTCTAGATAAACTAATGGCTCGTTTGCACAACCGATACACAACTATTTTTTCTCACTACTACCCTGCACATGGCTCTACCGGCTTCACCGAACGAAATCTCACCAACAACTTTGTTTCTGCGCTTGAAAGCCTCTATCCCGGCTCATGCTTCTCATGGTTTGAGGCTCCAATAAGCCTCACGGAAAAGAAACATATGGACGCCGTAGTTTTCACGGAAACGGAGCTATTTCTTATTGAGGCTAAGCGCTTTACGGCACCTCAATCAAAAACCAATAGCGTCAGGAATGATATTGAACGAATGCAGTCCAATGAAGCACTCCTGTTGCTTGAAAAGGGGCTGATTAACCCAATGCAGCGCCAGCGTTATGCCGTAGTGCTGGCTGATGTCTGGACAGAAACTAAAGGCAAACAGGATATCTTTGATACTTGGCCAGACTGCCTAAATAGCGGTCCATTTCTATATAGTAAAACACTGGAGTTTTCTGATCTTCCTGTCGAAGGAGAGTGGAAAAACAATTACAAGATACTGGTTGCGGTTAAACAGTTAACTTGACGCCATGATATCTACATAAAACAAAGGCGGCCCATTGGCCGCCTTTGTTATTGCAGTTACAGCGACCCCAGCCGCTTCAGGCAGGTTTGCTGGCGCCACTGCACCCGCTTGGCAAACCAGGCGGTAGTGAGGTTGCGGGTGATCTTGGGGCTCTTGAGAGAGATGCCAGGCAGCACGGCGCGGGGCAGCCGGCTGCCCGCCTTGCGATCGGCCAGCACGAAAACTCTGTGGTAGAGATCGCTTTGGGCAAACTCGCTGGTATCGCCGAGCTTCAGGCTCTGGTGGATGGCCTGCTGGCTCATACTGAGCTGGCCGGCGATGGTATGAACCGCGAGCTCAGTCTTGCCCGGCAGCTCGGAGTCGTAGCGAATGAGATCCCCATCCAGCGCCAGCGGCTTGCCGCTCAATCGGCTCACCGCCGCCTGGAAGGCGGCGTTGCGGCTCGCATACCAGCCGGCATTGAAGTCGGCATAGCGATAGAGATGATCCGGATACTGGGCCGGGTAGTTGAGCAGGTGGCGGGTGCCGAACCAGATGCCACCCCGGCGACTGAACACCTCGTGGCGAATGGACTCCTTGATCGGATAGGGATAGCCATCGGTGTTGGCCTCGGCAAAGGCGATGCTCACCTGCATGGGGCCGCCGGTGCGGACCGGGTTCATGTTGCCGAACAGGGTCTTGCCCATGGGCACCTCCCCTATCATGTCCTCGAAGATCTCGCTCATCTCCCGCTCGGTGCGCAACTTGTCGATGCGCTCGGCGTAAGTTTTGCCGGTGGGCGAGTTGATGGAGAGCGCGGTGCGCACCACGAACTCGGGGATCAGCAGCTTGCCGGCGCGGGCGTTGATCTCCTTCCAGGCGATCTTGCCAAGGCCCGGCACCACGGGGTCGGCCTGAAAGGTGGACTCCTGCTCCGCCACCGCCAGCACGGAGCAGACGTTCTCGTCGGTCACCGCCAGATCCTGTTTGGCGAGAGCGGTGACGATATCCTGGGCCCAGCCGTTGCGATCCACGGTGCGGGCCGGCAGCAGCCGCACGATGCGCGACTGCATGCTGGCGGGCGCCCGGGGGACCTGGGCCTTGGGCAGCGGGGCGGGCCTGGCGATGGCCGGCCCGGTGACGGCGGCGCTGCCAGGCTTGCTGGCATCGCCCTGACTGACGGGTTCACTGGCACAGGCGGCCAGCAGCAAGGTGGCCAGCAGCGGGGCCAGATAATGACGACAGACGATGAGATGAGACATGAATGCTTCCCGGTGGATGAGGCGTCCTGGCACCCGCAGAGGGTATCCGGACGCAGACAGGCAGGGCATTGTAGAGGATTGGGACGGGGAGCAGAAGCCATCAATGACAAGGGCCCCCGCCTGTGTGGCGAGGGCCCCCAAGGGTCGATACAGCGCCGGGATCAGGCGCTCTGGCGCAGCGCCTCTATCTGGGCGGCGCCATTGATCACCGCCTGCAGGGAGGCGCTGACCACATCGCGGCCGATGGCCACCCCGCAGGTGCGGGTCCCGTCGACACTCAGCAGCACGTAGGCGGCGGCGCGGGACTCGGTGCCGGCGCTTAAGGCATGCTCGGAGTAATCCAGCACGTCGATGTGCATCCCGGTCTGGCGCTGCCAGCCGTTGACCAGCGCCGTGATGGCTCCTTCCCCTTCACCACTCAGCTGCAGCGAGCCGGTCGGGGTCTGCAGCTCGAGGCGCAGGCTCTCCTGGCTGTCGCGACCGAGCTGGAAGCGACCGATGCGATAGCCGTGGGCAGGTTCGAGATAGTGGCGCTCGAACAGGGCTCGGATCTGCTCCGGGCTTACCTCGCTGCTGCTTGCCTCAGCCTCGGCCTGGACCCGGCGGCTGAAGTCAATTTGCAGCCAGCGCGGCAGTTGCAGGCCAAGGTCGCGCTCCAGCAGGTAGGTGACGCCACCCTTGCCGGACTGGCTGTTGATGCGGATCACTGCCTCGTAGCTGCGACCGAGATCGGCAGGGTCGATGGGCAGATAAGCCACGTCCCAGTAGTGATCCGGCTTCTCCGCCGCCAGCGATTTGCGGATGGCGTCCTGGTGGCTGCCGGAAAACGCCGTGTAGACCAGCTCGCCGGCATAGGGGTGGCGCGGGTGCAGGGCAATCTGGGTGCAGGCTCCCACGGTGGCGACGATGGCATCCATGTCCGCCAGGTTGAGCTCGGGGTCGATCCCCTGGCTGTAGAGGTTCATGGCCATGGTGACGATGTCCATGTTGCCGGTCCGCTCGCCGTTGCCGAGCAGGGTGCCCTCGATGCGATCCGCCCCCGCCAACACCGCCAACTCGGCGGCGGCCACCCCGCAGCCCCGATCGTTGTGGGTATGGATGGAGATACTCACCTCGGGGCGCGCCTTGAGGTGGCGGCAGAACCACTCCACCTGATCGGCAAACACGTTGGGGGTGCTCACCTCCACGGTGGCGGGCAGGTTCAGGATCATCGGGCGGGCCGCCGGGCGCCACTGGTCGATCACCGCGTCACACACCTCGACGGCGAACTCCACCTCGGTGCTGCTGAAACTCTCCGGCGAGTACTGAAAACTCCACTCGGTGCCCGGATTGCGGACCGCGTACTCCCGCACCCAGCGCGCCCCCTGCACGGCGATGGCCTTGACCCCTTCGCGCCCCGAGTTGAACACATAGTTGCGCTGGGTCGGGTTGACCGAGTTGTAGACATGGACGATGGCCCGCTTCGCCCCCTTGAGGGCCTCGAAGGTGCGGGCAATCAGATCTTCGCGCGCCTGCACCAGCACCTGGATGGTGACGTCGTCTGGAATGAGATTGCGGTCGATAAGCTCGCGCACGAAGTCGAAATCGGGCTGGGAGGCTGCCGGAAAGCCCACCTCGATGTGCTTGAAGCCGATGTGCACCATCAGCGCCCACATCTGCAGCTTCTGGGCCACCGTCATCGGCTCGACCAGCGCCTGGTTGCCGTCACGCAGATCCACGGCGCACCAGAGCGGCGCCCGCTCCAGCACCCGGTTGGGCCACTGGCGATCAGCCAGATTGATGACGGGGGCACGGCGGTATTTGCGATGATCGAAGCTCATATTCTGATTCCCTTGGCAGATGTCCTGGTGGTACGGCTGGGCTGATTGACGGGGACAAGGAGGGGAAGCGGGTTGGCGCGGTAACGCTGGCCCTGGCCGGTCGTGCGGCGGTAGCCCCACGTCCGGTTTCCTGTGGCCCCTTCCGGTAAGGGGGCCGGCCGCACAACCCGATAAGGCTGCGGGCCCGATCTGCTCGCCCCTGCGTTGGCAGGCGCAGACGACCTGGGTCGATAAATCCTGTGACGAGAAACCAGTATAGAGAGGCGACGCGGGCGAGAGATTGCAAAGAACGCTGTCAAATACATCTATTGCGCAATCATTGCGACACTTTCTGCTGCACGGTGGCGAATATCACCCAGAGCCTGTTGCTCGGTGACGCCCGTGACCATGACAGCCCAATCTCTTTGCCAATAAAAAACCCCGCCATCGCTGGCGGGGTTTTATCGGGTCACGAAGGAGGCGTCCCTCCTTCATCACGTTGTCTTAGCGGCTTTTCAGCTGGCTTTCGACCTTCTGGTGCAGCTCCTGCACCGAGTTGACGTTGGCGGTGGCATCCACGCTGATGGCCATGCAGGTGGCAAAGGCGGCGTGCAGCGTGGTGGTGTAGGCCACCTTGTGCTGCAGGGCACCGCGACGCAGCTGCTTGGAATCCTGAATGGCCTGACGACCCTCGGCGGTGTTGACGATGTAGGTGTACTCGCCATTCTTGATGCGATCCAGAATGTGCGGACGGCCCTCGTGCACCTTGTTGACCAGGCGCGGGTTGATGCTCGCCTCGCCCAAGGTCACCGCGGTGCCGTGGGTGGCGTCGAGGTCATAGCCCAGCTCCAGCAGCTTGGCGGCCAGGTTCACCACCCGCTCCTTGTCGCTGTGGCGAACGGAGAGCAGGGCACGCCCTTCGCGCGGCACCTGGTGACCGGCACCCAGCTGCGCCTTGGCATAGGCCTCGGCAAAGCTGCTGCCCACCCCCATCACTTCACCAGTGGAGCGCATTTCCGGCCCCAGCAGCGGGTCGACACCCGGGAACTTGGCGAACGGCAGTACCACTTCCTTCACCGAGTAGTAGGGCGGGATGATCTCCTGGGTAAAGCCCTGTTCCTTCAGGCTCTGGCCGGCCATCACGCGGGCAGCGATCTTGGCCAGCGGTGCACCGGTGGCCTTGGAGACGAACGGCACGGTACGGGCGGCACGGGGGTTCACCTCGATGAGGTAGATCTCGTTGTCTTTCACCGCGAACTGCACGTTCATCAGACCGACCACGCCAAGCTCCAGCGCCAGTTTGCGCACCTGCTCGCGCATCTCGTCCTGAATGGCCTTGGACAAGGTGTAGGGCGGCAGGGAGCAGGCGGAGTCACCGGAGTGGATACCGGCCTGTTCGATGTGCTCCATGATGCCGCCGATGACCACATCCACGCCGTCGCAGATGGCGTCCACGTCCACCTCGGTGGCGTCGTCCAGGAAGCGGTCCAGCAGTACTGGCGACTCGTTGGAGACGCTCACCGCCTCGGCGAAGTAGCGACGCAGGTCCTGCTCGTCGTAGACGATCTCCATGGCGCGGCCACCCAGCACGTAGGAGGGACGGACCACCAGCGGGTAGGTGATGCGCTCGGCGGTCAGCACCGCTTGCTCCAGCGCGGTGACGGTGCCGTTTTCCGGCTGCTTGAGGCCGAGGCGCTCGACGGCAGACTGGAAGCGCTCGCGGTCTTCGGCGCGGTCGATGGCGTCCGGGCTGGTGCCGATGACAGGCACGCCGTTCGCTTCCAGGGCGCGGGCCAGCTTGAGCGGAGTCTGGCCGCCGTACTGGACGATGACGCCTTTGGGGTTTTCGACCCGCACGATTTCCAGTACGTCTTCCAGGGTGACCGGCTCGAAGTAGAGGCGATCGGAGGTGTCGTAATCGGTGGAGACGGTCTCCGGGTTGCAGTTGACCATGATGGTCTCGTAACCGTCTTCGCGCAGGGCCAGCGCCGCGTGTACGCAGCAGTAGTCAAACTCGATGCCCTGACCGATACGGTTCGGGCCACCACCGATGACCATGATCTTGTCGCGGTTGGTGGGGTTGGCCTCGCACTCCTCGTCATAGCTCGAATACATGTAGGCGGTGTTGGTGGCGAACTCGGCGGCGCAGGTATCGACCCGCTTGTAGACCGGGAAGATGTTGTGGCGGGCACGCAGCTTGCGCACCTCCCCTTCGGCCACGCCGAGGATCTTGGCCAGACGGGCGTCGGCAAAGCCCTTGCGCTTGAGGGCGCGCAGGAAGTCGGCATCGAGGCCAGCCATGCCGCGCTCTTTCACCTGCTCTTCGAGTTTGACCAGCTCTTCAATCTGCACCAGGAACCAGGGGTCAATCTTGGTCAGCTTGAACACGCCGTCCATGGAGAGACCGGCGCGGAAGGCGTCGGCGATGTAGAAGATACGCTCGGCACCGGCATCCTGCAGCTCGTGGCGGATGCGGGTCAGGGAGTCAGGAGCGTTCAGGTCAACCATGGGGTCGAAGCCGGTCTTGCCGGTCTCGAGGCCGCGCAGCGCCTTGTGCAGGGACTCCTGGAAGTTGCGGCCGATGGCCATCACTTCGCCGACGGACTTCATCTGGGTGGTCAGACGGTCGTTGGCGCCGGCGAACTTCTCGAAGTTGAAGCGCGGCACCTTGGTGACCACGTAGTCGATGGCCGGCTCGAAGGAGGCCGGGGTGCGACCGCCGGTGATGTCGTTCATCAGCTCGTCCAGGGTGTAACCGATGGCGAGCTTGGCGGCAATCTTGGCGATGGGGAAGCCGGTCGCCTTGGAGGCGAGCGCAGAGGAGCGCGACACCCGCGGGTTCATCTCGATGATGACCATGCGGCCATCTTTCGGGTTGATGCCGAACTGGACGTTGGAGCCACCGGTCTCGACGCCGATCTCGCGCAGCACCGCCATGGAGGCGTTGCGCATCAGCTGGTACTCCTTGTCGGTCAGCGTCTGGGCTGGCGCGACCGTGATGGAGTCACCGGTGTGAATGCCCATGGGGTCGAAGTTCTCGATGGCGCAGACGATGATGCAGTTGTCGTTGCGATCCCGTACCACCTCCATCTCGTACTCTTTCCAGCCGATCAGCGACTCGTCGATGAGCAGCTCCTTGGTCGGCGACAAGTCCAGACCGCGCTCGCAGATCTCGACGAACTCTTCCGGGTTGTAGGCGATGCCGCCACCGGAGCCACCCATGGTGAAGGAGGGACGGATGATGCAGGGGAAGCCCACCATCTGTTGCACGCCCCAGGCCTCTTCCATGTTGTGGGCAATGCCGGCGCGCGGGCACTCCAGGCCAATGCTGCGCATCGCCTTGTCAAAGCGGGAGCGGTCTTCTGCCTTGTCGATGGCATCGGCGGTGGCGCCGATCATCTCCACGCCGAACTCGGCCAGCACGCCGTGCTTTTCCAGATCCAGCGCGCAGTTGAGTGCGGTCTGGCCACCCATGGTGGGCAGGATGGCGTCCGGGCGCTCTTTCTTGATGATCTCGCGCACCACTTCCCAGGTGATGGGCTCGATGTAGGTGGCGTCGGCCATCTCCGGGTCGGTCATGATGGTGGCCGGGTTGGAGTTCACCAGAATGACGCGGTAGCCCTCCTCGCGCAGGGCCTTGCAGGCCTGGGCGCCGGAGTAGTCGAATTCGCAGGCCTGGCCGATGACGATGGGGCCGGCGCCGAGGATCAGGATGCTCTGTAGGTCGTTACGTTTTGGCATGGCTTCTCTTTTCCTCTTAAGCGCGATACTGCTTGATCAATTCAATAAAGTGGTCGAACAGACCGGCACAGTCGTGCGGGCCCGGGCTCGCTTCGGGGTGACCCTGGAAGCTGAAGGCCGGCCGGTCGGTGCGATGGATGCCCTGCAGTGACCCGTCGAACAGGGAGACGTGGGTCGCGCGCAGGCAATCCGGCAGGGTCTGCTCGTCCACCGCAAAGCCGTGGTTCTGGGCGGTAATCATGACGGTGTTGTCGTCCAGGCTCTTCACCGGGTGGTTGGCACCGTGGTGGCCGAACTTCATCTTGATGGTCTTGGCGCCGGAGGCCAGACCCAGCAACTGGTGACCCAGGCAGATGCCGAACACCGGGATATTGGTCTTGAGGAAGGCCTCGATGGCCTCGATGGCGTAGTCGCACGGCTCGGGGTCACCGGGGCCGTTGGAGAGGAAGATGCCATCCGGGTTCAGCGCCAGTACCTCGGCAGCCGGGGTCTTGGCCGGCACCACGGTCAGGCGGCAGCCGCGGTCCACCAGCATGCGCAGGATGTTGCGCTTGACGCCAAAGTCATAGGCCACCACGTGGTATTTGAGCTGGTCGGCAGCCGGGGTGACGTGCCCCTTGCCGAGCTGCCAGCTGCCTTCGGTCCAGTTGTACGCCTCGCCAACCGTGACCTCTTTGGCCAGGTCCATCCCCTTCAGGCCGGGGAAGGCGCGGGCCTGTTCGAGGGCAAACCCTTCATCTATCTGCTTGCCCGCCAGAATGCAGCCGGCCTGGGCGCCTTTCTCGCGCAGGATGCGGGTCAGTTTGCGGGTGTCGATGTCGGCGATGCCAACGATGTTGTGAGACTTGAGGTATTCGGAGAGGGATTGCTGATTGCGGAAATTGGAGGCAAGTATCGGAAGGTCCCGGATGATCAATCCCTGCGCGTGGATTTGACTGGACTCTTCATCTTCGCTGTTGGTGCCGGTGTTGCCTATATGGGGGTAAGTGAGGGTGACTATCTGACGGGAATAAGAGGGATCGGTGAGGATTTCCTGATAGCCCGTCATCGACGTATTGAAAACCACTTCACCAACGGAACATCCCTCGGCGCCTATCGACACGCCTTTGAACACAGTTCCATCTTCCAGCACTAGCAATGCAGTGTGATTCAAGACAACCTCCAGTTATTTAGCTTTAAATTCAGCAATTTACCTGGGTGTTGCGGGCTCGGTTCCGGCCTTGGACAGGACTCGAACCCGGCAGATTTCTGGCAAATTGGGCGCATTCTACTTAAAAACGATCGCATTTCAACGTCTTTTCTCATCTGAAATGCATCTAAATTCAATAAACAAGCAACATTACCCATTATCTATGCACTCAATCGCTTTGCAACCCCCACCCTGAAAAGAAAAGGCAAAAGTTGCTTCTAATCCAGACCAAGAGACCAAGATTGATACAGAAACCAATTTTTAATCCTTAAAAAACAATACAATGAAGTTTCATATAAAAAATCTCAATGCCTGCAAACAGCTTTTTTAGGGAGGATGAGTGTCCTTGGAAAATGGAAAACGTTTTTCTTCGTTTGAATTTTTAGTCTGTTTTGATGGATGTAAAAAAATGCCCTGACGGGGGCTATTGAGGCCCAATTTCGTTACCAGCCGATGACATTTGTGCAATGGCAGATCCGGCGCGGCAGCAGAGAGGAAGGGTTTATGCCGTTTCGCATGAAAATCGCTACGTAAGCGGCATTTATACAAAATCACCAATAAAAAACCCCGCATGAGCGGGGTTTCTAGCAGACGAACGGGCCGGGCAGCCCCTTCGTGCGCACCACGGGGCCCCTGGTGTCAGCTGATGTGATTACTTGAGGCCGAGCACGTCCTGCATGTCATAGAGGCCGGCGCCCTGCCCCTTGAGCCATTTGCCGGCGCGCACCGCACCGTTGGCGAAGGTGAGGCGGCTGGAGGCCTTGTGGCTGATCTCCACCCGCTCGCCGATGTCGGCGAACATGACGGTGTGCTCCCCCACCAGATCGCCGGCGCGAATGGTGGCAAAGCCGATGGTGTTGCGATCCCGCTCGCCGGTGATCCCCTCGCGGCCGTAAACGGCGCACTCTTTCAAGTCACGTCCGAGCGTCTTGGCCACCACCTCGCCCATGGAGAGCGCGGTACCGGACGGTGCATCCACCTTGTGTCTGTGGTGCCCCTCGATGATCTCGATGTCGGTGTAATCCCCCATCACCTTGGCGGCCTGCTCCAGCAGCTTGAACACCAGGTTGACGCCGACCGAGTAGTTGGAGGCGAAGACGATGCCGATCTCGCCGGCGGCGGCCTTGAGCGCCGCCTTGCCCGCGTCGTCAAAGCCGGTGGTGCCGATCACCATCTGCTTGTGGTGAGCCCGGGCGAAGGCCAGGTTGGCCAGGGTCACCTCGGGGCGGGTGAAGTCGATGATGAGATCAAACTCGTCCCGTACCTTGTCCAGGCTGTCGCTGATGATGACGCCGAGCCGACCCAGCCCGTTGAGTTCGCCGGCATCCAGCCCGATCACGGCGGAGCCCGGTCGCTCCAGCGCCGCCCCGACCACCACGCCCTCGGCATGGCTGATCGCCTCCAGCAGCACCTTGCCCATACGACCATTACAGCCCATCACGGCCACACGGATCGGATTGTCCATCTCCACCCTCTCATCTCTATTAAGGAAAGAGACCGTTTTACCAGCCTGCGCCCGCTTTGAAAAGCCCGCCGTGGCCGCCGTTAGTCTCCCGAAAAATCAACGACATATTTATTTAAATCCGAATATTTGACGGATTTAATCAATTAAGCAAAATCACCAGACAAAAAGCAGTATCCATCTGGACGGCTATCTTGACCGGGCGGGCGCGACTCACTACTGTAGACGCCCCATAGCGGCAGGATGCCCGCCACGCTCTCACCCCACTGCGGGCTGGCTGAGACAGGGAGGTCATGTTCAACCATCGAGGAACACATGATCCAGACCCAACCCAGCGCCAGAGCCCTGCTGCCTCTGCTGGTCTTTCTTGCTCTCTTTATCGGTACCGGCACCTGGCTGACCCTGCAGGGGGTTGAGTTCGCCTTCTATCAGCTGCCCGCCCCCGTCGCCGCCCTCCCCGCCGTCATGCTGGCGCTGGTGCTGGGCAAGGAGGGGTTCAACAAGAACCTCGAGACCTTCTTCAAGGGGGTCGGTGACAGCAACATCATGGCGATGTGCCTCATCTATCTGCTGGCGGGTGCCTTCGCAACCGTGGCCAAGGCCACCGGCGGGGTGGATGCCACGGTCGCGCTCGGCCTCTCCCTCATCCCCGGCTGGTTCCTGCTGCCGGGGCTGTTCCTCATCTCCGCCTTCATCGCCACCGCCATGGGCACCTCCATGGGCACCATCGGCGCCGTGGCACCGGTGGCGCTTGGCGTGGCCCAGGCCGCCGGCATCGATCCGGTGCTGATGGCGGGCACCATCCTCTCCGGCGCCATGTTTGGTGACAACCTCTCCATCATCTCCGACACCACCATTGCAGCCACCCGCAGCCAGGGCTGCGAGATGAAAGACAAGTTTCGCGAGAACTTCAAGATTGCCGCCCCGGCCGCCATCGGGGTGATCCTGCTCTATCTGACCCTGGGGTCGGTCGGGGATGCCCCCGCCACCGAGGCCCATGTCGAGCTGTTCAAGGTGATGCCCTACCTGCTGATCCTGGTGTTGGCCCTCTCCGGCATGAACGTCTTCATGGTGCTGGGGCTCGGCATTCTGGCGGCCGGTGGAGTCGGCCTGCTGGGGGATTACCCCCTCGGCCAGTTCAGCAAGGATATCTATCAGGGCTTCACCGGCATGCAGGAGATCTTCCTGCTCTCCATGCTGATCGGCGGCCTCGGCGCCCTGATGGAGCGCCAGGGGGGGCTGGCCTGGATAAGCTGCCGCATCAGCGCCCTCATCGCCCGCTTCACCCGTCAGCACGACGGCGAGCAGAACGAGAAGGCGGCCGAGCTCGGCATCGCCGGGGTGGTGAGCCTCACCAACCTCTGCACCGCCAACAACACGGTGGCCATCATAGTCGCCAGCAAGGTGGCCAAGGAGCTGGCGGATCATCACGGGGTCACCCCGCGCCGCGCCGCCTCCATGCTGGATATCTTCTCCTGCGTGGTGCAGGGGCTCATCCCCTGGGGCGCCCAGGCGCTGCTGCTGGGCTCCATCTTCGCCCTCTCGCCGCTGGCGGTGGTGAGCATGAGCTTCTACCCCATGGCGCTGGCACTGGCCGCCCTGGTGGCGGTGTTCGTCAAGCACCAGATGCGCAAAGCCGCCCACGCCTGATAGTGCGGCCGCCGGGTCCCCGAGGATCCGGCGGCCGAGCCGCGCTGTTCAACCCGGCGCGGCCTTGTTAAGGTGATCGCCTGTCAGCGCGATCCGCTCGTCGCCCCCCGCCCGTTCATCAGAGGAGCCCCCATGCCGGATACCCAGCCTGAAAGACAATCCCTGCGCCAGCTCATCCGCCAGCGCAGAAAGAGCCTGACCCAGGCCGAGCAGCAGCAGGCGGCCCAGCAGCTGGTTGCCCAGTTCAAGCAGCATCCCGAGATCCTGGCGGCCAAACGCATCGCCCTCTATCTGGCCAACGACGGCGAGCTCAACCCCCTGCCCGCCATCCACTGGCTGTGGGCCCAGCAAAAAGAGGTCTACCTGCCGGTACTGCACCCCTTCACCCCGGGTCACCTGCTCTTCTTGCGCTACACCGCCACCAGCCCCATGACCCGCAACCGTTACGGCATCGCCGAGCCGGAGCTCGACATGCAGCAGGTGGTGCCCCACAGCACCCTCGATCTGATTTGCACCCCGCTGGTGGCGTTCGATGCGGCGGGCAACCGGCTCGGCATGGGCGGCGGCTACTACGATCGCACCCTCGCCTGCTGGCATGAACACAGGCTCGGCCCCAAACCGCTGGGGCTCGCCCACGACTGCCAGCAGGTGGACGCGGTGCCGCAGGAGGAGTGGGACGTGCCGCTGCCCCAGATCATCACCCCCAGCCGCTGCTGGCACTTTCCCGGCTAGGACCATCCGCCCCCTCTGCCGCGATCGTCACGCCCGGCTGCCACAGCCATGGTGCGATGACATGGCACAATAAACAGGCAAACGATTTACATCTTGCGAGTTTTTGGCCCGGAACGTGAGCTGGGTGGTCGCTCTGGGGGGCGGCTTGGATATAATGCGGCCGCTTTTTTCCAAAGGATCGATCATGACTCAAGATGAAATGAAGAAGGCGGCCGGTTGGGCTGCGCTCAAGTATGTGGTTCCCGGCACCATCGTCGGGGTAGGCACCGGCTCTACCGTCAACCACTTCATCGATGCACTGGCGACCATGAAGGACGAGATCAAGGGGGCGGTATCCAGCTCCGTGGCCTCCACCGAACGCCTCAAGGGCTTCGGCATCACAGTGTATGACCTCAACGAGATCGACGCCCTCTCCGTCTACGTGGACGGTGCCGACGAGATCAACGGCACCCGCGACATGATCAAGGGCGGCGGCGCAGCCCTCACCCGCGAGAAGATCGTCGCCGCCGTGGCCGACAAGTTCATCTGCATCATCGACAACACCAAGACGGTCGACGTGCTCGGTACCTTCCCGCTGCCGGTGGAAGTGATCCCCATGGCTCGCGAATACGTGGCCCGCGAGATCAGAAAGCTCGGCGGCAACCCGGTCTGGCGTGAAGGGGTGGTCACCGACAACGGCAACCACATCCTGGACGTGAAAGGCATGGCCATCACCGATGCCAAGGGGCTGGAAGTGCAGCTCAATGCCATCGTCGGCACCGTCACCAACGGTCTGTTCGCCCACCGCGGTGCGGACGTGGTGGTGATCGGCACCCCGGACGGCGTGGTCATCAACTGACTCCGCTTAACGGACGTGGTCCCCGACCATAGCCCCGCAATGCAAGACGGCGCCCCATGGCGCCGTTTTTATTGGTTGCTCAATGAGTTGCAAACCCTCGTTTACAACTATCGTTGAAAACTTCAAAGAATTTGACTTTCGTCACAAATATTCCCTCTCCCAAACGTTTTTGCTACTTTACGGTTTTCTTCACACACCATATCTGCACTCACTTTTGCAAACATAGAGGGATCGTCATGACTGCCAAGTTTTCACTGGACAAGGATAAAATCAAGGTACTGCTGCTGGAGGGGGTTCACCCCAACACGGTGGAAACCTTTCGTGCCGCAGGTTACACCAGTGTGGAGTATCTGAAGACCTCTCTCTCCGAAGAAGATCTGATCGAGCGCATTCGTGACGTGCATTTCGTGGGGCTGCGCTCGCGCACCCAGATCACCGAGAAGGTGCTGGATGCCGCCAACAAGCTGGTGGCCATCGGCTGCTTCTGCATCGGCACCAACCAGGTCGAGCTCGACGCCGCCCATCTGCGCGGCATCCCGGTGTTCAACGCCCCCTTCTCCAACACCCGCTCGGTGGCCGAACTGGTGCTGGGCGAGATCCTGCTGCTGCTGCGCGGCATCCCGGAGAAGAACGCCAAGTGCCATCGCGGTGTGTGGGAAAAGCTGGCCAACCGCTCGGTGGAGGCCCGTGGCAAGAAGCTCGGCATCATCGGCTACGGCCACATCGGCACCCAGCTCGGCATCATCGCCGAGAGCATCGGCATGAAGGTCTACTACTACGACATCGAGAACAAGCTCTCGCTCGGCAACGCCATCCAGGTGCCGAGCATGGTCGAGCTGCTCAACATGTCCGACGTCATCAGCCTGCATGTGCCTGAGACCGCCTCCACCAAGGATCTGATCGGTGCCGAGCAGCTGCGCATGATGAAACCGGGCGCCATCTTCATCAACGCCTCCCGCGGTACCGTGGTGGATATCGATGCCCTGGCCGACGTCATCAAGAGCGGCCACATCTCCGGCGCCGCCATCGACGTCTTCCCCAGCGAGCCCAAGTCCAATGACGAGGAGTTCCTCACCCCGCTGCGCGGGCTGGACAACGTGATCCTGACCCCGCACATCGGCGGATCCACCCAGGAAGCCCAGGAGAACATCGGGCTGGAAGTGGCCAACAAGCTGGTCAAATACTCGGACAACGGCTCCACCCTCTCCGCCGTCAACTTCCCCGAGGTCTCCCTGCCCGGCCACAAGGGCTCCAGCCGCCTGCTGCACATTCACCGCAACCAGCCCGGCGTGATGAACCAGATCAACCAGATCTTCGCCGACGAGGGGATCAACATCGCCGGTCAATACCTGCAGACCAGCAGCCACATCGGCTACGTGGTGATCGACGTGGAGACCGAGCACAGCGAGAAGGCGCTGGCCAAGCTCAAGGAGATCGGCGGCACCATCCGTGCCCGTATCCTGCACTGATTGGCCTGCAGAGCCGCCCAGCAAAAAGCCCGTCGTGATGACGGGCTTTTTTATGCTGCGATGCTAAGCGCACATCCGAGTCGTTGCTCCTTTGCCCCCTCCCTCGCGGGAGAAGGGGTGGGGATGAGGGGGAGAAGAGGCCTCCCTCACCCAGTCATCTCCCAAAGGAAAGAGCAATGACGCGATAGAAAACGAGGCCTGACTTACCACCAACCCAGCAGGTTGCGGCCAACCAAAGCGCCCCACACCAGGGCGTTCAGGGCCAGCGCGATAAAGACGGCGGCGGAGCCCAGATCCTTGGCGCGACCGGAGAGCTCATGATGTTCGGAGCCGATGCGATCCACCACCGCCTCGACGGCGGAGTTGAGCACCTCGACGATCACCACCAGCCAGCTGATGCAGACCAGCAGCAGGATTTGCTCGAGGGTATCGCCGATCCAGAATGCCAGCGGCATCAGCAGCAGGATCAGCATCAGCTCCTGCCGGAAGGCCGCCTCATTGATCCAGGCTGACTTGAGCCCCTTCATGCTGTAACCGGTTGCATTGATGATGCGGGTGACCCCGGTTGCCCCTGGCTTTGCCACGCTATCTACCTCATTTGGAATCGTTTTGGGGCTCACATCCTATCAGAGCCCCTCGAGGTTTCCATCAGGGGTTTTTTGCTTTATTTTATCCCTTTGCCTCTTCGGCACTCAGTCATTGCTACTGCCCACGCCACCCATTTCGAGAATCGAGTCGTATGTCCATTCACACCGATGAATTGCGCACCCGTCGCCTGGAGTCCCTGATCACTCCCAGCGAACTGGCGCACGCCTTCCCGTTAAGCGACACCGTTGCCCAGAATCTGCTGGATGCCCGCCGCGAAGTGGAAGCGATCCTGGCCGGTGAGGATCAGCGCCTGCTGGTCATCGTCGGTCCCTGCTCCATTCACGATCCGGCCGCCGCCCACGAGTATGCCCTGCGCCTCAATGCCCTGCGCGAGCAGTATAAAGAGAGCCTGTGCATCGTGATGCGCACCTACTTCGAGAAGCCGCGCACCATCGTCGGCTGGAAAGGCCTCATCAATGATCCGCGCCTCGATGGCAGCTTCGACGTCAACGAAGGGCTGAAACTGGCCCGCAAGCTGCTGGTGGACATCAACGCCCTCGGCATGCCCACCGCCACCGAGTTCCTCGACATGGTGACCGGCCAGTACATCAGCGACCTCATCACCTGGGGTGCCATCGGTGCGCGCACCACCGAATCCCAGGTACACCGAGAGATGGCCTCCGCCCTCTCCTGCCCGGTCGGCTTCAAGAACGGCACCGACGGCAACACCCGCATCGCCATCGACGCGGTGCGTGCCGCCCGTCACAGCCACATCTTCTACTCCCCGGACAAGGACGGCAAGATGACCATCTACCGCACCGCCGGCAACCCCTATGGTCACGTGATCCTGCGCGGCGGTCACAGGCCCAACTACGACACCGCCAGCATCGATGAAGCCTGCGAAGCACTGGCCGACGTCGGCCTGCCCGAACGGCTGGTGGTGGATTTCAGCCACGGCAACAGCATGAAGGATCACCGTCGCCAGCTGCTGGTGGCGCAGGACATCTGCGATCAGCTGCGCCGCGGCCGCACCGGCATCGCCGGCATCATGGCCGAGAGCTTCCTGGTGGAAGGGCGGCAGGATGTGGAGAACGGCTGCGCCGTCACCTTCGGCCAGAGCATCACCGATGCCTGCCTCTCCTGGAGCGACACCGAAACCCTGCTGGCCATGCTGGCCGAGGCCGCCCAGGTGCGCCTTGCCAAGCAGCTGGGCTGAGTGCGGATGACGAACGCCGACTGGCGGATAGTGCCCCTCGACGAGACGCGGCTGGTGCAGTGGGCAACCCTGCGCCAGCAGCTGTGGCCGCACCACGCACTCTCGGCACATCTGCAGGAAGGGGCCGAACTGCTGGCCGCAGCCCATCTCAACGCCTTTCTGGTGCTGGATGCGCAGAACCAGGCGGTAGCCTTTGCCGATGCGTCCCTGCGCCATGATTACGTGAACGGCTGCGAGAGCAGCCCGGTGGTCTATCTGGAAGGGGTCTATGTGCAGCCGACTTCGCGCCGGCGCGGGTTGGCCCAGGCCTTGATTGCCCGGGTGGCCCAGTGGGGCCGCGAGCTCGGTTGTCGCGAGCTTGCCTCCGATGCCGCCATCGACAACCTCGCCTCCCAGCAACTGCACCAGCGACTCGGCTTTGCCGAAACGGAGCGGGTCGTCTTCTTCAAAAAGGCCCTCGGCTGACGCCAGGGCCTTGTTTGTTTCTCACAGGCTCGGCATAAACCAGACCCGGCCGCCCGCCTCGATGCGATCGGTCTTTATCTGAAACACCTGCGCCAGCAGCGCCTCGTCCACCAGCTCGACGCCCCCCTCCCGCACCACCCGCCCCTGTTGCAGACAGAGCAGGCGATCGGCCCAGTCGATGGCCAGGTTGATGTCGTGGATGGCGAGCACCACCAGCAACCCCTGCCCGGCCAGCTGCTTGAGCAGCCGCAGCAGCGCCAGCTGATGATGCAGATCCAGCCCCGCCAGCGGTTCGTCCAGCAGCAATACCCGCCCGCCCGGGTTGAGGCTCGGCCACACCTGCAGCAGGGTGCGGGCGATCAGCACCCGCTGCTGCTCCCCCCCAGACAGCCGGCTGAAGTCCCGCGCCAGCAAGGCTTCCAGCTCCAGCGCCTGGCACAGCGCCTGAATAGCTTCGTTCTGTCTGGCCGCAGGTTGAGCCTCATCGAGCCCCAGACTCAGCACCTGAAACACCGGGATATGGAACAGCTGGGGCTGGCGCTGGGGCAACATGGCGCGCCGCTGCGCCAGCGCCGGCCAGCTCAAGTCCGCCAGCGACTCCCCGCCGATGCGCACCTCCCCTTGCCCCGGCAAGAGGCCGGCCAGGGCGCCGAGCAGGGTCGACTTGCCGCTGCCGTTGGGGCCGAGCAGAGCCACCAGCTGGCCCCCCTGCCAGGCAAGGTCGAGGGGCGCGAGCCGGTTGGCGACGGCCAGGGCGCGGGCCGCCAGCAAGGGGGGCTGACCCCCGAGGTGATCAGGTGCTGGCATGGGCATCTTGCCTCAACAACAGATAGATGAAGAGCGGGGCGCCGACCGAGGCGGTGATGACCCCGATGGGCAGCTCCCCCGCCCGCAGGGCGGAGCGGGCGATGAGATCGGCCGCCAGCAGCAGGGCGCCGCCCCCCAGCGCCGAGGCGGGCAGCAGGAAGCGCTGATCGCTGCCGCCACAGAGCCGCAGCAGATGGGGTACCACCAGCCCGACGAAGCCGATGACGCCGCACAGTGATACCGCCATGCCGGTGAGCAGGCACACCGCCAGCACCAGCCGCACCCGCATCTTGTCCACATCGAGCCCCATCAGGCGGGCCTGAGTCTCTCCCAGCAGCAGTTGCTGCAGCGCCTTGCCCTGCCAACCGAGCCAGCCGAGGGCGAGCGGGAACAGCAGCCACCACCAGGCCAGTTGCTGGCTGCCGTAGGCCAGGCTGCCCATCATCCAGAACATGAATTCACGCAGGGAGCCGTCATCGGCAAAGTACATCAGCCAGGTCATGGCGGCGTTGGTGAGGATGCCGATGGCGACCCCGAACAGCAGCAGCCGGGCATGGCCGAGCCGGGCCCGGCGCGCCAGCCGAATGAGCAGCATGGTCACCAGCAGGGCGCCGCCAAAGGCTGCCAGCGACAACCCCCAGCCCGGCAGATAGACGCCGAGGGCCTTGGCCACCGCCATCGCCACCATGGCGGCCAATCCCGCCCCGCTCGAGACGCCGAGCAGGCCGGGTTCGGCCACCGGGTTGTGCAGCATCACCTGCAGCACGGCGCCGCCACAGGCGAGCGCCGCCCCCGCCAGCAGGGCCAGCAGGGCGCGCGGCAGGCGCAGCTCCAGCAGGATGCGCTGCTCGAGATCCCCCAGCGGCTGCCAGGGCAGCAAGACGAATTCGCCCCAGGCGAGGGAGCAGAAGAACAGCGCCAGGGTCAGCAGCAGCAGGCCGAGCAACCAGCGCCGCTGCCAGCGCTGCTGGCGGGCGAGCAAAGAGAGATACACAGAGGCTCTCCGAAGGTGAGAAGGAGCCGGCACCAGAGCCTGTCGAGCAGCTGGCGCGAGTCATGAAAAACGCATGATAACAGCGTGTTACTACCCGAGGTCAAGGCTGGTAAGGCTTGGCGAGGACGGCAATTTCGCCGCTTGCCACCAGCTCCTGCAGGGCCAGTGCCAGCGGTTGCTGCAGCGCCTGATGGGGTGAGTGCTTGCTCATGCCCAGATAGAGCACCACAGGTTGCGGTGGCTGATAGGCCGCCTTGAGCAGGCCGGCCTCGTTGTCCTGGCTCAGGGCGTAGTCCACCTGGCAGTCGGTGCCGATCATCAGCGGCAGGTGGCCGCGCTGCACCATGCGCAGCAGCTGATCCTCGGTGGGCACCCCGTGCTTGTCGAGTCGGTTGTCGGCATCAAAGGGGGCAAAATAGGCCGAATTGAGCACATAGCCCACCTTCTTCCCCTGCAGGTCGGCGTAGGTGCGCAGGGTCGATACCGCCGCCGCCTTGCCGTAGAAGGCCGGCCGACACTGATAGTAGGCCGGCTGCAGATAATCGATGAAGGCCGCCCGCTCTGCCGTCATCGCCAAGCCTATCATGAGGTCGACCTGGCCGGTCTGCATCTGCTTGAGCGCCCGCCCCCAGGGCACCCGTTTCACCTCGAAGCGGATGCCGCTGCGGCGCTGCAACTGCTGCAAGATGTCCATGTCCAGTCCGCCGAAGCGGCCGTCCGGCTGCACGATCCGAAACGGCGGCCAGACATCGGTGGCCACCGTCAGGGTCGGCGCCCCATGCACCAGGCAGGCAAACAGCAGACCAAGCACACCCCAGCTTGTCTTGCCCATCCCGTACAACCCTCTGTGACTTCATCCTTGATGGATTAAAAATACCCTGTCGCCCCACTTATGAAAACCCGTGGTTCGGAGATAAAATGCGATTGATTTTAAAGGAGAACCTAATGAACCCTATCTTTACCAGCATCGGCCTGCTGCTGTGCAGCAACGTCTTCATGACCTTCGCCTGGTATGCCCACCTCAAGAGCATGAATCACAAACCCTGGATCATCGCCGCTCTGGTGAGCTGGGGCATAGCGTTGTTCGAATACCTGCTGCAGGTGCCTGCCAACCGCATCGGCCACACCGTGCTCTCCGTCGGCCAGCTCAAGATCCTGCAGGAGGTGATCACCCTCACCGTGTTCGTTCCCTTCTCCATCTTCTATCTGAAAGAGGATCTGAAATGGGATTACCTGTGGGCCGGCCTGTGCATCCTGGGCGCGGTGTTTTTTGTCTTTCGCGAGAAACTCACCGGCGCCTGACGCTGTACACTCAATGACATTCGATGTAATTGCATCTGCTTGATAGACGAGGCAAAACCAATGGAATTGCGAGACATGCTACAGATCCTGGCCAAGCAGGATGGCTCCGACCTCTATCTGTCGACCGGCGCCCCCCCTTGCGCCAAGTTCAACGGCGGCCTGCGTCCGCTCAGTGAAACGCCGCTCGAGCCCGGCGAGGTGGCCAGAATAGCCGACGCCATCATGGACGGCGAGCAAAAGCAGCAGTTCGAGCGGGAGCTGGAGATGAACCTCGCCATCTCGCTGCCCCAGATCGGCCGCTTTCGGATCAACATCTTCAAGCAGCGCAACGAAGTGTCGCTGGTGGCGCGCAACATCAAGACCGAGATCCCCCGCTTCGAGGATCTGAAACTGCCCCCCGTGCTGCTCGACACCATCATGGAGAAGCGCGGCCTGGTGCTGTTCGTCGGCGGTACCGGCTCGGGCAAATCCACCTCGCTGGCGGCCCTCATCGACCATCGCAACCGCAACAGCGGCGGCCACATCATCACCATCGAAGATCCGGTGGAGTTCGTGCATCGCCACCGCAAGAGCATCATCAACCAGCGCGAGGTGGGGGTGGATACCCGCAGCTTCCACGCTGCCCTCAAGAACACCCTGCGCCAGGCGCCGGACGTGATCCTCATCGGTGAAATTCGCGACCGCGAGACCATGGAGCATGCGCTGGCCTTCTCCGAGACCGGCCACCTGGCGATTTCCACCCTGCACGCCAACAACGCCAACCAGGCGCTGGACCGCATCATCAACTTCTTCCCGGAAGAGCGCCGCCCCCAGCTGCTCAACGACCTGGGCAACAACCTCAAGGCGTTTGTCTCCCAGCGGCTGGTCAAAACCAGCGATGGTGGTCGCCGGGCGGCGGTGGAGATCATGCTGGGCACCCACACCATTCGCGACATGATCAAACGCGGCGAATTTGGCGGCCTCAAGGAGGTGATGGAGAAATCCAAGGCCCTCGGCATGGTCACCTTCGACAGTGCCCTGTTCGATCTGGTGGTAGAGGGGGTGATCGACGAAGAGGAGGCGGTGAAGAACGCCGACTCGGCCAACAACCTGCGCCTCAAGATCAAGCTGTGGAAGGAGAAGGGCCAGATCGCCAGCAGCAGCGATGCCACCGGCTGGAGCCTCGAGCCCACCAAGGATGAAAAAGACGATCTGTTCTGACCTCGCCCTCCCCTGACGGCGCCTGCAAACACCCGCTTCGGCGGGTGTTTGCACAAGAAACGCCCGCATCTGGCCGTCCTTCAAGGCCACCGCCTTCCCCGCCAGCCCAGCGCCGCCGTGACATCTGGTGAACTATCGCGCCATCTGCGACAGATTTTGTCATCACAAATGACAAAACCATCACTTCACCAAAAAACCGTGTGAGAAGTGTGAGTGAAAGCACTTTCATACTGGCTTCAAAGGAGGCAGTATCAAGGGATTCTATCAATAAAGGGGTATTCAATGTTGTTACAACCTGCCAATACAGCACAGTCCAGACAGTTGCTGAACGAGACCATGGCCTTGGTTCTCGCAGGAGGGCGGGGCAGTCGCCTCAAACAGTTGACGGACAACAGGGCGAAACCGGCAGTGCATTTCGGCGGCAAGTTCCGCATCATCGACTTCGTACTCTCCAACTGCATCAACTCCGGCATTCGCCGGGTCGGGGTGGTGACCCAGTACAAATCCCACAGCCTGCTGCGCCACCTGCAGTCCGGCTGGTCCTTTCTGCGCTACCAGATGAACGAGTTCATCGACCTGCTGCCCGCCCAGCAACGGGTGGACGAGGTCAACTGGTATCGCGGCACCGCCGATGCGGTCTACCAGAATCTGGACATCATTCGCGATCACGGCCCCAAGTATGTGGTAGTGCTGGCAGGGGATCACATCTACAAGATGGATTACGCCGCCATGCTGCTCGATCACGTCAACATGGGGGCCAGGGTCACGGTGGCCTGCATCGAGGTGCCGCGGGATGAGGCGAGCGCCTTCGGGGTGATGGCGGTGGATGGGGATCGCAAGATCAACGCCTTCGTCGAGAAGCCCGCCAACCCGCCCGCCATGCCGGGCAAACCGGACACCGCGCTGGCCTCCATGGGGGTCTACATCTTCGAGGCTGACTATCTCTACCAGTTGCTGGAAGAGGATCTCGCCAACCCGGCCTCCCACCACGATTTCGGCATGGACGTGATCCCGCGGGTGGTGCAAGAGGGCACCGCCTACGCCCACCCGTTCAGCATGTCCTGCGTCGGCTGCTGCCCGCAAAAGCGCCCCTACTGGCGCGACGTGGGCACGGTGGATTCGTTCTGGGAAGCCAACATGGATCTCGCCTCCGTCACCCCGGAGCTCGACATCTACGATCAGGACTGGCCCATCTGGACCAGCCAGAACATGACCCCGCCCGCCAAGTTCGTACAGGACAGAAACGGCCAGCACGGCATGACCATCAACTCCATGTTTGCCGGCGGCACCATCGTCAGCGGCTCCTTCATCGTGAGCTCGGTGCTGTTTACCAATGTGCGGGTCGACTCCTTCTGCACCCTGGATCAGGCGGTGATCTTCCCCGGGGTCGAGATAGGCCCGGGCTGCCGGCTGCGCCGGGTGGTGATCGACAAGGGCTGCAAGCTGCCGGAAGGGCTGGTGGTGGGGGAAAACGCCTGCGAGGATGCCCGCCGCTTCTACCGCTCCGAGCAGGGCATAGTGCTGGTCACCAAGGAGATGCTGGCCAGATTGTGATGCCGAACAGTCATAGCAGAGGGAGTCATAGAGGCTCCCTTTTTACATTTGCTTACCGCTCGCCCCTTGCCTGACAGGTTGCCGGGCATGCTACTCTGCGCTCGGCCCTGCCTTCGTCTCACCATGGAATCGCATATGAAAAAACTGGATGTTGCCCGCCTTGCCAGCCTCGCCGACGAGGCCGCCCACTCCCCGCGCCTGCGCATGAACCACAACCTGCATCAGGAGCTGGCCGACCCCATCCAGCGCCTGGCCATCGCCATGGAGCCGGGCACCTATATCCGCCCCCATCGCCACCTGCAGACCTGGGAACTGCTCACCGCGCTGCAAGGCCGCTTCGTGGTGCTCAACTTCGATGACGAGGGCACCGTCATTGCCCGCGCCGTGCTGGGGGAGACGACCTCGGTGCTGGAGACCCCCGTCGCCGGCTGGCATGCGGTGCTCTCTCTGGATCCTGGCGCCGTCATCTTCGAGGTGAAACACGGTCCCTACGCTCCTTTCCGGGAAGAGGACTTCGCCCCCTGGTCACCGGCGGTGGACGACGTCGCCGGCCAGCAGGCGCTGATGGCCTGGTATCGCCACGCCGAAGTGGGCCAGCGCTGGCCGGGGCGCTGATCTGTCCCCCTTCTACGCCAACCCAGCGAACACGGCGAACACGGCGAACACGCACCAATAAAAAAGACCCGCCAGTGGCGGGTCTTTTTATATCTGAATGCGGGGGTTCGGGCGTGAGCTCAGCCCTTCTGCACCAGACCAATCTGGCCCGGCTCGCACCACTCGAACATCACCTCCTGGCTCTTGCCGCAGCAGGAGCCGCCGCACACCTGGGTCTCCCGCTTGGCGACCCGCCCCTTGCGCATCCAGACGCCGAGCATGGCCTCCACCGCATCTTCCGAGGTGTGGAAGTGGCGGGCCAGCTCGCGCCGGCTCACCTTCTGCTGCGCGGCGAGGTACTCCCCCAGCTCGCGCAGGATCATAGAGTCACCACCTTGCGGGCGACGATGTCGCCATGGCGACGACCGGCCCACCAGAGCAGCAGCAGGGAGCCGCCGTAGCTCGCCACCCAGAACAGGCTCTGCTCGGGGTGCGCGGCAAAGGTGGCCAGCTGATAGAAGACGGTGGCGCACATGAAGGCCATGTAGTTGCACCAGGCGGCGGTCAGCAGGGCCCACTGGCGACCGGTTTCCCGCACCAGTGCGCCCATGGCGGCGGCGCAGGGCATGTAGAGCAGCACGAACAACAGATAGGCGAAGGCACCGGCCGCCCCGTCGAAGTGGCTCTGCATGTTGCCGTAGGTGGAGACGTCCACCTCCTGCGCCTCGGCGGCAGCTTTCTGGTCATCCAGGTTGCCCACCGCCAGCCCCATGGGGTCGGTCGGGTCGATGTCGGCCAGATTGGTGGCGACCGCGGCGATCGCCTCCTGGAAGCTGTTCACCAGGGAGAACTCGCTCACCTCCTCTTCCCCGTCACCGCTGCCGGCGTAGAGGCTGTTGAGGGTACCGACCACCGCCTCTTTGGCGAAGATGCCGGTGACGATGCCGACCGTGGCCTGCCAGTTGTCATCGCGCACGCCGATGGGGTGCAGCACCGGAGTCACCGCCTGGCTGATTTTGCTCAGCACCGAGCTCTCTTGATCCTGGTGGCCGAAGCTGCCGTCGGTGCCGAGCGAGTTGAGCACGCTCAGCACGGCGACCACCAGCACTATGGTTTTACCGGCGCCAAAGACGAAGGATTTGAGCTTCTGCCAGGTCTTGATGCCGACGTTGACCGGGCGCGGCCACTCGTAGTCCGGCATCTCCATCAGCATGGAGTCGCTCTTGCCCGGCAGCAGGGTGCTGCGCAGCAACAGGCCGGTGAGCACCGCCACCAGGATGCCGATGAGGTAGAGACCGAACACCAGGTTCTGGCCGGATTCGGGGAAGAAAGCCACCGCGAACAGGGCGTAGACCGGCAGGCGGGCACCGCACGACATGAAGGGAGCCATGGCCGAGGTCATCAGCCGCTCACGCTCGGAGTTGAGGGTGCGGGTCGCCATCACCGAGGGCACGGTGCAGCCAAAGCCCATCAGCATGGGGACGAACGCCTTGCCCGGCAGGCCGAGACGGCGCATCAGGGCATCCACCACGAAGGCGGCGCGGGCCAGGTAGCCGGAGCTCTCCAGCACCGCCAGGAACAGGTAGAGGCAGCCGATCACCGGGATGAAGGTGGCGACGGTCTGCAAGCCCACCCCGAAGCCGTCCGCCAGGATGGCCCCCAGCCAGTCTGGCGCATGGATCAGCCCCAGCAGGTGGTGGACGCCATCGACGAACAGGGCGCCGCCCATGATGTCGAAGAAGTCGATGAAGGCGCTGCCCACCTTGATGGCGAACATGAACATCAGGTACATCACCAGCAGGAAGAAGGGGATGCCGAACCAGCGGTTGAGCAGCACCCGATCGAGCCGCTCGCTCTGGGCTGCGGTGAGCTTGCCCTTCTGCTGGCACGCCTGGGCGGCCCACTGGTGGATGTGGCCGTAGCGGATGTCTGCCAGTTGCAGGTCGACGTCCTGCCCGTGGTGAGCGCGAGCCACCACGTTGGCGGCGGCGGCCTGCTGGCCGGGCAGCAGGGTCTCCTGCATCACCGCATCCTCTTCCAGCAGGCGCAAGGCGCGGCCACGGGCGGTGAGGTGATGCGGGGCGAGCAAGGTCTCGAGCTCCGCCAGATCTTTTTCAAGCTCATGGCCGTAGTCCAGCAACAACGCCGGCTGCGGCTGGCCGATGAACTGCTGGATCTGGTTCTTGAAGGCGGCAACCTGCTGGCGATTGTGGGCCGAGAGGGCCACCACCGGGCAGCCGAGGGTGCTGGCGAGCTTGCTCTCGTCGATGGTGATGCGCCGCTTTTGCAGGATGTCCATCTTGTTGAGCACCACCACCATGGGCAGCCCCAGCTCGCGCAGTTGCAGCGTGAGGTAGAGGGAGCGCTCCAGGTTGGCGGCGTCGATGACGTTGAGCAGCAGATCCGGCTGCTGGCCTTCCACGAAGCGGCTGGCGATCTGCTCGTCCAGGCTCCCCTCCTGGTTGGCCAGGCTGTAGATGCCGGGCAGGTCCATCAGTTTGTAGTCGTGGCCCTGGGCAGTGAATTCGCCCATCTTCTTGTCGACGGTGACGCCGCTCCAGTTGCCCACCTGCTGGCGGGCCCCGGTCAGGGCGTTGAACAGGGAGGTCTTGCCGCTATTGGGATTGCCGACGGTTACCAGGGAGTAGTTCATACCGGTTCAACCTCGATAGTGCTTTGACCAAGACGATTGTTTTGTGAGGTGTGTTTCATACCGGCTCGACCTCGATTTGCTGGGCCAGACTTTTTTGCATGGAGAGGCAGATCCCCTGACACTGGATCTGCAGCGGATCCCCGAGCGGGGCCGCGCGCAAATAGATGACTTCAGTCTGGGGCAACAAGCCCATCACCATCAGCTTGCGCCGCAGGGGACGGGTCAATTGATTCATGTTCTTGATGCGAGCACTCTGTCCCGGTGACAACTGCGCGAGTACCATGACTGACTCCTGAAGTTAAACAATAATAATTCTCTTTTACTTGGGGCATTATAATCCGTGTTTTCAACGCTTATTTGAGTAAAATCAAACTCCGCTTAGCTAACCCACAAATAACTGCCATGAGTCACGACAACAACAGCCGCCTGGTTTACAGCACGGACGGCGGCATCATCAAAGAACAGAGCCAGCCGCAATCTGCCTCCCCCTTCCCCACCGACGGGGTGGTGCGCATCCGCCGCGAAACCAAGGGGCGCAAGGGCGCCGGGGTCATCACCATCCACGGCGTCCCGGCCGAACAGCAAAAGAGCATCGCCACCTTGCTCAAGAAAAAGTGCGGCACCGGCGGCGGCCTGAAAGAGGGAGTGATCGAGATCCAGGGGGACAAACGGGATCTGATCAAGGCAGAGCTCGAGAAGGCCGGTTTCAGCGTCAAGCTGGTGGGTGGCTGATCCCCGCGCCGCCCGGCTTGCGTCACTTTCGCTTTTTCCCTAGAATGCCCGCTCCCATCGAGGGGGAGTAGTCTCGCCAGCCGGCCCCAAACCGGTTCGCGACCCTGATCAACATACTTGGTGCCAACTCACCATGGTCAGGGTGATCCACGCCAGCCGCGGATTTGACAAGACCTTTGACGGGCCAGTGCCAATACCGGGGACGGATGGCGCGGGCTTGTCTCAGGTATAACAATTCCGTCCCCCGGTCATTTTTATGGAAGCCTTGTTAACCTCAACCCTCAGCGTGGCCATCGCCGAAATCGGCGACAAGACCCAGCTGCTGGCGCTGTTGCTCATCTGTCGTTTTCGCAAGCCCTGGCCCATCATCGCCGGCATGCTGGCTGCCACCCTGCTCAACCACGCTGGCGCTGCCTGGCTTGGCGAGTTCATCAGCCGCTGGCTCGATCCCAAGGTGATGACCTACCTGGTGGCCGGTGCCTTCATCGCCATGGCCGCCTGGATCCTGGTGCCGGACAAGATGGACGACGAGGAGAGCCCGCTCGACAAATACGGCCCCTTCATGGCCACCTTCGTGCTGTTCTTCATCGCCGAGATCGGCGACAAGACCCAGATCGCCACCGTGCTGCTGGCGGCCAAGTACGACTCGCTGACCCAGGTCATCACCGGCACCACCCTCGGCATGATGCTGGCCAATGTGCCGGTGGTGCTGCTTGGCAAGCTGGGGGCCGATCGCCTGCCACTCAAGGGGATCCGCATCGCCTGCGCCATCCTGTTCGTGGGCCTCGGGGTGAGCACCCTGCTGTTCGCCTGACCCGGCCGGATCAGAAGGTGGCGAGGCAAGGGTGAGCACTTGCCGACGCCACTCCCGCGCCCATGTCGTGTCTTTGCAAGCAAGCCCCGCCCTTTGGCGGGGCTTTTTGCACCCGCTTGCCGGGCTGGTCGCGCCCGCAGACGGGGGCTGCCAATCGGCGCCATGCCCGTGGCATAATGCGGCAAACCTGATGGAGCATCCCATGCACTTCACTTCAAGACAGACGCTGCTCGACTGGGTCAGGCGTGGACGCCTCGCGCGGGCCAGTCTGCCCGCCGCCCTCGCCCTGTGCGAGCTGCCCCCCGGCCCTGCCCGCTGGCAGTGGCTGTTCGATCGGCTGCTGCTCTGGCTTGGCAGCCTGTGTCTGGGCGCCGGTCTGGTGTTCTTCGTCGCCTTCAACTGGCAGGAGCTGGGCCGCCTCTCGCGCCTCGCGCTGCTGGAGCTGCCGCTGCTCGCCATGCTGCTGTTGCTGTGGCGCAAGCCCCTCGCCGACAGCCAGCGCCAGGCGCTGCTGCTCGCCATCGCCCTCAACATCGGCGCCCTGCTGGCGCTGGTGGGGCAGACCTACCAGACCGGTGCCGATCCCTGGCAGCTGTTTGCCACCTGGGCGCTGATGCTGCTGCCGCTGGCGGCGCTCGGCCAGAGCCCGCTGCTGTGGACCTTGAGCTGGCTGCTCGGCCAGCTGGCGCTGGTGCTCTACTGGCGGCTCGGCCTGTTCAACTTCTTCTTCGCCTTCAACGAGGAGGCCCTCGGCTGGTGCCTGACCCTGTTCAATGCCGCCCTCTGGGGCATACTGCTGCTGGTGCCTGCTCACTACCGGCTGATGCCCTCCTGGCTGGCGGGGCTGGCCGCCGGGTTCGGCGTCACCCTGCTCACCCTGCTGGCGCTGTTCGATGTCGCCTCCCCCTGGGTCTGGCCGGCCTGGATCGGCTGGCTGGCGGCCGCCTACCTGCGCTGGCATCACAGATTCATCGCCGGGCTCGCCATGGGCTGCCTGAGCCTCATCGTGGTGCTGCTGACCGCGCTCGGCAAATGGATGGAGCCGGACGTGGACGGCTTCCTGCTGCTCTGCCTCATCGCCATCGGCCTGTCGGTGGCGGCCAGCCGCTGGCTGCAACAACAACGGAGGCCCCATGAGTGATCTGACCCCCTGGCAGCGACTGCAACGGGCCCAGCTGGTGGAAGGGGATGCCCCCCGTGACGACCAGCCCCACTGGTCGAGCCGCTTTCTGCTCGGCATGGTGGGCTGGATTGCCGCCCTGTTCCTGCTGTTCTTCCTGTTCATGTCGTTCTCCCAGCTCACCCGGGATGCCGACAGCGCCCTGCTGATGGGCGTCGTGCTGATGGTCATCGCCTTTTGCCTCAACCGCTTCGCCACCCGCAGCGATCTGTGGGATCAGTTCGTGCTGGCACTGGCGCTGGCCGGCGACGCCTGGCTGCTCTACGGCCTGCTCGATCGGCTGGATCTGCACTCGGCTCCGCTCTGGTTCGGCCTCGCCCTGCTGTCGCTGGCCATCGCCGCCCTGTTCGAGCACTGGCTGATCCGGCTGTTCCACAGCTTCGCCGCCGCCATCCTGCTCACCCTTGGCCTCGCCTGCCTCGGCCTGCAACTGCTGGCCCTGCCGCTGGTGATGACGGCGGTAGCCCTCTGCTGGCTGCAGGCCGAGCGCGATCCACTGCGCCATCAGCTCTATGAATCCCTCACCCTGGGGCTAGCGCTCTCCCTGCTGGTGCTGGGGCGCCTGCACCACCCGCTGTGGGACGGCGGCACCAGCATGCTCGACGAACTGGGCCACTCCCGCCTGCCGCTCTGGCTCAACCCGCTGCTCTGCGCCGCCCTGTTGTTGGGGCTGATGGTCAGGCTGAAACTGCCGCTGCTGTACGGGCTGCCGCTGGTGCTGATCAGCGCCCTCATCCCCGGCATGGGGGCCGGCGCCCTGGTACTGGTGCTCGGCTTCTATGCCGGCAGCGTCGGCCTGATGACCCTGGCCGGCCTGCTGCTGGTCGGCTTCGGCTCCCTCTATTACTACGATCTGGGGCTGACCCTGATGACCAAATCCTGGCTGCTGCTGGGCTCGGGCGCCCTGCTGCTCGGCGCCCGCCAGCTGCTCAAACGGCTGAGCCTGCGGAGCCCCTCATGAGACGACTCGCCCTGCTGCTGACCGGCCTCGCCATCCTGGCGGCCATCAACGTCACCGTCTGGCGCTACGAGCGCGCCATGAGCAGCGGCGAGGTGGTGCTGTTGCGCCTCGCCCCGGTCGACCCCCGCTCCCTGATGCAGGGGGATTACATGCGCCTCAACTACGAGCTGGCCCGACAGCTTGGCAACCGGCAGCAAGATGAGGCCCTCGCCGACACCCTGGTGATCCGCCTCGACGAGCAGCAGGTCGCCAGCTGGGTGGAAGGGGGCAAGCCGGATCAGCTGGCCCGCGATGAACGGCGGCTGCAGGTGCGCCGCAGCGACGGCCAGTGGCTCATCGGCCCCGACGCCTACTTCTTCGAAGAGGGCACCGGCGAGCAGTACGAGGCGGCGCGCTACGGCGAATTTCGCCTGCAGGAGAGCGGCAAGGCGCTCTTGGTGGGGCTTCGCGATGAGCAGTTGAAACCGGTGGGAAATACCAGAGCGCGCTGGTAACTACTGGCAATATCAGGCTTTTTTGCCCACACTAGGGCAAGATGGATCGCCCGCGCTACGCCAAGGAATGCCCATGAGGATAAGGTTTTGCGGTTGCCTGCTGCTGTTGTCATGCCTTGGCACGGCGCAGGCCGAGCTCGGCAAGCTGGAGTACCTGACCGAGGAGTATCCCCCCTACAACTTCACCGACCAGAGCGGTCAGCCCGGCGGGCTGGCGGTGGAGCTGCTGCAACTGATCTGGCAGCGCACCCAGACCCCCGCCCAGCCCATTCGCATCCTGCCCTGGGCGCGGGGTTACTACCTGCTGACCCAAAAACCCAACGTGGTGCTCTTCTCCACCGCCCGCACCGACACCCGCGACCCCCTGTTCAAGTGGGTGTGCCCCATCGGCTACTCCGAGTACGTGCTACTGGCCCACAAGCGCCGCCCGCTCACCCTCAACGCCGTCGAGCAGATCAACGACTACCGTATCAGCGCCGTGCGCGCCGATGCCTCCGAACAGCTGCTGCTCAACCGCGGCATGGACGAGAGCCGCATCATCTCCGCCAACCGGCTGAGCCAGGCGCTGAAGATGCTGGTATCTGGCCGCGCCGATCTGCTGGCCACCGGCAAGCTGGCGGGCTATGACGCCATCAAGGCGCTGCAGCTCGATGCCAATGACTTCACGGTGGCCTTCGTGCTGGATGCCGAGGAGCTCTGCTACGCCTTCAGTCGCCAGGTAGATGACAGCGTCATCAAGCAGTTCCAGCGCGCCCTCACCCAGGCGCTCGCCTCTTCGGAATATCAAGGGCTGCGGCTCAAATACCTGCCCGCCCCCTGAGAAGGCCCGCGACCTCTCGTCGCCAGTGCGCGGCGAGTGGCGATTTGGCGGGCTTTGATAACACTTGAGAATGACGCTACACCCCACCAGGATGGCCAACATGAAAAAATGGATTGGATTCGCCGCACTCGCGTTTGTCACCCTCGCCCAGGCCAGCCCGGAGCTTGGCAAGCTGCACTACCTCACCGAAGAGTACAAACCCTACAACTTCTCCAACGAATCCGGCGCCCCCACCGGGCTCGCCGTCGAGCTGCTGCAGCAGGTCTGGCAGAAGACCAACACCCCGCAGCAGCCCATCACCATCATGCCCTGGGCACGGGGTTATTACTTGCTGACCCAGAAACCCAACGTGGTGCTCTTCTCCACCGCCCGCACCGAGGCGCGGGATCCGCTGTTCAAGTGGGCCTGTCCCATCGGCTATGCCGAGATCGTGCTGATGGGGCTGGCCAAGAGCCCGGTCAACATCGCCAAGCTGGAAGATGCCGAAAAGTACAACATAGGGGCGGTGCGGGCCGACGTGGGGGAGCAGCTGCTGCTCAACAACGGCTTTGACGAGCAGAAGATCATGACCGCCAACCGCCTGCCCCAGGCGCTCAAGATGCTCACCTCGGGCCGGGTCGATCTTATCTCCACCAACAAGACCACCATGCTGGATCTGATCGCCTCCCAGCAGCTGGATCCCGCCCAGTTCAAGGTGTTCTGGATGCTGAGCTCGGAGCAGTTCTGCTTCGCCTTCAGCCACCCGGTGAGCGACGAGCTGGTCAAGGAGTTCCAGAGCGGCCTGACCCAGGTGCTGGCCAGCAGCGAGTTCCAGCAGATCCAGGCCAAGTACTTCCCCGCCCGCTGAGGGGCGGCATGAAAAAGGGGCCCACCGGGGCCCCTTTTGTTTGCCTGTTTTCGCCTGCGCAGTCAGCTCGGCCGACGACGCTGGCGCTTGACCTCGTACATGCAGGCATCGGCCAGCCTCAACGCCTCGTCCACCGTGCTGCTGGCCGGATCGATGGCCACCACCCCCACGCTGGCACCGGGGTAGTGCAGCAGGCCGGCGGGCACCTCGAGCTGCACCAGGCTCGCCTCGAACAGTCGGCGCTGAAAGCCCTGCACTGCCGCCTCCCGCGTCTCTTCGCCGCACTGTGGCCCCATCCCCACCGCCACAAACTCATCGCCCCCCACTCGCGCCAGCAGATCGCTGCCGCGCAGCACGGTTGACAGCGCCCCGGCGACCCGTTGCAGCAGCAGGTCGCCGGTGTCGTGGCCATGAGTATCGTTGATGGCCTTGAAGCCGTCGAGATCGATGAAGCCGAGCAGCAGCGGATGCTCGACCCGCTCAGCCAGTGAAAACAGGCGGTTGAGCTCGTGCATCAGCGCCCGTCGGTTGGGCAGCCCGGTCAGCGGGTCGCTCAGCGCCTGGCGCGACAGCTCGTGGTTGGCCTGCTGCAACTGCTGCAGCAGTTGTTCGCGCTCCACCTGCTCGGCGATCAAGCGGGCAAAGAAGGCGATCAGGTGATCCGAGCCCGCCGTCAGCGGCTTTTGTTCGGCACTGGCGGCGCACAGGGTGCCATAGAGGGAGCCGGAAGGGGTCTGCACCGGGCAGCTCAGGTAGGTGCGAATGCCGAGGGCCCGCGCCGCCTGGGAATCCCCCCAGCAACTCGCCACATCCTCGGTGTAGAAGCGCCCTTCGTCGAGGGCCCGCCGGCAGAGGGCATCGCCCCACTGCACCGAGCCCCCCTCGGGGATCTGCAAGGTGGCGGCGTTGCGGGCAAAGCGGATATGTTGGGTGTCGTGACCAAGGTCGATTTCGGTCAGATAGGTGGATTCAAGCCCGGTGACCGTCTCGAGCATCTCCAGCAGCGGGCGGGTCAGGCTCTCCAGATCCCGCGCCCCGGTCACTTGCAGCGACAACGCCTGCAATATTCTGTCCATGCACACCTCCCTGCTTGCATGTCTATTCCTGAAACGATAGCCAACCCCGGGGGCCCTTCACAAGCCGCGCGCACCCGCCGTGGCACAATTTTTGCGGTTTTGGCAGCCTTTGTCGTCGAACGACCCTCGATTGTCCGGCAACGCGCTCCGTTTGCAGCCAACGCGACGCCGGCCCGATCTGAGCCATGGTGACCGCCTCTATTGAGGGAAGCGGCACCTGTCGTGGACGTTCTTGGCTGCGGCGGCTTGGCTGTGAATGCCGTCGAGGGCTGGGGACCCCTGGCGCTCATCGCCTTTGTCGGTGGCGCAGTCCCGCTCAGCCCCTCACTCTGCCCGGCGCTCTGCTTATCCTGCTTGTCTGCTGATCAGCCAGACGCGGCGCTCATCTTCCATCACACCCCCGCCGCGGGTCAACCGCCGGTTGCCACTTTGCAGCAAAGGAGAAAAACCATTTAATTCTGATAGTTGCATCACTAATTTCATGGATTTGGATGGCCCCGCCGAAGCGGGTTCCGTAAGATGACCATCGGCCCCTGTTGGCCCCGAGTATTCATGGATGGTCAAGGGCGCAAGGTGGCGGCGACAGTCAGGGGCGGCAGCGTCTTTGGCAGATAGGCACGGACTGTGAGCCAGCCGCCCTGTTTGGCCCAACGTCCAATGCGGCTCGGCGCGATCCGGGCTACTTGACCCGCATCAGGCGATGGTGGACGTCACCCAGCTCGACCTGGATCACCTGGGAGCGCTGCATGGCATCGACCCGCTGCAGCATATCGGCGCTGTACTGCTTGCGCCGCATCCACTGCATGGGCTCCGCGAAGCTGCCTTCGTTGACGATAAAGGTATCCGTGTAGGTGTCGTTCACTATGCTGACCACCCAGATGCGCTGCTGAAACTCCGAGAGTTCGGCAAAGAGCGCGGCGCCACGGGTTGCCAGCCAGCGCCCTGCCCGAGTGATCCTGTTTTTACTGCCTACGAGCCGGTTTGCCATAACTGATAAGGGTTGGATAAAGGACGGTTCGGCATCCTAGCATTCCAGAGGATAGACACCAAGCAGCGGGAGAGTTGCCTCTCCCACCACGGGATGAGGCGCAGGGTGCAATAAGCCCGTAGGGTCGATTAGCGCAGCGTAATCGTCCGCGGCAACCATCCCCTCTCCCCCGGCGGGAGACAGGTAGGGTGCCAATAAGCGGAGCGCATTGCTCCGGGGTAAATGATCCCCTCGCCCCTTGGGGATAGGGCTTGGGATCAATGGTGGAGTCGAGTAGGGTCGATTAGCGGAGCGTAATCGTCCGCGGTAACCGTCCCCTCTCCCCTTGTGGGAGACAAGTAGGGTGCCAATAAGCGAAGCGCATTGCACCACGGTAACAATTTCCTCTCCCCTTGCGGGAGAGGGTTAGGGTGAGGGGTTGCTCGCCTCTTTTGGCATGGCTTCGCCATGCAGGACACGAGGGCGCTGCCCTCGACGGGGTTTCGCCGCCGCTGCGCGGCTTGGCGAGTGACTTTGGAAAGACCCAAAGTCACCAAAAGTCTTCTCCCCCACTTGTTCGCCCTCCTGCGGTCGGGTGCCCTCGGTTCAGGCAAAAGGTCTGGCGGAACGACGCAGACGGTACATCCCTGTACCGCCTGCGTCTGCGCCGTCATCCATGACGGCGCTCCTGACCTTGTGCCTTCGCCTCGGCGAACAACAGGGGGCAACACCCAACCCGCAGCCCAGAGGCCAGTTAGCTGATCCCTATGTATTCGGGAAATAGCCATCTATTGAAATCTTGATAACTATAAAATTGTTCATAAATTATCTCTATATACAAGGCAGTCGTCGATGAGCAGCACTGAAGTTAAACCGGAATCAAAATTCGATCTACTTATCAAAAAAACCACACCTGTCTTTTTATTTGGTCATGCATATCTATTTTACGTCATATTTACATACAGCACTCACATGCATATTCTTAACTATCTTTTTGTTATACTCTGGCCATTGATAAATATTACAGTCGCCTTGGCTTTATTAATCACCATGCGATGGAAGTATTTTTCCATAAATACATTGCTCTGTACTGTTGCTATTTTTTCACCAATGTATTTGTCCCTCTATTTTAGGTGATAGACTACAGGGGCGCTTAGCAAGGCGTAATCACCTGAGACAACAGTCCCCTCCTTGCGGGAAATTATTAGGGTGAAGGTGGTCAACCAGATTGGAATAATAACACCATACAGAATACGTGGGCTGCCCCAAAGTAAATCACCCTCAATATATAATCAGCAATACAAATAGGATGACAATCTATAATGGTTAACGTAACAGATAAAACTAGAGAACTGATACTTGATATCTGGGATGATGATTATTACATTGTTGCAGCAGGAGATCAGGCGCCAACAAAAAACGAGGTGATAAACCTTGGAGAAAAGTATGGTGTAAATTTCCCAGAAGACTATATTTCCCATGCTATGGGAGACTTGGGTGGATTCTTTATAGAAGTAAAAGAAGAATTATGGCCCTATGCAGAAGAACTGTCTGTGGCCCCATTTTGGGAGTTTTTGCGAGGTGTGTACTCTTACGCTTATAGCGAGGATGCTCCTGAATGGATGAAAATATCTATAGCAGCTGAAAAATTCAAAGACCAGGGTCACAAGGCAATCCCTGTTTTCAAGGTTTGGGCTGATGCTAATGTGTATTGCTATAATGAAGAGGGCAGACTAGTAAAGTATTTGCATGAAGAGAATACCTTTGAGCGCGTAGATAAAACCTGGTTTGAATTGATCGAACATGAACTTAATGAACTAGCTGAAAGGAAAAATAGAAAGCTTAAGAAATAGACCATCAGACAGCACGTATTTATAGTCATTAACTTAATTCAATGCCATTTCTGATAACCAGGATTTTGGGACAAGCTTGCTGCCACTAACCTTGAACAAGAAATAACCGCCGTCCTGACTTTGTGCCCTCACCTCGGCGAACAACAGGGGGCAACACCCAACCCGAAACTCCGAGGGCAGTTAACAACACCCGGTGGTCTATTCCGAGCAATGATCGGGATAGTTGTTATCTCTGATCGGGCCCCTCATCCATCCAATGGTGATGGCCAGATGTCGCGCCTATGCAATAAACATTATCGGCATGGTTTCACAGGTTGAAAAATAATAGTGAATGCAACAACAAGTGGCATACATCCCTATCGGGAAATGGCTTTATATTGAAGACCCGACAGAGAGCATTCCACCGTAATAAAGCCATATTTCTCGAATGTCCGATTACGCTTCGCTAATCGAACCTACGGCTCGAATGACTGACCTATTCATAGGATACTGAGAGTGAAATTAATAGAAAAAATAACAGTAAAATACTTTCGTTCACTTCACACTATTGAAGTAAAAAACTGTTCTAGTGTTAACGTTTTTTCTGGTAGAAATGATGTTGGAAAGTCCAACCTAATAAAGTCATTAAATCTATTTTTTAATGGAAAGGTCGATTGGGATGAAAATTATGAGTTCTATGATAATTTCTCAACCAAAAGACTTGAAGAGGTTAGAAAAGAAAGCGTAAAAGGGAAACAGTTCATAAGCATAAAAATTGACTTTATAAGGCCTGATAACTATAAAGGTAGCCTCCCACCTCGGTTTACTGTAGAGCGTAAATGGTATCGAGATAGCAGAATATATGAAGAGTCACATAATTTGTCCCGTCTCGGTGAAGCGAATAAATTACCATCATCTTTAGTTACAGCTCAGAGAAGTTTATCCACATTTCTAAATAAAATACATTTTGAGTATGTTCCTGCAATAAAAGATAGGGCTTACATTCGTGAGTTACTTTCACGATTACAGCATTCACTATTAGATATGACTGTTAGTCAAAATGCTGATTTACTGGAAACTGCTACCAAGTTAGCAAGTCATATTGAAGGACAAATAGGTGTACTCCAAAGTGACTTCAAAGAAGCGACTAATATTCAAACAGCGATCATGCCACCAGCTCAAGTCTCTTCATTATTTCAATCATTTTTAGTTTCTACAAATGCTGAAGATGGTGACATCCCTCTTAAATATAGGGGCGATGGACTTCAATCTAGATATATTGCTTCTGTGCTACATTACATATCTGTCAATTCTCAAAAATTTTACATATGGGGATATGAAGAACCAGAATTAGCCTTGGAATATAGTCATGCGGCACAGATGGCTGATGACTTTATAAACAAGTATGCAGTTAACACTCAAATATTTTTAACAACACATTCCCCCGCATTTATTAGTCTAAAAGGTGAAAAAGCAAGATGCTTTAGAGTAACTCAGTTAAGTGGATGTTCAATGGTGAATGATGTGAATTCATCTCAAAACATATCTGATGAGCTAAAAAACGAATTAGGAATAGTTGCTATACAACGAGAAGTACATGACTTTTATTCAAAGCAAATCATTGAACACAATTTGCGCCTCGAACTTGTTTCTTCATTAGAACGTGAAATCTCTTTGCAAAAGAAGTTACTCGTTGTCACTGAGGGTAAAACTGATGCCAAAATTCTCGAGCACGCAAGGAAACATTACTCGTGTGATGCCATCATTCGTTCTTGTGACAATACTAGCGATGAGAGCCATTCGCTAGGTGGTGCTAGTGCTCTAGCCAAATTAATTGAATCAATCCATCCAGAAGATAAAAGACCTGTAATTGCCATTTTTGATAATGACGATGAAGGACAAAGAGAGTTTGAAAAACTAAGCAAAAATTTCAAACTTGATAATAAACATCTACAGACAAAAAAACACAATAACGGCTATGCATGGGCGTTGCTATTGCCTGAGCTTGAATACAGAGCCGGTTTTTCAGATGCCGGATGCTTATGTATTGAGTTTATGTTTAACGAACATGTCTTAAATAGAAAACTTAACAATGGTAAAAAATTAGAAATTGAAGTCATGACCCCATATTTAAATATAGGCGGACGAAGATTAAACATTGGCACGGATGTCATAGATTATGATTTTGGTTGTTTTAAAAAAATAAGATCTGGAAAAAACAAATTTGCAGACGATGTGGTTTCCACATTGCCGGCAGAGGATTTCATATCATTCAAACCTATTTTTGACTTTATTGACGAGATTAACCGAGAATTCTCATAGTGAAATCAATAATTTAACACCTCACCCCTCTAATAACAAGTCAAGCTTGAATTAATAGCACATTTAAAAATAAATATATCATTATTTATCACCATACATACACTTAGTTTATTAGGCATCACAGGGTACGTTTAACACCTTCCCGCGATTGATGTTCTATATATTAAAAATCCACCGAAACTATAAATCATAAAAAGAGCACTATATGAACCGCACTTTAATATTAAGCGTTAGCATTATTCTGTCCGCATCAATTTTTAGCATTGACAAGATAAATAACTATATTGACTCCAAGAATATTCTCCCGTTGGTGTCTGGTAAGGTCAGACTGGGAAAGGTTTATAGAGAAAATGTAACCTCCACATATGAAGTCACATTGGATGGTTCTAAAGAGCCTATAATTTCTATAAATGCAAAAACTACAGATCTATACAACAGAGTGTATGATGACTTTACACAAACACTTGAACAAGTGAATGAAGAGCGTAAAAGAGAGAAAAAGGAAGAGCTTTCACATGATAATGCTTCATGGAACAAAAATGCACATATAAAAATTACTACACAAGTTACTTACCAGTCTGAATTCCAACCAAATTTCGTTCTTACAATTGATGAAACAAACATAGAACATATAGCAAATGACAAATTATCTAAGAACATCATAGGTTATATTGAAGAGCTGAAAAATTACGCATCCAGAATGGAATCAAAATATGAGTTACAAAACTCATTCATAAATTAAATCTTCTAAAAAACCGCAGCCTTGAGCTGCGGTTTTTATTTCTATTCCCCAAACACTTTTTCACTCAAGCTAAAACCTTATTTCCCCCCTTGCACAGCTCTCCCCTTTCAGCGAAAAAAGCGGTCAACATGCACGCTAAAGCCACGGGCGGGCACGGTATTGGTTCCCCCTGCAAACCGCCGAGTCGAGTTCAACGGGTCAGGAGCGCCATCAGGGATGATGGCGCAGCCGCAGCCGGCACAGGGATGTGCCGTCTGCGGCGCTCCGTCCGACCCGTTGGACGAGACGAGGGAACCCGCGAAGCGGGCGGTTTGCCGGGGGAAAAGACTTTTGGTGACTTTTGGTCTTTCAAAAGTCACTCGCCCCAGCCCGAAGGGCGGGCGAAATCCTGTCGAGGGCAGCGCCCTCGCGTCCTGCATGGCGAAGCCATGCCAATAAGGAGAGAGGGAACGTGTCAGCCCTCCGGCAGACCAATAAAAAAACCGCAGCCCTAGGGCTGCGGTTTTTTTATTGGCTCAACCTGTTGGCACTTGGCGCCAACAGGGCCACCGGCCTTAGGCACGGCGCCAGCTGGTCTTGCCGGCGCTGTCTTCCAGCACGATGCCCATCTCGGTGAGACGGTTGCGGGCGGCATCCGCCGCGGCCCAGTTCTTGTCGGCGCGCGCCTGATTGCGCTGGGCGATCAGTTGCTCGATTTCGGCGACCTCTTCGTCCGCTTCATCACCCTTCAAGAAGGCATCCGGATCCTGCTGCAGGATGCCGAGCACGGCACCCAGCTCGCGCAGGCGGGCGCCCAGCGCGGCGGCAACGGCCATATCTTCACCCTTCTGGCGGTTGATCTCGCGCACCAGATCGAACAGGGCGGAGTAGGCTTCCGGTGTGTTGAAGTCATCGTCCATCGCCTCCTTGAAACGAGCCACCTGCTCGTCGCCACCGGCCGCAGCGGCCACCGGCAGATCGCGCAGGGCGGTGTACATGCGCTCCAGCGCGGCGCGGGCTTGCTTCAGGTTGTCTTCCGAGTAGTTGAGCTGGCTGCGGTAGTGGCCAGACATCAGGAAGTAACGGACGGTTTCGGCGTCATAGTGGGCTAAGACGTCGCGGATGGTGAAGAAGTTGCCAAGGGATTTGGACATCTTCTCTTTATCCACCATCACCATGCCGCTGTGCATCCAGGTGTTGACGTAGTCGCCACCGTGGGCGCAGCAGGACTGGGCGATCTCGTTCTCGTGGTGCGGGAACTGCAGATCGGAGCCGCCGCCGTGGATGTCGAAGTGGTTGCCAAGGTGCTTGGAGTTCATGGCGGAGCACTCGATGTGCCAGCCAGGACGGCCCGGGCCCCAGGGGCTGTCCCAGGTCGGCTCGCCGGGCTTGGACATCTTCCACAGCACGAAGTCGAGGGGGTTGCGCTTGGCATCCACCACGTCGACCCGGGCACCGGCCTGCAGTTGCTCCAGATCCTGGCCGGAGAGCTTGCCGTAGTCGGCGTAGGAGTCGACGATGAACATCACATCGCCGTTGTCGGCCACGTAGGCGTGCTCTTTATCCAGCAGGGATTGCACCAGCTCGATGATCTCGCCGATGTGCTGGGTGGCGCGCGGCTCGATGTCCGGGCGCACCATGCCGAGGGCATCGAAGTCGGCGTGCATGTCGCCGATCAGGCGCTCGGTCAGATCGTCACAGGTGACGCCGGTTTCGGCGGCGCGCTTGATGATCTTGTCGTCCACGTCGGTGACGTTGCGCACGTAGTTGAGCTGATAGCCGCTGTAGCGCAGGTAACGGGCCACGACGTCGAAGGCGACGAAGGTGCGGCCGTGGCCGATATGACAGTGATCGTAGATAGTGACGCCACACACATACATGCCCACCTTGCCCGGGTGGATAGGTTTGAATTCTTCTTTTTGACGAGTGAGTGTGTTGTATATCTTCAGCATCTTATGACCACTGCCTGTGAGTAAAATGGCCTGCCATTCTACCCGCATCGCGCGTAGAAAACGAGGCAGAAAACGTGCCGGATCAGGCGCACCATCTATGCCGCAGGGCCCTGATGGGCTAGAATTGCCACCACTTTATGCCATACACCTGCGGGCACCTGGTCGCCCGCATCAAATGAAAGGACATATCATGGTCACTCTGCACACCAATCACGGCGACATCACCCTCACCCTGAACGCTGAAAAAGCCCCGGAAACCGTGGCCAACTTCCTGCAATACTGCCGTGACGGTCACTACGACAACACCATCTTCCACCGCGTCATCGACGGCTTCATGATCCAGGGCGGCGGCTATGCGCCGGGCTTCGAAGAGAAAGACACCCGCGCCCCCATCAAGAACGAAGCGGCCAACGGTTTGTCCAACAAGGTCGGCACCATCGCCATGGCCCGCACCATGGAGCCGCACTCTGCCAGCGCCCAGTTCTTCATCAACGTGAACAACAACGACTTCCTCGACTTCAAATCCGCCACCACCCAGGGCTTCGGCTACTGCGTGTTTGGTGAAGTGACCGCCGGCATGGACGTGGTCAACAAGATCAAGGGCGTCAAGACCGGCAACTACGGTCGCATCCACCAGGACGTGCCGACCGAAGACGTCGTGATCACCAAGGTGACCCTTGCCGAGTGATCTCTGCCTTCTGCGAGATGAATTGACTGCGGCCCCGGCCGCAGTTTTTCCATCTGCGAAGGCCGGCCCCATCGACTGGCGCCGTCTCGACTACCTGGCCCACGGCAACCCGCGCCAACGCTCGGCCCATGCCCTGCTCACAGCCGGGGTGTGGGGTGCGCTGGCAGCGCAGTGCAGCGATCTGGCGCTGGTGAGCACGGTCACCATCGGGCTCGACCGCCCCGGCAGCGATCTCGACATCGTCTGCCAGCATCCGGACCCAGCCACGTTTGCCGCGACGCTGGCCGCCCAAGGCTGGCAGGTTGCGCAAAAAGGCGCTGACATCTGGCTCGCCGAGCAGACCGTCACCGGCGCCGATGGCCACCCTTGGCCCCTTGAGCTCTACCTCACCCCGGATCCCCTCGAGCGCCTCAACGGCTGGCGCCACCTCAGCCTGATGGCTGCCCTGCTTGAGCGCTTCGGCGCGGCGTTTTATCACCAAGTGCTGCGCCTGCGCTTGGATGAAGGGCTCAAAGGGGAAGCGGCCATGTGCCACTTGCTCGGCCTTGCCGGCGACCCGTATGCCGCGCTGCTCACCCTGGAGGGCGGCGAGCTTGCCCCATTGGTGTGGCAGCCGAGGGCGATAGGCCCCCACTGCACTGCTAACTCCAATACCAGTTCCACTTCCAGCCACCTCAACAGGGCCCAGCGCACTTTCTCATGAGCACCCTCTTTATCAGCGACATTCACCTGTGTGCCCAGCGGCCCGACATGACCGCCGCCCTGGTGCGCTTTCTGGCGCACGACGCCCCCGGCGCCGATGCCCTCTATGTGTTGGGCGATCTGTTTGAATTCTGGATTGGCGACGACGATCCCAATCCCCTCCACGGCGAGGTGGCCGACGCCTTTGCGGCCCTGAGCCAGCAGGGGGTGCCCCTCTACTTCATTCACGGCAACCGCGACTTCTTGCTGGGCCAGGCCTTTGCCAAGCGCGCCGGCATGACCCTGCTGGGGGATCCGTGCGTCATCGAGCTCTACGGCGAGCGGGTGGTGCTGAGCCACGGCGATCTGCTCTGCACCCTGGATGAGGGCTACCAGAAGTTTCGCCGCATCACCCAGCTCAAGTGGCTGCGTTGGCTGTTCTTGCGACTGCCGCTCGCGCGCCGCCAGGCCATCGCCCACAAGATGCGTGGCCAGAGCCAGATGGAAAATGCCCACAAGAGCCAGACCATCATGGACGTGACCCCGGCGGCGGTGGACGAGATGCTGCGCCAGCACGACTGCCGGATGATGATCCACGGCCACACCCACAGACCGGCCATCCACGACTTCAACCTCGACGGCCAACCGGCGCGGCGCATCGTGCTGGGGGACTGGTTCGAGCAGGGCTCGGTACTGGTCTGCCGCCCCGGCGAGCAGCGCCTCGAGCAGCGGGCGCTGATCTGATCCAGCCGGCTGGCGGCAATAAAAAAGGCGGGAAGATCCCGCCTTTTGTTTGCCTGCGATCTACCTCTATAACGGCTACATCACCGTCATCTGCCCCGCGTAGAGGATGAAGTAGCGCAGCAGCAATATCCCCACCAGGCTCAGGCTGCAGATAAGCGCCAGCCGGGCCGGTTGATGAGCCTTGGCCGGACTGCCCACCCGCCCCAGCAGCTGGGGCAGCAGGATCCCCAGCCCGATGACCCCGAACCAGAACACCTGGGACCAGAAACCGCCGCCGATGGCCGCCCACATGGCCGCTTCCCGCTGGCCGCCACCAAAGTAGAAGCCGGTGAAGAAGCAGAGCAGCAGGAACAGCTCGATGGCGACGATGGGCCGCTCGAAGCGGTGCACGAAGCTCACCCCGCGGCTGTGGCCATCCTCCCGAAACAGGGTGACCGCCAGCAAGATGGTGGAGGCCACCCCCGAGCTGATGCCGGAGACCAGAAACAGCGCCGGCAGGATCGGGTTGTTGAGCATGGGGTAGGTCTTGAGGGCGGAGAGCAGAAAGCCGGTGTAGGCCCCCAGCAGCACGGCCAGCAGCAACAGCAGCGGCGCCAGCAGCCGCTCGAGGCGGGCGAGCCAGCCGATGAGGCCGTCTACAAAGGCGAGCTTGTCCACCAGCAGCCGTCGGCGCAGGGCCTCGATCTCGGCTCTGAACACCACCGCCAGCCAGGCAAACAGCACCGCCATGTAGACCTGGAACAGCATGACCCCCATCGACATCACGGAGTCGAACTGGTAGTGGAACATCAGCTTCCAGAAGGTCCAGGGACGGGCCAGGTGAAAGATGAGGATAAGCAGCCCCAACACAACGCTCACCGGCGCCAGAATGGCGGTCGCCTTGATGATGCCGCTTTCGCTGCCGGCCCCCTGCCGGCGCAGCAGCACCGAGAGGGTGGCCGAGCCTGCCGAGATACCGAGCAGGAACAGGTAGATGGCGATGGGGCCATCCCACACCAGCGAGTCGAAGTGAAACGCATCATGCCACATGGTGCTTCCCTCCCGTCAGCCGGTCTGTGTCATACAGATGAGATGGGATCATGACTTCACCTCCCCTTTTGGCACCCGGTACATCTTGGGCGAAGTACCGAGGAACTGCTTGTAGCGATAGGTGGTCTCCTGCACCAGCCGCTGGCTGATGGGACTGTTGGGATCGTCCAGATTGCCAAACACCAGCGCCTTGGTCGGGCAGGCTTCGACACAGGCCGGCTGCTTGCCCGCCGCCAGATTGGTCTTGCGGCAGAAGTCGCACTTGTCGGCAACCCGGGTAACCGGGTTGATGAAGCGCACCTGATAGGGGCAGGCGGCCAGGCAATAGCGACAGCCGACGCAGAGGTCGGGGTTGATGTCGACGATGCCATCCTCCGCCCGGATGTGGGAGGCACCGGTCGGGCAGACGTGCACGCAGGGGGCATTGTCGCAGTGCTGGCAGGATTTGCGAAAGAAGCGGTACTCCTGCGCCGGATACTCCCCCACCGGGCCGCTGCGCAGGATCTGCAGGCGGGCCACCCCTACCGGCACCTGGTTCACCTCGCGGCAGGCATCCATGCAGGCGGTGCAGCCGATGCAGGCCGTCTCGTCGTGGATCATGCCGTAGCGCACGCCCTTGATGGTCATACTGTTGGCCAGGGCGCGCGGGGCCCCCGTCAGCAGGATCAGGGCGCCGGCGCTCATGCCCACCATGAAGTCGCGGCGGGTCGTGCTCATGCGCCCTCCTTGACGGCGCTGCCGAGGCCGGCCTCGTGCTGCTTGCGGTGACAGTCGACGCACAGCTTGATGCGCGACTTCTCGGGGATCCCCACCATGGGCTCCTTGGCCGGGTGCAACTGGTGACAGCTGGTGCAGCTGACCCGGGTGGCGTGCACGTCGTGGGCCCACAGGGCCTTGCGCAAGTCATCCGGCTCATGGCAGCTCATGCAGACGCCGTTCTGCTGGCTCAGCGGGAAGGCGTCGTTGCCAAAGCGCATCACATCGACCATGCCACCGCGCTGTTTACGGTGATCGGCCGACGCATTGCCGTGGCAGTTGGTGCAGGTGACCTGCTCCCCCGTGTTGGGGTTGGTGACCTGGCCATGCTTGCCGTGCATCCCCTCCTCCCCGTCGTGGCACTTCTCGCACTTGGCGAAACGGGCCGCGGCTTTTTTGGCGGCGGCTTTCTTCTTTTCCGCCTTGGCCTGCCGTTCGGCCAGGGTGGGTTGCTCTGCCTGATCGGCACTGGATGTGGCACTCGGCGCAGCTGGCGTGGCATCGGCTGCCTGCGCGCTGGCCAGCGCCAGCTGACCCGCCCCCAGGGCGAGGGAGGCGAGCAGCAGCCACTTGATGATCTTTTTCATAGGAAACTCCGAAACGGTGGCACCCGCCGGGTGCCGTCTGCCCGCCTGGCAACAAAAAGGAGCTGGTGACAGCTCCTTTGACGGTCATGAACACGAGACCACACCCCGCCAGAAGCGGGGCGGCTGCGTCAACGGGAGGGGCAGCGACGTTACTGCTGGCTTGCGTAGTACTCGGCCAGCGCCTTGAGGTCGGCATCGCTCATGGCGATGATGGCCTTGTTCATCTTCTCGTCGTTGCTGCGCTTGCCGGCCTTGAACTCCTGCAGGGAGGTCAGCAGGTAGCCCTTGGGCTGGCCGGCGAGGATGGAGGCCTCGTCTTCAGCCACCGAGCCCCCTTCGGAGTGGCACTTCTTGCAGCCGGAGTCGTCGTGCAGTTTCTGCCCCGCCTTGGCCAGCGCCGCATCGAACGGCTGCTTCATTGGCTTGTAGGGCAGCTCGGCATAGTGCGCCGCCAACTCGTCGATCTGCTCGTCGCTAAGGCCCTTAACAATGTCGGTCATGTTCCCCTTCTTGCTGGTGTCACCGGTGACATGATTAACGGTCTTGGCCGGCCGGCCGTCCAGGTAGGTGCGCATCTGCTCGGCAAGATTTGATTCTGCCAGCCCTGCAATAGTCGGAATATCGTTCTGGGTGCTGATCCCCTGATTTCCATGACATGAGTTACATGTATCCACCAATGAGTCCAGGCTGGCATGCGCAGTTCCAATAGAGCCCAAAAGCAACGACAGTCCCAGTATTTCCAGCTTCACACTGCGTTTCATTTCTTATCCCTCTTCCAGAAAAGGTCTATAAACCCCAGTAAAAACAGACATTTTTATACTCAAGGTTGATTTTCGATCCGTTTTTGAGACTTAGATCAACGCCGTCTAATATATAAACCTTACAATTAAGATGGAAATGATTTATACCGTATTTAGTCCTCTTTTGACCCTTAAGTGGTATCTTTTTGGGAATTTTTTGAGCTGGCTCATATATGGAACAATAAGTCCGATAAAAAAGGATAAAACAATGAAATACTGGAAAGTATTGGTGGCTGCAGCAATGGTGTTCACCCTCTCCTCCTGTGGGGGCGGCGGTGATGGCAATGACCAGACGGATCCACCTCCCCCTCCTCCGGGAACCCCAGATTCGCTGGTGATCTCGGCCTCCACCCCACAACTTGGCGAGAGCGGTCAGCTCTCGGTGCAATTCAAGGTAACCGACAAGCAAGGCAAGGGTTATGAGCTGGGAACCACCCTTCCCTCCTTCACCCTGGCCAAGGTGATCCCCGGCCGCGACGCCAAACGGGAAGACCCTGTCATCTGGAAGAGCTTCATCTACAGCACCAAGAACAACCGGCCCACCGGCGAGAACGGCGGCAAGCTGGAAGCCCTTGGCAATGGCCAGTACCGCTACACCTTCTCCTTCAATGCCACCACGGTGCGCGATCCTTATCCGAGCGATTCGCAGGACAACAACGGCTTGATCCGCTGGGATGAGGCAGCGACCCACCGCCTCGGCATCTACTTTGGCGGCAGCAACGGCATTCCGGTCACCGACTACGTGCTGGACTGGGTACCGGCCGGCACGCCACCGCTGCTGACCCGCGACATCCTGGAACAGCAGAGCTGCGACAGCTGCCACATGAAGCAGCCTATTCACCACAGCAACCGGGCCGATCCCAAGCTCTGCGTCACCTGCCACAACGAGAGCGTGCCCGGCAGCGGACGGGGCGATCTGACCACCCTGGTGCACAAGCTGCACGGCAACCTGGATGCCACCGCCACCAAGCTGGTGAGCCACTTCCCGCAGGATCCGCGCAACTGCGACACCTGCCACAAGGGCGTCACCCCGACCACCCCGGATGCCAACAACTGGCAGCACGCCCAGGAGAAACCCTGCGGCGCCTGCCACGCGGACTCCACCACGGCGACCGGCTACGTCAGCCACATCAACGGCAAGATCAACAGCGGTACCCTCTGTACCCAGTGCCACGCCGAGACCCCCGGCAACACCAAGTCCCCCAGCAGCGTGCACATGGGCTACCTCGCCAACGAGGCTGCCGGTCGCGACAAGCTGGTGTTCAAGTTTGACGACGTACGCTACGCCGCGCCCAACATCGAGGTCGAGCTGACCGTGACCGCCAACGGCACGCCGGTCGAGACCATGGACGGGGTGCTCAAGTACATCAAGTACGGCGATCTGGCCAAGGCTCCCTACGTGCTGGTCAACTGGGATCAGGGCAGCGGCTTCGAGCTGGGCTACACCAACCCGCAGACCTTCGTCGCCGGCAACAAGATCGACTTCACCAAGTGCGAAAGCCAGGGCGGCGGCAGCTTCCTGTGCCGCAAAGAGGTGGGTAACGAGGTGACCGGCACCCTGGCGGCCACGGTCGCCGAACTGCAGGTGTGCGTGGCCCGCAAGGCGGATCGCAACGGTGCCTTCGCCGCCGGGGATCTGCTCCCCTGCAGCAGCACCGCCAGCGCCCTCTCCTACGTGGCCATCAACCCGGTCAAGGCCTATTTCCGGGTCGAAGGCGGAGTCGACGGCAGCTATGTGCTCAAGGCAGGCGCGGATCTGGCTTCCTGCAACGGCTGTCACAAGGACCTGGCTGTCCACACCGAGGGCAACGCGGGCTCCGCTCACGCCTCCAAGGACTTCGCCCAGTGCACCAGCTGTCACAACGCCACCCGCACCTCCTTCTACGCGGGTGTGCCGGGGGATCTGAAGTACCACGTGCACTCCTTCCACGCCTTCGGCTCCCATCGCAGCGGTGATGCCACCTTCCCGGGCAAGCTGAACAACTGCGAGTCCTGCCACACCAAGGGTCAGTACAACCTGCCCAACCAGCAGAACGAACGACCCTCGCTGGTGGCGACCACGGCGGACAACAAGCAGCCCAAGTTCTTCAGTCCGACCCTGGTGGTCTGCGCCAGCTGCCACCTCAAGTCGCCGCTGGGGCTGGTCAAGCCGGACAACCCGGTCGCCGGGGATGAGTGGGCCACCCACATGAAGAACAACGGCGCCATCTTTGGTGCAGAGACGATAGAGGCCGCCACCGGGGTTGAACAGTGCGCGTCCTGCCATGCCGTCGGGCAGGAGCAGGGCGTCGACAAGGTTCACAAGGTGTATGACTTCCGTTGAGACCACCAGGCCGGGGGGATGCCTCCCCCCGGCCCTTTGCCGTTGAAGGACAAGATATGAAAAGAATCACCCCGCAGTGGCTCCTGGCGGGTTTGCTGGCACTCGGTTGCCTGCCGGTCTGGGCCAAGAGCGATGCCCAGCCGGCGGCCGATGCCGATCCACGCCTGCAGGTCGAGGCCACCCTCGACCAGAAATTCGACCAGGGCAAATACTCCCCCAAGGGGGCCGATACCTGCCTCAAGTGCCACGATGCCGACTCGCGCAAGCCCGCCACCGGCATCTTCCACAATGTGCACGGCAACCTCGGCAACCAGAACGGACCGATGGCCGACAAGCAATGTGAAGCCTGCCACGGCCCCGCCGGCAACCACCCGCGCAATCCCCGCAAGGGGCAGAAGCGGGAACCCATGATCACCTTCGGCCCCGACTCGCCGGTCCCGGTAGAGAAGCAGAACAGCGTCTGCCTCTCCTGCCACACCGATACCCAGCGAATGGGCTGGCATGCCAGTGCTCACGCGGTGGAGGATGTCTCCTGCACCAGCTGCCACAGCCTGCACCAGGCCAAGGATCCGGTGATGGACAGCAAGCTGCAGGTGGAGACCTGTACCAGCTGCCACGCCCAGCAAAAGGCCGATCTGCACAAGCGCACCAGCCACCCCATTCTCAATGGCGAGCTGCCCTGCTCCAGCTGTCACAACCCGCACCAGTCGCAGAACGAGGCCAGCCTCAAGCAGCCCAGCCTCAACGAGAGCTGCTACGAGTGCCACGCCGAGAAACGGGGCCCCTTCCTGTGGGAACACGAACCGGTGACCGAGGATTGCTCCCTCTGCCACAGCCCGCACGGCTCCATCAACCAGGCGCTGCTCAACAAGCGGGTGCCCCAACTGTGCCAGGAGTGCCACAGCGTGCCCCATGCCAACGTCTCCATCCCCGAGGGGGATCTCAAGGTGCGTGGCGGCAGTTGCCTGAACTGTCATAACCAGATCCACGGGACCAACCATCCCAACGGTCAATCACTGCGGCGCTGAGGAGAGAAGTCATGAAATACTCAACACTTTGGCTCTCCCTGCTGGCGGTCTGCTCGGCCCAGGCGGCCGAGGAGCCGCTGGCAGTCGGGGATTACGCCCTGCAGCAGAGCAAACCGGCCAAGACCGAACGCTGGAGCTGCAAGTCCTGCGAGCGCGATGAGGGCTGGTTTGGCGAGGTGGGACTGGGTGCCGGCTATGCCAACGACGATGGCGCCACCCGCTTTCGCAACTGGGTTCCCAGCCAGCAGGACAGCGGCATGCTCGGCATCTTCAACGCCGACCTGCAATACCGGGGAGAAGGCTCCCGCTACGGCAGCCTGGAGGTGAAGAACCTCGGCATGGAGCGCTTCAGCCTGGCGACCGAACAGGGCCACTACGACGGCATGCGCGCCCGGCTGGGCTACTCGGAGTCCCCCTTCTACTGGAACAGCCACGGCCGCAGCGTCTATCAGCCGGGCGAGAGCCCGCTGACCCAGGGGTCGCTGGCCGAGTTCGACAAGGAGGTGGTGCGCAAGAAGCTGACCGCCGGGCTCGCCTACACCCCGAAGAGCCCGTGGCGCCCCTACGCCGACTTTTCTCATGAGAAAAAAGAGGCCACCCTCGCCTACTACCAGTCGAGCGTGCCCGGCATCGGCAGCGGGCCAGGCCTCTTGCCCAAGCCCGTCGACGGCAGCTCGACCACCCTGGTCAAGAGCGGCGTCAGTTACCTGGGAGAAGGCTGGCTGGTCGATCTCGCCTACAACGGCTCCCTCTACCGTACCGATGACACGGCGCTCTACTATGGCAGCGTCGCCGACCCTTACGCCAACGAGCGCGCCTACGAGCCGGACAACAACTTCCACCAGCTGAGCCTATCCGGCCAGTACAACTGGGACCGGCAGAGCCTGACCGGTCGCGTGCTTACCAGCCAGGCCACCTCCAACGGCAGCCTGACCGCATTTCGCAACGCCCCCATCAGCCAGGATGACTTCCACGGCGAGGTAAGCACCCTGCAGGCCGACGCCAAGTGGGTGGGTCGCTTTGGCCGGGATCTCACCCTGCGCGCTGGCGGCGAGTATCGGGACCGCAAGGACAAGTCCGATGAATACGCTGTGGTCGGCAAGCAGCGCGGCAAGAGCGATCGCACCCGCAGCAAGGCGGATCTGGCGGCCGACTACCGGCTCAGCCGCTCGGTCAAGCTCACCACCGGCTACCAATACAAGGCCGACCAGCGCGAGCAGGCCGACCGGCAGGACACCGACGAGCACACCCTGTTCCTCAAGGGGCGTTACCGCCCGGCCGGGGCGCTGCAACTGGGCGGCAAGCTCGCCTGGAGCACCCGCGATGGCTCGGACTGGCGCCACGACAGCGCCGGTGGCAACGGCAGCCCGACCCTGCGCCAGTTCTATCTGGCCGACAGGGACAGGGTCGAACTCAGGGGGGATCTCGGCTATCAGTTCAGCGAAGGGATGGATGCCCGCCTCGAAGGGTGGTGGGCCAGGGATGACTACAAGGAGCCGGACATAGGGCGCAGCGAGGGCAAGGATTATGGCATCGACCTGACCCTCAACCAGCAGTTCGACGACAACCTGAGCGGCCACCTGTTCAGCAACCTGCAGTGGATCACCTCCAGCCAGAACCACGCCTACACAGGCGCACCGGACTGGGATCCCTACAGCACGGCGGTGCGCGACGAGATCACCACCCTCGGGCTCGGGCTCACCCAGAAGAAGGCGTTTGACCGGGATCTCGAGCTTGGGCTCGATTACAGCTTCGCCTATGGCCGCGGCAAGACCGACACCAGCAAGGGCTATGACTACCCGGATCTGACCAGCAAGCAGCACCGGCTGGAAGGCTACGCCCTCTATCAGCTGACCAAGCAGCATTCGCTGCGCTGGGATGTGCGCTACGAATACTTCCAGGACGTGGATTACCTCTACACCGGCGAAGAGCGCAACCTCGGCAACCTGAACCAGGACTACAACGGCTACTTCACCGCCGTCTCCTGGCTCTACAAGTTCTAAAGGCACGATTGCGTGCCGTATAAGGGCAGACAGGCCGTATTGTCAGCCCAATAAAGAGGGGAGCCCAGGCTCCCCTCTTTCATCATCTCGTCTTTGTGCTCTTGATTGCCTCTTCACTCTGTCGGTCAAGCAGGCTCCCGCATGGCGGCCATCCACCTGTCGGGCTCGACACGGCATCAGCCGGTATAGGTCGGCTCCAGCGCATAGTGCTTGAAGCAGGCCTCCAGCTGGCTGCGCGCCTGCGGTGCCACTTCGATGAACTCCAGCCCATATACCTCCCCCTCTTCCGCCTGACGGGACCACATCACCCTGGCCTTGATCGCCAGCGGAGTCTGGTTGCGATACAGATCGATGGAGGGCTTGGGGGTGTAGATCTTGAGCTCCACCTCGGCGCGCTTGTCCAGAGCCAGGGGCTGCACCGTGCGCAGTCGCAGGCCGGTGACGCTGAAATCCTCGGTGATCGACTCGTGGAACCCGCCCCCGGCCTGTACCTTCACCATCATGTGCTGGTACATACGCGGCGCCCGGCGCAGCTCGTGCTCGCTGCGATCTGCCCCGCTCTCGGCCTCGAAGCGGAACTGCTCCATGATGTCGCGCAGCTGGCTCGACTCCTGATAGAGGGTGCGGCTGATGATCCCGGTGGTCTGCACCTTCTCGGTGTTTTCCGCGAGCGCATGCAGCAGATCGTGCAGATGGGCATTGAGCGAGGAGAGCTTGCCCATCTGCTCGTCGCTGGTGCCGCGGATTTGATCCGCCGCGCCGACGCTGCGCTCGATCTCCGTCATCAGGCCGTTGATGGACTGGCTCGCCTCGTGCGCCTTGTCCATGGTCAGGTGAGTGCGGGCGATGACGCTCTTCACCGAGGACTCGTTCTCGCCGATGAGCCGGCTCAGGGTCGTGACGATCTCGTTGATCTCCTTGGTGGCCTGACCGGCATTGTTGGCCAGCTTGCGCACCTCGTCGGCCACCACCGCAAAGCCGCGGCCATACTCACCGGCCCGGGCTGCCTCAATGGCGGCGTTGAGGGCCAGCAGGTTGGTCTGCTCGGTGATCGCGGTGATGGACTGGGTGATCACCTGAATGCGCTGGCTCGCCTCGCTCAGCTGGCGGGTCTTCTGCTCCGCCTGCTGCGCCTCGGTCACGGCGTGGCGCATCTCTTCGATGTTTTCACTCATCACCCGGGTGCTGCGATGGGCGCTCTGATAGGCCAGCTCCGCCTGCTGCCCCACCTGGCTTGCCAGGCCGGAAACCGCCTCGGCCGCGCAGGAGAGGTCATTGCTGGCGCGGGTCACTTCCGTCGAGTGGTGCTGTTCCAGCTGGGAAGCGTCGGTGATGGTTCTCGAGATATCGGAGATCTGATAGGAGGACTGGGCCAGCTGCCGGGTCCGCAGGTCTATCTGGCGCATGTGGCGACTGAGCTGCGCCGCCATCAGCCGCATGGCTCCGAGCACGCTGTGATTGTCTGCCGAACGGGTCTGGATGGTGACGGTGAGGTTGCCCGCCGCAATCTCGGCCGCCACCCGCGCGGCATAATCCGGCTCGCCGCCCAGGGTGCGCATCAGGTGACGGTACTGGATGAAATAGGCCAGCACCACGAACAGCAGGGAGACCAGTCCGGCCACCAGCCCCATCAGCAGGGCCAGCGCCTTGGCCTCGTCGCGGCTGGCGACGGCACGGGTGACCTGGCTGTCCAGCTGATGATTGATGCGCTCAAGCCGCTCGTTGATGCTTATCACCATGTGATCAAAGCCACCCTGGCTGCTCATCATCAGGTTGCCCGCCGCCTGACCCTGGCGACTGTAGGTATCCACCATGGTCGCCCCTTTCTCATACAGCCCCTTGACCGTCTCCTGCATCGGCAGCAGTTCGTCGCTCAAGTCCGGCAAGCTGCGCATCAGGGTATCGAGATTCTGCAAGGCGGTATCGCGGAACGTGGCCGCCTCGGCGAGGCCCTCTTCCGTGTTGCCGGTCACCGCCGCATCTGTGATGAACTGCTGGATCTGCACCAGGTCATAGCGCGTCTCCTTGAAGATGAGGTGAGCCTGATTGAAGCGCTCGACCTTCTCCTGTGCACGCAGCTGGGCCTGGCTGCTCCACAAGGAGACGATGGATGCCACGATCAGCGGCACCGCCACCAGGATCCCCCCCAGGATCATCATCCGTTTGACCGAATGCCTTCCTCGGGGCGCATGCGACACCGCATGTGCCTCGGTATGGTCGAAGGCGGTGTCCTGCAAGAGTCCTTGTGCAGTAGCCATGGCATCACCTCATCCTGGTAGCAGAGCGTCATTGGGCCATCGCAGCAAGGCATTCAGCTGCAAAGAGCCGATCCGTTTTGTCGACCCAAGCAAAACCCAAGCCAGGAAAAACGGCCTGGTTTTCCCCCTTTCCCGCCCTCCAAAGCGAGCAACTTGCCACAAGGTCCGCTCAAGGCGCGCAAAATGCGATGCAAACTGCAATAAAAGCGGTATTTTCTGCCCGAGCCACCCCCTCGGACCATTACGCCTTGCCCTGATCGACCCAACTCCCTTTACCATGCCCGGCTCACGGACGCGGCTTCCCGGTCTGGGGTGAGCCACCGCCAACGCCCGGCCATATTGATGATCAACACACTATTGGCAGGTACCCAGCTCAGGGGTCAAGACCATCCGTTGGCGCACCATGGCGTATTAGGCCTGGTTTTTGTATGGAGGGAATCTGAGTTAAGTAGTCGGCATGCATTACACTCATAAGCAGAGTCTAAACCACACAAAAAGAGTGGATAAAGTTAAATAGGCTCATTGCACAATTTCGACCTGGCTGGGGAGTGCTTATGTTCAACACGAAACTGAAACAAGAGCTGGTTGCAGAGAGAGCAAGAGCCTTGCAGAGCGAGGCGCTGAACCACGCCATGCATGCCCATCTCCCCATGATAGAATTCACTCCCGAGGGCCATATCCTCGATGCCAGCCCGCTGTTTCTGAGTACCGTCGGCTACAGCCTCAAGGAGATCGTGGGGCAGCACCATGCCATCTTCTGTCGAAAAGAGGACTCAGACTCCCCCTCCTACCGGGAATTCTGGAGGAAGCTGGCCAATGGCCACAACCAGCACGGCACGTTTCAAAGGGTCGGCAAACACGGCCAGGAAATCTGGCTGGAAGCAACCTACTTCCCGGTCAGCCAGGATGGCAAGGTCAGCAAAGTCGTTAAAATCGCCTCCGACGTGACCTTGCAACATGATCAGCTCATGACGCAGAAAGCGATATTCGAAGCGCTGGATCGCTCCCTTGCGGTCATCGAGTTTGAGCCAAGCGGCGTCATCATCAACGCCAACCGCAATTTTCTCGACACCATGGGCTATCGACTCGATGAGATAAAAGGTCGTCAGCATCGCATGTTCTGTGATGAGTTGTTTTATCGGGAACACCCCGATTTCTGGCAGGAACTGGCTCAGGGAACCTTCAAATCAGGGCGCTTTCAGCGCTTTGACAAGCAAGGTCATGAAATCTGGCTGGAAGCGACCTACAACGCAGTGCGGGGCAGCCATGGCAAGGTGATCAAGGTCATCAAGTTCGCCTCCAACATCACCTCGCAAATCAAAAAAGATCAGGCCGTGCAAAATGTGGCCAAAGTAGCCAACGAAACCTCCGTAACCACCAAGGCTTCCGCCATCAAGGGTGAGGACATGCTGACCACCGTCGTCTCCACCTCTGACAACATCGTCACCCAGATGGAAAATGCCAGTACGCTGATGAACAAGCTGCATGCCCAATCCCAAAATATCACCGCCATCGTGTCAACCATCAGCAGCATTGCAGATCAGACCAACCTGCTTGCACTCAACGCAGCCATCGAAGCCGCACGAGCCGGTGAACAAGGCAGAGGCTTTGCCGTCGTGGCTGATGAAGTTCGTCAACTGGCGGCAAGAACCTCTCAATCCACCAACGAGATAGCGAGCGTGGTCAGCCAGAACCAGCAGCTCACCCATCAGGTCAGCGAACAGATTCAGTCCGCAGCTAATGGCGCCATCCATGGACAAAGGCAGATCGACGATGTCGCGAAAGTGATGCAAGAGATAAGGAATGGCGCCGAAGAAGTGTCGACCATCATCTCGGAACTCTAGAGCAATCAGAGAAATACTACGGTAGAGGGCCTGTCATCGAGCAGGCTCTTTGATTTTGAGGCAAGAATATCCACGGGTTTGAAGTTGGTAAAAGGTCACCTGAATAGTCGACTTGCAGTTGTCACTTACATCCCTTCTCAGCCAGCAGAACCGACAGCCTGTGCCACTCTTCGGCAAACCGCAGCCTCAGATAAAACTGCCTGAGCATGATGGACAGTTTCTTGGCAAACCCGGCCTTGGCCTCTCTTGCCCGCAAGCGCTGGACCTCTACCCAAAGTGAGTCACGTTCAAAGCCGGTCCAGATCGGCGGCACGGGTGCCAGGGTGTTGGTGTAACAAACCGGCGCCACCCATTCGAACAAGACCATCTCGACGTGGGCAACGGGAAAGCCCTGTGCCACCTGAGCGATCAACTCGAAATCGACCTCATTATCGACAAAGAGATCGGACAGCGCTTCACACAGGTCGATATCTGACAATGGCTGGGCCACTCGCCAACGCCTCCCAAGACGGTATAGAGTCAAGTTACACCACAAACACCAAGCAGGTTCAAGCTAATCGATACCCCCGGCCACCCACCTCCCCTTAGCCGGTGACGCTCTCCCCCTTGCGAGTCTGAGTAACATGACCAGACCACAGCGAGAGACTCGGTCCAGATAATGGGCCAACAGCACCGGGCGGTTGCCGGCGAGCTACGACACGGTAATCCCCCCGAAAAACCAGGGTGCTCATAAGTAGAATTTTCCCGTACCTTGAACGCAGGAGGTTCTACATGAAAACATCACGCTTTAGCGATACCCAGATCATCGCCATCCTCAAACAAGCTGAGGCTGGAGCTCCCGTCCCGGAGCTCTGCCGCGAGCATGGCATCAGCACGACCACCTTCTACAAGTGGCGTTCCAAATTCGGGGGGATGGATGCCTCCCTCATGGCTCGACTCAAGGAGCTGGAGGACGAAAACCGCCGCCTCAAGAAGATGTACGCCGAGGAGCGCCTCAAGGCAGAGATCATCACCGAGGCCATGGCAAAAAAGTGGTAACGCCATCTGCCCGCCGGGAGATGGCGACCAAAGCCGTGACTCACTACGCCATATCCATCCGTCTGGCTTGCCGGATCTTCAAGGTCAGTGAAAGCTGCTATCGCTATCAGCCCGTGCTGGTCGATGAAAACCAGGAAATTGCCGATTGGCTGCTACGTATCACGGCCAGCCAGCGCAACTGGGGCTTCGGGTTATGCTTTTTGTACCTGCGCAACGTCCAAGGCTTTGGCTGGAATCACAAACGGGTATACCGGATCTATCGGGCGCTGGAGCTCAATCTGCGGATAAAACCCAGGAAACGGTTGGTTCGGGCTAAGCCAGAGCCGTTGGCGGTTCCCGACCAGCCTAATCAGTGCTGGTCGATGGACTTTATGCATGACCAGCTCAGCGATGGCCGCTCGGTGCGGCTGTTTAATGTGATCGATGACTTCAATCGTGAAGCGCTGTGCATCGAGGTGGATTTCTCCTTACCCGCCTCACGAGTCAAACGGGCGCTGGAGCAGGTGATCACGTGGCGAGGTAAGCCCGCCATTATCCGATGTGACAATGGCCCGGAATACATCAGCGAAGAGCTCAAGCGATGGGCGAAACAGGAGGGGATAACCCTGGGCTATATCCAGCCAGGAAATCCGCAGCAGAATGCCTACATCGAACGGTTTAACCGCACGGTGCGCTACGACTGGCTGGGCCATTACCTGTTTGAGTCACTGAATGAACTACAGGAGTTTGCCACGAACTGGCTGTGGGTTTATAACCATGAGCGGCCCAATATGGCGCTGGGTGGCTACACGCCGAAACAGCGTCTGGCACAGGCCGCATGACCTCTACTTTTGAATGCCCCTAAAAATGGGGGGATTACCTCTGCACCAAGCGCACAGGCCCACCAGTTGAGACGCCCTTTCACGTTGGGGTCTTTGCCGGTGTGCTGGTCGAGGTACTCAGCTATAGCACTTTGGAGGGATAGAGTATTGAGCGTAACGTTAGCCAGTGTTCCAGCCAAGTCAGCATTGAGGGTGATTAAAGCGGCGAATTTTTCCGCCTCTTTTTTAAGGCGAAATGTTTTAGATACACGAGAACCCTCCCGCATGAATTCCACACGGTAGGTTTTACCTTTTGCGCCTTGTCGTTCTTGTACTTTTGCCATTTTCAACATCCTTACGCCTGATTGCGCCTAATGGGATGTTGACTCGCACTGACAGAGTTAGAACTTTTCTTTTAAAATCATCAACTTAATGGTGCCCGAGGCCGGAATCGAACCGGCACGACGCGAACGTCGAGGGATTTTAAATCCCTTGTGTCTACCGATTTCACCACTCGGGCACCGTAATCGGTATCAAGCTCGCGCCGCGGGCTTGTCAATATGGAGGCACGTTCCGGAGTCGAACCGGACTAAACGGATTTGCAATCCGCTGCATAACCGCTTTGCTAACGCGCCATGCAAAAGAGAGAAACTCTCTATTGTCTGAATTTGGAGCGGGAAACGAGACTCGAACTCGCGACCCCGACCTTGGCAAGGTCGTGCTCTACCAACTGAGCTATTCCCGCAATGGTCTGGCTGACTGCCTGACTACGAGGACGCATTCTAGCGATGTTCCTCGCCCAGTCAACCAAAAATGTTTAATACCCTGATCGTTCGGGTGTTTTTTGCCCTTTTCCTGCATTTTCAACGTTCACGACCGTTTCCCAGCCCCAAGTGCGGGGAAACGGTGCTTAGTACAAACGCAGACTAGAAGCGGGAGTGGTAGGTCAGATCGCCCCAGGCGGCCTTCATGTACTGGAACATGGACCAGAAGGTGAGCACGGTGGCCACATAGAGCAGCACATAGGCCAGCCACACCATCCAGATGTCGTACTGCCAGATGAGACCGGTGAGCGACACCATCTGGATCATGGTCTTCCATTTGCCAATCCAGCTGACCGCCACCGAGGAGCGCTTGCCAAGCTCAGCCATCCACTCGCGCAGGGCGGAGATGATGATCTCGCGGCCAATCATGGTCATGGCGGGAATGGTCACCCAGATGGTGTTGTAGTGCTCGACGATCACCACCAGCGCCGCCGCCACCATGATCTTGTCGGCCACCGGATCGAGGAAAGCGCCGAAGGCTGTGGACTGGTTCAGCTTGCGGGCAAGGTAGCCGTCAAACCAGTCGGTCGCCGCCGCCAGGATGAAGACGATGGCCGCCGCCAGATAGGACCACTGATAGGGAAGGTAGAACAGGATGACGAAGACGGGGATGAGCAAGATCCGAAAAAACGTCAGCAGATTAGGAATATTTGTCATTATTTTCAGCCACTTCTTGTATGCCGCTACATGGTAGCCCCAAGCCGATCACGGATGCAACCGGACAGGCGCCCGCCTTGGTCTATGAATCCATCAACAACCTCAGGATGCGGGCCATTATGGCATTTACGGGCCCCCTGCGTCACGGCTCTTGTGTGCCGGGATCCCCGAAGTGAATGAACCCAGAGTGAATGATGTGACTCAACTCGCCCCTTGCCAATACCTTGGGCGACAGCCCCTGTTTGCCGTCAGGGCAAACAGGGGCAACATGGAGGTGCATTCACCCATTCTCAGGTACGAATGGCTAGAGCGAGTGCAGGGCGTCGTGGATGGACTGGGCCAGCTCCAGGCTGATGCCGGGCACCTTGGCGAGCTCCTCCACCCCGGCTTTTTTCACCTCCTGCAACCCACCCAGGTACTTGAGCAGCGCCTGCCGCCGTTTCGGCCCCACCCCCGGAATGTCCTCCAGGGTACTGGTGGTGCGGGCTTTCGCCCGTCTGGCGCGGTGGCCGGTGATGGCAAAACGGTGGGATTCATCGCGAATGTGCTGAATCAGGTGCAAGGCGGGCATATCTGCCGGCAAATGCAGCTCTTCGTGACTCTCCCCCAGGATCAGGGTCTCCAGCCCCGCCTTGCGGGTCACCCCCTTGGCGATGCCTACCAAGAGCGGATATTTGCCCCCCAGAAACTCCAGCTGGCGGGCCAGGATCTCCTCGGCGCGGCGCAACTGGCCAAGACCGCCATCGATAAACAGCACGTCCGGCACCTTGTCCGGCTCCTGCTGCTTGCCAAAGCGCCGTTCCAGCGCCTGCTCCATGGCGGCGTAGTCATCGCCGCCGGTGATGCCGTCGATGTTGAAGCGGCGATATTCCGATGAAAGCGGTCCCTCCCGGTTGAACACCACGCAGGAGGCCACGGTGCGCTCCCCCATGGTGTGGGAGATATCGAAGCACTCCATGCGGGCGATGGGGCGCTCCAGCTCCAGCAGCTCCTCCAGCTGGTCGTAGCGGGCGGTGGTGGTGCTCTTGTGGGCGAGCCGCGAGCGCAGCGCGGTCTGGGCATTGATGGAGGCGAGCTTGATGAAACGGGCCCGCTCGGCGCGGGTACGGCTCACCACCCGCACCTTGTAACCGGCGGTCTGGCTCAAGGTCTCAGCGATGACGTTCTCGTCTTCGAGTGCCACATCGAGCAGCACTTCGCTCGGGATCTGCCGCCCCCCTGCCCCGACAGATAGAACTGCAGCAGGAAGGATTGCACCACCTCGTCGAGCTGGGTATCGGCCGGCACTTTCGGGAAGTAGCTGCGCGAGCCCAGCACCTTGCCCTGGCGGATGAAGAGCACGTGGATGCAGGCGGTCCCCTGCTCGAAGGCCACCCCCACCACGTCGAGCTCGTCCAGCACGTTGCCGCTCACCGACTGCTGCTCGGTGACCCGGCGCAGCGCCTGGATCTGATCCCGGTAACGGGCCGCCTCCTCGAAGCGCAGATCGCCGCTGGCGGACTCCATCTTGCCCACCAGCTCGCCTATCACCTGCTGGTTCTTGCCCGCCAGAAACAGCTTGGCCAGCTCCACCTGCTGGGCATATTCGGCCTCGCTCACCAGCCCGGCCACGCAGGGGCCGGCGCAGCGCTTGAGCTGGTAGAGCAGGCAGGGGCGGCTGCGGTTGGCATAGACCGCATCCTCGCACTGGCGCACCGGGAAGATCTTCTGCATCAGGTGCAGGCTCTCGCGCACCGCACCGCCGGAGGGGTACGGGCCGAAGTACTCCCCCTTCACCTTGCGGGCACCGCGATGGACGCCGATGCGCGGGTGCTGGTGCGCGGTGATGATGATCCAGGGGTAGGACTTGTCGTCGCGCAGCAGCACGTTGTAGCGAGGCTGGTACTGCTTGATGAGGTTGTGCTCGAGGATCAGCGCCTCGGTCTCGGTGTGGGTGACCGTCACCTGCACGTCGGCGATCTGGCGCACCAGGGTGCGGGTCTTGATGCTGTCGACGTTGGCCCGAAAATAGGAAGCGAGCCGTTTTTTCAGATCCTTGGCCTTGCCCACGTAGATGACGGTGCCGCCGCTGTCATACATGCGGTAGACGCCGCTCTGGTGGGTGACGGCACTGAGAAACGCCTTGCTGTCGAAGAGAGGTTCAGACGAGGTCATGCTGGCTCCGGCAAGGGGGATCGAGGTGCTGGATCTGGGGGATCGCGGCAAACGGAAGATTGAAAGAGAGGCTCATCGGCAACTCGGCTCAACGGATGAAAGCAGAAGACGGCACAGAGCATACTGCGCCAGACCGGCAAAAAGCAAAAAGGCGGCACAGGCCGCCTTTGATGGCTACACGCCGCCCGTTACAGGGTGTCGGCATCCAGCATGCCATAGCGAATGGCCAGATGGGTCAGCTCCACATCGCCATTGATGTTGAGCTTACTGAACAGCCGGTAGCGGTAGCTGTTGACCGTCTTCGGGCTCAGGTTGAGCTGTTCGGAAATATCGGTCACCTTCTGCCCCTTGGTAATCATCATCATGATCTGCAGCTCGCGCTCGGAGAGGGACTTGAAGGGGTTCTCGTCGGCCGAGGCAAACTGGCTCAGGGCCATCTGCTGGGCGATCTCCGGGGAGATGTAACGCTGACCGGAGTGGACCAGGCGAATGGCGTGGATCATCTCGTCCGGCGCGGCCCCCTTGGTGAGATAGCCGGCGGCACCCGCCTGCATCACCTTGGTCGGGAACGGATTTTCTGAATGAATGGTCAGCACTATGATGCGCACATCGGGCCGGATCCGCAGGATCTTGCGGGTCGCCTCCAGGCCGCCGATGCCCGGCATGTTCATGTCCATCAGGATCACATCGGGATGGTGCTGACGACAGAAAGTGACTGCGGTTTCCCCGCTCTGCGCCTCGCCCACCACCTTGATCCCGCGGACATCTTCCAGAATGCGTCTTATCCCTGTACGCACCAACTCATGATCATCGACCAGGAATACATTAATCACCCAAACACCCCGTTTTTTATCTCGTTATATGCCAGTTAGGGTTAACACGGCGTCTTGCATCATAACCAAACTCGCTGATTTGGCAAACCATGGCCGGGAAAAGTTTGAAAGTGCTCATAAATGGTGTTTTGAATCAAATAATTATATAAAGATTAAACACAAAAAACGGCGCCCGCAGGCACCGTTCAGAGTCATTTTTGCTGTTGTCGGCATTAGTTCGCCAGCAGCGCGCGCACCTTGTCCAGATCGGCCTGGGTATCCACCCCGACCGGCGGCGCCTCGAGCGCCTGGGCCACGTGGATCTTCTCCCCGTACCAGAGCACCCGCAGCTGTTCCAGCGCCTCGATCTGCTCGAGCGCGCTCGGCGCCCAGTCCACATAACGCTGGATGAAGCCGGCGCGATAGGCGTAGATGCCGATGTGGCGCTGGTAGTGATCGCCAATCTGCTCGCGATTCGCGGCAAAGCGATCCCGATCCCACGGAATGGAGGCGCGACTGAAGTAGAGCGCGTAGCCCTCCTGGTCGGTCACCACCTTGACGGCGTTCGGGTTGAACACCTCTTCGGCGTCCTGGATCGGCACCGACAGGGTCGCCATGGGCGCCGTGGCGGCGGCCAGGTTGTCCGCCACCTGACGGATGATGACCGGCGGAATGAGCGGCTCGTCCCCCTGCACGTTGACCACTATGGTGTCGGCGGCAAAGCCGTAGTGACGGCACACCTCGGCCAGCCGCTCGGTACCGGACTGATGATCCTTCGAGGTCATGCACACCTCGAAACCGGCCTGCCCGGCGCAGGCGGCCAGCGCCTGCTGCACCCGCTCGTCATCGGTGGCGACGATCACCCGATCGGCGCCCGACTGCAGAGCCTTTTCCACCACGTGCTGCACCATGGGCTTGCCGTGGATGTCGGCCAGCGGCTTGCCCGGCAGCCGGGTGGAGGCGTAGCGGGCCGGAATGACGACGACGAAGCTCATGACGACAGCTCGTCGCTGCTGAGCGGACGGGCACGGTTCTCCAGCAACACCGGGATCCCCTCCTCCAGCGGATAGGCCAGCTTGTCGAAGCGGCAGACCAGCTCATGCACGGCCTTGCTGTAGTGCAGCTTGCCCTTGCAGACCGGGCAGGCAATGATGTCGAGCAACTTGATGTCCAAAGCCAAAACGATACTCCTTCAACGATGTCGCGCCGGCGGGTTCATTACGCCGGCGATGGATGTCGAGCAACCAGATATTTCATGCGGGGCATGATAAGCCCCTTCCCTCCCACGCGGGCGAGAGAGATTAACCTTGTGCCTTGGTTGCGCCTTGCCCCTTCCCGTTTGCCCCCAGCTTGTGCAGCAGGGTATCGAGCAGGGAGGCGGGCAACTCGGCGCTGACCGGCAGATACCACCAGTTATCGAGGGCAAAGGAGCGGCACTTGACCGCATCCTTCTCGGTCATCAGCAGCGGCTTGCCGGCAAAACGGCCCACCAGCTCGTCCCGATCGAAGGGGTGGTGATCGCCGTAGGCCACCCGCTGATCCAGCTGGTAACCGAGCCCCTCAAGGGTGGCGAAGAAACGGGGCGGATGACCAATCCCCGCCAGCGCGTCGACCGGACCGGCCAGCGGCGTGGCCAGCGGGGCCTCGTCGCGCACCCGGCGGGGGACGTCGGCCACCAGCCTCATAGGATACTCTCCCCGCCCCGGCTCGCCGCCGTTGCAGATGATGGCGTCCACCCGCTTGAGCCGGGTGACCGGCTCGCGCAGCGGCCCCATGGGCAGCAGGCAGGCGTTGCCGAAGCGGCGTGCCCCGTCCACTACCACCAGCTCGATGTCACGGGCCAGCGCATAGTGCTGCAGGCCGTCGTCGGTGATGATGATGTCCACTTCGCCGCTCTGCTCCAACAGACGCACCGCATCGGCCCGCCTGGGTGCCACCACCACCGGGCAGCCACAGCGCCGGGCAATCAGTACCGGTTCATCCCCCGCCTGCGCCGTGGTGCTGGCGGCATCGAGCCGGTAGGGGTAATGGGGCGCCTTGCCACCATAGCCGCGGCTCACCACCCCTGGGCGATAGCCGCGGGCCTGCAACTGCTCCACCAGCCAGACCACTACCGGGGTCTTGCCGTTGCCCCCCACCGAGATATTGCCCACGACGATGACCGGCAAAGAGGCACGATAGCCCTTGCGCCAGCCGTGACGATAGGCGTAACGGCGAGTGCCGCTGATGATAGCAAACAGCAGGGCAAAGGGGGCCAGCAACCAGCGCCAGCCACTCTTTGCATACCAGAGCCGCTCCAGCATCAGGCGTTGCCACCTGCGGTGGCATGGCCGAACTGGATGGCGCGCAGCTGGGCATAGGTGCCCTGCTGGGCCATCAGCGCCGCGTGGTTGCCGCGCTCGACGATATGGCCTTCATCGATCACCAGGATCTCGTCCGCCTTCTCGATGGTGGAGAGACGGTGAGCGATCACCAGCGAGGTGCGCGCCTTGCACAGCTCGTCGATGGCCGCCTGGATGTGGCGCTCGGACTCGGTATCCAGCGCCGAGGTGGCCTCGTCCAGCAGCAGAACCGGCGCATCGCGCAGCAGGGCGCGGGCGATGGCGATACGCTGACGCTGACCGCCGGAGAGCGATGCGCCGTTCTCGCCGACCACGGTGTCATAACCGTTGCTCATCTTGCTGACGAACTCGTCGGCGTGGGCGATGCGGGCCGCCTGCTTGATCTCGTCGAGGCTGTATTTTTCTTCCGCGGCGTAGGCGATGTTGCTCGCCACCGTGTCGTTGAACAGGTGGACATGCTGGGAGACCAGGGCGTACTGCTTGCGCAGCTCGCTCAGGCGGTAATCGCGGATATTGACGCCGTCCAGCAGGATCTCCCCCTGTTCGATGTCGTAGAAACGGGTCAACAGGCTGGCGATGGTACTCTTGCCGGAGCCGGAACGCCCCACCAGCGCCACCGATTTACCCGCCTCCACCTTGAAGCTGACGTTGTGCAGCGCCGGGGTGTCCTTGGTCGGGTAGGTGAAGGTGACGTTGCGAAACTCGATCTCGCCGCGGGCACGCTCCAGGGTACGGGTACCGGTATCCTGCTCCGGCTCGGTGTCGAGCAGACCGAACAGGCTGTGGCACGCAGTGATGGCGCGCTGGAACTGGTTGTTGACGTCGGTCAGGCTCTTCAGCGGCTTGAGCAGCATCATCATGGAGGTGATCATGACGGTGAAGGTACCGGCAGTCAGCTCGCTGCGCACGCTGTCGATGGTGGCCACATAGAGGAAGGCCGCCAGCGCGATGGAGGCAACCATCTGCACCACCGGGCTGCCGATGGCATCGGCCGCGACCATCTTCATGGTCTGCTGGCGCATGTTGTTGCTGACCTTGAAGAAGCGCTTCTCTTCCACCTTCTGGCCGCCGAACATCAGCACCTCTTTGTGCCCCTTGAGCATCTGCTCGGTGGAGGTGGTGATGTCACCCACCGCCTGCTGGATGTGGCGGCTGATCTGACGGAAACGGCGGCTGATAAGGCCGATGATGATGCCCACCACGGGCCCCACCACCAGGAAGATCACCGACAGCTGCCAGGAGTGCCAGAACATCAGGCCGAGCAGGCCGATCACGGTCGCCCCTTCCCGCACCAGGGTGACCAGGGTGGTACTGGCGGCCGAGGAGACTTGGCTGGCGTCATAGGTCACCTTGGAGAGCAGGTGGCCGGTGTTCTGGCGGTCGAAGAAGCTCATCGGCATCGCCACCATGTGATTGAACACCTGCTGCTGCAGGCGCATCACCACGTGGTTGCCGACCCAGGCCATGCAGTAGTTGGAGAGGAAGTTGGCGACGCCACGCAGGGCCACGATGCCCAGTACGAAGAAGGGCATCCACTTGAGCACGGTCGGATCGTTGCCGTTGATCCCCTGGTCGATCAGCGGCTTGATGGAATAGACGAAGGTGGTATCCACGGCGGCGTAGCCCAGCATGCCGATGATGCCGCCGATCAGGCCAAGCTTGCGGTCACGGACATAGCCGAGCAGACGCTTGAAGACAGGCCAGCTGTCTTGTGAGGTTTCTTGTTGCATGAATAGCCGTTCATAAGGGAAATGACGGGCTATTCTAGCCAAAGCGCAGGATTACACCAAGCGGTGCCCATCACCAAGGCGGGAAATGACGGTCGTTATCCCAGCCAAAGCGCAGGATTACACCAAGCATCGCCAGCGCATGTCCCTCGCCAAGACAGGAAATCACAGTCGTTATCCCAGCCAAAGCCGGGTTTACGCTCAGCGATCAGGCCAGAATGCAGGCCGCCACCAGTCGCCCTTGCGGCGAAACCAGGGGCCCTGCTCCCGTTCGGCCCGGATCCGCAGCCCGCCCGGCGCAGGCTCCACCAGAATTTCTCCGTCCAGCCCGGTGACCCATTGCTGCGCCTCCTGGTAGCGGGCCACCACCTCGGGGCGGGGGAATCCCCACTGGTTCATGAAGCCGGCGCTGTGCACCACATAGCGGGGGGCCACCGCCGCCACGAAGGGCGCCGTGGAGGAGGTGCGACTGCCGTGGTGAGGGCTCACCAGCAGGGTGCTGGCAAGCCCCTCCCCTTCCAGCGCCAGCAACCGCTGCTCTGCCTGTCGCTCGATGTCGGCACTGAGCAGTATGCGCCGTTCCCCGTCGCGGATCTGCAGCACACAGCCGTCGTTGTTGTGACCAGGCCCCGGTTGCTGAGGCCAGAGCACCGCCATCTCGAGCCCCTGCCAGCGCCACTGCTGGCCGCGCCGGCACAGGGCCGTGAAGCGGCCAAAATCGAATGAAGAGAGCTCGTGGCGTACCGGCAGAGCCTGCAGGATGGCGCGCCGATTGCCGGCGTGATCCCTGTCCTTGTGACTGATGATCAAATAATCCAGCACCCGCACATCGAGCCGGTTGAGCAAGGGCAAGATCACGGCATCCGCCATGTTGTAGCCGCCCGGGTAGCGATCGCCGGTGTCGAAGAGGATGCCGCGCTCGCCCCGGGTGATCAGCACCGCCAGCCCCTGCCCCACGTCCAGCACCCTCAGTTGCCAATGGGTCGGCGCCGGCCAGGCCGCCAGCAGCAGGGCCACGCCCCCTGGCAACAGCAGCGGACGACCACCCGGCACATGCCAGGCGCACCAGAGCAGGGTCAGCAGCGCCGTGAACGGCAATACCCAGCCAGGCACCGGCCACCAGAGCTGCCACTGGCTGGCCAGGCTGGCCAACGCCCACAACACCCACTGCAGACCGACATCGGCCAGCCAGAACAGCAGGTGGGCCAGCTCCGCCGAAAGCGGCGCCAGCAGCACCCCGATGAGCGCCAGCGGTATGATGCCGATGCAAAAGAGCGGCAATGCCAGCAGATTGAGCAGCAACGACAGCGGGGCAATCCCCTCGAACAGCGCCAGTTGCAGCGGCAGCAGCCCCAGCAGCAACAAGCCCTGCAGACGAATGAGCCCGGGTTTGGCCTCCAGCAGGCTCGCCACCAGCAGCAGAGCCACCGCCAGGAAGGAGAGCCAGAATCCGGCCGAATAGAGGGCAAAGGGATCCCAGAGCGTGAGCACCACGAAGGCCCACAACCAGATGCGATGGGCCGGCCACTCCCGCCGTCGCCAGCGCAGCAGGCTCCACACCAGCACCATGATGAGGGCCCGTTCGGTGGCCACCGCAAAACCGGCCAGCCAGCTGTAGAGGGCGGCAAACAACAGGGCGACCAGAATCGCCCCCCGCAGCCCGAACAGTCGCCCCAGCCACCAGCCGAGCACCGCTACCAGCGCGATGTGCTGCCCCGAGATGGCGATGATATGGGTCAGCCCGCTGCCGCGAAACAGGCTCCACTGCTCATCCGTGATGCCGCCCTGCTCGCCGAAGGTGAGCGCCGCCAGCAGCGGGCCCTGGCTCAGATCCTGCCAGCTGGCGGCAGCGCGGGCCAGCCAGCGCTCGCGCAGCCCCGTCTGCGCCGGCTCAATTTGGATCACCCGGCGCAGGTTGCCGGTGGCGGTGATCCCCTTGCCGAGCAGCAGGCGCCGCCCATCCATCCCCGCCTCGTTGGCCAGGCCGTGGGCCGGTTTGAGAGAGACCACCAGAGTGAGGCGACTGCCTGCCGTCATGGCGGGCAGCGCCTGGTAGGCATTGATGCGCACCAGCGGCGCCGGGGTGAGCGTCTGCTCGTCGAGCCTGTTCACTCGCAGCACCAGTCGGATAAATTTATCGCCCTCGGGTTCTGCACTTTGCAGCTGTGCGGTTATGATGTGGCTCGTTTTTTTGCCGAGCTGATCCAGCCAGGCAAGCCGGTAGTGCAAACTCCCCTGCATCCAGAGGATGCCGCACAGCAAAAACAGCAGCCGCCAGCAGCGGTAACCGGCCAGGGGGAACGCGAGCAGCAGCATCAGGCCACCCCATTCCCATGAAGGCAACCATGGCCAAAGCAGTGAGGAGCTTGCCCCGAGGGCAAACGACAACAGACGCAGATCCATGGTGCAAGTATTTAGCAAGGTTTCAATATGCCCAAACGACTCATACAACGCTGGCTGCCTGATCCGGCGACACTCAAGGAACACAAGCACTTGCGGCTGTTTGGCAAGCTGCTGCTGGATGCCAATCTGTGGCACCTCAATCGGCGCTCGGCGGCCGGTGCCTTCGCGGTAGGGCTGTTCATGGCCTGGGTGCCGCTCCCCTGCCAGATGTTGCTGGCGGCCGGCGGCGCCATCGCCTGCCGGGTCAACCTGCCGCTCTCGGTGGCCCTGGTCTGGCTCTCCAACCCCTTCACCATGCCGCCGCTGTTCTACGGTGCCTATCTGACCGGCTGCCAGCTGCTGGGGCAATCCTCCCAGCACATCGAGATCGAGTTCACCTGGGCCTGGCTGGTGTCGGTGTTCGAGACCGTGGCCCCGCCACTGCTGCTGGGTTCGCTGGTGCTCGCCCTGCTCAGCTCCCTTATCGGCTACGCCCTCATTCGTACCTGCTGGCGCATCAGCACCGTGCGCCAGTGGCAAAAACGCAAGGTGGCCCGCGCATGCTGAATCGCTGGTTTGCCCGCTTCAAGATTGACCCCGATACCCTGCGCCAGCAGAAGTGGTTCTCCCTGTTTGGCGAGCGTCTGCTCGCACCCGCCCTCTGGCAAGGGGGGCCGCGCGCCCTGAGCGGGGCGGTGGCGGCCGGCATTTTCGCCTGCTGGTTTCCCATCCCCATGCATTCACTCATCGCGGTCGGGCTGGCGCTGGCGTTCAGCCTCAACCTGCCGCTGGCACTGCTGGCGGTCTGGTTCAACAACCCGCTGACGCTCCCCTTCATGTATCTCTATGCCTATCGCACCGGCTGCCTGGTGCTGCATGAGACGCCGGAGCCCTTTCACCTCACCTGGTCCCTGCACTGGTTGGAGCACGAGGCCGCCACCCTGGTGCCCCCCTTCCTGCTGGGCAGCCTGCTGCTGGCGATATTGACCGCCACCACAGGCGCCCTGCTCACCCTGCTGACACTGCAACTGGGCAGACGGATCCGCGCCTCCTGAGGGGCCCCCGCCGTCACGCCGCGTCCACCGGGCGCGGCTTGCCATCGTTTGGCTCTGCCACCACACTCCTTGTAACCCGTTGTTTTTCGTCCCTCATGCGAGACAAGGAGCCCCCCATGGCCGAACCGCTCACGCTGGCCCATGCCAATGGCCACCCCCTCTCCCTGCTGCCCGCCATGGCCAATCGCCACGGCCTCATCACGGGCGCCACCGGAACCGGCAAGACGGTCACCCTGCAGGTGCTGGCGGAGGGCTTTTCCCGCCTCGGGGTTCCCGTCTTTCTGGCGGACGTGAAAGGGGATCTGAGCGGCCTGGGCGCCGCCGGCATGCCATCCCCCAAGCTGGACGCCCGCCTGACCCAGCTCGGCATCCCCGCCCCCGCCTTTGCCGCCAGCCCCACCCTGTTCTGGGATCTCTTTGCCCTGCAAGGCCATCCGGTGCGGGCCACCGTCTCCGACATGGGGCCCCTGCTGCTCGCCCGCCTGCTCGGCCTCAACGACACCCAGAGCGGCGTGTTGGAGCTGGTGTTCAAGGTGGCGGACGACGAGGGGCTGCTGCTGCTCGATCTGAAAGACCTGCGCGCCATGGTGCAGTTCGCGGGGGACAACGCCAAGACCCTCACCACCCGCTACGGCAACGTGTCCACCGCCTCCATCGGCGCCATCCTGCGCAACCTGCTCACCCTGGAGAGCGCGGGGGGCGATCACTTCTTCGGCGAGCCCATGCTGGACATTCAGGACCTGCTGCAGACCGACGAGGCCGGTCACGGCCATATCAACGTGCTGGCCGCGAGCAAGCTGACCCAGTCCAGCCGGCTCTATGCCTGCTTCCTGCTCTGGCTGCTCTCCGAGCTGTTCGAACAGTTGCCCGAGGTGGGGGATCCGGAGAAACCCGTGCTGGTCTTCTTCTTCGACGAGGCGCACCTCCTGTTCAACGACGCGCCCAAGGCGCTGCTGGAGAAGATAGAGCTGGTGGTGCGGCTCATCCGCTCGAAAGGGGTGGGTGTCTACTTCGTGACCCAGAGCCCGGCCGACATCCCCGACAGCGTGCTGGGGCAGCTCGGCAACCGGATCCAGCACGCCCTGCGCGCCTTTACCCCGAGCGATCAGAAGGCGGTGCGCATCGCCGCCAACACCCTGCGCACCAACCCGGCCTTCGATGCCGCCGGCGTCATCACCGAGCTGGGGGTCGGGGAAGCCCTGGTCTCCCTGCTCGACGAGAAGGGGCGCCCCGGCGTGGTGGAGCGCGCCTTCATCGCCCCCCCGGCCAGCCGCATCGGTCCCCTGAGCGACCCCGAACGGCAAGCCCTGATCCAGGGCTCATTGCTCTACGGCCGCTACGAGACGCCGGAAGATAGGGAGTCCGCCTTCGAGCGGCTCAATGGTGGCAGGGTGACCCCCACAAGCGAGCAAGGCAGCGAGCAGCCATCCAACGGGGAAGGCGGTCTGCTCGATGCCCTCAACGGCATCCTGTTCGGTCGCACCGGCCCGCGCGGTGGCCAGCACGACGGCGTGGTGCAGACCGCCGCCAAGAGCGTGGCCCGCACCCTGGGCAACGAGGTGGGGCGGCAGCTGGTACGGGGGGTGCTCGGCTCCCTGCTGGGGGACGGCAAGCGTCGCCGCTGAGACCAGCACTTGGAAATAAAAAAGCCCGCCGGGTCTCCCCGGCGGGCTTTTTACTGAACAGATGCAGATGGCGGTGCTTACAACACCTTGGCAATCGCATCGCACAGGGGATCTATGTTGGCACGGGTGATACCGGCCACGCTGATCCGGCCCGAGCCGACGATGTAGATGGCAAACTCGCTCTTGAGGCGCTCCACCTGATCCTTGGAGAGGCCTGAGAAGGAGAACATGCCGTTCTGCTCGCGGATAAAGCTGAAGTCCTGGTTCACGCCGCGCGCCGCCAGTTTTTCCACCAGCAGCTCACGCATCTCGCGAATACGCACCCGCATCGCCGCCACTTCTTCCACCCACTCGGCATAGAGGGCCGGATCGCTCACCACGGCAGTGACGACGGCGGCACCGTGTGACGGCGGGTTGGAGTAGTTGGCGCGAATGACGGTCTTGACCTGGGTGAAGGCCACGTCGGCGATCTCCTTGGTCGCACTGACCAGGGTGAAGGCGCCGACCCGCTCGTTGTAGAGGCCGAAGTTCTTGGAGAAGGAGCTCGCCACCAGCAGCTCGTCGTGGCACTCGGCGAAGATGCGCAGACCTTCGGCATCCTCTTCGATACCGCGGGCAAAGCCCTGATAGGCGAAGTCAAACAGCGGCAGCCAGCCGGCGGCAGCACTCTGCTTGGCCAGTGCACGCCACTGATCAGCAGTGGGGTCGATACCGGTCGGGTTGTGGCAGCAGCCGTGCAACAGCACCAGATCGCCAGCCTGCACTTCAGCCAGCGAGGCCTGCATGGCGGCAAAGTCGAGTCCCTTGCTGGCCGCATCGTAGTATTTGTACCACTTGACGGAAAGGCCGGCAGCCTGGAACACGCTGACGTGGTTGGCCCAGGTGGGATCGGAGATCCAGATAGTCTTGGCCAGACCGTTGCGCACCACGAACTCGGCGGCGATGCGCAGGGCACCGGTACCGCCCGGCGCCTGAGCAGTCTTGGCGCGGCCGCTGGCGACCAGCGCAGAATCTTGCCCGAACAGCAGTTGCTGCACGATGCGGCCATATTCGATATTGCCTTCGATACCGAGGTAATTCTTGGTCTTCTCGTCGGTCAAGAGCTTCTGCTCGGCTTTCTTGACGCAGTGGAGAATGGGGGTGGCACCGGTCTCATCCTTGTAGATCCCGACCCCCAGGTTGATCTTGTGGCTGCGAGAGTCAGCACGGAAGGCTTCGGTCAGGCCCAGGATCGGATCCGCTGGGGCGGCAACAACCTTTTCAAACATGGTATTCCCTGTATTCCGTTGAGTTCGTTGGCTGGCAAAGCGTGTTGGCACACCGTCCGTGACACGCAAAACACGTGGCAAACAAAAGCGCCCATCTGGCGAGCGCTTCGTCAACTATTTATATCACCGTGCAGAGTGGGGGCAAACCGCTTTTTCGGCCGGATCTGCGGCAATCTCAACCGATGGCATGCCACTGCGGCGCCAACGCGCACACCTCGGCAGACAAGCCACCATTGGACTCAACCAAACCGCTACAAACTGCTAACAATGACTTGGGGATCCGGCTCGGCTCCCAGGGGCGGGAGTCGGTCAGCGGCAGGGCATAGGCCGCCATGATGGGAGCCAGCGCAGTGGGCAGCCACCAGCTGGCCGGACGACCCAGACGCTGGGCCAGGGTCAGCACCCGATCCACCCCGCTCGGATCGAGAGAGGTAAGATGACTCCACTGCACCTGGGGTGGCAGAGCGGCGATCACTTGCTGCAGCGCCTGCTGTGCCGGGGCGGGAGCCCAGACCAGCAGGGTCCCCGCTGGCAGCACCAGCTCGGCAAAGGCACCGACGCTGTCGGTGGTGATCACCCGCAGCAGCTCCCCCTCCCCCCACAGGATCTTGCCGAGGCCGGCCAGGTTGCGCTCGGGCAGCGCCACCTCGCCGAGCGCCTGCAACCAGGGGGCGGCATCAAGCAGGGTGCCGCCGCTGAAAAAGAGGCTGAACGGCTGGGGGGCACGCAGGCGCAGCAGCTGATCGGCGCAAAGCCTGATCCCCTTGTCTTCAAAATCGATCTGCTCGTTGGGGGAAAAGCTCACCTCGCTCTTGCGATAGAGCGCGGCGAGCACCCGCTCGTTGACCTGCTCCGCCAGCTGCCACCCCTGCCCATGAAGCCACTCCTCCGGGGTCGGTGGTGCCGTGGCGATCTCGGCCAGCGTCAGTTCACGGGTCAGGTAGCGGCGGCCGGCAGGTGTCAGCTCATAGTGGTGATTGCCCAGCGCCAGCAGCAGCTGGTTGTCCTTGAGCAGACCCAGCAGGGGTTGCCACTGACGGGCGCGGACCACCGAGGTGGGGTTGTCCAGCAGCTGGCGGGCCAGCTCCCGCCACTGCGGGTGACTAAAGTCAATCAAGCGTCATCCTTCCCTGTCTGCCGAACATCCTGCAACGAGCTGAGTAATCTAGCGATTCGCTGACCGGGAGCCAAGTACAGAAAAGAGACAACGTGAACTGGCGCAAGCCAAACAGGAGAAGGAGAGGATGATCAACAGAGGGGAACAGAGACAATCAGGTGGGAAGCAGATAAAACAAAACGGCCAAGCAAGCTTGGCCGTTTATCAACTAAATCAGCGCAGAGGCTGGATTAGAAGTTGTATTGCAGGGCAACAGTGAAGTCGTCGTCCTTGCCGCTAACACCGTTGATCTTGTACTCGGTGTAGGCTTTCAGCTTGGAGGTGAAGGAGTACTGCACGCCCAGCAGAGTGGCATCCATCAGGTCCTTGTAGGAAGAACCGCTCAGGTTGGCATTCTCTTTACCTTCTTTGAAGTTGTAGCCGGCCAGGAAGGTCCAGGCATCAACGTTGTAGGTAGCAGCCAGTTCGTAACCACGGCCTTCATCTTTGTAGCCAGTGGTGTCGTTCTTCACGTCAGCCTGGGTGTAAACACCGGCGAAGTTGAAGCCGTTGATGGCGTAGTGTGCGCCCAGAGCCCACTCGGATTTCTTACCGGTAGCGTCAGTGGTTTTGCCTTCCAGGTCGGAGTAAGCATAACCACCGTTGAAGCCCAGACCGAAGTCGAAGTCATAACCAACGGCAGCAGCGTAGGCATACTTACGCTTCACGTCCGGGAAAACGGTAGTCTTGATGCCACCAGCAACGTCAGCCACTTTCACAGCCTGGTCATCGTTGGTCTGGTAGGACACTTTGCCCTTGAAGCCACCGATGGCGTTGGAGTAGATCACCTGACCTTCTTGACGACCGTCATAGAAGTTACCTTCGCTGCCCCACTCGTTGAAGATATCGGTCGGTTCCAGCACGTCGTAGAACGCGGTATCGGTCTGACCGAAGATGATCTTGCCGTACTGGGTGCCGTCGAAACCAACGTAGATGTGACGGGAGTCAAACTTGTTGGCGGAGTTTTCAGCAGAAACTTGCCACTCGGTCTTGGCGATACCGGACCAGGTGTTGTTCAGAGCAATCTTGCCGGACCAGCCCAGACGGGAGGAACCTTTCAGCTCGCCATCAACATCTTTGTAACCGGAAGCAGCGGTAGAGTCAGCTTCGTTGGTGTCACCGTAGTAGTTAGCCTGAACACGGCCGTATACGTCAAAAGTGGTACCGTCTTTGTCATAAACCACTGCAGCGTTAGCGGCAGATGCAAACAGAGCCGGGATAGCAATAGCCAGAATTGTCTTTTTCATAGTTTCCAATGCCTACTGTAATTAAACACTAAGTCGTTGTTATTCCCTGTGTTAGCGATGTACTTTGCATCACTATGGCGCCGAGACTAGCACCGGGTTTTCCAATCCGCAATGAAAAAACTTGGAACTTTTTACGAAAAGCATAGTCATAGCGGAAAAATTGTGACCTGAATCCCACATTGTTTGCACGTCATGGGAAAACGTTTACAGTGATAACCGCTGGTATTATTCGGTCAGATTGGTGATTTATCACACAATAGCGGTGCCACGCCCTATATAAAGAAGAGGAGGTCGGATCTGTGCGTTGCCACATGCCTCGACCCGGGTTGCCAGTTGCAGGTATCCTGTTCCCCTTCACCCTGTGCAACGGTCATTTTTTTCATGCTGTCTACCCGTCTCAAAACCACCATTCGCAATACCTATCGACAAATTGCCGATGGCTTACCCGGTTTTGTGCCGCGCAAGGAGCAGAATTTTCTGGTGGCCGAGATAGCCAAGACACTGACCGGGGAATATGACAAACAGCGTCGCATCCTGGTGGCCGAAGCCGGTACCGGCATCGGCAAGTCTCTCTCCTATGCCCAGGGGGCCATCCCGGTGGCACGGCTCACCCAGAAGAAGCTGGTGATCTCCACCGCCACCGTGGCGCTGCAGGAGCAGCTGATCCACAAGGACCTCCCCTTCTACCACCGCCACAGCGAGCTGCCGTTTCGCTTCATGTTGGTCAAGGGGCGCCAGCGCTACTGCTGCGAGCACCTGCTGGAACAGGCCGCAAGCGGCAGCGAGATGGCCAACTTCGAGTTCGACTTCGGCAGCCTCAGCAAGCACAAGCCGTCAGACGCCGACAAGAGCTGCTATCAGGCGCTGTGGCAGGCCTACACCGACGGCAAATGGGATGGCGATCGGGACAACTGGCCCAAACCCATCACCGATCTCTGCTGGGATCGCATCGCCGCCGACCGCCACACCTGCAACAAGGCTCTCAGTCATCATCAGCACTGCCCCTTCCACCGCGCCCGCAACGACATGGATGCGGCCGATGTGCTGGTAGTCAACCACGCCCTGCTGCTCTCCGACCTCACCATGGGGGGCGGCATCATATTGCCGCCGCCGGACGAGTGTATCTATGTGCTGGATGAGGCCCACCACCTGCCCACCATCGCCCGCGATCACGGCGCCGCCTCGGCCAGTGTCAAGGGTTCGCGCCGCTGGCTGGAGAAGCTGGCGCAGGGTGCCGGCAAGCTGGCCAGAACCCTCAACAAGGAGAGCCTGCTCGATCCCCAGCTCAAGCTGCAGGATGCACTGGCCTCCCTGCAGCCGGATCTGAAGGCGCTGGAGCAGTGGCTCGCCGCCAACGACCGGCTGTTCAATGAGGAAAAACACTATCGCTTCGCCGATGGCGTCCTGCCCGCCCCTCTGCCGATGCTGGCGGAAAACCTCAAGGAGGCGAGCAAGAAGGCACTGCGGGCGCTGGACAGAATGCAGGGCGCCATTGGTGAGGCGTTGAAGGATGGCGAGATCCGCCGCAAGGAGGCCGAACCCCTGCTGGCGGAGAGCGGCTTCTATCTGCAGCGGCTGGAGGGGTTCTGCGCCCTGTGGGAGATGCTGGGGCGGCACGTGGCACAAGGCAAAACGCCGTTGGCTCGCTGGATGGTCAAGAGCGATGACGGCGACATCTGGCTGCATGCCTCCCCCATCGAGGTTGGCTATCTGCTGGAAGAGTGGCTCTGGTCCAGGTGTCTTGGCGCCGTGCTGGTGTCCGCGACCCTGACCGCCCTCTCCTCGTTCAGCTATTTTCGCCATCAGGTGGGGCTCAAAGAGCACGACGGCACCCGCTATCTGCGGCTGCGCTCCCCCTTCGATTACCAGAAGGCCGAGCTCTATCTGCCCAAAATGGAGCACGAGCCCAGCGCCCCCGCCTTCACTCAGGAGCTCATCAGCACCTTGCCCCGCCTGCTGGCAGGCAAGGAGGCGAGCCTGGTGCTGTTCTCCTCTTACCGGCAGATGAACGAGGTGGCGGTGGGGCTGCGGGCCAAGGGGCTCTCCCTGCTGGTGCAGGGCGAAGCCTCCCGCAATGCCCTGCTCACCCTGCACAAGCAAAAGTGCGATGGCGGCCAGGCCAGCATCCTGTTCGGCACCGGCAGCTTTTCGGAAGGGCTGGATCTGCCCGGCCACTACCTCACCAACCTGGTGATCACCAAGCTGCCATTCGCGGTGCCCAACTCGCCGGTGGAAGAGGCCACCGCCGAGTGGGTCGAGAAGCGGGGCGGCAACCCCTTCCTGCAGCTGACAGTACCTGAGGCGTCGCGCAAGCTCATTCAGGCCTGCGGTCGTCTCATCCGCAAGGAGGCGGACAGGGGCCGGGTCACCATCCTCGACCGACGTCTATTGACCAAGCGTTATGGCAAGGGGCTGCTCGACGCGCTGCCCCCCTTCAGCCGTCGGATTGAGTAAGACAAGGGTCGATTGCCTCGGTCAGAACCCGTGCCGTGGCTCGCGTTCGCTTTAAACAGCGAGGCCGAGAGGCAACCCAGGCGCCATAAACGCCTATTGCTGCCCTTGGGCAAACCTGTAAAAATGAGCCCCTGTTTTTCAGTGGGCACTCGCCGACTGTTCAAGGAGATGAAATGAAACTGACTGTTCTGGTGCCGGCCCTGGCTGGTCTGTTGTGGGCAGGTAGTGCCCTGGCCGATGCCCAATTGGAAGTGACCAACCCCTACGTCGTACAGCTGATCGATGGCCAATCCATCAATCCCAAGCTGCTCGACAAGACCAACACCTTTCCCCTCAAGGCCGGCAAGCACCAGCTGGTCGTCGCCTTCGAAGGCAACTTCTCCAGCCGCAGTGACATCAAGCTGGTGACCGCCGAACCGCTGGTGATCAACTTCACCGCCGCCGACAACCAGAAGCTGGTGCTGGACTACAAGAAGCCGCGCAACGAAGCTGAAGCCAAGCTGTTCGTCAAAGAGCAGAAAGTCGCGCTGAAAGACAAGAGCAGCAACCAGGTCGTCGCCAGCGAGCAGTTCGTGCTGCCGAAAGTCGAAGGCTTCCAGCTGACCCGTGACTATCAGCAAGAGCTGCTGAACATGGGCAAAGCCTTCAACCAGCCGGCCACGGTTGCCGTCTCCACCGCCGCCGTCATGGCCGCCAACAGCGCCCCGGTACAAGTGGCCCCGAGCAAGGCTCAGAGCAACCCGGAAGCCCTGACCCAGCTGCAAAACTGGTACAACAAGGCCGATGCGGAGACCCGCAAAGCCTTCCAGATCTGGGTGATCCAGCAGCAGTAATGGCGCGCGAGCACTCGTTTCGTGCGACAAGGGGAGCCTGGCTCCCCTTTTTCATATCTGCCTCTCCACCAAGGCCCTGCCGTCATGTCACTGCGCATCTTCTATCACCCCCTCTACTCCGCCCTGGCCCTGCCCGCGCGTCATCGCTTCCCGCTGGCCAAGTACCAGGCGCTGTTCGAGCGACTCGGCAGCCTCGGCTATCCGCTGGCAGAGGCCGCCCCCGCCACTCCTGAGCAGATAAAGCGGGTGCACGATGCCGCCTATGTGGAGGCAGCCCTCGCCGGCACCCTTGATGCAGGCGCCATTCGCCAGCTCGGTTTCCCCTGGTCGCCCCTGTTGATGGAGCGCACCCTGCGCTCGGTGGGGGCCACCCTGGCCGCCAGCCGCCACGCCTTGGAGCAGGGTTGTGGCTTGCAGATCTCCGGCGGCTATCACCACGCCCACCGGGATGTTGGCAGCGGCTTTTGCCTCTTCAACGATCTGGTGATCGCCGCCCAGATGTGCCTGGACGAAGGGCGCTGCGAGCAGGTATTGATCATCGATCTCGATGTCCATCAAGGGGATGGCAGCGCAGCACTGTGCGAGGGGCGGCGCGACATCATCACCCTCTCCCTGCACGGGGAGCACAACTTCCCTCGCCACAAGCCCGCCTCCCACATGGATTTTCCCCTGCCAAGCGGCATGGCGGACGATGCCTATCTCACCACGCTGGCAGAGGCGCTCAACCTGGCGCTGCGGCTCTACACCCCCGACCTCATCCTCTATCAGGCCGGGGTCGATGTGCACCGGGACGACGAGCTTGGCTATCTCGCCTTGAGCGATGAGGGGGTCCGCCAGCGCGATGCCATGGTCTTTGACTGCGCACTGCGGCACGGGCTGCCCATCGCCGCCGTGCCGGGCGGCGGCTACCGGCGCGACTGGCAGCAACTGCTCCCGCTGCATATGTCCTTGTTTGAAGAGGCGAAAAAGCGCTACGGCTAGCCGTTTATCTCTTCGTCAATCTCTCATCTCCATGAATCTCTAACTGGCAACCGTTGCAAACAACAAGGCGGCCCTGGGGCCGCCTCTTCTATATACCGGGTACCCTATTGATAGCGGGCACCCTAGCTCCGCCTTGCACCCCTTATCGGGAAGCGAGGCTGGCGTCTTGCAGCCCCCATTCAGGCGTGGGCCACCGGCGTCGGGTGTTCACCCAGCTTGCGCAGCAACATCAGCAGATACACGCACGACACGCCGGCGATCACGATGAACAGCTGATTGTCCGAGTAGTGCTGCATCAACAGCGCGGTACAGGCCGGGCCCAGCAGGCTGCCGATGGTGTAGCTCAGCAGCAGCGCCTGATTCATCGCCACCAGCTGATGGTGCTCGACCTTCTCGCAGGCCCACGCCATGGCCACCGGGTAGAGGGTGAAACCGGCGGCGCCCAGCACAAACAGCGCCGGGCCCATCGCCACGCCGCCGAGCATGGCCCCGCACCCCAGGATCACCACCAGTACCTGTACCCGCAGCACCGGCAGGCGCCCGAACCGATCCGCCAGACGGCCCACCGGCCACTGCCCCAGGATGCCCGCGCTCACCATCACCGCCATCCAGTAGCCAATGCCGGCATCGCTCACCCCTCGGTGGTTCAGATAAAGCGGCATCAGGCCGTACAGCGACCCCAATACCATACCGGAGATGATGCAACCATCGACCCCGAGCCGCGCCTGCCGCAGTCGCAGCATAGGCCACACCCGGGTACTCCCTTGCTGCTCATTGCGCTCACTGACGATGCGGGTGAACAACAGCGGCAGGATAGCCGCCAATACCAGCCCGGTCGCCCAGGGCAGTACCTCCATCAGGCCGGTCGGCAGCTTGCTGACCAGCAGCTGCCCGAGCACGGTCCCCAGGTAATAGACCATCATGTAGGCGGCCAGCAGGCGCCCTCGATTGCGCGCGTTGCCACTGCACATCAACGCGCTCTCCACCACCACCCAGATCATGGCGCAGCCGATGCCGGCGAGGAACCGCCAGCCGAGCCAGCTCCAGAAACCAAGGGTAATGCCGAGCCCGACACAGCCAGCGGCAAAGAGGGCGGAGGCCAGGTAGTAGCTGCGGTTGAACCCGTAGCGTTTGATCAGCGCCCCCGCCAGCAGGGTGCCCAGCAGGTTGCCGCTGAAATAGGAGGAGCTGACCATGCCCACCTGCCAGGTCGGCAGATTGTCATGGGCCAGCCAGAGTGGAACCAGGGTGTTCAACACCGCGATGGCCAGCGTGAGCAGCAGCAGGCCGCAGAGCAACAACAGCACTGGCCGGGTGTAGGTGGTCATGGGTAATACCGTGCGGAGAGTCAAAATGCGAGCGCATCATGCCACCGCCAATGCCATTGTCAATCGGCGTTAATTGGCGCAGGGGATGTTTTTTTCACGCTGGCAACAAATCCTCATTTGGCACAGACCTGCACTTGCTCGGCAGCCGGCTTATCCCCTTGATTAACGGGTAGTTTGGCGGTCTTGCTGGGGCATGACCGGTCGTTCATCCCCATCGACCTTGCGCGGCGCTATGAACAGGGCCGCGGAGCACGCACACAAAAGCGCGCCACCACAGTGGCCAAGCCGCCCCGTCATTGATGCTCAATCAGCCCAAAAACGAAGAGGCGACCCCAGGGTCGCCTCTTCGTGAGTACCAGGCTCAATGCCGGTTAGCGCTGACGCTTCTTGGCGTACTTGCGACGTGCCCGCGCCTGACGCTCCTCTTCCCGCTCGGCCTTCTCCTTGGCCTTCTGTTCGGCCTCCGCCTCGGCTTCCACAATCTCGACGCTCACCATCGCCGGGGTCTCCAGCGAGATGCGGCCCAACAAGCCTGAGCGGAACTCGTTGACCAGGATCTCGGAGGCCTTGTGCAGATCGGCCAGGCCGCCCTTGCGCATGAAGCCGCGCTGGCGGGCGATGAGCTCCAGCAGCTCGATCTCGGTTTCCGGCAGCTCGCTCAGCTGATAGCGCGCCTGGATCCGCTCCGGGTAGGCCTTGATGAAGTAATCGGCGGCAAACATGGCGATGTCGGCGTAATCAAACACCGTGTCCTTGATGGCGGCGGTGATGGCCAGCCGATAACCGCAGGAGGGCGGGTTGAGCTTGGGCCACAAAAAGCCCGGGGTATCGGTCAGGATGACGTGGTTGTCGAGCTTGATCCGCTGCTGGGACTTGGTTACCCCCGCCTCGTTGCCGGTGCGGGCTATAATGCGCCCGGCCAGGGTGTTGATCAGGGTAGATTTGCCCACGTTGGGAATACCCATGATCATGGCGCGCACGCCGCGCAGCTCCAGATTGCGCTCCGGCAGCATCTCGTGACAGAGGGTCAGCAGTTGCTTGATCTTCTCGGGCTCCTGCTGGGTCAGGGGCAACGCCTTGATCCCCTTCTCCTTTTCCATGTGGGCCACCCACAACTCGGTGATCTCGGGGTCGGCGAGATCCGCCTTGTTGAGCACCTTGATCACCGGAGTATCGCCGCGCAGCTCGGGCACCAGCGGGTTTTCGCTGGAGAAGGGGATGCGGGCGTCGAGCATTTCGATGATGACATCGACCTGGGGCATGACCTCGGCAATCTCTTTGCGGGCCTTGTGCATGTGACCGGGGAACCAGTTGATGGACATATCCGTTACTCTCATCTAGGGACTGCGGGCGCTGGCTTGCGGTGGTGCGAGCGGCGAGCGGTGGCGGACGCAGGGCGTCGCAAGGGGGCGCATTTTACCTGCACACGCCCTGATTTGACAGGCCATTCTAGCCGCCAGCCCGCAATCCGGCCAGATTCTCCCCCACCCGGCCCCCTCGCCCACCGGCGTCCCGTGCTCCGGCTGCATTAATATAAGCTATTGATACAACATAACATTCACGCAACACCTTCATCGGATTGTCATCCCGTTTCACTAAAAGTGTCATCTGCGACCTCTAGGCTGCGCTCAGGTTTTACAAGGAGCGAACCCCAATGAGAAAGATGGCAGGACTTGCATTGATGATCGGCGCCGCCCTGGCTGCCGGCTGCAACTCCAACAACGACAGCAGTGCGCCCGCCCCCGGCGCCAAGAACGTGATCTTCTTCCTCGGCGACGGCATGGGTCTCAATACCCTGACCGCCGCCCGCATCTACGGCGTCGGTGAAGAGGGCAGCCTCACCATCGATACCCTGCCGGAGACGGCCTTCATCAAGACCTTCTCCCACGACGCCCAGGTGACCGACTCGGCCCCCTCCATGTCCGCCTACATGACCGGGGTCAAGAGCAACAACGGCGTCATCAGCATGGACAGCGACGCCACCCAGGAGAGCAACTGCAGCAAGAGCGGCGGCAAGCCGGTCACCACCTTGCTGGAGCTGGCCAAGGCCGCCGGCCGCGGTACCGGGGTGGTCACCACCACCCGGGTGACTCACGCCACCCCGGCCGCCACCTATGCCCACCTCTGCAACCGGGATCTGGAAGCCGACATCGCCGCCCAGCTGGTGCCCGGCGGCGCGGGTTACAACAGTGCCCTCAAAGAGGGGGTGGACGTGGTGCTCGGCGGTGGCAGCAGCTTTTTCCTGCCCAAGGCAGACAAAGGCAAGCGCGAGGATGGCCGCAATCTCATCGATGAGATGAAGGCCAAGGGCTACCAGTTTGCCGGCAATCTGGACGAGCTGAACAAGGCCGAGGCGGGCAAGCCGCTGCTGGGGCTGTTTGGCTCAAGTCACATGAAATATGACCTGGACCGACCCGCCAGCGAGCCTTCCCTGGCCCAGATGACCCTGGCCGCCATCAAGCAGCTCAAAGACCAGAAACAGGGCTACTTCCTGATGGTGGAAGGGGGCCGCATCGACCACGCCCTGCACGACACCAACGCCAAGCGTGCCCTGCAGGACACCCTCGCCTTCGACAACGCCATCAAGGCGACCCTCGACGAGGTAAAGAAAACCGATCCCGAGCTGAAAAACACCCTGATCGTGGTCACCGCCGACCATGACCACACGCTAGTCCTGAATGGTTATGCCAAGCGCACCGGCAAGACCACGGCCGACAACCCGGGCGTGCTCGGGCTGGTGAAGAACTACGAAACCGGCGAGCCGAGCAAGGATAGTGATGGCATGCCCTACACCATCATCGGCTTTGGCAACGGCTACAACCGGGTGGACGGGCCGCGCAGCAGCGTGGCGCCGCTGGATGACGCCACCGTCTCCGCCAACGACTATCACCAGGAGGTGGTGGTCAAGGTGGGCGAAATCGGCAACGAGACCCACGGCGGCACCGACGTCTTCCTCGGCGCCATCGGCCAGGGAGCGGACAGCTTCCACGGCTCACTCGACAACACCGCCGTGTTCGGCAAGGTCAAGGCTGCGGCCGGGCTGTAAGGAGCATTCCCATGAAAAGAGCCATCAACCAATCCATGAAGCAGAACCTGCATAAAACCCTGGTCAGCACGGCCCTGCTGGCCGCCCTCGGCGGCGCGGCCCAGGCACAGGCCAGCGATGCCAAGAACGTCATCCTGTTCATCGGCGACGGCATGGGCCCCACCGTGCTCACCGCCACCCGCCTCTACAAGGTGGGAGAAGAGGGCAATCTGGAGATGATGAAGCTGGCCCGCAGCGCCCGCATCAAGACCTTCTCCAACGATGCCCAGACCACCGACTCGGCCCCCTCCATGGCGGCCTACACCACCGGGGTCAAGATGAACAACGAGGTGATCGCCATGAGCAGCGACACCAAAGCCGTCGCCCCCGGCAAGGACGCCAACGGCAACAAGGGCGTCAACAACTGCACCAGCGACAACGGCAAGCCGGTACCCACCCTTCTCGAGCTGGCCAAGGCGGCGGGCAAGTCGGTGGGGGCCGTCACCACCACCGAGCTGACCCATGCCACCCCGGCCGCCACCTACTCCCACATCTGCCACCGCGATGCCGCCTACGCCATCGCCGCGCAGGCGGTACCGGGCGGCGCCGGCTTCAACCAGGCGCTGGGGGACGGGGTCGACGTGCTGATGGGGGGCGGCGCCAACCACTGGACGCCTTACAACAGCACCAGCAACAAGGGTGGCCGCGCCGACGGGCGAGATCTCACCGCCGAGCTGACCGCTCAGGGCTATCGCTACGTCACCACCAAAGATGAGCTGGCTGGCGTCAACTCGGGCAAGGTACTTGGGCTGTTCAGCGCCAAGTCCCACCTCGACTACGAGCTGGACCGCGTCGCCAAGGGGGCGGCCAATACCCAGCCGTCGCTCTCCGAGATGACCGCCAAGGCGATCGATCTGCTCAGCCAGAACAGCCAGGGTTATTTCCTGATGGTAGAAGGGGGCCGGATCGACCACGCCCTGCACGGCACCAATGCCAAGCGCTCGCTCACCGACGCGGTGGCGCTGGACGACGCAGTCAAGACGGCGCTCGGCAAGGTGGATCTGAAAGATACCCTGATCGTGGTCACCGCCGACCATGACCACACCATGACCATCAACGGCTACTCCGCCAAGGGCAACAAGGTGCTGGATCTGGTAAAAAATGGCGATGGCTCGACCCAGAACGACGTGGATGGCAAGCCGTTCACCACCCTGGTGTTCGGCAACGGCCCCAACCGCCCCGACGTGCGCCCCACCCTCACCAGCGATCAGGTGATGGCGGACGACTACCTGCAGGAGACCGGGGTCAAGCTCGGCTCCGAGACCCACGGCGGCGGCGACGTGATGCTGTTCGCCGACGGTGCCGGCAGCAGCCGCTTCAAGGGGACGCTGGACAACACCCGGGTGTTCGGCAAGCTGAAGGAGGCGCTCGGCCTGTAAACGGCAGGGCCCGGCGCGGTGCCGGGCCCTGCTCGTTCGAGCGATCACCCATGATGCGATATTTACTTCCGTTGTGGCTGCTCGCCAGCAGCCTCGCTTTTCCCCTCCTGGCCGATGAAGTCCCCGATCTGGCCGCCCGCATCCGCTATCAGGACCGGGTGACCAGCAGCGACGGCATCAGCAAGGAGAGCCAGTGGCAGGAGAAGTGGCTGCGGGTCGGCGATCAGGTGTGGAGCCAGCGACTCATCCCGCTGCCGCTTGCCCGCGCCTATCACGCCACCCACGATGCCACCCCGGGCCACAAGCACTTTACCCATCAGATGGCGGCACGCTGGGTGACCCGCGACCAGCAGGGGATGCTGCAACTGCGCTACGCCGACAACTGGCACAACCAGCTGGTGGAGGTACCTGAAGAGGAGTACGGTCAGGTGGCTTTCAAACCCGACTGGCCGCGGATCCGCCATCTCATCAACCCGGCCCTGTTGCAGGAGATGACCCCCCTCGACGAGGCGGCCCCCGAACAGGCGCGCTGGTATGAAAAACGCGAGGGCAGGCAGCGCACCCGCATCCTCTGGTCGAACCGCTGGCAGCTGCCGCTGGTAGTGGAGTCGGCAAGCCTCGACGGTTATCGCAGCTACCGGATGGAGGTGACCCTCAAGCCCCTGCCAAAGAGCCTGCCCTGGCAGCAGCTGGAGGGCTACCAGACCCTGGATCTGCGGGATTTCTTCGACTGACGGGACGCCCCGAATGGGGTGAGCTGATTTGTGCTGACGGGATGTTACACTCTGTGTACTCATCCCGGATCCGGCCTGCCATGCGTACTTCCCTGCTCTTGCTGCTTTGCGCCCTGCTCTTCCCCGCCACCCAGGCTAAGGCCGTGGTGGTCATCGCCGCCGAGATCCCCCCCTATGTCATTCGCTCCTATCAGGGCGCCCCGAGCGGCATGGCCATCGAGGTGCTGGAGGAGGCGGCCCGCCGCCTCAAGGAGCCGCTGACCATCGAGCTGATGCCGCTGGCCCGCGCCCTCAGCCAGACCCGCCACCGCCAGGACGTGCTGCTGGTGCCGCCGGTGCGCAGCCCCCAGCGCGAGCCGCAGTTCCTGTGGATTGCACCGCTGCTGGACGAGGCCTTCGTGCTGGTCAGCCATCGCCACTACCACCCGGTCCCCATCACCAGCAAAGAGCTGCCCGGCCTCACCGTCGGCGTGATGCGCGGTTCCTATGGCCAAAGCCTGCTGCAGCCCTACCCGCAAGTGAAACAGGCGCTGGTGGCCGAGGAGATCCACAACGCCAGCAAGCTGGCGCTGGGCCGCATCCAGGGCTGGGCGGTGGCCTGGAACAGCGCCCGCTACAACCAGCAGCAGGCCGGCCTGCCGCTGGCGGATCTGGTGCGCGGCGACACCCTGCAGCGGGCCTCGCTCTATCTGGCCGCCAGCCCTCGTTTCCCGGCCGCCGAGGCGACCCGCTGGCGCAAGATCATCGCTACCATGCGCGACGATGGCAGCCTGGCGCGCATCATCAAGCAGTACGATTACCAGGCCCCCTGACAAGCTTGTCAGGATAATTGCCAAAGCAGTCCAGAATGGTTATGGTATCCCCATGAAAGCGCTCATTATTTTATCAAGCCAGCTCACACCCCGTTGAGCCCCCGCCCTCGCCTCCGACAGCGAGTCGTTCGGGGGCATCGCATTCCCGATCTGTTTTTTCGTATCGCACACTCTTTTTCGACCAGCTTGCCCGTCATCCTGGTCCTTTAACCCATTGATAAGGAATATCTTATGAAACAGCCTCATCTCGTGATCTCCAGCCTGGATCTCGACCGCATCGAGCAACTGCTCGGCAACCATCCCCAGCACCTGGCCCTGCAGGAGGAGCTGGATCGCGCCGAGATGCGCGAGCCGGCTGACATGCCGCCGGACGTGGTCACCATGAACAGCACGGTGCGCTTCAAGATGCCGAGCAGCGGCAACGAGTTCTGCCTGACCCTGGTCTACCCCAAGGACGTGCAGGGTGACGAGTCGAAGATCTCCGTGCTGGCCCCGGTCGGCAGCGCCCTGCTCGGCCTGAAGGTAGGCGACAGCATCGCCTGGCCCGGCCCGGCCGGTCGCACCATCGAGGTGGAGATCCTGGAAGTGGTCTATCAGCCGGAGCGTGCCGGCGAGCTACACCGCTAATCCTCCCGGGTACGTGCCAAGCCGCTGCCGCAGGCCTGTGCACGTGCCCGCCCCTGATCCCGATCAAGCTTTGCCACAGAAGCGCCGCCGATCCCGTTCACATGCCCTGCTTTCTCTTGAGCCCGGACGAGGTGGCAGGTATCTTGTTGGCCGCGCCAGCACCCTGGCCGCAGATTTCAGGCTGACATCATGATAAAGATTGCCCTCATCGACGATCACCAGATCGTCCGCTCCGGCTTTGCCCAACTGCTCAATCTCGAACCCGATCTGCGGGTGGTGGCCGAATTCGGCTCCGCCGCCGAGGCGCTGGCGGGCCTGCCCGGCAGCGGCGTGCAGCTGTGCGTGTGCGACATCTCCATGCCGGACCAGTCCGGGCTGGATCTGCTCAAGCGCCTCCCTTCCGGCCTCGCCGTGGTGATGCTGTCGGTGCACGACAGCCCGGCGTTGATCGAGCAGGCGCTGCAGGCCGGCGCCAAGGGGTTTCTCTCCAAGCGCTGCAGCCCGGACGAGCTGATCGCCGCGGTGCGCACCGCCGCCCATGGCGGCTGCTACCTCACTCCGGACATCGCCCACAAGCTGGCCTGCAACAGCCAGGATCCGCTCACCAACCGGGAGCGGGAGGTGGCCCAGCTGCTGGCGCGGGGGCTGGAAGTGAAGGCCATCGCCGAGCAGCTCGGTCTCTCCCCCAAGACGGTGCACGTGCACCGCGCCAACCTGATGGACAAACTCAAGGTCAGCAACAACGTGGAGCTGGCCCACCGCATGCTGGACAGCTGGTGATCCCCCGTCTTGCCAGCTATGTCGCCATCTCGCTGGCGGCTTGCTTCATCTTTGCCGCCGGCTGGTTCTGCCTGTGGAGCATCGGCCTGCACCTGGCGGGCTCGCCCATGCTGGCAGCCCTGCTGTTCCCCTTCGGCCTGCGTCTGGGGCTGCTGCTGCAAAGCCCGCTCTCCTACTGGCCACCGCTGCTGCTGTGCGAATCCCTGCTGCTCTACTGGCTCAACCAGGAGGTGGGGCTGCCGCTGTGGCTGCTCATTCAGGCGGGCAGCCTGCTCACCCTGCTGCCGCTGCTGATCGCCCGCCGCCAGCCGGTGCGCAACGACTGGCAACAGCTGCTGGTGCTGCTGGCCACCGTCACGGTGGCGGCGGGGCTGCAATCCCTACTCTGGCATCTGGCTGGCGAGGATGGCCTCACCGCGCTGCTGCTCACCCTCACCGGCGGGCTGACGCTGACCTCCACCTGCATGCTGATCTGGCACTACCTCACCCGCGCCACCTGGGTGCCGCTCGGACCGACCCTGGTGGATCAACCGGTGGACTGGCGTTTTCGCCATCTGGTCTGGTATCTGCTGCTGTTCGTGCTGAGCCTCTGGCTGCAGCTAGGCCTGCCCGACTCGCTGGTGCGCTTCACCCCGTTTTGTCTGGCCATCCCCATCATGGCCATGGCCTGGCGCTATGGCTGGCAGGGGGCCCTGCTCGCCACCCTGATGAACACGGTGGCGCTGATGGCCGGCCAGGCCTGGCACGATCATCCACTCGATCTGCTGCTCTCCCTGCTGGCCCAGAGCCTCACCGGCCTGCTGCTCGGCGCCGGCATCCAGCGCCAGCGCGAGCTCAACCAGGCGCTGACCCGCCAGCTCGCCCACAATCGCCAGCTCACCGAGCGGCTGCTGGAGACCGAAGAGAGCATCCGCAAGGAGGTGGCGCGCGAGCTGCACGACGACATCGGCCAGACCATCACCGCCATCCGCACCCAGGCCGGCATCGTGCGCCGGCTCGCCCCGGACAATGCCGGGGTCGGCCAGAGCAGCGCCCTCATCGAGACGCTGTCGCTGGGCATCTACGACGCGGTGCGCGGCCTGCTCGGCCGGTTGCGCCCCCGCCAGCTCGACGACATGAGCCTGGAGCAGGCGGTACGCGGCCTGCTGCGGGAGCTGGAGCTGGAGCGCCGCGGCATCGTCACCCGGCTCGAGTGGCAACTGGCGGACGCCGGCCTCTCCGATGCCCAGCGGGTCACCCTTTTTCGGGTCTGTCAGGAGGGGCTCAACAACGTGGTGAAACACGCCAACGCCAGCTCGGTCACCATCCGGGCCCACCGCCAGGGCGAGCGACTGACCCTGCTGCTGGAAGACGATGGCTGCGGCCTGCCGGAACACCGCACACCCCAGGGCTACGGCCTGCTCGGCATTCGTGAGCGAGTGCAGGCGCTGGGAGGCGCATTACAGCTCTCCTGCGTGCACGGCACCCAGCTGACCGTGACCCTGCCCGGCCGCAAACGGGAGGAGAGTCATGAGTAACAGCCTGCCACAGGGGAGGACCGCCTGATGCTCAGCTTCATGAGAAGCGCACCGCCCCAGCCCCTCATCCGCGATCAGGCCGAGATCGACGCCTGTTATCGCCACTGGCGGCTGCACATCCTGCTGACCATGTATCTGGGCTACGCGGTGTTCTACTTCACCCGCAAGAGCTTCAACTTCGCCATGCCGGACATGCTGGCCAGCGGCATGCTGAACAAGGCCGACATCGGCATGCTGTGGACCCTGTTCTACATCACCTACGGCTGCTCCAAGTTCTTCTCCGGCATCATCAGCGACCGCGCCAACCCGCGCTACTTCATGGGCCTCGGGCTGATGGCGACCGGGGTCATCAACATACTGTTCGGGCTCTCATCGTCGCTGTGGCTGTTCGCTGCCCTCTGGGTGGCCAACGCCTTCTTCCAGGGCTGGGGCTGGCCCCCCTGCTCCAAGCTGCTCACCAGCTGGTACTCGCGCAGCGAGCGTGGCTTCTGGTGGTCAGCCTGGAACACGGCCCACAACGTGGGTGGCGCGCTCATTCCTCTTATCGTCAGCACCCTCGCCCTGCAGCACGGCTGGCGCTACGGCATGATAGTGCCCGGCCTTATCGCCATCCTTGCGGGGTTGTTCCTCTGCTGGCGGCTGCGCGATACCCCGGCCGCCATGGGACTGCCCACGGTGGGCGAGTGGCGAAACGATGCCATGGAGCTGGCCCAGCAGACCCAGGATGCCGGCCTCTCCCATCGCCAGATCCTGCGCAAATACGTGCTCGGCAACCCCTATATCTGGTTGCTCGCCTGCTGCTACGTACTGGTCTACGTGGTGCGCACCGCCATCAATGACTGGGGCAATCTCTACATGACCGAGCAGCGCGGCTTCAATCTGATGAGCGCCAACTCGGCCATCTCCATGTTCGAGGTGGGGGGCTTTATCGGTGCCCTGGTGGCGGGCTGGGGATCGGACAAGCTGTTCAACGGCAACCGCGGGCCGATGAACCTCATCTTCGCGGTGGGAATATTGCTGGCGGTGGGATCGCTCTGGCTGATGCCCTTCTTCAGCTACGTGATGCAGGCGGCCTGTTTCTTCACCATCGGCTTCTTCGTGTTCGGCCCCCAGATGCTGATCGGCATGGCGGCGGCCGAGTGCTCCCACAAGAATTCGGCGGGGGCCGCCACCGGCTTCGTCGGCCTGTTTGCCTACATGGGAGCGGCGCTCTCTGGCTATCCGCTGGCGAGGGTGCTGGAGATCTGGCACTGGCAGGGCTTCTTCGTGGTGATCTCGGTGGCCGCCGGCGTCTCCGCCCTGCTGCTGCTCCCCTTCCTCAAGGCGCAGGCGCCGCGTCCCCGCGACGCCGGTTGACCGGCTAGGCTTGCGCCAGCCGGCAGACCCGGTTCTTGCCCTCCCGCTTGGCCTGATAGAGGGCGCGATCCGCCTGACTGAACAGGGTGTCGAAGTGCCAGCTGTGCTGGCAGCGCACCAGCCCCATGCTGACGGTGATGCCGATCCCGTGCATGTCCTGCGCCGCCAGAGAGCGGATGATCTGCTCGCAGCGCTGCTGCTGCGCCGTTTCATCCTCCTGCGGCAACAGCAACACGAACTCCTCGCCGCCAAAGCGACTGGCCACCAGCTCTTGCTGAGCGCCGAGATAGGCCCCCACCGCGGCCAGCACCTTGTCCCCCATCTCATGACCATGGCGATCGTTGATCTGCTTGAAGTCATCGAGATCCAGCACCGCCAGGGCGCCGAACTCGGTCATTCGGCGCCGGGCCATCAGCTCCATGAAGCCGCGCCGGTTGAGCAGGCCGGTGAGCGGATCGTGGCTCGCCTGCTGGCGCAGGGCCAGTGCCCGATACTGGGTGCAGAGCAGCAGCACACCGAAGGTGGAGAGGTAGCTGCCCATCAGCATGGAGAGGAAGGGCAGCACGTTGACACCGCTCTGATCCATCAAAACTCTGGCGTCCCCCTGCAGCAGAAATGCCATGCGCAGCAGATTGAAGCCATAGAGCAGGATGTTGACCACGGTGAACACCAGTACGGCGGGCAGATAGGCGGGATAGCCGTACCGCCAGATGAGAAAGACGATCACCGCTCCCAGCACCATGTAGCTAAGGCAAGCCAGCAGCACCCGGGGGCCATCTGATCGTTGAAGGCAATGCTCCAGCTCAGGATCAGCACATAGATCAGCATGAACCAGTCGCTGGCAGACCAGCTGAGGGGCTGGCCGAAGAAACGCTGCAACGCCAGCGGCATCAGGGCGATGCAGACGGTGATCAGCAGATTGGCCAGCCAGATCCCCGCCAGACTCGGCATGAAGGCCTGCAGGGTAAAGAGGCTCTGGGCCGCCAGTGCGAACAGACTGGACCACCACCAGTATCCGAGTCCGGGGATCTCCCTGTGGGTCGACCAGATGATGGAGAGGGTGATGAAGCCGAGGCTGTAGCCACCCAGCGCCATGATCATCAGGGTGAATACATCCAGCTTGAGCAGTATTGAGGCGTCCATACCAGTGCCACTAAACGAAGGTAACTGAGTATATTGGAAGCGCAAAACAAGACCCAGCGGTGTCTGACTAAATCCTCAATTAAAAATCATTTGGTGGGTGGCAATCGCACTCTCTAAATTCATTCGAATCTGTTTTTTGGCACTTGGCGGCCAGGTGAGCAACAATTGACACTGCTGATGGCGGGCTGGCCTGTAACAAAATGTGCTGAATACATTTTTGGCTTGAACCCGCCTCATTAGATAGATATGTTGTTTTCGTGTGATTTTATGAGTGTCGCCACGGGGAAAAAGCGCCACTAACCTATTGAGTCATCTGGCACAATCGGAATTTGGTACATTTTTCACTCAACTCGCGACAAATAGAATCTCATATGGGGCTTTTGCCTCAATCAAGACAATAATCCTGTCTTGCCCTGTTGCCGGATGCAGCAGTCTCTTGTGCCACGGAGTCGCACGGGATCAGGTTCAAGGCCGAACACACTTTTGACAGAGACGTCACTTATGATCAAAAAACTCATTCTTTCTACCCTGCTGCTGTGCGGGCTGGCCAACGCGGCGCCCACTTCCACCCTGGATGCCGTGCTGGAGCGCGGCGTGCTGCGGGTCGGTTTCGACGCCGGCTATCAACCCTTCGAAATGACCAACAAGCAGGGCCAGTACATCGGCTTTGACGTGGATCTGGCCAAGATGGTCGCCAAGGAGATGGGCGTGAAGGTCGAGTTCGTCAACACCGCCTGGGATGGCATCATTCCGGCCCTTTTGACCGACAAGTTCGACGTCATCATGGGCGGCATGACCGTCACCCCCCAGCGCAACCTGCGCGTCAACTTTGCCGACCCCTACATCGTGGTCGGGCAGACCATCGTCCTGCGCAAGGACAAGGCCGGCGAGATCAAATCCTTCACCGACCTCAACGACCCGAAATACAAGATCGCGGTCAAGCTCGGCACCACCGGCGAGCAGGCGGTCAAGCGTCTGATCCCGAAAGCCACCCTGCTGCAGTTTGAAACCCAGGATGACGCCAAGCTGGAAGTCATCAACGGTAAGGTCGACGCCTTCGTCTACGACCTGCCCTACAACGCCATCTTCGCCACCCAGAACAAGGGCGCCGTGGTGCACCTCGACAAGCCGTTCACCTTCGAACCGCTGGCCTGGGCCATCCGCAAGGGCGACCAGGACACCCTCAACTGGTTCAACAACTACCTGCGCCAAATCAAGGGCGACGGCAGCTACGACCGCCTCTACCAGAAGTGGTTCGAATCCACCGCCTGGCTGAACCAGCTCAAGTAACCTCGCAAGGGGCGGCCCGCCGCCCCTTCACGCAGATCCCCACACAATAACTACAACGAGGTTGCGACAGTGCACAACCCAACAAGACAGATGGAAAAACAACCCAATCAACTGCTCTGGCACGGGATCTTCCTGCTGATCGTGCTGGCCGCCATCTTTGGCATCTACAAGGCCGTGCAATCGGTGGATTACACCTGGCGCTGGGAGCGGATCCCCCAGTACATCGCCTATCAGGCGGAACAGAAAAACTACGCCGAATTTGACGGTACCGTGGTCGCCGGCACCACCGAAGCCGACAAGGGCAAGCTGTTTTTGCAAAACGACCTCGATCCCAACCAGCGCCAAGCCATCGCCATCAGCGGCGGCCAGGTAGCGGAAGGGGACACCGTCTTTCGTGGCGACACCCTCGACACCCAGCTGAGCTGGACTGCCGGCCCCATCGCCTGGGGCGTCTGGGTCACGGTCAAACTCTCGCTAGTGGCGGGCATCTTCGCCATCCTGCTCGGCACCCTGGCCGGGCTGGCCAGACTCTCCCCCAATCCCGCCCTGCGCAACCTGGCGGTTACCTACGTGGAGCTCATCCGCGGCACCCCGCTGCTGGTGCAGATCTTCATCGTCTACTTCTTCATCGGCACCGTGCTGAACCTCGACCGATTCACCGCCGGGGTGGCGGCACTGGCAGTCTTTACCGGCGCCTACGTGGCGGAAATCGTCCGTGCCGGCATCAGCTCCATCCACAAGGGGCAGATGGAAGCGGGCAGAAGCCTCGGCATGACCTCGGCCCAGACCATGCGCTACGTCATCCTGCCGCAGGCGTTCAAGCGGGTGCTGCCGCCGTTGGCGGGCCAGTTCATCAACCTTATCAAGGACTCCTCGCTGGTCTCTGTCATCTCCATCACCGATCTCACCAAGGCGGGGCGCGAGGTGGTGAGTTCCACCTTCAGCCCGTTCGAGGTGTGGTTCACCGTGGCCCTGCTCTATCTGGTGCTGACTGGCACTCTCTCCTTCCTGGTGCGTCGTCTGGAGGTGAAATATGCGCGCAGCAACTGATCCCATTATCAAGGCCAGCGGTGTAGAGAAGTTCTACGGCACCGAGGTGCACGCCCTCAAGAACGTCAGTACCCAGGTCGCCGAGGGGGAAGTGGTGGTGATCGTCGGCCCCAGCGGCTCCGGCAAGTCCACCTTCCTGCGCACCCTCAACCAGCTGGAGACCATCAACGACGGCAATATCGTGGTGGATGGCATTAGCCTGACCGAACCCGGTGACGTCAACAAATTGCGGGAAGAGGTGGGCATGGTGTTCCAGTCTTTCAACCTCTTCCCCCATCTGAATGTGCTGGACAACATCTGCCTCGCCCCGCAGAAGGTGCGCGGGCTGTCGCGTCGCGATGCCGAAGACAGAGCCAAGGCCCTGCTGCTCAAAGTCGGTCTGTCGGCCAAGGCTGAGAGCTATCCCTCCCAGCTCTCCGGCGGTCAGCAACAGCGGGTGGCCATCGCCCGGGCGCTCGCCATGCAGCCGCGCATCATGCTGTTTGACGAGCCCACCAGTGCGCTCGACCCCGAGATGGTGGGCGAGGTGCTGGACGTGATGAAGGGGCTGGCCCGCGAGGGGATGACCATGGTGGTAGTGACCCACGAGATGGGCTTTGCCCGTGAGGTGGCAGATCGCGTGCTCTTTATGGAGAGCGGCGAACTGCTGGTAGACGAAAAGCCGACGGACTTTTTCGACAATCCCCCTCCCCGCGCCTGCGCCAGTTCCTGAGCCAGGTGCTGTAATCGCACCGGCGATAAAAAGCAGAAGAGGGAGCCCATGGCTCCCTCTTTTCGTTGAAGTATCTATTTTGTCGCTTTGCGTTTTGCTTCATCCAGCATGGCTTGCAGTGCCGGCATGTTGCGCTCGGCCAGAGATTGGCCCACCAGCGAGCTCTCCTGAAAGATCGCCGGCATCGTATCCAGGGATTTCTTCCCGACCGGGCTCTGATAAAAGGCGATCAGTTGCTTGAGCTCAGCCTCGGTGAAATGCTTGCGGTAGATAGCGGCCACTTCGGTACTCATGGCCCCCCAAGAGAGGTAACGGCTCACCCAGGCCTCCAGTACATCGCGGTGCTGGGCCAACTCCTGTGCATGTTCACCGGCACCCCGAATGATCAGCGGGATCATCTGTGCCTGCATCTGGGCCTGCAGCTGCTCCGCCTGCTGCTCGCTGTTGAGCAGGTTGACCAGTTCCTGAGCGGGATCGGCCCACACACTGCCACTCCACACCAGAGCGATGACAACCCCTCTTTTCACCCACTGCATAACCACCTCACTAATCATATAAAAACAACAGGTTACATTGATTTATCAAACAGACCAGTCGCCAGATGGTGGTGATGCGTGCAAGGTCTATGATGGTCACCCGGATCTGTGCCGGCGACCCCCTGTGGTGCAGCCTTTCCCGCCGCCGTCACCGGTGACCCACCAAAAACAGCAGAGGGACTCTCAGTCCCTCTGCTATTGGCCGAAACCCTGTCTTTATCGGCTGAATCTGACTGGCACCCTTATCAGTTCAGCGCGGGGACTTTCCCAGATAACGCTCCACTATGGTTCGGATCCCGTCCCGCTTCTTGAGCTCGTAGAGCCGCTTGTCGAACTGCTCGGCAAAGTCCTCCTTGAAGTCGAACTCCCCCTTGCGGCTGTAGCCGAGGAACCCCTGCTCCTTGCTGAGCACTGGCCCCTGCTTGAGCTGGGACATGTCGGCCACCGCCAGCTGGTTGCCCTTGATCATGTTGAGCAGCTCATAGAGCAGGGAGAGGCGGTCGTTGACGGTACAGTCCACCCGGCCGCGCACTATCTTGAGCAGGTTCTCCCGATTGCTTTTCACCTCCTCCAACCCGATCTTCTGCTGCTGGACGGCCTGCCAGAAGGGGGCACCACCTATGGTGAAACCGGCATTCATGCCAAAGCGCAGCCCGTAGTAGTCGACCGGGAACTGCGCCTGCGGGGTATTGACCGCCACCCCGGCGCCGCACATCACCACCAGCTCCTCGTCGAGCAGGGGTTGGGAGTAGGGCCACATCCAGGGGCGGCTGTCGGGCTGATAGTAGGGTGGAAAGATGGCGAAGGCACTGCCCTGCTCCACCATGCTGAGACCCCGTCGCCAGGGCATGGCCTTGAGCACCACCTCGTACTCATCCATGGAGGCCGTCACGCTGCGCACTATGTCGGCATAGATCCCCTTCACCTCCTCCCCCTCCTGCCAGGAATAGGGTGGATAGTTGGCATCGGCCAGGATCTCGACCCGGGTCTTGGCCTGCGCCAGCAGGCAGACCCCCATCAACAAACAACACCACAGCCGCATCATCTGCCACTCCAGAGGTAGAAAACCTCATCAAGCATAGTCACTGCACCATGGCTCAGAGGGCCATCACGCCCTTTCATGGCAATGCGTTTGCGGACTCCCGCCGCCCGCGTCAGATGGCGACGGCCATCGGGTAAAAATTGTTAATGAAAGATTAAATTCATCCTTTATGCTGGAGAGCAATTGCTCTGACTGGATACCCGACATGGATGTGCAACTGATCCTGCTCTACCTCTCGCCGCTCTTTCTGGCCTTCATCGGCTGGGAGATGCTTTATCTGCGCAAACATGGCGCCGCCTATCCCACCGCCGGCTACCAGTGGAAGGATCTCTTCGCCAACGCCACCCTGGCGCTGATGCATCAGGGGGGCGACGCGCTGACGGCCATCGCCATCGCCTACCTCTACGACGCCCTCTGGGGCTGGCGGCTGCTGGATATCGATCTCAACCTCTGGAGCCTGCTGCTGCTCTTTTTGTTGCAGGATCTCTGCTATTGGCTGTTCCACTTCGCCAGCCACCACGTGCGCTGGTTGTGGGCCTCCCACGTGGTGCACCACAGCTCGGAGCGGCTCAACCTCTCCACCGCCTTTCGCCAGAGCCTGATGTACCCGGTCTCCGGCATGTGGCTGTTCTGGATCCCGATGATCCTCATCGGCTTCCCGCCCGAGGCGGTGGTGGCCACCGTGCTCTTGAGCCTGGGTTTTCAGTTCTTCGTCCACACCCAGGTGGTGGGCAAGCTTGGCAGGCTGGAGTGGGTTTTTAACACCCCCTCCCACCACAGGGTGCACCACGCCAGCAACGCCAAATACATAGATCGCAACTTCGCCGGCGTGCTCATTATCTGGGACAGGCTGTTCGGCACCTTCGTGGAAGAGGACCCCGCCGAGCCGTGTCGCTTCGGCATCACCAAGCCGATCCACAGCTTCAACCCGCTCACCCTCACCTTCCACGAGTGGCGCGACATGCTGCAAGAGGCCCGCGGCCTACCCTGGCGGCAAAAGCTCGCGGTGCTGTTTGGCAAACCGGCTGGCCCCGCCAGCCGCTAAGTCCTTGCCGCAGCAAAACAAGTGCGCGCCGCAGACAAAAAGAGAGCGCCCCTGGGCGCTCTCTTGCATTGGGTCACAACCTGGTCAGACGTGGGCAAAAGACCAGATGGCGGGGATCAGGCTCAGCAGCGTCACCCCGGCCAGCAGCCGCTCTCGCCCGCTGAGCCGCAGTTCGGCCCCCAGCTGGCGGCGGCTGTAGAGAAACAGCAGCAAACCCGGCCCATAGAGCAGCAAGGAGAGCAGCAGGTACTCCACCCCGGCGGCATAGAGCAGCCACAGGCCGTAACCGCTCGATACCAGCGCCACCGCCCGCATCAGGCCATTGCCCTCCCTACGCAAGGAGAGCTTGAGCAGGAACAGACCGATCAACAGGTAGGGCACCAGGATCATCGAGGTGGAGATGAGCAGCAGGTTGGTGTAACCCTTGCCGAGCAGCCACACCAGCAGCAGACAGCCCTGCACCGTCAGGCTGGTGAGCCACAGCGAGGCGATGGGGGTGCCGTTGCGGTTCTGGCGTCGGAAGATGGACGGGAAAGCGCCGTGGCGGGCCGCGCTGAACGGCACCTCGGCCGAGAACAGGGTCCAGCTCACGTAGGAGGCGAGCACCGAGACGATGAGGCCGACGCTGATGAGCAGCTTGCCCCAGGAGCCGGTCATCTGGGCCATCAGCCCGGCCATGGAAGGGTTGGGCAGGGCCGCGAGCTCGGGGCGGCTCAGGATCCCGAGCGCCAGCACCGAGATGAGCACATAGAGCAGCAGCGCCAGCACCACCCCGAGCACGGTGGCCGTGCCCACGTCCCGCTTGTTTCTGGCCCGGGCCGACAGCACCGCCGCCCCCTCGATGCCGGTGAAGACCCAGAGGGTGATGAGCATGGTGTTGCGCACCTGCTCGGAGACCGGCGTTGCCAGGGTACTGCCCTGCTGATCCGCCGCAAAGGTGACCGGGTCAAACCAGTAGCAGGCGAACAGGATGAACAGCAGCAACGGCAGGCTCTTGGCCAGGGTCGCCACCAGGTTGAACAGGGCCGCCTGCTGCACGCCCCGGGCCACCAGCAGGTGCACCGCCCAGAGAATGCAGGACTCGCCGATGAAGGCCACCAGGGTGTTGCCCTCGCCAAACCAGACCTGCTGCGGGGTGTCGACGAAGCTGCCCAGAGCCGCGAAGGCAATCACCAGATAACCCACCACACCGATGGTGGCGCAGAGCCAATAGCCCCAGGCGGAGAAGAAGCCCACCAGATCGCCAAAACCGGCGCGGGCATAGCTGTAGATGCCACCGTCAAGATCCGGCCTTAACCGCGACAGATACAGAAAACTCATGGCGAGCGCCAGGATGCCCACCCCGGTGACGCCCCAGCCGATCAGTACGGCGCGGGCGCCAGCCACCTCGGCCATGTTCTGTGGCAGGCTGAAGATCCCCGCCCCCACCATGGAGCTGAACACCAGCGCGGTGAGGGACCAGAGGCCGATCTTGCTCTCTTTCATGGGCTCTCCTTAGCGCAACCGACTGCTCAGTGCCTGAATGTGTTCCGGCCCGATGCCGCAGCAGCCGCCGATGAGGTTTGCTCCGACCCCGCGCCAGCGCTCGGCCCAGCCAAGGTAATCCAGCGGCCCCAGATCGGTGCGGATCTCGTCCAGCCCGTCGTTGGCGGTCGCTTCCTTGGGCTGGGGCGGGAAGGCGTTGGCATAGGCGCCGAGCCGGATGTCGCTGCGGTCCAGCGTCTGCAACGCGGCGCCGGCCACCTTGAGCGCCCCTTCGATCACCTCGGGCTGACAGCAGTTGAACAGGATGGCGTCCACCCCGGCCGATGCCAGCGCGGTAACCGCATCGGCCACTCGCTCGCCGGAGCGCAGGGTTGGCTCGCCGCCCGGCGCCTCGTCCTCCAGGGTGAAGGAGACCCAGAACGGTTTGCCATCCTCGGGCAGCAGGGCCCGGATGGCCAGCGGCTCGGCAATCAGGCTCATGGTCTCCGCCAGCCAGAGATCCACGTGGGGGGAGAGCGCCCGAATAAGCGGGGTCGCCAGCTCGCTCACCCGGCCTGCGTCGAACAAGTCGGCGCGGTAGGAACCAAACAGCGGCGGCAAGGAGCCGGCCACCTGCACGCGACCCGGCTGCTCCTCGGCCACCTCGCGGGCCAGCTGACCGGCCAGCGCCGCCAACCCCTCCCCCTCTGCCACAAAGCGCGCGTCACCGATATGAAACGGCACCAGCGCATAGCTGTTGGTGGTGATGACCCGGGCCCCGCTCGCCACATAGGCCTGATGCACCTCGCGCACCGTCTCGGGGGCCTCCATCAGGGCCAGCGCCGACCACTCCGGCTGGCGAAACGGCGCGCCCCGCCGTGCCAGCTCGCGTCCCATGCCGCCATCCAGTACCCACAAATCCTTTGTATCCATCTCTGTCTCTCTGCGTGTCCCCGTCGTGACGGGTATTTATTGTGTTGAGTCAAAATAAGCCATCAAAACATCTAGACGGCTAGAATGCCTTTTCATCATGACCCAAAGTAGAACAAGAGGCAATCGGGTGCTACGAACAAATCTGAACAAGCTCAGGGAGATAACGGCAAAGGAAGGGAGGTATGGCTGTTGAAGGCTCAACACCAGGATGAGAAACGACAAGAGGCCACCCGAAGGTGGCCTCTTGTGGCGACAAGTGCACTGGCGGCTCAACGTCCGGCCAGTACCCGCTTGGTCTGTTTGACCCAGTCGGACACCCGACCCTGCTGGGGATACCCCTGCCAGATCTGCTCCCATTGGGCGGGGCTGAGCGGGCGACCCAACCGGCGTTGCACCCCGGCATAGAGGTAGTCGTGAGCCGTGGTGCGAGCCTGGGCGGAGGTGAGGAACTTGGCCACCGGATCGGTCAGGCGCACGTCCCGCATGCCCAGCAGCGGGTAGTCGCTGTGCACCGCCGCCAACATGGTCTCGCGCATGGCCGATTCGATGTAGCCGCGGGCAAACAGGGCGGTCACCGACTCGAGCGATCCTTGATCCGGGCCGTGATACTCCTCGTCGAACACCGGACTCGGCTCCGCCACGGCGCTTTGCACCACCGCATCCGGGTCCTGCTGCGGCACCACCACGGCCGCCTTGGGGGCTGCCGGTTTGGCGACTGTGGTGGCCTTGCGCGGCGCGCTCTGGCTGCAGGCACCGAGTGCCAGGGCGAGCGCCACACAGGCCAGCGCACGGGAATGAGACTGCATCTTCATGATTGCTAACTAGCTCCTTTTACGATTCCTGAGCGGGTTTCTCGGCCGGCGTGGGCTCGACCCGGGTGACCAGCAGCTGGTCAATCTTGTAGCTGTCGATGTCCACCACTTCGAACTTGTAACCGGCGTATTTGACCGAGTCGGTTCGCTTGGGGATCTTGCGCAGCATGTACATGATGAAGCCGGCGATGGTTTCATAATTCTGGTTTTCCGGGAACTCCTCGATGTCGAAGGCGCGCATCACGTCGGAGATGGGGGTCACCCCGTCCACCAGCCAGGAGTTCTCGTCCCGCTGCACGATCTGCTCCTCCACCACGTGGGTAGCCCACTCGCCCATCACGGTACTCATCAGGTCGTTCATGGTGACGATCCCCACCACCAGGGCATACTCGTTCATCACCACGGCAAAGTCGCCACGATGGTTCTTGAAGTACTCCATCGCTTCGTAGAGGTTGAGGGTGTCGGGGATGATGATGACGTTCTGCACCAGCGAGCCGCTGTTGAGATCGATGCTCTGGCCGCTGATGACCCGGATCAGCAGCTCCTTGGAGTCGACGAAGCCCTTGATGCTGTCGAGGTTGTGATCACACACCAGGAACTTGTTGTGGGGGTGTTCGGCAATCTTGGCCTTGATGCTCTCCTCGCCCTCCTGCAGGGTGAAGTAGATGAGGCTCTCGCGCGCGGTCATGGCGGAGGTGACGCCGAGGGATTGCAGCTCGAACACGTTCTCGATGAGCTGGTGCTCCTCGCGCTGGATGACGCCCGCTTCGGCGCCTGCATCCATCACCGCATAGATATCGTCGGAGGTGATCTCGTCGTTGCGCACCATGGAGATGCGCAGCAGGCGGAATAGGCCGTTGGCCATGCCGTTGAACAGCCACACCAGCGGCATCAGCAGGGTGACGCACAGCAGCATGGGGCGCACCACCACCACGGCAATCCGCTCCGGCATGGTCATGGCGAGGCGCTTGGGCATCAGATCGGCGATCAGGATGAACATGCCGGTGACGAACACGAAGGAGGCTGCCGAGCTGATCTCGCCCAGCCAGGGCCCCTGATAGAACTCGGAGATGAACTCCTTGATGGCCGGGTTCAGGGCAGACTCGCCCAGGATACCGCCCAGGATGGCGACGGTGTTGAGCCCGATCTGCACCACGGTAAAGAAGTTGCCCGGCTGGGCCTGCAGTGCCAGTACCTTTTCGGCATGGCGGTTGCCCTCATCGGCCATCACCTGCAACTTGATCTTGCGGGAGGCGGCGAGGGAGATCTCGGAGAGAGAGAAGAACACGCTGCCGGCGACCAGCAGCATCAGGAAAAATAAACTATCGGCAAAACTCATGATTAACCTATTGCAACAGCCGCCTTAGCACAAGACGGCAAACTGGGTCCGGGGGGCCGGACCGTGAGTCAATCCGGGACTCACACAGGGGGCATATTCTAGCAGAAAAGCGCCAAGCGGGTGGCGATATCTTGCACTGACTGAAAAGGCAACAAAAAAGGCGCTCAAAGCGCCTTTTTATGCATCTCAGACTCATCCTTTCCCCAGCAGGGTGCCCAGATCGTCCGCCTTGGTGTGGCGCACGTCCTTGCCCTTGACGTAGTAGACGATGTACTCGCAGATGTGCTGGCAGCGATCCCCCACTCGCTCGATGGCCCGCGCCGCCCACAGCACGTTGAGCACCTGCGGTATGGTACGCGGATCTTCCATCATGTAGGTCATCAGCTCGCGGATGATGGACTCGTACTCCCGGTCCACCTTGTCATCTTCCTTGTAGACCGCCAGCGCCGCGTCCAGATCCATGCGGGCGAAGGCGTCCAGCACGTCGTGCAGCATCTTGATAGTGCGGCGGCCCATGTTCTCCAGCGACACCAGCGGCGGCTGCGGCTTGTTGGCGTTGTCGGTCAGCATGCGGGCAATCTTGTCTGCCACATCGCCGATGCGCTCGAGATCGGTTATGGTCTTGATGATGGCCATCACCAACCGCAGGTCGGAGGCGGTGGGCTGGCGCTTGGCGATGATGCGAGTGCACTCCTCGTCGATCGCCACTTCCATGGCGTTCACCTTGTGGTCGTTGGCGACGATCTTGCGCGCCGCGTCCAGATCCTGATCGTGGATCGCCGCGATGGCGTCGGTCAGCTGCTGCTCTACCAGCCCGCCCATCACCAGCACCTGGTTGCGCACGCTCTCGAGCTCGGCATTGAACTGACCGGAGATGTGTTTGTTGAGGTTCATATTGTCCATACAAATAATCCTTGATGCTCCGAGTATGCCTTAGTCGTTGAACTGACCGGTAATCTGTTTGTTGTTGCCCATCTTGCTCATCTCCATCACCAACATCCCTTAGCCGTAACGACCGGTGATGTAGTCTTCGGTCTTCTTCTTGGCCGGGGTGGTGAAGATGGTGTTGGTGTCCGAGTACTCGATGAGCTCGCCCATGTACATGAAGGCGGTCTGATCCGAGACCCGCGCCGCCTGCTGCATGTTGTGGGTGACTATCACCACGGTGAACTGGCTCTTGAGCTCGTTGATCAGCTCCTCAATGGTGAGGGTGGAAATGGGGTCGAGCGCCGAGGTCGGTTCATCGAGCAGCAGCACTTCCGGTTCGATGGCGATGGCACGGGCAATCACCAGTCGCTGCTGCTGACCGCCGGAGAGGCCGAAGGCGTTGTCGTGCAGGCGATCCTTCACCTCGTCCCACAGGGCCGCGCCGCGCAGGGAGCGCTCGGCTGCCTCGTCCAGGGTACGGCGGTCGTTGATCCCTTGCAGGCGCAGGCCATAGACCACGTTCTCATAGATGGACTTGGGGAAAGGGTTGGGACGCTGGAACACCATGCCCACCTGACGGCGCAGGGCGGAAACATCCACGCTCTTGTCGTAGATGTTGTGACCGTGCAGCTGGATTTCGCCCTCGATGCGGCAGATCTCCACCAGATCGTTCATCCGGTTGATGCAGCGCAGCAGAGTGGACTTGCCACAGCCGGAGGGGCCGATAAAGGCGGTCACCTGGCCCTTGGGGATCTTCATGTTGACGTTGAACAGCGCCTGCTTGTTGCCGTAGTACAGGTTGAGATCCTTCACTTCCAGCGCGGTCTGCTCCGGGCTCAGGTTGAGCAGGTCGGTCGCGGTGTGCTGGCTGGACGCGGTCGTTACGTTGATCATCTGTTACCTCAAAATCTGTCGGTGGCGGCGGGCACTCTTATTGCCCGCGGCCGGAACGCTTGGCTGACAGGGAACCCCGTTCCCTGCCCGTCTCTGTGGTGCTGGTCTATCAATGTTCCAGCGACCGGAATTTCTCGCGCAAGTGGTTGCGGATCCCGATGGCCGTCAGGTTGAGGCCGACGATCACCGTCACCAGCAGGAAGGAGGTGGCGTAGACCAAGGGGCGCGCAGCCTCGACGTTGGGGCTCTGGAAGCCGACGTCATAGATGTGGAAGCCCAGGTGCATGAACTTGCGCTCCACGTGCAGGTACGGGAAGTTGCCGTCCATCGGCAGGGTCGGCGCCAGTTTCACCACCCCCACCAGCATCAGCGGCGCCACTTCACCGGCCGCACGGGCGATGGCCAGGATGAGGCCGGTCATGATGGCCGGGCTCGCCATCGGCAGCACGATGCGCCACAGGGTCTCGGCCTGGGTGGCTCCCAGTGCCAGCGAGCCCTGGCGGATGGTGCTCGGGATCCGGGCCAGCCCCTCTTCGGTGGAGACGATCACCACCGGCAGGGTCAGGATGGCCAGGGTCAGCGCCGACCAGATGACGCCAGGGGAGCCAAAGGTCGGGCTCGGCAGCGCTTCCGGATAGAACAGCTGATCCAGCGAACCACCGAGGGTGTAGACGAAGAAGCCCAGGCCGAACACGCCGTACACGATGGAGGGCACACCCGCCAGGTTGATCACCGCGATGCGGATGATCTTGGTCAGGCTGTTCTTGCCTGCGTATTCGTGCAGATAGACCGCCGCCACCACGCCTAGCGGGGTCACGATGATCGCCATCAGGAACACCATGAACACGGTGCCGAAGATGGCCGGAAACACCCCGCCCTCGGTGTTGGCCTCGCGCGGATCGTCGGAGACGAACTTGCCGATCTGGTGGAACCAGTAGCCCACCTTGGCCGGCAGACTCATGTCGTTGGGCCACACCACGTCCAGCACCTTGGACATGGGCATGGTCACTAGTTCGCCGCGCATGTCCTTGACCGTGATGCTGTCTCTGTCCGCCTGGGCACGCAGGGAGAACAGCTCTTTTTCCAGCACCTGATAACGGTCGTTGAGGGCCTGACGCTCGCTCGCCAGCTCGGCTTTAAGCTGATCGGTCAGCTTGTCGTCCAGCTCGGCCTTGCGCTCTTTCAGGCGCAGCCGCTCCAGCTGATAGTTGATGCTGCCGATGTCCCCTTTTTGCAGATCGTCGGCCTGCTCCGAGAGACCGTTGGCCCGCGCCAGCACGCGCTGCAGGGCAGGATGCAGGTTCTCGGTCAGCGCCTTGCCATCCTCTTTCACCCCGACGATGTAGCCGTAGAAGTTGCCGTTGGTGGCACGCTCCACCATGGCCAGCTCGGTCGGCAGGCTCTGGGACTTGATGTCGGTCTCCAGCACCCAGCGAAAATCCAGGTCGACGAACTCGCGGTTGCCGGTCTTGACCAGATAGCGGGTCAGCAGCTCGCGCTCTTCCCCCTCCAGCGGCAGGCCGGCGGCCCGCAGCCGCTCTACCGGTACCAGCTCGCGGTCGTTGATTTCGCCGATCAGCACGCTCTTGTTGCCCTGGGCGTCTTCCAGTTGCCACTCATAGATGGGATGGGGCCAGAAGTAGACCAGACCACGCCAGCCGATCAGCAGCAGCAGACCCAGTACCGCTACCAGACTCAGGCTGACGGCGCCGCCGGTCATCCAGATCCAGGGGGCCCCCGATTTAAACCACTTACCCATTGTCGATTCCTCGGTCCTTTCAGAGCAGCCCATCACAGAGAGCTGTATTTTTCACGCAACCGCTGACGGATGAACTCGGCCAGGGTATTGAACAAGAAGGTGAACACGAACAGCACGAAGGCAGCGAGGAACAGCACCCGATAGTGCGAGCTGCCCACTTCCGATTCCGGCATCTCCACCGCGATGTTGGCGGCCAGGGTACGCAGCCCCTGGAACATGGAGAAGTCCATGATGGGCGTGTTGCCGGTGGCCATCAGCACTATCATGGTCTCGCCCACCGCGCGGCCAAGGCCCATCATCACCGCGGAGAAGATGCCCGGGCTCGCGGTGAGGATCACCACCCGGCTCAGGGTCTGCCACGGGGTCGCCCCCAGCGCCAGCGAGCCCTGGGTGAGGTGCTTGGGCACCGAGAAGACCGCGTCTTCGGCGATGGAGAAGATGGTCGGAATGACCGCGAAGCCCATGGCGATGCCCACCACCAGCGAGTTGCGCTGGTCGAACTTGATGCCCATTTCGTGGGTCAGCCAGATGCGCGAATCCCCGTGCATGAAGGCGTTCTCGATGAGCGGGCTCACCGCGAAGGCGCCCCAGCCAATCAGCAGCAGCACCGGGATCAGCAAGATGGCGTGCCACCCTTCCGGCAACCAGGATTTGCCGCGCTCTGGCAGGTAGTTCCAGATCAAGGCGGTCAGCAGCATTCCCATCGGCAGCAGGATCAACAGCAGCACCACGCCGGGCAGCGCCCCCTCGATGATGGGTGCGAGCCACAGACCGGCCAGAAAGCCGAGGATAACGGTCGGCAGCGCCGCCATGATCTCCACCGTCGGCTTGACGTATTTGCGCAGCCCCGCCGACATGAAGTAGGCGGTGTAGATGGCGCCGGCGACGCCGAGCGGCACCGCAAACACCATGGCATAGAAGGAGGCTTTCAAGGTACCGAACACCAGCGGCACCAGGCTCAGCTTGGCTTCGAAGTCGTTGCTGGCGGAGGTGGACTGCCACACGTACTGGGGCTCGGGATAGCCTTCATACCACACCTGTTGCCAGAGGGCCGACCAGGTCACCTCGGGGTGCTCGTTCTCCACCGCGAACAGCTTGAAGGCATCCCCCTGCTGCATCAGCAGCACGTTGTGACGGGGGGAGATGGCCAGGGCCGACAGGGCGCCGCCCTCTACTTTCTCGCTCAGCAGCTTGGTCTCGCCGGTGGCGTGGAAGAAGCTGACTGTGCCCTCTTTGTCGGCACTGATGAAGCCCTTGCGAAAATGCTCCGGGGTCAGCTGCGCCACGGCACCATCGCCCTTGAAGTCACGGATCTGGGTGAACTGGCGCTTGCCATCCCGAGCCACTTCGAACCACTGGGAGATGACGCCGTTGTCGTTGCCCACCAGCAGGGAGGAGGCGCCGGAGAGCAGCTCGACCCGGGTCACGTTGGCGTTGGGAGCGTTGATCTCCATGACATCGCGCAGGGAGATGTCATTGAGGTTGTGAATGTCGTAGACGGAGAGGCGGTTGCCTTCGCGCACGAACAGAATGCGCAGGTTGGGGGTCAGCAGCATCTGATCCACATGACGCGGCAGGGACGGGATGCTGTAGTTCTGGGCGCTCCACTCGATGTCACCGGAGAGGAAGTTCTCCTCGCCGCTCATCACCGCCATCACGCCACGACCATCGGCGGTCACGGCGGCGGTGGCCATCTTGTCCTTGGTGGCTTCAAACACCATGAGCGTCAGCGCCTTGCCCTGGGGGTCAACCACTACCGGCGCTTCGCCGAAGGGGGACTGCAGGCTGGGCTCGATGACCCGCACATCGTTGGGATAGGAGACCTTGAAATAGGGCTGCACCACCTGGGCCTTGCCATCGGCAAAACCATAGGCGATGAGCTTCTGGCCTGGCGCGGGCGGGGCGACGGCGGTGATGTCACCCTTCACCTGCGCCTGACCCAGCACCTGGCCCACCTTGACCTTGCCATCCCCCTGGACGGCGAAGAAGTTGACCTGGCCTTTGTCGCTGAAGCGATAGCCAATCTCGTTCTGCTCTTCCACCCCCAGCCAGGCGGTCTTGCCCGCCACGGGCAAGGTAAATGACGCGGTCGGCTCCATCGTGGCGCCATTGAAGATGGGTTTCACCACATAGAGCAGATAGAAGAAAATGAGCAACAGGGCAACCAATACCAGAGCACCACCCGTGGTGACCCCGTACTTGGCCAACTTATCCTTGATACGGCGCTTTCTGCTGCCCGCCATACCTAAGTTTATCGATTCCGATGACATGCAAAACCTCAATGTGAGCTAGGCTTGGCGGCATTATATGGCGGTTGCATGACAGTTTTGTTACATCAAGGCCCTCTGGGAAGAGGTTATTTTGAAGGGGAATTCAGACCAGAGTTCGCTGGTAAACAGCATTGCCAACCATCTGTTTTATAAGAAGATACAGGAAAGTATAAAGCGCGAAGGCGGCCTCGCCGACTGCGCCGTTCTCAGTCGGCGGAGCCGCCGCTTTGTTGCAGTGCCAATCTGGCGGCCTTTTTCTCGGCGCGCCGCCGCCGAAAGAAATCCGACAGCTGGGCCGAGCAGGCATCGGCCAGCACACCGCCAGTCAGTTCAACCCCATGGTTATGGCGCGGGTCCTGCAAGATCTCGAACACCGAACCCGCCGCGCCGGTCTTGAGGTCACGGGCACCGTAGACCACCCGCTTGACTCGGCTGTGGATGAGGGCACCGGCGCACATGCAGCAGGGCTCCAGAGTGACATAGAGGGTGGTATCGAGCAGACGGTAATTTTGCAGCCGAACGCCGGCGGCCCGGATCGCCATCACTTCGGCATGGGCACAGGCATCGTGCTCGCTGATGGAGCGGTTCCACCCCTCCCCCACGATCTCGTCACCCAGTACCAGCACGGCCCCGACCGGGATCTCGCCGATCCCCTCCGCCCTTTCGGCCAACGCCATGGCATGGCGCATCCAGCGTTCATCCTGCTCGCGCTGGCTCACTGATTCTGTGACGTCTGATGGTTTCACACCCTGGTTCCTCTCTGTGACGGGTTGCCGGCGATGCACTTGCAGCTTGATTGCCTGCCGACCATTGGCCGCAACCGGGTAACGCCACCAAGCAGCATGATGGCGGGATCCCCGGCAATACGGGGCGGCGATTATGCCAAATCTGCGTCACAGCCCCAAGTCGCATCTTGCCTGCACAATAAAGAAGCAGTCAGCATCTCCCTGATAAAAAAGGAGTTGCACCCATTTGCTCAGATCATTAGACTTCCCTCCGTCAGCTCGAACTGACCTCGTCGGTGTGTAGCGCAGCCAGGTAGCGCATCTGCATGGGGTGTAGAGGGTCGGAGGTTCGAATCCTCTCACACCGACCAATTTCCCCGAAAATAGCCCAGTCTCGCGACTGGGCTATTTTTTTGGCTATGTCCCAATTACGTGTTGCATGGGGCGCCCCAGCGCCTCATGCAAGCAACGTGAGATATTCACTTCCCTCCCATAGCGCTCCAACATCCTTCGCCAACCTAGATAATTCCTCAGATAGTGGGTCGCGACCCCATGGAACCGCTCCATCCACTCCTTCAATCGCCTGTGGTACCCGTTCACATGTTGGATGTGATATGCACCCACCACCCGCTCTCCCGCTCGATTGCGCACCACTTGGTGTGTTATCCCCAGTCCCTCGCTGAAACTCGCATACACCCCGGCACCATCGCTGCACAGGACGGCATCCGGGGCGATAAGTGGCTCAAGCACCGCCTTCACCGCCCTGGCATTCAGCCGTTCCAACTGGAAATCAGCCAGGTGGCCTGCTCTGTCTTGCACCACCATCACCGGGATGTAATCCGGTCCTGTGCCTCGGGTACGGCCTTTACCTCCACGATGGCGGGCCGGGCGGGGCAATTCGCGCTGTCCTTTGAACGACTCCAGGAAGAAGGTCTCATCGACCTCGACAATACCCTCTTCCCGTACCGCCTGGTGGCTAGCCATGGCCTTCAGGAAGCGGTGACGCCACAAAAAGGCGGTGTTTTTGCAGACTCCGCAGCGGAGGGCGGCTTGTCGGACGGTCAGACCGTCGATGAGGGCCTGTGCATAGTCTTCCCAGCATTGTGGCTTGCGAAGTCGAGCGAGAGGCGTGTTGGTGAGAACGGAACTGGTGCGCAGACACTGCTTGCAGCGATAACGGCGCAGCCCTCGAGACCAGCCCCAGGGAGCTAGTTGTGTGGCCTCGGCCTGGCAGTGAGGGCAGCATTGGCATGCGGGAAGTTGAGTGGCCAACGAGGTGATGGGGTGAGGGGTGAGGGGTGAGGGGTGGTGAGTTCCTGTTGCGCGAGACGACGCTGACGCAAAGTGAGCAATGGGAAGAGGGACAGTAGATGTTGAAAAGCTTGGGTATCCATGATGGCGGCCCTCAAGGTGATGACCTACTTCAAGGTTAGCCTTTCAACACATAACTGGGACTGAGCCATTTTTTTGCCTGCTTTTATATTTCCGCCACACCTGTTGTAGCGCATCAGCTAACCGTCTAAATGCTCTTCCTGGGTGAGCCTGTCGCAGAGTCACCACACAGTTGTGGTACAAATTTCATTCAGAACCGCTTGAAACCTTTCAAGAGTCCCGCTAGGATACGCAACTTTTCCGCCGGCAGTTCAAACAGGGAGGTGGGAGCGCGGGTGATGGAGTCACCGACCGGCTTGCAATCAATGAGGCAAGCACCCATGACCAAAGCAGTTGAAACACAGCCCGAGTACGCCCCTCTGCCCCAACCGGCTACCGAGTCCGCAACCAATCAGTATGCCACCGAACACGGCCCGGTGGTGCGGCTCGATGTCGTCGATCTGGCGGCCCCGGACGATGATTACTGAGCCGACGGCGCAGACATGCCACTCTTGAACTACCGGGAGAAAATGGCAGTGGCACTGGAAATGGCGCCCCGTTTTACCTCCTTTGAGGGCCAGGATGGCCCGCTGACACAAATAACAATAAAATGCTACACAACTAAACAACAGTAGTCATATCCACTGCCACATCCCCTCCCTGCCCCCAGGCACCTCATCAACCCAAGCGATACAAACCTACGTTATTGCGCCTCACTTTCTCCTCTTCTGCCGACCAGATCCCATTCGACCCCTTTTAGCCTAGCTTGTTTTAAACAAACGTTCTCTCCTTAACGCCAGCAGGAGTTATATGCCTACTGGGTTTACATCTTTCATTTCATACGTGTGTTTTTTAGAAGCTTGGAGTTAGGTCGGGATTTGTTTTTGCATTTGTAATTTTATTACGTAATAACTTACATACCAGCATCCCTATCCCCCTCACCATCCGCCACCGGCAGGGGATGAAAAACAAGAGCATAACCATCTGCATAGAGTTTTTACGCTAATCACATAAATTCTTTATAAACATAAACTTAACATCATCACCAAAACGTGTGTTTTAAAAAACCTGTTGACGAATAGAGCAATATTTCGCACCTTATGAATCGTGTTACCCCGTTGTTACGGGAAGTTTGAAAAAACAGGGATCGACTTTAGTCGTAGTTAATTAGTTCAAAATGTAATTCTCAAAGGAGTGAACCCTATGTCGGCACCGGCCCAGACCCACTGCAGCGCTCGTCTGCGCATCCAGGGCGAGACGCATCCCGATTACGCGCAAATTCTGACGCCGGATGCGGTGGCCCTGGTATCCGAACTGGTGGAACGCTTTGCTCCCCAACGGGACGAATTGTTGAAACAACGAGTGGCGCGTCAGGCCCGCATCGACGGCGGCGAGCTGCCCGATTTTCTGCCTGAAACCGCCCACATCCGCGCCGGAGACTGGACGGTGCGCGGCATTCCCGCCGACCTGCAAGATCGCCGCGTGGAGATCACCGGCCCGGTCGAGCGCAAGATGGTGATCAACGCCCTCAACGCCAACGTCAAGGTGTTCATGGCGGACTTCGAGGATTCGCTGGCACCGGCCTGGAACAAGGTGATCGAGGGTCAGATCAACCTGCGCGATGCGGTCAACGGCACCGTCTCCTACACCAGCCCGGAAGGGAAGGCTTATACCCTGAACGCCGATCCGGCCGTGCTTATCTGCCGGGTGCGCGGTCTGCATCTGCCGGAAAAACATGTCACCTTCGATGGCGCTCCCATTCCCGGCGGCTTGTTCGACTTCGCCCTCTACTTCCTGCACAACTATCAGGCGCTGCTGGCCAAGGGCTCCGGCCCCTACTTCTACGTACCCAAGCTGCAGAGCCATCTGGAAGGGCGCTGGTGGAGTGAAGTGTTCGCCTGGACCGAGGACAAGTTCGGCCTGCCCCGCGGCACCATCAAGGCCACCGTACTCATCGAAACCCTGCCAGCGGTGTTCGAGATGGATGAGCTGCTCTATCAGATGAAGGATCACATCGTCGCTCTCAACTGCGGCCGCTGGGATTACATCTTCAGCTACATCAAGACCTTGAAGAACCACCCTGATCGCGTCCTGCCGGACCGCCAGGTGGTGACCATGGACAAACCGTTCCTGTCCGCCTATTCGCGGCTGCTGATCAAGACCTGCCACAAACGCGGCGCGCTGGCCATGGGTGGCATGGCAGCCTTTATCCCGGCGAAAGATCCTGCCGTGAATGAACAGGTATTTGCCAAGGTGAAGGCGGATAAAGAGCGTGAAGCCAGCAACGGCCACGACGGTACCTGGGTGGCCCACCCCGGCCTCGCCGATACCGCCATGGCGGTGTTCAACGCCGCCATCCCGGCTGGCGCCAGCAACCAGATAGGCGTGCTGCGCGAGCAGGATGCCCCCATCACGGCCGCCGAGCTGCTGGCCCCCTGCGAGGGTGAGCGCACCGAGGCGGGCATGCGCACCAACATCCGGGTGGCGTTGCAGTATCTGGAAGCCTGGATCAACGGCAACGGCTGCGTGCCCATCTACGGTCTGATGGAAGATGCCGCCACCGCCGAAATCTCCCGCACCTCCATCTGGCAGTGGATCCGCCACGGCAAGAGCCTGTCGAACGGCAAGGTGGTGACCAAGGAGCTGTTCCGCCAGATGCTGGCCGAGGAGCAGGAGGTGGTCAAAGCCGAAGTGGGGGCCGAGCGCTGGCAGGCAGGCCGCTTCGCCGAGGCGAGCGAGCTGATGGAACAGATCACCTGCGCCGATACGCTGATCGATTTTCTGACGCTGCCCGGTTACGAGCGGCTCTGAACTACGGGCCCCGGGCGGGGCTCGCCAATAACAAGTCAATGGAAACGTGAAATCAATGAAAGAGGGAACTGATATGGCACTGACCCGTGAGCAACAGATCCAGGCTATCGAGAAAGACTGGGCGGAAAACCCCCGCTGGAAAGGGATCAAGCGCGGCTACAGCGCCGAAGACGTGGTAAACCTGCGTGGCAGCCTGCAACCGGTGCACACCCTGGCCCAGCGCGGTGCCGACAAGCTGTGGGAACTGATCCACGGCGGCGCCAAGAAAGGCTATGTAAACTGCCTCGGCGCCCTGACCGGCGGTCAGGCGGTGCAACAGGCCAAGGCGGGCATCGAGGCAATTTACCTCTCCGGCTGGCAGGTGGCGGCGGACAACAACCTCTCCTCCACCATGTACCCGGATCAGTCCCTCTACCCGGCCAACTCGGTGCCATCGGTGGTGGAGCGCATCAACAACTCCTTCGCCCGTGCCGACCAGATCCAGTGGGCCAACAAGGTGGGCCCGCAGGACAAGGGCTTCATCGACTACTTCCTGCCTATCGTGGCGGATGCCGAAGCCGGTTTCGGCGGCGTGCTGAACGCCTTCGAGCTGATGAAGGGGATGATTGAAGCGGGCGCCGCCGGCGTGCACTTCGAAGATCAGCTCGCTTCCGTCAAGAAGTGCGGCCATATGGGCGGCAAGGTGCTGGTGCCGAGCCAGGAAGCGGTGCAGAAGCTCATCGCAGCCCGTCTGGCAGCGGACGTCTGCGGCACCACCACCCTGGTGATCGCCCGTACCGACGCCAACGCCGCCGACCTGCTGACCACGGACGCCGATCCGTACGATGCCGGCTTCCTGACCGGTGAGCGCACCTCAGAAGGCTTCTACAAGGTGCAGGCCGGTATCGAGCAAGCCATCTCCCGCGGTCTGGCCTATGCCCCTTACGCCGACATGGTGTGGTGCGAAACCGCCAAGCCGGATCTGGACGAGGCGCGCAAGTTTGCCGAAGCCATCAAGGCCCAGTACCCGGACAAGATCCTGGCCTACAACTGCTCGCCGAGCTTCAACTGGAAGAAGAACCTGGACGATGCCACCATCGCCCGCTTCCAGCAGGAGCTGTCCGACATGGGCTACAAGTACCAGTTCATCACCCTGGCGGGTATCCACAACATGTGGTTCCACATGTACGAGCTGGCCTACCAGTACGCCCGTGGCGAAGGGATGAAGCACTATGTCGAGATGGTGCAGCAGCCTGAATTCGCCGCTGCCGAGCGGGGTTACACCTTCGTGGCACACCAACAGGAAGTGGGGACCGGTTACTTCGACAAGGTAACCACCGTCATTCAGGGCGGCCAATCCTCGGTGACCGCGCTGACCGGTTCCACCGAAGAAGATCAGTTCCACTGATAGGCAGAACTCTTTGAGAAAGTCCTTGAGATAGCAAAACCCCGGCCACTGGCCGGGGTTTCTTTTTATTGATTGCCTCGGCGCCGCTCGCGCTCAAGCACACCCGAAGGGCTCAGAGCTCGAGGATCTCTTTGACAAAGGGGATGGTCAGCTTGCGCTTGGCACGGAAGGAGGCGTTGTCGAGCTGATTGAGAGTGGTGAGCAGGGTGCGCATGTCGCGCGAGAGACGGTTTAGCAGGAAGCGGCCCACGTCGATGGGCAATTTGAAGCCCCGCAGCTCGGCACGCAGCTGCAGGGCACTGAGCTTGCCTTCATCGTCCAGCTCGTCGAGGTGGAAGCTCACTCCCCAGTCCAGCCGTGAGGCGAGATCCGGCAGTTGCAGCCCCAGTTTGCGCGGCGCACTGCAGCCGGTCACCACCAGGGTACCCTCACCCTTCTCCTGCCAGCGGTTGTAAAAATCGAACAGGGCCCGCTCCCACAGCGCATTGCCGGCGATCGCCTCCAGGCTGTCGAGGCAGACCAGCGGCAGGCTTTCGAGGGCGTCGAGCATGCTGGGGTCGAGCTGTTCGAACTGATCGAGGGAGAGATAAGCGGCTGCGGCGTCGCGGGCATTGACCTCGGCGCAGGTGGCGTGCAGCAGGTGGGAGCGGCCCGATCCCTTAGCCCCCCAGAAATAGAGGAAAGGTGAGCCCTGACCAATGGCCGCATTTTTGAGGGCGGTGATCAGATGAGCATTGTTGCCGGGATAAAAACTGACGAAGGTTTCATCATCCGGTAGTTGTACGGCTAAAGACAGTTGGGCCGGTTGCTTCACTCGTTGGGCTTTGACTGTGACATTTGCGGGCAAGTGTATCATCGCGAAGGCGGATAGAGAACCGCCCGGACGATGCCGGGCGGTGTGGATCCTCATAAAGGATCCAGGCTGCGACCATTGCTAACGAAAGCGGCTACTCCTTGGCCGGCGCGAAAAACCGCACCCTGGGCCCACGCTGGTTATGCCCGGCCAGCCGGTCAGGATCCTTGCCAGGATCAGGGCTGCGACCATTGATAGCTCAACCCCTCTGGGGTATCCGCCAGCTGGCGCAACCGGCTCTCCAGCTGCAGCCCGCGGATGAGCTCGGCCTTGTCCCCTTGCAGGCTCAGGTTGAAGGTCACCTTGTCCCCCTCCAGTTTGCCAATCTCCACCTTGGTGACGCTGGCCATCCCCTGCAGCATCTTCTGCACCGTGATCATGCCGTCGATGCCGGACAACCCCTCCACCACCAGTGTCTGGCTGGAGGCCACCCCCGAAATGCGCGCCCCGTAGTTCTGCACCAGCCAGCCTGCCAGGGCATCGGCGAACGTCTGCGCCACCTCGGCCTGGGTACCGGCGCCCTCGCCCTTGGTCAGTTCGCTCAGCTCACCGCCCGCTTTGGGGCCGTAGAGTCCCCAGTCAATGTTCCACTTGCCCTCCTCCTTGCCATCGGGCGTCAGCTTGCCCAGCACCACCATCTCGGCGCCGTAACGCTGGCTCGCCTTGAGGATGGGATCGGCGAAGCGGCCCCAGACGTCGGTGGCATTGACCGCCATGTTGTCATCGAGATCCATCAAGGGAATGCTGACCGGCAGGCCCATGGCCTGGCTCTGGGTTCGCAGCGCGGCGGCCCAGCCATCGCTGGACTGATCCGGCAGAATGCGCCGCTCCCCTTCATTGATCACCAGCCAGATGGCGACCTGCGGCCGGGCCGGACCCAGCAGGGCGAACTTGCTCTCGGCCACCAGGGCATTGACCTTGGCCACATCGAAATCGGCCTTGAGAAACTTCACCGGCCCCACATCCTGATAACCGTAGTGCTGCACGAACTCGCCGGGGGCCGTCAGTGCCTTGACCACCGCCGGCTGGGTCAGGATGTCGCGCTTGCCGGTCACCTTGATCAGCACCTCGCCCAGGGCTTGGGACTGGGCTGCCGCCATGTCGCCGCTGGTAGGGGCCTTGCCCTGATAGAGATCGGTCACCTGGGCGGCCGACACCATGAATGACAAGCCGCAGCAGAGGGCGGTCACAACACGTTTGAGCATGAGAGGAGTCTCGAAATGGGAGATGGTGCTTATGGTAGCGGCAAGGCGCGCATGGCAGCAAGCCGGGGCGGGAGAAACAGCGGAGCCGGCGGGGTGCCGGCTCCGTTTGCGCGCCTGCTGGCGCGCGATGAGGCGATCGAGGCTTACTTGGTGCCGAAGATCTTGTCGCCGGCATCGCCCAGACCCGGGACAATGTAGCCTTTCTCGTTCAGGCCCTGGTCGATGGAGGCGCAGAACAGCTCCACGTCCGGGTGAGCGGCTTCCAGCGCCTTGATGCCTTCCGGCGCGGCAACCAGCACCAGCACCTTGATGGACTGGCAGCCCTTCTTCTTGAGCAGGTCGATGGTGGCGATCATGGAGCCGCCGGTAGCCAGCATGGGGTCGATGACCAGTGCCAGACGCTCTTCGATGTTGCTGACGATCTTCTCGAAGTAGGGAACCGGCTGCAGGGTCTCTTCGTCGCGGTAGATGCCGACCACGCTGACGCGGGCGCTCGGCATATGCTCCAGCACGCCATCCATCATGCCCAGACCAGCACGCAGGATGGGCACCACGGTGACCTTCTTGCCCTTGATCTGGTCAACTTCCACTGGCCCATTCCAGCCATCGATGGTAACCTTCTCGGTTTCGAAGTCAGAGGTCGCTTCGTAGGTCAACAAACTGCCCACTTCCTTGGCCAGTTCACGGAAACGCTTGGTGCTGATATCGCCTTCACGCATCAGACCGATCTTGTGCTTGACCAGGGGGTGTTTGACTTCAACGACTTTCATTATTATCTCCTCTAACTGCCGCAAAAAAATCGCGGAATCATACAACAAAAGCTGCCGCTTGTAGAGCATTTCCGCGCAAAAACGCGCAAACGATTTCCTTTCTGGTTTTTCACCGCCACTGTTAGAATACGCCCCGAATTTTACCCTCCACTTCTTTATATGACGGGGAATACGCGTGACTGACAAAACCTCACTGAGCTACAAGGATGCTGGCGTGGATATCGATGCCGGCAATGCACTGGTTGAACGTATCAAGGGCGTGTCAAAGCGCACTCGTCGTCCTGAAGTCCTTGGTGGTCTTGGCGGCTTTGGGGCCTTGTGTCAAATCCCTGCGGGCTACAAGGAGCCGGTGCTGGTCTCAGGCACCGACGGGGTGGGCACCAAGCTGCGCCTCGCCATCGACCTGAAGAAGCACGACACCGTCGGCATCGATCTGGTGGCCATGTGCGTCAATGACCTGATCGTGCAGGGCGCCGAGCCCCTCTTCTTCCTCGACTACTATGCCACCGGCAAACTGGACGTCGATATCGCCGCGGCGGTGGTCACCGGCATCGGTGCCGGCTGCGAGCAGTCCGGTTGCGCCCTGGTGGGCGGCGAAACCGCCGAGATGCCGGGCATGTATGAAGGGGAAGACTACGACATCGCCGGCTTCTGCGTCGGTGTGGTGGAGAAGAGCGAGATCATCGACGGCAGCAAGGTCGGCGAAGGGGATGCCCTGATCGCCCTGGCCGCCAGCGGCCCCCACTCCAACGGTTTCTCGCTGGTACGCAAGATCCTGGAAGTTTCCAAGGCCGATGTGCAGCAGCCGCTGGGTGACACCACCCTGGCCAACGCCCTGCTGGAGCCGACCCGCATCTACGTGAAACCCGTGCTCAAGCTCATCAAGGAGTGCGAGATCCACGCCCTGTCCCACATCACAGGTGGCGGCTTCTGGGAGAACATCCCGCGCGTGCTGCCCGCCAACACCCAGGCGGTGATCGATGAGCAGAGCTGGCAGTGGCCGGCGGTGTTCAGCTGGCTGCAGCAGGCCGGCAACGTCACCCGCCACGAGATGTACCGCACCTTCAACTGCGGCGTCGGCATGATCATCGCCCTGCCGGCGGATCAGCTGGAAAAAGCGCTGACCCTGCTCAAGGCCGAAGGCGAAAACGCCTGGCATATCGGCCATATCGCCAAGGCGGCCGATGGTGAGGAGCAGGTCATCATTCAATGAATGACCGGATCAACAGCCAAATGACCTCCCCCATGAAACGCATCCTGGTGCTGATCTCCGGCAACGGCAGCAACCTGCAGACCATCCTCGACAGTTGTGCCGACGGCAAGATTGCCGGTCAGGTGGTCGGCGTCATCAGCAACAAGGCCGATGCCTATGGTCTGGTGCGTGCCAAAGAGGCGGGGGTGGCCACCGCCATCCTCGCCCAGCAGCAGTTTGCCAGCCGGGAGGAGTATGACGCGGCCCTGTTGGCGCTGATGGCGGACTATCAGCCCGATCTGGTGGTACTGGCCGGGTTTATGCGGATCCTGAGTGCCGACCTGGTGCGGCACTTTGCCGGGCGGATGATCAACATCCACCCCTCCCTGCTGCCCAAGTACCAGGGGTTGCACACCCACCAGCGCGCCATCGACGCCGGTGACGACGAGCATGGCGCCAGCGTCCACTTCGTCACCGAAGAGCTGGACGGCGGCCCGGTGATCCTGCAGGCCCGCGTCCCCATCTTCGAAGGGGATGATACCGACGAGGTGGCGGCCCGGGTACAGGTGCAGGAGCACAGCATCTACCCGCTGGTGGTGCAGTGGTTCTGTGAAGGGCGCTTGCAGATGCGAGCAGGGTCTGCCTTGCTCGATAGCAAGCAGCTTGGCCCGGCAGGCTATGCCTGCGAGTAATCGCTAACAACAGCATGCAAAATAGAACAAGGGAGGCCCAGGCCTCCCTTGTCATTTTTATCTACCAGCGCAATTGCTGTCATCACGTCCGATTACGCCGCTGCGCGGCTAATCGAACCTACACCGGATTGTCGATATCGATAAAGGTCACATCCAGCCCGTGCACCGTCGTCAGCCACTCCCCCAGCGCCTTGACGCCGTAACGCTCGGTGGCGTGGTGACCGGCGGCGTAGAAGTGCATCCCCATCTCGCGGGCGGTGTGGATGGTCTGCTCGGAGGCTTCGCCGGAGATGAAGGCATCGATGCCCTGCTCCGCCGCCAGATTGATGTAGCTCTGGCCGCCGCCGGTGCACCAGGCCACGGAGCGGATAAGCTCGGGGCCACTGTCGCCGCAATGGAGCGGCTCACGGCCGAGTCGCTCGGCAATCAGCTTGGCAAAATCGCTGCCGCTCATGGGCTCTTCCAGCTTGCCCACCATGGCGACGCTCTTGCTGTTCCAGGGCTCGAGGCCGCGGCGCACCTTGATGTCGAGCAGCTTGGCGAGCTGGGCGTTGTTGCCCACCTCGGGGTGCACGTCCAGCGGCAGGTGGTAGGCAAACAGGTTGATGTCGTGAGTCAGCAAGGTCTTGATGCGGCGCTGTTTCATGCCGGTGATCTGGGCCGGTTCACCGCTCCAGAAGTAGCCGTGATGAACCAGGATGGCGTCAGCATCGGCGGCCACGGCCGCATCGATCAGGGCCTGGCTGGCGGTGACGCCGGTCACCACCTTGCGAATGCGCTCACGCCCCTCCACCTGCAGGCCATTGGGGCAGTAATCCTTGATGGCATGCGGTTCGAGCAGATGGTTGAGTACGGTTTCGAGTTTTCGATGAGAGATCATAGGGGTCCCTTATAAAGGCGCCGACCCCTGTGCTGCGATGCAGACAGGAATCGGGCTCATAACGCCGAGGCCCCATGATAATCGAGGCTGGCCACCAAGACCATGATGCCTCCCGCACTGTGGCCCTTGGCCGGGCCGGAGTGACATCAGGCCGGCAGGTCGATCCCCGCCTCGCGCATCTGGGCCAGCTTGTAGCGCAGGGTACGCGGGCTGATGCCGAGCCGGTCGGCCACCGCCTTGCGGCTGCCGTTGCAATCCTGCAGGGTGTCGAGAATGATCTGGTGCTCCTGCTGCTTGAGCTCGCTGCCCAGGTGTTCGCTGCCGCTGCTGCGCTCACTGCCGACAAGGCGGATCTCTTCTTCCTCCACCTCTTCCAGGATCAGGTGCTCGCAGCCGATGAGGCCGTCGGGGCTCAGGATCAGGGCGCGCTGCACCACGTTGTCGAGCTCGCGCACGTTGCCGGGCCAGGGGTGAGCCAGCAGCCGCTCGCGCGCGGGCTCGGTTAGCTGCGGCGTCGGCAGTCCCTGCTGAGCGGCATGCAGCGCCAGCAGGTGCTCCGCCAGCGGCAGTATGTCGCCGGGACGCTCCCACAGCGCCGTCCAGCGCAGCGGGAAGACATTGAGGCGGTAGTAGAGATCCTCGCGAAACAGGCCGTCCTGCACCGCTTTCTTCAAGTCCCGGTTGCTGGTGGCGATGACCCGCACATCGAGCGGGATCATCTTGCGACTGCCGAGCCGCTCCACCTCTTTCTCCTGCAATACCCGCAGCAGCTTGGCCTGCAGTCCCAGATCCATCTCGGTGATCTCGTCGAGCAGCAGGGTCCCCCCTGCGCCTGCTCGAACTTGCCGGGGCAGCCCTGTACCGCGCCGGTAAAGGCCCCCTTCTCGTAGCCGAACAGGGTCGCCTCCAGCATGTTTTCCGGAATGGCGGCGCAGTTGATGGCGACGAACGTCTGCTCGGCACGGCTGGAGTTGTCGTGGATGTAGCGGGCCAGCACCTCTTTGCCCGTCCCGCTCGGACCGGTCACCATCACGGTGGCCTCGCTTCTGGCCACCCGGGTCGCCAGCTGGAACAGCTCGGCGGTCTTGGGATCGCCATAGACCACGGCCCGCTTCTCCACCTTCTGGGCAGGCACATAACGGCTGACCTGGTTGAGCAGCACCTCGGGCGAGAAGGGCTTGGCCAGATAATCGATGGCGCCTTCGCGCATGGCGCGCACCGCACCGTCGATGTTGGCGTAGGCGGTCATCAACAGCACCGGCACCTGGGGATATTGCTGACGAATGTTGGCCAGCAGGGTCAGGCCATCCATGCCCCCCATCTGGATATCCGAGATCACCATGTCGAAACTCTGGCGCGACAGGGCCAGCAAAGCGCGCTCGCCACTGTCCACCTCGCGGCACTCATAGCCGCCGAGCAACAGGGTATCCACCAGCGCTTCGCGCAGGCCATTGTCATCTTCCACTACCAGGATCCGGGCCTGAGTCATGCTACACCTCCCACCACAGCCAACCTGGCCGCTGCAATATTCATTTCCACGAGCCTGACGCTCATGCTACACCCCCCAGCTGCACCGCTTGCTGGTGCAGGGGGAACGACAGGGTAAAACAGGTCCCCTCGCCGGGTACCGAGGCCACACTGACCTCGCCTTGATGGGCACGGACCACGGATTGCACCACCGCCAGCCCAAGGCCGGTGCCCTGGGAGCGGGTGGTGAAGAAGGGTTCGAAAATCTGGCTCAGCAGGTGAGCGGGCATCCCCTTGCCGTTGTCGAGAATGCGCAGCTCCACCCGGGCGCCGCTGCGCACGGCGCTCACCAGAAGCGAGGTGGCGCCGGCCTGCTGGGCATTGGCGATGAGGTTGTTGACCGCACCCGCCAATGCGCTGCTGTTGGCCAGCAGGCAGAGATCGGGCTCCGGCGCCTCCATGTGCAGCTCACAGCCCTGCTGGCTGCAAAACGCCTCGGCGCCGGCCTGCACCTCGGCCAGCAACCCCTGCACCGACGTCGGGGTCACCACCTGGTTGTCGCCGTTGCGGGCAAACAGCAGGATGTCGCTGATCTGCTTTTCGAGATCCTGCAGGCGTGCCATCAGCTTTTGCTGGAACTGGCTGCGGGATTCGGGTTTGAGGGTGCGGTTGGCCAGGTTGGCGGCATAGAGCATGGCGGCGGAGAGCGGCGTGCGGATCTGGTGGGCCAGCGAGGCGGCCATGTTGCCAAGGGCGGACAACCGCTTCATGTGGTTGATGCGGTCTTGCAGCTGGCGGGTTTCGGTCAGATCGTTGATGAACACCAGCTGGCCCGGCTGATCCGGCAGCGGCTGGGTCGAGAGCTGAACCCTACGCCCATCGCGCAGGGAAATCTCGTGGCCATCATCCTCGCGGGGCTGGAAACAGCGGTCGATGATCTGGCGCCAGGCCTGGCCTTCCAGCGGCTCCCCCAGCAGCGCCTTGGCGGCCGGGTTGGCGCGGGTGATCCGGCCCTCGCCGTCGAGCAGCAAGACACCGGTGGGCAGCGCCGTGAAGATGGCGTAAAGCTGGCTCACCTCGTGAGACTGGAGCGGGGTATCCTGCGGCTGGGCTGTCATAAAGCTGACCTCAAACTGGCGACTGAGTCAGCTTATTCAATTTCCATGCCACTAAAATTCACATATAAAATCAAAGCCTTGAAGCTAGGCGTCAAGGCTTTGACCCTTATGCTTCCTTGCTCATCCCGTATTTTTTCATCTTCTCCACCAGGGTGGTACGGCGCATGCCGAGCAGGTCGGCGGCGCGGGCCACTACCCCGTCCTGGGACTCCAGCGCCTGGCGGATCAGTTCCACCTCCAGGTCGGCCAGCATCTCCTTGAGGTTGACCCCCTCCTCTGGCAGCTGCATGGCGCGGGCGTGGCTGACGGGCAGATCCAGCTCGGGCGGATCCTGGAACACGGCGGCCAGCGCATCGCGCTCGTCCATCTCGGTCAGCCGCTCGTCCCGCGGCTCGCACGGCAGCAACCGATAGCGGCTCGGCAAGTCAGCCACGTCGACGATCTGCTGCGGGTAGAGGATGAGCAGCCGCTCCAGCAGGTTGGAGAGCTCACGCACGTTGCCGGGCCAGGGGTACTGCATCAGGGACTCCATGGCGCGCTGGGTCAGGCGGATCATCCCCTGATGCAGCTCGGCATGGCGGTTGAGCAGCTCCTGCAGCAGCAGCGGGATGTCGTCGGCCCGCTCCCGCAGCGGCGGTGTCTCGATGGGGAAGACGTTGAGGCGATAGTAGAGATCTTCACGAAAACCCTGGGTACGGATCATGGCTTCCAGATCCCGGTGGGTGGCCGCGATGATGCGCACATCCGCTTGGATGGGCTTGCCGCCGCCGACCCGATCGAACAACCGCTCCTGCAGCACCCGCAGCAGCTTGACCTGCATCGGCAGCGGCATGTCGCCGATTTCGTCGAGAAACAAGGTGCCCCCTGTGCCAGCTCGAAGCGGCCGCGCCGGGCCGCGATGGCGCCGGTGAAGGCCCCCTTCTCATGGCCGAACAGCTCGCTTTCGAGCAGCTCAGCCGGAATGGCGCCGCAGTTGATGGGCACGAAGGGGCCCTGGCTTCGGCCGGACAGTTCATGGATGGCGCGGGCCACGACCTCCTTGCCGGTACCCGATTCGCCGAGGATCAGCACGTTGGCATCGGTCTCGGCCACCTGGCTGATGAGCCGACGCACCTCCTGGATCCCCTTGCCCTTGCCCACCAGCAGGCGCAGCAGCGCCTGTCCCTTGTCGTGGGTTTGCTGGCGAGGATGGAGGGAGACGAAGGCCTGGCAAAAGTGCAGATGGCGGGTCAGGGATTCGTAGGTGAAGGGCGCCTCGGCCACTCCGATGAAGTTGCTGTTGGGGAAGTCGGCCTCCACCAGCGACAGGAAAGGCACCCGGGGGAATCCGGTCAGCAGCTCGCCCAGCGGGCGGCCGTTGAGGGAACCGGTCAGCACCCCCTGCAGCGGGCCGGATGACTCGATGGCCACATCCAGATCGCCCTCGGCAACGTCCTGCCAGGGGATCCCCATGAACGAGAGAACTGTCCCCAACTGCTGGCGCCGCTGCGCATCGGCGTCAACAATCAACACTCCCATTGCCATCATATCCATCCCTCTTATTCTCGACGTAACTTATTGTTTTATTGTGCTTATGTGGTCAAACCACGCACTTTATGCAGGATGCACAAAGTGCCAAAATTCCGACGCATTGTCAAAATTTGTCGCATTTCACCTAAGTTTATCGACCCAACGGCGCAACAAGATAAATTTTGTCGCCTCTTTTTTGGATACGGTGGGCAGGCAGCGGGCAAGCAAGAGAGGCAGGAACACGAGCAGGTGCGCCTGTTTGCGGCCAATAGCAGGCCGCAAACAGGCGGTGAGGATCAATGGCGGGCGTGAGTATGGGGTGCGGCGTAGCGGCACTCGGGGAAGCGGCTGCAGGCCAGGAACAACCGGCCGGCATGGGGGCCCTTCTTGGCTTCCCGTTCCACCAGCGGCGCATCACAGCGCGGGCAGTGCGGCACCTGATGGGGATACTCGTCGTCTTCTTCCTCCTCCACCTCGGCAAACAGATTGTCCACCAGCTCGGCGTCGGCCGCCGGCAGCGGCGCACTGCGCGGTGATACGATCGCCTTGATGGGGGCCACGGCCGGGGCACGACCGCCATGGCGAGGCTCTTCCACCTCGACCCGATCCAGCTGCAGGGGGCTGAAGGTGGGCTCGCGGCGATCCCCTGGCAGCAGATCCTCATCCGGAGCACGGCGGGGGCCACTTAGCAACGGCAGGATCTGTTCGCGCAGCTCTTCGACCTGATAATGGCTGCTTGCCGGGATCTGCAACAGCGGCAGACCAGCGCTGTCAAAGGCCGCCTTGAGGAAACTGTCGCGCACCTTGCGCTTCTGGTGGCGATGGGAGCTGTCATCGAGCTCGATGGCACAGATGAAGGAGAGATCGGAGGGGTGACAGAGCAGATAGTCCACGTGCTTGGCGCTGATCTTGTTGAACGCCTGCTGCCACTTGCTCTTGCCCATGCCCGCCTCCGGCGTCAGCACATCGGCCACCCGCACCTTGGCAAAGACCCGGGCCTGGTCGCCGACCGCCAGATCCAGCACGCCGAGGAAGGAGCGCTCGGCGGGACTGAACAGGGTCTCCTGCAGATCATAGGGCAGCGCCTTGCCCTTCTTGCCTCTGCTCCAGAAAATCGCCAGCAGCAGCAACACCAACAACACCAATCCCGATACGACAAGGCTATTCATACGCGCACATCCCGTTCACAAGAGCTATCCGGTTCACAATACAAAACAGGGGCATCACTCTACCACGGTGCAGCGGGCGCAGGCAGTGCAGAAATGGCGCCAACCCCCTCCCGGCGGCGATTTTTCGCCATATTTGCGGTGGGCGGGGCTTCATATGGCCTGTGACAGCAGGCACAATGCTAGGGAGTACCCATTTTCCAAGGAGAGCAGGATGCAAAAGCAATTGGTCGTGACCGTGATAGGCGCTGACAAGCCCGGTATCGTCGAGAGTCTGGCGGACGTCATCACCCACCAGCAGGGCAACTGGCTGGCCAGCTCCATGAGCGAGCTGGCGGGACAATTTGCCGGCATCCTGCACGTCAGCGTGCCTGACGAGCACTACCGCAGCCTGTGCGAGGCGCTGGTGATGCTGCCCGGTCTCACCGTCAGCTTCGCCGAAGGCCAGCTCAGCCAGGAACCGGAACGGCAGGTGATGGTCAGTGTCACCGGCAACGACCGGGCCGGCATCGTCCACGAGGTGGCCAGCATCCTGCGTCAGCTCAACATCAACGTGGCCGACCTCACCACCGGCTGCGAACCGGCCCCCCACTCCGGCGCCCCGCTCTTCTACGCTCACGCCCTGGTGGCGCTGCCGCCCCGACTCGAACTGGGGGATCTCATCAGTGCATTGGAGTCGCTGTCGGACGATCTGGTGGTCGATATCGATCAGGCCATCATCGACTGAGCGAATGGTCATCCATCTGTCATATTTCCACGCCATAACTGCCGCGCAGACGCGACCTGACCACAGAGGCATCACATGAGCACCGACAAGCAGTATGAAGAGAAGGAGCTGAGTTGGCTCTCATTCAATGAACGGGTGTTGCAAGAGGCAATGGACAAGACGGTCCCGCTCATCGAGCGGGTCCGCTTCCTCGGGATCTTCTCCTCCAACCAGGATGAGTTCTTTAAAGTGCGGGTGTCGGACGTCAAGCGCCGCATCCTGATCAACGAAGTGCACGGCGGCGACGACGAGGCCAAGGTGCTGCTGCGCGCCATCCAGCAGAAGGTGATGGCGCTCGGCGAGGCGTTCGACAACACCTACAAGGAGCTGTTGATAGCGCTGGCCCGCCACAACATTTTCCTGGTCAACGAATACCAGCTCTCCGAGTCCATCCAGCAGTGGTTGCGGGTCTTCTTCAAGGAGAAGGTGCTGCGCCACATCATCCCGATCCTGCTCAACAAAGAGGTCAACCCGGTCAAGTTCCTGAAAGACGAGTACACCTATCTGGCCATCGAGATGAAGAAGAACGGCCAGGTGATCCAGTACGCACTGGTGGAGGTGCCGACCGACGATCTGCCCCGCTTCTTCCAGCTGCCGCCGGAGGGCACCCGTCGCAAGAAGCAGATCATCATCCTCGACAACGTCATCCGCTTCTGTCTCGACGAGATCTTCAAGGGCTTCTTCGACTACGACGAGATAGCCGCCTACGCGGTCAAGCTGACCCGGGATGCCGAATACGATCTCTCCGACCAGCTGGATCTGAGCCTGGTGGACAAGATGAGTGACGGCTTGAAGCAGCGCCTCACCGCCATGCCGGTGCGCTTCGTCTACGAGCGGGAAATGCCGGCGGCCATGATAAGCTTCCTGAAGCTCAAGCTGCAGATCAGCTCCTACGACGCCATCATGCCGGGCGGCCGTTATCACAACTTCAAGGATTTCATCGGCTTCCCCAACGTGGGCCGGGACTATCTGGAAAACCCCAAGCTGCCGGCGCTGGATTGCCGCGATTTTGACGGCTTCGTCAACGCCTTCGACGCCATCACCAAGCAGGACATACTGCTCTACTACCCGTACCACAAGTTCCACCACTTCACCGAGCTGGTGCGCCAGGCGGCATTCGATCCGGCGGTCAGCGCCATTCGCATCAATATCTACCGGGTGGCCAAGAAGTCGCGCATCATCCACTCCCTGATCGACGCCGCCAACAACGGCAAGAAAGTGACCGTGGTGGTGGAGCTGCGCGCCCGCTTCGACGAGGCGGCCAACATCGACTGGGCCAACATCCTGACCGATGCCGGCGTCAAGGTGGTGTTCGGGGTGCCGAGCCTCAAGATCCACTCAAAACTCTGCCTCATCACCCGCCACGAGCAGGGTGAGGCGGTGCGCTACGCCCACATCGGCACCGGCAACTTCAACGAGAAGACCGCCAAGATCTACACCGACTTCTCTCTGCTGACCCGCCACCCGGACATCACCGCCGAGGTGGAGGGGGTGTTCGAGTACATCGAATATCCCTATCGGCGCTACAAGTTCAACCACCTGCTGGTCTCCCCCATCAACAGCCGCCGCCAGCTCTACCGGCTCATCGACAACGAACTGGCCAACGCCAAGGCGGGGCAACCGAGCGGCATCACCCTCAAGATCAACAACCTGGTGGACAGAGACCTCATCAACCGGCTCTATGCCGCCGGTCAGGCCGGGGTGCCCATCCAGATGATCATCCGGGGCATGTGTGCCCTGCGTCCGGGCGTGCCGGGCCTCAGTGACAACATCAGGGTGATCAGCATCATCGACCGCTTCCTCGAGCACCCGCGGGTGATGGTGTTCCACAACAAGGGCAATCCCCAGCTCTATATCTCCAGCGCCGACTGGATGAGCCGCAACATCGACGGCCGCATCGAGGTGGGTACCCCCATCTATGACGAGCGGCTCAAGCAGCGCATCCTCGACATTCTCGAGCTACAACTGAGTGACACCTGCAAGGCGCGGGTCATCGATGCCGACCAGAAGAACGAATACGTGAAGCGGGGCAATCGCCGCAAGATCCGTTCCCAGGTCGCGATTTACGACTACCTCAAACGCATAGAGTCAAACAATGGACAATAGCCTGTACGCCGCCGTCGATCTGGGCTCGAACAGCTTTCACATGGTCATCGCCCGCCTCACCGAAGGACGGCTGCAGATCGTCGATCGGATAAAAGAACGGGTCCGGCTGGCAGAGGGGATGGACGGCCAGCGCCGCATGTCTGCCGAAGCCATGACCCGGGGCCTCGACTGCCTCGCCCTGTTTGCCGAGCGGCTGACCAACATCAAGCCGGATCAGATCCGCATCGCCGGCACCTATACCCTGCGCCGTGCCAGCAACGCCCGTGAGTTCGTGAGCGAGGCGGCCAAGGTGCTCAACCACCCCATCGAGATCATCAGTGGCCAGGAAGAGGCGCGCCTCATCTATCAGGGGGTCGCCCATACCCAGCACATTGAAGGCCAGGTACTGGTGGTGGACATCGGCGGCGGCAGCACCGAGCTCATCATCGGCGAGGGCTTCGATCACAAAGCGCTCACCAGCCGCAAGATGGGCTGCGTCAGCTTCACCCAGAGCTTCTTTGCCAACGGCAAGCTGAGCGAGAAGGCCTTCAACAATGCCGTGCTGGAAGCCCAGCACCAGCTCGCCCCCATCATCAACCAGTACCGCAAGCTGGGTTGGCAGAGCTGCCTCGGCAGCTCCGGCTCGATCCGCACCGTGCGCGATGTGTTGCAGGGGGAAGAGTGGACCGATGGCGCCATCACCCTGGCCGGGCTGGAGCGGCTCAAGCAGGAGATGATCAGGCACAAGCGGGTCGGCGATCTCAAGCTGGCCGGCCTCACCGAGGAGCGTCAGGAGGTATTTGCCGCCGCAGTGGCCATCCTGCTCGGCCTCTTCACCTCGCTGCCCATCGAGCGGATGGACTATTCCGATGGCGCCCTGCGCGAGGGGTTACTGTACGAGTTCGAGGAGCGCCTGCAGCACCACGACATTCGCGAGCGCACCGCCCTGGCACTCTCCACCCACTATCGCATCGACAAGCGTCAGGCTGGCCGGGTCGAACAGAGCGTGCTGACCCTGTTCGATCTGCTCAGCGGCCCCTGGGAGATGCCGGAGGAGCCCTATCGCGCCATCCTCGGCTGGGCGGCGCGGCTGCACGAGATCGGCCTTGCCATCAACTACAGCGGCATTCACCGCCACTCCGCCTATATCCTGCAGCACACCGACCTGCCCGGCTTCAACCAGGACGATCAGGCCCTGCTGGCCGCGCTGGTGCGCTTTCACCGCAAGGGGCTCAAGCTCTCCGAGCTCCCTTCTCTGCCCAACCACGATGAACAGACGGTGCTGCGCTGCATCCGCATCCTGCGCCTCGCGGTCGCCGCCCACCACAGGCGCCAGGACAACCTGCTGCCCGATTGGCATGTGCAGGCCGCCGGCGATCAGCTGGTGGTCACCCTGCCACTGGACTGGTGCGACGAGAACAAATTGCTGATGCAAAATCTGGAGAAGGAGCACCGCTACTGTCAGGAGCAGGGCTGGCCACTGCTGTTCCAGCTCGGCTGACGCCGGCTCGGCGAGACAAAAAAGGCAGCCCACGGGCTGCCTTTTACATTTTCGGGATTGCGACTTACTGCAGTTCGGGCAGCAGCAGCTTGGCAATTTCGAAGTAAATGATGAGACCGGTACCATCCACCAGGGTGGCGATGAAGGGGGCGGATACCACGGCCGGGTCGATGCGGAAGCGACGCAGCACCATGGGGATCACAGACGCGACGGTGGCGCTCCACAGCACGATGGCGATGATGGTCAGGGTGACGACCATGCCGATCTGGGGACCAACCCCCAGGCTCCAGGCCCGTACCCAGGCGGCCAGCGCGATGGCGGCCGAGATGAGCAGACCGGTAGAGATCTCCTTTTTCAGCACGGTGCCGAGGTTGCGCAGGCTCACCTCCCCGACCGCCATGGCACGCACTATGGTGGTGGTGATCTGGGTACCACTGTTGCCGCCGGTGCCGATCAGGAGCGGAATGAAGAAGGCCAGCGCGATGGCGGCTTCCAGCTGCTCTTCAAACGCCCGCAGCACGGTACCGGTATAGGCTTCGGCCACGAACAGGATCAGCAGCCAGCCCACCCGCTTGCGCCACAGTTGCCAGGGGGTCGCCTGCAGATAGGGAGTGTCGAGCGGCGAGGAGCCACCCTGCATCTCCGCATCCTCGGTGGATTCGAGCTCCAGGATGTCGGCGGCATCGTCCACGTGGAAGATACCCACCAGCTTGCCCTGATCCTCGACCGGCAGGGTCGAGATGTCGCGGTCAATCAGCAGGCGGGCGGCCAGTTCCTGATCCGCCCGAGCGTTGATGCGCACCGTCTCCCGGTCCATCAACTCGCTCACCGGCAGTTGCGGGTCGGCAATCAGCAGGGATTTGAGCGAGATGCTGCCAAGCAGGCGGTGGTCGTTGTTGACCACATAGAGGTTCTGGAACAGCTGGGCGTTGTCCCAGGCATCGTGGATCAGCTGCTTGGCGCTGCCCACCGTCTCCTGATCGCCGATGGCCAGGAATTCGTGGCGCATGTTGGCGCCCACCGATTCGGTCGGCCAGTCGAGCAGGGAGTAGAAGGTGGACTGCACCTGCTCCGGGAAGCGGGCAAGCAGCATGGTACGATCACTGCTGCCCAACCGGCGCAGAATGGCCAGCATGTCGCGGCGGGGCATGGCCCCCTGCAACACGCTGACGATGCTGGCATGCAGCCGCATCAGCAGACGCCCGGCACAGTCAGCAGACAGCGAACTGAGCAGCGCCGCCCCCTCGGCAGTCGGCAGGGTATCGAAGATGCAGTTGAGCTCTTCCGGACGCAGGGTCAGCAGCTGATCGGCACGCTGAACCGGATCCAGGTTGTGCTCCAGCCAGCCCTGCAGGGCAGCCAGATCGAGCAGTTGATGACGATTGAGTAGAGTCTGTGTTTTCTTCATCACAAATGACCTCATGTGATTTCAGGCAAGCCTGAGCGCGAACGGTGATCCGTCGCCGTCTGAAAGAAAACAGCAATTTGATTGACGAGTAATAGGCAGGAAATGACGCCGTCCGGCGTGTCATCATCCCCACGTACCAGCTTTAGCACTGCATAACGTATCCGGCATGCCGGAAGCCACTTGGGTTTACACCTTAATCCGATGAAAACTGTCCTGATCTTGGGCGTCTCTGGACGTCGTGAGATCAGTGGCCTGTGTTTATACAGGAGCCTCGCCTAACGAGATGCTGCAAATATGCGCACAACCCTCTGTTGTGCGGGCTGCATGATTATCGAATGCTCAATAGGAGTCAACCCGTCACAATGCGCTAAATAGCCTGTGGCAACAGCTTGTTACAATTGGCCGGCATGGGGAGTTGAATGAGGATAAACGAACGGGAAAAACAGGGGCCAAGCGGGTAACCATCGCTCGCAGCCATCAGGGCCGCGAACGATGGGTCACCGGTCAACGAATGTAGTCGAACAGGGTCAGCTTGCTGATCTTGCTGAAGGAGAGCTGGGTGGCGCTCAGTGCCGCATCCTCTTTTGACAAGGTGGCAATCACCTCATAAAGATCCGCCTCGGAGACCTTGGCCCTCGCCTGCTGGTTCAAGGTGCTCAGCCCTTCGTTCGAGCCCATCACCTGCTCCAGCCCGTTCATTCTGCCGCCAATTTCCCCCAGCCCCTGATCCACGTTCAGCCGGGCATTCTTCATGTGGGCGGTGGCATCTGCCACCTTCAGCTGGAAGGTATCCGGCGTGATGTTGGGATCCCGCAGCGCCGTGATGAAATCGGACATGCCATCGAGGATGTTGTTGTTTTGGGGCGGATCCAGCACGAAGTTTTGCGCTGCTCCCCCCGCCGGCAACGACAAGGTCAGCTCCAGCCCGTTGAAGGGGATCTTGTTGCCCGCCACATAGTCGCCGCTTTGCAGCAAGGCACCGCCGCCATCCCTGATCTCATAGGTATCCGGCGTGCCGGCAATGGTGTTCACCGTATACTGGTTGCTGGCGAGCGAAGGGTCGTAGTTGTTGCGATAGAAGCTGTCGAAGTGGCCCTGATCGGCCACCCCGACCTGAATATTGGCGCTCCCCGCGCTGCTGGTTCTGCGGGTAGGCACTATCTCGAACAGGTTGAAGCCGGAATCATTGGCGGCAATCTGCACCGTCGGCGACACCTGAATGTTGCGCTGGCCGGTATCCCCCTGAAACACATAATTGCCGCTGGCATCCTGAATGAAGGGCTGGGTCTTGCTCTGGTTGCCGCCGAAGATATATTCGCCCTGGGAGTTCTTGCTGTTCATCAGGTCGAACATCTGCTTTTGCAGCCCTTCCAGCTCGCTGGCAATCGCCTGACGATCCTCGTACCCCACCGCCGAGTCGTTCGCCTTCTGGATCAGGGTCTGGGCACTGGTCATGGCGGTATTGAGGGCGGTCAGCACCGTCTCCTCGTGGCCCAGGCTGTTTTCCAGCAGGCTGCCGTTGACTCCGTACTGCTTGAACAGGTCGATCTCCTTGGTCAGCGCCAGCTTCTGGCTCATGCCGGAAGGATCTTCCCCCGCCGTCTTGAACTTGTTGCCGGTCATCAGCTGCTCATAAGCCGTGCTCAGCCGTTCGTTGGCGCCGTTCAGCGAGGAGATATTGCGGTCATAGACCATGTTGGTGGTGATACGCATCGATTTACCTCACTGATGACAACAGGGTATCGAAAATGGTCTTGGCGGTGCTGACGATCTGGGCGGAGGCGGCATAGGACTGCTGATAACGGATCAGGTTGGCCGCTTCCTCTTCCAGGCTGACGCCGGAGACACTCTCGAAAATCCCCCTGCTCTGGGTCAATTTCGTTTCGTCTGCCTTGAGCTGGCTCTTGGCCTGGCTGGCGGTGTTGCCCACCCCGGTCACCAGGCTGGAGTAAGCCTCGTTGAAGGTCATCTTGTCGTTGCTGGTGCCGGCGTTGCTGCTCTTGCGCACCAGATCCTTGTTCTGCAGATCCGCCAGTGCCAGCCCGTTGGCGTTGTCGGCAAAGCCGTCGGTGTTATAGCTCAGGGTAAAGCTGTCCTTGGCCTCCACCTTGCCGGTAATGCTGAACTCGTACCCCGGAGTCTGGGCCGGGGTGGCGTAGACCTTGGGCCCACCCAGCGGATTCTCGAGGGCGGCCATCAGGTTCTGCCCCTTGCTGGAAGCGGGGGCTACCCCAATCAGCGTGGTGCCGTCCGCCGCATAGACCTCGTAGTTGCCGCTGCCGTCTATCTTCACCACCTGGGGTGAGGCCGGATCCAGGCTGTTGGTGCCAAAGCCGGAGCCGGCACCGGTATTGGTGATGCCGTTGAGCTTGATCTCGCCCGCACCGAAGTTGTTCTTGCCTTTGTCGGCCTTGAGCGGCGATGCCAGCGCCAGATCTTCGGCCCGGGTTGCCAGCTGACCCAGGCCGGCTGCCGCCCGCTTGGTCGGTTGCAACAGGATCTTATCCCCCGCCGCCGGGGTGCCGGAGAGATCGATCTGGATGCCGTGACCCGCCACCTGCACCGTGGCGGGTGGCGTGGTACCTGTGGTCAGCGAAGTGCGGTTGCCATCCTTGTCCACCGAAAACACCTCGTAACCGGTGGCGCTGCTGAACTGCACTTCGTAATCAAAGGTGGTCACTTCCGTGCCCTTGCCGGGCACGAAGCTCACCTTGGCGGCGCCACTACCGGTGTTCTGGCTGTAGGCCAGACCATCGCTCGAGCCGAGGGAGAAGAGATCCCCCCCAGCTCGTTGTCCAGATCCATCCCCAACCGGTTTTGCTGGTTCATGGCATCGGCCATGGCGGCGGCCAGCTGGCCCAGCTCGCGCTTGGACGGTTCCAGATCGTTGCGGGCGGAGAAGAGACCGCCGAGACCGCCACCAATGTCCTTGTTGTTCAGGGTGATCTTGTTGGGGTCCATGTTCAGCTGCAACTCGGGCTCACGGGCATCGGGATTGCCCGGCACCACGCTGAGCTGGGCAACGCTGCCATTGAGTACCAGGGAGTGGCCGGTGCTCATGTTGACCAGCATGCTGCCGTTGTCCTGCGGCACGGTGCGGATCTCCATCTTCTCGGAGAGCTGGCGGATGGCCTCGTCGCGCTGGTCGAACAGCATCAGGTTCTCTTCCGGCGTGCCCTGGGTGCGAATGATGGCCTGGTTCAGATCGTTGATGCTGTTGATCAGGCTGTTCACCCGCTTGGCCTCATCGCCGATGGTGGTGTTGATGGTGTCGGTCTGCTTGTCCAGCTGGGCCGACAGGGTGTGAAAGCGGTTTACCATGCCACTGAGCTGGCTCAGGGTGGTCTTGCGGCCGGAGATATCGGCAGGGGCTTCGTTGGCGGTATGGAAGCCCTCGAAATAGGAGCTGATGGCGGCGCCGACGCTGTTGCTGGTGTCACCCAGCAGGCTGTCGGTGTTGGCGAGTTGCTGATAACGGGTGGAGGAGGCATAGAAGGCGGACGTGTCGCGTCTGACCTCTCCCTGGGCATAGGCGTTGATGACCCGCTCGGTCAGCATGTCGCCGGTACCAAGTCCGTTGGCATTGGTATAAATCAGGGTCCGTTCACGCACATAGCCCTGGCTATTGACGTTGACGATGTTGTTACTGGTGGTCTGCAGCAGTCGCTGCTGGGCCATCACACCCGAGGTACCAATTCCAAGCAGATCGCTTGCCATGACTTACAGCTCCATTTCTGTATTGTTGGTCGCGGAGTAGCCGGCAATGGCATCACTGCGCAATACCTGTTTCAGTTTCCTGGCGTAGTGCGGGTCCGTGGCGTATCCAGCCTGTTGCAAGGCTTCGAAATAACGGTCCGGACTGTCCACCTTGGCCAGGGCGCCCTTGTAACGGGAACCCGAGGTCAGGAAATCCACATAGTCGTTGAAGCTCTCCTCGAACGACTCGTAGGAGCGAAACGCCGCCTTCTGGCGCGATGCCACTCCTTTCTCGTATTCCAGGGTGCTGACCACCGTCTTGGGCCCTTCCCAGCGCGGATCGGCCTTGATGCCGAACAGGTTGTGGGTCACCTGCCCCTCCCCGTTCTTGATCACCCGCTTGCCCCAGCCGCTTTCCAGCGCCGCCTGGGCTACCAGCACTGCCGGGCTCAATCCCAGCTTGTCGGCCGCCTTCTTGGCCAGCGGCATCAGCCGGTTGACAAACTCTTCAGGGGTGTCAAACACCTGTGTCGTTTCATCAAGCGCCTTGGCGCCGCGAATGCCGTGTCCCACTTGCGCAGGCCCCATCGGCGGTATGGTGCGGCGACTGCGGTGAGCCGTTGCCAAAGGCTGCACATCGCCACTCATCTCCTTGTCAGCAAAATCTTTGCCAACTTTTGAGGCTGAGATGAGATCGTTGGCGGCCGAGGTGGGGGGTTGATAGGGTTTATAGACCCGCTCGGTACGCTGCGGCATCTTGAGCACCCGCCCGTCGTGATGGGTAAAGGTCTCCGGCGAGAGCTGCTTGGCCACCATGGCAGCCAGGCCGATGCCACCCTTGCTCGACATGTCGGCGACCCGCTGCTCGTCCAGCATCCCCTCGTAGAACTGGGTGTAGCTGCTGTTGAAGGGGCTGTCCTGGGTCAATACCTGGTTGGCCTGGCGCATGCTTTGAAACAGGGTCTGGGTAAAAATGGACTCAAACTGGCGAGAAGCCGCCATGAGCGCATCCGCCTTGCCCTCCTTGCTCTGGCTCAGCTGGCGCAGGCGATCCAGGTTCTGGATATCCTGCACCATGCCCAGATTCACGCCGCTGTTGGTATCTAACTCTGCCATTTTGCTTACCTCATTGCCGCCCGTGGCAACCCCTTGCCGCTTTATTACAGTATGACCAGCTGGCCTTCGATGGCGCCGGCCTGTTGCAGCGCCTCCAGGATCGCCATCAGATCGCCGGGCGCCACCCCGACCTGATTCACTGCCCGCACCAGATCATCCAGGGTGGCCCCGGTATCCAGCTTGAACATGCGTCCCTGCTCCTGCTGCACGTTGATGGTGGAGTTGTTGGTGACCGCCGTCTGCCCGCCGGAGAGCGGATTGGGCTGGGACACCTGCTGATTTTCCGCGATGGTGACCGTCAAGCCGCCGTGACTGATGGCCGCCGGCTTGAGCCGCACCTGGCTGCCGATGACGATGGTGCCGGTACGGGAGTTGACGATGATCTTGGCTGCCTCGCTGGCCGGGTCCACCTCCAGGTTCTCGATGGTGGCGAGGTAGGAGACGCGCTGGCCCGGGTCCCGCGGTGCATAGACCTTGACCGAGGTAGCATCGAGCGCCTGCGCCGTATTGGGGCCGACCAGATCGTTGACCACGTCAGCCAGCCGGCGTGCCGTGGTGAAATCGGGGCGGTTGAGGTTGAAGGTGATGGTATCCCCCTGGCTGAAGGAGTTCGGGACTTCCCGCTCTACGGTCGCCCCGTTGGCGATACGGCCCACGGTCGGGGTATTGATCACCACCTTGGAGCCGTCAGCGCCCTCGGCACCCAGCCCGCCAACCACCAGACTGCCCTGCGCCACCGCATAGACCCGGCCATCCAGCCCCTTGAGGAAGCTTTGCAGCAGGGTGCCGCCACGCAGGCTCTTGGCCTCGCCGATGGCCGACACCGTCACGTCTATGGTCTGGCCCGGCTTGGCAAACGGCGGCAGATCCGCATGAATGGCCACCGGCGCCACGTCCTTGATCTTGGGCTTGATGTTGTCCGGCACCTTGATGCCGAAATTGTTCAGCATGGTGCGAAAGGTCTGCTCGGTGAAGGCGTTGCTCTTCTCACCCGTGCCCGGCAGACCGACCACCAGACCGTAGCCGATCAGCTGGTTGCTACGAACCCCTTCCACCGAGCTGATGTCCTTGATCCGGGAGGCATGGGCCATCCCCAGGGGCAACAGGCAGCAGAACAGGGCAACAAGACGGAGCGACTTCATAACACCTCCTAGAGCGGCCACCAGGGACCATTGAAAAAGCTGGTGAGCCACCCCTGTTCCTGGGTATTGGCCAGATCGCCGGTGCCACCGTAATGGATGCGCGCATTGGCCACCTTTTGGGATGAAACGCTGTTGTCAGTGGTCACATCCTCTGGGCGGATCATGCCGGTGATCCGGATATATTCGTTGCCGTTGTTGAGCATGATCCACTTCTCGCCGCGCACCAGCAGGTTGCCGTTGGGCAGGACCTTGGCCACGCTGACGGAGATGTTGCCCTGCAGGCTGTTGCTCTGATCCGCCTTGGCCTGCCCCTTGAAGGCACCGTTCTGGCTGAGGGAGGCCGACAGATCGTAGGGACCGGCCGTCACTGGCACACCGCCCAACACAGCCGGATTCATGGTGAATTTATTATCCTTGCCGCTCTGGGTATTGGCCTTCTTGGAGGCGGAAGTGGACTCGGCCAGCTCGATGGTGATGATGTCGCCCACCTTGTGCGCCTTGATGTCCGAATAGATGCCGTTGACCTGATCGGGCTGGAAGATGGCTCCGGTCGGTCTGACCGAGACCGGCTCCGACTCCCCGTAGACGGGGGCAAACTCGGGATCATCGGGCTTGGCGGTATTGGGTGTGCTGCTGCAGCCCCCCAACGCCAGCAGCCCCAGCATCCATATGGCTTTCATGGTGCGCCTCCTACTTATGTGCGCTGGATCAGGAAGGACATCATGCCATCCACCGCCGAGAGAACCTTGGAGTTCATCTCGTACACCCGCTGGGCCTGGATCAGGTTCACCAGCTCTTCGGTCACGTTGACGTTGGAGGTCTCCAGCATGCCCTGCTTGATCACCCCCAGTCCGTCCGTCCCGGCAACACCCTGCACCGGCGCACCGCTGGACTGGGTCTCGACAAACATGTTTTCGCCCATGGGCTGCAGGCCCGAGGCGTTGACGAAATCAGTGGTATTGATCTGGCCCACAACCTGGGAGGCGCCATCCCCTTTGAGCTGCACCGACACCTGGCCATCCTCTCCAATCGTCACGCTCTGGGCGTTCTCCGGGATCTGGATCTCCGGCTGCAACGGATAACCGTTGCCCGGTGTGACTATGGTCCCTTCGCTGTTGAGGGTGAACTGGCCGTTACGGGTATAGGCCGCGCTGCCATCGGGCAGCTGGATCTCGAAGTAGCCGCGGCCGCTTATCATCAGGTCCAGCGAGTTGTCCGTGGTTTGCACGTTGCCCTGGCTGTGGTTCTTCTGGGTGGCCACCACCTTGGCACCGGCCCCCAGCATCAGACCGGAAGGGCGTTCGGTGTCGGCCGATGAACGGCCACCGGGCTGGTTGATGTTTTGATAGAGCAGATCCTCGAAGATGGCCCGGGATTTTTTGTAACCCACGGTGCTGGCGTTCGCCAGGTTGTTTGAGGTAACCGAGATGTTGGTCTGCTGTGCATCCAAGCCGGTCTTGCTGATCCAGAGTGCAGGGTTCATGTAAAACTCCTTGGTTAGCTGATACGCAGCAGCTGGGTTTGAGCCTCGTCATTCTCTTCCGCGGTCTTCATTATTTTGACCTGGGTTTCAAACTGACGTTGCAACCGAATAAGGTTGGTCATTTCATCGACCACGTTGACGTTGCTCCCCTCGAGGGAGCCGGCGATAAGGCCGACAGTGGCCGATGCCGCTTCATTCTGGCCATCCTTGCGACGGAACAGGCCGTCCTGCCCCTTCTCCACCGCATCCACCGCCGGATTGACCAGCTTGATGCGCTGGAAATTCTCCGGCAGGTTGGCGGCAGCCCCTTCCGGACGGCCACTGATGGTGCCGTCCCGGTTGATTTCAATTTTCTCCATCGGCAGCGGCAGCACGATGGGCTGACCGCCGTCATCCACCACGTTCAACCCGGTGGAGGTTTGCAGGTTGCCGGTCGCGCTCAGCTGCAGATTGCCCATGCGGGTATAGGCTTCACCGCCCTTGGGATCCTGCACCGCAATCCAGCCCTGGCCGTCGACGGCAACGTCAAGATCCCGACCCGTGGTCATCAGCATGCCATGCTGCAGGTTCTGGCCTGGCCGCTCGGCCATGGCGAACACCCGGGTGGGCAGCCCCTCGCCAAACGCCTGCATGCTGCGCGCCTGCTCGAAGTCGGACTTGAAGCCGGTGGTATTGGCGTTGGCCAGGTTGTTGCTTCGAACAGCCAGGCTGTTCATGCTCTCCTTGGCGCCCGACATGGCGATGTATAGCAGGTGATCCATGGGATCCTCCGTCAAACTGATGACTCTGACAGAGGAACTGCAATTTGAATGCCAATCCCCATTACCTCGGGTCACCAAGGCGGCAAATACCCATGAAAAAGGGCGCCGAAGCGCCCTTTGTTAACAAGAGGGTGATTAGCGGATCTGCAGTATGGTCTGCTGCAGGGAGCTGTTCACTTCCAGCGAACGGGAGTTGGCCTGGAAGTTGCGCTGCGCGGTGATGAGGTTGACCAGCTGGGAGGTCAAATCCACGTTGGATTGCTCCAGCGCAGAGGACTTGATGCTACCCAAGGTGCCCGAGTTGGGGGTGCCGGGCAGCGCATCACCAGAGAGCAGAGACTGGCGCCAGGAGGTATCGCCAACCTGGGTCAATCCTTGCGAGTTGGCGAATTTGGCAAGTGCCACCATGGCAACCTTCAACGTCGTCGCATTGCTGTAGGTCGCCGACACAATACCGTCCGGCGTAATCTCGACCTTGGTCAGATTACCAACAGTGGCACCATCCTGGGTCAGTTTGGTGACGTTGAAAGGTGAGCTGTATTGCGTCACATCACCGAGACGGATCTCCAATGTCTGAGCGGGATCGGCACCGTTGGTAATAATCCCGGCCGTCGTGCCAAGGGCGACGGTTTTGATCGGATCAGCTGGAACGGTTTTAGTTGGATCCAATTTGCCGCCGGAAGTAAACTCCATCTTTACGCCTGTGGGGACGCCTGTCGCTGGGCTGGGTGAACCACCGGCGATATCAATGGGCTTGTTCCCTTCATACATGTACATGCTCCAGGTACCCGGCGTCAGCGGCGTTCCCGGGGCAGCCGGATCCTCGTGGCGGACAAAATATTTGGTGATCACATGGGGAGCACCAAGCGAATCATATATCGTCACCGAGGTTGAGTGGGCAAAGGTAGCCGAGTTGGTCGGATCAAACGCAGTCGGTGACGTTGGTTTGGTTTTCGACTCGATACTCAGGTTGAAACTGGCTTCCACCAGCTCGGTCATTTTTGGCTCACCCGCCCGATCCGGTATTTGAATCGGTTTGGTGGCGTTGATGCTGACCGCCTTGGGCGTCCCATCCGTGTTGATTTCATAACCTTGCAGATAGTTGCCCTGATTGTTGACCATATAGCTGTTTTCATTCAGCTTGAAGGCGCCGGCCCGGGTAAAGGTACGATCCAGGTTGGTCAGACCGTCCGATGTCACGAAGAAACCGTTGCCCTGAATGGACAAATCAAGGGCGTTGTTGGTGAACTGCAGCGCCCCCTGGTGAAACTGCTGTGCCACCGCCCCCGTTGCCACACCATTGCCGACCTGGGTCTTGGCATTGACGAAGATGGAGTTGGCGTAGACGTCCGCAAACTCGGCACGAGACTCTTTAAAGCCCGTGGTATTGACGTTGGCAATGTTGTTGGCGGTAACGTTCAGATCTTTTTGTGCCGCGTTGACACCGCTCAAGGCATTGTTAAATGACATATCCAGCTCCTTAGATCGATGCTGTTGGCGTAGGGGTTGATGGTGTTTTCACCGTACCTGCAATCTGCAAGATACTGTTCAGGCTTGTTGTACCGAGGCCTTTCAAATTCAGCTGAGTCGGATTGCTTGCCGTACCCAGGATCACGCTGTCGACCTTGCCATAGGCAAAGATCGGGACACTCTCCGACTTCCCGTCCACGGTACCGTTTGCCTTGAGGGTGTATTTGCCCTCTTTGGCCGGGTTGCCGTCCTTGTCCTTGCCATCCCAGACGATTTCGACGTTGCCCTTCTGGTCACCTTCCAGCGGAAACTCCTTGATGACCTGCCCGCTCTCGTCTTCGATGGTGATCTTCACGTTCGAATACTTGTTTTCTGTGCCCACAGCGACCACGCCTGGCAAAGAGCCGTCTTTTTCCAGGTAACCCACATTGCTCTGCAGCAAGACGTTTTGTCCCACCAGCGCCGAGGCTTGCAGCGCCTGGCTGGAGGTCATCAGGCTATTGAGGCTACCAATCTGGTTAGAGAGGCTGCTGATCCCCTGTGACGTCGACATGGAGGTCATCTGGGAAAGCATCTGGGCGTTGTCCACCGGCTTGAACGGATCCTGATAGGAGAGCTGCATGGTCAGCAGCTTCAGGAACGACTCCTGATCCAGCTCCTTCTTGGGCGTCGATGTCGTGCCCGTGGTCTGGGTGGTCGTGCGGCCGATGCCGTTCACGCCACTGGTTGTATCTGCCATCTATGCGTCCCCCTGTCAGGACTTGCCGAGGTTGAGCGTCTGCTGCAGCATCTTCTTGGCAGAGTCTGCAACCTGCACATTGGTTTGATAGCTGCGCGAGGCATTGATCATGTCCGCCATCTCTTCCACCATGTTGACGTTGGGTTTGAAGATGAAGCCATCTTTATCCGCCATGGGGTGATTGGGGTTGTACTCCTTGAGCAAGGGTGCCTCGCTCTCGACAATCCCCTTTACTTCAACCCCGGCCGACGCCTGCTTGTCCGACATGGCCTGATCCAGCTGGGCGGCAAAAATTGGCCGCCTGGCATGGTAAGTTTTTTCCACGCTGGAGCTGACGCTGTCGGCGTTGGCCATGTTGCTGGCTACCGTGTTGAGGCGAACAGACTGTGCACTCATGGCCGATCCTGCAATGTCAAAGACCTTGAACAAACTCATCACTGTTCTCCTTTCAAGGCCTTCAGCAGGCCGCTGATCTTGCTGTTCATAAATTCAAGGGAGGTCTGGTATTCAAGGCTGTTGCGCAAAAACTCGCTACGCTCCTGCTGCACGTCGACCGTGTTGCCATCACCGGTATCGGGCTGCAGGGGATTGCGATATTGCGTAACGCCTGGCGCATCCATCTGCAGGGCGAAATGCTTCTCACTGGTCGTGGCAAGGCCAAAGCCCTGTTGTTGCTGGGCCTCTTCCAATGCTTGCGAGAAGTTGATATCCCGAGCCTTGAAGCCCGGCGTGTCCGCGTTGGCAATGTTGCTGGACAACACCTCTGCACGCTTGGAGCGAACGCTCAGCGTGTATTGATGAATACCAAATGCCTTGTCGAATGAAATTGCCATAGCACACCTCCTGCTTGATAAATTGTTAGCAAGAGGTGTGCCAAAGAGGGATTTAAGCGGGGATCATTTAACCTTGTAGACGATGCCGGGGTTGCACCGGATCATCTCGAACCTGTCGGTCAACCCGGCCAGCGACTCGGAAGCCCCCAGCATCAGATAGCCGCCGGGATTGAGGCTGGCAGCAAACTGGTTGAGGATCTTGGACTTCACTTCCGGTGCAAAATAGATGAGCACGTTGCGACAGAAGATGATGTCGAACTTGCCAAGCAGGCTGTAGCTTTCCAGCAGGTTCAATGGCCGGAAGGTGGTCAATTTTCTGACACGCTCCACCACCCGCATCTTGTTGTCACCGTAAGGTTCGAAGAACAGCTTCTTGCGCTCGGGCGACAGACCGCGAGCCAGCGCCAGACTGTCATACACCCCTTCCTTGCACTGATTGAGCATGGTGCTGGAAATATCAGTTCCCACGATCTGTACCCCACCTGGCAAGGTGCCTGGTTTCTTGACCTGCTGTTCCAGGGCCGTCATGGCAATGGAGTAGGGCTCCTGCCCAGAAGAGGAGGCCGCGGACCAGATCTTGATCGGTCGGCCACTCTTGCCGAGCTCGGGAAATATCTTGTCCGTCAGCAGCTGGAAGGGGTAGGTATCGCGAAACCACAGGGTTTCGTTGGTAGTCATGGCATCAACCACTGCCATTTTCAGGTCACGCTCACGCACACTCATCGCTCGAGTAACCAGATCAGACAGACTCTCAATACCAAACTGAGTCATCAAGGGTGAAAGCCGACTCTTGACCAGATACTGTTTGTTGTCACCCAGCACGATTCCGCTCTGTACCGCCAGAAAATTGCTGAATTGTTTGTATAAGTCGTCCGAAAGTGTCTTCATGCAGTTTGTTCTTCTTGATTAGAGTGCGCCTTGTACGGCTTTGGCCAATTCATCCGGCTGGAATTTGGCAATGAAATTGTTCGCACCAACTTTCTGCACCATGGCCTGATTGAACACCCCACTGAGGGATGTGTGCAGAATAACATGTAAGTCCTTGAGATTGGGATTGTTGCGGATCTCGGCGGTAAAAGTATAACCATCCATTTCCGGCATCTCGATATCCGAAATCACCAAGGCGATCTGATCCTTGATGGGACCGTTTTTGGACATTTCCAGCAACATGTTGAGCGCTTCACGCCCATCCTTCGCCAGTACGCACTGTACCCCGATGGCTTCGAGCGCACGCTGTACCTGCTTGCGAGCCACGGAGGAGTCATCAGCCACCAACACCGGGCGTCCCAGGGTCGGATGCTCCACGCTGGCCTCCACCAACTCTTTGCTGACCTCGGTCGATACCGGCGAGATTTCGTTGAGAATGCGTTCCACGTCCAGGATCTCGACCAACTCACCGTCGACCTCGGTCACTGCCGTCATGTAGTTGATGCGCCCGGCCCCTTTCGGCGGCGGCAGGATGGATTCCCAGTTCATGTTGATGATGCGCTCGACCGAGTGCACCAGGAAGCCCTGAATGGAGCGGTTGTATTCAGAGATGATGATGAAGCACTTGGTCAGATCTTCGATCGGACGCTTGCCCATCGCCATGCTGAGGTCAATCACCGAGATGGTCTGGCCGCGGATATGGGCCACCCCGCGAATGCAGGAGTTCAGCTTGGGCATGACAGTCAAGGGAGGACACTGCAACACTTCACGTACCTTGAATACGTTGATGCCAAATCTTTGACGTCCGTTGAGACGAAACAACAATAACTCCAGCCGGTTTTGCCCAACTAGCTGGGTACGTTGGTTGACCGAGTCCAGGATACTGGCCATAAACACTCCCTAAAAACGCTTGGCATTAATCATGCATGCGTGTTGGCTTGCGTCAGACTATCGATGTCACTGCGAACGAATTCTGAAGCAAGCATAGTTAAATATGGTGATATACGTGAACAACTTATCGGCCAGCGAGCGAAAATGATTAGTAGACTTTTCCTCACCTTACTGCTGTTTTGCGGCATTTCTCACGCCACGGCATCCGAGGTGACCAGTTACTTGCAAGAAAAGGCGCAGGATTTTGTGCTCGGACAGCTCGATGTCCCGCTCGATGCCCAGGTACAGGTGCAGGCAGCCTCCATCGATGAGCGCCTGCCTTTGAGTCGCTGCGACGAACATCTTGCCATCACGCTGCCCGCCAAGATGGAGATCCGCCGCAATACCACCGTCTACCTCAAATGTGAGGAAGAGCAGCCCTGGGATCTCTACCTGCCGGTGCGGGTCAGCATACAGAAGCCTTATGTGACCGTCTCCACCCCGGTGGCCAAGGGCGATATCCTCAGCGAAGGCGTGCTGACGCAGGCCTATCAGGATCAGACGCTGATCCGTGGCGACTATCTCAGCGATACCACAGCGCTCATTGGCGTGCGCAGCAAGCGCGAACTCAAGCCAGGCCAGCCTATCCGGCTCAGTCAGGTCTGCGTGGTCTGCAAGGGCGATCAGGTGACCCTCAGCGCAGAAAATAGCAGCATGCAAATCAAAACCATGGCCCGAGCCTTGCAAGATGGCAGCTTCGGAGACATGATCAGGCTCGTCAATATCCGCTCAGGCAAAACGGTGCAGGGTAAAGTCAACGCTGTTGGCTCCGTGGTGGTCACCTTCTGAGTGTTTTTCAGATCACTTTTTTTCTAAAGTTATGGCGATGACCACCGATAAACAGGTAAGCGAACAGCAAAGCAGACGAAGGTAAACACTATGGCTATTAACAATATCAACAACTTGGCGAACAACCGGTTGCAAAATACCGGGAGCAGCCAGGGTGCCAATACCAAACCAGCGACCTCGTCCCCCGATAACCGTGCGGCGACCGTCAAGACTGACTCCGTCTCCTTGACCAGTGAGGCGCAGCAATTGCAACAGATGCAGAAGAACCTCAACTCAGCTTCCACCGGCAATGAAAGCCGGGTCGAGAGCCTGAAGAAAGCCGTGGCCAATGGTGAATATCAGGTCAACAGCGAAGCTGTGGCCAAAAAGATGTTCAGCTTCGAATCCAACCTCGACAAGTTGCTGGGATAATGGATTTACCTTCGCTGCTGCACACTCAAGACGACTACCTCTCCCAGATGCAAGGCTTGCTGGAGGAGGAGTTCAACCTGCTCAAGCAGCACCAGGCGCTGGCGCTGCCCGAGCTGGCAGAGCGCAAGCAGAAGCTGCTTGCCGATATTGAAGAGCTGGACAAGGCCATGGCGCTGCTGCCAGACCTGAAACAGCAACTGAATGCCCACCCCGAGCAGATGCGCACCCTGCGTGAGAAACTCGATGCCTGCCAGGAACAGAACGATCTGAACGGGCGCCTGCTCGAGCTCAGCATCGTCTCCAACCGCCGGCTGGCCAGCTACCTGAGCAAGCTGCGGGATCGCAACTCCCTGACCTATGACGCCAAGGGCAATACCCGCTCCGGTACCCGCTCCATCGGCATCAAGGCCTGATCTCCCCGTTATGACGGCTGGCTGCTCCGCAGCACTCCCCTCCCAACTCGTTCTCTTTTACAGTTCCAGCCGCAACAACTCTTCGCTGTCCGCACAGGCGTGAATACCGAGCACCCCATCCTCGTAGCGGCCATAACTTGCCGCCAGGTTGCCGCGCGGAAAACAGATGGATCCCGGGTTCATCAGCACCAGCTCCCCTTCGCGTTGCAGCACGGGCAAATGGGTGTGACCGCTGATGAACAGGCTGCCGGCAGGCAGCGGCACCTCGGCAGGCCGATAGAGATGGCCGTGGCTGACGAACCAGCGCCGACCATCCACCAGCATCTGGTTGTAAGGGGCGGTGATGGGGAAATCCAGCAGCATCTGATCCACTTCCGAATCACAGTTGCCCCGTACCGCCAGGATGCGGGAAGCCAGCGTGTTGAGTCGCTCGGCCACGGCCGCAGGGGCATAGCCCGGCGGCACCGGGTTGCGCGGGCCGTGGTTGAGCAGATCGCCGAGCAGCAGGTAGTGATCCGGCTGCCAGGGGGCAAGCTGCTCCAGCACCCGCTCCAGCGCACTCAGGCTGCCGTGCAGGTCGGAAAGAATGGCAATTTTCATGGCAAGCTCCTTACTGCTGGCTGAAGTAGAGATCCTTGGTGGCGATCGCCCCCTTGAGGTTCTGCACCGGCAGGCCGCGCAGGGTGGGATCCACCAGCCGCATCTGGTTGTAGTGATAGACGGGAATGGCCGGCATCTCGTCCATCAGCAGTTGCTCGGCCTGGTGGTAGAGCCCGGTCCGCGCATTGCCATCCAGGGTATCAGCCGCCTGTTGCAGCAGGCCGTCGAAGGTCGGGTTGCAGTAACCGCTCTCGTTCTGGGGATCCTGGCAGCGGAAGCTGTTGAGCATGGCGGAGGGCTCCACGTAATCCCCGAACAGGAAGGAGCGGGCCAGCATGAAATCGCCGCTGTCTTTGGCCACCTGATAGGCATTCCACTCCATGTTGTTGAGCGTCACCTCGACCCCCAGCGGCTTCCACATGGACGCGACCGCCAGCGCCAGCTTCTTGTGATTCTCCGAGGTGTTGTAGGTGAGCGTCAGTTTGAGAGGATGCTGACTGTCATAGCCGGCCTGGGCCAGCAGCGCCGCCGCCTTGGCCAACCGGGTCGGTTGATCCTGCAGGGCCAGGGGGGAGCTCAGCGCCTCGTAGCCCGGCATGCCGGGCAGCAGCGACCAGGCGGCCTGCTCTCCCTGCCCGCTGACCTTTTCGGTCAACAGGTGCCGATCGATGGTCATGGCCAGCGCCTGGCGCACCCGCACATCCTGCAGCTCGGGGCGGCGCAGGTTGAAGGTGTAGAGGTAGGTGCCCAATAGCGGCAGTCCCCAGATCCGCTCGGGGGTCGCTTCCTTGGTCTTCTGGTAATACTCCAGCGCCACCTTGTTGGTGAGCTGGATCTCCCCCGCCTCGTAGCGCAGCCGCTCGGCATGCTGGGAAGCGAGCGGCAGGTAGGTCACCCGCTGGATCCGGGTGTGGGCATCATCCCAGTACTGGACGTTGCGCTCGGCCTCGATGCGCTCATTGGGCACCCAGTTCACCAGCTTGTAGGCACCGTTGCTGACAAGCTTGCCAGGCTGGGTCCACTGCTTGCCAAACTGGCTGACCGCTTTCTGGTTGACCGGCACGAAGGGGCGCTGGCTTATCAGCTGCAGGAAGTAGGGCACCGGCCGCTCCAGCGTCACTTTGAGGATCTGGTCGCTTTCCGCCTCCACCCCCAGGGTGTTGAGATCGAGCGCACCGGCGTAGATGGACTGGGCATTGTTGATGCCGGTCGCCAGCAGCAGGCCGGCCGAGGGCGAGGCCTGGGCCGGATCCAGCAGACGGCGCCAGGCATAGACGAAATCGGCGGCAGTGAGCGCATCACCGTTGGACCACTTGAGCTGGGGACGCAGGAAGAAACGCCAGACCAGCCCGTCCTCGCTGGTCTCCCAGCGCTGGGCCTGGGCCGGTACGATCCGCCCCTGCCCATCTTCGCTCACCAGCCCCTCGAACAAGTCCACCAGCACCACTTCACCGGGGAAACCGGAGCGGATCTGGGCCGGATCGAGGGACTCGGGTTCGGCGCCATTGCCCTTGACCAGAGTCTGGCGATCAGACAGCGCAGGCTCCTGGGATACCGTGGTCGCCTGCAGCGGCGGCGCCAGCAGCAGACCCAGCAGCAAGGGAGAGAGCCAGCGACGGGCTGGCCGGGAAGCGGGGCACAAAACCATGACATAAACCTCGTTCAAAACACTTATTTCAAGAAGGGGGAAGGCCGGCGGCGCGCCTGAATACGAATGCATGATGCCGCGCTTGTTATCCCCGAAGACGCCCCGTATTGTATCGGGCTTGCCCAAGAGATGGAGTCTCTCGGGCTATTTTTTTCCGTAGTTTTTTATGAGGTGCGAGCGGCTGTCGCCTGTGTCCTGCATCTGGCTACATTTTCAGGAGTTTTTATGGGGTACGAGTGGCTGGCACTGGCAGCAGCCAGTTTATGGGCGGTAGCTGCCCTCATCTCCGTCAAACCGGCGCGCCACCTGGGGGCATTTGCCTACAGCCGCTGGCGCATGTTGCTGGTCAGCCTGATGCTGGGGTCGGCCAGTCTGGCCACCGGCGGCTGGCAGACCCTGACCCAGAGCGCCCTGCCCCTGCTGGCACTGTCGGGGTTGATCGGCATCTTCGTTGGCGACACCGCCCTGTTTGCCTGCATGAACCGGCTGGGACCAAGACGCAGCGGCCTGCTGTTCTCCTGCCATGCCCTCTTCTCCGCCCTGCTCGGCCTCTGGCTGTTTGGCGAGCAGCTCGGTGGCTGGCGACTGGTGGGGGCCATGCTGGTCTTTGCCGGTGTCATGCTGGCCATCCTGTTCGGTCGCCGTGGCAATGCTCAGCAGAGTGAATGGGAACAGGTGCGCGGCCATCTCGTCATCGGCATCGGTCTGGGCCTGACCGCCGCCTTCTGCCAGAGCCTGGGTGCCATCATCGCCAAACCGGTGATGATGAGTGGCACCGTGGATGCGATCAGCGCCTCCGGCATCCGCATGGGCAGCGCCCTGCTGGCCCACTGCACCCTGCGGGCGCTGAGAGTGCCGCTGTCATTGCCGCACAACTCCATCAACCGCCAGGTATTGGGGATGATCGGCATCAACGGCTTTCTGGCGATGGCCATGGGCATGACGCTGATCCTGGTCGCCTTGCGCCAGGGGGACGTCGGCATGGTGGCGATCCTCTCCTCCACCACACCGGTCATCCTGTTGCCACTGCTGTGGTGGCACTCGGGTCAGCGCCCTTCCCTGGCAGCCTGGGCCGGCGCCCTGCTGGCGACCCTGGGCACCACGCTGGTGCTGGGAGCCAGCGGGCACTGACTTCCGAAGGGTCAGAACCGGGCGATCTCGTCGGCAGTCAGCTCGCGATATTCGCCCGGTGCCAGCTCTTCATCCAGCGTCAGGTCACCCACCCGCTCCCGGTGCAGTCCCACCACCTTGTTGCCGATGGCGGCAAACATCCGCTTCACCTGATGGTACTTGCCCTCGTGGATGGTCAGACGCGCCTCGCACTCTCCCAGGATCTCCAGCTGGGCCGGCCGGGTCTTCTCGGTCTCGCTGCGCAGCAGCACCCCTTCGGCAAACAGCGCGATGGCATCCGGGCTGACCGGGTCGGCCAGCCAGACGTGGTAGGTCTTGGCACACTCGTGGCGGGGAGAGGTGATGCGATGGGACCACTGGCCGTCATCGGTCACCAGCACCAGACCGGTGGTGTCGAGATCGAGCCGCCCCACCACGTGCAGCTTGCCCATGGCCGGCTCATCCATCAGGAAGAACACGGTGGGGTGATCCGGGTCTTCGTTGGAGCAGACATACCCTTCCGGCTTGTGCAGCATGAAGTAGCGATTGCGCTGATCCAGGGTCAGAGTGACACCGTCAAATTCCACCTGGCTCTGCTCGTTGATGTGGAAGGCGGGCTGCTTGACCACGATGCCGTCCACCATCACCTCTCCCTGCCGGATCAGTTTGCCCGCCAGCGAGCGGGTCAAGTCGGAACAATCGCAAAGAAATTTATCGAGCCGCATGCACAACCTCAGAGTCCATCAAGAAAGGGGCGTCATTATATCGGCCGGGGCCGACAACTCCAGCACTAAGCGCCGCAGCCGCCACGCATGTCGCCATGACGAACCGGGGCGCCGGTGTTAGACTGCCAACAGAGGGCCTAACGTTACGCATAATAATAAAGTTCAGGAAGCCGTATGAAGTCGCAAACACCTCATCCCGTTATTCCCGTCAACCAGCTGCAACCCGGCATGTACGTGATCGCCATCATCAGCCAGACCGGCGGCATGGAGATTGCCCAGATGGGGCTGGTGACCACCCGCCAGCAGATCAACGATCTGGTCAAACGCGGCGTACTCACGGTGCGGGTCGATCTTGCCCGCAGCAAGCTGCCCGGCATCGAGCAGGTCATCTCCCCCGACCCGGCCATCTCCCCGGCCAGCACCCAGCGTTCCTCCGGCAGTGGCAACGGCGAGGGGCGAGAGCTCAAGATCCGCCGGCTTTATCAAGAGGCCCGCGAGCTGCAGGGCAAGTTCATCCGCCACCTCAAGGCGGGGGAGCCCATCGATATCACGCCGCTGGCGGCGGTCGCCGAAGAGATGGTGGACACCATGTTCACCCACGGTGACGCCATGCTCTGCCTGGCCCGCATTCGCGCCAAGGATGCCTACCTGATGGAGCACTCGATGAACGTCGCCATCCTGCTGGCGAACTTCGGCCGCTATCTGGACCTGGATCGCAGCGTGCTCAAGGAGCTGACCCTGGGCGGCCTGCTGCACGACGTGGGCAAGATCATGACCCCGGACGAGGTGCTCAACAAGCCGGGCAAGCTCACCGACGAGGAGTTCGCCGTCATGCGCCAGCACGTGGTGCACAGCTACGAGATCCTGAGCAGCACCCCCGGCATCACCGCCACCATGCTGGAGGTGGCCGCCAACCACCACGAACGGCTAGACGGCACCGGTTACCCGCAGCGGCTCAAAGGCGAGCAGCTCTCGCTCTATACCCGCATGAGCGGCATCGTCGATGTCTATGACGCCGTCACCGCGGATCGGGTCTACAAGCAGGGGATGCAGCCGACCCAGGCCTTTCGCATTCTGCTCAAGGGGATCAACCACCACTTCGATGCCGAACTGGTCACCAAGTTCATCAAGTGCATGGGGGTCTATCCGGTGGGGACGCTGGTGCAGCTCTCCAACCAGCGGCTGGCCATCGTCATGCAGCGCAATCCCCATGAGCCGCTCAAACCGGTGGTGAAGGTAATCTATCACGGGACCCAGCGCCACTACCTCGAGGTGCAGTGGCTGGATCTGGCCAAGAACGGGGTGCAGGAGACCATCGAGAGCACGGTCGATCCCAAGGAGTTCGGCATCAACCTCGCCAACTTCGTCTAGTCGGCATCTCCCTCCCGCAACCGCTCGGCGCAGTGCTGGATGAGAAACTCCTCATCCAGCGGCGACAGATCAAAGCGAATGCAGGCCTCTTCGATGGCCCGGATGTCGTGTTGATGGTGCTCGCTGAGCCAGCGCACGGCGCGGCGCAGATCTTCACCATGGGGCAGCAGGGTATGGTCGCTCATGGGGCACCTCCGATCAGCCATCGATACCGGCCCGTCACAGCGGGCCCTCTCTTCTAGCTTAGCCCGCCTGCCGCCCCTTCATCCTGCCTTCAAGCAGCCTCAGGCAAACGCCCGCTGCCAATCCTCGTCAAACTTCGCCAGCGCCGCGTCCACCGCCGGCACCCGCAGCAGCTGTTCGGCCACGTCGAGCGGCAATGTGATGGACTGGCAACCTGCCAGCAGGCAGTCAAGCGCCTGGCGCGGGGTGCGAAACGAGGCAGCCAGCACCTTGCTGTGCGGCGCATGCAGTGCCAGCAGCTGTTGCAGCTCCTGTACGGTGGCGATGCCATCGCCCCCCTGGGCATCCAGCCGGTTAACGTAGGGCGCCACGTATTCGGCCCCCGCCACCGCCGCCAGCCAGCCCTGCAGCGGGGTATAGACCGCCGTGCCCAGAGTCGGCACCCCGTTGGCCGTCAGGGTCTTGATGGCTGCCAGCCCCTCTTCACATACCGGGATCTTGATCACCAGGTCCCGGTCCAGCTCACGCAAGGCAAACGCCTCGCGCACCATCTCGGTCTCGGTTTTGGCCATCACCTGGGCAAACAGCCGCGCCTTGGGACCCAGTACCTCCCGCAAGGCGGGCAGCAGCTCGGTCAACGGCATGCCGCCTGCCGCAGTAATGGACGGGTTGGTAGTGACGCCGGCCAGCGGCAGGATCCGTGACCAGCGGCGCACCGCAGCCACATCGGCAGTATCGAGATAAAGCTCCATCTCTGACTCCTTAATGGGATGTTCAATCTGTCGCCATTCTAGCGAGATAACATCCGCACATTGTTTGATTAAAATCAAATCAACTTTCGAACGAAAGAAAATAGAATGCAAAAACAAAAGGAGGCGGTATGATTTTCGACCTGCAACGCTATTCAACCCACGATGGCCCCGGCATTCGCACCCTGGTGTTTCTCAAGGGGTGCTCGCTGGCCTGTCGCTGGTGTCAAAACCCGGAAAGCCGCTCTCCCAAGCCGGACATACTACTCGACCGGCGCCAATGCATCGAGGGATGCCGGCTATGCAGCGACGCCTGCCCGGCAATCTTGCGTGACAGCCAGGGTGTCCAGCTCGCCCGCTCAGACCTCGGCAATCAAGATGTGGAACGGCTGCGCGGCCTCTGCCCCAGCGAAGCGCTGCAGGTGTGCGGCCGGGAGGAGAGCCTGGACACCCTGATGGCCACCATCCTGCGGGATCGCCCCTTCTTCGAGCGCAGTGGCGGCGGGGTCACCCTCTCCGGCGGCGAGCCCTTCATGCAGCCCGAATTTGCCGCCAGCCTGCTGGCCCGCTGCAAGGCCGAGGGGCTGCATACCGCGGTGGAAACTTGTCTGCACGTGCCCTGGCACCAGATTGAACCGAGCCTCCCCCATCTCGACCTGCTACTTGCGGATCTCAAGCATGTGGATGAGGAGCGCTTCTTCGACTGGACCCGCGGCAAGGTCGCCCTGCCCCTGGCCAACCTCAGGCGTCTGGCCGAGCGCGGCGTGGCCATGCAGATCCGGGTGCCGCTCATCCCCGGTTTCAATGCCGACCGCGCCTCCATCGAGGCCATCACCCGGGCCGCCGCCAACCTCGGCACCGTACAGGAGATCCACTTTCTCCCCTACCATACTCTGGGCGCGGGCAAGTACGCCCTGCTCGACCAACCCTATCAGGCACCACCGCAACCGCTCGATGACCCGGCACTGCTCGCCTTTGCCCATGAGTGTGCCCGTGCGCAGGGGCTGACCCCGCTCACCCGGGGCTAGCAACACCCCATGACATCAGCCACTCACAGCCCAATGACCAGAGGATAAGACCATGACCCAGCTCGACCTCACTACCCTGCCCCCGCGGATCCGTGCCCACAAGGAGAGTCTGATCCACATCGTCCAGCCGCCGGTCTGCACCGAGCGGGCCCGCCACTATACAGAGGCCTATCAGGCCCACCTGGCCCGGCCGCTGCCAATACGCCGCGCCCTGGCACTTGCCCACCACCTCAAGGAGCGCACCATCTGGATCAAGCACGACGAGCTCATCGTCGGCAACCAGGCCAGCCAGGTGCGGGCGGCGCCGCTCTTTCCCGAATACACGGTGGGCTGGATCGAGAAGGAGATCGACGAGCTGGCCGACCGCCCCGGCGCCGGCTTTGCGGTGAGCGAGGCAGACAAGCTGGCCATCCATGCCCTCACCCCCTTCTGGCGCGGCCAGACGGTGCAGGATCGCTGCTACGGCCTCTTTACCGACGAGCAGAAGGGGCTGCTGGAGAGCGGCATCATCAAGGCCGAAGGCAACATGACCTCGGGGGATGCGCACCTCGCGGTCAACTATGAGCAGCTGCTTGCTCTCGGTCTCGACGGCCTCAAGGCCAAGGTAGCCGAGCGGCGCGGCCGGCTCGATCTGGCGGACTGGGCCGATCTGCAGCGCGAGCAGTTCCTGCAGGCCGTCGCCATCACTTTTGATGCCGTCAGCCTGCACATCGAGCGTTACGCCGCGCTGGCCCGTGAACTGGCGCTGCAGGAGCCGCGCCCAGAGCGCCGCTGCGAGCTTGAGACCATCGCCCTCAACTGCGCCCACATCGCCCACCGGCCCCCCGAGACCTTCTGGCAGGCGCTACAGCTCTGCTACTTCATCCAGCTCATCCTGCAGATCGAGTCCAACGGCCACTCGGTGTCGTTTGGCCGGATGGACCAGTACCTCTACCCCTGGTATCGCCGCGAGGTGGAACTGTCGGAATCCCTGCCGCGCACACGCGCCATCGAGCTGCTGCAAGGGTGCTGGCTCAAGTTGCTGGAGGTGAACAAGATCCGCTCCGGCACCCACTCCAAGGCCTCCGCCGGCAGCCCGCTCTATCAAAACGTCACCATCGGCGGCCAGAACTGGCGGGATGGCAAGGCCCATGACGCGGTCAACGGCCTCTCCTACGCGATTCTGGAGTCCTGCGGCCAGTTGCGCTCCACCCAGCCCAACCTCTCGGTGCGCTACCACGCACGAATGAGCGAGGATTTCCTCGACGCCTGCATCCAGGTGATCCGCTGCGGCTTCGGCATGCCCGCCTTCAACAACGACGAGGTGGTGATCCCCGAATTCATCAAGCTCGGGGTGAGCGAGGAGGATGCCCACCACTACGCCGCCATCGGCTGCATCGAAACCGCGGTACCCGGCAAGTGGGGCTATCGCTGCACCGGCATGAGCTTCATCAACTTCGCCCGCATCCTGCTGGCGGCGCTCGATGGCGGCCGTGACGCCACCACCGGCAAGGTCTTCTTGCCCCAGCCCCAGTCACTGCGGCAAGGCTCGTTCGGCCACTTCGACGAGGTGATGGCGCGCTGGGACGAGCAGGTGCGCTACTTCACCCGCAAATCCATCGAGATCGACTGCGTGGTCGACAGCGTGCTGGAGGCCCAGGCCCACGACATCCTCTGCAGCGCCCTGGTGGATGACTGCATCGAACGCGGCAAGACCATCAAGCAGGGGGGCGCCGTCTATGACTGGGTCTCCGGCTTGCAGGTAGGGATCGCCAACCTGGGCAACAGCTTGGCGGCGCTGAAGAAACTGGTGTTCGAGCAGGGCGTGGTGGATCAGCGCGAGCTGGCCGAGGCGCTCGAGCAGGATTTTGCCGGGCTCGAGGGCGAACAGCTGCGCCAGCGCCTCACCCACGCGGCCCCCAAATACGGCAACGATCTGGACGAGGTCGACCTGCTGCTGGTACAGGCCTACCAGAGCTACATCGACGAGCTCAAAGGGCTGCACAACACCCGCTTCGGTCGTGGCCCCATCGGCGGCACCTACTATGCGGGCACCTCCTCCATCTCGGCCAACGTGCCGTTTGGTGCGGCCACCATGGCCACCCCGGATGGCCGTCACGCCCGCACCCCGCTGGCGGAAGGGGCCAGCCCCTCGTCGGGGTCGGATCGCCTGGGCCCCACGGCGGTGTTCAACTCGCTTGGCAAACTGCCCACGGCGGCCATCCTTGGCGGCGTGCTGCTCAACCAGAAGCTGAGCCCGACCAGCCTTGAAAACGAGCGGGACAAGGCCAAGCTGATGAGCCTGCTGCGCACCTTCTTCGAGGTACACAAGGGGTGGCACGTGCAGTACAACATCGTCTCGCGCGAAACCCTGCTGGCCGCCAAGGCCCATCCCGACCAGTATCGGGATCTGGTGGTGCGGGTGGCGGGCTATTCGGCCTTCTTCACCGCCTTATCCCCCGATGCGCAAGATGATATCATCGCCCGCACCGAGCACAGTCTCTGACGGGCCCCACCAGGGGCAGCTGTGCCCCTTTATGACCAGCAAGCCACCCGCGCGGTGGCTTGCCGCTATCCACTGCCAGCCAGCGAGGCCCCATGAACCCACGCCACCAACTGATCCTCACCCTGGTCCATCAGGCCCGCAAGATGAGCGTGAGCGAGCTCTCCCAACGTACCGGGGTCTCGGAGGTGACGGTGCGCAACGACCTGACCGCCCTCGAAAAACAGGGACTGCTCAAGCGCGTGCACGGCTCGGCCATGGCGCTGGAGAGCGACGACCCCGACGCCCGGATGAACATCAACTACCTGCTCAAGGAGCGCCTCGCCGAGCGAGCCGCCCAGCTGGTGGAGGATGGCGAGACGGTCTTTATCGAGGGGGGCAGCGCCAACGCCCTGCTGGCCCGCCATCTGGCCCTGCACAAGCGGGTCACCATCATCACCATCAGCAGCTACATCGCCCACCTGCTGCGCGACACCCAGGCCCAGGTAGTGCTGCTCGGCGGCCTGTTCCAGCATCAGAGCGAGAGCGTGGTGGGGCCGCTGACCCGACTGTGCATCGAGCAGGTACACTTCTCAAAGGCCTTCATCGGGGTAGACGGTTTTCATCCCGAGATGGGCTTCACCGGCCGCGACATGATGCGGGCCGACGTGGTCAACAGCGTGCTGGCCAAGGGGGTGACCAATGTGGTCATCACCGACAGCAGCAAGTTCGGTGCCATCCACCCGAGCCCGCTCGGCACGCCAGGCCAGATCGGCGTGCTGGTCACCGACGATGCCCTGCCCGCCCCCATGCGGGCCACCCTGGCCGCACGCGGCATCACAGTGCACTGCGTCGCCGCCTGAATCGCACCTTGCCCCCCGTTGCCGGGTTGCTCCCCCGCCTGGCGGCTTGACGGCGCCCACCGAGGCTGGGGTATGCTCGTCCTCTTTTGGCCTCTCCTGCCAGAGGCCACAGACCGAAGGACGCCGCATGCACACCAAGGACAAATTTCTGGCCGCTCTGGTCATCCTCTGCTGGGGGCTCAACTTCGTCGCCATCAAGTGGGGGCTGGAGGGGATTCCCCCGCTGCTGCTGGGGGCGCTGCGCTTCGTCGGGGTGGTCTTTCCCGCCATCTTGCTGGTTCCCAGACCCGCCATGCCGTGGCGCTGGCTGCTGGCCTATGGCGGAGCCATCAGTCTGGGGCAGTTCTCCTTTCTGTTTTGCGCCATGAAGTTCGGCATGCCGGCGGGCATGGCCTCGCTGGTGCTGCAATCCCAGGTGGTGTTCACCCTGCTGTTCGCCATGATCTGGCTGGGTGAGCGCTGGCAACCCCACCACTGGGTGGCCCTGCCGCTGGCGGGAGCCGGCCTCTATCTCATCGCCACCCATGGCGAAGGCAACCTGACCCTGCTCGGCTTCGTGCTGACCCTCTGCGCGGCCGCCTGCTGGGGGCTTGGCAACGTCATCAATCGCCAGATCGGGCTGCGCTACCAGACCACGCTGCCCAGCCTTATCGCCTGGGGCGGACTGGTGCCCATCCTTCCCTTCCTCGCGCTCTCTTGGTTGTTCGAGGGGCCCGAGCTGATGGCCAGCAGCCTGCTCAACATCAGCTGGCAGGGGTTCCTATGCGTGCTCTATCTCTCCTTTGTCGCCACCTGGCTTGGCTACGGCCTGTGGGGCCGGCTGCTGATGCGCTACCCGGTGGCGCAGGTGGCCCCTCTCTCCCTGCTGGTGCCCTGCGTCGGCATGGTAGCCGCGGCCCTGCTGCTGGACGAGCACCCCCCCCCTTGCAGTGGCTGGGCTCGGCCCTGGTACTGCTGGGATTCGTGGTGCATCTGCTGGGTGGCCGGCTGCGCTGGTTCAAGCCACAGGCCACCTGATCCTTATTTGCCCGTCGCCATTGACCAGGGCGGGGAAACTTTCCATGATGAGCCAGCCCCCATCGGGGCTGGAGCCACCAGCGAGTGGCCTGCAGGACGCAGCCATCAGGAGAGCAAGGACATGCCATCGACCTTCACTGCAAACCCCCGCATCATCCCGCGCCTTCTGCGCACCAGTGCCATTGCCCTGACCCTCTGCCTGAGCCACTACGGCTGGAGCGCCACCCTGCCGGCCGATCTGACCTGGGAGAGCAACAACGCGGATCCGGCTTTCGCGGATCCGGCCGCCAAGCGGGGCGGCACCTTTCGCGGCTTCATGACCAGTTTTCCGCTGACCCTGCGGGTGTACGGCCCGGACTCCAACGGCGGCTTCGCCGGCTATATGCGGGAGACCAATCTGCCGCTCTTGAGTACCCATCCCGTCACCGGCAATCCCATGCCGATGCTGGCCAACGAATGGGCCTTCGGGCCTGACCACAAGACCCTCTATCTGCGCATCAATCCCAAGGCACGCTGGTCGGACGGTCAACCGGTCACCGCCGATGACTGGCTGTTCACCCTCAAGCTGCTGCGCAGCAAGGAGATCAACGACCCCTGGTACAACAACTACTACAGCACCCAGATAAGCGAGGTGACCAAGTTTGATGACCACACCCTGGCCATCTCCAGCGGCACGGCCAAGAGTCGCCAGGATCTGCTGGAATCCCTGCCCTTCAGCCCGGCCCCCAGCCACGCCATCAAGATCAGCGCCGACTGGGTCAAGGCGTACAACTGGAAGCTGCTGCCAGTGACCGGCCCCTATCAGCTTGGCGAGGTGAAGAAGGGCAAGTCGGTCACCTTCGAGCGGGTCAAGGATTGGTGGGGCAATGACGAGCGCTACTTCCAGCACCGCTTCAACCCGGATCGGATCGAGCTCAAGGTGCTCAGGGATCAGAACATCGCCTGGCAGCACTTCCTGCGCGGCGAGCTCGATACCTTCCCGCTGGTGATGCCCAACTGGTGGCACGACAAGAGCAAAACGCCGGAGTTCGCCAAGGGTTATATAGAACGCCTCTGGTTCTACAACCAGACCCCCAGCCCCCAACTGGGCTCTATCTCAATACCGCCGATCCGCTGCTGCGCGATCTCAATGTGCGGCTCGGCATCCAGCACGCCCTCAATCTCGACAAGATGCTCACCACCCTGCTGCGGGGGGATTACCAGCGCCTCAACAGCTACGGCTCCGGCCAGGGGGAGTTCACCAATACGGAGCTCAAGGCCCGCCCGTTTGATCCCGAGCTGGCGCGCCACTACTTCGCCAAGGCCGGCTTCACCAAGCCCGGTCCCGACGGTACCCTGCAAAACAACCAGGGCCAGCCGCTGACCCTGGCCATCACCTACACCACGGCGGAGCACGCCCAGCGCCTCACCCTGCTGCGCGAAGAGGCCAAGAAGGCGGGGCTCAACCTCGAGCTCAACCTGATGGATGCCTCGGCCGGCTTCAAGTCGATGCTGGAGAAAAAACACCAGAGCGCCTGGATGGCCTGGTCAGGCAGCCGTTATCCCGCCTATTGGGAGTTCTTCCACAAGATCAACGCCAACAAGCCGCAGACCAACAACATCATGAACATCGATGACGACGCCATCACGGCCCTGGTGGAGCAGTACGACAAGGAGTTCGACTTCGCCAAAAAAGCGGCGCTGTCGCGCCAGATCCAGCAGCGACTCTATGAGCTGGCCAGCTTCGTACCCGCCTACCAGGTGCCCTACACCCGGGAAGGGGCCTGGCGCTGGATAAAACTACCCAAGCTGCCGGCGACGCCCAAGAGCGAGTTGATCTATTGGCCGCTGGACGGCAGCAACAGCGGCTACAGCTACGGTGGCCTGTTCTGGATTGATGAAGAGGCCAAGACGCAGACCCAGGCTGCCATCAAGGCGGATCAGACCTTTCCGGCCGTCACCCGGGTTGATACCACCTATCAGCAGAAATAGGGGCCTGCGCAGCCTGCCTCTTTGCCAAGGTTGGCCTAGGCCACCAACAAAAAGACCCCGCACATTGGCGGGGTCTTTTTTGCAACCGGGGTTGCCAGCTGGAAGCAGCAGCGATTAACCGCGCTTGGCCTGCTTCTGGGCGATGGCGTCGGCCACGTCGGCCGGCTCCAGCACGATACCTTCCTGATCCGGGGTCGGGAACACGGCAACGCACAGTTCATCCTGCTCCATGCCGTCGATCCAGCGCTCCAGCCACACCTTGAGGGTGATGGACTGCGGCTTGCAGTCAGCCCACTCCCCTTCGGCCCACGCCTTGGCGTATTCCGGGTGCGGCCATACCGGGATGCAGTCTTCATCGTCCGTGGTCAGCATCATGACGCCGTGCTCGTCGGTCAGAACGAACAGCTCTTCGTGCTCGACCAGCTTGCTGATGAAGTGATCAAAGCGGTAGTCCGCGTTCAGTTGCAGCGCTGCATTGCGCTCGGTGTCGCTCAGTTCATAGCTCATCGGTCAAGTCTCTTGTGCAATAAAGGGCGCCATGTTCACATCTTGCCGGCGCCTTGTCCAGTATGAGAGATCGGTCACCGATTTTTCGCGATCTCATCCCAGCTCGGGGGTCACCAGGGTGATCTCCGCCATCTCGCTGAAACGCTGGCGCAGCCAGTAGGCGGACTCCACCTCGACGAAGCAGAGCTGCTCTCGTCCGGCCAAGGCAGCGGCCATGATCTGCTCGAAACGGGCCTGTTGCTGCGCTTGCCAGGCGGCGGCCAGCTTGCCGCCATGGGCCTCATCCACCACCTCGCGGCGCAACTCGAACAGATTATCGGTGATCGGGCTGTTGATCTTGGCCGGGCTGTGCCAGTACATCAGCAAATTGTCCATCATCTCGCTGTCGTAATTGGCCAGTGCATCCAGCTCGGGTGTCGTCCCCTCTTCACCGGTAGCAAAATCACACCAGGCCACCGTCAGCGGAGCCAAGGTTTGGGCGGCTGCCCCCTTGCCATGCTGACGCAGGGCGGCGACATCCGCTCCCTTGCAGGCTGGCAGCCAGACATCGCCCTGATGCTGCTCGAGTAGGGGCAACAACAGGGAGGCGGGATAGACGGGGAAACGCGTCCCCAGTGTGTGCAGCAGTGATACCAGTGTGATCTTGACCATGGAATACGCCTTGAACCGGAGGCCGATACGCAGCGTTCGGCCAGAAAGACAAAGGAGGCTCCTATCCTATCATGTTTGGCATGGCAGGGGCGGACTCAACTACGCCTCCAAAAAGCACTGGCAGGACGACCAAAAAAGCAGCGTTTGAGCACGCATGGAAAGGAGAAAGCCCAATAGTTTGAGCCAGCGCCCACTAAAGTGGATCCGGGAATGCTAGTTTGCATACATCTTTAGCGTAAGGAGTGCATTCATGATCGGGATCGACCAGGTTTCTAACGATTTTGTAAACGATTTGAAAATACTGGCATGTTTTGATCCGGCCAACATGAGCCTGGGGATCAAGTTGCGCAGCGACATGTCCGATGAACTCTGCCAGGCAGCGTCACGCCTGCATCAACAGGGGCTCATCAGCGCGGAAGATGGTGGCTATCTGACGCCATTCGGCATGACCATGGTAGAGCACCTGCAGCACCTGCTGGTCGCACTCAAACCGCTTTGATCGCTTTGGGAGCCCACAGCGAAAAGTTGAGCAGCTCCCAGCGTTTCCCCTGACGCAGCAGACAGGCAAACAACAAAGGACCTTCGGGTCCTTTTACTTTGCCATCGACCATCCACTCCCCCACCCGTTTTGGCAATGGTTGAGCCTTGATCTCGTCGGGCAGGGAGCCACCGCCCACACGCACCTCGACAAACTGCTGGCATACGGCTTTTGCTTCGACCTCGAAGATATCTTGCCCCTGTACATCAGCAGAGGTAATCAGCGTGGCGGCAAACAGAAGAGATGGCAGCATCGTGGAGGCAACGAGAGAGTAGGAAGTAGCACCGTTCACTCTCTGTAGATGGGAGTGAAACGTCCATAAACAAAAAGCCGTGGAACCAGAGGCACCACGGCTTTCTTAAATTCTGTAAGAATTACAGAGCAGTTACGTTCTCAGCCTGCGGGCCTTTCTGACCTTGGGTCACAGAGAACTGTACGCGCTGACCTTCAGCCAGGGTACGGAAACCGTTACCGCTGATAGCGCTGAAGTGAACGAAAACGTCCGGGCCGTTTTCTTGCTGGATGAAGCCAAAACCTTTGGTTTCGTTGAAAAACTTAACGGTACCGGTGATCATGTTAGACATATCTTTAAACCTGTATTCAAAATAATTACTTATGCTTTTCAGCGGATAAAGCTCAAAAAACGGGATTAACTTATGAACAACAGGAAAAGATGTAAAACATCATATTCATTGACATAACTATCGCCCTTTCAAGCTGGTTTAGATTATACGTGGCTTTGGGGATTACGCAAACAATTTGTGCCCTGCCACGGCAGGGCACACCTGTCACAATGCGGGGGCTTCCAGCGCCTTTACCAGAGCCTTGAGGAAGCGTGCCGCTTCACCGCCGGTGCAGGCTCTGTGGTCAAACGTCATCGACAACGGCAGTGCTCTGACCGGGCGTGCCTCCCCATGAATGAACACGACTTTCTCGAACAATTTGCCCGCCCCTATGATGGCCACCTGAGGCGGCGTCACGATCGGGCTGGCATAACGCCCCGCGATGGCGCCGAAGTTGGTGAGAGTGATAGTCGCCCCCTGCAACATCTCGCGCGGCACGGCGCGCGCCTTCACGTCGGCAATCATGCGATCCAGCCCTTGGCGCAGATCGGCCCCTTCCCGCTCGGCCACGTTTTCCATGACCGGCACGTAGAGCCCATGCTTGGAATCCACCGCAATGGCCACGTTGACCTCTCTGAACAGCCGCCTTGACAAGGTGTCGCCGTCAAACCAGGCGTTCATGGAGGGTTCCGCCCGACAAGCCACGCCGATGGCCTTGATGAGGCGCACTGTGACGTCCTCATCAGGGCGCCAGTGACGCAAGTCCACCTCATCGGTGATGCTGACCGGCACTACCGTTTTATGGGACAGCTCCATCGCCTTGGCCATGGCCCGGCGCGAGCCCTTGAGGAACTCGTTGCCACTGCTCTGCTGGGCCTCGAATGCCTGCTGCACGTCCTGCTCGGTCACCATGCCGGCACTGCCGCTCCCCTTGAGCCGCTCGATATCCAGCCCCAGTTTCTGGGCCAGCAGGCGCACGGCCGGCATGGCCTGCACCAGAGCACCGCCGGGAGCAATGACTCCCACCACGAAGTGATCCTCGATGTGCTGCTGATGGGCATTGACCTTGCCGACGACGGTGCCGTCATCCTCGCCGCCTTCAAACTCCACCAGCGGTGCGCCGATGTGCAGAATGTCCCCCTCCTGCCCGCACAGCCTGGCAATGACCCCCGCCACTGGCGAAGGTACATCCACCAGCGCCTTGGCCGTCTCTACTGACAACAACACCTGGTCGACGCTCACGGTATCGCCGGCGCTGACCTTCCATTCGACGATCTCGGCTTCGGCCAAGCCTTCACCCAGATCCGGTAATTTGAAAAATTTCATAGCCACTGGTTCTCCATCAGCTGATGAGCCGCATCGGCAATGTCCTGCTCGGTGATGAGGTAGTACTCTTCGTTGCGGTAATAGGGGACGGCGGCATCCACGCCGGTGAGCCGCTTGGGCGGTGCCTTGAGGGAGGTCAGCGCCTCCTCGGTGACCCGCGCCACGATCTCGGCGCCGACCCCGAAGCTGCCGCACGCTTCGTGCACTACCAACAGGCGACCGGTCTTGCGAACCGACGCCAGAATGCTCTCCATGTCCAGCGGCTTGATGGTGGCGAGATCCAGCACTTCGCATTGAATGTCCTGCTCCGCCAACAGGTTCGCTGCCCGCATTACCTCCTGGATGCAGGCTCCCCAAGCAACGACCGTGATGTCGCGGCCAGGACGCAGGGTAAAGCAGACATCCAGCGGCAGACCGATGCCGTCATCCACTACGTCGGATTTCATCGAGCGATAGATGCGATCTGGCTCGAAGAACATCACGGGATCCGGGTCGCGAATGGCCGACAACAGCAGGCCATATGCCCGCTTCGGGCTGGAGGGGATCACCACCCGCAGTCCGGGAATGTGGGCGAACAGGGCTTCCACGCTCTCGCTGTGGTGTTCGGGGGAGTGAATGCCGGCGCCGTAGGGGGAGCGGTAGACGATGGGGCAGGTGATGCGGCCCCGGGTGCGATTGCGCATCCGCGCCGCCTGGCAGATGATCTGCTCCATGCCTGGGAAGATGAAACCCTGAAACTGGAATTCAGCCACGGGCTTGAGCCCCTGGGTGGCCATCCCGACCGCCACCCCGGCGATCAGCCCCTCGGCCAGCGGGGTATCGATCACCCGCTTGAAGCCGAACTTGTCGCGCAGGCCCACGGTGGCGCGAAACACCCCGCCGTTGACTCCCACATCCTCGCCGAGTACCACCACGTCCGGGTCCCGCTCCATCTCGTGATGCAACGCCAGATTGACGGCCTCGAGCAACGTCATATCACTCATGCTTCCTCCCCGCTGTGCTGCTGCATGCCCTTGGCGATGATGCGCTGGCGCTGCGTGCGGTAATCCTTCGGCAACTCGGCAAACTGATAGTCGAGCAGGGTTTCCGGGGCCTGCGCCGCCGTGTTTTCATACACGGCCACGGCGCGCTCGACCTCGCGGGCCGCCTCGGCCAGCAATGCCTGCTCCTGCTGCTCGTCCCACCAGCCCTGCTCAAACATGAACTGGCGCAGCCGCTTGACCGGCTCCTTGGCCCAGGCGGCTTCCACCTCGGCCGCTTCCCGATAACGGGTCGCATCATCGGCCGTGGTGTGATCCCCCAGCCGATAGCTGACCGCCTCGATCAGGGTCGGCCCCTTGCCGCTGCGGGCGCGCTCGACGGCGCTGCGGGTGGCCTCATAGACGGCGACCACGTCGTTGCCATCCACCTGAATGCTGCGCACGCCGGCCCCTATCCCTTTCTGGGCCAGGGTGGGCGCGCTCGACTGCAGCTTGCGCGGTACCGAAATGGCCCACTGGTTGTTGTTGATGATCATCACCATGGGTAGATGCCAGACGCCTGCACAGTTGAGCCCCTCCAGAAAGTCACCCTTGGAGGTGCCGCCATCGCCGATGGTCACCACGGCGACCCTGGCTTGATTGCGCAGTTTGAAGGCCGCGGCGATACCGGCGGCATGGGTGATCTGGGTGGCGATGGGTACGCAGATGGGCAGGTCCTCGGAGAGTTCGCCATCCGCCTTGTAAAAGACGCTGCCACGCTCGTCCCCGCCCCAGTACTGCAGGTTTTTCTCCATGGGCACGCCCCGTACATAGAGGGTGGGCATATCCCGGTAGTAGGGCACGTAGACATCCTGCGGCTGCATGGCGAGCCCGACCCCAATCCCGACCGCCTCGGCGCCCAGGTGGGAGGGAAACGTACCAAGCTTGCCGGTTCGCTGCAGCGCGATCGCTTTCTTGTCATAGCTGCGCACCATCACCATGTTGCGGTAGAAGGTGTGCAGTATCGCCTTGTCCAGCCAGGTCGGTAGTGTAGCGACCGGGCGCCCTTCCTCATCGAGGTAACGAAGGAAAGGGATGTCGACATGGGTCATAACTGGCTCCTTGCCGTTGTCAACGTCACCACCATGAGGTGACCCTTTGAATGTAAATAGATTGTTAATCAAAGGGCAATGGGATTTAGCCAGGTAAGACCAGTAGAAACTTCTTTAATTTCAGAAAGAAGCTGGATTTTTCGGCTAAGAGGAAATGAAACAGGGAGCCGCATCGGGCTCCCTGTCAGGCCGGGGGCGGGATCGCTCAAGGCTCCCGAAAAGGGCTGCACGCCCGGCAATGCCGGTGGCAGCCTGCCATTGCCATCAGAGGTGGCGCCGGGTTACTCCCACAGCCGGGTCGGCACCACCAGCAACACGGTACGCTGGCCGATGGCCACGTTGGCGTTGGGGAACACCACCGCCTCCCGCGGTTTCTCTACCGTGTAGCGCAGCTCGCCATCCTCGGCCAGCACGAAACCCTGGGGAAATTCGGTGAAATTGTCCACATCGCTGGCAAACAGGAAACGAAACTGCTCCGAGCGCTTGTTGATCACCCGGTCGATGGCAAAGATGGTGAAATCATCCGCCCGCCAGGGCTCCAGCACCACCTCGTCCCGGGTCACCAGATCCTGCAGCGCCTGCCGGGTTTCGATGAAACGAGTCATGTCGTTCTCGCCAAACGGGCGCACCTTGCCCAGCTCCACCGTGAAGGCGTGAGCTCCGTGGCGTTGGGAGCTGTAATAGCTGAAGGTGGTGGTGGGGCCGCTGGAGAGCAGAATGGTGCGCACGCCGCAGGCGCCGAGAAACTGCACCTGCTCCTTGCAATGAGGCCGCTCGTGGGGGAAGGGATAGACGGCAAACTTCTCGTGGCGCGAGCCGCGAATGGCGGTGTGCAGGTCGTAGTGGTAGCGCGGTCTGGCCGGGTCGGCAAAGAAGCGGCTCACATACTGCTCGAGGCGCATGGCACGGATCCGCTCCTGGTTGCACAGCCCCTCCCCCTTGCTGTGAGCGCCGGAGAAGAGCCGGTTCATGTTCTCCTCCACTTCGCGCACGCCCAGGTTCATGGCCGCCGGGTTGCCGAACAGGAACAGCACCCGGTGACGGGCCCTGAGCTCGCCACTGAGCAGACGGCTCAGCAGCTGGTTGCAGATCTCGATGGGGGCCGTCTCGTTGCCGTGGATGCCGCAGGAGAGCACGATATCCTTGCGCCCGCCCGGCAGGTCGCCGGCACCGCTGGCAGGCTCCAGGCAGAGCACCCCCGTATCCCACACACTCGCGCGAGCACCATCCGGCAGATCAAACGAGAATGGCTCAAGCTGCCACTCGTGGCGGCGAGTCAGGGCCAAAAAGTCATGCTGGGGAATCATCCATCTCACCCTTATTGTCAGGAACGCTTGGCCGGATTATACGCAAGGCCCTCGGGCTTAAAATCAATTTTTAAACAAATTCAAACAGTAATGTTACAAGTGTGAAAGGGAGGAACAGCACGGGGGAACAAAAGGGGTCGGCTACAGGCCGTGAGAGAGGGAAACGGGTACAACGAAGAGAACGGGCCCAGGCAATGGGGCTGTCTGTCACGCCATGGCGGCACTGGCTGGCAACAGTGAGTCAGCAGTAAAACGAGGCATCCTTGCCCGGCAGATCAACCACGCCAGAACGGCTTGGTGGTCTCTTGATAACGATCGGCTTCGTTCAGACCGATGTCCTTGAGCAGGTACTCGGGCAGCTCGGAGAGCTGGCGACGGCTGCGGCTGCGTTCCAGCCAAGTCAGTACGGTCATTTTGACGCGAGTAGCCAGATTCAGTTGGCTGGAATGCTGGTAACCGGCTTCGGTATAAGTCATGTTGGCCATGATGTGGCTCCTCTTTACGATGTCTGCGCGGGGTGCGAATTTGTTGCGCAAAGCTTAGTCAGGGGGGTAGCCGACTCAATTGACGAATTTTGATAGCAGACATTATTAAAACTAATGGTTGATGTCGTCATAAGTATAAAACTAACGCATTGATTAATAACGACTTAATCATCTTTCCGTCTGTGCTGGATACCCTGCAGCATATTCTCCTGCATGGATCCCTTCTAACTATGCAGTTTCCTCTACTGGCTATGCATTCACTGTGGGCACAAGCAAGGTGGGCAACCTGACCTTTACATTCAGTTGTTAACCAAGCGATCTTTTATTGATCCTTTATTAACAGTCAGATACAAAGGTGTCACCTTCGAATGGCTCCGATCTTTTGCCCCTCTTCATCCCCCTGGAACGCAGGCACTTGGCACCCATGCCGCAGGCTGATATGGTTATTTATACAGTACTTTCACTGCCCTATGTTCAGCCCATTCACCAGGTCTGACAGAGGCAAATACAGGACATGCCGATGGAGACATTTACCCCCACAGCCGCCTTGCGCCAGCAGATGGAGCGGCTTGAACAGGCGCTGGACAGCCTGGCCGTGCAGCTGGAACAGCTTGAGTTGCTGGAGGCCCACGTCTATCCCCTGCCCGCCGTACCGCAAGGGCAGGAGCATGAACCCATCGAGCAGATCGAGGTGGGTTATCTAGGCGAGGAGGCCGCACTGGCCGCTACCCTCAGCGCCTATCGGGATCACAGCGCCCGCCCCGGTTGCTCCACCAAGGCCACCCACCGCCTGCCGGGCTGGCTGCGCTTTCCTGCCGCCTGTGCGCCCCTGCTACGACCGCTGATCGACGAGGTCAACGGGTGCAAGCTCGCCTTCAAGGCACTGGTGCAGCAGGCGGGCGGGCGGGATGAGAAGTTCGAGCTGGTGCACAGGGCGCTGCCCGGGGTCATTACCCTGCAGGTCTATCGCAAGCTGACTTGGCTTGAGGGAGAGCTGCACTCGCTCGGCTTCACCTGGGCTGACAAGCAGAGCATCAGTCGGCTCAGCCGGGAGCAGGTGCTGGAGATGCTGGAGCGCAGCCGCCGTTATATTCCGGCGCTGTCGAACAATGAGGAGTGGAGCAAGATGGTGGATCAGGAGGTGTACGACATCCGCCGTCTGCCTGCGGACGCAGAGCTCAGGATCCGCCGGCCGGTCAAGACCCACCCGATGATCAACCTGCTCTGGCAGGACCGGGAGCCTCGCAAGCAGCAGCTCAAGGCGAGCCTGCCCCTGCTGCTCTGCTCGGACACCCAGCCCGCCGTCACCCACCTTGGCCACTACCCGCCCAAGCTGCGCCAGGCCCGGCGGGATCGCAAGATTGGCGGCGAGCCCATCATAGAGCGGCTGCATCTCTACCTTTATCAAGGATGACCGGCCCGAGCGGCTGTGCACCCCATCCAGGCGTCACGTGCGCCAAACGACAAACCAAACAACACGTACCAAACAACAAGGGGAGCATCATTGGATGCTCCCCTTGTCTGTTGCCCGAGTCAGCTGATCGCAGTCAGCTCATCAGCAGGGCTCGCAGGCTCTCCACATCCAGCCCACGCACTTCCGACTGGCCGCTCAGCAGGCCGTCGGCCAGCGCCCGCTTCTCATCGTGCAGGGCGACGATCTTCTCCTCCACCGTCTGCTCGCACACCAGGCGATAGACGGTCACCGGCTGGGTCTGCCCCATGCGGTGGGCCCGATCGCTCGCCTGATCTTCCACCGCCGGATTCCACCAGGGATCCAGGTGCAACACGGTATCGGCCTGGGTCAGGTTAAGACCCGTGCCCCCCGCCTTGAGGCTGATCAGAAACAGCGGTACCGCCTCGTGGCGAAAACGTAGGATGGACTCCTGCCGTGACTTGGCCGAACAGCCGCCGTCCAGATAGCAGTAGTCCCACTGCTGCTGCTCGATGCGGGCCCGCAACAGGCTCAGCAGATCGACGAACTGGCTGAACACCAGCACCCGATGACCATTGCCGATGGCCTCCTCCAGCAGCGCCATCGCCTCGTCCAGCTTGCTGCTGGCCTGGGACCACTCGGGCATCACCAGCTGGGGCGAGCAGCAGAGCCGGCGCAGCCGGGTCAGCCCGCTCAGCACGTGCATCAGGGCGCGGCCGTCGGCACTTTGTACCTGCTGCACCACTTCGCGCCGGGTTGCCTCGTAGAGCTGGCGCTCTTCGGGGGAAAGGCTGATGTGATGAATGATCTCGGTCTTGTCCGGCAGTTCGGTCAGCACCTGCTGCTTGAGCCGGCGCAGGATGAAGGGGCTGATCACCGCCCGCAGCAGCGCCATGTGCTGGGGATCCTTCACCGCCTTGCCGAAGCGGCGCTTGAACTCGCCGAGGCTGCCGAGCAGGCCGGGGTTGATGAAGGTGAACAGGCTCCACAGCTCCCCCAGGTGGTTCTCGATGGGCGTACCGGAGAGGGCGAGCCGAAAATCGCCGTCCAGCTGGAACAGCAGCTTGGCCCGCTGAGTGCCGGCATTTTTGATCTGCTGCGCCTCATCCAGCACCATGGAGGACCAGCGACGGGCTTTGAGCGCCTCCGCCAGACTGCCAAGCATGCCGTAGTTGAGCAGGATGATCTGGCCCGCCTTGGCTTCGCGGATCATCCCTTCCCGCTCGGAGGGGTTGTCGAACACCACCACCTCCAGCTCGGGAGCAAAGCGCGCGACCTCCTCCTGCCAGTTGGTGACCACTGACTTGGGTACCACCACCAGCGCCGGGCCCAGATGCTGGCGCATGCGCAGCACGATGAGCGCCTGCAGCGTCTTGCCAAGGCCCATGTCATCGGCCAGACAGGCGCCAAAGCCGTGGTGGGCCAGGGTCGCCAGCCAGCGAACCCCCTCCTTCTGATAATCTCGCAGCGGCCCCAGCAGCTCGGCCGGACACTCCACCTCCTGCTGCCACTCCTGTTGCAGGGAGTGCCAGGCGGCATCCCCCTCGGTGGTGATGACGGAGAGCAGGCGGGTCAGCGGGTAGGCCAGCTTGTGATTGATGCGCTGCTCTTCGTCGAGCATGGCGCCCAGCATGGTGAGCCGCTCCACCAGCTTGTCGCTCAACATCAGGCTGGTCTTCTCGTCCAGCTGAACGGTGCGTTGGCCCGGGGTCAGCTGGCGCAGGATGAGGCGCAAATCGAGGATCTGGTGCTCATCGAGAGAGAGCGCCCCCTCCACCTGGAACCAATCCTGGCGCCGCTCGATCCGCAGGCTCAGGGCGGCTTCATCGAGGCTCTTCAACCGTGCGCTGTCCTGATGCCAGTGAATGACCACGCCGGCATCCACCAGCTCCGGCAGGGCGTTGACCAGCGCCAGTGCCTGCTCTCCCTCGAGGCGCCACTCGCTGCCGGGCAACTCGATGGGCAACTGATTGCGCAGCCGCTGGGCCTCGCCCTTCTCGGCCGCCAAGTCCCGCTGCCAGTAGTGATAATCCTTGATCCCCTGACGCACGATGGCCTCGCCCTTGCCAAGGGGCTGCGGTGGCAAGTCGTCGAACCGGGTCACCAGCCGGACCGCCAGCTGGCCATCCTGCCAGTCGAGCTGAACCGAGGCCACGCCGGGCCAGGGAGCCAGCTCGGCATTGCCGTGCAGGCCCGCCACCTGGCTGTGCCAGGGCAGTCCCGCAATGGCGTCCAGGGTATGCTGCAGTTCCGCCAGCCCCTCGACCGGCAGCAGCGGAATGGCTTCCAGCGCGGGCAGCCGGTCGAGCAGCGGCTGCGGGGTGAGGATGAGTTGCCACAGATCCTGCGCCAGCGGCAGTATGTGGGCTCCTCGCGCCGCGGCAGCCGGGCTCAGCACGGCGCTCATGCCCTGCTCGGTGGCCACTATCTGCAGCAAGGGTGCCGTGATGGCCAGCTGCAGCTTCTGCCCTCTGGCATTGAACAGGCGGGAATGGTTGGCAAGCGGGGCCCACACCTCGCGCGGCAACCGCCCCAGCGTGCGCGGCAGCGTGCGGACCAGCGCCCAGTCCTCCTCGTCGAGCAGGTTGGCGTACTGGGTGGAGAGCAGGGTGGGATCGACCCGGCGACCGGCAGTCCACTCCCCCTTGGTGCTCTGTTTCTGGATCTTGCACTCGAGCTCGGGCCCTTCCACATGCAGCAGCCAGACCAGTCGCTCCTGCGGCTTGCGCACGCCGCTGGCGCGCCCCAACCCCTGCAGCCAGTTGAGCCAGCTGGCGGAGGCGGGTGTCTTGTCCTCCCCGTCCTGCTCGTCGGCCTCCTGCTCGCCGCTGGCGGCGCGCAGTTGCTGCAGCGGCGGCTGCTGCGCCCCCTGCCCCAGCAACAGCCGCAGCAGATCCTGGCAGAAGGCCATCAACCGGTGGCGGGGCGCGGCATCCAGTACGTGGGAGAGATCCCATTTGTGCAGGATGGCCACCTGGGGGCTCTGCTCTCCGTGCCGGGCAAGGGCGCAGAGATCGAGCCAGAGGTAGCCCCAGTGCAGCTCTTCCGGTGGCAATTGCAGGGTATCGAACAGCCCGACCGCCTGGCCGTGGCGATCACCCGCCCACTGCCCCAGCAGATCCGCCAGCAGCGGAAATTGGTTGGCCAGGCTGCGCTGCCACTTCTTGCGCTGCTCGCTGGCGAGTACGGGATCGGCCTGCTGCAACCAGCCTAGCCAGAGCAAGGCACTGAAGGTCAGTGGCCACTTACCCTGCCCATCCTCTTGCCCTTCCTGCGCCTGCCAAGCCCCAAGCGCTGCCAGCAGGCGCTCGGCCAGGGGCTGCTCTCCCCCCTGCTCCGCCAATTGTTGCAGGGCGGGCCAGTGAGTGTTTGCTTTCCCGCTCAGCTCGCCACAGAGCCACTGCCACTCGGCAGCAAAGCCATCGCTCAGCCTGGCCAGCTCGGCGACACACTCGCCGGCTGCCTGGGCCAGCGGCCACTGCTCATGGGGCTCGGCATCCAATAGCGTTTGCAGGGCGAAGTGCTGCAGCAGCAGCCGCTGCCACTGAGGGCTCGAGCCTGCCAGCAACCGGTGGGCATCGGGCAGATCGAGCAGGCTCAGCAGATCGGCCGCCAGATAGTAAGCAGGCACTTGCCCGGCCTCCCCCAGACAGAGCTCACGCACCAGCGCCTGCGCCATCTCCTGACCGGTGACCGACGGCACCCGCGCCCAGTTGGGCATGGGACAATCGCCGCGGCGCACCGCCAGGATCAACGCCAGGGTTCCCTCTGCCGTCAGACTCCACTGTTGTTCCCCACGCAGCCGCACCAACCCCAGCAGTTGCAACTGACTCAACTTGTCGAGCAGGGCCTGCCCAAGCGGCAGCTGTTCTTGCAAATAGCGGGTACTGGCGGTGCGCTGCAACTGCAGCTCACCGAGCAGGGCATAACAATCTGAAGAGAGAGTGGACGCAGACATCGAGACTCACGGGCAGGTGCAAAAGCGGAATTTTAACGGGAAAGCGACGGCGGCTCGACCCTTAACGACGAAATAACGCAAAAAAGCTGCGGCATCCCCGTCAGAGGCGAGCTTGGGGCAAGGTGGGGCCATGGGGTTCACCGGATGGAGATGACAGAAAAGGCGCACAAAAAAAGGCGCCTCGGCGCCTCTTGATGGACAATATTGCCAGCGAGTCAGCCTTCCAGCCGCGCCAGGCGCTCGGCCAGCAGCTGCAGCTGCGCCTTGAGGCTCTCGACCTCCTCCTCCAGCGCCGTCAGTCGATCCGCTGCGGGCGAGGCATAACTGCTGGCGGGGGCCGCCTCGGCCAGCGCCTGCAGATCCACCTCGCCACTGAACAGGTGGGCATACCGGGACTCGCGCTTGCCCGGCTCGCGCGGCAGCTTGACCACGTAGGGCCCCTGTTCGGCGAGCTTGGCCAATACCGCATCGACCTGGGTCACGTCGTCGAAGCTGCACAGGCGGTTGGTGCGCGAACGCAGCTCCCCCGGCGTCTGCGGACCTCGCAGCAAGAGTTCGCAGATAATGCCGAGCTCCTGGGCCGTGAACTTCAGCTCGCCGAACTCGGTGTTGCAGAAGCGGTGTTGGTAACGGGGAACCCGGGCATTGAAGCCGGCGGTATTGACCACCAGTCGCTTGCGGATCAGCTCATCCACCACAGCCCGGATGTCCAGCTCGGACAACTCCAGCACCGGCTCGCGGTTGCTCTTCTGGTTGCAGGCATTGACCAGCGCATTGAGAGAGAGGGGGTATTGATCCGGGGTGCAGATCTCCTTTTCGATCAGACAGCCGATCACGCGGGCCTCCAACGGGCCAAGCACTAACTCCATTTCATACTCCCTACTAAACAAGACGTTGAGGCCACCATCTTAGCCATGGCGCCTCTGCCGTCCAGCAGCGGCCGCCATTTTTGCGAGGCGATGGGGCAGTTGATGAAACATCGCGCAGCCTGCCGGCCCCACATGGCCTCGACAGCCGCTATCAGGCCGAGGGTTTGCGCTCCAGCGCCGTGGCCACGGAGGTGGCGGCCGAGCCGGTCAGCAAGGGATCTCCCGGGTAGAGCGCCAGCGCCTCGCGGCGCAGTGCCCGGGCTTCCTCTTTGCGTCCCAGCGCATCCAGCGCGATCACCATGTTGGCGTAGATGTTGGCTCTCGGCGTGTGGCGCACAAACGCCTGACCCCACTCTAAATACGCCTCCAGCTCTGCGTGATTGTTGGCCTGCAAGCCCACCATCAGCCGCACCGAGTTGACGTCAAACTCGACCCGGGTCAACCAGGCCATGGGATTGACGACGTCGAGCAGCAGGGTCGGCTCCTTGTAGCCGCCGCGCTCGTACTTGGTGACCACCCAGGCGGTATGAATGGCGGTCAGCATGAAGGGCACCACCAACAGGGGAATGATGATTGCCACGAAGCGCAACAACAACCAGGGGCGATAGACATACTCGGACCAGCTGGCACGGCCCGAGGCTTGCAACCCCTCCTCCACTTCCGCATCCAGCACATACACCAGCAGCAGCAGGGCCCACCACAGGGCGATGGCGTGATAAAGCGGATACTCGGTCTGGGTGTGCAGCAGGATGGGGGTCACCAGGGCCAGCAGCGCCGCCCCTTTGACCCAACCAGCCTTGAGCACGCGCCACAACAGAGCGCCGCCCATCAGTACCATGCCGATCATCGGGGCCAGCCCCCCTTCCACCGCCCAGTAGAGGAACTCGTTGTGGGGGTGATCGAGGTTGTATTCAATCTGTACCATGGCCGGGTTTAGCGCCTTGTCGGCCATGTAGTGGTGCAAAAAGGTGGTTTCAAAGCTGCCGTAACCCCAGCCAACCCAGGGCGACTGGGCAATCAGCTTGGCGGCATAGGGCCAGTAGATGGAACGCATGCCGCCGGACTGATAGGCCTCCAGCCCGCGTTTGACACCGCTGATCCCGTACTGGGAGGCGATCCCCAGCCCGACACCGAGTGCAACCAGTCCCAGTACCTGCGCCAGCCGCCGCTGACGATGCAATGCGGGCACGAGCAGGAGCAGCGCCAGCAGCCCCCCCAACTGCCCCACCCGGGATTGCAGCGCCACCAGCAGCAGGCTGGCCGCTAGGATCACCCCATAGCGCAACCCCTTGAGCCAGGGGTTGGTATTACCGCGCAGCTCCTGCCAGCTGGCCAGCACAAGCCCGGTCGCCATGAAGGTCGCCATCACATTGGGTTGTTGAAAGATGCCGTAGGGGCGATTGGCGCGGGTGTCATACCCCAGCCAGTTACCCGGGATCAGCAGGTAGTACTGCACCAAACCGAGCAGCGCTTCGATGGCCACCGCGCCCAGCAGCAGATAGAGCAGCCGGTCACGAGACGCCCGCACCAGCTGCCACTGGTAGAGACAGAACAGAAACAGCAGACCGGCAAACAGCCCCAGCAAACGGGGAATGGCGTAGTCTTTCAGTTCAAAGCCGGGATAGGCCATGGGCAGCAGCAGCAGCAGCGCCCCCAACCAGAGCCAGCCCTGCAAAGAGGAGAACACCAGCCGCTGCTGCAGCGTCACCTGCCACAGCCCCAGACCGATGACCAGGCTGGCGAAGATCCAGCCCCAGGCGTTGAACGGCAGATAGAGCCCGGCTCCACCGGGGTTGTGCATGAAAAAATGCATGCCCAGCAGCCAGTAAAGGGGGCTGACTATCGCCATGCTCCTCGTCGTTGCCATCATCTTTCGCCGTCCCTTCCGTTCATGTCGATCAATCCCTCTGCCGTGCCTGAAAAAGAAAAGGGGGCATATGCCCCCTCTTGCTTATGAATTAATACTATACCTGTTCCGGTCTGCGAAACGCATGGCGTACCAGAACTATCCCTACCCCCAGCATGCCACCGAGCAAGGTGGCCAGCACGACCACCAGAGGACGCTTGGGTTTGTCGCGGCTAAGGGGCTCGCTTGGAGAAGCCAAATAGGAAAAAGACTGGAACGATTGTTGCTCCAGTTTGATAGCCCTTAGACTACTCAGCTGTAAGCGTAGATCGCTCAGGGCTGGATTTAGAAGCTCAAGATTTTTCAATTCTTTTAATACTTTAAGCTTCTCAGCAAGCGCTTTAGCCCCCCACTCGATATTAAATCCATCACGAACATTGAGGTTCTCGACCGGGGTCTCGATACCTGCCGCACGGCTGATACGCAGGCTGTATTCTGTACGCGAAACATCATCCTTCAGCTGGGTAAGAGTATCAGCCTTGATACTGTCATACTGGGACAGCAGAACTTTTATCCGGTTTTGCCAGATTGTCTCCAGTTCCTTGCTCTTCGACGCAATCTCCTGTTGCTGGATGAAAGCTATGTATTGTTTAAGCCGCTGCTGAGCTTCAGTTGCAGTGGCCGCTCCAAAAGAGAGGGTAATGTTGTCACTCGGAGCATCAAAAGCAACTGCGCTGATCCCATCAGCCATTTTCCTCAGCAGGGTGCGTTTCCCTTTATCATCCGTTATCCCGGCTACCTCTGCATCCATATCCAGATAACCCTGTTCTATCAGAAACTGCCGTTTGTTATTGAAACTGTTGAAGCTGCTCACAAAGTCGCCATAAAGAGCGCCTTTTTTAAACGAATCAAAAATGGCGGCTGGTATCTGAGCGTTAATCAGCTGGTTAACTCTGAGCTCGAGTGATTCTACTTCCTGCAATGACGGTGGTTTTATCTGAGACTGGCTAACCCAAACCTGTGGCGCCAACAGGGCATAACCGATACCAGCAATAGCAAACAGGACCGTGATTATCAGGATTTGTATTTTCTGACGCCACAGTACTAAAAATAATTCATACAAGTCAATCTCATTACCTGAAGTCGCCTGCCAACCTTGTGGCAACTTATTATCCAAATTATCTAATTGTTGTTTGTTCATATTCATCTCTAAAAATGAAAAAGCTCCAACAAATATATACCACACCAACAGCCTTCACAAGGCATAGTATAAACGTTATTAATTAATAGCTTTCAGCCGCAGTTTTATATTAAAAAACCAATAAAAATGTGATTTAAAATTTAAATAACCTAATTGAACAAAAGATAACCTTCATTAAATAAATAAAATTTTCACTATTTCAACGATGTATCAAATCATCTTAATAAGTATTTGTTTACTTGGACTGCTCTAATGAAAGCCTCATATTACTTTCACCTCTGATTTGTTAAGATTAAGCAGCCAATCTTTCATCTGTTCCTGCCAGTGTGGCTGCTCAGTTCCAAAGAGATCGGAAAAATGATGGCAATCCAACCTCGAGTTCAAAGGTCGGCGCGCCTGTTGCGGCCATTCATCCGAATGAATCGTGCGAACATTTATCTGTTCTTTCAACATACCTAACCGAAACGCTTCATTTACCAGAGCAGAGGCAAAACCATGCCAGCTTGTCTCGCCGCGGCACACCAGATGGTATAGCCCAGCCTTATTAGGTGAATTCAACACTTGCGACAGCGCAAATACAGATGCGCTCGCCAACCAATCAACCCGAGTCGGAGCCCCCCACTGATCATCAACCACAGCAAGTGCCTGTCCCTGCTTGGCACGTGCCAAAATGGTACGAGCAAAATGCCTGCCTTCCCCACCGTACAACCAGCCAGTACGAATAATCAGATGGTGTGGGCACAGGCGCTGTATGGCGAGTTCACCAGCATACTTGCTCATTCCATAGACATTCAGAGGTCTGGGTTGATCCGTTTCAAGCCAGGGCCGAGTCCCTGTCCCATCAAACACATAATCCGTCGAAAAGTGTACCAGCAACGCCCCCGCATTACTGGCTTCCCTCGCCATACACAACAAGGCCTGGTGATTTGCCATGTCAGCCAGTTCCTGCTCCTTTTCAGCCTCATCGACAGCCGTGTAGGCAGCACAATTGATGATGACATCGGGACTGCGAGCATCAATCCAGCCACACAAGACATCTGGAATCGTGATGTCACACTCTTCCCTTCCAAGTGCATTAACTTGCCAATTAGGAAACATCTGGTGCAGTGCAGAAAAAAGGGCTCGTCCCAGCTGGCCACGAGCCCCCAACAACAAGATCTTCATCCGGGATCACCGGGCCCCAAAACCAGTCAGGATAGTCCGAATGGTTTTGAACACGATGAGAACATCCAGCCAGAGGGAGAAGTGCTTGATGTAGTAAAAATCGTGTTCGATCTTGATACGGGTATCATCAGCATCAGCTGCATAGCCATGCACGACCTGAGCCCAACCACTGATCCCGGGTCGTACGATATGACGATACATGTAGAAGGGGATTTCCCGATCAAATTGATCCACGAAAGTACGCTGCTCCGGTCTCGGACCTATCAGGCTCATGTCTCCCTTGAGCACATTGAAGAACTGAGGTAGTTCATCAATGCGCAACTTGCGGATCACCTTGCCCACCCGGGTGACGCGCATGTCCCCATCTTGTGCAAATTGAGCGCCGTGCTGCTCGGAGTTCTGACACATGCTGCGGAATTTATAAATCCTGAAATCCCGGTTGCCCTTGCCTACTCGGTTTTGCAAAAACATCACCGGCCCCGGACTTTCAAGCTTGATCAACACGGCAGTGACCAGCATCAATGGTGAAAACAGTGGTATGGCAATTACGGCAGCCAGTATGTCAAGGCCCCGTTTGACACAGGCATAGACCGGAGAAGGCAGCAGAGAGCCGAGCTGGTTTTCATGCAGATGATCAATCTTCACCCTGCCCGTCAGGGTCTCACTGATCTGCTTGATGTGGTAAACAGGAATGTGGGCCAATGCACAACGGGCCAGGAAACGTTCCCATTCACCTGCCAGGTTGTCATCGCGCAAATCAGCCACAACGGCATCGTAACGTATGGCCCCCAGATCCGGTTTGTCCAACAAACGCCACTCAACCCCGGTGTGATGCATGAGCGCCTGGTAGTCACCAAACGGGAGCAATGCATATTTGGGAGTACGGTAACGACGGCCGATAAAGTAGACCACCCAGCAGCAGAGCAGTGCAACGACATAAGATTCGAAAAGAACCTGTCTGCTATAAGGCAGGCGCAGGAAGAAGAGGACTCCTACGAGCGCCCCATAAAGAGTTGTCACCGTCGGGATCATATAGGCAACGGGGCTTGCTCCGGGATAACGCAGGAACCGATAAAGTACGATTCCGGTCAACAGGAAGGCGATGAAAGCCCCACCCAAGGTATTGACCCTGACGGCATCGAGATACTCCCAAAATCCCCACCCCCAACGCTCAAGGGCGGGCAAACACACAGCAAGCAAGGCTCCCAAGAAAAACAGAGAAGGAGGACTGAACAATACACGCTCATACCAGCGTGAGTGACGGCGTTGATAACTCAATGTATTACCCCATGAGCTTAATGTTTGTGCACATTGCTTTCCAAAAGCGATTTTAAATCTATTTTTGCAAATAACCAAGACACTGATTCACAATAGACTTCGCTCCTTCCACACTATCAGACTCGGCATAACAGCGAAGCTCTGGTGCATTGCCTGAAGGTCGAAGATGCAATACATCTCCTCCGACAAATAAAATTCGCAAGCCATCGGTTTGATCAACCGACATTATTTCAAACTCATCAAAATGCAATTTCAGCATGAGTCTGGCAATATCATTTTGCCCCAGCTCTATTATTTCTCTGCTTTTCTCTCTGGGAAAATCTTTGAGCCGGTCAGAGCAGGTAAATCTGTTGGGCAGCGCCTCAACCAATGCTGATATTCTGGAAATCCGTGAACTGACAAACAATATCAAGGCTGGCAATACTGCATCCCGCGTTGGCAAAGGAGCCAAGGTTTGCCCATTGAACGTCACCTGACTACCAAGCAGGAATCCACCATTGGCTTCAAAACCAGCCACGGATCCATATTGAGCATTCAATATTGGAAACGCTTCCAGAACATAGGGTGAACCAATTTTGGTATGGGTCACATTGGCAAATTTTCCGGATTCACTGACGGCAGTATTGCAACTGACAGGAATAGCAACTGCTTCAATACCCAGATTGGCGGCACAGAGCAGACCCAATATGTCACCTCTCAACCAGTTGCCTGACTCGTCAGCCACCAAGGGCCTGTCACCATCACCATCTGTCGAGAAAATCGCATCGAGATTATATTCATGGGACCATTTTCTGGCCTTCTCTTGATCAGCTTCGGAAACGGCTTCTGTATCGATGGGAACAAAAGTCTCGGTTCGCTCAAGAGAAATGACCTCGGCCCCCAATGCTGCAAAGAGCACGGCATAGAGGTCACGCCCCGCACTCGAGTGCTCATAGATACCAAGGCGCATACCAGTGAGTGGTGCATGCTGGAACAGCGATGTATAGCGCGCGATGTAGGCTTCGGCTGCATCATTATTTGCACCCAGGCTAACCAGATTGTCTGCAACGCAAAAGGTTTCTTCTGCCGAGATAATGGCCAGTTCGTCGCCCTTGGTTATCTCGCCATCGGGACGATAAAATTTAAGCCCGTTGCGATCAAATGGAATATGGCTACCGGTCACCATGATGCAGGGGATACCGTCATTCATGGCTTTGTAAGCCAATGCAGGTGTCGGGACAACGCCGTAATAGACAGGTTCCAATCCCATTGCCTCGAGGGCCGTTGCACAGGCCATTGCCATATCATAACTGCTTGGTCTGTTATCGATGGCGAGCGCGACCTGATTGAAGCGATAAGAAGTCCTCATCACGGCAACGAAGGCACAGGTAAATGCAAAACACACGGGTACTGTAAAATCGGTCACAAGACCTCGTGCACCACTGGTACCAAATTCAATACCACTGTGCTTGATCACGTCACGGCTCAAAAGGTAGTCTTGCTTCATCATTTTTCTCCCCCATCAACTCGGCCATATTTATCACTAAAGCGAATGATATCATCCTCATCGAGATATTTTCCGGAGCGGATCTCGATCAACTCCAGGTCAACCTTGCCCGGGTTTTCAAGGGAGTGTATTGCACCTATTGGAATAAATGTGGATTCGTTTTCGGTGATCAGAAACTCACGTTCAGCATTGGTCACCTTCGCAGTACCTGAAACCACGATCCAGTGCTCTGCTCTGTGGTGATGCATTTGTGTTGATAGACGCTCGCCGGGTCTGATCAATATTTTTTTGACCTGATAGCCATTGCCGTCATCAATTGAGTCGTACTGACCCCATGGTCTATATACCTCGCGATGAGTGCTATATTCCTTGCGGTCACAGCGTTTCAATTCTTCGACTATCGACTTGACGTCCTGCACCTTGTCCTTGCTTGAAACGAGGATGGCATCCTTTGTTTGAATGATGACCAGATTATCCACGCCAATAGTGGAGACGAGGATGGACTCAGCAGAAACATAGTTATTATGGCTTTCGGTCAACATAACATCGCCACGGCTAACATTACCGCATGCATCTTTATCCGATATTTCCCACAAGGATGACCATGAACCTACATCATTCCAGCCAGCATCCATTGGGATGACAACCGCATCAGAGGTTTTCTCCATAATGGCATAATCAATAGAGTCACTGGGACATTGCTTGAATTCATCGTTATTGATCCGGATAAAATCAAGATCACTTCTGACATCATTCATCGAAGCCACGCATGCATCGTATATATCAGGACGTGACTGTTTCAACTCGGCAAGATAACGGCGAGCACTGAACATAAACATGCCACTGTTCCAGTAATACTCTCCACTCGCCAGATAGCTCTTGGCAACATCCAGATTGGGCTTTTCGACGAATTGATTGACACAATATGCCTTTGCTTCATCCCGAGAGGGATCCAGTTCACTACCGCGATGAATGTAACCGTACCCCGTCTCCGGTGCGTTCGGAACAATTCCGAACGTGACGAGCTTACCCGACGTGGCAAACGGAACGGCACTGTTGATTGCATTGGTAAATGCCTGTTGATCCTTGATCAAGTGATCTGCAGCCAACACCAGCAATATCGGGTCATGCGCATCATCCACATTTCTCAGGCTTTGTATTGCAGCCAACGCGATTGCCGGAGCAGTATTTCGTCCTGCCGGCTCCAGAATGATGTTATTGGCAAGGATATCGAGCTGACGAAGTTGCTCAGCCACGATAAAGCGATGCTTTTCATTACACAGGATCAGGGGAGCAGTACATTCAATATCAGCAAGCCTGTTTACTGTCTCTTGCAGCATTGAATTATTTCCATACAAATTAAGGAACTGTTTTGGGAAATGCTCACGAGACATGGGCCAAAGCCTGGAGCCAGAGCCCCCAGCCATGATTACGGGAATAACAGCCATATTAATTTTCACTTCTTGCCAACAAGTTATCAAGCCATGTAGATATGGACAACGCATCTACACTCAGCGCGGAATTCGACATCGCATCCAGGTACCGAGCACACTGTGAATCAGACCATCGTTTTCCTGTATTCCTGTCAATGACAACAATCTCTCTCATGTCTGCATGACAGAGCACTGCTGCATTCGTCGTTACTAATTGATGACCATCGCCCAAGGTTTCCCAGGTACGCATGGTGAGGCCGGTTTGATTGGCATTATGTATGTCGATGACATATTTACTGTGCTCAGCCACATCAGTAATTGCTGCCCTTGTCAGTGGCTTGAATGTGAGCCACTCTTTGGGTGCAGTGCGCAAGGCAGGATCGAGAAGATAGTAAAATGCAAATTGCAATTTGCTCTGGAAAAATATTTTTACATATACACAGGCATCATGTTCATGGGAGAAGATGCGTTGCAAGACGGCTACACGATCACCATGATAACTGCCGATGAAACTATATTTATATTTCTTGGCAACAGTATGAGTGTGGGATTTTTTATCCGAATAGAACAATGGCAAATAGCCATAGCCGTACTTTTTGCAATCGGCGATATCAAATGTATATGCCGCATCGGCTTTGACTGCCAATAAAGGAAACGTCTTTATATTTGAAATGGAATCCCAGCTGTAACAAATCACTCTTGTTTTTGGATTGATTTTTTTAATTGTCTCGATCAGACAAGGAGAGACACAAGTCCCCTTGACAATAATAACTTCAGCGATGCCAGAAAGCTTGTCAGCAATAGAGTCTAAAATTTCATCACTATATTTTTTGGCAGCAAAATGGGCATATCCAAGAATATTGAATTTTATCAATGCTTTTGCTAAAGAGGTGCATTTAGGACGGTCAGAAAAAGAGAGCACCGATGTGTAACGGTGTTCAAGCTCTGCCGTAAGCAAATTTTTATAATCAAAAAAATCCGGGCATATCAACACGGCACCAGCATTACTTCGCATCAACAGCCACCCATTGCCCACGTTGGAAATCAAACTGCTTAATCACTCTTGCCGGATTACCTACCGCAATGGAATTTGCCGGTATGTCTCTGGACACTACTGAATTTGCACCGATGATGGAGGACTTGCCAATTGTGACGCCAGGCAACACGACGACCCCCTCGCCAAGCCACACATTTGACTCAATCACAACCGGTTTGGTATGCAGCGTCCGCTGCCTGCTGATGGAATCAGGATGAGAGTGTTCTTCCCCGCTGTAGTTACCATGATTGAGGTCCGTGATAAACACCCGGCTAGCGATCAACACATCATCACCGATCACAATACTGTCGGCTGCAGCAATATGAACCGCATCATTGAGCTGGCAATTCAACCCTATGTCCAGGTTGATACCATCTGAGCCATGAGCCTCCAGCCGGCAATATCTTCCGGTGGTAAATCCTCTCCCCAAGCGGATCCTTGATGCTCCCCTGATCTCAAAAGGCCGCCGGATCAGACGAGCATTTCGAAAACACACTCTGGTGATGATGTATTCTACCATCAATCGAATACATCCCCAGAGACCATAGTGCTGGATATATTTTTTCATGATCTAGACAATCCCGTCTTTTATTATATTTTCTACACAATACTTGTTGATACCGGCCTGATTATAATGCGCAATAACCTCTTCCCGAGATCCGGTCAGTTTTCCAGCCACTCTCTCTTGCAGCAGCACATACAGGGACTGTTCATTGAGAATATACCCATTACAGCCATGTTTTATTTTTTTGTTAAAAAATGGAAGATCCGTCACCAGTACAGGAACACCAAATGCATTTGCGATGTCTATTTGTGATGTCGCCGTAACGGAACTATACATCGAATACATGTAGTCAGATACATGCAACTGAGCCACGACCTCTTCAGCATCAACAAATTTATTAATCCAGGTGACATTTCGCCCCTGTGTGGCCCGTAGATAAAGACCCTCAGAATATTTTTCCAGCGCCCCTCTACCCATGATGGTCAAGTGAACATCATCATCGTTGAATTTATCGAGAACCCGCCCCAAAATGTCCAACCCCTTGTAGGATGTGATGGCACCAAAGAAAAGTATCTCCAACTTGGCATGAGTGCGCTCACCTTTAGTGTTGGCTTTGTTAACCAGGCACGCAAAATCTCCCGACATGGGTAAACAGGTTTTGGTTATTTTCTTCTTTGGGTAGCAAGCAACCGCTATCGATTCCAGCTCATCAGAAGCGACTATCATTCTGGCAGTTCTCAATGCCATGACTCGATCTGACAGAAAGTAATTCATGCCCCGCAAAAAGCCAGCTCTCTCGACATGCTTTATGAGTTCATGACCCCAAGCGACGACTTCAATCCTCCTATTCAGCAACATGGTCAGATAGGCAGAGAAAATACCTTGTGAGAAGATGACCACACGATCATATTTTTCATTGATCACTCTCGCCAACGCTAATACTGAACGAGCGGTCTTGATAGGACTCCGCAAGTTGTAATAAAAAAGATGCTCTGTATATTCAGTTTCTGCTGCTGGATTAGACGATGGAAATGCAAAAGAAACATCGTATTCTTCAAGCGCATGGGCCAGCCCGGTAAACGAAAACCACATGGCAGAGTCGCGGCCCGACATGGAAACAAATATGACTTTTTTATTTTGTGTAACCATGCTGATAGGTGCCCTCCTGAATGGCATGCTGGTCGGCTTGCAACAGTAAATATGTCTTTCCTATAGTCATGAAGAAAGAAATACAAACGAATAAACAGAGTGTTGTCATCTTCTTGTTTCCTTTTGCCATGGCAATTGATGGCAACAGGATCAACAAAGCAATCGGATATAGCCTGATCAAAACAGGGATAAATGTCATTAAGCAAAGAGCCACATAGAGCAGGGTCGGGAGCAAGCCACCTTGAGTTTTGAAGAACACGAACGGCAAGATCATGAGTACTATCAACTGCAACATCGCCACGTCCAGACGGAGATTCAACGCGCCCAATGCCTGGTAATCATTGACTTTGTTTATGATCGCCGGCAAGGCAAGCATAAATATCATCAATCCCGCCATACCTAATAAAACCAGTACTTTGGCCTTTATCTTGTTCAAATAAATCAAGGTCATTACGATTGCAGAGAGGTGTGACATGACAGCCAGTATCATGAACGTATAAGAGGTTTTATCTCTGTTCTTGAGATAAAAACAGACGGCTACCAGACCAAAGTGCAAAGATAAAGATTGGCGCAACAAATTCAATTCAAACGTGATGAACGAAATCGGAATGTACAGTCCCATCAGAAATATGAATTTTGTTTTGTCCAGTTTGAGGCACGCATACGCCAACAAAATAAAACTAATCAGTCTCAGAGCTACTAAAAATTCTATGTAGTCGAACCCAAACAGCTTGGCAGTAGCCAACAGCAAACCAAAGACTGGCTCAAAGGGAATGGAGAATGGTGGCTCATAATAGGCCCATTGATATACATGATGATCCGGCCCAGCATCTATATGGAAAAAGATGAAGAACAGGAGAATATATAAAAAAGCTCCTTTTAATATTCTTTCATCTTTTTCAGAGCAGATAGAGAGAAGTATCAGAGGAATATAAAGTAGCAGAACCAGATATAGTGTCATACATGCATACTACATTTTGAAGCCGTCAACCAGCCCCTTGATGAATCCCTGTCTTACTGCGCCAGCAGAAATCAATATACGTCCCAACCGAGTGATAGCGGTATAGGAAATACTTATTTCTCTTTTTGGGAAAGGCAGATTCTTTTTAGAAAAATAAATTCTGTTTCGGGTCAGATGATACGCGCCGAAGAAACTCAAATCCCCCCCTGTTGATACGCTGACTTTATGTGATATCACTACATCCTGCTCGAGCTTTACTTTATAACCTGCAATATAAGCACGATAAAGGAAGTCGGTATCATCATAATAAGCAAAATAGCGTTCATCCATCATGCCGACTTGCTTGAACACATCACTATTTACGATCAGAAAGCAGGTGGGTGCATAAGCATGATATTCATCAAATTTTGCTACTGCGGCTCTATCCATCCCTGCGTAATCATGAGGAGCCAACGCCCGATACTCATCGAAATGTCCGCCGGCATACCAAAGCTTGCCTTCCGGATAATTCAATATCAACGGGCTGACGAGGCTTTCCCCATTGATGGCCACCTGCATCAACTTGTCAAAGACATCTGGCGCCTCAAAAAGAAGATCATTGTTGATGATCAAAATATATTCGCACCCATCCACCAAAGCGGCTTTAATTCCCTGATTATTACCGGCCGCCACGCCGACATTGTTGCCCTGGTTGTCGATGAAAGTAGTTTCAATACCGTACTGAGAGGCCAGCTCTCGTGCCAGACGAAGTGACTCGGGTTTAGAGCTGTTATCTATTACATAGAGGATAAAATTTTTATATTTTTGACATACAATGCTTTTAAAAAAATCGGGTAAAACTTCAGGTGTATTATAAAGGACAGTAACAAGACCTAACTTTGGTGAATACACTATATTTTCTCCCACACATTCTTATCAAAATTATATTTTTTAATTGTTCTTGCAGGATTTCCTGCGACTACACTGTAATCATCTACATTTTTGGTGACAACAGATCTAGCTCCTACAATGCAGTTCCGGCCTATTGTCACGCCAGGATTTATATGTGAACCGAAGCCAATAAAACTTCCATCACCTATCAGAACTGGCATACATGTATCTTCTATTCGATCACCTATTTTATTGGCTGCGAACACATCATTATATGGATGGACAACGTCTACAATAGAACATCCGCCAGTAATAGATACATTATCACCTATCGATATATTGCATCGAGCAACAATATGAACATATTGCTCTATATTAACATTATTCCCAATTTTTATTACAATCTCATTCTGTGGGTCAACAACCTCTAACCTCACTCCATTTCTTATAATAACATTATAGCCTACAGAAATATGCTTATGGTTAGAGATTAGCATAGGTTTTATAATTCTACTCTTATGGCCAAAACTATGCATAAGAATCTTGTACTTTAGCTGACTGTATATCAAAAATATGCCATTGATGATTTTTCCAAAAATCATAATTAACTCACCCATTTATTAGATTGGGAATCATATTTTTTAATTATTTTAGCTGGATTTCCTGCAATCATTACATAATTAGGAAACGATTTTGTCACAACCGCACCAGCACCAACAATACACCAGTCTCCTAGTGTGACATTAGGCATAATTTTACAGCCAAAGCCAATGAATACATTTTCACCTAAAATTATTGGTCCTTTATCATAAGACTCTTGCTGCATTATTGGTCCTAATTGCGGATCCAGGCCATGTGAGAGAGTGCTTAAATACACATAGTCACTTAAAACAGCGCCCTCTCCAATTATAATTTGAGAGCCAGTATGTATATTTGCATATCTCCCCACATACACATCTTTATTTATTTTTATCTTAGAGTTTGAATTACCAGTAACTATAAATGTCGCAGCATTATGGATGAAAACATTATCAGGTGAAATCTCAACTCTCTTATCAAGGAAGAATCTATATTTTATTTTATATATAAAGTTGATCAATCGTCCGATCATGAATCACACCTCGAGTATTTTTTTAATATTTTTTGTTTTTCTAAACACCAAATATCCACCGATTGTTAGAGCTAGAATTGATAAAACATTTAGCATATAACTTACGATATCTATGTTTTCTTTTCTCGCTTCTACTAAACCGATAATAAAAATAAACATTGATAGTGGATATATTAAGAAAATCAATTTATATCTGATAAAATAACTATGATCATCTAGTATATTTAATAATTTAAATGAATATATAAATAGTATTAGAAAAGCTGAAATAGCTAGCCCTATAGGTACCGCATACATTCCATAGGAATGAATCAGAATAATTGTCAATACAACGCTAATGACACTTTCCATTAACGGATAATGCATTATTTTATTCTGCTTAGCTTGAGCAATATATAATAGACCAAGTGGAGCGCCGACTAACCTAACAAGATTGACAGCCATCAGAGATACAAATATATTCTCTACATGAGTAGAAATCGAATCTCCTATCCATAAACTCAAAATGTATGGTCCAACATAAAATGCTATTATTATAGAAATGATAGACAACAACATGACAATAAAAGTTAAGTTGTATAATAATTTATTTAAATTTTCTGAAGAGTCATTTCTATTGGAGAGCTTCACCAACGGCTGTATTATTGGTGACATGGCGGCATTAATAAACCCTACAGCAGCTGTTACCAAACTCATTCCCAGTGAATAATATGCAAACTCATCAAAAGCATATTTACCTACTAGTATCCCATTTAATCCAACCAACATAAAAGAGGCTAAATTGAAAACGCTTATACCAATGAAATATGAAAAAAATTTTCCAAATTTATACTCAGAACCATCTTTTGATGGTTGATTATCTAGAGGGTTTCTGAAAAATGAATATGATATATATATCGTCAAGTAAGATAGAATATTAACTACTAGATAAACATATGACATTACTTTAATGCCATATTGCGCCGACATTACAATGAGGATACCTAATATAACTCTCGACAATAAATTTATCATTGCTGGGATGTCATTCCTCTCTATCCCAGTGAAAAAACCACTAAATACAGATGATATTAGACCAATAACAAATGATATAGCTACAACAAAAAAAGTTACCTTATCCTCAGATGCTTCAATCCCTTCCACTTTACTAAATAAAAAATAAAAGTTGTTATAAATTAAAGTTAATAATAGACAACTAAGAATAATCCCTAGAGAACTTAAAAAAATACCATTTTTTATTATGTGGAGCTCCATTATGGAGTCTTTTTTCTCTCTCGCAATTGTAATGTTTCTCGCAACAGTTAACTGACATCCAAAACCAATGAGAGCAAAGAACGCTCCAACTTGAATACTCAAATTCCATATCGAGAAACTATCAATTGGTAAACGTTGCAATAAGAAAGGGGATATAACTATCCCCAATATTACATTTGAAAAACCATTAATTATATTTGCTACTGAGTTCTTCAGCAGTCTATTAAACCCACTCATCAGTGTACAGCCAAATGAGTTTTAAATTCTGCTATCATCAGCTCAATATCTTCGAGTACATTCCTTGGTTGATAATCAGGGATGAGAGACATGATCTTAGTGATAGCTGTCTGAGGGAAGTTTTCATTCGGGAAAGCAATCTTATGCCACACGATTTCACATTCTGTGAATTTATGTAAGACATCCGCTATTTGCTTAGCCGTAATATTATATCCTGCAGCGATATTGATGATTTGTCCCACACTCTCAGGATGAGTGGCCAAGGTTATACAGGCGCGGGCAACATCCGTTACCGAAACGTAATCTTTTGCATAATCCTGGTCAATATACATATCCACCTTGCCGTGATTGATTGCATTACGGGTGATCGCCGGCAGGAAAAGCGGACTGTGCAGAGCAACACCATAGACATTGCTTGGTCTGACAATAGTGATATCGCGCCCACTTTTCAGGCACAGTTCTTCTGATACCAGCTTGGTCAGGTTGAACAAGCGGCGCTGATCATCGGAACATACTTTCAGGTCGTCTCCTTCTGCCGCCGAGTCCTGATTCATGTATACACGGGTGGAAGAGACATAAAGGAGACGCTCAAATTTGCCTCGTGCCAGCAGATCGGCCAGCAAACGACAATTGGCATCAAACACCCCCAGCGGAGCATTCTTGCAGTCACCCTGTCCCGCACTATAGATCACAGTCCCCAGATCGGTGTCGAATACACTTTCATCATCGCGCGGCGGCACCCAGACATTCTGGCCAGCAGCTTCCAGCATGCTGACGATCTCGCTGCCGATAAAGCCCCGCCCGCCAAACACTGTGTAACGTTTCATGCTCACCACCCATTCACTAGGTTGTCACGGATCTGGGCCAGCGTGGGTTGCACACTGTCTTTCGGTGACAACAGCGGCGCCGTCAACGGCCACTCTATCCCCAGGGCGGGATCATTCCACAGCAACCCGCTTTCATCGGTCGGGTCATAGTAATCGGTACATTTGTATTGGAAATCGGCCGTTTCACTCAGTACGCAGAAACCATGGGCAAATCCAGGCGGAATGTAAAACTGAACCTTGTTTTCTCCTGTCAGCAAGACAGATTCATGCTGACCAAAGGTAGGAGAGTCTGGCCTTAAATCGACGGCAACATCAAATACACGGCCCTGGGTCACAGTGACCAGTTTTCCCTGTGGCTTGGTTTTCTGGAAATGCAGACCACGCAGTACATTTTGTGTAGAACGCGAGCGGTTGTCCTGGACAAAATCCGCCGTGATTCCGGCGGCCTTGTAACGCGCTTCCTGGTAAGTTTCATAAAAGAAACCTCGCTCATCGCCAAACACTTTCGGCTCAATAATCAGCAGGTCTGCAATTTTTGTTTTGATTACATTCATGTCGACATCTCTTATTTGATCAGACTCAACAAATACTTGCCATAACCAGTTTTCACCATGCTGCTGCCAATAGCCTTGATTTGATCACGGTTCAACCAGCCATTGTTGAGCGCAATCTCTTCAAGACATGCGATCTTGAATCCCTGACGCTTTTCAACGGTTTGCACGAACTGAGAAGCTTCAATCAGAGAGTCATGGGTACCGGTATCAAGCCATGCGAAGCCACGGCCCAGTTGTTCTACCTTCAGCTGGCCACGCTCCAGATATGCCTGGTTGACGCTGGTGATTTCGAGCTCACCACGCTCGGATGGCTTGATGCTCTTGGCGATCTCGATGACGGAGTTGTCATAGAAATACAAACCGGTGACAGCCCAGTTCGATTTCGGTTTTACCGGTTTTTCCTCGATGGACTTGGCACGGAATTCTTCATCGAATTCAACGACGCCAAAACGCTCGGGATCCATAACCTTGTAACCGAAGACGGTGGCCCCTTCCTGATTGGCTATCGCCTTTTGCAACTGCTTGCCAAAGGCCTGACCAAAAAAGATATTGTCGCCAAGCACCAGGCAAACGCTGTCCTGGCCGATGAACTCCTCACCCAGAATAAAGGCCTGGGCCAGTCCGTCCGGTGACGGTTGAACCGTGTATTGCAGATTGATGCCGAACTGCTCACCGTTGCCAAGCAGGCGCTGGAAACTTTCCGAATCCTCGGGCGTCGTGATGATCAAGATATCCTTGATACCTGCCAACATGAGCACCGAGAGGGGATAGTAAATCATCGGCTTGTCATAAATCGGCAGCAGTTGCTTGGAAATGCCACGCGTGATGGGGTGAAGACGAGAGCCTGAACCACCTGCCAGAATAATACCTTTCATTACTTCTTCTCCCCGTACTGCTGATCGATCCAGGACTGATAGGATCCACTCTTCACGTTGTTGACCCACTGCTGGTTATCCAGATACCACTGCACTGTCTTGCGGATACCGGATTCAAAGGTTTCTTGCGGTTGCCAGGCGAGCTCGGCGCTCATCTTGCTGGCATCAATGGCATAACGGCGGTCATGGCCAGGGCGGTCGGCCACATAGGTGATTTGATCGCGGTAGGAGCCGGCCTTGGGCACCATTTCATCCAGCAGATCGCAGATGGTATGCACGACTTCCAGATTCTGTTTCTCGTTATGACCGCCGATGTTGTAAGTCTCGCCGATGACACCTGTGGTAACCACGGTATAAAGCGCCCGGGCGTGATCTTCCACATAGAGCCAGTCACGGATCTGGTCACCCTTGCCGTATACCGGCAGCGGTTTGCCATCCAGGGCGTTGAGGATCACCAGCGGGATCAGCTTCTCGGGGAAGTGGTACGGGCCGTAGTTGTTGGAGCAGTTGGTGACGACGGTCGGCAGGCCGTAAGTACGACGCCAGGCGCGCACCAGATGGTCACTTGAAGCCTTGGAGGCAGAATAGGGGCTGCTGGGGCATAAGGGGTAGTTTCGGTGAAGAGCGGCAGTGCAACACCAGCGGCTACTTCATCCGGATGGGGCAGATCGCCATACACCTCGTCGGTGGAGATATGGTGGAAACGGAAAGCAGCCTTGCGTACCTCATCCAGACCGTTCCAGTAAGCGCGAGCCGCTTCCAGCAACATATAGGTGCCGACGATGTTGGTCTCGATGAAGTCGGCGGGGCCGGTAATGGAGCGGTCAACATGGCTCTCGGCCGCCAGGTGCATTACGGCATCCGGTTGATGCTGGGCAAACACCCGATCCAGTTCGGCGCGGTTGCAGATATCCACCTGTTCAAAGGCATAACGTTCACTGTTTGCGACACTGGCCAAGGATTCCAGGTTGCCCGCATAGGTGAGTTTGTCGAGGTTGATAACTGAATCTTTGGTATCCCGAATGATATGACGAACAACCGCCGAGCCGATAAAGCCTGCGCCACCAGTGACAAGAATCTTCATAGTTATGCTCTTGAAAAGTAATAGAAATTCGGTTCTTTTTGAACCAGTTACCATTGTTCATGGTGGTGAAAATACTCGCTAAAATGGCGGATTTCTGACACCAACCACGAAAAAGACAATAGCTACCGCCCCTGGGTTACAGCCCCCAGATTACTGCTTTTGACCGGATTGTGTGTGCTGTTGGCCATAGTGCCCTCCAGCTTGGGAAAATTCTGTCATCGCTCCCTGATGACAAAGTGCGATTTCTTTTGCACATTGAACATGCCAGTTTCCAAAAAAACTGCAGCTAATCGTTGCCATGCCCCAAAGGCAAAGTCCGGATTTTAGCGCCTTTCCTGGCCGCTTGAACAGCCATAACAACCCTTTCTAAAGTAAGCGATTTACGCTCTCTCCCGTAGAGGTTCTCTGCTCTTCAAGCAGAAAAGATGATCTTCCAACCTCTAGAAAGGCCTCTATCGAGACCAAGCAGATCGTTACCAGCCGAGTTCAAAAGTAAAAATAGTGACAAGCGACGCATCAGTGTGGAGCTTGATCACAAGAACGCCACTTTTTGCCAATTCGCATGGAAACACGTAACACTTTCTTACAATTGCCCGTCTATAAATGCGCAAAATCTCCACTGCTCAGCCAAGTTTTGCAGCCTGCCGACACGCTGTCTGCACGACGTATTATGTCACTTGGGTTTCATATGTATATGTTTTTGCTGAAAACAAACAGGGCGAACCTGATGGTTCGCCCTGTGACGGTAAGATAACGCAAGGAGAGATCTGTGGCTACTGTCAGCTTTTTCCTTTGTCACCCTCGGCATCGGCGGCTTGCCAACCGCCGCCGACGGCCTTGTAGAGCGCAACCTGATTGCTGAGCTGCGCCAGACGGGTGCTGATCAGTCCCTGCTTGGCACTGAACAGCGAGCGCTGGGCATCGAGTCGGGTGAGATAACTGTCCACCCCTTTCTCGTAGCGCACCTCCGCCAGCTTGAAGTAGGTCTGGTTTGCCTCCACCAGTGCCTGCTGCGCCTGCAGTTGTTGCTGATAGTCAGCCTGGGCGCCGAGCGTATCCGCCACTTCCTTGAACGCGGTCTGGATGCTCTTCTCGTAGCTCGCCACCGCCTGCCTGGTGCTCACCTCGGCCACGTCCAGATCCGCGATGCGCTTGCCGCCGTCAAAAATCGGCAGGTTGATCTGCGGCATGAAGGTCCAGGTGCCGGTGCCGCCGTCAAACAGTCCGCTCAACTGGTTGCTGGCGGTGCCCGCCGTCGCGGTCAGCGAGATGGTCGGGAAGAAGGCCGCACGGGCGGCGCCGATATTGGCATTGGCCGCCTTCAGGCTGTGCTCGGCCGCCAGGATGTCCGGGCGCTGTTGCAGCAGGCTGGATGGGGCACCTACCGGGATGGCCGCCAGTTGCACCTCGGCCAGGGTCGCCGGCTCGGTCATCAGCGCGGGGACGCCGGTCCCGAGCAGCAGCGCCAGGCCGTTGCGATCCTGCTTCACCTGCCGTTGGTACTGGGCCAGGCTCACCTTGGCACTCTCCAGCGCGGTACGGCTCTGGGCCAGCTCCATTTCGGAGGCGGCCCCCAGCTGGTACTTGTGCTCGGTCAGACCATAGCTCTCCAGCTCGGTGGCCAGGGTCGCCTCGCTCAGCGCCTGCAACTCCTGATCCGCCAGCAGGGTGAGATAGGCATTGGCCACCGAGGCGATCAGCGCGATCTGGGCGCTGCGCTGGGTCTCCACCTGCGCCAGATAGTTTTCCAACGCCTGATCTTTGAGGCTCTGGATCCGGCCGAACAGGTCCAGCTCGTAGGAGGTGATGCCGATGTTGGCGCCGTACTGGCTGCTGATGGTGCCCTGCCCCGTGCTGCTGAGATCGTCCGATCCCTGCTGGCGGGTACCCGAGCCATCGGCCGCCAGGGTCGGCAGCTGGGCCGCCCGCTGGATCCGGTATCTGGCCTCGTAGGCCTCCACATTGAGGGCCGCGATGCGCAGATCCCGGTTGTTCTCAAGAGCCGTGGCGATCAGCTGCTGCAGGGCAGGATCGAGGAACTGCTGGCGCCAGGGGGAGACGGCCGCCTCCCCTGCCTGGTTGTTCTGCCAGGTGGCACCTTGCGGCAGCGCCGGGCGCTGGTAATCGGGGGCCATGGAACAGCCCCCCAGCAGCAGCGTCACGCTCAGGGCGATCAGGGTCTTAGTCATGTTTGATCTCCTCGGCATGGGCCAGACGCGCTTGCTTGGTGCTGTGCTTGGTGAAATAGCGCATCACCAGCACGAAGAACAGCGGCACGAAGAAGATGGCCAGCACGGTGGCACTGATCATCCCTCCCATCACGCCGGTACCGATGGCGTTACGGCTGCTGGCGCCGGCCCCGGTACTGATCACCAGCGGCAATACGCCGAGGATGAAGGCGAGCGAGGTCATCAGGATCGGACGCAGACGCAGGCGCGCCGCCTCCACCACGGCTTCGCTCAGCCCCATGCCCCTGTCATAGAGCTCCTTGGCGAACTCGACGATGAGGATGGCGTTCTTGGCCGACAAACCGATGGTGGTGAGCAGGCCTACCTGGAAGTAGACGTCGTTCTCCAACCCGCGCAGGGTGGCGGCCACAATGGCCCCCAGCACCCCGAGCGGCACCACCAGCATCACCGAGAACGGAATGCTCCAGCTCTCGTAGAGGGCGGCCAGACAGAGGAACACCACCAGCAGGGAGATGGCGTACAGGGCCGGTGCCTGAGAGCCTGCCTGCCGCTCCTGATAGGAGAGACCGGTCCACTCGATGCCGATGCCTTCCGGCAGCTGCTTCACCATCTGCTCGATGGCGGCCATGGCATCACCGGTACTCTTGCCCGGCGCCGCTTCCCCGACGATCTCCATCGCCGGTACGCCGTTGTAACGCTCCAGCCGTGGCGAGCCGAAGCTCCAGTCGGTGCTGGCAAAGGCAGAGAAGGGCACCATCTGACCGGCACTGTTGCGCACGTACCAGAGCTTGAGATCTTCCGGGTTCATCCGGAAGGGGGCATCCGCCTGCAGGTAGACCTTCTTGACCCGGCCTCTGTCGACAAAGTCGTTCACATAAGCAGAGCCCCAGGCACTGGAGAGCGTGCTGTTGATGTCGCTGATGGAGAGCCCCTGCGCCAACGCCTTCTCGTAGTCGATCTTGATGTCGAGCTGGGGGGTGTCTTCCATCCCGTTCGGGCGCACCCGCACCAGGTTGGGATCCTGCGCCGCCATGCCGAGCAGCTGGTTGCGTGCTGCCATCAGCTTGTCGTGGCCCACGCCGGCCCGATCCTGCAAGAAGAAGTCAAAGCCGGTCGCCGTCCCCAGCTCCGGGATCGGAGGCAGGTTGAAGGCGAATACCTGGGCTTCCTTGATGCTGAACAGGTAGCCCATGGCACGGCCGATGATGGCATTGGCACTGCGATCCGGCGTGTTGCGCTCCTTCCAGTCTTTCAGCTTGATGAACGCCATGCCACTGTTCTGACCGCTACCGGCAAAGCTGAAGCCCGCCACCGTCAGCACGGAGTCGACGTTATCCTTCTCGTTTTTCATGAAGTAGTCGCGCATGTCGGCCAGCACCACCTCGGTGCGCTGCTTGGTCGCCCCGACCGGCAGCTGCACCATGGACATGATGACCCCCTGATCCTCTTCCGGCAGGAAGGAGGTGGGCATGCGCATGAACAGGATGGCCAGTACCGCCAGCATGGCCGCATAGATGATGCCGTAGCGCACCCCTTGCTTGACCACCTTGCGCACGCCGCTCTGGTAGCGGTTGGCGCTGGCGTCGAAGGCCCGGTTGAACCAGCCGAAGAAGCCGCGCTTGGCACCGAACTCGCCATGCTTGATGGGCTTGAGCAGGGTAGCGCACAGGGCCGGAGTCAGGATCAGCGCCACCAGCACCGACAGCACCATGGCCGAGACGATGGTGAGGGAGAACTGGCGATAGATGGCACCGGTCGAGCCGCCGAAGAAGGCCATCGGCACGAACACCGCCGAGAGCACCAGGGCAATCCCCACCAGGGCGCCGGTGATCTGGGTCATGGACTTGCGGGTCGCCTCGAGCGGAGAGAGATCCTCCTCACTCATCAGACGCTCCACGTTCTCCACCACCACGATGGCGTCATCCACCAACAGGCCGATGGCCAGCACCAGACCGAACATGGTCAGGGTGTTGATGGAGAAGCCGAACGCCGACATGACGCCGAAGGTCCCCAGCAGCACCACGGGCACCGCAATGGTCGGGATCAGGGTGGCGCGGAAGTTCTGCAGGAACAGATACATCACGCAGAACACCAGGAAGATCGCCTCCACCAGGGTCTGTACCACCTCCTCGATGGAGATCTTCACGAACGGCGTGGTGTCGTACGGATAGACGATCTCCATGTTGGCCGGGAAGTAGGTGGAGAGCTCATTCAGCTTGCCACGCACCTTCTCGGCGGTATCCAGCGCGTTGGCACCGGTCGCCAGCTTGATGGCCACCGCCGCGGTGGACTGACCGTTGTAGAGCGCCTCGGCATCGTAGCTTTCACCGGCCAGTTCGACCCGGGCCACGTCTTTGAGCCGCACCTTGGAGCCGTCCTGGTTCACCCGCAGCAGGATGTCGTTGAACTCCTCCACGGTGGAGAGCCGGGTCTGCCCCATGATGGTGGCAGTGAACTGCTGATCGGTCACCGCCGGGGTGCCCCCCAGCTTGCCGAAGGCCACCTGGGTATTCTGCGCCTTGATGGCGGCCTGCACGTCACCCGGGGTCATCTGCACCCGGTTGAGCTTGTTGGGATCGAGCCAGACCCGCATGGAGTACTGGCTGCCGAACAGGGTGATGTCCCCTACCCCGTCCAGACGACTGAGCGGCTCCTTGATGTTGGCCACCACGTAGTCGGCCAGATCATCGTTGGTCATGGCGCCATCTTTGGAGATGAAGGCGGCCACCATCAGGAAGCTGCTGGAGGTCTTCTGGACCCGGATCCCCTGCTGCTGCACCTCTTGCGGCAACAGCGACATGGCTTGCTGCAGCTTGTTCTGCACCTGCACCTGGGCGATGTCGGGGTCGGTCCCCGGCTGGAAGGTGAGGGTCACCGATACCCGGCCGGAGGAGTCCGACTGGGAGGACATGTAGAGCAGGTGATCCAGCCCGGTCATGTTCTGCTCAATGATCTGGGTCACCGAGTCTTCCACCGTCTTGGCGGAGGCCCCCGGGTAGCTGGCAGAAATGCCCACCGCCGGCGGCGCAATGCTCGGGTACTGGGCGACCGGCAGCTTGATGATGGCCAGGCTCCCCGCCAGCATGATCACCAGGGCGATCACCCAGGCGAAAATGGGTCTGTCTATGAAAAATCGTGCCATGAGGCGACTACTCCATCCTACTTGTTGGCCGGGGCATTGGCCGGCGCCTGGGCAGACTGCGCAGCGGCACTCTGTTCAGCAGGTGCCACGACGACCCCGGGTTTTACCTTTTGCAGGCCGGCGACGATCACCCGTTCGCCCGCCTTGAGACCGGATTCCACCACCCAGTCACTGCCAACGATGCGGCCCAGCTGCACTTCACGCAGCGCCACCTTGTTGTCCGCCGTCACCACCATCACGGTGGCGCCGCCTTTCGGGGTACGGGTCACCGCGGTCTGCGGCACCAACAGCCCCTCGGCGCGCTCGCCCTCCTGCAGGGTGGCACGCATGAACATGCCCGGCAGCAGCAGCTGATGAGGGTTGGGGACGATCACCCGCAGGGTCACCATGCCGGTGGTCTCATCCACGGTCACGTCGGAAAACTGCAGCGAGCCCTCTTCGCCGTAGGTGGAGCCATCTTCCAGCTGGAAGCTCACCCGGGCGCCTTTCTGCTCGTCCTGGGTCAGCTTGCCAGCCGCCACCTGTCGCTTGAGGCGCAGCAGATCGGCGGTGGACTGGCGCACGTCCACATACATGGGATCGAGCTGCTGGATGGAGGTGAGGCTGTCGGCCTGCTGGGCCGTCACCAGTGCCCCCTCGGTCACCGCAGACTTGCCGATACGACCGCTGATGGGGGCCGTGATGCGGGTGTAGGCCAGGTTGATGTTGGCGGTCTGCAGCGCCGCCTTGGCGGCACCGATTTCGGCCAGCTGCTGCTTCCAGGCCGCGTCGGCGTCGTCATACTCCTGGCTGCTGATGGCCTTCACCTTCACCAGCTCGGCATAGCGCTTGGCCTTGAGGCGGGCGCTCTGCTCGTTGGCCTGCGCCTTGGCCAGGTTGGCCTTGGCACTGGCCACCGCGGCCTGATAGACGGCGGGGTCGATCTGGTACAGCAGTTGGCCGGCCTTGACGTCACTGCCCTCGGTAAAGAGACGCTTGAGAATGATGCCGCTCACCTGGGGACGCACCTCGGCGACCCGCAGCGGGGCGCTGCGACCGGTCAGCTCGGTGGTGAGCTGCAGCGGCGCCGTGTGCAGGGTGACGACATCCACCGCGGCCGGCGGCATCGCACCGGGCCCCTGCTGGGCACTGCCCTGTTCGCCGCAAGCGGTCAGCAGACCGCTCGCCAGCAGCGCAAGGCCGACTGAACGTGCGAGAATATGTTTATGCATGGAGAACCTGAGCCTCTGTCTATCAATGAATAACCACAGGGTTTATAGGACCCGGTTGGTAAAATCGGAAAGATGAGGCAATATACATACATTCATAAATGTATGTAAGTGACTTTTTTTACTTTTACAAGGTGCGCGCAGAGATGGCCAGAAGAACCAAAGAAGAGGCGCAGCAGACCCGCTGCCACATCATGAGTACGGCCCTGGATCTGTTCTGCTCACACGGCCTGGCCAAGACCAGCCTGACCGACATCGCCAGGGCCGCCGAGCTGACCCGTGGCGCCATTTACTGGCATTTCAAGAACAAGGAAGAGCTGTTCGTATCCCTCTGGGAGGAGCTGTGCCAACCCCTCTCCCACCAGCTCGATGCCTGCGTCTCCGAGCTGGAGCCCGACCCCCTCGGCAAGCTGCGCACCTTCCTCAAGGGAGTGATCATCAAGATAAGCACCGAGCCCGCCCATCAGCAGATGTTCACCATCATGTTCAACCTGGAGTCGCTGGAGGGAGAGGCCATCTCCTTGCGCGAACACATGCGCAGCCAGTCCAGCAACTTCTTCCGGGATCTGGAAACCACCCTGGGCAATGCAGTGCGCCTCGGCCAGCTGCCGCAGGGGCTGGATCTGCAGCGGGCCGCCACCCTGCTGCACTGCACCCTGGATGGCTACATCATCAACTGGCTGCACTTCCCGGAGCGCATCGATCTGCGCCAGGAGGCCGACTTCCTGCTGGACAGCCTGTTCGCCCTGATCGCCCTGCCAAGCGGCCCGGCCGCCCGCCGCCCCTGAGCCAGCAAGGCCGAACACTGGCGGCCCTGGCCAGGCGCAGACAACCCCTCACTTCCTTCCATCTCCGTCCATCACTTTGGCGCCCCGGCGCCAAATTGGCTCAAGTTTGCTATAGTCACGCCCCCGAAATTGAGTTGCGCCCCCCGAACCAAGGTGCCCGCCATGTCCCGTTCATCCTCCTCTTGCCCTCCCTCCTCCATTGCTACGCCCTCAGCCGACCCATGGTCAGCGGCACGCCAATCGTTTCTGGCGCTGCTGCCAGCGGGCGCCCACCTGCTGGAGGCAGGCTGCGGCGAAGGCGACGATCTCTGCTTTTTTCGCCAGCAGGGGCTGGTGGTGACGGCCTTCGATGCCCGCTTGGCACAGGCCAGGATCGCCTCGCGGCGCAGCGGCCAGCCGGTGCGGGTCTGCCGCATCGAGCAGTTGCACAGCGTGGTGCCCTATGACGGCATCTGGGCGCGCGGGGCCTTGCCGGCGATCGCGCCAGACGAGCTCAGCGACGCACTGGCCCATCTGGCCGGCCTGCTCAAGCCCGCCGGAGTGCTCTACTGCACCTTTCCCCACCCCAGTGGCCAGATCGTTGCCGCCGGCAACACACCTGGTGCTCCCGCAACCGAAGTGCACCTCTGCCAGACCCTGCTCGATGAGGACGGTCTGCGCCAGCTCATCGCCCCGCTGCCGCTGCAACTGCAGCAGTGCTGGGAGAGCGAGCAGGCAGATGGCCGCTGGCTGCACGCCCTGCTGATCCGCGCCTGAAAGGGCGCGCCAAATTAATCACCCACCGCACCTCGCGCTCACCTCGCCAGTGGCTATCACCACCATGATCACATTTAACAATATTTAACTCGACATTAACGCACACATGACAGACATGATGCGGATTTTGTGTTAAAAAGCGGCATTAAAATCAAAATTAAATAACAAATCAGACACTAACACCTGGATTTACTTATGAAACTTGTCCTCAAACTGGTTGCCGGCATCCTCGCCGGTCTCTTGCTCGGTCTCTACGCCCCGGAATGGGTCGCACGCGTGCTGTTTACGGCCAAGACAGTCATAGGTCAGCTGATCACCTTCACCATTCCGCTCATCATCCTGTTCTTCATCATGAGCGGCATCGCCAGCCTGCCGAAGAACTCCGGCAAGCTGCTGGGCAAGACGGTCGCCCTCTCCTACTGCTCCACCATACTGGCGGGTCTGTTCGCCTTTACCGTGGCCAGCAACCTGATCCCGCGCCTGACCACCGCCGCCGAGCCCACCGCCGAGAGCGCCATCAAGCTCGCCTCCTACATCAACCTGGAGATCCCGCCACTGTTCGGGGTGATGTCGGCGCTGGCCGCCGCCTTCGTGTTCGGCATCGGCATCAGCGCCACCCAGGCCACCGATCTGCGCCGGGTCGCCGATCAGGGCCGCGACATCATCGACCGCCTGCTGGCCAAGGTGATCATCCCGCTGTTGCCGTTCTACATCGCCGGCGTCTTCGTCGAGATGACGGTGGAAGGCACCGTATTCGCCACCCTGAAGACCTTCGGCGTGGTGCTGGTGATGGCCATCGTCATGCACTGGCTCTGGCTCTCCGTGCTGTTCGTCGGCACCGGTCTGGCCCTGGGCCGCTCCCCGGCCCAGCTCATCAAGAACATGCTGCCGGCCTACTTCACCGCGCTCGGCACCATGTCCAGCGCCGCCACCATCCCGGTCGCCCTGCAGGCCAGCAAGAACAACGGCGTGAGCGACGGCATCGCCAACTTCACCGTGCCGCTGTGCGCCACCATTCACCTGTGTGGCTCCACCATCACGCTAGTGACCTGCGCCACCGCGGTAATGTTCCTCTCCGAGCATCTGGCCATTCCAGGCATCGACACCATGCTGCCCTTCATCATGATGCTGGGTGTCATCATGATCGCCGCGCCGGGTGCCCCGGGTGGCGGCGTCATGTCCGCGCTGGGTCTGCTCACCTCCATGCTGGGGTTCGGTGAGGCCTCCATCGCCCTGATGATCGCCCTCTACCTGGCCCAGGACAGCTTCGGCACCGCCTGTAACGTCACCGGCGACGGCGTCATCGCCCTGTGGGCCGACCGTTTCGCCCAGAGCGACGAGCCAGCGCTCGGCGCCGAGCAAGATGCGGCCTGATAGAGCAAGCAGATAAAAAAACGGGAGCCATCGGCTCCCGTTTTTTTATTAGGCGTTTTCTTCCGGTGGCAGCGGCTCGGTAAACACCAGCCGGTTACCGAAGGGATCCCGCACCTGCAGCTCGCGGCAGCCCCAGGGCATGGTCTCAATGGCGGGGTTCGCATAGGCATAACCCTTAGTCCGCCACTCGGCCAGCAACGCATCGAGCTTGCCGGTCGAGAGCCGCAGAGCCGCTCCCGGGCAGGCATCCCCATGATGCTCGGAAAGGTGGATGATCCAGTCCCCCCGTGAGACCTGCAAGTAGAGCGGCATATCCGGGCCAAACCTGTGCTCCCAGTCGATGACAAATCCCAGGTAATCGAGGTAGAAAGCGCGCAACTTGCCTTCATCGAAACTGCGCAGGATGGGTATGATCATGATGTCTCTTCTCTACCGTTTGGGTAGTCGGGGTAAAGCCCCAAAGTCTGACCTGCGCAAAACTGCGCAGGTCAGACACCATCATGGCGTCCCTCTTCCGCCATGTTGCCTGCTCATGGGTTACTGCCGCGACGGCGGATCACCCCTTCCTGCGCCGTGCTCGCCACCAGCACACCGTCGCGGGTAAAGAACTGGCCGCGCACCAGGCCGCGACCGGCGCTGGCGCTCGGGCTGTCCACCACGTAGAGCAGCCAGTCGTCCAGCCGGAAGTCCCGGTGGAACCACATGGAGTGATCGATGGTGGCCACCTGCATGTCCGGCTCCCAGTACGACACGCCGTGGGGCTGCAGGGCGGTGAACAGGAAGTGAAAGTCGGAGGCATAGGCCAGCAGGTATTTGTGCACCCGCTGATCGTCCGGCATCTGGCCATTGGCCTTGAACCAGACGTGGCGCAGCGGTTCGTGCACGTCGGGGCGGATCGGGTCGACCAGGGTCACCGGGCGAATTTCGATGGGCTTCTCGCACATGATCTTGTCGCGCAGGGCGGGCGGGATCTGCTGCTCGTAGGGGCGTACCAGCTCCAGCTCGCTCTTGAGCTGCTCGGGCGGCGTGATCCCCGCTGGCATGGCGATCTGGTGTTCAAAGCCGTCCGCCTCGACCTGGAAGGAGGCGTTGAGATAGAAGATGGGCTTGCCGCCCTGAATGGCCTTGACCCGGCGGGTGGAGACGGTCTGGCCGTCGCGGATGTTCTCCACGTCGTAGACGATGGGACGGTTGGCATCGCCGGGGCGCAGGAAGTAGGAGTGGAAGCTGTGCACCTGGCGATCGCTTGCCACCGTCTGCTTGGCGGCTGACAAGGCCTGCCCCATTACCTGTCCGCCAAACACGGCCCGCAGACCAAGATCCTGGCTCTGGCCCCGAAACAGGCCCTCCTCGATTTTTTCGAGCGCCAGCAACGCCAGCAGCTCATCAAGTACCTTGCTCATTATTATCTCCTGTGTCAGTGCGGGAAGGCTAACAAGCCCGCCCGTGCCGAGCAACCACCCCCGCCCCTGCCAGTCGCCTGCCCGGCCCCATTAATTCAGCTTCATGCGAATTTGAACAATAACGAACTCAAAAGGCACCAACGAAAAGGCCCACCGAAGCGGCGGGCCTTTTGCAGTGCGGCCTTGCGGCCACGCAGCGCTTACTTGCTGCCGGTACCCGAGTTGCGGGTGGAGGAGGTCGGCTTGCGACGGGCCGTGGTGGCTCGGGCGCGCGGCTCCTTGCCCTGCATCTCCTTGTGGCGCTTGACGGCGCGACGGATCTGGGCGGCCTGCTTGTGGCGGCTGCTCTTGCCATCCTGCTGCAGATCGACCTTGGATTCGGTCTCCGGCGGCAGGTTGACCAGACCGCGCAGGTAGTTCACTTCCGGCAGTTTCAGCTCTTGCCAGCCGCCGCGCGGGATGGCGCGATCCAGCTTGACGTCGCCGTAGCGGATCCGCATCAGGCGGCTCACCTGCACTTCCTGGGATTCCCACAGGCGGCGCACTTCACGGTTGCGACCTTCGGTCAGGGTAACGTTGAACCACTGGTTCAGACCCTCGCCGCCAGCCGGCTTGATCTTGTTGAACTTGGCCATGCCATCTTCCAGCTGCACGCCCTTGCGCAGGCGCTGCAGCATGGCTTCGGTGATTTCGCCAAAGACACGCACCGCGTATTCGCGCTCCACTTCGTGGCTCGGGTGCATCAGGCGGTTGGCCAGCTCACCGTCGGTGGTGAACAGCAAGAGACCTGAGGTGTTGACGTCGAGGCGGCCGACCGCTATCCAGCGGGCCCCTTCCATCTTGGGCAGGCGATCAAACACGGTAGGACGACCTTCCGGATCGTGACGGGTACACATCTCCCCTTCCGGCTTGTGGTAAGCCAGCACGCGGCAGATCACTTCCTCTGCGGCACGGGTCTTGACCTGGTGACCATCTACCCGGATCACGGCGTTCACTTCGACGCGATCCCCCAGTGTGGCGACCTTGCCATCCACACTGACCCGACCTGCGGTGATCAGGGCCTCCATCTCACGACGGGAGCCGTGACCCGCGCGGGCCAACACTTTTTGCAGTTTTTCACTCATCGGGGTTACCTGATTGTTGATCGCTGCCCGCAGCTGCCAATGTCAGCGTGGACAACGAGGGTTGCAGTTCCGGATCCAGCTCGGGGAGCTGCTCCAGACTCTGCAGATTAAAATAATCCAGAAATTCTCGGGTGGTGGCAAGCAGCTCCGGGCGGCCCACCACCTCCTTGTGACCGATGCTGCGCACCCAGCCACGTTCTTTCAGGGTATTCACTATCTGGCTCGAGACCGCCACCCCGCGGATGGCTTCGATCTCGGCCCGGGTGATGGGCTGACGATAGGCGATCAGCGTCAGCGTCTCCATCACGGCACGCGAATAACGGGGGGCCCGCTCGCTCCAGAGCCTGGAGAGCTCCTCGGCGTACTCCTGGCGGGCCTGAAAGCGCCAGCCGGAGGCGACCTCCTTGAGCTCCACCCCCCGTTCGCTGTAGTCCTGTCTGAGCTCCGCCAGCAACAGCTGGATGTAGCGGCTGGTGACCGGGTAGTCCGCCAGTATGCTGCTCTTGAGCTCGCTGACATTGAGCGGGCGTCCGGCGACGAACAGTGCCGCCTCGATCAGCGTCTTGAGTCGTTCAGCCGGCAGCGCCATGGTCCGCTCCTCGCAACATCGGCCTCTTCAACCGTTCAGTGGGCAGCGCCACGCTCGCTCTCCTCATGCTGGCCGGCCAGGGCAAAATGGATCGGCCCCAGCGGTTCCGCCTGCAGGATCCAGATCAGCTGCTCCTTGCACAGCTCCAGCAGTGCCAGAAACGTCACCAGCACCCCCATGCGCCCCTCTTCGGCGCGCAGCACCCGATCAAGGCGCAGGGTCTGGCCCAGCGAGAGCATGGCAAGGATCTCCGCCATGCGCACCCGGGTCGGGATCTGCTCACGGTGGATCTGGTGATGTTCAAAATGAGTCGCGCGTTTTACCACACTTTGCATGTAAAGGGCGAGCTCAACCAGCGAAACATCGGGCGTCAATGGTTTGAGATCGCCAAAATCCGGCGGCAGCGCGGTGGCGATGAAGATCTCCCGCTCCAGCCGCGGCAGCTCGTTGACCCGCTCCGCCCCCACCTTGTAGCGCTCGTACTCCTGCAGCCGGCGGATGAGGGTAACGCGGGGATCTTCCCCCTCCTCTTCGTCCTCCAGCTCCGGCGCCTTGGGCAGCAGCAGACGGGATTTTATCTCCGCCAGCCAGGCCGCCATCAGCAGGTATTCGGCCGCCAGCTCCAGATTGAGGCCCTGCATCAGCTCCACGTACTCCATGTACTGGGCGGTGATCTGCAGGATCGGCAGGTTGAGGATGTCCAGTTGCTGGCGCCGGATGAGGTAGAGCAACAGATCGAGCGGCCCCTCGAAGGTATCGAGAAACACCTCCAGCGCATCGGGCGGGATGAACAAATCCTGGGGCAGCTCGTGATAGGGCTGCCCCAGCACCCGGGCGATGGGAGACGGGACGGCCTGAGGGGGAATAGCCTCCCCCGCCGGGTTCGCTACCCTCTCGCCCGCCATGGGCGTGGTCGTCACCGGCACAGGATCGGCAGTATCACTCAAACGGAGTCGGGTCCCCGGCACCACGCCGGCGCAGCACCGGCTCGTCGTCGGAGAAGTCCACCACGGTAGTGGGCTGCTCGCCCAGATAACCGCCGTTGACTACCAGATCCAGCTGTTTGCCCAGCTTGTCGAAGATCTCCTCCGGGTCGAACTCCGCCATGTCCGATTCCGGCAGGATCAGGGTGGTGGAGAGCAGCGGCTCGCCGAGCGCTTCCAGCAGCGCCTGGGCAATCTTGTTGTCCGGCACCCGAATGCCGATGGTCTTCTTCTTCTCGTTCATCAGGCGACGTGGTACTTCCTTGGTGGCCTTGAAGATGAAGGTGTAGGGGCCGGGGGTGTTGTTCTTGATCAGGCGAAACGCCGTGTTGTCCACCTTGGCATAGGTGGAGATCTCGGAGAGATCGCGGCACACCAGGGTGAAGTCGTGGTTGGGATCGATGCGGCGGATACGGCAGATGCGCTCCAGCGCGCCCTTGTCACCCATCTGGCAACCCAGCGCATAGCCCGAGTCGGTGGGATAGACGATGACGCCGCCGTTCTGAATGATCTGTACCGCCTGGCTGATCAGACGGGCCTGGGGGTTTTCCGGATGTACGTAAAAGTGCTGACTCATGACTCGTTCTCGCAATGGGGGCGGCAATGCCTGCCCGCTTGATGGCCGTGGAGCCAGGCTCCACGACACTACCTTAATCTGTTTGACGCCCGCCGGCGCCCCTCAACGGCTGGCCAGCAGGGCGGCGTGCTGCTCGGCGCTCAGGCCGAAGTGGCCGGGACGGGCCAGCCAGAGCGGCGTGCCCTCCTTGGGCAACCAGAGGTGGCGCCCCAGCTCGGTCCAGTTGGAGGGGAAGTGAAAATCCGATCCCACCGAGATGTAGAGGTCGTGCTCCTTGGCCCACTGGCCGAGATTCGCCCGCTCCTGCGGGCTCTGCTGGGGCAGCGAAACCTCCATGGCATCGCCACCCGCAGCCTTGAAGGCCACCAGCAGCCGCTTGATCCACTTGGCGGTGAGGTCGTAACGGCTCGGGTGGGCCAGCACCGCCAGCCCGCCAGCGGCGTGAATGGCGTTGATCGCCTCGCCCATCTCGGGCCACTCGGCCGGAGCATAGCCCTTGTTGCCCCGGCTCAGGTACTTTTTGAAGACCTTCTGCATGGTATCGGCCACCCCGCGCGCCATCAGCACCCGGGCAAAGTGGGCCCGGGTCACGGCGGCGTCGCCAGCCAGCTGCTTGGCCTCTTCATAGGTGCCGGGGAGCTGGCACTTCTCCAGACGACGCCCAATTTCCTGGGCGCGCGCCTCACGACGGGTCAGCTGGCCGGCCAGAAACGCCACCAGCTGCGGATTTTTTTCATCCACCCCCAGCGCCACGATATGAATTTCGTGATGCTCCCAGCCGGTGGAGATCTCGACCCCGCTCACCAGCCGCAGCGGCAGTTGCTCTGCGTCGATGGTGCGGCGCACCTCATCAAGCCCGGCAAGGGTGTCGTGGTCAGTGACTGCTAACACTTCGACCCCTTGGGCGGCGGCGCGGCGCACCAGCTCGGCGGGGCTCAGCACGCCATCCGAGGCCGTGGTATGGCAGTGTAGATCGAATCTCATCAGATTATTCCGCTCTCGTGGTCAGGTCACCATGGGTACACATTCGGTGAAAGAAGGCTAAAAAGCGACTTGACTTGGCCGCGGCTTTATCGTTTTCTGTAGGCACTTCATTGCAAACATCTTTTTACAGGACTTTATCATGCAAACGACTTCCATCCTGACCATCTGGTGGTGGCACACTCCCTGACATGCGGGCGTGTGGTCGTTGCTGTACCTGTAAATCTGACAGCAAATAAAGAACCCAAAGAAAAAGCCCGCTGACCCCAGCGGGCTTTTTTATTATCCGGCAAATGGACCTGTGATGAAACCGAGAATTCAGACAAGCAAGCTGACCTGGCGATGGCGCCCCTGAACCAGCCACCCCGGACCCATTAAATTTTCAAGGAATTCAACGTCATGAACATCGGTAAACAGCATCACACGCAAGGGAACGCACTATGACAGCCAGCCATCGCCTTCCTCTGGGTGAATTCGATACCCTCACCCTCAACGCCCCCTATGTGGCCGATCCGCTGGCACTCTACAGCGAGCTCTGCCAGGGTCGCCCCAACAACCTGCTGCTGGAATCGGTGGAGATCGACTCCAAGGCCGGCAAACAGAGTCTGCTGCTGGTGGACGCCTGCCTGCGCATCGAGTGCCGGGGCCGCACCGTGCGGGTGCGCAGCCTGAACGACAACGGTGCCCAGTTGCAGAGCCTGCTGGCCGAGCGCCTGCCCGCCGCCGTTGCCCAGAGCCTGGTGGCCGGCGAGCTGCAGCTAGACTTCCCGGCCTCCGATCGGGAGCAGGATGAAGACAGCCGCCTCAAGGGGATCAGCGTGCTGGACGTGCTGCGCACCCTGCAACGGGAGCTTGATTGCCAGCTCGGCAAAGAAGCCCTGTTTATGGCCGGCAGCTTCGCCTACGACCTCATCGCCTCCTTTGAAGATCTGCCCGACGTGCCACAGGGGAGCAACGACTGCCCCGACTACTGCTTCTACGTGGCCGAGACCCTGATCACCATCGACCACATCGCGCGCTCCACTGCGCTGCTTGCCTGCATCTTTGGCGGTGACAGCGACGAGAGCCGGGTGGAAGACAGATACCACCGCCTGAGCGAGCGCCTCGCCCAGTTCAAGCATGCCTGCCAGCAAGCCCCTGCGCAGGCACCGGCCACCCCGCCCCTCGCCGGCGGCATGAGCGTGGACAAGAGCGACAAGCAGTTCTGCGCCGAGGTGGAGAAGCTCAAGGGCTTCATTCGCCGCGGTGACATCTTCCAGGTGGTGCCGTCCCGCTGCTTCTCCCTGCCCTGCCCCAGCCCTGTCGCTGCCTATCGCCGCCTCAAGCAGACCAACCCCAGCCCCTACATGTTCTACGTGCAGGATGAGGGCTTCACCCTGTTTGGCGCCTCGCCGGAGAGCGCAGTGAAATTCTGCGCCACCAGCCGCGACGTGGAGATGTACCCCATCGCCGGCACCCGCCGCCGCGGCTTCAACCCGGATGGCAGCATCAACCGGGATCTCGACGGCCGTATCGAGCTGGAACTGCGTCAGGACGAGAAAGAGGTGGCCGAGCACCTGATGCTGGTGGATCTGGGCCGCAACGACATCGCCCGCATCTCGGAGCCGGGCACCCGCTACGTCAAGGAGCTGCTGAAAGTGGATCGCTACAGCCACGTGATGCACCTGGTCTCCAAGGTGGTCGGCACCTTGCGCGCCGACCTTGACGCCCTGCACGCCTATCAGGCCTGCATGAACATGGGCACTCTCACCGGCGCCCCCAAGATCCGCGCCAGCGAGCTGATTCGCATGGTGGAAGGCAAGCGCCGCGGCAGCTACGGCGGTGCGGTCGGCTACATCAACGGTGCCGGCGAGATGGATACCTGCATCGTCATTCGCTCCGCCTTTGTCAAAGATGGCGTGGCCCATGTGCAGGCCGGCGCCGGGGTGGTCTATGACTCCAAACCCCAGGCCGAAGCGGACGAAACCCGCGCCAAGGCAGCCGCCGTACTGGCCGCCATCGCCGCCAGCCATGGCACCTCCCTGCAAGCCCTGAGCGCCCAGCAGGAGCAACATAAGGACGTGAGCCATGACTAACATCTTCCTGCTCGACAACTTCGATTCGTTTACCTACAACCTCGTCGACCAGTTCCGCGCCCTCGGTTATCCGGTGCGGATCTACCGCAACAGCCTGCCGGCCAGCCGCATCATGAGCGAGATCACCGCCTGCGAAGGGGATGCCGTGCTGGTGCTCTCGCCGGGCCCGGGCGCCCCCCACGAAGCGGGTTGCCTCATCGACCTTATCAAGCTGGCTCGTGGTCAGGTGCCCATCCTCGGCATCTGCCTCGGTCATCAGGCCCTGTGCGAAGCCTACGGCGGCACCGTCGGCGCGGCGGGCGAGATCGTCCACGGCAAGCGTTCCCTGATTGAGCACAACGGCCACGGCGCCTTCGCCGGCCTGCCAAGCCCGCTGCCGGTGGCCCGCTACCACTCGCTGGTCGCTACCTATGTACCGGAAGAGCTGACGGTGATTGCCCACTATCAGGGCATGCCCATGGCCATCGAGCAGCAGGATGAGCGGGTACTGGGCTTCCAGTTCCACCCGGAATCCATCATGACTTCGGAAGGGGCCCGCCTGCTGACCCAGGCGCTCGCCCATATCACCCGTCCAGAAAGCAGTGTGCGGTAAGGAGACCAACATGCATCATCATCTCAACACCCTCTATCAGGGTCAGTCTCTGAGCCGTGAAAGTACCCGCGACGCCTTCGGCCAGGTGGTACGTGGCGAAGTGGATCCCATAGTTCTCGCCAGTCTCTTGACCGCCCTCAAGATCAAGGGGGAGACCCCGGAGGAGATCGCCGGCGCCGCCGAGGCCCTGCTGGCGGAAGCGCGCGACTTCCCGCGTCCAGACTATGAGTTCTGCGATATCGTCGGCACCGGTGGCGATGGTCTCAACACCATCAACGTCTCCACCACCTCGGCGCTGGTCGCCGCCGCCTGCGGCCTGAAAGTGGCCAAGCACGGCAACCGCTCGGTCTCGAGCAAGTCGGGTTCGAGCGATCTGCTCGACAAGATGGGGATCAAGCTCGACATGAGCCCGGCGCAGGCACGCCGCTGCCTGGACGAGCTCGGCATCTGCTTCCTGTTCGCCCCCCAGTATCACGCCGGGGTGCGCCACGCCATGCCGGTGCGCCAAGCCCTCAAGACCCGCACCCTGTTCAACGTGCTGGGGCCGCTTATCAACCCAGCTCGCCCCACCTATCAGCTGATGGGGGTCTATGCACCCGAGCTGGTGCGCCCCATCGCCGAAACCCTGCTGGCACTGGGGCTGAAAACCGGTATGGTGGTGCACGGCGCCGGGCTGGATGAGATTGCCATCCACGGCCCGACCCAAGTAGCCCAGATCCGTGACGGCGAGATCCGCGAGTTTCTGTTAACCCCGGCTGACTTTGGCCTGGAGACCTACCCGGTCAGCGCCATTCAGGGCGGTGAGCCGGAAGAGAACCGCGCCATCACCGCCGCCATTCTGGAAGGGCGTGGTACCCCGGCCCACAACGCCGCCATCGCCGCCAACGTGGCCCCCCTGCTGCTGATGGCGGGCAAGGCGACCGATCTCAAGAGCGCGGCGGCCCAGGTGCTGGCGGTGCTGGCAAGCGGCAAGACGGCGGAGCTCGCAGCTCGCCTCGCCACCTTGAGCCATCAGGAGGCATGATGTCAGCCACGACTCTGCACAGCAGTCATTCAGAACGCCCAACCGGCAATAACCAGCTTCGCAAGGATAACGAGATGTCAGACCTTATTGCCCCCCATGCTTTTCTGAACATGGCCTCCATCAGCCAGACCATTCTCGGCAAAATCGTGGCGGCCAAGCAGGAGTGGGTTGCCGCCCGCAAGCAGGCCCAGCCGCTGGCGAGCTTCCAGAGCGCGCTGACCCCCAGCGATCGGGATTTCGTCGGGGCGCTCAAGGCGGGCTCCACCCGCTTTATTCTGGAGTGCAAGAAGGCCTCTCCCTCCAAGGGCTTGATCCGCGACGACTTCAGCCCGGAGGCCATCGCCGACATCTATGGCAAATACGCCACCGCCATCTCGGTGCTGACCGACGAGAAGTTCTTTCAGGGGGATTTCGCCTTCCTGCCGCGGGTTCGCAGCCGTGTTCAGCAGCCGGTGCTCTGCAAGGATTTCATGATTGACCCCTATCAGGTCTATCTGGCCCGCCACTATCAGGCGGACGCCATCCTGCTGATGCTCTCGGTGCTCACCGACGAGGGCTATCGCGCCCTGTTCGCGGTCGCCAAGGAGCTGGGCCTTGGCGTGCTCACCGAGGTGAGCAACGAGGAGGAGCTGACCCGCGCCATCGCCCTTGGTGCGCCGGTGATCGGTATCAACAACCGGGATCTGCGCGACCTGAGCGTGGATCTGAACCGCACCAAACAGCTGGCCAAAGACATTCCAAGCGATCGGGTAGTGATCAGCGAATCCGGCATCAACCACCGCGCCCAGGTGGCGGATCTGCGCCACCACGCCAAGGGCTTTCTGGTGGGCTCGTCCCTGATGGCCGAGCCGGATCTGGAGGCTGCGGTGCGCAAGCTGGTACTCGGCCAGAACAAGGTGTGTGGCCTGACCCGCGCCGAGGATGCCGCCGCCGCCCATCAGGCGGGCGCGGTATTCGGTGGCCTTATCTTTGTTTCCAAAAGCCCGCGCTATGTGGACATTCCCGCCGCCCGCGCCGTGATGGCGGGCGCACCGCTCTCCTATGTGGGAGTATTTCGCAACGCCCAGCCCGCCACCATCGTCAAGACGGTGGAGGCGCTGGGGCTCGCTGCGATGCAGCTGCATGGGGATGAAGATGCCGCCTATATCGAGGAACTGCGGCCGCTGCTGCCCGCTGGCTGCCAGATCTGGAAAGCCGTTGGAGTCACAAGTGGTGAGCCACTGCCTGCCCTCGACTATCCGGCCGATCGCCTGCTGCTGGATACCAAAGTAGGCAGCCAGAGCGGCGGCACCGGTCAGGCATTCGACTGGGCCATGCTGGCCAATCTCGATAAAGCCAAGCTGATGCTAGCGGGTGGCCTTAACCCCGACAACGCCCTGCAAGCCGCGCAAGTGGGCTGCCTCGGCCTTGATTTCAACTCCGGGGTAGAGAGTGCCCCGGGCCAGAAGGATACGCACAAGCTGACGGCCGCGTTTGCCGCCCTGCGCAACCTGTAACGCAACCCTTTTCGATGTTTCGATTTAGCTAATACAAGGAAGAAACCATGACCCTGCTCAACCCGTTTTTTGGTGAATTTGGCGGCATGTACGTGCCCCAGATCCTCATCCCCGCCCTGCTCCAGCTGGAGAAGGCCTTCGTCGATGCCAAGGATGATCCGGCCTTTATCGCCGAATTTCAGACCCTGCTGACCGAATATGCCGGTCGCCCGACCCCGCTCACCCTGACCCGCAATCTGACTAAGGGCACCAAGACCCGCCTCTATCTGAAGCGTGAAGATCTGCTGCACGGCGGCGCCCACAAGACCAACCAGGTACTGGGTCAGGCGCTGCTGGCCAAGCGGATGGGCAAGAAAGAGATCATCGCCGAGACCGGCGCCGGTCAGCATGGCGTCGCTACTGCGCTGGCCTGCGCCCTGCTCGGCCTCAAGTGCCGGGTCTACATGGGTGCTAAGGACTGCGAGCGCCAGAAGCCCAACGTCTTTCGTATGAAGCTGATGGGCGCTACCGTCATTCCGGTGCATTCGGGCTCCAGCACTCTGAAAGATGCCTGCAACGAGGCGCTGCGCGACTGGGCTGCCAACTACGAGTCGGCCCACTACCTGCTGGGTACCGCCGCCGGCCCGCACCCCTTCCCCACTATCGTGCGGGAGTTCCAGAAGATGATCGGCGAAGAGGCCAAGGCCCAGTGCTTCGAGAAAGAAGAGCGGCTGCCCGATGCGGTGATCGCCTGCGTCGGCGGCGGCTCGAATGCCATCGGCATGTTTGCCGACTTTATCGATGAGCCGTCGGTGCGCCTCATCGGCGTCGAGCCGGGTGGTCACGGTATCGAGAGTGGCGAGCACGGCGCGCCGCTCGGTCACGGCAGCAAGGGGGTCTTCTTTGGCATGCACTCCTACCTGATGCAGGACACCCAGGGCCAAATTCAGGAGTCCTACTCCGTCTCGGCGGGGCTCGACTTCCCCTCCGTCGGCCCGCAGCACGCCCACCTGGCCGCCATCGGCCGCGCCGAGTACCCCTCGGTGACCGACAAGGAGGCGCTGGACGCCTTCCAGGAGCTGGCCAAATCCGAAGGCATCATCCCGGCGCTGGAGTCCTCCCACGCGCTGGCCCATGCCCTCAAGATGGCCCGCAGTGAACCGGAAAAAGAGCAGGTGCTCATCGTCAACCTCTCCGGCCGTGGCGACAAAGATATCTTCACCGTTGCCGATATCTTGGAAACAGAAAGCTTTGAGAAAGAAGGAACCTGCAAATGAACCGTTACGCACAACTCTTCTCCCGTCTGGACGAAGCCAATCAGGGCGCTTTTGTGCCGTTCGTGATGCTGGGTGACCCCACTCCTGAATTGTCGCTGGCCATCGTCGATGCGCTGGTCGCAGGGGGCGCCGATGCCCTCGAACTCGGCATTCCCTTCTCCGATCCGGTGGCGGACGGCCCCACCATTCAGGGCGCCGCCCTGCGCGCCTTTGCCAGCCACACCACCCCGGACGACTGCTTCGAGCTGCTTGGCCGCATCCGCACCAAGTACCCGCAACTGCCCATTGGCCTCTTGGTCTACGCCAACCTGGTCTATGTGCGCAAAATTGACGGCTTCTACGAGAAGTGCCAGCAAGCGGGCGTGGATTCGGTGCTGGTCGCCGACGTGCCGGTACAGATGTGCGCCCCCTACAAGGCGGCCGCCGACAAGTTCGGCATCGACAGCATCTTTATCGCCCCGCCCAATGGCGACACCGAGACCCTGAAACAGGTGGCGGAGCTCGGCAATGGTTACACCTATCTGGTGAGCCGCGCCGGCGTGACCGGTGCCGAAACCAAGGCCGGCATGCCGGTGGAAGGTCTCATCAACACCCTGCGCGAGTTCAAGGCGCCCCCCGCCCTGCTCGGCTTTGGCATCAGCGAACCGGCTCAGGTGCGTGAAGCCATTGCCGCCGGCGCCGCCGGTGCCATCTCCGGCTCCGCCGTGGTGAAGATCATCGAGACCCACCACCAGAACCCGGAACATATGCTCACTCGTCTGAAAGAGTTTGTGGAAGGGATGAAGGCCGCGACAAACCGCTAAAGTCGGGTATGGGATCTGCTGTCTGTGGCCTTGATATGCCAGTTCGCATAACCACGCCATAACTATGAGAAAGGGAGCCTGAGCGGCTCCCTTTCTTTTTATCTCGCTTGTACCCCCGGCATGTTGCTCCACTCTCCCTCTGGGAGAGGGTTAGGGTGAGGGGCCTGACACATTGCCAGCCAAACCAGCGGCTCACCCAAAGCACAACCGATGACTAATTTATTGATCCAACACAGATTCCCGCCAAAACCCGCTTCTCAAAACTCCACCCTCGCCCTTAAGATAGCCAAACGACAATCCCTCTCTCGGGTGCGCACCATGGCTGCGATTGTTGCTATCTCGCAGGTTAACAGCAGCGGACTGGGGGCTGTCACTCAGGGGCGGTAGCGTGGTTTTTGTAGGTTGGCGCCGAGCGTAGCGAAGCCCAACATACGAAATAGTTAACTAATGTCTCAAGAGCACATAACGCAAATTATGACTGTCCCATTCCCCGACGATATAATAGCCAGAAGACATTTTATGAAATTTGCTGCACTTTCACTAATTATGCTCACTCTCCCTGCCGCCGCTATTGTCAAAGACCCGATCCTTGAGCACTGTTTAAAGGTTGGAGAATTGGCAGGTTCGATCACAAAGTCTCGTCACGATGGCGTTCCCATACGTGACGTTCTGGAAAGAGAGGAACCGAAATACCAGAATATGATTTTGGAGATCTACGAGTGGGATATCGCTAAAACTGATGAGGAAAAAAAACAATTTATCGAAAACGCGACTGGAAGCTGGATGAGAACATGCCTTAAGTACAATGAAAAAGACAAGTTTAAATAAAAACATGAGTTATTACGGATCCCCCCTCAAAAAGAACTTTTAAAGGATAGTGGGATTGGGACACTCACCGTTTTTTGTTATGTATCTAAACAAGGAGCAGCGTGGAGGTTGTTGTGTGGTTAAAGTCTATTTCTAAATAGATTATATGTTAAACGTTGGGCGTCACTTCGTTCAGCACCAACCTACGATTTTTAGCCCTATATACGAGGTGTAGTGATGCAAACGCATCACTGTCCTGACTTGTTCACGCAGGCGGGATTTAGCGGTGCTCTCCATAGCTGACTCCTAAACTGTTCTTTTACACCGTGGTAATGGTAGAGTAAAAAGAGGAGGTCAAGCGAATATATTCAAGTATCAGAGTAAGACTGGTAATATTTTTATTTAATTTTATTTCTCGTGGCAACTATCAGGGCAGAGCCGAGTTATACGGAAGGCTCTGCTATTGAATTAGTATCACCTTCGTTCTAATCGCCGTTAACTCTACGAAAGCATCGAGTTGGCAATGTCGAATAAAACCGTATTAGAAAGACGTTTAAAAGCAATAGAGAAATACGATAGAAATCGTAATGACCATGATGCTTTTTCACAAAGATTTATGAGTCATTCGAGGCCCTCAAGGGGATGCTCTATTCAGTTCATTAGCAAGGTAAAGATTGACAGTACAAAATTGAAACTGAGAGTTCCTAAACGAAGAGGGCTTTAAATCTGAAATCAATGAGGTAATCCAAAAACTTAAAGCGTGGGTCGATGAGCTTATTCAATCCCACAGTTAACAAGGACAGCTAGAGGGACAGCCAAACCGCGATGCGCTTTGTCTACCCCTGCTGGCGGCGTTAAGTGTATTTTTGAGTTCGGAGAAATATTAGAGAATGAACATATTGATTACACCTCCTGAGATGCACTTCGACAGGGGACTTGGTATATCAGCATGGCATTTCAGAGATGCAGCCAAGGTTCTGATTAACTCAGAAAATAATCGAGATCTTTTATCTCCCATAGGCTATTTACAACGTCATGCAATTGAACTTTATCTAAAGTCACTGATTTACATACTTCATAAAAAGTACAACATTTGTTTTGGGGATAATTTTAGTTTAGATAACCCTGCCATTTTAGTTAATGGGAAGTGGCGCCCCATGTCCAATACTCATAATTTAAATGACTTATATAGCTATTTTAAGTCTATCTATGAATCAAATTTTGAACGTCTTCCCAAAAGAACTGATTGGACATTGGAATCTAGCCTCGAAAATAAAATAAAACTAATAAGTGGTTACGATCCTAAAAGTACATATTTTCGCTACCCTCAAGCCACAAATGAAAATCAAGACCATAAAAAATCCACAGTTCAACCAATGGATATTGAATCTGCTCTTAAAAATGCACAATCAGGACAAGGTAAACCGATTAAATGTGCCATCCTCCTTGATGCTAATGACAATATAGTTAATAGTTTTGATTTGGCTCCTGAGGTACTTGAGGACGTTCGCTCGGCACTGTCGGATGCAATGGAATGTATTAATGATTTACACTGTGCTTTTCTCGGTGAATTGACAAAGTGGTCATAAAACACACTTAACAAACGCTTTAAGACGGATTCGAAATGCTCGGTGCTTTTGGTTTTATTTTGCTTTTTTGTTTACGGTGCAATAACTTAGTATCGTGGCTGTGGCTCACCACTTAAGCGGGCGTTAGGCATTTAGAGGAATTGAACATTAATGAATGGTTGTATGTTTTGTGGTAATTATCCAGATACAAAAGAGCATGTAATACCTCAGTGGATGCATCGTAAATATGATATTAAGCATTCAAAACTGAAAATCAGAAATGACTCTGAAGTTAAGTACATCAACGAGGTCTTGCCGGCTTGTAAGTCGTGTAATGGAATAAGATTCTCTCAAATAGAAGAGAGAATAAAAAATGGTGATGCAACAGAGCAAGAATTATTCGTCTGGGCTTTAAAAATTTATGTTGGCTTGAATTTAAAGGACTCACAATTCCCTGAAGATAGGAAAGATAAGTCAAAAGGCATGGTGTTAACTTATGAAGAGGTCTTTAAGGGGATAGAATTTGCAAGATCTATTTTAGCGAACTTTGGAAACCCAGGCTTTAGCCTTTATCCTGCTCCATTTGGTTCAGTTATCATTACTGATCTACCGGATTATATAGAGCCGTCATTTGCATTAAGCAGTATAGGTTATCCTTACAATATTATAACGATCATTATGAATGACAAGCAACTTTTAACTGTGATTTTAAATGATTTTGGATTGGTAAAAAGACAGATGCTAAATGATGATGGAAAACATCGAGAGCTTTTGGAACACTTCTTCAAAAGAAGTGTCAACACGGAGGAGCAATTTACTGCAAATAATTATGCGCAACAGGCTACATTCTATTATTCAAAGTTAAAAGCTCAGATGACGATTCCTAAAAGAGTGACAATTTCAAACAAGCGAGTCGCGGCAATGTCATTACCAAAAAAAGTGAAACCTTCAAAACTTACAAGTGAATTCATTGTTGCTGATTTGGCTGGAAAGTTGTTTAAAATAAATGTCTAACAATCTGTTTAAGTGTGATTTGCAATGCTTGGTGTTTTTACTATGCGAGGAAGGAAGAAATGAAACCTGATATTTCGCATGTCTATACAGTATTGCGCAACTGGGCAACAGCGGGAAAGGCAAGACCACAAACCTATACACAGTTGTCACACGACTACCACGCACTAACTGGCGAATGGTATGAGCCGCATGGAAACTGGGATGCGCCTCTTGGTGAGCTTAACAACTTATTGGCTCCTGTTGGTGCTCCGGCATTATCAGCTCTCGTTGTTCTGCAGGAAACAAAAGAGCCAGGTAATGGTTTTTGGGGCTGTGCGCCTAATGTTCCACATCGACCAAAGAAAGACATTGAGCGCCTTACTGAGTGGAGCCTCATCGTTGCGGCAATAGGAAAATATAAATGGCCCACCACGCTGCCATAGGGTCCACCCTATCCATCGAGAGCGCCAAATTGGAATGCCCACAGTTTTGAGCAAGACTTTACACACCCAGAGCACAAGAAATAGGTGTCCAAGTTTTTATTTTTTGCTCAGCCGCAATATAACGACAACCCTTTTCAATCCTGCCACTACCTCCCCTTCCCCGCCACCCCATCAACACCAGCATCAATACAACCCACGGCAGCCAGACCCAGTAGAGCTCGGAGAGGATCACCGCCTCACCTCGGGCGGTGAGATAGGCCTCCAGCTTGAAGGGGGCGACCCGGATCACCTGCCAGGGGGCGAAGAAACGCTTGTCACGCCACCACTAATTTTGGACACCCATCTTTCTGAGCCTGGCGTAGCATACGCCAACATTAAAAGGATGGGTGTCCCAGCTCTAATGGAGAAAAGAATGTCTTGGTGCAAATGAATTCCCCACGCCACGTTGTGTCACTAGAAATATAAACCATCGTCACCACACCTGACGTTGCAGGTAAAGCAATATGCCCGAAGAAATACAGCTGGCATTTACGCCAGACAATGTAAAACAGGTTTTGACATGGGGCGCCCATCCAGAAAGTGCACCTCACCATCATGAGTCCATTGCTCACTGGTGTGAGGCTTTCTGGAACAAATACGCTGATATAGATGCCCCCGCAGAGATTGATGCCGTGATGCCCATACTCGCGGAGGTAGAAACGAACTGGGATATCCACGTTGCGTTGAATAAAGAGTCTGCCTCCATGCCTGCTGAATGGTTTGTCGCATGGTTATCTCAACTACCGGAGTGACAAGGCAACTCCCCGTCAGGCCGGAATCGCAAAATAGCACGCTCGTGACAGAGTAGAGTGCCGGAAGAAAATGACCCATCGTTGAATCACACCAACTGGCATGGTTGATTAACGCAGTGAAAGGCTAGCGACAAGCGCCTGATCCTCCATATTTCGCATCCAATAAGTGAATCGCCCCATGATAAGAACACTTATCCAGCTTCTGTTGACACCGCTTCTGGCGGTTGCCTTCCTCTATCTTTGCAGCCTGCCGGAGGATCTCTATTTCGACCCGCCGCTCTGGAGCTATGTCGTCATGTTTCTTGTCACTCTGGCTGGCACCGCCTATGGCAGGATCAAGGCTTGGCGCACCTCCTGACCGACCTCATCACAGATTCTCAAGGCTGCGCAGACGCTGCCTTGAGCCCAGCGGGGCCATTGTCTACAATGGCGCACTTTGCATCCACAACAGGTAATGACCATGAGCGACAACAAACCGGCCCTGCCCGACCGCCTGGCGGCCAACCCGCGCAGCCCGCACCACGTGGCTGAGTGCTTCCAGCACGAGATCGGCATTCGCGTGAACGGCAAGGAGCGCACCAATGTCGAGGAGTACTGCATCAGCGAAGGTTGGGTGAAGATCCCCTCCCCCAAGGCCAAGGATCGCTACGGCAACCCCATGCTGATCACCGTCAAGGGCACCGTCGAGGCCTTCTACGCCTAAGCCGCCCTGACCGCGCGCCCAGCCGGGCCCGCTGCCATGCTGTTCAGAACACCGGCCTTGCGCCGGTGTTCTGCTTTGGGCCCTGCATCTTTGTGTCGATGGCGGGCAAGGAGTGTCGCAGCGGGTGCCGCTCTCTCTTGCATCGGGGCGGCGTCTCGGCAATTCTTGCCGCCCCTTGAACTGGCAAGATCTCATCCATGAACAAGCTGTTTGTCCTGCTGGCGCTGTTGACCCTGAGCACAGCGGCCCGCGCCGATATCCTTATCAATCCCCAGATCCTGGTGAACGGCCATAGCCAGGGTGGCGGGCGTATCCACGTCTGTACCCTGACCCCCTTCAACAGCGTCTATGCCGATGCGGGGCGCAGCGAATGGCTGGCGCGCCAGAAGGTGAGCCGCCGCTGCCAGCAGGGCCAAGGCAACAACAGCCTGTTCTGCGAGGCGGCCAAGGCAAGCTGCATCACCACCACACTCGATGAGAGCGACGATGCCAGCACCCTGCTGGTATTTGACGGTGCCCACCAGAGCGGCGACGCCCTGCGCATCGACCGGGATATTGCGGATCTCGGCCGCTACGGCTTTGCCAACCGCATCTCCTCCTTCACCGTGCCGGCTGGCTGGGTGGTGCGCTTCTTCGAGGAGACCGACTTTCGCGGTGGCTACTACACCCGCAAGGGCGGCGAGCAGGAGGCGACCGACTTCAACAATCGCATCCGCTCGGTGCGGATTCTGAGCCGCTAGCGCCTGGCCCCATCACGTCTTCGCCATAAAAAAACCTCTGCCTAGGCAGAGGTTTTTGCTTTTTGATGCTTACTGCCAGTTGGGGTCGGCCTCAACCTGCTTCATCAGGGCGGCCTGCATCTCCTTGTCCGGCTGACCGAGCCAGGTGTAGCGGGCAAACTTGGACGGGGTTTCGCGAGCGGCGTCGCTATCCGGCAGGTCGATCAGCACGCCCCACACCCGCTTGGCCTTGGCATCCACCAGCAGCTGCATGTAGTGGCTGGCGCAGTCGTGAGGTTTGCAGACCGAACCGCTCTGATACGGGGTGCCGGCCACGGCTTCGAGCGGGGAGCTGGTGCCGTTGCCGCTGCGCACCCACTTGGGCAGGTTCTTGATGCCCTGGGTCGCCTTGGCCCAGGGGGCCTTGAAGTCCGCCGACAGCAGCAGATCAGAGGTATAGGTGGCGGCGGCAAACGCCGGCGTGGCGCCAACCAGCAGCAGGGAGAGCGCCAATGCGCGAGAGAAACGGGTCATGGTGTGATTCCTTGTTATATGAATGCCTGAACGGGCACGGACTGGCCGCGCGCCATCACGCTAACGCCTGCGCCCGCCCCTGTCGAGTCCATGCCGTGCCGAGGCGTCAGTGGCTGGCGCCAGATGAACGACACCCCGCCGCGCCAGTGGCGAGACGGGGTGTGCATGGGGCAAGGGTCGCTTAGCCGAGGGAGGCGAACAGCCCCGCCAGGGTGGCGCTCATCAGGTTGGCCAGGGTCGCCGCCAGCACCGCCTTGAAGCCGAGGCTCGCCACGTCGTGGCGGCGCTCCGGCGCCATGGTGCCGATGGAGCCAAGCTGCACCGCAATGGAGCCCAGGTTGGCAAAACCGCACAGCGCGAAGGTGATGATGATCTGGGTATGGGCGCTGAGATCCTGCTTGATGTTGGCAAAGTCCAGGTAGGCGACGAACTCGTTCATGATCACCTTCTGGCCAATCAGGGATCCTGCCGCCATCATCTCGTCAGCCGGCACACCAATCAGCCAGGCCACCGGGGCAAACAGGTAGCCCAACAGCTGCTGCAGGGTAAGTGCGCTCCAGCCGAACCACTCGCCGACCATGGTGAGGCCGGCATTGATCATGGTGATGACGCTGACGAAGGCCAGCAAGATGGTGCCGATGGCCACGGCGATCTTCATGCCGTTCATGGCACCGCCCGCCAGGGCATCGATGGCGTTGCTGTAGTCGCTCTTGTCGAGGGTGATCTCGTCCTGCTCGCGCACCCGCTCCTGCTCGGGCACCAGGAGCTTCGCCATCAAGAGGCCCCCCGGCGCCGCCATAAAGGAGGCAGCGATAAGGTATTTCAGATCCACGCCAAGACCGGCGTAGCCGCCCAGCACAGAGCCGGCTACCGAGGCCATGCCGCAGGTCATCACCGCAAACAGCTCGGAGCGGGTCATGCCGGCCAGGAAGGGGCGAATAAGCAGCGGCGATTCACCCTGGGAGAGGAAGATGTTGCCGGTGGCCACCAGGGATTCGGCGCGGCTGGTGCCGAGCAGGCGGTGAATGCCGCCCCCCAGCACCCGGATCACCCACTGCATGATGCCGAAGTGATAGAGCACCGCAATCAGCGCGCTGATGAAGATCACCAGCGGCAGCACCCGCACGGCGAAGATGAAGCCGTTGCTGGCCAGATCGCCAAACACGAAGCGGATGCCGCTGTCGGCAAAGCCGAGCAGGGCCGAGACGCCGTTGCTCATGGCGCCGAGCATGATTTGACCGGGGGGGAAGTAGAGCACCAGGGCGGCAAAGCCGGTTTGCAGGGCGAGGGCCCCGAGCACGGTCCGCCAGCGGATGGCACGGCGGTTTTCACTGGCCAGCCAGGCGATAAACATCAGGGCCAGCATACCGACCAGACTCAATAACAGCGTCATCTTGCACCTATGAAGAGAGAAGTTTCATACGGCAAGTCTGCAGACAGGCATCGCAGGGAGCGGGCGGGAGAGGTGCCGACCCCGCGACACGCAGACCACAAACCTACAGGTTAGTGGCGGGTCCCATCCTGGGGTCATTCACATTCCGGGTGACAGCGAGTATCGGGTGACGCCAACCAGAACGCAGGGAGCCGCGCGCCGGGTGGCAGGTCGGGCGGCGATGGTACAGTGATCGCCGTCACAGAAAAAGCGGTAAAACGATTGGCAACGTCAACTTTTTCACGGCCAAGGTCCCTTTCGCCGAAAACGCGGCAGGATTGCGCTACAACTGAGTCATTTCACAGGAAAACCACACCTCGCTCCCCCCGAATAGGGCAAACACTGCCCCCTTCCCCGGATAACCGAAGCGGTTCACGTTTTTTCACGCCACGACGCGTGTATAGACTCTAGTGGATTGATCACTGGGAATGGTTAGGGAATAAGTGGGATCTTGAGGGAATAGATGGGATCGAGAAACCAGAAGAGACGCGGCCTGTAGAGCGATCAAAACTCTGCAGGCCGTTTTCGTTGGTGCGGATCCACAAAATGATCAAAGGATCCGAAAGCGGCGAAAAATCGCGATTGAATTGATCAATGTCGATTTGAGAACGCGCCGTTTAAACCGGCTTTAAATCTGCTTCATCACTCTCCAACGTCGTGGGAGATATGGACGACCTGTCCGATCACTTCGAAGGTATGCTGCTCGTCCTTCGGTACCTCGATCGGCTGGTAGTGTTTGTTGTCGCTCAAGAGCAGCCAGGCGCTGGGCAGCACCTGCAGGCGCTTGACCCAGAGCTGGTCATCGTTACGCACCACGTAGATATGGCCATCCACCGGCCGCGTTCGGCCAAGATGCACCACCAGGGTATCGTTGTTGCTGATGGTGGGCTCCATGCTGTCGCCCTTGCTCCAGACGATCGCCAGCTCCTTCTCTGCGAAGCCGCGCCATTTAAGCCATTTGCGACGAAATGCCAGATGCCTGCATGGTGCCTCATCTGCCTGGGCCAATGCGCCATGCCCTGCTGATACCTGCACTCTGTATCCTGGAATCAAGGCAAACTCCTCCATGAAAGAGGAGTAGCCCATAGCATGTTCGTTGACGCCGGTCAGCGTGATCTTGGGCTGTTCGTATGGCGAGCTGGACGGTGCTTGGTGCTCAACCTGGACGCCACCAGGAAACAACCCAGTTTTTTCTAATTCTTCAATAACATACGGAGGAAGTATCGATGCGTGATACTCAAAAGCCTTCGTGCCTGACCGTTTGCGTTTAACCCCTTCCTTGCCCGCGCTCAAGCGCTCCAGCTCATCTCTTGCTCTTCTGTCCGTTGTTGGCATCCCATCAAGCCCGGCCACTTCGGACGCAATAACCCATGGCGTCCGTTTCCACATGTGAGATTCGGACGCAGCGTCCGTTTCATGTTCGCAAGCGTCCGTTTTACCTAACTTATTGTTTTCCATCCTATTAACCTGTTTTAGTGATGTCGTTGGCAAATGCCTAAACGGACGATCAAAAAATAAATTCGTCCGTTTGTATTGCTCTTTCGTCCGAATCGTCTCTATACTCTCGTTAACTTAGTCAGTTAACCAAGTTGAGTTACTAAGATGAGTAATTGCAGAGTGTCGCAGAAACGGACGGAAAATGGGAGTGATTGGCATCGTGCGGATGTAGTCGCCGCCTTGAAAAAGGTAGGGATGTCAGTTTCTCAATTGTCACGCGATGCAGGGCTTTCCAGTTCTACATTGCAGAACACCTTTCGGGCCCCATGGCCAAAAGGTGAGCGCATCATCGCTGATGCCCTTGGGCTTGCCCCAGAAGATATATGGCCTAGCCGCTATCAACCCCTTTTGAAGAAAGCAAGCTGAGGGGGCTGATATGGAATGGGTCACCGCAAATGAAATCGCTGGTGTGGCAGGAATGCCAACATCAGAAAGACGCTCCAGAGATCAACTGAATCGACTGGTAGAGCTTTCTCCAGAGAAGGCCCGCCAGCGCGAAGGGAGCAAGGCCACCGAATACCACATCAGCATATTGCCACCCACCGTCCAAGCCGCCCTGCTGCGCAAGGCCGGCAAGGTGGTGGTCGGTGGCATGACTCTGGATCTGCCAAAGCCACAAGCTCCGCGCTACTGCAAAGAGCAGCTGTGGGCCAACTGGAAGAAGGCCAACGACAAGGCCCACGCCAAGGCCATGGCCCGTGCTGCTGCCGTTAAGGCGGTGCATGCGCTGGTTGCCAGTGGCAGCACCTTGATGCAGGCCTACCAGCATATTTCTGATGAGTTCGACATCGCGCTGCCGACCCTGCGCCGCTATTGCGCAATGGTCAAAGGCTTCGACGACAGCGACTGGCTTGCCGTACTGGTACCCAAGCAGCAACAAGCGGCTACTGAAACCCGCGCCACCCGTCTGGCCCCCGTCAGCGATCAAGCCTGGGAGTTCTTCAAAGCCGATTACCTGCGCCGTGAACGGCCGAACGCCGCCAGCTGCTATGAGCGGGTGAAGCTGGCTGCCCGCGACAATGACTGGGTGGTGCCGAGCCTCGACAGCCTGATGCGCCGCATGGATATGGAAGTTCCCCACGCCCAGCAGGTGATGCTGCGCGAAGGTGAGCATGCACTGATGCAGCTATACCCGCCGCAGGAACGCACCATCGAAGGGCTGGATGCCATGGAGTGGATCAACGGCGACGGCTACCTGCACAACGTCTTCGTGAAGTGGTTCAACGGCGAAGTGATCCGCCCCAAGACCTGGTTCTGGCAAGACATCTACAGCCGCAAGATCGTGGGCTGGCGCACTGATATCAGCGAGAACACCGACAGCATCCGCCTGTCCCTGATGGACGTATGCAGCCAATACGGCATCCCGCGCGAGATCACCATCGATAACACCCGCGCCGCCGCCAATAAATGGATGACCGGTGGTGTGCCGAACCGCTACCGCTTCAAGGTCAAATCGGATGAGCCCATGGGCATGATCCCCATGCTTGGCATCAAGCTGCACTGGTCCAGCGTGCTGCTGGGCAAGGGGCACGGTCAGGCCAAGCCGATCGAACGTGCCTTTGGTGTGGGTGGGCTGGACGAAATCATCGACAAGCACCCTGCGCTGGCAGGTTGCTATACCGGCCCCAACCCCATGGCCAAGCCAGACAATTATGGTGAACGGGCGGTGGATGCCGAGGAGTTCCTGCGCGTCGTGGCCGAAGGCGTGGCCATCTACAACGGCAAGCTGGGTCGCCAGACCGAAGCCTGCCGGGGCGTGATGAGCTTTGATCAGGCCTTCGAGCAGAGCTATGCCCAGGCCACCATTCGCAAGGCCAGCAGCGAACAGCTCACCATGCTGCTGCTGCAGGCAGAGGCAACCCGCGTCAGCCAGCACGGCACCATCCGGCTCGAAGCCGGCGGCGCCATCGCCAACCGCAGCAACCGTTATTACCACGCCGATCTGGCCGAGTACGCCGGGCAGAAAGTGGTGGCACGGTTCGACCCGCAGCGCCTGCATGAAGCAGTGATCGTCACCACCCTCAACGGCCTGCACATCTGCGAAGCGGAGTGCCTGGAAAAAGTGGCCTTTGGCGATACCCAGCAAGCCCGCGAGCACAAGCGCAAACGCACCCAGCACACCAAGGCCGTCAAGGCTGCCGCGCTGGCCCAGCAAAGCATGTCTGCGATGGAGGCCGCCGCCCTGCTGCCCAGCGTCAGCGACGAACCGGCTCCCGAGACCAAGGTGGTCGAAATGGTGCGCCCCGTTTCCCTCGGCAATGCCGCGCTCGCAGTCCAGCCAGCGCCGGCCATGGCCACCCAACAACAGTCAGAAGCTGCACCAGTCATCGACTACGAGGCCCGCTATCAAGCGAGCGTCGCGAAGATGGCCGAACAGATGAAGAAAAACAGCCTTTAACCGGCATTTAACCAAGAAAAAAGCGGCCTTGTGGGGCCGCCTGAAAGGAGTAGTTCAACATGTCAAACGTAGTCACTCTCGAACAAAACAGCAACCAGGAAGTGGTGGCAAGGGTCAAGGCGCTGCTGGAGCAGAGCGTGGTGACCCAGGCTCAGATCGCCAAAGAGATCGGCGTCTCCGGCTCGACCGTCAACCAGCTGCTGAACGGCAACTACAAGGCCGACCCGACTGCCATGCTGCAGAAGCTGGCCAACTGGCTGACCGCCCGTGAACAGCGGGCCGATGCCCCCCGCGATCCCGGCTTTGTGATGACCGAAACAGCCAAGCAGATCATCGCAGACATGACCTACGCCCAGATGACCCAGAGCATCGTCATTAACCACGGCGCCTCTGGCGTGGGCAAGACGACTGCCCTGCGCCACTTCCAGCGCAACAACAACAACGTCTGGATGGTTACCGCCAGCCCGACCCGCAGCACCCTGACCGAATGCCTCTACGAGCTGGCCATGGAGCTGGGGATGGAGAACGCCCCGCGCCAGCGTGGCTCCCTGGCCCGCGCCCTGCGCCGCCGCCTGCTCTCCACCAAAGGCCTGATCGTGGTGGATGAAGCGGACCACCTTGGCCGCGACGTGCTCGAAGAGCTGCGCATCCTGGTGGAAGAGGTGGAGGTGGGCATGGTGCTGGTCGGCAACAGCCGGGTGTACACCCAGCTGACCGGCGGCCACCGCTCCGAAGATTTCGCCCGCCTTTACTCCCGCGTCGCCAAAAAACGCGCCCTGACCAAGGCCAAGAAGGCTGACGTGATGGCGGTGGCCGATGCCTGGAACGTGACCGGCGATGCCGAACGCGCCCTGCTGCTGCAGATCAGCGAGCGCCCCGGCGCCCTGCGTCTGGTTAGCAAGGTGCTCAAGCTGGCGGTGATGTACTCCGGCGGCGAACCGCTCAACGAGCAGGTACTGCGGGTGGCCTTCAACGAGCTGGAGGGAGAGTGATGAACGCCAAGCCGCAACCAGACACCTGCTATGTCGTCGTCAACAACTGGACCCACATCCACCTGCTGAGCGGCCGCTATGGGGTGATGGTGGATAGCAACAACGGTGAGGTGACCATGCAAGACAACACCGGCCGTCAGGAGATTTTTGAGCAAGACCGGCTGCACCTCACCTGGGCGCCGCTGAACCGTGATTCACAAGGAGAGAACGCATGAACATTCGCACCAATAGCCTCGGCGTCATCGCCCAGCGTGTCATCGCCACCCTGCGCAAGAATGGCTGCCAAGTGTTGGCAGTGAAGGCAGCCCAGGTACGCCCGATGATCGAGATCGCTTACCCCACCGACGAGCTGAAACAGGGGGCTATCGAGCTGAACGAGCAGGTCAACGGTCTGCGCCGCCGCGCCTACGCCGCCCGCCTCGGCGGCTGCATCATCCACTGGCATGACGAGCCGAGCCGTGACGACTTCGAACTGACCGGCAACATGACCGCCGTCGAGTACCTGCACCACCGTGCCGCCGGTTTCCCCGCTTAATAGGAGCAAACAGCAATGACTATCGCCACTGAGAACAAGACCGACAACCTGCGCAAGAACGCCCTGGGCCACTTCGTGCCAGAGTCCCTGATCGCCCCGCTCGACCTGCTTCGCGATGATCTGGTGACTCGCCTGTGCACCGACGCGCACGAAGAGAAGCTGCGCCTGCTGGCCCGCAAGGCCAGTATCGCCCAGGAGATCGAGGCCTTCATGGATCTGTCGGCCGCCGAGTACGGAGTGCAGTACGGCGGCACCAAGGGCAACGTCACCCTCACCAGTTTTGATGGCCGCTTCCAGGTGGTGCGGGCTATTGGCGAACACCGCAAGTTCGACGAGCGCCTGCAGACCGCCAAGACCCTGATCGACGGCTGTATCGTCCGCTGGAGCGAGGGCAGCAGCAACGAGATCCGCGCCCTGGTGGATCACGCCTTCCGCGTCAACAAGGGCGGCCATGTAGACGTCAACCAGGTGCTCTCACTGCGCAAGCTGGACATTAAGGGTGCCGAGTGGAAGGAGGCCATGCAGGCCATTGCCGACGCCATCACCGTGGTGGGCAAGGCCGAGTACATCCGGTTCTACGAGAAGACCGGTACCGGGGCCTACAAGGCCATCGTCATCGACTGGTCGAAGCTGTGAGGCCCGCCATGAAGAACCTGACCCCCGAAGTGATCAAGCAGTTGGCGCTGGCTCAGCTGTTGGCTGACCAGAGCGAAGACCAGGGCACCGAGTTTGAAGATGGCTCCTATGAGCAAGGCGTGCGGGATGCCATGGGTTGGATGTGCGGGCTGCTCGACAACCCGCCCTACAACCCAGACGAGTGGCCCGTCACCGAACAAGAACTGGCCATCATGACCGAAGGCCTTGGGCTTGTCGGGCAGACCGAAGTGGATCGGTATGCTGCATGTAAACACTGCCTTGGCACTCGCGTTGAGTTTGGTGTCAATGGCCACCGCCCATGTGGTTTTTGTAGTGGAGTTTGAAACCCGCTATGGCCCGCTGTACGTCACCCGCCACGCCATCGAGCGCTGGGTGCAACGTACCGGCCGCAGCGAACTGGAGATGCTGGGCGCCCTGTCACGGGCTTGGCGCCCAAGCAAACGCCAGCTGCGGCGGATCCGGCAGCGCGAGGCGGGATGGAGCCCGCGCCGGATCCTCGAATGTGACGATGCCTACTTCATCTTGAAGAACGGCTCCATCGTCACCGTGTACGACAAGCATCAATGTCAAACAACCCGATTTGAACAGGAGTTACACCATGGCTAATGCAGTGTTGAAGGGAGACGAGATCGCCCGCAATCCTAACGGTTATCTGGCGCTGGCCACCCGCGCCGCCGAGTTCGAGCGCGAGGGGCGTTATATCACCGCCCTGGATCTGTGGGTGATGGCAAAGAAGGCGGCCAAGAACATCACCAACCAGCACTGGGCCCAGTCCCGCGTCGACCTGTGCATGACCTGCATCCACCGTTTCGGCAAGCGGGAGGCGTGATGAGCATCAGCAAGGAGCAGTGGAAAGCGATCGAGGCAGAACTGCAGGGGGCATGGGTGCACATGCTCTTCGATCTCAACGGCCACAAAATCAGCGTAACCCGCGAGCGCAAGACCGAAAGCACTACCGTGCTGGCCGTCTATATCGATGGCGCTATCAAAGGAACATGGATGAAGGTGCTCGAAGATATCGACCCTGCAGACGAGTTTATGAACAAGGTGGTCAAGCAGGTTTTCTGCCACAAGTTCCACAAGCGCTATGGCAAGAAAGATCTGGAGAACTACGCCAAGGCTAAGCGGCAGTGTGGTGCCAAGTTTGCCAATGAACTGTATGGCAAGGATCCGGAAAAGCAGGGAACTACCTACCTGTTCCCCGCCTTCGGCAGCAGCACGGCGCTGGTGCGCCAGTTCAAGAAGATCGAGGGGTTGGAGCTGGTCAGCGAGCTGAAAGAGGGGGCCGCATGAACGGTGAAGCCGCCTTCTGGATCCTGGTCAATGTGATGGCCCTGTTCTATGGGGCCTTTGTAGCCGGTCTGTTCACCGGCCTGTTCATGGTCAACTGAGGTACCCGATATGTCGAACGTGAAATACCTGCTCAATACCAGCGTGGACGATGGCAAAAGCACCCTGGAATGCCAGCTGCGCAGCAATCCGCAACAGGCGCTGATCGATGCACAACTGGCCATCGACTTCATCAACCAGTACGGCCAAGCCGCGAAGCACCGCTCCCGCCTGGCCATGCTGACCACCATCGTCAACAAGGCGCGTAAGTGCCTGGCTAAACAAGGGGCCTGAAATGGCAGACCAGAAGAACTACATCATCAGCACCATCAAGGATATCGCGGTCAAAATCCCGGCTGAAAAGCTCGATGCATTCTTCATCGATCTGCGGGCAGCCATTGGCCAGCAGCAAGCAGTGATGAATACCACGGCCGCTCTTCTTGGTGAAGAAGGCCGCCAGCAGATGATCGATGCATTGCGTGAAGAGATGGTCTGGATTGATGACGGTAAAGCCGAGGTCACTTCAACCATCACCCTGAACAAGACGCCGATCGCCAGCGTCACTGTCGATTACTCGGCGCCAGGACAATAAGCGAAACGGGGGGGCTTCCCCCGTCTGCCCAGCGTGGTGGCTGGGCACTGATGAGCAGCCGACCGGGCCCGGTCATAACCCACTCACGATACGCGAGGACGCTATGACCCGAAATGTGCTGAACAACCTGTTAAACCGGCTCTATGGCGAGATGGCCATCGCGCTGGAATGGAAAGAGAAGCTGGTGCTGCAGCGCCGGTTTACTGCCCTGTCACGGGGCGCAAGGAAGTACCACGCCAACGACATTGCCGGTGATGCCCTGCGCGGCGCCGAGCAGTTGCTGGCAGAGCTGGAGGCCGATCGCCTGCAGTGGGATGGCAAGGGGGCCGTATGCACGGTGAATACACGCCACTGATGAAGCTTGGTGCACTGGCCAAGCGACTGGCCTCTGGCAAGGCGAGGCTGGACCCCGAGATGGGGCTGGAAAAGCTCTGCAGCGGTTGCAACGAATACTGGCCGCAAGATACCGCCTTCTGGTCAGTGTGGAACCACGTCTACTCACTAGACGGCCTGCAGCACTACTGCAAAGCCTGTGAAGCGGAGAAAGCCGCGCAGCGCAAACAGAGGAAAGCCGCATGAACGGTGAGTACCAGCGCCGAATGATGAACTACGTCAAGGCCAATCATCCCTGCTACCCAAGGCGCAAGCATGCAGGAATGGATGATCAAGAGCTGGCCGAACTTGAACAGCAGGCCGATGCCAACGCCATGGCATGGCTGGACGAATGGATGCCCAGGTGGCGTGAAGGAAACCCACCTACTACCAACCAGATTTACGTGACCATCACGAAAAAAGATGAGGAAGAAGACGATGACCAGTAAGACCCACTGCAAAATGAGCGAAACCCGGCTGGCCAGCATGAAGTGCGAGATCATGGAGGTGCCATTGTGGCAGCACATGAGCGCCGAAGAGTTGGCTACCGAGTTGGGCTACTCCAGTCGTTATCTGTATGGGGCGATTGCTACCCTGCGCGCCCGTGGCGAACTGGCCGCTGCCAGCCCGGTTACCCTGCTCAAGATCCGCCGGTACCACAAGCTGAATACCTTGCTGGCCAACGAACATGGCAATCACCACATCGACAACCTGGTGCGCCAGATCTATGGCACCGAGAGCAGCTCACCGGAGAAGCACCGCCGCAACCGCCTGCGCGAACTGATCAACGAATGCAAGAAAGCCGGATTTTCCGTGCCACATGAAAAGCGGATCCACAACCGGCCTCTGAAAGCAGTGCGCCCGATGAGCTTTATCCCGTTCGCGCAGGTCAATCGCGAGCATCTGGCGCATTTCATCTACCTCTGCAAATTGAATGGGGGCCGCCATGCAGCCTGATGCCAAGCGCCTGCTGAAGCTGGTGCAAGTCGGCCGCCGCGAGCTGGGGCTGGATGAAGAGGAATATCGCGCCCTGCTAGAGCAGGTCACCGGTGTCCGCTCTGCCAAGGGCATGAGCGCCAGCAAGTTGGACGCCGTCATCACCGCCATGAAGGGGCTGGGGTTCAAGGTCAAGGGGAGCGACAAGGTGACCGGGCGTCGCTCTCCGCCCAGTTCGGCTAAGGTGCAGGCGCCGGAGGTGCGCAAGCTGCGGGCCATCTGGATCACCATGAAGCAGGACGGCCTGCTGCACGACGGTTCTGAGGATGCCCTGGGCAGCTTTATCCGCCGCATGACCGCCAGCGCCAACGGCGGCGTTGGCATCAGCCGGGCGGAGTGGCTTACCTCGGCGCAGGCCGAGCGGGTGCTGGAGGCGTTGAAGAAGTGGCATATTCGCCTGATGAAAGATGCCATCCTAGCCCGTGGCGAATCGGTACCGGATACCCTGAGCCACCGGCAAGATGCCATGCCTGGGTATGACCTGATCCGCGATGCCTATGAGAACCCCGGCCAGCGGCCGCCGAGGATAATGGTGATCGATGGCAGCAAGCCAGTGAGCGAGATACACAACAAGGCCCCGTAAGGGGCCTTTGAATTGGTGGGCCAGATCCAGTGCGTTATGATCCCAATACCCAGCCGTCGCTGGGTATTGCTTTATCTGCCACCAGGAGGATGTGATGGACAGAGACGAACAGACCATCGATATGTTCGGTGAACAGCTGGACGCGGCCCTGCTGAGCGACACCATCAACATCATCGAAGATGAAAAAACGGCCCGCTGGCCAGAGACCATGCGCGAACTGTACACCCTGTTTTTCAGCACGGTGAAAAAGCATGGCGACTCGCCGGATCTGGCTATCATCCTGCTGGCGGAACTGTGCCGGGTCTATGGCGGGCTGCAATTCTACCTGCCACGGGGTAAGCTGCTGCAAAACACCATCCGCGATCTGCGGGTATGGTCCGAATTCAAGGGCGACAACACCTTTGAACTGGCGCAGAAATACAAGGTGACTCAGCGCGAGATCTGGCGCATCACCGCTCGCATGCGCAAGTTCGAGATGAAGCGCCGTCAACCTGACTTGTTTGGAGAAAACTGATGAAATCCCTTGTTCTTTCCGCCTTGCTGCTCAGCAGCTCGCTGGCTGCTGCTCCCCTCACGATCGCCGAACGTGACCAGGGCAACCGCGCCATCATCGAGCAGGCCTATGCCGAACTGGTGAAGGCCTGCCCCACGGTGCGCGATGGCTGGGGGGTAGATAAGGTAGAGGCCCGTTATGAACAGGGTGAGATGGAACCGGGCGATCATTTCACCGGCTGGCGTTTTGAACAATACGGCTGGACCGAAGACGTTGTCTTCAATGTGCATGACCAGCATACCGAAACACATCAGTTCTATGTCGCCACTGGAAATAACAAAGGCGTTATCGTGAATGCCAAGCAAGCATCGTTGGACTTTTGCGGAATAAAAGGCAATATGTCAGGGCATTATTTGGTGAAATAATAAACCAAATTGAATAAAGGGGCCTCTTAGTAGGCCTCTTTTTATTGGATGTTTTTTGTCAGCCCGGAATATTTTTGTGTAGTAGCACACTCGACATATTAACCGCGAGGTGGATATGTCGAACGTCATTCAATTCTCACAGCCATATAGCTTGGCATTTCAGCACGCGATCCAATTCGTGCTGGATAAAGAAGGTGGCCTGCGCCCGGATATGGGGTATGTCAACGACCCCAAAGACCGGGGCGGTGAAACCAAAGCCGGCATCAGCAAGCGAGCCTATCCCAACGAAGATATCAAGAACCTGACCCTCGATCGGGCCATCTTCCTCTACCACCGCGATTACTGGCGGCAAGCCTATTGTGCCGAACTGCCGGCCGGCATCTCCCTGGCCGTGTTCGATGGCGCAGTTCAGCACGGCTGGCTCAGTTCAGTGAAGATGCTGCAGGAAGTCATGGGCGTGAAGGATGACGGCATCATCGGTCCCAAGACCAAGGCGGCCATCGTTGCAATGGACCCAGAGTGGGTACTGGCCCGCCTGCTGCTGCGCCGAGCCAGATTCTATGGCCGGATCCTGCTCAAGAACCCGTCTCAAGGCCGCTTCTTCGAAGGTTGGCATAACCGCCTGGCGCATCTCTCCGATGCCTGCTGGCAGGTGGTTGAAGGTAGCGCCAACCCTGACTATCGCAAGGTGGCCTGATATGGGCCGCAACTGGCAGTGGAGTTTTGACCATGGCCGCAACAAGCGGCTGGAACTGGAACGGGCCATGGCAGAACAGGGCGTGGCCGAGTGCGACATCGATCGCACCGTCCCGCTGCATAGCCGTGATGGCACCATGCAAAGCCAGTTCGCCAAGGGCTGGTGCTCCGTGACCACCGCCGAGATCTATGCCGACCGGAATCGTCACCGTTTCAAAATACTCACGACCTGCAACGACAAGGTGGCGATGCACTGCGCCAATTTGCGGGCCCTCTTCAAAAAGGATGAATCCTCATGCCATTCCCGTTAATCCCCGCCCTGGCCGCGTTGGCGGTGCAGCAGGGGCCCGCCTTGATCCGTGGGGTCGCCGGCCTGTTTGGCGGCAGCGATACCGCCAACAAGGTAGCAGACATGGTCGAGCAGGTATCCGGCATAGGCCTGACCGCCGCCCAGCAGCAAGCCAGCATCGAAGAACAGCTCGGCCGCATCACCGATCCGGCAGTGCTGGTCGAGCTGCAAAAGCTCAAGGTCGAGCTGGAGAAAGAGCAGACCCGCCGCCAGGAGCTGCAGCTGGCCGACAGCCAGGCCGAGCAGGCCACCACCCAGCAGACCATCCGTGAAGGGGATGGTGCCAAGGATGAATACGTGCGCCACACCCGCCCACTGATGGCGCGCCAGAGCTGGCAGATGTCGGCCATTTACGTGGTGCTGTTCAGCGTGCTCAAGGCGTTTGGTTATGGCGATGGCCCTGATTTTGACATGGTGCTGTTGCTGCTGACCCCGGCCTGGGCCTATCTCGGCCTGCGCACCCTCGACGGCTTCGCCCCCCACCCCAAGGCCAGCGGCCAGAAGGTTGGCGCCGCCATCACCAGCACCGTCTCCAACCTGCTGACGAGGGCCAAATGACCGACCTGTTTGACCGTGCCCAACAACAAGAACAAGAGAGTCGCGACAGAGCCATCGCCAACCAGCTGGCCAGACGCGGTACCGAAACCCCAGACCAGGACGCCGCCGGCAACCGCTTCTGCCTGAGCTGTGGGGAGCAGATTGCCAGTGAGCGGCTGGAGGCAGCGCCAGACGCCGTGCGCTGCGTCCCATGCCAGAGCTGGAGCGAGAGCATGGGGAGGCATCGCCATGGAGTTTGACTGGATCCCGAAGTGGTGGGGCGTCATCACCACGGGGGTGGCGATACTGGCCACCATCGTCATGTTGTGGCTGAGCAAGACCTTTGCCCGCCGCGAAGAACTGAAAGAAGTGAGCACTGCCATGGACGAGCTGACCACCCGCGTTACCAGCCTCGAAAGTCGCGTCGACAACCTGCCGACCCAGGAGCAGTTCTATGAGCTGGGCATTCAGCTCGAAGGGTTGCGGGGGGACATCAAGGCCCTCACCGCCCAGCTCAAGCCCACCAATCACCAGATCAACCTGCTGCTCGAACAGCGTTTAAACGAGAAATAAACGGGGGTTATATGACGTCGATGAGAGAATTTGTGGTGTCGGATCAGCGCCTGCTGATCCTGCGCAGCTTGCGGGAAATGGCCGGCTACTCGGCCAACGAATCTATCCTGGATTCGTGCCTGGAAGAGTATGGCCACAGCTGCAGCCGCGATGTGGTGCGAAACCATATCCGCTGGTTGGAGGAACAGGGCCTGCTGACGGTGGATGAGGTGGGCAAGACCCTGGTGGCCAAGCTGACCGGCCGGGGGGACGACGTGGCCACTGGCCAGGCCGTGGTAGATGGCGTCAAGAAACCGCGTCCGGTGTGACTATGAGGGAGCTGCTGATGAAGATGAAAAGCGCCCTGGTGGGGCTGGTGCTTGGTGGCCTGAGCGCCATGTTGAGAAACACCAACGCCGACCCAGGCATCACGCCCATCGACACCATCATTCGGAAAGGGGAGCAAGCCAAGCACTCCCGCACCGCCTTCAACGGCGGGCTGCCGTCCGTCAAGCGGGCCCAACGTCTGGCCAAGGCTAAGCGGGCAACCCGCCGCGCTCGCCGGTTGGGCCACGCATGAAAGGCCGCCTGCTGGATATCGCCGCCATGATGGTGACCGGCTATCTGCTGGCCCTGCCCATCGTCGGCGATCCCGTCTCTGCGCTATGGGGCTGCACGGCCCCGCTTGTTGACAAGCTGCTGGGGTAACCATGAAAGCATGTGACTGTGAAAACTGCCGTTTGAAGCGTGGTACATGGGGAGCAAAAAAACATGGGCTAGCCCCATGTGAAAAGGCAGAGCCAAAAAAGCCGGGTAATCCGCCACCAAAGAAGCCTTGATGCTGGGGTAACCATGACCACCAAGACCAAGAATACCAAGAGCAAGATCCAGCAGCTGCCAGCCGATATCCGCAGCCAGCTGGCGGCGATGCTGCGCTCTGGCGACATGTCACAGAAAGCCATTCTGGCCGAGGTCAATCAGCTGATCCTGGAAGCCGGCCTGCCGCCGGAAGAGCAGATCAGCCGCACCGGCCTGAACCGTTATTCAAAGCAGGTAGAGGCCGCAGGCAGCCGTATCGCCAAGGCAAGAGAAATGGCCGAAGTGCTGACATCAAAACTGGGGGATGCCCCGACCAGTCAGATCGGCAACCTGATGGCCGAGAACATGAAAACCATGGCATGGGAAACCTCCATGGCATTGATGGAAGCCACGGAAGACGGCGAGATGATCGACATCAAGCAGTTCAACCAGCTGGCCCTTGCCTATCAGCGCATCTCTCAATCTTCCATTCTGAACCAGAGGCTGGAGAAGGAGATCCGCGCCGCGTTTGCCGCCGAGGCCGCTACCGCTGCCGAGAAGATTGTGACTCAAGCCGGGGTCTCTGCAGAGACGGCCGCCGACATCCGCAACAAGATCCTGGGGATAGCGTGATGAACCATCTGACACCGGCTGAAAATGCCCTTCGCAACCAGTCCGCGGCCGCCATCATTGGCGGCCAGTTCGATCCCAACGAAGTGCTGCTGACCTATCAGAAGCGCTGGATTGCCGATACCTCGCCGCTCAAGATCGCCGAGAAGAGCCGGCGAACCGGCCTCACCTGGGCAGAGGCGGCCGATGCCGCGCTCAATGGCTCCATGGCAGCCAGCGCCGGCGGCTGCGACACCTTCTATGTCGGCACCACCAAAGACATGGCCCGCGAGTTTATCGATGCCTGCGCCATGTGGGCCCGCGCCTACAACTGCGCCGCCAGCGAAGTGGGCGAAGAGGCGCTTGGGAACGAAGACAAAGACATCCTGGTCTATGTCATCAACTTCGCCAGCGGCTTCAAGATCAAGGCGCTGTCATCCAACCCCAGCAACCTGCGGGGGATGCAGGGCAACGTGGTGATCGACGAGGGTGCCTTCCACAAAGACCTGGCCGCCATCCTTAAGGCCGCGCTGGCGCTGACCATGTGGGGCAGCAAGGTGCGGATCATCTCGACCCACAACGGCATCGAGAACCTGTTCAACACCCTGATCATGGATAGCCGCGCCGGCAAGAAGCGGTTCAGCGTGCATCGCATCGATATCGAGACGGCCATCAATGAGGGGCTCTATCAGCGCATTTGCCAGGTCACCAAGAAGACGTGGACCCAAGAGCTGCAGGACGAGTGGCTGCGCAACCTGCTGCGCGACACCGCCACCGAAGAAGATGCCAGGGAAGAATACTACTGCGAGCCCAAGAGCGGCGGCGGTGCCTATCTGCCCCGTGGCCTGCGCGAACGGGCTTGCAGGGTAGATGGGCCGGTGCTGCGCTTTACCGGGTCGGCTACCTTCAACAGCTCCAGCGAATCGGAGCGCAACGCCGAGATGCAGGAGTGGCTGGAGGCCGAGGCCTTCCCCGAACTGATGAAGCTGGATCGCAGCCATCGCCACGCCCTGGGCGAAGACTTCGCCCGTTCCGGTGACCTGACGGTGTTTGCCCCGATCCAGGTGCTGCCGGATACACGCCGCCGCGTGCCGTTCACCGTCGAGCTCAAGAACACCCCGTTCAAACAGCAGGAGCAGGCCCTTTACTTCATCTGCGATCGCCTGCCGCGCCGCGATGGCATCTGGCTCGATGCCCGTGGCAATGGCCAATACCTGGCCGAACAGGCCGCCTATCGCTACGGCCAAGAGGTGGTGCAGGTGATGCTATCGGTCGGTTTCTACCGCGAGAACATGCCGCGCTTCAAGGCAGCGTTTGAAGATGACGAGCTGGAGCTACCGCGCCACGAAGACATCATCACCGACCTGGGACAGATCCAGATCTACCGGGGCACCCCCGGCATCGACGACAGCCGCACCCAGGGTAGTGATGGCAACAAGCGTCACGGCGACTCGGCGGTGGCCATCTTCCTGGCCTATCTGGCCAGCCGGGCAGAGAACCATATCTACGAACTGCACCGCATCGCCAAGGTGGGTGCCCCCAAGAAAGACCAGGACGGACAGCGGCAGATGGCCCTGACCCGTGGCCTGCGTAACGGAGGCGGATTACTGTGACCAAGATTGTTGATAGCCGGGGCAACCCCATCAAACCCGACAAGCCGGCGCTCGGTGAAGATATCGCGCTGGCCCACACCACCAGCGTGCGCAACCCGCGCCCCAACAGCGTGGCCAGCACCATCACCCCCCAGCGTCTGGCTGGCCTGCTGCGCTCGGTGGTCGATGGCAATAACCCCCAGGATTACATGACCCTGGCCGAAGAGATTGAAGAGCGGGATCTGCACTACGCATCCGTGCTGCGTACCCGCAAGCTGGCCGTGGCGGCCTTGCCACCCACGGTCGAAGCCGCCAGTGATGATGCCTTCGACAAGAAGCTTGCCGACGAAGTGCGCCTGCTGATGGAGAGCGACCAGATCCCAGAGCTGTTCTTCGACCTGCTCGATGGCCTTGGCAAGGGTATGGGGGTATGCCAGATCCTGTGGGATACCACCGTCAACCCCTGGGTACCAAAGGATTACAAGTGGGTTGATCCCCGCTATCTGCGGCCAGATGCCGAGACCCTGAGCAAGATCCTGCTCATCAGCGACGATGCCCCCCAGGGTAAACCGCTGGAACCCTACAAGTTCATCGTTCACCTGCCGCGCACCAAGTCTGGCAGCATCTGGCGCAACGGCCTGACCCGCCTTTGCGCCGTGATGTACATGCTGAAAAGCTTCACGGTGCGGGACTGGTGGGCATTCGCCGAAGTGTTCGGCATCCCCATCCGGGTTGGCAAGTACGGGGCCAACGCTACCCCCGAGCAGATCGCTACCCTCAAGATGGCCATCGCCACCATCGCCAGCGATGCCGGCGCGGTGATCCCCGAAAGCATGATGGTTGAGCTGGTCGAAACGGCAAAGGGGAATGGCGGCGATACCCTGTTCGAGAACATGGCCCGCTGGGCGGACGAGCAGACCAGCAAAGCGGTACTCGGTCAGACCATGACCACCGACGATGGCAGCAGCCGCGCCCAGGCCACGGTGCACAACGAGGTGCGGTTGGACATCGCCAAGTGGGACGCCCGCCAGCTCGAAGCCACCATCAACGAGTACCTGGTCAAGCCGTTCATCGCGCTGAACTGGGGCGTGCAGAAGGTATACCCGCGCGTCTGCATCCGGGTGCCTGAGCCGGAAGACCTCAAGATGATGGTCGATAGCCTGATGCCGCTGATTGACCGTGGCATGAAGGTGAGCGAGAGCGCCATGCAAGACAAGTTTGGCCTGGCTGCGCCCAAGCCGGATGAAGTCACCCTGCAACCGCTGAGCGCCATGCAGCTGCAAGCCGTGCAGCCGCTGGCTATGAACAGGCAGCAACAGCGCCTGGCCATCAACCGGATCCAGCAGCCGAGCGAACAGACCATCGACCAGCTTACCGAGGAGGCGATGAGCGACTGGGTCGAGGTGGGCGGCGAGGACTTCATGAACCCGATCATCGAACTGGCCGCCACGGCCGCCAGCTTCGACGAGTTCAATGCGGGCCTACTTGCCCTGCAGGAGTCACTGAGCGCCGAGCAGTTCACCAGGCAGCTGGCCGACTACACCTTCCGCTTGCGCGGCATGGGGGATGTGCAAGATGCCTGAGCCCAAGGCGTTCGCCTTTCCGCCTAAAGAGGCGCTGGACTGGTTCAAGAAAAAGGGGCTGCAGCCCGGCTTTGACTATCGCGACGTGTGGAAGGAAGAGCACGCCAACGCCTTCACCGTGGCCAAGATGCTCAACGCCGATCTGCTGGTCGAAGTGCGGGCCCTGGTCGAGCAGGCGCTGGCGCAGGGCCAGACCTATCAGCAGTTCGCCGCCGCCATCAAGCCGCTGCTGGTCAAATCCGGGTGGTGGGGAATCCAGCAGATGGACGACCCTGCCACCGGCGAAACCAAGCAGGTGCAGCTCGGCAGCGAGGGGCGTATCAAGACCATCTACCGCACCAACATGCGCACCGCCCGCGCCGCTGGCCAGTGGCAGCGCATCGAGCGCACCAAGCGGGCCATGCCATACCTGGTCTATCAGCTGGGGCCTGCCCGCGAGCACCGCGCCCTGCATGTGAGCTGGAACGGCATCACCCTGCCAGTGGACCATCCCTGGTGGCAAACCCACATGCCGCCAAACGGCTGGGGCTGTCACTGCTGGGTGCGCCAGATCAGCAAGTTCGAATACGCCAAGCTCGAAGGCACCCAGGGCTATCAGTTCGCCGCCCCGAACGATGGCAACCAGGAGTGGGTGAACAAGCGCACCGGGGAAGTGGAGGTGCTGCCCAGCGGTATCGAACCGGGGTGGAACTACAATCCAGGTAAAGCCCGACAGCAAGCCCTGAAAACCGACTTGGCGGCCAAAGAACAAACCATGCGTCAAACGCTATCAGCGCCTCTGTGAACGTTTTTAGCTGCCAGCGTATTAGTGAACGGGGTGGAATTGATTCTGGCGCCGTTTAAATGGTGTTTAAAGATGGTTGTAGTGGGTGTCGAACCTGCGATTTCGCTTCATCACCCAATGTGACACTTCTCCCCGTTCGCGATCCTGTGTACCCTGTTGATGTCCGGTCATCATCCTGACGTCTCTGCCAGCGCTTCCTCTCCCTGCTGGTGACTTGCCCTCCCTCTGCCATACCGCCCCATCCATTCACAGCGAAAACCGTCATTACACTCGCCGTGGCCAACTCCCGCATCATCGATTCGTCTACACAACTTGTTCATTCAACCCACTCAGCCACCTGGCGGGAGGTTGTTATGTGACGGAGCGATCATGCCCAAGACCTATCTTGCCCTCTGCTTTGACCTGTCTCGCCAGACTGTGCGTGACGAAAAGGTCTGGCTGCCATTGATCCCACCGGGGGTATTCGGCGGCAATGATGGCCGTACCTGGAACAACAGCAACCCGGATGCCGTGGTGGCCTCGTTCACCAAGAAGCGTCCGTTCGACGTTGAGCACGCCACCCACATCAAAGGCCCCAAGGGCGAGAAAGCCCCGGCCGTTGGCTGGATCCTCGCCCTGCAGAACATCGGCGGCGAAGTGTGGGGCATGGTGGACTGGAACAGCGAAGGGCGTGAGATGCTGGAGAAGAAGGAATACGCCTTCTACTCCCCGGCCTTCACCTTCGACGACGCCGGCACCGTGCTGAGCATCGCCAGCGTTGGCCTGACCAACGAGCCCAACCTCGATCAACTCCCTGCCCTGAACCGTGAGGAAACTCCAATGCCCTTGCCCGTTGAACTGACCCAGGCCCTGGGTCTGGGTGCTGATGCGGATACCGCGTCCGCGCTCACCGCCATCAATACCCTCAAGGCCGATCATCAGCTGGCCCTGAACCGTGCCAATGCCGGCCCTGACCTGACCAAGTTCGTCCCGAAAGAGACCTACGAGCTGGCCCTGAACCGCGCCACCACCGCCGAGGACAAGGTCAAGCAGACCGAAGAGGCCAAGCTGGGTGCCCTGGTCGATGATGCTATCGCCGCCGGCAAAATCGCCCCGGCCAACAAAGAGATGTTCCTGGGCATGTGCCGCGCTGAAGGTGGTGTGGAGAAGTTCCAGGCATTTGTGCAGACCGCCCCGGTGATCGCCGATGCCAATGCCCCCGCCAACAAACCGCAGCAGGGTGGTGCGCTGAGCGCTGACGAACTGGCTCTGTGCCGCAAGATGGGCCACACGCCCGAAGAGTTCCTGGCTGCCAAGCAAGCCATGAAAGCCAAACAAGGGGAGTAATCCATCATGGCCTTTACCGAAGCTCAAATTCTGGAGGCGCTGACCGTCTCCATGTCCGCCGCCTACACCCGTGGTCTGGGCACCATTTCCCCGCAGTGGTCCCGTGTCGCTACCAAGGTGCCAAGCGCTGGTAGCTCCAACTTCTACGGCTGGCTCAAAGATCTGCCGGCAATCAAGGAGTGGATTGGCAACCGTCAGCTGGTTGAGCTTGGTAGCCATGGCTATCAGATCCTCAACAAGACCTTTGAAGCATCCATCGTCATCAAGCGCGAAGACGTGGAAGACGACCAGATCGGCAAGTACGCCATGAACGCCGAAAATTTCGGGCGTGAAGCGGCTGTTTTCCCCGACCAGAACAGCTACGGCTTGCTGGCAGCGGGTTTCAGTACCCTCTGCTATGACGGTCAGAACTTCTTCGACACTGATCACCCGCTCGATACCACTCCGGCCACTACCTTCTCCAACGTAGTTGGCGATCCGGCTACCGATACCGGTCCAGCATGGTTCCTTATCGACGATATGCAGGTGGTCAAGCCCATCGTGTTCCAGGAACGCCGCCCGTTTGACTTCCAGACCATGAACGCAACCAGCGAATACACCTGGTTCAACAACAAGTTCGCGGCGGGTGTTGACGGTCGCCATGGCTATGGCTTTGGCCTGCCGCAGACTGCTATCGGCTCCAAGGCTGCGCTGAATGAAGCCAACTTCGAAGCGGCCAAAAACAAGCTGGCCAGCATGAAGAAGTCCAACGGCACCCCCATCGGTATCAAAGCCCGTGTCCTGGTCGTCGGCGTGAGTAACGAATCTGCTGCCCGCAAGCTGATCAAGCGCGAGTTCCTCGAAAATGGGGAAAGCAATATCTACTACAACAACGTCGACATCGTGGTTAGCGAATACCTGCCGTAAACGACATCCGACGTCTCCCACTCAGTCGGGGTGGAGCTGGCAACACCATAGCGTTGAAGCCCCGACTGTTTACCCAACCAGGAGAACCCCATGGCCACGACTACCAAGACGCTGAGCACGACCGCCTGGGTGCTGGTATCCAGTGCTGTCAGCGGCACCATGGAAAACCAGACCGGCCAGCTGGTGATTTTCCGCACTGGCAATACCCTACCGGCGCCCACTGAAATGGTTGGCCTGACGCTGGAGCGCGGAAAGCGTGAAAGCTGGAGCTTTGACCCGGCCCAGAATATCTATGCCCGTGCGCTGCAACAGCCTGGCGGCCCGCTGGTTGTGGTGGAGGGATAACCCATGTTTGGCGACAGCTTCCTCAAGGGCCCGAGCACACCGTTGCCGGCGCGCAAGAAAAGCGAAGTGCGTTGGTCTGGCTTGACCGGTGTTTCTATCCCCGGTGATACCAACCGCGATCTGGTTGCCTTGCTCAAGGCTTTGCCGGCGCCTGCAGCTGGCACGCTGGCCCCGTTTTTCAACGCGACCAGCGACAAGCTGAACGTCTACAACGACAACGCCAGTGTGGCTTTCAAGCTCAACCTGGAAGGCAGCTGGACCGGCGGCAGTACCAACCGTTCCATGCAGCTCGACTTTGCCGGTACCAATGGCAACCGCCTGGTGGCCAGTCGTGATGTCGCCGTCACCAGTGATGTCATCACCCTGGCAACCTTCTTCTCTATCGACAAGAACGGCTTTATCGCGCTGAGCGGCACCAAGCCGGTGATCCGCAGCAATGGTGGCACCTTCAACCTGACCGGCGTGCTGTTGATTGCCGAGCAGATCACCACTGAAACCGTGATATCGGCGGTGTAATCCGCCTGTATTGACCCTTTACAGGAGCATTGAAATGGCACCTCGCAAGAAAGCAGACGACAAAAGCCAGCCGCTGGGAGCGGCAGCAGTGGGCGCGGGTACCGAGCTGGTGCAAGCGCAAACCGAACAGAAAAAAGATGCTGTGTTGGTAGACCCGAACGCCGAGGCCGCCAGTCTGGCAGCAGAGCAGCAAGCCGCCGAAGAGGCGCGATTGGCAGCCGCGGCAGCAGCGACCACCCAGAACGCCGGTGACCAGGGTGGCACCAACGCCATCGGAGCCTCCAGCGAGCCGGGGGCGAACCTGAGCGATGCAATGGCCAGCGATCTGCCCGACTGGCTGCTCGGCCAGTTCGACGCCAAGGCCAAGTCGCCGGCCGGCTTCTGGCGCTGTGGCATCCACTTCCTGCACTCCAGCCCCACCCGCGTGTTTGTGGTGGCTGCCAAGGCCGATGTGCCGCACGACCACGATTGCGAGATCCCGTGCTGCTACCTGACCCCGGCCGAGGCACAACGTGTTCACCAGGAATCCTGGCTGACCGTGGTACCCGGCAGCGAAGTGACCAAGGACTAACCCATGGCCATCTACGCGACGAAGCAGGACCTGATCGACCGTGACGAAGGAATGCTCTACAACTTCGCCCTCGACCGGTCGACCGACACCCTCAACGACACCTGGATCGATGAGGCGCTGACGGCCGCTGATGACGAAATCAACGGCTACCTGTCCCGTCGCTTTGTGCTGCCGCTGCCGACCGTGCCGGATCTGCTCAAGCGCCAGGCCATCGTCATCGCCTTCTACTGGCTGGGTGATCGCGATCCCCAGGTCACCAACCTGCTGCAAGACCGCTACGACCGGGCCATCGCCAAGGTGAAAGAGATTGCGGCCGGCAAGGTGGATCTAGGCCTGCCCACCCCTGACATGCCGCCAGAGGGCGCGATCGGCAAGGTGGAGCTGGTGCAGGACAACGAGCGCCTGTTTACCCGCAACAGCCTGAAAGGGGTGCTGTGATGGCGATCTCGGTTGAGGTCTCGACCCGTGGTGAAGAGCTGGCGCGTTATCAGCGCCTACTCGATACCCTGGGCCGCAGCGACCACAAGGCCGAGCTGCTGGAAAGCATCGGCGCCGTGGTCGAGAGCCAGACCCGCCGCCGCATCAGCGACGAGAAGACCGCGCCGGACGGCACGCCCTGGGCGCCCTGGTCGGCCGATTACGCCAAGACCCGCCACGGCAACCAGAGCCTGCTGCAGGGCGATGGTGATCTGCTCGACAGCATCGAGTACCAGGTGCAACGCAACAGCGTGCGGGTGGGCTCGGCGCTGGCCTATGCCGGAGTGCATCAAGACGGGTTCAGCGGAGCCGTGCAGGTTCCGGCCCACATCCGCCGCATCACCCAGGCGTTTGGCAAAGCGCTAGCCTTCCCGGTGTATCAGTCGGTGGGGTCGTTCACCCGCCAGATGGAGATCCCCCAGCGCGAGTTTCTGGGTCTGTCCAGTGACAACCAGACCGAGCTGCTCGCCGTGATCGGCGACTTCTGGCAAGACGTGATGAAGGAGGCAGGCCTATGAGCCGCCCGGATTTTGGCACCATTGGCAGTACCGTCAGCGCCTGCGAAGCGGTGGTGCAGTACCTCAAGCCTTACCTGGAAGCGACCGGCGCCGGCGCCAATCGTCTGATTGACCGGGTCCAGACCGTGGAGCGCCACATCGGCCGCTTCAACGAGGCGGACGACATCAAGCGCTGGATGAGTGGCAAGGAGGGCGGCATCCGCATCTGCGCCCAGCGCGTAGTGGCCATGCAGAACCAGGGCAGCCGGTTGATCGGCACCGTCGAGTTCGCCGCCTTCGTCTTCTGCGCGGAGCAATTCGCCTACGCCAAAGACCAGCGGGCCGAAGTGATCACCTGTCGCTTGGCTAAGGCGCTGATGCTCAAGGGGGGCTGGGTCGGTACCGGCGCCAGCTCGGCACCAGAATCGGTGCGGGCTGACAACCTCTACACCACCGCCATCGACAAGCTGGGGCTGGCGATCTGGTCGGTCACCTGGCGCCAGGACTGGCCGCTGGATGAACCCATCGACGAAGCCACCCTGGACGACTTCCTGCGCTTCAACTTCAAGGCCGAGCTGGCCGATGGCGCCCCCGTTTGCGAGGCAACGATCAACCTGCCTGGCCCCACCCCATAGGAGCACCCGTGGAACTGCACCTGAAACCGAAAGAAGGGCTGACCATCCGCAAGCCGGATGGCAGCAAGTTGGCCGCAGAGGGTGAGCGGGTACCGCGCACCAGCTTCTGGCTCAAGCGGCTTGCCGATGGCGATGTGCTTACCGTAGAGGAAGCGCAGGCCGACAAAGAAGACGTGAAACCGGCCGCCAAGGCCACCAACAAGAAAGCGGAGAAGTGACCATGGCTCTCGGAACCATCCCCAATGACGTGCGCGTGCCGCTCGTCTATATCGAGATCGACAACAGCCAGGCCCTGAGCGGCAATATCGCCCAGGATCAGAACGTGATGCTGTTCGGCCAGATGACCGACGCTGGCGGCGATGCCGGTACCGCCACGCCGCTGCAGGTGGTCGAGGTGCCGGTCAGCGAGTCGGCCATTGATGCCCTGTTCGGCGTCGGCTCCATGATGGCGCTGGCCGCCAAGCGCTATCGCAAGGCCAACAGCTACACACGCACCTTCGCCCTGCCCATCGGCGATATCAGCGCCGGCGCGGCCGCTGCCGGGTCGTTCAAGTTCACCGGCCCCGCTACCCAAGCGGGCACCCTCTATCTGTTGATCGCCGGCCAGCTGCTGCAGGTGGGTGTGGCCGCTGCCGCCACCGCTGCCACCATCGCCACCAACGTGGCCACCGCCATCACCGCCGCCAAGAATCTGCCCGTGACCGCCGCCGTGGATGGCACCGATACCGCCAAGGTCAACATCACTGCGAAGTGGAAGGGCCTGACCGGTAACAGCATCGACCTGCGTTACAACTACAATGCCGGCGAGCAGCTGCCGCCAGGGGTGACCATCACCACCGTGGCCATGACCGGCGGATCCGGCGCGCCCGACATGGCCGCCGTCATCGGTGCGATGCCAGATGAGTGGTACAACCACATCATGATGCCGTTCAACGATACGGCCAGCCTCAACACCCTGCGTGACGAGCTGCTGACTCGTTGGGGCCCGCTCAAGATGAGCGAGGCCATCGCCTATACCGCATTCCGTGGTACCTACGGCGAGACCATCACGTTCGGCGAGGCCAGCAACGACTTCCTGATCTCTTGCATGGGCACCAGCAAGTCGCCGAGCCCGGTCTGGGAGTGGGCGGCCAGCTATTGCGGCATCGCGGCCTATCACCTAGCCATCGATCCGGCGCGGCCGCTGCAGACCCTGGTGCTGCCCGGCATCCTGGCCCCGGCCAAGGCCGACCGCTTCGCGTTCGACGAGCGCAACAACCTGCTCAAGTCCGGCATTGCCACCCACCAGATCCAGCCCGACGAGGTGGTGGCCATCGAGCGCGAGATCTCGATGTACCAGCTCAACAGCTATGGCGATCCTGACCCCAGCTACCTGGACATCACCACGCCGGCCACCCTGGGCAAGATGCGTTACGACATCAAGGTGATGGTCACCAACCGTTACCCGCGCCACAAGCTGGCCGATGACAACGAGCTGCCGCAGCTCGACCCGGCGCAGCCGGTAGTGACGCCGAAACTGATGAAGCAGGCCATTCTGGAAGTGGCGCTTGGCTGGGTGAGTGCAGGACTGATGGAAAACTTTGACCTGTTCAAAGAGACCCTGGATGTGACCCGCGACACTAGCGATCGCAACCGCCTCAACTGCGTCTGCCACCCGGACGTTGTCAACCAGCTGCGCGTCTTCGCAGCCCTGATCCAGTTCAAACTGTAAGGAGACCACCATGGGACAAATCCTGGGTGAAGTGACCATCCGTGCCAACGGCAAACAGCTCAAGACCAAGGCGGGTGCCGTGCTCAATCCTGGCGGTTACACCCGCACCCAACACAATGGCCCAGGCAAGTCGTGGGGAAAGAGCCGCAAGTATGTTGGCCCCAGCATTCAAATGGTCATTGCGGCCGATGATGATGTCGATGTGATGGAGATCAACGCCATCGAAGACGCGACCCTCACCTGGGAAGGTGATAACGGTGTCAGCTACATGATGACCAAATCGAGCACCAATGACCCAGCCACCCTGCGGGAAGATAGCGGCGATATCGATGCCACCTTCTTCGGCGACAAGGTAGTAAGGATCTGACCATGGCCTTGATCACCTTCCAACTCGAGCATGGGCTGAAGGCGATAGGGAGCGGCGACGAGCCGCTCCTTTATCGTGAAGTCGGCCTGCGCGAACTGACTGCCGCTGATCTGATTGATGCCCAGATTGATGCCGAAAAAGTCGTGGTGCAAAACGGCAAAGCGGTGGCGTATACCAGCGATGTGCTATATGGCCTGAACCTGCTTTGCCGTCAGGTTGAATATATCGGCGAATTACCTGGTCCGCTCACCATCAATATGATCAAGAAATTACATATCGATGATTTCGCGATGTTGCAAAGCAAAGCCCAGGAGTTGGATATGGCATTGACAGATGAATTAGCCAAGCGGGGGCGACAAAATTCAGCTGGCTGACCCGGTCATGGGGATCATGTTTGCCATGAGCAAATATATTCCCACAGCCGAGCTGAAATATTTGCCACTACGCCACTTGCTGCGCCGCTTTGACCAATTAAAGCAAGCCATCACACCAAGAAAATAAATAGGAATAGCCATGGGCAAGCAACTCGTCACCGATATTGTCATCAACCTCGCGGGGAACTTGGCCACTAAGTCACGGCAATATTCCCAAAGCATGAGCCAGTTTGCTGCCAACAATCAGCGCGCCATGGGCTTGTTGCGTATGTCCACCGATGCCGCAAGCCGTGGCATTGACTCATTGGGCAACCGTTATGTCGCCCTGGGGGCCGCGCTCGTCGGCGGCGCCACAGTGCGGGGGTATGCCGAACTTGATCGCCGGATCTCCCGCATCGCCATCGCAGCCGAGATCAGCCGAGACAAGGCCAAAGAGCTGAAGGACGAGATCAACGCGGTCAGTAACACCAAGGGCATCCGTATTGACCCGAACGAAGCAACCTCCGCCATTGAAGAGATCCTGACCAAGACCGGTGACCTGGAATATGCCATGGCCAACCTTCCCAACATCGCGGCGGTGATCCAGGCCACCGGTGCTGGCGGCCTGGAGGTGGGCGGCATCTTCACCGAGTTCAAGAAGCTGGCCATCACCAACAATGAAATGGCCATGCGCGCCATCGACACCCTCAACCTGCAGGGCAAGAGCGGGGCCTTTACCCTGGGCAACATGGCCAAAGAGGGCCCCAAGATCTTCGCCGCCTATGCTGCAACAGGCCGCCAGGGTGCCGCTGCTGTGACAGAGCTGGGCGCCGCCCTGCAGGTGATCCGTCAGGGCGTGGGATCTGACGCCGAGGCCGTGACGGCCTTCGAGTCCATCATCCGTGACCTGACCCGCCCTGATACCGTCAAGAAGCTCAAGCAGTTGGGCAATATCGATGTGTTCGACCCAGAGCAGCTCAAGCAGGGAAAAGAGGTCATGCGCTCCCTACCGGCGCTGATTGAAGAGATCGTCACCAAGTCTGGCGGTCTCTCCAGCAAGCTCTCCATGCTAAATCTGACCGATGAAGCCAAGCGGGCACTGAAACCGGTGATCGCCGAGTTCGTCCAGACCGGTGACGTCAAGGCGTTTGACGAGTTCCTGAAACTCTCTGGCGATGGGCAAACCACCCTGAACGATGCCGCCGTGGCAGCGGGCGACTTTGCCGCCAGCTTGCAACTGGTCAGCAACAGCTGGAGCCAGTTCGCCAACCAGCAGCTGGCCGTGCCCATTGCCGAGCTGGCCGATGCCATCAATAGCCTGGAACCGGATGCCGTGCAGAACTGGCTGGAGACAGGCAAGAACATCGCCCTGGTGGTCGGCGGCCTGGTGGCCGTCAAGAAGGGAATTGATGCGGTCAAATGGACCAAGGGGGTCTGGGATGCCGCCAAGCCGGGTAAGGGCGGCGCAGGCGGCTTGGGTGGTGCCATGGCTGACTTGGGCGCGACGCCTGTCTATGTGGTCAACATGCCAGGCGGTGGTATGGGCGGCATGGGATCTGGCGACATGCCTGGCACTGAACCCGGCAAGGGTGGGAAAGGCAGCAAGGTGAAATCAGTCTTTGCCAACGTGCTGGCCGGCTCTCTGCTATATCCCGCAGTGGATTATGCCGCCGAGCTGGCCATCGGTGATACCGCCTTTGCCAAGTGGGCAAAAAGTACCACCTTGGGCGATGTAGGCACATCGGCCTGGAACATGCTGAGTCGAGAGGGGGTTACCCCTAGCCCTCGACCAGGGAACATGGCTGCCTCCCTAGATATTCGCGTCAGTGATGATCGCGTTACCGTCCGTTCCCGCGACGTCGCCCCCGGCATGCAGGTGCGCGTGGATAACGGCCCATCACTGATGCCGTAAGGAGGCTTTGCATGAGCTTTGAAGACCGTTTGACCGCCTCTATCCGTGGGGTGGAGTTCTTGCTGAACACCGTTGATGGCAAGGGCGGCCGTCGCGCCATCCCCCGCGAATACCCCAAGCGTGAAAGTGGCTGGACAGAAGACAACGGCGCCGTGCTGACCAACGAGCAGATCACCGGCAAGCTGGTCGGCAAAGATTATCTGTCCCAGTTGCGCAGCTTGCTGGATGCCCTGAACCAACCCGGCCCCGGAGAGATGATCCACCCCTGGTGGGGCGTGCGCACTGTGCAGGTCGGCGAAGTCAGCCACCGCCTGGATAACGAAGAGGATGACGTTGCTTACGTCACCTTTACCGTGTGGGAGGCAGGCAAGCGCTTGTTTCCTGCCGCAGCCATCGATACCGCCGCCACCCTTGGCAATGCGGCTGATGCTGCCCAGGGGGCGACCGAGCAATCCTTCCTGGACAGCTTTTTGGCAGGCATCGATAACATGGGCCCCATGGTAGACACCTTCCTGGATGATCTGGATGAGTTGACCCGTGGCTTGCCATCACTGCCTGATCAGTTCCGCGAGTGGACCGATCGCCTGATGCGGACCAAGGATAGTGTGGGTTCCTTGCTGGCCTACCCTGGCGAGTTGGCCCGCGAGGTAACCGGCATCGTCGAAGACATCAAGGGAATCGTCACCGACCCCATCAGGGCGCTTTCTGTTTATGACCTGGTCAGCCGTCGCTGGGAAGGGATGCGGGCCGAGCTGGCCATCACTGGTGGCCTGCCAACGGGCATTTCGATTGATGCTATCGCCGGCACGGCATCATCCGTTCCTACCATCGATACCCCATCAGAACGTGACGCCGCTATGGCTAACGGCGAGGCCTTTACCGCTTTGATCGAACGCGCAGCGGCAACTGCGGCTGCCAGCGCCATCGCGAGCGCCAATTTTGGCAGCGAACGCGACTTCACGGCGGCCGCTGAGGGGACGGTCACCATCGGGCAATCTCTGACGGGAGACCAGGCGGGCAGCCAACTGAGCAGGCCGGTGGTGATGGATGGCGTAGTTGGTGCAGAGCGCAACCTGCTGTTGACTGCAGATGATCTGGAACAGCTGGCCAACTATTGGGCCAACCGCCTGGCCGAGCTGGCCATGGAGGCTGTTGAAGCTGAACAGAGCGATGTTTGGCGTGCCCTTCGCGATCTGCGTTTGGCGCTGTTGAATGATAGCCGCGAGCGAGGTGCCCAGTTGCCACGTCGCCGCCAGATCATCTTGTCGACTACTACCGCTTCTGCGTTGCTGGCCTGGCAGCAGTATGGCAATGCCGAGTACCGCGATCGGCTAGTGATGGGAAACAATCTGCGTGATCCGGCCTTCATTATGCCGAGCACCACCATTCAGGTGATCGACGAGGTGAGCAATGGCTGAACCCATTACCTTGCGCGTGGATGGCCAGCTCTATAGCGGATGGCAGAAAGTACGCATCACCCGCAGCCTGCGCGATATCGCCGGCGATTTTGAGCTGAGACTGACTCGTAAATGGGATGATGCCAAGGCCATGGTGATCCGTGAAGGCAGTGCTTGCACCGTGGCCATTGGGCCTGACCTGGTACTGACCGGTTACGTGGACGACTTCACCCCCAGTTACGATGCGAAAGAGGTTGAGTGGGTTGTCAGTGGGCGCAGCAAGACCAGCGACCTGGTGGACTGCTCCGCCATCTACAAGGCTGGATCATGGTCCAGCGTCAAACTTGACCGTGTGGCCCGTGACATCAGTGCCCCGTTTGGCATCGAGGTAGTGGTCGAATGCGATCTGGGTGACGTGTTTGCCAAAGTCACTATCGAGCAGGGCGAAACCTGTTTTGAGCTGCTTGACCGCTTGGCCAAACAGCGGGCTGTGCTGCTCACCACCAATGAACGGGGGCAACTGGTGTTGACTCAGGCCAGCGAGCTGGCGATGGGGGCCAGTCTCATCCTTAGCGGGAATATCCTGGCGGCTCGTGGCAATTTCAGCATGCGCGACCGGGCATCAGAATGGATCGTCAAAGGCAGCAGCTATGCCGGTGGTGCAACCTGGGACAATCTTGCCCCCGCCACCATCGGCGGTCAGAAGGCTGTCATTACTGACCCAGCCGTTCCGCGCTATCGCCCACGCATCATCATCGCCGAGGATGTCACCACCGTGGCCGGCGCCAGCAAGCGTGGCCAATGGCAAAAGCAGCGCAGCATAGGTGAAGGTACCCAGACCGAGATCACCGTTGCGGGTTGGCGCACCCAGGGCAGGGAAGGCGACCGGGGCCCACTCTGGCGCATCAACCGGATGTGCCCCATCAAAGATGAGATCCAGGGGCTGGATGAGAGCTGGCTGATTGTCACCGTGACCCTGATGGAAGACGACAAGAACGGCCGGGAAGCCATCATCAACCTGACCCCGCGCGAGGCCATGTTGATCCCGGCCGAAGTCGTGAAGAAACAGACTAAAGAGGTCACCACATGGTAACCCTTCGTGATGTACAGAAGCTGTTAGCCCCGCTGAATCGCCGCCTACGCCTGATGGCCGATCGCGCGCTCGTCACCCTGGTCAATGATGCTCTGCAGCGGCAGGGTCTGCAGCTCAAGGTATTGGCTGACGAGACCGCTGATGATGTCGAGCGCTTTCAGAACTATGGCCACAGCAGTGTGCCGCCGGTCGGGTCTGAGGCCATTGTGCTGGGTGTCGGTGGTGCCCGTGCTGGCTTGGTAGCTATCGCGGTCGAAGACAAGTCAGTACGGCCCAAAGACTTGGAGGAAGGAGACTCTTGCCTATACCATCTGAAGGGGCATCGTATTGTTCTTGGCAAGGATGAAACCGCCACGATAACAGCGAAAACCGTCATTACAGAAGCCAGCGAGAAAACCGTCACGATGAGCCCTGATAACGAGATTCAGGGCGTTCTGCACGTCACATTGAATATCAGTACTGATGCCGATGTGATTATCAATGGCAAGTCGTTCCTGGATCATAAGCATGATCTACCGGGTGGAGGGCAAACATCTCCCCCTGTGTGAGGGGCGATGACCACAGCAATCACCTGGAACAACGAAACCGGCCGAGGCGATATCGACATCACCTCGGCCGGTTTGCGTCAGGATGATGGCCTTGAAACCATTGTCCTGCAGATCCTGTTCACCGATGCCCGCGCCGATCCCTCTGATGTATTACCGGATGGTACCAACGACCGCCGTGGCTGGATCGGCGATACCTTTTCCGACGAGTCATGGGGCAGCAAGCTATGGCTGCTCGACAGGTCAAAGCTCACCACTGATGTGCGCAATCTGGCAGTGACCTATGCGCAAACTGCCCTCGATCGCCATTTAAAGCCTGATTACGCCAAGCTCGTTACCGTCACTGGCGCCATTCCTCAATTTCAGATGCTGCAGCTCGATATCGCCATCACCCGCCTTGATGACAGCGAGCTGAGCCTGAGCATCAAACAACGTTGGGAGGAGCAAGCCAATGCCGTATAGCGTGCCAACCCTGCGCCAGATTATTGCCAGTGGCGAGCTGGATCTGGAGTCAAGCCTGGGCTCTGTGTTGCCCAAGTTCGGCATTGAACAGGCGCTCAATATCGCCGTCAGTGCCGGCATCCGCGATGCGTATGATCATCAGTCATGGATTGTTCGTCAGATCATCCCGACGACTGAATCTGATGATCAGACCATCATCGAAACGGCGCAGTTTGAAGGGGTCATCCGCAAGCAGGCCACCTATGCTGCAGGCCCAGCCACCCTCAATGGCACAGTGCCAGCGCCGGTCGGTACCGTGCTGCAACACAAGGACGGTCGGCAATATGTGGTGACCACCAGTGCCAGCCCCAGCAGTGGAGCGGTCAATGTTCAGGTGCAAGCGTCTGCTGCCGGTGCCGCCGGTAACCTGGTCTCAGGAGAAACGCTGACATTGGTCACGCCAGTGGCTGGTCTGCAGTCAAATGGCGTCAGCGGTGACATCAGCGGTGGCGCCGATATCGAGCCCATTTCTGAACTGCTGGAGCGCCTGTTGTTCCGCAAGCGTAACCCGCCCATGGGGGGCGCGGTCGCCGATTATGTTGCCTGGATGCGTGAGGTCCCCGGTGTGACCAGGGCGTGGGCCTATGACGTTTGGCAGGGCGGCGGAACGGTCGGCATTGGCTGGGTTTTTGATGACCGGGCTGATATCTTGCCGACCCCTACCGACCAGCAATACATGATGGAGTATCTCTTTCGCCATCCAGATCCGGCGACAGGAGTGCTAGTTGGCCGCCCAGGCGGTATCGAGCCCGTCTTTATCGGTCCCTTGCTCAAGACCACCGATCTGGCCATCACGCCAACCCCAGACAGTGCCGAGATCCGCGCGGCCATCCAGCGCAACTTGGACGGCTATGAGCGGACTCTGCAACCCGGTGACACCCTGCTGCTTTCCAAGATCCGTACCGCCATCGGTACTGCTGCAGGCGTCAAAAATTACATTCTGGATCTGGCTGCCGATGTGCCGGCGAATATCGATGAGTTGAACGTCATCGGAGTGATCACATGGCCCACTCTGTAGCGCAATGGGGCGATGCCCTGCAGCAGCAGATGCCGCGTGGTCGTGCCTGGCCGCGTGATCCTGATGCCAATTTGCCGAAATACGTCTTGGGTTTTGCCAGGCGGCTGGCCGCGCTGGAGCTCAGTGCCGATCAGCTGCTGCTGGAAATGCGCCCTGAGACCACCAATCTGCTGCTGCCTGAATGGGAAGCCTATCTGGAATTGCCTGAGTGCGAGGCGACAGAACAGTCATTCGAGCGCCGGCGTGCGGCCGTGGTTGAGAAGTACCACCGCAAAGGCGGCCTGCAGACCTGGATGATTGAGCAGATCGCAGCGGCGCTCGGCTTCACCGTCAAGGTCTATGAGCAGTGGCCTCACCATGTGCTCAGAAGTGTCATCTATCCACTCTACCCAGCAGAAACTCGTTTCATATTGCGCGTTGATGTTATCGGCATGCCAGAAGACCGTTTCACGGTCCTGGATAACGTGCTGACGCCGCTCCGTGGTAATGCACCTTTGGTGCTCGAATGCGTGCTCAATCGCCTGAAACTGGCTGGTTTTTACTACGACTTTAACTACGAGGTGTAACTATGTTTTGGCCTGACCGTGGTAGTGGTGTACCTGCAGAACCTGCCCGCAGACCGGTTGCGTCCGCAGTTCGCCAATATTTTACTGAGGGTGGTGAGGGTGTTCATCCCACCGTTCCTGGTGGTGACTGGTTCAACCAGATAACCAACGAGATGCTGAACGTGCTGGCTGCTGCCGGCATTAACCCGAGCAAGACGGATGATGACCAGCTGTTGCTGGCCATTCAGCGCATCTCCAAGGCCATGAGTGCCCGTGAGGCCCTGCGCCGTACTTACGCCGAAGCCGGGTTCACTCTGGTACCTGGTAGTTTCGAACTTGGCGGTACCGTGACCACGGCCACTGATGTGTTGCTCTATGAAGCGGATGGCCATGCCTACAACTGGGATGGAGCTTTCCCAGGCGGAGGAAAGGTCGTTCCTCAAGGTTCCACTCCAGCTTCTACCGGAGGTGTCGGCCCAGGCCTTTGGCTGGATAATGCTGGTGCTACCCTGCGTGGCGATCTTGCTCTTCCTGGTGGTGCTGAGAGTATTGGTTTTGAGCAATCTGGAGCAGATTCCGAGGCTCGTACTGCGCAGGATAAGTTACGCGAACGCATCACCCCACAAGACAAAGGCGCGGTAGGGGATGGGGTGACAAACGATCAAGCCGCTTTCGATGCTCTTGAAGCTTCCTTCTCAGGTCAGGTAGTTGACCTGATGAGCAAGACATATCTGGTCACGTCCATCCCGACTGGAAACCGTTACGCTAACGGCTACTTCAAGGTTGGTTCCAGCACTTTCAAAGCAGTATTCGACACAGCCCCTAAGTTCGGATCTGGTCGGGTGGTTAGCGGTGAGGGTGCTTTAGCATCGCTGCCTGATGACTATGACATCGGCGAGTCCGGTCTTGTGGTAGCTATTGGCCCTGGTGCGATGGGTAGCGCAACCCAAGTTAAAAAGGCTATGGCATGGGGACCTGGGTCGATGTCAGAGGGGCTAATACTGAGGGACAATATCGGCATAGGTGAGGATACCCTCAAGTTCATCGAGTCAGAAAGCCCAGACTATGGACCTTTCCCAGGCACGAGAATGCTGGCGATTATGAGCAATTCATTCCGGTTCGCCACAACGGCAAACCGTGGTGTAGGACTTGGTAGAAACACAGCTCAGGCAGTTACCACATCAATTAAGGTAACTGCGACTGGCGCTAACTCGGTATCGTCATACTGCCCGATTGATTGGACAGGGGAGATAACCAACCCGACACCTGTAACAGCCGATGGCATTACGGCATATGGCGCAGACACTCTATCTCTTTGTGATGGCGCAGAGGATACTGCTATCGGCGTTAGCGCTGGCCAGAACATCAAAAAAGGTGACGGCAACTATTTCGGCGGGGCGGGCGCCGGGAGATTGCTCGATTCTGATCTGTCTAATGCAAATAAGGTATTAGACCTCACGGTTCGCACTGGGACATACACGGCGAGCGATACCGCTGTAACTGTCAACGTAATTGGAGTTTCCGCAGTTGTTGGTAATCGTGTGCGGTTGCAGGCAACTACTGGCCCTATGGTGCTATCAGAAGCGGTTGATGTTGTGGTTGTTACCGCCCCTACCTCCGACCAGTTCACATTTACCTGCCCAGTTGCATTCTCTGGAGCTGGCAACATCGAGATTACCCAGGTAGAGACATCCACCACGCGAACGCCGAGTCGCTGGAACTCTCTTTGCGGCGCACGATCCGGTGAGCTTGCTACCTCGATGCAAGAATGCTCATTCAATGGATACAGCACCGGTAAGGCGTTCAACGGCACTGCTGCCACCCTTACTGGGTGGGGCAGTGGGTTTGGGCTGTTAAGCGGAACCAAGATCACTGGTAACGGGCATCAGTCTCTTAGATTCATGCAAGATGGTAGTGTTGCTACTGCCCTGACAAACTCATCAGGGTTCGGTGCTAACACTCGAGTTTCTGGTGACAACCAAGTGCAGCTTGGTGATTCCGCGACTACAACCTACGTTTATGGAACCGTACAGAACCGATCTGATGCGCGTGACAAGGCAGATCTGCGCCCCACTACACTGCTTGATGAATTCATTGATGGCTTGGAAGCTGAAGAAGGCTTCTGGGATATGCGTGATGATTAGGTAATCCCCCCATTTTTAGGGGCATTCAAAAGTAGAGGTCATGCGGCCTGTGCCAGACGCTGTTTCGGCGTGTAGCCACCCAGCGCCATATTGGGCCGCTCATGGTTATAAACCCACAGCCAGTTCGTGGCAAACTCCTGTAGTTCATTCAGTGACTCAAACAGGTAATGGCCCAGCCAGTCGTAGCGCACCGTGCGGTTAAACCGTTCGATGTAGGCATTCTGCTGCGGATTTCCTGGCTGGATATAGCCCAGGGTTATCCCCTCCTGTTTCGCCCATCGCTTGAGCTCTTCGCTGATGTATTCCGGGCCATTGTCACATCGGATAATGGCGGGCTTACCTCGCCACGTGATCACCTGCTCCAGCGCCCGTTTGACTCGTGAGGCGGGTAAGGAGAAATCCACCTCGATGCACAGCGCTTCACGATTGAAGTCATCGATCACATTAAACAGCCGCACCGAGCGGCCATCGCTGAGCTGGTCATGCATAAAGTCCATCGACCAGCACTGATTAGGCTGGTCGGGAACCGCCAACGGCTCTGGCTTAGCCCGAACCAACCGTTTCCTGGGTTTTATCCGCAGATTGAGCTCCAGCGCCCGATAGATCCGGTATACCCGTTTGTGATTCCAGCCAAAGCCTTGGACGTTGCGCAGGTACAAAAAGCATAACCCGAAGCCCCAGTTGCGCTGGCTGGCCGTGATACGTAGCAGCCAATCGGCAATTTCCTGGTTTTCATCGACCAGCACGGGCTGATAGCGATAGCAGCTTTCACTGACCTTGAAGATCCGGCAAGCCAGACGGATGGATATGGCGTAGTGAGTCACGGCTTTGGTCGCCATCTCCCGGCGGGCAGATGGCGTTACCACTTTTTTGCCATGGCCTCGGTGATGATCTCTGCCTTGAGGCGCTCCTCGGCGTACATCTTCTTGAGGCGGCGGTTTTCGTCCTCCAGCTCCTTGAGTCGAGCCATGAGGGAGGCATCCATCCCCCCGAATTTGGAACGCCACTTGTAGAAGGTGGTCGTGCTGATGCCATGCTCGCGGCAGAGCTCCGGGACGGGAGCTCCAGCCTCAGCTTGTTTGAGGATGGCGATGATCTGGGTATCGCTAAAGCGTGATGTTTTCATGTAGAACCTCCTGCGTTCAAGGTACGGGAAAATTCTACTTATGAGCACCCTGGTTTTTCGGGGGGATTACCATTACTTTGAAGAATATCAGGTGCAGATCGGTATCGATGAAGAAGCGCAACCTGTGTTCGAGACTAGAATTAGGCCAATACCGAAAGATGGCAGCAAAAAGCGCAATCGTCGGCACCAGTGGTTTGTGGCTCAAAAAATCAAGGCGCTTTGCGACGATATAGGCGTTGATTTCGCGGGTCTACAAGATCATTCCATCAACGATGGATGCGATGTGATGACACTCGGTTACGATGAGTTTATCCCCCCGCTTACTGCCTATGTACAGCGCCGCAAGGCTGAACTACGTGCGCTCGAGCAAGTAGTCTGCCAGCATGCTGAAACTATCAAGGCCATTACAGAACGCCTTGACAAACTTTCGCCACCAGCTGTTTAGCCCAAAGTTTAAGGCCCCAACAATGGGGCCTTAAACTTTCATTAAGTGTTATCTCTACCAGTATTTCGCTATCATTTTGATCACTATCCTTAGTGCTCAATACACTCGCCATCAGTGCTCAATACACTCGCGCGGCTACAACGCGGTACACTGACCAATCACCAAGTTTATGTTTTTATTGAAAAAGCCCCATGGCCCTGGAATGGCCTGGTGCCATCAACCTTCGGTGGAACGCCATCATGATGAAAAGAACCGCGATTGCCCTGACGCTGGCCGGCCTGCTGACACTGCCTGCCGTGCTCCCTTCCGAAGCCTGGGCTACCCCGGTACGCTCTCTGCAAAAGGAGCAGAATTACGACCAGTACATCAGCAAGCGCCAGGTGGTGGATCAGCTGCTGGCGGACGCCTGGCAGATCTTCAAATCCCCCGCCCGCATCTCCACCGCCGGCTTCACCGCCAAGATGCCGAGCAACATGGAGCAGGTGACCGAACTGCTGCTGCAGGCCTACCAGCTCGAGCCCTATCGCACCGACCTGCTCATCTCGGCGGCCAATGCCCAGATCTACAACGGCAACGTGGACAAGGCCATCGGCCTGTTCGAGCAGGCCCTCAGCACGGCGCCCGATGACATCGACCTGCTGAGCTACCTCGCCACCTGGCAGACCTTCAAGCACAACGAGGCTGCCGCCAAGGGGTATCAGAGCAAGCTGGCGACCCTCAATCCCGGCCGTGCCGCCGATCTGCAGCGCATCTTCGATACGGTCGATCGCGTCGTCGCCACCCCGCTCAAGGAGCAGGGGGAGCGCTCACCCAAGCCGGGCAACCGGGCCATCGTCACCCTGGGTTATGCCCTCAATCCCGACGGGTCCATGCACGACATCCTGCTGGGCCGGCTGGAAACCACCCGGGCGCTGGCCAAGGCCAACCCGGCGGCCCTCATCATCCTGACCGGCGGCGTGCCCCAGAACCGTCAGACCGAGGGCAAGCTGATGGCCGACTGGCTGGTGAAAAAGGGGATCGACCGCTCCCGCATCATCGAGGAGAACTACGCCACCAGCACGGTGGAGAACGCCCTCTACAGCGGCTATGCCCTCGCCCGCCACCAGATCGAGTACGCCACCCTGGTGAGCTCCGCCAGCCATGTGCGCCGGGGCCAGACATTGCTGGAGATCGCCTGCTGGCAGAGCGGGCCGGCCGGGATCCGGATAGACAGCGTCAGCTATCCCGACAAGCCGCTCTCCGAGCTTGCCAAGGTGAGCGACAGCGAGCTGCTCGGCATCTACCGCGATGCCCTGCGCACCTACGGGCTCTGGAGCTACCGCTCCGCCCCCCTGCTGGAGCGCTGATTCCGGGCGGGCCTTGCTCGCCCGGCCCGTTGCTTGCGCGCGTCTTGCCTCAGCGGTATCCCCTGCACCATACCAACCCGCCCAACCGGCGGGTTTTATTTTATCCGCCCAGCCAGCCGGTTCGATATTCAATAAATGGGCAAGCATTGCCATATCTGAATATGGCTTGCCGATATTTTCAGCATTTTTTCAACACTCATTGCCAGCCACCAAATATCGACTTGCCATATTGAGATATATGAATAAACGGATTTAATTGCTGTTCTTTTTCTAAGAACCATATTTCATCAGCCATATATTTTCGGTCTTTCCTCAATCTCCCGATAAATGGGAAAACTGCCGCTTCATTCCCCCGATGGAGCAATATCATGACAGGAAAAGGACATTCCCTCTGGCTGGCGGCGCTCACCCTGCTCAGCCTGCAAGCCAGGGCCGTGGACGTTACTGTGGCCTACCAGACCTCGGCCGAACCGGCCAAGGTGGCTCAGGCCGACGACACCTTTGCCCGCACCAGCGGCGCCACGGTGAAGTGGCTCAAGTTCGACAGCGGCGCCAGCGTGGTGCGGGCGCTCGCCTCCGGCGACGTGCAGATCGGCAACATCGGCTCCAGCCCGCTGGCGGTGGCCGTCAACCAGCAGGTGCCCATCGAGGTGTTCCTGCTCGCCTCCAAGCTCGGCAACTCGGAAGCGCTGGTGGTCAAGCCCGGGCTCAACTCCCCTGCGGCCCTGGCCGGCAAGCGCATCGCCGTGCCCTTTACCTCCACCACCCACTACAGCCTGCTGGCCGCGCTGCGGCACTGGGGAGTGGATCCGGCCAGCCTGCAGATCGTCAACCTGCAGCCACCGGCCATCATCGCCGCCTGGCAGCGGGGCGACATCGATGGCGCCTATGTCTGGGCTCCGGCCCTCAACGAGCTGACCAAGGGCGGCAAGGTGCTGACCGACTCGGCCCAGGTGGGCGAGTGGGGAGCCCCCACCCTGGATGTCTGGGTAGTGCGCAAGGCGTTCGCCAAGGCCCATCCCGATCTGGTGCAGGCCTTCGTCGACAGCACCCTGGCGGCCCAGCGCGACTACCTGGCCAACCCCGACGGCTGGCTCGCCAAGCCGGACAACCTCGCCAAGCTGGCCAGCCTGAGCGGTGTACCGGCCAGCGATGTGCCCGCGCTGGTCAGGGGCAACACCTACCTGAGCGCCAGCCAGCAGGGTGCCGAGCTGGGGGATCTGGTGAACCAGACCCTGGTGGACACCAGCCGCTTTCTCAAGGAGCAAGGCAAGGTACGAAGCGCTGGCAACGATTATCGCGACTACGTGACCGACCGCTTCGTCAAGGCTCACGCCCGCTAACCCCGCAAAACAAGGAGGCATGCATGCTGCAGCTCACCCACCTTTGCGCCGATTACGCCGGGCGCAGAGTCCTCGACAACATCAACCTGACCCTGGATGCGGGCGAGCTGATGGTGGTGCTCGGCCCCTCCGGCTGCGGCAAGACCACCTTGCTCAACCTCATCGCCGGTTTTCAACCCGCCCAACAGGGCACCATCAGCCTGCAGGGGCAACCGGTGCGCGGCCCCGGCGCCGAGCGGGGGGTGGTCTTCCAGAACGAGGGGCTGCTGCCCTGGCGCAACGTGCTGGACAACGTCGCCTTCGGCCTGCAGCTGGCCGGCGTGCCGCGCCGCGAACGCGAGGCCAGCGCGCTGGCCATGCTGCGCAAGGTGGGGCTGGAAGAAGCCCACGCCAAGCCGGTCTGGCAGCTCTCCGGCGGCCAACGCCAGCGGGTCGGCATCGCCCGGGCGCTGGCCACCCAGCCGCAACTGCTACTGCTCGACGAACCCTTCGGCGCCCTCGACGCCTTTACCCGCGAGCAGATGCAGACCCTGCTGCTGCGCCTGTGGCACGAGCAGCGCCGGCAGGTACTGCTCATCACCCACGATATCGAGGAGGCGGTGTTCATGGCCACCGAGCTGGTGCTGCTCTCCCCGGCGCCTGGGAGAGTCATGGAGCGGCTCACCCTGGATTTTGGCCGCCGCTTCGCCGCCGGCGAGCCCTGCCGCAGCATCAAGTCGGATCCCGCCTTCATCGCCCGGCGCGAGTATGTGCTGGAGCGGGTCTTTGCCGAGCGGGAGGTGTTTGCATGAGCCTAACCCTCTCCCGCCCGCTCGACCCTGCCCGCCGGATACGCCTGCGCTGGCCGCTGCCACGCCGGCTTGGGATAAGTCTGCTGACCCTGGGTGCCCTGCTGGCGCTCTGGTGGCTGGTGGCCAGGCTCGAGCTGATAAGCCCGCTGTTCCTGCCGCCACCCGCCCAGGTGCTGCAACAGCTGCTCACCCTCGCCGGGCCGCAGGGCTTCATGGACGCCACCCTCTGGCAACACCTCGCGGCCAGTTTGCAGCGCATCCTCATCGCCCTCGCGGCAGCCACCCTGTGCGGCGTGACGGTGGGTCTGGCCATGGGGCTCAGCCCCACCCTGCGCGGCATGCTCGACCCGCTGATCGAGCTCTACCGACCGGTGCCCCCCCTTGCCTACCTGCCGCTGATGGTGATCTGGTTCGGCATCGGCGAGACATCGAAGGTACTGCTCATCTATCTGGCCATCTTCGCGCCGGTCGCCATGGCCACCCTGGCCGGAGTGCAGGGCGCCAGGCAGGTGCGGCTGCGGGCCGCCCGGGCGCTCGGCGCCAACCGCTGGCAGGTGCTCTGGTATGTCATCGTGCCCGGCGCCCTGCCGGACATGCTCACCGGGCTGCGTATCGGGCTCGGGGTCGGCTGGTCCACCCTGGTGGCGGCCGAGCTCATCGCCGCCACCCGCGGTGTGGGCTTCATGGTGCAAGCCGCCGGCGAGTTTCTCGCCACCGACGTGGTGCTGGCGGGCATTCTGGTGATCGCCCTGATCGCCTTCACTCTGGAACTTGGTTTACGTGCGCTGCAGCGTCGCCTGACGCCGTGGCATGGAGAAGGACTATGAGCAATTCCCTGTATATCACCCCCCTCGGCCCCCACATCGGCGCCGAGATCAGCGGCATCAGCCTGGCCGGGCCGCTCGATGAGGGCCAGTTCGCGCAGTTGCAGCAGGCCCTGCTGACCCATCAGGTGCTGTTCTTTCGGGATCAGCCCATCAACCCCCGCCAGCAGCGGGCGCTGGCCAACCGCTTCGGCGATCTGCACATTCACCCTGTCTATCCCCACGCGCCGGAGGCCGAGGAGATCATCGTGCTCGACACCCACGACGACAACCCACCGGACAACGACAACTGGCACACCGACGTCACCTTCATCGAGACGCCGCCGGCGCTGGCCATTCTGGCCGCCAAGCAGCTGCCGCCGGTGGGGGGCGATACCCTGTGGGCCAGCGGCATCGCCGCCTTCGAGGGGCTCTCCCCCCGCCTGCAGCAGTTGCTGGCAGGGCTGGAGGCCGAGCACGACTTCACCAAGTCGTTCCCGGCCCATCGTCACAACGCCAGCCCGGCCGAATACCAGCGCTGGCAGGAGGCGGCGGCCCGCAACCCGCCGCTGCGCCACCCTGTGGTTCGCACCCACCCCTTGAGCGGTCGGCAGGCACTTTTCGTCAATGAAGGCTTCACCACCCGCCTGCCCGACTTGCCGGCGCAAGAGAGCGAGGCACTGCTCGCCTTCCTGTTTCGCCATGTCACCAAGCCCGAGTATCAGGTGCGCTGGCGCTGGCGGGAGCACGACATCGCCATCTGGGACAACCGGGTCACCCAGCATTACGCCAACGCCGACTATCTGCCGGCCCGGCGAGTGATGCACAGGGCCACCGTGCTGGGGGACAAGCCGTTCTGGCGCGCGCCCGCGTAACGCCAACATCTGCCCAGCACCGACCGGTTGCGTCGCTGTTATTGATCCCGCATAAAATAACGGTGCGCGTTGCCGGTCATTATTTTCAAATAGATCAATGAGGCCGCCAAATATCACCAGAAATATGTAAATCGACACACCTTGCAATATTTCCATACAACTTCCGGCTGCCATCCGGTCGGCCCCTCCCCGTACTATTTCTGGGTTCAGGCTAGATAAATGGAAATAGACAATGAAATACACGCTGCTCATGACCCTGCTGGCACCGGCATTGCTGGCAGGCTGCAATCTGGAAAAGAAAGATGAGCCCTTCCAGGCCCGCCATATTCGCGCCGGCTATGACGCCGGCCAGGTCTGCCAACAGCTGCGCCAGGGCTGGCAGGAGGACGGCATCGCCATTCCCGCCAGTCAGGTCAGTTGCCACTATCTGACGGTGCCGCTCGATTACGACAAGGAGTGGGTCCAGATCAAGGAGAGCAAGTGGGAGAAAAGCTCCACCTCGCGCTCCAGCAGTAGCTTTTTCTCCGGCGACAGCAGCCGTTTCTCCTCCTGGTCGAACCAGCCCAGCCGCACCCAGATCAAGCAGGAGACCCGCACGGTCAAGGGCGACACCCTGGATATCTTCTATCTGCACTATCGCGCCAGCGGCGACTATCGCGGCACCCTGTTCTACAACCCGGGCGGCCCCACTTCGGCCACCCCGGATCTCGGCCTTTTGCTCGACCTGCTGCGCAGCGCCAACCCCGCCATCCTTGAGCACTACGACATCGTCACCCTGGATCCCCGCGGGGCTGGTTACAGCGCCCTCGGCCACGAGCTGCGCAGCTGCCTGCTGACCGACAAGCAGGGGGTGCGGCCAGACATGACCCCGGCGCAGCTCGCCCAGCTCTTTGCCAGCCGGGACAAGGGCGCCCTGCCGGCACTCGAGAGCGGGGCGGATCAGGGCAAGGCCTTCGGCACCACCCTGCGCGAGCGCTGCGACGAGCCGTTGCGGCTGCATGCGCCGCACCTGGGCTCGCGGGCCGTGGTCGAGGACATGGAGCGCCTGCGCCAGCACCTGGGGCGCGAGCGGATCACCCCCATCACCTTCTCCTACGGCACTCGTCTGGCCGCCCTCTATGCCGCCCGCTATCCGAGCCACGTGGCCAATCTGGTGGTCGACTCGCCGATGTCTCCCGCCGAGAGCCGCTACCCGGCCATCTTTCGCCGCGATGCCGAGAATGCCAACCGCATCCTGGCCTGGCGCTTCGGGGATCAGGCGCTGCAGCGCAGCATGGCGGTGACCCGCCAGGTGCGCGACAACGGCCGCTATGTGGACAATCAGGGCAATGTGCTCGACCGCGCCAACTGGGTGGCGGTGCTGGGCGATGCCATCAGCGGCAGCCAGCGCGACGATCAGCTCGCTTTCTGGCAGCAGGACGACGCCGGCCCCCTGCTGGCCCGCCTCGCCGGGCAGGACGATGACAACCCCTATCAGGAACTGCAGGAGATGCCCTTCTTCAGCGCCATCCACTGCACCGACAACAGCGAACCCTATGGTTGGCAGGGGCTGGATCCGGAAGATGCCGCCTTCCAGGGGGCCGGCGCCCTGCTGCTGGCCAAAAGCTTCAACACTTGCGCCGACTGGCCTTATCCGCGCCAGCCCATCACCAGCTACGGCGCCGGCGAGATAAAGCTGCCGGATGATGCCAAGGCCCTGGTGCTCGGCGCCGAGTACGACCCCAATACCCCCTTCGCCGGTGCCCGCCAGATGCAGGCCGCCTTTGGCAGCGCCGCCCGCCTGGTGCAGGTAGAGCAGAGCAATCAGCATGGCCAGCTAAACAGCTCCCGCTGCGCCCGGGCGGCTCTCAGCACCCTGCTGTTGGGGGATGCCGCGAGCCTGCCCGCCGAGCAGCGCTGCCTGGCCGACTGAGCCCAGCCCTACCAAGCACAGCTGGGCACAATCCAGCTGAATGAAGCCCAATAAAAAGCCCGCCGGATTGGCGGGCTTTTTCATGCTGGTCGGTGTCCTCAGGCGGCGACCAGCGACTCCAGATCGCGCCGGCTCAGGCGCTTGCTGTCCACCTTCACATAGACGGAGCGCTCCGCAGCGGCCAGCAGCACGTCTCTCACCCCCTCGCAGGCGCGGATCTTCTGCTCCAGCGCCGCGTCGGCCTCCACCCCTTCCGGCAGCACGATGCGCAGGCTGCTCACGTAGGGGGGCTCGGCCATGGTGAGGCTGACCCCGAGCCAGACCAGGGCCAGCGCGGCGCAGCCGCCAAACACCAGGACACCGCCGCCCAGGCTGTAGAGCAGGCCGCCGAGGCTGCCGCCGATGGCCACCCCGATAAACTGGCTGGTGGAGTAGATCCCCATGGCGGTGCCCTTGTAGCCGGGGGGCGACTCCTTACTGATAAGAGAGGGCAGCAGCGCCTCCATCACGTTGAAACCGATGAAGAAGATCTGCAGGCCGGCGAGCAGGCCCCACAGCTGCAGGCCGCTTTGCCAGAGCACCAGCTCGGCGACAAGCATCACCAGCACGCAGATCTGGAACACCCGCTTCATTTTTCTGCGCTTCTCGGCATAGATGATGAACGGCACCACGCTGACGAAGGCGATCAGCATGGTGACCAGATAAGCCTGCCACTGGCTGTCGCGGGGCAGGCCAGCGCGCTCCAGCAGCGGCGGCAGCGCCACAAAGCTCGACATCAGCAGGGTGTGCACGCAGAGGATACCGAAGTTGAGCTTGAGCAGGCGCGGGTTGGTCAGCACGGTGCGCATCCCCCCCTTCACCATGCCTGACTCGCGATTGAGCAGGTGACCGCTCGGGATCGGCACCAGCCAGAGGGTGACGGCGATGCCCGCCAGCGCCAGCAGGGCGATCAGCCAGAAGAGGCCACTGAGCCCCAGCGCATGGGTGATGAGGGGGCCAGTCACCATGGCGATGGCGAAGGTGATGCCAAAGCTCACCCCGATGAAGGCCATCGCCTTGGTGCGGTTCTGCTCGCGGGTGAGATCCGACAAGAGCGCCATCACGGCAGCCGAGATGGCGCCGCTGCCCTGCAAGGCGCGACCGAGGATCACGCCCCAGATGGAGTGGGTCAACGCCGCAATCACGCTGCCGAGGGCAAACATCAGCAGGCCGCCGACGATGAGAGGCTTGCGGCCCACCTTGTCGGAGAGCAGGCCGAACGGGATCTGGAACAGCGCCTGGGTCATGCCGTAGATGCCGATGGCCAGGCCGATGAGCGCCTCGGAGGCACCAGCCAGCGACATGCCGTAGGTGGTCAGCACCGGCAGCACCATAAACATGCCGAGCATGCGCAACGAGAAGACGGAGCCGAGCGCCCAGGTGGCACGGCGCTCGCCCCTCGTCATGGTGAAATCATTCATGATGGCCTCGATAGGTCAGGAAAAAGGAAGACTCAAGGGGTGGCCGACACTGGGCTTGCCACACCCGACACAAGGGAAAAGTGCCCGACGGGGCGGCCCCATAATAACAGAGCCGGGAAGGTTCCCGGCTCTGGATTTCATGCATTTTAGGGGGGCAAGTCACACTATCAGGGCAGCATGCTCACCAGTACCGCAGGCTCGGCCTCCGGCTGGAAGTCCACCGACATCATCACGCTCAGGCAGGTAATGGTGACGATGGAGAACATGAACAGCTTGCGCGCCCAGAGGGAGTCATCCACTGCCGCCTTGTAGCCAGACAGCGCCATCCCCAGCCACCAGACGCTGACCGCGGTGGCCACCACTAGATACTTGTAACCGGCATAACCGCCGAGGAACAGCATCAGGGTCGGCACCATGAAGGCCAGGATGTAGAGGGTGATGTGGAGCTTGGCCACCGGGATCCCCTTCACCACCGGCAGTACCGGGATGTTGGCCGCCTGGTAATCCTTGAAGCGGAAGATGGCGATCGCATAGGAGTGCGGCATCTGCCAGAGGCTGAAGATCGCCAGCAGGATCAGCGCGCCTGAGTCGAACTGACCGCTCACCGCGCAGTAGCCGATGACCGGCGGCGCGGCGCCGGAGAGGCTGCCAACCAGGGTGCCGTAGACCGAGTGACGCTTCATGTAGAGGCTGTAGACCCCCACATAGACAATGAAGCCCAGCACCGCCAGCAGGGCGGCCAACGGATTGGCCGCAAAGTAGAGCAGTGCAATGCCCGCAATGCCGAGCGCGGTGGCGTACCAGAGCGATACGCCGGGGGCGATCAGACCCTTCACCAGAGCACGGTTCTTGGTGCGCTCCATGATGCAGTCGATGTCCCGGTCGATGTAGTTGTTGAACACGCAACCGGAGGCGACCACCAGTGATACACCAGCCATGGTCAGAATGAAGAGGGGCACATCCAGGCTCCCCTTGGAGGCCAGCAGGAACCCTCCGATAACCGAGATGAGGTTACCGAAGATGATGCCCGGCTTGGTCACTTGCAGGTATTGCTTCATCATCATTGCCAACCTGCTCAGTGAACCATCATGTTGATGTTGAGGTTGTACATGATCCACAGGGAACCCACGACCACGATGGCGATGATGAGCACGGTAAAGATCAGTGCCACCAGGTTCCAGCGCTCCTCGGACGAGGTGTTCATGTGCAGGAAGTAGACCAGGTGCACGAAGATCTGCACCACCGCCATGCCGACCACGGTGGCCAGCACGGTAGTGTGGGAGGCAGAACCGTCCATCACCATCCAGAACGGCACCGCGGTCAGGATCAGGGACAGTACGAAGCCGATCAGGTAGCTCTTGGCGCTGCCGTGGCTGGCGCCGTGATTGTCAACGGAATGACTCATTACATGACCCCCATCAGATAGACCACGGTGAAGACGCAGATCCACACCACGTCGAGGAAGTGCCAGAACAGGCTCAGGCACATCAGACGGGTGCGGTTGCGATCGGTCAGCCCCTTCTTGGCTACCAGCACCATCATCACGATGATCCAGACAAGACCGCTGGTCACGTGGATACCGTGGGTCCCCACCAGGGTGAAGAAGGCGGAGAGGAAACCGCTGCGATCCGGACCGTAGCCCTCGGCAATCAGGTGATGGAACTCGTAGATCTCCATCGCGATGAAGCCGGCACCGAACAGGAAGGTGATGAACAGCCAGGTATTGACCGCCGCCACCTTGTTCTTGTTCATGGCCAGCATGCCAAAGCCAAAGGTGATGGAGCTCAGCAGCAGCAGCATGGTTTCGGCAAACACGAACGGCAGTTCGAAGATGTCCTTGCCGCTCGGGCCGCCGGCGGTGCCGTTGACCAGGACCGCATAGGTCGCGAACAGGGTCGCGAACAGGATGCAGTCACTCATCAGGTAGATCCAGAAGCCGAATACCTTGTTGGCGCCGGCATCATGGTGCCCATCCTCATGGGCACCGTGAGTGTGATGTAGAACGTCAGTCGCCATGGAATTAAGCCACCTTGTTGAGATTTTCAAAATGCTGACGCTCGATCCGCTCGATCTCGTCAACCTGCACGTAGTAGTCCACGTCGTCATTGAAGCTGTGGATGATCCAGGTGGCGATCATGCCGACGAAGCCGGCGATGGCCATCCACCAGATGTGCCAGATCATGGCAAAGCCGAACAGGGTGCTGAAGGCGGCGATGATGACGCCGGCACCGGAGTTTTTCGGCATGTGGATCGGGTCATAGTGCTTGGGCTGCTGATAGGCAGAACCGTCCTGCTTGGCTTCCCAGAACGCATCCAGCCCTTTGATCTTCGGCTCGATGGCGAAGTTGTAGAAGGGGGGCGGCGAGGAAGTGGACCACTCCAGGGTACGGCCACCCCAGGGATCGCCGGTCAGGTCGCGGTTCTTCTCGCGGTCGCGGATGCTGACCACGATCTGGATCACCTGGCACAGTACACCCAGCGCAATCAGACCGGCGCCGCAGGCAGCCACCACCAGCCAGCCGTGGAACTCGGGATCGATGTTCTGGCTGACACGACGGGTCATGCCCATGAAGCCCAGCACGTAGAGCGGCATGAAGGCCACGAAGAAGCCGGTGATCCAGCACCAGAAGGCACGCTTGCCCCAGACGTCATCCAGCTTGAAGCCGAACGCTTTCGGGAACCAGTAGGTGATACCGGCGAAGCAACCGAACACCACGCCGCCGATGATGACGTTGTGGAAGTGGGCGATCAGGAACAGGCTGTTGTGCAACACGAAGTTGGCGGCCGGCACGGAGAGCAGTACCCCGGTCATGCCACCCACGGTGAAGGTGATGATGAAGCCGACGGTCCACAGCATGGGTGAGGTGAACTCGATGCGACCGCGGTACATGGTGAACAGCCAGTTGAAGATCTTCACCCCGGTCGGGATGGAGATGATCATGGTGGTGATGCCGAAGAAGGCATTCACGTTGGCGCCGGAGCCCATGGTGAAGAAGTGGTGCAGCCAGACGATGAAGGAGAGCACGGTAATGGCGATGGTCGCCCACACCAGCGAGGTGTAACCGAACAGCTTCTTCTTGCAGAAGGTCGCCACCACTTCGGAGAAGATCCCGAACACCGGCAGTACCAGGATGTACACCTCGGGGTGACCCCAGGCCCAGATCAGGTTGATATACATCATCATGTTGCCACCCATGTCATTGGTAAAGAAATGGGTACCCAGGTAGCGGTCTGCGGTCAGCAGGGCGATGGTGACGGTCAGGATCGGGAAGGAGGCGATGATCAGCACGTTGGCGCACAGGGCGGTCCAGGTGAACACCGGCAGGCGCATCATGGTCATGCCAGGGGCGCGCATCTTGATGATGGTGGCGAAGAAGTTCACGCCGGTCAGCAGGGTCCCCAGACCCGAGATCTGCAGACTCCAGATCCAGTAGTCGACCCCGACCCCCGGACTGAACTCCAGCCCCGACAAGGGCGGATAGGCCAGCCAGCCGGTCTGGGCGAATTCACCGACCCCGAGGGAGACGTTGATCAGCACCACGGCCGCGGCGGTGAACCAGAAGCTCAGGTTGTTCAGGAAGGGGAAGGCGACGTCACGGGCACCGATCTGCAGCGGCACCACGATGTTCATCAGACCGATCACCAGCGGCATGGCCACGAAGAAGATCATGATGACGCCGTGGGCGGTGAAGATCTGGTCGTAGTGGTGCGGTGGCAGTATGCCCTCGCCCCCGGCCGAGGCCATGACCTGCTGGGTACGCATCATCACAGCATCGGCAAAGCCGCGCAGCAGCATGACCATGCCGAGGATGAGATACATGATACCGAGGCGTTTGTGGTCGACCGAGGTCAGCCACTCTTTCCACAGATATTGCCACTTGCCGAAATAGGTGATGAGACCGGCGATACCCAGCCCACCCAGAATGATGCCGGCGATCGTGACCATGATGATGGGTTCATGGTACGGAATGGCATCGAGTGTTAATTTTCCAAACATCAGTTAGTACCCGCTTTCACTGTCTTGTCGGCCGGCATGTGACCGGCGTGGTCCATCTGCTCGCCCTGGGCCTCATGGTGCATGGCGTTGCCGTGCTCCATGCCTTCATGGCTCATGGAGGCGTCATGCTCCATGCCTTCGTGGCTCATGGAGGCATCATGCGGCATCGCGGCCTGCGCTTCGCCGTGCTGCATGGCGGCGTGTTCGCCGTGCTTCATGTCGCCCATGAACTTGTTGATGATGTTGACGAACAGCTTGGGATCGGCGCTGGCGAAGTACTCCACCGGGTGGTTTTCGCTCTTCTTGGCCAGGGTATTGAACTCATCCATGGTGTTGAGCGCCTTGGAAGAGGCTTTCACCTTGGCGACCCAGGCGTCGAAACCGGCCTGATCCTGCGTGGCGATGGCGTTGAACTTCATGCCGGAGAAACCGGCACCGCTGTAGCCACCCGAGATGCCCTTGTACTGGCCTGCCTCGTTGGCGATCAGGTGCAGCTTGGTCTGCATGCCCGCCATGGCGTAGATCTGGCCGCCCAGCTGGGGAATGAAGAAGGAGTTCATCACGGTGTCGGACGTCACCCGGAAATTGACCGGGGTGTTGACCGGGAATGCCAGCTCGTTGACCGAGGCGATGCCCAGTTCCGGATAGACAAACAACCATTTCCAGTCAAGGGAGATGACATCGACCTGGATCGGTTTCACCTCGGATTCCAACGGTTTGTAGGGATCCAGAGAATGGGAGGTTTTCCAGGTGATCACCGCCAGGATGGCGATAATGATGACGGGTACGGTCCAGACGACCGCTTCAATCTTGTTGGAGTGGGCCCAGTCCGGTGCATAGGTGGCCTTGGTGTTGGACGCTCGGTATTTGTAAGCGAACGCCACCGCCATCACAATCACCGGCACCACCACAATCAGCATCAAGCCGAGTGCGGTCAGTATCAGTGACTTCTGCTCCAGACCAACTTGTCCCTTGGGGCTCATCAGAGCCATGTCGCAGCCGCTCAGCAAGCCGGCAGTCGCGAGCAACAGCAAAGCGCCCAAGCCCCTCTTTACATCAAAAGGTCTCATGCAATGTCCTCATCTTCGCAGGGCTAAAGTTGTAAGAAAAACGCAGCATTCTATTTCACCCGGGGGGATGTGAACAACATGAAAAATTAATCTTTCACTTGTGTGTGGATTGCGATTTCTGTGTGTTGCATGTTAATGCCTTGACGTCATGAAAATTATCAAAACCACCTCGACCCCCTTTCATCGCCAGCTGGTGCCATTTCACCCTGCATCTGTTTATTAAACAGACACTCCGCGATTTAACCTTTTACTTAACAAGGACAAATGACACCCCTTTGTGGCTAGCTGGCGAAATTCCGGGCTGAAATCCGTGCACATTTGGTCGCTCAGGGCCGAACAACAAAGGGACTCGAAATTAACCATAATTAATCAAATTAAATTTCAATTAATTCCATGAGGTTGGTGCGGCTTTACCCGCAAACATGCACGCCGCATGCATCTCATGAGGTCTCGCCGATCACAGGGTCCATCATTTTGTTTAATAAGTTATTATCAAACCCATGGACTCCATCCGGATATGGCGGTAGGTTGCGCCCCTTCGTTACTCGCCAGTCACGAATTCAACCTTATCCCATTTCTCACTCGACTCTTCATACACAGGGATTGCCATGAGCATCACACGCAGAGACTTTCTCAACGGCGTCGCCATCACCATTGCAGCCGGAGTTGCCCCCATCAAGCTGCTGCAAGCGGCCGAGGGCGGCACTGTGCTGGCTGAAAAAACGCTGGTCTACCCGCCCGCCCTCACCGGGCTGCGCGGCAACCACCCGGGCTCCTTCGAACCGGCCCACAGCATCGCCCGCGACGGCAAACAGTATGACTTCGCCAACATTCCCCTCGAGGGCGAATACGATCTGGTGATCGTCGGCGCCGGCATCAGCGGTCTGGCGGCCGCCTGTTTCTATCAGCAACTGCTCGGCGCGGACAAAAAGATCCTGCTGCTCGACAACCACGACGACTTCGGCGGCCACGCCAAGCGCAACGAGTTCACCACCCCCGATGGCCTGCGGCTGGGTTACGGCGGCAGCGAATCCCTGCAATCACCGCGCTCCGTCTACAGCCCGGTGGCGCTGGGGCTGCTCAAGGCGCTCGAGGTCAACATCGACGAGCTGGCCAAAGGCTTCCAGCAGACCTTCTACCCGGATCTGGGCCTGAGCCGCGGCGTCTACTTCGACGAGAAGCACTTTGGCGTCAACAAGGTGGTGAGCGGCGACCCGGGCCACAACGTGGCCGACGACATCCCGCGCGATCGCCTGAACGGCCGACCGCTGGCAGAGTTTATCGGCGACTTCCCGCTCGATGAGAGCGACAAGGCCGCCCTGCTGGCACTGCATGAGGAGAAGACCGACTACCTGAGCGGCATGACCCAGGCGGAAAAAGACCTCTGGATGACCCGCAACAGCTACACCACCTTCCTGCGCGACAAGGTGGGCCTGAGCGAGCGGGCCATCACCTACTTCCAGCAACGCACCAACGACTTCCAGGCGGTCGGCATCGACGCCACCGCCTGCGCCGATGCACGTCTGTGCGCCCTGCCCGGTTTCGGTGGCATGAACCTGACCCCGCTCGATGCCGAGGAGCAGGCGGAGTTGGACGATCCCTACATCTTCCACTTCCCGGACGGCAACGCCGGCCTGACCCGCTTGATGGTGCGCAAGCTCATCCCGCAGGTGGCCCCCGGCCACACCATGCAGGACGTGGTGCTGGCCAAGTTTGACTACAGCAAGCTCGACCTGCCCGAGCACAAGGTGCAGCTGCGCCTTGGCAGCACGGCACTGCAGGCCAAAAACGTGCCGCTCAAAGACGGCAAACAGGGAGTGGATGTCACCTACATCAAGGAGGGGAAACTGCACCGGGTGCGGGCCAAGCAGTCCATCATGGCCGGCTACAACATGATGATCCCCTACATGGTGCCCGAGATGGCGGAGCCCCAGAAGGAGGCGCTGCGCCAGAACGTCAAGGCGCCGCTGGTCTACACCAAGGTGGTGATCAAGAACTGGCAATCCTTCGTCAAGCTGGGGGTGCACGAGGTCTACTCCCCCGCCGCCCCCTACAGCCGGGTCAAGCTCGACTACCCGGTCAACCTCGGCGGCTACGAGCATCCCAAGAACCCGGATCAGCCCATGTGCCTGCACATGGTCTACGTGCCGACCTTGCCGGGCAGCGGCCTCTCGGCCCGCGAGCAGTCCCGCAAGGGGCGCGCCATGATCCTCGGCATGCCGTTCGAGCAGCACGAGCAGGTGATCCGCGAACAGTTGCAGGGGATGCTGGGCGGCGCCGGTTTCAACCATGAGCAGGATATCCTCGCCATCACGGTCAACCGCTGGTCCCACGGCTACTCCTACATCACCAACACCCTGTTCGATGACGAGGAGCAATGCGACAAGTGGATCGAGCTGGGCCGCCAGCCGGTCGGCAACATCACCATCGCCAACTCCGACTCGGACTGGAGCCCCTACGCCCACTCCGCCATCGATCAGGCCTGGCGCGCCGTCAACGAGCTGGTTGCCATGCACAAGGGAGGTGCCAAATGATCCGTTCCCTGACCCTGACAGCCAGCGCCGTGCTGCTGGCCCTGCCCGCCTTCACCCTGCAGGCCGCACCTGCCATGTCGGCCGGCGAATACGTGGCCAAGCTGGGTGACTGCGCCGCCTGCCATACCAGCGAGGCGAGCAAGCCACTGGCCGGCGGCAAGGGCTTCCCCACCCCCATCGGTACCGTGTTTGCCACCAACATCACCCCCGACAAGACCCACGGCATCGGCAACTACAGCCTGCCCGAGTTCATCAAAGTGATGCGTGAAGGGATCACCCGCAGCGGCGATCCCCTCTACCCAGCCATGCCCTACACCGCCTACGCCAAGATGAGCGACGAGGATCTCACCGCCCTCTACCACTACCTGATGCAGGATGTGCAGCCGCAGGCTGTTGCCAACAAGGAGAGCGACATCCCCTGGCCGCTCAACATGCGCTGGCCGCTCAACGGCTGGAACTGGGTCTATCACGATGACAGTCGCTTTACCCCGGTGGCCGGCAAGAGCGAGGAGTGGAATCGCGGCGCCTATCTGGTGCAGGGGGCGGGCCACTGCGGCAGCTGCCACACCCCGCGCGGGCTCGGCATGCAGGAAAAGGCCCTGACCGAGGCAGATCCCCTCTATCTGAGCGGCGCCACCCTGGATGGCTGGTATGCCCCCAACATTCGCGGCACCCGCTACGACAAGCAGGCGCTGATCGACCTGCTGAAAACCGGCCGCAGCCAGCATCAGGCCGTCAGCGGCCCCATGGCGGAAGTGATCACGCACAGCAGCCAGTACTTCAGTGACGCCGACCTGGCCAGCATCGCCACCTACCTGACCGAACTCGGCGACGACGCGGCGGCCAGCAAGGGCAACCGGGCCTACGCCAGCGCCGGCGGCAAGGCGGACTACGCCATGTACTGCTCCACCTGCCACGGAGTCAATGGCAAGGGCAATGACCACGTGATCCCCTCGCTGGTGGGCAACCAGACCGTGCTGGCCGAGGACCCGAGCAGCCTGCTCAACGTGCTGCTGCACGGCGCCGAGACCCCGGTCACCCAGGGCAACATCGGCTACCACATGCCGGGTTATGGCTGGACCCTCAACGATCAGCAGATCGCCGAGCTGGTCAACACCCTGCGCGCCTCCTGGGGCAATGAAGGGGTGGCCATCAAGCCGGAGGCGGTCAAGGCCCAGCGCGCCCTGCACCAATAACTCGCGCCGACCATAACGAAACGGGCCTCCACTGGAGGCCCGTTTGCTATGTGAGTGACGACTCACCCCTTGCGCGGCTTGGAGCCGGAGAGCGGCACCGTCCCCAACCGGTAATCACCATAGGGGAAGATATTGCGAAAGCGCTGGGCCACCGGCTCGGGAATGGAGCGGGAGAAGACCAGCTTGACCCCGTCGCCATCGCGCTGACCCAGGATGCGCCCGCGCACCGTCTCGTGGCGCAGGATCTGCCTGGCCTGCTCGATGAACGCCGGCGACACCTTGCCCCGCTTGACCTGCACCTTGCCTGGCGCAAGCCGGATCTCGAACAGGGCGCCACGCCCCAGCTTCATCAACCACCAGATGAGGGCGATCGCCACCAGCAACGACAACCAGGCCATCCTGTTTCTCCTTCTTCACACGGTTGCGGACAGTATAAGCCGCAACTGGCCCCCGATTGTTTGGCACGGATCACAGCCGCGCCTCAAGCCCGGCCGCAGGCCCCCCTGCTCGCCAAGCGCCCCTAGCGGCTGCGGCCCCAGGCCACCAGCGTCTCCCGATAGAGCGCCAGCAGCGCCTGATCCCGCACCGCCACCCCGACCTGCTGGGCGCGGTAATCGGCCCAGCCGTCGTGGGGGTGAGACATGCCGTCAAATTTCTGCAGGGTGTGACCGATGGCAGGCCCCTCGTTGATGACCCGCACCGGCCCCTCGCGCAGGGTGAACAGGGTCGGATCGATCACGTAGGCGATGGCGGACGGATCGTGCACGTGGCAGCCGTCGAGCCCGATCCGCTCCGAGTAGAAGCGCAGATAGAAGCGGCTGACATCCCACAGGAAGCGCCCCGGCTCCCCCGCGTCGTCGCGCAGCGCATCCAGATAGGCGCTGCTGAAGAAACTCTGCTGGGTCACATCCAGCCCGATGATCACCACCGGCCAGTCGGCGGTGAACACCCGATCGGCAGCATCCGGATCGTCGTGGATGTTGGCCTCGGCATAGGGAGTCACGTTGCCGCGATGACCGTTGACGCCAAAGGCGCCCCCCATCACCACCACCTGCTTCACCAGACCGGTGATCTCGGGGGCCTCTTGCAGCGCCAGCGCCAGGTTGGTGAGCGGGCCTATGGTGACCAGGGTGATCTCGCCGGGAGCGGCCTTCACCGCCTCGACGATATACTGCCAGGCCGGCCGGGGATCCGGCGCCAGGGTCACCTCCCCCGCCGTCACGTCACCAAACCCGCTCGGCCCGTGCACCACGGTGGTCGGGCCCACCGGTTCGCGCCGCAGCGGGGCGGCAGCCCCCTGTGCAACGTCCGCCTTCATGCCGTATTGCTGCTTGAGCCAGAGGGCGTTGCGGGTGCCGTTCTCGATGGTGGCATTGCCAAATACGGTGGTGATGGCGAGCAGCTCGATGGCGGGGTGGGCTTCGGCAAACAGAATTGCCATGGCGTCATCGATACCAGGATCGGTATCCAGAATGATCTTGTGAGTCATGGGGCCTCCTTGGGCAACAGAGCAGCCAGTGTAGCGAGCCGCCGCCGCTTTAACAGCGCCGGGATCACAGCCTGAGGCTTTGCCCTTGCCCGCCTTGCCCAAGTGGCGGCATTTCATACAGGGATGACGACGCGGCAGGGGACAAGTAGTGGCGAAGTGGGTGGCGCCGGCGAAATAGTGGGCAAGCGGATGGCCGGTGAGTGCCGCAGCCTTGTGGAGCGGCGGGCAGGGTGGTATCACTGGCCACACGATTCACCCCGCTCACCACCTGCCGAGGCGCCATTGATCACCCTGATAAAAGAGTCCGACCAGTTGAAGATGCCCTGGAAGAACAAGCAGGGCACCACAGCCCAGATCCTCATCTCCCCTGCCGGCACCAGCCTCGACAGGCTCGATTTTGCCTACCGGCTGAGCTCGGCGCCCATCAAAGGCGCTGGCCCCTTCTCGAAATTTCCCGGCTATCAGCGCATCCTGCTGCCCATCAGCGGGGCCGGCTTCGTGCTCAACGGCCACCCCTACGCCACCTTCGAGGCGGCCCACTTCAGCGGGGATGACGACACCCACTGCGAACTGCTGAAAAAAGAGGTGACGGATCTGGGGCTCATCTATGATCCGGCCCGCCTCAGCGCCAACGTGCGGGTGCTCAATCTGCCCTTCCCACTCACCCTCACCCTGGAAGCGGACAAGACCTATCTCTGTTACCTGTTGAGCGGCCAGCTCGCGGCGGCGGGCCACCCCATGGCGGTCAACGAGACCCTGCTGATCAGCGGCGAGCAGAGCATCCACTTCGACTGCCAGAAGAAGAGCGCCATCGCCTTCTTTACCCTGCAGCCCATTATTTGAAGAAACTTTCCTATATTAGCCATGCTCAAAAAACACCCTCCAATATTGAATATCATCAATATTGGAGGGTAGTATGGGTCTCATTGCTTTCATGTAATGAGAGGCCCTATGCAATACACTCTTGAAGGATTCGAGGCGCCACCAGAACTGACCTCGGAAGAAGAAAAAAGCAATCAACAACTACAGACCAAAATAAGAGAAATTCTTATTGAATTTCAGTATGTTGAAGACAGTAAAATGTCTGCGCCAAAAACATTCAAATGCCGTGTTCCTTATGAAGATTTATACGGTCTTAAAGCCATTAGCGCTTTTGTAATTAACCATCCTCTATATGGCCTCACTCGAATTGAGCCCCACCAACAACAGGTATCTGGCTCTGTTGACCGTAAGTTCCCTTTCTTCCTACAAAGTGCCTATAAGGCGCCTGAACCTAATGTCATTATTTTGATAGAAGGACAAGGACATAAAAAAGCAGCCTTTGAATGGTTAAAGACTGAGTCAGCCAAATGCACAACTAAAAACATCCGATGTTTTGACTTGGCCGATTTCACACTTTGGATTTGATATCTCGGTGTAGTAATCAGCGTTTGGGTGCCCGTCCGCCGCTGTCGAGGCAGGCCTGCATGGAGTCGTAGGGGGTGTAGTGCTTGGTGCGGCTGTAATAGGTGCCGCCCTGGGGATGGCAGATACCGTTTCTGCTCTTCTTGACCGGCGGCTCAGCTGCCAGCGCGATGGCGCATACCAGCAGCAGGCAACCGCTGATCACCCATTTCATGGCTTTCATGACGACCTTGCTTCCTCTCGAGCGGGCCCAGCAGGCCCGAAAGGCGCCCATCTTACCCTCTCACTCCCCCGCTCACCTGGAGCCGGATCATAAAACGGCGTGCGATAGCACCATCACAGGCATCCAACCGATGCCGCAATCGCCACAAGCGGGCACAAAAAAGCCGGGCAGTGCCCGGCTTCTGGGTCGACAAGCAGTGCTTAGCCGACCTTGAAGGTGCCCTTCATCATGGCGAAGTGGCCGGGGAAGGAGCAGAAGAAGGTGAGATCTTTGCCGGCCAGGCCGTCGGTCTTGAAGGTGACGCTGGTGCTCTCGCCGCCGCCCACCAGTTTGGTGTGGGCCAGCACGCGCGGGTCATCCTTGGGCAGGTAGTTGTTGTCGGCACCGGCGCTCATGCCCGCGGTGGCCACGGCCTGATAGTCGGCGGTGTTGGCCAGCGCCCAGTTGTGGCCCATGGCGGTCACCGGCATCTTGCCGGTATGGTTCAGGGTCACGGTGACCTCTTTGCAGGTGGCCGGGACGCTCATCTCCTTGAGGTTGTACTGCATGGCATCATTGCCTTCGATGACCAACGCGCACTCATCGGCCAGAGCCGGGGCCGCCAGGGTGCTCAGAAACAGCAGGGTAATCGCCTTTTTCATCATCCTCTCCTTTGATTGGCAATAGATGGCAACACAATTGCCTGCGGGCTCGCACCATGGCTGGCAAACATGCTGTCAAAATCGACCTTATTCTACTCAACTGTCGTCATTCGGCTATGTCTTTAGCGCAAAGCTGCGGGTCAGGTCACCAGATTGCCCCCCTTTTTTGTCTGGACGAACCGGCCGCGCCACCCACTAACCACTCTTTGTTTAATTATCCCCCGCATTTTTGTCCAGCCACGACTCGCCCGCCGTCGCCCCCTTGGCTAAGCTGGCGCCCCCGGCACGCTTGCGTCCCGTGCCATCCGTTTCAGCCAAAGAGATCCGTCATGTCGCTTCTTGCTCGCCCGGCCCACCGTGGCCTGTTGTTGACCCTGCTGCTGATGCTGACCGCCTGTCAGCCGGCCCCGACCCAGACCCGCATTCAGGGCAAGACCATGGGCACCTTTTACGCGGTGACCCTGAGCGACCCCTTCCCGGGCGGCGAGCCGGCGCTGCGGCAAGAGGTCGATGCCCTGCTGGTGCGGATGAATCACGAGATCTCCACCTACGACCCCAACTCCCTCATCTCCCGCTTCAATCAGGGCAGCGGCCAGCCTCCCATGGCCATTCCCGCCACCATGGCCAACATCGTGCAGCAGGGCATCGACGCCGGCCATCTCACCGCAGGCAAGCTCGACGTCACCGTGGGCCCGCTGGTCAACCTGTGGGGATTCGGGCCGGACAAGCGGCCCGTCAAACGGCCCAGCGCCGAGCAGATCGCCAGCGCCCGCCACAAGGTGGGCATCGACCGGCTGACATTGGTGCCCGAGGGGGATCACTTCCTGCTCGGCAAGCGCATCCCCGACCTCTACCTCGATCTCTCCACCCTGGGCGAAGGGGCTGCCTCTGACGAGATTGCCGGCCTGCTGGAGCAAAAAGGGGTGCACAACTACCTCATCGAGGTGGCCGGCGCCGTGCGCAGCAAGGGCAACAACGCCAAGGGCAAGCCCTGGCGGGTGGCCATCGTCGAGCCGTCCGACCAGCCCGGCGCCTTCTCGGACGTGGTGATCCCCAACGGCATGGCCCTCAGCACCGCCGGCAGCTATCGCAACTACTACGAGCTCGACGGCAAGCGCTACTCCCACATCATCGACCCCGCCACCGGCCAGCCCATCACCCACAAGCTGGTCTCCGCCAGCGTCATCACCCCGACCGCGCTCGAGGCCGACGCCCTCGACACCGCCCTCATGGTGATGGGGCCGGAGCAGGCGATGGCCTTTGCCAAGGCGCACGGTCTTGCGGTCTATCTCATCGTCAAGACCGAGCAGGGCTTCGCCGCCAGCCATACCCCCCAGTTCGCCCCCTACCTGGTGGCCAAACAACCGTAAATCCGCTGCCATAACCCAGCCGTCATAAAAAGAGGCCCCGCACTGCGGGGCCTCCTTGTCTTCACGTCGGCACTAGTCGATGGGAGTGCGCCGAGGCGCCGGGGCCACCGGTGGCTTGGTATCAGGCCAGTGACCACCGACCGGATGCTTTCATGCTACTCCCCACAGCCGGCCGAGTCGGCGGACGGGCGCGCCACCCGGTTGCCCGCCCCGTAGAGGAGAAACACCAGCACGCAAATTGCGGTCATCACGGCGAACAGGGCCGGGCCGCCCCACACCTGCAACAGCCAGCCCCCCACCAGGGGCGAGAGTGCCCAGCCAAGCCCGGCCAGGGCGCTGGCCCCGAAGTAGCTCCCCTTGAGGTGGGCCGGCGCCATCTCGTCGATTAGCACGTTGAAGAGCGGGAACAGCACCGCCTCCCCCACGCTCAGCAAGAACACCGCCACCAGCCAGGGCCACAGCAGGGCCGGGCTCGACAGGGCGAACAGCACCTGGGCGGACGCCATCAGCAGGATGGAGAACTGCAGCCGCAGGCTCACCCGCCAGCGCCGGGTCAGGTGCAGCAGCGGAAACTGCAGGGTGATGATGGTCAGCGCATTGGTGGCTACCAGCAGGGCCACCAGGGTCTCCACCTCGGGGGCGCCGGCGCGGGTCAGGTACTGGATCAGCGGCGACTCCACCTGGGCGTAGACCAGCATCATCAGCAGGTTGGCGAGGATAAACAGCATGAAGGCCCGATCCCGCCCCACCACCCTCAGCATGGCCCCCAGGGTGAGGCCCGCATCCGGCCGGCCAGCGCACTCGCGGCGAAAACCGAGCAGGAAGGCGATGCCGAGCAGGCCATAGCTGGCGGCCGTCACCACGAAGGTCTCCTGGCGCGCCCCCAGCCCCACCATGACGCCGATGAGGGGCCCCACCCCCGCCCCCACGTTGAGCAGGAAGTAGCGCAGGTGCTGAGCCAGCTCCCGCTGCGCCTTTTCGGGCAGTAGATCCCCCATCAGCGCCTTGCCCGGCGTGTCGATGAAGGCGTAGGAGAGACCCGAGCCAAACACCCCGAGGGCGATGAGCCAGAGGGAGTGGCCAAACCCGAGCAGCAGGTAGGCGCCGCACGACAGGGCGCAGCCGAGCAGCAGTATGGTGCGCCGGCCGAGCCGGTCGGAGAGCCAGCCGACGTAGAAGCCGATGAGGCAGGAGAGCACGGCCGCGCCGCCCAGCAGCATCCCGATGCCGGACGCCGACAGGTCATACTCCCGGTAGAGCAGGATCGAGAGAAAGGGCCAGACCATGAAAAAACTGGTGCGCACCATGAAGGTACCCAGGATCACGATCCAGACCAGCGGAGGAAAGGGGGGCAGGCGCATGGGAACTCCTTGTCGCGCAATGGCAGCTGATCCGCAGGGGAAAGCATTCAGTGGTATCAAAAGACACCTGAGCGCACAATCCCCGCCCGGAAAAAAACCACCCGAAGGGACCAGCTCAGCGGCCATCGATGGGCGGCTTCATCGCTCAGGTCAAGCAGGCGTCCACCGTCTGCCCTTTCCCAGTTAACCCCCTATTTGGTCCGGCAAAAGCCATGAATGGCGGGGCTTGGCGGAAAAACCGCGGCAGCGCCCCATGTTCAATTGCCTGTCTGCGCGCTTTGGTGGCACACTTCTGTTATCCGCCCGTAGCGCCCTGACCAGACAGATGCAGACACCGGAATCCGAGCCAGAGAAAAAAGCCCCACCCAAACCGAAGCGCATCCTGCTGGTCAACGAACAGCGCTCCTTTCAGGTGATGATGAAGGCGATGCTGATCAACATCGGCATCAGCCGCATCACCTATGTCAACTCGGCCGAAGAGGCGAGACGGCGTTGCCAGAAAGAGACCTTTGACATCTACCTGCTCGATTACGAGCTGGGGGTCGGCGAGAACGGGCGCCAGCTGCTGGAGAGCCTGCGGGATCAGAAGCTCATTCCGCCCCAGAGCGTGGTGATCATGGTGAGCGGCGACAGCTCCCGCGCCATGGTGCTGAGCGCGCTGGAGGCCGAGCCCGACGAATACCTGATGAAGCCCTTCTCCCAGGAGCAGTTCTCGTTTCGCCTCAAACGTGCCCTCGCCCGCCGTCAGGCGCTGGAGAGCGTGTTCAGCGCCCTTGCCAAAGAGGACTTGCCCACCCTGCTCGCCGCCTGCGCCGAGCGGGCCGACGCGGTGCCGCGCTTTGCCAACTTCTGCCGCTGCCTGCAGGCTGACACCCAGCTCAAGCTGGGCCAGGCCAAGGAGGCCCGTAGCCTGATGCGCCAGCTGCTGGCCGGCCAGGAGAACAGCTGGGCCCGGCTCACCCTCGGCAAGGCGTGCCACACCCTGGGGCTGAACGAAGAGGCGGTGAGCCACCTGCAGGCCACCCTCAAGAACACCCCGCTGATGGTGGAGGCCCACCTCTGGCTGGCAGAGTCCCAGCTCGCGCTTGGCAACGACGAACAGGCCCAGCAGGAACTCAAGCGGGCGGTCGACATCTCGCCCCAGTCGGTGCAGCTCTCCCGCCGGCTGGCGGAGGTGTGCCTGCTGCGCCACGACTACGCCCAGGCCAAGGACGTGCTGCTGTCGCTCATCGACCTGTCGCGCAACTCCATTCATCGCACCCCCCACTACCTGGGGGCCTATATCCAGTCGCTGACCCTCTACGCCCTCAACAGCAACGACATCTACCACATCGCCAACCTGCAAAAGCAGGTCAACTCGGCCCTGTCGCGCATCCGCGATTCGCTGATGATGTCGGAGTTCAACTACCCGGTGTTCGAGCAGATCTGCCAGGCCCGGGTGCAGATCGCCCTCGGCGAGCTGCTCAAGGGCAAGAAGATGCTCTACCGCGCCAACCAGAACTGGCTCGATCAGCCGGCCACCATGCCCCCCAGCCTGCTGGGCGAGACCATCCTCGCCCTCTATCAGCTCGGCGAATTCGAATATGCCGAGAGCCTGCAGGCGCTGCTGGCCGAAGACGAGGATCGGCTGCTCACCACCTGCATCCAGGCCACCCGCGACGACAAGACGGTGCTCGAGCGTCGCCAGCGCTACCAGCAGCTCAACGAACTGGGCATCAAGGCCTATCAGAGCGGCGAGCTGGAGCAGGCGCTCGGCCACTTTCGCGAAGCGCTGCGCCGGGCCCCGGCCAATACCGGCGCCGCCCTCAACAAGATCCAGGTGCTGCTGCAGCTGATGCAGAAAAACCGCAAGAGCCCGGAGTTTGGCGCCGAGTGCAAGGAGACCCTGGAGGTGCTGGACGGCATCCCCCTCAATCCGGCCCAGCAGGATCGTTTTCGCAAGCTGCGTCAGGAGTTTACCCAGCTCAGCTGACCAGGGCCCGCTCGCCTATGCTGATACTGACTCGGCAAAGGGAGGAGAGTGGCGATGGCCATGTGTCGATATCTGGTGGCGGACGGCCGCCACTGCAGCGAAGAGGCGGGAGACCATGATCTGTGCCGCTGGCACGATCCCCATGCCAATCATCAGGATCCCCACACCGCCCGCGAGCTGGAGCACTACATCCAGCAGGGCGGGCTGTGCCACGGCCTGCAACTGGCCCGCGCCAATCTGGCGGGTCTCAACCTGGTGAAAAAAGGGGCCCCGCAGGGGTTCCTGCTGGAGCAGTGCAACCTCTACCGTGCCAATCTGCAGGGGGCTCATCTCTACGGTATTCGCATCAAGGGCGGCAGCCTGATGAAGGCGGACCTCAGCGAAGCGAACCTGCACTGCGCCACCCTCGACGACGTCAATCTGCTCGGCATTCGCTGGCACAACACTCGCCTCGACAACCTGGATACCGGCAAGCGGCTGATGCAGGAGCGGCGCGGCCGCAAGGAGCGCGACCCGGTGCAGGCCCGTATCTGGCTGAAGGAAGCCGAAGAGACCTACCGGGATCTGCGCAAGGCCTCAGAGGCGCAGGGCATCTTCACCATGTCCGGCCGCTACATCCAGCAGGAGCTCACCATGCGCCGGCTGCAGCTGCCGTTCTGGTCGACCCAGCGCTTCACCTCCTGGATCGTCGATCTGTTCTGCGGCTACGGCGAGGCCCCCATGCGGGTGGTGCTCTTCTCCCTGCTGCTCATCTTCATCTGCAGCATCTTCTACTTCTTCTTTGGCCTGAGCTTCAACGGCAACCACCTCATCTACCGGCCCGGCGCCCCTTTTCAGCAGAACGCCATCTTCCTGCTCGAATGCCTCTACTACAGCGTGGTGACCTTCACCACCCTGGGCTATGGCGACTTCACCCCCATCGGCCTCTCAAGGCTCTTCGCCGCCTTCGAGGCCTTCACCGGCAGCTTCACGCTGGCGCTGTTTGTGGTGGTGTTTGTCAAGAAGATGACCCGCTGAGCCCGCTGCGGCGGGCGGCCCGCCCCGGATGTGGCCCCTCGCCTTCACTTGCATCCACGGCGGATTCCTAGTCCAATAGCCACTTATAAAAATGACATGAGCATCCCGGACATGAAGATCATCTCTTTCAATATCAATGGCCTGCGCGCCCGCCTGCACCAGTTGCAAGCCATCATCGACAAGCATCAGCCGGATGTGATCGGCCTGCAGGAGATCAAGGTCCACGACGAGGCCTTCCCGCTGGCCGACGTGGAGGCCATGGGCTATCACGTAGAGTTTCACGGCCAGAAGGCCCACTACGGGGTGGCCATCATGAGCAAGCAGAAGCCGGTCAAGGTGGAGAAAGGCTTCCCCACCGACGATGAAGAGGCCCAGCGCAGGATGATCATGGCCACCTTCGAGCGCGAAGACGGCTCCCTCATCAAGGTGATGAACGGCTACTTCCCGCAGGGTGAAAGTCAGGATCACGAGACCAAGTTCCCGGCCAAGCAGAAGTTCTACGAGGATCTGCAGCACTATCTGGAGACCAACCACACGCCGGATGACCAGCTGGTGCTGATCGGGGATATGAATATCTCCCCCACCGATCTCGACATCGGCATCGGCGAGGCGAACCGCAAGCGCTGGCTGCGAGATGGCAAATGCTCCTTCCTGCCCATCGAACGGGAGTGGATGGAGCGGCTGAAAGGGTTTGGCCTGACCGACACCTTCCGCGCCGCCAACCCCACCGAGTGCGAGCGCTTCTCCTGGTTTGACTACCGCTCCAGGGGCTTTGACGAGAACCGTGGCCTGCGTATCGACCTCATCATGGCCTCCGACGCCCTCAAGGACACCGTGACCGAGACCGGCATCGACTATGAGCTGCGCGGCATCGACAAGCCTTCGGATCACGCCCCCATCTGGGCCTGCTTCGCCTGATAACGGCAACAGAGGGGGCATCTGAAGCCCCCTCTGTGACCAAGCCCCCACTTCCCCCGCTTTTTCCTTCTTATAATTCCCTCCGGGTCTCCAGCTCCCCAGCAAGGTCACGATGCAGGGTCTGCCAGACTGACACAAATTGTCGCGGCCCCCTCCGCCACTGCGCGATCGACACCGACAACTTTCAGTGTCGAGCAGCCTGGGTTCAATATTCGTGCTCTATCATTAGAAAACTGTCAGTAATCCAATGAGTTAAATTTGTAACCATGCAGTTAACCATGTTCATGAAGAAAAAGGCTGGGCGCGGCAATCGCGCACCATCCCACAGGAGTGTGATGATGAAGGTGCAATACGTCAGGGAAGAGATGTTCAAGCGCGGCTGTATCGCCCTGGCACTGGCCAGCGCACTGACCGCCTGTGGCGATGAACCGGCCACCGGAGCCCAGGCACTGCCGCCGGTGCCCGTGGTGGTGGCCGAGGTCAAGCTGACCGACGTGCCGATGACCACCGAAATGGTGGGCGAGACCGCCGGCTTTCGCGAAATTGACGTGCGTTCCCGGGTGAGCGGCATCCTGCTCAAGCGCACCTACATCGAGGGGCAGCCGGTCACCGCCGGTCAGGCGCTGTTCCTGATCGACCCCGAGCCCTACAAGGTGGCGCTGGAGCAGGCCAAGGGCACCCTGGCCCAGGAGCAGGCCCGCCTCAACAAGGCCCGCGCCGACCGTGATCGCATCATCCCGCTGTTCAAGCGCCAGGTGGTGAGCCGCAAGGACTATGACGACACCATCGCCAACTACGAGGCGGCCATCGCCAGCCATCAGGCCGCCCAGGCCAAGGTGAAAGAGGCCGAGCTCAACCTCAGCTACACCCAGGTCACCGCCCCCATCAACGGCATGGCGAGCAAGAGCTCCCAGTCCGAGGGCAGCCTCATCTCCACCAGCGGCGAAAACGGCCTGCTCACCACCATCACCCAGTTCGATCCCCTCTACGTCAACTTCTCCTACTCGGAGCAGGATCGCCTCAACTTCGAGAACTCGGTGAAAAAGGGATTGATTGAGGCCAAGGATGCCACCAACTGGCGCACCCACATCCGGCTGGCGGACGGATCCGTCTATCCCGAGGCGGGCAAGCTCAACTTCTCCGACAGCCGGGTCGACCCGCAAACCGGCACCATCCGAGCCCGCGCCATCTTCGACAACAAGGACGGCGTGCTGCTGCCAGGCCAGTTCGTGCGCATGACCATCGATCTGGGCACCCGCAAAAATGCCATCCTGGTGCCGCCGCGCGCCATCGTCCAGTCCCAGGCCGACCGCATGGTGATGGTGGTGGACAAAGAGAACAAGGTAGTGCCCCGTCCGGTCAAGCTGGGCTCCGTGGTCGACAGCGGCGTGCTGATCGACAGCGGCCTCGAGCCCGGTGAGCGCTACATCGTCGAGGGGCTGATGAAGGCCCGTCCCGGCGCCGTGGTCAAGCCCGTCACGGCCTCCGAGATGAAGGCGATCACCACCAAGATGGTCGGCCAGAACGCGGCCAAGTAAGGAGTTCGTATGTTTTCCAAGTTCTTCATCGAACGCCCCATCTTCGCCAGCGTGATTTCGATCATCATAGTGCTGGGCGGGTTGGCGGCGATGCGATCGCTCCCCATCGAGCAGTACCCGCAGATCACCCCGCCGGTGGTGTCGGTGACCGCCTTCTATCCGGGCGCCACCCCCGAGGTGATCTCCCAGACGGTGGCCGCGCCGCTCGAGCAGCAGATCAACGGCGTGGAGCGGATGCTCTACATGCAGTCTGGTTCGGCCTCCAACGGCCAGATGAACCTCAACGTCTACTTCGAGATCGGCACCGATCCGGATCAGGCCACCATCAACGTCAACAACCGGGTCTCGGCCGCCATGGCCCAGCTGCCGGAAGAGGTGAAGAAGCAGGGGGTGACGGTCAAGAAGAAATCGACCTCGATCCTGCAGGTGGTCACCCTGCAATCGCCTGACGGCACCTTCGACACCACCTACCTGTCGAACTACGCCCTGCTCAACATCATCGACGAGCTCAAGCGGATTCCCGGGGTCGGTGACACCACCCTGTTCGGCGGCACCGACTACGCCATGCGCATCTGGCTGCGGCCGGATCGACTGGCCCAGCTCGAGCTCACCCCGAGCGACGTGATCGGCGCCATCCGCGAGCAGAACACCCAGTTTGCGGCCGGCAAGATCGGCGCCCAGCCCACCACGGCCCCCATCGACTTCACCTACACGGTGCAGACCAAGGGACGGCTGGAGGATGTGCGCGAGTTCCAGAACATCATCATCCGCTCCATGCCGGATGGCTCGAAGATCCGGGTCAAGGACGTGGCCAGGGTCGAGCTCGGCGGCAAGGACTACGACCTGCTGGCCAAGGCCAACGGCAAGCCGGCCATCGGCATCGCCACCTATCTGCAACCGGGCGCCAACGCCGTGGCGGTGGCCGATCAGGTGCACGCCACCATGCTGCGCCTCAAGGAGCGCTTCCCGCAGGACATCGAGTACCAGATCCCCTACGACACCACCGAGTTCGTGAAGATCTCCATCGAGGAGGTCGTACACACCCTGTTCGAGGCGATCGTGCTGGTGTTCGTGGTGGTCTACCTGTTCCTGCAGAATTTGCGCGCCACCCTGATCCCCTGTATCGCGGTGCCGGTGTCGCTGATCGGGACCTTCGCCGGCATGCTGGTGCTGGGCTTCTCCATCAACCTGCTGACCCTGTTCGGCATGGTGCTCGCCATCGGTATCGTGGTGGATGACGCCATCGTGGTGCTGGAGAACGTCGAGCGGATCATGCAGGAGAAGAAGTGCTCGCCCAAAGAGGCGGCCATCCTCGCCATGCAGGAGGTCTCCGGCCCGGTGGTCGCCATCGTGCTGGTGCTGTGCGCCGTGTTCCTGCCGGTCGCCTTCATGGGCGGCATGACCGGGGTCATGTACAAGCAATTCGCCATCACGGTGGCGGTGTCGGTGGCCATCTCCGGTCTGGTGGCGCTGACCCTGTCGCCGGCCCTCTGCGCCGTGTTGCTGAAAGAGGGCCACCACAAGCCGGCCCGCTTCTTCGTCTGGTTCAACAACGCCTTCGACGGCCTGACCCGCCGTTACGTGCGCGGTGTGGCCTTCCTCAACCGCCGGGTCGGGGTGGCGTTCACCATCATCGCCTTCATCCTGGTCTCCATCTACGGCCTGCTGATGAAGGTGCCGGGCGAACTGGTGCCGAACGAAGATCAGGGCTACCTGCTCTCCGCAGTCATGCTGCCGGATGCGGCCTCCCTCACCCGCACCCAGGCGGTGGCGAACGACTTCGACCAGATGGCGATGGCCAACCCCAACGTGAAGGACGTCATCACCTTCTCGGGCTTTGACATTCTCTCAAACGCCATCATCAGCAACAGCGGCATCAGCTTCATCACCCTCAAGGACTGGAGCGAGCGGCAAGGTACCGGGCAGGACTCCTTCTCCCTGGCCAAGACCTTCCAGGGCATGAGCCTGATGGGGCTGGCGGACGGCTTCGTCGCCTCCTTCAACCCGCCCCCCATCACTGGCATGTCCACCACCGGCGGACTGGAGGCCTACCTGCAAAACCGCAGCACCGGCAATGCCCAGTCCTTCTCGGCCGAGGTGCAGCGCTTCCTCGAGGCGGCCAAGCTGCGCCCCGAGTTCGCCAGCGTGACCAGCACCTACCGCGCCAACGTGCCCCAGGTCTATCTCGATCTGGATCGCGAGAAAGCCAAGGCGCTGGGGCTGCCCATCAACGCCGTGTTCGACACCATGCAGGCCACCTTCGGCCAGGTCTATGTCAACGACTTCAACCAGTTCGGCCGCACCTATCGGGTGCAGTTGCAGTCCGAGGCGGACTACCGCGCCAAGAAGAACGACATCCGCAACGTCTATGTGCGCTCCGACAAGGGGGAGATGATCCCGCTCAGCAGCCTGGTGACGGTGCGTGATGCCACCGGCCCCGAACTGGTGGAGCGCTTCAACATCTTCCAGGCGGCCAAAATAATGGCGCAGCCAGCACCGGGTTACAGCTCCGGCCAGGCCATCGCCGCGCTGGAAGCCGTGGCCGACGAGTCCCTCGGCAACGACGCCAAGCTGGAGTGGACCGGCTCCGCCTATCAGGAAAAAGCTGCCGCCGGTAGTGCGGGCACCGCGTTCGGCTTCGGCATCGTGATGATCTTCCTCATCCTGGCGGCCCAGTACGAACGCTGGAGCCTGCCGTTTGCGGTGATCACCGCCGTCCCATTCGCCCTGTTTGGCGCCCTGCTTGCCACCTGGCTGGTGGGTCTGACCAACAACGTCTACTTCCAGATAGGATTGGTGACCCTGGTGGGCCTGGCGGCCAAGAACGCCATCCTGATCGTGGAGTTCGCGGTGATGAAGCACGAGGAGGGGATGAGCCTCATCGAGTCGGCACTGGAGGCGGCGCGGCTGCGTTTTCGCCCCATCGTCATGACCTCCCTCGCCTTCATCCTCGGCTGTGTGCCGCTGGTCACCTCCAGCGGTGCCGGGGCGGCGAGCCGTCATGCCCTCGGCTGGCCGGTCATCGGCGGCATGCTGGCGGCGACCTTCATCGCCATCTTCTTCATCCCGCTGTTCTTCCGCCTCATCATGCGGCGCTCGGAACGCGCCGGCGGCAAGGCGGCGCAACCCAAGTCGTAAGTCGTGTGTCACAGCCCCCGCCATGCGGGGGCTTTTTTTATCCGCCAGAGGGGGCAACACCTCGCAGCCGGGCCCGAGCCGCGAGCGAGATCACGCGGCCGGCATCCCGTTACCCACATACCTTGACCTTGCTCTCAAGGTAAGGTTTACAGTGCCCCCAGTCATTGTCAGGATTTCCCCATGCTCGTAGCGAGATTGCCCATCGAACGCATTGCCCGGCTGTTGCTGGGGCTGATGCTCGTCTGCAATCTCACCCTCTGCATCGGCTGGCACGGGGTGGATGCCCTCAACGCCGCCATGACTCACGGCAATCAGACCATGAGCGACAGCGCCATGCAGGGGCTCTCCTGCCACGGGGCAAGCCCGGATGCGGGAGCGCAAGATGCCGCCAGCCAGGAGTGCCAGATGCATGGCGGGCTCACCTCGACCGGCACTCCCGGCCTGCCGCTGCTGGCCGCCCTGCTGACCCTGCTCGCGCTGCCACTGTTGCTGCTGCCCCTCGGGACGGCGAGCAACGGGCTGGACAACTGGTTGCGGGATCCCTTCCTGCGATCCCGCGGCACCCACCCACCCTCCTGGCCGCGCCGACACCTGATGTTGTCGGTGCTGCGCCACTAGAAAGATCTTCTCTCGCGGCAACAGCAAGCCTCGGCTTGCCCGTTTTCTGCCGCCTTGCCTGACCCTGCGCCCAGGCCAACCCGGCCCGCTCGCAGGGAGCCGTGCGCGCTGACACAGCTGCGCCCCGTTTGCCGCCTCGTGGTGATGCCCAGCCCGCGCACACCATCACACCGGCGGCCTGACAGAAGAGAAGAGATATCATGTCATCCACCCCCGTTACCCGGTCTGCCTGCGCGCGGCCGTGCCAGCCCCCCCTTCGCCTCCCGCGCGCCGGAGGCTTGTCATGAACAAGACGTTGTTGATGTCCGCCCTGCTGCTGGCCCTCGGCGCCGGTGGCGGCTACTGGGCCGCCAAACAGACCACCACTGGCACTGCAGCCAAGGAGAAGACGCCGCTCTACTGGGTCAACCCCATGGATCCGCGCGACAAGCGCGACGCCCCCGCCAAGGACAACATGGGGATGGACTTCATCCCCGTCTATGAGGAAAAACAGGGCGGCTCACCCGGCACCGTCACCATCAGCCCCGAGATCCAGCAGAACCTGGGGGTACGGCTCGCCAAGGTGGAGAAGCTCCCCATCCACCAGCAGATCGAGACGGTGGGCTACGTCGGCTATGACGAGGACCGGCTGGAGGCGGTCAACGCCCGCATGGCGGGCTGGATCCGCACCCTCGCCATCAAGAGCGAGGGGCAGCAGGTGAGCAAAGGCAGCCTGATCTACGAGCTTTATGCCCCGGATCTGGTCAATGCCCAGCACGAGTATCTGCTGGCGCTCAACACCGCCAATCCGCTGCTGCTGCGCGCCGCCGAGGGCAAGCTCAAATCTCTGCAGGTGCCGGCGGATCAGATAGCAGCCCTCAAGCGCAGCCGACAGGTGCAGGAGACGGTGCGCATCTATGCCCCGAGCAGCGGTTATGTCTCCGAGCTGAAGGTGCGCGAGGGCCAGTATGTGGAGCCCGCCGCGGCGCTCTTTAACATCAGCACCCTCAAGCAGGTGTGGGTGAGCGCCGAGGTGTTCGAGCGCCAGGCCGCCCAGCTGAAGGTGGGCGATCCGGTCACCATGACCCTCGACTATGCCCCCGGTCGCAGCTGGCAGGGCCGGGTCGATTACCTCTACCCGACTCTGGATGCCGCCACCCGCACCCTCAAGGTACGGCTGCGCTTAGCCAACCCGGACGAGTTCCTGAAACCCAACATGTTCGCCAAGGTGACCATTCAGGCGGGCAAGGGAGAGCCGCAATTGGTCGTGCCGAGCGAAGCGGTGATCCGCACCGGCAGCCAGGACCGGCTGGTGCTGGCACTGGGGGATGGCAGCTTCAAGTCGGTGGCCGTCACTCTGGGACCCCAGTTTGGCGACAAGGTCGCCATCAAGGCGGGGGTAAAGGCTGGAGATAACATCGTCAGCTCGGCCCAGTTCCTGCTCGACTCCGAATCGGCCATCGATTCGGACTTCCAGCGCATGACAGCGGTGCGCCCCGCCCAGGTGTGGACCCAGGGCGAGGTTGAAAGCATCGATCTGGCCAACCGTACCCTGATGGTCTCCCACCAGCCCATCCCCGAGTGGCAGTGGCCCGCCATGGAGATGGAGTTCACCGTCACCGACGGGGTCGATATGAGCAAGCTCACCGAAGGGCAGACCCTGCATCTGCAAGTGATGCAGGAGGGGGATGAGTACCGCATCACCAGCATCCATCAGCAGCAAGCGCCGGCAAGCGGCGACACCACCAAGCCTGCAGCGGATGAGATGGAGAAGATGGAAGGCATGGACCATAGCCAGCACGATATGGGAGCCAAATCATGATCCCTGCTATCATTCGCTACGTTGCCAACAAACAGGCTCAGCTCTCTGCACCAAATGAGCAAGGAGCCCAATCATGATCCCGTCGATTATTCGCTGGTCCATCGGCAACCGCTTTCTGGTGCTGCTATTGACCCTCATGCTCACCGCCTGGGGGCTCTGGTCGGTGAAGCAGACCCCGGTGGACGCCCTGCCGGATCTCTCCGACGTACAGGTGATCATCAAGACCTCTTATCCGGGCCAAGCGCCCCAGGTGGTGGAGGATCAGGTCACCTACCCGCTCACCACCGCCATGCTGGCGGTGCCGGGGGCGACCACGGTGCGCGGCTACTCTTTCTTCGGCGACTCCTTCGTCTATGTGCTGTTTGACGACAACACCGACCTCTACTGGGCCCGTGCCCGGGTGCTGGAGTATTTGAGTCAGGTCGCCCCCAACCTGCCCGCCTCCGCCCGTCCCCAGCTCGGCCCCGATGCCACCGGGGTGGGCTGGGTCTATCAGTACGCACTGGTGGACAAAACCGGCAAGCATGACCTGAGCGAGCTCACCTCGCTGCAGAACTGGTTCCTCAAGTACGAGTTGCAGACGGTGGAGGGGGTCTCCGAGGTCGCCACCGTCGGCGGCATGGTGCGCCAGTATCAGGTGCGGGTCGACCCGGACAAGCTGCGCGCCTACGGCATCCCGCTCTCCCTTATCGAGACCGCCATCAAGCAGGGCAATCAGGAGACCGGCGCTTCCGTCATCGAGATGGCGGAAGCGGAGTACATGGTGCGCTCCAATGGCTATCTGAAAAGCGTGGAGGATCTGAAGCAGATCCCGCTCGGTACCACTGTGCGCGGCGCCCCGCTGCTGCTGGGTGACGTGGCGGATGTGGTCACCGGGCCCCAGAGCCGGCGCGGTCTGGCCGAGCTCAATGGCGAAGGGGAAGTGGTGGGCGGCATTATCGTGATGCGCTATGGCGAGAATGCCCAGCACACCATCGACGGGGTCAAGGCGCGGCTCGCCCAGCTGAAGAGCAGCCTGCCGGAGGGGGTCGAGGTCGTCACCGTCTACGATCGCTCCGACCTTATCCAGCGCGCCATCGACAACCTCTCCGGCAAGCTGGTGGAGGAGTTCGCAGTGGTGGTGCTGGTCTGCATCGCCTTCCTGTTCCACCTGCGCTCATCCCTGGTGGTGGTCATCTCCCTCCCTATTGCGATTTTGACCGCCTTTATCGTGATGCACCTGCAGGGGATTAACGCCAACATCATGTCGCTCGGCGGCATCGCCATCGCCATCGGCGCCATGGTGGATGGCGCCATCGTGATGATCGAGAACGTCCACAAACACATGGAGAGGGAGGCGCTCACTGACAAGAACCGCTGGCGCATCATCACCGAGGCGAGCATCGAGGTAGGCCCCGCCATCTTCTTCTCCCTGCTCATCATCACCATCAGCTTCCTGCCGGTGTTCGCGCTGGAGGCGCAGGAGGGGCGGATGTTCCACCCGCTCGCCTACACCAAGACCTACGCCATGGCGGCGGCGGCCGGGCTCGCCATCACGCTGGTGCCGGTGATCATGGGCTACTTCATCCGTGGCAAGGTGCTGGCCGAGCAGGCCAATCCGCTCAACCGCTGGCTAAGCCAGGGCTATGTACCACTGCTGAAAGCCGTCTTGGCCCGTCCGAAAACCACTCTGGCTATCGCCGCCGTGGTGACGGTGGCGGGCTTCTGGCCGCTCAAGAACCTGGGTTCCGAGTTTATTCCACCGCTCGATGAGGGGGACATCATGTATATGCCCACCACAGCGGCCAATATCTCGGTGGGCAAGGCGCGGGAGATTTTGCAGCAAACCGACAAGCTCATTCGCACCGTGCCCGAGGTGCAGAACGTGTTCGGCAAGGCGGGACGCGCCGAGTCGGCCACCGACCCCGCCGATCTGGTGATGATGGAGACCAGCATCCAGCTCAAGCCCCGCGAGCAGTGGCGCCCCGGCATGACCCCGGAGAAGCTGAAAGAGGAGCTCGACTCCCTCATCCGCTTCCCCGGCCTCACCAACGCCTGGGTGCCCCCCATCAAGACCCGCATCGACATGCTGGCCACCGGCATCAAGACCCCGGTCGGCATCAAGATAGCGGGGCCCGATCTCAAGGTGATCCAGCAGCTCGGCCAGCAACTGGAGCAGATTGTCGGCAAGGTGGAGGGCGCCTCATCGGTCTACGCCGAGCGGGTGGCCGGTGGCCGCTATGTGAAGGTGGACATCGACCGACTCAAGGCTGCCCGCTACGGCCTCAACATCGCCGACGTGCAGGCGGTGCTCGCCACTGCGGTGGGCGGCATGGAGGTGGGGCAGACCATCGAGGGGCGCGAGCGTTACCCCATCAACCTGCGCTATCCCCAGAGCTATCGCGATTCGGTAGCCAGCCTGGAGCTGCTGCCGCTGGTGACCCCGAGCGGTACGCGCATCGCGCTGGCGGACGTGGCGCGGGTCTACATCAGCGACGAGGCGCCCATGCTGCGCAGTGAAAATGCGCGCCTCAACGGCTGGGTCTACGTCGATATTCGCGGCCGCGACATCGGCTCTTTTGTGGCACAGGCCAAGGCCGAGGTAGACAAGCAGCTGGTGCTGCCGGCGGGCTATGCCCTCACCTGGTCCGGTCAGTTCGAATACATGGAGCGGGCCAAGGCGCGCCTCGCCTACGTGGTGCCGCTCACGGTCGCCATCATAGTGCTGTTGCTCTATCTGGCGTTTCGCCGCTTCCAGGAGGTGCTGCTCATTCTCACCACCTTGCCGCTGGCGGTGGTGGGCGGGATCTGGACCCTCTGGCTGCTCGACTTCAACCTCTCGGTGGCAGTCGGGGTGGGCTTTATCGCCCTGGCCGGGGTGGCGGTAGAGACCGGCGTCTTGATGCTGGTCTACCTCAACCACGCCTGGGATGACCTCGTGGCCTGCGGCAAACCAGACCAGGCGGGCCTGCACCGGGCGGTGATCCACGGCGCCGCCCTGCGCCTGCGCCCCAAGATGATGACGGTGGTCACCATCATCGCCGGCCTGTTGCCCATCATGTGGAGCCACGGCACCGGCTCAGAGGTGATGCAGCGCATCGCCGCCCCCATGATCGGCGGCATGGTGAGCGCACTGGTGCTGACCCTCTTGGTGCTGCCCGCCGCCTACTACCTGTGGCGCAGCCGGCACCTGGGCGCGACTGAACCCCAACCCGCCGGCTAACCCGGTGGCAGCGCCCTTTTTGACAACCCAGAATCTGAATCAACGACGAGGAAACACCATGAACTACAAGACGCTGACCCTGACCCTGCTGCTTGGCCTTGCCACCCACACCGGCCTGCAGGCCGAGGAGATGATGACCCATGCCGGCCACGACATGGGCCAGATGAGCCAGATGGAAGGCATGAACGAGATGGGCGACATGGCGATGACCCAGGGGGTCATCACCCGCATCGATGAATCCAACGGCAAGATCGGCATCAAACACGAGGCGATCGACAACCTCAAGATGCCCGCCATGACCATGGTCTTTCGAGTGGCCGATCCGGCCCAGCTCAAGGATCTGAAGGTGGGGGATGCGGTGCGTTTTCACGCCGAGAACCCGGCCGGCAAACTCACCGTGACCGCCATCCAGAAACAGTAAGCGGAGCCATTTCAATAAAAGACGGCGGGATCATCCCGCCGTTTTCGTTTACTGCGCCATCCGCTACTGCACTATCCGCTACTGCACTATCCGCCGAGCGGCGTCTTCAGCCGTTCGGATAAGCCTGAGCGATATTCGCCTGAGCTATCCCGAGCAACTGAACAGACATGTCCTGCAATACATAGAGGTCGCGGCGACGGGTCCAGGGTTGATCGGATTGCTCGTCATACCAGACGGGCAGTTCGATCCCCTCCGGGGCATGGCTCGTCACCTTGCGGGCACGGCAGGTGATGATGCAGCGTTTGACGTGGTCGCGGTGACCGATGACGGCCGCCGTGCCGAGGGCGGCGGCCTCTCCGCCGGCATAATCCCTGACGATGGCCTCCACCACCCCGTCCGTGCTGAGGTAGACCAGCTTGCCCTCATCATCCCAGTAAGGCTCGATGGAGATGACATCCCGGGCTGGAATGTCCGGATAACGGGCCGAGTCGAGGAAGCGGGCGATCTCCCACTGCACGTACATGGGCACCGGCTTTTGCCGATAGAGGGCCGCGCAGCAGGCGGCCAGCACCTCGTTCATGGGGCCGGGCTCGGCCAGCTCATTCGGGTTGCCCGAGGCGTTGGGGCGATTGCCAAAGGCAAAGGCGATGACGCAATGGGCCTGGTCGATGGCGACCCGGGACGGGGTCATGTTGAAGCAGGCCTCCTCGATGAAGGGGGCCAGCTGGCGGGCCGTCTGCTCGTCGTGCAGCTCGGCGCTCAGCCGGTCGGTCAGGGTGGTGCGAAAATCCGCCGCACTCCCCTGGCTGTCATTGCTGCTGTTGCAGCCGGCGAGGGTGGCGACCAGGGGGGCACTCAACAGCCCCAGGGTGACTCTGCGTCTGTGCTTGTCCATAACGACTCCTTTGTTGATGTCCACGGCTGAAAATCAACCCGTTGGAGTCCATACCGTACGGAAAAAACAGGGGGATAAAAGTCAGAAAGGGAGACAGAGGGGCACAACGTGCAGCGCCTCACACTTCCCAGGGCATTCGCAAGCAAGCCCTTTTGATTCAATTGGTTGGCGTATCAAAAAAACAGGGTGCAGGGGGAAACCCGCCTGCGCCCCGTCACTGCTGCATCATCAACCGCGGATATGATCGATAAAGGCGTCGATCTGTTCGCGGCCGCAGGCCGGGTTCATGAACACCGCCTTCTCCCCGGCGATGTAGGAGTACTTGCCGCGAGCGTCATAGTCGGAGTGAGCGATGGCCTCCACCCAGTTGGTGTAGAGACCCACCTTGCCGCGCCCGGTAAACAGGCTGCGGTGGTAGTCGGTGTTGCGCTGCAAGCGCGCCTTGTAGGCCGCATCTGGGCTGCGCGCCAGCTCGAAGGCGAACTCGGCGTCGGGGTCCTGCACCCACTCGGGGTTGTAGATCTTGAAGCCCACGCTCGGCCCCTGGTTCTCCTGGGCCACCAGCTTGACGTTGCCGAGCTGGCTTAACCGGAAGCGGAAGTAGTTGGCGTTTTGCAGGCAGTGGGCCAGCACGGTGCGATACCCCTCCACCCCCAGGTAGTTGAGCGCCGCATAGGCACCAAACAGGCCGCTCGCCCCGCGGGAGCACTCGATGGTGGACTGCAGGTGGGTCTGCCCCTGAATGTCCCGCTCAAAGTAGGAGAAGTTCTCCGGGTCGTTCTCCATCGCCTTGAGGTCGTCCTGCTCCTTGATCATCACCAGGCTGGAGGTGTAGGGCACATAGCCCCACTTCTGGAAGTCGACGGTGAAGGAGTCGGCATATTTCAGCTCGGCAAAGCGCGCCACGTTGCGCTCGATCCCCGCCAGGGTGGCGCTGTTGATGGCGAGCGGATTGGCAGCAAAGTCGTAATCGAGGAAGAAGATCATCGACCAGCCGATGGCGGCATCGACGTGGATGTGCGGCTTGACCGTCACCTCGAACCGCTCGCAGAGGCGATCTCGCAGCTCGACCACGGGTTTCACCTGGTCCACCCCGAAGGTGTCGGTGGTGCCCATGGTGAGCATGATGGTGGGCACCACGTGTTTCAGGGCAAAGCAGGCGGTCAGGGTGCGTTCCAGGTGGTCGAGATCGATGTCGTTGTTCTCGCCGACCTGGATGCGGATGGTCTTGTTCTCGATGTCGACCCCGAGCAGGGAGAGGTTGGTGATGTTGGAGTAGTGGCCGCCCTGAGAGTTGATGATGCGGTAGTCCTGATAGTGACCGAGCCCCTTGTGCTTGGCCTCCGGCAGGCTCTTGCGGATGCCGAGCAGGTAGCCGTAGAGGTTACAGAAGGTCCCCCCTGGGTGAAGATGCCGGTGGCGCGGGCTGGATCGTAACCCGCCAGCAGTGCTATCTGGCGCACCACCTTCTTCTCCAGCTCCTCGGCCACCCCGGCATACTCGGAGTAGACCAGGTTTGGGTTGGCGAGGATCCCCATCTGGGCGCCGTAGATGGCGGGATCCGCCGACATGGTGATGACGTTCTCGACGCTGGAGGGGTTCTCCCAGTCTTTGGACAGGGCGCCGGCAAACAGCAGCTCGGCCATCGGCTCGCCCGGGATGCGCATGGTGGCCGGCACCGGCATGGTCTCGCACAAGTCGGCGAGGCGGGCGCGGCCATCGGGCCAGGCATTGAGCCGCGCCGCCGGGGCCAGGCCACGGGCGCGGAACTCGTTGAGGGTGGCAAAACCGGGTTCACGAAAGACCGGCCAGAGATCGGGGTTGCGCGAGAAGAAGTTGGCTTTGACTGTGGCAAAACGACGTTCGAATTCGGGGTGGATGGCGTTGACGCCTTCATCTTTCAAATAGACCAAGTCACTCATTTTTATACCATTAGTACAGCAAATGTGCAGTCCTTATACCCCCGGGTCGCCGTTTGAAACAGCGACAATATCTAATGGCCTCCCCTACTTTTTGTCATGCATGAGGGCGGACGGTGGCTGGCAAAAAGGCGCCTTTCGGGCGCCTCTTTTGATTTTGTGATCCACCCGCCCCATCGGCGAGAAAAACGTCAGCGCAGCGCCGCCAGCAACCAGCGAGAGAGCTCCTCCAGCTCGGTCTGGCGGGCCGCAAACTTGCTGCGCCACTGGCGCAGCAAGTCATCGAGGGCATCGGCGCGGTAGGCCGTGCCGGGCAGCCTTGCGGCCAGCGCATCGAGCGGCGCCGGATCCAGGCTGTCGCTGAAGATCTGCGCCCGCCCTATCACCCCCTTCTCCACGTCAAAATGCAGCTCCACCCCGCCCCAGCCGAAGCGCTCGTCCAGCTGATGGCTGAAGGCGGGGGCATGGCCGAAGTTCCACTCCCAGCTGCGCTGGCGGGCGAAGGTATCGGCAAAGCCGGGCAGATCGGGCATCTGCTCAGGGGAGATATGCTCGGGCTGTACCCGCTCGCCATAGTGGCTGAAGAAGGCCTCCTGCAGCGCCTCGCTTACCTGTTGGTGATCGATGCCCGGCAGCAGCTCGCAGAGGTTGGCCACCCGGCTGCGTACCGAGCTGATGCCCTTGGCCGCCAGCTTCTTGGGGTCGGGATTGAGGTAGTTGGCGAGCCGGCCGAGGTCTGCGTCCAGCAGCAGGGTACCGTGGTGAAAACCGCGATCATGGGTCTCCCGATAGGCCGAGCCCGACACCTTGCGCTCCCCGTCCGGGGTCGCCACCAGCAGATCGTTGCGCCCGGAGGCGAAGGCCTCGACTCCGAGCCGCGTGAGCGCGTCCAGCACGATGGCGGTGGAGATACTCTTGTCGTACTCCGGCTTGCCCGCCATGAAGGTGAAGCAGCTGTTGCCAAGGTCGTGAAACACGGCGCCGCCGCCGCTGCTGCGCCTGGCCAGCGTCACCCCGTCCTCCTCCATGCGGCGGGTGTTGCACTCCTTCCAGGGATTCTGAGCCCGGCCGATCACCACGGTATTGGCGTTGCGCCACAGGAACAGCACCCGCTGGTTCGGATCCATCTGACGGAAGATGCACTCCTCCACCGCCAGGTTGAACAGGGGGTCGTGAGAGTCGGACAGCAACAGACGCAATCGGGACATGAGAAGGCCTCATCGGGATGGAAGAGTCGCTATCATAACACCGGGGTCGACAGGATCCGGCCCCCTTCTGCCTGTTTTGGCCTGTTACTGACTGATAACGTAACAAATAAAAGATCGACACAATCTGACAGCAACATGAATGTATCCGTTGATACGGCGACACAGGCTGACGCATTGCGCTGAAAATTAAGTAATCACTTACTGATATTGAGGTAAACGACTGGCAAATACGATTAAAATGCGACCGTTTTTATTGGTCATATGGCTCCGTAATTATTCGCATAATTGCCAAAAATACCGAGCAGGAAAGCCAAATGTGATGAGTGACACAGAAATCTTTTTTTCTGTCATGTATGCCCCATTCCAGCGCCCTTTCGCCCCCTTGCGGGCAACAAGGAATTGTTTGACTCTAGGACTGACCCCCGTCTCCCGAGAGGAATGAGTATGAGTGTCGTAAATTCCTCCCTTCATCGCCTGCGCTGGTATCTGCCAATGCTTGGTTCAGCGATGTTTTGCACCCTTTTCTCCCTGCCATCCAAGGCGGTGGACAAGATAGTGGTGCAACTGCCCTGGCAACATCAGTTCCAGTTTGCCGGTTATTACGCGGCCCAGGCCAGAGGCTTCTATCGAGATGCCGGGCTGGATGTCACCTTGCGACCCGCCGTCACCGGCACCAATGTGGTCAACGAGGTGATGTCGGGCAATGCCCAGTACGGGGTCAGCGGCAGCGATCTGCTGCTGGCACGCGCCAGTGGCCAGCAAGTTGTGGTGCTGGCCTCCATGCTGCAGCATTCCCCGCTGGTGCTGCTCACCCTGGAGCGGCCCGACATTCGCCAACCGGCGGATCTGGCGGGCAAACGGCTGATGCTGGAGCCCGGCTCCCAGGAGCTGCAGATCTACCTCAATCGCCATGCCCCGCCGGGCAGCTGGAGCAAGCTGCCTTATGAACAGGGGCTGAAGGCGCTGCTCGCCGGCCAGGTGGACGCCATCAGTGCCTACAGCACCACCGAGCCCTTCTATCTGACTAGGATGGGGATCCCCTATCGGGTCTTCTCCCCCCGCAGCATCGACTTCGATTTCTACGGTGACAACCTGTTCACCTCGGAGCGTGAGCTGAACAACCGGCCGGAGCGGGTCTACGCCTTTCAGCAGGCGAGCCTCAAGGGGTGGCGCTATGCCATGGAAAATCCGGCAGAGATCATCAACTGGATCATGGAGCAGTACCCGAGCGGTTATGGCCGCGAGCAGCTGGAGTTCGAAGCCAGTGCCACCCGGGAACTGATGCAGCCAGATCTGGTCGAGCCCGGTTACATGCAGCCGGAGCGCTGGCAGCAGATCGCCAGAAGCTACCTCGAGGCTGGCCTGCTCTCGGCCTTACCCGATCTGGAACACTTCCTCTACAACCCGGATCGGGAGCGGATCCGCCAGCAGCGCCAACTGCTCGACAAGAGCGTGGCGGTGGCCATGCTGGTGACCTTCTCCCTGCTGACCCTGCTCGGCATCTTCTGCTACCTCTACCTGCGCCTGCGCCAGGAGGCGCGCGACCGCCAGCGGCTCACCCGCGAGCTGGCCCAGAGCGAGCAGCACTACCGCTTCGTGGCGGAGAACAGCGCTGACGTCATCTGGACCATGGACACCGCCACCCTGCGCTTTCGCTACGTCAGCCCGGCCATCTTGCCGCTCAGCGGTTACGAGGCGATCGACGTGCTGACCCTCCCCATCAGGCAGCTTATTCCGGAGACATCCAGAAAGCAGCTGCGCGCCGAGCTGAGCGGTTCCCTCGCCGCCTGGCAACGCGGCGACCACGAGCAGACCCGCTGCGTCATTCGTACCCAGCTGCGTCACAAAGAGGGACATCTGGTGGCTACCGAAACGGTCACCACCCTGCACGGCAACGAGCAGGGAGAGCCGGAGGCGATTCTGGGGGTAACCCGTGACATCACCGAGCGGGCCGCCCGCGAGGAGATGATGCGCCGGCTCGCCTTCTACGATCCCCTCACCAACCTGCCCAACCGCCGGCTGCTGCAGCAGCGGTTGAAGGAGGCCATGGAGGGCGAAGCGCAGCTGGCTCTGCTGTTCATCGATCTCGACCACTTCAAGCCGATCAACGACACCTTCGGCCACGAGACCGGTGACGTGCTGCTCAACATGGTGGCGGAACGGATGCGCCACTGCGTGCGGGAGCGGGATCTGGTGGCACGGCTGGGAGGGGACGAATTCGTGATCCTGCTGCCCGACACCGGGGACGAGGCGCTGGCGGTGGCCGACCATCTGCACCAGAGCCTGCGCCATCCGTTTCGCATCGACGAGGAGCAGGAGCTGCGCATCTCCAGCAGCATAGGGGTGGCGCTCTATCCGGAGCACGGCACCGATCCCAAGACCCTGATGCACCACGCCGATCAGGCCATGTATCAGGCCAAGGGCAGAGGGCGGGGCCGGGTCTGTCTGTTCACCGCCGGACTGGATCCGGAGCAGGGCTCGCTGGTGTGGCAGAGCAGCCACGAATGCGGCCACCCCCGTATCGATGCCGAGCATCGTCAGCTGTTCGTGCTGACCAACCGGCTGCTGGAACACATGAAGGATCACCAGGAGCACCCGGCCCTGTTCCTGGAGTGCATGGAGAGCCTGTTCGACGTGGCCCGCCACCACTTCGCCTTTGAAGAGCAGATGCTGGCCGAACTCGGCTATCCGGAGCTGGCCAGCCACCAGCAAGACCACCAGCTACTGCTGCAAAAAGCCAGCCAGCTGATGACCGCCGCCAGGGCGGGTACCCTGGGCAACGACGAGTTGCTCAACTTCATCATTCAGGAGCTGGTCGTCGGCCACATGAGCCAGGCCGACCGGCGCTACTTCCCGCTGATGAAAGGACGCTGACCCAGCGCCCCAGCCACCTGAACGTGTGAAACGAGAAGGGCCACCGAAGTGGCCCTTCTGTCATTGTGCGCCCGGCTGGTCTGCCGCGATCGCGCCCTCACGGCGCGACATCAGGCTGTAGTAGAGCAGCGGGATCACCACCAGAGTAAGCAAGGTGGAGACCAGGATCCCGAAAATCAGGCTGATGGCCAGCCCGTTGAAGATGGGATCATCGAGGATGAACAGGGCCCCGATCATCGCCGCCAACGCGGTCAGCATAATGGGTTTGGCCCGCACCTGCGCCGCCGCAATCACTGCCTGCTCGAACACCACGCCACTCGCCCGCTGCTGTTCGATAAAGTCCACCAGCAGGATGCTGTTGCGTACGATGATCCCGGCGAGCGCGATCATCCCGATCATCGAGGTGGCGGTAAACTGGGCCCCCAGCAGGGCGTGGCCCGGCATCACCCCGATAAGGGTGAGCGGAATGGGGGCCATGATGATGAGCGGCACCAGATAGGAGCGGAACTGGGCCACCACCAGCAGGTAGATGAGGATCATCCCCACCCCGTAGGCTAGCCCCATGTCGCGGAAGGTCTCGTAGGTGATCTTCCACTCCCCGTCCCACAACAGCGCTACCTCTCCCAGCTTGTCGGGCTGCTGCACGTAATACTGGGGCAGATCGATATCGGCGCCAGCGCTAAACATGCCGTAGAGCGGGCTGTCGGTATGGCCGCCCATGTCGGCCACCACCATCACCATGGGGCGCATATTTTTGTGCATGATGTAGCCGGGAGCCACCTCATCGCGGCGGCTCACCAGCTCGGATACCCTGATGAGCTGGCCGCTCTGGTTGCGCACCTTGAGCGCCAGAACACCGGCCAGATCACGCTTGTCGCCGGGAGCCAGTTCGATGCGGATTGGCACCGGATACTTGGCGCCGTGCCCCTGCAGCCAGCTGGCATCCTGATAACCCACCCCGCCATTGAGGGTGTTCACCAGATCCCCGAGATCGACACCGAGCAGGGCCGCCTTGCTGCGATCCACCACCAGCCGCCACTTGGGCTGCGGGTCGGTCAGATAGATATCCACGTCCACCAGATCCGCCGTGGCCACAAAACGGGCCTGTACGGCGCGCACAGCCGCTTCGCGGGTGGCCTGAGTCGGGCCATACACTTCCGCGACGATGGGGGACCAGACCGGCGGACCGGGCGGCACCTCGACGACTTTCAGGTTGCCCCCCGCCGCGCTGGCGATAGCTTGCAGCGGTGCCCGCACCGACTGGGCAATCTGGTGGCTGCTGCGATGACGCTCATGCTTGTCCACCAGATTGACCTGAATATCCCCCACGTTGGCGCCGCTGCGGATAAAGTAGTGGCGCACCAGCCCGTTGAAGTTGATGGGTGCGGCGGTACCGGCGTAGACCTGGTAATCCTTCACCTCCTCCACGTTGGCAAGCTCTCGCCCGACCGCCAGCAGGGTGCGCTCGGTCTGCTCCAGGGTCGCCCCCTCCGGCATATCGAGCACCAGCTGGAATTCCGACTTGTTGTCGAAGGGAAGCATCTTGAGCACCACCCACTGCACCATGGGCATGACGGCGGCGCCCGCAACCAGCAGCAGGATGGCCAGCCAGAGTTTGCGTCTGGATTTCTTGGCACCGTCACCGATCAGGAAGGGGGTCATCAGCCGCTGGAAGAGGCCGGCCTTGGCCTCACCGTGGGCGACATGTCCCTCGCTCCTGAGCAGGTGGCTCGCTAGCCAGGGGGAGAAGATAAAGGCCACCAGCAGGGAGATGAGCATCCCCATGCTGGCATTGATGGGGATGGGGCTCATGTAAGGGCCCATCAGGCCGCTGACAAAGGCCATCGGCAGCAGGGCCGCGATGACGGTCAGGGTCGCCAGTATGGTCGGCCCGCCCACCTCGTCCACCGCCCCCGGAATGAGCTCCTTGAGGGAACCCTTGCCCAGCCCACGATGGCGGTGGATGTTCTCCACCACCACGATGGCGTCATCCACCAGAATGCCGATGGAGAAGATCAGCGCAAACAACGACACCCGGTTGAGGGTAAAACCCCAGGCCCAGCTGGCAAACAGGGTCAGCGCCAGGGTGATGACGATGGCAACCCCCACCACCAGCGCCTCGCGCCAGCCCATGCTCACCAGCACCAGCAGCACCACCGCCGTGGTGGCAAAAATCAGCTTGCCGATCAGGGTGTTGGATTTGGTCTCGGCGGTGACGCCGTAGTCACGGGTCACCGTCACCTCGACGCCAGCAGGGATGAGTCGATTCTTGAGGCTCTCGACCCGCGCCTCAACTCGTTTGGCCACCTCGACCGCGTTCTGGCCGGGCTGCTTGCCGATGGCCAGCGTCACCGCCGGATAACTGGCCTGCCCCAGCCCCATCCAGCTGCGCTGTACCGGGGTCTCCTCCCCGAGCGACACGCTCGCCACATCACCGAGATAGACCGGCTTGTCGCCCTGCAGCCCCACCACCAGCTCGCGGGCCTCCTGCTCACTTTGCAGGAACTGCCCCACCTGCACCTTGATCTCCCGGTTGTCTTGCTCGATGGCCTGTGTCGTGCCTACCTGATTGGCGGCGGCAAGCCGCTGGTTCAGCTCGCCCCAGCTGATGCCATGGGCGCTGAGAGCCGCCGGATCCGGCATCACCCGCAGCACGGCACGCTGGCTGCCCAGACTGTAGATATCGCGGGTGCCGGGCAGTCGCTTGAGTTCGGTCTCCAGCTCGTGGGCGACCCGGGTCAGTTCGGCGGCGCCCAGCTGTTTTTGCCACTCCTTGCTCCACAGGGTGAGGCTGACGATGGGGACATCGTCGATCCCTCTCGGTTTTACCAGTGGTTGCCCGACCCCGATCCCCTGTGGCAGCCAGTCGCGGTTGGAGTCGAGCTGGTTGTTGAGATCGACGATGGCCTGTTCGCGGCTCACCCCTACCTTGAACACCACTACCAGCAGGGCACCATCAGGGCGAGAGAAGGAGTAGAGGGTATCGCCCCCCTTGATTTGGGAGACCACCTGCTCGGCAGGGGTGGTGACGAGAGACTCCACCTCTGCCGGCGTGGCGCCCGGGAAGGGGATGTAGACATCGGCAAAGGTGACATCGATCTGCGGCTCCTCCTCCTTGGGGGTCACCAGCACCGCAAACAGACCGAGCAACAGCCCCACCAGCGCCAGCAGCGGGGTGATGGCCGAGCCCTGAAACAGCGCCGCCAGTCGGCCCGCTGGCCCCAGCTTGCCTTTGTTGCCGTCAATATCGTTACTCATGGGCCACCGCCTGCTGGCGAGCCCAGCCATCCGCCGCTACCTGATCGCCACTCTGGACGCCAGCCAGAATGTCGCACTGCGCCCCCTGACAGTGACCCACCCGCACCGGCGTCAGCGCCCAGCCATCCCCCTGTTTGAGGTAGAGACCGCTGAACTCCCCCTGCCTGAGCAGGGCCTGCTCCGGTACCTGCAACTGCTGGCGCTCACCCTGCTTGAGCTGCACCTTGAGCCACATGCCGGGCAATACCCCGGCGGTTTGCGGCGGCAGGTCGAGGCGCAGCCTGAAGGCGTGGCTCTGGCTGTCGGCATAGTTGAAGCGGGTCAGTTTGAGGGGGGTAACGGTGTTGCCATCGGGCAGCAGCACCTGCACATCCGCTGGCTGACTGGCGAGGGCGAGCGCAGATTGGGGCAGCTCTACCTCCACCCGCAGCGCATCAAGGGAGAAGCCGGAGAGCAGCGGGGTACCGGGAGCCACCGTCTCCCCCAGCTCCACCAGTCGCTTGGTCACCACTCCGGCGTAAGGGGCCAGAATGCGGGTATAGCCGTAGGCCTCGCGGGCCTGGGTGAGGGCAGCATCGGCGGCGTTCACCTCGGCGCGGGCGGCCCGGTCAGTCGCCTGGGCACTGTCGAGCTGGGCGCGGGTGATCACCCCTTTGGCGATCAGCGCCTGAAAGCGGGCAAGCTGGCGCTCTGCCTCCACCTGCTGGGCCTGCGCCCGCGCCAGTCGCGCCTGCGCCCCCGTGACGGCGGCAAACTGCTCCTTGCCGCTGATCTCGAGCAGGGGTTGCCCGGCGGCGACCTCATCGTTCACATCCACCAGCATGCGGGAGACCCGGCCGCTGGTCTGGGCCGCCACCGTCCCCTGATGGATGGCACTGACAGTGCCATCCAGGGTGAGCCAGTCGGTCACCTGAAGAGGGGCAAGGGTCAGGGTTGCATCACCATTCACCTCTGCAGACGATGTTATCGGAGAGACAAGAACGGAGACCACGGCCAGCATAGTGGCCCCCAGCACGCGGATCTGTTCCATGATATTTCTCCTTCCCCGACAGCAGGGGCAATCCGTTCAGACAGAGCGGGGGTGGCAGCGCTTCTCCCGCACCTTCACCCAAACCCGATCAACAAGCAAAATCCCGGCCACCATGGCGGCAACGAACAACAGTACCATGGGCTGGCCGCTGGAAATGAGACTCAAGCCTGGCCCCGGGCAGATCCCCGCCAGACCCCAGCCAATACCGAACAGGGCAGAGCCCCCGATGAGGCGGCGATCCAGTTTGGGAGCCGGCACGCTGGCCATGGGTTCCCCCAGCAAACTACGCTTGAGCGGTTTGACCTGCAGGAAGTAACCCGGCATGAACGCCAGCAATGCCCCGCCCATCACGAACGCCAGGCTGGGATCCCAGTGGCCCGCCAGGTCGAGAAACCCGATGACCCGGGCCGGATCTATCATGCCGGAGATGGCAAGACCCAGACCAAACAGCAGACCCGCGAGCAAACTTGTCAACAATGCCATGATGATCAACCTGTTATAAAAAATGGTGGGTGAGAAAGACGGTGATGAAGCCGGCCGCCATGAAGGTGAGAGTGGCGACGACGGAGCGCAGGGAGAGCCGCCCCATGCCGCAGATACCGTGGCCGCTGGTGCAGCCATTGCCAAGGCGGGTGCCGATGCCGACCAGCAGCCCGGCCAGCAACACCAGCGGCCAGCCGGGCAAGGTGCTGAATGCGGGCATGCTGGCCCAACCCAGGCTCAGCGCCAGCCAGGCGCCCGCCCCCAGTCCCAGCAAGAACAGCAGCCGCCAGGGCGCCCTGTGTTGCAGCGCACCGGCCAGAATGCCGCTGATCCCGGCAACGCGGCCGTTGAACAGCATCAGGATCAGGGCCGCGAGCCCCACCAGCATGCCACCGCCCAGAGAGAGCAACCATTGGCTTTCCATCATCGAGATTCCTTATGTTCTGAGGGACAAAAATGGGTTTGCAGCGCCGCCAGCACATCGACGGCGGCCTCGCTCACCAGCGAGTAGTAGATCTGCTGGGAGACCTTGCGCGAGCGGATAAGGCCCTGGCGCTTCAATACCGACAGTTGCTGGGAGAAGGCCGACTGGCCGAGCTGGCTGTGGGCCAGCAGCTCCCCGACCCCCTTCTCCCCCTCCACCAACTGGCAGAGCACCAGCAGCCGCTCGGGATGAGCCAACGCCTTGAGCAGGGAGGCGGCGGCTGTCGCGTGTCTGTTCATCTCGTCGAATTGGCTCATGGGAGTAAATTAGCAATTGCTGATATTTGGTTCTATTGTATAAAGTGACACTAAATTAGCAATATCTAAATTAACTAAGGAGAAGGTCATGACGGTAGATAACGGAGTCAGAGTCGTCGCGGGCTGCATGTTGCTGCTCTCGCTGCTGCTCACCACCTGGGTACACCCGGGCTTTGTCTGGCTGAGCGTCTTTGTCGGGGTCAATCTGATCCAGAGCGCCTTCACCGGTTTCTGTCCGGCCGCGATGCTCCTCAAGCGGCTGGGGCTGAAATAGCGTAACGAGTAACGATGGGGAAAGCAGAAGGTGGAACGAGAGCGGTGAGAGTGCTCACCGCGCTTTCAGCGTCCTGGTGGTAGCCAGCCGGCCCCGATTATTGACAAACTTGTATCTAAATGTTGCTGAAAGAGTGATGAGGCTTTACCTCACCGCTCTGGATGAGTACCATCAGGCCGTCAATCAACAGCGGAGACCATCAGTGGGCAACTCATCAAGTGACAGTTGTAGACCGACCCTCGTCGTCGGTACCCGGGTCGCGAGCTAGCCGCAGGTCTTCCTCTGCCGCATGCTCGCAGCCCTGCGAGAAGCGGAAATCCACTCCCCTCTTCTCTTTTTTACACTTGACGTCAGGTGACCTGGCTTTGCCATGACACCTTGCCTGCATAGTTTCTGCTTCCCACAAGGAGGCTGCTATGCGTTTTGTTTCAACTCTGTCCGTATCCAACCGGACTCACCCCCTGCTGAGCAGACTGGGCCGCGGCTTGCTGCCGCTCTGGCTGCGCGGCAAACGACGCCAGCACCACTACCGGCTGCAGATCCGTTGCGAGGATCGGGCCGACATGGAGCAGGTGCTGGATCTGGTGAACCACACCCTGCAACCGGCGGGCCTGCAACCCTTGCAGTCCCTGCGACCCGGTCGCAGCGGCGGGCGGGAGCTGGTGCTCAACCTGCACTGTACCCCGCCCCAGCGTCGCTATCTGGTGCAGTTCGTGCATCAGGTGGGGGTACATCACCCGGTTCGCTGGGAGCTGCATCCCCGCCGCGACCCCGAACTCGTGCTCAATTGATCGTGCACGACTGATATCCGGGGCCAGCCATGCTGGCCCCTTTCAATCCGTTTCACCGCCCTGCCCGCCATCCTGGATGGACGGGCCGGGCGCCTCGTGCGTGTTTCTCGTCAACTCATGGCCTGCACGCACGGGGCCGTTGGCGGGGGGTACCGTCCCCTCGCCCGCCTTCAGAAAGGCCATCTGCAACAGAAGGAGTACGCCATGAGAATGTGGCAGCAATTCGACATGATCTCTCTGCTCGACACCCTGGCCAGCCTGCTGCTGGCCTTCGTGCTGGGCAGCCTGGTGGGGCTGGAGCGCCAGTATCGCCAGCGCACCGCGGGCCTGCGCACCAACGTGCTGGTAGCGGTGGGCGCGGCCCTGTTCGTCAACCTGGCCCAGCGCATCTATGACCTGCACGGCGGCACCTATGGGGTGGTGCACGTGGTGGCCTACATCGTCTCCGGTATCGGCTTTCTCGGCGCCGGCGTCATCATGCGTGAATCCGGCAACATCCGCGGCATCAACACCGCTGCCACCCTGTGGGGCGTGGCGGCGGTTGGCGCTGCCAGCGGGGCCGGACTGGCCATGGAGGCGATCCTCGGCGCCCTGTTCGTGCTGGCCGCCAACACCCTGCTGCGCCCGCTGGTCAACCAGATCAACCGCCGTCCGGTGGACAACACCGACACCGAGGTGACCTACCGGGTCACCGCCCTCACCCAGCGCGAGTACCAGAAGGAGGTGCTGCACTGGCTGGAAGAGATGCTGGAGCAGGCCAACTACCCGTTGAGCGAGCTCGACATCGAGCCCTTCGGCGAGCGGGATCTGGAAATTTCGGCGGTGCTGCTGGCCACCTCCATCGATGGCGACGAGCTCGACGCCCTGATGGTGAAGCTCGGCATTCACCCCCACATCAAGCAGGTGTTCTGGCGCGCCAGTACCACCGACTGACACCAGACTCCGCCATTGAAAACGCAAAAGCCCCGCCACTGCCGGCGGGGCTTTTGCATTTCAGGATGCGGGGAGATCAGGCGACCCGGGCAGCCCGCTGACTGCGCCAGCGGATGCGCGGATTGATCACCTGGGCGGTCTGGGGCGGCGGGTTGCCCGCAATAAGCTTTTGCATTAGCTCGAAGGTCGCCCGCGCCAGGGCCGGACAATCCTGAGCCACCGAGTCGATGTGCATGGGGATGCAGTCGAGCAGGTCGTGATCATCGAAGGTACACAGCCGCATGCCCGTCTCCATCAGCCCCGCCTCGTTGAGGTAGCGCAGCACCCCCTCCAGCAGGGTGAAGGAGGCGGTGAAGAGCCCCTTGGGGGGCGCGCCGAGCTCGGCCACCAGCTCGGCCATCAACTGATAGCCCGAGCTTGGCTGGTAGTCGCGGTGGCGCACCCGGGTCGGGTCCGCCTCCAGCCCGGCGCGGTGCAGCCCAAGCTCATAGCCCGCCAGCCGGTGGCGGCTGGGGGAGAGATCCAGCAGGCCGCCGAAGTAGTAGATCTCCTCGCCGCACTGGCCGGCCATCTCCTGCACCAGCTCGGCGGTGGCCTTGCAGGCATCGGAGATCACCATGGGCAGGCGTGACTCGCCGATGTGACGGTCGAGCTGCACCACCGGCAGCCGGTCGTGAATGCGGGCATAGATATCGTCGCTGTGGCCGCTGGAGGCGACGATGAGACCGTCCACCTGGCGGCTGATGAGGTTGTCCACCACCCGCTGCTCCAGAGTGGGATCATCCTCGGAGCAGGCGATGAGCAGCTGGATCCCGACCTCCCGGCAGTGCACCTCGAGGGCACGGGCGATGCTGGCAAAGCCGAAGTTGGTGAGGTCGGGGATCACCAGCCCCCAGGTGTAACTGCGGGTCTCGCGCAAGGCGCGGGCATGAAAGCTCGGCTGGTAGTGGCACTCGTCCGCCACCGCCTGGATCCGCTTGCGGGTGTCATCGGCGATGCGGTACTCCGCACTCTTGCCGTTGAGCACCAGACTGGCGGTCGCCTTGGACACCCCCGCCAACTCGGCTATCTGGGCAATCGTGATCCGTTTCTTCTTCTCCACCTGGCCTCCCGGCAAACTGACACCGGGCTATTGTACTAGGCAGGCCGCCAGCGGCCAGTGATCGAGGCAAATTTTGCCGCCCGCGACCGGTTTGCCCGGCGCAAGTTGCGGCCCCGGTCCCGGGAAGTAGCGCGCCGACAGGGTATGGCGGCCGCCATCGACGAAACACTCGAGGCTGGAGCGATCGCACAAGACGGTGATGCCGCCGCCCTGCCAGGGGCAGCATCGCTCCTCCCACGCCCCGCTCTGCCAATTCAGACGGCGCAGCACCAGGCGCCCTGGCTGCCAGCACAGCTCGGCCACGGCGCCAAACCAGAGGCTCCCCTCGGCGCACAGCGCCAGATCGAGCCAGGCCGAGTCGATGGCCAGCCCCGGAAATTCGCCGAGCGTCCCCTCGAAGCGGGTCTGCTCCCCCTTCAGTGCCGCCAGCTCTGCCACCGGCCGCTGGCAGAGCCAGTCGCCTTGCCAGAACAGCTCCCGCGGGCAGCTCATCTGGTGCAGCCAGCCATAGGGGATGGTGGGCTGGCTCATCTCGTTCTCTTCCGGCAGTCCCAGCCAGCCGAACAAGAGGCGCCTCCCCTGGCTGTCCTGGGTGGTCTGGGGGGCATAGAACTCGAAGCCTCGGTCCAGCTCGTGGAAATCCCCGTGCGCGAAGTGCTCGCCGTCGAAGTCACCCGCCAGCCAGCCGCACTGGTAGAGGTTGCGATAATCCTCTCCCCGGGGGGCAATCCCCTGTGGGCAGCTGATCAGCACATGACGATCTGCCAGGGGGAAGAGGTCCGGACACTCCCACATATAGCCAAACTCATCGAGCCCTCCGCGCCCGCTGCCGGCGATGGGGCCCACCGGCGTCCAGGCATCCAGCGCGTCGCCGCGATAGAGCAGCACTTCACCCTTGTCATCCAGGGTGCGGGCCCCCAGCACCATCAGCCACTGCTGGCCGTCGTGCCACACCTTGGGGTCGCGCACATGGCCGCTGTAGCCTTCGGGCAGATCCAGCACGGGGCCCAGCTTGGCAAAGCCCCCCTCACCGTCGGCGCGGGCCAGACACTGATAGGCGGTGCGGCTGCCATCCGGGTATTTGACGTTGCCGGTATAGATGAGGGTCAGGCGCCCCTGCTCGTCGCTCACCGCCGAGCCCGAGTAGCAGCCGTGGCTCTCATAGGCCTCGGTTGGCAGCAGCGCCACCGGCTCGTGCTGCCAGTGCAGCAGATCGGTGGAGGTGACGTGCCCCCAGCCCTTGTTGCGGTGCTCGCAGCCGAGCGGATTCCACTGGTAGAAGAGGTGGTAGCGCCCGCCGTGCTCGATAAAGCCGTTGGGGTCGTTGAGCAGCCCCACCGGGGCTGCCAGGTGCCAGCGCGGCCGATGGGGATCGGCCGCCGCCTTGAGCTGTCCGGCCAGCAGCGACCGGACAATCTGGTTGAGCAGTGCAACGTCCTTCATCACTCCACCTTGTACTTGAGCAGGTAAGAGGCGACGAAAGCGGCGCCAAAGGCGATCACCAGCCCGATGATGTAGTGAATGAGGCTCATGGGCTGGACGATGGCCATGCCGGGAATACCGGTCAGCCCCACCGCCGTCATGCCCACCTTGGCCGCCACCACGTAGGCGCCGCCGCAGGCCCCGCCAAACAGACCGGCCAGGAAGGGCTTGATATAGCGCAGGTTGACGCCGAAGATGGCCGCTTCGGTGATACCGAGCAGGCAGGACATGGCAGCCGGCACCGTGATGGCCTTGATCTTCACATCCCGAGTCTTGAAGTAGACCGCGAGGCAAGCCCCGCCCTGCGCCACGTTGGCCATGGCCCAGATGGGCAGCAGGAAGTTGACGCCAATTTGCGGATTGGCCAGCAGCCCCGCCTCGATGGCGTGGAAGCTGTGGTGGATGCCGGTGATGACGATCAGCGAATAGGTGCCGCCAAATACCAGCCCCGCCAGCCAGCCCGCCTGCTCATAGAGGGCGCTCAAGCCGAACGAGATGCCATCCCCCAGCACCCGCCCGGCGGGGCCGATGAAGAGCAGCGCCACGAAGCCGGTGATGATGACGGTCAAAAACGGGGTGAGGATGAGATCGAGTGCATCGGGGATGCGCTTGCGCAGCTGCTTCTCCAGGTGAGACATGAACCAGACCGCCAACAGCACTGGGAAGACGGTGCCCTGGTAGCCGATCATCGCCACGTCCAGCCCGAAGAAGTCCATGGTCTTGAAGCCACCGGCGACCCCCCAGGCGTTGGTCAGCGCCGGGTGGGTGAGGATGCCGCCGAGGGTCGCCCCGAGGTACGGATTGCCGCCAAATTCCCGCGCCGCCGTAAAGCCGATCAGGATCGGCAAAATGATAAAGGCCGCCGAGCTGAACATGTCGAGCATCACAAACAGGGCGCTGTCGGCATTGACCCAGCCGTAGGTGCGCACCATGCCGAGTAGCCCCATCAGCAGGCCCGAGGCGACGATGGCCGGAATGATCGGCACGAAGATGTTGGAGAGGGTTCGCGCCAGCCGCTGGGCCACGTTGAGTTTGGCCGCCGCCATGTCGGTCAGCTCCGCCTTGCTGGCGGCGCCGGTACCGGTCAGCGCCACGAACTCCGCATAGACCTTGTTGACCAGGCCGGTGCCGAAGATCACCTGGATCTGGCCCGCGTTGCTGAAGCACCCCTTGACTCCCTCCAGCTTGTCGATGGCGGCCTTGTTCACCTTGCTGTCGTCCGCCAGCACCAGCCGCAGCCGGGTGGCGCAGTGAGCGGCGCTGACGATGTTCTCCCTGCCCCCGAGCAGGGGCACCAGATCCTTGGCTATCGCACTGATATTCATATTCTTCCTCTTATGACCCGCCGCGCTGGCGGGCCCTTGTCACATGAGAGTAGGGGCTGTCGAGCCGGGCTTCTAGCCGCGGATCAACAGCCGCTTGCGCCTGATCGCAAAAAGGCATCCAGTTCGGTGCGGGTCGGTAGTGCCGTCATCGCCCCCTTGGCGGTGGTGGCGAGCGCCCCACAGCCGTGGGCCTGAGCCAGGATGGCAGGCAGCTCGGCCAGCGTCGGCAGCGACGAACGCCCAGCCAGGGCCGCCAGCAGACCAGCGACGAAGGCGTCCCCCGCCCCCGTGGTGTCGAGCGGGGTCACTTTCGGCCCCACCCACTCCAGCAACTCGCCACCCAGACGGGCCACCACACCGGCCGCCCCCCGGGTCACCAGCACCAGGGCCGGCCCCGCTATGGTGGCGAGCCCCGCGGCCAGATCGTCCAGGCCACTCAGCAGTTGCAGCTCCTCCACCGAGAGCTTGACCACATCCGCGAGGGCCATGGCCTCGCGCACCACGGGCAGCATCTCGGCCGAATTGCCCCACACCTCGGGCCTCAGGTTCGGGTCGAAGCAGACCCGCCCCCCGGCCGCCTTGATGGTCGCCATGGCCTGCAGGCAACTGCTGCGCACCGGCTCGTTGGCGAGCGCAATGGAGCAGGTGAGCAGCCACTGACCTGCCTCGAAGCGGGGCAAGTCAGCCGGTTCGAGGAACTGGTCGGCACTGGGGCGCACCATGAAGGTGAAGCTGCGCTCCCCCTCTTCATCCAGTTCCACCAGCACGGTCGAGGTGTTATGGGCCGGATCCTGGTTCAGGTGGCGAATGTCGACACCCTCCCTTTTCAGGGTCCCGGCCATAAAGCGGCCAAAGGGATCGGCGCCGACCCGGCCGATAAAGGCCGCCTCACCACCAAGCCGCGCCACGCCAACCGCCACATTGGCGGGCGCGCCACCCGGACACTGGAGGTAGTGCCTCTCCCCTTCCGGGATCAAGTCCACCACTGCATCCCCCATTACCCACACACGATTCGTCACCTTGCTACTCCACTGCTGCATCGGATCGACTGCCAAACCCGGACTCTGTTCTGTTGGCTGGCATTATCAGCTAAACCGTTTTAGCCAACCAACAGATCCCGGCACCGGCTGCCATTTTTGTGATCGGGATAACGAACTAGAACCAGGTTTCCATCTGCACGCCAAAGTTCCACTCACCGCCGGCGGTGAAGTTGCTCTGGCCCATGGCATCGTTGCTGGCGTAGTGGTCGAGCTCGGAGGACCAGTCCATCCAGGTGGCGAACACCCGCAGCTCGGGCCGCTCGAAGAAACCGGCGGTCTGCGCCTTGAAGGTGGGGGCGAAGGTGAGCTTGGTAAAGTCGCCGCTCACCGCCTGGCGACCCTTGTAGCCTTTGGGATCCAGATCCATGTACTGCCAGGTGGCCTCGTAGACCAGCTCGACGTTCTGGCTCAGCACCTGGGCCAGCCGGCCATTGAGGGTCACCCAGCGGTATTCGTCCCCCTTCACGTAGCGATCCTTGCTCTGCTCGGCCAGCAGGGCCGGGGCGATACGCCAGCGCGGAGCGAGATCGGTGGCGCCAAACACGGCAACCCGCACCGCATCGGCGTCCGGCAGCAGCTCGCTGTCGGAGCCCAGCCCCTTGAGCTCGGCCCCCAGGCCATGGCCATACAGCACCGCCGCCTTGGAGAAGCCGGGGTTGATGCCAAAGAAGCTGTCGGCGTGGTAGGCCAGCAGGGTGTGCGCCCCCTTGTTCGCCGCTTCACTGCCCGCGCCGCCATCGTTGATGCGGGTCTCGTTGTCCTTGGCGGAGAGGCCGTTCACCATCCACTGCCAGTTGCCAACGCGGTTGTTCATGGTGAGGATGTAGCTCTCGATATCGGAGAGGCCGCTGGCGCTGATGTCGCCGTAGTCGCGCCCGTAGAGAGAGAAGTTGGCCTTCCAGCTGTCGGCCAGCTGCACGTCGTAGACGCCACCGCCGGTACCGGCCAGGAACACCACGTCCGAGTCGAGCCAGTGGATGTCGAAGTTGTCCCGGTCAAAGCGCTTGCCCGCCCACAGCACCGCATTCTTGAAGGGGCCGTCGAAGCTCGCCAGATTGCCGATCTCGGCAAACACCTGACGAGTGTTGAGGCTCGAATCGCTGGCGGTCCAGTCGTTGCTGGTCTCCACCCCGTCCGCCAGCATCAGCTTGTAGCGGGCCCAGCTGCCATCGGCGAAGGTCTGGGTCTTCAGCAGATTGGCCTCCATGTAGGTGTCATCCTCGTTGCCAAGGCGACCCACGGCGCCTCCCACCGAGCCGGCCGGGGTGATATAGGGGCCGCCGCGGCCCCCGTTGCCATTGCCGTTGACCAAGAGGCCCGAGCGGGCATAGCCGTGGAACTCGAAGCCCTGGGCCCCGGCGGTCTGCTTGTCCACCTTCTCGCTCTGGGCCTTGGCCACCACGGCCGTCTCGCGGGCTTCGTTTGCCTTGCTCTGGGCCTCATCGGCCCGAGCTTCGGCGGCGGTGGCGCGCGCCTCGGCTGCCTGCACCCGCGCCTCCAGCGCCGCCAGACGGGCCTCGATACCGCCATCCGCCGCCCACAGCGGGCTGCTCATCCCCAATCCCAGCGCTACCGCCAGCGCCAACTTGTTCTTGCACATCGTCATCGTCCTCACCTGTCATCTGTTGCCCGGTCGGGCCTGTTGTTATCGACGACGAGAGCATAGCTAAACCAATTTAGCTAACTCAATACGCCAGCTAAACCGTTTCAGCTGCAATGTGAGCGGGGTAACATTCGTACAGCAGGAATTGGCGGAAGTTGTGAGGAAGATCCCTCATCGGGATCCACTCAATAAGCGGGGATCTTGCTAAAACAGAGGCAAAAAAAGAGCCGGCGCAGGGCCGGCTCCTTATATCTGGGTCGCGAAAATCAGCTGGTCAGATCGTCGAAGAAGCGTTTCACCCCTTCGAAGAAGCCTTCCGATTTCGGCTTGTGGGTCTTGGCAGCGGCGCCGCTGAAGGACTCGTCCAGCTGGCGCAGCAGCTCTTTCTGGGACTCGGTCAGCTTGACCGGGGTCTCCACCACCACCTTGCACATCAGATCCCCCACCTGGCCGGAGCGCACTGACTTAACGCCCTTGCCCCGCATGCGGAACATCTTGCCGGTCTGGGTCTCCGGGGTGACCTTGAGCTTGACCCGGCCATCCAGGGTCGGCACTTCGATCTCGCCGCCCAGGGCTGCCGCAGTAAAGCTGATGGGTACTTCACAGTAAAGGTTGTTGCCGTCACGCACGAAGATTTCGTGCTCCTTGACGTGTACCTGTACGTACAGATCGCCCGCCGGTGCACCGGCTTCCCCCGCTTCCCCTTCGCCGGAGAGACGGATGCGATCGCCGGTGTCGACACCAGCCGGGATCTTGACCGACAGGGTCTTGGTCTTCTGGTAGCGACCCTCGCCATGACACTTGCGGCACGGATCCTTGATGATCTTGCCGCGACCATGGCAGTGCGGACAGGCCTGCTGCACCGCGAAGAAGCCCTGACGCATCTGCACCTGGCCGGAGCCGTGGCAGGTCGGGCAGGTCTGGGCCGAGCTGCCGGTGTGGGCACCGGAGCCGTTACAGACTTCACAGTGGACCAGGGTCGGCACCTTGATCTCCTTGGAGACCCCGCGTACCGCCTCTTCCAGCGTCAGCTCCATGGTGTAGCGCAGGTCGGAGCCACGGGCCGGGCCACGACGGCCGCCGCCACGGCTGCCACCAAAAATATCGCCAAACACGTCGCCGAAGATGTCGCCGAAATCGGCGCCGCCGCCAAAGCCGCCGTGGCCACCGCCACCCTGGCTCTGATCCACACCGGCGTGACCGTACTGGTCATAGCGGGCACGCAGATTGGCATCGGTCAGGATCTCGTAGGCTTCCTTGACCTCTTTGAACTTCTCTTCGGCCCCGGCATCACCCTGGTTGCGGTCAGGGTGATACTTCATGGCCAGACGCTTGTACGCCTTCTTGATCTCGCGTTCGTCGGCATCCTTGGATACCCCGAGCACTTCGTAGAAATCGCGCTTCGACATACTCATCCTGTTGCTATATCAGCAGTTACGCAGACGGGCGTTGGTCACCCAACGCCCGTAAATTCATTGACGAATCTGCTCACACTCTTACTACGAAGCCGTGATCAAGGCTCATGTGCTGCTCAGAATCCTCATGTATTCACATACACTCCGGTTCTTGCGCTGCTCTTTACCTTGCTGACGGCCTCTCGCGACAGGCCGTGAACAGATTCTGAGCCGATGGGCGAAGCCTGCTTCGCCCATCTGGGTCGGGCTTACTTCTTGTCGTCTTTCACTTCTTCGAACTCGGCGTCGACCACGTCGTCGTCAGCCTTGGCGGAAGAAGAAGACTGACCGGCATCAGCACCGGCGGCGCCTTGCGCCTGAGCCTGCTGCTGGGCAATTTCCATCAGCTTCTGGGACGCTTCCAGCAGTGCCTGCTGTTTGGCTTCGATGGCAGCCTTGTCGTCACCCTTGATGGCGCTTTCCAGCTCGCTCAGCGCGGCTTCGATCTTGGTCTTGTCGTCGGCAGGCAGGGCTTCACCGGCTTCGGTGATCTGCTTGCGGACGGAGTGGACCAGACCATCAGCCTGGTTGCGGGTCTGCACCAGCTCTTCGAACTTCTTGTCCTCGGCCGCGTTGGCTTCGGCTTCGCGTACCATGCGTTCGATCTCGTCATCAGACAGACCAGAGGAGGCCTGGATGGTGATCTTCTGCTCCTTGTTGGTCTCCTTGTCTTTGGCGGAGACGTGCAGGATGCCGTTGGCGTCGATGTCGAAGGTCACTTCGATCTGCGGCAGACCACGCGGTGCCGGACGGATGCCTTCCAGGTTGAACTGACCCAGAGACTTGTTGTCGCTGGCGCGCTTGCGCTCACCCTGCAGCACGTGAATGGTCACGGCAGACTGGTTGTCTTCGGCAGTGGAGAACACCTGGGACTTCTTGGTCGGGATGGTGGTGTTCTTCTCGATCAACGCAGTCATCACGCTACCCATGGTTTCGATACCCAGGGAGAGCGGGGTCACGTCCAGCAGCAGTACGTCGGTCTTGTCACCGGACAGTACGGCACCCTGGATGGCAGCACCCATGGCCACGGCTTCGTCCGGGTTGACGTCTTTGCGCGGCTCTTTGCCGAAGAAGTCGGCAACGGCCTTCTGCACCATCGGCATGCGGGTCTGACCGCCTACCAGGATGACGTCGTCGATCTCGCCAACGGCCAGACCGGAGTCTTTCAGAGCGACACGGACCGGCTCCAGGGAGTCTTTCACCATGTCTTCCACCAGGGATTCCAGCTTGGCGCGGGTCACCTTGATGTTCATGTGCTTCGGACCGGTGGCATCTGCAGTGATGTACGGCAGGTTCACGTCGGTCTGCTGAGCGGAAGAGAGCTCGATCTTGGCTTTCTCGGCGGCGTCTTTCAGACGTTGCAGAGCCAGCTGATCCTTGCGCAGGTCGATGCCCTGCTCGCGCTTGAACTCTTCAACCAGGTAGTTGATGACGCGGTTGTCGAAGTCTTCACCACCCAGGTGGGTGTTACCGTTGGTCGCCAGTACTTCGAAGGTGGTCTCGCCTTCGACTTCGTCGATCTCGATGATGGAGATGTCGAAAGTACCGCCACCCAGGTCATAGACGGCAACCTTGCGCTCACCCTTGACCTTGTTCACGCCGTAGGCGAAAGCCGCGGCAGTCGGTTCGTTGATGATGCGTTTTACATCCAGACCGGCGATGCGACCGGCATCCTTGGTAGCCTGACGCTGGGCATCGTTGAAGTAGGCCGGCACTGTGATGACCGCTTCGGTCACCGGCTCGCCCAGATAATCTTCGGCGGTCTTCTTCATTTTCTTCAGCACTTCAGCAGAGATCTGCGGCGGTGCCATTTTCTTGCCTTTGACTTCTACCCAGGCGTCACCGTTGTCAGCCTTGGCGATGGCGTACGGCATGATCTCCAGATCGCGCTGTACTTCGTCATCTTCGAAACGACGGCCGATCAGACGCTTGATAGCGAACAGCGTGTTCTTCGGGTTGGTGATGGCTTGGCGCTTGGCCGGCTGACCAACCAGGATTTCGCCGTCATCGGCATAGGCAATGATGGACGGAGTAGTACGGTCGCCTTCCGCGTTCTCGATCACGCGAGCATGGTCGCCATCCAGAATAGCGACGCAGGAGTTGGTAGTACCCAGGTCAATACCGATGATTTTACCCATTTGACGAATCTCCAAATACTTTGAATAAACTGGCGAGGGGCTCGCCTTAATGCGTTAACGGCTAGGTGGGGGCTGCCAATCTGGCTTTCAAGCTCCCGGCATCAAATTTTTTGTGCCGCCGTGGCCTTGCATCCTATATGGGGTCGCAAGCCGCTGCTTCAAGCCCCGCCCTGAAAAAACCTGCCTTCATTCATTACCGTTGGCAGGATGAAGACCGGCTATCAGTGCACCCGGCGACCACGCGGCCGGGGCACTTGCCAATAAAAAGCCCGCCGAGCGGCGGGCTCAGCACAGCGATGAGGCTCAGGCCGGGGCCTTGGAAACCATCACCATGGCCGGACGAATGACGCGGCCGTTGAGCTCGTAACCCTTCTGCATCACCGCAATGACGGTGTTGGGGGCAAGCTCGGCGTTCTCGATCATGCTCATCGCCTGATGGGCATTGGGATCGAACGGCTGATTGAGCGGGTCCAGCGGATTGAGGCCGAACTTGCCGACCGAGCTCTGCATGGACTTCAGGGTCAGCTCGACCCCTTCGATCATCGGCTTGAGCGCCTCGTTTTCCTTGTCGGCCAGCTCGATGGCACGCTCCAGGTTGTCCAGTACCGGCAGCAGCTCGGCGGCGAACTTCTCCAGCGCGAACTTGTGGGCCTTCTCCACGTCCTGGGCCGCACGGCGACGCAGGTTTTCCATCTCGGCGACGGCACGAATGGCACGCTCGCGCTCCTCGAGGGAGGCTTGCTGGGCGGCATCCAGTTGTGCCTCAAGCTCGGCAATGCGGGCCTGCTCGGCTGTCACTTCACTGTCTACATCGGTCGGCTCGACTGGCTGGGCTTCCACTTGCTCCATCGCTTCAACCTTTTGTTCTTCGTGGTTCATGACATCTCCAATTCCGGGGTTACTTATTGAGGGCCCGACCACCCGGTTGAGCGACCGGGCGGCAATGGGCCGACTATGTTGGCGCTATTATGGGGATGGATCCCCGGCTTTCAAGGGGAAAAGGGCGCCATTATCGCCAAGAGCGTGCAGCGGCGGGCAATTTGGGGCTTTTTCCCCGCATCCGCTGCGGCCGGACCAGCCGGTGGCAGACAAATCCCCCCCAAAGCGCGGTATACTCCCCCCAATACTCATCCCAGACCCGACAGACTATGGATTCTCCGTTCAAAACCATCGCCCTGATTGGCAAACCCCACCACGAAGGGGCCAACCAGACCCTGACCGGCCTGCATCAATACCTGACCACCCGCGGCTTTCGGGTACTGGTGGAGAGCCGGGTGGCCCATGCCCTCGGCATCATGGACGAGAACGTGATGGACCTGGTGCAGCTGGGCCAGCAGGCGGATCTCGCCATCGTGGTCGGCGGCGACGGCAACATGCTGGGGGCCGCGCGGGTACTGTCGCGCTTTGACGTGGCGGTGATCGGGGTGAACCGGGGCAACCTCGGTTTTCTCACCGATCTCTCGCCGCAGGATTACCTGCTGCCGCTGGAGCAGGTGCTGTGCGGCCACTACAAGAGCGAGCACCGCTTCCTGCTGGAGGCGGCGGTCTATCGCCATGGCGAGCGCAAGTCCAACAACCTGGCGGTCAACGAGGCGGTGCTGCACCCGGGCAAGATTGCCCACATGATCGAGTTCGAGGTCTACATCGACGGCAGCTTCATGTACAGCCAGCGCTCGGACGGCATCATAGTGGCCACCCCCACCGGCTCCACCGCCTACTCCCTGTCGGCGGGGGGTGCCATCCTCACCCCCAAACTCAACGCCATCACGCTGGTGCCCATGTTCCCGCACACCCTGAGCAGCCGCCCCATCGTGCTGGACGCCGACAGCGAAGTGCGGCTGCTGGTCTCACCGGACAATCAGGACGACGCCATGCAGGTGAGCTGCGACGGTCAGGTGACCCTGGCGGTCCACCCGGGGGACGAGATCCTCATCAAGAAGAGCAGCCACAAGCTGCATCTGGTGCATCCGCTCGACTACAGCTACTTCCACGTGCTGCGCAACAAGCTTGGCTGGGGCAGCAAGCTGTTCTGACGCTCGCTTTACGTTCCTGCGCATCCTGTTGCTGGTCGACTCTTTACTGTATGGAAAACCAGTATATACTGGATGCATACACAGTAATGTTGGCCCATACAGGATGAAACCATGCTGACCCAGCTGACCGTCAACAACTTCGCCATCGTCAAGTTTCTCGAACTCGATCTGCAACCGGGCATGACCTGCATCACGGGTGAGACCGGGGCCGGTAAATCCATCGCCATCGACGCCCTGGGCCTGTGCCTGGGGGAAAGGGCCGAGGCCGGCATGGTGCGACCGGACAGCGACAAGAGCGAGGTCAGCGCCCGCTTCCTGCTGGACGGCAACCCGGCCGCCCGCGCCTGGCTCGCCACCAACGAGCTGGAAAACGAAGGGGAGTGTATCGTGCGGCGGGTCATCTCCGCCGAGGGGCGCTCGCGCAGCTACATCAACGGCGTGCCCGTCCCCCTCACCCAGCTCAAGAACCTGGGCCAGCTGCTGGTCAACGTGCACGGTCAGCATGCCCACCAGATGTTGCTCAAACCCGACTACCAGCTCGCCCTGCTCGATGGCTACGCCGGCCACCATCTGCTGCTCGATGAGGTGCGCCGCCACTACCAGCAGTGGCGCCAGTTGCAGAACGAACTCAACCGGCTCAAAGCCGAGCAGCAGCAGCGGGAGGCCCGTCGCCAGCTTATCGAATATCAGGTGCAGGAGCTGGACGAGTTCGCCCTGCAGCCGGGGGAGTTTGAAGAGATTGAAGAGGAGCACCAGCGCCTGGCCAACGGCACCGAACTGATGCAGGAGTGCGGCGCCTGTCTCGACCTGCTCTATGACAACGAGGAGACCACCATCGCCGGCCTGCTGCAGACCGTCGTCGATCGGGCCGAGAGCCTGGTCGCCATGGATAGTCGGCTTGGCGACGTGCTCGGCATGCTCAACGAGGCGCTGATCGGGGTACAGGAGAGCCACAGCGAGCTGCGCAATTATCTGGACCGGCTGGAGCTGGATCCCGAGCGTTTCAACGAGCTGGAAGCCCGCCTCTCCAAGGCCATCAATCTCGCCCGCAAGCACCACGTCAAACCGGCCGAGCTGGCTCTGCACCACCAGGAGCTGGCCGCCGATCTGGCACGCCTCAACTCCGATGAGGAGCGCCTGGAGGGGATGGAAGACGAGCTGGCCGAGGCCCGCCTGGCCTTTGTGCAAGCCGCCGAGGCCCTGAGCCAGAGTCGCCAGCGCTACGCCGAGGAGCTCGGCGCCAAGGTGAGTGCCAGCATGCACGAGCTGGCGATGCCGGATGGCCGCTTTGCCATCGAGGTACGCCCCGATGCCCAGAGCAGCCTCTCGCCCCTTGGCATCGATCGGGTGGAGTTCATGGTCACCACCAACCCGGGCCAGCCCATCCAGCCGCTCGGCAAGGTGGCCTCCGGCGGTGAGCTGTCGCGCATCAGCCTGGCCATCGTGGTCATCAGCGCCCGCAAGGTCTCCACCCCCACCCTGATCTTCGACGAGGTGGACGTGGGGATCAGCGGCCCGACTGCTGCCGTGGTGGGGCGCCTGCTGCGCCAGCTGGGTGAATCCACCCAGGTGATGGTGGTCACCCACCTGCCACAGGTGGCAGGCAAGGGCCATCAGCACATGGTGGTCAGCAAGCACACCGACGGCAAGACCACGGAAACCCAGATGCAGGCGCTCGATCAAGGGGCCCGTCTCAACGAGCTGGCCCGCCTGCTGGGGGGAGACCAGATCACCGACAATACCCTGGCCAACGCCCGCGAATTGCTGGCCTGCTAAGATACAGGTCAGCCATCTGCATGCGGGGTCCACGGTGAGCATCGGGTACCTCGTGTCACCTCGCCTGCTGGTGACGGCGGTTTGCGGCTACTGGAGCATCATCACCATGCCGCCGTTGCTGCATCCTGAAGGGTCACCCCGGCGGTTTGGATGGTCACGGCCTGCCTGGTTGGGCTGGGGTTGGAGCATCCTTGTCGCTAACCAACCCGAGCCACAGTCTCATCTCTTTGCTTGCCCGCCTTCTCCTCTCCAACTCCTGCGGCGTGAACCTTGCGGCCATGGGCGAGCCCGCCGGCGCTTGCCACGCGGCCATCTCCTCCAGCTTGTCTCCCTGTCCGGGTTTGCCTCCCTGCCCTAATCTGCCGCCCTGGTCTGTCTCCCAGTCCTGCCCCCAGACGATTCAGCAGCAGGAGTGTGCGCCCCTTTGACCACAGGGTTTCGCCTGCCGTAGAGCGGCCTGCGCCGGTTGCCATCAGAGGGGACGGCGCATAGAGTGAAACCAGAGCGGGGGCCAGCCCCTGTTTTCCCATTTGCCCCGCATACCTGATCTTGCCTCAGGTACGTCATCAACCGCAGGAATGGCACCATGCTCCACGTCTTTGGTCACAAGAATCCCGACAGCGACAGTATCTGTACCGCTCTGGTTGCCGCCGACTGGCTCAATCGTCAAGGTCGGGCGGCCCAGGCCTATGCCCTCGGTGAACCCATTGCGGAAACCCGCTTCATTCTGGAAACCGCCGGCGTTGCCGCCCCGCCTCTGCTGCAGGGCAGCGTGGCCAACAAGGAGGTGTTCCTGGTGGATTTCAGCGAGCTGGAGCAGGGCCCCGAAGGGCTGGCCGAGGCGGACGTGCAGGGCCTCATCGATCACCATCGCATCGGTACCCTCATCACCCGGGGCCCGCTCGATGCCTGGATCCGGGCCGTCGGGTGCAGCGCCACCGTGCTGCTGGAGCTGATGGGCTATGACACCCTCTCCCGCGCCCAGGCTCGCCTGCTGCTGGGGGCCATCATCAGCGATACCTTCAGCCTCACCTCGCCCACCACCACGGCACGCGACCGCGCCGCCGTTCATGCCCTGCTGCCGCTGGCCGATCTGGCGCTGGAGCCCTTTGCCCAGACCCTGCTGGAACGGCGCACCCAGCTCGGTGACGCCCCCATGACCGAGCTGCTTGCCGCCGACGAGAAGGCCTACCAGATCGCCGGCTACCAGCTCTATGTCAGCCAGATCTGCGTGATGGATCCCACCCAGCTGCACAGCCGCCAGGCCGAGCTGGAACAAGCCATGCAAGAGCGCCTGATGCAGGACGAGCTGGATGCCTATGTGTTGATGCTGACCGATCTGGCCAAGGGGGCAGCCAGCTCTACTTCGCCAGCAACGGCATTCTGCCCGAGCAGCCGACGCATCTGGTTGGCGCCGTCAGCCGCAAGAAGGAGGGGCTACCCTGGCTGACCCGCTATCTCTCCGGCGAGCAGCTCTGACCCCAGCCGGCGGGTCGGCCTCTGCCGGCTCGCCGCCCTCTCCTCTTTTCAGCCCCTTCACCACCTGCCTCACTGGCCCATTCACGGCGCTTCCCGGCCAGGCAACTCATGCTTTGCTCACACTTTTACCGCCCCGTCCCCCATTTTCCCGCCAAAACCCGGTTTTCCTTCATTTTCCATTCAACTCAGTCTGTTATGATGATGTAAACGAACATGGCCTGGCGATGCATCACCGACACGAGGTGACGCCTGCCGCACAGAGAGCCAGGTTCGTGCTATGCGACACATAGCGGGCACACAGTGGTATGGGACAGGCCGTTTGTCCCGGGTGACCCGCGCCATGCCAAGGGAGAACTGCTTATGACCTCAACCAATATTGTGCTGTTGCTGGAAGGCAAGGATTACGAGCAGGAGACGCTGGCCAAAGCGAGTCAATTGGCACAAGCCATGGGGGGCGAGCTGACCCTGTTGCACCTGACCCACAGCAGCAAGATGCGCCGCAAGAGCCTGTCGCTGTCGGAAGAGGAGCGCAGCGCCCAGGGCACGCTGGATGCCAAGGCCATCATCAGCGAACTCATCACCACCCTGCAGCACCCGGTGGATTACCAGTGTCTGGTGGTCGATGACGTGGTGCCCGACCTGAAACGCTGGCTGGCCGCCCACCCGACCGATCTGCTGCTGATCGGCAGCCGCCACCACTGGATGGAAGGCTCCCTGGCCCGCCTGCTCATCTACAAGCTGCCGATCGACATCCAGATCTGCCACGAGCCCTACAGCGAGCAGCTCAAAGCCGTCGGTTGATGACCGGGGTGCCCACCCGCGAGGTGGGCACCCTGTTGCCACCTCTCTTTCGGGGTCCTTTTTACCCCGCCATCCCCTGCTTGCCCTCCTCATTCCCCGGCCTAATGACAAGGCTATCTACATGTTTCCTTACATATTCATCGCTGTTTTTTAAGCCTCGTTTGCTGCAGGATATTGCCCTTGCACGCCTTCGTTCGCTTCTTTCAGGTGAAACATGAACATAACTCCCCAGCAGAGAAAAATTGCCCTGCTCGCCCTCGTCCTCTTGCTCGCCATCGGCTGGCTGCTCTGGCCGAGCAAGGCGCCCGAGCCGGTGCTGACCGCCCAGGTGACCCGTCAGGATGTGGAACAGACCGTGCTGGCCAGCGGGGTACTGCAGGCCATCGAGCAGGTGGACGTCGGTGCCCAGGTCTCCGGCCAGGTCACCTATCTCGCGGTGGAGGCGGGCCAGAAGGTCAAGCAGGGGGATTTGCTGGCCGAGATAGACCCGCTGATCGCCCAGAACAACCTCAAGACCGCCGAGGCGGATCTCGCCAGTCGCCGCGCCCAGCTCAAGATCAAGCAGGCCCAGCTCAAGCAGAACGAGCTGAGCTGGCGCCGTCAGCAACAGATGTTCAGGCAGGAGGCAAGCTCGCGCGCCGATCTGGAGAGCGCCGAAGCCCTCCTGGCCGTGACCAAAGCCGAGCTGCAAAGCGCTCAGGCCGAGGTCGAGAATGCCCAGATCAAGGTGGAGCGCACCAAGACCGAGCTCGGCTACAACCGCATTCAGGCACCCATGGATGGCACCGTCGTCAGCATTGTGACCCGTCAGGGTCAGACCCTGGCTGCCAGCCAGACGGTGCCAACCCTGCTCAAGCTCGCCAACCTGGAGACCATGACGGTCAAGGCGCAGATCTCGGAAGCGGACGTCACTCGGGTCAAGGCCGGCATGCCGGTCTACTTCACCCTGATGGGGGACCCGGATACCCGCTACCACGACACCCTGCGCACCGTCGAGCTCGCCCCCACCAACATCAACGAGCAGGCCACCAGCACCACGGCCACCAGCAACGCCGCCGTCTACTACTACGCCCTGTTCGACGTGCCCAACCCGGATCACACCCTGCGGGTCGCCATGACTACCCAGGTCACTATCGTGCTCGGCGAGCGCAAGCAGGTGCTGACCATTCCGCAGACCGCCCTTGGCAAGAAGCTCGGTGAAAACGAGTACGAAGTCACCCTGCTCAAGGAAGACGATCAGAAGGAGACCCGCCGCATCAAGACCGGCATGAAGGACGACATCAAGATCGAAGTGGTCAGCGGCCTGAGCGAGCAGGAGAAGGTCACCCTGGGCCAGGGCAAGCCGGCCAGCAACAATGACGTGGAGATCATGCTGTGAGCGAGCCGCTGATCCAGCTCAAGGGGATCGAGCGCCGCTACCAGAGCGGGGAGCAGGAAGTGACCGTGCTCCATCCGCTCGACCTCACCATCGAGGCGGGGGAGATGATCGCCATCGTCGGTGCCTCCGGCTCCGGCAAGTCGACCCTGATGAACCTGCTGGGCTGCCTCGATCGACCGAGCAGCGGCCAGTACCTGTTCCGCGGCCAGGATACCGCGACCCTGGATGCCCTCTCCCTCGCCCGGCTGCGCTGCCACCACTTCGGCTTCATCTTTCAGCGCTACCATCTGCTGCCGCACCTCAATGCCGCCGCCAATGTGGAGATCCCGGCCGTCTACGCCGGTACGCCGCGGGCCGAGCGCCAGGCCCGCTCCCAGACGCTGCTCACCCGGCTGGGGCTCAGCGATCGCAGCCATCACACCCCGAGCCAGCTCTCCGGCGGCCAGCAGCAGCGGGTCAGTATCGCCCGGGCGCTGGCCAACGGCGGCGAGGTGATCCTGGCGGACGAACCGACCGGGGCCCTCGACAGCCAGAGCGGCAAAGAGGTGATGGCCATCCTCAAGGAGCTCCACGCCCAGGGCCACACCATCATATTGGTGACCCACGACATGGAGGTGGCCAGCCACGCCGACCGGATCATCACCCTGAAAGATGGCCGGGTGCAGGAGGACAGCGGCCGCAAGCCGGCGGCCGTCCCCGTGACCCCGACCGCCGCCCCTGCCGGCAAGGAAGGGGCAGGCCACGACTGGGATCGCTACCGGGAAGCGGCGCGCATGGCGCTGCACGCCATGCTGGCCCACCGCATGCGCACCTTCCTCACCATGCTTGGCATCATCATCGGCATCGCCGCCGTGGTGAGCGTGGTGGCGCTCGGCCAGGGGGCCCGCGCCAAGGTGATCGATCAGATCAACGCCATGGGCACCAACACCATCGACATCTTCCCCGGCAAGGATTGGGGGGACGAGAAGGCGGCCAGCATCCAGACCCTCAACAAGCGGGATCTCGACGCCCTGCTCGGTCAGCCCTATCTGGAAGGGGCCAGTCCCCAGATAGCCGCTCCCGGCCAGTTGCGTTATCGCAACAAGACCAGCAGCGGCAGCATAGTGGGGGTCGGCAACGACTTCTTCCGGGTCAAGGGGATGAAGCTCACCAACGGCCGGTTGTTCGACGAGCGCGACATCCAGAACCGGGCGGCGGTGGCGGTGGTGGCCGGCAAGACCATCGAGAGTCTGCTCGGCAAGCAGGATCCCGTCGGCCAGGTGGTACTGGTCGGCACCCTGCCGGTGCGCATCATCGGTGTGGTGGAAGAGGAGACCGGGTTTGGCCGCAGCAGCCAGTCGGTGAACGTCTGGCTGCCCTACAGCGCCGTGATGAGCCGTCTCATCTCCCAGAACCACTTCAGCCAGCTCACCATCCGGGTCAAGGACGGAGTGCAACCGGCGCTGGCCGAACAGGCCGCCATCGAGCTGCTGACCCAGCGCCACGGGGTGAAGGACTTCTTCACCTTCAGCAGCGACAGCATCATCAAGTCGGTGGAGAAGACCACCGCCACCATGACGCTCTTGGTCTCCGCCATCGCGGTGATCTCCCTCATCGTCGGCGGCGTCGGGGTGATGAACATCATGCTGGTGTCGGTGGTGGAGCGAACCCGCGAGATCGGCATTCGCATCGCGGTCGGCGCCCGCCAGTCGGACATACTGCAGCAGTTTCTGATCGAGGCGGTGATGGTGAGCCTGCTGGGCGGCATGCTCGGGGTCGGCGTCTCCCTCTTCATCGGCCTGCTCTTCTCCCTGTTCGTGGAGAGCATCCAGATGCACTTCTCGCTCTTTTCCATCCTGATGGCGTTTGGCTGTTCCTCGCTCATCGGGATCCTGTTTGGCTACCTGCCCGCCCGCAATGCCGCCCGGCTCGACCCGGTCGAGGCGCTGGCGAGGGAATGACGATGTACCACTTATCCAAACTGGGGCTCTGCCTCACCCTGGCGCTCGGTCTCGGCGCCTGCAGCCAGCAGAGCAGCTATCAGCGGCAAGAGTTGGCGTTGGCCGACCACTGGCAACAGCCGGACGACGGCCTCACCCGGCAGCAGGCCGGACCCTGGTGGCAAGGCTTCCACGACCCCGAGCTGGATCGGCTGATCGAGGCCGTGCTGGCCGCCAACCCGGACATGCAGGTAGCCGGCCTGCGCCTGCGCAGTGCCCTGCTCGGCGCCGATCTGGCCGACACCAACCTGACTCCCTCGGTCAATGCCGGCATCAGCGGCAATGGCACCAAGGATCTGAAGAGCGGCAAGGCCAGCGGCAGCATGGGCCCCACCCTCACCCTCGGCTACGAGGTGGATCTGTGGGGCCGGCTCGCCTCGGTGCGGGATCAGGCGAGCTGGGAGGCCGAGGCCTCCGCCCAGGATCTGGCGGCCACCCGCCTGATGCTGATCGGCAAGGCGCTGGAGCAGTACTGGCAGCTGGCCTATCTCGGCTCGGCCATCACCCTCGGCCAGCAGCAGCTCGCCAACTATGAGCGCGCCGAGCAGCTGACCCAGGCCAAGTACCGGGCCGGCGCCGTGACCCGGCTCGATCTGGTGCAGGCCAGCCAGCAGAAAGCCGGCAAGCAGGCGGAGCTCAGCTCGCTCCTGATGCAGCAGGAGCAGGCCCGCAATGCCCTGCGGCTGTTGCTCGGTCGCAGCAGCGGCTCGCTGGCGTTCGAACCCAAGGCGCTGCCGACGGCCCCCATCCCCACGCTGGCGGTCGGCATTCCGGCCGATGTGCTGGCGCGGCGGCCCGACGTGCGCTCCGCCGAGCTGCGCCTGCGCAAGACCCTGGCGAAGGGGGACGAGATCCGCACCGGTTTCTACCCCACCTTTAGCCTGACCGGCGGGGCCAGCAGCAGCTCGGACACCCTGACCCAGGTGCTGCAAAACCCGGTGGGTACCCTGGGCGCCACGCTGGCGCTGCCCTTCCTCGAGTACAACAAGACCCGGCTCGCCATCGCGGGCTCCAGCCTCGATTACCAGATAGCCGAAGCGGAGTTTCGCAAGCAGCTCTACAGCGCGCTGGTGGAGGTGGAGGATGGTCTGGCCGCCCGCCACCACGGCGAGCAGCGTCTGAACTACCTGGCTGAGCAGCTGGACTTTGCCAAAGAGGCGGAGCGGCTGGCCAGAGCCCGCTACCAGGCCGGCGCCACCGGGGTGCAACCCTGGCTGGATGAGCAGAACCGGTTGTGGGATGCCGAGCTCGCCCTGCTCGGCCAGCAGAAGGAGCAGCTCAACACCATGGCCAGGATCTACAAGGCGCTGGGGGGCAGCGATCGCAGCTGACCTGCCTTGTCTCATGCCCTCGTACCGTGCGAGGGCATGAGGCATCCCCCTTACTTCTCCCCTTGTGTGCCTTTTCCCCTCGGCCAGGGTCTGGCTGCTGGCGCACAAAGCAATTGATAATAATTTTCATTTAATGAAAAATGGGCGCCATTATCAGTCAGGAGTATGCCCATGTCCCAGTCCGCCCCGGTCAATCGTCCCCGTCTGCTCACGGTCAAGCACATTCAGGATGTGAGCCCGCACCTGCGCCGGATCTGCCTGACCAGCCCGGAGCTCGCTGACTACCCCTTCACCTGTGGCGGCGCCCATATCAAGATCATGCTGCCCCAGCCGGGCCAGGCCCATGCCGTATTGCCCACCCCCACCCCGCAGGGGCCGCGCTGGGAAGATCCGAGCCAGCGCCCCATCATGCGTACCTTCACCATTCGCGCGTTTCGCCGCGAGGCGCTGGAGCTGGATATCGACTTCGCCCTGCACGGCGATGGCGGCCCCGCCAGCCGCTTTGCCAACGAGGTCAAGCCAGGCGACCTGCTGGCCATCTCAGGCCCAGGTGGTCCGGACCCCATGTTGCAGCCTGCCAGCCACTACTACATGGTGGGAGATCTCACCGCCCTGCCCGCCATCAGCGCCATGGCCGAGGTAATGCCCGCCGATGCCCGCGGCCACATCGCCCTGCTGGTGCCCTATCAGGAAGATGTGCAGGATCTGTCGCTGCCCGCCGGGGTGACCCTGCGCTGGTTTGTCGGTTCCCCCGAAGAGACGGCGCCGCTGGTGGAGTACTTCACCGCCCTGCCGCTGGAAGAGCAACAGAGCTACTTCTGGTTCGGCGGGGAAGAGGGATTGGTGGTCCCCATGCGCCGCCACGTTCGGCGTACACTCGAGGTGGATCGCACCCGGGTCTACGCCGTGCCCTACTGGCGCCACGGCAAGGATGAAGAGGCCTATCACCACGCTCGTCACGACGTGATGGACAGCTGAATCAGCTGATTTTGTCCTGAAATATCAAGCTCATGGTCTGCCGGCCATGGGCTTGATTGCCATTGGTGCGATGCCACCCTACCTGTTCTCCCCCCCATTCTGGTATGCCGCTCGGTTGTGCTTGCATTTGTGGCCGACAACAAGATAATGACAATCACTCTCAACAATAACAGGTGATGACGCCCCATTGCAGCTCCCTCGCCCGGGTCCCGGTGTGGAGTGCACGTCATTCACTCCATTTGCACAGCAAGGTAATCCAGATGGCAGTCTTGAACTCGGTAATGCGCGCCTTCGCGGTGGAGGCTCTCCCCACTCCTGCCGACCTGTTGGCACTTCACCCCTGTCCCGCCGACCTGGCAACCCGGATCGCTCAGCACCGTCAACTGGTTCGCCAGATCCTGAGCGGGGATGACGATCGCCTGCTGGTGGTCATCGGTCCCTGCTCCATTCACGATCCCCTCGCCGCCCTCGATTACGCCCGGCGGCTGGCAGTGCTGGCCCACGACTATCGGGATCGGCTGCAGATAGTGATGCGCACCTATTTCGAGAAGCCCCGCACCACGGTGGGCTGGAAGGGGCTGGTGTTCGATCCTCATCTGGACGGCAGCAACGACATAGGCCATGGCCTGCAACTGGCACGCCAACTGCTGCTCGACATCAATCAACTGGGGCTGGCTACCGCCACCGAGTTTCTCGATACCACCAGCTTCCTCTACCTGGCCGATCTCATCAGCTGGGGAGCGATCGGCGCACGGACCACGGAATCACAGGTGCACCGGCAGCTGGCCTCGGCCCTGCCCTGTCCCATCGGCTTCAAGAATGGTACCGATGGCAACATCCGGGTAGCCATCGATGCCATCCAGGCCAGCGAAGCATCCCACCTGTTTACCGCCCCCGGCAGCCAGGGCGGCATGGTGGTGATCAAGAGTGAGGGCAACCCGGCCGGCCACATCATCTTGCGCGGCGGAACCCGCCCCAATTATCACCAGAGCGATGTGGAAGAGGCGGCCGAGCGCCTGGCACGGCAGGGGCTCACGCCCCGACTGATGGTGGATTGCAGCCACGGCAACAGCCAGAAACTGCACAAGAACCAGATCCGGGTGGCAGGAGAGCTCTGCCGCCAGCTGGGGGAAGGCAGCGACGCCATCGCCGCCGTCATGGTCGAGAGCTTCCTGCAGGGGGGCAGCCAGAAACCGGCGCCGCTGGCCGAGCTGATGTATGGCCAGTCGGTCACCGACGCCTGCCTGTGCTGGGACGATACCCAGACCCTGCTCGCCATGCTGGCAGAGGCCGTCGAGACACGGCGCCAGCACCCTGATCGGGCACAACCCGACACCGCCCACTGGCATGCCCAGCTGGCCAGTTGAACGACCATCAGCAATAAGGCTCCCACAACGGGAGCCTTATTATTTTGCCGATATTCCTGCCCTGTCGACCGCTCTGGTCTACCGATTAAATGACCCGCTCACTCTTTTTCCATGCAAAGTACGCTGACATTCGGATCCGGCTGACATTAATAATATATTGGCTCAGTTATTACCCACTGCTGGCCACAGACCAGCAGTCTCCCCCGGTCAGGGTGGATAACCACGCCGTAAAATCCGGCGAGTTGCGGAGCAAAAAAGAGGCACGCCTTGCGACTGACTTAATGCTTTTTCCATTGCCGCATCGCCAGCCAGCTAATACCTGACGGGCTATATGAGTCCAGATATGGCTGGCATTCCGATGATCACGTGACAACAAAAGCGCGCACGGGAGCCATCAGTACGACCATATCCAATTAATCATTCAATCATGGGGCGACCAATTGACGTGCAGAGTGTTGGTCTGAATGCGACACAAGAAGGTCGTATCAGGGGAGTTGGGGAATTGACAGAAGATATTTTTGGTGAACACAAATAATAATGCCGCCTCATGGGCGGCATCATTCATGACTGATCCCGTGGATCAGATCAGGAAATCATTCAGATCCTTGCCCAGTGCCACTTGTTCGGCAATGGCTTTCGGCATGCGGCCTTGACCAGTCCAGGTTTTCTCCTGGCCATCTTCCTGGTACTTGTACTTGGCAGGACGCGGGGCGCGCTTGCTCTTAGTCGCACCAGCAGCGGCAGCCGGGGCGGCGGCGCTGTTCAGCAGCTCACGGGGATCGATACCGGCCTGCTGCAGCATTTCAGTGAACTCGCTCAGCTTGCGCTGACGCTCTTCCTGTTCGGCACGCTCTTGTTCAACAGACTCGGCACGCTCGTTATATACCAGCTCGAACTTTTCTTTTGCTTCTTGCAGCTGTTCAAACGGCAATTCACGGATGGCAGCGCGCAGGCTGCGAATGTTCAGCAGAACTTTCAGAAACTCGTTCATTACTTCCTCACAGAATTATTTTTGTTTGTCACAGGGATAACACAGCTTGAGAATAGCACGGCTGTTTGATGACAACATAATGATTTTATAGCCGCTGTCACTTTCTTAACAAAAAAGAGCGGCTGAATATACCGCTGACTTTATTCAGCCATTACCCATTACGTCACACCAGCTCATCTTTTGCCATGCAATTCCCCATACCGGGTATGGCAAATAGCGCAGATGTGCCTCGCTATATTTTCCATCACAGTTGCGACCGCTATTTTTACAATTGGCCACGGTTGTTAAAACCTGACTCACCCACATGAGACTCAAGGTAGACGATTGACACTATATATTACCGGCAGCATCCGCTCGTTACTGCCGGCAATACAGCTCTGCAACCATGATCTGATCAGTCGCAGGGCGCTGGCGCCCTATTCCAGGATCAACCGCCGCCAGGGGCCGGTGATCTCGCAGTGACCGGTTTCTGCCGTATTCTGCCATCCCAATCGATGATAAAAGGCCAGCGCCGCCGTATTGTGGGTCGCCACCTTGAGCGAGGCGGGCTTTTGAAAAGAGGCCAACCCGTGACTCAGCAGGGCCCGCCCCACCCCCTGCCCATGCCAGTCGGCCGAGACATAGAGGTGGTGAACGAAGCTTTCATCTCCCCAGATGGAGACAAACCCGCAAGGCGCTCCCCCCTGCTCGGCTACCCAGATCTGCTCGCCCCGGGTCTGCTCGTCAAAATCTTCCAGCCTAAAATGAGCGGGATCGACCCAGTGAAAAGTTTGCCGCCGCCCTTTGAGAAACAGCAGCGCCAGCTGGGGAATATCCGTCTCTTGCATGACTCTGATCATCAAAGCGTCCTTGTCATTGTGACTGCCTGACCCCACTCTCAATGGAACACAGGCACCATGTCAAATCGCACGGGCATAATAGTCTCTCGGCAATGGCAGGGGTGTGACACACCTCTGTCCATTTCATAAGCCATGGGACTATACTGCCTGAGTCCCATGTATGGATGGTTTGAGGCTCGCTGATTTATGGATAACAAGCAGATAGAAGGCAACATCTTTGTTCCGGCCCATATCGACGATGTCTGGCGCGCCTGGACAACCGAGAGTGGCCTGCGCAGTTTTCTGGCGCCGGAGTGCCTGATGGTGCCCGAACCAAATGGTCCCTTCGAAATCTATTTCAGACCCGATGCCCCGCTGGGTGAACGTGGCAGCGAAGGTTGCCGGGTGATGGCCGTCATGCCCCACGACCTGCTCAGCTTCAGCTGGAATTTCCCGCCCTCCCTGCCCCACATTCGCCTGCAGAAGACCCAGGTCAGCCTGCGGTTCGTGCCGGAAGGCCAGGGCACCCGGCTCTACTTCCTGCAAACCGGCTGGGCCAACGACCCGGACTGGGATCAGGGCTACGCCTACTTTCGCGAAGAGTGGCTGGAAACCAGCCTGCCCCGCCTGCAATACCGCTTCACCCACGGCCCCATCGACTGGAACAACCCGCCGGACAAGCAGCAACTGAAATCCCTGGCTCAATAAGAGCCCATATAAAGAAGAACACCGCCAGCTGGCGGTGTTCTTCTTTATGCAAGGTCGGTGCAGACGGGCTTACAGCAGGGCGGCCCCGTAGCGGTTGGGCAGAGTCGAGCCTTTTTGCAGCTTGAAGAAGAGCAGGATCAGGAAACCCAACACCGGAATGGCCCCCACCAGCAGATACCAGCCGGTGCGATTGGTGTCGTGCAAGCGGCGCACCCCCAGCGCCACGGTCGGGATCAGCGTCAGCAAGCCATATACACCCAAGGGATAATTGAGCTGCTCAGGGGCGTTGAACGCCAGCGACAGGGCAACACATATCACGGTATTGATCAGCAGGAACATGAAATATTCCTGGCGGGATGCCCGCCCGCTGAAATTGAAATAGTTTTTAAACGCATTGAAATACCAGTTCATTATTTACCTCTTGGCATTGCCAGATAGCTGATGGGTTGAAGGGCAATCTGCTCTTGCCGTTATTTTTCAACATTCGAGTCAAATCGAGTCAACTTGAAAATATATTGATGAGCTGCTATCCGGCAATACAATAAACATTATTAAAAACTATTAACGGGCGACCTCGCATTGCACACTGGTTACCAATACTGCACCAGCCCTCCACTTCCCGCAGCCGGCTGGCCAGCAACGCCTGACACGGCAGCACCGCCAGACTTGGTACTGCAATGGAGCGGAATTCACATAACTGATTGATTTTATGCACTTTAATGGTTTTTAATAATGATCTTTCGTTGGCGTTCGACTGGACCGGGCTGTTACTCTGCAGGCCACAACATCAGGTTATAACCCCTTCAGGCTCACAGGGTTTAAATATGCGTACACGTTTGGCATTGATGATCTCATCAAGCCTTCCCAGCACCCGCTGCCAGAATATAAAGAGCCATCATGCGCTTGTTGGCGCCACTGATTCGAGGCTGCCGGCGCCCTCGGTTATTACTCTGATCATCATCATAAAAATAAAAGAAATGATGACAGCAACAATCCATTCAATCGCAATGAATTAAATGGTGAACGATAAACTGAAACTACTGCCACACCGGCTGAATATGTATTTCAGCTGGTCGATGGTTGGCAAAATGAGCATGGCAAGCACGCCTTTTTAAGCGTCTGGCATAGCGACGACACCTTCTTCGCGTGTCACTTCAGTGGTGCTGGCACCTTGCTCGGCATGTATGTAGTCCATTGAGCGGCACCATCCAGCCGCGGAGCGAGCAGCTGTTCATCCGGTGCCTGCCCCCTGCCTCTCACACTCGTGGGGAGCCAGCCTCTGCGACTCCCATCTATCCCTTGACAAGGGGTGGCGCCCCCGTCAGATTTCACTCTCTACCTGTTAATAAGCAACATCATCTGCGAGACGATCACCGCGCCATGGATCCGGATCACGCCCCTCACCTGCATGCCTTCGGTCGCTTTGTTCTGGATTCGAAACAGCTCACCCTGACCCGCTCCCATGATGGGAACCCAACCAGCGTGCGTGTGTCTGCCGCGGAGGCACGACTGCTGCACTTCTTCCTGACCCATGCCGGCAGCCTGCACAGCAAGGAGACCCTGCTCGCCATCGGTTGGGACGGACGACCGGTGAGCGCCAGCTCTCTCCCCGTGGCCATTGCCAACTTGCGCCGCTATCTGGATACCCCGGAGCAGGAGGCGGTGATCCGCACCTTGCCCCGCCAGGGCTATCTGTTGATGTTGTCGCCCGCCGCCATGCAGGAGGCTATCCCCACGACCAGCCCCCCTCCCTGAGCGAACCTGCTGCCGACCCAGCGCCGTTGCCGGAGGCGGGCGAGCCTGTCGCCGCCGTGCCCGCTGCCGCTTCCCGGGATGCCGTGCCCATCCCTTTGCCACGCTGGCAACAACGGCTGCTGCTCGGGGTGATGGGGCTGTTTCTCGCCTTGCTGCTGCTCACCGGTCTCTACCTGAGCGCGACCTGGGTCTCGGTGCGCTGCGAACCGGTCGGTCAGGGCACGCTCTGCCGAACCCAGAAAGCGGCATCCCGTCTGCCCACTCCGGCTGCCGGCGAGATCTGGCTGATGGTCGGGGAAGATCAGGCCAAATTCGAGGAGAAGAAGCCATGAGACGCGCCGCTCTGATCCGCCTGCTCTTCGGGCTCAGCGCCACCGGCATGGTGCTGGTGGGCCTGGTGCTCATCAACAGCCTGGGCTGCAACTACGAGATGCACCTCTCCTCCAAGGAGGCGGATTACTACGCCGTCTGCCGGGCGGGGAAGTTCACCGTCATCGAGCGCGACCGCTACACCAAGGCGAAGTGGATGGTGAGCGCCTATCAGGCGGTGCTCGGCAACCAGCTCATCTTCCTGGTGACGGATCGCACCCTCATCGAGCGGCCCGACAAGCAATCGGCGCTGAGCGACATCAATCAGGTGGAGGGCACCTTCAGCATGCCCCTCAACTACGGCTGGCAGATGATCACGCCAGAGCAGATCGCCATCTTCCAGCACTCGCCCCACCCCGAGCTATTGCAGGGCCACTTCGAGGGCTGGCTCGACTTCTACCACAAGTTCTGGCCGGCCACCCCGCTGCGAGCGCAGTAACCACTGACTCGCCGCCAGGGCTCACAAATCTCTCAGTTGCCAAACAACAAGGCCACCCCGGGGTGGCCTTGTTGCTGCTATGGACTGCCTGGCAATCACACCCCCAGCCGGTCGCGCAGGGTGTACCAGGCGGCACCGGCGGCGGTGAAGGGGATCCGGAACAGGCGGCCACCCGGGAAGGGGTAGTGCGGCAGTTTGGCGAACGCATCGAAGCGCTCCGCCTGGCCGCTCAACACCTCGGAGAGCAACTTGCCCGCCAGATGGGTGCAGGTAACACCGTGGCCGCTATAACCCTGCATGTAGTAGATGTTGGGGCCGATGCGACCAAACTGCGGCAGGCGCGACAGGGTGAGCAGGAAGTTGCCGGTCCAGGTGTACTCCACCTTGACGTCCGCCAGTTGCGGGAAGGTTTTCAGCATCTTGGGGATGATCAGCCGCTCGATGTCCGCCGGATCTCGCGCCCCATAAACCACGCCACCGCCATAGATCAGCCGGTGATCACCGGAGGTACGGTAGTAGTCGAGCAGATAGTTGCAATCTTCCAGGCAGTAGTTTTGCGGCAGCAGCGAGCGGGCCCGCTCCTCTCCCAGCACCTCGGTGGCGATCACCTGAGTGCCGCAGGGCATGCTCTTGCCGGCGAGCTCGGGCACCAGATTGCCGAGATAGGCGTTGCCGGCCACCACCACGAAGCGCGCCTTTACCGCCCCCTTGGCGGTCTTGACCAGCGCAGGCGTGCCCGGGGTGATGCTGATGACGGCGGACTGCTCAAAGATCTTGCCCCCCTGCAAGCGGATGGCCTCCGCCTCCCCCAGCGCCAGGTTGAGAGGGTGGATGTGGCCGCCGCTCTTGTCGAGCAGGGCGCCGACGTAGCGATCGCTCGCCACCACCTCGCGCACGCCGTCGGCATCGAGCAGCTCCAGCTTGTCGTTGCCCCACTTCTCCCAGCGCGCCTGCTGCGCCTTGAGCTCGTGCAGCTGCTTCTCGGTCTCAGCGGCGAACACCCCGCCCTCCTGCAGATCACACTGGATGTTGTAGCGCTTGATCCGCTCGCGGATGATCTGGCCCCCTTCAAACAGCATGGAACCGAGCAGCCTGGCCTGATCCGGCGGGCAGTTCGCTTCTATGGTGTCGATGTCACGGCTGTAGGAGTTGACGATCTGGCCGCCGTTGCGACCGCTGGCGCCAAAACCTACCCGGGCCGCCTCCAGCACCACCACCGAATAACCCTTTTCCACCAGGTGCAGCGCGCTGGAGAGGCCGGTATAACCCGCCCCGATGACGCAGACGTCACACTCCAGCTGTTCGGTCAACGTCGGATAGGGCGCGTGTTTGTTGGCACTGGCTGCGTAGTAACTGTTTACATGTTCGGTCATGATCCCTGTTTCCTTACCGGTTCTTTTCCCAAACGAGACGATGTCTCGGCACTAGAAGTTGGCCGGGGTGTGGGCGCTGACGATGCGGCACACCTGCCCCGACGGATTGCTGAAACTGTGGGGCTCGCCCGTGTCGATCACGTAGCTGTCCCCGGCGCTGAGCGGATAGGCCTGGCCCGCCACCGTCAGGACCACAGATCCCTCCAGCACGGTACCCACCTCCTCCCCCAGATGCGTGACCTGGCCGCCGGTGTCGGTACCGGGGGCGTAAGTCTCCAGCATGAAGCCGAGCTGGCGGCGGTTGTTGCCGTTGTGCACCAGCTTCATGGAGACCCCCTGGCTGCCCAGCTCGATCAGCTGCTCGGCCTTGATCACCACGCTCGGCGTACCGCCCTCCTCTTCCGCGAAGAAGCGCGACAGCGGCAGTTCATAGACGCTGAGCAGTTTTTGCAAAGAGGCCACCGAGGGGCTCACCTTGTCCTGCTCTATCATGCAGATGGCGCCATGGGTCAGCCCGCTCAGCTCGGCGACCCGCCGCTGGGAGAGCCCGAGCCGCCGGCGGGTGGCCGCCAGACGCTCGCCCATGCTCTGCGCGCCCCCCTTGTCCGTCATGGGGTTGTCGGTCATGGACTGCCAGCGCGTCTCGCCCTGTGGTTGCTGCATTCGGCCACCTCCCTGTGTGCCTGTCAGATGCCAGCTGGGCACCCGGTTAAAATAGCGAGTCAATCCAACCGGCCTGTTTGTTATCCTGCACAGTGCATGCCGTTCATTATTTTGCACACCCTGCACCGCAAAAACCGGTAAAATCGCTCCAACAGCTCCATTTCTAGCACGCGAGACACAGTTTACTCAAATATATTTAACACTTGAAAAACATTTCAGCTCAATTTATGGTCTTCCTGTGCTTATTATTCTATACGGTGGCGGCACAGGATGAGCCGGCCCCCTGACCCACAATCGAGGCTTGCTATCTATGTCAGCATCACAACCCGCACTCTCCCTGATAAAATCCCTTGCCTATATAGATGGCCGCTGGTGTGAAGCCGGCGGCGGACGCCGGTTCGAGGTGCACAACCCGGCCACCGGTCAGGTCATTACCCAGGTGCCCGACATGGACGAGGGCGATACCCGCCGCGCCATCGCCGCCGCCCACGCGGCCCAGCCCGGCTGGGCCGCGCTCACCGCCAAGGAGCGCAGCAACCGACTCTACGCCTGGTTCGAGCTCATCATGGCCAACCAGGAAGAGCTGGCCCGCATCATGACCTGCGAGCAGGGCAAGCCGCTGGCCGAGGCCAAGGGGGAAGTGGCCTATGGCGCCAGCTTCATCCAGTGGTTCGCGGAAGAGGGCAAACGCGCCTACGGCCGCACCATTCCGGGCTTCTCCAGCGACCGCCGGCTGGCCACCATCAAGCAGCCGGTCGGGGTGGTCGCCGCCATCACCCCCTGGAACTTCCCCATCGCCATGATCACCCGCAAGGCGGGTCCGGCGCTGGCCGCCGGTTGCACCATCGTCATCAAGCCGGCTGCCGAGACCCCACTGTGCGCGCTGGCGCTGGCGGCACTGGCGGAGCAGGCAGGCATCCCGGCCGGGGTCATCAACATCGTCACCAGCCATCAGGCTGCGGCAGTGGGCAACGAGCTGTGCAACAACAAGACGGTGCGCAAGCTCTCCTTCACCGGCTCCACCCGCATCGGCAAGCTGTTGATGCGCCAATGCGCCGACACCATGAAGAAGCTGTCGCTGGAGCTTGGTGGCAACGCCCCCTTCATCGTGTTTGACGACGCTGATCTCGACGCCGCCATCGCCGGCGCGCTCGCCTCCAAATACCGCAACGCCGGCCAGACCTGCGTCTGCGCCAACCGCATCCTGGTGCAGGCCGGCATCTACGACGCCTTCGCCGAGAAGCTCACCGCCGCAGTCAAGGCCTTCAAGGTGGGCGACGGCATGAGCGAGGGCACCCAGATAGGCCCGCTCATCAACCCGGCCGCCGCCAGCAAGGTGGCCGAGCTGGTCAAACAGGCCACCGCCGCCGGCGCCGAGCTGTTGCTGGGGGGCGAAGCCCACCCCGCCGGCCCGCTCTTCTACCAGCCCACCATTCTGGGCAAGGTCGATAAAGCCAACCCCATCCTGCAGGAGGAGATCTTCGGCCCGGTGGCGCCGCTGGTGCGTTTCGAGACCGAAGCCGAGGCCATCGCCCTGGCCAACGACACCCCTTATGGCCTCGCCGCCTACTTCTATGGCCGCGACATCGCCCGCGTCTGGCGGGTAGCCGAGCAGCTCGAATACGGCATGGTCGGCATCAACGAGGGGATCATCTCCACCGAATTGGCCCCCTTTGGCGGCATCAAGGAGTCGGGCCTGGGTCGTGAAGGGGCAGCCGAGGGGCTGGAGGAGTACCTCGAGACCAAATACCTCTGCTTCGGCGGCATCCGCTAGGCAGTCACATCTTGCGCCGGCGGCCGGGCCTGCAACAGGGGCCCGTCCCCCGTCGGCGCAGCCATATCAATTCACAAGGACGAAGTGAGTGCTCCCAAGGGGGCCTCGCCACATTGAGACAGGGGCCCCCGGCCCCTCAGGGAGGAAAGATGAGTCAGTCAGCATCAAACAAGGCGTGGCAAGCGCGCCGCGAAGCGGCCGTGGTCAACGGCGTCGGTACCCTGCTGCCGGTGTTTATCGAGCGGGCGCAAAACGCCGAGCTGTGGGATGTGGAGGGCAACCGCTACATCGATTTTGCTTCCGGCATCGCCGTGCTCAACACCGGCCACAACCACCCGAAAGTGGTGGCGGCGGTGCGCGCGCAGCTGGAAAAATTCAGCCACACCTGCTTCCAGGTCACCCCCTACCCCGGCTATATCGAGCTGGCGGAGAAATTGAATGCCCTGGTGCCCGGCCCCACCCCGAAGCGCACCCTGTTTCTCTCTACCGGCGCCGAGGCGGTGGAGAACGCCATCAAGATCGCCCGCGCCCACACCGGCCGCAGCGGCACCATCGCCTTCAAGGGGGGCTTTCACGGCCGCACCATGATGGGGATGGCGCTCACCGGCAAGGTGGTGCCCTACAAGACCGGCTTCGGCCCCTTCCCGGGAGAGGTCTATCACCTGCCCTTCCCGAGCGACTATCTGGGGGTGAGCGAGGCCGATGCGCTGGCTGCGCTGGATCTCTGCTTCAGCTCGGATATCGAGCCGACCCGGGTGGCCGCCATCATCATCGAGCCGGTGCAGGGTGAAGGGGGCTTCTACCCCGCCTCCGCCAGCTTCATGCAGCGCCTGCGCAGCATCTGCGATCAGCACGGCATCCTGCTCATCTGTGACGAGATCCAGAGCGGTTTCTGTCGCACCGGCAAGACCTTCGCCACCGAATATGCCGGCATCGAGCCGGACATAATGACCCTGGCCAAGAGCCTGGCCGGCGGCTTCCCGCTCTCCGCCGTGGTGGGCAAGGCGGAGGTGATGAACGCCGCCAAGCCGGGTGGTCTGGGCGGCACCTATGCCGGCTCTCCCATCGCCTGCGCCGCCGCCCTGGCGGTGCTGGAGGTGATCGAAGAGGAGCAACTCAACCAACGTGCCCAGGCTCAGGGCGAGCAGATCAAGGCCCGCCTGCAACAGCTGGCGGAGCGCTTTGACTGCATCGGCGACATCCGTGGCCCCGGCGCCATGGTGGCCATGGAGCTGGTCAAGCAGCGCGATGCGGCCAGACCGGATGCCGACCTCACCAAGCGGCTGGTGGCCGAGGCGGGCAAGCGTGGGCTGGTGCTGCTGGCCTGCGGTGTGCGCGCCAACGTCATCCGCTTCCTGGCGCCGCTGACGGCCTCGCCGGCCCTCATCGACGAGGGGCTGGATCTGCTCGAACAGGCCCTGCTGGCAGCCCAGGGCTGATCAGAACCGTAACATCCGCTCATCAGTGCAAAAAAATGCGTTTTTGCCCCCTTGATATGCTTGTCAAGGGGGCAACACGAATGCACAATGCGCCGCCGCAACAAAGGACCGACCACTTGCTGAGTCAGGTTCTTTTTTTGCGGCAAACAAATCCACAACGAGGCCGGAACCGACCGGAAATGATAGCGAGATGGGTTGCCATCTCACGACACCCGCTTCTCTAGTGAGGAACACCATGGGGTATTTCACTGCTTTCCTGCCGGCCCACGCCGGTCTGCGCCGCGTCTCTGGCGCCCCCTATGCCCAGGTTGATACCGTCAGCCTGATCCCTTCGGCCCGGATTGAGGGGAAAGCACAATGAATGCCCAACCCGTCGGCCTGAAAAAAAGCCTCAAACTGTGGCACGTGGTCATCATGGGGCTGGCTTACCTGACCCCCATGGCCGTGTTCGACACCTTCGGCATCGTCACCGAGATCACCGAAGGCCATGTGCCCACCGCCTACCTGTTCGCCCTCATCGGTATGCTGTTCACCGCCATGAGCTACGGCCACCTGGTACGCAAGTTTCCCTCGGCAGGCTCCGCCTATACCTATGCCCAGAAGGTGTTTCACCCTTACGTGGGATTCATGGTGGGCTGGGTCTCCCTGCTCGACTACATGTTCATGCCAATGATCAACATGCTGTTGGCCAAGATCTACATGGAGGCCCTGTTCCCGAGCGTGGAACCCTGGACCTACATTCTCGGTCTGGCCACCGTCATGACCCTGCTCAACCTGCGCGGCATCAAGCTGGTGGCCAACTTCAACAGCCTGATCGTCATCATGCAGTTCAGCATCATCGCCGTCTTCATCGGCCTCATCGCCTGGGGTGTCTACCATGGCGAGGGGCTCGGCACGGTGGCGAGCAGCCGTCCCTTCTTCTCCGAGCACATGAATGTGGCCCCCCTGCTGACCGGCGCCTCCATTCTCTGCCTGTCGTTCCTCGGTTTTGACGCCATTACCACATTGAGCGAAGAGACCCCGGACGCCTCCCGGGTGATCCCCCGCGCCATCGTGCTGACGGCGCTGATCGGCGGTGTGCTGTTCATCTCCGTCTCCTACTTCCTGCAGCTGTTCTTCCCGGACATCTCCCGCTTCCAGCAGCCGGATGCGGTGCTGCCGGAGATCGCCCTCTATGTGGGCGGCAAGCTGTTCCAGGCGGTGGTGCTGGTCTGCACCACGGTGGCGGTGCTGGCCTCGGGGCTCGCCTCCCACGCCGGCGTGTCGCGCCTGCTCTACGTGATGGGACGGGATCGCGCCCTGCCGAGCCGCTTCTTCGCCTACGTTCACCCGACCTGGCAGACCCCGGCCCTGAACGTGCTGCTGGTGGGGGTACTGGCCCTCTCGGCGGTGTCGTTCGACCTGGAGATGGCGCTGGCGCTGATCAACTTCGGCGCCCTGGTGGCCTTCACCTTTGTCAACCTGGCGGTGATCGCCCACTTCTACCTCAAGCTCGGTCACAACAAGACGCTGCGGGACCATCTGGTGTTCCTGCTGCTGCCCCTGTGCGGAGCCGCCTGCATCGGCGTGCTCTGGCTCAACCTGGAGCCGGCCTCCTTCGAACTGGGGCTGATTTGGGCCGCACTCGGCGCCCTCTATCTGCTGCTGCGCCTCACCGTGTTCCGGGTCCAGCTTCGCCGGCCCGAAACCGACGCCTCTTAAGCCTTCTTTGTGTTCATAGCGCCCGCCCTCTGCGGGCGCTTTTTTTTTACCCCTGTCAGCCCTGCGCAACAGCCTTTTTCGCGCGTGACCTGCGTCGCTGCAGCCCCCGTCAACACTGGCTGCCAGCCCGGTGCCGCAGCCCGACCTGACCCAGGCCAACAAAATCCCCCGACCGGGGCTTTTTTGCTTGTGTCCTCCCCCCCCTGAGGGCACAATACGCCGCCCCTGAGAGCCGATGTTTTTTGCAGCATCGGTTCTTCGTTTTTTAGGGGAAAACCACATTCACCAAGAGGCCGGACTTTGTACCGGAATTGATATCGAGATTGCCAGGCAATCTCCCGACGTTGTGAGGAAAAACATGGGGCATTTCACTGCTTTCCTGCCGGTGCCCGCCGGCGTACGCCACCCGTCTGTGCCGCAGACCGGCGTCCCCTGTGTCCAGCGACGCGCTGCGTCCCTGATCCCGTCCCCCTTCGCCGACCTGGCGATCGCAGAGGAGAAAGCGTGATGGCCGGTGCCAAGCTGCTCAAGACGCTCACCCTCTTCCAGGTAGTGGTGATGGGTCTGGCTTACCTCACACCCATGGCGGTATTCGATACCTTTGCCATCGTCGGTGACATTACCGAAGGCCGCGTCGCCACCGCCTATCTGCTGGCGCTCGGCGGCATCCTGCTGACCGCCTTCAGCTACGGCCATCTGGTGCGCCGCTTCCCCTCGGCGGGCTCGGCTTATACCTATGCCCAGAAGGTGTTCAACCCCTACATCGGTTTCATGGTCGGCTGGTCCTCCCTGCTCGACTACATGTTCATGCCGATGATCAACATCCTGCTGGCCAAGATCTACCTGACCGCCATGTTCCCCGGCGTCGAACCCTGGATCTTCATCTTCGGTCTGGTGACCGTGATGACCCTCCTCAACCTGCGCGGCATCAATCTGGTGGCCAACTTCAACGGCGTCATCGTCTTCATCCAGCTCGCCATCATCACCGTCTTCCTCGGTCTGATGGGCTGGGGCATCTATCACGGTGAAGGGGCGGCGACCCTGCTGAGCAGCCGGCCGTTCCACTTCGAGTCGGCCGGCATGGTGCCGCTGTTTACCGGCGCGACCATCCTCTGCTTCTCGTTCCTGGGCTTTGACGGCTTGAGCTCGCTCTCCGAAGAGACCCCCAACGCCGGCAAGGTGATCCCGCGCGCCATCGTGCTCACCGCGCTGATCGGCGGCATCATCTTCGTGGCCGTCTCCTACTTCCTGCAGCTCTACTTCCCGGATCTGGCCCGCTTCAAGGAGCCGGACGCCGTGCTGCCGGAGATCGCCCTCTACGTCGGCGGCACCCTGTTCCAGAGCGTGGTACTGGTGTGCACCACGGTCGCGGTGCTGGCCTCCGGCATGGCTGCCCACGCTGGCGTGTCGCGCATCCTCTACGTGATGGGGCGCGATCGGATGATCCCGGAGCGGGTGTTCGGCTACATCCACCCGAAATTCCGCACCCCGGCCATCAACGTGCTGATGGTGGGCGCCCTGGCGCTCTCCGCAGTGTCGTTCGATCTGGACATGGCGCTGGCGCTGGTGAACTTCGGTGCCCTGGTGGCCTTCACCTTCGTCAACCTGTCGGTCATCGGCCAGTTCTGGGTGCGCGAGAAGCGCAACAAGAGCCTCAAGGAGCACCTGCTGTTCCTGGTGCTGCCGCTGCTGGGCGCCGCCACCATAGGCGCGCTCTGGATCAACCTGGAGCAAAGCTCGCTGGAGCTGGGCCTTATCTGGGCCGGCCTCGGGGTCACTTATCTGTTCCTGCGCCTCGCGGTGTTCCGCATCCCCTTCCGTCAGTACGAAGAGGCGGCCGATACCCAGTAAGGGCGGCAAGAATAAGCACAAATGCAGAAGGGGAGCCATGGCTCCCCTTCTTGCTGCGCACGCCGCGCTCGCGGCCCCGCCCAAAGCAGGCAGGCTGATCAGCCCTGATTGATCACCGCAGTGGCGGCCGCCTTGAGCGGATCCTTGGCCACCGCCTTCACATCCTGCTGGGTCCGCTTGAGCTGCTGACCGGCCTGATTGACCTTCTGCTGGGTCCCCTGCAGCTGGCTCTTGCCCTCTTTGAGGCCAGCGGTTTTCTGGTCCAGCACGTCCGTGGTGTTCTTCTTCACCTCGGCCTTGGCCTTCTCTTTCTGCTGGCGCACCAGCTTGTCGGTATCGCAGTTGCCCTTGACCCCCAGGGTCGCGTTGAGCGCCTCGTTCTTCACCGCCTTGTCGAGGTTGCACTCGGATTTGAACACGCTCGCCTGCGCACCGGCAGACAGCAGACCCAGGGACAGACACAGCACCCATGCACGCATAACAACATCACTCTCGTTGAGGGAAGGAAAGGGGGCAGCATAGCGCCCTGACTCCCGGCTGCAAGCCGCGCGGGGGATCTGCGGCCAAACCGGCCGGGATCCCGGCCTGCTCCGACATCTCCTGTCCAATGGGCCCCGCCTTTCATGTCATCAAAGCATCACAAAAGTGTCACTTTGTCATATTTCTGTCATGGAGCCTTGGTCTAATGCGCCCGTCCATTTTCACGCAGACTGTCCCAAGAGGCTTCATGCACAGCACCCCATCTTTCGCACAACAGCAGACCCGTCGTACCGGCCCACTGTTCAACTGGCTCGCTGTCATCACTCTGATCTACCTGATCCTGGTTGCTGTCGGCGCCGTCTCCCACGGCTTCAAGGGCTTCTCCGGCGGTGCCGATGGCGCGGCCCAGATCTTCGCCTTCGCCAATAACCCCTTCGTCGCCCTGCTGCTCGGCATCCTGGCCACCGCCCTGGTGCAATCCTCCAGCACGGTCACCTCGGTCATCGTCGGCCTGGTGGCCGGCGGCCTGCCCATCGGCATGGCCATCCCCATGGTGATGGGCGCCAACCTTGGCACCACCATCACCAACACCATCGTCTCCCTCGGCCATATCCGGGATCGGGGCGAGTTTCGCCGCGCCTTTGCCGCCGCCACCGTGCACGACTTCTTCAACCTGCTGGCGGTGTTCATCTTCCTGCCGCTGGAGCTGATGTTCGGCCTGCTGCAAAAGAGCGCCGAGGCGCTGGCCGACCTGCTGGCGGGCTCCGCCGACATGTCGATGCAGGGGATGGACTTCATGAAACCGCTGCTCTCCCCGGCCCTCACCTTCATCGACGGCCTGGTGGCCTTCCTGCCGGGCAAAGGGCCCGCCATCGCCACCATCTGCATCGGCATCCTGCTGATCCTCGGCTGCGTCACCTGGCTCGGCAAGGTGCTGCAGCGGGTGCTGGTGGGCCGTGCCAGGGATCTGCTGCACCGTGCGCTGGGCCGCGGTCCGCTGACCGGCATCGCCTCCGGCACCCTGGTCACCGTGATGGTGCAGTCCTCTTCCACCACCACCAGCCTGATGATCCCGCTGGCCGGCGGCGGCGTGTTCAGCACCCGTCAGCTCTACCCCTTCACCCTGGGCGCCAACATCGGCACCACCATCACTGCCCTGCTGGCCGCCACCGCCATCAGCGGCGCCGGAGCCAAGCTGGCGCTGACCATCGCCCTGGTGCACGTGCTGTTCAACCTGTTCGCCGTGGTGCTCATCTACGGGGTGCCCTTCCTGCGCGAGCTGCCGGTCAAGGCGGCCGAGGGGCTTGCCCGGGTCGGCAGCGAGAACAAGCTGCTGGCGCTCGGTTACGTGGCGGGCCTCTTCTTCGCCCTGCCCGCCCTGATGATGGTGGCCGCCAAGTAACGACGGGGGCCGGGGGATGCGCTGCGTCCCTCGGCCCCGGCTCTAGCTTTGCCCGTCCAGTCACATCTTGCCGCCCGCCGGCTCGCCCTCGCCCCCCGGCTGGGATAAGATGCCGCTCTCACTGCCCTCTCGGCATTTCACGACATAGGGATACCCGATGAAATTCGTTTTGATCGCGCTGCTGGTTGCCGGCGTCGCCTACTACTTCTACTCGAGCAGCAACAACAAGAAGCAAGCCGTGGAAAACGTGCGCAAGGGCGCCGAGTTCCTCGCCGCCAACAAGGAAAAACCCCTGGTGACCACCACCGCCTCCGGCCTGCAGTATGAGGTGCTGACCCCGGGCACCGGCACCGTTCACCCCACCGCCAGCAGCAAGGTGAAGGTGCACTATGAAGGCAAGCTGCTGGACGGCACCGTCTTCGACAGCTCGGTCGCCCGCGGCGAGCCCATCGAGTTTGGCCTCAATCAGGTGATCGCCGGCTGGACAGAAGGGGTACAGCTGATGGTGGAAGGGGAGAAGACCCGCTTCTACATCCCTGCCAACCTGGCCTACGGCGATCGCGCCGCCGGCAAGATCCCGCCGGGATCCGTGCTGATCTTCGATGTGGAACTGCTGGGTATTCAGTAAACCGGTCAGATCCCACCCAGCGCCCGTGCTGATCTTCGACGTGGAACTGCTGGGTATTCAATAAACCGGTCAGATCCCACCCAGCACCCGTGCTGACCTGCGAGGTGGCGCTGTTAGGGATAAAATCCGCATCAAGATGAACTGATGGCTGTGGGGCAAGACGCTTTCAGCCTTTCTCAAGGCCGGCCACTACGCCGGCCTTGTTATTGGTGATCCCCTCCTTCCCACCTATCACTATCAACCAATAGTGAACAGTGCTTATTCATAAAGCTGGATTGTTAACTTCATTATCGGGGCAGATAATGACCATATCGTCAGTGGCATGTCGCCCTGACCCACAGTTTTCGGTGCGCCGCGCACCGGCACAACGCATATGGAGTCTGTCATGTCTATCGCCCCCGTCTGGTTCATCTCCCATGGCGCCCCGGATCTGGTTCTGCGCGACCAGCCGGCGACCCATTTCCTCAAAAATCTGCGCCTTGGCGATCTCAAGGGGCTGGTGGTCATCTCGGCCCACTGGTTTACCCGCAGCGAGCTGCAGATCAACGTCGAGCCCAATCCGGCCTTGATGTACGACTTCTACGGCTTCCCCGAGCCGCTCTACCACATCCGCTGGCCGGCCAGCAGCCCGCTCTGGCTGCAGGAGGCGGTGAGCGATCAGTTGCTGCTGGCGGGGCTGCCCGCCGAGCCGGTGCGCCGCGAACTGGATCACGGGGTCTGGTCACCGCTCTCGCTGATGGATCCCGCCAGCAGCGTCCCGCTGGTGCAGCTCTCCATCCCGGCCAGCTTCACCCCGCGCCAGCTGTGGCAACTGGGGGAAGCGCTGCAACAGCTGCGCGCCCAGGGGATCGGCATCCTGGCCTCCGGCGCCATCACCCACAACCTGCGGGCGCTGGGGCCGGAAAACTCGCCGGTGCCGGGCTGGGCCCGCAGCTTCGTCAACTGGCTGGAGCTGACCATGAGCGAGGGTGACCGGACCGCGCTGGAAGATTACCGGGCACGGGCGCCGGGGGCGGTGGAATCCCATCCCCACGACGATCACCTGCGCCCGCTGTTCGTGGCGCTCGGCGCCGCCGGCCAAGACAAGCCGGTCAAGCTGCACGACAGCTGGGATGGCGGCAGCCTCTACATGGGCTCCTACCGCTTCGGTTGAGCCCTGGCAGTGCCAGACAACGCAAGATGGCGGGTCGCTTCCCGCCATTTTTTATGGCGCCGGCACTGACAAACTGCTGAATAAAGGTTCATTGTCCGCCGCTCTTCGGTAGAATCGCCGCTTTCGATCACCATCTGACCAGCGGGAGGGGCACAAGCCGGCAATGAACCTTATTCGACCCCTGCTGCTGCTCTGCCTGCTGTTTCCCCTCTGCGCCCAGGCGCTCACCCTGCACAGCCGTCACTACCTGCAGAGCAGCCCGGCCCCCACGCAGGCGGCCGAACAGCAGTGGCTGGCCCGGCACCAGCTGCTGCGCGTCGGTGTGCTGCGCCACGACTACCGCCCGTTCGCCATGATCGGGCCGGACGAGCACTTTGAGGGGATCTCCGCCGACTATCTCGACATCGTCGCCAAGACCCTGCAAAAGCCGGTCGAACTGCGGGTGTTCGACGACAAGCGCAGCGCACTGGCGGCGCTGCGGGCGGGGGAGCTTGACCTCGTCAATCTCGGCAACCTCAGCCTGAGCGGCCCCGACCAGGCGGGCATCGCCCTCAGCCAGCGCTATTTCAGCAGTGCCCCCGTCTTCTCGGCGCTCGCCGCCGAACAGGGCCCGCTGCTGCTGCCGGGCCAGCGGGTCGCCACCGTGCAGGGGTATGTGGACGAGGCCGCCTTCAAGCGCTACTACCCGGATCTGGTGCTGGTCAACTACCCCTCCAACGTGGCGGCCTTCGATGCGGTCTTCTTCGGTCGCGAGCCACTGCTGCTAAGCGATCCCCACTCCCTGCACTACCTCAACAGCGAGCGCTTCGACAAGATCCGGCAGCGTAGCCAGGCGCAGCCCGCCATCGCGGCGGACGGCTTTCGATTTGCGGTCTCCGCCGACAGCCCCCGGCTGCTGGCGCTGCTCAATCACGCCCTGGCGGGGGTGAGCGACATCACCCACAGCCTCATCTTCAGCCAGTGGAACGGCCCCATCCGCGACATCGTCGAGCGCCCCAGCGAGCTCTACAGCGCAGAGGAGCTCGCCTGGCTGGCGACGGCCGGCCCGGTCAGGGTGTGGTTGATGGACGATCTCTATCCCTACGGGGTGCGCGACTACGACAACCAGCTCACCGGCATGTCGGTGGAGATGCTGGAGAAGATCAGCCGGCGCTCCGGCCTGCGCTTCGAGTTCGTCAGTTATGGCTCGGAGCTGGCGCGCAACGAGGCCCTGCTCAGGGGCGAGCTGGATCTCATCGGCGCCATCTCCCGCCCGGTGGCCGAGAGCTACCGGCTGCGCCCCTCCCTGCCCTATGCCACCGACGACATCTATGTGCTGGTGGCCCGCAAGGGGGATGCCTTGAGCGGCGATCTGGCGCAGCTCGCCGGCAAGCGGGTGGGCAGCACCCACTACAACCCCATCGCCCGGCGGCTCGACAACAGCCGGGTCAGCTATCTGGAGAGCGCCGACGAGGCGATGGCGGCGGTCGACGACGGCCGGCTCGACGCCGCCATCGTGCCGCTCTATTTTGCCCAGCATGCGGTGGAGTGCGGCCGGCTCAGCCAGATCCGCATCGCCGGCCCCGCCGACAACCAGCCCATCCGGATGGGCTTTGCCAGCCTGCCGGGCAACCGGATGCTGATGGATGTCATCGACAAGACCATCCTCTCCATCGCCCCCAACGAGCTGGCCACCATGAGCTACCAGTGGCGCAACCGCAAACTGCCGGCCCCCACCTTCATGGAGCGCAACGCCCCCTACTTCTACCTGCTGCTGGCCGGGCTGTTCGCCGTCGCCCTGCTGCTGCTCTACCGCAACCGCATGCTCAACCGGCTGGCCCGCTCGGAGCAGGCCTCCCGCCGCCAGCTGGAGGAGCACGTGCGCTTCATCGAGGCGCTCGGCGAGAGTCTGCCCCACCCCATCGTGGTGCGCGACAAGCGCGGCAAGGTGATCCTCTGCAACAGCAAGTACCTGGCCATCCTCAACGCCCCCATCGAGCGGGTGCTCGGCACCTCGTTTGCCGAGGGGCTCAAGGGGCTGCTGGGCGCCGAGGCCATCACCACTTTGGAGCAGGATTTTCAGCAGGTGCTGCAAAGCGGCAGCCCCATCTTGTCGGATCGCATCTTCAGCCAGCGCGGCCCGCGCCAGTTCGTCTACCACTGGATGGTGCCCTACTTTGACTACCGCGGCGCCATCAGCGGGGTGATCAACGGCTGGATCGACATCACCGAGCGCAAGACCATGGAGGAGGCGCTGCGCCGCGCCAAGGAGCAGGCCGACCGCGCCAGCCGCGCCAAGAGCGACTTTCTGGCCACCATGAGCCACGAGATCCGCACCCCCATGAACGCCATCCTCGGCATGCTGGAGCTGGCAAGCCAGGATCCCGCCCTCGCCACCTACACCGGCGAGCAACTGCGCATCGCCTCCGAATCCGCCAACGGCCTGCTGGATCTCATCGGCGACGTGCTGGACATCTCCAGCATCGAGTCGGGCCAGCTGACCCTGGCCCCCGAGCCGTGCGAGCTGGCGCCGCTGCTGCAATCGGTGGCCCGCGCCTTTGCGGGCATGGCCGAACAGAAGGGGCTCAACTACCGGGTCGAGCTGGATCCCCTGCCACGGGTGCTGATCGACGGGCCGCGCCTGCGCCAGATCGTCTTCAACCTGCTCGGCAACGCCATCAAGTTCACCGAGCGGGGGGAAGTGAGCCTGCAGGCCAGCCTAGTGGGGAGCGCGGAGCAACCCCAGTTGCACCTGCTTATTCGCGACAGCGGGGTGGGCATCGCCCCCGACAAGCTGCCCGGGCTGTTCAACCCTTTCTACCGCGCCCACGACCCCTACCAGTTCGCCGGCACGGGTCTGGGTCTCAACATCGCCCGCATGCTGTGCCAGCTGATGGGGGGCAAGATAGCGGTCAGCAGCGAGCTTGGCGCCGGCACCGAACTCAGGATCCGGCTGCCGCTCACCCCGCTGGCGCCAGCACTAGAGTGCGAACCCTTGCCTGCGCCGCTCGATGCCGAATCGGCCATGGTGCCCTCACCCAAGCGCCCCTCACCCCCGGCCGCCGCCGGCCGGCTGCGGGTGCTGGTGGTGGACGACAACCACGCCAACCAGGTGCTGCTGCGCCAGCAGCTCAAACACCTGGGCCACGAGGTGAGCGTGCGCGGCAACGGCGCCGAGGCGCTGCGGGCCATCCAGAATCAGGACTTCTCTCTCATCATCACCGACTGCCAGATGCCGCTGATGGATGGCTTCGAGCTGACCCGCCGCCTGCGCGCCCGCGGCCACACCCTGCCCATCTGGGGCTTTACCGCCCACGCCACCGCGCGCGAGCGGGAGCGCTGCCTGGCCGCCGGCATGGACGAGTGCCTCTACAAGCCCATCGGCCTGGCCCGGCTGCGCACGGCTCTGGCCAGCCTTGAGCAGAGCGGCGCCGGCGCCCTGAGCCCGGTCTGATTATCTGGGCCGGATGGCGCGGGGCAGTGCTCCAACCCTATCCGCTCCAGCCGTATCCACCCCACTCCTGCCAGCCCGATCCCCGTCACACCCTCGCATGCTCGCGCCGGCCCTCAGCGCCTTCGGGCTGGAGTTAGCCTGCGGCAGGGTGTGTAATAGCCGTTTGTGTTTGGCGACGACCCGGAACCCCATGCAACTCAAACCCCTTCTCAAGGGGCGCTTTCAGCCCCACTGGCAAGCCGGCCACGATCTCATCGAACAGGTGGTCAGCTCCTGCATCACGGAGCGGCGTCTCATCCCCGAGGGGGAGCCCCTGATGCGCCAGGGCGAACCGCTGCGGGATCTGGTGCTGGTCAAGAGCGGCCGCATCGCCATGGGCCACACCGCCATGAATGGCCGCCGCTTTCAGCTCGGCACCCTGGAGTGCGACCACCAGCTGTTTGGCGAGATGGAGTTCTTCACCGGCTACCGCTGCCAGCTCGACATCATCGCCGAGGAGTCGCTGGAAGTGGCCCGCATCGACGGCGAGCAGCTGGAGCAGGCGCTGGTCGCCCACCCCAAGGTGGCGCTCTTCTTTGCCACCGCCATTGCCATCGACTATCAGGACACGGTGGATATTTTCACCTGCCGGATGCTCTACCCCATCAGCTACAACATCGCCCTCGACCTCTATCACAGCCACTGCCACGACAACCCGGTGAACGGATTTCGCAAGGGGTATCAGGAGGCGGAACGCTTCGGCACCACGGACAGGGTCTACCGGCGGGCGGTGAAAGAGCTGATGGATAAGGGACTGGTGGAGCGTGGCGAGGAGGGGTTGCAGATCCGCGATCTGGCGGGGCTCAGGGCCTTTCTGGAGCAGCCATAAGTCGCAGGCATCAGTTGTCGGTTAAAGACAAAAAAGAGGGGCGGTTTATACCGCCCCTCTTGCTGTTTACTCCCCCGCTCAGGCCAGACAAGGCTGCGGCCGGGCCATGCGCAGAGACGCGACCAGCATGGCGAGGATCACGCCATAAATAAGCGGGATAGCGTACATCACCGCCTGCAAGCCGATCACCTGCTCGAACAGGGCGCTGATGGCCGGACTGAACATGGCCCCCGCGCTGCCGCTGATAAGGATGTAGGAGACGTTCTTGCTCGATGCCTGCCGCACAAACGACACCCCGTAGGCGATAAAGGCGTTGTAGAGGGCCGCGCAGACAAAGCCGTAACCATAGGTGAGGTAGGGCAGCTGGCTCAGGTTGTCGGTGGTGACGATAAGCGCCGTCATCCCCATCGCCAGCGTGATGATCACCAGGAGGAAGGTGCGGATCGCAACGCGGGTCACGATGGCGGTGGAGACCAGCGCGCCAAGCAGGGCCGCCGTCCAGTACTGGGTGATGATGTTGCCCGCCTCCTCGAAGGGGATGCCGAACTTGTTCTTCACGAACATGGGCGCCCAGGTGAGGAAGGTGTAGAGCGCCAGCATGCCGAGAAATAGCCCCAGCCCGCCGCTGATGATGCCAAGGTTCCACTCCGAGTGCTCGTTGCCAGCGCTCTCGCCGCCCGCCTCGCAACTGCGGAAGTTGGTCAGCACCGCCACCAGCATGGTCGCCAGCGCCACCACGCCCACCGCCAGATAGCTCCAGCTCCACGCCATGGCGTGAGTCAGGGTGTAGGTAGTGATAAGCGGGAATACCACCCCGGCCACGTTGAAGGTGGCATCCTGCACCACCAGCATGGTGCTCTGCATCCGCGCCTGCCAGACGCTCACCACCAGAGTCCCCGCAATGCAGAGCCCCACCCCGCCACACAGGCCGATCACCGTCATGGCCGCCATCACTACATAGAGCGAGCCGGTCAGATGGAGCGAGGCCGCCGCCAGCGCGATCAGGCCGTAGCAGATCAGCGTCATCCGCTTGAGGCCCACCTTCTCGATAAGGAAGAAGGCGGCAATGGTGCCCGCCAGCGCCCCGCCGTTGAGCAGGGAGAAGATGGAGGCCACCTGATTGACGTCGGCGCCAAACTTGGCGGCGATGGGGTCGATCAGCATGCCGAACTGGGTCGCAAAACCGGCCATCACGAAGTTGGCCAGGAAGCTGATGGCAGTGAGGGAGAGCTTATTGTTCATATTGGATCTCTCTTGGGGTCAGGGTGCGTGCAGGGTTGGGCGGGCCGCGGCGCTTACAGCGCGGTGTGCAGCGCCAGCTCGATCATCTGGTTGAAGGAGAGTTGCCGCTCCTCGGCGGTGGTCTCTTCACCGGTCAGGCAGTGGTCGGAGACAGTCAGGATGGCGAGCGCCTCGATCCCCTGCTGATGGGCCAGCCCGTAGAGACCGGCCACCTCCATGTCGATGCCGAGCACGCCGAACTTCTCCAGCGCCGGAATGAGGTTTTCGTCCGGATCGTAATAGAGATCGCCGGTGAAGATATTGCCCACCTTGACCGGAATGGCCTTCTCCTGCGCCTTGGTGAACGCCTTGTGCAGCAGGGCGAAGTCGGCCGAGGTGGCCATCTGGTAACCGGCGCTGCGCTTGGCGTTGGTCGGGGAGTCGGTGCCCGCCGCCTGCGCCAGAATGACGTCACGCATCTGCACGTGGCGCTGGGTCGCCCCCAGACTGCCGATGCGGATGATCCGCTTGACCCCGAAGTCGTTCACCAGCTCGTGGGCGTAGAGCACCATGGAGGGGATCCCCATGCCGTGGCCCATCACCGAGATACGCTGGCCGTTGTAGTAGCCGGTGTAGCCCAGCATATTGCGCACATTGGTCACCTCGCGCGCATCGGTCAGAAAGGTCTCGGCGATATAGCGGGCCCGCAGCGGGTCCCCCGGCATGATGACGGTCTCGGCGAAATCGCCCGGGTTGGCATTGATATGAGCGGTCATTGTTGTGCTCCAGTTTGACTCGTGTGGATGAGGGCATCCTAGCCCCCGCCCCCTCGCCCCTTGCAGGACAAAAGTCCTGTTGCCCCGATCGAGATCCCAGTTCCGGCAACTTCTCCAAGGCCACCCCCGCTAGCCCCCCTTGGCCGCCACTTATCTGCCCCCGCACAACCCAACCCGGCCCCTGCGGCAAGCGCTGCGTCACCCACCCAGCGATAACGCCCCTGCGTCCCAAAAAGCGCGGGGGGCCTGATGGCCCCCCGCAAACACACCGGATGAGAAAATGCCTTACTTGGCGGCGCTATCCTTCACGCACTTCTGGACAAAGCTGTTCTTGGCCGCGCCAGCCAGCTTCTTGTCGGCCGCCGCCTTCTCGCACTTGGCCGCCGGATCCACTGCCGCGCCCGTCTTCACGCACTTCTGGATAAAGCTGTTCTTGGCCGCTCCGGCCAGTTTCTTGTCGGCGGCCGCCTTCTCGCACTCGCCGGTTGCGGCGCCAGCGGCATCTTTCACACACTTGCCGACAAAGCTGGTCTTGGCGGCGCCATTAAGCTTTTTGGCTGCAGCCTGCGCCTCGCACTGCAACTGGGCGGTGTCGTTGGCAAAGACCGGATTGGCCAGCAGCACGCTGCCGCAGAGCAGACCGAACAGGATAGCAATACGCTTCATATGACGTTCCTTATTGTGATGTGTTGGCATGGTGACCCGTTTGCATGATGATCTGATTGCAAGTAACTGTTATGACAACAGCTGATTGTTGCCGCAGATCCCCCGCCTCGCCAGCCAGGGCCACGGAGCACAGGGCACCATAGCCGCACTATAGCGCCGATTGGCTAAGCGGGATCCTCCCCGGCCAGCTCCGCCTCAACAGCAAGCCAACCCCATCGGCCCCGCGATGCTCGCCGACCCCAATCAAATCAAGGGCCATAGGAATCCCGCTATCTGTCTCTGCCATTTTTTGAGCTGGCGCATAAAACGCAGATATTCCTGATAGTTACGTCAATTTTTGACTGGTGAGACCAGATTCGATTGGCTTAACATATCCATCCGGTGCCTATTCATCAGTGATGGGCCTCAGCCCTCGCTGGTCAATGGAGCATATTGGAAGCTGTAATCCACGGGCGGTAGCGTCTATATAAGTTGATGCTAATCCTATATAGAGATAAATATACATTAATTTTATAATTAAACCGTAACATGAAGAGAGCTGCTATGGAATTTGATGTTGTCATTGAAGATGACTTTATAAATTTATGCTTAGATGACGACTTGGAGCCAATTAAAAACAAAAAAGTTTTATCTTTGATTAATGACTACCAAGATGGTAAATGGCGACATAGTAAATTTCATAGTTTTATTTGGGACAATATTGCTGAGACATCATTGTCTTTTTCTGAAAGAGAGTGCTTGGTAGATCAATCTCATACTAAACTGGTTGAAGCGGCTCGAAGCCTACGACTTACCGACTCTGAAAATGATATTGGCAAAGGGAGCGAATTAGCAGAAATTGTACTATATGGTATCATGAAACATTATTATGGTGCATTACCAGTAGTACCAAAAATATTTTACAAACAAAACTCTCAGGATAATGCTAAAGGTGCAGATAGTGTTCATCTAGTTATTGACAGCAACAATGACTTTACTATTTGGTTTGGTGAGGCCAAATTTTTCAATGACATTAATGACTCAAGGCTAGGTGAAATTGTAAAATCAGTTGGGAATTCCTTGAATACTGATAAACTAAAACGAGAAAACTCTATAATCACTAATGTAAGCGACATCAATAAGTTGGTTACAGATGATGCGTTATGTCATGAGATAAAACTCGCGCTAAGCAATAGAGCTTCGATTGATAATATAAAGCCAAGACTTCATGTGCCAATTTTATTGCTTCACGAGTGCGAAATAACCTCCTCTTGTTCATCTTTAAACCATGAATATAAAAAAAACATAGTTAACTATCATATAGAACGAGCAACCTCATACTTTAAAAAACATATAAAACAATTATCATCCATTCACCTATACGAGTCGGTAACTTTTCACTTAATATTATTTCCCGTACCAAACAAAGCTAAAATAGTCGATAGATTTGTAGGTGACGTAATTCGGTACAAGGAGGCTGCCAGTGATGATTGATAATTTTGATGCACTGCATAAAATCAATGACCTAATCAATGCTGGAGATATTGATGAAGCAAGAAATCAAGTAATAAAATTCCTTGCAGAATTAAAAAGAACAAATGGGACGTTCCCTGCACCATTAAATCACTTTATTAGAAGTGTAGGCCTATACCCCTACCTGCAATTAGAACACGCATCTTGGCAAGAGAAGTTCATTTACGAATCATTCAAAGTAGATATAGGTGGCTCAAGTGCAACTTTACATAGAGAACAATCACTATTACTTAAGAAACTAATAAATGGCAATAGTATCGCTGTAAGCGCACCAACTAGTTTTGGTAAAAGCTTTGTAGTCGACTCATTTATTGCAATAAGAAAACCCAAAAATGTTGTTGTCATTGTACCAACAATTGCATTAACTGATGAAACTCGAAGAAGGATGCATCGGAAGTTTTCTAGAGAATATAAAATAATTACAACAACAGATGTTCAACTTGCAGATAAAAATATATTTATATTTCCACAAGAAAGAGTTTTCAGCTACATCAATACAATTGAAAATATTGACATATTGATAATAGATGAGTTTTACAAAGCTAGTAAAAAGCATGACAAGGAACGTTCACCATCATTGCTTAGAGCGATTATCAACCTAAGTAAAATAGCGAAGCAACGCTATTTTTTAGCACCAAACATTAAACATTTAAGGGATAATATTTTTACCGATGGGATGGATTTTATTAGTTTAGATTTCAACACTGTTTTTCTTGAAAAACATGAGCTATATAAAGATATTAAAGATTGTAAGTTTTCAAAAAGTGATGCCCTTTTAAAAATAATATCTGAATCATCTGGGAAAACTCTAATTTATGCTGGCACTTATTCAAGTATAGGCGAAGTATCAAATCTCATTATTGATTCAATTGATAATTCATGCAGTAAGCTGTTAAGCGATTTTTCATCCTGGCTTACCAAAAACTATAGTAGAAACTGGAGTCTAACCAGCTTAGTAAAGAGAGGTTGCGGTGTTCACAATGGTCAACTGCATAGATCTCTTAGCCAGATACAAGTTAAACTATTCGAAGAAGACAATGGTTTAGACATGCTACTTTCAACATCTTCAATAATAGAAGGAGTAAACACATCTGCCGAGAATGTCGTTTTATGGAAAAATAAAAATGGCCAGCCTAAATTAACCGACTTTACGTATAAAAATATAATAGGTCGAGGGGGAGGATGTTTCGCCATTTTATAGGTAATATATATCTATTAGAAGAGCCACCAAAGGAACAAGAAAATATTTTAGAGCTTGAATACTCAAATGAATTAGCAGCAAGCTTAGATGATTCAATATCACAAAAGTTAACCCCTGAACAAATTGCTAAAATAATTGAATATAGAGAGGAAATGGCTGACATATTAGGCGAGGAGTCATTTCAAAGAATACAAAGTAATAATGTTTTTACTGATAGTGATACATCTGTTGTATTGAGCGTGACGAGAGCGCTCTCTGATTCACCACAAAATTTTAATGGCTTAGGATATCTTAATAGTAAGAATCCTGAACAATGGGATTGGTCTTTATACAAGGTTCTTGAGATCATTCCTGGCTATATAGGTGCTCCATATAAAAAGTTCGTAGAATTCATCAAAGTTATTGCAAATAACTGGTCTTTTGACTTTCACAAACTCTTAGATGAATTAAGTGACCATGACATAAGTATTGATGAATTTTTTGATTATGAGCGGAAAGCCAGTTTTAAACTATCATCTTTACTGAATGAAGTGAATATAATATATCAAGAGCTATACCCTAAACATGGGGTTGATATATCTTCATTTGTAGCCAATGTTTCGCATGCATTCCTTCCCCCAAATGTATATATTCTGGAAGAGTATGGGCTACCTAGGATGATATCGAAGAAGATTCATTATTCTGGAATTGTTGATTTGGAAGATATAAATACACCTATACACGATGTGCTAGATAAACTAAATTCTATAGGCTTAGAAAACATTTCAAGTAAAACACAAAATCTAGACTCATTTGACCTGTATATATTAAGGCACTTTTTTGATGGAATATCTCATCCTAAATAACAAACTTTAAGTATTTTTCTTTCTGAGCCAGCCATTAGGTGGCTGGCTCACGATTTAGCCCCCTATCCCTCCAACCAATACTCCCTTTCAATTCCCACCCCGGCCACAAAGTCGGGATCGTGGGAGACCAGCAGCAGGGTGCCCGGGTAGTCGGCCAGCACCTGCGTGAGCAGCTGGCGCGAGGCATGATCCAGATGGTTGTCCGGCTCGTCCAGCAGCAACAGGTCGGGCAGTTGCACCAGCACCATCAAGAGGCCCAGTTTTAGCCGCTCGCCACCGCTCAGACCATGGCAGGGCATCAAGGCGCGATCGCCGCGCAGTGCGATGCCCGCCAGCCGGGTTCTTGCGTCGCTTTCAGAGAGTGTCGGCGCCACTGCCAGCAGGTTGGCCAGCGGGCTGAGATCTCGCGCAATCAGGCTGAGCCCCTGATCAAGACACGCCAGCCGACCATTGATGCGAAAGCTGCCCGCCTCGGGCACCAGCTCACCGCGCAGCATCTGCAGCAGGCTCGACTTGCCGCTGCCGTTGCCACCGGCCAAGAGACAGCGAGCCCCCCGTTGCAGCACCAGATCTACCTGCTGATCATGCCAGCGTGTGTGGCGCGCCGCCGTGATCACCAGCGGCTGGGCCGCCCCCTTGCGATCGCTTTCCGCCGGCCACTGCATGACAAGCGGCTGCACCGCCGCCAGCGCGGCCGCAGCCTCGGCGCGTGCCTCCACCTGGGCACTGTGGCCCCGCTCGTGGCGATCCAGCACCTTGCCAAGGGATTTACCCGCCTGTTCCGCTTTGAAATCGAGCAGGATCTTGGCCTGGGAGCCGCGCTCGCGCCGCCCCTGACTGGCTCGTCTGGCCGCCTGCTCGCGCACCTTCTGCACGCTGCGCGCCGCCGCTTTTTCACGGCGCTCCGCCTGCGCCAGCCGGGCGCTGCGGGCAGCCTGCAACTCGGTCTGCTGCGCCAAAAACACCTCAAACGAGAGGCTGGCACTCTGCAGCCCCTGCTCCCCCAGCTCCAGTAGCTGGCTCCCCTGATTGAGCAGCCGCCGGTCGTGACTTACCAGCAGATAGCCACCGCTGTGGCTGGCCAATCGCTGGCTCAGCCACGCGATGCCACTGGCATCCAGGTGGTTGTCCGGCTCATCGAGCAGCAGAAAGTGAGCAGATCTCGCAAACAGCGCCAGCAGGCGCAAACGGGTGAGCTGGCCGCCGCTCAGGGTACTGACCGGGGCATGGGCATCGAGTCTGAGCCCAGCCTCTGCCAGCAGGTCGGCAAGATCGCTGCGCAGGTTCCAGCGATCAGCCAGCCGCTCGAAATCGTCCAAGGCGCAGCTCCCCTGCTCGATGCGCTCAAGGGCCCGCAGCGGCTCGCCCCAACCGATAAGGTCGGCCACGCTGGCTGCGCCGTCATGAGCCTGCGCGGGCGCAAACTGGGACAACCAGTTGATGGGGGTCAGCCACTCGATCGTGCCAGAAACCGCGCGGCGCTGGCCTGCCAGCAGTTCCAGCAGCAGGCTCTTGCCGATGCCGTTACGGCCGATCAGGGTGCAGCCCGCTGCGGGCAAAGTGAAGGTAAGGGGAACACTGCAGGCGCCGAAGGGCAGCTGCAAGGCGTTGATATGACATGCGATATGGGTCATCTGAACTCCTGTGGGCCAATGCGGGAGCCGCAGGCCAAGAGCCAAGCCAAATGACAGGGACACGTGTCCACAAACGGGAAAACAAACAAGGAATCAGCATCAACCTGTCACGGTAAGACGCACCCGATCTCCCTGGCGGGAGAGGAATCAAAAGCGGGGTGCGGACAGGTTAAATGCGCATCGGAGGACGTACTCATATATCAAAGGAGCCAAGAGGCTAACCCGACGAATGCTGGTTGGTCAACCACTTAACCGGACCGCCAATCCTGTTATCGCAACCAGCCGTTCGAGGACTATCGCGATCATCGGGCCGCAATTGGGCCGCAGTTCAGGATGATCGGAAATAAAAAACATCCCGTCCGAGATGAGTTGCCACGGATCTAATCAGTAGAAGGCCGGACGTCGACCCCCACCGCTGTCAGCAACGCAGTGCCATAGGAGTTGTCTATGGTGCAGCGCCACTGTCCATCGGCTTCTTTGCGAAACACATAGGTGGCGCGGCGGGTTTCATCAGTCAGGCCCCCCTGGCCATCGGGGTAATTGAGCCGGGTCTCCATGATTACCAGCGCATTGTCGGCTCCCTCGATCACCTCCATGGCGCCCTGCTCCACCTTGAGCTGCCCCTGAAAGTAATCCGAGATCGCGGTGAAGGCGCGGCGGATGGCGGGAATGCCGCGCACCATCATGCCGGGCTTGACCACCAGGGCGGCGTCCTCGGCGTAGAAGGCCATCAGGGCGTCGAAATCGCGCCGGGAGATGGCGGCGTCGCAGGTCTCGATGAGGGTTCGAAGGGGATGCTGATTCATCTTCACTCCTTATGGGGCGGCCTGCCCGCCCTGTCACGGATAAAAAGCAACGGATAGAAAAATCCCCCGAGCTCGGGGGATTGGCAATCAACTTAACCGAGCAGGAAGGATCTTAGCGGGGCAAACTCCGCCGGCAGGTTGTGGGACAGGAGCGGCAGCACGGCGTGCTTGGCGAGCGGACCGGGCAGCGGCACGTCCAGCCCCAGGATCTCGTCCACCGACTCCTTGAACTTGGCCGGATGAGCGGTGCAGAGGAACACCCCCACTTCGTCCTCAGCCAGCTGTTCGCCCAGCAGATCCCAGGCAATCGCCCCGTGGGGTTCGCACAGATAGTCCAGCTGGTGCAGGCGCTTGAGTGAGTCTCGAGTTTCGGCATCACTGCGCATGCCAGAACCCAGGGTCTCCAGCGCCCAGCCGTTGCGACGGCACAGCTCTTCCACCCTAGGCCAGTTGTTGGGGCGGCTCACATCCATGGCATTCGACAGGGTCGCCACTGTCTGGTGCGGCTCCCACTGGCCGGTTTTCAGGTAGCGCGGCACGGTATCGTTGGCGTTGGTGGCGGCGATAAAGCGCTTCACCGGCAGCCCCAGCGCCTTGGCGATAAGGCCCGCGGTGAGGTTGCCAAAGTTGCCGGACGGCACGCTGATGACCGCCTTGGCACGATCGGCTTTCGGCAGCTGGGCCACGGCTTCGAAGTAGTAGCAAACCTGGGCCAGCAAGCGGCTGATGTTGATGGAGTTGGCGGAGTTCAGACCAATCGCCTTTTTCAGCGCCTCATCATCGAAGGACTGCTTCACCAGCGCCTGGCAGGCATCGAAGTCGCCGTCGATGGCGATGGTGCGGATGTTGCCCCCCAGGGTGCAGAACAGCGCCTCCTGCAGCGGGCTTATCTTGCCCTTGGGGTAGAGGATCACCACCTCGATCCCCTCCAGCCCGTAGAAGGCGTGGGCCACGGCGGCGCCGGTGTCGCCAGAGGTGGCAGTGAGTATGGTGATCTTGTCGTTGGTTCTAAAGGCCGCGAGGCACTGAGCCATAAAGCGGCCACCAAAGTCCTTGAACGCCAGGGTCGGGCCGTGGAACAGTTCGAGGGCATAGGTGCCATCTTTGAGTTTCACTAGCGGCGCCGGGAAGGTGAAAGCAGCCTTCACCAGCTCATGCACCTGAGGCGCGGGCACTTCGTCCCCCAGCAGGTGGCTGAGGATGCGGGCGGAGCGCTCCACCAGCGGCAGATCCAGCAGAGCATCCACATCGGCCAGCGGCTCGAGCTGCTCGGGGAAGAACAGACCCTGTTCGCGGCCCAAACCCTGACGCACCGCCTGGGCGAAGCTCACCTGTTCACTCTTGTCCTTGATATTGTAAAGATTCATAGCTCGCTTCCTGTTACCCGTGCCCCGGCCATGTCGAGTTTGCAAACCCGGGCAAATCCATCTTCGTTCTGCACGAAATGTGCATCCATCCAATCTTTCATCCGCTCGGCCTGGGCCAGATCCTTCATCACCACGAAGACGCTGGGGCCGGAGCCCGAGATGCCGGTGGCCAGCGCCCCGTTCTGGGCGGCCTGGGCCCGCACCTCGTTGAAACCTTCGATCAGCGTCGCGCGGTAGGGCTCGGCAATCACGTCTTTCAATACGCTCGCCGCCAGCCCCTCCTGCCCGGTGTAGCTGGCGTGCACGAAAGCGGCCAGCCGGCGGCCATAGGTGAGGCAATCCTGCCGGCGATACTGGGCCGGCAGAATGGCGCGGGCGGCTGCGGTCGAAACCACAGTGCCCGGGTAGCAGACCACCCAGTACCACTGCTCAAACACCGGAATACCCTGGCTGATGACGCCGTGCTCTTCCAGCACCAGCTGCATGCCGCCCAGATAGCAGGGGGCGACGTTGTCGTAATGAACGGAGCCGGAGATCTTGCCTTCCATCTCCCCCATCAGCAGCAGCAGGTCGTGTTCATTGAGGGGCGCGCCGTGAAAGGCGTTGAGGCCTTCCAGTGCCGCCACCACGCTGCAGGCGCTGGAACCCAGACCCGAGCCCACCGGCAGGTTCTTCTCCAGCACCATTTCGAGCGGCTTGAGACCAAGGCCCCGCTTCTCCAGCGCCTCACCATAGGCGAGCCAGCAGTCATGGAGGATGTTCTTTTTCGGGTCAGCCGGCAACTTGTGGGCGTAGCGGCCCACGGAGGAGAGGGCAAACGGTACATCGGCCGCCTTGACCTGGACGCGATCCCCGAGCAGAGAGCCATCCACGGGGGCGAGCGCCGCCCCCAATACATCGAATCCCACGCTCAGGTTGGCGCTGGAGGCGGGGGCATAGGCCACCACGCTGCTGCCCTGGTACATGTCTGAACTCATGCTTACAACTCCTGCTTCCAGTTCTGGGTGCGCAGCACGTCGGCAAAGACGCCCGCAGCGGTCACTTCGGTACCGGCGCCATAGCCGCGCAGCACCAGCGGGATCGGCTGGTAGTAGGTAGAGAAGAAGGCGAGCGCGTTCTCCCCGTCTTTGACCTTGAACAGCGGTTCGTCGGCGCCGACCGCCTTGATGGCGACCTTGCACTTGCCACCCTCGATGGAACCCACGTAGCGCAGCACCTTGCCCTGAGCTTGGGCGGCCGCAAACTGGTCGCGGAACCAGCCGTCAGCCTCCGGCAGGCGGGCCATAAAGGCTTCCACATCGCCGCTCACATCAAAGCCCGGCGGCAGCGCCTGCTCCACTTCTACATCGGAGAGCTCCAGCGCCATGCCGGCCTCGCGGGCCAAGATCAGCAGCTTGCGGGCCACGTCCATGCCGTTGAGATCGTCGCGCGGATCCGGCTCGGTGAAGCCGTTGCCACGGGCAATCTTGGTGGCGTCGGAGAAGGCCATCCCTTCGTCCAGCTTGCCGAAGATAAAGGAGAGCGAACCGGACAGCACGCCGTCGAAGGCACGCAGCTTGTCGCCTGCCTTGATCAGGTTTTGCAGGTTCTCGATGACCGGCAGGCCGGCGCCCACGTTGGTCTCGTACAGGAACTTGCGGCGGGTCTGGCGGGCGGTGCGGCGCAGCGCCTTGTAGTAATCCAGCGACCCGGTATTGGCCTTCTTGTTCGGGGTGACCACGTGGAAACCAGCGGCGAGGAAGTCGGCGTACTGGACGGCGACGGCCTCGCTGGAGGTGCAATCGACGATCACCGGGTTGATGAGGTGGCTCTCTTCCACCAGCTTTTGCACCGCTTCCAGGCTGAAGCTGTCACGGGCTTCCACCAGCTGTTCACGCCAGTTGGCGAGGTTCAGCCCATCCTTGTTGACCGCCATTTGGCGGCTGTTGGCGATGCCCACCACCCGCAGGCCGGTGCCCTGCTCGGCCAATACCGGCTGCTGGCGGGCAATCTGATCCACCAGGGCCGCGCCGACACCGCCGACACCAACCACGAAGAGATCGATGAACTGCTGGCTGCCGAAGAAGTTCTGGTGGCAGGCCTTGATGGCTTCCGCCACCTTGCGATCCCGCACTACCGCCGAGATGGAGCGCTCGCTCGAGCCCTGGGCGATGGCGACGATGTTGATGGAGGCCTGCGCCAGCGAGGTGAAGAAGCGGGCCGCCATCCCCTTGGAGGTGCGCATGCCGTCACCGATGAGGGAGATGATCGCCAGATCCTGCATGATCTCGAGCGGATCCAGCAGCTGGTTCTTGAACTCCAGCTCGAACTCGCGCTCCAGCACCTTGCGGGTCTTGTCGCAGTCATAGCTGTGGATACAGAAGCTGACGCTGTACTCGGAGGATGACTGGGTGATGAGGACGATGCTGACCCCGGTGCGGGAGACGGCGGAGAAGATGCGGCCGGCCATGCCGACCATGCCCTTCATGCCGGGGCCGGAGACGTTGAACATGTACATGCCGGAGAGATCCGAGATGGCCTTCACTTTCAGGTCGTCATCCCCCTGCTCGACACCAATCAAGGTGCCCGGCCCCTGCGGGTTGAAGCTGTTCTTGATGAGGCAGGGAATGTGGAACTGGGCCACCGGCGCGATGGTTTTCGGGTGCAGTACCTTGGCACCGAAGTAGGAGAGCTCCATCGCCTCCTTGTAGGAGAGGGTTTTCAGCAGATAGGCATCCGGCACCAGGCGCGGGTCACAGTTGTAACAGCCCTCGACGTCGGTCCAGATCTCGCAGCACTCGGCATCGACACAGGCGGCCAGCACGGCGGCGGAGTAATCCGACCCGTTACGACCGAGCAGTACGGTTTCGCCCTTGTCGCTGCCGCCGGTGAAGCCCGGCATCAGGTAAAGGCAGTCGCTACGCAACCCCTTGGCTGCGAAGCGCAGGCGGGAGGCCTCGATGTCGACGTGAGCCTCCAGATAGCCGCCGTCGGTCACCAGCAGCTGCTCCGGCACTATGACGTCCAGCTCGAGGCCGCGCACTCGCAGCAGCTCGTGCATGAAGGCGATGGAGAGGTTCTCGCCCCGGCTCAGGATGCGGGCCTGCACGTTGTCCGGGCAGAGCCCCAGCAGGCGGATGCCTTGCATCAGCCGCTCCACCTGATCCAGTTCGCTGGTCAGACGAGCCTGCAGCGCTTTGTCATCCAGCGCAGGATAGGCCGCCTTCAAACCTGCCAGCAGGCGGGAGAAGATGCCGTTGATCTCGAACAATGTGCTGCTGGCATCCATGCCGCGGCTGGTCTGCTCCACCAGCGCCACCAGGTGGTTGGTCACCTTGGCCGGTGCCGACAGCACCAGGGCAACCTGGGATTGGCCGTGGGTATTCACCGCGATATCGGCGACCCGTAAAAAACGCTCTGCATCGGCCAGTGACGACCCGCCAAACTTCAACACTCTCATCGCTTTCTCTCCCTGTGATCCTTGCAAATTTGCCCGAAAATGGCTCTGAAAATCATCCAACAAAAAGGCCCGTACTGGGTGGGTACGGGCCTTTTCTGATTTCTGTGCTTGTTCGTCAGCGCATCAACCGGCCCCAGTGCCACCTGTGGTGGTACCGGTAATAATGGTGGTGGTGATGACGTTGGTGAATAACTGCATGACGAACACTCTTGAACGAAGCTGGCTTTTAGCAATACCGCGCCGGGCGCAGGGCTGTCAACCTAAACCTCTTTGCCAAGTTTGCGGGCAAGGTCTTTGCAGAGCAGATGGAGCATATTCAAATCCCGCTGCGGCAGCATGGGCACTCGGTCCATCACCCATTGATGCAGTTTTTCATCCTGCGATACACCGAGATCACCGAGAATTTCTGCTGTTTTGCTTTTCAGCACCCGAACCTGGCCGGCGTTATCAACATTTTCTGCTAGCACCTCGGGTTCATCGAGCAACTGGCTCAGCTCGTAGGCATACAGCATGATCGCCTGCCCCAGGTTCAGGGACGGGTAGCTCACCTTGAGCGGCAGATAGCTGATGAGGTCGACCTGGGCCAGCTGATCGTTTGAGAGCCCAGACTCCTCGCAGCCAAACACGATGGCGACCTTGTCCAGCGACGGCTTGGCCTTGATCTGGTCACGGATCTCGGCCGGAGTGAGGTAGTGCTGATAACGGCCGCGCTGGCGGGCGGTGGTGGCCACCACCAGATCCATGTCGGCCAGCGCCTCTTCCAGGGTGTCGAACGCCTCGGCCTGGGTCAGGACCTCCTGTGCACCATGGGCCACCCAGCTCGCCTCCTCCTCTTCGTGCACCCGGCTTGCCACCAGTCGCATGGCATCAAAGCCCATGGTTTTCATGGCGCGGGCGGCAGCACCCACGTTGGCCGGGCGGGCGGGGGCCACCAGCACAAAATAGAGTTTCATCGGGTTTTCTCCTGGGCAGGGCCGAACGCGCAAACGGCAGCGGATCATCGGCAAAACAGGGGCGCAATCTACCGTTTTCACCCGAAAATTGCCACTTGAACAGACGTTTGAATGTTGCCATAGTGGCCGGGAATGTGAACAAATTGCAGCCAATCCCAGGCACCATCGGCCCGACAGATCACAAGGAAGAGAGAGATGCAGCAGCCATTGGAACAGGCCGTCGCCGAGACGATTCTGCAACGCTTCGAGTCGTTTTACAGCCGGTTTCTCGAGATAACCCAGGGCAGCAAGAGTCGCTTCGAGAACAGCGACTGGCTGGGGGTGCAGCTCGCCGGGCGCGAGCGCATTCGCCTCTACGATCATCACGTCGGCGCCACCACGGCGCTGATCAAGCAGATGATGGGGGCGACCCTGCCAAGCCAGGCACTGCTCAAGCAGGTGAAGGGGGCGTTCAGCGATCTGCTGCCCAAGTGCGAAAACTTCGAGGTGGCGGAGTCCTTCTTCAACTCCGTCTATCGCCGCATCTTCCGCCATCGCAACATCCGCGACGAGAACCTCTATATCCATCCATTTCGCAGCCGGGGAGAACACCCCGACCTGAGCGCCCTGCTGCGCATCTATCGCACCGATCTCGCCCACCTGCCGCAGACCCTGAGCCAGCTGCTGGGGGATTACAGCTTCACCCTGCCCTATGAGGACAAACAGCGGGATATTGTCGACATCCAGCGCCATCTTGCCGAGAACGGGCCGGCCATCCTGCACGATGAACCGTTCGCCATCGAGCTGCTCAAGGAGGTGTTCTACCGCAACAAGGGGGCCTATCTGGTGGGGCTGATCCGGGTCAAGGGGCAGGTGTTTCCCTTCATCCTGCCGCTGCTCAGTACCGGCCAGAGCATCTATGTGGACACCGTCATCTTCGAGCCGGAGCTGGCCTCCATCGTGTTCGGCTTCGCCCGCGCCTACTTCATGGTCTATGCCCCCGTGCCGGCGCTGTTCGTGCTGTTTCTGCGCCAGATCATGCCCCACAAGCCCGATTATGAAATCTACAACGCCATCGGTTGCCAGAAGCACGGCAAGACCGAGCTCTATCGCCACTATCAGCAGCACCTGGCCCAGAGCCGGGAGCAGTTCGTCATCGCCCCCGGCATCAAGGGGATGGTGATGAGCGTGTTTACCCTCCCCTCCTATGACGTGGTGTTCAAGGTGATCAAGGACGAGTTCACGCCCCCCAAGGATGTGAGCCACGAGCAGGTGAAGGCGAAGTACCGGCTGGTAAAACAGCACGACCGGGTGGGCCGCATGGCCGATACCCAGGAGTTCACCAACTTCGAGTTTCCCCTCGATCGCATCTCGCCGGAGCTGTTGGCCGAGCTCAAGACGGTGGCCCCGTCTGCGCTGACCCTCACCGACGACAAGCTGGTGATCAAGCACCTCTACACCGAGCGCAAGATGATCCCGCTCAACCTCTATCTGGACAAGGCGGACGAGCAGCAGACCCGGCTCGCGCTGGAGGAGTACGGCAACGCAATCAAGCAGCTGGCGGCGGCCAACATCTTCCCGGGCGACATGCTGTTCAAGAACTTCGGGGTCACCCGTCACGGTCGGGTGGTGTTCTACGACTACGACGAGATCTGCTACATGACGGAGTGCAACTTCCGCCAGATCCCGCCGCCGCGCTACCCCGAGGATGAGTGGAGCGCAGAACCCTGGTACTCGGTGGCCCCCAACGACATTTTCCCCGAAGAGTTCGCCACCTTCTTGCTGCAAAAACCCCAGGTGCGCGAAATCATGATGCAGCTGCACAAGGAGCTGTTCGATGCCAACTACTGGAAGATGCTGCAGAGCAACATCAAGGAGGGGGTGTTCGAGGATGTCTATCCCTACCGGCGCAAGAAACGCTTCAAGTTTCAGCGTGGGGGCTAGCCCATCCGGGAGCCCAGTTGCAAAAGGGACGCCGTGGCGTCCCTTTTGCGTTGGGCCGTCAGCTCGCGCTACGACAGCCCCTGACAAAAACGTCAGTTACTTGGCGGCAGGCATGGCGTCGAAGGTGAGCAGCGCCGCCTTGTTGGCGTCGCTCAATACCAGCTGCTGACCGCTGATCTGGAAGCTCGCCACTTTCTCCAGCTTCTGCAGATAGAGCATCTCCTTGCCGGCCAGATCGCCCATGCACATCATGCGAGTCGAACCCATGGGGCCCAGCGCCAGCACACCGTCACCCTGCTCGGTGATGGCGCCGAAATAGCGGTTGCAGCCGCCCTTGCCCGCAACCTTGTCACCGGCGACTTGCAGGGTAAAGGTGTCGCCGCTCGCCCCTTGCAGTTGCCAGGTGGAAGCTTGCAGTTGAGTCAGCTTGGAACCAGTTGCCATGGCGCAGCCTCCCAGGGCCAGTACGGCCAGCAGAGTCAGTTTTTTGTTCATGGGTTCACCTCTTGATATCAGCAAAATAGGGGAAGAAACATGGTGATGGGGGCCTGTGTATCATGAGAGCGGAGCAAATCAAAACTGTTTTATTGTGATCGGGGTTCCCTTTACTACCAGCTGGCATGTGCCATGCTTGTATTCCTGTTCCGGACCCAGGGAGGGGAAAAGAATGGTCAAATCATCCGTCATCGCACTCGTCTCATGCCTCAGCCTTACCGCCCAGGCCGCCGACTGGGATTTCCTCAAGAACGACGCCAACAGCCAGCTCTACGTCAAGAGTTACTCCGGCGTGCTGCTCGGCAATCAGACTCATCACAACGACAGTTTCGATCTCTGGCTCATCAATACCGGCTATCAGTATCCGCTGCACGATGGCGTCAGCCTCTACATGGAAGCAGGCCCGGCCATCGGCCCCAGCAGCGAGCAATCCGGCTACAACCTGAGCTCGGGGGTGCGCTATCAGCTCTCCCCCATGCTCAACATCGGCAGCCAGCTCAAACAGCTGGAAGTGAACAAGCCCAGCACCCTGCTGGAGCTCAACACCAGCCTGCTGCTGACCCCGCAACTGGCCATCACCGCCAACTACGGCGTCAGCGCCTTTAGCACCGAACAATCCCTCAGCGTCGGGGTCGGCTTCAACTTCTAGCGGGATCAGATCAACCGGGTGGCGCTCACCAGCACGCCGTTGAGATCGGCGTAGACGTAGTCACCCGGATGTATGGTCACCCCGGCAAACGACACCACGGCATCCAGTTCCCCTTGTCCCCGCTTCTCGGTTTTGACCGGACAGGGCCCCAATGCCTTGACCCCCAGCGCCAGTGTCGCCAGCGTGCCCACGTCGCGCACGGCGCCGTAGATCACGATGCCTTCCCAGCCCTGCTCCGCCGCCTTGATCGCCAGCTGATCACCGAGCAGGGCGCGACGCAGGGAGCCACCGCCATCGATCACCATCACCCGCCCCTGCCCCGGCCGGTTGACCAGCTCCCGCACCAGGCTGTTGTCCTCATAACAGGAGAGGGTGACCGCCTGGCCGTGAAACAGCGCCTTGCCACCAAAATTTTGAAACAGCGGCTCCGCCACCTGCAGGGCATCACCGTACTCGTCACAGAGATCGGGCAGTAGATCCAGCATCATAAGTCTCCTTCCATGGACATGAATTCGCTCATTCTTTCATCAAGCAGAGTCCCTGACAATCCAGTGGGATTCAATTCTGCCCAGATGGTGTGGCTCTCCCGCCAGCAACACCGGCAGCAGCCACAGTTCCCCCTGTTCCACCCAGTAGATGGCATTCTGGCCAAAGCGGGCCGCCAGCCGGATGGCCTCGCTGCGCGTGGAGGCCAGCAGCAGCGACGACTCCTGCCAGCTTTCATCCAGCGAACTGCCCCGGCAGGGCCCCATCACCAGCCAGCGAGGAACCGCCGCAATGGCCCGCCACAGGGCCCGCTGACGGCGGGTATTGCGACGCATTCCCAGCTGGCGGCTGGCAGGATTCCAGGCCGTCACAATGGCGTAGGCAGGCCATTTCGGCGCCGAAAAGGGTGCAATAAAGCAGATTTTTCTGTAGTTTTCCCACAAATTCATGTCAACCACATGTTACATTCCATTACATTTTATAGGGGCGAAAATGGGGGCAACCCCAAGTATCATGCTGTGAACTCAGGGTTTGACCTATATCAAACCAGAGTTAAAAAGTTGCTATCTGACGGCAAAGAGTGTTGTTATGCGCCTGTTAACTGATAAAATGCAGCCACTTTTGTAATGGACTACCTTTCCAGGCTTCTCTCGATCAGACTTATTGAGAGCCTATGTGTGGCACAGGGATGTTTGCCAACGCTGATGCCAAATTCGCGATAATCCGACCTGACATTCATACCCAGGATGACGTAATAAATTTTCAGGACCGGTCGGGTAACGCCAAAGAGTGTTAAAATTTAGATAACTAACTGATAAGAATCTGGGAATACTCATGCAAACACCACACATTCTGATCGTCGAAGACGAACTGGTCACTCGCAATACCCTGAAAAGCATCTTCGAGGCAGAGGGCTATATCGTGCTCGAAGCCAACAATGGCGACGAGATGCATCAGGCTCTGACTTCCCACACCATCAATCTGGTGATCATGGACATCAACCTGCCGGGCAAGAATGGCCTGCTGCTGGCACGCGAGCTGCGTGAGGACGACAACATCGCCCTGATGTTCCTGACCGGTCGTGACAACGAAGTGGACAAGATCCTGGGTCTGGAGATCGGTGCCGACGATTACATCACCAAGCCGTTCAACCCCCGTGAGCTGACCATCCGTGCCCGCAACCTGCTGAGCCGCACCATGAACGTGGCCGCCGGTGGTGAAGAGAAGAAGCTGGTGGAGCGTTACCTGTTCAACGGCTGGGCTCTGGACATCAACAGCCGCGCCCTGGTCAGCCCGGCTGGCGACATGTTCAAGCTGCCGCGCTCCGAGTTCCGCGCCATGCTGCACTTCTGCGAAAACCCGGGCCAGATCCAGACCCGTGCCGAGCTGCTCAAGAAGATGACCGGCCGTGAGCTCAAGCCCCACGACCGTACCGTGGATGTCACCATCCGCCGCATCCGCAAGCACTTCGAGAGCGTCAACGACACCCCCGAGATCATCGCCACCATCCACGGCGAAGGCTATCGCTTCTGCGGCGAGCTGGAGCAGGAGTAATCCTCCCTCTCCCCGAGTTGAAAAGGCGCCGATGGCGCCTTTTCCATTTCTGCACCTTTCAGCTTGGCAGATCTGGCACTCTCGCCGGCATCAAAAAACAGACAACAAAAAGCCCACTCGCAGGAGTGGGCTTTTTGCATGAAGGCTGGAGCGGGCAGCGGGAATCGAACCCGCATCATCAGCTTGGAAGGCTGAGGTAATAGCCATTATACGATGCCCGCCTGGCATCAAAACTTGCTTGGTGTGATGGGGAAACCCCACGACAGACAGCCGTTTCGGCTGAGGTGACAACGGCCTTGACCGTTATCTGGAATTTGGAGCGGGTGATGGGAATCGAACCCACGTATGCAGCTTGGGAAGCTACCGTTCTACCATTGAACTACACCCGCGTCAGGGCCTCTACTATATGCATTTTGCCGCCGAGCGCAATCACCTCGATACGGTTTTTTACCGTAAATCAATCTGTTCGACCAACTAATGAGCAGCAAGCCGATTTTTCAATCAACCGTTTTCACAAGCCGGAATTTACAAGGTTGCCAAGCCTGGGGGGCGAGGATAGTCTTGCGCCACTCGACGCGAGGATGGTGGTAATGGATAAAAAAACGCAAAAACGACTCTATGGCTGGTTGCGCAATCAATCGAGCCACGGCCGGCGCTGGATCGGCCTCTCCATCGGCTTTGGCCTGGGTCAGGGCATCCTGATGGTGGCGCAGGCCTGGCTGCTGGCCACCCTGCTGCACGGTTTCATCATCGAAGGCACCACGCCGGCGCAATCCATTCCCCTCTTCATCACCCTGCTGCTGGTGACCCTGACCAAGGCCGCACTGGCTTATGGTCGCGAGGTGGCCAGCTTCAAGGCCGGCAGCGCGGTGCGCCAGGCCATCCGCGAGCTGGTGCTCACCCGCCTCGGCCGGTTGGGGCCGGCCTACATCCAGCGTCGACCGGCCGGCAGCTGGGCCAGCCTACTGCTGGAGCAGATTGAAAACATGCAGGATTTCTTCTCCCGCTACCTGCCGCAGATGGCGATTGCCGTGTTCATTCCGGTGGTGATCCTGGTGGCCGTGTTCCCGGTCAACTGGGCCGCTGGCCTTATCCTGCTGGGCACGGCGCCCCTCATTCCCCTCTTCATGATCCTGGTGGGGGTCGGCGCCGCCGATGCCAACCGCCGCAACTTCCAGGCGCTGGCCCGCCTCTCCGGCCACTTCCTCGATCGCTTGAAGGGGCTGCGCACCCTGCAGCTCTTCATGCGCACCCAGGCGGAAGGGGATGCCATTCGCGATGCGTCGGAAGATTTTCGCGAACGCACCATGGAGGTGCTGCGCCTTGCCTTCCTCAGCACCGCCGTGCTGGAGTTCTTCGCCGCCCTCTCGGTAGCGCTGGTGGCCGTCTACTTCGGCTTCTCCTATATCGATCACCTGAACTTCGGCCACTATGGCACCAAAGTCACCCTCTTTACCGGCCTGTTCGTGCTGTTTCTGGCCCCCGAGTTCTATGCCCCGCTGCGGGAACTCGGCGCCCATTACCACGCCAAGGCGCAGGCCATCGGCGCCGCCGAACAGCTGCTGGAGTTCCTCGAAGCCGAGGTGACGGAACCCGCCTCAGGCCATGCGCCGTTCCATGCCGACGCACCCATCAAGGTAGAAGCCAAAGGCCTTGAAGTGCTGAGCGCCGAGGGCAAGGTGCTGGTCGGCCCCATCGACTTCACCCTGGCGTCCGGCTCGCGCACCGCCCTCATCGGCATCAGCGGCGCCGGCAAGAGCTCGCTGGTCAATGCCCTGCTCGGCTTTGCCCCCTATCGCGGCGAGCTCAAGGTCAACGGCCAGGAGCTGGCCAGCCTCGACATGAGCCAGTGGCGCCGCCAACTGGGCTGGCTCTCCCAGAACCCGCAGCTGTTCCATGCCTCGCTGCGCGACAACCTGTTGCTGGCCAACCCCTCCGCCAGTGACAGCGAACTGGAGGAGGCCCTGAAACGGGCTCAGGCGTGGGAGTTTGCCATGGAGAAGGGGCTCGATTATGCGGTGGGGGATCAGGCCGGCGGCCTCTCGGTCGGCCAGGCCCAGCGCCTCGCCCTGGCTCGAACCCTGCTCAAATCCACCCAGCTGATGGTGCTGGACGAGCCGACCGCCAGCCTGGATCGCCACTCCGAGCGAGCCATCATGACCACGCTCGAACAAGCCGCAGCAGGCCAGACCCTGCTGATGATCACCCACCGCATCGACCAGCTCACCAAGATGGATCAGATCCTGGTGCTAGAGCGTGGCAAGCTGGTGGAGCAAGGCAGCTTCCAGCAACTGAGTTCCGCGCAGGGGCCGTTCGCCCGCCTGCTCTCCCAACGTAACGAGGGTTCTCTCGATGACTGATCTCTTGCCGTTTCTGCGCCTCTATCGCCAACACTGGCTGAGCCTCTCCCTCGGCCTGCTGCTGGCCCTGGTGACCCTGGTCGCCGGGATGGGGCTGCTGTCGCTCTCCGGCTGGTTCCTCTCCGCCGCCGCCGTGGCGGGGATGGCGGTCGCCAGTCGCGACACCTTCAACTACATGACGCCGGCTGGCGGGGTACGCTTCTTCTCCATCATCCGCACCGCCGGCCGCTGGGGTGAGCGGGTGGTGAGCCACGACGCCACCTTCCGGGTGCTGACCCGGCTGCGGGTCTGGTTCTGGCAAAAGCTCTCGCCGCTCTCCACCGGCGCCCTGGCGGGCTTTCGCCAGGCGGACCTGCTCAACCGGCTGGTGGCCGACATCGACGCCATGGACCACGTCTACCTGCGGCTGGTCACCCCCATCGGTGCGGCCCTGCTCAGCACCGCCGGCCTGGTGTTCTTCCTCTCGCTGTTCGATGCCGACCTGGCGCTGATACTGGGCGCCATCCTGCTGTTCGGCATGCTGGCCCTGCCGCTGGTGTTCTACTTCCTCGGCCGCCAGCCCGGTCGCCAGCTGATCGCCGAAAAGTCCAACCTGCGTACCCGTCTGGTGGACTATCTGGATGGTCAGGCCGAACTGCAGATGTTTGCCGCCGCCCCCCAGGCGCGCGACGAGCTGCAGCAGGCCGAGCAAGCGCTGATCCAGGCCCAGGCCCGCATGGCCCGGGTGAGCGGGCTGGCCAACTGCTCGGTGCAACTGCTGAGCGGCTGGACCCTCACCCTGATGCTGTGGCTGGCCGGTCACGGGGTAGCAGGCGCCGCGCCGGATCCCATCACGGCGCTGATGGTGTTCGCCACCCTGGCCAGCTTCGAGGCGCTGATGCCGCTGGCCGGTGCCTTCCAGCACCTCTCCACCAGCCTCACCTCGGCCCGCCGCCTCAACGAGATCCTGCAGGAGGCCAAGGCCCCCGAGTGGGGCCACGAAGAGCGACACGCGCCACAGGGTGCGCTGCAGATAAGCGACCTCTATTTCAGCTACCCAGGCAACCCGCAGCCGGTGCTGCGCGGCTGCACCCTGCAGTTGCAGGCCGGTGAAAAGCTGGCGCTGCTGGGCCAGACCGGCTGCGGCAAATCCACCCTGATGGGACTGCTGACCCGCGAATGGAACCCGCAGGCCGGCAAGATCCTGCTCGATGGCAAGCCGCTCACCGACTACAACGAAGGGGCGCTGCGCGCCTCCCTCTCGGTGGTGAGCCAGCGGGTGCACCTGTTTGCCGATACCCTGCGCGGCAACCTCAAGCTGGCCACCCCCCATGCCAGTGACGAGCAGCTGGTGCAGGTGCTGACCCAGGTCGGCCTTGCCAATCTGCTGGAAGATGACAACGGCCACAGCGACAGCGGGCTCGATGCCTGGCTGGGGGATGGCGGCCGGCCGCTCTCCGGTGGCGAGCGCCGCCGCATCGGCATCGCCCGCGCCCTGCTGCACGACGCGCCGCTCTGGCTGCTGGATGAGCCGACCGAGGGGCTCGACAGCCAGACCGAGCGGGAGATCATGGATCTGTTGTTCCGGTTGGGGGCAGATCGCACCCTGCTGCTCATCTCCCACCGTTTGCTGGGGCTGGAGCAGATGGACCGGATCGCCCTGATGGAAGAGGGGCAGATCCGCCTCTGCGCCCCCCATCAGACGCTGCTGGCGGACGACTACTACCGCAGCCTGCATCAGCGGCTGGCACCGGCCTGATGAGCAACGAGAGAGGGGCGCCCGCTGCTCCCCTCTCTCATGACACCAGGCCAGTCATCTTTGCCGGCAGCGTGAAGCTGCACGGACAACACACGGCCGTATCCTGGTCACACCCCGCCCATACGGCTAAAAATGGGGCTGGTCGACACCGTCGACTGGCCCCTATAATGGCCCCTTCGTTATTCCACAAGATGCCGACATGGAGCGCCTGCGCCTTGCTACTGTCCTCATCACCGACACAAGATACGAGACGATGAAACGCCTGATCCTGATGATGCCCCTGATTGCCTCCGGCTGCGCCGACTTTGCCTTCAACAGCAATCTGGACAAAGAGAACTTCGACGAGTACTTCAAGCCGGGCAGCGTTCAGATCTATGAACAGGGCCAGCTGGCCGATCTCAACTACCTCTATCTCGGCACCGTCGAAGGGGAGTCCTGCCAGAGCGATGCCAAGCAGCCGATCCCCAACGCCGGCGAGGCCCGAACCCTGGCCCGCCGCCGCGTGGCCGACATGGGCGGCAACGGCGTCACCTTCGACAAGTGCGCCGAATTCAGCGACACCCCGGGCTGCCTGAAGCAGGTGATCTGCTACGGCCAGGCGCTGAAAGTCGCCACCGAGAAATAAGCGTCAACTGCAAGGAGCCTGCATGGCACTGGCCATCGTTCGCCTCGGCACGCCCCGCCTGCCCGACGAGGGGCTGCGGATCGGCACCGTGCGCCGCCCGCCCCGCGGCGTGCCCAAAACCGAGTTTGCCAGCCAGGATTGGTACGACGTCTGGTTCCCCAATCTCGCCCCCAGCAACGACACCATGAAGCTGGGCCAGGCTGCCCAGACGCCCGCCCAGTGGAGCGCCTTCTGCAAACAGTACAAGGCCGAGCTGGCGACCCCGGCCGCCAGGCACGATCTGGCGCTGCTGGCCGCCCTCTCCCACACCACCAACCTGTCGGTGGGCTGTTACTGCGAGCAGGAGTCCCGCTGTCATCGCGCCATCTTGCGCGAGCAACTGACCGCCGCCGGCGCCGCCATGCGCACCGAGTAGCTGCGCTCACGCCGAAAAGAAAAGGGCATCTCTCGATGCCCTTTTGCTTTGAAGCCGCATTTGCCGGCCTCTAGCGGACAAGCTGACGCAGCCGCGTCTCCTGCTCGGCCGTGATGCCAGCGGCCACCGCGGCGTCCGGCGCGCCGGCCAGCCACTCGGCCACATCCGCCACCGTCTCCTCCAGCGGCCGAAAGTTGAGGCCCTGCACGATGGCCGCCTCGGCGCTGATGCGGCCATAACCGGCATACTCGGGCTGCTCATTGGGCAACAGGGTCGGATAGCTCTGCCAGGGCTCCACCCCGGCGGCCAGCAGTGCGGGCCAGGGTGCCCATTCGGGCACGATCGCAGTGGCGGGAGCCAGCCTGGCGGCCAGACGATCCACCCAGTCGTTCAGTGCGATACCGGGCTTGACCAGATTGAAGATGCCGCTCAATTGCTGCTCGGCGGCCCGCAGCACAAACTCGGCGCAGTCGCGCACGTCCAGATATTGCAGATGGTCTTCCCCCTGCCCCGGCAGCAGCCAGGGGCCGCCCTGTTGCACCCGTTTCACCCACCAGGCCAGCCGGCCGGTGGGGTCATGAGGGCCGCACAAGACGCCTGGGCGCAAAACGCAGAGTCGCTCGCTCCAACGGGCCCGATACGTGGCCTCGCACAGCACCTTGAGGGGGCCGTAATCTTCCGGCATCTCCCCCTCGGCAATCGCGTGCAGCGGCGCCGACTCGTCCTGCCCGGGCTGGGCGAAGTCGCGATAGACGCTGATGGTGGAGATGAAGATCAACCGCTCGCAGCGCCCGAGCAGGGCGGCCGAGAGGCTAACCGCCTGTTCGGGACGATAGCAGCAGGTGTCGATGGCCAGATCCCAGCTTCCCTGATAGCGATGCAGCGGGGTCAGGTCCTGATCCCGGTCCCCCTGTAGCTGGCTGAGCTCGCGCCAGTCCGGATGCTGGCGTCGGCCGCGATTGAACAAGGTCACCTCGTGGCCCCAGTCCAGCGCCAGCGCAGTGAGATGGCGCCCCAGAAATCCGGTGCCGCCGATGATCAGCAGTTTCATCCCTGTCTCTCCTGTGCGGCGCGGCCCCTCTCCTGCGGTCACGCCGGTTGTAGCGAGCCGCCCTGCTGGCGGACGCGCCTTTCACTCATCCTGCGCCCACCCTACGCAACTTGGCGGCGCGATACAGCCCCGAAGCGGCCGGGATGGGAGCGGGATCACGGCAAGCAGGCGGCCACCGGCTGGCGGGCAAGCCTGCGTTTTGAGGGCCGCTGTGCTACATTGCCGGGGTTTTCAGTCAGGATCCGCCATGAAGTTCGAAATCGACACCCTGGGTATCATCCGCTCTCCCTACAAGGAGAAGTTCGCCATCCCGCGCCAGCCCGGTCTGGTCAAATCGGCCCGCGCCCGCCTCGAGCTGCTGCCCCCCTACGATCAGCCGGACGTGCTGCGCGGCATCGAGCAGTTCTCCCACCTCTGGCTCAGCTTCGTGTTTCACCAGACCATGGCGCAGGGCTGGCACCCGACGGTGCGCCCACCGCGCCTGGGCGGCAACGAGCGGGTCGGGGTGTTTGCCACCCGCTCTACCTTTCGCCCCAACCCGCTCGGCCTCTCGGTGGTCGAACTGCACGGGGTCGGCCGTGAGCGCGGCAAACTCTGGCTCGAACTGGGGGCGGTGGACCTGCTCGATGGCACCCCCATCGTCGACATCAAGCCCTATATCCCCTATGCCGACAGCCTGCCGGATGCCCGCGGCGGTTTCGCCCCCGATGCCCCCACCCCGCCGCTGGCGGTGAGTTTCAGCCCCGAGGCGGAGCAGCAGCTGCAACCCTGGCTCAAGGCCCACCCCGAGCTGCGCCTGCTGGTGAGCGAAGTGCTGGCCCAGGATCCCCGCCCCGCCTACAAGAAGGGCAAGCCGGATGACAAGGAGTACGGCGTCAGGCTGTTTGACTGCAACGTGCGTTTTCGTATCAGCGAGCCCAGTTGCCTGGTGCTCGCCATCGAACCGACCCAGTGAGCCAGCCATAAAAAAACCACCCGCCCGGGTGGTTTTTTGTTGCTTGCCGCGGCTAGGCCACCCTTACAAACGGGTGAGCAACAGGCTGCCGATGGAGTAACCGGCCCCAAACGAGCAGAGCACGCCGCGCGCCCCGGCGGGAAGGTCGCCGTTGTGAAGGTGGAACGCAATGATGGAGCCCGCAGAGCTGGTGTTGCCGTAGCTGTCGAGAATGACCGGCGCCTCCTGCTGGCTGGCATCGTGGCCAAGCAGCTTGCGGGCGATGAACTGGTTCATGGTGAGGTTGGCCTGATGGAGCCAGAGCCGGCTGAGGGAATCTGCTGCCCAGCCCTGCTCGTCAAGCTGGCCGGCAATCTGGTCACACACCAGCGGCAGCACCTCCTTGAACACCTTGCGCCCCTGCTGGCGGAACAGCTTGTCGTCGCCGTAGCGGGTGCGCGGGCTGAGCCGGTTCAGGAAGCCGAAGTTGTTGCGGATGTTGTTGGAGTACTGGGTCACCAGCTTGCTGGCCACCAGTTGCCAGGGGTTGGCCACCTTGCAATCGGCCTCCCGCTCCAGCAGCACGGCGGTACAGGCGTCGCCGAAGATGAAGTGACTGTCCCGATCGCGGAAGTTGAGGTGCCCAGAGCAGATCTCCGGATTGACCACCAGCGCCAGTTTGGCGCTACCGGCCGCCAGCATGTCTGCGGCGGTCTTGATGCCGAAGGTGGCGGAGGAGCAGGCCACGTTCATGTCAAACGCCATGCCGCCCGCACCCAGATAGTGCTGCAGCTCGATGGAGAGGGCCGGATAGGGGCGCGGCATGTTGGAGGCAGCGACGATGACCAGATCGATCTCGCCGGGCTCGCGACCGGCGGCGATCAGTGCCTGCTCGGCGGCGGCCACCGCCATCTCCACCATGATGGAGGGCTTGTCATCGGGTCGCTCGGGCAGCAGCGGCTGCATGATGTCGGGATCCAGCACCCCCTCCTTGCTCACCAGATAACGGCTCTTGATGCCGGAGGCCTTCTCGATGAACTCGCTGCTCGAGTGCTGCTTGGCGGGGAGCTGGCCGGCGTCGATGGCGGAGGCGTTCTCCTCGTTGTAGAGATCCACATACTGGTTGAAGGCGGCCACCAGTGCTTCATTGCTGACGGCAAAGGGAGGGGTATAGAGGCCTGAGCCACTGATCACGATAGAGGTCATCTTTGCTCCTCGCCGGGTTCACTCCCGGCTTGTTGGTCTGTTCGGGTAGAGAGGGTCACAGCTGGTCGATGGCCGCAGCCAGACCCGCCAGGGTCAGAGGGTGCATGCGCCCACCGATCAATTCGTTCATCAGCTTGATGGAGGGGTGCCAGAGCCACTCCCGGCGCGGGGTGGGATTGATCCACACCAGCTTGGGAAAGTACTGCTGCAGGCGGGCCAGCCACACCTGGCCGGCCTCCTCGTTCCAATACTCGACGCTGCCGCCGGGCCAGGTGATCTCATAGGGGCCCATGGTGGCATCCCCCACCAGGATCACCTTGTAGTCGCTGCCGTAGGTGCGCAGCAGGCGCAGGGTATCGAAGCGCTCCTCGTGCCGGCGGGCGTTGTCCTGCCAGACGAAGTCGTAGAGACAGTTGTGAAAATAGAAGTACTCCAGATGCTTGAACTCGTGGCGCAAGGCCGAGAAGAGCCGCTGCACCTCGGCCACGTGGGCATCCATGGAGCCCCCCACATCGAAGAAGACCAGCAGTTTGACCCCGTTGTGGCGCTCGGGTTTGAGCTTCACATCGAGCCAGCCCTGTCTGGCCGTGCTCTGGATGGTGTCGTCGAGATCCAGCTCGTCGGGGTTGCCCTTGCGCACCCAGCGCCTGAGCTTGCGCAGCGCCAGCTGGATGGCCCGTTGCCCAAGCGGTGAATCGTCGCTGAAGTTGCGGTAATGCCTTGCCTCCCACACCTTGACGGCCTTGCCATGCTGGCCCTCTCCCCCCATGCGCACTCCTTCCGGGTGAAAACCGCCGTGACCGAACGGGCTGCTGCCGCCGGTACCGACCCACTTGTTGCCGCCGGCGTGACGCTCCTTCTGCTCGCTTAACCGCTGGTTGACGGTCTCCAGCAGCTTGTCGAGTCCGCCGAGGGATTTGAGCAACGCCTTCTCCTCGGCGCTCAACAGTCGTTCGAACTCCTTGCGCAGCCACTCCTCGGGCAGGCTCTCCGGCAGCAGGGGAATGGCGTCCAGACCCTCGTAGTACTCGGCGAAGGCACGATCGAAGCGATCGTAGTGAGCCTCGTCTTTTACCAGCAGGCAGCGGGAGAGCTGGTAGAACTCGTCCATGTCGAGGCTGGCCAGCCGGGCTGCCAGCGCCGCGTGCAAGTCCAGCAGTTCACGCAGACTGCAGGGGAGCTTGTGGCGGCGCAGGTGGGTAAAAAAGTCGATCAGCATGAGTCAGCTGCCGCGTCTGGCCAGAAAGGCAAGCTTCTCGAACAGATGCAGGTCCTGCTCGGTCTTGAGCAGGGCGCCGTAGAGGGCGGGCACCAGCTTGCCGGGCTCGCGGGTGCGCATCGCCTCGGGGGCGATGTCGTCGGCCAAGAGCAGCCGGATCCAGTCCAGCAGCTCCGAGGTGGAGGGCTTCTTGCGCAGCCCCTCTACCTCGCGCAGCTCGAAGAAGAGATCCATCGCCTCGCCGAGCAGGCTCTCCTTGAGGTTTGGGTAGTGGAGCTTGACGATGGCCTGCATCTCGGCCTTGTCGGGGAAGCGGATGTAGTGGAAGAAGCAGCGGCGCAGGAAGGCGTCCGGCAGCTCCTTCTCGTTGTTGGAGGTGATGATGACCACCGGCCGCTGCTGGGCCTTGACTCGCTCGCCGGTCTCGTAGACGTCAAATTCCATCCGATCGAGCTCCTGCAGCAGATCGTTGGGGAACTCGATGTCCGCCTTGTCGATTTCATCGATGAGCAGCACCGGGCGCTGGTCGGCGGTGAAGGCCTGCCACAGCTTGCCACGACGGATGTAGTGGCTGATCTCCCCTACCCTGGGGTCGCCGAGCTGGGAGTCGCGCAGCCTGGCCACCGCATCGTACTCATAGAGCCCCTGCTGGGCCTTGGTAGTGGATTTGATGTGCCAGGCAATCAGCTCGGTGCCCAGATGGCGGGCCACCGCTTCGGCCAGCTCGGTCTTGCCTGTGCCGGGTTCCCCTTTGATAAGCAAGGGTTTTTCCAGCACGATGGCGGCATTGACCGCCATCTTGAGCGATTCAGAGGCGAGATAGCGATCGCTTCCTGCAAATCCCATAACGTCTATTCCTTTGACGATGAGAGACCTTTTTGAGATCGAGGCCTCAATAAGAAAGAATAAGCTCTATATCTTGTAATAACATATTGTTATAACAAATCGTCACTTCTCATTCAGAAACCACAGGGTAATCTTGTTTCATCGCCGTAACAAACAGGGATAGCACCATGAGCAAAATTTTTGAGGACAACAGCCAGACCATAGGTCACACCCCGCTGGTTCGTCTCAACCGTGTTACCAAGGGCCGCGTGCTGGCCAAGATTGAGAGCCGTAACCCGAGCTTCAGCGTCAAGTGCCGCATCGGCGCCAACCTGATCTGGGATGCCGAGAAACGCGGCGTCCTGACCAAGGGTAAGGAGATCATCGAACCCACCAGCGGTAACACGGGTATTGCTCTGGCCTTCGTGGCCGCCGCCCGTGGCTATCCCATCACATTGACCATGCCGGCCACCATGAGCCTGGAGCGCCGCAAGCTGCTCAAGGCACTCGGCGCCAATCTGGTGCTGACCGAAGGGCCGCTGGGCATGAAGGGCGCCATTGCCAAGGCCAACGAGATCCTCGAATCCGAGCCGGGCAAATACGTGCTGCTGCAACAGTTTGAAAACCCCGCCAACCCGGAAATCCACGAGAAGACCACTGGCCCCGAGATCTGGGATGCCACCGATGGTCAGGTGGATGTGTTCGTGGCTGGGGTCGGTACCGGCGGCACCATCACGGGTGTCTCCCGCTACCTGAAACAGACCAAGGGCAAGGCGGTGGTCTCCGTCGCCGTCGAGCCGAGCGAATCGCCGGTGATCAGCCAGCGTCTGGCCGGTCTTGAAATCAAACCGGGCCCCCACAAGATCCAGGGTATCGGTGCCGGCTTCATCCCGGGCAACCTGGACCTGACTCTGCTGGACCGCGTCGAGCAGGTGAACAGCGATGACGCCATCGAGATGGCTCGCCGCCTGATGGAAGAGGAAGGGATCCTGGCCGGGATCAGCTCAGGCGCCGCCGTGGTGGCCGCAGCCCGCCTCGCCGAGCTCCCGGAGTTTGCCGACAAGACCATCGTCGTCATTCTGCCGAGCGCCGCCGAGCGTTACCTCTCCAGCGCCCTGTTTGCCGGGGTGTTCAGCGAGCAGGAACTGCAGCAATAAGTGATCGGATTATTTCAAAACAACGGCGCTCCCAGGAGCGCCGTTTCTTTATGAGCTAGACTGAGCACTTGGCAGCGCCAGTCGACCCCTTATTTTTCGGGGTAAAATAACAAGCAACCCAGCGACAAAAAAAGCAGACATTCTGTGATAAATCTCATATCCTGTGCCGCGTCACGAGGTGTTTGCCGACTAGGTATCACAAAGTAACAAAGTGTTATTTTTCGTTATAAAATAATTTCAAGCCAGCATTGACGCGGCTTGTAGAGCGATAACGGAAAAGAGTTGAGGCAGACACCGAATACTGCACAGAAAATTGACCTGGATTAAACCATTGCAGGTCTGATTTCGTTACTTTACAACATATCCATACTGACACGGTGCGAGAAGGAAGCGTCAAAAGCATCCCTCACACCAAAAAATATCAATAATATGGGGTGAAACCATGTACGAGAAGTCTGTTGTTATTACTGCTGAAAACGGCCTGCACACCCGTCCGGCAGCTCAGTTCGTGAAAGAAGCCAAAGAATTCCAAAGCGAGATCACTGTGGTCTCCGGTGGCAAATCCGCCAGCGCCAAGAGCCTGTTCAAGCTGCAGACCCTGGGCCTGACCAAAGGCACCAACGTGACCATCCAGGCCGACGGCCCGGACGCTCAGAAAGCCGTTGAGAAGCTGGTTGCCCTGATGGACGAGCTGGAGTAATCCAGCTTTATTCCTCCCCCACAGTCGTTTTAATAGGAAGGATTATGATATCTGGCATTCTTGCGTCCCCCGGTATCGCATTCGGCAAGGCGCTTCTTCTGAAAGAAGATGAAATCGTTATCAATCAGGGCAAAATCGCTGCCGAACAGATTGATGCCGAAATCAACCGCTTCCTCGAAGCCCGCACCAAGTCAGCCGCACAGCTGGAAGCCATCAAAGAGATGGCCGGTCGCACCTTCGGTGAAGAAAAAGAGGCCATCTTCGAAGGCCACATCATGCTGCTCGAAGATGAAGAGCTGGAAGGGGATATCAGATCCTTCATCAAAGACAACAAGGCCACCGCTGACAAGGCCATCTACGAGGTCATCGAGCAGTACGCGAAGATGATGGCCGAGCTGGATGACCCCTATCTGCGCGAGCGCGCCACCGACTTCCGTGACATCGGTACCCGTCTGGTCAAGAACGTACTGGGCATCGCCGTTGTCAACCTGAGCACCATCGACGAAGAGGTGATCCTGGTCGCCAAAGACCTGACCCCGTCCGAAACCGCTCAGATCAACCTGAAATACGTGCTGGGTTTCGTCACCGACATCGGTGGCCGTACTTCCCACACCTCCATCATGGCCCGCTCCCTGGAGCTGCCGGCCATCGTGGGTACCAACGACATCACCGAGCGCGTCAAGAATGGTGACGTGCTGGTGCTGGACGCGATCAACAACCAGATCATCATCAATCCGACTGCCGAACAGCTGAACGAAGCCAAGCAATTCCAGGCCCAGTTCCAGGCCGAGAAAGATGAACTGGCCAAGCTCAAAGATCTGCCTGCCATCACCCTCGATGGCCATCAGGTCGAAGTGTGCGCCAACATCGGTACCGTCAAGGATACCGAAGGTGCCATCCGTAATGGTGCCGAAGGCGTGGGTCTGTACCGTACCGAGTTCCTGTTCATGGACCGTGACGCGCTGCCGACCGAAGACGAGCAGTTCAAAGCCTACAAAGAAGTGGCCGAAGCGATGCCGGATCAGCCGATCATCGTGCGCACCATGGACATCGGCGGCGACAAAGAACTGCCCTACATGAATTTCCCGAAAGAGATGAACCCCTTCCTGGGCTGGCGTGCCGTGCGGATCTTCTTCGATCGCGCCGACATCATGCACGCTCAGCTGCGGGCCATCCTGCGTGCGTCTGCCTTCGGCAAACTGCGCATCATGTTCCCGATGATCATCTCTGTCGAAGAGTTCCGCAGCCTGAAGGCTACCGTAGAGACGCTGAAAGCCGAACTGCGTGCCGAAGGCAAAGCCTTTGATGAATCCATCGAAGTGGGTATCATGATCGAGACCCCGGCCGCTGCCGTGATGGCTCATCATCTGGCCAAGGAAGTGGATTTCTTCAGTATCGGTACCAACGACCTGACCCAGTACACCCTGGCTGTCGACCGTGGTAACGAGATGATTTCCGCCATGTACAACCCGCTGTCACCCTCCGTCCTGACGCTGATCAAGATGGTTATCGATGCATCCCACGCCGAAGGCAAGTGGACCGGTATGTGTGGTGAACTGGCTGGTGACGAGCGTGCCACCCTGCTGCTGCTGGGTATGGGTCTGGATGAGTTCTCCATGAGCGCCATCTCTGTACCGCGTATCAAGAAGCTTATCCGCAACACCAACTTCGAAGATGTGAAGGCCATGGCTGATCAAGCGCTGAGCTTTGCCACCGCCGCCGAAATCGAAGCCTGTGTAGATAACTTTATTAAGCAGAAGGCAGTCTGCTAAGATCGGCTGCAAACAGCGACAATCATCTCTAGGAGCTTTTACTATGGGTCTGTTTGATAAACTGAAGAAACTGGTTTCCGATGACAGTTCTGATACCGGCGGCATCGAAATTTTTGCCCCGCTGTCAGGCGAAATCGTACCGATCGAAGATGTGCCCGACGTAGTCTTCGCCGAGAAGATCGTCGGCGACGGCATCGCCATCAAGCCGGCTGGCAACAAGATGGTTGCGCCGTGCGACGGCACCATCGGCAAGATCTTCGAGACCAACCACGCGTTCTCGCTGGAATCCGACTCTGGTATCGAGCTGTTCGTTCACTTCGGTATCGACACCGTTGAACTGAAAGGCGAAGGCTTCAAGCGTATTGCCCAGGAAGGTCAACAGGTCAAACGCGGTGACACCATCATCGAGTTCGATCTGGCCGTTCTGGAAGCCAAAGCCAAATCTACCCTGACTCCGGTGGTCATCTCCAACATGGACGAGATCAAAGAGCTGGTGAAGATGACGGGTGCCGTGACCGTGGGCGAGACCCCGGTGATCCGCATCAAGAAATAATGCCGCATGGGCCCAGCGCCCGTCGCCGCAACAAAAAACCGAAGCCCTGGCTTCGGTTTTTTTATGGGCGTTTTCCGGCTAGGCCCTGCCAAATACCACCCGGTTGCGGCCATTGCTCTTGGCCTGGTAGAGCGCCTTGTCCGCCACTTGTAGCAGGCTGTCGATGCCCTGTCCCTCCTCCTGGGTGGCACAACCCAGACTCATCGTCAGGGAAAAACTCTGCCCCTCCCACGCGACCACATGGCCGACAAACTGCCGGCGCAACTGCTCGGCTCGCTCGACCACCTGTTCGGCATCCACCCCTGGCAGGATCAACAGAAACTCCTCCCCACCCCAGCGGGCCAGATGCTCTGCGGGCTGCAGCTGACGCGTCATGATGCGGGCCACCTCGCACAACGCCGCATCCCCGGCGGGATGGCCGTAGCGATCATTGATCTGCTTGAAGTGGTCGATATCGCACAGGATCACCGAGAAGGGCTCCCCCTGCAGCCATAGCGCCTGCAACTGCTGGCCGGCGGCACGCCGGTTGCCGAGCTCGGTCAGCGGATCGGTGCAGGAGAGCCGGCTCACCTCCTCTATCATGCAGTGCAGGTCGTGGATGTCGCGCAGCGTCACTATGTGCCAACCCGGCATGGCATCCGCCGTCAGCTGGGCCGTGATGGTAAACCAGCGCTGCTGGCCGCTCTTGCAGTAGAGACTGGCGTTCATCTCGGCCACCGCCGCGCCGTTGGCCAGGCTGGTCATCACCGCCTGGTTCCAGCGCTCAATCGCCTGGGCCCTGCTCTCTTCATCGCGATAGACGGTGGCAAACCAGCTGGCCATGTCGGGCAGATCCGTCAGGTCGTAGCCCAGCTGAGTCACGAAGGCCCGGTTCACGAACCTGTGATGGCGGGCCGGGATCTCCGACAGTCGGGTGGGTATGCTGCCCAGCGTCTCGCTGCAGGCGGATTCCGATATCAGGATCGGAAACGGGATCACGTCGAAGGAGCGAAACAGGATCTGCTGCAGCTCGGTCAGGATCACAGGATCGGTGATGTTCAAGGTAACTCCCTTACCAAGGTATCGTTCAAAGGTAAGTGAGCGCTGATCGCGGGTAAAGCGCTCATTGCGCGGCTCTGACCTCCTTGGTCGCAGCATTTTCTCCCGGTTGCCACTCCTGATAGGGGCCGTGAATGGCGGAGTAGATCTTGTCGAGCTGACCGGAGGCCCTGAGCCGCTCGATGGACTGGGTCAGGAAGCGGTCCACCGCATCCCCTTTCGGCCCCTTGGGGATGATGAACACATCGTCAAACTCGCCGAAATAGACCCGATGGATATTGGTCAGCCCCATCTTGCGCAGGGTGAAATCCGCCTCCTCCTGCGCCCACAGAAAAGCATCAATGCGGCCCCGGCTCAACTTGCCGAGGGATTGCTCGAGCGAGAGGGAGCGCTTGACCGAGAAGGGCCAGAAGTCGGTCACCCCCTCGATGAGCAGATCCCGCTTGGTGTACTCGTAACCCAGCACCATGGCGGGAGTAATGGGCGCCGCACTGTTGCTGTAGAGCACGTGGGTCACCTTGCCAAAGGTCACCGAGCTGAAGCGATAGGGCAGCATGGACTCGTCGATGTAAGGATTTCGCAGCGCCGGCAGGTTGAAGTCCGCCTCCCCCACCACCACGCTGCGAGTGGCACGGGACATGGGGTAGACCATCACGCTCACTTCCACCCCGTCATCCAGCCCGGCGATGGCCTTGACCAGGTCGACGAAGGGACCGGTGCCGTTGGAATCGATGAGCCCTGGCAACAAACCAAGATAGGCCGAAAAATGGGTCGGTCGGCCAGGCTCTGCCGCAGCCAGCCGTTCCTCGCCGACCCCCGTCATCCCCAGCAGCATGGCCAGCAGCATCAAGCCTGCCAGCACGCCCACTCTCAGATGCTTCATGATGCAACCCCTCACCACCCTGGCCGGCATGGCCCCGTTGATCAGAAGCATAGACTCGGCACAGAACGTGTCGGGCGAGTTGCAAATAAGATGTTAAAAAACACCCCGAGATCAAGGTTTTGACACATCTGCGCGGTAACATGAAAAGGAATGGTGCGGGGGCAGGATGCCCGCTGCGACCACCCTTGATGCAATGCGAGCCCCGAGAAGGATATGAGCATGTTGAAAAATACCGAACAACGTTATGGCAGCCTGAGCATAGGGCTGCACTGGTTGACCCTGCTGCTGATGATCGCCGTCTATGCGCTGATGGAGTTCAGGGACATCTTCCCCAAAGGGTCGGCCGGTCGCGACCTGATGAAAGAGTTTCACTTCATGGTAGGCCTGCTGATCCTGGCGCTGGTGGTGGTGCGCCTGCTGGTGCGCGTGGGTAGCCCCTCACCGCGTATCGTGCCCGAGCTCTCCCCCCTGATGCTCACGCTGGCCAAGCTCGCCCACCTGGCGCTCTATGGCTTCCTGATCCTCACCCCGCTGCTGGGCTGGCTGCTGCTGAGCGCGGGCGGCAAGCCCATTCCTTTCTTCGGCCTGGAGCTCCCCGCCCTCATCGCCCCCGACGACGGCCTGAAGGGCACCATCAAGGAGCTGCACGAGACGCTGGCCAACATTGGCTATGCCCTGATTGCCCTGCACGCGGCGGCAGCCATCTACCATCACCATGTGCTCAAGGACAACACCCTGACCAATATGCTGCCCGAGCGGCGCAGTTAATCCCTTGCCAGCAAAGAGGGGCGTACTCGCCCCTCTTTGGATCAGGCCTGTTTGGCCACGACTTCGGCAGCATCGGCAGCCTTGCTTTTACCTTCAGGCTGCAGTTGCTTGACGTTGCCCTTGCTCTCGCCCTTCTGCTCCTCTTGAGACTGGGACTGGCCGACAAACTGGCCTCCCTTGCGGATGGAGAGGCTCCCACCCTTGAACAACCCTTTCATCTTGCCGTTTTCGAGGATCTCCACCTCGCTCGAGGCACAGGTGCCATCCAGGGTGCCATTGATGATCACGTGGGCGGCGCTGACATCCCCTTCAATCCGGCCACCTTCCATGATGCGTACTGTCCCGCCGTTCAGCTGCAGCGTCCCGACGAACTGGCCATACACATCCAGATTGCCCTCCACCTGCAACTCGCCCTTGAAACGGGCCCCCTTGGCGATCACCGTGGTCGTGCTCCCCGCCCCGACCACCTCAGACTCATTGCGCTTTCGTCCAAACATCTTGGTTTTCTCCACCATCAACAGCAGCACCATCAGTAGCAACGGCACTATGGGTAATTTGTAATATGCAGATCCCGCTACATAGAGCAGCAACGCCAAGCCCCAGCAGAACCAAATGAGATACAGCGCGTCACTGCGTGGCCGCATCGCGATGCGAGCCAGGATCCTTTCAGGCATCAATGTCATTGACCATTCCCTCTTGCGGGCAGATGGATGCAAGACCGGGGTCAACCCCTCACTCTCGTTTCCCGCAATACGCGGGCATGGACCTAGCTCAAGCGACCAGATTGCCGAAACTCTGAAACAAAAAAGCCCCGCCAGAAGGCGGGGCCGTGATTCATCAGCAAACCGAAGCAGGACTCAGGGCAGTACCACCCGGCTTTCGCCGCCGCCGAGGGCCTCCACCCGCACCTGCACGCCGATCCGCTCCACCAGGGTCTGCACGTGGGAGATGACCCCGATCTGGCGGCCGGCCGCCTGCAGGGAGTCAAGGCTTGAGAGCGCCAGATCCAGGCTGTCGGGATCGAGGGTGCCGAAGCCCTCGTCGATGAACAGCGATTCGACCTGGGTCTGGCGCGACGACAGGCTGGAGAGGGCCAGCGCCAGCGCCAGCGACACCAGGAAGCTTTCACCGCCGGAGAGGGAGTCCACCGAGCGCACCTCGTCCCCCATGTCGAGATCCACCACCTGCAGCGCCAGATCGGTGCCAGGCACCCGCTCCAGTCGATAGCGGGGGGAGAGCTCGGCGAGCTGGGCGTTGGCCTCCAGCAGCAGCCGCTCCAGCGTGAGGCTCTGGGCGAAGGTGCGCAGCTTGGCGCCGCTGGCCGAACCGATAAGATCGGAGAGGCGCTGCCAGTGATCCGCCACCGCCTGCTGGGCGGCCAGCTCCTCCTGCAAGGTGCCCGCTTTAAGGGCTGCCGCCTCGGCCTGGGCCAGCGTGCTCTTGCACTGGAACAGCTGCTCGTCGAGGGCGCGGCAGTGCGCCTCCAGCGCCGTCAGCCGGCTGGCTAGCTCCTGTGGCGCCAACGCGGCCAGCTCGGGGTGATGCTCGCGGTAACGATCCCGCTTGCTCTCCTCCAGCGCCAGCGCCCGCTGCCGCTCGGTCAAACGGGTACGCGCCTCGGCGCGGGCATCCTCCAGCGCCTGCAAGGCGGCGCGGCGCGCCTTGAGCTCATCCGGGCTCATGGCCAGCAGGCGGCGCAGGTCATACTCGGCGATGCCGAGGCTGCTGGCGTGGGCAGCCCAGCGCCCCAGCACCTCCCGTCGCCGCCGGCTGCTCACCTGCTTCTCCTGCTCCAGATGGCTGAGACGGGTCTTGAGCTCAGTCTGGCGCTCGCGCAGGGCGCGGGCCGCCCCCTGCATCGTCTCCAGCTCGCTCGCCAGTTGCTGCAGCCGCTGCTGCCAGCGGCTCTCGACCAGGGCAATCTCCTCACCCCCCAGACAGGTGGCACGGCTGGTAACCAGCCCCTGTCGTTGCTGTTCATGCTCCTTGTAGTCGCGTTCGAGCTTGTGCAGCAGCTCACGCTGGGTCTGCAGACGCGCCTCCTGGGCGCTCAGGGCCGGGGTGAGGCTGGCAATCTCGCCGGTCAGCCGCTCCCACTCGCTCTGGCCGTGCAGCCAGGCCTCGCAGGCCCGCTGCCACTCGTGCCACTGCTGGCTGCCCAGCCACTGACGCCAGGGCTGGCCTCCCATCTGCTCGTCGAGCCGGCTGCCCCCCTGCTCGAGGCGCTGGCGCAGGGTCGTTTCCTGCTCGCCCATCGCCTTCATCTCCCCTTCCAGGGCGATGCGCTGGCGATCGGCCTCCTGCCACTGCTGCTCGAACTGCTGGTGCTGGCTAGCCAGCTGGCTCAGCTGCTGGCGCACGGCCTGCAACTGCTGCTGGCCGAGCTGGGCCTCGCGCAGTTGCTGCTGGCTGCGGGCCAGCCCCTGCTCCAGACTCTGGCCGCGGCCGAGCAGGGTACTCATCAATTCGTTCCACTCGATCGGGCTCTGACGCAGCGGCAACGGATGGCCCAGCAGTTCGGCACCGCCGAGCTGTTGCCAGCGCTGGGTCAGCTGTTCGGCGCGCGTCTCCAGCTCAGGCAGATGCTGCTGGCGCACCGCCAGCTGGCGAGCCAGCTCCTGGCGTTCGCTCTCGCACTGAATGTATTGGTGATTGAGCCGATCCCACTCGAGCTCGAGGCTGCGGACGCGCTCCGCCAACTGCCCCAGAATACCCGCCACCTGTGGCTGACTCTGGTGATAGGGGTGCTCCTCGGCGCCGCAAAGCGGGCAAGGTTCACCGTCGCGCAGGATGTGGCGATGCTGCTCGAAACTGGCGATGGCACGGGACTGCTCCAGCGCGTGGCGCGCCTCGTCCCGTTGCAGGGCGAGCCGCTCGCGGGCTGGCGTCAGCTCGTCGCCGAGGATGGCCAGCTTGCCGAGCGCCTGCTCCAGCTGGGCAATCTCCTGCTGCAGGCGACCATGCTGCTCGCCGTGATTGCGGCCATAGTCGGCCAGCTCCAGCAGTTGGCGCAGCTGGCCCAGCTGCTCGGTCTGCCCTTGCCACTGCTCCTGCGCCTTGGCCAGACGCCCCTCCCACTGCTGCTCCTGCAGCTCGTGCTGTTGCTGCTGCAGCCGCTCCTGCTCGCGCTGCCTGTAGTCGCGCTCCTGCTGCCCCTGCTCCAGCTGGTGCTGCAACTGCCTGAGGGCGCGCAGCTTGTGTTCGCGCAAGGTGAGCAGTTGTTGCAGCCTGTCGGCATCCTCGGCCCAATCCTGCATGGCGGTGAGCAGGGGCTGCCACTGGCGGGCCACCGGCGCCAGCTCCTTGTGCTCCTCAAGCCAGGCGCCCCACTGCAGGTGCTGGGCCTTGAGCTGCTCCACCTGCTGACGCTGCTGGCGCCAGCCCTGTTCCAGAGTGAGCTGCACCTCCCGCTCCTGCGCCCCCTCCTGCTGGATCTTCTGCAATTGCTGCTGCTTTTCCCGAATGCGGGTGTCGAGCTCCTGCGCCCGTTTGAGTTCGGGTTGCAGGGCGCCCCACTCGCGCTCGGCGGCGATCTTCTCCGCCAGCAGTTGCTGTTCGGTGAGGGCGCTCTGCTGGGTCTGCTCCTCCAGCTTGCCAAGTTCGGGACCAAGCTCGGCCAGCGCCTTCTCCTGCTGCTGCACCTCCAGGGTGAGGCGAGCCAGCTCGTCGTGATCGGCGCGGGCCACCTGGGCCTGCTCGGCGCGGGCGAACTCCTCCCGCTCGGGGGCGGCCGCACCATGGGCCGCCTCCGCCGCGGCAAGGGCCGCCTCTCCCTCCTGACAGGCCTGCAACTGGGCGGCGATGCGGCCGTTGAGATCGCGCAAGTCCTGCATCAGTTGCTGCTGTTGCTGCTCGTGCTTGAGGCTGGTGGCGAGGCTGACCTGCTGGCTCACCCACTGCTCGCGGGTCGCCTCGTCCATCAGCGCCACGTCGCCGAGCCGCTGGCTGATGGCGGCCAGTTTCTGCTGCTCCTCCCGCGCCCGCTCATGGGTCTGGACCGAAATGGCGGAGTAGAGCTCGGTGCCGGTCATCCGTTCGAGCAGGGCTGAACGCTCGTCGGCGCTCGATTTGAGGAAGGTGGCAAACTCCCCCTGCGGCAGGATGACGGCGCGGCGAAACTGCTCCCAGGAGAGCCCCACCAGCTCGTCGATGCGATCCTGCAGCTCCCGCTTGCTGCCACTGAACACCTGGCCAGACGCCACGTCGGTCAGGCTGCGCTCCTGGGCCTGAAAGCGCCCCTCGGCGCGGTTGCGGGCCCGGCGCACCGCCCAGCGGGCCAGCCAGATGCGGCCGTCACAGCCGCGAAACTGCACCTCGGCAAAACCGCTAGCATGGCCGCGGCTGAGGATGCCGCGCACGTCGTTGGCCTTGAGCTTCTCCTCGTCATCCAGGCGACCCACTTCGGCCACGTTCTTGCGATTGGCGATAAAGCGCGGCATCTCGTCGTAGAGCGCCAGACAGATGGCATCGAGCAGAGTACTCTTGCCGGCGCCGGTATTGCCGGTGATGGCAAACAGGCCGGCAGCCCCCAGGGCGCCACCGGCAAAATCGATGGTGAATTGACCGGTCAGGCTGGCGAGGTTCTCACCACTCAAAGAGAGGATCTTCATACGCCACACACCTCCATCCATACCGACCCGATATCGCGCGTGCTCTTGCCCACATCAGCCCGGGTATTGCCGGTGATGGCAAACAGGCCGGCGGCCCCCAGGGCACCACCGGCAAAATCGATGGTAAAGGGGCCGGTCAGGCTGGCCAGATTCTCCCCTGACAGCGACAAGATTTTCATGCGTTGCACTCCTTCATCCGTGCCGCTTGCTGCGCTGACAGGTTGGCTCTGACCAGATTCTCATCGGATGGGGTCAAGATTTTCATTGGCTGGACTCCTTCACCTGCTCCAGGATCTCTTCAAACGACGCCACCAGCTCGGCCTCCGGCTCCCCGTCAAACTGACGCTGATAGCAGAGGCGAAACACCTCGGTGGGGGAGAGCTCATCCAGCCGGCACTGGCCGGCACCATCCGCCAGCCCCTGGCCCGAGCCCTGATAGCTGGTCGTGATGCGGGCAAGGCGCACCGGCTTGTCGCCGATGGCGGCCAGCACGCGCTCGCGGATGCGGGCCTCGGGTTTGGGCAATAGCAGCCGCACCTCGAGGAAGGGCTGCGCCTGCTGCGGGCAAGCGGGCAGCGTCAGCGCCTCGATGGCCTGGAGCGCCTCGTCGAGGCCGCTCTGGGGCAGCCGGATCATCTCCACCGCGCGGGGCACCGGGATCCGCTCAAGGCGGGCCAGCTTGCCCCCCTCAAACGTCACCTCCAGCACCTGATGGTTGTAGTTCGCCTCGGCCAGCGAGAGCGGCAGCGGCGAGCCGCTGTAGTGCACCCCCTCGGCCGGGCTCTGGGCCAGGTGCAGGTGACCCAGCGCCGTGTAGTCGGCGGCGGCAAACAGTTCGGCAGGCAGGGCATGCTGGTTGCCGCCGAGCACCCGCCGCTCGGAGAGCTCGGAGAGCTGGCCCGCCGCCAGATAGGCGTGGCCCATGGCGATAAGGGCCTGATCCGGATGGCAGCGCGCACGCCCCTCGCTCAGCACCGCCTCATAGACCTGGCGTACCCCTTCGATCAGTCTGTCCTGTCCCTCGCTGAGCCCGTCGGGGCGCAGATCGCTGCTGCGCAGAAACGGCACGGCGGCGCACCAGGCGGCCACTTCGCCATCCTTGCCTCGCAGCGGCACCAGCAGACGCTCGGTCTCGAGGCGCCCCTCGTCGTCCCGGCTGATGCTGCCCACCAGATGCAGGTCGAAGGCGCGCAGCAGCTCGTGGGGGGCATCCAGCTTGGAGGGAGAGTCGTGGTTGCCGCCGATCAGCACCATCTCCAGTGCCGGGTGCTCGGCGCGCAGCCGCGCCAGAAAACGGTAGAGCTGCTGCCAGGCGCTGGCGGGAGGATTGGCGGTATCGAACAGGTCGCCCGCCACCAGCAGGGCGTCAATGTCGCGGCGCTTGATGGTGTCGGCCAGCCAGTCGAGAAAGGCATCGTGTTCAAAACGGCGATCGTGACCATGGAGTTGATGGCCAAGATGCCAGTCGGCGGTATGCAGGATCTTCATGAAAAACGGCTCGTATGGAGGAGGTGTCAGCGGCACCCGATGCAGACAAGATGAGGATATGCCTTCCCTTTTTCAAGCCATACCCGGCGCGGCCGGCAGATTCAGGCGGGCTCGCAGCACATCTGGTACTGGGGATGACCGGTGAGGGGATCGGCCACCTCCCCCTCGATCACGAAACCGTGGCGACGATAAAAGCGCACCGCCAGATCGTTTTCCACGAACACCCGCGCATGCAGTCGGGCCCCCTTGGATTTGGCCTCCTGCAGCAGGGCATGGCCCACCCCCCGCCCCTGGCGGTCGGGGCGCACGAACAGGGCCGCCAGATAGTCATCCACCAGCGCCATAAAACCGAGTAGCTCGCCGCGCTCCTCGAACACCCAGATGCTGGCATGATCGAGATAGCGGGTGCGCAGATCTTCCTGAGCCTGCCACCAGCAGGAGGCATCGACAAAGTCGTGGGCCTGCAGGGAGGCCAGCAACCAGATTTCGACGATCTCGTCCATGTCGTCGGACCGACTCGCCCTCAGCATATTGGTATCCTTGTTAACAACCTGAACATCCGCAGTCTAGGGGAGTTTGATGACGGCTTTGGGGACGAATATGACTCCCTGTGAAGTCGATCGCCCTTTATTTAACAAGAATGATTGGCTGATCACAAAGCGCCTCTCTAGTACAATGCCCGCCGGACAATCTATGAGACCGAGGACGCCATGTGGTTTAAAAACCTGCAGATTTATCGCTTTACCCGCCCCTTCGAGCTGACCGTCGAGCAGCTGGAAACCCAGCTGGAAGCCTGTGCCTTCACCCCGTGCGGCAGCCAGGACATCTCCCGGTTCGGGTGGGTCAAGCCCCTTGGCAAATTCGGCTCCACCCTGACCCACTCCGCCGCCGGCCACATCCTCATCTGTGCCCGCAAGGAAGAGAAGATGCTGCCCGGCACCGTGGTCAAGGAGATGCTGGCGGAGAAGGTAGAAGCGATCGAGTTCGAGCAGGGCCGCGCCCTCAAGAAGAAAGAGAAGGAAGCACTGAAAGAGGAGATCCTCCATACCCTGCTGCCGCGTGCCTTCAGCCGCACCAGCCAGACCTTCGCCTGGATCAATCCGGCCGACAACCTGATGGTGGTGGACGCGGGATCCGCCAAGAAGGCGGATGACCTGCTGGCCCTGCTGCGCAAATCCATCGGCACCCTGCCGGTGGTGCCGGTGGCCCTCAAGAACCCGCCCGAGATCACCATGACCGAGTGGCTGAACGAGGGCAACCTGCCCGCCTCCTTCACCCTGGAGGACGAGGCCGAGCTGCGCAGCGCCATGGAGCACGGCGGCATCATCCGCTGCAAGCAGCAGGATCTGATGACGGACGAGATCAAGAACCACCTGGCCAACGACAAGCTGGTCACCAAGCTGGCCCTCAACTGGGGCGAAACCCTGAGCTTCGTGCTGGGGGACGATCTCTCCATCAAGCGCCTGAAATTCAGCGAAGAGCTGCGCGAGCAGAACGACGACGTCACCAGCGAAGATCCGGCCGCCCGTCTGGATGCCGACTTCGCCCTGGTCACCGCCGAGCTGGCCCAGTTCATCCCGGCCCTGTTTGCCGCCCTGGGCGGTGAAGAGCAGTCCATCTAAGCGAACTGGCTCAGCCTGATTGCAAAAAACCGCCTCCGGGCGGTTTTTTTATGGCTCAGTCCCAGTTATGTGTTGAAAGGCTAACCTTGAAGTAGGTCATCACCTTGAGGGCCGCCATCATGGATACCCAAGCCTTTCAACATCTACTGTCCCTCTTCCCATTGCTCACTTTGCGTCAGCGTCGTCTCGCGCAACAGGAACTCACCACCCCTCACCCCATCACCTCGTTGGCCGCTCAACTTCCCGCATGCCAATGCTGCCCTCACTGTCAGGCCGAGGCCACACTGCTGGCCCCCTGGGGCTGGTCTCGAGGGCTGCGCCGTTATCGCTGCAAGCAGTGTTTGCGCACCAGTTCCGTGCTCACGAACACGCCTCTCGCCCGACTTCGCAAGCCACAATGCTGGGAAGATTATGCACAGGCCCTCATCGACGGTCTGACCGTCCGGCAGGCGGCGCTCCGCTGTGGGGTCGGTAAAAACACCGCCTTTTTGTGGCGTCACCGCTTCCTGAAGGCCATGGCTAGCCACCAGGCGGTACGGGAAGAGGGTATTGTCGAGGTCGATGAGACCTTCTTCCTGGAATCCTTCAAAGGCCAGCGCGGATTGCCCCGCCCGGCCCGCCATCGTGGAGGTAAAGGCCGTACCCGAGGCACAGGACCGGATTACATCCCGGTGATGGTGGTGCAAGACAGAGCAGGCCACCTGGCTGACTTCCAGTTGGAACGGCTGAATGCCAGGGCGGTGAAGGCAGTGCTTCAACCGCTTATCGCCCCGGATGCCGTCCTGTGCAGCGATGGTGCCGGGGTGTATGCGAGTTTCAGCAAGGGGCAAGGGATAACACACCAAGTGGTGCGCAATCGAGCGGGAGAGCGGGTGGTGGGTGCATATCACATCCAACATGTGAACGGGTACCACAGGCGATTGAAGGAGTGGATGGAGCGGTTCCATGGGGTCGCGACCCACTATCTGAGGAATTATCTGGGTTGGCGAAGGATGTTGGAGCGCTATGGGCGGGAAGTGAATATCTCACGTTGCTTGCATGAGGCGCTGGGGCGCCCCATGCAACACGTAATTGGGACATAGCCTTTTTTATGGGCGCTCGCCCGATGCGTCTTGTTGATAGATGAGTAACTTGTTGATCTGATTCAACAACTTGAGTCATTAGCGCCAATCGTGACATAGTTCCCACTCATGCTCATAAAACAGACAAGGAGAGTGTCATGTTGCGCAAACCACTGGGCCTGGCCATCGCCCTCGCTCTGCTGGCCGGCTGCGCCGCTCAGCAGAGCCTGCAAGCGCCCCCCACCCACGCCTTGATCGCGCCTGAGGCCGCCAGCGGCTGGCAGGACAAGCAGGGCTGGCAAGGCCGCGACTTCATGGTGGCCGCCGCCAACCCGCTGGCGGTGGAAGCGGGCTACCAGATGATCCAGGCCGGTGGCAGCGCAGTGGATGCCGCCATCGCGGTGCAACTGGTGTTGACCCTGGTGGAGCCGCAATCCTCCGGCATCGGCGGCGGCTCCCTCATGCTGGTGTGGGATGGCCAGAAAGTTGCGGCGGTGGATGGCCGCGAGACAGCCCCCGCCGCCGCCACCGATCAGCTGTTCATGAAGGATGGCAAGCCGATGGCCTTCTACGACGGCGTGGTGGGCGGGCGCTCGGTGGGTGCCCCCGGCACGGTGCGGGCACTGGCGCTGGCCCACCAGCGTTACGGCAAGCTGCCCTGGGCTGCACTGTTCGAGCCCGCCATCACCCTCGCGGAGCAGGGATTCGTGATAAGCCCGCGGCTGGCCGCATTGCTGGCCAAGGACCCCTACCTTGCCAAGGACCCGGACGCGCGGGCCTACTTCTATCAGGCCGACGGCAGCCCCAAACCGGCGGGAACCCGACTGACCAACCCGGCGCTGGCCAAGGTGCTGCGAACCCTGGCAAGCCAGGGGGCGGACGCCTTCTATCGCGGCCCGCTGGCCGAGGCCATGGTGGCCAAGGTGCACGCCCACCCGACCAACCCCGGGGTGCTGAGCGCGGTCGATCTTGCCAGCTACCGCGCCAAGCTGCGCGACGGCCTCTGCTTTGACTATCGCCAGAGCCGGGTGTGCGGCTTCCCAGCCCCTTCGTCCGGCACCATTGCACTCGGCCAGATCTTCGGCATGCTGGAGAGCCGCGACATGGCGGCCCTCAAACCGGTGCCAGGGGAGCAGGGCCAGCCGGCCGCTTCCGCCGAGGCGATCCACCTCTACAGCGAGGCGGCGCGGCTCGCCTTTGCGGATCGCAACCAGTACGTGGCGGACAGCGATTATGTGGCGGTCCCCGTCAGCGGCCTGCTCGACAAGCACTATCTGGCCCGCCGCGGCGCCCTCATCGGCGAGCGCTCCATGGGCCTGGCCAAAGCGGGCACCCCACCGCTGGCGCCGGCTCGCGGCCTGGATGCCACCCCTGAGCTCCCCTCCACCAGCCACGTCTCCATCGTCGACAAGGCGGGGATGGCGGTCTCCATGACCAGCTCCATCGAAGACGGCTTCGGCTCGCGGCTGATGGTCAACGGCTACCTGCTCAACAACCAGCTCACCGACTTCTCCTTCACCTCGCTGGACGCCGCCGGACTGCCGGTGGCCAACCGGGTGGAGCCGGGCAAGCGGCCGCGATCCTCCATGTCCCCTCTGCTGGTGTTTGACAAGGACAGCGGCGAGCTGGAGATGAGCCTGGGCTCGCCGGGGGGCTCCGCCATCATCAACTACGTGGGCAAGACGTTGCTGGGCACCCAGGATTGGGGGCTCAACCTGCAGCAGGCGATCAATCTGCCCAACTTTGGCAGTCGCAACGGCCCCACCGAGCTGGAGGCGGGTCACACCCCGGCCGCGGTGATCGAGGCGCTCAAGGCGAAGGGACACGAGGTGGTGCTGAGCGAGCAGACCTCGGGCCTGCAGGGCGTGCAGCGCAACGCAAGCGGCTGGCTGGGCGCCGCCGATCCGCGCCGGGAGGGGATCGCCAAGGGCCAGTGAGCTCGGCTACATCTGCACTCGGAACCCCACGCAGCGAAGCGGCCAGTCGGCCGCTTTTTTGTGCTCTCCCTCCCCCAGTTGTGCCGGAGAAAACCATCGTCGATTGATTACTGTTGCCAGCCTGACCGCCAGAGAAGCGCGCTTTCACCTCAAAACAGCCACTTATACAGTTTTAATCGCAAATTAAGTCTTAAATGTGGATAAATATTGTTTTTCTACCAAAAACGTATTATTTTTCAACAGAAACGGCAACTGTTGTCCCCCAGACACACCCTCTGTGCATGCGGCCAGCATCTGTCTCTTTCGCCCCCTGCTCATTGACAGCTGCCCTCTTCGCCCGCGCGGTGATCTGGTAGCCCCCTGACTGCCATTAGCGAGGTGACGACATGGACCACTCCCTTCCCCTGATTACCACTCTGGTCGGCGGCTTCGTGCTGGCCTACATCCTCGGCATGTTTGCCCAGCGCCTCAAGATCTCCCCCATGGTGGGTTATCTGGCGGCCGGGGTGATCTCGGGCCCCTTCACCCCGGGTTATGTGGCCGACATGAAGCTGGTGCCCGAGCTGGCGGAGCTGGGGGTGATCCTGCTGATGTTCGGGGTGGGGCTGCACTTCTCCTTCCGTGACCTGATGTCGGTGAAACGGATTGCCATCCCTGGCGCCATTGCCCAGATCGCCGTCGCCACCCTGCTCGGCATGGGGCTCTCCTCCCTGCTGGGCTGGGATCCGGTCGCCGGCCTGATGTTCGGCCTCGCCCTCTCCACCGCCAGTACCGTGGTACTGCTGCGGGCGCTGGAGAGCCGCCAGAATCTGGAAACCCTGCAGGGGCGCATCGCTATCGGCTGGCTCATCGTCGAGGATCTGGTGATGGTGCTGGCGCTGGTGATGCTGCCGATCATCGCCGACATCCAGTTCGGCGAACAGACCCTGAGCTGGCAGAGCATAGCGCTGGATCTGGGCTGGACCCTCGGCAAGGTGAGCCTGTTCGTGGCGCTGATGATGGTGGTGGGCAGCCGCTTCATCCCCTGGCTGCTGGCCCACACCGCCAGCACCGGCTCGCGCGAGCTGTTCACCCTGGCGGTGCTGACCTGCTCGCTCGGCATCGCCTTCGGCGCGGTCAAGCTGTTCGGCGTCTCCTTCGCCCTCGGCGCCTTCTTCACCGGCATCGTCATGAACCGCTCCGAGCTGAGCCACCGCGCCGCCAACAACACCCTGCCGCTGCAGGACGCCTTCGCCGTGCTGTTCTTCGTCTCGGTGGGCATGCTGTTCAACCCGGCGGTGCTGCTGACCGAGCCGCTGGCGGTGCTGGCCACCCTATTCATCATCATGTTCGGCAAGTCGGCGGCGGCCTACGCCATCGTGCGACTGTTCCGCTACAGCCGGCGCACCGCCCTCACCATCTCCGCCAGCCTGGCCCAGATCGGCGAGTTCTCCTTCATCCTCATCGGGCTGGCCATCGTGCTCAAGCTGGTGCCGGAAGGGGCCCGCGACCTGATCCTGGTGGGTGCCAGCCTCTCCATCATGCTCAACCCGCTGGTGTTCAACGCCGTCGAGCGCTACCTGGAGAAACACCCGGACGCCGACAACGCCAAGGTGCTGGCCGAGTGCAAATGCCCGGCGGTGGAGATGAAGGCCCACACCATACTGGTGGGCTATGGCCGGGTCGGCCGCCTGCTGGTGAGCGGCCTGCAGCAGGCCGGACGCGAGCTGGTGGTGATCGAGCAGGATCCGCACCGGCTGGAGAGCCTGCGTCAGGCCGACATTCCCCACGTCAACGGCAACGTGGCCGATGACGAGGTGCTGTGCCGCGCCGCCATCACCGACGCCAGCTGGCTGCTGGTGGCCATCCCCAACAGCTTCGAAGCCGGCGAAGCCATCGCCCAGGCCAAGCTCATCAACCCGGCGATCCGGGTGATCGCCCGCGCCCACAGCGACGATGAGGTGAGCTTCCTCACCAAGCAGGGAGCGGACAAGGTGATCATGGGCGAGCGGGAGATAGCCCTCGGCATGCTGGCACAGGCCACCGCATAAACCGCCATCCAGTGAACCAGAGGGGCCTTGGCCCCTCTTTTTTATGCCCCTTTGTCCACCCGCGCTTCTGGGTACCCAGGCCCCTCCCCACCCATAACCACCGGCATTTCGCGCCGATATGGCACAATTTGACTCCCTTTGTCAGCCCCCCAGGTCAGGGCCACACGCCGCCTCTGCGGCAGGCACGCTACGCAGCTTCCCCTCGCCAGCACAAAGCTCCAGCGGTTACCCCCAGCGGGGCGCAGTAGACAGCAGATCCTGCAGCGGCCCCCACCGGACGGGGGTAGGGTCGCGCCAGATGGGCAAATTCGCCGGTTTCTCCCTTTGGCTAGACTGGGCCAGTCGTCTTATGACACCCACTTGGCACACATGCCTGCAACTCACCCTGGAAGGATCCGCTATGAAACCCTTGTTGACCGCCCTCTTGCTTCCCCTGCTGCCCCTCGCCGTGCAGGCCGCCGAGCCCGTCTGGATCACGGTCGGTGCCGACAGCGGCGTCGAACTCAAACAGGTCAAGGCCAGGCTGGCCCCCCTGTTCAGCGCCAGCGGCGCCCCGGTCCAGCTGGCCCAGGTCGAGGCGAGCGAGCTTGGCACCCTCTCCCACCTGATGCACGAAGGGCACCAGCGCTGCGGCGGCTATGTGGTGCACAGCACCCTGGCCGACGCCCTGCAGAGCATGGCCCAACCCATCAGCCAGAACCTGTTCAGCGCCCCGCCGCTGACCCAGGGGGCCAGCGTCAACCGGCTGCTGCCCTATCTGGATCAGGGCAACATAGTCGGCACCATCAGCCAGCTCGCCAGCTGGCGCAACCGCTACTACACCACCACCACAGGGGTGCAGTCGGCGGACTGGGTAGCCGGCCAGTGGCAGACCCTGAGCGCCACCCTGCCCTGGGCCAGCGTCAGCCGGGTCAAGCACAGCGGCTATCCGCAGCAATCCGTGGTGCTGACCCTCAAGGGCAGCCGCTACCCGGACGAAGTGGTGGTGCTCGGCGGTCACCTCGACTCCACCGCGGGCTCGGCCCCCAACAGCCGCACCCTGGCCCCCGGCGCCGATGACGATGCCTCCGGCATCGCCACCCTGACCGAGGTGCTGCGAGTCATCGCCGAGCAGGGCCGCCAGCCGGAGCGCACCCTGCAGTTCATCGGCTATGCGGCAGAAGAGGTGGGGCTGCGCGGCTCCAAGGACATCGCCACCCGCTACAAGGCGGCCAACACCAAGGTGCTGGCGGCGCTGCAGCTGGACATGACCAACTACCAGGGCTCGGCGGAAGATATCGTCTTCATGACCGACTACACCGACAAGGGGCTGACCGGCTATCTGGCCCAGCTGCTCGACGCCTATCTGCCCCAGATCCGCTACGGCTATGACAGTTGCGGCTACGGCTGCTCGGATCACGCCTCCTGGCACAATCAGGGCTACCCGGCCGCCATGCCGTTCGAGTCGCGCTTCAACGACTACAACCCCAACATCCACACCGCCCAGGACACCTTGCAGAACTCTGATCCCTCGGCTGCCCACGCCCTCAAGTTCGCCCAGCTGGCCACCAGCTTCGCCATCGAGATGGGCAAGATAAACTGAGCCGCCAAGGCGAGGTGACGCACCCAAAACAAGAGGGAGGCCAGGCCTCCCTCTTGCGTCTCTGCGTCTGCCGCTCAGGGCTGTCGATACGCCCCATCAAGCGGGGGGTGGGGTGCGGCAAGCCTTGCTGTGCGCGGGCCGTGGCGGCCTGGGCCTGGTGCATTTCAAGGCGCTCGAAGGTGCGCAGCGCGCCATCGCGGGGAGCGGGATCCGCCGGCCAGCAGCTGGCGGGCAGCGCCTGCACCCCCAGCAGAGCAACGGACAACAGCAACAGATAAGGGGCCATCTTGCAGCACTCCGGTGGCAGCAGAGTGTCTATTCTTGTCGAGGACCGATGACGGCTTGATGACGGGACGGGATCGTCATTTTACAACATCTGACGAGGCGGGCCGGCGCCGAGATACATATGGCGACATTTATGCCAAATCTGCGCGGACCAGTTAATTTATGCCCTAAAAAGTAGCCAAGAGGAAAACGTTATCCCTGAAAAGAAAACGTTATCTGGTCAAAACGTTGTTTCTGGATCATAAAAAGTATCCAAAAACTGGTGTATATTGCACGGCGGAAACTCCTTAACCATGAAGACTGACATGAAAAAGACCAAAATCGTCTGCACCATCGGTCCCAAGACCGAATCCAAAGAAATGCTGGCCAAGATGCTGGACGCCGGCATGAACGTCATGCGCCTGAACTTCTCCCACGGCGACTACGCCGAGCACGGTGGTCGCATCAGCAACCTGCGCGCTGTCATGGCCGAAACCGGCAAGCACGCAGCCATTCTGCTGGACACCAAGGGTCCGGAAATCCGTACCATCAAGCTGGAAGGCGGCAACGACGTTGCCCTGGTCGCTGGCCAGACCTTCACCTTCACCACCGACCAGACCGTGGTTGGCAACAAAGACAAAGTAGCCGTGACCTATGCCGGTTTCGCCAACGACCTGCGCGTCGGCAACCGCATCCTGGTTGACGATGGCCTGATCGGTCTGGACGTCATCGAGATCACCGAGCGCGAAGTCATCTGTAAAGTACTGAACAACGGCGATCTGGGCGAGAACAAGGGCATCAACCTGCCGGGCGTCTCCATCAAGCTGCCGGCCCTGGCCGAGAAAGACAAGCGCGACCTGATCTTCGGTTGCGAGCAAGGCGTTGATTTCGTTGCCGCCTCCTTCATTCGCAAGAAAGAAGACGTGCTGGAAATCCGTGAGCACCTGAAAGCCCACGGTGGCGAAAACATCCAGATCATCTCCAAGATCGAAAACCAGGAAGGCCTGGACAACTTCGACGAGATCCTGGCTGTTTCCGACGGCATCATGGTTGCCCGCGGCGACATGGGTGTCGAAATCCCGGTTGAAGAAGTTATCTTCGCCCAGAAGATGATCATCGAGAAGTGCAACAAAGCCCGCAAAGTGGTCATCACCGCCACCCAGATGCTGGACTCCATGATCAAGAACCCGCGTCCGACCCGCGCCGAAGCCGGCGACGTGGCCAACGCCATCCTGGACGGTACCGACGCAGTCATGCTGTCCGGTGAGTCCGCCAAGGGCAAATACCCGCTGGAAGCCGTGACCATCATGGCCACCATCTGCGAGCGTACCGATGCCGTGATGCCGTCCAACCTGTCTGCTGCCAACGACAGCAACAAGCTGCGCATCACCGAAGCGGTATGTAAAGGCGCGGTAGAGACCTCCGAGAAGCTGGACGCCCCGCTGATCGTGGTTGCCACCGAAGGCGGCAAGTCTGCCAAGGCCATCCGCAAGTACTTCCCGAAAGCCTGGATCCTGGCCATCACCACCAACAAGAAGACCGCTGCCCAATTGGTACTGACCAAGGGTGTGGTTGCTCACGTGGTTGACAGCATCGCCTCCACCGACGATTTCTATCGCATCGGTAAAGAAGCGGCGCTGGCCAGCGGCATGGGTCTGAAAGGTGACGTGGTTGTCATGGTCTCCGGTGCTCTGGTACCGAGCGGCACCACCAACACCGCTTCTGTTCACGTTCTTTAATCGGAACTGAACAAGCTGAAAACGGCGCCTGCGGGCGCCGTTTTTTTTATCTGCCCCCCTGCTGCCCATTCCTGCCCGGTGTTAGAATCCACGCGGATTTAATCCAAGTGGGAAATCTCCCAAATATCGCGTAATAACCCGGAAGTTTTATGCTCTCAACACGCTTCAAAAGAGCCTCGGCCACCCTGTTGCCGCTGCTCTGCTTACTCGTCAGCCTCTGCGCCCCGCAGGTCATGGCGCAGGATGTGCCCTCACGTGCCAGTGTGCAGCGGGCACTCGATGCCCTTGGCAAGTCTGATACCCTCACCGTCAGCCAGCAGGCCGACCAGAAATTCCTGACCGACACCCTCACCCTGCTCGACAGCATCGAGAAGGAGAAGAGCAAGGCTAAGAGCCAGAGCGAGCGTATCCGCTCCCTGCCGGCCGAGCTCAGGGACATCAGCGCCAAGCTCGATGCCCTGACCCAGAACAAGAGTGCCGAGCAGATCAAGAGTGAATACGCCAGCATGAGCCTGAGCGAGCTGGAGAGTCGCCAGCCCGATGTCATGGCCAACATGCAGGATGCCCAGGAAGCCCTCGGCACCATCGGCAGCCAGATCACCAGCCTGCAAACCCTGCCGGAACGGGCCCAGGCCCTGATGAGCCGCGCCTATCAGCGCAGCCAGGAGATCCGTACCCGCCTCAATGCCGGTGACGGGGTGAGCGGTGCCGAGAAGATGAAGCTGGGCGCCGAGCTGGCCCTCCAGGAGCTGCAACTGGCCAACCTGCAACAGCAGCTGGACAACCGCACCAGCATGCAGGATCTGGCGGTCAAGCAGCGCGACTACCAGAGCGCCCGCCTCGCGAGCGAAGAGCAGAAACTGCAACTGCTGCAAGAGCAGAGCAGTGCCAAGCGCCTCGGTGACACCGAAAAGACCGCCGAGCAGACCGGCGAGCTGGTCGCCGCAGATGACAACCCGCTGGTACAAAAAGAGCAGGAGCTCAACCATCAGCTCAGCCAGCAGCTGGTCAGCGCCACCACCAACCTCAACTCGCTGGTGCAGAAGAACCTGCAGGCCAAGAGCTGGCTGGAGCGCGGCACCCAGACCGAGCGCAACCTCAACGAACAGGTGCAGATGCTCAAGGGCAACCTGCTGCTGTCACGCATTCTCTACCAGCTCTATCAACAGCTGGAGTCGTCGCCTTCCACGCTGGTGAAGAACCTGGAAGAGCAGATCGCCGACCTGCACCTGGCCCAGTTCGAGCTGAGCCAGCAGCGCGACCAGCTGTTCCAGAAGACCCAGTATCTGGACAACCTGATCGCCAACAGCAGCGAGCCGGTAAGCGAGGAGGACAGAACCAGCCTCTCCAAGCTGCTCGATACCCGCATCAGCCTGCTCGACCAGCTCAACCGCCAGCTGGATGCCCAGCTGACCAACGCCATCAGCCTGCAGCTGACCCAGCAGCAGCTGGCGCGGATCTACTCCTCCATCGAATTTACCCTGCAGCAGCACATCTTCTGGGTGAGCAGCAACAAGCCCATCGATGGCAAGTGGTTCATCAGCTGGCCGGCCCAGGCCTACAAGCAGGCCTCCGACTGGGTGCTGAAACCGGACTGGAGCGGCTGGGGCGAGATGCTGCTGCCGGTCTCCCTGCTCGCCTTCCCGCTGCTGCTGGTGGGCGGTCTGCTGATCTGGAAGCGCCCGGCGCTGGTGGAGCGGCAGAAGAAGATCACCAAGGATCTGGGGCGTTTTCGCCAGGACAGCCAGTGGCACACCCCGCGTGCCCTGCTGTTTACCGTGCTGCAGCGCCTGCCGGGCAGCCTGTTCATTCTGGCCGCCGGTCTTTGGCTCACTTACTGCGGCCTGCTCAGTCCCAAGCTGATTTTCCAGATCACCCTCAACCTGGCGCTCGGCTACCTGGTGTTCAGCGTCTATCTGGCGGTGATGCGGCCGGGCGGCATTGCCGAGACCCATTTCCGCATTGCCAGAGCCGAACTGCAGGCCAAGCGCACCAGCATGCGCTACCTGTGGGTGCCCTTGCTGCCGCTCATCATGCTGTCGACCAAGGCGGTGGTAGAACCCTCATCGCTGGGCAACGACGTGGTGGGTCAGGCGCTGACCCTGGCCCTGCTGGGGCTGGCCGCCTATCTGGTGTTCCCCATCTCCCGCGCCCGCATCAAGGGCGAGGCAAGCATGCAGCAGTCCATCACCGCCATCGCCCTGGCGCTGGCACCGGTGGCGCTGATGGTGCTGGTGGGACTGGGCTACTACTACACCGCCCTCAAGCTGACCGGCCGGCTGATCGAATCCTTCTACCTCATCATCATCTGGAGCCTGGTCTACCGCACCGCCCTGCGCGGGCTGGAGCTGGCGGCCCGCCGTCTGGCCTATCGCCGTGCGGTGGCCAAGCGCGAGCACAAGTCCTCGGAAGATGCGGAAGGGGGTGAGTCCATCGAAGAGCAGCCCATGGATCTGGAGGATGTCAGCCAGCAGTCCCTGCGTCTGACCCGCACCGTGCTGCTGCTGGTGTTCGGCGTCGCCTTCTACTGGCTCTGGTCCGATCTGGTGGCGGTCTTCTCCTACCTCGACAGCATGGTGCTGTGGCACAAGAGCGTGGGTTCCGGTGCCAATGCGGTGCTTTACCCCGTCAGTCTGAGCGATGTGCTGACCGCCATCTTCATGCTGGGGGCGGCCTGGTCGCTGGCTCGCAACCTGCCGGGTCTGCTGGAGGTGCTGGTGCTCTCCAAGCTGCGCCTGGCTCAGGGCACGGCCTACGCCATCACCACCATGCTCAACTATGTGCTGATCGGGGTCGGAACCCTCACCGCCCTCTCCCTGATGGGCATGCAGTGGGACAAGCTGCAGTGGCTCGCCGCCGGTCTGACGGTCGGTATCGGCTTCGGTCTGCAGGAGGTGGTCGGCAACTTCGTCTCCGGCATCATCATCCTGTTCGAGCGTCCGGTACGGATCGGCGACACCGTCACCATCGGCACCTTCTCCGGTACCGTCTCCAAGATCCGCATCCGCGCCACCACCATCACCGACTTCGACCGCAAGGAGGTGATCATCCCCAACAAGGTGCTGATGACCGAACGGCTGATTAACTGGTCGCTGAGCGACACCGTCACCCGGGTCATCGTGCGGGTAGGGGTGGCCTACGGTTCGGATCTGGAGCTGACCCGTACCCTGCTGAAACAGGCGGCGGACGACAACAGCCGCGTCTTGAAAGACCCGGCCCCCATCGTCTACTTCCTCACCTTCGGCCCCAGTACCCTGGATCACGAGCTGCGCTTCTTCGTGAGCGAGCTCGGCGATCGCAACCCGGCGGTGGACGAGCTGAACCGCAAGATCGACGCCCTGTTCAAGGCCAACGGCATCGAAATCGCGTTCAACCAGATGGACGTCTACATCAAGAACATGAAGGGCGAAGAGCAGAAGGTGGAGTCAGACTCCGCCCAGCCTCCCGCCCTGCCGGGTGCCCAGCCCGTCTAAGGCTGCACGCCATCCCACTCGAAGGCCCCGCAAGGGGCCTTTTTTATGGTCGGCCGCCGGCCGCCCAAGCTGGCTTTGTGACGGGCCGGCCAGAATGGGACGCCGTTTGCCGCTAGCCTGAAGCGCTTACCTCCCCCAGTGAGGGGGTCTGCCAATCCGGGCCGGCCGCGATACACTGAGGGGCAAACCCCCACATTTGCCAAGGTGCGCCAATGAGTTCCCAATCCTCTCTGCTCTCTTTTCTCGGCTCTCCCCTGCTCGGGGTGGCTGCCACCTATGTCGACCCCGCCAGCAAGGAGACCGGCGTCTACATCTGCGGGGTCGAGATCCAGGCCGGCGACGAGCTGTTGCTGAGCTTCCCCAAGGGGCATCAGCTGGCGGTGGGGGAGAAGATCACCCTGCATCTGGACAACCGCACCGGGGTCGACGAGTACGATGCCTCCTTGAGCGTCTACCGCGTCTCCTACAAGGGGGTGATAACACGCACCGCCCCGGACAAGGTGCAGGTCACCCCGCGGCAGTTCGAGCTCTGGTACGGCAACCGGGTGGTCTATGGCTTCGCCCGGCCGGACTATCAGCATCCGGCCGATGAACGCCCCGCTCGCGAGCTGCCGGTCACCCCGCTCACAGGCCTGCCGGTGCCTGACCTGCGCGAAGTGGAGAACAAGATCGGGGTGCTGGTGACCCGGGCCCAGTCCCAGCCGCACACCACAGTGCTGGCGTTTCTCTCCTCCGATGAGGACGACATCTTCTTCATCACCTTCCCCGAGACCTTCAAGTCGCAGTTGCTCAAGCGCGACGGGCGCTGCCACTTCGCCATCGACTCACGGGCGGTGTTTACCTACACCCGCGCCATCGAATGGAACTACACCATCATCGCCGCCGATGCCTACCAGATCCCGCAGGATCACCCGCTGTTCGAGCCCATCCGCGCCGCCTTCGTGCAGAAGAATCCGTGGGAAGTGGGCTTCTTCAGCCACCCGCAGGTGGAGCTCTACCACCTCAAGGCCCGTCAGGTGGTCTGCCCGGGGCGGGCAAAAGAGTAGGCCAGAACGGGCCCGAAAGAGGATAAGATGACCGCCGTTGCCCATGACAAGGAGTAGAGAGCAGATGCAGCAGGTCGTTTATGTGGCGAGCCCCGCCAGCCAGCAGATCCATGTGTTCGCCCTGGCCGGGAGCGGGGAGCTCGCGTTATTGCAGGTTGTCGACACCCCGGGCCAGGTCCAGCCGCTGGTGATCAGCCCGGACGGGCACTGGCTCCATGCCGCCGTGCGGCCCGATTTTGCGCTCATCAGCTACCGGATTGGCGTGGATGGCCGGCTCAGCGAGCCGAGCTCGACGCCGCTCGCGGGCAGCGCCTCCCACACCGTCATCTCGGCCGACGGCCGCTTCCTGCTGGCGGCCTCCTATGCCTTCGATCATGTCACCGTCTCTGCCATCGGAAGCACCGGTCGGGCAGCGCCGCCCCACCAGCAGCTCGACGGCTTGCAGGCCGCCCACTCGGTCACCCTGCTGGCCACCGATAACCAGGGCGAGCAGGAGGTGCTGGTCGCCTGCCTCAAGGAGGACCGTATCCGCCGCTTTGTGCTCTGTCGGGAGGGTCGGCTGCGCCCCCATCCGCGGGGAGATCTGCAGACCGCCAGCGGCGCCGGCCCGCGCCATCTGGCGCTGCACCCAAGCAATGGCGACCTCTATTGCCTGAACGAACTCGACTGCACCATCAATCGCTACCGGCGCAGCGCCGATGGCGAAATCACACTGTGCCAGAGCCTGGAGATGCTCCCCGCCGGTTATCAGGGGGAGTACTGGGGCGCGGATCTGCACGTGACGCCGGATGGACGCTTTCTCTACAGCAGCGAGCGGGCCAGCAGCCTGCTGACCCAGTTTGCCATTGCGCCGGATGGCGAGCTCGGGGTGGTCGGCCACTTCCCCACCGAAACCATGCCGCGCGGCTTTGCCATCGACGGGCAGGGCTGCTGGCTGCTGGCGGCAGGGCAAGCCTCCCACCAGCTGGCGCTGCACCGCATCGATCCGGCCAGCGGCGCCCTGACCCTGCAGTCACGCCAGCCGGTGGGCGAAGGGGCCATGTGGGTGCGGGTATTGACGCTGGCGCCCTAAGCCCTTAGCACTCGCACCGGCAAAACAGAGAGGCCACCCTGGGGTGGCCTCTTTTTCATCATCTCAATGCAAGTCAACGCAGGGATTTAATCCTTGGCGCTCTCCATGGCACCCTCTTCGGAGTGCTGGGGCAGGATGAGGTTGAGCAGGATGGCGGCCACCGAGGCCAGGCCCACGCCAGCCAGGGCGAAGTCACCGATCTTCATTTCCAGCGCACCGACACCCACGGTCAGGGTCACGGCCACGATGGCGATGTTGCGCGACAGCCCCAGATCCACCTTGGACTCCACCAGGGTCTTGAGACCGATGGCGGCGATGGATCCGAACAGCAGCAGCATGATACCGCCCATCACCGGCATCGGGATGGAGGTGAGCAGGGCGTTGAACTTGCCGAAGAAGGCCAGAATGATGGCGAACACCGCGGCCCAGGTCATGGTGACCGGGTTGAAGTTGCGAGTGATCATCACGGCGCCGGTCACTTCGGCATAGGTGGTGACGGGGGGACCACCGATGAAACCGGCGAAGCAGACGCCGATGCCGTCACCGGCCAGGGTACGGTGCAGACCCGGGTTCTTGGTGTAATCCTTGCCTGTCACACCACCGATGGCCAGCACGCCGCCGATGTGTTCGATACAGGGGGCGATGGCCACCGGCAGCATGAACAGCGCCGCGGCCCAGTTGATCTCGGGGGTCACGAAGTGGGGCAGCGCCAACCAGGGGGCGTTCACCATGCCATCGAAGCTCACCTGCCCCATCAGCACTGCGGCCACATAACCGGCGATGACGCCGGAGAGGATGGGGATGAGCTTGATCCAGCCCTTGCAGAACACCGCCGCAATCAGGGTGACCGCCAGCGAGATGCCGGCCAGGGTCAGCGCAACCGAGGCTGGCACGACCTGCTCACCGCCGGCACGGCCCATCGCCATGTTGCAGGCCACCTGGGCGACCGACAGACCGATCACCATGATCACCGGACCAATCACCACCGGCGGCAGCAGCTTGTGCACGAAACCCATCCCACGCACACGAATGAGCGCGGCCAGGATGAAGTACATGAAACCGGCGGCAAACAGACCGAACATGGTGGAGGGCAGGCCCCAGGTCTGGGTGGCGTAAATGATGGGGGCGATGAAGGCAAAGCTGGAACCGAGGAAAATCGGGACCTGGCGGCGGGTGCAGAGCTGGAACAGCAGGGTGCCCACACCGGCGCCAAGCAGGGCCATGGAGGGGTTCAGTCCGGTGAGCAGGGGCACCAGAACCATGGCACCGAAGGCGACAAACAGGATTTGCAGCCCGGCGACACTTTGCTTGACTAAGGAAAACATGGATGTCCTTAATTTTTTGATAACTGACAGGGATATTTGACACTTTTCAGTTATCACAAGACTTTTTCAAGGCACTGAATGAGCCATTCGGCTTCATTTGTTGCCTCTTACTGCTTGGGGATGGCATGAAACTGGCTTTTTAGGCGGGATTCGTTGCTACAAGCATCGAGGAAGCGATTTTACGCACTTTTATGGCCGACGCCAATCGTTTTTCCACGCTGTTTTGTTGTCAGGTGTTGCCCCTGCCCCGCCACCGGCCCCCTCTATACTTGATGGCGTGAACCCAGCCGGACAAGGAGTCCCCCATGTCACTGCCCGCTTTCAAGCCCAGCCAGCGTCGACTGCTGGTAGGCTCGGCCATCGCCCTGGCCCTGTTTGCCACCCCGCTGAGCTATGACTTCAGCCACCATCAATGGCAGCTGAATCAGGCCTATGCCAAGTCCTGTTTCGTGGCCGGCACCCGCATCCTGATGGCCGATGGGGAGGAGCGTCCCATCGAGACCCTGCGGGTCGGTGAACGGGTGCGGGATCAATATGGCCGCAGCAACCGGATCCTGGCGATCGAGCGGGTACCGCTGGGAGCGCGCAGACTATACGGGCTCAACCGGCTGGCCCCCTTCTTCACCGCCGAACACCCCTTGCTGACCACCCGCGGCTGGGCGGCCATCGCCCCGGCCATGACCCGCACCGAAAACCCTACCCTCGCCGTGTTGCCGCTCTTTACCGGCATGCATCTGCTGGGTTGGTCGGAGCACGGCAGCGCAGGCAACCTGGCGCTGGCCCCTCACTCCACCCCGCTACTGGTGGAGTCCCTCTGCTGGCTTGACGCCCCGCCCACCACCGCACTGTTCAATCTGATCCTGGATGGCAGCCACAGCTATGTCGCCAATGGGCTGATCGTTCACAACAAGGATGGCGATGGCAGTGGAAACGGTGGTGGAGGAAGCAGCGGCGGAGGCGGTAGCAGTAGTGGAGGCAGTGACAGCGGTGGAGGCAGCGACAGCGATGGCGGCGGCAGCAGTGGCGGAAGCAGCAGCAGCGGTGGAAGCAGTCACGATGGCGGCGGCAGCAGTGGTGGAAGCAGTCACGATGGCGGCAGCGACAGCAGCCATGGCGATGACGACCACGACGGTGGGGAACATGCCGGCGGCGAGCAGCATGCAGGGGGCGATCGGCATGCCGGTGGTGAGCAGCATGGCGGAGGGGACCGCCACGCCGGCGGAGATCGTCATGGTGGCGGGCGTGGCCTCGGCAACGGCCTCGATGACAACGGGGTAGACGCCGTCGATGCCAATGGCAACGAGATCCGGGGCGACGGCACGGTCGACGACAACGGGGTAGACGCCGTCGACGCCAATGGCAACGAGATCCGGGGTGATGGTACGGTCGACGACAATGGGGTAGATGCCGTGGATGCCAGCGGCAACGAGATCCGGGGCGACGGCACGATAGACGATCGCGGCCAGACACTGACCGATGCGCAGGAGCAAGCGCTGATCCAGCAAGGGTTCAACAGCAAGGTGCAACCATGAGCCGTTATCTGCTGATCTGCCTGGCGCTGTGGTTGTCCGCCTGTGCCACCCAGCCAGCCACCCCGCTCTATCACCAGATGGACAAGCAGGATGTGACGCTCGCCAATCAGGCGCTGGCCGAGGCGCTGCAAACCCGCCCCAAGGGCCAGAGCCTCACCTGGTTCAACTCCGCCAACCGCCACTCAGGCAGCGTCACGCCGCTGCGTACCTTTCGCCACTCCAACGGCCTCTGGTGCCGCGACTACCGTGAGCAGCTCTATATAGGCCAGACCAGCCAGCAGTGGCAGGACACCGCCTGCCGCAGCAAGGCGGGGCACTGGCTGCCGCTGCGCAGCTGACAGCTCAGGTAACAAAAAAGGGGTGGCCATGGCCACCCCTCTTCTATTGCAAGTGCAAGCTTGCAGCCATCATACCCGGCGATAGGGCAGGTAGACCGGCTCCCACATGTGGTTGAGGATGTGCTGCTGCAGATCCTGACCGATCAGCGGGTGGGAAGGATCCCGCCGCACTATGTCCTTGAGCACCGCCGTCGCCACGTGCACCGAGATGTTGCGCAGCTCGCGAATGCGCGGATAGACGGCCCCCTTGGCCAGGTCCACCTCGCTCACGCACTCCGCCAGCGCAAAGGCGGCGGTGGTGAAGATGTCCGGCGTGATCTCGCGGATCTGGCTGACGATGGCCGCCAGACCCACCCCCGGGAAGATGAAGACGTTGTTGCCCTGGCCGACCCGGAACTCCTGACCCTCGTAGTGCACATCCTTGAACGGACTGCCGGTGGCGACGATAGCCTTGCCCTTGCTCCAGCGATAGATGTCGTCCGGCAGCGCCTCGCAGTTGGCGGTCGGGTTGGAGAGCGGGAACACCATGGGGCGCGCGCAGTGTTTTTGCATCAGCTGCACGTGCTCCTCCTTGAAGGCGCCGCCCGAGCCGCTGGTGCCGAGCAGCACGGTGATCGGCACGTGACGCAGCACGTCGGTCAGGTTGGCCTTGCCGGGCACCTCGGTGTCCCAGCCGGCCAGCAGCAGGCCCGGCTTGGCGTAGCGGCGCTTGTACTCGTCGAGCCCCTCGCGGTTGTCACACACCAGCCCCTGGGTATCCAGGATATAGATGCGATCGCGGGCCGCCTGCGGATCCAGCCCTTCGCGGATCATGCCCGCGCAGATCTGATCCGCCACCCCGACCCCGCCGGCACCGGCGCCATAGACCAGGTAATTCTGCTGGCCCAGGGTCTCTCCCTTGACCTTGACCGCCCCTATGATGCCCGCCAGCACCACGGCCCCGGTACCCTGGATGTCGTCGTTGAACGACGGCAGCGACTGCTGATAGCGGGAGAGGTTGTTGAAGGCGTTGGACTTGCTGAAGTCCTCCCACTGCAGCACGGCGTTCGGGAAGTGGCGCTTGACCCCGGCCACGAACTTGTCGATGAAGTCGTCGTACTCCTTGCCGCGAATGCGCTTGTGGGGCTGACCCAGATACATGGGATCATCCAGCAGCGCCTGATTGTCGGTGCCCACGTCGAGTGCGATGGGCAGGCAGCAGGCGGGGTGAATGCCGGCGGCCAGGGTATAGAGGGAGAGCTTGCCGATGGGAATGCCCATGCCGCCCACCCCCTGGTCACCGATCCCCAGGATCCCCTGGCTGTCGGTCACGACGATGATGCGCACCGATTTGGCATCCAGCTGACGGGCCAGGGAGCCCATGTCATCGACGTTCTTCGGGGTGATGTAGAGACCGCGCGCCTTCTGGTAGCGGTGGCTGAACTCCTGACACGCCTTGCCCACGGTCGGGGTATAGATGATGGGGGTCATCTCCTCCACATGGCGCGCCAGCAGGGCATAGAACAGGGTCTCGTTGCGATCCTGCAATGCCCGCAGGTTCTGATACTTCTCGATGTCGCTGCAGGCGCTCAGAAAGCCCTGATAGACCCGATCCAGCTGGGCTTCGAAGGTTTGCACCTGGGGAGGCAACAGGCCGTCGAGCTCGAAGTCGGCGCGCTCCTGTTCGGTAAAGGCGGTGCCCTTGTTGAGATTGCGATCGTTGAGCAGATCGGTGCCAGTCAGTGCAACGGGGCGAAAATCTTGTCCCTGTGCATCTTTCCACAGCAGATATTGTCCGGTAGCCATAGTCATTCTCTTTGATTTACGTGAAATTGCCGTTCGGCAGGAGAGCAAGACTCATAATGAAATCAATCATATGACGTTTGCCTGTTTAGTTTTGTGAGCTTGGGCATACCCTGCGGCCAAAATCCGCGCCGAGGCGGATGATGGTCTCATACCGGCCACGCGCCACAGAGAGCGGCCAACTATGCTCAACAGCAGGCCACCGGCAGGGAGAGGTTCCCGGGGGCAGGAGAGAACAAACAGATGAGTGAAATCCTGATCGTCGATGACATGGCATCCAACCGCTACATCTTGCGCAGTCTGCTGGAAGAGGCGGGTTACCGGGTGCGGGAGGCCACCGACGGCCTGCAGGCGGTGGATGCCGCTACCGAGTTCCCCCCGATCTGGTGCTGATGGACATCAACATGCCGGTGATGGACGGTTATGAGGCGTGCCGCCGCATCAAGCAGCTGCCGGGCCAGTGGTGCCTGCCGGTGCTCTTCATCAGCACCAACAGCGGGATCGGGGCGCTCGAGCAGGCCTTTCAGGCCGGCGGCTGCGACTATGTCTCCAAGCCGTTCCACCAGCTCGAGGTGCTGGCCCGGGTGCAAAACCAGCTGCGCCTCAAGGAGCTGGGGCGTCAGCAGGCCAAGGTGCAGCTCTACCAGAGCCTGTTTCAGCTCACCGCCGGCATTGCCCACGAGATCAACACCCCCATCGGCATCGGCATCACCGCTTCCAGCCTCATTCACGGCGCCGGCGATCTGCTGGCCAGCGCGGTGCAAAACGGCATGCTGGGGCAGCGCCTGCTCCAGCAGCAGCTCACCGACATCAAGGAGGGCACCGAGCTGGTGGAGTCCAGCCTGCGCCGGGTCGCCCTGCTGGTGACCCGCTTCAAGGAGCTGACCCGGGATCAGACCGAGCTGCCCGCTACCCCTTTCGCCGTGCAGAAGAGCCTGCGCAAGCTGCTGCAGGCCTTCACCCCCGAGTTTCTCATCGCCAGGGTCAACGCCGATCTGGGTGGCGAGGAGGTCACCCTGACCGCCCCCGAGTCGCTGTTTCTCGACCTGGTGCAGGAGCTCATCAAGAACAGCATGGAGCACGCCTTCAAGGGGCCGGGGGAGCACCGCCTCTCCCTGCAGGTGGAACGCGCCGGCAGCGAGCTGCTGCTGATCTACCGGGACAACGGCCCCGGCATGGCGGCCGAACAGCTGGCCCACCTGTTCGAGCCCTTCTTCACCACCCTGCGCGGTGACGCCCGCCACTGCGGGCTGAGCGCCTGTCGCATCCACAACCTGGTGGAGAACAACCTGCACGGTCAGCTTGCCGTCACCAGCCCGCCCGGCGAGGGACTCTGCTACCGCATCCGGCTGCCGCTGCAGCCGCCGCTCTGAGCGGCAGACACAACAAAGGGGCGCCGCAGCGCCCCTTCTCTTTCATCCTGATGTCGCGGTCAGCCTCAGCCTGACTTGCCTGCCTTGGGCTCGTCGAGCTGGTGCTTCACCTCTTCATACCAGAGATCGTGGTGCTCCTTGGCCCAGGTTTCGTCCACCTCGCCGCTGATCATCCCCTCCAGCGCCCCTTCCAGCTGGAACAGGCCCATGTAGATATGGAAGATGAAGCCGCAGATGAGGATGAGGGCGCCGACGATGTGGATGAAACTGGCCCACTCCATCTGGCGACGCAGCTGGCCGAAGATGGGGAAGTCCAGAAACAGCCCGGTCGCCACCACGATGCCGCCAAACCAGATCAGCAGCCAGAAAATGGCCTTCTCGCCACCGTTGGAGAAGCCCGCCGAGGGGTGACTCCCCTTGTGGGGCCCCAGCATGCCGCCCGCCTTCATGAACCAGCGCACGTCCACCATGTTGACGATGTTGTGGCGAAACCACTTGATGAGCACTCCCATCAGGCAGAGGAAGAAGAGCGGCCCCACGTAGTTGTGGAACACCTTGGCGAACCAGATCCAGTTCTCCCACACCCCGATGCTCACCACCGGCTTGATGAAGTGCTTGCCGTAGATGATGGCCAGCCCCGACCCGGACAGGGTCAGGAACATGCCCGCCGTGCTCCAGTGCAGCGCCCGATCCAGCCGGCTCCAGCGCTTGAGCTTGCGCCCGGTGCGCGGTTTGGAGAGCTTGGTCGGCCCCACCGCCCAGTACATCAGGCCGCACATGGCCAAGGAGCCGAAGATGGCGATGGCACCGAGCGGCGACACCCACTTGGTCTTCACCTCGAACCAGAGCTGGCCCGGCACCGAGATGAGCACCCCGTGCTCCGGCGAGCGGGAGGTGGTCACCCCCTCCTGCCCATCCTTCACCGCCCGCCAGTAGTCGGCGCCGGCAAAGCCGACCGCCTCTTTCTCGGCGTCGGCGAAGCTGGCGGTACTCACCAGCAGCAGGGCAGCAAACAGGGCCATTAGCCAGGTTTTCATGCCGCCCCTCCCTTGCCCGCCTTGCTGGCGTCGTAAAACAGCTCTTCACCGCTGCCCCAGCCTGCTTCCTTGGCGCCGCGATAGGCGACCCGCTCGCGGAAGATATCGGAGATAACCTGCGCATCCCCCGCCAGCAGCGCCTTGGTGGAGCAGAGCTCGGCACACATCGGCAGCTTGCCCTCGGCGATGCGGTTGGCACCGTACTTCTGGCGCTCCGCCTCGCTGTGATCCTCTTCCGGGCCACCGGCGCAGAAGGTGCACTTGTCCATCTTGCCCCGATCGCCGAAGGCGGCGGTTTTCGGGAACTGGGGGGCACCGAACGGGCAGGCAAACAGGCAGTAGCCGCAACCGATGCAGAGATCCTTGTTGTGCAGCACGATGCCGTCGTCGGTGTGATAGAAGCAGTCGGCCGGGCAGACCGCCATGCAGGGGGCGTCGGTGCAGTGCATGCAGGCGACCGAGATGGAGGTCTCCCCCGGCAGACCGTCGTTGAGGGTTACCACCCGGCGGCGCTGGATGCCCCACTCGAGGGCATCGTCGTTCTCGTTCTTGCACGCCGTCACACAGCCGTTGCACTCGATGCAGCGCTTGGTGTCACACATGAATTTCATTCTGGCCATGAGATCAGGCTCCTACTTGGCGAAAACGGCACAGGGTGACCTTGGTCTCCTGCATCTGGGTGACCGGGTCATAACCATAGGTGGTGACTATGTTGACCGATTCCCCCAGCACATAGGGGTCAGACCCTTCCGGATATTTGGATCGCAGATCCTTGCCCTCGAAGTGGCCGCCGAAGTGGAATGGCATAAAGGCGAGCCCCGGTTTGACCCGCGGGGTCACCAGCGCCTTCACCTTGACCCGGCCCCCTTCCGGTCCCTCGACCCATACATCCTGACCGTCGCGCACGCCGACGTCGTTGGCATCCGCCGGGTTCATCTCGACGAACATCTCCTGCTGCAACTCGGCCAGCCAAGGGTTGGAGCGGGTCTCGTCACCGCCCCCCTCGTACTCCACCAGACGGCCGGAGGTGAGGATGATGGGGAATTCCTTGCTCACGTCCTTCTCCTGCACCGAGGCGTACTGGGTCGGCAGGCGCCACAGGCTCTTGGCATCGGGCCAGGTGGCGTAGTCGGCCAGCAGATCCCGGCGCGGGGTGTAGAGCGGCTCGCGGTGCTTGGGCACCTGATCCGGGAAGGTCCACACCACGCAGCGCGCCTTGGCGTTGCCGTAAGGGACGAAGCCGTGCTTGATGGCCACCCGCTGGATGCCGCCGGAGAGATCGGTCTTCCAGTTCTTGCCCTCGGCCTCTTTCTTCTCGGCCTCGGTCAGCTCATCCCACCAGCCAAGCTGCTTCATCAGGTCGGCAGTGATCTCGGGATAGCCGTCTTCCACTTCGCTTCCCTTCGGCCAGGAGTCTTCGGCCAGCAGCGAGACGCCCTGATACTCGATGCCGAAGCGGGCGCGGAAACCGCCGCCCCCTTCCGAGACCGGAATGCTGGTGTCGTAGAGGATGTGGCTGCCGGGGTGCTTCATCTCCGGGGTGCCCCAGCAGGGCCAGGGCAGACCGTACACTTCGCCACTGACCGGGCCGCCCTCGGCCTTGAGATTGGTCTTGTGGAAGGTGTGCCAGTTCTGCTGGTGCGCCTTGAGCCGCTCCGGGCTCTGGCCGGTGTAGCCCACGCTCCACATGCCGCGGTTATATTCGCGGGTGATGTCTTCCAAGAGCGGCTCGTTGTTCTCCACCTTGATGTGTTTGAACAGCTCATCGGCAAAGCCGAGCTTCTTGCTCAAGAGATACATGATCTCGTGGTCCACCTTGGATTCGAACAGCGGCTCGACCACCTTGTCGCGCCACTGCATGGAGCGGTTGGTGGCGGTGACGGAACCATAGGTCTCGAACTGGGTGGTGGCCGGCAGCAGGTAGACGCCGTCGGTGCGATCGTTCATGACGGCGGCGACAGTGGGATACGGGTCGACAATCACCATCATGTCGAGCTTTTGCATCGCCTTCTTCATCTCGGGGCCGCGGGTCTGGGAGTTGACCGCATGGCCCCAGTAGAACATGGCGCGGATGTTGGAGCCCTGCTCGATGAGATCGGCGTTCTCCAGCACCCCATCCACCCAGCGGGAAACCGGGATGCCGTTGTTGTTCATCGGCAGCTTGCCGTTGTAGGCCTTGTTGTCAAAACGGGCCTTGATCCACTCGTAATCGACGTCCCACACCCGGGCCCAGTGCTTCCAGGAGCCCTCTTCCAGCCCGTAGTAACCGGGCAGGGAGTCGGAAGTGACGCCAAAGTCGGTGGCACCCTGCACGTTGTCGTGACCGCGGAAGATGTTGGTGCCCGCCCCGCTCTTGCCCACGTTGCCGAGGGCCAGTTCGAGGATGCAGTAAGCGCGGGTGTTGTTGTTGCCGGTGGTGTGCTGGGTACCGCCCATGCACCAGACCACGCAGCCGGGGCGGTTGTCGGCCAGCAGTTTGGCCGCGCCATGAACCTGCTGTTCGTTGAGACCGGTCACCCGCTCCACTTCCGCCGGGGTCCAGCGCGCCACCTCTTTTTGCACCTCGTCCATGCCGTAGACGCGGGTGCGGATGAACTCCTTGTCTTCCCAGCCGTTCTTGAAGATGTGCCAGAGCATGCCCCAGATAAAGGCGACGTCGGTGCCCGGACGCAGGGAGAGATACATGTCCGCCTTGGCGGCGGTGCGGGTGCGGCGCGGGTCAACCACCAAAATCTTGCAGCCGTTGCGCTCTTTCGCCAGCAGGATGTGCTGCATGGCGACCGGGTGGGCCTCCGCCGGGTTGGAGCCGATAAACATGATCGACTTGCTGTTGTGCATGTCGTTCAGGCTGTTGGTCATGGCGCCGTAGCCCCAGGTGTTGGCGACCCCGGCCACCGTGGTGGAGTGGCAGATGCGCGCCTGGTGATCCACGTTGTTGGTGCCCCACAGGGACGCCATCTTGCGAAACAGGTAGGCCTGCTCGTTGGAGTGCTTGGCGGAGCCGAGCCAGTAGACGCTGTCGGGGCCGGACTCCTTGCGAAGACGCAGCACTTCATTGCCCACCTCTTCGATGGCCTGCTCCCAGCTCAGGCGCTGCCACTTGCCGCCCACCAGCTTCATCGGGTACTTGAGGCGACGCTCGCCGTGGCCGTGCTCGCGCAGGGCCGCCCCCTTGGCGCAGTGACCGCCCAAGTTGAAGGGGTGATCGAAAGCGGGCTCCTGACCGGTCCAGACGCCATTTTGCACCTCGGCATAGACGCCGCAGCCCACCGAGCAGTGGGAGCAGATGGTGCGCTTTACCTCGACCGGCACGTCAGCCGCCACGGTTTTGGCCTCGGCCCGTTGCATCATGGCCGGCGCCAGCCAGCCGGCGGCCACGGCACCGCCGGCCACCAGACCGGAATTGACCATAAAGGCGCGACGGGTCAGCCCCTGGCCGCGAGATGCGGCGGCATTGCTTTGCAAGCTGACCTGCTCGCCCGCCTGGGGCTGCTCGGCACGTTTCGTCAGTTTCATGAGTTCTCCTTCACTGAGTCGGCTCAGTCGGTGCCGCGCAGGGTGCGATAAAAGTCGTGAACGTGGGGGGTCTCCCGATAGCCCTTGTCGGGTTCGGTGTCGTGGGTCAGTACCTCCTTGCCCACCACCCGGCCAGTGGCACCGGCCAGCACGCCGATGGTGGCAACCACCCCCACCCCTTGATCAGATTGCGGCGGGACGGGTCTTTCAGCTGTTCATCGCTCATCTTTCTGTGACCTCTGTTGTTATGGTCGGCTGCGGTGAGCCGGTTTTGCTATGAGTGGGTGACGCAGCGTCATGGCTGCGTCACCACCGGGCTGCCAAAGGGCAGGCGCAGTTCCTGTTCCAGTTTGAAAAAGTCTTCGGCAAGCGCCCCGACCGCCCGGTAGAAGCTGCCCCCTTTCGCCTGTTGCTGATCGCGGCAGCAGGCCAGTACCCAGGGGGCAAGGTGGCGCTCATAGAAGCGGTTACGCTCCGGGTGCTGCTCGGCAATCAACACCGCCATCACCTCGCAGAGGGCGGCCAGGTGATCTTCCGGCTCGCACACTCCGCTCTGGCGCTCGAAACCGAGCGACTGGAGATCGGCGCGCAGCACCGCCAGCGGCAGCTCCATCAGCGAGCCGGTGAGATACCAGGAGGCAAACGGCACGATTTCCCCGCGCCCCAGCCCGATAAAGAGATCCTGATACTCCTCGGCAAGCTCGTGCTCGTGGTGGCTGCTGGCCGCCAGTTGCACCAGCCCCAGCCCTCTGGCAAAGGGGCCCGGCATGGCCTGCAGGCCTTGCAGCCAGGCGAGCTGTTCGCCACGGGGGGCGGCGCGCCAGAGGCTCGCCAGCAGGGCGTACATGTCGGCGCTATTGCGATCCAGGTCGGTCATTGCCGGCGCCTCCGGGTAGTCATTGCGTTGTTCAGTCATCAGAGCCCCCTCACACCTTGAGCTGGGAGACGGGATCCGCCGCCAGCGCCGCAAACACATCCTTGACCCGGCACTCCTCGCACATCAGCAGCCGCTGGGCGGCCTCGTTCTGAAAGTGGGAGTGACCGGCCAGCTTTTGCTGGATGCGGCGGATAAGGGAGGCCGGCGCGAACGGCTTGCCACAGCGAATGCAGCAGGCCGCCTCTTCGGCTTTGAGGCTCTGCACGGCGCGGCGCGCCTCGGGCACCGGTTGCAGACGGGGCATCAGCACGATGGCCTGCTCGGGGCACGCCTTTTCGCACATGCCGCACTGGATGCAGTCCTGCTCGATAAAGTTGAGGCCGGGTGTGTGCCCCACCGCATGCAGGGCGCGGCTCGGGCAGACCGCCACGCAGCCCATGCAGAGGGTGCAGTCAGCGTCTTTGAGCTCCACGCTGCCGTAAGGAGCGCCGTGGGGCACCGCCAGCGGCTCGCGGCTCCCCTCATTGGCTTGCCAGAGGGCATCGAAGGCGGCGAACAGGTTCTCCCGTTTATCTCCTTTGAGCGGCTTGTCCAGCAGGGCTGCGGCTGGCTGGCCGGAAATCGGCTTACCTAGTTCGACATCCGGGTTAAACAGGCCGATGCGATCGGCAGCAAGACCGGCGCCGGTCAAGAGCACAGCGGCGCTCGCCAGCTCCCGCTCAACCAGCACGCAAACGCTCTCGGGAGCATCGTCACCGAGCGCAATGCGCACCGCGCTGGCGCCATAGGCGAGGGCGGCAAACCAGCTCTCGACACCTAAACTCGCGCTCTCCTCCACCCAGATCGGCAGCCAGTTGGCAGGCAGGCGGGTAAGTTCGGCCTCCACCCATTCGCGCTCGTTTTCACCGGCGATCAGCAGTTGCGGCGCGTCGCCCCCCGCCTCCCGGTAGTGCTTAAGCAATCGCAGCAGATAGTCGCCGCTGGTATTGGCATCGGGCTGGTGATAGGCAATCGCCCCGGTCGGACAGGCCGTGGCACAGCTGCCAAAGCCCTGACAGAGATGGGGATCGATCTGGATGCGACCATTGATGGGCTTGAGGGCATCGGTCGGGCAGACATCGAGGCAGCGGCTGCAACCGGGCACGCCACGGGCGGTAAAGGCGCAGGCCTCGGGGTCGAGGCGAAAATAGCGCGGCTTGTCGAAGATACCGGTCAGCGCACAGATCTCGGCAAGCCGCTCGGCCAAGCCAACATCATCTGCCAGATGCAGATAACCCACCGGCGGGCGCTCCAGCGCAAACAGCGGGACGCGGCCCAGATCGGCCACCAGATCAAAGCGCGGTACGCGTGGCTGTTCACTAGCAGCAGCCGCTTGTTGTGGAAAACAGAGTGCAGCCAGAGAAATACGCTCACCCTGACCATTGAGGCCGGTGAGCTGGAACTGACCGAGATACCCTGTCAGGCTCGGCTCGCGCAGGGTCAGGGCATCCAGGGTGGCGGTAGCCTCGAAGATGGCCTCGAGATCCGCCGCCTCGGCGTCAAAAACGGATTCGGTCACCAGCAGGGTCGGCATCACGCCTGGGGGCAGCAGGCTGGCGGCGCGGCGAATACGATCTTCCGGGCCGACCAGTAGCAAGCGCCCCTGACTCTGGTAGGAGACGGTGGTTGGGATCAGGTTGTCGGTCTTGACCGTATGCTGCAGGGCATGGGCGCGGGCACGTTCGTTGCGCGCGGCCACGCCATCGGCGGTCAGAGTTGCGACGGATGTTGTTATGGGTTGTTCGATGCTCACATGCACTCCTGTGCGCGCCACCTCGTGGGATGGCGTGCTTGTTGGTCAGCTGGGAGAGCAAGAGCCGAGCCAACTCCCCCAGGAAAAAAGTGACTGGCAGGGAGTCAGGATCCCAAATGCTCCATTCCCCCACCCTTTACTGGGACATTTTGTCCATCATGGTCAACCAAAATGTCCCGATCGTCGGTGGGGTTTTGAGAATGGTTATCAGCCAACCCTTGCGGCTCGCCGGGTATGGCCGTGACGGCCACCGTCGCCGGTTCGGGTGCGGCAGCGGTTGAGTGAGGCGCTTCCCCATCCGGCGCCGTCGCCTGCTCCACCAGCCAGTTGCGCAGGCCGGCGGTCAGGGCCGCGGGCAGCAATTCGGGCTGGCTGAAATCCTGGGTGTAGTCGTCGAGCCCATCCGGCTTGTGGCTGCGAAACATGGCGCGCAGCGCCTCCTTGTCGGGGAGTGCCGGCTTCTCTGAAGGGGCCGTCTTGAGCTCTGATCCACGCGGCTTGTCCCCTTCGAGGTGGAGAGGAACATCTCTCCCCTTGTCAGTGCTGACTACGGGGCTATCAGGCGCAGTATCTGGGATTTCACCTTCACCACTGCCTTCGATGGGGGTCGCAAGCGCCTCAGGAGTGACCTCTTCTCGTGGCTGCAATGCCTGATGCTTGCGCGCCTCGCTCTTGCGAGACGACCAGCGCTTGAGGAACTCACTCATGGGCGCTGTTTCCGGCCTTGTTTCCGGCACAGGCTCCGGCGTCGCTGCCACGCTCGCGACCATCGGGGCCGGTGGCCTTGACGGCGCCGCAGCTGGCTTGATCCTGGCTATCGACACCGAGCTGATCCTGCGCCCGCCCCTTGCCCTTCTTGCCCTTGCGACGGGCCTCCAGCAGCTCGCCGTGACGGCCGATAAAGGCCTCCACCCAGGCTTGCAGCGCCTCGGGCAGCGGGCAGGAGAGCACCTGCCGCTCGCCATCCATATAGGCGGCGGCCACGGTCTGACTCAGGGTGAGGCCATCGGCCACAAAGCCATTGTCCACGCGGCTTCCGGTGACAAAGAGGCGGGGCGAGCCGGAGCTCAGATTGAAGCGATAATCCCCCCGCTCATCGCGAAACAGGGTGAGGGGCAAGGCGCCAGCAGCCTCAGGCTCGGCGGGATGGAGCGCCGCAATTTCGAAACGGCGGCTCTGCCAGCGGCCCACCTGGCTGTCGATGGCATTCAACTCCAGCTGCAGCCAGCGCTGCGGGGAGAAAATATTGGTTGTGTCTTGCACTTTCGCGGCTCCCATCAGAAGGTCTCTGCCGGGCCGCCCTCCCCCGTGATCCACCCTGTTCGGGGCGGATCACGGCAGGAGATTCATGGCGGCCACGGCCATCAATGGGATAAGACATAGCAAGAGTGGGGCCAAGGCAGGTTTGCTGGTTGATGGGGCGTTGTGCGAGATGTAGGTTGGCGCTGAGCGCAGCGAAACTCAACATGTAAAGCAAAACCAATTTTCCTACATCCCAATCCAGCTTGGTGTTGGCAAAAACCGAGTGGTCAGATAATTGCCTATATCAACAAGATCACGCGGTAAACGTTGGGCTTCACTTCGTTCAGCACCAACCTACTATTTAGCTCGAAATACGAGATATTAGGAACTGTTATTTACGATTTATCCAAACGAAGAATATACATCTCAATATATAACTTTTTCCATTTTCAGCTATGACTCAAACGTCCCTGATACTGGTGTATTTGTTCTTGGTGAATACCCAACTTTGCAAATAAGTGTGAAATAACTACAAGTCTAAGAATTTGGCCAATATCAACATAATCGTCAATATTTAATTTCTTCATCATTACTTTCGGGCGCCCAACATGAGCTAATTCATTACGTAAAGAGGCAATTGCACGTCCCAAGTCCGTCTCCCCAGTTTTCTCAAAAAGTTTAACCAATTGAGATTTTAGTTCCGATGATGCATATACATTAAACGGTTTTACATATTTTTCAGATGAGCCACCACCCAAATCAACATTTATAGCTTCTAATTGAGTTGAATAAAGAATTATATCGCTTTGAGCATAATGAAGAGTTCTAAAGCCAGTTTCATATTGATGTGACACAGACAGCACTTGAAAATCATCATAAACATCAAGCCAGTTTGAAAGCACGATTTTCATATCAATCTGCTTCCAATTGATAGGGATAAATCTATGATTAATCTCTTTCGTAGCTAACTCAACTGTACGGCCTTCCAATACCAAGCTATTAAGTACATTTAGTGTGTAGTCCTTCCCTGTCAATTTCAACGTTATCTCATCAGGAAATACCGGGCGAGACATTAGAATAGAAAATAAAGAGGATATTTTCGTTATGTCACTTATAAGTCTGTCGGCTGCTTGTTGAATATCTGTTGTGTAACGAACATAATATTTAAGCGTTTTTCTCAAATTAAAGTACGAGGTAGGATGCTCCTCTTTTATTTTATCTAATGCAGCCGCCAGTTTTTCTGTTGCTTCTTCATCTCGAGAATAGATAAGATTTATTATCTGATTACCGACCATAGAGTAAGTGGCAGTATTTTCAACCTTGATATTCCACCCATCACCATCGACTTCTACAATAGGTTCCTCTTGATACTTTAGTTGCGTAACAAATCCTTGTGGATGAATAAACTCCTGCATACCATTAAATGTAAACAGCGCGCATTCAAACGTTTGCCATGAGTCAACGAAATCTCCAATCATTAAGTATAAGAATCCATGCACTCCTGATTTTACAAAAACAGAGCCCATGTAGTGCATTCCGCTTTCAAAATCAAAATTTCCTACTAGAGTACATTTCTTACCATTACTTAAAACCCCAAACAATCGGTCGCACGCACTAGGAAAACTACTATTTGAAAGACTGTACTCTAATTGCAAACCATTCTGTGGAGAATATCTTATTTTTGCAGGAAACCTCATGTCCTCCGTATTTTCTTGCATAAAAAACTCACCAAAAAACTCGTAATTGTCGAAAGCACAATATTTTTCACTCATCAAAGCCACCTCTATTTTCACTTAAATTTAGGTTGCAAAACCTCAAGTGACATTTAAAGTATTAATTGAATTTTTGGAGCATATATTCTTTCGCTGACCACCATTTGTCCAGCCAATTTACAAGCACGATATCCATATTCTGTTATGTAACACAAAACCTTATTCCCCCTATCCAAATAATCTGGAACAAAACTTGCTGTATCCCTCCCCTTAGATCCCGGCAACCGGTCGCGAGGGGCCCATGACACCGACCTTTATCAAAAGCAATGCTGCCGCCCAGCTCACCATGGCCGTCGAGGTGATGGATGAGCAGGGGCAGTTGCAAACCCGCCAAATCGCCTGTGAGCGGCCACTGACGGTCTACCTCAACTGGAAGGAGATAGTCACCCTGATGACGCTGGGGGCCCGCCCCGAGGCGCTGGTGCTGGGTTATCTGAAAAATCAGGGCTTTATCGAGGATATTGCAGCCATCGAGTCGGTGATTGTCGACTGGGAGAGCGAGGCCGCCGCTGTGGTGAGCAGCCAGCAGGCCGCCGATCTCGACAAATCCTTGGAGAAGAAGACGGTCACCTCCGGCTGCGGTCAGGGCACCATGTATGGCAGCGTGATGAAGAAGCTCGAAGGGGTGGTCTTGGCGGCGCCCGAGCTTAAACAGAGCACCCTCTACGCCCTGCTCAAGGCGCTGTCGGCCCATAACGAAACCTACAAGATGGCCGGTGCCGTCCATGGTTGCGCCATCTGTCGCGGCAGCGAAATCCTCTCCTTTGTCGAGGATGTAGGGCGCCACAATGCGGTGGATACGCTGGCGGGCGAGCTCTGGATGCGCGGCGAGAGTGGCCACGACAAGATCTTCTACACCACCGGGCGGCTCACCTCGGAGATGGTGATCAAGGTGGCGCAGATGGGCATTCCGGTGCTGCTGTCGCGCTCCGGCGTCACCCAGATGGGGCTGGATCTGGCCCGCCAGCTCGGCATCACCATGATTGCCCGCGCCAAGGGGCGCCATTTCGAGGTCTTTAGCGGCCACGACCATATGGTGCTGGACGAGAAGCCGCCGGTGCTGGCGCCCGGTTCAGCCGGTCGCGGGATGCGAGATTAAGCCATGAACGAATTTATGAATGTGAAGCAGGTGGCCGAGTACCTCGATCTCAACGAGAAGAAGGTCTACCAGCTCGCCAACGAGGCGCGCATCCCCGCCACCAAGGCGACCGGCAAGTGGCTGTTTCCGCGATCCCTGCTCGATCGCTGGCTGCTTGGCAGCTGCCACGAGGGGGTGATGAACGACCGGCTGCTGCTGGCGGGCTCCGACGACGTGCTGCTGCACTATGCCAGCAGCCGCTTGGCCCGGCAGCTCGGCACCCAGGCACTGGTGGGCTACACCCCGTGCGGCACCCGGCAGGGGCTGGCGATGCTGGCCCGCGGCCATGTGGATCTCTGCGCCATCCACTGGGGGCAGGCCGAGGAGGCGCACCTGCGCCATCCCGCGCTGGTGCAGCAGTATCAGGGCCACCGGCAATGGGTGATCGTTCATGGATTTCGGCGGGTGCAGGGGCTGGTGCTGCGCCGGGGCTTGCAACCGAAAGAGGCGAGACAGGCGCTCGACTGGCGCTGGGCCATGCGCCAGGAGGGGGCCGGCAGCCAGCGCGCCCTGCAGGAGTGGCTGCAAACCCAGGGCGAGTCGCTGACCCGGCTGGAGCGCACCCTCGAGGTCAACAGCGAGCGGGAGCTGGCCGCCGCCATCAGCCGCGGCGATGCCGATGTCGGGCCCGGCGCCCAGAGCACCGCCACCGAATTCGGCCTCGATTTCATGCCGCTCTCCCAAGAGTGCTTCGATCTGGTGATGCCGCAGGGGGTCTTCTTTCGCACCCTGCTGCAGCAGCTGATCGGCTGGCTGCAATCCCCCGAGGGGCGCGAGCTGGCAGCCCGCCTCGGCGGCTATGACCTGACCCAGAGCGGCAAGCTGGTGTGGAGCCCACAGTAAGTATCCCCTCACCTACCTGCAAAAAAGCCCGCCAGTATTGGCGGGCTTTTTTGTGCCTCACTCTGAATTGCGGCACCCCATTGAGGACAATACGCGCCCTTCAAGTTCGGCGGGCTTTTTTGTGGCTGGCGTGGTTAAGACGGGTGGTCGCCACCGACATCACGCCCCTCTGCGTTGAGGGCGATGCGCCACCCCTCCAGTCGGGCGCGCTCGCAGCCACTGGCCAGCCGGGCGTGGCTGCGCAGGCGGATGGTAAAGCAGCTGCCCTGCCCCGGGGTGGAATCCACCAACAGCTCCCCGCCCCAGCGGCTGATGATGCGGTGACTCAGGGCCAGCCCCAGCCCGGTGCCGGTGGCGCGGGTGGTGAAGAAGGGGTCGAAGATCTTGTCGATGATGGCCGCCTCGATGCCGCTGCCGTTGTCGATGACCCGTACTTCGGCCCCCTGCAGGGCCCCGGCGTCATCCAGCCAGTCGCGGCTCTCGACCCGGATCTCCCCCTGCTCCCCCAGCGCATGGCTGGCGTTGACCAGCAAGTTGATTAGCACCTGCAGCAGCTGCTGGCGATCCGCCTCGATGGGCTGCTGGGCCCTGAGAGCGGCCACCAGGTTCACCTGCTGCTGGCGCAGGGCAGAGCGCACCAGGGTCAGGCTCTCCTCGATGATGGGGGTGAGGTGCTGCCACACCGGCGCCGTCTCGTAATCTCCGGGGCGGGAATATTGCAGCAGGCTGCGGGTGATGGCGCGAATTCGCTCGATCTGGGCCAGCACCAGCGCCAGCTCCTCGCTCACCGGCGCGGCCGCCTCCCCCAGCTCCAGTTTCATCAGCTCCACATTGCCGAGGATCACCGCCAGCGGGTTGTTGATCTCGTGGGCCACCCCGGCACAGAGCTCGCCGAGGGCCGCCAGCTTCTCGCTGATGAGCAACTGCTGGCGGGCCTGGGTCAGCATGTGGATGTGGTGCTCGAGCTCGGCGGTCTTCTGCTCAAGGCTCTGGGTACGTTCGGCCACCTTCTGCTCCAGCTGGTCGGCGCTGCGGGCCAGCTGCTGCTGGTGCGCCGCCTGCTGATCCAGCATGGCGTCGAACTGGCGACCGAGCTGGGCCAGCTCGTGGTCGGGGTCGAGGGCCAGCACGCCGATGCGGGCCGGCTGACCCGCCTGCACCTGGCGCACCACCTTGTGCATCCGCTCGATGGGGGTGAACAAGTCCCGCGCGCCGCGATAGACCAGCAGGCCGGAGAGCAGCAGCAACACCACCACGCCGGAGCCCAGCTCCAGCAGGTTGGTGAGGTAGGTGCGGATGATGGGCCACTCGAGAAAACCGACATAGAGCATGCCGATGCGCTCGCCATTGGCGCCCAAGAGCGGCTCGTAGCCCGACACATACCAGGCGTCGTGCACGAAGGCGCGATCAATCCAGGGCTCACCGCGTCCCAGCACCTGCTCGCGCACCGGTGCCGACACCCGGGTGCCCACCGCCCGCCCCAGCTGGCGACTGCTGCTGGCGGGCACGTTGGTGCTCACCCGCAGATCGCCGAGAAACAGGGTGACGGTGCCGATGCTGCCGGCCGGCAGGGTGTTCTTGGCGAACACCTGGCCCTTGAGCTCGTCCACCAGCCGGGTGCTGCCGTTGATGAGCTCGCCCCCCTCCAGCACGCCCCAGAGGTTGCCGTCCCGCCCCATCACCGGGGTCAGCGAGAGGCTGACCAGGCCGCGGGTCTCCTGCCCCGCCACCGGATCATACTCCCGCTCCAGCACGGCGCGGCTGGCCAGTGCCGGCGAGAGCGTCAGCAGTTGCTCCCGCGACCAGACCACGAAGTGGCTGATGCTGCGCCCGGCGGCGAGGGCCGCGCGATCCTGCGCTGGCAGCAGATCCAGCTCGCTGCCGCTGCGCAGACGCAAAAAATCGAGGCCGTAGTTGGCGGCAAGCGGCATCACCCATTGGCGCAAACGGGCGGGGGATTCACGCAACTGCAGCTGGAAGGCCCAGGCATCGCGCAGGTGCTCGAGGTGCTCGGCCTGGCGCTGCTGCTGCACGCTCACCGCATGGTGGGCCACGCCCAGGTCGCTGCGCACCGTGGTGAGCAGGTTCTGCCAGCTGTAGGTGAGGGTCCAGTAGAGGGTCAGTCCTATCATGCCGGCCAGGGTCAGCATGATGGGCACCGAGGTGAGCAGCAGCAGACGCCAGCGTACCTTGGTTCTGAGCAACCCCGGGATCTGCGCCAGCTTCATGACTCACTCCGGTGGCAACGGGCGAGCCGGCTCATTCGATGGCCCACTCCTTGAACTTGCGTTCCAGGGTCTTGCGCGCCACCCCGAGCACCCGGGAGGCGGCCGACTTGTTGCCATCATGGCTCGCCACCACCTGCAGGATGTGCGCCTTCTCCACCTCGGCCAGCGCCCACTCCAGCGGATAGCCCTCCTCACCCCGCGCCGACTCGGCCGGCTTGGCGCTCTGCCAGTATTCGGCGGGCGGCTTGCCCAGCAGCAGGCAGCGCTCGATGAGGTTGCGCAGCTCGCGCACGTTGCCGGGCCAGGGGTAGGCCTGCATGGCCACCACGTCCTCGTGGGTCCAGTGCAGGGCGCCCATGCCCATCTCGGCGGTGAGCTGGCGGGTGAAGTGGTGCACCAGGGCGGGGATGTCGTCGATGCGCTCGCGCAGGGGGGCCACCGGCAGCGCCACCACGTTGAGGCGATAGAAGAGGTCTTCACGAAAACGGCCCGCCTCCACCTCCGCCTTCAGGTTGCGGTTGGTGGCGGCGACGATGCGAACGTCCACCGAAAGCTCCCGCTCGGCGCCGACCGGGCGGATAGCTTTCTGCTCCAGCGCCCGCAGCAGGGAGGCCTGCATGGCGAGCGGCATCTCGCCGATCTCGTCCAGAAAGAGGGTGCCCTGGTGGGCGACCCGGAACAGGCCGTCGCGCCCCTTGCGGGCGCCGGTAAAGGCCCCCTGCACGTGGCCGAACAGCTCGCTTTCGAGCAGCTCGGGGGCGATGGAGGCGCAGTTGAGCGGCACGAAGGCCCCCATCCTGCCAGAGAGCTGGTGCAGGGCGCGGGCCACCAGCTCCTTGCCGGTGCCGGACTCCCCCTCCACCAGCACGGCGGCGTTGGAGGGGGCGACCCGGGCGATCAGGGTCTTGAGCTCGCGGGTCTTAGCGCTGTCGCCGATCAGGGTGGGCGGGAACAGCTTGCTCACCTCCCGGCGCAGCAGCAGGTTTTCCCGCTCCATCTGGCGGCGCTCGATGACCCGGTCCACCGCCTGCACCATCTGATCCAGGTTGAAGGGTTTGAGAATGAAGTCGCTGGCGCCGAGCCGCAGCGCCTTGAGGGCGGTCTCCATGTCGCCGAAACCGGTCATGAAGATGATGTCGCTGCGCCGGGTGGCGGGGTCGATGGCCTCGTGCCACTCGATGCCGGAGCGCCCCGGCAGGCGGATGTCGGCGATGATGAGATCAAAATGCAGGCGGCAGCGCAGGGCTTCGGCCTCCTCCACGCTGGCGGCCGTCTCTATCTGGGCGAAGCGGCGAGCCAGCGCCTTGGCGAGGAAGCTGCGCATGCCGGGTTCGTCATCGACGATGAGCAAGGAGAGGGCGGACCAGCGGCTGGCGGGTGCAGTCATGAAAAAAGTACCTCAGATTCGACAAGGTTCCGGGATTGTCCCACCGACCTTATAAACTGTGGGACATTTTGTCGCTAACCGGCCCCAAGTGCCAACTCCGTTTATTAAAAGCGACGGTGCCATCACGCAATTAGTGCGCTTAACCGACTGTTTTCACATTAAAAACCCCGCCGAACAAGGCATACGACCAGCTTGGCACCCTGCTTGCTTAGTCCTGCCCTCTCTCCATCACCGGGTACCCTGACATCATGATCACAGCCACAGTGCGCAAACGCCTCGCCCTTGCCCTCTCCTCCGCCCTGCTGCTCAGCCTGCCGCTCTGGAGCGCTGCCAGCCATGCCGAGACCAAGGCGCCCATCCGCCTCGCCACCACCACCAGCACCGAACAGTCCGGCCTGCTGGGCTGGCTGCTGCCCCAGTTCACCAAGGAGACCGGCTACCCGGTGCAGGTGATGGCGGCCGGTACCGGCCAGAGCCTGAAGATGGGCGAGAACGGCGACGCGGATCTGGTGATGACCCACGCCCCCTCTGCCGAGAAGGCCTTCGTCGAGGCTGGCTTTGGCATCGAGCCGGAGCACCTGATGTACAACGACTTCGTCATCGTCGGCCCGGCCAAAGACCCGGCGGGTCTGGCCAAGCTGCACGATGCCGCCAAGGCGCTGGAGGCCATCAAGGACAAGGGGCAAACCTTTATCTCCCGCGGGGACGAGTCCGGCACCCACATCAAGGAGAAGACCCTGTGGCAGGCGGCCGACGTCAAGCCCGAGTTCGCCGGCTACAAGTCCATCGGCCAGGGCATGGGGCCGACCCTGACCATGGCCTCCGAGCTGGGTGCCTACACCCTGACCGACCGCGGCACCTGGCTCGCCTACCAGAGCAAGCTGGATCTCGCCGTGCTGCTGGAGGGGGACAAGCGCCTGTTCAACCCCTACCAGGTGATCCTGGTCAACCCCAAGCGCTACCCGGATCTCAACACCGAAGGGGCCCGCACCCTGAAGAACTGGCTGGTCTCCCAGCACGGCCAGCAGCTTATCGGTGACTTCAAGGTGGCCGGCCAGCCGCTGTTCGTGGCCGACGCCAAGCCGCAGTGATGCCAAGCCCGACCCTGTTCGATCTGCCCCTGGCGCCCCTCGCCCCCCTGAGTGACGGAGGCGCCCGGTGCCGACTCTGATCGAGACCACACTGGCGGCGCTGGCGCTGCTGTTCAGCGGTGACGCCGAACTGTGGCAGGTGGTGGGGGTCTCCTTTTCGGTGTCGGGCCTGGCGCTCGGGCTGGTGCTGCTGCCGGCCCTGCTGCTCGGCTTCGCGCTGGCCTATCTGCCGATCCCGGCCCGCTGGCTCTGGCTCTCCTGCATCAATACCCTGCAATCGGTACCGACCGTGGTGATTGGCCTCTTGCTCTACATGCTGCTGTCGCGGGCCGGCCCCTTCGGCGACTGGAAGATGCTGTTCACCCAGCAGGCCATGGTGGTGGGGCAGATGCTGATCGCCTTTCCGGTGATCGCCACCATGGCCCACGCCGCGTTCGTGCAGAGCGATCGGCGCGCCTGGGAGACCGCCCGCACCCTGGGGCTCTCCTGGCCCAGGGCGCTGCTCGGGCTGATGCGCGAGTGCCGCTTCGGCCTGCTGGCGGCAGTGATCGGCGCTTTCAGCCGCATCGTCACCGAGGTGGGCTGCTCCATGATGGTGGGGGGCAACATTTTGCACTTCACCCGCAACATTCCCACCGCCATCGCGCTGGAGACCCAGAAAGGGGCCTTCACCCAGGGGGTGGCGCTCGGCATAGTGCTGCTGGCCCTGGCCCTGCTGCTCAACCTGTTGCTGACCGCGTGCCGTGGTCACAGCTATCTGAAGAACTGACCATGGCGCAGCGCACTGTCATCCATAACCAAATGCTGCTGACCCCACCGCTGTCGCGGTCACGGTTATGTGAAGAACCGACCATGCCCCCACCGTCCCTCCACCGGAGTACGCCATGGCCCTGACCGCCCACCAGCTGATGATGCGCTTTGGCGAGCGCGACCTGTTCCAGATTGAGCAGCTCTCCATCGCGGCCGGCGACGCCATCTGGCTGCGCGGCGCGAACGGGGTGGGCAAGACCACATTGCTCAAGATCCTGGCCGGCCTGCTCACCCCGACCCGGGGCCACACCAACCTCCCCTCTGGCTGGCGCGGCAAGCTCGGCCAGTGGCTCAAGCGCGATCCGGGGCCGGGCCGGGTCACCTACCTGCACCAGACCCCCTACCTGTTTGATCGCAGCGTGCACGACAACGTGGCCTGGGCCCTCGGCCATCGCGCCGCCGACGAGGTGCGGGTGTTCGAGGCGCTGCGCCGGGTCGAACTGGAGAGCCTGGCACGGGAGCACATCAGCATTTTGTCTGGCGGCGAGCGTCAGCGTCTGGCCATGGCCCGCGCCTGGGCGCTGCAGCCCGCCTTTTTGCTGATGGACGAGCCCACCGCCAATCTGGATGCACATTCGGTTGCCCTGATGGCCGCCATGGCGCAAGATCTGCGGGAACAGGGCAGCGGCCTGGTCATCATCAGCCACCAGAGCAACGATCTGACCGACCTGTGCGAGCGGCAATGGACCCTCGCCCGGGGCCGGCTGCACGAACCCACTCCTTTGAAAATCATCGAGCGACATGACCTCAAACAGCGAACCTCGTACTGACCGCTTTCCCGTCTCCGCCGTGGTGCTGGCCGGCGGCCGCGCCACCCGCATGGGGGGCGCCGACAAGGGCTGGGTCGAGTTGGCGGGCCGCCCGCTCATCGACCACGTGCTTGACCGACTGCGCCCCCAGGTGGACCAGATCCTGATCAACGCCAACCGCAGCCAGGCCCGCTACCAGGCGCTGGCCCCGGTCATCGGCGACGACAACCCCGACTATCTCGGCCCGCTGGCAGGCATGCAGGCGGGCCTTGCCGCCGCCCGTCACGACTGGGTGCTGTTCGTGCCCTGCGACGGCCCCGCCCTGCCCCGCGATCTGATGGCGCGCTTTCGCGCCGCCCTCACCCCGGCGACCGAACTGGTGGTGGCCCATGACGGCGACTGGCTGCAACCCGTGGTGGCCCTGCTGCACAAATCCCTGCTCCCCTCCCTGTCCGCCGCGCTGGCCGAGGGAGAGCGCAAAATCGATATCTGGTTTGCCCGCCACCAGATGGCGGTGGTGAGCTTTGCCGACCAGCCGGATGCCTTCATCAATCTCAACAGCCCGGACGAGCTGGCCGCCTACGAGGCGCGCCTGCCAGACTCCGCGACCGAACAAGGAGCCACCTCATGACCCCGGCCCCCACCCTGCCCCTGCTCGGCTTTGCCGCCTGGAGCGGCACCGGCAAGACCACCTTGCTCGAGCAGCTCATCCCCCTGCTGGTGAGACGCGGTCTGCGCCTCGGGGTGCTCAAGCACGCCCACCACGACTTTGACATCGACCAGCCGGGCAAAGACAGCCACCGCCTGCGCCAGGCCGGCGCCAGCCAGATGATGGTGGCCTCCCGCCGCCGTCACGCCCGCATCGTTGAGACCGATCTGGGTGAGGCCGATTTTCGCGAGCTGCTGGCCAGCTTCGATCAGCGCAGCCTCGACCTGCTGCTGGTGGAAGGGTTCAAGCACGAGCACTTCCCGAAAATCGAGCTGCACCGCGCCGCCATCGGCAAGCCGCTGCTGTTCCCGAGTGATCGCGACATCATCGCCGTGGCCAGTGACCAGCCCGCAGAGACCGCCCTGCCCCGGCTCGACATCAATGATCTGGACGCCATCGCCGACTTCGTCTGCCACTGGCTCAAAGAGAGTCAGACGCGGGAACAGGAGGCTGGCAACGGCTTTCTGTCGGTCGAGGGGGCGCGTCAGGCCATTCTTGATGCACTCGCCCCCTCTACCCGCAGCATCGACCTGCCGCTCGCCCGCTGCCACGGCGCCGTGCTGGCGGGGGATCTCGTCAGCCCCATCAATGTGCCGCCCCACGCCAACTCGGCGATGGACGGCATGGGCCTGCGCAGCGACGATCTCGCCGCCGGCCGCTGGCAACTGGTGGGAGAAGTGCTGGCGGGCCAGCCGCGCAGCGAGCCGGTACTGGCCGGACAGGCGGTGCAGATCATGACCGGCGCCCCGCTGCCCCCCGGCGTCGACACCGTGGTGATGCGCGAAGAGACCGAGCTTGATGGTGAATGGGTCAGCGTCAGCGCCCCCATCAAGGCGGGGCAGAACGTGCGTCAGGCCGGCGAAGATCTGGCGCTGGGGGCGGTCGCCATCCCGGCCGGCACCCGCCTCGGTGCCCCTCAGCTCGGGCTTGCAGCATCCCTTGGTCAAGCCCGGCTCAGCGTGCGCGCACCGCTCAAGGTGGCGCTGTTCAGCACCGGCGACGAGGTGCAGGCACCGGGCGAGACGCTCGCCCCCGGCCACATCTTCGACAGCAACCGCTTCACCCTGATGGCGCTCATCGCCGGGGCTGGCTGCGAGGTGATGGACCTTGGCATCATCCCCGATGATCCAGTCATCCTGCGCCAACAGCTGGCACAGGCCGCGGTCGATGCCGACCTGGTGCTGAGCTCGGGCGGGGTGTCGGTGGGCAATGCCGACTTCATCAAGCAGGTGCTCGCCGAGCTTGGCCAGATCGCCTTCTGGCGCATCCAGATGCGGCCGGGCCGTCCGCTCGCCTTCGGCAAGCTGGGGCAGACCCCCTTCTTCGGCCTGCCCGGCAACCCGGTGGCCGCCATGATCTGCTTCCTGCAATTCGTCGAGCCCGCCATCGCCCGCCTGCAGGGCCGGGTGTGGCAACCGCTGCGCCTGTCGGCACTGGCCGAGCAGCAGATGAAGAGCCGACCCGGGCGCACCGAGTTCCTGCGCGGCATCTTCCATCAGGACGCCAGCGGCGTGCTGCGGGTGCGCACCACCGGGCCGCAGGGTTCCGGCATCCTCAGCTCCATGAGCGATGCCAACTGCCTGATTGAAATCGTCCCCGCCCAGCCGGCCATCGCGGTCGGCGAGCGGGTCTGGATCCACCCACTCCAGGGACGAGTGGCCTGATACCGGTCTCCACCCCGCCGGGCGTGGCGGGGTGGTTGCCCCCATGAATCCGAGGCTTGTCCCTTGCGCCTGAATGCCCCCCTCTCCCGGCTCGATCTGCTGATCTACGGTCACTACCGCATCGTCCACGGCCTGCGCATCGCGCTCGCCTTCATGCTCACCTTTCTGCTGACCCGCGAGCTCAAGCTGCCGGAAAGCACCTGGCCCCTCATCACCCTGGTGGTGGTGATGGGCCCCATCTCGTTCTGGGGCAATGTACTGTCGCGCGCCCTGCAGCGGGTGGTCGGCACCATCTTCGGCGCCAGCTGCGGGGTGGTGGCGCTCTATCTCGAGCTCTACTCCCTGCCGCTGATGCTGCTGTGGTGCGGCTGCATCATGTTTCTGTGCGGCTATCTGGCACTCGGCAAGCGCCCCTACGTGGGGCTGCTCATCGGCATCACCCTCGGCGTCACCATGGGGGCCATGCCCGGCGACATCGAAACCGCCCTGTGGCGCAGTGCCGACGTGATCCTAGGTTCCCTGCTGGCGCTGCTGTTTTGCAGCATCTATCCCCAGCGCGCCTACAGCCACTGGCGACTGCAGATGCACGACACCCTGCAGCAGGCCCAGCGGCTCTATCACACCCACCTCTCCCCCAACGTGCTGGAGCGGCCGCGCCTCGCCCACAGCCACGCCAGACTGCTCTCCAAGATGGTGAGTCTGCGCCCCCTGCTGACCCCGGCCGTCAAGGAGACCCGCCTTGGCAGCGCCCTGTTCGAAGCGATCCAGACCACCATGCGCAACACCCTCTGCACCCTGGAGATGCTGGCCAACACCTACTGGCGCGATCGCCAGAGCCACTTTCTGATGCAGAGCACCCCGGAGCTGCGCGCCTGCCAGCAGGCGACCGAGGCGCTGATGAGCGAGCTGGCGCTGATGCTCAAAAGCGGCGAACTGCAGGGCTCGGAGCTGGCCATCAGCCGTCTGCAGGAGGCGGCCGGTAGAGTGCGGATCGACGCCGGCGGCGAGGCCGCCATCAGCGGCTATCTGTGGCTCAACCTGCAGCTCACCGAGCAGCTCACCCACCTGCGCCGGCTGCTGGGCCTAGTGATGCACCCGCCCCGCAGCCAGAGCCACCCATAGCAAAACGCCCCGCAAAGCGGGGCGTTGTCGTTAAAAGGCCAATGACTTGAGGCCTGATATGGCGCCGCCATTAACTGGCGTTTGCCAGCGGCTGCTCAAGCGGGAGGTAGAGGGAAAAATCCTGGATCCCCGCCTGCAGGGCAGCAAAGCAGTCCGGATCAATCGCTGACCCCAACGTCTCGGCCATCATCTCCAGCGCCTGGGGCACCGGGATAGCACCGCGATAGGGCCTTTTGGCAGTGATGGCATCAAAAATGTCGGCCGTGGTGATGATGCGGGTCTCCAAGGCTATCTCGTCCCCTTTCAATCCTTTGGGGTAACCCTTGCCATCGAGTCGCTCATGATGGGCACCCGCCACTTGCGCCAGCTCCTCGAACGCCCCGATGCGACTCAGGATCTCCTCGGTATAGGCAGCATGCATCTGCACGGCGGCCCACTCCTGCGCATCCAGCTTGCCCGGCTTGTCGAGAATGGCGTTGCTTACCCCCAACTTGCCCACGTCGTGGAGCAAAGCGCCGCGCTTGAGCCAGCGTCTTCGCTGCTCGGACAGGCCCATCTGGGTGGCGAGGATGTCGGTATAGAGCGCCACCCGGCCACTATGACCGGCGGTGTAGGGACTTTTGGAGTCCACCACCTGGCCGAACGCCGCCGCGATCTCGTCCAGATAATCTTCATCCAGAGCGACTTCACCCTGCCCGGCCGGGTGAACGAACACCCACTCGGCCAAACCGGGGTCCGCCAGTCCTTGCCAGAAGTCGTCATCCGCCAACGCTTCAAACTCGCTAACCAATTGAGGATCAAACCAGCTGCCGCTGCGCTCACGCAGCTCTTTGAGGGCTGCATCTGGACCAGCTGCGGCGTGAAACACATCCACCACCTGGCAGAGCAGGGCAATACGGGAGAAGAGCGGAATCGCGTCACCGGCCAGTTGCAACGGTCGACCTTTGCCGTTCCAGTGCTCGTCCAGAGAGAGGATGCCGGCGGCAACCTCTTCACTGAACCGCAACTGGCGAGCAATGTCCGCCCCCCGATGACAACGGGTCTGGATCAGTTCGTTGGCAATCTGATCGCCGTTGCGAAAGATATGGAACAGGCTGCGAAAACGCCCCAGCAGATCCGCCTGCAAGCCGGTGTGGCCCAGCACGAAGTTGACCACCTCGGAGAGGGAGCCATCCACCAGCTTGAAGTCGCGTTTGAAGTGAAGATCGTCGGTGAGATAGAGCTCGCAGATACGGGCCGCATTGCTGCTGCACCCCAGATCCTTGAGCAGCAGCATGTAATAGAGATCATGGCGCTGCCGGGCATCCAGCGCCAACCGCTCGGCCAGTCGGGAACCTATCCAGCAACAGCGAATGCAGTGCCCTCTTGGTTGCCCCTCGGTCATGTCGAGTGCATGACTGAGGGAACCAATCAACTCTGCCAACCGCAATCCATTCACCGTCATAGCCTGCTCCCTTGGACATCATGGCGATCTTGCCTGCTGACTAGATATACCTTATCCAGAGAGGAATAGATCTGGATTCAGATGAATTTACGCCTCGGCACTGCCAGTCCGGGCTTTTTCCTCCAGCTGGGCCGGGGTCAGGGTCGACACCAGCCGGCCGTCGAAGTAGATGTCCAGCAGCTCGCCGCGCTTCTCGCCACGCATCAGGCTGCTGCGCCCGTCCAGGTAGTGCACCTCCATCTGGGCGGTGCGCTCGTCTGGGTAGCTCACCTCCACCTCGCGCACCCCTTGCGGCAGCATGGCCAGCGGCACCTTGTTGAGGGACGGATCCAGGTGCTGGTTGACCTTGATCAGGGCGTCCAGTTTCTGATCCACCAGCGCCGGCGACTTGCCGGTGATGGGGTTCTTGCCAGACCAGAATTCGATGGTGTTGAACACGAACAGATCGGCGGTGGCCGCCAGGCCGTAGACCGGCGAGAGCAGGACGAAGACCCCGGCCCGGCCGTAACGGTTGTCCACCACGCTGAGGTTGCCCTTGGTCACCATGGAGGAGAGCCCCATCTGCCCCATGCAGCCGCTCAGCCCCACGCTTGCCACCATGCCCGCCAGCAGCGCCAGTGCCCTGCCCTTTCTTCTCGTTGCCATCGTCTTCGCTTGCTCCAGAAATAATGAGGCGGCAAGCCTAAACAGGCCGCCGCCAGCGGGCAATTCACAAGCAGGGAGCGATACAGCGGGGGTTCAGATTGACGAGTCGTTCGCACAAATATCAGGCAGCCACCCACGGGCGGCTGCCTGGAACAGACTCAGGCACCGATGGCCAGACCGGAGACGGTTTCAGTCACATTGCTCGCCCCCTGTTCGATCTGGGTCATCACGCTGCTCGCCTCGACAATCTGTTCCTTGCCGCGCTGAGCACTCAGGGCAACCTCATTGATGTTGTTGGTGATCTGCGCCGTCAGTTCACGGTTTTTCTGCACCACGCCGTCAATCTCGCTGGTAGAGAGGGTGGTGCGTGCCGCCAGCTGGCGCACCTCGTCGGCCACCACCGCGAAACCGCGTCCCTGATCCCCGGCCCGAGCCGCCTCGATGGCGGCATTGAGGGCCAGCAGATTGGTCTGCTCGGCAATGCTGCTGATGGTGGAAACGATGGACTGGATACTCTTTGACTGCTCGTTGAGCAGCCCGATGAGCTCTGCCATCCTGCCCACCTGCTCCGAAATGGCGGTGGAGAGCGTCACCGATGAGTTGAGCAAGGCGGTACCGGTTGCCGCCGCCCGAGTCGTATCCTGCGAGATGGAGTGTGCCACCCGGGCGGCATCGCTCACCGCTTGTGCCCGCAGGATTCGCTCGGTCACATCGCTGGCAAACTTGATCACCTTGATGACCTTGCCCTCTTCATCCTTGATGGGGTTGTAGCTCGCCTCCAGCCAGATGTCGTTGCCATGGCTGGTACGGCGCAGGAACAGTCCGGACTTTACCTGGCCCCTGGCCAGATCCTCCCAGAAGTGCGGCTGCTCCCGATAGAAGCTCTCATCGCAGAAGATCTTGTGATGCTGGCCCTTTATCTGCGACAGCGAATAGCCCATGCAGGAGAGAAAATTCTGGTTGGCGCCGACAATCTCCCCTCTGGGGGTGAACTCTATGATGGCTTGAGAACGATCGAGAGCGCTCGAGGTCGCCTCCTGGCTCAGCAGTTGCTCATGGCTGTGGGTGATGTCGGAAGCGACCTTGATCACCCGTACTACCCGCCCATCTTGTCTGACCGGAAAGTAGGTCGCATCCAGCCACAGCGTGCGACCCTGCTTGTTCAACCGCCGAAAGACACCACTGTGGCTGCGTCCCTGCCGCAGCTGTTCCCAGAATTGCTGATAGGCATTTGACTGGGCATACAGACCGTCACAGAAGATCCGGTGTGGCTGACCCACGACCTCAGACTCACTGTAACCAACCACCCCGAGAAACAGGGGATTGGCCTCCAGGATCTGCCCCTCGGGCGTGAAGGTGATCACCGCCACCCCGCCCTTGACCGCATCAATGAAGGTCTGTGCCTGCGCCAACTGCTCCTGACAAGCCTGAAGTTCGGCTTTGAGTTTAAGATTGAACATCTTGTCTTTACCTCGTCATCAGGGTACGCGCCCCGCCTGAATTGATCTTAGTCAAGGTTTCTAGCGTTTCAGCGTCTGAATCGCAATGGGCTAGCCGGTAACGGGCCACTCCAGATAAGCCGGATTGGCCACAAAACCGATCCGTTCATAGAGCGGGCGTCCCTCGTCGCTGGCATGCAGCCAGACCCGGCCCAGCTGCTGCGCCCTGGCATAGTCCGCCATCTGACCCAGCAGGGCGCCGGCCAGCCCCTGTCGGCGGTAGGGCGGCAGGGTATACATGTTGAGCAGATAGCCCTCCCTCCCCGCCAGGTTGCCGGGATAGGGCGGGCGCACGAAGAGGGCCAGGGTCGCACTCGCCACCACCTCGCCATCCACTTCCGCCACCCAGGAGCGGGCGCTCTCCTCTGCCTGCGACGTGCTGAAGTAGCGGCTGGTCGCCTGCCAGAGATCGAGGTCGGCCAGCGGTTCGCTCAGCTCCCCCACCTCGCAAAACAGTGCCATGCGCAGGGTCACCAGCGCGGGAATGTCTGCCTGCGTTGCCTGACGAATGATCATCGGCGCTTCTCCTTGTGACACTCGTTGAGGTGAACAGGCCCCCCCGCGGGCACCTGATCAAAGCGCCAGTGTGGGGACTTCACGCCCGCCTGGCAAGGCGCCACTGGTCCCAGGCCAGCGGCCCCGCGCCCCAGACGACCAGGGTCAGCAGCATCCAGCCCCACAGCTGGTGATCGTAAAAACCGCCGGCCCAGAGGGTGGGATAGGAGATCACCGCCACCATGTTGAAGGCAAACAACAGGGCGGCGACCGACCGGGTAAAGAGCCCGACCAGCAGCAGCACCGGCAGCAGCAGTTCGGTGGCCGTGCCAAGCCAGGCCGCCCACTGCCAGGGCAGCAGGGGCACCTGATACTCGAACTCGAACAGATAGAGGGTGCTGTCCCAGGCGCTCAGCTTGAGCCAGCCGGAACGAAAGAAGGCCACCGCCACCCAGCACCTGGCCAGCAGCAACAGGGCGCCGCTCAGCCACCAGGGAACGGCGGGGCCCACCGGTTGCATCAGTGTCCACTTGTGATTTGTCATCGAATTTACTCCAGCGTTGAGGTCACATCGACCAGCAGGCCCAGGGTGACTAGGCGGGTCAGAGACTCTGCAGCCTGCGAGTCCTGCGCCAGCAGGGCAGAAAGAGCAATGCCCCGGCGGCAGCCATCCAGCAGGCGCCACTCTCCTTCGCTCAGGCTCAGCGGCAATACCCGGCAATCGGGCTGTTTCTTGAGGGCGAGCCAGGTGGGAGCCGCCAGATCCTGCACTGTCTCGCCCTCGTGCAGGGCCATCTGCCAGAGGGCATCAACCGGGCGCGGACTGTCGAACAGAGACAGATCGCAGGCCGGGATCAGCACCAGCGTCTGCCAGGCTGCTGGTGGCAGGGCGGCCACCCGTTCCGCCGGCCAGCGGCGCTTCTCGGCAGCCAGTAGACTGGTGCGCTCCAGTGCCCACTCGAAGCGGGCCAGCTCCCCCAGCCAGGGCAGTTCAGCGGTGGTCGGCAGCCGGGCAAGCCAGTCGCCAAAGCCGGCGCCGTAGTGCATCACGCTCCCTTCGCAGAGGGCCTCTGCCAGCACGAAGCCGCGCGCCGCGGCGTCGAAAAACGCCTCCCCCACCATGGCTTTGACGGCTGGATAGCTGCCCACCAGCACCTCGCCAAGGCTCAGGATGAAGTGGTTGCGATAGACCTGCAGCACGGCATCCGCCGCAAAGAGACGGGAGTGGATATGGGGCAGGATGGCCTCGCTCTGGCCAAGCAGCCCCTCGGCAAACTCCTGCTGCCGGCAAGCCAGCTCAGACATGGGCGGCCTCCGGCACAAGATGGGTGGCCATGGCGGCGTCCAGCATGGCGCTCGCGCGCTCGGCCTCTGCCAACAGCACGGGGAGCGGCGGGATCTCGAGGTCCCACTCGATCAGGGTGGGAATGGCGCGCTTGTGGCAGATCTCCTCATAGAGGGCCCACACCGGCTCGCTCACCGGCGCGCTGTGGGTATCGATGTAAAGATGCCCCTGTGGCAGAGACTGATCGGTAAAACCGGCCAGGTGAATTTCGCCCACCGTAGCGATGTCGATGGCAGCCAGATAGTCGCTGCATGCAAAGCCGTGGTTGAAGGCACTGACGTAGAGGTTGTTGAGATCGAGCAGGATGGCGCAGTCGCTGCGTCGCTGCAGTTCCGCCAGAAACTCCCACTCCGGCATCTCTCCCGCCAGTTGCAGGTATGAAGAGGGGTTCTCGATCAGCAGCCGGCAGCCGAGTGCATCCTGCACCTGCATGATCTTGTCGCTCATGGTGAGCAAGGCCTCCCGGGTATAGGGGACCGGCAGCAGATCGTTGAAGTGGCGCCCCCCAATGCAGCCCCAGCTGAGGTGTTCCGAAATGCGCACCGGTTTGATGGCGCGGGCCAAGGCCGAGAGGCTGGCGAGGTGTTCAAGGTCGAGTGCATCGGCCGAGCCCAGCGACATACCGACGCCGTGCAGGCTGACAGGATAGTGCCTAGCCAGCTCGCTCAATACCTGAAAACCCCGGCTGTGACGTTCAAAGTAATTTTCGCTGTGCACCTCCAGCCAGCCAACCGCCGGCAGGGTGCGCAATATCTCGTCGTAATGGGGCGTGCGCAATCCAATACCAATCAAGGGGTTCATCGCAAAGCCTCGCTGCAAACCAGCCAAAAGAAGGCCACGGTGCCCCTGGGGTAACACCGTGGCACCCAGCCTTACTTGGGTTGCAGCGAACCGCCCGCCAGCTTCTCGCACAGCCCCTTGGGCACCACCACGAAGGCGTCACCCTGGGCATCCATCTTGGCGGTACCGGCGCAGGAACTGGTCTTGGTCGCGCAGTCGTTCTTGCTCGCCTTCACCACTCCGTAGCACTTCTCCTTCTCATCGGCCGCCATGGCCGGTGCGGCGATAAACTGGGCGCCGAGGGCCAGCAGACCGGTCATGGCGGAGGCGATGGCAGTGCTCTTTTTGACGTTCATTCTCTGTTCCTTCTGATTGTGTGTGATGTGCCCGATCGGTCACGACCGGATGCCCTCCATAGAACCGGAGCGCCGGCGAATTGATTTCAAAAAAAATGCAAAATCGGCACATCTATAAAAAACACAATTGGCAAAAGATTGTTTTAAAAGGGTTATTCCATTCTCCTTTCAAATGAACTTTCGCCATGAAAATGTGCACTGCGCCACCCTGCCGCCGCCAATCCCAGGGATGCAGACAATAAAAAAGGCTATGTCCCAATTACGTGTTGCATGGGGCGCCCCAGCGCCTCATGCAAGCAACGTGAGATATTCACTTCCCGCCCATAGCGCTCCAACATCCTTCGCCAACCCAGATAATTCCTCAGATAGTGGGTCGCGACCCCATGGAACCGCTCCATCCACTCCTTCAATCGCCTGTGGTACCCGTTCACATGTTGGATGTGATATGCACCCACCACCCGCTCTCCCGCTCGATTGCGCACCACTTGGTGTGTTATCCCTTGCCCCTTGCTGAAACTCGCATACACCCCGGCACCATCGCTGCACAGGACGGCATCCGGGGCGATAAGCGGTTGAAGCACTGCCTTCACCGCCCTGGCATTCAGCCGTTCCAACTGGAAGTCAGCCAGGTGGCCTGCTCTGTCTTGCACCACCATCACCGGGATGTAATCCGGTCCTGTGCCTCGGGTACGGCCTTTACCTCCACGATGGCGGGCCGGGCGGGGCAATCCGCGCTGGCCTTTGAAGGATTCCAGGAAGAAGGTCTCATCGACCTCGACAATACCCTCTTCCCGTACCGCCTGGTGGCTAGCCATGGCCTTCAGGAAGCGGTGACGCCACAAAAAGGCGGTGTTTTTACCGACCCCACAGCGGAGCGCCGCCTGCCGGACGGTCAGACCGTCGATGAGGGCCTGTGCATAATCTTCCCAGCATTGTGGCTTGCGAAGTCGGGCGAGAGGCGTGTTCGTGAGCACGGAACTGGTGCGCAAACACTGCTTGCAGCGATAACGGCGCAGCCCTCGAGACCAGCCCCAGGGGGCCAGCAGTGTGGCCTCGGCCTGACAGTGAGGGCAGCATTGGCATGCGGGAAGTTGAGCGGCCAACGAGGTGATGGGGTGAGGGGTGGTGAGTTCCTGTTGCGCGAGACGACGCTGACGCAAAGTGAGCAATGGGAAGAGGGACAGTAGATGTTGAAAGGCTTGGGTATCCATGATGGCGGCCCTCAAGGTGATGACCTACTTCAAGGTTAGCCTTTCAACACATAACTGGGACTGAGCCATAAAAAACCCCGCCACAGGGCGGGGTCTGATTGGCACGATACAACCGTGCGGGCATCGGCGGCCGATACTTAATGACAAAAAAGACAGCCGCAGCTGTCTTTTTCAATTGAAACCTGACTTAGTAGAAGATCCGCTCGCCACGCTCGCTCATCTTGAGCCATACCGGCTTGGTGCTGGTCTTGTTCCAGATCCGGTGCAGATAGCTGTAGAAACGGGCCCGATCACTGCGAAACAGCATCACGGGGAAAGCCAGCATACCCACCAGCAGCACATAGATGCGACGAAGAATTATCTGAGTCAGGGAATAGGGATGAAACATGATAGAACTCCTTACTGGTAAGACCACTGAGCAAAGATTACTCCACAATTTGTAGGATTACTACACCAAGATTCCCATTTTTTTGCAAAAAGATCCCTTAAAAGCCTTAAAGTGAAATTGGGTTACATCCATTAACTTACAAGCAACAAAAGCTGGCAAAGCAGCTCCCGTCGACCAGATTTAATGAGTTGGCACTCAAGATGGAGTCGGTGCGATGAAACCCGCAGAAATGGCGATCATAGGGATACTGGGTCTGCTGCTCTGGTCGGAATGGCAGGATTGGCAGCTCAACCAGGCCGACAGCATCACGCTGGCCTACAAGGGAGCACCGACCGTCAGCATGTGGCAATGCGGCCAGTTGAAACAGAAGATGATGGATGTGACCGAACACTCGGCCGAAGTGCAGTTTCAATACCGGGGACAGGACCTGACGCAGGTCAACCGCTATCTGGAACGGGAGTGGCAGCAACAGGGCTGTGAGCAGCTGTTGTTGCAGCAAGGATATTGATCAGAGTGATCCACACCGGGCTGGTGTGATGAAATGCTTTAAGAAATGAAACGAAGAGAAGATGGAGGCACGTTCCGGAGTCGAACCGGACTAAACGGATTTGCAATCCGCTGCATAACCGCTTTGCTAACGCGCCATGCTGACAAGGCATTGCCTTGAAAGTGATATCCATGATTGGTGCCATGGAAGATTGGAGCGGGAAACGAGACTCGAACTCGCGACCCCGACCTTGGCAAGGTCGTGCTCTACCAACTGAGCTATTCCCGCCTGTACTGCTTGCTGCCAGTTGCCTGACAACGAGGCGCATTATACGTACCCCGAGCGCGGGCACAACCCTTTTTTCGCACTTTGGCCCCTTTCCCGTGCTGTTTGCTCAGGGTTTAGACGGCTTGCCCAAAAAATCCGCACCAGGCTGTGACCCCACAGGCGAATTTGAGATAAAGTCATTGAAATGATTAGCCTTTAGTCAGAGACTTGCTGCGGTTAGTAACCGGATTCTCAATTGAAAATCACCCGATGAAATGGATCTTCAAGCCCCGTGGGCTCAGGCCGCAGCTGATGCTGGCATTTTTCATGCTAGCCATGGTGCCCTTCCTGGTCGTCACCCTGTTTTTCCTCTATAGCCACGGCAAGGATCTCACCACCCAGACTTCCAACCATCTGGTTTCCGTTCGCAACATCAAGAAGAACCAGCTGGAAGACTATTTCGGCAACCTCAAAGAGCAGATCATCAACTTCTCCCAGCAGGATTTTGCCGGCAACAGTATCGGTCGCTTCTATGGCTTCACCGGTGCCTTCGAGAAACTCGGCACCACACCGCAGGAGGCCCGCGCCCGTGCCCAGGCCCGCTATGTGCCGGGCTCCTGGGATCAGCTGCAAAAACCCGACAGCACCAGCGACATCGAACCCTCCATCAGCGCCCTGATCCTGGCGGACGAGATGTACGGCCGGGTGCACCAGCGCTTTCACCGCGGCTACGCCGACATGGTGCGCAAGTCCAACTACAGCGACATCTTTCTCATCGATCTCAACGGCGACGTGGTCTATTCGGTCACCAAGCACGCCAACTTCGCCACCAACCTGCTCTCCGGCCCCTACCAGTCGAGCGGCCTTGGCAGTACCTTCGCCAAGATCAAGCGGCGCCTCGACGGCGGCCAGAAGCCACAGCAGATCTTCGAGTTCACCGATTTTGGCCGCAACGAGCTGACCGGCCAGGTGGTCGCCTACATGGCCGCCCCCGTGATGCAATACGACTATGTGCGCGGCGTGGTGATCTTCGAGCTGCTGCCTGACAAGCTCAACCAGATCATGGCGGAGCGGGAAGGGCTGGGCGAGACCGGCGAGACCATCCTCATCGGCCCGGACAAGCGGATGCGCGCCAACGCCTGGCTGGCGCCTGAATTCAGCGTGGAGAACAGCTTTCGCCCCAACTTCCGGCCGCTGCAGACCCCGCTGGTGGTCAAGGCGCTCTCCGGCGAGCAGGGGGTCGGGCTGTTTCGCTCCTACCACGATGACGAGGTGCTGGCCGCCTACACCCAGGTGAAAGTATTCGACACCGAGTGGGCCTTCATCGCCGAGATCTCCACCAGCGAGGCCTATCGCCCCATCCGCCAGCTGGAGACGCTGGTGATCCTGCTGGGGGCCGGCTCCCTGCTGCTGCTGATCCTCTTCTCCCGCTGGCTCTCCCACTCCATCACGGCGCCGCTGCGCTCCCTCACCGCCGCCGCCGAACAGGTGGCCGACGGTGCGCTGGATCACCCCATCGCCATCGAACGCACCGACGACGACATCGACCGGCTCGCCCAGGCGTTTCGCCACATGCAGCGCTCGGTGAAGGACAAGATCGAACTCATCGAGCGCCAGACCCAGGAGCTGCAGCAGCAGGTCAAGCTGACCCACAAGCAGAACCTCAGTCTGCAGCAGGCGGACAAACTCAAGGATGAGCTGCTGGCCAACACCTCCCACGAGCTGCGCACCCCCATTCACGGCATCAAGGGGATGGCCGAGTCGATGCTTGCCAGCCAGCAGGACTTGACCGAAGGGCAGCAAAAACAGCTGGGGCTCATCATCAAGAGCGCCGACGGCCTGGCCCGACTGGTGGACGATCTGCTCGACTACCACCAGATGCGTTACGGCCAGCTGGAGATCCACCCCCAGCCGGTCTCCTCCAAGGGAGTCATCAGGCTGGTGCTGGATCTCTGCCAGCACCTGGTGCAGGCCAAGCCGCTCACCCTGGTGGACATCAGCCCGGTGGAGCTGCCGCCGGTGCTGGCCGACGAGCAGCGGCTCGAACAGGTGCTCTACAACCTGGTGGGCAACGCCATCAAATACACGCCGCAGGGCAAGGTGGTACTGAGCGCCCTGGTGGAGGGCAATTTCCTGCGTATCAAGGTGACCGACACCGGCATCGGCATAGCCCCGGATCACCTGGAGCACATCTTCGAACCGCTGGTGCAGATGAGCCCGGAGGTCAGCAAGCAGGGGGCCGGCCTCGGCCTCTCCATCACCCGCCAGCTGGTGCACCTGATGGGGGGCGAGCTGTTCGTGGAGAGCGAGCCGAGCGTCGGCTCCACCTTCGCCTTCACCCTGCCGCTCGCCAGCGGCAAGGCGGGCAGCCTGACCCTCGACAGCCGCCAGATCGAACACCAGCTGGTGCGCCAGCAGCCGCTGATCCTGCCGGACTGGGAGAGCGATGACCTCCCGCCTCCCCCCGAGGATGCCCCCCTCATCCTGGTGGTGGACGACGAGCCCATCAATTTGCACATACTGCGCCACCTGCTGCAGCCCTGCGGTTATCGCATCCTACCCAGCAGCGACGGCCACGATGCGCTGGCCAAGCTGGCTCAGGAGCCGGTCGACCTCATCCTGCTGGACGTGATGATGCCCACCCTCTCCGGTTTCGACGTCTGCCGCCGGCTGCGCCAGCAGCACCCGAAGGAGAAGCTGCCGGTACTGCTGCTCACCGCCCTCAACCAGCCCAAGGACATCGAGGAGGGCTTCAACGCCGGCGCCAACGACTATCTGGTGAAGCCCTTCTGCAAGGAGGAGCTGTTCGCCCGGGTCAGGGCCCTGCTGGAAGCGAGCGCCGGGCGCGCCTCGCTGGTGGAGAACCGCTTGCTCAAGCAGGAGATAGAGCACCGTCTGCTGCTGCAAGAGCAGTTGCATCAGGATCAGGAGCGGCTGCTGGCCCTGCTCGGCGAAGGGGCCGACCCCATGGTGTTCATCGATGGTCAGGGCACAGTGCTGTTCGCCTCTCGGGCGCTGGCCCGCCTGCTGGGCCAGGAGCCGGAAGCCATGGAGGGGCAACCGCTGGACGACTGGCTGGCCAGCCCGCTGACCAGCCAGTGGCCCGATCTGCACGATCGGGGGGAGCAGCAGCTGGCGTTTCTGGTGGCCGGCCAGAAAGACGAACTCAATGCCCGCGCCCTGCCCATCAGCCTGGGGGGCCAGGCCGCCTTCGCCCTCACCCTCAGCACCGAGCTGCGGCAGGACGAGAACCGGGTGATGGCGCTGGAGAACGCCCTCAAGAGCCTGTCACGCCAGGCCATCATCGAGGATGGCCAGCTGCTGGGCGAGCTGAGCCGGCTGGGCGGGGAGTTCCGCTCGCTGGCCGACGACCTCATCCGCCAGCAGGATGACGAGCCCCTGCGCCGCGCCCTGGTGGACACCATGCGGCTCACCCTGGATGCCTGGCAGCAGAGCACCGGCAAGGGCAAGATAGTGCTGGCCGAGAAGAGCAAGCTGTGGCGGGTCTACATGGACCGCTCCAGCCCGCAGACCCGCACCCTCGACAAGTACCTGAGCCTGGATACCCTGCCCAAGGCGCCGCGCTGGAAGACGGTGGTCGCCACCGCCGAGTATGTGCTGAGCCACGCGCCGCTCAACGAGGCCCAGCGCCAGCAGCTGCACCACAGCGCCCAGACCCTGCGTCAGCTCGCCAACCGCAAGCCCTGATATCCACCGCCCAATCTGCGCCCTGGCTCACACTTGTCGGGGCGGTTTTTTTTTGTGCAGAATTAAGCCTTCTGCCATACGTCAAAACGAGAGCCGATCCAATTCACACAATTGTCATGGAAGGTCGATTGACAGGGACTTATTACGCCAAAGCAATTAACATAACCTGATGATTTAAATCGAGTTAAAAGCTGTTTTGACGAAATTGACGTGAAGGCGTCGATTTTTACGATATCGACGATCTGAACAGTTGTTGTTTTCCTGTTAACTCTGCTTTGCTAGGGACGTTGGATGACACAACTACAAGGGTGCAAAACCTGGCCAACATTGAGGGCCGACCTCCCCAGCATGCGAAGTCGGTGCTCAAATCCAAACAAGGAATATAAATAAGAAAGGAAATAATATGCTTGCCAAAGTATCCAAAATCTCTACTGCTGTAATGCTGGGCACCATGATGCTTGCCGGCGCTGCCGGCAACGCCATGGCGGCCGACAACAAGACGGTGCTGACCCTGGTCGCACAACAGGAGACCGCGTGGGTCAAGAACTTCAACCCCTTCCTGCAAGCGGGTCTGTTGCACACCACTCGTCACTTCATCTATGAACCGCTGGTGATCTTCAACGATATGCAGGGTGGCAAACCCGTCTATCGTCTGGCCACCCACTACGAGTTCAGCAAGGACCTCAAGTCCGTCACCTTCGATCTGCGTGACGGCGTGAAGTGGTCGGACGGTCAGCCCTTTACCGCCGATGACATCCTGTTCTCCTTCAATCTGGTCAAGGCCAACAAGGCGCTGGACGAGCGCTCAATCTGGACCCAGATCAAGAGCGTCGAGAAGCTGGCACCCAACAAGGTCAAGTTCGAGCTGACCGACGTCAACACCAACGTGGTGAACGATCTGGTACTGGTACCCATCGTGCCTGAGCACCAGTGGAAATCGGTGAAAGATCCGGTCGCCTTCACCAACGACAAGCCGGTCGGCACCGGTCCCTTCACCGAAGTGGACAACTTCTCCGCCCAGCTCTACACCCAGTGCCGCAACCCGCACTACTGGGACAACGCCAACCTCTCCATCGACTGCCTGCGCATGCCGCAGATGGCCACCAACGACCAGGTACTGGCCGCTGTGATGAAGGGTGACGTGGACTGGTTCGGTTCCTTCGTGCCGGACATCGAGCGCCTCTACGTCGGCAACGATCCGAAGAACAACAAGTACTGGTTCCCGGCCTCCGGCACGGTGGCGTTCAACGTCAACTTCCAGGCCAAGAAACCGGGCAACCACGAAGCCTTCAACGACATCAACTTCCGTCGCGCCTTCTCCATGGCGATGGATCGCCAGTCCATGGTGGATATCGCTGGCTACGGCTACCCCACCGTCAACGAGTACCCGTCAGGGCTCGGCAAAGCCTTTGACTCCTGGAACAACCCGGAAGTGGACAAGAAGTACGGCAAGTACAACAAGTTCGATCTGGAAGGCGCCAAGGCCCTGCTGAAACAGGCCGGCTACAAGGATTGTGACGGCGACAAGTTCCTCGACACCCCCACCTGCCAGAAGATCGAGTTCAAGGTGCTGGTACCGAACGGCTGGACCGACTGGGTCAACACCGCCCAGATCGGCGTGGAAGGGCTGCAGGCACTGGGCCTGAACGCCAAGACCGCCACCCCGGAAGCCACCGTCTGGACTGAAAACCTCATCACCGGTGACTTCGACGTCGCCCTGCAGGGTTACTTTGCCGGCGCCAACCCGCACAAGTACTTCGAGACGGCCTTCCACTCCCGCAACATGGGTGAGCGCGGCAACCGCTTTGCGGCGCCCCGCTACAAGGATCCGGCGCTGGACAAGCTGATCGACGACTTTACCCAGACCGCCGATGCCGCCAAGCAGAAGGAGATCATGTTCGAGATCCAGGACAAGGTCGGTGCCAACCAGACCATCATCCCGGTATTCAACAACCCGACCTGGTACGAATACAGCACCAAGCGTTTCCACGGCTGGTTCAGTGCCGACAACCCGGTCGCCAAGCCGCAGGTTCACCCGGACACCCCGGAGCGTCTGCTGCACGTGTTGTCACTCAAGCCGAACAGCTAATCAATCCCGGCCCCCTGCGGGGGGCCCTCTTCCCCGCCCATCCCCCTTTTTTCCCGGCTCTGCCGGGGTTGGGGTAACTATGCCCGGCGCGGGGCGGACCAGCAGTAAAAGGTATCATCATGGGATTCATACTGAGACGCTTTTCCTTCTATCTGGTCGCCTTTCTGGTGGCCGCCACCATCAACTTCCTGCTACCCAGAGCCATGCCGGGGGATCCCGTCTCCGTCATGTTTGCCCGGGCCGGCGCCATGATGGAACCCGCCGCCCTGGAAGCCCTCAAGGCTACCTTCGGGTTCGTGGACGGCCCCATCGGCACCCAATTTCTCACCTATGTGAAGAGTGTCTTCACCTGGGATCTCGGCACCTCGGTGCGCTACTACCCCCAACCGGTCGCCGACGTGCTCGGCCGCGCCATCGGCTGGACCCTGTTCCTGGTGGGCACCTCCACCATTCTGAGCTTCTCCATCGGTTCCATCGTCGGCATCTTCGCCGCCTGGCACCGGGGTGGGCGCATGGACAGCTTCCTCTCCCCGCTCACCCTGGTGATGCAGGCCATTCCGCCGGTGGTCATCTCGCTGCTGGCGCTCTTCCTGTTCGGGGTGAGTCTGGAATGGCTGCCGATTGGCTACGCCTACAGCCCGGAGATCAAGCCTGACTGGGGCTGGGAGCACATCAAGAGCATCCTGACCCACGCCATCATGCCGGTGGGCACCCTGGCCATGGTGCAGGTGGGGGGCTTTCTCATCACTATGCGCAACAACATGATCAACCTGCTGGGCGAGGACTACATCACCATGGCCAAGGCCAAGGGGCTCTCCAGCAACCGGGTGATCTTCAACTACGGCGCCCGCAACGCCATCTTGCCGAGCGTCACCGCCCTCTCCATGGCGCTGGGCTTCGTCATCGGCGGATCCCTCATCACCGAGGTGATCTTCAACTACCCGGGACTGGGTCTGACCCTCTATCAGGGCATTCTGGCCCGCGACTACCCGCTCATTCAGGGGCAGCTGCTCATCATGACCATCACCATGCTCAGCTTCAACTTCCTGGCCGACGTGCTCTACGTCTTCCTGGATCCCCGTCTGCGTACCGGAGGCAAATAAGATGCGCATGCCGACTATTCTGAAAATCCTGCTGGGCAACAAGAAGGCCGCCTGCGGCCTCTTCATCGTGGTCAGCTTCGTGCTGATGGCGCTGTTCGCCCCGCTGCTGGCCAGTTACGAGCCGACCAAGCGGGTCTCCCGCCCGCACCAGCCGCCCAGTACCGAGTACGTGATGGGCACCACCCGCATGGGTCACGACATCTGGGCCCAGTTCACCAACGGCGCCCGCATCTCCCTGATGGTGGGGTTCGGTGCCGGCATTCTGGTGTGCGCTCTCGCCATCACGGTCGGCATCACCGCCGGCTACTTCGGCGGCGTCATAGACGAGTGCCTCACCTTCCTGATGAACGTGGTGCTGGTGATCCCCAACCTCCCCTTGCTACTGGTGCTGGCAAGCTTTATCGGGGAGGCGTCACCGACGGTGATCGCGCTCATCATAGGCTTTACCTCCTGGGCCTATGGCGCTCGCGTCATCCGGGCCCAGACTCTGGCGCTGCGCGAAAAAGAGTTCGTCATCGCCGCCGAGGTGCTGGGCGAGCCGGCTTGGCGCATCATCCTGGTGGAAATTCTGCCGAACCTCATCTCCATCATCGGGGTGAGCTTCATCGGCTCCATCATCTACGCCATCGTTACCGAGGCGACCCTGGAGTTCCTGGGCCTGGGCGACCCCACCGTAGTGAGCTGGGGCATCATGCTCTACAACGCCCAGACCTCCAGCGCCATCCTGGTCGGCGCCTGGTGGGAGATCCTGGCCCCCTGCTTCGCCATCGCAACGCTCGGTGCCGGCCTGGCCCTGCTCAACTTCGCCATCGATGAAATCGCCAACCCGCAGCTGCGCTCCCACAAGGGGCTCAATCGCTGGAAGAAACTCGCCGCCCCCGTCACCACGCCGGTGCCGGCCGTACAGGAGAAGACAGCATGAGATCGCAACAACCCCTGCTGTCGGTACGCAACCTCTGCGTCGACTACATCACCGAGAACGGCGACGTGCGCGCCGTCAACTCGGTCAGCTTCGACATCGCCCCCGGTGAAGTGTTCGGCCTGGCCGGCGAGTCGGGCTGCGGCAAGTCCACCGTCGCCTTCTCGGTGGCGCGGCTGCACAAGCCGCCAGCCTACATCAGCGGCGGCGAGATCCTGTTCAAGGGGGAGAACATACTCCACTACGGCGACGAACGGCTGCGATCCTACCGCTGGCAGCAGGTATCCGTGGTGTTCCAGTCCGCCATGAATGCGCTCAACCCCGTGCTGCGCATGGAGGAGCAGTTCTGCGACGTGCTGCTGGCCCACAACCCGGGGCTGACCCGCTACGAGGCGATCAAGCGCGCCCAGGAGCTGCTCGCCATCGTCGACATCCACCCGAGCCGGCTCAAGGACTACCCGCACCAGTTCTCCGGCGGCATGCGCCAGCGGCTGGTGATCGCCATCGCCATGGCGCTCAACCCTGAGCTGCTCATCATGGACGAGCCGACCACGGCGCTCGACGTGGTGGTGCAGCGGGAGATCCTGCAGAAGGTCTATGCGCTCAAAGAGAAGTTCAACTTCTCCATTCTGTTCATCACCCACGACCTCTCCTTGATGGTCGAGTTCTGCGATCGCATCGGCATCATGTATGCCGGTGAACTGGTGGAGGTGGCGCCGGCCAAGGCAATCCTGACCGCGCCGCTGCACCCCTATACCAAGGGGCTTGGCAACTCCTTCCCGCCCCTGCACGGGCCCAAGACGGTGCTGGAAGGGATCCCGGGCACCCCGCTCAACCTGCTGGAGGTGCCGGTGGGCTGCCGCTTTCAGGCCCGCTGCGCCAGGGTGCACGAGCGCTGCCGCCAGCAGTACACCAAACTGGCCGAGATCCGCCCCGGCCAACAAACCGCCTGCCACCTCTATGAGGCGCAGGATGAGCAACAAGATCCCCTGATCTATCTGGACAAGGCCGCTGGCTGTTAAGGATGTCTGTCATGCAAATCGCCCAAACCGACGCCCCCATCATCGAAGTCCAGCACCTCTACAAGGACTTCCCCGTCAACTCCAACGCCATCAAGAGCGGCAAGATGCGGGCCCTCTCGGACATCACCTTCAACCTGCACCGGGGCCGCGCCCTGGCGGTGGTGGGGGAGTCCGGCTCCGGCAAGAGCACCATCGCCAAGATCATCGCCAAGATGTACAAGCTCTCCGGCGGCCGCATCCTCTATCGCGGCCGCGACCTCGAGGAGTTCAACAAGGGCACCGCCCTGCTCGACTACCGCCAGAGCGTGCAGATGGTGTGGCAGGATCCGTTCGGTTCGCTGAACCCGACCCATACCATCTACCACCACATCGCCCGCCCCCTGCTGCTGCACAGCAAGGTGATCGACAAGAAAGATCTGCCCGACATGGTCTATGGCCTGCTGGAGAAGGTGGGGCTCACCCCCGCCAAGGCCACCGCAGCCAAGTACCCGCACCAGCTCTCCGGCGGCCAGCGCCAGCGGGTCAACATCGCCCGCAACCTGGCGGTGGAGGCCGAAGTGGTGCTGGCGGACGAGCCCACTTCCATGCTCGACGTCTCCATTCGCATCGGCATCCTCAACCTGATGGAGCAGATGAAGGATGAGCTCGGGGTCTCCATGCTCTACATCACCCACGACATCGCCACCGCCCGCTACGTGGCCGAAGATCTGGCGGTGATGTACGTGGGCCACATGGTGGAGTGGGGCGAGGTGGACGAGATCCTGCACCACCCCCAGCACCCCTACACCCAGCTGCTCATCTCGGCGGTACCCGACCCCGAGAAGAGCATCCACGCAGAGCTGGAGGGGGGCCGCAAGGGGGAGATCCCGCTCTGGACGCCGGAGTCCTGCGGCTGCCCCTTTGCCGGGCGCTGCAATCAGGCGATGCCCCGCTGCAAGGAGACCCTGCCCCCCGTCAGCAAGCTCGCCGACAACCACTTCGTGCGCTGCTACCTCTACCAATGACAGACCGGCCGGACACGGCGTCTGACCACGCCTCGCAACGGGGCCGTCAGGGCCCCGCAATGTGCCTCGCCACGCCAGGCGAGCCACAGGAGTAAGACGTTGATGGAACTCTTGATCAATCAGGTGGGTTACCAGTGCGACGGGGAGAAGATCGCCCTGTTGCAGAGCGACACCGACCTCGATATCCGCGGCCACCTCAGGCTGCTGCGCCAGGATGACGAGCGCATCCTGCTGGAAGTCCCGCTGCAGCCGGCCGGCCAGGTCGAGGGCTGGCAGGGGCGCCACTACTGGCGCGCCGACTTCTCCGCCGTCAAAGAGCCCGGCCACTACCGGCTGGAGGCCCTCATCCAGACGGGCGCCAAGGAGCGCATCGTGCACACCGCCCCCTTCACCATCGGCCAGGATCTGCTGGCCAGCCGCTGCCTCTCCGACGTCATTCACTACTTCAAGGGGCAGCGCGCCAGCGGCGCCTTCGATCGGGCCGACCGCAGCGCCCGCCTGTTTGGCAGCGACCAGCGTAAAGACGTGCACGGCGGCTGGTATGACGCCAGCGGGGATGTGAGCAAGTACCTGAGCCACCTCTCCTACGCCAACTACCTCAACCCCCAGCAGACCCCCATGGTGATCTGGGCCCTGCTCAAGTGCCGGGAGCTCTTGGCCCCGCGCCAGGACATCGACGGGGTCAACCTCTGCAAACGGCTCAACGACGAGGCGCTGCACGGCGCGGATTTTCTCTGCCGGATGCAGGATCAGTCGGGCTTCTTCTACATGACCCTGTTCGACAAGTGGAGCAAGGATCCCGCCCAGCGCGAGCTGTGCGCCTACGCCACCCAACAGGGGATCAAATCAGCCAGCTGGCAGGCCGGTTTTCGACAAGGGGGCGGCATGGCCATCGCGGCGCTGGCCCGCGCCGCCCGCGAGAGCGTCAGCGGCGACTTTGATGCCAGCCGTTACGCCGAGGCGGCCCGCCGCGGCTACCTGCATCTGCGTGAGCACAACCTCGCCTATCTGGATGACGGGGTCGAGAACATCATCGACGACTACTGCGCCCTGCTGGCCGCCATCGAACTGACCCGCACCTTGGGCCCCGAATGGCTGGCAGAGGCCAGAGTGCGAGCCGACAAGCTGTGCGCCCGCCAGCGCCCTCATCCTGATCTCGGTCACTACTGGTCGGCCAACGAGGATGGCTCACGCCCCTACTACCACGCCGCCGAGGCGGGCCTGCCGGTGCTGGCGCTGCTGGAGTATCTCGCCATCGAGCCGGACCCGGCGCGCCAGGGGACGGCCCAGCGCGTCATCGAGCAGACGCTGGCCGCCGAGCTGGCGCTTTGCGCCCGCCCCGGCAACCCCTTCACCCTCGCCCGCCAGTATGTGAAGGGGGTCGATGAGACGCCCCGGGTGAGCTTTTTCATGCCCCATCACAACGAGTCGGGTTACTGGTGGCAGGGGGAGAACGCTCGTCTCGCGTCGCTGGCCGCCATGGCGTTTGCCGCCGCTGCCCAGCTGCCGCGTCAGCGCAAGCCGCTGCTCACCTTCGGCCAGCACCAGCTCGACTGGATCCTGGGGCAGAATCCCTTCAATGCCTGCATGCTGGCGGGCCATGGCAGCAACAACCCCGCCTACACCGCCGGTTATCCCAACGCGCTGGGGGGGATCTGCAACGGCATCACCGCCGGCTTCGATGACGAGGCGGAGATCGCATTCATTCCAGCGGCGTACAAGGATCGGCTGGATCAGAACTGGCGCTGGGGCGAGCAGTGGATCCCGCATGCAGCCTGGTTTGCTCTGGCCATCACTTGGCAGAATGCGCAGGGAAATGGAGGTCGACATGATTGAGTACTGGGTCGGGGTCGATGGCGGCGGCACCCACACCCGTGCCCGCATTCGGGATCGGGCCGGCAAGCTGCTCGGCGAGGGGCGCGCCGCCGGCTCCAATCTGGAGCTCGGCATCGCGCTCGCCCACGGCAACGTGCTGGCCGCCATCGAGCAGGCCCGTATCGAGGCCGGCCTGGCTGAGGATGCCCAGCAATGGATGGGGATCGGGCTGGCGCTCGCCTCCGCCGAGCTGGCCGACTGCTATCACGCCATGCTGACCATGCCCTTCCCCTTTGCGAGCGTGCGGCTCACCTCCGACGCCTTCGGTGCCTGCCTGGGCGCTTTTGGCGGTGAAGAGGGGGCCATCCTCATCGCCGGCACCGGCTCGGCCGGGCTCATCTATCGCCACGGCCAGCTGCACACCTGCTCCGGCCGCGGTTTTCCCATCTCGGATCTGGGTAGCGGCGCCTGGCTGGGGCTGCGCGCCATCCAGCAATCCCTGCTCTGCCACGACGGCATCCTGCCCCCCAGCACGCTGGCCATCCGCTTGCTCGATCACTTCAAGCGGGATCAGGCCGAGGTGGTGCGCTGGGCCGCCCACGCCATTCCCGCCGACTACGGCCGCTTCGCCCCCTGGGTGTTCGATGCCGCCAGCGACGGCGACGAGCTCGCCTGCCAGCTGCTGGATGAGACCTGCCAGCAGCTGGCCACCCTGCTGGAGGGGATGCGCCAGCTGGGTGCCGACCGGATAGCGCTGCTCGGCGGCATCGGCATGCGCCTCGCCCCCCGCCTGGCGCACCTGCCGCTGGTCAGTCCCGCTGCCGACGCGCTGGAGGGGGCCATCCTGTTTGCCCGATCGGAGGCCTACCCGTGTCTGCATCCCTGAATCTGTCCCCATCCACCCCACCCCAAAGTGCGGGCCTGACCCCGGTCTGCCCGCTGCGGGGGTGCCCATGTCAGCCCTGCGGCTCCCGGCCGGGGTTGACCAATACCACAAGGACGCTGTCTGGCTGTTCGTCCCCTTCACTCCATCAGAGGAATTTTCATGTCTGCACCCCTGATCCACACCCAGGTCGACCGACGCGACGGCGATGACGTCTGGTTTCGTTTCAGCCTGAGCCAGCTGCCGGATGCCCCCTGGAAACTCCACTTCTGCCTGGCCCGCCACATCGACCCCGGCTCGGTAGAGGGGGGGGAGCTGGAGCGCCAGAGCGGCAGCTACAAGGTCTTGATCCCGCAAACGGGGGCCAGCGAGCTGTGCTTCTGCTGTCGCAACACCCCCATCAAGCGCCTCTCCGACATGCCGCGCGGCTTCTTTCTGAGCCTGCCCCAGGCCAGCGGCGGCCCCCAGCTGATGCCGGTGGCGCTGACCGGCGAGGAGCTGGGCCTGCCGCAATCCGCCGCTGCGGCGCCGGATCTGCCCGAGGTGGAGCCCCTCGCCGGCATCGTGCCCCAGCCGGATCGGCTGTTGCTGCTAGAGGGCAACTTCCGGCTGGCGGAGCGCGCCCACGTCAGCGGCCCGAGCCCCCTGCTCGGCCCGCTGCTGGCCCACTTCAACGAACTGACCGGGCTCGCGCTGGCGCAGGATCACGACGCCGAGATCCGGCTGGTTGAAAGCGGGCTGGGCCCGGAGGCCTACCGGCTGACCATCACCCCGGAGGAGATAGTGATTGCCGCCAGCGGCGAGGCAGGCTGGCGCCACGGCCTCGTCAGCCTGGCCCAGTGGTATCTGCAGCACGGCGAGAGCTTGCCCTGCATCGAGCTCAGCGATGCACCGCGCTTCGGTTTTCGCGGCATTTTTCTCGACTGTGCCCGCCACTTTCACTCCCTCGCCACCCTCAAGCGCCTGCTCAAGCTGATGAGCCTCTACAAGTTCAACCGCTTCCACTGGCACCTGACCGATGACGAGGGGTGGCGACTCGAGATCAAGGCCTTCCCCCAGCTGACCGAGCTGGCCGCCTGGCGCGGCCACGCCCTGCCGGTGGGGCCCCAGCTGAGCGGTGGCCCCGAGCCCTACGGCGGCTACTACACCCAGAGCGAGGTGCGCGAGCTGGTGGCCTACGGCGCCGGGCTCGGCATCACCATCATTCCGGAAATAGACATCCCGGGTCACTGCCACGCCGCCATCAAGGCGCTGCCCGAGCTGCTGGTGGAGGAGGCCGACCGCTCCCGCTACCTGTCGGTGCAATATTTTGACGACAACGTGCTCAACCCGGCGCTGCCCGGCACCTACCGCTTCCTGGAAGCCGTGATGGACGAGGTGTGCGAACTGTTCCCGGGGCCGCTGGTGCACATGGGGGGGACGAGGTACCCGCCGGGGTCTGGACCGACAGCCCCGCCTGCCAGCAGCTGATGAAGCAGCAGGGGTATCAGGATTGCCGCGAGCTGCAGGGCCACCTGCTGCGCCACTGCCAGCAGTACCTGGCCGGCAAGGGCAAGCGGATGCTGGGTTGGGAGGAGATATTGCACGGCGACAAGGTGAGCCGGGACGCCACCATCTTCGCCTGGACCAGCTTCCAGGCCGGACTCGATGCGGCGACGGCGGGCTATCCGGTGGTGATGGCACCGGCCCAGCACCTCTATCTGGATCTCGCCTGGAGCCAGGACATCCATGAACCCGGCCTCTACTGGGCGGGCACCCTCAATCTGGCGCAGGTCTACGCATGTGACCCGGCCCCAGCCGATTTCCATGCCAACGATAACATCCTGGGGGTGCTGAGCCCCTTATGGTCGGAGCTGATCACCTCTCGCGATCGCCTCGACTATATGTTGTTCCCGCGCATGCTGGCGACCGCCGAGGTGGCCTGGAGCGACCCCGCCCGCAAGGCGTGGGAGCACTTCGCCGCCCGTCTGCCGGGCCAGCTGCAGATCCTCGACCAGCTTCAGGTGCGTTACCGGGTACCACAGAGGTAGTGTTATCTTTTTTCCTTGGCGGCCCGATGGCCGCCTTTTTTTTACGATTCGCCAACAAAACATCAACTTGCCCCTACCATTCATCCGCCATTGTTGGCAAAATTCAGCCCCCTATGAAGCCGGTCTGCCGCCTGCTGGCGCGAGCCTGCAGCCACCTCCAGATCTGCCACAATAACAACGACAAAGTTATCAACAAGAACATCGGAGCGTATTCCTATGGCCCGCAGAGACGTCCATACCCTGGACAGCGAAGTGGAGTTTCCTGCCGACGAACAACTGGTTTCCACCACGGATCTGCGCGGGGTGATCACCTACGCCAACCCCGCCTTCTGCCGCATCGCCGGCTACCCCGTCGAGGAGCTGGTCGGCCACAATCACAACCTGGTACGCCACCCCGACATGCCCAAGGCCGCCTTCGCCGATCTCTGGGCCCGCCTCAAGGAGGGCAAACCCTGGCGCGGCATGGTGAAGAACCGCTGCAAGGATGGCCGCTACTACTGGGTCGATGCCTATGTGACCCCCATCTACGAGGGCAACCGGATCAGCGGCTACCAGTCGGTACGCTGCAAGCCGGATCCCCAGCTCAAGCGCATCGCCAGCCAGACCTACCAGGCCCTGCTCAAGGCGGAGCGCGGCACCAGCAGCCGCCTCCCCTCCCTCGCCCGCGCCCGTCTGCCGCTGCTCGCGCTGTTGCTGCTCGGCCTGCTGGGCTGGGCCGCCAGCAGTCAGGGCCCGATGGCCGCCCTGCTGATGCTGCTGCCCCTGCTGCTCATCGGCGGCGCCTACTGGCGCGAGCTCTTCGCCCTGCCGCTCTATCTGCAGCAGCTGGGCCGCGAATACGACAGTCTGACCCGGCTGGTCTACTCCGGTGACGGCCCCGGCGCCATCGCCGATTTTCACATCAAGATGCTGCAGGCCCGCATCCGCACCGTGCTGGGTCGGGTCAACGATGCGACCAATCCCTTGCAGACCCTGGCTACCAACCTGAAACAGGCCTCCCATCAGGCCTGCCTCGACATCAACGAGCAGGATGCCCAGACCCAGCAGATGGCCGCCGCCATGACCCAGATGGCCAGCACGGCCCACGAGATTGCCCGCAACATCCAGGACTCCAACGGCCAGGTCAGCGAGGCCCGCAGCCGCTGCCAGCACACGGACAAGCAGCTGGCCCAGACCGAGCAGCGTATCGAGCAACTCGCCAGACAGGCGGAGCAGGCCTTCCACTCGGCGGTGGAGCTGGCCAGCGAGTCGGAGCGGATCGGCAGCGTGATGGGGGAGATCCAGGGCATCGCCGACCAGACCAACCTGCTGGCGCTCAACGCCGCCATCGAGGCGGCCCGGGCCGGCGAGCAGGGGCGCGGCTTTGCGGTGGTGGCCGACGAGGTGCGTACCCTGTCGACCCGCACCCACAAGGCGACCGAGCAGATCCAGGGCAGCATCCAGCAGATCCAGCACACCCTGGGCCGCTGGAAGGGGATGATGCAGGAGAACCTGCAGCAGACCCGCGAATGCGCCGAGATGACCCGCCAGGGTTCCAGCAGCCTGCATACCGTGCTGCAGGAGATCGAGCTGGTCACCGAGTTCTCCACCCAGATCGCCGCCGCCGCCGAGCAGCAGCAGACGGTGGTGGAGGACATCAGCCGCAGCATCAACCAGATCTCCGAGTACTCCCACGCCAACAGCCAGAAGATGCAGGAGGTCGACGACTCCAGTCAGGAGCTGCTGGAGCGGGCCAAGCAGCTCAAAGGGCTCAGCCAGACCTTCGGCTAACCCATTTGCCAGCCACCCGACAGAAGCGCCACAATGGCGCTTCTGTCGTTATTGACGAGTGATCCGGATGAGAATGGAATCGACCCCTGCCCCGCTGAACAAGGTTGCCCACATCGAGGCGATCCTTGCCCTGATCCCGGCCGGTCGCGTGGTGAGTTACGGCCAGGTGGCCGATCTGGCAGGGTTGCCCGGTCGGGCCAGGCTGGTGGGCAAGGTACTGCGGGAGACCGACAAGGTGCTGCCCTGGCACCGGGTACTGGGCGCGGCGGGCACCATTTCACTGCCCAAGGGGTCGGCAGGCTTTGACAGACAGGCGGGATTGCTGCAGGAAGAGGGGGTGCCCGTGATTGGCGGGCGGGTCAGGATGCGGGAGTGGCAGTGGCAGCCCGACCTCGCCGAGCTGCTGTTTCTCCTGCCCTTTTGACGATGGCGGCCCGCCTCACCGGGTGATGGGGGCCAGGATCTCGTCGCTGCGCACCTGCACCGGGATGGTTTCGTACTCCCGCTGCAACAGCACCAGCAGACTCTGCTTGTCTACTTCCAGCACATAGGCGGTTCCTTCCCGGGTCAGACAGGTCATTCCCGGCCGGATCTCGTTAATCTCCATCACAACCTCCGTGTCCAGCGCTGCCATCCTTGCAGCGGTTTCAGTATACCGCCATCCGAAAACAAAAAGGCCCCTGCAAGGGGCCTCTTTCATCAGAGTGTGAACTGCGCGCAATCACGCCTTCTTCGACTTGGCCAGGCTCTCCTGCCACTTGCCGTTGTCGTAGTGCGCCGTCCAGCCGGTCGCCTTGCCGTTGACCTCGGTCATCACGTACTGCTCCTTGGTCTTGCGACTGAAGCGCACGATGGCGGGGTTTCCGTCAGGATCTGACGCCGGGGCATCGGCCAGATACTGGTGCTTGGGCGACAGACGCTCCTTGAAGCGCTTGAGCTCTTCCACCAGTGGCGCACGAGTCTCGCGGGATTTCGGGAAGTTGCTGGCAGCCAGGAACAGGCCGGCCGCCCCGTCACGCAGCACGAAGTGGGCGTCGGACTGGGTGCACTTGAGCTCCGGCAGCGGGACCGGGTCTTCCTTCGGCGGCGCGATATCACCGTTTTTCAGGATCTTGCGGGTGTTCTTGCAGGTGTCGTTGGTGCAACCCATGTACTTGCCGAAGCGGCCGTTCTTGAGCTGCATCTCGGAGCCGCAGCGGTCACACTCGATGCTCGGCCCTTCGTAGCCCTTGAGCTTGAACTGGCCTTTTTCGATTTCGTAGCCATCGCAATCCGGGTTGCGACCACAGACGTGCAGCTTGCGGCTGTCGTCGATGATGTAGGCATCCATGGCGGTGCCACAAATGGTGCAGCGGTGCTTGGCACGCAGCGCCTCGGTCTCGGCCTCTTCACCGTCGGTGGCAGAAACGAACTCGTCGGCGGAGACCAGGTTGATGGTCTTCTTGCAGCGCTCTTTGGGCGGCAGGGCGTAGCCGGAACAGCCGAGGAACACCCCGGTGGTGGCGGTACGGATGCCCATCTTGCGGCCGCAATCCGGGCAGTCGATGTCGGTCAGCACCATCTGGTTGGCACGCATGCCCCCCTCTTCCGGCGCCTTGTCCGCTTTCTCCAGCTCCTGGGTGAACTCGGCGTAGAAGGCGTCCAGCACTTTCTTCCACTCCAGGCTCCCTTCGGCGATGCCATCGAGCTTGTCTTCCATCTTGGCGGTGAACTCGTAGTTCATCAGCTCGACGAAGTTCTCGACCAGACGGTCGGTGACGATCTCACCCATCTTCTCGGCGAAGAAACGACGGCTCTCGACCCGCACATAGCCACGATCGACGATGGTGGAGATGATGGAAGCGTAGGTAGACGGACGGCCGATGCCGCGCTTCTCCAGCTCGCGTACCAGCGCCGCTTCGGTGAAGCGGGCGGGCGGCTTGGTGAAGTGCTGGCGCGGATCCAGCTTGACGAGTTTGAGGATCTCGCCGACGGTCACCGCCGGCAACTGGCTGTCTTCGCCCTTGCGGCCCATGGGCGGCAGCGCCTTGGTCCAACCGGCGAAGCGCAGGGTGCGACCGCGCGCCTTGAGCTCGAACTCGCCCGCCTTGACGGTCAGGGTGGAGGAGTCGTACTGGGCCGGCGTCATCTGACAGGCGACAAACTGACGCCAGATGAGGTCATAGAGCCGCATGGCGTCCGGCTCCATCCCTTCCAGCATCTCGGCGGTCACCAGCACGCTGGAGGGACGGATCGCCTCGTGGGCCTCTTGGGCATTGGCCTTGGCACCGTACAGGTTTGGATCGCTCGGCAGGTAGGCGGCGCCATACTGCTCGCCGATGTATTCCCGCACCGCCTCGACCGCCTCTTTGCTGAGGTTGGTGGAGTCGGTACGCATATAGGTGATGTAACCCGCTTCATAGAGACGCTGGGCCATCATCATGGTCTTCTTGACCCCGAAGCTCAGCCGGGTGGAGGCCGCCTGCTGCAGGGTAGAAGTGATGAAGGGGGCGGACGGCTTGGAGCCGGTCGGCTTGTCTTCCCGGTTCACCACCTTGTAGTCGACCCCTTCCAGGGCGGCCACGGCGGCGAAGGTCTCGGCCTGGGTCACCGGCTTGAAGTCGGCACCGTTGCGGCTGACCACTTCCATCCGCAGATCGCTCTTCTCGGCGGTCAGCAGATCGGCGTTGAGATCCCAGAACTCGACCGGCACGAACGCCTTGATCTCGCGCTCTTTATCGACGATGAGACGCACCGCGACGGACTGTACCCGACCGGCGGAGAGGCCGCGGGCCAGCTTCTTCCACAGCAGCGGGGAGACCATGTAGCCCACCACCCGGTCGAGGAAACGACGGGCCTGCTGGGCATTGACGCGGTGAATGTTCAGCTCGGATGGCTGGGCAAACGCCTCCTGGATGGCGGTCTTGGTGATCTCGTTGAACACCACGCGCTTGTAGCGGCTGTCGTCGCCGCCGATGATCTCGCGCAGGTGCCAGGCGATCGCTTCTCCCTCTCTATCCAAGTCGGTTGCGAGATAGATGGTGTCGGCCTTCTCGGCCAGACTCTGCAACTCGCTGACCACTTTTTCCTTGCCGGGCAAAATCTGGTAGTTGGCCTGCCAGCCTGCGGTCGGATTGATCCCCATCCGTGAGAACAGGGCATTGCGATCCTTGGCAGCCTTCTCTGCTTCGCTCAGCTTGATGCCGCGAATGACAGGTTTTTTGGGCTCGTTGCTGGCGCTGCCGCTGGTGGGCAGATCGCGCACGTGACCGACGCTGGATTTCACCACGTAGTCCTTGCCCAAATATTTGTTGATGGTCTTGGCCTTGGCCGGAGACTCCACTATGACCAGTGATTTGCCCATGCTGTAACTATTATCCTCATTGCACCCGACGGGGTTGGTGTGCGGTTTTGTGGGGCTGTATAAGAGATTTGACGGGAAAAAGCAATCTTGTGAGCAAATTTGCCCGGCAGCCCGAACCACTTTGTTTCTTTATTTATTAATGCGAAGCCGAGCCGCGGGAAGCAACCGCTTTTTTATTTTTATGCTATATCCACCCTCTTTTTATATTTGAAACGACATAACCAACCGCTCTTGTAACATAACAAACCAGTTTCGTTATCAGCTTGTTACAAAAGACAAAATCTCCTTATAATGGCTGCATCCCGCAGCATTGTGCGCGGAAGGAACCGCTACCCATATAAAAATCGAAAGGATGTACTCAATGAAGCACTTCGAGGTCAACTTCGACGGCCTGGTCGGCCCGACTCACAACTATGCCGGCTTGTCCTATGGCAACGTCGCCTCCCAGAACAATGCCAAGGAGGCGTCCAATCCGAAGGAGGCGGCCAAGCAGGGTCTGCGCAAGATGAAGGCACTGACCGAGCTCGGCATGACCCAGGGAGTGCTGGCCCCGCAGGAGCGACCGGATCTCGCCACCCTGCGCCGCCTGGGCTTCACCGGCAACGATGCCAGCGTGCTGGCCCAGGCCGCCAAGCAGGCACCCGCCGTGCTGGCCGCCTGCTATTCGGCCTCCAGCATGTGGACCGCCAACGCCGCCACCGTCTCCCCGAGTGCCGATACCCAGGATGGCCGCATCCACTTCACCCCCGCCAACCTGACCAACAAGTTTCACCGCTCCCTCGAACCCGAGGTGACCGGCCGCATCCTGCGCGCCGTGTTCAACAACGACCGCCACTTCTATCACCACCAGCACTTGCCGGAGAACGACCACTTCGGTGACGAAGGGGCCGCCAACCACACCCGGCTGTGCCGTGCCTATGGCGAATCCGGGGTCGAGTTGTTCGTCTATGGCCGCAGCGCCTTCGACGTCTCCCAGCCCGCCCCCAAACGCTACCCGGCCCGCCAGACCCTGGAAGCGAGCCAGGCCATCGCCCGCCTGCACGGCCTGGGGGATGAGAGCGCGGTGTTCATCCAGCAGAACCCGGACGTCATCGATCAGGGGGTGTTCCACAACGACGTGATCGCGGTGGGCAACCAGAACGTGCTGTTCTTCCACCAGCAGGCGTTCCTCAACACCGCCTCGGCGCTGGCCGAGGTGCGCACCAAGTTCGGCGACGGCGAGCTGCACTTTATCGAGGTGCCGACTGCCGAGGTGTCGGTGCAGGATGCGGTGAAGTCCTATCTGTTCAACACCCAGATCCTCACCCTGCCTTCCGGCGAGATGGCGATCATCGCCCCCACCGAATGTCGCGACAACCCGGCGGTATCGGCCTATCTGGCCAAGCTGGTGACCCTGGGGACCCCGATCAAGGGGGTGCACTACATGGATGTTAAGCAGAGCATGCGCAACGGCGGCGGCCCCGCCTGTCTGCGGCTGAGAGTGGCGATGAACGACACCGAGCTCGCCGCGGTCAACCCGGCCTGCCTCATCAGCGACAGCCAGTTTGCCCGCCTCGATGGCTGGGTCGATCGTCACTACCGCGACAGCCTGGCACTGGACGACCTGCGGGATCCGGCGCTGGTCATGGAGTCCCGCACCGCGCTGGACGAGCTGACCCAGATCCTCAAACTCGGCTCCGTCTACCCGTTCCAGCGCTGAGACGCACCATCGGCCTGCAGCGCCGATGCAATGAAAAAGCCGGGCAAGTGCCCGGCTTTTTTTATTGGGTTTTACGTTGCCGTGACTCAGCGCCAGGGGCTCTGCTGCCACAGCCGACCAAGACCGGACTCCAGCGCCACGGCGGCCTGCTGGCCGAGCTTCTGGGTCAGGCTTTTTGGCTTGCTGTAGCGAATGCCGACCACCTTGTGCTGGCTGGCCTGGGCCAGCAGATAGTCATCGCTGGTGCAGAGGCTGTCCACCAGCCCGAGCTGCTTGGCCTGGCTCGCCAGCCAGTGTTCGCCGGTAGTGACGCTGGCGATGTCGAGGTTGGGTCTGTGCTCGGCCACGAATGCCTTGAAGCGCTCGTGGATGGCGCCCAGCTCTTCGCGAAACTTCTCGCGCCCCTGCTCGTCGTTCTCGCCGAACATGGTGATGGTGCGCTTGTACTGACCGGCGGTGTGCATCTCGAACTCGATGTCGTGCTTTTTGAGCAGCTTGTTGAAGTTCGGCAGCTGGGCGATCACCCCGATGGAGCCGACGATGGCGAACGGCGCCGCCAGGATCTGATCCGCCACGCACGCCATCATGTAGCCGCCGCTCGCTGCCACCTTGTCGATGGCCACCGTCAGCTTGATGTCACGATCCCGCAGCCGCTGCAGCTGGGAGGCAGCTAGGCCGTAGCCGTGCACCACGCCGCCGCCGGATTCGAGCCGCAGCAGCACTTCGTCCCCCGGCTGGGCCACCCCTATCACGGCGCTCACCTCTTCACGCAAGGAGGCCACCTCCTTGGCATCCATGCTGCCGTGAAAATCGATGACGAACAGCCGGCTGCGCGCATCTTCGCTCTTGGCCCGCACCTTGTGCTCGGCCTTGCGCGCCTTCTCCAGCTGCTTGCGCTCCGCCTTGCCGGCCAGCGCAGCCTGCAACTGGTGACGTCCCTGCTCCAGCTCGCTGGAGAGATCGGTCACCACCAGCTCCCCCTTGCGGGATTTGGGCTGACGGCTGCTCACCACCATCAGGATGACGGCGCCGATGGCGAGCAGTAGGGTGAGGGTCTTGGCCAGGAACAGGCCGTATTCGGTCAAAAATGCCACTTGATGCTCCACTGGTGTGCCCCGGGGGGACGATTTTTTCACATTCTAGGGAGTTTGCCCGGTGTGCGCAAAAACTCTGCGTCAACCCGTCAAAAATGCCAATCGACAATCACAACCCCTCTGATTTATTCACATTTTTGCCATCTCATACTGGTCAAACGCCGTGCGGGATCAGTACACTTGCCCCTCTATTTGCCGCGCGCATCTGCCACGAATTGTTAACAGGAGTTGTCATGTTCAACTATCAGGCCCCCGGGATCTGCTCAAGGACAAGGTCATTCTGGTCACGGGTGCCGGTGACGGCATCGGCCGCGAAGCGGCGCTCACCTATGCGGCCCACGGCGCCACCGTGATCCTGCTCGGCCGCACCAGCGCCAAGCTGGAGGCGGTCTACGACCAGATCGAGGCCGCCGGCCACCCGCTGCCCGCCATCGTGCCGGTGGATCTGAAAGGGGCGACCAAGAGCCACTACCTTGGCATGGCCGAGACCTTCGCCCAGCAGTTCGGCCGCCTCGACGGCGTGCTGTTCAACGCCGGCCTGCTCGGCACCCTGTCACCGTTCGAACACATCCAGGAGCAGGAGTGGGACGAGGTGATGCAGGTCAACGTCAAATCGGAATTCCTGCTGACCCAGGCGCTGCTGCCGCTCATCCGTCAGACCGCCAAGGAGCAGGGCGATGCCTCCATCGTCTACACCTCCTCCAGTGTGGGCCGCAAGGGCCGCGCCTACTGGGGTACCTATGCCATCTCCAAGTTCGCCATCGAAGGGATGATGGAAGTGCTGGCGGACGAACTTGAAAATACCGGCGTGCGGGTCAACACCCTCAACCCGGGCGGCACCCGCACCAAGATGCGGGCCAGCGCCTTCCCGGCCGAAGATCCGATGAACCTCAAGACCCCCGCCGACCTGATGCCGCTCTATCTCTATCTGATGGGCGCGGACAGCCGGGGCAAAACCGGCCAGACCTTTGTGGCCCAGCCCAAATAAATCAACAAAATAACCGCAACCCTGCGCCGCATGGGGTTACATTCAATAGGGTGCCGTCGGCACCCTGTTGCAACATCCGCTCCCTTATCAGGTTGAGATATGTTTCGTCCCAAGAGCACGTTTGAGCAATGGCGGATCTTTCAGGCCGTGGTGGACTGTGGCGGCTACGCCCAGGCCGCCGAGGCGCTGAACAAGAGCCAATCCTCTCTCAATCATGCGGTAGCCAAGCTGCAGCAGAGTCTGGGTGTGGCTCTGCTGGAGGTGAGAGGGCGCAAGGCGGTATTGACGCCGGCGGGGGAGATCTTCCTCAAGCGGGCCCGTCAGCTCAGCCAGCAGGTGGAAGAGCTGGAGAACCTGGCCAACAACCTGGAGCGGCAGTGGGAGCCGCAGATCAACCTCTATGTGTCGGTACTGCAACCGCGCGAGCGACTCTATCGGGCGCTGGCCCACTTCTATCCCCGCAGCCGGGGTTGCCGGGTCAATCTGCACGAGCGCATCCACTGCCACTTCAACGCCCTGCAGGTGGGGGATCTGATGCTCTCCGAGCATCTGCCTCACGATCGCACCGGCCTGCCGCTGGACGAGGTGTGCCTGCTGCCGCTCTGCTCGGCCGAGCACCCGCTCGCCACCCAGGGCGGCGCCATCGCCGCCGAGGAGCTGGCCAGCCACAACCAGATCAGCCTGCATCCCCCCATTCACCGCTCGGTGGACTGGAACGACGCGGACGACACCGGCTGGAAGGCAACCCACTACCACGAGGTGATCGCCATGCTCAAGCTCGGCCTCGGCTACGCCTGGCTGCCGCGCCACCTGGTGCAGGAAGAGCTGACAAGCGGCTCCCTGGTACCGCTGGATCTGGCGAGCGGCAACGAGCGCCATCTCTATACCTATCTGCTGACTCCGTCGGCCGATGCGCTGGGCCCGGCCACCGAGCTGCTGCTGCGCTGCCTGCGCAACGAATACCAGAACGACAACGACCGCTAGAGCGCCTCCCCGCCGCCATCAGACATTGAGGCGGGGCCGACCGGCTCGCCCGCTCAACCCCTCCAGTTTCAGACGTTCGGCACCCGCCAGCAGGCGGCCAATGCCAGTAGCGCCAGGCCCATGGCCACCATGAAGACCCCGTGGAAACTCCAGATCTCCGCCACAGTCCCCGCTATCGCCCCCGCCATGATGGAGCCGGTGCGGATGCTGTTGGCGAACAGGGTGGTCGCCACCCCGGCGCGACCCGGCATCAGGTCCTGGAAATAGGACATGCCGATGCCGGCGACGATGCCGATGAAGATGGCGTTGAGCAGTTGCAGCGCAATCAGGGCATGCTGGCTCGACAGGGTCACCAGCCCCACGTAGAAGCCGACCCCGGCCAGCACAGCCAGCAGCATCATGGGGCGCTTGCCAAAACGCTGGGTGTAGTGGCCCGCCAGCAGCATGAAGGGGATCTCGAGGGCCGCCGCCGTGCCCATCAGCACCCCGGCCAGCTTCTCCTCCAGCCCCAGTTCGCGGGTAATGTAGAGCGGCATGTTGATGAGGTACATGCTGTTGCAGGTCCACATCAGGGTGGAGGCGATGAAGAGCGCCCGCACCGACGGATCCCGCCAGCTGCTGACCCGCTCCACCTCGCTATCCATCACCGGCAGCGGCAACGAGGGCAGCCAGCGCCACACCACGAAGGCGCAGAGCAGATAGGCCACTGCGGAAGCGAGGTACATCACCTCGAAGCCATAACCGATGGCCAGCGCAAAGGCGATGGGCGGCCCGATCACCCAGGCCAGCGAGAACTGGGCCCGCAGCACCGAGCTGAACATGTCGGCCCGCTTGTTGCGGCTGTCGGCGTATTCCCGCGCCAGCGCGAACAGCTGGGGGCTGGCGGTCGCCGCCAGGCTTGCCAGCAACACCCCCAGGCTCACCAGCAGCCAGTACTGCCGGTTCCAGGCAAACAGCAGGGAGAGCACCACGCCGGCGAAGCAGCAGCGCAGGATCAGCCGCTTGCGATCCCCCTTGTTGTCGGAGCGATGGCCGAGCCACTGGCTGATCAGGATGCCGATCACCGCGTTGACGGTATAGAAGAGCCCCACCAGGAAGGGACGCACCTGCACCTCCTCGGCCAGGAACAGGCTCAAGGTGGGCACCTGCAGTGCCACCGCCACCCCGGTCATAAAGGTCACGGCCAGAAAAGAGAGAGAGACGGGGTCCGTCCTGTTGCGAGCGGCGGTCAGCAAGCGCATAGAATTACCACTGATTGGAGGGAAGAAAACTGGCCAAAATTCGGCAAGTGCATGAAATGGCGTCGCTTATTTTATGTCATTATCAAGAGCCACCTCAAGGCTTGCGACCCCGTCCCCGACCCCGTACAGTGAAAGCCCACTGGCCAGCATAAGGATTTCACATGTTTGATTTTGACCGGGAAATAGATCGCAGCGGCACCATGAGCCTGAAATGGGACAAGTACAAGGAACAGGACGTGCTGCCCATGTGGGTTGCCGACACTGACTTCGTCTCCCCCCCTGCCGTCATCGAGGCCCTCACTGCGCGGGTCGCCCACGGCATCTTCGGCTACTCGCGTCCCTCTCCCCGGCTGATCGAACTCATCATCGCGCGGCTGGCCAGCCGCTATGGCTGGACCATCCAGCCCGAGTGGATCGTCTTCCTGCCCGGAGTGGTGCCCGGTCTCAACCTCGCCTGCAAGGCCTGGAGCCAGCACGGCCGTGGCATCATCACCCCCAAGCCAGTCTACTACCCCTTCCTGCAGGCGCCGGGCTTCAACGACCGGCCGCTGCTCACCGTGCCCATGGTGGAAGAGGCCGGTCGCTGGGTACTGGATATCGAGGAGCTGGAGCGCCAGGCGCCGGCGGCGGATCTACTGCTGCTGTGCAACCCGCACAACCCGGGCGGCACCGTGTTCACCCGCGAGGAGCTGCTGGCCATCGACGCCATCGCCGAGCGCCACAATCTGGTGATCTGCTCCGATGAAATTCACTGCGACCTGCTGCTGGACAAGGACGCCCGCCACATCCCCTACGGCGCCATCAGCCCGGCGGCGGCCGAGCGCTCGGCAGTGATGATGGCCCCGAGCAAGACCTTCAACATCGCCGGGCTCTGCTGCTCCTTCGCGGTGGTGCCCAATGCCCGTCTGCGCCTCAAGCTGCAGCAGGCGATGCGCGGCATCAGTGCCGACGTCAACCTGCTGGGCTTCGTGGCGGCAGAGGCGGCCTACGAAGGCGGCGAGCAGTGGCTCAGCGAACAGCTCGACTACCTGGCCGCCAACCTGGCCCTGATCGAGCAGGCGGTCGCCCGCTGGCCCGGCATCAAGCTGGCGCGCCACCAGGCCACCTACCTGGCCTGGATCGACATGAGCGCACTCGGGCTGGACGACCCCATCGCCTTCTTCGAGCAGGCCGGGGTGGGGCTCTCCCCCGGTGCCCAGTTTGGTGACGGCCAGTTCGTGCGGCTCAACTTCGGCTGCACCCGGGCCCGCCTCGTCGAGGCGCTGGCCCGCATGGAGAAGGCCATTCTGGCGCGCTGATCACGCGTTTTCTCCCTCCATGGCCTCACCATATGGGCAGTGGCGGGGCCGGCAGCAGCCGGCCCCGCAATATATTGAAGTCAGCCAGATCCGTATCCGATCGCAATAGGGTATATTTTCGCAACATGCCGCCACGGCCCCGCAACCCGGGATGTCGATGGCGCCGAATACGGTGCAGTGCCGCCGCCAGCAGCTGGCGCGGCCGAATGCCAACCGGGATGGGCCAGCCCATCCCTTTTATCAGCCATTGATCCGGTTCACTATGCCCCAACCAGCCTTGCACCCTCTGCCGACTCTGCTTCGCCGCACCCTGCCCTGGCTGGCAGCGGCCCTGGCGCTGCCCCTGCAGGCAGCCACGCCTGCCTATCTCACCATCGGTACTGGGCCGCTCAACGGCGTCTACTACCCGACCGGTGGCGCCATTTGCCGGCTGCTCAATGAAGAGACGGCCAGCCATGGCCTGCACTGCTCGGTGCAGAGCACCTCCGGCTCCCTTGCCAACCTGAAGGCCCTGCATCAAGGGAAAGTGCAGCTGGCGCTGGTGCAGTCCGATGTGGTGCACCACGCCGCCCACAGCACCGGCCCCTTCATGGGTCAGGCGCCCGACGACCAGCTGCGCAGCCTCTATCGGCTTCATCAGGAGTCGCTGACCCTGCTCGCCAGCGCCAACAGCAACATCAACACCCTGGCCGACATCGAGGGCAAACGGGTCGATCTGGGCAACCCGGGCTCCGGCGAGCACATCACCAGCCAGGCCCTGCTCGATGCCATGGGCTGGCAGGCCAAGAGCTTTGCCCCCGTCATCCCCGCCGCGGCCAACAACCGGCTGGAGGGGCTCTGTGACGGCACCCTGGACGCCGCCTTCGTGGTGGCGGGCCACCCCAACCAGGCCATTGGCGATCTCACCGGTCGCTGCAAGGCGCGCCTCATCCCCATCGAAGGGGAGCAGGTCGACGCGCTGCTCAAACAGCATCCCTACTATCAGCGCAGCCGCATCGGCGCCAACCTCTACCCGGGCCAGCCCAGCGGCGTCAACACCTTCGCCGTCACCGCCGAGCTGGTGGCGCTGGCCAGCCTGCCGGAGGGCGAGGTGCGCACCGTGCGCGACGTGCTGAGCGGGCGACTCAAGCAGTTCACCCGCCTCCATCCGGCTCTCACCGCCCTCACCCTGGAGGGGATGCAGGGCGAGGCGGAAGTACCGCGCCACGCCGGCATGGCGGATGCCCCGCCCGCCCTGCTGCCCGAAGCCCTGAACCCGGCTCCGGCGGCCTCGGAAGCCCTGGCAACCTCAGCGGCGCAGCCCACCGAAGTGGAACACCCCGCCGGTGAGGACGCGGCACAACCCGCCGGCGAGACGGGCGCCCCCTCCCCGGAAGGTACGCCCGCCACCTCGTCCGGGCAGACCCCTGGCGCCCTGCTGCCGACCCCCTCGGCAGCCGTCGCCACTGAGCCGAGTGCGAGTAGCGTGCTCGAAGGGGCCGCCGTGGAGCAGGGCGGCACGCTGACGGGCACGGCCGCACCCAGCCCCTCTGCCGTGATGAGCGGGGAACAACCCGCCTCGCCGGCCCCCGCCGAACCGGCATCAACAGCACCGGCACCGGCCACACCAAGCGCCGCCTCACCGACCGGGGACGGCGTGCCAGCCAAGTAAGGCCGCCAAACAGCCACAACGACAGAGGCCACCCAAGGGTGGCCTCTTTTTGTTTCGATATTGGGTGGGCTCAAGCCCTGGCGTCCGGCAACGGCTGCGGGCGCTGGATCTCCTGCTCCACCCAGTGCAGCAGTTGCTTGATGGCGCGCGACAGCACCTGGTTCTGGCGCACCACGTACCCTAAGCTGGTGCCGGGGAAATCGGTGAGCCGGGTCACCGGGGCGGTCAGCTTGAGCCGCGGGTGAATGGAAAAGTCCGGCACTATGGCCACCCCGAAACCCGCCTCGGCCCAGTCGAGCTGGGCGTCCACGCTGCCTACTTCCATGATGCGGCAGCTGGGCAGACCGAGCAGCGGCAAAGAGGGGTCAATGAGCGCCCGGGTACGGGTGTCGTGGCCCAGCAGGATCAGGGTCGGCTCGTCGAGGGGATCGCTCTCCCCCGCCTTTGCCCGCGCCTGCCAGCGAGCGAGACCGTGGCCCAGCGCGCACCAGGTCACCTGCTGCAACTCGGTGTAGAACAACGGCTCGCTGCGCTTTTGCGCCATCACGAAGCCCAGATCCGCCTTGCCCGCCTTGACCAGCTCAGCCGCCTGATCCGAGGTGGTGTTGAACAGGGTGAGGTCGATGCCGGGGAACTCCTGCTTGAAGCGCTGAAAGGGCTGAATGAGCAACAGGCGCGAGATGATGTCGCTGGCGGCGATGGCCAGCGTTCCCTGACTCAACTGGTTGAGGGCGTTGAGATCGGACTGGCAGAGCTGCAGCTCGGCGATGGCGCGTTCGGCACTTTGCAGCAGCCGCTCGCCGGCCTGGGTCAGCCGAAACGGGCTGCGCTCGATGAGTTTGACCCGGGTCGCCTGCTCCAGATTCTTGAGGTGCAGGCTCACATTGGGCTGGGTCATGTGCAGTTCGGTGGCGGTCTGGCCGAAGTGCTGCAGCCGGGCCAGGGTGACGAAGGTGTGCAGCCAGTGAATATCCAGCATGGGGATCCTCTTGTACCGCCACGGCCGCACGGGCCCCTAAGGGGGATGTTGGCACGGCGGCGGGGCGGTTTGCCGATAAATTCACCGCAATTATATGACTCTCTTATCGGAATTATAAAGATAATTAATTTTTCTAATCCTCCTGAGCCTCCTAGGATGATCGCCTAACGTCTTAGGAGAAAGAGTCATGTCGTCTATCGTAGTCGTAGGTGCCAACTGGGGTGATGAAGGCAAAGGCCGCATCGTGGATTATCTGGCAGGCCAAGCAGGCGCCAGCATTCGCTTCCAGGGCGGCAACAACGCCGGCCATACCGTCGTCAACGACCTTGGCACCTTCAAGCTGCACCAGGTTCCGAGCGGTGTGTTCAACCCGGATTGCCTGGTCGTGCTCGGCCCTGGCATGGTGATCAGCCCCGAGAAACTGACCGTCGAGCTGGACGAAGTGAAAGCCTCCGGCGTCACTCCCAAGCTGGCCATCTCTGATCGCGCCACCCTTTGCCTGCCGCTGCACGCCATGGAAGATACCCTGGAAGAGCAGCGCCTGGGCGACGGTGCCTACGGCTCCACCCGTCAGGGCATCGCTCCCGCCTATGGCGATCGCGTCATGAAGAAAGCGATCCTGGTGGGCTGGCTGAAGCAGCCGGAAGTACTGGTCGAGCGCATTCAATTCTTCCTCGACTGGAAACTGCCGCAGCTCAAAGCGCTCTACCCGACCTTCGAATTCAACCAGACCGCTCAGGAGATGGCCGACTGGCTGCTGGAAGTGTCCGCCCCCTGGATCGACTCCGTCTGCAACGTCAGCATGCCGCTCAAAGCGCTGCAGGCCGAAGGCAAGACCCTGCTGTTCGAAGCCCAGCTGGGCGCCGGCCGTGACCTGATCTACGGCGAATACCCCTGGGTGACCTCCTCCCACGTGTCCGGCGCCTATGCCGGCATCGGTGGCGGCCTGCCGGGTCTGCGTCCCGAGCGCGTCATCGCCGTCGCCAAGGCGTTCAGCACCTCCGTCGGTACCGGCACCCTGCTGACCGCCATGGAGAACCAGGACGAGTTCCGCAAGATCGCCAACGAGTTCGGCGCCACCACCGGCCGTCCCCGCGATGTCGGCTACTTCGATGCCGTCGCCACCAAGAACGGTGTCGAGCTGCAGGCTGCCAACGAAGTGGCGCTGACCAAGCTGGACTGCCTGACCGGTCTGCCGGATCTGAAGATCTGCGTCGCCTACGAAGGTGCCCACACCGAGAACCCGATCTGGCCGCAAACTGCCGGTCTGAAGCCGGTTTACGAAGTGATGGAAAGCTGGAGCGAAGACATCACCGGCTGCCGTACCTTCGCCGAGCTGCCCAAAGCGGCTCAGCAGTACGTACTGCGCATCGAAGAGCTGCTGGGCGTACCGGTGCCGATGGTCTCCGTCGGCCCGGGCCGTGACGAGATGATCCTGCGCTAAGTCGCGCGATCAGCTGTCAGCACAGTAAAAAACCGGCATCCAGGATGCCGGTTTTTTTATGCCCGGGCGCACCACATCTCTTTCACCGCCCTCATTAAAGATCAACGTAAAGACTCATATCATGGCAGCAAGACGGCCACTTTGAGCGGTTGAGTCACTCACCTTCTCCCCCTCTTCGCTAGACTGATCCCATCATCCACCGAGGAGCCTCACCATGAAGATTGCCAAGCGTACCACCCTGCTCTCCCTGCTGTGCGTGGCGGCCCTGCCCGCCAGTGCCATGACCCTAAAGAGCAGCGACATCCACGAAGGCCAGCTGATGGACAAGGCCTTCAGCTTCAACGGCTTTGGCTGCAGCGGTGACAACCGCTCGCCCCAGCTGAGCTGGAAGGACCTGCCGGCCGGCACCAAGAGCGTCGCCATCACCGCCTATGACCCCGACGCGCCCACCGGCAGCGGCTGGTGGCACTGGCTGGTAGTGAACCTGCCGGCCAGTCAGAGCGAGCTGCCGAGCAATGCCTCCGGCAAGCTCAAGCAGGGGCTGGAGCTCAAGACCGACTTCGGCAGCCAGGGCTACGGCGGCCCCTGCCCGCCCGCCGGCCACGGCATGCACCGCTACCAGTTCACCGCCTGGGCCCTGCCCCAGCCCCTGGAGGTGAAGGCAGACACCCCGCCCGCCATGGTAGGCTACATGCTCAACAGCATGGTCCTTGGCAAGGCCACCCTGACCGCCACCTTCGTCACCCCCTAGGAGCCAGCCGGATGAGCACGCCGCTGCTGCAACTGCACCACTATCTCGGGATCCGCCAGCAGCCGCTGCACCGGGTGCTCATCTACGCCCCCACCATCATCTGGGTGGAGCAGGGTCACAAGCAGTTGTGGTGGCAGGAGAAGCGCCTGGCGTTCGATCAGGCGAGCTGGCTGCTGATCCCGGCCGGTCACCAGCTCACCTTCGTCAACCAGCCGGAGCAGGGCAAGTTTCGCTCCCGCGCGCTGACCCTGCTGACCCCGCCCCCCGTCGAATGGCTCAGCGCCGCCCAGGCCGGCCCGCTCAGGGAGCCGCGCCTGACAGTCAGTCCGGCGCTGGCCTTCTGTTTCGAGCTGGTCTGCTCCATGGCGGATCGGCGACTCCATGAGGCCACCCAGGCCCAGCTGCTGCAGGGCTTCTATGCCGAGCTGCAGGCCGCCGGCGGGCTCGACCTGCTGTTTCCCGCCCACACCATGACCCTCGGCGAGCGGCTGGCCCGCTACCTTGGGGTGGAGCCGGGCGCCGATCACACACTGGAGGGGGTCGCACCGCACTTCGCCATGAGCCGCGCCTCCATGGCGCGCAAGCTGGCCGCCGAGGGGCGCAGCTTTCGCCAGCTGCTAACCCAGGTGCGCATGAGCCACGCCCTCACCCTGCTACAGCAGGGGCTGGCGCCGCTGGAGACGGCCCTCGCCTGTGGCTACGACTCCCCCAGCCGCTTTGCCGCCCGCTTCAAGCAGGAGTTCGGCCTGACCCCCTATCAATACCTGCGTACCTGCCCCTCCTCCCTCTCGCTGACTGCCGCCAGACAAGTAAACAGTTACTAAAATATCGAACTATGTAACCTCGTGTAACCGGGTGATCCGGCTCACACCAGCCCCTCCGGCACTGTGACGCAGCGCCAATAATCCCGTCAAAATCACCCTATAATGGCTCTCGCAAACGCTTTCACTAAAACAAACACTAAAAAACACCTTCCTTAACCTACAAAAACTGTCATTGGAGCGAGAGATGTTTCGTAAAAGTTTACTACCCGTCACCCTGAGCGTCGCCCTGTTCGGCCTCACTGCCTGCAACGGCAATGACTCCAGCAGCCCGGCCACCCCCAGCGCCACCCTGGCGAACCAGTATCAGAACGTGATCGACCGCAGCGGCACCCCGCTCCAGTTCCGTGACTTTGACAGCTACGCCAACCTCAAATACAACCCGCTGCTCGATCTCGGCGCCTGGCACGGCTTCCTGCTGCCCGCCAGCGACTGCGAGTGGGGTGGCTTTACCGGCCCCATGGTCATCGCCGAGGAGTACAGCCTGTTCTTCGCCAGCGAATTGGACAAGCTGACCCTGAGCGACGAGAGCGGCCGCGCCTTCCCGCTCACCAGCGCCAGCAAGCAGGCGCTGTACGCCATCCCGGGGGCGCTGGTGCAGCGCTTCGAATTTGACCCCTTCACCCTGGAGCTGGAGCTGCGCTATGGCGATGCCCGCACTGCGCTGGTTCGCACCCGCCTCATCAACCACACTGACGCCCCCCTCACCCTCAAGCTCAACTGGCAGGGGGAGCTGCTCAACCAGTGGGATGCCAACAAGACGGTCGCCGAGCAGTACCCCGCCTGGACCCGCACCATCAGCCAGACCGAGCGCGGCGTGGCATTCCAGTTCGGCAAACTGCGCAGCACCTGGAACATCATGCAGAGCGGCAGCGCCAGCTACCGCATCGATCGCACCCTGCCCAGTCGCACCACCCTCGACGAGCAGGGGCTCGGCTACGTGAGCGAGGCCAGCCTCACCCTGGCCGCCAAGGGCCAGCAGGATATCTACACCCTGCAGAGCTATGTCCACAGCAGTGCTGAAGCGAGTCGTTTCGAGCAGAGCCGCCAGGCGCTGCTGGCCGATCCCGCCAGCCATTTCGACAACTCCATCCGCCGCTGGGAGGATTACCTGGCGCGCGGCCTCTCCAATCAGGGGATCCCGGAATCGGAGCGGCGCATCGCGGTCAAGGCGATGGAGACCCTCAATGGCAACTGGCGCTCCCCCGCCGGCGCCATCCTGCACGACGGGGTGACCCCCTCCAACACCGCCCGCTGGTTCGACGGGGTCTGGGCCTGGGACAGCTGGAAGCACGCCTACGCCATGGCCCACTTCAACCCCGAGGTAGCCAAGAACAACGTGCGCGCCATGTATGACTACCAGATCCAGGCCGATGACCCGGTCCGGCCGCAGGATGCCGGCATGGTGATCGACGCCGTCTTCTACAACAAGCTCGCCGATCGCGGTGGCGACGGTGGCAACTGGAACGAGCGCGATACCAAGCCGCCCCTCTCCGCCTGGGCCATCTGGGAGATCTACAGCGCCACCCAGGACAAGGCCTTCATCGCCGAGATGTATCCGAAGATCCAGGCCTATCACGATTGGTGGTATCGGGCGCGGGACAACAACCGCAACGGCATCATCGAATATGGCGCCACCCGCCACGTCGAGCACAACGACGAATTCGGCAACATCACCTTCAAGGTGCAGTACCCGACGGGGGCACCGGTCGGGCTGGAGCTGTCGAGCTGTACCGATGAGGGAGATGGCTGGTATGGCTGCGCCGGCATGGCGCTCTATCAGCAGGTATTGAGCGTTGGCGGCTACGCCGACATGGATATCGGCGCCCAGCACGGGGCCGGCTGGGAGTCCGGCATGGACAACGCCGCCCGCTTCGGCTTTATCGAGCCGGACCAGCTCAAGCGCTATGCCGACAAGACCTATGGCGGCGACATGGCCAAGGCGCGCCAGGACTGGAACGTCTTCTTCTTCGAAAACCATCAGGACGACGGCAGCCTCATCGGCTTCTCCATCGATCAGGAGTCGGTGGAGCTCAACGCCTTCCTCGCCAAGGAGAAACGCATCCTGGCCGACATGGCCGAACTGCTCGGCAAGCCGGACGAGGCGAGCCGCTATCGCGAAGGGGCGACCCAGCTGGCCGGCTATATCAACAGCTGCCTGTTCGATGAGGCCTCCGGCTTCTATTACGACCGCCAGATAGCCCAGGGGGATCTGCCGGACGCCAACGGCTGCGTAGGCAAGCTGTTGACCGCCCGCGGCCGTGGCCCGGAAGGGTGGAGCCCGCTCTGGGCCGAGGTGGCGGACAAAGAAAAAGCGGCGCGGGTGCGCGAGGTGATGCTCAATGCCAAGGAGTTCAACACCAAGGTGCCGCTCGGCACGGCGGCGCTGACCAACCCGGCCTATGATCCCGACATCTACTGGCGCGGCCGGGTCTGGCTGGATCAGTTCTACTTCGAGGTGAAGGGGCTGGAGAACTACGGCTATCGCAGCGATGCCCAACAGCTCGTCAACAAGCTGTTTGCCAACGCCGAGGGGCTGGCGGGCAGCGGCCCCATCCGCGAGAACTACAACCCGGAGACCGGCGCCATGCAGGGGGCCAGCAACTTCAGCTGGAGCTCGGCCCACCTCTACATGCTCTATCGCAACTTTCTGAAAACAGAGGGCTGATCCCTATCAGCAGAAATGAGCCAACAAAAAGGCCTCCGCAAGGGAGGCCTTTCTTATGGCGGCGCCAAAGGTGGCGACTTACTTGACGGTCACCCGGGCAAACTTGCGCTTGCCGACCTGGTAGACGGCGGTACCGGCACCGATGAGTGCCTTGCCATCGTCCAGCTTCTCGCCATCAACCTTCACCGCGCCCTGCTTGATCATCCGCAGCGCTTCGGAGGTGGTGGCCACCAGATCGGCGTCTTTGAGCAGGTTGGCAATGGCCAGCCCTTCGCCTTCCAGTGCCAGCTCGACTTCCGGCATTTCGTCCGGAATGGCGTTCTTGGAGAAGCGCTGGGTGAAATCTTCGTGGGCCGCTTCAGCCGCCGCCTCGTCGTGATAACGGGCGATGATCTCTTTGGCCAGCCAGATCTTCACGTCACGCGGGTTGAGGGTGCCGGCGGCAATGCCCGCCTTGAACTCTTCAATTTCAGCCAGCGGACGGAAGGAGAGCAGCTCGTAGTAGTTCCACATCAGATCGTCGGTGATGGACATGATCTTGCCGAACATCTCGCCCGGGGCGTCGTGTACGCCGATGTAGTTGGCAGCGGACTTGGACATCTTCTTGACGCCGTCCAGGCCCACCAAGAGCGGCATCATCAGCACGCACTGGGTCGCCATGCCGGCATCTTTTTGCAGCTCGCGACCCATCAGCAGGTTGAACTTCTGATCGGTACCGCCGAGCTCAACGTCCGCCTTCAGCGCGACCGAGTCATAGCCTTGCAGCAGCGGATAGAGGAATTCGTGAATGGCGATGGACTGGCCGTTGCTGTAGCGCTTCTTGAAGTCGTCGCGCTCCATCATGCGGGCCACGGTCTGCTTGGCCGCCAGCTTGATCATGCCGGTCGCGCCCAGCTCGCTCAGCCAGGTCGAGTTGTACTCGATGCGGGTCTTGGCGGGATCGAGGATCTTGAACGCCTGCTCGGCATAGGTGAGGGCGTTGTGCTTGATGGCCTCTTCGGAGAGCGGCGGACGGGTGGCGTTCTTGCCGGAGGGGTCACCCACCATGGCGGTGAAGTCACCGATCAGCAGGATCACTTCATGGCCCAGATCCTGGAAGGTCTTCAGCTTGTTGAGGATCACGGTATGACCCAGATGAATGTCGGGAGCCGTCGGGTCCATCCCCAACTTGATGCGCAGCGGGCGCCCTTCCTTCAACTTGGCGACCAGTTCTTCTTCCACCAGAATTTCTTCCGCTCCGCGCTTGATCTCGGCTAGCGCCACCTCGAGCTGGGACATTTTTTGACTCTCCAATCACGATTCCACAGGGCCAGACATATTACTGGAATGGCGGGCCAATTGGAAAGGCGGTAAACTCCGACATTCTTCCCGGCTCAACTTCGTCTGCTTCTCATGGTCATTTGGCACGCCTTCAACTCTCTCCCTCACTGGCACCGCAAGATGGTGCTGATCCTGAGCATCATGGTGATGATGCTGGCGGCCTGGCCCAGCGAACAGGCGGTCGCCACCCGGGTCGATGACAACGGCAACGAGCTGGCCATGGAGCAGCAGGTCGACGAGGAGGCGCTGCTGGCCGAAGCCAAGCCCGTCGCCCCGCCCAAGCCGAGCTACATCACCAAGCAGGTGAAGGTACGCAGCGGTGACAACATGGGGGTCATCTTCCAGCGCCTCGGCCTCAGCACCACGGATCTGCACCTCATCGATCAGCTCGAGGGCACGGATACCCTGCGCCTGCTCAAGCCGGGCCAGGAGCTCACCTTCAAGCTCACCAAGGGCGGCGAGCTGCACAGCCTCTACTACCCCCACAGCCTGGAGCAAGCGCTGAAAGTAAGCCGCAAGGCCGACAGCTTCGTGGCCAGACCGGTCAAGCTCGAACTCGACACCCGCGAACAGGTGGCCAAGGGCGAGATCCGCTCCAGCTTCTGGGGCGCCGCCGTCGACGCCGGCATGACCGAGGATCAGATCATGGACTTGGCCGCCATCTTCGGCTGGGACATCGACTTCGCCCAGGACCTGCAGCCGGGCGACAGCTTCCGGGTGGTCTACGAAGAGAAGTATCAGGATGACGAGCGGGTTGCCTCCGGCGACATCCTGGCCGCCGAGTTCGTCAACCAGGGTGCCACCTATCGCGCCGTGCTGAACGAGGACGGCAACTACTACACCCCGGATGGCAAGGCGATGCGCAAGAGCTTCCTGCGCGCGCCGGTCAACTTCAAATACATCAGCTCCAACTTCAATCCGCGCCGGCTGCACCCGGTCACCGGCAAGGTACGCCCCCACAACGGCATCGACTACGTGGCGCCGGTGGGCACCCCCATCATGGCGGCGGGCTCAGGCAGCGTGGTGGCCGCCGGCTACAACCAGTTCAACGGCAACTACGTCTTCATCAAGCACGCCGGCAACTACGTGACCAAGTACCTGCACCTCTCCAAGCGCACCGTCAACAAGGGGCAGCGCGTGAAGCAGGGCCAGACCATCGGCAATCTGGGGGGGACCGGACGGGTCACCGGGCCGCACCTGCACTATGAATTCGTGGTGGGCGGCGTGCACAAGAACCCGCGCACCCTCAACCTGCCACAGGCGGAGACGCTGAGCGGACGGGCGCTGGCCAACTTCAAGGCGCAGGCCATGCCCCAGCTGGCCAAGCTGGACAGCCCGGAGCTGCAGTTGGCCCAGAACAAGCGGGCCAACGGCGGCAATTGACCCACAAGGAGCAGTCATGAGCGAGCGTTATATCGGCTTGATGCCGGGTACCAGAATACGGCATGGAATCGAGGCCGCTCCCTCTCTCACGTACTTTTTCCCGACCTGCAAGTAAGGATGCCCCATGACTGAACGCTATATAGGCTTGATGTCCGGTACCAGAATACGGCATGGGATCGAGGCCGCTCCCTCTCTCACGTACGTTTTCCCGCCCTGCAAGTAAGGAAACCTGATGACTGAACGCTATATAGGCTTGATGTCAGGTACCAGAATACGGCATGGGATTGGGGCCGCTTCCTCTCTCACGTACTTTTTCCCGACCTGCAAGTAAGGAAACCCCATGACTGAACGCTATATAGGCTTGATGTCCGGTACCAGCATGGATGGTATCGACGCCGTGCTGGTGCTGATCGAGGGGGATGAACTGCGGGTCGAGGCGGCCCTCAGCCACCCCTGGCCCACTGCGCACGAGCTGCACGCCCTCTGCACCCCGGGCGACAACGAGATCGACCGCATGGGGGTGGCCGACAACCTGGTCGCCCGCGAGTTTGCCGCCGCCACCCACGCCCTGCTGGCCAAGGCGGGGCTTGAGCCCAAGGATATTCGCGCCCTCGGCAGCCACGGCCAGACCATCCGCCACCGCCCTCAGCTCGGCTTTACCCTGCAGATCGGCAACGCGGCCCTGCTGGCGGCGCTGACCGGCATCGATGTGGTGGCCGACTTTCGCACCATGGACATGGCCCTCGGCGGCCAGGGGGCGCCGCTGGTGCCCGCCTTCCATCAGGCCTTCTTTGCGCGCCCCGGCGCCCTGCGGGTGGTGCTCAACCTCGGCGGCATCGCCAATATCTCGGTGCTGCCGGGCCAGGCGGACGGCGTCTATGGCTTCGATACCGGCCCGGCCAACACCCTGCTCGACGGCTGGTATCGCCGCCATCACCCCCAGGGTGCCGGTTACGATGCCGGCGGCCAGTGGGCGGCCAGCGGCAGGCTTATCCCCGAGCTGCTGGAGCAACTGCTGGCTCACCCCTACTTTGCTGCCTCCCACCCCAAGAGCACCGGGCGAGAGATGTTTACCCTCGACTGGCTCGATGGCGAGCTGGCAGGCAGCGCATACGCCCCGGCGGATGTGCAGCGCACCCTGCAGGCGCTTACCTGCCACAGCATCGCCCGCCAGCTGCCCGCACTGGCGGATGCGCAGAGCCGACCCGAGCTCTATGTCTGCGGCGGCGGCGCCCATAACGCCCCGCTGCTGGCGGAGCTGGCCAGCCTGCTGCCCGGCTGGCGCATTGCCAACACCGCCGAGCTGGGAATCGCCCCCGACTGGATGGAAGGCGCGGCGTTTGCCTGGCTGGCGCAGCGCTTTATTCACCGCCAACCCGGCAACCTGCCGGCCGTCACCGGTGCCAGCCGCCCCGCCGTGCTGGGTGCCCTCTATCCCGCCTGAGCCAGGCCTGAAACCAAGCCTGGTCCAGACCCAATAAAGCAGGGCCGTCACGCGACGGCCCTGCGGTTTTATTTCTTGCCTGATTTCCTGCCTGTTCTGCTCTGCCAGCCCCTCTTGCCAGGGCGTGACGCTATCGGCGGCTCACCGCCTCCAGCAGGGTGGTGGCGGCCAGCTTGCCGAGCGGATTGCCGGCCAGCGGGCTGTCACCGGTCAGCAGATTGCGATCCCGACACACCGCCCCCGAGATGCCGCTGTTGACGATTTCAAACCCCATCCCCTTGAGCCGCTCGCCAAACTTCCAGGTGAGCCGACCCAGCATGTAGCCGATCGCCGGCGTCTGCTCATCCAGCGCATCGGGGAAGGCGCAGATCCGGTAGCCGGCGAAGGTGTGCGGATTGGCCACCGCCAGCAAGGCCGCCGGCCCGTGGCAGAGGGTGATGATGAAACGCTCGTGGGCCATCGCCCACTCCAGCAACACCTTGACCTCAGCGCTCTCGGGCAGCCCCATCAGGGCGCCGTGCCCGCCGGGAATGAACACGCCGAGGTAGTCCGAATCGGGAGCCTGCACCCGCGCCAGCAGATCCGCCAGTTTGGCGGGCTGGCGGAACTGCCCCTGGTATTTGCCATAGAGCCCCACCACCGCCTCATCCTCCGTCGGCATGGCCCACCACTCGAACTTGACCGGATTGCCCGACAGGGTGGCCACCTCAAAGGCAAAGCCCGCCTTGTCGAGGTGATACATGGGCAGCAGGGTTTCCACCGGATGGTTGCCGGTAGAGAACAGGGTGCCGTTGTCGGTGGGCAGATAGCGCTCATCGGCCCCGATCAGCAGGATCTTCCAGCGGCCACCGCGATAGGGGGCGGGATAATCAGCCCCCGCCAGATCCGACTTGCGCGAAGTGAACTGGCTCAATGAATAGGGGGAAGGGAAAAAGGCATTCTGCTCCGCCGGATCCGGGGTCGGTTGCTTGTCGTCAATCAGCTTCTCGGTCATGGCACGCTCTCCATCATGGGTTGACTCGCTCTCACAATATTGACTGTCAGGGGCCGGGTAAATGAGCTGTGCCCTTCCCTCTGACAGGGCGCTGACGCACGGCGCTCACGCTGCCAGGCCCTGTTCGCAGCGCTGAAAATATATGGCATATACAGGGGGGCGTCCTGCCCGCCTGGTTGCCGCATCCGGCAGTGAACGGCGCCCCTCATTTCCATCCGCTCTTGCCACCCCAGCTTATTGCCATGCAGATGGGCTGAATGTTATTTCAATGGCTCTCTTGCGGCTCACTTCAGGCATATTTTTGGCCTTATGAAAAGCCCTTCACCAAGCCGAAAAATAAATAGCTATGCAAAACCGGGATAATATCCTGCAAGTTGGTCAGAATCATTAACCTGGGATTTACAGCTGGTAACCTGAATCGGCGCAAATAAAGGCGCCATCAGCCGCCTGCATGGCAAAAAGTGGGAGCCCCATCACCTTTATTGCTCTTTCTGGTCATGCATTGAATAGCAAAGTGAATATATTTCACTCTGTTGAGCCACCTCATAGAAACCGGATCCCGGTTTGCATCCGCTGGCGAACGCCCCCTAGAATCCTCCCGTCTGAATCATCAAGCCGATTTATTTCTCCCTTATCCGTTTGCACGCGCCGGCGGCACCGGCACAAGGCTTTACACAGTGATGACCATGGTCCCCTGCCCCGTCGCCCTGCGGCGGGAACGGGCAACTGTTGCCGCCATCATGGGTATCGCCCTGCGTGACGCATTCGGCCAGGGAAGATCAACGCGGCCTGACCCTACATCAAAAACGAAAAAGGAGTATCGCCATGAGTGGTACCATCATCAAGTCAGCCAGAAATACCGCCAATGCACCGCAGGATCTGAGCCCCAGTACCCAGAGCGTGGCGTTCTCCCACTACAACAATATCTCTGCCCAACTGCCGGTCGACCCGAAAACGGGCGCGCTGGTCGCAGGGGATATCAAGGCGCAGGCCAGACAGTGTCTCACCAACATCAAGGCCATCGTCGAGAGCATCGATCATGTGATGGATGACGTGGTCAAGATCACGGTATTTCTCAAAGAGATGGCCGATCTCGACGCGGTCAACGCCGTCTATGGCGAGTTCTTCCCCCACCTGCTGCCGACCCGCACCGTGCTGGCGGTGGCCGGTCTGCCGCTCGGCGCCGCCGTGCAGATGGACGCGCTCATCTCCAACGGTGAAGGCACCTTCCCGCAAGCCCCCTGCCCGCTGCTGAAGCTCTCCCGCAACAGCGACAAGGCGCTGCAGGATCCGCTCTCGACCCATACCGTCGCCTTCTCCCACTACAACAATATCGGTGCCCAGCTGCCGGTCGATGCCGCGTCGGGCCAGCTGGTCGCCGGTGGTATCCAGCAGCAGGCTGGCCAGTGCCTGCGCAACATCAAGCACGTGCTGGAGAGCATCGATGTGCCGTTTGACGATATCGTCAAGGTCACCGTCTATCTGACCAGCCTGGCCGATCTGGACGCCGTCAACGAGGTCTACACCACCTTCTTCCCGGACTCCGCCATTGCCCGTGCCGTCGCCTATCTGCCGGCCCGCAGCGTGATCGTGGCCTCCGCCCTGCCGCTGGGCGCCCGGGTGCAGATGGATGCGGTCATCTCCCACGGTGACGGCACCCCGCCACAGCTGGTGGAAGACAGACACAATCTGGTGATCAGCGCCCGCAATACCGACAAGGCGCCGAGAAGCCCGCTGCACACCCAGACCGTCGCCTTCTCCCACTACAACCACATCGCCGGCCAGCTGCCGGTTGACCTGGCCACCGGCAAGATCCTGACTGGTTGTGTCAAGGAGCAGACCGCCCAATGCCTCGGCCATATCAAGACCATCGTCGAGAGCATCGGCCACGTGATGGACGATATCGTCAAGGTCAATATCCAGGTGAAGAACATCGCGGATCTGGCGGAGGTAGATGCCATCTACACCAAATACTTCCCGGCCTATCTGCCCGCCCGCACCGTGATTGGCGTGAGCGAGCTGCCCGCCGGCGCCCTGGTGCAGATTGATGCGGTGATGTCCAACGCGGAAAGCACCCCGCCGCAGGCATAAGACATGCCCTGAATAATAAAAAGAGACCGGCTATATGCCGGTCTCTTTTTTGGTAACAGGAAGGATATTATTTTTATGGCATCGACACAGATGCGCGAACGTTCGATGACGCTTCGCTAATCGAACCTGCGGGCCAATAACACGCTATCGAATATGGTGCTTGAGTTCAGCTTCCCACTGTTTGAACAATGTAAAGTCACCCTCGGCTCGACTCTTGGCTGCCGTGAACCATTGCACCCCTACCTCATCAGAATGTCTGAATTCCAACCTGAACTCATACTTGGTACTTATCACCAGTGCCAGACATGCACCAATCAAAAATGCAATAGCAGGAAGAATCCATGTAATAACCTGACCTTGTGCATCCGTTGGCACGAATATGAAAAGTAAACTGGAAGCAATGGCCCCCAATATCATCATATTGAGTATTTTGTCTTTCCAGGAAAGGACCTGAACCTGTACGTTCGATATTCTTCCCAGATCGTAGCTGTCCTTATTGACTTGTAGTTTCTGTGCTGACTGATTGATGACAATGGAACAAGACATGGGAAACTCCATTTCAGATATACGTCACATGACATTTTTATAATCAAGAACTCTTCATGAAAAACTGACCGCCATCCCGACAACCCTGCTGCATGACACCAAGCAGCCAGCAACCATCAAATAGCCCGAACGTTGCCCACCAGGCTTGTTCAATGGACGCTACCGAATATTGGTTTATGCCTTGTAATGACGGGGGTAAGCCGCCCAGCATGGTATCGTATGACGCCAAACTTGAAAGCAAATTCAAAAGAAAAAGCGAGATTGATCAAGTAATCGATCTGAATACCTCCCGTATCGGCTCACACGCTATTTCGCCATCCCCAAGCAGCCATAAAAAACGCCCCCCATCTTGCGATGGAGGGCGTTTTACCGTTCCGGCTATTGAGTCAGCTTGACCCAATATTCAGCGATTACAGGGATTCAGCAGTCGCAACCACGTTTTCCACGGTAAAGCCGAATTCCTTGAACAGCAGCTCGGCCGGTGCGGACTCACCGAAGGTGGTCATGCCGATGATCTTGCCGCCGAAACCGACGTACTTGTACCAGTAGTCGGCGATGCCGGCTTCGATGGCCACACGCTTGGTGACGGAGGCCGGCAGGACGGACTCTTTGTACTCGGCAGACTGGGCATCGAACACGTCGGTGGCCGGCATGGAGACCACGCGCACGGCACGGCCCTTGGCAGTCAGCTGCTCATAGGCGGCAACGGCCAGTTCCACTTCGGAACCGGTGGCGATCAGGATCAGCTCAGGCTTGCCAGCGCAATCCTTCAGCACGTAGCCACCCTTGGCGGTATCGGCCAGTTGCTGGGCGCTGCGGTCCATCTGGGCCAGGTTCTGACGAGAGAAGATCAGCGCAGTCGGGCCGTCGGTACGCTCGATGGCGTGCTTCCAGGCGATGGCGGATTCAACCTGGTCACACGGACGCCAGGTGCTCATGTTCGGGGTCAGACGCAGGGAGGCGATCTGCTCGACCGGCTGGTGAGTCGGGCCATCTTCACCCAGACCGATGGAGTCGTGGGTATAAACGAAGATGGCACGCTGCTTCATCAGGGCGGCCATGCGCAGGGCGTTGCGGGCGTATTCCATGAACATCAGGAAGGTGGCGCCGTAGGGGATGAAACCACCGTGCAGGGCGATACCGTTCATGATGGCGGACATGCCGAACTCGCGTACACCATAGTGGATGTAGTTGCCGGAGGCATCGTCGTTGGTCAGGGACTTGGAGCCGGACCACATGGTCAGGTTGGACGGAGCCAGGTCGGCAGAACCGCCCATGAACTCCGGCAGCAGCTTGCCGAAGGCTTCCAGCGAGTTCTGGGAGGCTTTGCGGGTCGCGATCTTGGCCGGGTTGGCTTGCAGGGTTTCGATGATCTTGGCAGATTCAGCGGCCCAGTTGGCCGGCAGCTCGCCAGCGGTACGGCGCTTGAATTCGGCAGCCAGGGTCGGGTGAGCAGCTTCATAGGCGGCGAACTTGGCAGCCCAGTCGGCTTCCAGTTTGGCGCCCTTCTCCTGACCGTTCCACTCGGCAGCGATGTCGGACGGGATAACGAACGGCGCGTGGTCCCACTTCAGGAAGGCACGGGCGGCGGCGATCTCGTCGTTGCCCAGCGGTGAGCCGTGGCAGTCGTGGGAACCGGACTTGTTCGGGGAACCGTAACCGATGATGGTGCGGCAGCAGATCAGGGTCGGCTTGCCGGTCTCGGCCTTGGCGGCTTCGATGGCAGCGTTGATCGCTTCCGGGCTGTGGCCGTCAACGGCGGCAATCACGTGCCAGCCGTAAGCTTCGAAGCGCTTGACGGTGTCGTCGGTGAACCAGCCTTCCACGTGACCGTCGATGGAGATGCCGTTGTCATCCCAGAACGCGATCAATTTGCCCAGTTGCAGGGTACCGGCCAGGGAGCAGGCTTCGTGGGAGATACCTTCCATCAGGCAGCCGTCGCCCATGAAGGCGTAGGTGTAGTGGTCGACGATGTCGTGACCCGGCTGGTTGAACTGCTCGGCCATGGCCTTCTCGGCGATCGCCATGCCGACGGCATTGGTGATGCCCTGACCCAGCGGACCGGTCGTGGTTTCAACGCCCGGCGCGTAACCGTACTCCGGGTGACCCGGGGTGCGAGAGTGCAGCTGGCGGAAGTTTTTCAGATCGTCGATGGAGAGGTCATAACCGGAGAGGTGCAGCAGGGAGTACAGCAGCATGGAGCCGTGGCCGTTGGAGAGAATGAAACGGTCGCGGTCGGCCCACTTGGGGTTGTTCGGGTTATGTTTGAGGTGGCTGCGCCACAACACTTCGGCGATATCCGCCATTCCCATGGGGGCGCCCGGGTGACCGGAGTTGGCTTTTTGAACGGCATCCATACTCAATGCGCGAATGGCATTGGCAAGCTCTTTACGAGAAGGCATCTGTATCTCCTGCGATTGCTTCATTTGATGGCCAAGATTAAGGCGCGTTATTGTCCCAGCAGGGGACGCGGCGTGCAAATATTATCTGGGCGAATAAAGTGGCTTTGGGAGCTCAATCGCTTTTCTTGACGGGGCAAACGATTGAGTCGTAACCGCTTTACACCCCAAATGGGGTAAAGCGCGGATCTTGTTCGGCCGGGGGGCGGTAAAACCAAAATAGTGCTGGCAATCGAGGGGGGCGCTAACTAAAATGGACGTCCAGATGTAGATACCTCTACAATCATCCTATCATCACCCGGTTATTGCTGCGGCGATAACCCCAGACAAGCTGAGAATCCCATCATGGCAAAGCTGTTTACTTCCGAGTCGGTCTCCGAAGGCCATCCCGACAAGATTGCGGACCAGATCTCCGATGCGGTCCTGGACGCCATCCTCAAGCAAGACACCAAGGCCCGTGTCGCCTGCGAGACCCTGGTCAAGACCGGCATGGTCATGGTGGCCGGTGAAGTAACCACCACCGCCTGGGTAGACATCGAGCAGATCGTGCGCGACACCGTGCGCGACATCGGCTACACCCACTCCGACATGGGCTTCGACGCCGACTCCTGCGCCGTGCTGAACGCCATCGGCAAGCAGTCCCCGGACATCAACCAGGGCGTTGATCGCAGCGATCCGCTGGAGCAGGGCGCGGGCGACCAGGGCCTGATGTTCGGCTACGCCACCAACGAAACCGACGTGCTGATGCCAGCCCCCATCACCTACTCTCACCTGCTGGTGAAGCGTCAGGCTGAAGTGCGCAAGAACGGCACCCTGCCGTGGCTGCGTCCGGATGCCAAGAGCCAGCTGACCTTCGCCTACGACGACGCCGGCAAGATCATCGGTGTGGATGCCGTGGTGCTGTCTACCCAGCACGCCGAATCCATCAGCCACAAGGATCTGGTGGAAGCGGTACGCGAAGAGATCATCAAGCCGGTGCTGCCGGCCGAGTGGGTCAACAAGGACACCAAATACTTCATCAACCCGACCGGCCGTTTCGTCATCGGCGGCCCGATGGGTGACTGCGGTCTGACCGGTCGCAAGATCATCGTCGACACCTACGGCGGCATGGCCCGTCACGGTGGTGGCGCCTTCTCCGGCAAGGATCCGTCCAAGGTTGACCGCTCCGCTGCCTACGCCGCCCGCTACGTGGCCAAGAACATCGTCGCCGCCGGTCTGGCCGATCGCTGTGAAATCCAGATCTCCTACGCCATCGGCGTGGCCGAGCCGACCTCCATCAGCGTCGAAACCTTCGGCACTGCCAAGGTCGCCGAGGATCTGCTGGTCAAGCTGGTACGCGAGCACTTCGAACTGCGTCCGTACGGCCTGATCCAGATGCTGGATCTGAAGCGCCCGATCTACCAGGCCACTGCCGCCTACGGTCACTTCGGTCGCAACGAGTTCCCGTGGGAGCAGACCGACAAGGCCGAACTGCTGCGTTCCGCCGCCGGTCTGTAAGCGTCACGCTTGTGGTATAAAGGGGAGCCTGGCTCCCCTTTTGCTTGTCCGCCATTTGCCGAGAACCCGATGTCCGTCACCGCTACCCGCCTCGATCTCGCCCTGCACCAGCAGTTGCTCGCCCGTGTCGACGCCTGTTTTGTGCAGGCCGAAGCACGCCTTGGCCGCCCCTTTCCCCGCCCGCAAGTCCATTGCAACATGCGCGGTCGGGCGGCAGGGTCGGCGCGGCTGCAAACCTGGGAGCTGCGCTTCAACCCGGCACTCTATCAGGCCAACCAGCAGGCGTTTCTGGCCGAGGTGGTGCCCCACGAGGTGGCCCACCTGCTGGTCTATGCGCTGTGGGGCGAAGGCCGTGGCAGATCGCGGGTGCTGCCCCACGGCCGCCAGTGGCAATCGGTGATGCGGGAGGTGTTCGGCCTTGAGCCCAGAACTACCCACAGCTTCGATCTGGCGGTATTGGCCCAGCGCACCATCCCCTATCGCTGCCTCTGCCAGCAGCATCAGCTGTCGGTACGCCGCCACAACAAGGTGGTGCGCGGCGAAGCCCGCTATCACTGCCGCCGCTGCAAGCAGCCGCTGGAACGAGTTGGCTCGTCGCAGTAAGCCAGCCGGTGTCGCGTCCCTGTGCTAGGGTGCCTCTCTGCTTTTTTCCGCCAACAATCTCATTTGCCAAGGATCACCATGTTTCGTCCCCTGCTCTCTCTCGTCCTGACCCTGCTGGTCAGTCTGCCCCTGCATGCCCAGACTTTTCGCGCCGCCAAACAGGATCTGAACCGCCTCTATCAGGATCACCCGGTCACCTTCTATTGCGGCTGCAAGATTGACTATCAGGGCAAGAAAATGAGCCCGGATCTGGCCAGTTGCGGCTATGAGCCGCGCAAGCAGCCCAAGCGCGCCGCCCGCATCGAGTGGGAGCACGTGGTGCCGGCCTGGGAGTTCGGCCACCAGCTGCAGTGCTGGCAGCAGGGCGGTCGCAAGAATTGCGGCAAGAGCGACGAGTTCAACCAGATGGAGGGGGACATGCACAACCTCTTCCCCGCCATCGGCGAGGTGAACGGTGATCGGGCCAACTTCCGCTTCTCCGACTGGAATGGCACCCCGGATCAGTACGGCCAGTGCCGGATGCTGGTGGACTTCAAAAATCGCCAGGTGCAGCCGCCCAAGGGGCCGGTACGCGGCCAGATCGCCCGCGCCTACCTCTACATGAGCCAGCAGTATGGGCTGCGTCTCGCGGCGCAACAGCGTAAACTGTTCGAAGCCTGGGACAGGCAGTACCCGGCCGACGGCTGGGAGTGCGAGCGCAACCGCCGCATCGGCAAGCTGCAGGGCAATACCAACCCCTTTATTGAAAAGCAGTGCCGATAACCCCATCTATGGACACAAGGGATTTAAACTCCCTCTTCTTGAACCAGAGACTGACACTGAGCCATGCGCATTCCACGTATCTATGAACCGGCCGCCCTGCAGGTGGGCCAGACCCTCGCCCTGTCGGAAGACGGTGCCAACCACATCGGCCGGGTGCTGCGCATGCAGCCGGGTCAGCAGCTCGAGCTGTTCAACGGCGACGGCAACCAGTACCCCGCCACCATCGCCAATGTGGGCAAGAAGTCGGTGGAAGTGACCATCGACAGTTGCGACACCCGCTCGGTGGAATCCCCGCTGGCTATCCACCTCGGTCAGGTGATCAGCCGCGGCGACAAGATGGACTTCACCATCCAGAAATCGGTGGAGCTGGGCGTCACTTGCATCACCCCGCTCTTCTCCGAGCGCTGCGGCGTCAAGCTGCCGGCCGATCGGCTGGAGAAAAAACGCGAGCAGTGGCAGAAGGTGGTGATCAGCGCCTGCGAGCAGTGCGGCCGCAATACCGTGCCCGAGGTGCGCATGCCGATGGAGCTCGACGCCTGGCTGGCGGAAGAGACTCAGGAGCTCAAGCTCAACCTGCACCCGCGCGCGCCCTACAGCATCAACACCCTGCCCATCCCTGAGCACGGCGTGCGCCTGCTGATCGGCCCGGAAGGGGCTTGTCGAGCGACGAGATCGCCCGTACCGTGCAGGAAGATTTCAAAGAGATGCTGCTGGGGCCGCGGGTGCTGCGCACCGAAACCGCCGCCCTGACGGCGATTACTGCGCTGCAGTGCCGCTTCGGTGATCTCGCTTGATACCATAGACCGCATCGAGCAGCCCCATGGCAACCTCGATGCAGCCTCAAGCGGCTGATTACGCTGCGCTAATCGACCCTACAACCCTATCGAGCCATTAAGAAGGAACAGCGGATGACCATTAAACTCGGCATCGTGATGGACCCCATCTCGGCCATCAACATCAAGAAGGACTCCAGCTTCGCCATGCTCGAAGAGGCGCAAAAGCGCGGCTACGAGCTGTTCTATCTGGAGATGAAAGACCTCTACATGGAGGCCGGTCGCGCCTTCGGTACCATGCGCCCGCTCACCGTCAAATATGACTATGCCGACTGGTACAGCCTGGGCGAGGTGGTGGATCAGCCGCTCTCCAGCCTGGACGTGATCCTGATGCGCAAGGATCCCCCTTCGACACCGAGTTCATCTACGCCACCTACATGCTGGAGCGGGCCGAGGATGAAGGCTGCCTCATCGTCAACAAGCCGCAGAGCCTGCGCGACGCCAACGAGAAGCTCTACACCGCCTGGTTTGCCGAGCACACCCCGACCACGCTCGTCACTCGCCGTGCCGACAAGCTGCGCGCCTTCCACGCGAAGCACAAGGACGTGATCCTCAAGCCGCTGGACGGCATGGGCGGCGCCTCCATCTTCCGCATGAAGGAAGATGACGCCAACGTCGGCGTCATCATCGAGACCCTCACCGAGCACGGCAGCCAGTACTGCATGGCGCAGACCTATCTGCCCGCCATCAAGGATGGCGACAAGCGGGTGCTGGTGGTGGACGGTGAGCCGGTGCCCTACTGCCTGGCCCGCATCCCGGCGCAAGGGGAGACCCGTGGCAACCTGGCGGCCGGCGGCCGTGGCGAGGCACGCCCCCTGAGCGAAGTCGACTGGGCCATCGCCCGCGCGGTGGGTCCGACGCTGAAAGAGAAGGGGCTCATCTTCGTCGGCCTCGACATCATCGGCGATCGGCTGACCGAGATTAACGTCACCAGCCCGACCTGCATCCGCGAGATTGAAGCGGCCTTCGACGTGCACATCACCGGCATGTTGATGGATGCCATCGAGCGTCGGCTGGCCAAGGCCTGAGCCAGCCACAGTTAAATTGCTGCCCGCTCTAGTGAGCGAACGGTAATAAAAAGAGGCGGCCCCGGGCCGCCTCTTTTCCATCCTGCCTTTGCTCTTTCCTGCCTCTTCCCGTCAGCAGCGGAACTGCCCCACCTTCACCTTGAGTTCGCAGGATAGCTGTTCCAGCTCGTGGCAACTCTGGTTCAACTGGGAGGCGGCCTGTGTCGATTCGCTGGCGATGTGGGCGATATTGACCACGTTGCGGCTGATGTCCTCGGCCACCTTGCTCTGCTCCTCCGCCGCCGTGGCGATGTGGGTATTCATCTCGTTGATCACGTTGACCGAACTGACTATCTCACCGAGCGCCTGACCGCAGGCCAGCACGGTGCGGTTGGACTGCTCCACCTGATCCAGTCCCAGCTCCATGCTGGACGCCGCCTGGGTGGCCCCCTGCTGCAACTTGACGATGGTCTTGCCGATCTCCTCGGTGGAGCGCTGGGTACGCTGGGCCAGGGTGCGCACCTCGTCGGCCACCACCGCAAACCCCCGCCCCTGATCACCGGCCCGCGCCGCCTCGATGGCGGCATTGAGCGCCAGCAGGTTGGTCTGCTCGGCGATGCCGCGAATGGCATCCATCACGCTGCTGATATTGCGGCTGTCATCGGCCAGCTGGGTGATCATGGCGGCGGTGTTTTGGATCTGGGACGACAACCCGGACATGCACTGGATGGCGTCCGCCACTATCTGGTGACCGTACCGGGCACTCCCGTCGGCATGGTGCGCCGCATCGGCAGCGTTGTTGGAGCTGTTGGCCACTTCTGCCACGGTCGCGCTCATCTGGTTCATGGCCGTCGCGGTCTGATCGGTCTCGGCCTGCTGCTGGGCGAAGCGCTGGCGGCTCTCGACGCCGATATGGGCCAGCTGGGCCGACTCCCTGGCAAGCTGCTCCGCCATGCCGTTGATCTGGGTGATGAGCTCGCGAAAATGGCAGATCACGTCGTTGAGGGAGTGGGCCAGCCCGCCCATCTCGTCCTTGCGCAGCACCGGTGCCAGCTTGCTCAGATCGAGATCCGTCTGCATGCCGCGCAAGATCCCGCCCATGGCAGCCAGGGGCTGGCTGACGCTGCGCCCGGCCCACACCCCGAAGAACAGGATGCAGGCGCCGCCGACCACCAGCAGCAAGACAAACAACCGGTTGAGCTGCACCCTGAGCCCGTTGAGCTCGGTCATGCTCTTCTCGGCCTCCTTCAGCTGATACTCCACCAGGGCGCTGATCCCGTCGCTGACCGGGTCGATCACCCGATAGAGCGGCATGATATGGGCGGCCAGCTGACCCTGATTGCTCCCCTGCATGTCCGCCAGGATCTGCATCACCGCCTCAATTTCCTGGTCTGCCGCCGCAAACAGCCCCTGCATCTGGTCGGCTTCCCGCTGCTCCGCCTGGCTCATCGGCTGGCTGCGGTAGCCCTGCCAGATGCGCTTGATCTCCTGCTGGGCGGCGCTCATGTCCGCACGCGATCTGGCGGGGTCAAAGCCCCCCACATTGGCCTTGTTGGCCGCATCGATCACCTTGACCGCGTAGAGATCGGCGATCTGCTTGAGTTCCTTGAGCTGCACCACCTCCCCCTGATACATGCTGTTCATGCCAGCCATCAGCTGGGACATCGCCTGGACAGCCCCGATCACCAGCAGCACCAGTGCCAGCAGGGGTACCACACAGCCCAGGATCAACTTCTGTCTGATCGAAATACCTTCCATGGTGTTATCTCCATCCTGACTCTGGCGGGGAACCGGCCCGCAAGCGGTAAAAAGCGGTTTTGCCCGCCTCGGCGAACTGCCATAATTGACCCAAATACCTTTGCAATATTTGGCCCATATGCAAACACTGCAAAATCACTTCCTGCTCGCCATGCCGAGCCTCTCCGATCCCTATTTCGAGCGTTCGCTGGTCTACCTGTGCGAACACAGCGAAGAGGGTGCCATGGGGCTGGTGGTCAACATCCCGGTGGACATGTCGCTGGATGCCATGCTGACCCAGCTCAAACTGGCGCCGCCCCCCAGCCCCGAGCTCAAGCAGCCGGTGCTGCAGGGAGGGCCGGTGCACGCCGACCGCGGCTTCGTGCTGCACAGCTTCCGACCCGGCTTCAACTCCACCCTGCAGGTGGGGGATGAGCTCATGGTCACCACTTCCAAGGATATATTGGAAACCCTGGGCACCGAGGAGGCCCCCGCCCACTGGCTGGTGGCGCTCGGGTATGCCGGCTGGAGCGCCGGCCAGCTGGAACAGGAGCTGGTCGACGGTGCCTGGCTGGTGATACCGCCCAATCCGGATCTGGTGTTCAAGACCCCGATCCATCAGCGCTGGCAGCAGGCCGCCGCCAGCATAGGGGTCAATCCCATCCATCTATCCAGCGACATCGGCCACAGCTGATGCCGTTTGCCACGCATTTCGCGAGGCATTTTGAGGAATCAATGCAATGTCATCACGCAGTATCATGGGCTTTGACTACGGCACCAAAAGCATAGGGGTGGCCATCGGTCAGGAGCTTACCGGCACGGCCCAGCCCCTGCGCGCCATCAAGGCCAACGACGGCATCCCCAACTGGGATGACATCGACAAGCTGCTCAAGGAGTGGCAACCGGACCTGCTGGTTGTCGGCCTGCCGCTCAACATGGACGGCACCGAGCAGGAGATCACGGTGCGGGCCCGCAAATTCGGCAACCGGCTGCACGGCCGCTTCGGCAAGCAGGTGGAGTTCAAGGACGAGCGGCTCACCACCACGGATGCGCGGGCACGTCTGTTCGAGCGGGGAGGCTATCGGGCGCTGGAGAAAGGCAGCGTGGACGGAGTCTCCGCCCAGCTCATTCTGGAAGCCTGGATGGAAGAGCAGTACGGTTGACCGACGGGGAAGAGGCAGGTCAATCCTGCCCCTCCCCATGCCTGCATCAGGCCTTGGCCTGTTGCGCGAGCAGATCCCCCCTTCTTCACCCTGACCGGCATGCATCATGCGGTTGAGCCAGGGCACCATCAGCGCCATCACCACCGCCACCAGCAGCGTCACCAGCCCAATCTTGCCAAACACGTCCGTGTAGATGGGCAGGGTCTGCAGCGGATCGGTGACCCCTTGCGGCACGGCGGTAAAGGTCGCCACATATCCCCCCAGCAAAGAGGCCATCGCCTGGGTCAGGAACCACATCCCGAGGATGAACCCCATCAGCCGCTGCGGCACCAATGCCGCCACCATCGCCAGCCCTAAGGCGCTGATCATCAGCTCTCCCAGACTCTGGAACAGATAAATGAGCACCATGAACCAGGGTGAGGTGAGCCCCTGTGCATCGGCAAACCAGATGCCGGACGCCGCCGCAGTGAGAAAGCCGAGGGAGCAGAACAGCATGCCCAGGGTGAACTTGAGGGGCATGGTGAGATCCCGCCCCTTGCTGCCCAGCCGGGTATAGATCATCGCCAGCACCGGGCTGCCCACCACCACCCAGAAGGGGTTGAGCGCCTGGAAGCTGATGGGGTTGACGCTCATCCCCAGCATCTCGTGATGCATGTTGTTGATGGCAAAGAAGTTGAGCGAGGTCGGCATCTGGGCGTAGAGCACGTAGAACACCACGGCTTCCAGCATCAGCACGAAGGCCACGTACATCTTGTTGCGGGCCACCGCATCGAGCTTGAAGGCTTCGCGAAAGAAGAAGATCACCACGGCCAGGGTCACCGTCATCAGCACCATGTTGGCGATCACCACGTGGTGCATCAGCCAGGCGCAGAAGAAGACCAGCGCCACCGACCCCAGCAAGACCAGCAGCAGCTTGCCGTAATCGAGCGGCAGATGGTCGGGCTCGGAGCCGATGTCCTTGACCATGTGACGACAGGCGAAGAAGGTCAGCAGCGCGATGACCAGGCCCACCCCGCACAGGTTGTAGGTCACCGTATAGCCATAGTGATCCGCGATGACCGGCGCCAGCGACAGCGAGATGAGCGAGCCGATGTTGATCGACATGTAGAACAGGGTGAAGGCCCCATCCAGCCGGGGATCACCGCGCTCATAGCACTTGGCGAGCAGGCTGGCGGGGTTGGCCTTGAACAGGCAGTTGCCGACCGCGATGGTGCCCAGTGCATAGAAGATGAGGTCGGGATTGTAGATGGACATGCCGGTCATGAAATAGCCGATGACCAGCACTATGGCCCCCAGCACCATGGTGCGCTTGGTGCCCAGCACATGGTCACCCACATAGCCGCCCACCGAGATGAGGCCATATACCAGCGCCGAGAAGGCACCGAAGGTGATGAACGACTGCTCCTGTGAAAATCCCAGTTGCTGGACGAAGAACACCGCCAGGATCCCCTGGACGCCGTAATAACCGAAGCGCTCCCAGAGTTCGACGAAGAAGATCATGAAAAAGGGTTTGGGCTGTTGCAACAACCCGGTCGGGGCCGATGGACGCATGCTAACCTACCTGTCTGTATGTATTTTGTTATTTATCAAGGGCCCGCAGCCTACCCGGCCTGGGTCACAAACTTGTTGCTGTGGATCGAGCGACGTGAACAAGGTGCATGTTGCGCCAGGGTGGACAACCAGCTTCAACACAGTCCATCTCTCCGGCCAGGTCATCGGCGCCGCCATGACTGCCTGCCTGATCGTCGGCGGGCAGACACACAACCGGGCATCGAACGGACCTTTCTTTCCTGTCGCGACACGCTTTCATCAAAATGGCCCGGCATTTTCGCTTTAAATTAAAAAGCCGAGCTACCGTCACTATTTATGATAATCCACCGCAATTTAAGCAAATTAACCACAGATCACACTTGTAACTATGGTTTATGTGACATTTTCTAATGCGCGGGAATAAGTTTTTCTCGTGAAAAGAGGTTCACTCGAGACGTGCATTCGCTGCCGTTGTGTGCATGAGGTGTCTTCAGATGGCTCACGGCATGGGCGTGTGAGCCTTGCTATGGCGCCTGGGGGAAAACCGTGTGGCGTCCGAGACGCCGCCAGGTTCAGGGCGCCAGGGGGCTCGATTCCCGGTGGTAGAGCCGCCGGATCTCGTTGAGCAGCCACATCACCTTGGCATCCTGGTTGTGGCGCTTGTGCCAGAGCAGGATGAAGGTCAACTCCAGTTGCTGATAGAGCGCCTCTGGCAGAGGGAGCGGCATGGTCATCAGATTGGGGTGATATTTGGCCGCATAACCGGCGCAATAGGAGGGAGCCACGGCGATCAGGTCATTGTCGGCCTGGGAGGCAATGTGCAGGGATTGCTCGAAGCTGGAGACCATCACCGGCACTCGGCGTGCCAGCCCCTCGTCTTCCAGCAGCAGATCCAGCCCCCAGGTCTCCAGTACCTCCAGCACCACGCTGCTGTGAGGGCAATCCAGAAAGTGCTCCAGTGACCACTCCTGCTGCAACAGCGGGTGATCCTTGCGCAGGAAAACCACGGGCCTGTCGCAGAACAGCACCTCATGGTCGATGTAATAAGGCAGATTGCGAAGTTTGAGCTGGGAGCGGCTGTAGCTCTCCCGCACGCAGACGCCGAGATCCGCATCGCCGTTGACGATGTCATCCAGCGAGTTGCGATTCCAGCCCAGCATCTTGACCACGGAGTTGGGATAGGTCCCATGAATGGTCATGGGCAGATCGCTCAACAGGCTGTTGTAGAAGGGGGACTGCATCACCAGATTGAAGCGGGCGCCATCGGGGATCGCTTCGCTGTTGAGGGCGGCGATCCGCTCCGTGAGCTGGAACCAGACCGTCAGCTCCTCTTCCAGGGTCAACGCCAGGTTGGTGGGCTGCAACCCCTTGCGCCCACGCACGAACAGCGGGTCGGCAAACCACTCCCGCAGCTTGGCGAGCGCCTTGCTCACCGTGGAAGGCGTCACACTGAGCTGTTTGGCCGTGCCCGCCACGCTGCGCTCCGCCATCAGGTATTTGAACACCACCAGCAGATTCAAGTCGAGCTCACTCAGTGTTCGCATGCTTCCCCTCCTCAAGGCCTCCTGTCACTGCACCGCTCATCCGGGCTGCGTGCGCCGCGCCGCAGCTTGCGGCGCACCAAATATGCCGGAGGCTCCCTTCACAGGGTACATGGCCGATCATCGCGATGCGATAGCGCCCACCTCCAACCCTCAACAATCGGCAGTTTTACGCCCAGTCAGCGCGGATTGACCAGCCATACCAGGCCATCCAGCTCGGGAAAGCCCACCACCAGCAGCCGGGAGCCATGGTCACTTTTGAAAGTGGCGACATAACCGAGGGCACTCTCTTTAGCCTTGGCCAGCGCGGCGTTATGGTGATAATCCACGGCCGTCCAATCCGCCCCCTTGGCGGAATCAAATCGGCACCGCTCAAAACCGGTAAACTGCAGACGATCGAAGCGAGTATGGCCGGATGAGATCCCCTCCCCCGTCAGCGTGCATCCGGCGGCCAGCAGCTCCATCGTGATGGTCACCTTGTCGCCATTGCGCGTGCTCTCCACATTACCCAGCAACTCGGTGCCATATCCGTTGTTTGCATGCCAGCTGCCCGTATTGCCCCCCCGGGTCTTGAGCTCGGTCAGCGCGACCTTGCCCGACCAGGCGGGATAGCTATCGGTCCCGGTTGCGGCGAGATTGAGCTCGATATTGCTGGCCACCCCGACCACCGGATGTTCAGTGACAATCTGTGGTTGCGCATGCACGGTACGCTCGTAAACGACATCGGCCTGCCGGATAGCCTGGGCTGCCGCAATGCCATTGTCTCTCTCCAGGTAACTCGTACGATGAAGCCGAGCGCTGGCCGGCTTGCTGGTCGTTGTCTCATCCCCGTCGTTCAACCACCACCAACTGGCGACCACGCCGTTATTGGCCCAGGCACTCCAGCGCGGGTAAGTCCCGCCATCTCGTTTTTCATACTGCAAGGCATAACCGCTCGGACCGGCCTTACCATCGGCGCTCATGTAATTCGCCTGATAGAGCACGGCGTTGGGCACAGTCACATGTTCCACCTCGAATGATTTGCCCGGCGGTACCGAATTGGCTGGATCAGCCCCTTTATCGTCACTCCCGCCGCATCCATAAAGTGAACCGGCACAGATGCCGGCCAGCAGCAGACCGTTGATCTTCTTCACAAGCCTTTCTCCTTTTTTGTTATATCGTCATCACGCGGCGCAATAGATCCTGGCCGATCGTGGAGTATAAAAACCGTAAGTAATGCCACTGAGCATGGAATCCAGAAAGCTAACGTTTGTCTCAATGCTGATGATATTTTCGACACCATGACAAATAGCTGCCGCATCCACTTTTTCATTCAAGCCAAGGTCGATATCGGAAAAGAAAAAGTGGCTGGTTATCTCGGTGGAATTGACCGGCCTGGCAGCGCCAAGCTCGAACCGCTGCGAGGCATTCACATCAATGACCTGCTTGGCACAGCCACCACTCAGGAGCGCCAGAAACAGGACAACGGAATATTTGCCAACAAACATTCATACAACCTTTCATGTGAGGTCAGGAGGAGATACCAAGCTTTACAGATAGATACCCGGTGACAGGTACACCAATAGATGCGATAGCATCGCACAATACAATCAAGTTAATTATCAAATAGCTGTTTTTCAGATACAGACGACACTGGCCATCAGCATGCTGTCGGCATGTGACCATTATTAAAAAAGAGATGTAAGAGAATAGCGGTTCAGCCTGTATGCCGGTATATATCCACACGCGGCAAAATATATTTTTATGATGGCGACAAGTATGTCGTTGTGCCCTGTCGCCGTCTATAACAAAAAGAGAAGTCAAAACATTCCATTTCAGACATGATGTTGCACGTTTGTGTGACAAATACTGCGGCGACAGCCACCACCAGATCACTGGCTGCGAGGTGGCATCTTTATATTTATTGAATAGGCGAATCGTCACATTGCTTCATTTGGAACATATTCTTGCATGCCATTTATCAGACTGCGTGAATATGTTGATGCACCATATTGTTGCGCAACAAATATCGCACCGAATGGCGCAACAATAAAATCGGGCTCATCTCGTGATGGAAATGCGCTTCAAGGAGGGCGGGCAAACCGGAAAAGCAGGTTCAAGGTGCCCCGACAGGGTGCGGCCATAAGGCAACAACGCCGGGACCCGCCCGGCGTTGTTCAGTATCCATCCCCAGCACCAATCGAACCGGTTGCCCTTCACAGCCCCAGCTCAGGGCGCCAGCTGGCTCAAAATGGCATGGGCCGCGCTGACTCTGGCCTCGATGGGGTAGTTGCGATTGGCCAGCATGACGATGCCAATCCCTTTGGCGGGCACGAAGGCCACGTAGGCACCAAAGCCACCGGTCGAACCGGTCTTGTTGTAGAGGCGCATAGCCCCGGGCGCTACTGGCGCATCGAACTGCGCGATCGGATTGGCCTTGAGGCTCACCGCCGGGGAGTTGCCCGCCAGCAGCGTCTGCTCGCTGACCGGGTAGGCGTAGCTCTCCCAGCCCAGCCCCTGGGTCATCTCCCCTACCCGGTAAAGACCGGTGTGGGTCAGGGCGATCGCCTGTTGCAACGCCTTGTCATCCACCCCGCTGATGTTGGCCTTCACGAAGGCGAGCAGATCCGCCGAGCCGGTCTTGATGCCGTAGGCCTCGTCCGCCAGCATGCCAGGGTTGACCCTGATGGGCTTGTCCTCTTTCGAGTAGCCGAAGGCGTAGCGAGCCATGGCGGCCTCGGGCACCTGCAGATAGGTGTGCTCCAACCCGAGTGTTGGCAGCAGGGTCTGCTCCATCAACTGGGCAAACGGCTGCTGCAGGCTGCTCGCCGCCAGATGGCCGAACAGGCCGATGCTGGGATTGGAGTACTGACGATGGCTGCCCGGCTGATAGGCCGGGGTCCAGTGCCGGTAATAGGCCCGCATGGTATCGCTCGAATCAACCTCGTCGGGGAATTGCAGCGGCAACCCCCCGCCGCTGTAGGTGGCAAGTTCCGCCATGGTGATGCCATCGAAGGCGGAGCCCTTGAGCCAGGGCGCGTGCCCGCTCACCTGGTCATCGAGCTTGAAGCCCCCCTTGACCACGGCGTAGGCGCCAAGAGTGGCGGTATAGGTCTTGCTGACCGAGCCAATCTCGAACAGGGTCTGCTCATTGACCTTGGTCCCGGTCGCCACATCGGCCAGCCCGTAGTTGAAGTAGTGGGCCTGCCCCCCTTTCAGCACGGCGACCGCCATGCCAGGGATCCTGTGCTGCTTGAGCACGGGACGGATGGCGTCATCCACCACAGCCTTCAGCGGATCGACGGGGGCCGCCAGGGAGAGCGGGGCAAGCAGCAGGGTGCCGAGGGCCAGCAGTGGCAGGGCTCTGGTCTGTTTCATAGCAAGAATCTCAGTATGTTCAGGAGCTGCCAGCCTAACCGGCCAACGTGTGCCAAGCATGAACCGGGGTGAAGTCTGTGTGAAGTCGCCCACCAAATCATCCAGATTCAATGGGTTATCCATGACTTGTCCTCCCCTGCCCGACAACGGGCGTATAAGCTGTAGGGGCGGCATCACACAGGGAGGCGCACGTGCAGACACAACCACAGATAACCCGGCTGCTGACGGCACTGGAGCAGGTGATCCTCGGCAAGCCGTTGCAGCTCAAGATAGCGCTGGTGACCCTGCTGGCCCGCGGCCACCTGCTGATCGAGGATCTGCCCGGCATGGGCAAGACCACCCTGGCCCACGCCTTGGCGCAGGTGCTGGGGCTCGACTGCCGGCGGGTGCAGTTCACCGCCGATCTGCTGCCGGCCGACCTGCTGGGGCTGCAGATTTTTGATCCCCACCAGCAGCAGTTTCGCTTTCACCCGGGCCCCGTCTTCACCCAGGTACTGTTGGCGGACGAGATCAACCGCGCCAGCCCCAAGGTACAGAGCGCCCTGCTGGAGGCCATGGCCGAAGGCAAGGTGAGCATAGAGGGAGAGAGCCACCCGCTGCCCTCCCCCTTCTTCGTCATCGCCACCCAGAACCCTGCGGATCAGGCGGGCACCTATCCCCTGCCGGAATCCCAGCTCGATCGCTTCGCGGTGCGCCTCTCCCTCGGTTTTCCCACCCCGGAAGCAGAGCGTCGACTGCTGCGCGGGGCCAGCCAGAGCGCGCCCCTCGAGCGGCAGCTGAGCGCCGCCGAGCTGACCGCCCTGCAGGCCGAGGCGGCGCAGATCCACCTCTCAGATGCCAGCCTCGACTACCTGCTGGCACTGGTGCAGCAGAGCCGCTTCGACGCCGACCTGCCACAACCTCTCTCACCCCGCGCCGCCCAGACCCTGCTGGCGGTGAGCCGGGCCTGGGCGCTGGTGGCGGGCCGCCGCTTCGTCAGCGTGGAGGATGTGCAGGCGGTCTTCCCCTACGTGGCCGAACACAGGCTCAGGGGCAGCTTCGGGGTGCAGCGTGGCGAAGCCTGCCCGCTGAGCCAGCGCCTGCTGGCCCGGGTCGATCCGGATCGCCCCTGATGAACTGGCGCCAGCGCAGGACCAGGTGGCAGCAAGGCTGGCTGGCCCGGCGCATCCCGCCAACCCGCCAGATCACCCTGCAGGGGCGCTGCCTGTTCATCCTGCCCACCCGGCTCGGTCTCTGGTATCTACTGGTGATGCTGGCCATCTATCTGCTCGGCACCAACTACCAGAACAACCTGGTGTTGCTGGTGGCCTACGGCCTCGGCAGCCTGTTCATGGTCACCATGTGGCTCACCCACCGCAACCTGCTGGGGCTGTCTCTGCTGGGGGGGCCCGCCGTACTGGGAGAGGCGGGCAGCCCCCTGCCCATGCCCATCACGGTGCGCAGCGAACGGCCGCTGCAGGCTCTGCAATTTTCCCTTAATGAAGGGCGGCTCTGGCTGGCGCAGGTGGATGCGGTGCCGCAACCCCTGCTCCTGCCGGTGCTGGGTCCCCGGCGCGGACGCCTGCCGCTGGAGAGGCTACGGGTGGAGAGCCGCTACCCCCTCGGCCTGTTTCGCTGCTGGACGCTGCTGGACCTGCAGCTGGAGGGCTGGCTCGCGCCGGCCCCCGAGTATGGCCCCTTGCGCGGGGAGGCAACAGCCGATGCGGCGGGCAATCGGGGACAGCCCACCCCGGCCTCGATGGGGGACTTCGACATGCTGCGGGCCCACCAGAGCGGGGAGCCGCTGAGCCGGGTCGCCTGGAAGCAGCTCGCCCAGGGACGCGGCCTGCTGGTGAAGCAGTTCTGCGAGCCGGGACAGGATGATACTCACCTCAGCCTGCAGCGGGTCGGCGGCCGGGATCTGGAGCAGCGGCTGGCGGTGCTCGCCTGGTGGTGTGATGACTACGCCAAGCGGGGCATACCCTTCAGCCTGACGCTGGCGGGCCGGACGCTCGGGCCGGACAGCGGGGCTAACTTTTTGCAGCGCTGCCGGCTGGCGCTGGCCCGCGTCGATGCCGTGGAGTCGCAGCAGGAGGTCGACCTCGATGCTGCTCGATAACCGGCGCCTGCTGCCGCTGCTCGCCCTGCTGCAACTGCTGCTGATCCCCGCACTCTGGCCCCAGTTGCAACTCTGGGTGGTGGCCGTTTCACTGCTCACCTTGGGCGTGCGGGCCATGATGCTGTGGCGGGGCTGGCGCCCGCCGCCCGCTACCGCGCTGGCACTGTTGGCCATGCTGGGCGTGGCGCTGCTTGGCTGGCAGTGGCGCCAGCTCGGCACCTTGCCGGCCCTCATCAACCTGCTCTGGCTCGGCTACGGCCTCAAGCTCATCGAGGTCCGGCGAGAGCGGGATGTGGAGCAGGTGCTGCTGCTCGCCTTCTTTCTCGTCGCGCTGGCGCTGGTGCAACGGCAAAGCATGGGGTGGGCCCTGGCGATGACGGGGGCGCTCTGGCTGGCGGTCACCACCTTGCTGGCGGCGGTGCAGCCCCTCGGCCAGCGGCTGTGGCGCCGTGCCGGGCTCATCCTGCTGCTGGCCATCCCCCTGCTGCTCACCCTGTTTCTGCTGCTGCCAAGGCTGGCGCCACTGTGGCAGATGCCGAGCAGCAGCCGCGCCCTCTCCGGCCTCTCGGAGGAGGTGGCCCCCGGCGACATCAGCGAGCTGGTCAACTCCTCCGAGCTGGCCTTTCGCATCACCTTCGCCGCTGCGCCGCCCCCGCCGAAGGAGCGCTACTTCCCGCTGATGCGCCAGGAGCTGTTCGATGGCCGGCGCTGGTTGCTCAGCGAGCAGGTGCGCCGCTGGCAACAATCCCAATCCGTGCAGATGCTGCCGGCGGCCAACCCGACGACCCCGCTGCCGGCCGGCAGCTATCAGGTGATCGCCGAGCCCCAGCGCCTGCGCTGGACCCTGGCCCAGGCCAACCCCGAGGTGTTGAGCGGCCCGGTCATCTTGAGCCCCCTCGCCACCCTCTATCGCCAGGATCGGGGGATGGCCGCGTCAGTTACCGGGTCAGCACGGCCGCCATGGCACCACCAGCCGATGACGCTGCCCGTCACCTCAACCTGCAGTTGCCCGCCGGCGGCAACCCCAAGGCCCGGGCCCACGCCCTGGCGCTCAAGGCCCGCCATCCGGCGCCAGAGGCGCTGGCCGCCGCCCTGCTGGGCGAGTTTCACCAGGGCGACTTCTACTACACCCTGCAGCCGCCGCGGCTGGGGCAAGACGGGGTGGATGACTTTCTGTTCGAGAGCCGGCGCGGCTTTTGCGGTCACTACGCCACGGCTACCGCCTTCGTGCTGCGGGCGGCCGGCATCCCGGCCCGGCTGGTGACCGGCTACCTCGGTGGCGAGTGGAATCCGAGGGGCAACTACCTGGAGGTGCACCAGTTCGATGCCCACGCCTGGGTGGAGTATCTGGATAAGCAGAACCGCTGGCAGCGGCTCGATCCCACCGCCGCAGTGGCCCCCCAGCGCATCGAGGGGGGCATGCCGGCGGCCCTTGGCGGCGAGTTCGCCGCCGCCGACCCGCTCTCCTTGCAGCGCTATCGCAACTGGGCCCTGCTCAACCAGTTGCGCTGGTGGGGGGCCAATCTCGATTACCAATGGACCCGCTGGGTGCTCAACTATGATGCCGCCAGCCTGTGGCAGCAGCTGGGGCAACGCTGGCCGGTGCTGGCCGGCCATACCCACTGGCTGATCCTGGCCGCCCTGCTGGGGGTGGCCAGCCTCGTAGGCGGCCTGCTGATCTGGCACGGCCCGGCTCCGCTGCCCCTGCGGCTATGGCAACCCCTGCGCCGGCGCGCCGCCCGCCATGGCTGGCAGCCCTTGGCGGGGGAGAGCCTGGCCAGCTGGTGCGAGCGCCTCGCCGGCCTCAGACCTGCCTTGGCGCGGCCGCTGCAACAGGGGGCCTGGCTCTACCGGCGATGGCGTTATGCCCCCTTGTCGGCGGTGCAGCGTCACCGTACCTTGCGCCAGCTACAGCGACGACTGCGCCAGATCTGCCGGCTCTGGGATACCCACCACTGACGGCAGTGCAGCGTCAACCCACCTTGCACAAGATGCGGCGACGACTGCGCCAGATATGTCGGCGCTGGGATGCCCGCCACTGACGGCAGTGCAGCGTCAACACACCTTGCACAAGATGCGGCGACGGTTGCGCCAGATCTGCCGGCGCTGGGATACCCACAGCTGACGGCGGTGAAAACGGCGCCCAAACAAAAGGGGAGCCAGTGGCTCCCCTTGTTGTCAGACAACGGCGACTGCGAGGCTTATGCCTGCTTGCTGTTTTGCGCCGGATTGTCCCAGATCCCCTCTTCCAGCTGGCTGCGGATCTCGGGGTACTTGTTGGCGTCGAAGGTGGGCACCTTGCCCAGCTTGAGCTGGTCGTTGTAGTCCCGCGCCAGCTTGATGGCCACCCCGGAGAGCAGCAGAATCGCCACCAGGTTGACGATGGCCATCAGCCCCATGGAGACGTCCGCCATGGCCCACACGGTCGGCAGCTCGCCCACCGAGCCGAACATCACCATGCCCAGCACGAACATCCGGAACAGCATCAGACCGCCCTTGTGGTTGTGCTCGAGGAACACCAGGTTGGTCTCGGCGTAGGAGTAGTTCGCCACGATGGAGGTGAAGGCGAAGAAGAAGATGGCCGCGGCGATGAAGATGTTGCCACCGCCACCGATCTGGGAGGAGAGCGCCCGCTGGGTCAGCTCCACCCCGGTGATGCCGGAGCCCGGTTCAAACTGGCCGGACATCAGGATGATGGCGGCAGTACAGGTACAGATGACGATGGTATCGAGGAACACCCCCAGCATCTGCACATAACCCTGGGAGGCCGGGTGCGGCGGATAGGGGGTTGCGGTCGCGGCGGCGTTGGGAGCGGAGCCCATACCGGCTTCGTTGGAGAAGAGACCGCGCTTGATGCCGTTGATCATCGCCTGGGAGATGGCGTAGCCCAGCGCACCGGAGCCGGCCTGCTCAAGACCGAAGGCGGACTTGATGATCAGGCTGAACACCCCCGGCAGCTCGCTGGTGTTCATGGCGACCACGAACAGCGCCATCAGGATGTAGGCCAGCGCCATGAAGGGCACGACCAGCTCGGCGAAACGGGCGATGCCGCGAATGCCGCCGAAGATGATGAGACCGGAGAGCACCACCAGTGCCAGACCGCTGACCCAGTCGGGGATGCCGAAGGCCACGTTCATCGCCAGGCTGATGGAGTTGGCTTGTACCGCGTTGAACACCAGACCGAACGCCAGGATCAGGCAGAGCGAGAACAACACCCCCATCCAGCGCATGCCGAGCCCCTTCTCCATGTAGTAGGCGGGGCCGCCACGGTAGTTGCCGTCCTCATCCTTGACCTTGTAGAGCTGGGCCAGGGTGCTCTCGACGAAGGCGGTCGCCATGCCGATGAAAGCGATCAGCCACATCCAGAAGATGGCACCCGGGCCACCCAGATAGATGGCCACCGCCACCCCGGCCAGATTGCCGGTACCCACGCGGGCGGCAAGGCTGGTACAGAGGGCCTGGAAGGAGGAGATGCCGGCGTTGTCTGATTTGCGGCTGTTGCGCAAGACGGAGAACATGTGGCCGAAGTGGCGGATCTGGATAAAACCCAGGCGGAAGGTGAAGAAGATGCCGACGCCGATGAGCAGGTAGATGAGCACGGCTCCCCACATCAGGTCGTTAATCATTGCGATCAAGGTGTCCATATTTCTCTCGTTGTTATCACATCCATGGTCAGTCTGCGCTGACCCCTTGCTGTCTGTTTCTGAATTTGCGGTTCACTAAAGGGGCGGAATCTAGCATAGCGAGGGAGTTCAGAATAGTGATCGGGATCACTGCGGAAACAAAAAACGAGCGATCCAGTGCATTAAAGCTTCATTTAACTCGCAAAATTTCAACAAAACTGAGAATCCAATCAATCAGCCGACAAATTAGACCCAAAAGAGCACTTTTTGGCAATTATCTACATAGAGGTAGAGCAAGCAGAGAAGGGGGCAAACCATTACGCAAGCGTTTACCCATCCGGGCAGCCAAAACCCCTTTGTTTCGCCAAACGTTTTACACGTAATAAAATTTCAAGAGGCTGATCGGACAATTTGTGTGATCGATGCCACAAAACCGATAATCAACCAAAAAAGTTGTTTTTGGCGGCCGCTAAATTCACTCCGGCAAAAAGGATAAAAGTCGTTTTTTATCAAATACTTTTAGCCACTCTTTCCCACCGCGGCCAGGGAGTGGCTGATAAGCATACAGCCCCCCCTATTGCAGGATGAGCCACATCCGTATTAATTAGGCAGGCAATGACGATGGGACACACCCATCGCGCTTTTCTGAGCCTGAGCCGCCGGGATTTTGTAATTTTATTTCAGAACTGTCGTCTCACGCCCGCCACCCCCGAGCCAGCACCCTTTGCAAGAAGAGTGCGCCCTCATAAAGAGATGATATTTACCATGGCCGATAAATTAACCCAGCTGAAAGCCCTGACCACAGTTGTCGCCGACACCGGTGATATCGAAGCCATCAAGCGCTACCAGCCCATCGATGCCACCACCAACCCCTCTCTGGTGTTGAAGGCATCCGAGATCCCCGAATACGCGGCGCTGATCGAAGACGCCATCAACTGGGCCAAAGCCCAGAGCCAGGACAAGGCACAGCAAATCATCGACGCGGGCGACAAGCTGGCAGTCAACATCGGCCTGGAAGTGCTGAAAATCGTCCCGGGCCGCATCTCCACCGAAGTGGATGCCCGTCTCTCCTTCGATACCCAGGCCAGCATCGCCAAGGCCCGCAAACTGATCCGTCTCTACAACGAAGCCGGTATCAGCAACGATCGCATCCTGATCAAGCTGGCTTCCACCTGGGAAGGCATCCGTGCCGCCGAGGTGCTGGAGAAAGAGGGTATCCAGTGCAACCTGACCCTGCTGTTCTCCTTCGCCCAGGCCCGTGCCTGTGCCGAAGCCGGCGCCTTCCTGATCTCCCCGTTCGTCGGTCGCATCCTCGACTGGTACAAGGCCAAGCACAACCGTGACTACACCGCCAGCGAAGATCCGGGCGTGGTTTCCGTCACCTCCATCTACGACTACTACAAGCAGCACGACTACCCGACTGTGGTCATGGGCGCCAGCTTCCGCAACACCGGCGAGATCCTGGAACTGGCCGGCTGCGACCGTCTGACCATTGGCCCGGCCCTGCTGGAAGAGCTGAGCAAGACCGAAGGCGCCGTGGTTCGCAAGCTGAACTACACCGGCGAGCGCAAAGCCAAACCGGCTCCGATGACCGAAGCCGAATTCCGCTGGGAACTGAACCAGGACGCCATGGCCCACGAGAAGCTGGGCGAAGGCATCCGCATGTTTGCCATCGACCAGGGCAAGCTGGAAACCATGCTGGCCAGCCGCCTCTGATGAGAGCCGTCATGAGCCGATGAAAACCGGGTTCCCGCAAGGGAACCCGGTTTTTTTATGGGCGCTGGACCCTTGTCATGTGTTCGTCACGAAAACGTTTTATTTTCAATGCCGTTATGTTATACGGATGGTGAAAACGAGAATAACCAAGGAGGGAGCCATGGAAATGTTCAACTTCGAATATGACGATGTAGTTGAGCTCGGTTCACGTAGCCGCGGGACAACGGGAAAGAAACGTAAATGGCGTGAGATTGAGGCGTTGAAAGACAAGCACCGCCTGCAGAAGGAGCTGCAATCCATCGACATCGCCTACGAAGGTCTCTCAGACGAGATCGAACTGTAAAAACAAGGCCCCGGTTAACCGGGGCCTTGTTTTTTAAGAGCGTGTCGCCCCTCAGGAAGAGAGCGGCAACGACAGACGCTTGGCCAGAGCCTGAAAGTGCTGGCTGATCTCGGGCCCGAACAGCGGATCCCCGATGGCGCGGTTCTGCCAGATCTGTTCGAGGTGACGCCAGTCATCCTCGGTCAGCGAATCGCGCAGATGAGGGAAGATGACCCCCTCCTCGTAGTTCATGTGCGCCTCCTGCAGCGCCACGAACTGCTCCAGCTTGGCGGTGAACTGATCGAGCGGGATCACCGCATCCATCAGGATCATCTCCACCATCTCCTTGAGTTCGGCACCGGCTTCCAGCAACTTGGCATGCTCGGCCTGCAGCCGGTTGGCGACGTCCCCCTCCACTACCCGGTACTTGAGGTAGTAGTCATAAATGATGTCTTCCTTCGGATGGTGATACTTGTCCGACACCTCCCTCAGGTAATCCACCACATCGCGGATCAGGAAATAGCTGACCCGCTGTTCGTCGCGAATGGCGGCGAGCTTGTGTTTGAGCAGATCCAGCAACCTGGCGATGTTGAGATGGTCCTTGTGCAGACTGGCTAGCATGGGCACTCCTTGCGCTGAAATGAGACGATCCTGTTTCGAGTATACGGTCATTTATCGCGCCAACTTTGCACTCAATCAAGTCATCTGCAGACAAAACAGCGGGTAACGCACAATGCCGCCCCCCTGTTCATGCCCCCGCTCGCCAGCCGCTGGGTCCCTCACTCGCAGACCGAGTGCCAGTTGATGGGGCTCATCCCCTGTTGACTCAGCAACCGGTTGGTTTCGGAGAAGTGGCCGCAGCCGATGAAGCCGCGATGAGCAGAGAGCGGGCTGGGATGCGGCGCGCTCAGCACGTGATGACGCTGCCTGTCGATGAAGCGACCCTTCTTCTGGGCATGGGCCCCCCACAGCAGGAAGACCACCCCCTGACAGCTGGCATTGATCTGCTCGATGACCCGGTCGGTGAAGGTCTCCCAGCCCAGATGGGCATGGGAGTGAGCCTGGCCCGCCTGGACCGTCAGCACGGTATTGAGCAGCAGCACTCCCTGCTTGGCCCAGGACTCCAGAAAGCCGTGACTGGGTGTGACAAAACCCGGCAGATCCCGCTGCATCTCCTTGTAGATGTTGACCAGCGAGGGGGGCGTGCGCACCCCGGGCAATACCGAGAAGCAGAGGCCGTGTGCCTGATTGGGGCCGTGATAGGGATCCTGACCCAGGATCACCACCTTGACCTGATCCAGCTCGGTCAGCTTGAAGGCATTGAACACGTCGGTCGCCGGCGGATAGATCACCTTGCCCGCCTCCCGCTCACTCCTGACGGTCGCCAGGGTCGCCTTGAAATAGTCCTGCTCCTTCTCGGAGCCAATTACATCAGTCCAGGTCTGCACCCCAATCTCCTCATTGAATCTGTCCGGATGGACGCCCTGTTACCCCGTGCAGGGTCACACCGCCTGATGCGGGTCGGCGCGCCACCATCCTCGATGAATACGGCGGGTTTTGCGGCATGCGGCTTGGCCCATGCCGGGCCATGCGAGCCATGCGAGCCAGCACGCCGCCATCCTCGCTGAATGCGGCAGGACATGGTGCTGGGCCCAGTGCTGGCGTCACCATGCCCTCATTAATGCGGCAAGGCGCTCAGGATAGGGGGCCAGCCCCCGGGACGCAACCTTGGCACCCTCTACCGAGTCCCCTCGCCCCCGAATGGCAACTGCATGGCAACGGTATGACAACCTTCCGCGCACCCAGCTCTCCCGGCCACTGTGGGCCGCGGGGTCACCTTGACCGTGGCAATCGGCGGCTCGGCTGAGACAGCCTTATGCCAAGGCAACCTTATATAGATGTCTGAGCAGCAGAGGGAGGGCAAACCTGGCCCCGCCACCTTCACCGCAGGCTTGGCCCCGATGCCCCCACAGGGGAGATGAGATCGGCTCATGCATGACACAAACCTTAAAACATGTAGTTAAATTACTAGATTTAATTAATAGAAGATGCATAATTCAGATATCTTACATAATCAGAAAAATGACCTCTTTTTGATTAATCTCAATAATTTAATCCCTTCCAGCTCGCGCAAACTGCGTATTTTTTGATTTGGATCAATTTTCGTAATATTACCATCGTGGTATATATGACCCAACAAAGTAAAGGTGTAAGGCAAGGGCCCTTTAAATCATCCCGGTGGTTTAAATACATCAGGGTAATTTCCTTACAGTTGAATCCGCTTTCCTATGAGGAGTCATACCATGATCAAGGGCATCCAAATCACCCAGTCTGCCAACGCCGCTCTGCTGAACTCGTTCTGGCTGCTGGACGAAGAGAAGCAACAGGCTCGTTGCATCTGCGCCAAAGGCGACACCTTCGCCGCCGATCAGGAAGTCAGCGTCTCTGACCTGGGCCAGTTCGAATACCGTGAACTGCCGGTACAAGCCGAGCCGGCTGTCGAAGGTGGCCAGCACCTGAACGTCAACGTCCTGCGTCGCGAGACCCTGGAAGACGCCATCGCCAACCCGGAAAAGTACCCGCAGCTGACCATCCGTGTCTCCGGCTACGCCGTGCGCTTCAACGCACTGACCCCGGAACAGCAGCGTGACGTGGTGACCCGCACCTTCACCCAGAGCCTGTAAGTCGCTCTGCAGCAACCGGTATCATGAAAAACGGCCCAAACGGGCCGTTTTTTTTATGGTTTGAATTCACCCACCCGCGCTCGCCGCCCTTGAACGACAGACTGGCAGCGCACGGTGCGGGGATCGGCGGCTCAATGCTGATCCAGCTTGACGGCTTGCGGCGGGTTGCTCAGCGCCTCGTGCATCTGCTGCTCATCAAGCTGATCGCAGTAACGGGCCACCACCAGGGTGGCCACCCCGTTGCCGATGAGGTTGGTCAGGGCGCGGGCCTCCGACATGAAGCGATCAATGCCGAGGATCAGCGCCAGCCCGGCCAGCGGCAGGTGGCCCACCGCCGAGATGGTGGCCGCCAGCACGATGAAGCCGCTACCGGTCACCCCGGCGGCCCCCTTCGAGGAGATGAGCAGCACCACCAGCAGGGTGATCTGCTGGAACAGATCGAGCGGGGTGTTGGTGGCCTGGGCGATGAAGATGGCCGCCATGGTCAGATAGATGGAGGTGCCATCCAGGTTGAAGGAGTAACCGGTCGGGATCACCAGCCCCACCACCGACTTCTTGCAGCCGAGCGCCTCCATCTTCACCAGCATGCGCGGCAATACGGATTCAGAAGAGGAAGTTCCCAGCACGATCAGCAGCTCTTCCCGGATATAGGAAATAAAGCGCAGGATGCTGAAACCATTCGCTCTGGCAATACTGCCCAGCACCAGGAAAATGAACAACAGGCAGGTCATGTAGAAACAGGCAATTAATTGTCCGAGCTGAACCAGCGAGCCGATACCATATTTTCCGATGGTAAAGGCCATCGCGCCAAATGCCCCAACCGGTGCCAGCCGCATGATCATGTTGATGATCCCGAAAATAACCTGGGAGAAGCTGTCGATGACATTGAATATCACTTTGCCCTTCTCGCCGATATGGTGCAGGGAGAAGCCAAACAGCACCGCAAATAACAGCACTTGCAGAATGTTGCCGCTGGCGAAGGCGCCGACCACGCTGCCCGGGATCACGTCCAGCAGGAAGGGGATGATGCCCTGTGCCTTGGCCTGCTCGGCGTAGGCGGAGATGGCGCTGGCGTCCAGCGTGACGGGGTCGACGTTCATGCCCGCCCCCGGTTGCAGCAGGTTGACCACGCACAGCCCGATGATGAGGGCGATGGTGCTGACCACTTCAAAATAGAGCAGCGCGATGGCGCCGGTTTTACCCACCGCTTTCATGCTCTCCATGCCGGCAATACCGGTCACCACCGTGCAGAATATAACCGGGGCGATGATCATTTTGATTAATTTAACGAAACCATCCCCCAGCGGTTTCATGTCCGCACCGAGGTCGGGATATATATGTCCCAGAATGACCCCGAGGGTGATCGCTAACAACACCTGAAAATACAGGCTGCTGACTATTCTTTTCTGCATTCTTAACGTCCTGTCAATTTAATGAGATGTGTCATGGCAGAAATACGCATGCAGCAATCCGTGACGAAATAGTGTTATTTCGCCCGGTTCGTGCCGTTCCCTCATCACAACAGGGGCTACTTTCCCATGTTAAAAAAAGCAATTAATAGACATCAATCACACAACAGATTTAACAACATTAACACCACGGAAACCTGGCTGTATTTACTCTGTGATTGATTTATGCTGGCCAGAGAAATAAAAACAGACCGCAAACAAAAATGCCCCGCAGTGCGGGGCATTTTTATTGGGCAAGCAAAGCCGGACTTAGTTGGAAGTATCGAGCGGCTCGAAACCCTTGATGAGATCGTCGATGGCCTTCATCTGCTTGAGGAAGCCTTCCAGCTTCTCCAGCGGCAACGCGCTCGGACCGTCGCAACGGGCAATCTTGGGGTCCGGGTGGGACTCAATGAACAGACCGGCCAGACCGACCGCCATGCCGGCACGGGCCAGCTCGGTCACCTGCTCGCGGCGACCACCGGAGGCAGCGCCCATGGGATCGCGGCACTGCAGGGAGTGGGTCACGTCGAAGATGACCGGGTAGCCGCCGGTGCTCTTCTTCATCACCCCCAGCCCCAGCATGTCCACCACCAGGTTGTCATAACCGAAGTTGGCACCGCGTTCACACAGGATCAGACGGTCGTTGCCGCACTCCTCGAACTTGTCGGTGATGTTCTTCATCTGGCTTGGGCTCAGGAACTGCGGCTTCTTGATGTTGATGACGTTGCCGGTGCGGGCCATGGCCTCCACCAGATCGGTCTGGCGCGCCAGGAAGGCGGGCAGCTGGATGACGTCGACCACCTCGGCCACCGGTTTGGCCTGATGGGGCTCGTGCAGATCGGAGATGACCGGCATGCCGAAGGTCGCTTTCAGCTCCTGGAAGATCTTCATCCCCTCTTCCAGACCCGGACCGCGGTAGGAGTGGATGGAGGAGCGGTTGGCCTTGTCCCAGCTCGCCTTGAACACGAACGGGATACCCAGCTTGGAGGTCACTTCCACGTACTTCTCGCACACCGCCATCGCCATGTCGCGCGATTCCAGCACGTTCATGCCGCCGAACAACACGAACGGTTTGTCGTTGGCGACGTCGATGCCATTGACCTTGATATTCTTCTGTTCCATCTCAGGCTTCCTTAGGTAAAAGGGCTTGCAGGGCTTGAATTCACATCCGGCCGCGCTGCCCAGGGCAGCATGGCCTCGATACTCGTCGGTTGCATCTCCCAGGCCTTGCATGCAACGGCATGGGACTCTTCATTCGGCCAGGACCTCGCCATGCAGCGAGGCCGTTACCCGCCTCTCAGTGGAGGGGCTTGGGGCTCAGATCCAGTGCGGCCAGCTGGGCCTTGAGCACGTCGGCCACCGGATCGTCCGGGCACTGTTCAATAAAGTATTCAAAATCGTCGGCGGCAAAGCGCGGGCAGTCGAGCTGCTCGTAGATGAAGCCGCGATCCCGCGTCTCCAGCGGGTCGCCGGGCTTCATCCGCAGCAGCAGTTCGCTGCAGCGCAGCGCCTCTGTCATCCGGTCTTCCCGCAGCAAAGCGCCCTTGCTGACGTTGAGCAGCCGCTCGATGATCTCCCACTGGCCGGCAGGCTGCAGGTGATCCGAGCTGAGGGTGGCCAGGTTGCCGAGGGCCCCGCGCAGCAGCAGCTCGATGTGGTGCAGGCTCAGCTCGTCGCCGGTGAAGGGGTCTACATAAACCTCCCCCTCGCTGCCGGCGAAGCTCACCAGGAAGTGGCCGGGGAAGCAGATCCCCTCCACATCCAGCCCGAGCTTGCGCCCCAGCTGAATGATGAGGATGCCAAGGCTGACCGGAATGCCCTGCTTGCGGGCCAGGACCTGGGCTAGATCGCAGTTGGCCACCGAGAAGTAGTCCTGCCAGTCGCCGTGAAAGCCCAGAGTCTGATAGAAGCCCTGCAGCAGCTGGCGGCGCACTTGGTCGCAATCCCCTTCCTCGATGGCCTCGTCCAGCCAGGCGTCGAGCCGGGCCAGCTCCGCCGTCCCGCGGCCGCTGATGCCATGGATCTCGTCGCTCACCGACAGCGCCAGCTCGGCGATGTCATGGGCTTCGAAATCGGTCCATTCGTCTACGCGTATCATCGTCATCATCCTTAACCGAACAGGCTGGCCTGCTTGTAGACGGCCAGCTTGGCGATGAAGAAGACCCAGCCGAGGGCTCCCAGAAACGCAAACCAGCGGATGCCGTTACTGCGGGCCAGGCGCAGTGCCATCATGGCCAGAAAGGCCACCACCAGGATGGCGGTCAGCTTTTCGCTGAGCCAGGGGGTGGCGTTGTTGAGCGGGTTGAGATCCAGCACCATGCATAGCAGCACGCCGGAGAGCACCACCAGGCCGTTGAGCCAGCCGCTCAACCTGAGGGTACGGGCGCTGGCGGCGCGGCTCGAGCCGGTCTGCAGCCAATAGAAGCGCAACATGAACATCAGCACCGCCAGGCCTATCAGCAGCAGGTGCAGATGTTTGATAGCAAAATACATAACGTGTCCTTGAACAAAGGCAGGTCCGGCCTGCCCGTCATCATCACTGAGCCAGCCGCCCCAGGGTCACCCGCTCGTTATCGCCGTAATCACGCACGGTTTCCACCTGAAGGTAGCCCTGTTGCAGCAGGAGTTGACGCACCGCCTCCCCCTGCTGCCAGCCATGCTCCAGCAACAGCCAGCCGCCCGGCAGCAGATGGGCCGGCGCGCCCGCCACGATCAGCCGGATGTCGGCCAGTCCCTGCTCATCCGCCACCAGGGCGGAGCGGGGCTCGAAGCGCACGTCCCCCTCATCGAGATGGGGATCCGCCCCGTCGATGTAGGGCGGGTTGGAGACGATCATGGCAAAGCGCGGCGCCTTGCTTGACGAGGGCGCGACCAGCGGCTCAAACCAGCTGCCATCGCGCACCTCGATGGGCAGACCGAGGGCGGCGCTGTTGGCCCGGGCCAGGTCGGCGGCTGCCGGCATCCTGTCCACCGCCCATACATCGGCATCCGGTCGCTCCGACTTGAGCGCCAGTGCAATGGCGCCGGTGCCGGTGCCCAGATCCAGTACGGCGCAGGGGCCTGCTGGCAGCCGCGCCAGCGCCTGCTCGACCAGCACCTCGGTATCGGGGCGCGGGATCAGGGTGGCCGGGCTCACCTTGAGCGGCAGCGACCAGAACTCCCGCTCGCCGATCAGGTGGGCGATGGGTTCGCCATTGAGACGGCGTTCGAGCCAGCCCTGCAGGGTCGCTTGCTGGGCGGCATCGAGCTCGCGCTCCGGCCAGGTCATCAGGTAGCTGCGCCGGCACTCCAGCAGATGGCAGAGCAGCGCATCGGCATCGGCGCGGGGGGATTCCCCCCTGCCAGGGTCGCCATGATGTGGGCGCGAGCCTGCTGGATCTGCATCAGTTGCTCTCGGCCAGGGAGGCGAGCTGATCGGCCTGGTACTCCTGGATCATCGGGCTGATGACGCAGTCCAGATCCCCCTCCATGATCTCGCCGAGACGATAGAGGGTGAGGTTGATGCGGTGCTCGGAGAGGCGCCCCTGCGGGTAGTTGTAGGTGCGGATACGCTCGGAGCGATCCCCCGACCCCACCAGGTTGCGGCGGGTGCTCTGCTCGGCGGCGCGGTGGCGCTCATCCTCGGCCGCCTGCAGACGGGCGGAGAGCACCGACATCGCCTTGGCGCGGTTCTTGTGCTGGGAGCGTTCATCCTGGCACTCCACCACCAGCCCGGTGGGCAGGTGGGTGATGCGGATGGCGGAGTCGGTCTTGTTGACGTGCTGACCGCCGGCCCCGGAAGCGCGGAAGGTGTCGATCTTCAGCTCCGAGGGGTTGATCTCGATCTGCTCGGCTTCCGGCACTTCCGGCAACACGGCGACGGTACAGGCGGAGGTGTGCACCCGGCCCTGGGATTCGGTTTCCGGCACCCGCTGCACCCGGTGACCGCCGGATTCAAACTTGAGGCGGCCGTAGACGTGCTCGCCCTCCACCTTGGCAATTACCTCCTTGTAGCCGCCATGCTCGCCGTCGTTGCAGCTGACGATGGAAACCCGCCAGCCCTGGCGCTCGGCGTAGCGCGAATACATGCGAAACAGATCGCCCGCAAAGATCGCCGCCTCGTCACCACCGGCACCGGCGCGGATCTCCAAATAGCAGTTGTTGTCATCCTTGGGGTCGCGCGGCAGCAGCATCACCTGCAGCGCCTGCTCCTGCTCCTCGAAGGTCGCCTTGGCCAGCGGCAGCTCCTCCTGCGCCATCTCGCGCAGGTCGGCATCATCCTCTTCCAGCATCTGGCGGGTGGCGTCCAGGTTCTCTTCGGCCTGGCGGAATTGCTGGAAAGCGTGAACGATATCTTCCAGCTGGGCATATTCCCGGGTCAGGGCGCGGTAGCGATCCTGATCCGCGGCCACGTCCGGCTCGCCGAGCATGGCCTGTACTTCTTCGTGGCGCTCGATGAGGCCTTCCAGCTTTCTGATCAGTGACGGGTTCATAAATCTTGTGTTCTCGATGGAGGACGGGACGACCGGCTGGTCGCCCCAAAACTATGACTCTTGTGACAACCCCAGCACCTGGCGCAACTGGGCCAGCTGGTGGTGATCCCCCTGGGCCGCGGCATGGCGCAGGGCCTGGGTCGGTGCGTGGATCAACTTGTTGGTGAGGCGGTGGGCCAGCGCCTTGAGCGCCTGCTCGGCATTCTCGCCCTGCTGCAGGGCCAGCAGGGCGCGCTGCAGCTCTTCGTCGGCCACCTGTTGGGACTGGTGGCGGTAATCGCGGATGAGATCCACCGAGTGCTGGCTGCGATACCAGCCCATGAAGTCGTCGCGCTCTTCCTGCACGATGAGCTCGGCCTCGGCGGCGGCCCGTTTGCGGGTCTCGAGATTCTGCTCGATGATGCCCTGCAGGTCGTCCACCGTGTAGAGATAGGCGTCCGAGAGCTCGTCCACCTCCGCCTCGATGTCGCGGGGCACGGCGATGTCCACCAGGAACATGGGCTTGAAGCGGCGAGCCTTGAGCGCGCGCTCCACCATGCCCTTGCCGATAATGGGCAGCGGGCTCGCGGTGGAGCTGATGACGATGTCCGCCTCGTGCAGGTAATCCGGGATCTCTTCGAGCGTCATCACCTGGGCACCGAACTCCTCGGCCAGCAACTGGGCCCGCTGCAGGGTGCGGTTGGCCACCATCATCTGGGTGACGTTCTGCTCGCGCAGGTGGCGGGCCACCAGTTCGATGGTCTCGCCGGCACCGACCAGCAGCACCTTGGTCTGGGAGAGATCGGAGAAGATCCGCCGCCCCAAGCTCACTGCGGCAAAGGCCACCGACACGGCGCTGGCGCCAATCTCGGTATCGGTACGCACCCGCTTGGCCACCGAGAAGGATTTCTGGAACAGCCGCTCCAGCGATCCCTTCACCGCCTCGGACTGCTGGGCATGGGCGTAGGATTGCTTGATCTGCCCCAGGATCTGCGGCTCCCCCAGCACCAGGGAGTCGAGCCCGCAGGCCACCCGCATCAGGTGGCGGACCGCCTCCTCGTCCTGATGCTGGTAGATGGCGGAGACCACCTCGGCCGCATCCAGACCGTGGAAACGCTGCAGCCACTGCAACACCTGCTCGCCCTGCCCCTGCGCCAGGCTGCAGTAAAGCTCGGTGCGGTTGCAGGTCGAGACGATCACCGCCTCGCTTACACCGGGTTGGGCGACCAGCTCACGCAAGGCGCGATCGATGCAGTCCGGGCCGAAGGCGACCCGCTCCCGCAAGGCGACACTGGCGGTGTTGTGGTTGATTCCGAGGGCAAGCAAACTCATGAGTGGGCGTGGATCGTATCTGTGCGCTGGGAGTAAAGGCTGCCAATTGTACGAGAAAGGGTAAGTCTTTAAAAGCGATACGGCCGCCCCGTATACTGTGGCAAATCACCTTTTCCGGAGCATGACCTTGTTGTTGCGTCTTTTCACCCTTGGCTGCCTGCTGTTGCTGGCCGGTTGCGCCACTACCCAACCCCAGCGTGATCAGGTCAACTGGCAGCAGGAACGTACCCGCCTCGAGCAGCTCAGCCACTGGCAGCTGTCGGGCAAGATGGCCATCATCACCGCCCAGCAGAAGGGCAGCGCCCGGGTCAACTGGCAGCAGGATGGCGACGACTACCGCCTCAACCTCACCAGCCTGATCGGCACTCACATCCTCGAGCTCTCCCGCAGCAAGGGCGAGATCACCCTGATCGACAACGAGGGCAACCCGCACCAGAGCCAGGATGCCGAGGCGCTCATCTATCAGCTCACCGGCTGGAACATTCCGGTGGCCGGGCTGCCGGAGTGGATCAAGGGCCTGCCGGGTCAGGCCGAATTCGAGCTCAACCCCGACCGCAGTCTGGCCAGCGTGCGGGACGGTCAGTGGCAGATCGTCTATGGCGATTACCGGGATCAGGACGGCTACCGCCTGCCGCACCTGCTCACCATGACCGGCCAGGGCAGCCGCCTCAAGCTGCAGATCAACCAGTGGACCATCACCCGCTGATGGCGGCCATCGACAAGGACTCCCCCATGAGCGCCATGCGCTGGCCGGCTCCGGCCAAACTGAATCTCTTTTTGCACGTCAACGGCCGTCGCCCGGACGGCTACCACGAGTTGCAGACCCTGTTCATCTTCCTCAACCACGGCGACTGGCTCGAGTTCGAGCCGCTCACCGATACCGACTTGCTCACCCTGAGCCCGGCCATTCCCGGCGTGCCCGATGAGCAGAACCTGATCATCCGCGCCGCCCGCCTGCTGCAGGCCAGGCTGCCAAGCCCGCAGGGAGCCCATATCCGGCTGGAGAAGGTGCTGCCCATGGGCGGCGGCATCGGCGGCGGTTCGTCGGACGCCGCCACTACCCTGGTCGCCCTCAACCACCTGTGGCAGGCCGGCTTGAGTGAAGACGAGCTGGCCGAGCTCGGCGTCCAGCTGGGCGCCGACGTGCCGGTGTTCGTGCGCGGCAAGGCGGCCTTTGCCGAAGGGGTCGGTGAGCGGTTGCAGCCGGTCGAGCTGCCGAGTGCCTGGTATCTGGTGCTCAAGCCCGATTGCCATGTGGCGACCGCCGCCGTGTTCCAGGATCCGGACCTGCCCAGAGATACCCCGAAAATGGCATTGCACAATCTGCTGGAAGGGGAGTGGAAAAACGATTGCGAATTGCTGGTGAAAAAGCGCCACCCCGAGGTTGCCAATGCGCTCGGCTGGTTGCTAGAATACGCGCCGTCAAGAATGACGGGCACAGGAGCCTGCGTCTTTGCTCAGTTTGAAGACGAAGTGGCTGCTCGGGAAGTGTTGGCAAAAGTGCCGAAAGGATGGGATGGGTTTGTCGCCAAGGGCGAGAACATATCACCACTCTTTGCTGCATTGCAACAAGTCAGTGATTGGGGTATCGCCAAGCGGTAAGGCAGCGGGTTTTGATCTCGCCATTCCTAGGTTCGAATCCTAGTACCCCAGCCATCTCCTGAACATCGAACAGGGTATATCGATTCACCTGCCGCAGCAGTCTTGCCGGGAGTGCACACTCCCCCTCGCCGGTTGCAGCACCCATCGTTACCCTCTCGTTGTCGGGAGGTCACTGGTCATCATGGATGACGGGGCGTCGACCAGCACGACGCTCAACCGACTTGCCGCATGCAACGTGGGCACCTGGCCTGAAAGCAGCCTATAGTGGTCTGACCCGTCAACTTGATAAATCGTTTGCCCCAAAACGATAAGGGTCTGAATAAGACTCCCCACATACTGGATGCAACCCCGAGGTTTCAAACCGTGCCTGACATGAAGCTGTTTGCTGGTAACGCAACGCCGGAACTAGCCCAGAAGATCGCAGATCGCCTGTTTATCAAACTCGGCAATGCTGCCGTAGGTCGCTTTAGCGACGGCGAGATCAGCGTACAGATCAACGAGAATGTACGTGGTGGCGATATCTTCATCATTCAATCCACCTGTGCCCCGACCAACGACAATTTGATGGAATTGATCGTGATGGTGGATGCTCTGCGTCGTGCTTCAGCTGGCCGTATTACTGCCGTTATTCCCTACTTTGGTTATGCCCGTCAGGACCGCCGCGTCCGCTCCGCCCGTGTTCCCATCACCGCCAAGGTCGTCGCCGACTTCCTCTCCAGCGTCGGTGTGGATCGCGTGCTGACCGTTGACCTGCATGCCGAACAAATCCAGGGCTTCTTCGACGTCCCGGTCGACAACGTGTTCGGCAGCCCGGTGCTGCTGGAAGACATGAAGTCCAAGAACCTCGAATCCCCCGTGGTCGTGTCGCCGGACATCGGCGGCGTGGTACGTGCCCGTGCCATCGCCAAGCTGCTGGACGATACCGACATCGCCATCATCGACAAGCGTCGTCCCCGCCCGAACGTCTCCCAGGTCATGCACCTGATCGGTGACGTGGCCGGCCGCGACTGCATCATTGTCGACGACATGATCGACACCGGCGGCACCCTGTGCAAAGCCGCAGAAGCCCTCAAGGAGCGCGGCGCCAAGCGTGTATTCGCCTACGCCACTCACCCGGTCTTCTCCGGTTCCGCCGTGGAGAACATCAAGAACTCCGTGATCGACGAGCTGATCATCACCGACTCCATCCCGCTCACCGCGGAGATGAAGGCGGTCGACAAGGTCAAGCAGCTGACGCTCTCTTCCGTGCTGGCCGAAGCCATTCGCCGCATCAGCAACGAAGAGTCCATCTCTGCCATGTTTGAGCATTGATAGACCCTGTTGTGACAAAAACCGCCAGCTGGCGGTTTTTGTCTTTTTAGTCCCAGTTACACCCGGTACTGCCCTGCCCCGTCGCAGGTTAAGGATTGTTCCATGAATCGCTTGCGCCCGCTGCTGCTCCTTGCCTTCTGCAGCTTCCTGTTCGCCTGTCAGCCCGGCAATGAAGGCCAGCCCTTCGTGCTGACCCTGGCTCACATGAACGACACTCACTCCCAGTTTGACCCGGTCAACGCCGAGCTGAAGGGGCCCATCTTTGGCAAGCAGGGGGAGACCGACACCCTCTACACCCGCTTCGGCGGCTATCCGCGCCTGCTCACCATGGCGAAATCCTTCCAGGCCGATGCGCTAGCCAAGAACCAGCCGATCCTGCTGCTGCACGGCGGCGATGCCTGGCAGGGCAGCGGCTACTTCAAGCTCAACGAGGGGATGGCCAACGCCGAGCTGCTGAGCCAGTTCGGCCTCGACGCCATGGCCCTTGGCAACCACGAGTTCGATCTCGACAACCAGAAACTCGCCCGCTTCATCCAGGGAGTCAACTTCCCGGTGCTGGCCGCCAACCTGGATACCCGCGACGATCCGGATCTGCGCCACGCCGCCAATCTCAAGCCGTTCGTCATCTACGCCTTCGACGGCAACCAGAAGAGCCCGGTCAGCGATCTCAACAACCTGCCCCAGGGCAAGCAGCTGGTCGCCGTGATGGGACTGGTGCTGGAGGACATGGCCAACATCTCCCCCAACGTTGGCAAGCTGCGTTTCGGCAACGAAATCACCTCGGCCCAGGCCACGGTGGACCTGCTGCGCCAGCACGGCATCAACCAGATCGTGGCGCTCACCCACATCGGCAACCAGCGGGATCTGGCGCTGGCCGCCAAGGTGAACGGCATCGACGCCATCGTCGGTGGGCACTCCCACAGCCTGCTCGGCGATTTTCGCAACATCGGCTGGGGCAACACCGGCGAATACGCGGCGCTTGTCACCAACCCGGACGGGGTCGGCATGACCTGCGTGGTACAGGCCGGCTCCTATGCCCAGGCCATCGGACTGGCCCAGGTGAGCTTCGATGCCCAGGGCCGGGTCATCGCCTGCAAGGGCCAGAACCAGCTGCTGGCCAGTCGCGATTTCTTCGCCGATCCCGCTCGCAAGCAGGCACTGGACGAGCCCCGCAGCAAGCAGGCAGCCAAGTTCATCGACGCCCAGCCCAACCTGGTGACAGTGGATGAGGATCCCCGCCTGCGCGGCATCATCGACAGCCACTACAAGCCCGCCCTCGAGCAGGCCTTCGGCCCCGTCATCGCCACCCTGCCGACCGCCCTGCAAAATGCCCGTCGCCCCGGCGACAACGGCAGCGACAGCCACGGCTCCGACGTCGCCCCGCTGGTGGCCGAGGGTCAGTACTACTGGGCCAATACCCCGACGGTGCAGGCGCTGACCGGCGGCCCGGTCCACTTCGCCCTGCTGGCGGTGGGCGGCGTGCGCGCCGATCTGCCGGCCGGCGAGCTGCGCGAAGGGGATGCGGCGCTCACCCTGCTGCCGTTCAAGAACCAGCTCTCGGTGCTCACCCTGACCGGCGCCGACGTGCGCGCCCTCTTGACCGAGACCATCACCGCCACCCTGCCCGCCAGCGCCCACGCCGGCAAGTTCCCCTACGGTGGTCACCTGCGCTACACCTTCACCGAGACCACGCCGGGCAAGCGCGGCACGCTGACCCAGCTACAGTGGCAGGACGCTGACGGCCAGTGGCAGGATCTGGTGGATGCGACGCGCTACCGGGTGGTGATGAATGCCTACAGCGCCAACGGCAACGACGGCTGGCAGGCGCTGGCCCGCGCCCAGGCCCAGCATGCCGAGCGCCAGGATCTCGCCTGGCAGGATGGCAAATTGACGGCGTTCCCGGTCGAGCGGGTGGAGCAGAGCGGCGATCAGCTCAGCGCCCGCTACACCGCCGGCCATCAGCTTGACTGCAAGGCAAGCGGCATGGATTGCGGCACCGACGCCGCCTCCTTCGTGCAGTATGTGCGCGAGCAGCGCCCGACCCTGACGGCGCTGGCGGAAGAGACGGTCACCCTGGTGCGTGCCGCCCAATAAGTCGACTCTGCCACCGGCAAGCCACACCACGGGCCCCACGCAGGGGCCCGTTTTGCTGCCGTTGGCCGCCGGTTCTCCCGCTTTTCCCCGGTGCTGGCCGAGCTTTGGTTGAGTGATCGCCAGTCGGCGGCTAGAATATTGCGTCCCATTGCCCTGGGCAGTCGGCCCATTGCAAGCAGCGAGTGAAGAAATCAAGCGTGACAAGCCAAATCAAACTGATCGTGGGTCTGGGCAATCCCGGCCCGGAATATGCCAAGACCCGCCACAACGCCGGGGCCTGGTATGTGGAGCAACTGGCACGCTGGCACAACGTCAGCCTGCGCGAAGAGCCCAAGTTCTTCGGCCACACCGCCCGCATCCAGGTGGATGGCCAGGATGTGCGCCTGCTCATCCCGAACACCTACATGAACCTCTCCGGCAAGGCAGTGGCCGCGCTGGCCCGCTTCTACCAGATCGAACCGGAAGCCATGCTGGTGGCCCACGATGAGCTGGACCTGCCCCCCGGCATCGCCAAATTCAAGCAGGGCGGCGGCCACGGTGGCCACAACGGCCTCAAGGACATCATTGCCAGGATGGGCAACAACAATAATTTCTTCCGGCTGCGGCTGGGGATAGGTCACCCGGGCGCCAAGGAGCTGGTCGCCGGTTTCGTGCTGACCAAGGCCCCCAGCAGTGAACAGAGCCTGATCGACGCCGCACTGGACGAGTCCCTGCGCGCCACCGACATTCTGTTCAAGCAGGACATGACCAAGGCCATGAACCGGCTGCACAGCTTCAAGGCCGAGAAAGTCTGAATACAGATGCCTGACCTGGGTCAGGCTCGCACAATATGACGGGGTCGCCCAAGAACCTGTTCACGCTCTGTAACGAGAGGTTGTCAGCAAGGTAAAGCGCAGCGCAGGAACCGGAGCGTATAGTCATACGTGAGGATTCCGAGCAGCACATGAGCCTTGATCACAGCCTCGCAGCAAGAGCGTGGACAGGTTCTGCGGCCCTCACACAGCATCCATCACGTAAGGTAACAATCCATGGGTTTTAAATGCGGTATCGTGGGCCTGCCCAATGTAGGCAAATCCACCCTGTTCAACGCGCTGACCAAGGCCGGCATCGAAGCCGCCAACTTCCCGTTCTGCACCATCGAGCCGAACACCGGCGTGGTACCGATGCCGGATCCCCGCCTCGATCAGCTGGCGGCCATCATCAATCCGCAGCGCGTTGTGCCGACCACCATGGAATTCGTGGACATCGCCGGCCTGGTGGCCGGTGCCTCCAAGGGCGAGGGCCTCGGCAACCAGTTCCTGGCCAACATCCGTGAAACCGAGGCCATCGGTCACGTGGTGCGCTGCTTTGACGACGAGAACATCGTCCACGTCGCCGGCAAGGTCTCCCCGGCCGACGACATCGAGGTGATCAACACCGAGCTGGCTCTCTCCGACCTGGATGCCTGCGAGCGCGCCATCAACCGCCAGTCCAAGCGCGCCAAGGGCGGCGACAAGGATGCCAAGCTGGAAGTGGAAGTGCTGGAGAAGATCAAGGTGGCACTGGAAAACGGCCAGATGATCCGCGGCATGAAGCTGGACAAGGATGAGCTGGCCGCCGTCAGCCACCTCAACTTCCTGACCCTCAAACCCACCATGTACATCGCCAACGTGGCGGAAGATGGCTTCGAGAACAATCCCTACCTCGACAAGGTGCGCGAAATCGCCGCCGCCGAGAACGCGGTTGTGGTGGTCGTCTGCTGCGCCATCGAGGCTGACATCGCCGAGCTGGACGATGCCGACCGCGCCGAGTTCATGGCTGACCTTGGCATCGAAGAGCCGGGCCTGAACCGGGTGATCCGCTCCGGTTACGAGCTGCTCAAGCTGCAAACCTACTTCACCGCCGGTGTGAAAGAGGTGCGTGCCTGGACCATCCCGGTCGGCGCCACCGCTCCGCAGGCGGCCGGCAAGATCCACACCGACTTCGAAAAAGGCTTTATTCGTGCCCAAACCATCGCCTTCGAAGACTTTATCACCTACAAGGGTGAGCAAGGTGCCAAGGAAGCGGGCAAGATGCGCGCCGAAGGGAAAGAGTACATCGTCAAAGACGGCGATATCATGAACTTCCTGTTCAACGTCTAATCCCATGAGAGGCCAGCATTTGCTGGCCTCTTTTTTAACTGGCCAAGGCTCGTATCTGCTGGCAAATGTCGTAAAAAAAACCAGATTGTTGGGCTTTTGCACGACAGCGACCAATAACTCGCCAAACGCACCCAAATTCGGTTTTTCAAACAAAAAAAGGGTTGACGCCCCAGAGCCAGATACGCATAATTCGGCCCGCACAGTGACGAGGCAACGAGGCACTGGAAGCAAGGTTGGCTATGTAGCTCAGTTGGTTAGAGCATCGCACTCATAATGCGGGGGTCACAGGTTCGAATCCCGTCATAGCCACCATCTCTAGTTGGGGTATCGCCAAGCGGTAAGGCAGCGGGTTTTGATCTCGCCATCCCTAGGTTCGAATCCTAGTACCCCAGCCATTATTTCAGTTGTCGACATTCAAGTGTCGGTGACAGGTCAAGGGAAGCAGTGATGGGTGTTGAACTCGTCAATGTGCCCAGGTTCAAATCCTGGTATCCCGGCCACTGTTAAAAGATGTTTGATAGACTCTGTCAGGCATCGCTGTTGGGGCATCGCCAAGCGGTAAGGCAGCGGGTTTTGATCTCGCCATACCTAGGTTCGAATCCTAGTGCCCCAGCCATTTTTAAAAGATGTTTGATAGTCTCTGTCAGGCATCGCTGTTGGGGTATCGCCAAGCGGTAAGGCAGCGGGTTTTGATCTCGCCATCCCTAGGTTCGAATCCTAGTACCCCAGCCATTATTCTGTTCTCTTCCACACCGTGGTTGACAACAAACGGCTATGTAGCTCAGTTGGTTAGAGCATCGCACTCATAATGCGGGGGTCACAGGTTCGAATCCCGTCATAGCCACCATTTTTGAAAACGTTCCTTCAATCATCTGATTGCAAAGAACACTGTTGGGGCATCGCCAAGCGGTAAGGCAGCGGGTTTTGATCTCGCCATACCTAGGTTCGAATCCTAGTGCCCCAGCCATTTTTGCTTGTATTCGACGCGAGTCGTGCACAAGACGGCTATGTAGCTCAGTTGGTTAGAGCATCGCACTCATAATGCGGGGGTCACAGGTTCGAATCCCGTCATAGCCACCATTACTCCTGCGGAAGTGGCGAAATTGGTAGACGCACCAGATTTAGGTTCTGGCGCCCTAGGCGTGAGAGTTCGAGTCTCTCCTTCCGCACCATCAAAAGCAGTACCAAACAGACCAGCTCAGGCTGGTTTTTTTGTATCTGGCGTTTGCCACTCTTCTTCCCCTCTCCATGCCATCGCACGTCTGCAATACCGCCCATGTATCAACGGCTGCGCCTTGTGCTCTCCTCTACGACGGCGCTGATGCCCGGCTCCCGGTTTATACATCCCTTTTCATGTCAGAGCATTGCGGGCAATAAAAAGGCGGCCCACAGGCCGCCATGTCGTTTGCTGTCGTCAGAACGGGAAGAACCAGGGAATGGCGATGACGCTCACCACCATCACCAGCAGGGTGAAGGGCACGCCGATGCGCACGAAATCCACGAACCGGTAGTTGCCGGGGCCCAGCACCAGGGTGTTGACCGGCGAGGAGACGGGCGTCATGAAGGCCGCCGAAGCGGCGATGGCGATGGTCATGGCGAACGGATAGGGCGAGATCCCCATCTGCTGCGCCGTGCCCAGCGCAATGGGCGCCATCAGCACCGCCGTCGCGGTGTTGGAGATGAACAGCCCTATGATGGCGCACAGGGCAAACAGACTGGCCAGCATCACCCGCGGCCCCATCTCCCCTACCGCCGAGATCAGCGCGCCGACGATGAGATCCACCCCGCCGGTCTTTTGCAGCGCCAGCGCGAAGGGCAGCATACCGACGATGAGGATCAGGGTCGGCCAGTGGATGGACTTGTAGGCGCTCTCCATGTCGATGCAGCGGAATTTGCCCATCAGCAGGCAGGCGATCAGCGCCGCGATCACGTTGGGCACCGGATCGGTCACCATCAGGGCGATCATCACCCCGAGGCAGATGAGGGCGTGAATGGCCTGGCTGCGGGCCGGCGCCATCTCGTCCACCTCGGCCGGCAGCCCCAGCAGCAGGAAGTCGCGGCTGTGGGTCTGCAGCAGCCGGATCAGGCTCCAGTTGCCCACCACCAGCAGGGTATCCCCCAACTGCAGCGCCTCGTCCACCAGCTTGCCGCCAAGCGCCTCACCGGCGCGGCGGATCCCCACCACGTTGAGGCCATAGTGGGAGCGAAACGCCACCTCGCGGATGCTCTTGCCAAGCAGGCGGGATTCCGGGATGAGCGACACCTCCGCCATGCCCACCTCCCGCGCCTGATCAGAAAAATATTCGCCGCGCAGGATCATGGGCTCGAGCCGCGCCTCGCTGCAGAACTCGCGCACGTCCACCTCGGGGTCGGACATGTCGATGAGCAGCACATCCTTGGCCTGGAACTCGGTCACTCCGGAGACGGTGACCATCACCCGCCGGAATTTGCGCCAGCGCTCCACCCCGATGACGTTGGCCCCGTAGCGGGCCCGCAGTTGCAGCTCGTCCAGAGTCTGGCCGATCAGCGGTGAATCGGGCCGGATCGCCAGCCGGCGCGCCCGGCCGGCCAGCCGGTAGTCGCGAATGAGATCGCGCATGGTGCTACGGCCGATCTGCTTGCTCTTGCCCTCCTCCCCTTCACGCACCAGGGAGGTGCGCATCAGCAGCATGTAGAGGATCCCCATCCCCAGGATGATGACCCCCATGGGGGTGAAGCCGAAGAAGCCGAAGCCATGGATGTTGTGGCGCATCAGCTCGCTGTTGACCACCATGTTGGGCGGCGTCGCCACCAGCGTCATCATGCCGCTGATGAGGCCGGCAAAGCCGAGCGGCATCATCAGCCGGCCGGCCGGGATCCCCATCCGGTTCGCCACGCTCAGCACCACCGGGATGAAGATGGCCACCACCCCGGTGCTGCTCATCACGGCCCCCAGCAGGGCGACCGCCACCATCAGCAGTACCAGCAATCGGGTCTCGCTGCTGCCAGCCACCTTCACCAACGCATCCCCCACCTGATAGGCAATGCCGGTGCGCACCAGCCCCTCCCCCACCACGAACAGGGCGGCAATCAGGATGACGTTGGGATCGCTGAACCCCGCCAGCGCCTCCGGCAGGGTCAGGGTGCCGCTCAGTACGAACAATATGATGATCAGCAAGGCAACCACGTCCATGCGGACCTTGTTGCTCACAAACAGATAAATGGCGCCCACCAGCATGCAGAGGACCCAGACCAACTCGGAATTCACACTTGCTCCTTTTGTTCAGCTCCACCCCGGCCGGAGCGGATTCCATCAGACCACAGCTCATTTCTCCCCGATTTGTTACATATCAATAAAGGGGCAGGGCATCATCGCATATCAGGGCGCCATCGGGGGCCTAAAGTTGCCCCTGCTGTTTGTCCATTCTTTGAGGTGGCTCGGCCCGGGTCGGACAAAAGTCCTGCCAGCCTCCCCCCATCGCCCCTAGAATAGGCCCGGTTAACGCCCCCAATTTTCAAAGGAAACGAAAATGAGCATATTCGAGTGGTTCAGCATCAATCACACCCTGGTGACCATACCGCTGGGCGGTGGTTACGCCATGTCGTGGATTGAAGCCGTCGGCACCCTGTTCGGGCTGGCCTGCATCTGGTGCGCCAGCCAGGAGAAGACCATCAACTACCTGTTCGGGCTCATCAACGTCAGCCTGTTCGCCATCATCTTCTTCCAGATCCAGCTCTACGGCCTGTTGCTGCTGCAGCTGTTCTTCTTCTGCGCCAACCTCTATGGCTGGTACGCCTGGACCCGCCCGGCCAACGCCCAGGGGGACACCCTGCAGATCCGCTGGCTCAGCAAGTCCAAGCTCATCGCCACCGCCGCCGTGAGCGTGCTGGCCATCGCCCTGCTGACCCTCTACATCGACCCGGTGTTCGCCGCCCTGGCCCGCACCTCGGTCGCCCTGCTCAACCTGTTTGGCGCCAATCTCGCCACTCCTGAGCCCTCCCCCGATGCCTTCCCCTTCTGGGATGCCAGCATGACGGTACTCTCCGTGGTGGCCCAGATCCTGATGACCCGCAAGTACGTGGAGAACTGGATCCTCTGGGTGGTCATCAACATCATCAGCATCGGCGTCTATGCCGCCCAGGGGGTCTATGCCATGTCCCTTGAGTACCTGATCCTGCTGTTTATCGCCGCCAACGGCACTCGCCTGTGGATGGTCAGCGCCAAGCGCCCGCAACAGGAAGCGATCGCATGAGCCTGCTGCCCCATCTGCAATGTCGCCCGGACCAGATCGCCGAACGGGTGGTGCTGTGCGGCGACCCGGCCCGGGTCGACCGTATCGCCGGCCAGCTCGACGAGTGTGACGTGCTGGGCCAGCACCGGGAGTTTCGCCTGATCAACGGCCGCTACCGGGGGCTGCCCGTCACGGTATGCAGCACCGGCATCGGCGGCGCCTCCGCCGTCATCGCGCTGGAGGAGCTGGTGCAGGCGGGCGCCCGCTCGCTCATCCGGGTCGGATCTGCCGGCGCCCTGCAGCATGAGATCGCGCTGGGGGATCTCATCGTGGTGGAGGGCGCGGTGCGCAGCGAAGGCGCCTCGCTGGCCTACCTGCCCCCCGAGTACCCCGCCTGCGCCGACATCCGCCTGCAAGCTGCCTTGCTCGCCCATCTCGGCGCCAGCAGCCAGCCTCACTGGCACGGGTTGGTACGCTCCCACGACAGCTTCTATCGGGATGACGAGCAGGACGTCTGTCGCTACTGGCACGCCCGTGGCGTGCTCGGGGCGGACATGGAGACCGCCTCCCTGCTCGCCGTGGGGCGCCTGCGCAAGGTGCGGGTGGCCGCCGTGCTCTGCAACGTGGTGGCCTTCGAGCAGGACGTGCAAGCGGGGGTGAGCGACTACGCGGCCAGCGAAGCCGCCATGATGACCGGCGAGCGGCTGGCTATCGCCGCCGCCCTCCACGCCCTGACGCAATAGACCGGGTCTGCCGGGGCCGCAACGGCCCCGGCAAAACGTTAAGCCCGGCACATTCAGAGGCGCCAAAGCTGGCATCCCGCCTGCGCTCTTGCTAGCCTCATGGCCCTCGTCAAGCCGGGCCTTCACCATGCAGCAACAACCCTATCCGCTCGGTCGCTTTCACGCCGAGCTTGCCGCACTCGAACCGCGCTTTGCCGCGGCGCTGGCAGACTGCACCCTGTTTTCGCGCCGCTATCTGCCCGGTGAGCCCATCATGCGCCAAGGGGAGCGGTGCGAGCAGCTCTATCTGGTGGCGCAGGGGCGGATTTCCCTCAACAGCGCGGTCCACTCAGGGCGGTTGTTTCAACTCGGCGAGATTGAGTGCCACCAGCAGATCTTCGGAGAGATGGAGTTCTTCAGCGCCACCCCGGTGCAGTGGAGCGTGGTGGCCGAGACCGAGCTGGACGCCGCCGTCATCTGCGCCGACAAGCTGGCCAAACGGCTGCTGGCCGAGCCCGAGCTGACCCTCTTCTTCGCCGCGGCGCTCGCCAGCGACTATCTGGATACCCTGGACATCACCACCAGCCGGCTGCTGCACCCCATCGCCTACAACATCGCCTTCGAGCTGTGGCGCGAGCGCCAGCGCACCCCCATGCTGGGTTCGCGCAAGCGGGCCCACGAGGCGGCGCGCTTCGGTACCACCGAGCGGGTCTATCGGCGCGCCCTCAAGGAGCTGATCGAACAGGGCATAGTCGCCGACGGCAGCGACGGCCCGGTCATCGCCGATCTGGCCAGGCTGCGCGCCTATCTCGACCTTTGATTTCCCTTCATCCCATTTCGATTCACCCTGTCAGGAGAGTGCCATGTCTACCCATCCCGAGTTCACCTTCTTCAGCCGCTTCGTCGCCGACATCCAGGCCGGCCGCAAGACCATCACCATCCGCGACGAGAGCGAGGCCAACTGGCAACCCGGCCAGCGGCTGGCGCTGTTTACCAACCCGGAGCACCAGCCCTTTGGCACCATAGAGGTGCTCTCGGTCAAGGCAGTCGCCTTCGATGAACTGAACGACGAACACGCCCGCCAGGAGAACATGACCCTCCCCGAGCTCAAACAGGTCATCCGCAACATCTACCCCGCCCTGCCGCCGCTCTATGTCATTGAATTCAAACTGCTTGATTGAGCCGGATTTGGTCTTTGCCGAGTGATGTGTTAATAGTGTCCTCTTTTGAATCAGGGAGGTGACCCGAGTGTTTGAGATAGCGAGCCTGCGAGAAGGCATGATGCACGGGGTCGAGCTGTTCCAGCTGCTGCTGGAGATCATCTCCATTGCCTGCGTGGTGATTGGGCTGGGCAAGACCCTCTGGCTGGCGGCGCGGGTACGGGATCACGAGCCCGGCTTTCCCCATATCCGGCTCTGTTTCGGCAGCTGGCTCATTCTGGCGCTGGAGTTCCAGCTCGCCGCCGACATCCTGGCCACCACGGTGGCGCCGAGCAAGGAGGAGCTGATCCGCCTCGCCATCATCGCGGTGATCCGCACCTTCCTGAACTACTTCCTCGGCAAGGAGCTGGAAGCCCAAGCGGAACGCCAGCAAGACAAGGCAGAGCGCCAGCAGGAGCAGCGCAGCGAGCAGGCCAAGGCGGCTCAATAACCCGTTTCTTTGCACAGCATCATCGCTGAGTGTCGTGCCATCCCGACCACCACCATGGTTCGGGATGGCCCAGTTGTGACCCTCCCCTCACTTTTGGCAATCAGCCAACTATGGAACCCTTTTCAAGCCTTTCTCCGCCCTGTCGAGGGCCCGCGCATCTGCGTAAGATAAACCATCGCTTCCCCCAACCGGCCACGCTGATGAACCCGCAACCTCTCCACACACCCGACATCGACCTCGATAGTTGCGTTATCTACCAGATCTATCCCATGAGCTTTCAGGACAGCGATGGCGACGGCATGGGCGACATCAACGGCATTCGTCAGCGCCTCGGTTATCTGGCCACCCTGGGGGTCGATATGCTGTGGCTCACCCCCCTCTATCGCTCCCCCAAGCGGGACAACGGTTATGACGTGGCGGACTACCGCGCCATCGACCCCGCCTTCGGCACCCTGGCCGAGATGGAGCAGCTGGTAGCCGAGGCAGCCGCTCACGGTATCGGCATCATGATGGATATCGTCGCCAACCACACCTCCACCGAGCACGAGTGGTTTGTGCAGGCGCTGGCCGGCGATCCCCACTATCAGGGCTATTACGTATTCCGGGATCAAGCCTTTGTCGATGCTCACCCCATTACCTCAATTTTTGGCGGCAGCGGCTGGCAGTATGTGCCGGCGCTTGATCGCTACTACCTGCACAACTTCGATGCGAGTCAGGCCGATCTGGACTGGGACAACCCGGCTGTGCGGGCCGAAATGGCAGAGGTGATCAACTTCTGGCTGGGCAAGGGAATCAAGGGATTTCGCTTCGATGTGATCGACATGGTGAGCAAGGAGTGGGACCGACTTGCCATGAGCAACGGTCCCCGCCTGCACGACTATATTCGCGAGCTCAATGCCGAGAGCTTCGGCGGCCAGGGGATCATCACGGTGGGGGAGACCTGGGGAGCGGATCTCGCCCATATGCAGTGCTACTCAGCCCCTGATGGCAGCGAGTTCAGCATGGTGTTCAACTTCGAACATCTGGGGCTCGGCAGTGACAAGTGGACCTCCCGCTTCGACCCGCTCGCCTTCAAACGGGCCATGGCCCGCCACCAGCAGGGGCTGCACGGCCGAGGCTGGAACAGCCTGTTTCTCGGCAACCACGACCTGCCCCGCGCCGTCTCCCGCTTTGGCGATGACAGACCCGAATGGCGTGAAATCAGCGCCAAGCTGTGGGCCATGGTGCTGCACCTGATGCAGGGCACCCCCTTCATCTATCAGGGGGAGGAGCTCGCCATGACCAACCGTCACTGGCAGCCGGACGAGCTGCGCGACGTGGAGGCCATCAACTACTGCGCCAGCCAGGCGGAGCTGGAGCCTGCCGAGCTGAGTCGGCGACTCGATACCATCGGCCGCGACAACGCCCGCACCCCGATGCAGTGGGACGCAGGCCCCCACGCCGGATTCAGCACGGCCACGCCCTGGATTGCCCTCAACGCCAACCACATTGAAATCAACGCCGCCGAGCAGCTGGCCCGTCCCGACTCGCCGTTTCACTGCTATCGCCAGCTCATCGCCCTGCGCAAGGCCCACCCTGTCGTTCGCCACGGCAATTTCGAACTGCTGGATGGGGATGACCCCGATCGCATCGGCTATCGCCGCCGCTGGCAGGATCCGGCAAGCGCGGAGCGGCACACCCTGCTGCTGCTCGCCAACCTCACCGAGCGCCCCCTGGTCATGCCGCACCTTGACCAGGTGGAAGCAGGTGCCACCCTGCTGATGAGCAACTACCCGGGGCAGCCCACCGCCACCTTCGCCCCCTATCAGGCGGCCGCCTGGCTGCTGCCAGCACGGGAGTAACGGGCAACGCTATCCCTCGCGCCATCCTCCGCCACGGGGGGCCCCTGCCCCCTGATGATTTCCCTCCCCTCGGCGGTCAATACGCCCCGGCGATTTACTCACTTAAAAACTTCGCGTTTTCAGGCCCGCACCGCCTTGCCAGGCGGTATCCAACCACGGCTCGCTATCGACAATTGAAATAGTTCAACATCCTGTTTTTATTGGCAATAACCGCCATCAAAAACGACGTTTTTATCATCAATCGGCGATATTAAACGCTGTTTAGTCAGGGTTAAAAGTCAATTCAGATTTGCGCCCTTGTGGTTCTTCGCCGGCTCCTTATGGTTTCCATCCGAAGCGTGCGGCACAACGCCGCACGCCGACGTTCAGGCTCGCGGGCACTCTCCCGCCATAACAACAGGAAATCATCATGCGCAAAACCGGCGTGGCACTCGCCCTCTCCACCCTCTTCTGGTTCCACTCGGCCATGGCGGCCCCTCTGATCTTCCCGGACGATCCGACCCTCACCGACGGCCAGCACTCCCCTGCCCTCGATCGCAGTTTCCAGCTGGCCCAGGACGATCTGGGCAACCGGATCCACCAGCTCCACCTGCCCCTCCAGACCGAACCGGAACTGGTGGCGGAGCTGGAGCAGATCGGCAGGGAGCAGGGCTTTTCGGTCAGCACCCACGCTGACATGTACACCTGGACCGAGGACAACATGTGGCTGTCGCGCGATGGCGCCCTCATCTTCCGCCCCGGGCGCCGCTGGCCGACAAGGATAGCTACCACGCCTTCGTCACCGCCCTGACCGGGCAGAGCCCGGAGGCCGAGCAGGAGGGCCATCACAGCCTCGGCAGCCAGGATTCCCAGGGGCTGGATGATTACATGCTCTCCCAGGCCAACACCTTCGCCGAGGCGCAGGGGCGCGAGCTCATCCCCACCTTCTCCATCATCGATGGCGGCAACATGCTGACCGGCCAGCGGGCCGACGGCACCCCCTATGCCCTGATCGGCCGCGATGCCCTGCTGCAGACCACCCTGCACCACAGCCGGCTGGACAGTGAGCGCATCGCCGCCCTGCAGGAGAAGATGGAGCGCGACGGCGAGTTTCGGCTGCACCTGAACGAAGAGGAGTGGCTGGGCAGCCCCTATACCTTCCAGAAGGGCCATGACACCGAGGTGGACCTCATCCTGCTGGAGGCCGCCAACCTGCTGCCGCAGGGGCTGAATGAGCCACAGCGTCACGCCTTTGCCAGGACCGCGCGCGCCAAGGCCGAGCTCGCCAAGTACGAAGTGGATGGGTCAACCCGGGAGGCGGCGGGGCAGCGGATGTTTCTGAGCCCGCAGCAAGGGGAACGGATTGCCGAGCGCTATCGCGCCATCCATGGCCAACCGCTGCCGGCCTCCTTCGATCTGCTGACCCGCCTCAAGCAGGAGTACGCCAGCCTGGTGGTGACCGCCGAGCTTCACTCCGAGTTCGGCGATGAGCAGATAGCCCAGGCGCTGCCGACGCTGGCGGCCGATGCCGCCACTCTGGCCCGGCTGGGTCACATGTTGCAGGCAGGCGGCTACCAGCGAACAGCGCTGGCTGGCGCCGACAAGATCACCAGACCCGCCGCTTCCTCGCCATGATGGCCATCAGCCAGCGCCTGATGGCGCAGGATCTCAAGGTGGCCGAACGGGATCTGGTGATCCTGGCCCAGCCCGGTTTCCACCTCGACATGGCCATGCGCCCGCTGGCCGACGGTCGCATCTTGCTGAACGATCATGCAGCCAGCGCAGCGCTGATCGAACAGGTGCTGGCCGAGGCCGGCAGCCTGAGCGAGAGCGAGCGGCAAGCACTTCGCCAGAGCGTGACCGACCTGCGCCAGCAGAGCGAACGCTGGCACAAGATCCACGCCCTCATCCGCCAGCAGTTGAGCGATGCCGGCCTGACCCCCATCGCCACCCCCGGCGTGTTCAGCGTGGGCAAGCGGCCGGTGAACTGGATGAACGGCATCATGGGTACCCGCCAGCAGCCCTTCTACATCACCAATGCCGCCAGCATCGTCCCCCTCAATCAGGCATTCGCCGCCTGGCTGCAACGCGAGGTGGCCGGGCTCACCCCCTATTTCGTGGGTCAGGCTGCCAGCAACAAACGGGAGGAGTTCAACCAGGCAGAAGCCCTGCTGCGCGGCAGCGGCGGGCTGGATTGCATCACCCAGCACCACGAGTAGGGCTACCCCCCTCGCACGGGCCGGCAATGCATCTGACTGGCCCATTCCCCGAGGCCAGGTGCAAGGGAAATAGTGGTGGCAGAGAGCCGCCAAGGCGATTCAAAAGGGCTCCTTTGGGAGCCCTTTTTATGGCTGATGTGAAAGGCCCTCCCGCACCATGACCCTGTCATCCCGGCCATGAAACACTCTCGTGTCGCCCGACGGCGCAAATTAATTTGCCGCTTGATTATTTATTGACGGGGCCGGATCGACCCGTTTTGCGGCCGATCCAGTTAATCGAATTACCCTCAACAACCATCCCGCCCGACCATCTTTCGGCTTGCTCCCATCACCGGCGGTGGGCCGCCATCCCGCGCCGCCGCTGCCTTCGGCCTGATTATTTATCCCGTTTGTTCCGCGTTTATTTCCACTCTTACTATGGCGACGACCTATCCATGGCCGGCTGATCGCAGCCGTCATTCAAACTGGCATAGCAAGTGGGCAATTCATGATCACCACAGACGGAAACAACGCGGTCGCCTCGGTGGCCTACCGCACCAGCGAAGTCATCGCCATCTATCCCATCACCCCCAGCTCCAGCATGGCGGAGCAGGCATCGGCCTGGTCGAGCGAGCGGGGCCTGAACCTGTGGGGCGACGTGCCGCGCGTGGTCGAGATGCAGTCGGAAGGGGGCGCCATCGCCGCCGTCCACGGCGCGCTGCAGACCGGGGCGCTGGCGACCTCGTTTACCTCGTCCCAGGGACTGCTGCTGATGATCCCCAACCTCTACAAGTTGGCGGGCCAGCTCATCCCCTTCGTGCTGCACGTGGCGGCGCGCACCGTGGCGACCCATGCCCTGTCGATTTTCGGCGATCACTCCGACGTGATGGCGGTGCGCCAGACCGGTTGCGCCCTGCTCTGCGCCAGCAATGTGCAAGAGGCCCAGGACTTCTCCCTGATCGCTCAGGTAGCCAGCCTCAACAGCCGACTGCCCTTCATCCACTTCTTCGACGGCTTTCGCACCTCCCATGAGATCACCAAGATAGTGCCGCTCGATGACGACATCCTGCGCGCCCTGCTGCCGGCCGAGGCGATCCGTGCCCATCGGGAGCGGGCGCTGACCCCCGACAAACCGGTCATTCGCGGCACCGCCGCCAACCCGGACACCTATTTCCAGTGCCGGGAGGCCACCAACCCCTGGTATGACGATGCGTATCGCCATGTGAGCGAGGCGATGGACGCCTTCGGTGAACGCACCGGCCGCCACTACCGGCCATTCGAATATGTGGGTCACCCAGAGGCCGAGCGGGTATTGGTGCTGATGGGTTCCGCCATCGGCACCTGCGAGGAGGTGATCACGCGGCTGATTGCACAGGGCGAGAAGGTGGGGCTGGTGAAGGTACGGCTCTACCGCCCCTTCTCGGCCGCGCACCTGCTGGCGGTCATTCCGCAGAGCGCCCGCAAGATAGCGGTGCTGGATCGCACCAAGGAACCGGGCGCCCTGGCCGAGCCCCTCTATCTGGACGTGATGAGCGCGCTGGCCGAGGCGGTCAGCCGTGGGGATCGCGCCAGCCTGCCGCGGGTCATTGGCGGGCGCTACGGCCTCTCCTCCAAGGAGTTCAACCCGGCCTGCGTGCAGGCCATCTTCGATGAGCTGGCGCTGGATAACCCACGGCCGCGCTTCACCGTCGGCATCTTCGACGACGTCACCGGCCTCTCCCTGCCGCTGCCGGCCCTCGATTATTCGAGCCCAGGCCTTGGCAACCAGCACAAGCTGGAGGCACTGTTCTACGGCCTTGGCAGCGACGGCACAGTATCGGCGGCCAAGAACAGCATCAAGATCCTCGGCAACCACACCGACCTCTACCCCCAGGGCTACTTCGTCTACGACTCCAAGAAGGCGGGTGGGCTCACCGTCTCCCACCTGCGGGTCGGCGAGCGGCCGCTGCAGTCGGCCTACCTGGTGGACGAGGCGGACTTCATCGGCTGCCACCAGTGGCAGTTCATCGACATGTACCAGATGGCCGAGCGGCTGAGGACCGACGGCATCTTCCTGCTCAACAGCCCCTACGACGCCGGGCAGATCTGGCAGCGGCTGCCCCAGGAGGTGCAACAGGCCCTGCTCCAGAAGCGTGCGCGCCTCTATACCATCAACGCCGCCAAAATTGCCCGCGAGTGCCAGCTAGGCAATCGCATCAATACCGTGATGCAGATGGCCTTCTTCCAGCTCACCGCCATCATACCGCCGGCAGAGGCGACCGAGCTGCTGCGCCAGACCATCGCATCGAGCTATGGCAGCAAGGGGCAGACACTGGTGGAGCGCAACTGGCAGGCCCTGGCCGCTACCTGCGAGGCCCTCGTGCAGGTGCCGCTGCAGGCACTTGACCCCGCCAGCCACCAGCGCCCGCCCGTGGTATCGGCCAAGGCCCCCGACTTCGTGCAGACCGTCACCGCCGCCATGCTGGCGGGGCTGGGTGACAGCCTGCCGGTCTCCGCCTTCCCGCCGGACGGCACCTGGCCGGTGGGCACCACCCGCTGGGAGAAGCGCAACATCGCCAAGGAGGTGCCCATCTGGCAGGCAGACCTCTGCACCCAGTGCAACTACTGCGTGGCGGCCTGCCCCCACTCCGCCATCCGTGCCAAGGTAGTGGACAAAGCGTCGCTGGAAGGGGCCCCCGCCACCCTGGATGCACTGGATGTGAAGGCCCGCGACATGCGCGGCCAGCAATACGTACTGCAGGTAGCGCCTGAGGATTGCACCGGCTGCAACCTCTGCGTCGAGGTGTGCCCTGCCAAGGATCGCACCGAGCCGAGCCGCAAGGCGATCAACATGGAGTCCAGGCTGGATCACCTCGAGGCCCAGAAGGCCAACTACGACTTCTTCCTGGACTTGCCAGAGCGCACTGCCGAGCAGCTGGAGCGCATCGACATCCGCACCTCCCAGCTCATCTCGCCGCTGTTCGAATACTCGGGCGCCTGCTCCGGCTGCGGCGAGACCCCCTACATCAAGCTGCTGACCCAGCTCTACGGGGACAGACTACTCATCGCCAACGCCACCGGTTGCTCCTCCATCTATGGCGGCAACCTGCCCAGCACCCCCTACACCACCAATGCGGACGGGCGCGGACCGGCCTGGGCCAACTCCTTGTTCGAGGACAACGCCGAGTTTGGCTTGGGCTTTCGGCTCACCGTGGATCAGCATCGCGAGCGGGTACGCCGCCTGCTGGCGAGCCTGGGGGACGCCGTCCCGGCCGAACTGCAACAAGGGCTGCAAGATGCCAGCCTGCCGGTCTCCGAGCAGCGCGCCCATATCGAGCAGCTGCGCGACCTGCTGCAGGGGCGCACCGATGCCGCGGCCCAGGAGCTGGCCCGTGATGCGGACTACCTGGTGGAGAAATCGGTCTGGCTCATCGGCGGCGACGGCTGGGCCTACGACATCGGCTACGGCGGGCTGGATCACGTGCTGAGCCTGGGGGAGAACATCAACGTGCTGGTGCTCGATACCCAGTGCTACTCCAACACCGGCGGCCAGCAGTCCAAGGCCACCCCGCTCGGCGCCATCACCAAGTTTGGCGAGCAGGGCAAGCGCAAGGGGCGCAAGGATCTTGGCGCCAACGTGATGATGTACGGTCACGTCTACGTGGCGCAGATCTCCCTTGGCGCCCAGATGAACCAGACGGTGAAGGCGATTCAGGAGGCCGAAGCCTACCCGGGCCCGTCGCTCATCATCGCCTACAGCCCCTGCGAGGAGCACGGCTACGATCTGGCCCAGAGCCACGAGCAGATGAAGCAGCTAACCGCCACCGGCTTCTGGCCGCTCTACCGCTACGATCCGCGCCGCAGCGAGGAGGGCAAGGCGCCGCTGGCGCTGGACTCCCGGGCCCCCAGCGCATCGCTGGCCGAGACCCTGCAGCAGGAGCCCCGCTTCAAGCGACTGGAACGCCAGTTGCCGGAAATCGCCAGCCAGCTCTATCGGGAGGCGGAGCTGGACGCCAACCGCCGCTTCGCCTGGCTGAGCCAGCTGGCCGGCAAGGAGGCGCCAGCCCAGGAGTAGCAACGCAAATCCACCAATGTATGGACTCTAGTGAATTGATCACTGGGAATGGTTAGGGAATAAATGGGATCTTGAGGGAATAGATGGGATCGAGAAACCAGAAGAGACGCGGCCTGTAGAGCGATCAAAACTCTGCAGGCCGTTTTCGTTGGTACTGATCCACAAAATGATCAACGGATCCGAAAGCGGCGAAAAATCGCGATTGAATTGATCAATGTAGATTTGATAACGCGCCGTTTAAACCGGCTTTAAATCTGCTTCATCACTCTCCAACGTCGTGGGAGATATGGACGACCTGCCCGATCACTTCGAAGGTGTGCTGCTCGTCCTTCGGAACCTCGATCTCTTTGTACAGCGAGTTATCGCTGATGAGCAGCCAAGCGTGCGGCAGCACCTGCAGGCGCTTGACCCAGAGCTGGTCATCATTGCGCACTACGTAGATGTGGCCATCAACTGGGCGCGTTCTACCCAGGTGGACTACCAGAGTATCGTTGTTACTGATGGTAGGCTCCATGCTGTCGCCCTTGCTCCAGACGATCACCAGCTCCTTCTCATTAAATCCACGCCATTTCAGCCATTTCCTGCGAAAGGCCAAGTGACGATATGGCTCTGTCTCTCCCTGAGACAATGCGCCGTGGCCTGCTGACACCTGCACCCGATAGCCAGGTATCAATGCAAACTCATCCAGAAACACATCAGAGACAACGTACTTTGCAACGCTCTCTTGTACCCCTGACTCTTCACCAATGAGCCACGCCATCTTGCGATCTGAGGTAATCGCTATCTTGTTGAGCCTGTCCAGGGTCGGATAGCTGGATCCCTTCAAATAATCCCTCAAGGTGGCCTCAGATAATCCACATTTGCGCGAAAAACTGCGCACCGTTTCCTCTCCGATGGCCTCTTTCAACCTGTCTCTGAAAAGAATTATTCGCGCCTCATCAAAAATTCCTTGCGCATTTTTCTCACCCCACTGGGATTTTTCTTCGTAAGTATCTGATTTCATTTTGAATCTCGTGCCTGCTTATCTGCGCAATTAACTTTGTAAAAATTCGCACCCTACTTGATTTGCGAATTTTTCTGATCAATGATGTGTTACACGTCCACGTAGCGCTAGAAAGTTGCGCGATGGTGTAGTTTTCTGAGGGTATCAAAATGATCAACGGCAATACAGACTGGCATAGCGCTGATGTGAAATGCGCTCTGGCAAAAGCAGGTACGAATCTGGCGAAGTTGGCCAGAGAGCATGACCTTGCACCTTCCACTCTCCGAAATGTCTTCCGCTTCAGATGCCCGAAATACGAGCGCATTGTCGCTTCGGCTATAGGCACCACCCCTGACCAAATCTGGCCATCCCGTTACGAAAGCAAGTGCGCGTAAAGGAGATCGCTATGGAATGGGTAACCGCAAAAGACTGCGTCGGTCTCGCCGTGATGCCGACAGATGTTCACAAATCAAGAGCCAAGCTGGATCGGCTTTGTTCAGGCGACCTGGACAAGAAGCGCAAGAAGGCTGGTTCCAAAGCGTTCGAGTACCACATCAGCATCCTGCCGCCGGTCGTTCAAGCCGCCCTGCTGCGCAAGGCCGGCAAGGTGGTGGTCGGCGGCATGACGCTGGATCTGCCAAAGCCACAAGCGCCGCGCTACTGCAAAGAGCAGCTGTGGGCCAACTGGAAGAAGGCCAACGACAAGGCCCACGCCAAGGCCATGGCCCGTGCTGCTGCCGTTAAGGCGGTGCATGCGCTGGTTGCCAGTGGCAGCACCTTGATGCAGGCCTACCAGCATATTTCTGATGAGTTCGACATCGCGCTGCCGACCCTGCGCCGCTATTGCGCCATGGTAAAAGGCTTCGACGACAGCGACTGGCTGGCTGTGTTGCTGCCAAAACACCAGCAATCAGCGACTGAAAATCGTGCAGGGAAACTGGCACCGGTAAGCGCCCTGGCCTGGGAGGTATTCAAGGCAGACTACCTGCGCCGCGAACGGCCAACTGCCGCCGCCTGTTACGAACGTCTGAAATTGACAGCCCGTGAGCGTGATCTGGTCGTGCCGAGCCTCGACAGCCTGATGCGCCGCATGGATATGGAAGTGCCCCACGCCCAGCAGGTGATGCTGCGCGAAGGTGAGCATGCGCTGATGCAGCTCTACCCACCGCAGGAGCGCACCATCGAAGGGCTGGATGCCATGGAGTGGATCAACGGCGACGGCTACCTGCACAACGTCTTCGTGAAGTGGTTCAACGGCGAAGTGATCCGCCCCAAGACCTGGTTCTGGCAAGACATCTACAGCCGCAAGATCGTGGGCTGGCGCACCGACATCAGCGAGAACACAGACAGCATTCGCCTGTCCCTGATGGACGTGTGCAGCCAATACGGCATCCCGCGCGAGATCACCATCGATAACACCCGCGCCGCCGCCAACAAATGGATGACCGGTGGTGTGCCGAACCGCTACCGCTTCAAGGTCAAGCCGGATGAGCCCATGGGCATGATCCCCATGCTTGGCATCAAGCTGCACTGGTCCAGCGTGCTGCTGGGCAAGGGGCACGGTCAGGCCAAGCCGATTGAACGCGCCTTCGGTGTGGGCGGCCTAGACGAAATCATCGACAAGCATCCCGCGCTGGCAGGTTGCTACACCGGCCCAAACCCCATGGCCAAGCCAGACAATTATGGTGAACGGGCGGTAGATGCAGCCGAGTTCCTGCGCGTAGTGGCCGAAGGCGTGGCTATCTACAACGGCAAGCTGGGTCGCCAGACCGAAGCCTGCCGGGGCGTGATGAGCTTTGATCAGGCCTTCGAGCAGAGCTATGCCCAGGCCACCATCCGCAAGGCCAGCAGCGAACAGCTCACCATGCTGCTGCTGCAGGCAGAGGCAACCCGCGTCAGCCAGCACGGCACCATCCGGCTCGAAGCCGGCGGCGCCATCGCCAGCCGCAGCAACCGTTATTACCACGCCGATCTGGCCGAGTACGCCGGGCAGAAAGTAGTGGCACGGTTCGACCCGCAGCGCCTGCATGAAGCGGTGATCGTCACCACCCTCAACGGCCTGCATATCTGCGAAGCGGAGTGCCTGGAGAAAGTGGCCTTTGGCGATACCCAGCAGGCCCGCGAGCACAAGCGCAAACGCACCCAGCACACCAAGGCCGTCAAGGCTGCCGCGCTGGCCCAGCAAAGCATGTCTGCGCTGGAGGCCGCCGCCCTGCTGCCCAGCGTCAGCGACGAACCGGCTCCCGAGACCAAGGTGGTCGAAATGGTGCGCCCCGTTTCCCTCGGCAATGCCGCGCTCGCAGTCCAGCCAGCGCCGGCCATGGCCACCCAACAACAGTCAGAAGCTGCACCAGTCATCGACTACGAGGCCCGCTATCAAGCGAGCGTCGCGAAGATGGCCGAACAGATGAAGAAAAACAGCCTTTAACCGGCATTTAACCAAGAAAAAAGCGGCCTTTTGGGGCCGCCTGAAAGGAGTAGTTCAACATGTCAAACGTAGTCACTCTCGAACAAAACAGCAACCAGGAAGTGGTGGCACGGGTCAAGGCCCTGCTGGAACAGAGCGTGGTGACCCAGGCGCAGATCGCCAAAGAGATCGGCGTCTCCGGCTCGACCGTCAACCAGCTGCTGAACGGCAACTACAAGGCCGATCCGACCGCCATGATCCAGAAGCTGGCCAACTGGCTGACCGCCCGTGAACAGCGCGCCGATGCCCCCCGCGATCCCGGCTTTGTGATGACCGAAACAGCCAAGCAGATCATGGCCGACATGGGATATGCGCTGACCACCCAGAGCATCGTCATCATTCACGGCATATCTGGCGTGGGCAAGACCACCGCCCTGCGCGAGTTCCAGCGCAACAACAACAACGTCTGGGTGATCACCACCAGTCCGAGTCGCGCCACCATGACCGAATGCCTCTACGAGTTGGCTATGGAGCTGGGTATGGACAACGCCCCGCGCCTGCGTGGCCCCCTGGCCCGCGCCCTGCGCCGTCGCCTGCGCAACACCAAGGGGCTGATCGTGGTGGACGAAGCGGACCACGTAGACCGCCCCACCCTGGAAGAGCTGCGCATCCTGGCTGAAGAGGTCGAAGTGGGCCTGGTGCTGGTCGGCAACAGCCGGGTGTACACCCAGCTCACTGGAGGACCACGCTCGGAAGACTTCGCCCGCCTGTTTTCCCGCATCGCCATGAAGCGCGCCCTTACCAAGGCCAAGAAGGCCGATGTGCTCGCCTTTGCCAGTGCCTGGAACATCACCGGCGCGGCCGAGCTGGATCTGCTGCTGCGCATCAGCGAACGCCCTGGGGCCCTGCGCCTGGTCAGCAAGAACCTGAAACTCGCGGTGATGTACTCGGGCGGTGAACCGCTGACCGAGCAGATCCTGCTGCACACCTTCAACAAGCTGGAGGGGGAGTAAGCCATGAAGAACTTCCACAGCTTTGCCTATGCCAGCGGCCATATCGGGTTCGGTGATGAAACTCCGGATGATGCCCTGCCTATCTACTGCGTGGTGGATGCCTCAACTGCCGAAGTGGAGCGCCTCAAGGAGAGCGTCGGGGTGCTGGCCCGCCATGCATACGACAACAAAACCTTGCTGGTCCCCGGCATCCCGGAAGCGGAAGACATGAACGCAGCCTATGACGCGCTCATCAAGTTCAACTGCCGCGTGAAGCACCACATGGAGAGCGTGTGATGAATGCCAAGCCGCAACCAGATACCTGCTATGTCGTCGTCAACAACTGGACCCACATCCATCTGCTGAGCGGCCGCTATGGGGTGATGGTGGATAGCAATAACGGTGAGGTGACCATGCAAGACAACACCGGCCGTCAGGAGATTTTTGAGCAAGACCGGCTGCACCTCACCTGGGCGCCGCTGAACCGTGATTCACAAGGAGAGAACGCATGAACATTCGCACCAACAGCATCGGCGTCATCGCCCAGCGTGTCATCGCCACACTGCGCAAGAACGGCTGCCAAGTGTTGGCCGTGAAGGCAGCCCAGGTACGCCCGATGATCGAGATCGCTTACCCCACCGACGAGCTGAAACAGGGGGCTATCGAGCTGAACGAGCAGGTCAACGGGCTGCGCCGCCGTGCCTACGCCGCCCGCCTCGGCGGTTGCATCGTCCACTGGCATGACGAGCCGAGCCGCGACGACTTCGAACTGACCGGCAACATGACCGCCGTCGAGTACCTGCACCACCGCGCTGCCGGTTTCCCCGCTTAATAGGAGCAAACAGCAATGACTATCGCCACTGATAACAAGACCGAAAACCTGCGCAAAAACGCCCTTGGCCACTTCGTACCGGAGTCCCTGATCGCCCCGCTCGATCTGCTGCGCGATGATCTGGTGACTCGCCTGTGCACCGACGCGCACGAAGAGAAGCTGCGCCTGCTGGCCCGCAAGGCCAGCATCGCCCAGGAGATTGAATCCTTCATGGATCTGTCTGCCGCCGAATACGGCGTGCAGTACGGTGGCACCAAGGGCAACGTCACCCTCACCAGTTTTGATGGCCGCTTCCAGGTGGTGCGGGCCATCGGCGAACACCGCAAGTTTGACGAGCGCCTGCAGACCGCCAAGACCCTGATCGACGGCTGCATCGGCCGCTGGAGCGAGGGCAGCAGCAACGAGATCCGCGCCCTGGTGGATCATGCCTTCCGCGTCAACAAGGGCGGCCATGTTGACGTCAACCAAGTGCTCTCCCTGCGCAAGCTGGACATTCAGGATGCCAAATGGAAGGAGGCCATGCAGGCCATCGCCGACGCCATCACCGTGGTAGGCAAGGCCGAGTACATCCGGTTCTACGAGAAGACCGGTACCGGGGCCTACAAGGCCATCGTCATCGACTGGTCGAAGCTGTGAGGCCCGCCATGAAGATGACCACCATGACCCCAGAGTTTCTGCAGCAGCTGATGCTGGCCACCCTGCTGGCTGACCGCTGCGACGAGAACGGCACCGACTATGAGGAATCCACCTACGAGCATGGCGTGCGTGATGCCCTGCAGTGGGTGGCAGGACTGATGGATGCCACGCCGCACAACGCGGACGAATACAAAGACCTGTCCATGCCGCTTGCCGCTGCAGAAGAGTATCTGGCCGACCGTGGCGGCATGGAGCTGCTGCGGGTATGGACCGAAGTGAACATGCCCAGTGACCGCAAGATTGTTGACCCCAACAACCCTGTGGCTCAACTGATGCGCACCGTTGAAAGCGCCTTAGACGATGGAGTTTGAAACCCGCTATGGCCCGCTGTACGTCACCCGCCACGCCATCGAGCGCTGGGTGCAACGTACCGGCCGCAGCGAACTGGAGATGCTGGGCGCCCTGTCACGGGCTTGGCGCCCAAGCAAACGCCAGCTGCGGCGGATCCGGCAGCGCGAGGCGGGATGGAGCCCGCGCCGGAACCTCGAATGTGACGATGCCTACTTCATCTTGAAGAACGGCTCCATCGTCACCGTGTACGACAAGCAACAAACCCGATTTGAACAGGAGTTACACCATGGCTAATGCAGTGTTGAAGGGCGACGAGATCGCCCGCAATCCGAACGGTTATCTGGCGCTGGCTACCCGCGCCGCCGAGTTCGAGCGTGAGGGGCGCTATATCATCGCCCTGGATCTGTGGGTGATGGCAAAGAAGGCGGCCAAGAACATCACCAACCAGCACTGGGCCCAGTCCCGCATAGACCTGTGCATGACCTGCATCCACCGTTTCGGCAAGCGGGAGGCGTGATGAGCGACAAACGCATTCTGGCCAAGATAAAGAAGCTGATGGCCATGGTGGAGCGGGGCAACCAGCACGAATCCGCCAACGCGATGAAGAAGGTGCAGGCACTGATGGCCGAGCATCAGCTCTCCAGCGAAGACGTTGCCCTGAGTGGCATCGACGCCAACAAGGTGAAGGCTGCCAACAACAGCGAACGCCAGCCGAAATGGAGTCTCTTGCTGGTCAGTCTGGTGCGCCAAGCGTTCGGGGTCGAAGCGATCATGTGCCATGAGCAACTGACATGGGGGCGCAACACCGCCGAGGTGATGTTCATCGGCCCAGCGGAGCGGGTTGAGATCGCAGGCTACGTCTACACCGTGCTGGCTAGCCAGCTCAAGGCAGCCAGAGCCGAGTACATCAGCAGCCTGAGCAAGCGCATGAAGACCAGCACCAAGACGGCCCGCGCCGATCTGTTCTGCGAGGGCTGGTGCAACGGGGTGTATCACAAGATCACCGCCCTGGTGCCGACCGAGCAGGAAAGCCAGCTGGTTGCCCAGTACATCGAGAAGCATCACCCGAACCTTAGCGCAGGTGAGAGCCGCGCTGCCAAGGCGACTAAGCGCGATCAGTCCGCGTCGCTGCATGGCTGGATTGCCGCGAAGCAGGTGGAGCTGAATGCCGGTGTCGGCGGCCAGGAACAAGCCAAGCTGGGGGCCGCATGAACGGCGAAGCCGCCTTCTGGGTGCTGGTCAATGTGATGGCCCTGTCCTATGGGGCCTTTGTCGCCGGTCTGTTCACCGGCCTGTTCCTGGTCAACTGAGGTACCCGATATGTCGAACGTGAAATACCTGCTCAATACCAGCGTGGACGATGGCAAAAGCACCCTTGAATGCCAGCTGCGCAGCAACCCGCAGCAGGCGCTGACCGATGCACAACTGGCCATCGACTTCATCAACCAGTACGGCCAAGCCGCGAAGCACCGCTCCCGCCTGGCCATGCTGACCACCATCGTCAACAAGGCGCGTAAGGCGCTGAGAAAGTAAGCGAAACGGGGGCCTTCCCCCGTCTGCTCAGCGTGGTGGCTGGGCACTGATGAGCAGCCAATTTAGTGACGGAGGATATATGAGTGCATCAATGAAACAGATGGTTCAGCACCATCGCAGAAGCCTGAAGGCAATGCAGAAAAAGGTTATGGAAATGTCAGATTTTTGGATTGATGAGGATGAATGCAATAGAGCTTTCCTGGAGGAACTTAGCCAGAAAATTGAGCAGACAGCAAAGGACCTGGCAGTGGAGTAATAGCGAAACGGGGGCTCGCCCCCGTCTGCCCAGCGTGGTGGCTGGGCACTGATGAGCAGCCGACCGGGCCCGGTCATAACCCACTCACGATACGCGAGGACGCTATGACCCGAAATGTGCTGAACAACCTGTTAAACCGGCTCTATGGCGAGATGGCCATCGCGCTGGAATGGAAAGAGAAGCTGGTGCTGCAGCGCCGGTTTACTGCCCTGTCACGGGGCGCAAGGAAGTACCACGCCAACGACATTGCCGTTGATGCCCTGCGCGGCGCCGAGCAGTTGCTGGCAGAGCTGGAGGCCGATCGCCTGCAGTGGGATGGCAAGGGGGCCGTATGCACGGTGAATACACGCCACTGATGAAGCCTGGTGCACTGGCCAAGCGGCTGGCCTCTGGCAAGGCGAGGCTGGACCCCGAGATGGGGTTGGAAAAGCTCTGCAGCGGTTGCAACGAATACTGGCCGCAAGATACCGCCTTCTGGTCAGTGTGGAACCACGTCTACTCACTAGACGGCCTGCAGCACTACTGCAAAGCCTGTGAAGCGGAAAAAGCCGCTCAGCGCAAACAGAGGAAAGCCGCATGAAGCTGACCGCCTACCAACGCCGCCAGGTGGATTACGTAAAAGCGAACCACCCTTGCTACTCCAAGAGAAAGACCAAGGGGATGAAAAAGCGGGATCTGGCCGAGCTGGAGCGTCAAGCCGATGTGGCCGCCATGACCTGGCTTGATCGCACTGTGCCCCGCTGGCGCGAGGGAAAACCGCCAAAGACCAACAAAATTTACGTCGCCGCGCTCTCAGTGAGCGATGCGGATGAGGAGCAAGACAATGACGAATAAACACAGCTTGGAAGCAATGGCACAGAAGATTAAGCAGGTTCCTGATTACCGCCACAAGAGCGCGGCCATGCTGGCCGAGGCATTGGGAGAGTGTTCTGAACGGCAGATGCTGAGGTGGATCCGAACCTTGATTGATAAAGGGCTGATCGAGCCACGTTCTCTGATAACGTATGACGGGCTGATGACGGTTCGCCGCATTCAGCGTTATCTGGAGCAGAACCAAGGCACCGTTTATATCGGGATGCTGGCGAAAGAGGTATATGGCGCCGGCAACAACTACTCATGGTTGCGCTGGCTTATTGAAAAGGCCGTGGCAGAGGGCTTCGAGCTGGATGTCTCGCGCATCAGTAGTGAGACCATCCCCAAACAGCTGCGGGTCAAGCGCCGAGAGGTAGAGGGTAAGCCCCGTTTTGTGAGCATGGCTGATATCGATGCCGATCACCGCCATGCCTGGATTGCACTGATGCAGTCATGGTATCACCTCAAGCCACGTCAGGAGGTATCCCATGCAGCCTGATACCAAACGTCTGCTGAAACTGGTGCAAGTCGGCCGCCGTGAGCTGGGGCTGGATGAAGAGGAATATCGCGCCCTGCTGGAGCAGGTCACCGGCGCCCGCTCTGCCAAGGGCATGAGCGCCAGCAAGCTGGAAGCCGTCATCACCGCCATGAAGGGGCTGGGGTTCAAGGTCAAGGGGGGCGCTCAGGTTGCCGGGCGTCGCTCCCCGCCCAGTTCGGCCAAGGTGCAAGCGCCGGAGGTGCGCAAGCTGAGGGCCATCTGGATCACCATGAAGCAGGACGGCCTGCTGCATGACGGTTCTGAAGATGCTCTTGGCAGCTTTATCCGCCGCATGACGGCCAGCGCCAACGGCGGCGTGGGCATCAGTCGGGCTGAATGGCTTACCTCGGCGCAGGCCGAGCGGGTGCTGGAGGCGTTGAAGAAGTGGCATATTCGCCTGATGACCGATGCCATCCTCGCCCGAGGTGAATCGGTACCGGAAACCCTGAGCCACCGGCAAGATGCCATGCCGGGGTATGACCTGATCCGCGATGCCTATGAGAACCCCGGCCAACGGCCGCCGAGGATAATGGTTCTAGATGGAAACAAGACCATAGACGAATTGAACAACAAGGCCCAATAATGGGTCTTTATTTTGGAGGTGTTATGACGTTATTGATCGGTTTGGTGGTGCTGGCCTGTGCGGTCTGGGTGCTGTTCGATTCACACAACAAGGGGGCGCGTAATCCTGCTGGATGGGCAGTGTTCGTGGCGGTTATCTGGATCATCGCTTTCCCTTTCTACCTCTACAAGCGCAACAAGTTGGAGCCTGCTGCCCAAGCGCCGGCACCGAGCAATCGCTGGATTGGCTTGGCTGTAGTCGTAGTATTGGTCGGTGGCATGACTTTTAACTCAATGCGACAAGAGGCTTTGCCTGCATGTGATGCGCCGGAGGTCATGCAGGTACTTGGCAAATTGCTGAATGGCGCGGCAGTCGCTAACCCTGCCCAACGGCCTGAAAGTGCAGACTATGGTGCTATGCGGCTATGCCATGCCACGGTATCAGAGAGAATCTTGCCTTACCGCATTACCTGGTACAGCGATGACAGGGTGCAGTTTATCGTCAACCTGGAGTAGTAGCCCTACAATTGGGCGACCAGATCCACTGCGTTATCATGATGACACCCAGCCAAGCTGGGTGTTGTTTTATCTGGCGCTCGGAGGCGATATGAAAGAGACACACGACAAGCAGACCATTGACCTGTTTGGCATCGGCGTTGACCTGAATGCCATCGATCCAGAAACCTATCGCATGCTGAGTGACGAGACCGCACCAGGATGGAGCGAACAATTGCGCGGCATGTTCGATACCATTGAATCAGTGGTAGACAAGCATCGCGATGACAAGATGCTGCCTTTCATCATGCTCTCCGAGTTCTGCCGTACCTTTGGCGGAGCCCCCTTCTATGTACCGAATGGCAAGACGCTGGCGACCGTGCTGCGCTCGATCCAGATATGGAAGGAATTCACCGGTAACAACGTGTTCGAGCTGTCGCGTAAATTCGGTGTTTCAACCCGTGAGATTCAATTCGTATTGGCCAGGATGCGCCGATCTGAAATGCGGAAAATACAGGGAGATATGTTTGCAGGTCTGGATGCGGTAGCTGATGGACATGGCCGCAGAAATGGCAGAGCCTATTAATCAGTAATAATAATCACGAAGTAAGCGGCCCAAGTGGCCGCTTTGTTTTATAGAGAAGTCCGTCTCTACAATGACGGATTTAATAAAAAGCACACTCGACATATTAACCGCGAGGTGGATATGTCGAACGTCATTCAATTCTCACAGCCATATAGCTTGGCATTTCAGCACGCGATCCAATTCGTGCTGGATAAAGAAGGTGGCCTGCGCCCGGATATGGGGTATGTCAACGACCCCAAAGACAGGGGCGGTGAAACCAAAGCCGGCATCAGCAAGCGAGCCTATCCCAACGAAGATATCAAGAACCTGACCCTCGATCGGGCCATCTTCCTCTACCACCGCGATTACTGGCGGCAAGCCTATTGTGCCGAACTGCCGGCCGGCATCTCCCTGGCCGTGTTCGATGGCGCAGTTCAGCACGGCTGGCTCAGCTCGGTGAAGATGCTGCAGGAAGTCATGGGCGTGAAGGATGACGGCATCATCGGTCCCAAGACCAAGGCGGCCATCGTTGCGATGGACCCCGAGTGGGTACTGGCCCGCCTGCTGCTGCGCCGAGCCCGCTTCTATGGCCGGATCCTGCTCAAGAACCCGTCTCAAGGCCGCTTCTTCGAAGGCTGGCATAACCGCCTGGCGCATCTATCCGATGCCTGCTGGCAGGTGGTTGAAGGTAGCGCCAATCCTGACTATCGCAAGGTGGCCTGATATGGGCCGCAACTGGCAGTGGAGTTTTGACCATGGCCGCAACAAGCGGCTGGAACTGGAGCGGGCCATGGCAGAACAGGGCGTGGCCGAGTGCGACATCGATCGTACCGTCCCGCTGCATAGCCGCGATGGCACCATGCAAAGCCAGTTCGCCAAGGGCTGGTGCTCCGTGACCCCCGCCGAGATCTACGCCGCCCGGAATCGTCACCGTTTCAAAATACTCACGACCTGCAACGACAAGGTGGCGGTGCACTGCGCCAATTTGCGGGCCCTCTTCAAAAAGGATGAATCCTCATGCCATTCCCGTTAATCCCCGCCCTGGCCGCGTTGGCGGTGCAGCAGGGGCCCGCCTTGATCAGGGGTGTTTCCGGCCTGTTTGGCGGCAGCGATACCGCCAACAAGGTGGCCGACATGGTCGAGCAGGTCTCCGGCATCGGCCTGACCGCCGCCCAGCAGCAAGCCAGCATCGAAGAACAGCTCGGCCGCATCACCGATCCGACTGCGCTGGTCGAGCTGCAAAAGCTCAAGAACGAGTTGGAGAAAGAGCAGACCCGCCGCCAGGAGCTGCAGCTGGCAGACAGCCAGGCCGAGCAGGCCACTACCCAGCAGACCATCCGGGAAGGGGATGGCAACAAGGATGAGTACGTGCGCCACACCCGCCCGCTGATGGCGCGTCAGAGCTGGCAGGTATCGGCCATTTACGTGGTGCTGTTCAGCGTGCTCAAAGCGTTTGGTTATGGCGATGGCCCTGATTTTGACATGGTGCTGTTGCTGCTGACCCCGGCCTGGGCCTATCTCGGCCTGCGCACCCTCGACGGCTTCGCCCCCCATCCCAAGGCCAGCGGCCAGAAGGTTGGCGCCGTCATCACCAGCACCGTCTCCAACCTGCTGACGAGGGCCAAATGACCGACCTGTTTGACCGTGCCCAACAACAAGAACAAGAGAGTCGCGACAGAGCCATCGCCAACCAGCTGGCCAGACGCGGTACCGAAACCCCAGACCAGGACGCTGCCGGCAACCGCTTCTGCCTGAGCTGTGGGGAGCAGATTGCCAGTGAGCGGCTGGAGGCAGCGCCAGACGCCGTGCGCTGCGTCCCCTGTCAGAGCTGGAGCGAAAGCATGGGGAGGCATCGCCATGGAGTTTGACTGGATCCCGAAGTGGTGGGGAGTCATCACCACCGGGGTGGCGATACTGGCCACCATCGTCATGTTGTGGCTAAGCAAGACCTTTGCCCGCCGCGAAGAACTGAAAGAAGTGAGCACTGCCATGGACGAGCTGACCACCCGCGTTACCAGCCTCGAAAGTCGCGTCGACAATCTGCCGACCCAGGAGCAGTTCTATGAGCTGGGCATTCAGCTCGAAGGGTTGCGGGGTGACATCAAGGCCCTCACCGCCCAGCTCAAGCCCACCAATCACCAGATCAACCTGCTGCTCGAACAGCGTTTAAACGAGAAATAAACGGGGGTTATATGACGTCGATGAGAGAATTTGTGGTGTCGGATCAGCGCCTGCTGATCCTGCGCAGCTTGCGGGAAATGGCCGGCTACTCGGCCAACGAATCGATCCTGGATTCGTGCCTGGAAGAGTATGGCCACAGCTGCAGCCGCGATGTGGTGCGTAACCATATCCGCTGGCTGGAGGAGCAGGGCCTGCTGACGGTGGATGAAGTGGGCAAGACCCTGGTGGCCAAGCTGACCGGCCGGGGTGACGACGTGGCCACTGGCCAGACCGTGGTCGATGGCGTCAAGAAACCGCGTCCGGTGTGACCATGAGGGAGCTACTGATGAAGATGAAAAGCGCCCTGGTGGGGCTGATGCTGGGTGGCCTGAGCGCCATGACGATCCGTGACTGGCCCACGCTGGTATCCCCGTCTATCGAGACCCTCATCCGGCAGGTGGAACGCGCCAGCCGCTACCGCCCCGCCTTCAACGGTGGGCTGCCGTCCGTCAAGCGGGCCCAACGTCTGGCCAAGGCTAAGCGGGCAACCCGCCGCGCTCGCCGGTTGGGCCACGCATGAAAGGCCGCCTGCTGGATATCGCCGCCATGATGGTGACCGGCTATCTGCTGACGCTGGTCATGCTCGGTGATCCCGTCTCTGCGCTCTGGGGTTGCACAGCCCCGCTCGTTGACAAGCTGCTGGGGTAACCATGACCACTAAGACCAAGAACACCAAGAGCAAGATCCAGCAGCTGCCGGAGGATATCCGCAGCCAACTGGCGGCCATGCTGCGCTCTGGCTCCATGTCACAGAAGGCCATCCTGGAAGAGGTGAACCAGCTCATCCTGGAAGCTGGCCTGCCGCCGGAAGAGCAGATCAGCCGCACCGGGTTGAACCGTTACTTCAAGCGGATGGAAGAGGCCGGCAGCCGCATGGCACAGGCCCGCGAAGTGGCCGAGGTGTGGACGGCCAGGCTCGGTCAGGCCCCCACCTCCGAGCTGGGCAAGATGCTGCAGGAGTTCGTGCGCACCATGGCATTCGAAACCTCCATGAAGATGATGGACGCCAGCGAAGGCGAAGACGGCAAGATGATCGACCCAAAATCGCTGGGGCAACTCGCCCTGGTGATCCAGCGCGTCGAAGCCGCCGCCATGACCAGCCACAAGGTCGAGAAGGAGATCCGCGCCGCGTTCGCCGCCGAGGCCGCCACCGCTGCAGAGAAGATTGTGAAGTCGGCAGGGCTGACCGCAGAGACCGCTGCCGAGATCCGGCGCCAGATTTTGGGGATTGCGTGATGGACTACAAGCACCTTACCCAATCAGAAAATCAGCTCGTTAACCAGTCAGCGGCCGCCATTATCGGCGGCCAGTTCGATCCAGGTGAAGTGCTGCTGCCCTATCAGAAACGCTGGATTGCTGATGAGGCAAAAATCAAGATTGCCGAGAAGTCACGGCGAACTGGCCTTACCTGGGCAGAGGCGGCTGATGCCGCGCTCAATGGCTCCATGTCTACCGCCGCTGGCGGTTGCGATACCTTCTATGTCGGCACCACCAAGGATATGGCCCGCGAGTTTATCGATGCTTGTTCGATGTGGGCCAAGGCCTATGACTATGCGGCCAGCGAGATTGGCGAAGAGGTACTGGTCGATGAAGACAAAGACATCCTGGTCTATGTCATCAACTTCGCCAGCGGCTTCAAGATCAAGGCGCTCAGCTCGAACCCCAGCAACTTGCGGGGGATGCAGGGCAACGTGGTGATCGATGAGGCAGCCTTCCATAAAGACCTCGCCGCCATCCAGAAAGCCGCCAACGCCTTGACCATGTGGGGCAGCAAGGTGCGGATGATCTCGACCCATAATGGCATCGAGAACCTCTTCAATACCCTGATCACCGAAACCCGTGCAGGCAAACGGCCAAGCTACTCCATCCACCGTATTGATATCGGAACCGCCTGTAAGGAAGGACTTTACAAGCGGATCTGTCAGGTCAAGAAGAAGGAAGAGTGGAGCGAAGAGGGCGAGCGCAAGTGGCTGCAAGAGCTGCTTTCAGACTGCGCCACCGAAGAGGACGCGCGGGAGGAATACTACTGCGAGCCCAAGAGCGGCGGTGGTGCCTACCTGCCCCGTGGACTGCGGGAACGGGCCTGCCGGGTAGATGGGCCTGTGCTGCGTTTTACCGGCTCGGACGCCTTCAACCGTGCCGGTGAATCGGAGCGCAACGCCGAGATGAAGGAGTGGCTGGAGGCCGAAGTCTTCCCCGAGCTGATGAAGCTGGATCGCAGTCATCGCCACGCCCTGGGAGAAGACTTCGCCCGCTCGGGTGACCTGACGGTGTTCGCCCCCATTGAGGTGATGCCGGATACCCGCCGCCGGGTACCGTTCACCGTCGAGCTCAAGAACACCCCGTTCAAACAGCAGGAGCAGGCGCTCTATTTCATCTGCGATCGCCTGCCGCGCCGGGATGGCGTCTGGCTCGATGCCCGTGGCAACGGCCAGTACCTGGCCGAACAGGCCGCCTATCGCTACGGCCAAGAGGTGGTGCAGGTGATGCTGTCGGTCGGCTTCTACCGCGAGAACATGCCGCGCTTCAAGGCAGCGTTTGAAGATGACGAGCTGGAGCTACCGCGCCACGAAGACATCATCACCGACCTGGGACAGATCCAGATCTACCGGGGCACCCCCGGCATCGACGACAGCCGCACCCAGGGCAGTGATGGCAACAAGCGCCACGGAGACTCGGCGGTGGCCATCTTCCTGGCCTATCTGGCCAGCCTGGCAGAGAACCATATCTACGAACTGCACCGCATCGCCAAGGTGGGTGCCCCCCAGAAAGACCAGGACGGACAGCGGCAGATGGCCCTGACCCGTGGCCTGCGTAACGGAGGCGGATTACTGTGACCACGATTGTTGATAGCCGGGGCAACCCCATCAAACCCGACAAGCCGGCGCTCGGTGAAGATATCGCGCTGGCCCACACCACCAGCGTGCGCAACCCGCGCCCCAACAGCGTGGCCAGCACCATAACCCCCCAGCGTCTGGCTGGCCTGCTGCGCTCGGTGGTCGATGGCAACAACCCCCAGGATTACATGACCCTGGCCGAAGAGATTGAAGAGCGGGATCTCCATTACGCATCCGTGCTGCGTACCCGCAAGCTGGCCGTGGCGGCCTTGCCACCCACGGTCGAAGCCGCCAGTGATGATGCCTTCGACAAGAAGCTGGCCGACGAAGTGCGCCTGCTGATGGAGAGCGACCAGATCCCAGAGCTGTTCTTCGACCTGCTCGATGGCCTTGGCAAGGGTATGGGGGTGTGCCAGATCCTGTGGGACACCAGCGTCACCCCCTGGGTGCCGAAGGATTACAAGTGGGTCGACCCCCGCTATCTGCGGCCAGATGCCGAGACCCTGAGCAAGATCCTGCTTATCAGTGACGATGCCCCCCAGGGCAAGCCGCTGGAGCCATACAAGTTCATCGTGCACTTGCCGCGCACCAAGTCTGGCAGCATCTGGCGCAACGGCCTGACCCGCCTTTGCGCCGTGATGTACATGCTGAAAAGCTTCACGGTGCGGGACTGGTGGGCGTTTGCCGAGGTGTTTGGCATCCCCATTCGGGTGGGCAAGTACGGGGCCAACGCGACCCATGAGCAAATCGCCACCCTCAAGAACGCCATCGCCACCATCGCCAGCGACGCTGGTGCGGTGATCCCCGACAGCATGATGGTCGAGCTGGTCGAAACGGCGAAGGGCAACGGCGGCGATACCCTGTTCGAGAACATGGCCCGCTGGGCAGACGAGCAGACCAGCAAGGCGGTGCTGGGTCAGACCATGACCACCGACGATGGCAGCAGCCGCGCCCAGGCCACGGTGCATAACGAGGTGCGGCTGGACATCGCCAAGTGGGATGCCCGTCAGCTGGAATCCACCATCAACGAGTACCTGGTCAAGCCGTTCATCGTGCTGAACTGGGGCGTGCAGACGGTATACCCGCGCGTCTGCATCCGGGTGCCGGAGCCGGAAGACCTCAAGATGATGGTCGATAGCCTGATGCCGCTGATTGACCGTGGCATGAAGGTGAGCGAGAGCGCCATGCAAGACAAGTTCGGCCTGGGGGCGCCCAAGCCGAATGAAGTCACCTTGCAACCGCTGAGTGCCATGCAGGTGCAGGCCGTGCAGCCGCTGGCCATGAACAGACAGCAACAACGTCTGGCCATCAACCGGATCCAGCAGCCAAGCGAGCAGGTCATCGACCAGCTGACCGAGGAGGGGATGAGCGATTGGGTCGAGGTGGGCGGCGAGGACTTCATGAACCCGATCATCGAGCTGGCCAAGACTGCGACCAGTTTTGAGGAGTTCAACGCGGGCCTGCTGACTCTGCAGGAGACCCTGAGCGCCGAGCAGTTCACCCAGCAGCTGGCCGACTACACCTTCCGCCTGCGTGGCATGGGGGATGTGCAAGATGCCTGAGCCCAAGGCCTCGGCCTTTCCGCCCAAAGAGGCGCTGGACTGGTTCAAGAAAAAGGGGCTGCAGCCCGGCTTTGACTATCGCGACGTGTGGAAGGAAGAGCATGCCAACGCCTTCACCGTGGCCAAGATGCTCAACGCCGATCTGCTGGTCGAAGTGCGGGCCCTGGTCGAGCAGGCGCTGGAGCAGGGGCAGACCTATCAGCAGTTCGCCGCCGCCATCAAGCCGCTGCTGGTCAAATCCGGGTGGTGGGGCATCCAGCAGATGGACGACCCTGCAACCGGCGAAACCAAGCAGGTGCAGCTCGGCAGCGAGGGGCGCATCAAGACCATCTACCGCACCAACATGCGCACCGCCCGCGCTGCTGGCCAGTGGCAGCGCATCGAGCGCACCAAGCGGGCCATGCCCTACCTGGTTTATCAGCTTGGCCCCGCCCGCGAGCACCGCGCCCTGCATGTGAGCTGGAACGGCATCACCCTGCCGGTGGACGATCCCTGGTGGCAAACCCATATGCCGCCGAACGGTTGGGGATGTCACTGCTGGGTGCGCCAGATCAGCAAGTTCGAATACGCCAAGCTCGAAGGCACCCAGGGCTATCAGTTCGCCGCCCCGAACGATGGCAACCGGGAATGGGTGAACAAGCGCACTGGGGAAGTGGAGGTGCTCCCGAGCGGTATCGAGCCGGGGTGGAACTACAATCCAGGCAAGGCCCGACAGCAAGCCCTGAAAGCAGACTTGGCAGCCAAAGAACAAACCCTTCGTCAAACGCTCTCAGCGCCGCTGTGAGCGTTTTTGGCTACCAGCGCATGACTGTGAAGTCCACCGCTCAATCTGACGCGATTTAAAGGGTGTTTAAAGATGGTTGTAGTGGGTGTCGAACCTGCAATTTCGCTTCATCATCCAATGTGACGCTTCTCCCCGTTCGCGATCCTGTGTACCCTGTTGATGTCCGGTCATCATCCTGACGTCTCTGCCAGCGCTTCCTCTCCCTGCTGGTGAACTGCCTCCCTCTGCCATCCCGTCCCATCCATTCACAGCGAAAACCGTCATTACACTCGCCGGGGCTCACTCCCGCATCATCGATTCGTCTACACAACTTGTTCATTCAACCCACTCAGCCACCTGGCGGGAGGTTGTTATGTGACGGAGCGATCATGTCCAAGACCTATCTTGCCCTCTGCTTTGACCTCTCTCGCCAAACCGTGCGTGAAGAAAAGGTCTGGCTGCCATTGATCCCCCCTGGGGTGTTCGGCGGCAATGATGGGCGTACCTGGAACAACAGCAACCCGGATGCCGTGGTGGCCTCGTTCACCAAGAAGCGTCCGTTCGACGTTGAGCACGCCACCCACATCAAAGGCCCCAAGGGCGAGAAAGCCCCGGCCGTTGGCTGGATCCTCGCCCTGCAGAACATCGGCGGCGAAGTGTGGGGCATGGTGGACTGGAACAGCGAAGGGCGCGAGATGCTGGAGAAGAAGGAATACGCCTTCTACTCCCCGGCCTTCACCTTCGACGACGCCGGCACCGTGCTGAGCATCGCCAGCGTTGGCCTGACCAACGAGCCAAACCTCGATCAACTCCCTGCCCTGAACCGTGAGGAAACTCCAATGCCCTTGCCCGTTGAACTGACCCAGGCCCTGGGTCTGGGTGCTGATGCGGATACCGCGTCCGCGCTCACCGCCATCAATACCCTCAAGGCCGATCATCAGCTGGCCCTGAACCGTGCAGCTGCCGGCCCTGACCTGAACAAGTTCGTCCCGAAAGAGACCTACGAGCTGGCCCTGAACCGCGCCACCACCGCCGAGGACAAGGTGAAAGAAGCTGACGACGCCAAGCTGGGCGCCATGGTCGATGACGCCATCGCCGCCGGCAAGATCGCCCCGGCCAACAAAGAGATGTTCCTGGGCATGTGCCGCCAGGAAGGTGGGATCGAGCAGTTCAAGAAGTTCGTCGAGGCCGCGCCGGTCATCGCCGATGCCAGCCAGGTGACCACTACCACCCAGCAAAACAACGGGGCCCTGAGTACCGACGAATTGGCTCTGTGCCGCAAGATGGGCCAAAAGCCCGAAGAATTCCTGGCTGCCAAGCAAGCCATGAAAGCCAAACAAGGGGAGTAATCCATCATGGCATTTACCGAAGCGCAAATTCTGGAGGCGCTGACCGTCTCCATGTCCGCCTCTTATACCCGTGGTCTGGGTGCGATTACCCCGCAATGGAATCGCGTGGCCACTCAGGTGCCGAGCGCTGGCAGTTCCAATTTCTATGGTTGGCTGAAAGACTTGCCCGCGATCCAGGAATGGCTGACCACTCGCCAACTGGTTGAAGTCGGCAGCCATGGCTATCAGATCCTCAACAAGACCTTCGAATCCTCCATCGTCATCAAGCGTGAAGACGTGGAAGACGACCAGATCGGCAAGTATTCGGTCATCTCCGAAAACTTCGGCCGTGAAGCGGCGCTGTTCCCCGACAAGAACGTCTATGCCCTGCTGGCGGCGGGTTTCACTACCCTCTGCTATGACGGCCAATATTTCTTCGACACCGACCACCCGCTGGATACCACCCAAGCCACCACCTTCTCCAACGTGGTGGGTAACCCTGGTACTGATACCGGTTCCCCGTGGTTCGTCATCGATGACATGCAGGTGGTCAAGCCCATTGTGTTCCAGGAACGTCGTGCCTTCGACTTCCAGACCATGAATGCAACCAGCGAATACACCTGGTTCAACAACAAGTTCGCGGCGGGTGTTGACGGTCGCCATGGCTATGGCTTCGGCTTCCCGCAGACCGCCATCGGCTCCAAGGCAGCGCTGGATGAAGCGAACTTCGAAGCGGCCAAGACCAAGCTGGCCAGCATGAAGAAGTCCAATGGCACCCCCATCGGCACCATGGCCCGTGTGCTGGTCGTCGGCCCGAGCAACGAAGCGGCAGCCCGCAAGCTGATCAAGCGTGAGTTCCTCGATAACGGTCAGAGCAACATCTACTTCAACAACGTCGAGATCGTGGTCAGCCCGTATCTGGTGTGACCGGTCATCTGATGTAACCAACTCAGTCGGGGTGGAGCTGGCAACACCATAGCGTTGAAGCCCCGACTGTTTACTCAACCAGGAGAACCCCATGGCCACGACCACCAAGACGCTGAGCACGACCGCCTGGGTGCTGGTCTCCAGTGCTGTCAGCGGCACCATGGAAAACAAGACCGGCCAGCTGGTGATTTTCCGCACTGGCAATACCCTGCCGGCGCCCACTGAAATGGTTGGCCTGACGCTGGAACGCGAAAAGCGTGAAAGCTGGAGCTTTGACCCGGCCCAGAATATCTATGCCCGTGCGCTGGAACAGCCTGGCGGCCCGCTGGTTGTGGTGGAGGGATAACCCATGTTTGGCGACAGCTTCCTCAAGGGCCCCAGCACACCGTTGCCGGCGCGCAAGAAAAGCGAAGTGCGTTGGTCTGGCTTGACCGGTGTCTCTATCCCTGGTGATACCAACCGCGATCTGGTTGCCTTGCTCAAAGCCTTGCCGGCGCCTGCTGCTGGCACGCTGGCCCCGTTTTTCAACACGACCAGCGACAAGCTGAACGTCTACAACGACAACGCCAGTGTGGCTTTTAAGCTCAACCTGGAAGGCAGCTGGACCGGCGGCAGTACCAACCGATCCATGCAGCTCGATTTTGTCGGCACCAATGGCAACCGCCTGGTGGCCAGTCGTGATGTCGCCGTCACCAGTGATGTCATCACCCTGGCGACCTTCTTCTCTATCGACAAGAACGGCTTTATCGCGCTGAGCGGCACTAAGCCGGTGATCCGCAGCAATGGTGGCACCTTCAACCTGACCGGCGTGCTGTTGATCGCCGAGCAAATCACCACTGAAACAGTGATATCGGCGGTGTAACCCGCCTGTATTGACCCTTTACAGGAGCATTGAAATGGCACCTCGCAAGAAAGCAGACGACAAAAGCCTGCCGCTGGCAGCGGCAGCAGTGGGCGCGGGTACCGAGCTGGTGCAAGCGCAAACCGAACAGAAACAAGGTGCTGGGCCGGTAGGCCAGGCCGCCGAGGCCGCCGCTGCAGCAGCGACCACCCAGAACACCGGTGACCAGGGTGGCACCAACGCCATCGGCGCCTCCAGCTCGCCGGGGGCGAATCTGAGCGCTGCCATGGCCAGCGATCTGCCTGACTGGCTGCTCGGCCAGTTCGACGTCAAGGCCAAGTCGCCGGCAGGCTTCTGGCGCTGCGGCATCCATTTCCTGCATTCCGGTGTGACCCGCGTGTTTGTGGTGACTGCCAAGGCCGATGTGCCGCACGACCACGACTGCGAGATCCCGTGCTGCTACCTGACCCCGGAAGATGCCCAGCGCGTTCACCAGGAATCCTGGCTGACCGTGGTACCCGACAGCGAAGTGACCAAGGACTAACCCATGGCCATCTACGCGACGAAGCAGGACTTGATCGACCGTGACGAGGGCATGCTCTACAACTTCGCCCTCGACCGCTCGACCGACACCCTCAACGACACCTGGATCGATGAGGCGCTGGCCACCGCCGATGACGAGATCAACGGCTACCTGTCTCGTCGCTTTGTGCTGCCGCTGCCGACCGTGCCGGACCTGCTCAAGCGTCAGGCCGTGGTCATCTCCTTCTACTGGTTGGGCGATCGGGATAACCAGGTCACTGACCTGCTGCAGGATCGCTACGACCGGGCTATCGCCAAGATCAAAGAGATTGCGGCCGGCAAGGTGGATCTGGGCCTGCCCACCCCTGACATGCCGCCCGAGGGCGCGGTCGGCAAGGTGGAGCTGGTTCAGGACAACGAGCGCCTGTTTACCCGCAACAGCCTGAAAGGGGTGCTGTGATGGCGATCTCGGTTGAGGTCTCAACCAGGGGCGAAGAGCTGGCCCGTTATCAGCACCTGCTCGATACCCTGGGCCGCAGCGACCACAAGGCCGAGCTGCTCGAAAGCATCGGTGCCGTGGTCGAGAGCCAGACCCGCCGCCGCATCAGCGACGAGAAGACCGCGCCGGATGGCACACCCTGGGAACCCTGGTCAACGGACTATGCCAAGACCCGCCACGGCAACCAGAGCCTGCTGCAGGGCGATGGCGATCTACTCGACAGCATCGAGTACCAAGTGCAGCGCAACAGCGTGCGGGTTGGCTCTGCGCTGGCCTATTCCGGGGTGCATCAAGATGGGTTCAGCGGTGCCGTGCAGGTGCCAGCGCATCTGCGCCGTATCACCCAGGCGTTCGGCAAGGCGCTGGCCTTCCCGGTGTATCAGTCGGTGGGATCGTTCACCCGCCAGATGGAGATCCCCCAGCGCGAGTTTCTGGGGCTCTCCAGTGACAACCAGACCGAGCTGCTCGCCGTCATCGGCGACTTCTGGCAAGACGTGATGAAGGAGGCAGGCCTATGAGCCGCCCGGATTTTGGCACCATCGGCAGCACTGTCAGTGCCTGCGAGGCGGTGGTGCAGTACCTCAAGCCTTACCTGGAGGCGACCGGCGCCGGCGCCAATCGTCTGATTGACCGGGTTCAGACTGTGGAGCGCCACATCGGCCGCTTCAACGAGGCGGACGATATTAAGCGCTGGATGAGTGGCAAGGAAGGTGGCATCCGCATCTGCGCCCAGCGCGTAGTGGCCATGCAGAACCAGGGCAGCCGCTTGATCGGCATCGTCGAGTTCGTCGCCTTCGTCTTCTGCGCAGAACAGTTTGCCTATGCCAAAGATCAGCGGGCAGAGGTGATCGCCTGCCGCTTGGCCAAGGCGCTGATGCTAAAGGGCGGCTGGGTCGGTACCGGCGCCAGCTCGGCACCAGAATCGGTGCGGGCTGACAACCTCTACACCACCGCCATCGACAAGCTCGGGCTGGCCATCTGGTCGGTGACCTGGCGCCAGGAATGGCCACTGGATGAACCCATCGACGAAGCAACCCTGGACGACTTTCTGCGCTTCAATTTCAAGGCCGAGTTGGCCAATGGCGCCCCTGTCTGCGAGGCAATGATCAACCTGCCTGGCCCCACTGCTTAGGAGCAATCGTGGAACTGTACCTGAAACCGAAAGAAGGGCTGATCATTCGCAAGCCGGATGGCAGCAAGCTGGCCGCAGAGGGTGAGCGGGTACCGCGCACCAGCTTCTGGCTGAAAAGGCTCGCCGACGGCGATGTCGTCAACATGAAACCGGCCGCCAAGGCCACCAACAAGAAAGCGGAGAAGTGACCATGGCTCTCGGAACTATTCCCAATGACGTGCGCGTGCCGCTCGTCTATATCGATATCGACAACAGCCAGGCCCTGAGCGGCAACATTGCCCAGGATCAGAACGTGATGCTGTTCGGCCAGATGATCGATGCTGGCGGCGACGCCGGTACCGCCACGCCGCTGCAGGTAGTCGAGGTGCCGGTCAGCGAGTCAGCCATTGATGCTCTGTTCGGCGTCGGCTCCATGATGGCGCTGGCCGCCAAGCGCTATCGCAAGGCCAACAGCTACACCCGCACCTTCGCCTTGCCAATCGGCGATATCAGCGCCGGCGCGGCGGCTGCCGGCTCGTTCAAGTTAACCGGCCCCGCCACTCAGGCCGGCACCATCTATCTGTTGATCGCCGGCCAGCTGCTGCAGGTGGGTGTGGCTGCTGCCGCCACTGCTGCCACCATCGCCACCAACGTGGCCGCCGCCATCACCGCCGCCAAGAACCTACCGGTGACCGCCGCCGTGGATGGCACCGACACTGCCAAGGTCAACATCACTGCGAAGTGGAAGGGGCTGACCGGCAACAGCATCGACCTGCGTTACAACTACAACGCCGGCGAGCAGCTGCCGCCAGGAGTGACCATCACCACCGTGGACATGACCGGTGGATCTGGCGCCCCCGACATGGCCGCCGTCATCAGCGCGATGCCAGATGAGTGGTACAACCACATCATGATGCCGTTCAACGACACGACCAGCCTCAACACCTTGCGTGACGAGCTGCTCGAACGTTGGGGCCCGCTCAAGATGAGCGAGGCCATCGCCTATACCGCGTTCCGTGGTACCTACGGCGAAACCATCACCTTCGGCGAGGCCCGCAACGACTTCCTGATCTCCTGCATGGGTACCAGCAAGTCGCCGAGCCCGGTCTGGGAGTGGGCGGCCAGCTATTGCGGCATCGCGGCCTATCACCTGGCCATCGATCCGGCGCGGCCGCTACAGACCCTGGTGCTGCCCGGCATCCTAGCCCCGGCCAAGGCCGACCGCTTTGCGTTCGACGAGCGCAACAACCTGCTCAAGTCCGGCATCGCCACCCATCAGATCCAGCCCGGCGAGGTGGTGGCCATCGAGCGCGAGATCTCGATGTATCAGCTCAACAGCTATGGCGATCCTGACCCCAGCTACCTGGACATCACCACGCCGGCCACCCTGGGCAAGATGCGTTACGACATCAAGGTGATGGTCACCAACCGCTACCCGCGCCATAAGCTGGCCGCTGATGACGTACTGCCGCTGCTCGACCCGGCGCAGCCGGTGGTGACACCGAAGCTGATGAAGGAGGCCATTCTGGAAGTGGCGCTCGGCTGGGTGAGTGCGGGCCTGATGGAAAACTTTGATCTGTTCAAAGAGACCCTGGATGTCACCCGCGACACCAGCGATCGCAACCGCCTCAACTGCGTCTGCCACCCGGACGTTGTCAACCAGCTGCGCGTCTTCGCAGCCCTGATCCAGTTCAAACTGTAAGGAGACCACCATGGGACAAATCCTGGGTGAAGTGACCATTCGTGTGAATGGCAAGCAAATCAAGACCAAAGGCGGTTCTACTCTGGATCCGGGCGGTAACGACTGGACTCAGCATGTCGGCCCAGGTGTGGTATGGGGTGAATCAAAAAAGTATTTGCCGCCAAAGATTGAGAACCTGTCCATCGCCGCTGATGAAGATGTCGATATCATCGATATCAAATCCATCAGAAATGCCCAATTGGTTTGGGATGGTGATAACGGTGTCAGCTATATGATGACAGGTTGCGTATGCGGTCAGGCAACGCTTAATGAAGAGTCTGGCGATATTAAAACCAGCTTTATGGGTCGCAAGATTGTAAGGGTTTAATTATGGCTGTAATGACCTTCAATCTTGAACATGGTTATAAAGTCACTGATGCTGATGGTGAGGCTACTTATGAAAAAGAAGTTGGCCTGCGCGAATTAACAGCCAGTGACATTATTGATTCGCAACTTGAAGCTGAGCAGGTTGTTGAATTGGCGAGCGGTAAAGTTGCCGCTTATACATCTGATGTTCGCATGGGCCTTAATATGCTGTGCCGCCAAGTTGAATATATTGGCGAAATTCAAGGCCCGTTGAATATGAAACAGCTGCGCAATCTTCATCGTGATGATCTGACATTGCTGCAAAACAAAGCAGCAGAGCTTGATCGACTGGTGCTGGAGGAGATTGCCAAGCGGGGGCGAGTTTAAGCAGCTGGCTGAACCATTGGAGGCGTTTCTCTTTTTCATGGGGAATCGCCTCCCTATCAGCGAGCTGAAATGTTACTCCATCCGTCGCTTGCTAAAGATCCATGAGCAACTTAGCCGCCCGCCATCACCACCACGTCGTAAATAGAGGTCATCATGGCCAATAAACTTGTCACCGATATCGTCATCAATCTGGCTGGCAATATGGCCGCCAAGGCCCGTCAATATGGTCAGTCAATGAGTCAGTTTGCCGCCCAAAGCAAGAGTGCACTGGCGATGATGAACTCGACCATGGCCGCTACCAGTCAGGGCATTGATACCTTTGGCAATCGGTTGGTATTGGCTGGTGCTGCCTCTGCGATCGCCTTTGAGCGTACCTTTATTAAGACCGCTGCCGAGTTCGAGCGGTATCAGATCATGCTCAATAAATTGCAAGGGGGGCCGGAAGGTGGCGCCAAGGCAATGAGTTGGGTCAAGCAGTTCGCCCAAGACACCCCCTATGCCGTCAACGAGGTGACCCAATCATTCGTCAGATTGAAGGCGTTTGGCCTCGATCCGATGGATGGCACCATGCAGGCCATTGCCGATCAGGCCGCCATGATGGGCGGAACAGCCGAAACGATGGATGGCATTTCATTGGCGCTTGGTCAGGCATGGACGAAAGGAAAGCTGCAGGGCGAAGAGGCGCTGCAACTGCTGGAACGTGGCGTGCCAGTTTGGGACTACCTGCAGAAGGCCAGCAAGGAGCTTGGCAAGAATAACGGCCTTGGTTACACCAACCAGCAATTGCAGGACATGGCCAGTAAAGGTCAGTTGACCAGGAAAGCGATCAAGGATCTTATCGACCAGATGGGTCTGGCATCGAAGGGGGCAGCGAAAACCCAGATGGAGAGCTGGAACGGCATGATCTCCAATATGGGCGACAGCTGGACCATGTTCAAAACCGATGTGATGGATAGTGGCGCCTTTACCGTGCTCAAGCAGGAGCTTGGGTCGCTGCTCAAGCAGCTTGACGAGATGAAGAAGACCGGAGAATACGATGAACTGGTAGAAAAGATTGGTGGAAATCTGGTTGATTCATTTAAGGCCGCTGCTGAGGCAATCCGTGATGCCAAGGAACTTGGCGCCGAGCTGATCCCTGTTCTCAAGTCTGTTGGTGAGACAGCCAATGGCATCGCTGACATGGTTGGAGGGTATGAGAATCTGGCCAAGATCCTGGGCAGCATCTATCTGCTCAACAAAGGCGGTCGATTGCTGGCGCCGGTTGCCAAAGGTGCCATGGCTGCCGGTGGTTGGGCTGCAGGTGCCATTTTCAAGAAAGGAAAGGGCGGTGCAGGTGGTATCGGTGATGCCATGGCCGATCTGGGAGCAACTCCGGTCTATGTGGTCAATATGCCGGGTTCTGGATTTGGAGATGGATCTTTGACTCCAGCAGGTAATCAGGCTGGCAATAAGAGTGTTCTTAACGTTCAGAAGCTGATCGCTGGAGGAACAGCGCTGTACGGTGTCTCGCTTATTCCTGAACTTGGCGGGTTGCCATCGTGGAGTCGTCAGGAGGAGCGAGCAAAGGAGCTGGCTAATAAGGGTAATGGCTTGTTTAACCTGAATGCAGATGGCATTTCTCCTGCACCAGGTATTCTCGATGTGTTTGATGAAATGAAGGCCTTTTTTACCAGGGACATAAGCGCCAGCCCGCGCCCGGATAATTTGTCTGGCACCCTTGATATCAACGTCAGGGATGATCGCATTACCGTCCGTACCCGTGATACTGCCCCAGGCCTCCAGGTGCGCGTGGATAACGGCCCGTCACTGATGCCATAAGGAGGCTTTGCATGAGCTTTGAAGAGCGTTTGACCGCCTCCATTCGGGGCGTGGAGTTCCTGCTGAACACCGTGGATGGAAAGGGTGGCCGCCGCGCCATCCCCCGCGAATACCCAAAGCGTGAAAGTGGCTGGACCGAAGACAATGGCGCCGTGCTGACCAACGAGCAGATCACCGGCAAGCTGGTCGGAAAGGATTATCTGGCACAGCTGCGCAGCTTGCTGGATGCCCTGAACCAACCCGGCCCCGGAGAGATGATCCATCCCTGGTGGGGCGTGCGCACGGTGCAGGTAGGCGAAGTCAGCCACCGCCTGGACAACGAAGAAGATGGCGTCGCCTATGTCACCTTCACTGTATGGGAAGCCGGCACCAGGTTATTCCCTTCTGCCGCCATCGATACCGCGGCCACTCTGGGCAATGCAGCTGATGCTGCTCAGGGCGCTACCGAGCAATCCTTTCTGGACCGCTTCTTGGCGGGTATCGATAACATGGGCCCCATGGTCGATACCTTCCTGGATGATCTGGATGAGTTGACCCGTGGCTTGCCATCCCTGCCTGACCAGTTCCGCGAGTGGACCGATCGCCTGATGCGGGCCAAGGATAGTGTGGGTTCCTTGCTGGCCTACCCTGGCGAACTAGCCCGAGAGGTGACCGGGATCGTTGAAGATATCAAGGGTGTCGTCACCGACCCTATCCGCGCGCTCTCTGTCTATGACCTGGTCAGCCGTCGCTGGGAAGGTATGCGCGCAGAACTGGCCATCACTGGTGGACTGCCGACAGGGATCCTGACTGATGCCGTCGCCGGCTCTGCATCATCCGTATCCACTATCGATACTCCCTCAGAGCGCGACGCCGCCATGGCCAATGGTGAAGCCTTTACTGCCTTGATCGAGCGTGCAGCTGCAACAGCGGCTGCCAGTGCCATTGCCAGCGCCAATTTTGGAAGCGAGCGGGATTTCACGGCGCCCGCTGATGGGACTGTCACCATAGGCCAGTCATTGACAGGTGATCAGGTGGGTAACCAACTGAGCAGGCCAATGGTGATGAATGGCGTAGTCGGGGCAGATCGCAACCTGTTGCTCACTGCCGATGATCTGGAGCAACTGGCCAACTACTGGGCCAATCGGTTGGCAGAACTGGCTATGGAGGCTGTCGAAGATGAGCAGCGCAATATCTGGCGCGCCCTGCGGGATCTTCGTCTTGCACTGCTCAATGACAGCCGAGAACGCGGGGCCAAGTTGCCACGTCGTCGCGAGATAGCCTTGTCATCCACTACTGCATCAGCGCTGCTGGCATGGCAGCAGTATGGCAATATTGAGTACCGAGATCAGCTGGTATTGGGTAACAAGCTGCGTGACCCGGCCTTCATTACGCCGAGCACCACCATTCAGGTGATCGACGAGGTGAGCAATGGCTGAACCCATTACCTTGCGCGTAGATGGCCAGCTCTATGACGGCTGGCAGAAGGTGCGCATCACCCGCAGCCTGCGCGACATTGCCGGTGATTTTGAGCTGAGGCTGACCCGTAAATGGGATGATGCCAAGGCCATGGTGATCCGCGAGGGCAGTGCTTGCACCGTGGCCATCGGCCCTGACCTGGTGCTGACCGGTTATGTGGACGACTTCACTCCCAGTTACGATGCCAAAGAGGTGGAGTGGGTGGTCAGTGGGCGTAGCAAGACCAGCGACCTGGTGGACTGCTCGGCAATCTACAAGGCGGGATCATGGACCAACATCAAGCTGGACAAGGTTGCCCGTGACATCAGTGCCCCATTCGGAATCGAGGTGGTGGTCGAATGCGATCTGGGTGACGTGTTTGCCAAGGTCACTATCGAGCAGGGCGAAACCTGTTTCGAGCTGCTTGACCGCTTGGCCAAGCAGCGTGCTGTGCTGCTCACTACCAATGAACGTGGGCAGCTGGTGTTGACTCAGGCCAGCGATCTGGCGATGGGGGCCAGCCTCATCCTGGGGGGGAACATCCTGGCTGCGCGTGGTAATTTCAGCATGCGCGACCGGGCATCAGAATGGATCGTCAAGGGCAGCAGTTATGCAGGTGGTGCAACCTGGGACAATCTTGCCCCCGCTACTATCGGCGGTCAGAAGGCCGTCATTACTGACCCAGCAGTTCCACGCTATCGCCCGCGCATCATTATCGCCGAGGATGTCACTACCGTGGCTGGCGCCAGTAAACGCGGCCAGTGGCAAAAACAGCGCAGTATCGGAGAGGGTACCCAGACCGAGATCACCGTCGCCGGGTGGCGCACCAAAGGCATGGAAGGCGACCAGGGCCCACTCTGGCGCATCAACCGGATGTGCCCCATCAAGGACGATATACAAGGGCTGAATGAAAGCTGGCTTATCGTCTCCATCACGCTGATAGAAGACGACCAGGCAGGCAGAGAGTCCATCATCAATCTCACCCCGCGTGAGGCCATGTTGATCCCTGCCGAGGTAGTCAAACAGCAGACCAAAGAGGTGACCACATGGTAAGTCTTCGTGATGTGCAAAAGCTGCTGGCCCCGTTACAGCGTCGCCTTCGCCTGATTGCCGATCGTGCCATCGTGACCATGGTCAATGATGCCCTACAGCGGCAGGGGCTGCAGCTCAAGGTATTGGCTGATGAGACCGCAGATGATATCGAGCGCTTCCAGAACTATGGCCACACCAGCGTGCCACCGGTCGGGTCTGAGGCCATCGTATTGGGTGTTGGTGGCGCCCGTGCTGGATTGGTGGCTATTGCGGTAGAGCACAAGGGAAAGCGGCCAAAAGACTTGGAGGAAGGAGACTCTTGCCTATACCATCTAGAGGGTCACAACCTCACCTTACATAAGGATGGGCTCGCTGAGTTAACAGCGAAAACCGTCATTATTCACGCCACTGAAAAACTCACCATTATATCCCCTGATACCGAAGTCCAAGGGCCATTACATGCGACTGGACCTATCACATCTGATACCGATGTGAAGGTAGGAAGCATATCGCTCAAGGACCATGACCATGAAGAGGGGGTTGGCGCCCCCGTGTGAGGGGCAATGACAACAGCCATCATTTGGAACAATGAGACCGGCCGAGGCGATATCGAAATAACCTCGGCCGGTTTGCGTCAGGATGATGGCCTCGAAACCATGGTGCTGCAGGTCCTCTTCACTGATGCCCGTGCCGAAGAATCTGACGTGCTGCCTGATGGAACCAACGATCGCCGTGGCTGGCCAGGTGATACCTTTTCCGACGAGCCATGGGGCAGCAAGCTCTGGCTGCTCGACAGATCAAAACTCACCACTGATGTGCGCAATCTGGCTGTGACCTATGCGCAAACAGCCCTCGATCGCCATTTAAAACCCGATTATGCCAAGCTCGTCACCGTTACCGGGTCTATTCCACAATTCCAGATGCTGCAGCTCGATATCGCCATCACCCGTCCGGATGACAGCAAGATGAGCCTTAGCATCAAACAGCGTTGGGAGGCGCAAGCCAATGCCATATAGCGTTCCCACCCTGCGCCAAATCAATGCCAGTGGTCTGTTGGATATCGAATCCAGCCTAGATACCGTGCTGCCAAAGTTCGGCATCGAGCAGGCGCTGAATACCGCTGTCAGTGCAGGCCTTCGCGATGTCTACGATCACCAGATGTGGATCGTGCGCCAGATCATCCCGACGACGGAATCTGATGATCAGACCATCATCGAGACGGCCCAGTTCGAAGGGGTCATCCGCAAACAGGCTACCTATGCAGCTGGCCCAGCCGTGCTGTCTGGCAATGTACCCGCCCCTGTCGGTACCGTGCTGCAACACAAGGACGGTCGGCAATATGTGGTGACTACCAGTGCCAGCCCCAGCAGCGGAACAGTCAATGTTCAAGTGCAAGCGTCTGCTGCCGGTGCCGCCGGTAACCTGGTATCAGGAGAAGTGCTGACCTTGGTCACGCCAGTGGCCGGTCTGCAGTCCAATGGTGTCAGTGGCGATATCAGCGGTGGGGCCGATATCGAGCCCATTTCAGAACTGCTGGAGCGCTTGTTGTTCCGCAAGCGCAACCCGCCAATGGGGGGCGCTGTCGCCGATTATGTGGCTTGGATGCGTGAAGTGCCTGGCGTAACCAGAGCGTGGGCCTATGACGTTTGGCAGGGCGGTGGCACGGTAGGTATCAGCTGGGTTTACGATGACCGGTTAGATATCTTGCCAACACCGACCGATCGCTTATCCATGATGGGCTACTTGTTCCGGCATTCCGATCCAGCCACGGGTGTGCCTGTTGGCCGGCCTGGTGGTATCGAGCCAATCCCGCTCGATCTGCAGTTGAAAGAAACCAATCTGACTATCACGCCGATCCCGGATAACGCTGATATTCGAGCTGCCATTGTCAGCAACCTGCGTGGCTATGGGCGCACCCTGCAGCCTGGTCAGCCTTTGCTGTTGTCGAAGGTAAGAACGGCTATCGGTTCGGCATCTGGAGTAAAGGACTACACCCTCGATCTGACTGCAGACGTTCCTGCAGCAGTGGATGAGCTCAATACAGTTGGGGTAGTGACATGGCCCACTCTGTAGAGCAATGGGGTGATGCGCTTCTTCAACAAATTCCGCGTGGCCGAGCATGGCCGCGTGATCCTGATGCTGCGCTGCCGAAGTATGTGCAGGCATTTGCCAGACGTCTGGCCGAGCTGGAGTTAAGCGCTGACCAGTTGCTGCTTGAAATGAGGCCAGAGACCACCGTTCAACTACTGCCTGAGTGGGAAGAGTATCTGGGCCTGCCGGAATGTGAAGCCACGGAACAGTCTTTCGAACGACGTCGTGCTGCCGTCGTCGAGAAGTATCACCGCAAGGGTGGTTTGCAGATTTGGATGATCGAGCAGATAGCGGCAGCGCTAGGTTTCACCATCAAGGTGCATGAGCAGTGGCCTCACCACGTACTCAGGGACGTCAATTACCCACTTTACCCATCATCTGCTCGCTTCGTACTGAGGGTGGATGTGTACGGCATACCAGAGGACCGCTTTACCGTTCTGGATGATGTGCTGACCCCTCTGCGGGGTAATGCCTCGCTGGTGCTGGAGTGTGTATTGAACAGACTGAAGCTTGCAGGGTTTTACTATTACTTCAACTATACCTCTTAGCAGAAAACTTGAGGGTAGTAAGGCTATTACACTATCATCCGTCTTTCGAATTGCTATCGGTAAGCATAAAAACTCTTTTGATACTGATTGCTTGCATGGATTGACGGTGTGGAAAGTGAAAATTGATCGACGGAAATTTTTGAAAATAATGGCTTTCAGTGTTTTTTCTACAGAAACCTTGAGAGTGAAAGCTGCTTATGCGGAAGTCCATTTAACTACAAGCCAACTATCTGATGGGGACCATTTTTCAGTACTAAGCAATGTCGCATCACCACTTAGATGTGGCATCAAAATTAATAAAAAGAATTCCTAGTAGATGTAGACCCATACCCTCTACCCATTACCGCATTGTTAACTAAAGGTGTAACTATTATGTACTGGCCTGATACTGGAACTGGTGTTGATGTTCAACCTACCCGAAAGCCTGTAGTGTCAGCTATCAGGCAATACTTCACTGAAGGCGGGTTAGGTCAAGTTCCCACCGTTCCTGGTGGTGATTGGTTTAATACGGTGACCAATGAGTTGATCGCTATTCTGGAGATGATGGGGGTTTCCCCTGACAAGGCCGATGACGATCAGATTGCCACGGCTTTGTCTGAATGGATGGTCTCCAAGAACGTCAACCTGCGTCACATTTGGGAACGCAGCATCTTTGATCAGGGGTTAACTCTGGTTGCTGGATCCTTCGAAGAAGGCGCCACCATCACATCCTCAACTCAGGCCATTTGGTTCGAGACGGAGGGTCAGTGTTACACCTGGCTCGGCACTATCCCTTCTGGTGGCCTTGTTATCCCGCCGAACAGCACTCCTGAAGATACTGGCGGGATCAGTCCTGCTGGCAACTGGCTGAGTGTCGGTCTCGGCACCAGGCAAGAGATGAACATCTACACCTTCAAGGGGGCTGATGATTATGACGGCGCCACTGGTACCAATAACTTTAACGCTGTCTCTGCCTACATGACCCACCTCCGTGCGGTTGGTGGTGCCGCCCGTTTCCCGAAAACAGGAACAGGGGTTTACTTCATCGACGGCTTTTCTGAGGCCGTGGATCTCTCTGGCATCGAGATGGTCGTTGATGAGGGGGTGTCTTTTCATATCGCAGGCACATGGACTGAACTGATCACCAAAGGCCTGAAGGTAAATCGTGAATTGCCGCTCCGCATTGGTAGCCAGCAATACACCTTCTATCACGGCATGCACCAGTACCGTAAGCCGTCAGAAGTGATGCCTTCCTTGCTGCAAACGGATGGTTCAGTCGAAATCCCTGAGACCATTCAGGGATCGTACTTCACAGGCTATCGCCTTGAAGCCGGCCGAGCTGCTCTGTCACTCTCTTCCACCGTTGATACGGTGACCGTTCCGCTCTCTGCTACCTCGCAAGTCGGTGTGGCCGCCATACCCTGCAAGATTGGTGATGAAATTGGCTGCTACTGTGCAGCGACGACTGGCCGGTTGATGTTTGGTGTGCTGACGCCAAATGGGCGCAGCGTTGTCATCCAGAATCTGGCAGACCAAGTCACCGTGCTCGATAAAAATGGGGCCTTGTCTACCATCAATCTGCCGACCCCTTACCAGAACACTCGAAGCCAGTTTAACTCGGCTTTGATGTCCGTTCGCATGATCACTAATCGCAAATTCTCGGTGCATGTCAACGAGGTATCTCTGGGGGTTTTCGATGCAGGTGAACCCATTTCCGCTATCTGTTTTGGGGCGGATAATCGCACCTCTGCAGTGACATTTGGGGGGCTTTTCAAGCTGACAAACAGCCGCATGTCTGGGGCTCGACCCTTGCGTCTTATCGCATTGGGGGATTCCACCTCTGATGCGGATGTTCCCTGCAGTCAGCTTGACTATATGAAACAGTTCCTGGCCACGGCAGGCTGCCAGGTGTATGAACTGAATAATCTGGCCGAGAGTGGCGATACTTCTACTGCTCAGCGTGCCCGTTTCGAGGCGGTGGGAATCTCTGGTTACGATATCTGTATTGCCCAGCTCGGTATCAACGATATCCAGGGGGCCATTCCGGTGGCTACCTTTATCGCCAATATGGAGGCCATTGCCGATCGTTGTAATGCAAATGGGGTGAAGTTGATTGTTGGCCTACCCACTACCTGGTATTCAGCCGCAGAAGCAGCCCCTTATGGTCAGACTGGTTTTGATGCCCACAATGACGCATCAGCAGCCCCTTACAAGGCATCTTTGATACGCAGCATGGCGGCAAAGGGGGCCATGATTACCTCTTCTCCGCCAAAGATGCAGGGCGTTATCTCTGCCAAGTGGCTTTCTATTGCAGGGGCTGATTCCGTCCTGATGGACAATATTCATCCCACTGCATATGGCCGCATGATGATGGGGATGGGGACTGCCATGGCTGTGATGGGGGCGATCAATCCTGTGTCTATGCGTCAGTCTGGCGCTACTACGCTTCCTGCCCGATGGGCTGCGGCGTTTGCCACTGGCGCAACAGAGTTCCCCTCGATCTCTATTGAGAATGGCTGCTTGTCGTTCTCTGGTGGGCTGGCTATCACCTCTATCCCGGCCAACGGTACCGTGCTGTTCAATATCGACAAGGAGCTATCGAACGGACGGTATCAATTCTTCTCGCTGCCAGCGCAGAGCGCTGCAGGCCCTGTTGGGTTCTGCAACTTGGCCATTGACCCCAATGGTCAGGTGACTATCTACGCCGTCCCCGCCAGTACGGTACGCATCCCTTTTGATGGCGTATACATCACCAAGTAACCCCCAAACGCTAGAGGATTGATCACTGAAGTAGTTGATCAATCCTCTAGCCCCCAGTGATCATTTTGCCCGCGCGGCTACAACCAACAAACAGGGCTCCCCATGGGGAGCCCTGTTGCCATGTCGCCGTGACGCCGTGACGCCGTGACGCCATCAGGCGTGGATGCTGGCCAGCTCGTGGCGTTTCAACGCCAGCAGGGTGATGAGCAGCGCGGCGGTGGCGATCAGCGCCATGCCGATATAGGTGGCGCTGAAACCGGGTGCCAGCTCGGCCGGGCTCAAGCTGGCCAGGTTGTGGCTGCTGCCCGCCGGCAGAGCGGAGTGAAACAGCACGGAGCAGATGGCCACCCCGACCGCCCCCCCCAGCTCGCGACCGAAGTTGAACAGCGACATGCCGATGCCGCGATCTTCCCGTGGCAGGGCGTTTTGCACCACCACCGACAGCGCCGGCAGCACCAGCCCCAGCCCCAATCCGGCAAACCCCAGTCCCAGCCTGGCCCAGACGTCGAAGTGGATTTGCCAGAGCGCCAGCGCCGACAGGGCGAAGCCCACCACCACGAAGCGCCGGTAGTAACCGGTGCGGCCGATCAGCTTGCCGCCGACGAAGGCCCCCGCCGTGATGCAAACCATGAAGATCACCATGTAGAGGCCACTCTCGCTGGCCCCCATTCCCTTCTGCCACTGCATCTGCAGCGGCAGATAGACCAGCACGGCGAACATCAGCAACTGTGAGACCAGCGCCAGCAGCACGCTCACCAGATAACCGGGCAGCCGGGCCAAATGGGCCGGCAGTATGGGATCGTGGGCGCGCCGCTCCACCAGAATGAGCAGCAGCAGGGCCAGCGCCAGTCCCGCCGCCAGCCAGATGGCGGGCAGGGCCGTCTCCGGCGAGAGCAACAGCAGGCTCAGGGTGGTGACGGTGATCAGCAGCGCCGCTCCCTTCCAGTCGAAGCGACTGTGGCGGCGCACATTGAGGTGGCCCAGGTTGCGGTTCACCAGCCAGAGCGCGAGCGCCCCGAGCGGCAGGTTGATCCAGAAGATCCAGCGCCAGCTGAGCTGCTCGGTAAAGTAGCCGCCGAGCAGGGGCCCGGCGATGCTGGAGACCGCATAGACCGCCGAGATGTAGCCCTGATACTTGCCCACCTCCCGCGGCGGTATGCTGTCGGCGATGACGGTGAAGGCGAGCGCGATCAGGCCGCCCCCCCCAAGCCTTGCAGCACGCGGGCAGCCAGCAGGGTCGGCAGATCCTGAGCCAGGCCGCAGGCCACGGAGCCGGCCAGAAACAGGCCGATGCCGATGTTGAGCATGCGCACCCGGCCGAACATGTCGCTCAGCTTGCCGTAGATGGGCAGGGCGGCGGTGGCCGCCAGCAGGTAGGCGGTGACCACCCAGGTGAGGGCGGCGCCGGCGTTCAGCTCGGCCCCGATGATGGGCAAGGGGGTGGTGACTATGCTCTTTTCCAGTGAACCCAGGGCGATCACCAGGGCCACGCTCGAGAAGATGGTTTTTGGGGACATATGACGGGCTCGCTCATTTGAAAATGCCGGGATCTGCAACGCAGAACTTATTATTGTCTCATAAATCATCAGCCGATGGCCAAAACCGCCCCTGAGCGGCAAGCATGACCCCGGTCGCGGCATTGCCTCCTGCATTCTGGTAGGCTGGCTGTTCACCCCCCAAGAGGAAGCAGCCCCATGTCCGAGCAGTTCCGGTTTGAGCAATACGATGCCCTGATTTTCGATATGGACGGCACCCTGGTCGACTCCATGCCCCTGCATCTGGATGCCTGGGAGGAGACCAGCGCCGAGTTCGGTCTGCCCTTCGATCGTGCCCAGCTCAATGAATTCGGCGGTATTCCCACCCGCAAGATAGTCGCCATCCTGGCCGAGCAGCATGGGCTGGATATCGATGTGGACGCCTTCACCCGGCGCAAGGTGGCGCTCTATCTGGAGCATATCGACAAGGTCAGCGTGTTTCCCGCCATGTGGGAGCTGGTCAAGCGCTGCCACGGCAAGGTTCCGATGGGCATAGGCACGGGTTCATCGCGCGAGCATGCCCTGCACATCCTGAAAAACACCGGTCTGGATGCCTATATTCCCGTGCTGGTCAGTGCCGATGACATCGACAACCACAAGCCCCATCCCGACACCTTCCTGAAAGTGGCCGAGCTGCTCGGCGCCAACCCCGCCAACTGCCTGGTGTTCGAAGATACCCAGATTGGCCTGCAGGCCGGCCGCGCCGCCGGGATGGAGACGGTGCTGGCACTGGAGGGAGAGCTCTACCTGCGCTAGGCCACACTGCCCCTGCCACCAATGAAAACGCCTCCGCAAAGGAGGCGCTTCTATATCTCGAACCATTGGCTGGATGTTCTCAAGGCCATGTGATGCGGATGATACCTAGGTAATCCCCCCGAAAAACCAGGGTGCTCATAAGTAGAATTTTCCCGTACCTTGAACGCAGGAGGTTCTACATGAAAACATCACGCTTTAGCGATACCCAGATCATCGCCATCCTCAAACAAGCTGAGGCTGGAGCTCCCGTCCCGGAGCTCTGCCGCGAGCATGGCATCAGCACGACCACCTTCTACAAGTGGCGTTCCAAATTCGGGGGGATGGATGCCTCCCTCATGGCTCGACTCAAGGAGCTGGAGGACGAAAACCGCCGCCTCAAGAAGATGTACGCCGAGGAGCGCCTCAAGGCAGAGATCATCACCGAGGCCATGGCAAAAAAGTGGTAACGCCATCTGCCCGCCGGGAGATGGCGACCAAAGCCGTGACTCACTACGCCATATCCATCCGTCTGGCTTGCCGGATCTTCAAGGTCAGTGAAAGCTGCTATCGCTATCAGCCCGTGCTGGTCGATGAAAACCAGGAAATTGCCGATTGGCTGCTACGTATCACGGCCAGCCAGCGCAACTGGGGCTTCGGGTTATGCTTTTTGTACCTGCGCAACGTCCAAGGCTTTGGCTGGAATCACAAACGGGTATACCGGATCTATCGGGCGCTGGAGCTCAATCTGCGGATAAAACCCAGGAAACGGTTGGTTCGGGCTAAGCCAGAGCCGTTGGCGGTTCCCGACCAGCCTAATCAGTGCTGGTCGATGGACTTTATGCATGACCAGCTCAGCGATGGCCGCTCGGTGCGGCTGTTTAATGTGATCGATGACTTCAATCGTGAAGCGCTGTGCATCGAGGTGGATTTCTCCTTACCCGCCTCACGAGTCAAACGGGCGCTGGAGCAGGTGATCACGTGGCGAGGTAAGCCCGCCATTATCCGATGTGACAATGGCCCGGAATACATCAGCGAAGAGCTCAAGCGATGGGCGAAACAGGAGGGGATAACCCTGGGCTATATCCAGCCAGGAAATCCGCAGCAGAATGCCTACATCGAACGGTTTAACCGCACGGTGCGCTACGACTGGCTGGGCCATTACCTGTTTGAGTCACTGAATGAACTACAGGAGTTTGCCACGAACTGGCTGTGGGTTTATAACCATGAGCGGCCCAATATGGCGCTGGGTGGCTACACGCCGAAACAGCGTCTGGCACAGGCCGCATGACCTCTACTTTTGAATGCCCCTAAAAATGGGGGGATTACCCCTAGGCCTGTGCTCATTGTACCAATACAACTTTTATATAGGTCAATCGACATTTTTATTTAGGCTCCGCTTTCGCGATGATATACCATGCATCTGAACTGTCATGTCCAGGTAAGTCTTGCTCCCATCCTTCTGGCAGTATTAGTGGATTAGATAAAACAAACCTATCCAGACTAACTTTATCCATGACATAGTCACGACTAAAAAATAACTTCACACTACTACACGCACTATAAAATGCGTCTAAATCTCTGGGAAATAATGAGTATTTTCATGTTCATAAAACCAGATGACCTCAGAACGTTCCCTTACATTTTCGTCAGCTAGTCGGAAAGCTGCTCTCGTTATGAAAGGTTGACGCTTCATCATTCTATCACGAAATTCTATAATACCTAAACAGCTCTGCAAGCTTACCTTTTGAGTACTCACCTCTCTGACAAAACTGACTTTCAATTACCTCCCTATTCTCGACAAGAGCGTTCGGCACTTCAGTTGTTTGGCTTTTTCTTGCAAGACCAATAATTGTTTGCAATATTTCGCAAGCGGTAGACTCATTATCTTCCCTGATTAAAAAGTCGATAGTTTCATTTATAAAACAAAATGCTTCAGATGGACTCATTTTACCGATGGTATCATCTCTAAACTTTTCAAAAAACCACTCATCCTCTATGGAATCTGAGTTCCAATGCTGAATAGCCTCATTCAGTGCATCACGATAAGACATAATCAATCCCTAATTTCGACACCACCCAAAACATCCTGACATCACATTTAAGAAGAGTTCTAATTTTTCCAAGATCATTATCTATGCTTATGAACATATTAAAAATAAAACTATAAATCAATGCACTTCTGCATACTCTCTTCAAAAATCTCGACTACCCACACAGTCAAGATTTTAGATCTACCCATGTCTGTATAAAAATTTGCACATCAAATACCCACAAAGGCGAAATTCGTCACCATACCTTTCTTATTTATTATATAAGCTTCCTGCTGTCTTCCTTGCCTTCTTTATAACATTACGCAACTAACACCTTCACCAGCTCTGGCTTCCCTATTCCGACGAACCCTGACTTTGGATCATCAAAAGCACCAACCATTTTAAGAACTAGACCATTACTTTCAACAATCTCGTGCAATAACCTTGTATCTATCAATTCACTAGTATTCCACCCTCGGCATATTAACGCATGAATTTCAAATTCTTCTGGCACAGCAATAAGATAGGAACATGATTCCTCCTCCATCAAACTCACCACTGATTCAATTGACAACTCAGATAATTGAGCAGCACCAAATAACTTCAACTTTCTGTCTGATTCTACTAGTTCTTCCAAAAAGTGAGCGGCGTGGCTTATCTCTCCCCCTCATTCCTTTAATCTCTTAAAAAGTTTCTTGTGTCTTATAATCCGTGTATCACTTTGCCAAACTGAGTCACCAACAACACACCACAATTTAAATACAGGTATTTTCTTTACAATAATACTAAAAATAAATCTTAAAACTATAATTCGCGCTTCAAGGCGATTTCGAGAAGGTAGCTGCCATCGAACAGCAGCTACCTTCAAATTAACCATTTGAGAATTTTCACTGAGATTGTACGTTTCGTTTTCTTTTGAAACATCCATCGTGTTTACAACATTAATATTAGTAATCAATGTATTCACCAGCCTCGTCATTCAAGTGGGCCATCTATTGTCATGATCGCCATGGGGCCTGTTCATGACCCCCAGTATTATCACTGATTTTACCGTTCTGATATTTATCCCAGGCCCAATATCTCATGTTGCAACGCACCTTCTTTGCAACCCCCATCGCCTCTATGTATTGCTGGCAACGTTAGCTACACTCGCCGTTTATTCGGTAGCCTTGGTGTTGATGGAGCCAATATGAAGGATCTTGGCTCCTGAATCCAGCCTTGGGAGAGGGAAACTCTGCCTGTATGGATATGAGATTCACTATCAGGGATTACTTGTATTTTTCCACCTATTCCCTTTACAACAGGGTTTTCAGTGAAGTGTGAGAAAGAGTGATTCAGCAAGCTGTATATTAAAATATCAAAGATATGGGCTTGAATAACTACAGGTTAATATCATCAAGAATTCTTTGAAGCTTATCGGGATCAGCAGCATTGCCAAAATAATACTCTTTTCCTCCGTCAGCTTTAAATTCTTCAGGAGTTTTCATTTCATAAAGGACATCATATTTTCCTGACAATAAATCCTCCAACCCATCGGCATCATTCCAAGTTGATACTCTGATGTATGGACCTGAATCATCGTTGATCAATACAACTATTCGCTCACCTGTTTTTGAATCAATCATAGCCTTACCCGTCAACACTCCTAAACCAACCTAGTTCTTCCTGGGTTGGGGCTCTTTTCGTACTAAAACATCTTCATTCCGTTTAGGTCTCGTACGATCTGGTTTGTAGGAATTTACTTCCGTTTCTTTAACGAGTTATTGTCACATCGAACTCAGTGCCATCTTTGTATGTAATCTTAACTCCAGGCTCACCTGGTTGACCACCTAATCGAGTTGTATTTTTGTGGTGCGAGTGGAGATTGTTCCAATTTTGTCTTCCCCCCTTACAACCCCCAGAGCCTCCTCTGCCTTGGTGGTAACTTTAACAGCACTGGCCGTTGATTCGGTAGCCTTGGTGTTGATGGAACCAATATGAAGGATCTTGGCTCCTGAATCCAGCCCTAGGAGAGGGAAGCTCTGCCGATACTACTCAAGGGCAGTGCCTCATACATCACGCTGAATGCTATACAGTCAGGCATCAACCAGATTTTCAACAACACCCAACCAACTCGACTACAGCTCCCAGCAATGGGGAATGGAGACATCTTGCCATTATCACAGTGATCTTTCTTTTCGTGAACTACTTCATTGATAACTATATCTACACAATCATCGCAACTCTTTGCAATGTCATTTAATCGGAGGTTACATATCCAACATCAAACAGACCTAATTCTTTTTTATCCTTTGATTGATACCGAACGGTCGTTTTGTCAACCCATCTAATATCACCAATACGAGCATTAAATATAAATTCATCCGGCTCTTCAGAGAAGAGATGTTCCTTAATAAGTGCTCTACCATCCTTATCTTTTATCACAATGAAGCAATTAAATATTTCTTCATCATGACTTCCCACCAACTCAGCTGACATGTTTTTATTCCGACTCAATTTACTTTTAATGGTATATATATTGACGAAATTTTCTCGAATAACTCTCTCGTACGCTTCATGAAAGGAGCTCTTCGGCCATCCTTCCATATCGCACAATGAAATAAGTGAGCTATATAGTGCATCAAGAAGAAACCTTTTCTTGGCGATTATATTCAACCCCTCAAAATAGTCAAAATCGAACGTCTTATAATACTTAATCACTGAACTACTTGACTCAGTGGTACCAACTCTTTCATCTGGCCCACAAAGTTTTACAACAACCCTATAAATACCATCTGTTTCTATAGGAACAAAGTGGCGCTCAAAATGGGCACAAACACATCTGCTAAACAGCGTGAATTTTCGTGCCAAACCAAGTTCAAGTTTAAATGCCCACAAACTAAATTCTGTCAGTTTCATATTCATACAAACCTATATTGTTTGGCCTTTTTGATCTGGCAGTTCATACCCGGGTTGGCGTATGTCTTCTTCAAAGTGGATTTTTCCTTCCCTGGATATTGCTCCAAATTCAGTTGATGAGCCATCATCTTCAAGTTGAGAATTGACTCCATGGGAAGCACTACTTTCATTAAGTCACTGACCGCTGATGTCTTTCTTTTCACTATCGGTGTCCGTATCCTGAATCAGATAGAGAAACTTATTTTAAGTACTCATAGTCGCATCTCAGTGTACTTCTTTTCAACTCAGCTGGTTTCTCTTCCTTGACTGCAACACTAGTAGCTCCTCCCCAGCAAGCTGATACGAAGGCACCTTGCATAATCACGGTTATTCTTATTTTCCGAACAACGTCATTGACAAGGTATCTGATACCAGTTCGAGTGCTGGCAACATGCTCAGCAGATAATCGGCAAGATAAAATTGTGAGCAATCTTGACATACATAACTTTTCTGCCGGGTTGTAGGCCACCCTTAAAAAAATGCATAAATATCATTCATGATTGATAACTCAAGATAACACTTCCATCACCTGTTCTCGGGTATGGGTGTAGTGACGTTTATTAGCAAACCACATTTTCTTTAGCGTTGGAATATCCAATAAGGAAGTCAGATCTCCATCTTCAATGGTTGTGTCCCCTATAAAGGTGATACTCTCCAATGATTGGCTGTATGCAAGTGGCCTCAAAGATTTAACTTTCCCACAGTCAATTAATACAATCTCTTTGAGGTTTTTTAGCTCACTCAGAATAGCTATATCATAAACTCTTTTACAGTTTTCAATTTCTACAATCTCTATCTGCTGACACTTATCTATGCCAGAAAGATCTTCTAACCTGGGACAATAGGCCAAATCTAGAATAGATAACGAGCTAAGTTCTTCTATTCCTGACAATGATTTGATTTTTTTGGAGGTTAGTTGTAGACGTCTTAATAAAGGCATCCTATTAAGCTCTGTCAAGTTTTCTGACGGATAGTTAACAATATTTAGCAGATTCAATTCATCACAAGAGAAAATCGTCTTCGCTTTAGGCCTCCACAACGCCTTAAATACTTTTAATTTTTTTAGCTTGGAAAAGTCTGGGGCCTTCGTAAACTCACACTGTAACCCTAAATATTCAAGATTACTGATAGACTCTAATGGAGTGATATCCTTGACACCCCAAGAATAAATTTCAACACCAGAAAGACACGTCAAATCACTAATAAATGAAATGTCATTTCCACTCCAGCCAGCGGATTGACTTAAACGGAGTACTGAAATGTTTTCTTTATCGATTATTGATTTAAAACTATCCGACCAAGGAGCTGTCAACACAAGGCAACGTCCCATTCCATTTTCAACCTCATCGATGAAATATTTTTCATTATTTACCAAGGAATTAGTTCCTGTTTATGCCAATGAGGGAAATGTTGTTTGATACGTTTTAGAGAAATGGGCAAGCATACTACTCATGGTTCTTAATTCGATGTTCCTTCGCCTACTCTTCATCTATCCTCCAAGTAAAAATCTGTAACATGAACATATTGATTACAGCCTGGCTAACTTTTACACTCATCTTAATAGCCACAGGAAACAAATTCTTATCGAAATATCAATTGACTCTAATCAATCATAATAGCCATTTTCAAAGACAATAATACTTTCAGTAGATGATGACGTATTGTCATCTGCATCAGGAGCGTATGCACCTATACCCAACACATGGGATGTTAGCGATTCAGACTCTACTTCTAGGCCTTTGTCTTTATCTGAAAGATACTTTATCAAATCCTTGAAATGAATTTTTAGCAAGTCCATTTCTTCAAACTCTGGAACCGCTGGTTCAGTAAACTCTATCGCCTCCAAAACTCCGGAGGAGTTGTAATATGCGAACACGCCTAAATTCTCAAAGTAATCACATGGAAACACTGAATCCTCCGTTCTTTTAAAAGAATTAAACACTCCCCCTAATAATAATCTCACTTGTTCAGGAGTCATGCCAAACTTGATTTTTCCTGCCCCCATAAAGGGGATGATTAAAAATCTCATAAAATACCCTCAGTTAAAAATCAGTCATAGGCTATAGACACAGTTCAGCATTTAAGTTTGGCATCATCTGTTTAATGGAATATCGTTTTCAATAATGCATACAAAATGCCTCTATTTGTTCCTTTGGGCAAGCGCTTAGCCCGACAGGGCACCACACAACAGCAATAATTTGACCGTATTTAACCCAAAATAAAAACGCCCCAGGCGGGGCGTTGTTTTCATGGCGGCCATTACATGGCGTTGGTGGATTCGAAGATCTTGTCGGCCGAGGCTTCGACGAAGCCCGGGTAGAGCACGCCGTCGGCCTGCGGGTAGCGCAGGGCGAATTCGTAGAAGCAGCTCGGGATGGTGCGCACGCCGTCGGTGAAGGCCACGTCCGCCTTGTCGGCCATGGTGGACGACTGCTCCAGCATCACCTGCGGATCCCCTTTTACCTCGCCACCCACGCCATTGAGCACGAAGCCCGCGGCCTTGAGGGCGGCATTGACTTGCTGGATGGTGTCAAAGTCCTTCAGGCGGTTGATGTTGACGGTGAAGTGGTTGGCGCGATAACCCCAGGCCGCCATCCAGGCCGCATACTCGCTCTCCGCCAGCAGGGTCTGGTAATCGGCCCAGGAGACCTGCCAGGGGGCACCGGCATAGAGAAAGGCCTGGGTGTCGGTCAGGTGATCGGGCACCTGAGCCGCCAGCTTGTGGATGATGGCCTGGGCCGCGTCGGAGAGCTCTTCCACCTTCAACTCGCTGATGAACACCTTGGGCGCATCCGGGTCTTTATGCTCGAAGTGCTTGGCGTAGAGCTTCTTGGCCTTGAACACGTACTCGCCCTTCTGCTCGTAGCCGAGCGCCAGGAAGTGGGCGGCCAGCTTCTCCAACCCCAGCTTGGGCAGGTTATAGGTGCGAAACGCCACGTGGTCGTTGACGATGGGCTCGCCGCCACCCAGCAGTTGATGAACCTTGTGGGCACTCGGGGTGACTTGAATGTAGTTATCCCACAAATGACCGAACAGGGTGTCGATATCCTTTTGCATCTCTCTTTCCTTTGATTGCGGGTACAGACAAGGGCACCAGTTCAGTGCCCCTTTTATTGTCGTGGTCAGGCGCTGGCTCCAACGCAGAGAGCGCCCGCCTTTGCCTTGCTTAGAACGTCAGGCCGGGAGACAGCTGATCCGGCATGGCGGCCTTGCTGTCTTCGACGGAAGCCACCGGGTACGCACAGTAGTCGGCGGCGTAGTAGGCGCTCGCCCTGTGGTTGCCGGAGGCGCCGATGCCACCGAACGGCGCGGCACTGGAGGCGCCGGTGATGGGCTTGTTCCAGTTGACGATGCCGGCGCGAATGCGTTTGAAGAAGTGGTTCCAGTCCGCCTCGTTGTCACCGAGCAGGCCGGCCGAGAGGCCGAAGCTGGTGGCGTTGCCCTGATCGATGGCGGCATCAAAGTCGTCGTAACGAATGAGCTGCAGCAGCGGGCCGAAGTACTCTTCGTCCGGCAGCGCGCTGACCGCGGTCACGTCTATGATGCCCGGGGAAACGAAGCCGGTGCCCGCGTCCAGGTGCGTGAGGATGAGCAGGCTCTCGCCACCGAGGCGCTGCAGGTTGGCTTGGGCCTCGACCATGCCGAGCGCTGCTCGCTCGCTTATCATGGCGCCCATGAACGGCTGCTCGGCGGCGTCATAGAGGCCGACCTTGATCTGGCCAACCACCTCTACCAGGCGCTTGACCAGGGCATCACCCCGCTCGCCGCGCTCGACAAACAGGCGGCGCGAGCAGGTGCAGCGCTGGCCGGAGGTGATGAAGGCGGACTGCACGATGGCATGGACGGCGCCGTCGATGTCGCTCACGTCTTTCACGATCAGCGGGTTGTTGCCACCCATCTCCAGGGCCAGGATCTTGCCCGGCTGGCCGGCAAACTGCTGGTGCAGGAAGTGGCCGGTACGGGACGAACCGGTGAAGAAGAGACCGTCGATGTCCGGATTGCCGGCCAGCGCCTTGCCGGTGTCGACCTCGCCCTGCACCAGGTTGAGCACGCCCTTGGGCAGCCCCGCCTCCTGCCAGATCTTCAGCATGGCCTCGGCCACCATGGGGGTCAGCTCGGAAGGCTTGAACACCACGGTATTGCCGGCGATCAGCGCCGGCACGATATGGCCGTTGGGCAGGTGGCCCGGGAAGTTGTAGGGGCCAAACACGGCCACGACGCCGTGGGGCTTGTGGCGCACGAACGCCTTGGCGCCCGGCATGGGGTTCTCCACCGTGCCGGTACGCTCGTCATGGGCGCGGATGGAGATGGCGATCTTGCCCTGCATGGCGGCCACTTCGGTGCGGGTCTCCCACAGCGGTTTGCCGGTTTCGCGGGCGATGGTCAGCGCCAGCGCCTCCTTGTGCTCGCCGAGCAGGTCGGCATAGCGGCGCACGATGGCCAGACGATCGCCGAGGGCCAGATCGGACCAATGATAGAAGGCATGGCGGGCGGCCTTGACGGCGGCCTCTACCTGGGCGGCGCTGGCGGCCTCCCCTTGCCAGATCACCTGATTCTTGGCCGGGTCCTTTGACTCGAACGGCTTGCCTGCACCGGCCAGCCACTGACCGTCAATAAACTGAACTAACTGGCTCATCCTTCACTCCCTGTGGTTCGCAGGCAGCCTTGGCTGCCTGTTTCATATGCGGTTTTACTGCTGATATGGCTCAATCGAGATCGACGGCGCGCACCATGTCGCCATCCTGCACCTTGAGTGCGGCCGCCATCTTGGGCGGGATGATGGCTTCGTGCTTGTCCAGATCGACCCGGATATTGCCGTAGCAGGCGCGGTAGTGCTCGTAGCGGGTATTGCAGACCAGATGGGTCTTGCCGCCGATGGGCTCACCCACCAGCACCCGCAGCTTCTGGCTGCGGCGCACGCTGCGAATGTTCTTCACGTCGCACTCGACGGTGGGGCCAGCATCGAAGATGTCGACATAGCCGCGATTCACGAACCCTTCGTCCTGCAGCATCTTGATGGCCGGGCGGGTCTTCTCGTGGGTCTGACCGATGACGGCGCGCGCCTCGTTGCTCAGCAGATTGACATAGATGGGGTACTTGGGCATCAGCTCGGCGATGAAGCGCTTCTTGCCGATGCCGGTGAGATAATCGACGGTGGGAAAATCCATCGAGAAGAAATGCTTTTGCAGCCACTCGTAAAAGGGGCTGTGACCATCGGCATCGGAGACGCCACGCATCTCGGCGAAGACGGTCTCGTCAAACAGCTCGGGGTGTTCGGCCATGAACAGAAAGCGGTGCTTGGAGAGCAGACGGCCGTTGAGCCCCTCGCGGGCGCATTCGCGCAGAAACAGGGTGCAGAGCTCGGAATTGCCGGTGTAGTCGTTGGAGAGGGTGAGGGTTTCCACGACGTTGTAGATGCCGAGCTTGGGGGAAGAGTGCACCACCTTGCCGATGTGATAGTTGTAGAACGGCTGGGACAGGCCCACGGCCGCATCGATGGCGCAGGTACCGACCATTTCGCCGGTCTCCAGATCCTCGGCGACGAAGAAATAGAGGCAGTCACCCTTGCCCGCAGGCTTGTCCGAAAAGGTCTGGGTGGAAGCGTCTATCTTGCGCTGCAGCAGTTCATCGTTGACGGGCAACGAGGTCATGCCGGTGCCGGATTCAATGGCACAGGTCTTGAGACCGGCAAAATCTTTTTGCTCGATGGGACGGATAACCAACATAAATGACAACTCCCTTTCATTGACGACAGGTGGGGTCCCGGCTCCTGCCGGGAGGGCTCCCCACCTCAATTTGGATCAGGCGTTAACCACCTGGGCAACCGCTTTTTCGAACCGTACCAGCCCTTCCTTGATGTCCGCTTCCGGAATAACCAGGGACGGCGCAAAACGCACCACGTTGGTGCCGGCGACCAGCGCCATCAGACCCTGGTCGATGGAGGCCAGCAGGAAGTCGCGCGAGCGGCCCTTGTAGTCGTCGTTAAGCACGGCGCCCAGCAGCAGACCCTTGCCGCGCACTTCACTGAAGCAGTGGTACTTGGCATTGATGGCCTCGATCCCTTCGCGGAACAGCTGTTCGCGCTGCTTGATGCCATTGAGCACTTCCGGGGTGTTGACCACGTCGATCACCGCCTCGGCCACCGCGCAGGCCAGCGGGTTGCCACCGTAGGTGGAGCCGTGAGTGCCCACTTTCAGGTGGGAGGCGATGTCGGTGGTGGTCAGCATGGCACCGATGGGGAAGCCGCCGCCCAGTGCCTTGGCGCTGGTGAGGATATCCGGCGTGACGCCCAGACCCATGTAGGCAAACAGATCGCCGGTACGACCGACGCCGGATTGCACTTCGTCATAGATCAGCAGGGCGTTGTGCTTGTCGCACAGCTCGCGCACTCCTTTGGCAAACTCGTCGGTGGGACGAATGATGCCGCCCTCGCCCTGCAGCGGCTCCATCACCACGGCGCAGGTATTGTCGGAGATGACGGCAGCCAGCTCCGCCAGATCGTTGTAGGCCACGTGGGTGATGTCTGCGGGCTTGGGACCGAAACCATCGGAGTAGGCAGCCTGGCCGCCGACGCTGACGGTAAAGAAGGTACGACCGTGGAAGCCCTGGTGGAAGGCGATGATCTGGGTCTTGTGGGCACCGAACTTCTCGATGGCGTAGCGACGGGCCAGCTTGAGGGCGGCTTCGTTGGCTTCGGCACCGGAGTTGCAGAAATAAACCTTGTCGGCGAAGGTAGCGGCGACCAGCTTCTTGGCCAGGCGCAGGGCAGGCTCGTTGGTCATCACGTTGGAGAGGTGCCACAGCTTCTCGCCCTGGGTTTTCAGGGCCTCGACCAGCTTGGGATGGCAATGGCCCAGGCCATTGACGGCGATCCCGCCGGCGAAATCCACATACTCACGGCCTTCCTGATCCCAGACACGTGACCCTTCACCACGCACCGGGATGATCTTGGCGGGCGCATAGTTGGGAACCATCACTTCATCAAACACTTCACGTGTCACTGCCAACAACTCTGACATATTGCTCTCCTTCGATCTGGCGACAGAATAATCCACCGCCCAAAAGTTAAATCCATGTAAACACATCGGCATTGTCACAGAAAAAAAGCTAAAAGTCTGCAACAAAGCGCGTTACAGGGAACAATGTTCGACTGCCCGTGAGATTTTAGGCAACCGCATTGCATAACGGCTCAGGGGGTGTTGGCAAGAGATAATTTGGACAGGGAGGGAGGTGAATAAAGTGTCAGGGAAAATATTTTTGGCCTCCTTTCAATTCTGGGAGGCCGATCACAACTATTCAGGGATTAGCCAAAAAATTGGCCAGCAACTGATGACCCTGCTCGCTCAGAATGCTCTCCGGATGGAACTGAACACCCTCTATATTCAACTGCTTATGGCGCAGGCCCATGATCTCGTCCTGGCTGCCATCGGCATGTTCGCTCCAGGCGGTGATCTCGAGGCAATCGGGCAAGGTGTCGCGCTCCACGATGAGCGAATGATAACGAGTGACCCGCAGCGGATCGTTGAGCCCCTTGAATACCCCCTCGCCGCGATGGCGAATGAGCGAGGTCTTGCCGTGCATCACCTGACGGGCGCGCACCACACTGGCACCGAAGGCCTGCGCCAGCGACTGGTGACCGAGGCAGACGCCGAGAATGGGGAGCTGGCCGGCAAAACGGGAGATGGCCGCCAACGAAATACCCGCCTCATTGGGGGTGCAGGGACCGGGAGAGATCACCAGATAACGGGGAGAGAGCCGGGCAATGGCGTCCAGCGTCAGCTCGTCATTGCGCTTCACCACTACCTCCTGTCCCAGGGCGCCAAAATATTGCACCAGATTCCAGGTAAAGGAGTCGTAGTTATCGATCAACAACAGCATGGGTCAACCAGGGCAGAGAATTAACGATCCAGATAGCGACCCTGTTCCATTTCACGCTCGCGCTGGCACTCGGCCAGGTAGATGGCGGCGGCGATGGCAGGGGTTTTGTGGTGCTTGTCGATGGCATTGGAGACCATCAGTTGCAGGGTATTGAGGTTTTTGGCCTTGCGAAACTTGCGCAGCCAGTGACCCTTGTCACCCAACTCTTCAATCGTGGTATTTGATTCGACAGACATGCTAACTCTTGGGGCAGACGCCCGCGTTTGAAATTGGAAGATGAAATAACGAATAGCAGGTCGGGTAAAACAAAGAAAGCCAGGCAAATACCCAGCTCTCTTCAACTACACCTTCCCAGTATGTCAGGCTCGAGGAACGAAGCCGACTACATCATATACGCTGGCCAGGGTTTTTTCAGCCCTTTCCCGCGCCTTTTGTGCACCGGCCGCCAAAATGGCCTGCAGATGAGCCTCATCCTGACGCAGCTCGTGGAAGCGGGCCTGAATCGGCTCCAGCAGGGCAACCACGGCCTCGGCGGTTTCGGTCTTGAGGTGACCGTACATCTTGCCTTCGAAATGCTGTTCCAGCTCGGGGATGGAGCGACCGGTCACCCCGGACATCAGGGTCAGCAGGTTGGAGACCCCCGGCTTGTTTTCCGGATCGAAACGCACCACCGCCGGCTCGTCGGAGTCGGTCACCGCGCGCTTGATCTTCTTGACGATCTGCTTGGGATCTTCCAGCAGGCCGATGAAGTTGGCCTCGTTGTCATCCGACTTGGACATCTTCTTGGTCGGATCCTGCAGGCTCATCACCCGGGCGCCTTCGGTCGGAATGAAGGGCTCCGGCAGGGTGAACACCTCGCCGTAGAGGTTGTTGAAGCGGGTGCAGATGTCGCGGGTCAGCTCCAGATGCTGCTTCTGATCGTTGCCCACCGGCACCTGATTGGCCTGATAGAGCAGGATGTCGGCAGCCATCAGCACCGGATAACCGAACAGGCCGACGTTGACGTTGTTCTCGAAACGGGCGGATTTGTCCTTGAACTGGGTCATACGCGACAGCTCGCCCATCTGGGTGTAGCAGTTCAGGATCCAGCCAAGCTCGGCGTGCTGCGGCACGTGGGACTGGATGAAGACGGTGCTCTTGGCCGGGTCGATGCCGACCGCCAGATAGAGGGCGGCGGCGTCCAGACAGGCCTTGCGCAGGGCGGCCGGATCCTGGCGGGTGGTGATGGCGTGCAGATCGACGATGCAGTAGAGGCAGTCGAAGTCATCCTGCATGTTGACCCACTGACGCAGGGCCCCCATGTAGTTGCCGATGGTCAGCTGGCCCGATGGTTGGGCCCCGCTCAATACGATAGGTTTAGTCATCAGAGTGTTGATCCTTGTTATTCGGCCTGCCTGGCCAGCTTATTCGGCCAGCAGCGCGTCGAGCTGGGCAAACTGTTCGCATACCCAGTCCGGGCGGGAATCTGCGATGGGACGGCCGTAGTTGTAGCCATAGGTCAGTCCCACCACCTTCATGCCGGCAGCCTGAGCAGCCAGCACGTCATTTTCGGAGTCGCCCACCATCAGGGTGCGCGACGGGCTGACGCCCAGCTCGTGGCAGGCCAGCAGCAGCGGCTCCGGGCTCGGTTTCTTGACGGGCACGCAGTTGCCCCCCAGCCAGAGTGCGAAACAGTCGCCGATGCCGAGGGCATCGAGGATCGGCTGCACAAAGTGACTCGGCTTGTTGGTCACGATCCCCTGCTGGTAACCCAGCGCCTGCAGGCGGCGCAGGCTCTGCTCGACCCCGTCATACATGGCCAGCCCTTCCAGCAGGCAAGCCTGATAGTGACGGTCAAACAGCGGACGGGCGCTGGCAAACAGCTCGGGCGCTGCGCGATAGTCCAGCGCGCGCTGGATCAGCTTGTCGGCACCGTTGCCGACCCAGGTCCGCACCACGGCCTCGTCGGCCTCGGTCAGCCCGAGTTCGGTCAGCGTACGGTTGACCGCCAGCGCCAGTTGCGGGGCGCTGTCGATCAGGGTGCCGTCCAGATCGAACAGCACCAAGTCAAAATCACGTTCAGCGTTTGACATGAGAGAGCTCCGCCCGCATCTCGTCGATCACCGCCTTGTAGTCCGGACGACTGAAGATGGCCGAGCCGGCCACGAACATGTCGGCGCCAGCCTGGGCAATTTCACGAATGTTGTCGACCTTGACCCCACCGTCGATCTCGAGGCGAATGTCGCGGCCGCTCTCGTCGATGAGGCGACGCACCTGGCGCAGCTTGTCGAGGGTGCCTGGAATAAAGCTTTGGCCACCAAAGCCCGGGTTGACCGACATCAGCAGGATCACATCCAGCTTGTCCATCACGTACTCCAGGCAGGTGAGCGGCGTGGCCGGGTTCAGTACCAGGCCGGCCTGGCAGCCCTGCTCCTTGATGAGGCCCAGGGAGCGGTCGACGTGGTCGGACGCTTCCGGGTGGAAGGTGATGAGGGAAGCACCCGCCTTGGCAAAGTCGGGAATGATGCGATCCACCGGCTTGACCATCAGGTGCACGTCGATGGGGGCTTCGATACCGTAGTCACGCAGGGCCTGGCAGACCATGGGGCCTATGGTCAGGTTGGGCACATAATGGTTGTCCATCACGTCGAAATGGACCACGTCGGCACCGGCGGCCAGCACCTTGGCGACATCGTCCCCCAGACGGGCAAAGTCGGCGGAGAGGATCGAGGGGGCAATCAGAAAGTCTTTCATCAGCGTCATCCATTGGCAGCGTGGCAGAAAAAGCGGCGCAATTTTACCGCAAACGGACGCTGAAAACGACCCGCACACGGTACGGAAAAAGCGAACGCCATCATCACCGCAAACAGGCACTAAAAACGGCCCGCACACGGTACGGAAAAAGCGAACACCATCATCACCGCAAACGGACGCTGAAAACGACCCGCACACGGTACGGAAAAAGCGAACACCACCATCACCGCAAACAGACACTGAAAACGCCCCACACGCAGTACGGAAAAAGCGAACACCTTCATCACCGCAAACGGATGCTGAAAACGACTCGCACACGGTACGGAAAAAGCGAACACCATCATCACCACAAACGGATGCTGAAAACGACCCGCACATGGTACGGAAAAAGCGGACGCCATCATCACCGCACACAGGCACTGAAAACGGCCCACACGCGGTACGGAAAAAGCGAACGCCACCATTGGCCGCAGCAGATATAAAAAACGGCACCCCGAGGTGCCGTCTGTGTCAGCCAAGTGGCGCCAGTTCGGCGTCGCTCGGGTAGTAGCCCTGCTCCGGCTCGATGCCGGGCGGATAGAGCGCCAGCAACTCGGCCACCTTGTTGCGGGTGCCGCCGTTGCGGCTGATGGTGCGCTTGACCAGGATTTCGTCGAGGCGGGCGCCGCGATAGAGCTCGCGGGTCAGCTCGATGTCGTGGTTGCTGATGAGCACGGGCACCCCTTTGCGCGCCGCGGTGTGGCGGGCCAGCCTGGCCAGCACGGCCTGATCGTCCAGGGTGAAACCACCAGCCGAATAGGTGGTGAAGCTCGCGGTAGTGGAAAGCGGAGCATAGGGGGGATCGCAATAGATCACCCAATCCTCTTCCGCACGCTGGATGGCATCGGCATAGCTTTCACAGATGAAGGTCGCCTTCTGCGCCTTCTCGGCGAAGGCCCACAGCTCTTTTTCCGGGAAATAGGGCTTCTTGTAAGAACCGAACGGGACGTTGAAGCCCCCCTTCTTGTTGTACCGGCACAGGCCGTTGAAACCATGTCGATTCAGAAACAGGAACAGCAGGGCGCGCTCGAAGCTGGTGTCGGTCTGGTTGAACTGGGTACGCAGCCGGTAGTAGGCCGCCTTGTGGTTGTGCTCGGTCACGAACAGCTTGCGCGACTCAGCGATGAACCGATCCGGCGTCAACTTGAGATGATTGTAAAGACCGATCAGATCCGGATTGATGTCGTTGAGCACATAGGCGTCGTAGTCGGTGTTGAGAAACACGGACCCGGCCCCGACGAAGGGCTCCAGCAACACACGCCCGGCCGGCAAACGCTCGGCAATCTCTTCAACCAGGGAGTATTTTCCCCCGGCCCATTTTAAAAAAGCGCGTGTTTTTTTCATGGAAATCCGGTGTTAAGAAGGCATCGACCAAAAAAGGGGGACGATTCTACCCCCTTCCCGGCCAAAATGGCTATTGCTTCAACTCTTTTTGTACCTGCGCAAACGACTTGGGCCAGGGTTGACCCTTCAGCAAGGCGGGCGACAGCTTGCGAATGGCGGCCTTGGCCTGGTTGCTGCTGGCGTAGTCCCCCTGCAGCACCACGTACCAGGGGCTGCCGCGGAACTTGGTCTGATAGACCCAGATCTTGCCAGCCAGACCATTTTCGGCCACGAACTTGTCCACCGCCTTGGTGTTGCTCGCGCCCATCAGCTGGATGCTGTAGTGGTTTCTTGGCTTCTTGTTCAGAGTGGCAGCGGGGGTCAGCGCCACCTTGGGAGCTGGTGCCGCCACCGGTTCAACCGCGACTGGCTTGGCCACCGGCTTGCTGGCCGCTGGCGTGGGTTGGGCCTTGGCGGTGTTTGCCGGCTGGGCAGTCTGAGCAGTGGCATTGGGTGTAACAGCCTGCTCGGCAGAGGTCCCCTGAGTGGCCGCCGCTTGCGAATCGGCGCCGGTCAGCTCATCCACCACCGCAGTCGGCAGGGCGCCGCTGACGTTGGGCTGCTTCATCAGCTTCTCGACCACCTCGTCGGAGATCACCACCCGGCGTCCTTCGTAGTTGGTCGATTCGGTGGTCACGGTGTCGCTCTCCACCGCCTTGGGCAATACCTTGGCATCCGGCTGCCAGTCGCGGACCACACCGCCGGGATTGCTGGCGGCACCATCACTGGCCGTACTCTGGCTACCGTTCTGGCTGGTATTGCTGCCGCCGATGGTCAGCGGATCGCCACCCGAGACGGGGATGGGCAATGCCGTGGTTTGGGTGGGCTCGGGGGCGGTACTCTTGCTGTCGCCGCCAAACAGGGCGGGCAGCAGATAACTCAGCGCCAGCAGACCGCCGGCCAACAGGGCCAGCAGGGTCGCAATCTTCTTGACGGGCAACTCGGCCTGACGTTTCTTGGGCCTTCTGTCGGTCATGATATCCTCCAGTAACTGCATGATGGTGGACGGATGTCCATTTGCCACTTTCAGGATCTCTTCCACTTTCGGCTTGGGCAAGAGGGCTGTCGGGATCTTGAGCTCTTTGGCCTTCTCATACAAGAAGATGCGTTGTTCGGGCGCGCCAAGCGGCGCGACTTCCAGCTCCAGCGCGGGCATCGACCGCCCTTTCAGCTGCGCCTTCTGATTGCGACACCAGACGTCACTGCCGGAGAGCACGATGGCCAACTGATGGGGGATCTTCAGAGTATCGTTGTGACGACACAGGCTCCACAACTCGCCGACCAGCTCGGCAGGCAGCTCATCGGCCCGCTCGATCAGCAGCAACAGGGTGGCGGGTTTGCCTTCCAGCATGCGGAAAAAGCTGTCTGCCAGCGCATCCTGCGGGTTGAACAACGGCCGGGCCACCACCTGGGGCAGCAGCAGCTGGCGCACGTCCACCATCTTCATGGCGGGGCTGCCGATCAGGCTGACGACCCGCACTTTTTCCGGCAGCGCTCCCAGCAGGGATTCGCACAGCGTGCCGCGACCACTGCCGGGTTTGCCGGAGAGAAAGATAAAAGGATGATTGAATTCAATCAGATGCAGCAGCCGGTCAACCAGCTGCCGCTGGGAGGGAAATTTCAGCAGTTTATTCGTCACGACCAGACTCGATCACCGCCAGCAGTTCAGCATCGGAGACATCGGCCACCACCTGGGCATGACCAATGCCGACCGGCAGTACCAGACGCAATTTGCCTTCCAGCACCTTCTTGTCGCGGCGCATGTGGCGAATGAAGGCCGAAAAATCCATCTCTGGCGGCGCCGTCACCGGCAGATTGGCTGCCAGCAGCAAGGCCCGGATACGGTCTACCTGTTGCTCGGTCACGTCCCCACGGGCCAGGGCGGTATTGGCGGCCAGCATGGTGCCTGCCGCCACGGCTTCGCCGTGCAGCCAGTTGCCATAGCCCTTCTCGGCTTCAATGGCATGGCCAAAGGTGTGGCCCAGATTAAGCAGGGCACGCACACCGTGTTCGGTCTCGTCCTGGCCAACCACATCGGCCTTGATCTCGCAGCAGCGGCGGATGGCATAGGCCAGCGCAGCCGGCTCCTGCGCCTGCAGACGGGACATGTTGGCTTCGAGCCAGCAGAAGAATTCGACATCCCAGATGATGCCGTATTTGATCACCTCGGCCATGCCGGCGGCAAATTCGCGGGCAGGCAGGGTCTGGAGGCACTCGGTATCGATCACGACGTGCCTGGGCTGATAGAAGGCCCCGATCATGTTCTTGCCGAGGGGGTGGTTGACGGCAGTCTTGCCACCAACGGAGGAATCAACCTGGGAGAGCAGTGTGGTAGGCACTTGAATGAACGGAATGCCACGTTGATAGCTTGCAGCAGCGAAGCCGACAACGTCCCCTATCACACCGCCACCCAGGGCAATCAGAGTGGTATCACGACCATGGTTGGTTTCCAGCAGAGCGGACATGATCCGCTCAAAGGTAGCCAGGGTCTTGTAGGCCTCGCCATCAGGCAGGATCAGGTGTTCAACCTGATAGCCCGACAGCAACTGGACAATCCGCTCAAGATACAAGGGCGCAACCACTGTGTTGGTCACAATCATGACCCGCTTACCCTTGATGGTTTGCGTCAGCACCTCTGCGTGCTGCAACAGACCTGCGGCTATCTCGATGGGATAGCTGCGTTCACCCAGTTCGACCTTCAACCTTTCCATGGACGTCCTCTATATTACATGCCGATCAACTTAACGATTTGATTGGCAACAACTTTAGCGCTCTGGTCATCAGTCTGGATGACAAAGTCAGCCACTTCTTCATACAGGGCGTTGCGTTCTTGTGCCAGACGCTCGAGTACTTCGCGCGGCGGCTCTTCGGTTTGCAGCAAGGGGCGACGCTTGTCTCTTTGCGTACGAGCCAGTTGCTTCTCAATGGTGGTTTCGAGGTACACCACGATGCCGCGAGCAGAGAGCTTGTTGCGTGTTTCACGGCTTTTGATGGCACCGCCACCCGTCGCCAGCACGATACCCTGCTGTTCGGAAAGGTCACCGATGACCTTCTCTTCGCGGATCCGGAAACCCTCTTCGCCTTCAACATCGAACACCCAGCCGATATCGGCACCACTGCGGCGCTCAATCTCATGATCTGAGTCGAAAAACTCCATATGCAGTTGTTCTGCCAGATGTCTACCTATGGTGCTCTTGCCCGCACCCATGGGACCTATCAGGAAAATATTGCGTTTCTCAGCCATGTCTTTTCGTTAGTAATTACAAACTGTACGACCCCGACAAACTCTCGACCGGGGTACCTATGAACCTTATCTTGCGATGGATCAGAAGGGGGATTATCTCAATAGAAATCAGGACTGGCAACCGCAGCCCTTACGCCCCAGCCTCATTGGGGCGTAAGGTTATATGTGTTTTACCTTCACATGTAAAGTCTTCAGAAGGCGTCGGTGACTATCTTCGGCGTCACGAAAATCAGCAGCTCACGCTTTTTGTTCTCGCTGGTTGTCTTGCGAAACAACACCCCCAGACCCGGGATATCGCCCAGCAGGGGCACCTTGCTGACGTCGCTCTTAATGGTCTGTTGATAGATGCCACCAAGCACCAGGGTCTCGCCATTGTTGACCAGCACCTGGGTGGTGATGGACTGGGCGTTGATGGAGACGGCATCACCGGTACCGGTCGGCACGGTTTCACCCTTGGTATCCTGGGTCACGGTCAAATCCAGGATCACCCTGTTGTCGGGGGTGATCTGCGGCGTCACTTTGAGGCTCAGCACCGCCTTCTTGAAGGTGACCGAGGTTGCCCCGCTGGAAGAGGACTCCACATAGGGGATCTCGGTACCCTGCTCGATCAGCGCCGGTTTCTGGTTGGCCGTGGTGACCCGGGGACTGGCGATGATCTCGGCTTTGCTCTCTTTCTCCAATGCCGACAGCTCGAGATCCAGCAAGGTACCATCCGCCAGCCGCGCCACCTGGAAGGCCAGGGTACCGGCCGCATTGGTCACCGGCAGATTGACGTTCAGCCGATCGTCAACCCCTGGTCGGGTGATGGTCGAGCCGCCATTGTTGTTGCCGGAACCGTCATTGCCCTCGATGGTGCCCGAGGTACTGTTGCCGTGACCGTCATTCTTGGTTACCCCCCAACGCACCCCGAGCGCCTCGTCAAAACCGTCATCAATGGTCACCATGCGCGCCTCGATCACCACCTGCTTGACCGGAATATCCAGGATATCCAGCATCCGCTTGATGTTGCTGATGACGTCGGCAGTGTCCTTGACCACCAGCACGTTGGTCCGCTCATCGACGCTCACCGCCCCCTTGGAAGAGAGCAGCTTGGTGCTCTCGGACGAGAGCAGCGCCGCCACTTCGGATGCCTTGGCATAGTTGATCTGCAGATACTCGGTATAAAGCGGGGCCAGATCGGCGACCTGGTTGCGGCTCTCCAGCTGCTGTTTCTCGCGGGCGGCAATCTCTTCGGCCGGCGCGACCAGCAGGATGTTGTTGTCCAGCCGCTTGTCGAGCCCCCGCACCTTCAAGATGATGTCGAGTGCCTGCTCCCAGGGCACCCCGTCCAGCCGCAGGGTGATGTTGCCCGACACCGAATCCGTGGTCACCAGATTGAGGTTGTTGAAATCCGCGATGAGCTGCAGCACGGTTCTCACCGGGATATCCTGGAAGTTGAGAGAGATGGGTTTGCCCTGATACTGCTTGCCGGCAGTCGCCGCGGTGCGCTTTTTCACCTCGACGATGAACATCTTGTCCGCCTGATCATAACGGTAGTCAAACTGGCCGTTGACCGAGAGTTCGAACAGGGTGTCGTTACCCTGGCGGAACACCTCAACCTGAGAGACAGGGGTCGCAAAATCCTACACGTTGATCAGATTAAGCAAATCGTCCGGTACCCGGGTACCGTGAAACTTGGCAAGCACCGTCTGACCACGGCTGCTGACGTCAACGGCGGCGGAGCTGTTGTCCAGCGTCACCAGAAATTCTCCCTGCCCGTCCTTGCCACGCCTGAAGTCGACCCCCTTCACGGAATTGAAGTAGGCACCGCTGGCCGCCGTCTGTGGTGATGGCAAGACAGGCTTGCTGGCCACGGGCGCTGCCACTGGAGCGCTCTGGCGAGCAAGCAGCTGACTGTTGATCAGGGCGGACGAGGCTGCCGGCTGGGTATTGATAAGTGCAGACGAGGTCGGCTGGGGGGCCACCAGCCCGGAGGATGCTGTGGTGGCTGGCAGCGGCATGGCTGCTTTTTCTCCCAGTGCCACCAACAACTTGTTGCCCTGCTGATGCACCTGATAGGGGGTCAGTTGATCGAGGGCGATCTTGATATCGAGACCTGCTCCCTTGCCCTCAACCTTGAGGTTGTCCACCCCTTGCTGCTTGATGGGCAACGGGTTCACGTTGAGCGCACCCACCGCCCCCGGCACATGCAGCAGCAGTTGGTTGGGTTCATAGGAGAGACGATCGGTAAATCCGCTGACCGGTTCACTGAAACTCAACTCCAGCAACAGCTGGTCCGCCATCAGCGGATTGACCTTGACCTCCTGCAGGGTTGCCACGGCCCAGGCCTGGCTCCATGCTCCGGCGCAAAACAGCAGGGTAACTCGGGCTACCATACCTATTGTTGTTTTCATCGCATCATCCCTGATTATCGTTTTGCTTCAAGATTGGCCATGCCCAGCTGAGTTTCTCGGGTCACCCAGCATCCTTTGCCATCCGGTATAGTCTCAATCAAATCCACATAGGTGTCAGTGATCCTGATCACCCGTCCCTGATCCAGTCCCATGTGTTGATTGAGACCCACCCGGATGGATTGACCATCAGGAGTCCTGATCAAGGCCCACAACTGTCCCTGCTTGCCAAGTGAGCCCTGCATACTCAGGCTGGCCAATGAATAGCGCTCCAGTACTTCTTTCTCCCTGTTGGCAACGATCTGGGCGCAATCCGGCTTCACCTTGGCATCCACCTTGGCACTGCTGGTTTCAGGCTGGGGGGCGATGAAGGGGCTGCGCTGATCGCTGAGGTGATAAGCCATGGGGGAAAAGGGCTTGATTTCGGGAAGAGGCTCGATGGGTACTGGTTTTCTGGCCTTGGTTGCGGCCACATAGTTGTCCATGTCGTCCTGCCCACCGCAGGCGGTCAACAACAGGGCAGGCAACAGCACGCAGAGTAGCTTCATTTGGTCTGCCCCACGGTTTTGCCATTGTATTTGTAGGTTTTGGCCAGCATCGACATGGCAATCATGTCACCCTGCTCCTTGCCCTGTCCCAGCGTGAACGATTCCAGGATGACGATACGCGGCAAGGCCGCCATGTCGGCCGTGAACTTGCCTATCTCATGATAAGTACCCACCACTTCGATTCGCATGGGCAGCTCGGTGGAGAACTCGTGTTTGATCTCGGGCTCCCAATTGATGCGATTCAATTTGAGCCCATTGTCGGTAGCAATGAAACTGATGTCATCCAGCAATCCGGCCACTTCGTGAGTATTCGGCAACTGCTTGAGCTGGGTATCCACCAGCTGTTCGAGCTGCACCATCTGAGTCTTGTATGCACCGAGGTTGGCAGCCAGCATCGCCTTGCTCTCGAACTGCGCCTTGAGCTCGGCTTCCTTGTTGATCTCCTGGGTCAACAGGGTCAGTGAGTTGGCAATCACGTAGTAATAGATGGCCCCCCCCAGCAAGGCACAGAAGAACAGGATGAAAATCCCCTTCGCCAACTTGGGCCAGCTGGCTATATTGTTGAGATCCAGTTCGTTGAACTGTTGTAGATTCATTGTTGCCCCTTAGCCACATCGACCGTGGCACCTGCCGCACCCGCGACCTGGAACATCATGGAGAACTGGCTGAGCGAAACTGGCGCCACATCGGCCGCAAAAATCGTGCTGATCTGCGACTGCCCCAGCCAGCCGGAGCCATCGATACGACGCATCATGCTGGCTACCCTGCCATAGGCCTCGGTCTTGCCATTCACATCTATTTGGTTGTTCTGCAAGGCAAGCGTATTGAGGTAAACCCCGTTGGGAACCAGCGAAGGCAACTGGTTGAACAGGCGAACCGGCAGATTGCGGCGCATCTGCAGGTGTTCGATCAATTGCATGCGATCGATCAACTCCTTGCGTCGCTCCTTGAGCAGGCGGATCTCGCCAAGCTGGGCATCAAGGATGGTCATCTCCTGCTGCAAACGCTGGTTGCGCTGCTGCTGATGGCCTATCTGCTGCTCCACCAGCCAGTCGGCGGCAAAGCCAAGTGAAGCCGTGATGGCCATGAAGATTCCCAGCATGACCCCGAATTGCTTCTTCTGCCGCTGGGCTCTGGCCTCGCGCCAGGGCAGGAGGTTTATATTTGACATGGCGTGAAGCTCCTCAATGCCAGACCCAGCGCCGTCATGAACTTGGCACCGTGGACCGCCCCCTCCCCTTTCGGCTTGCCGAACAGGGCAAAGGGATCAGGATGCAATACCTCACAGTTCAACTCGCTGCCGACCTGGGCCGCCAGCCCGGGCAGCAGGCTGCCACCACCGGTGAGCACCAGTCTGGAAAGCTCCCTGTGCCCGGAAGAGCTGCAAAACAGCTGCACGTTCCGCCTGACTTGCTGCAGCAGGGCATTCATATGGGGTAGCAACACATCCAGTTCGTGATCAACTGGCAGCTTGCCTTGCAACTTGGCCTGCTCGGCATCATCCAGCGACAGGTTGTAGAAAGAGGCCAGCGCCTGACTATATTGATCGCCACCGAAGTTTTGCAGGCGTGAGTAGATAACCTCTCCTTTTACCTGTGCGGCAAAGGTCATGGCACTCGCTCCGATATCGATCACACCGACCGGTTTCTCCCACTCCTGCAGCTCCGGCAGGCAGGCAAGCACGGCGCGGCCCAGTGCGTGGGCGCCCACATCCACCACCTTGGTGGTCATGTCGGCTTCCGCCAGCGCGGTCACCCGCCCGCTCACGCTCTCGGTGCGGGCCGCACTCAGCAACACTTCGCGGCGCTCCTGATCATTGACCTTGCCCAGAATTTCAAAATCCAGGCTCACTTCATCTAGGGGAAAGGGAATGAGTTGTTCGGCCTCGAGCTGAACCTGGTTCTCCAGCTCCTTTTCACCCAGTGCGGCATCCACTTGAATGACTTTGGTGATCACGTTGGAACCGGTGACGGCCGTCGCAACATACTGGCTGCTGCCCGAGATGAGGCGCTTGAGGGCCTTCAGAGACTGGCTGACCCGCTCGATATCCTGCAGCTGATAATCGACCAGAGTGCCTTTGGGAGTGGCGACTTCGGCCACCGATTCGAGATGCAGCTTGCCGGGACGACCGGTAATGGTCACGGCCTTGATGGTCTGGCTGCCAAAATCAATACCCGCCAGAGGAAGCAGAGAACCTTTGTTGAATAGCCCAAACATATACACATCCATGCGTTATTGGGTTTTAGGATTGATTGTAGGACAGCTAATCAGAAGATGATGACTTAACTCATCCTAAATGCTCTATCTATCAATGTCATAAAGTTTATGCCGAAAAGTGATACAACTCGCTTTCCGGCCGCCCCTCGCCTCCCCTTGGTTATTGAGCCGCAGAATGCTAACCTCCCGCCTCTTCTCGAGGAGCCGGGCAGCCGTCAGGAAAACCTCGAATTTCCGGAGGCAAAAGGGCTATACTCTGCGCCCGTTGGCTAATTTTAAGACGATTGGTAGTTCTTCCATGCTGAAATGGCTCGTACGCCTGTTTATTGTCATGATGCTGGGTGCTGTGCTGGGTGTTGCCAGCCTCATCGGTATCTACTTCTACATCAAGCCCCAGTTGCCGGATGTGACCGCGCTGCGCGACGTCAAGCTGGCCACCCCGATGAAGGTGTACAGCCGGGATGGGGAATTGATCTCCCAATTTGGCGAAATTCGTCGCATCCCGCTGCATCTGGATGAAATTCCCCAGTCCATGATCGATGCGGTCCTGGCGACCGAAGATGCCCGTTTCTATGAGCACCCGGGGATCGACCCCATCGGCATCATTCGCGCCGCCACCGTTTGGGCCGTCTCCGGTCAGGCCCGCCAGGGCGCCAGTACCATCACCCAGCAGGTCGCCCGCAACTTCTTCCTGAGCAATGAAAAGACGCTGGTGCGCAAGATAAAAGAGGTCTTCCTGGCCTGGCGCATCGAGCAGAATCTCTCCAAGGACGAGATCCTGCAACTCTATCTCAACAAGATCCCGCTCGGCTACCGGGCATTCGGGGTCGGTGCCGCCGCCCAGGTTTACTTTGGCAAGGAGGTCAAGGACCTGACGCTGGACGAGATCGCCATCATCGCCGGTCTGCCCAAGGCGCCGTCCATGCTGAACCCGATCCGCTCGCCGGAACGTGCCTTTGCCCGTCGCAACGTGGTACTTGGCCGCATGCTGGAAACCGGCAAGATCACCCAGGCCCAGTTTGACGAAGCGTCCAAGATGCCGGTCAAGGCCCGCTATCACGGTGCCGAGATCACCTTGAATGCCCCTTATCTGGGGGAGATGGTGCGCCAGAAGATGGTGGAGCAGTTTGGTGAAGATGCCTACACCATGGGTCTGCACGTCTACACCACAGTCACCGCCAAGCGCCAGCGCGCCGCCCGGCTGGCCTTGCTCGACGGCGTATTCGACTATGACACCCGCCATGGCTACAAGGGCGTGACCGCCCAGCTGTGGAAAGCGGGCGAAGCCGATTGGGATTATGACAAGATCATGGCCCATCTGGCCAAGCAGCCCACCTATGAGCCGCTGATGGCCGCCGTCGTCACCAAACTGGCTGACAAGAGTGCGACCATAGTGCTGAAGAACGGCAAACAGGCTGAGCTTGGCTGGAACGGCATCAAGTGGGCACGTGCCTTCATCACCGACGATCGCCAGGGCTTTGCGCCCCGCTCGGCCCGCGACATGCTGAAAGTGGGCGCCCAGATCTGGGTTCGGGAAAAAGGTGAAGAGCTGCTGCTCTCCCAGATCCCTGAGGTCAACGCCGCCCTGGTGGCCATGAACCCGCAGGATGGTGCCATCGAGGCGCTGGTCGGCGGTTTCAGCTTTGAGCTCTCCAAGTTCAACCGGGTCGATCAGGCACGCCGCCAGATAGGCTCCAACATCAAGCCCTTCCTCTATGCCACCGCGCTGGAACAGGGCTACACCCTGGCCTCCCTCATCAACGATGCGCCGATCAACCAGTGGGACCCCTCCAAGGGCCCCATGTGGCAGCCCAAAAACTCCCCGGCCATCTATGAAGGCCCCACCTCCCTGCGCCTTGGCCTCGCCAAGTCGAAGAACGTGATGTCGGTGCGCCTGATGCGCGCCATCGGGCTGGATACCTACATCGACGGCCTGACCCGCTTCGGCTTTGCGCGTGATACCATCTCGCCCAACGAATCGCTGGCCCTGGGTGCTGCCGAGTTTACCCCGCTGGAAGTGGTGCGCGGCTACTCGGTCATGGCCAACGGCGGCTTCCAGGTCACCCCCTACTTCATCACCGAAGTCACCGACAGCTTCGGCGCACCTCTTTATCAGGCCAACCCGGCAGCCGCCTGCCGTGATTGTGGCGTGCTGGCTGCCGCCGGTCTCGACAGTGCGGATGCCTATGCCAATACGGCGCCGGACTGGAAAGCCCAGTGCCCCATCGATCCGGTCGTTCCCGGCAACATGGCACCGCAGACCATCAGTGCCCAGAGCACCTTCCTGGTGACCGACACCCTGACCACGGCCATCTGGGGTGGCAATGGCTGGCGCGGTACCGGCTGGCGGGCGGCGCGCGACCTCAAGCGCCACGATATCTCCGGTAAGACCGGGACCACCAACGAATCCCGTGATGCCTGGTTCTCCGGCTATACCCCGAATCTGGTCGCCACCTCCTGGATCGGTTTTGACAACCACCAGCGTGGTCTGGGCCGGGCAGAATTTGGCGGCGGTGCCGCGCAGCCCATCTGGATCGACTTCATGAAGACGGCGCTCAAGCAGGTGCCTGAGCGCAAGATGCCGGTACCGGAAGGGATCATCACGGTGCGGATCGATCGTGAGACCGGCCTGCTGACCAACCGGACCGACGGCAGCAGCATGGAAGAGTTCTTCAAGGAAGGCACCGAGCCGACCCGCTACGCGACACAGAGCTCGGATGGCAATCAGGTGTACGGCGGTGAGGGCTCGCCCACCGATGGCCCCGTCTCCACCGACGATATCTTCTAAACCACAGCAGAAGATAAAAAAACCGGCGCAATGCGCCGGTTTTCTTTTTTGTGGCCCTGCAGTGAAGATGCTCAGTTAGCCAAGCAGGCTCTGCATCAAGCGCGAGATACGAGCGGCCAGCTCGTTGAAGCAGGGACGGCGCACCGAGTAGTGGCGATAGAGCAGCGCTATGGTGCGCCCAGGCACGGGGTCTATCACAGGTCGATAGCTGACGCCGCCCTCTTCGGCGTTGGCGGGCACGGCGAGCCTGGGTACCAGCGTCATGCCGCTGCCGGCAGCCACCATGTTGCGCAGCGTCTCCAAACTGGTGCCCTTGAAGCGCTGATCCTCGCCGATACCGGCGGCGAAGCAGAATCCCATCGCCTGATCCCGCAGACAGTGACCATCGGCCAGCATCAGCAACTTCTTGCCCTTGAGATTGCTGAGCGGCACAGCCTTGGCCTTGGCCTCCGGATGCTGCTGGGGCACCGCCAGCCACATGGGCTCCTGATAGAGCGGGATCGAACCAAACCCCTCCATCCCCTCCAATTCGGCCAGGATCAGGCAATCCAGCTCCCCCTCTTCCAGCCGCTTGAGCAACACCTGGGTCTGCTCTTCATACAGGTAGAACTCCAGCTTGGGAAAGTGCTCGCGCAGATCCTGAATGATGTGAGGCAGCAGATAGGGGCCGACGGTAGGAATGAAGCCGATGTGGATTTCACCGGACATGGGCTCGGCAAAGTGCTGGCCTATGCTCTTGAGCTCGCGCACCTCTTTGAGCACCTTGCGGGCCTGCTGAGCCATGGCATCGCCAGCTGGGGTAAACAGCACCTTGCGCGAGGTACGCTCGATCAGGATCACCCCGAGTTCATCCTCCAGCTTGCGCAGCTGGCCGCTCAGGGTGGGCTGACTGACGAAGCAGCGCTCCGCCGCCTTGCGAAAGTGCTTCTCCTCTTCCAGCGCCACCAAATACTCGAGATCGCGAAGGTTCATACATCCAGAATCCTGCCAACCAATGGGTCCATTAGCATGCCCAAGAACGGCGGAGCGAACAAGGGATGGTGCAAGAGGGAAAGTCGACAGACCGATAAAACAAGGCGGGCCCGGATCCAGGATCCGGGCCCGCAGCAGCGAGCATCCAACCCGCCTTACACCCGGAAGCGGCGCACCATCTCCTGCAACTGGGTCGCCAGGTGATTGAGGTCGTTACAAGCCTGTGCCATCTGGGTTGCACCGGCGGCCACTTCCTCGGAGGCATGACTGATATTGACCACATTGCGGTTGAGCTCTTCACTCACCGCCCCCTGCTCTTCGGTGGCGGTCGCGATCTGGATATTCATGTGGGAGATGCTCTCCACCGAGCCGCTGATCTCGGAGATGGAGGCCCCGGCCTCCCGCGCCGTGCTCACGGTGGAATTCATCATGTCCTGGCTTTGCTGCATGGTGGTGCCGGCCTGCTCGGCCCGCTGCTGCAGTTCAGCGATGATGGTGTTGATCTGGGAGGTGGAATCCTGAGTCCGCTTCGCCAGGGTACGCACCTCGTCGGCCACCACCGCAAAGCCGCGGCCCTGCTCGCCGGCCCGGGCCGCCTCGATGGCGGCGTTGAGCGCCAGCAGGTTGGTCTGCTCGGCGATCCCGCGGATCACCTCCAGCACCATGCCGATGTTGCGGCTGTCGTCGCCAAGCTGACGGATTACCACGGCGGTGCTCTCGATGGCACCGGCCACCTGCTCAATACGCTTGATGGAGTCGTTGACGGTGCGAGCCCCCAGTTCGGCGGTACTGCTGGCGGCGCTGGCGGCACTGGCGGCATCGCTGGTGTTGCGGGACACCTCCTGCACCGTGGCCTGCATCTCGTTCATGGCGGTGGCCAGCTGATTCAGCTCGTGCTGCTGGCTGTTCATGTTGTTGGCGGACTGACGCGCCACCGCACTGATCTCTTCGGCCGCCGAGCTCAGTTGCACCACGGAGCCGGAGACTTCGCTGACCAGGGTACGCAGGTTCTTTTGCATCTCGCCAAAGCCCTTGGCCAGTTGCCCCAGCTCGTCGTTGTTGAACTGGCTGGCGTCAAGATGAGCCGCCAGATCGCCAGCGGCTACCTTGCGGGTCTGCTCCAGCAGCGCCATCACCGGATTGCGGACCTGACCGGTCAGCAGCCAGGCCACCACCACCACGAACAGCACTGTGATGAGGCTCACCACGATGCTCATGGTGCGCGAGCTGCTGTAAAGGTCGGCCACCGACTTCACCATGTTGTCAGCCAGCTCGTTGTTGATCTCGCGCAGACGGTAGGATTTGGCCCCCGCCTCTTCCAGTGCGGCACGAGTCTCGTTCTTGCGCAGGCTCTTCACTTTTTCCAGATCGCCGCTAGCAAAAGCCGCAATCAGCTGCTCGTGTACCGAGAAGTACTTCGCACCAGCGGCCACCAGCTGTTCATAAGTCTGCTTCTCCTCATCGGTGCTGAAGGGCAACGAGCCATACTTCTGCGCCGCCGCGTCAAACTCCTGCTTGGCCTTGTTGAAGGTGACGGTACGTTCGCTCACCTCCTGGGCATCCTTGTTGAGGCCACCAATCACCTGCGCCAGTTCGGAACGACGGGCATCGAGAATGGCCACATGCATCTGGCTGGCATAACGGGTCGATGGCAACAGGTTGCCCGAGATGGTGGCGGTATCGGCATAAAGATGGGACAGCTGAGTGATGGAGAACCACGCCAGCCCCACCACTAGCAGGGCCAATACGGCAAAACCGGCGCTCAACTTCTGACCTATAGACATATTTTTGAACATGATTGGTATCCTTGGCGGCTAGACGCAAGCCCGTGGCCTCAAACGCCCGGGCTATCCCCATAGAGCATAGCGCGATGATCGCAAGCGGATGATTTTCAAACTGTCCGCTACTGAATATATCGTCTCGCCTGGGGATAGCATGAGTGCCAGACAGGTAGGAAAAATCTGCAACGAGCACCTCGGGCGCTGCACATCCGCCACCGGATACGACCTGCTGTTCGCTCAACAATTCATCATGAGCTGGATCTGGCGAACAAACGCCTCTGGTTCACCCAGGAAGGAGGAGGCGGACAAGGGGGTCACTTTGTCGCCCTGCACCAGCCCCAGGGTCGGGTAGCCCTGCCCGCCGAGATGGCGCATCCAACGCTGGCTGTCGGCCAGATGACTCGCCAAATCGGCCTGCTGATAGGCCTTCACAAAATCATCCGCGCCAATGTTCTGCTCCGCCGCCAGGCTGGTCAGATGCTCGAGAGAACCGATCCAGATGCCATCGCGATAGTGGGATTGCTGGATGCGGTGCAGCAGGCTCAGACCGTTGCCACCCAGGGCCGTCACCGCCAGGATGGCGCGGATGGGCTGCTCCGAATCGAGCAGCAGACCATCGCGCAGCAGCAGCTCGTTGAAATAGCGCTCGCCGAAAGGCTGGCCGGTCAGCGCCTGGATCCGCTCGTCATGGGGACGGACGTAATCGCGCAGGGCCTGGCCCATCGCCTGCCTGCGCCCGCCAAGCCAGAGACCACCGGCATGCAGCTCGATGCGCAGTTCCGGGATGGCAGCCGCAGCCTTCAACAGCGGGGCAGCGCCGTAGCACCAGCCGCAGAGGGGATCGTATACATAATGCAGAGTCGTTTCGTTCATGTGATTCACTCGTTCATTCGGCTAAAAAAACCGGGCCCTTGGGCCCGGTAAAAAAACACAGGGAAGTAGGCGTCAGGGGTTTACCACTTCATTTCGCCGGTGTTGACCTTGGCACCGATGGCCAGACCGTCGTCGACCGGCAGGGACGGGTAAGCCTTCTTCAGTGCTTCAATCAGCTGGCCGGAGTTCTTGGCTTTGGCCAGCTCCTGCTCAAAGCGCTCTACGTAGTCACGGGTAAAGGTCACGGCGGTGCTGCCTTTGGGAGCAGTCCCCAGGAAGTGACCCGGCACCACGCGCTCGGGCTTCAGCGCCAGCAGATTGTTCAGCGCCTTGACCCAGTTGCTGCGAGCCGCTTTGGTCTGGCTGTCAGCCATCCACACGTGCACGCCGCTGTAGACCGGTACGCCACCAAACGCCGTCTTGATGGACGGTGCCCACAGGTAGGCATTCGGGGTGTTAATCTCTTTGATCTCGATCTTCTCGCCATCCAGTGTCAGATGGCTGGCCGTCATCACTTGCGGCACGGTCAGGCTCTTCGGTGCACCCTTGCCGAGGATGGGGCTCCAGTAGCTCAGCTTGGCGTCCTTGGTCTGGTTGATATGGTCGACCACATGCTGGTCTGCCAGTACCTTGACGTCCGGGAAGGCTGCCTTGATGGGCTCCAGACCGAAGTAGAAGTCGGGGTCACCGGCACTGATATAGACGGTGGTCAGCTTCTTGCCGCTCTTCTTGATCATGTCCACCAGCGCCTGGCCGTTTTGCACGTCGAACTGGGCATCGATCAGGATCGCTTCTTTGTCACCGGTCACCAGGGAGGAGGAGACCGGGAAGATTGCCTTCTCGCCCGGGTTGTAGACGGTCACGGTGAGCGGGGCGGCCATGGCGGCACCACTCAGCAGGGTGGTGGCCAGGGTCAGGTTGCGGATCAGGGTGTTGTTCATCGGGTATTCCTCATCAAGTCATCAGGGGTTCATCAGATGGACACAGTTTATTGGATCAGTTACGGTACAAATACAGCATAATAAGCGCATAACTGTTGCATTAATCGAGCATATAGAGAGCCTGAAATGGATCGACTGACCGCATTGCGGGTCTTTGTCAGCGTAGTCGAACAGGGCAGCCTGAGCGGCGCCGGGGAGAAACTGGAGATGTCGCGCGCCATGGTGACGCGCTACCTAGCGGAGCTGGAGCAGTGGATGGGGGCACGGCTGCTGCACCGCACCACTCGCCGGCTCAGTCTGACCGGCCCTGGGGAAGAGGCGCTGAACCGGGCCCGGGCCATGCTGGCACTGGGGGAAGAGATGGAGCAGATCGCCGTGCGCGGCGACGAGGCCCCCAAGGGGCAACTGCGCATCACCAGCAGCTACTCACTCTCGGAAGCCCTGCTGGTGGGCGCCGCCAACGACTACCTGGCGCGCTATGCGGGCACCGCCATCGACATCCTGCTGCTGGACCGCACCGTCAATCTGGTGGAGGAGCGGATCGATCTCGCCGTTCGCATCACCAATGACCTCGACCCCAACCTGGTGGCCCGCCGGCTCGGTACCTGTCACTCGGTGGTCTGCGCCAGCCCGGCCTATCTGGCCAGACACCCGACCCCGCACAAGGTGCAGGATCTCGCCCTGCACAACTGCCTCACCTACACCTATTTCGGCAAGAGCCTGTGGGAGTTTCAGGGACCGGACGGACCCGAATCGGTGCCGGTAAGCGGCAACCTCAGCGCCAACATCTCCAACCTGCTGCTGGAGGCGACCCTGGAGGGGGCCGGCATCAGCCTGCAGCCCCGCTACTCGGTCCAACCCCACCTCGACACCGGCACCCTGGTGCCGCTGCTGGCGCAGTGGCAACCCAAGCGACTCGGCGTCTACGCCGTCTACGGCACCCGCAAGCAGATGTCACCGCTGCTACGCAGCTTCCTCGACTTTCTGGTGGAACGCATGGCCGTCGACCCCATGTGGCGAGAGTAGTGGCGGGAACAAGAAACAACGCAAACATGCGAAAGGGGCCAGCAGGCCCCTTTCGCGCATATGTCACACCAATCCGCTGGCGTCAGGCTTCGAAGCCGGTCAGCGGGGCTTCGGCAGGCGTATCCTGCGTCACGTCCAGATAGATATCCCGGTAGGCCACATAGATGGAGTAGTTGAGCGCCGGGATCACCACCAGCAGACCCACCAGCATCAGCGCCGCGCCAAACAGCATCAGGATGGCGGCGATCAGTCCCCACCAGAGGAAGGGCCACATGTTGGTCAGGCAGCCTTTGAAACTCAGTTTGGCGGCCTGCAGGATCCCCACATCGTGGAAAAAGATGAGGGCGGGGGCGAAGGTGATGGCCATCAGCACCGGGATCAGCAGTGCCAGCCCCAGCAGCAGACAGAGCAGCAGGCCCTGGGCCTGGGCTGCAGTGACCACCAGAGATTCCGGATCCTGGGTCAGCAGGGAGGTGAGCCCCCACATGGAGAGCAGCCCCAGGCAGATGAGACCGATCAGGCTGAACAGGGCCAGCACCAGCAGGCCTCCCAGCATCAGCGGGGTCAGCTTGTGGCGAAAGCCGGAGAAGAAATCGGCGAAGCGCAGCGGATTGCCTTCATAACCGTGACGGGCCACCGCCACCCAGCCGGCCCCCCAGACCATGTAAAGCAGCTGGGAGATGAGGCTGCCCGCCGGCAGACGCTCCAGCAGCAGACCGACCGCAAACCAGATGAGGACCATGGCGACACTGACCCCCATCCCCTTGTTGAAGACATCGAAACCGGATCGCACCCAGACCCAGCCACGCCCAATGGGGTGACGAGCAGGTTCTGCGCGCAGGGGGGACAATCCATTCATAACATTTCCTCGGTTCAAAACGGCTGGTTGCCGATTCTAGAGCCATGGGCCGACCGACTCAATGGCGGGTCACCGCCGAGGCCGGTTTTGCACGTCATGGCTGCTTGTATCAGACGTTACGGTTATCATAAGAGACCCCTTTGCAAGGGGCATTCACTTATTCAAGAGAATCCAAGATGCGTACATCTCACCTGGCGCCAATTCTGCTGGCCTCCCTGTTGCTCAACCTCTGGCAGTGGCAGGCCGACCCTGTCAAACCTCAGCCGGGATCCGACACCGCCAGCCCCACCAACAGCCCGTCACAATGCGATTCGGCCACCAGCCAGAACAGCGGCCAGAGCACCGGGCAGAGCCTGCTGGCCAAGCTGCCCGGCAAGGGCAGCCAGAACGAGCCCGCCCCCGCCCAGGAGGTGCTGCCTCCCAACCCCGAGCTGGAAGCCGCCATCAGCCAGTGGAGCCAGTCGAGCGAAGGCTCCGTGCTGATCGAGCGGCTCTATGACGCCGAACAGGGCAGCCAGCTCACCACCGTCTTCGACCGGCTCGACATAGTGGAAGACGTGCGCGGCCAGGTCCAGGAGCAACTGCGCGAGCTCTATCGCCTCGGCTTCGACCATCCCGATGCCTATGAGCAGGAGAGCCAGCGCATCTGGGGCAACCTCAGCAACCTGCTGGGGGAGGATACCCGCACCCGGCTCGAACAGGAGATCTACTCGGGCGATACCAACCGCCTGCTGGAGATCCAGGGTCGCCTGGCGGAGCACGGCGAGCTGCTGGCACCGGCCCAGCGCCAATCCCTGACGCGTCTGCTGAGCGAGGCGAACCAGCAGCTGGCCCAGCAGGAGAGCGGCGATGCCGGCACCTATCTGGAGAACCAGCGCGCCTATACCCAGCGGGTGCTGGAGAGCAGCCGCAGCTTCCTCAATCCGGATCAGCTCAAGGTGGTACAAGACATGCTGGAGCTGGACCTGGTGCGCCAGGAGGTGTCGGTCCAGATGGAGGCCATCTACCAGCGCTTCCAGCCAGCGTCCTGATTTCGTTACCGTTTCGTTTTAGTCAACCCAGTCAGGAATCATCATGAGAGTCGTTTGTTGTCTATTGTTGCTGCTGGCCAGCCAGTCCGCCCTCGCCGAGGGCTTCATCAGTCGCCTGCTCAACCACCCGGTGCCGGGGGGCGTCGCCGTGGTGGCGCTCGGCAGCGAGGCGCAGGCCCCGACCGCCCGCTATCAGGGCAAGCCGGTGCTGGTGGTGCGTGAAGAGGGCAAACGCTGGATTGCCATCGTCGGCATCCCCCTCAAGAGCCAGCCCGGCCCCCACCAGCTGCAGGTGAGCGATGGCCGCACCCTCGGCTTCACGGTCGGCACCAAGCACTACCGGGAGCAACACATCAAGCTCAAGAACAGCCGCCAGGTCAACCCGCTGGCCGAAGACATGACCCGCATCAACCGCGAACTGGCGGAGCAGACCCGCGCCTACCAGACCTTCAGCCCGGCCCAGCCGAGCAATCTGCTGTTCGACAAGCCGGTAGAGGGCCCGCTCTCCAGCCCGTTCGGACTGCGCCGCTTCTTCAACGGCGAGGAGCGCAACCCCCACTCCGGCCTCGACTTCGCGGTCGGTGCCGGCACCCCCATCAAGTCGCCGGCGGCGGGCAAGGTGATCCTGATCGGCAACTACTTCTTCAACGGCAATACGGTGTTCGTCGATCACGGTCAGGGCCTCATCAGCATGTTCTGCCACATGTCGAAGGTCGACGTGAAGCTGGGCCAGAGCCTGCCCCGCGGCGGCATCGTCGGCCGGGTCGGCGCCACCGGCCGTGCCACCGGTCCCCACATGCACTGGAATGTCAGCCTCAACGACGCCCGCATCGATCCCGCCATCTTCATCGGCGCCTTCAAGCCCTGAACCGCTGGCCTGTCAGGGGCGCTCAAAACGAAAAAGGCAGCCTGGGCTGCCTTTTTGATGGCCGACTGACCACATGTCAGGCGGCGTGCTGGCGCGCCTCCTTGCCCATGGCTCGCCACATCACCAGTACCAGCAGGGTGCTGCAGGTGGGCAGCGCCAGCCAGACGCCGGATACCCCCCACAGGGAGGAGAAGCCCCACAGGAAGCCGCCGATCAGCACCAGCTTGCCGCCGGTAAGCAGGGAGGCGATACGGGCCCGGTTGATGGCCTGGAAGTAGGTGGCTCCCACCAGCAGCAGGCCTTCCATCGGCAAGCCCCAGAAGTAGAGCCAGATGCCGAGGCTGGCCACCGGCAAGAGGGCCGCGTTGTCCCCGGCAAACAGGTAGACCACCCCCTCTGGCCACAGATAGAGCGGCAGCATGCCGCACAGGGCCACCAGCAGGGTCACCCCCAGCGCCAGGTTGCGCACCCGCAGCACCCGTGCCCAGTTGCCCGCCCCGGCGTTGAAGCTGGCGATGGGCTGGATGCCCATGGCGATCCCCTCGAAGATGAGATAGAAGAAGGCCTCGCTGTAGCTGATGACGCCGTAGGCCGCCACGTGCAGCGAGGTGCCCACCGCCAGCAGCGCCTTGTTGTGCAGCGCCAGCACCACCGACAGGTAGAGGTACATCAGAAAGCTCGACACCCCGAGTCGCAGCGTCTCCCCCATCAACCGCCAGTCGGGTCGCAGGGTGTCCCAGCCAATGCGCAGCTGGCTGCGCGGGGTGAAGAAGTGCCACAGACAGAGGCCGCCGGTCACCGCCTGGGAGAGCATGGTCGCAATGGCGGCCCCCGCCAGCCCCCAGGGGATCACCGCCATCAGCAGGTAATCGAGCAGCACGTTGAGCACGCCGCCCCCCACCAGGATCCAGGTGGTGAGGCCGGGTCGCCCGTCGTTGCGCAGCAGGGCGGTAAACGCCATGGAGAGCACCGCAAACACTCCGAGCCAGGCATACCACTGCAAATAGGCGAAACCGGCGTCAAAGATGACTCCCTCCGCCCCCATCCAGATCAGCATGGCCTCGCCGTAACGGATGCCGATGAAGGCGAGCAGCCCAGAGGCGATGAGCACCATCACCAGCGCGTTGCCGACGATGTGGCGGGCCCTCGCCTGCTCCCCCTTGCCCAGATAAAACGAGGCGAGCGCCGAGGAGCCCATGCCGATCAGCGCCCCCACCGCATAGAGCACGGCGCAGATGGGGTACGCCAGCATCATGCCGGCCAGCCCGTCCTGACCCAGAATATGGCCGACGAAGATGCCGTCTATGGTGACATAGATGCCGGTGACCAGCATGGCGGCCACGGTCGGGGTGACGTAGCGCCAGAACAGGCGGGAAAGAGGGGCCGTGCCCAGATCGACTGCGGACATAAAATGCTCAACGGAGGGAAAAACGGCCAGAATGATAGCCAAAGCGGGCCGGGAACGCCCGTTATTTATGTTACAAATCATTAATATGGAAAACTTTACCCGCTCCGGCCCCTGCTTTAGGCTAGGGCGACCTCACCTGAACGGAAACGTGCGCCATGTTGCAACGCCTGCTCTGCCTGCTGCTCTCTCTCACTCTCCTCACTCCCCTTGCCCAGGCCGATGACGCCATCACCCAGGTGGAAGAGCTGCTGCAGAGCGTGCCCAAGACCGACACCCCGGAAAACCAGAAGTTGCGGGAAAGTTACCAGCAGGCACTGCAGTTTGCCCGGGAGGCCCAGCGTTATCGCGAGCAGGGCAAGGCCTATCAGCAGATCCTCATCGACTATCCCAAGGAGTCGGCCCGCCTCAAGGAGAGCCTGCACAACTACCAGCCCCAGCCTCGCCCGGCCCTCTCCTCCCTGAAGGAGGAGGCGCTGCGCCAGGCCATCGGCCTGAGCAGCAACCGCCAGCTCAACCTGCGCAAGGAGCGCCAGGGGGTGATGGACAGCCTCAACCAGCTGGAGAGCACCGGCCAGGAGTATCACCTGCGGGTCGACGAACTGCGCAAGCAGTTGCAGCAGACCCGCGCCCTGCTCGACCGGCTCAGCTTCAGCAGCGAATCGGATCGCCTGCAGGATGCCCAGCAGCTGGTCACCCGCCTCAAGGAGCAGAGCCTCTCCGACCGGATCCAGATGCTGGAGCTGGAGCAGCTCTCCGCCCAGCAACGCAACGATCTCGGCAAGCTCAGGCTGCAGGAGCTCAACCTCGCCATCACCGACGAGGATGAGTGGCAGACCAGCCTGCTCAACCAGCAGAACCAGCTGCGCCGCGACAAGACAGAGCAGGCGCTGGCGGAGAGCGAGCGGCTGCGCAAGCAGCTCACCTCCGACATGCCGCTGCTGCTGGAGCAGCAACAGCAGAACCAGGCGCTCTCCATCCAGCTCGGCGCGCTGGAGGATCAGATAGAGCGGGTGCAGGATGAGCAGCGGGTGATCGACAAGAACCTCTCGAGCCTGAACGACTTGGTCAACTCGGTGCGCGAGCAACTGGAGTGGCTGCAGATCAGCAACGCCTACGGCGAGAACCTGCGCAGCAAGCTCTCGGATCTGCCCGCCTACTTCCCCCTCGACAAGCTGGAGTCAGCCATCGTCAACGCCCGCATGGCCAAGTACCAGTACGAGACCGAGCAGGACGCGCTCAAGGATCCGCGCCAGATGCGCGATCAGCTGCTGGCCACCGACGAAGTGGCCCTCGATCGCGCCCAGCAGGCGGTGCTCGACAATCTACTCAAGGCCCGTCGCCAGCTGCTGACCCGGCTCAACGACGCCTCTGACAGCCTCATTCAGGAGCAGACCCGGCTCAAGCTGCTCTACAGCCGCCAGAACAGCAAGATCGACGAGATCCGCGAGCTCAGCGCCAGCCACCTGTTCTGGATGCCGGACGTGCGCCCGCTCACCCCGGCCGTGCTGCTCGGGGTGCCGGCGGCCCTCGGCCTCGCCCTCAACCCGGTCAACTGGCTGCAACTGCCCCAGGCCATCGCCGAGAACAACCCCATCACCCTCACCTTCGCCGGCATCGGCATCCTGGTGCTGGCCTGGTGCTGGTTCAAACTGGCTCGCCACCTGACTCACTACAGCCAGCACATAGCGCCCCGCATCGGCAAGGTAACCCAGGACAAGTTCAGCCTCACCAGCCGGCTGCTGATGCGCTCCCTGCTCGCCTCCCTGCCGCTGCCCGCCATGGTGCTGATGGTGCGCGGCCTGCTCGACGGCGCCTGGCAATATCCGTTCGCGGTGGCGGTGGCCCGCGGCCTTGGCGAGATCTGGTTCCTGCTGCTGGCACTCTTGATGGCACGTCACCTGACGCTGGAGAAGGGGATCCTGATCCTCCATTTCCGCTGGCAGAAAGAGCGGGTGCAGAAGGTGTGGAGCCAGTTTCGCACCCTCTTGCTGGTGATCATCCCGAGCTTCTTCGTGCAGGGCATGGCCAACAGCTATCAGGAGCACGCCTTCTACGACTCCCTCGGCCGGCTGGCCTTCATCGTCGGCGCCCTCTGGCTGCTGCTGTTCTTCGCCCGCCTCAACCGGGAGCGGCTGCCGCTCACCTGGGGCCAGGCCGACATGACCAAGCCGCACCTGCTGCACCATTTCATCTGGAACAGCCTGATGCTGGCCCCGCTGCTGGCGGTGATCGGCTCCCTACTCGGCTACTTCTATACCTCCCGCATCCTGCTGCGCCAGCTGGAGCTGAGTCTGCTGATGGGGCTGGGTTGCCTGCTCGTCTACTATCTGGCGCACCGCTGGATGCTGATCCAGCGCCGCCGCCTCGCCTTCGAGCGGGCCAAGAGCAAGCGGGCCGAGATCCTGGCCCAACGAGGCCGGGAAGAGGGGCATGACGAGCTCAGCTCCGAGATCCCGGACGTGGTGGAAGACACCGAGCTGGATCTGGATACCATCAGCGCCCAGTCGCTCGGGCTGGTGCGCACCCTGCTGATGCTGGGTTTCACCATGCTGGTGGTGGTGCAGTGGTCTGAACTCAACTCGGCGTTCAGCTTCCTGCGCAGCATCGAGGTGTGGCAGGTGAGCAGCAAGATTGGCGGCATCGAACAGCTCTCCGCCATCACCTTGCAGGATCTGATGCTGACGGTGTTTACCTTCATCCTGACCGTGGTCACCGCCCGCAACCTGCCGGGCCTGATGGAGCTGACTCTGCTCCAGCACCTGAGCCTCTCCCCCGGCACCGGCTTTGCCATCACCACGGTGACCAAGTACATAGTGCTGGTAGTGGGGGCGCTGACCGGCTTCTCCATCCTCGGCATCGACTGGTCCAAGGCGCAGTGGATGGTGGCGGCCCTCTCCCTGGGTCTGGGTTTCGGGCTGCAGGAGATCTTCGCCAACTTCGTGTCGGGTCTCATCATCCTGTTCGAAAAACCGATCCGGCTCGGCGACACCGTCACCATTCGCGAGCTGACCGGCACCGTCACCAAGATCAAGACCCGCGCCACCACCATAGTGGATTGGGACAGGAAGGAGATCATCGTCCCCAACAAGGCCTTCATCACCGAACAGTTCATCAACTGGTCGCTGTCAGACGCCATCACCCGGGTACGGCTGCGCATCCGCATCGGCCTGACCCAGGAGCCCAGAAAGATACAGACCATTCTGGAAGAGTCGATCCGAGCCTCCACCCTGGTGCTGGAGACCCCCTCCCCCGAGGTGTTCCTGATCGAATTCACCGACTCGGCGCTGATCTACGAGATCCGGCTCTACGTGAACAGCATGGACCACCGCATGCCCATCACCCACGAGGTTCACTCGCTGGTGCTGGAGAAATTGCAGCAACAGGGGCTGGGGCTGCCGCACCAGCAGATCGACATTCGTCTGAGCCGGGCCTGAGCAGGCACCACAGGAGTACATCATGCAGATCATTGCCCATCGCGGTGCCAGCGGACTGGCGCCGGAAAATACCCTCAAGGCCATCCGGTTGGCACTGGCGCTGGGCGCCGGGGCCATCGAGATCGACGTGCAGCTGGCCGACGGCGAGCTGTGGGTGTTCCATGACCGGCGGCTGGAGCGCTGCACCGACGGCAGCGGCGTGTTGACGGCCCAGTCGCGCGCCTATCTGGCGAGCCTGGATGCCGGTGAGGGAGAAGGGATCCCGACCCTGTGGCAGGTGATGGAGGCGATTGCCGGCCAGGCCGAGCTGCACATCGAGCTGAAAGGAGCACAAACAGCCGACGAGGTGGCCCGACTGACCCGACGTGCCGAGGCAGAGCTTGGCTTCGCGCCCACGCAGTGGGTCGTCTCCTCCTTCCACCACCCGGAGCTCGCCCGCTTTGCCGCCCTGCGCCCCGACATCCGGTTGGGGGCACTGACTTCCACCATTCCCCTCACCCTCGCCAAGTTTGCAGCCGAGCTGGGGGCCTGGTCGCTCAACTGCGACGTAGATTTTGTCGATCAGTCGCTGGTGCAGGATGCCCACGACCGCGGGCTCAAGGTGCTGGTCTATACGGTCGATGAACCCGCCGATCAGGCGATGCTGGCCGCCATCGGCGTCGATGGCATCTTTACCAACCGGCCGGACCGCTTCCTGCCGCCGGCCAAAAACGGACTCATTGTGCCAGGGGGAGTTCGATAACCGCTGATTTAAGCTATAAATTTAAAGGCGCACCGGGATACAAAAAGTTCTACTTTGGCCGATACAGTGTTGGCCCATAACAATAAAACCACACATCGCAGACTGACGCTCACAAGGATGTAAACATGAACTTATCCATCAAGAACAAGCTTGTCCTCGCCATCGGGGTCATTATCCTGGTCATCACCGGCCTGCAGGTCTGGTACAACACCACTCAGCTGAGAAGCGAAACCCAGCGCCTGATCTGGAGCTTCATCGACGACAGCTCGGCATCCAATGTGAAAGGCATCTCCCGCTGGCTGGACGCCCGCATCAGCATGGTCACCTCCACCAAGGAGGCCTTCGCCAAGGAGGACGAACCCATCAGCCATCTGGCCCAATCCATGAATGCCGGCAACTTTGACCTGGTCTATGTGGGCACCAAGGATGGCAAGATGATCCAGAGCAAGCCGACCGACCTGCCGGCCGGCTATGATCCTCGTCAGCGCCCCTGGTACAAGGACGCCATGGCCGCCGGCAAGCTGGCTATCACGGCCCCCTACGCCGACATCACCACCGGCCAGCTGATCATCACCATCGCCGAGCCCTTCACCCGGGGCAATACCCAGGGGGTCATTGCCGGTGACGTCTCCATCGACGCCCTGGTACGCGATGTGCTGGCCATCAACTCGGAAGGGACCTACGCCATCCTTGTGGACAGTAATGGCACCATCATTGCCCACCCGGACAAGGATCTGACCCTCAAACAGGCGACCGCCATCTCCCCCGAGCTGACCGCCGCCAAGGTCAACGAGCTGGCCCATGACAACACCATCTCCGAGATGGATATCAGCGGCAAACCCAGCGTGTTCGACCTGACCGAGATCCCCAACACCAACTGGTATTTCGGCATAGTGGTGGATGAAGCAGTCGCCTATCAGTCCGTCTCCCGCATGGTGACCTCCGCCCTGCTGCAAGGCCTGCTCACCATCCTCATCGTCGCCGGCTTCTCCTATGTCGCCATCAACGGCTCGCTGGCTCCGCTGAAAACCCTGGGTGAAGCGATTGCCGATCTCTCCCGCGGCAACGGCGATCTGACCCGCCGCGTCAAGATCGAGCGTGAAGACGAAGTGGGTATCGTCGCCAAGCACGTCAACACCTTCATCGACCGGATCCACGTGATGGTGCAGGACATCTCCAACTCCTCCGGCCAACTGAACCAGCAAGCCAAGTCGTCCCACAACATGGCGGAAAAATCGAGCCAGGGTCTGGCTCGCCAGCAAAACGAGATCTCCCAGATCGCCACTGCGGTGCACGAGATGTCCGCCACTGCAGTGGAGGTGGCCAGCAACGCCGAACAGACCGCCGATGCGGCCCGCAGCTCTTCCAGCAGTTGTGAGCACGGCAAGCAGGTGATCGCCCGCAACCAGCGCTCCATCACGGATCTGGCCACCCAGGTCAAGCAGGCTTCCGGCATCATTCAGGAATTGGAAAAGAATGCCCAGGAGATCAACACCATCCTCTCCACCATTCAGGGCATCGCCGAGCAGACCAACCTGCTGGCGCTGAACGCCGCTATCGAAGCGGCCCGGGCCGGTGAACAGGGTCGCGGCTTTGCGGTGGTGGCCGACGAGGTGCGGGTGCTGTCCCAGCGTACCCACAGCTCCACCGTCGAGATCCGCAGCATGATCGAAACCCTGCAGCGCAACACTCAGGGCGCCGTCAGCACCATGCACGAAGGTCAATTGCTGGCCCAGAACAGCGTGGAAGATGCCAATGATGCCACCCAGGCACTGGAGCAGATCACCGCCTCCATCAACCAGATCTCCGACATGGCCACCCAGATCTCCAGCGCCGCCGAGGAACAGCGGGCGGTGACCGACGAGGTCAGCCGCAACATCCAGGCGGTCAAGGATGTCTCGGACGAGCTGGCGGTCGATGCCGACAGTTCTCGCCATCTGTCTGAACAACTTAAAAATATTTCAGGTGAACTGAGCAATCAGGTCGGCATGTTCCGGATCTGATCAACTGAAATCAAAGGGGCCACTCAGGCCCCTTTTTTTATGAAAAAATGCTTTTGTTTCAATAGTTATTACCACATCAACCATCGGGACTATGGGGATGAAAATCCCCATACGAAGCGCTATCTCGTCATAAAGCAACGCATCAAGGCCGACATTCGGATTAGTTTTTTGAACTCAAGTGCAGTGTTGTTCTATCCGTGAATAATTCTTATTAAATATTTTTGATAAAAAACTTAAAAACTTTATGGGTAATACCTAAAAAGAGAGGTGTTTCTCATTTTTTTGAAAGAAAACTACGTATAATCCTGAGCTTAAAATAACCATAGTAATGACAGCGGCTGATACCGATAACTGAAGGATGGCGATAATTACGGCGTTTTCATCCAAGGAATGGGGTGATTTTGATAAAAGTCACCATTGCCAAGCACTAAAACAAACCAGTTTGACTTGCATCAAGCCTGAATTTTTTTCATAGAGCAAAATCGTGCCCAGCAAATCTATCCCTAAGGAGGCAGATGTGGATATTATCAAGACCGATGTCGCCATCATCGGTGCTGGTGGCGGTGGCCTGCGTGCCGCAATCGCCATAGCAGAAGCCCACCCGGAGCTGGAGATCGCCCTGATCTCCAAGGTCTACCCAATGCGCAGCCACACCGTGGCCGCAGAAGGCGGTGCCGCCGGTGTCGTCCGTGATGATGACTCCCTCGAAAACCACTTCAACGACACCGTATCCGGTGGCGACTGGTTGTGTGAGCAGGACGTGGTCGACTACTTCGTCAACAATGCCACCAACGAGATGATCCAGCTGGAGCACTGGGGTTGCCCCTGGAGCCGCAAGCCAGACGGCAAGGCCAACGTGCGTCGTTTCGGCGGGATGAAGATCCCCCGCACCTGGTTCGCGGCAGACAAATCCGGTTTCCACATTCTGCACACCCTGTTCCAGACCTCCATCAAGTACCCGACCATCAAGCGCTTTGACGAGCACTTCTGCATGGATCTCATCGTGGAAGATGGCCGCGTCCAGGGCGTATTGACCTTCGACATCCAGAACGGCATCACCCGCTTCATCCAGGCCAAATCCGTCATTCTGGCCACCGGTGGCGCCGGCCGTGTCTATCGCTACAACACCAACGGCGGCATCGTCACCGGTGACGGCATGGCGCTGGCCTACCGCCACGGCGTGCCGCTGCGCGACATGGAGTTCGTGCAGTACCACCCGACCGGTCTGCCGGGTACCGGCATCCTGATGACCGAAGGTTGTCGTGGTGAAGGCGGCATCCTGCTCAACAAGGATGGCTACCGCTACCTGCAAGACTACGGTCTGGGCCCGGAAACCCCGGTCGGCCAGCCGAAGAACAAGCACATGGAGCTGGGCCCGCGTGACCGCCTCTCCCAGGCCTTCTGGCAGGAGCAGCAAAAAGGCCGCGTGATCCAGGGACCGATGGGCGATGTGGTTCACCTCGACCTGCGCCACCTCGGCGAGAAGTACCTCAAAGAGCGTCTGCCCTTCATCTGCGAACTGGCCAAGGCCTACGTGGGTGTGGATCCGGTCAAAGAGCCGATCCCGGTACGTCCGACTGCCCACTACACCATGGGCGGCATCGAGACCAACGGTCAGTGCGCCACCCGCATGCCGGGTCTGTACGCCCTGGGCGAGTGTGCCTCCGTCGGTCTGCACGGCGCCAACCGTCTGGGTTCCAACTCCCTGTCCGAGATCGTGGTATTCGGCAAGGTCGCCGGCGAGCACGCCGGTGAGTTTGCCAAGACCCAGCAACACGGCAACACCCAGGCACTGGCCGCCAAGGCCGAGGCGCTGATCAAGCAGCACCTCTCCCTGCTCGATATCGACGGTACCGAAAACCCGGCCGATATCCGCAACGAGTTGGGCATGTCCATGGAAGCCGGGGTCGGTATCTACCGTACCGAAGAGTTGATGCAGGGCACCATCGACAAGATCAACGAGCTGAAGGCCCGTTACAAGAAGATCAAGATCAACGACAAGTCCTCGGTCTTCAACACCGACCTGCTGTACGCCATCGAACTGGGCTACATGCTGGACGTGGCCGAAGCCATGGCGCACTCCGCCCTCAACCGGAAAGAGTCCCGCGGTTCCCACCAGCGTCTGGACGGTTACGAAGAGCGTGATGACGTGAACTTCCTCAAGCACACTCTCTCCTTCTACAACGGTGAAGGGGCCCCGACCATCGATTACTCCGATGTGAAGATCACTAAATCCCAACCGGCGAAACGCGTATACGGTTCCGAGGGTGAGAAACAAGACGAGGCTAAGAAGAATGGCTGAGATGATCGAAATTGAAATCCTGCGCTACCGTCCCGAGCAGGATAACGAGCCCTGGATGCAGACCTTCCAGGTGCCCTACCTCAAAGAGATGTCCCTGCTGGATGCGCTGCAATACATCAAGGATCATCTGGACTCTACCCTGAGCTTCCGCTGGTCCTGCCGGATGGCGATCTGCGGCTCCTGCGGCATGATGGTCAACGGCATTCCCAAGCTGGGTTGCAAGACCTTCCTGCGCGACTACCTGCCGGGCAAGATGACCATAGAGCCGCTCAACAACTTCCCGATCGAGCGCGATCTGGTGGTCGACATGTCCGACTTCATCGAGAAGCTGGAGAGCATCAAGCCGTACATCATCCCGGCCGAGCCGCGCAGCCTGTGCGACGGCGAGTACACCCAGACCCCGGCTGACATGGCGAAATATCATCAGTTCTCCATGTGCATCAACTGCGGTCTGTGCTATGCGGCCTGCCCGCAATATGGCATCAACAAGAAGTTCACCGGTCCGGCAGCACTGGCGCTGGCCTATCGCTACAACGCCGACAACCGCGACAGCGCGTCCAGAGAGCGGATGAAGATCATCAGCCAGGACGAGGGCGTCTGGGGTTGTACCTTCGTGGGCTACTGCTCCGAAGTGTGCCCGAAAGGCGTGGATCCGGCGGCGGCCATCCAGCTTGGCAAGGTCGAGAGCGCCAAGGACTACATGATCGCCATGTTCAAGCCAGATTGAGATCAGGAATGAGACCATGAACAACACCAATAGCAAACGTAAGCCTTACGTCCGCGAAATGAAGAAAGACTGGTGGCTGAAGAATGCCTTCTACACCGGTTACATGATCCGCGAAGGCACCAGCATCTTCGTCTCCATCTACGCCGTCGTGCTGATGTGGGGTCTGTTGCGGCTGGTACAGGGTCAGGAGGCGTTCAACGGCTGGCTGGAATCCCTGCAAAGCCCGATCGCCATCCTGTTCCATGTCATCGCCCTGGCAGCCTGCCTGTTCCACGCCAAGACCTGGTTCGCACTGGCCCCGAAAGCCATGCGCATCTTCCGTGGCGAAGACCTGGTGCCGGAGAAGCCGATCGTCATCGCCCAGTATGTGGCGCTGGCGGTGGTATCCCTGCTTGTCCTGATCATCGTGGCCTGAGGAGAAAACCATGAGACGTTCTGACGAACCCAGTTATTGGTGCCTGTTTGGTGCCGGGCTGTCACTCAGAAACGTTGGCCACGATCTCTCAATCATGATTTGAGGAAAAAATATGAGACGTTCTGACGAGCCTATATATTGGGGACTGTTTGGTGCCGGCGGCATGGTGGTTGCCATGCTGCTGCCGGTCATTGTCCTCATCACCGGTCTGCTGGTGCCCATGGGCATCATGGACGTGGAGACCATGAGCTACGAACGCGCACTCGAGTTCGCCAGCTCTTGGTGGGGTGCCTGCATCCTGCTGGTGATCATCGCCCTGCCCATCTGGCACGGCATGCACCGCATCTACCACGGCCTGCATGATCTGGGGATCCACACCACCAAGCTGCACCACTATGTGTTCTATGGCTTCGCCTTCCTGGTGTCCGCCATCACTCTGGGTCTGCTGATGGTACTGGTATTCCAGTAAGCACATCCTGACGCAATCACAAACCGGGCCAAGTGCCCGGTTTTTTTATGGCCCCTCGGCGGCTCAGACCGCAGCCCGATAGCGGGCATGCTCCCTGGCTGTGCCAAGGCACTCAGCCACGTTCAATGCCAACTATCAGCCCCCGTCACCAGAGCGTCGGCGCCGATTCACGGCCATTTTCCGCGTAGTAGAGCGACGGCAGAAACTGCGCCAGATAGCTGAACTCGCTGTAGCAGTGGCGCATCAGGTTGAAGCCTACCTCGTCCGGCACCTCGTCAAACGGATTGGCGCAGGCCTTGCCCAGCAGGAAGCGGCTGCGCAGCACACAGCCATAGGAAGTATCGCGCGCCAGGTGCAGCATCTCGCCATCCAGCGGCGCCCCCTGTTCATCCAGGGCTACCTCGTCGCCAAAGCCGATACGGGCGCAGATGGCGGCAGAGAGTGCCTGCGTCTCCCGCGCCTCCTGCAGCGGTTGCGGGGCGAACACCTCTTCGGCACAGTGGAACTTGAGGCGGGCCGCCACCGGTGGCAGCTCGGCAAGCCACTCCACCGCATCTATGCTGGCCCCCACATAGCGCTCTCCTCTTTTCCAGTGATGGTCCCAGCCCCGGTGCTCGACGTGGTCGTGCGGGTGCCACCATCTGATGTGCTGGGTCGTTTCGAAGAAGGTGAACCACCAATCCAGCATGCGCCCCTTGCAACCGTGCAGATCGGTGCGGATGGCGACCGTCAGCAGGCCGTCGGTGCTGCGGGTCAGGCCCATTTCCAGGCGCAGCGGCTGCGGCCTGAGCAACTCATTGATGTCATTGACGCCCCAGGGGGCAAACAACGGGGAAGTATCCATGATGAGACTCCAAAAAATTAGGAAACGAAGTTCGTTTCCTAATTTACGCTATGCCTGTATGCTGGGTCTGTCAATGCTTTCCAGGAGGCAACCATGTCACAGCAAACCGATGAAGAAACACGCTCACGAGGCCGCCCGCTCACCCCGGAAGTCGATCTGCGCGCCGCCCTGGCCGAGGCGACACTGACCTTGTTGCTCAAGGGAGGCTACGGCGCCGCAACCGTGGATGCGGTAGCCAAACAGGCGGGGGTTGCCAAGAAGACCCTCTACCGCTTCGCCGCCAACCGCGACGAACTGGTGGCGCAGGCGGTGCGCAGCTGGACCGATGCCTTTCAACCGGCCTTCGAGCAGGATGCAGCTCACCCAGGCGCGCTGGGGGAGATGCTGCAGCAGGGCTTGCAAGCCATTGCCAGCCAGGTGTTGAGCGCGCAGGCTGTGGGCATGTTCCGGCTGCTGCAGCATGAGTTCGCGGGGCGCGATGCCCTGCTGGCGGCCTATCAGGAGAACGGCATTGCCCGCGGCAGGGCGACGCTGGCGGCGTGGTTGCAGCGCCAGCAACAACTGGGCTGGCTGCGCGAGCTGGACACCGCCCAGACCAGCGATCTGCTGCTGGCGATGACCATGGCGGAGCCGCTGCGCCAGATGGCGCTCGGCTTGCTGGCACCGGGCAGCGACATCCGCGCGCGTATCGCCGCCGCCGTTGCCCTGGTCCTGCCCGGCCTGGTGCGGGGGTAAAGCCTCCTCGGCAAGGAGCCTGCACCACGGCAACGGGCGAGATGACATCTGAACGCGGAACCTGCCCAAAAGCCGCCAGCCCCCCATCACCGCCATAAAAAACCGGGCGCCAGGCCCGGTTGTTGATGGTCGTCACTCTGTCGGCGGCAAAAAGCGGCGCATCACCTCGTCGCTGTAACCGCTGTCCTGAAACTCGATGAACACCTGATTGAGACGGGTCACCAGCTCATAGGCCCGTGGCGATCCCTTGCTCACCAGCAGATAGAAGTCCTTGCGGCTGGGCAGGGCGAGGTTGAGCAGGCCGCTCTCGCTCTGGTAGATGCCAAGGCCGATGCCGCTCATCAGCGGTTCAATCTCGCTGGGCAAAAAGTCGCAGCGATCTCGCCCCAGCATGTCCAGCGCCTGCTGCAGCTGCTTGACCCGGCGCGGCTCCAGCGCCAGTCCGTAAGGGGCATAGTTGTAGCCGATCACCCCGCACACCCGGGAGCGATTGACCGTCTGCAGATCGGGCGCCTCGGGGAAGCGCCGCTTGAGGTAGAAAAATCCGAGATGGGTGTAGTAGAGCGGCACGCTGTAGAAGGCATATTCCGCCCGCTCCGGCTTGTAGCTTGCATCCCAAGTCAGCTCACACAAGCGGTTCTGGCGATAATCGGCCAGCTCCTGCTGCACCCGCGCCCAGGGCAGATAACGGATCTTGTAGGGCAACCCGAGCTTTTTCAGGGCCTCGAGCACCTGGGTCGTGGCGGAGCCGGTGAGACGGCGGGTGTCGGGCACGCCATCCTTGCGCTCCCAGTAGGTGAAGGGGGCCCACTCGTTGCCCTCCCCCAGGCAGATCTGCACCTCGGGCTGGGCCGCCTCCACCAGCCCGGCCAAGCCCCATCCCAGCAGCAACAACATGGATCGCGTCATCGTCTCCCTCCTTCGCTTCCCTTGCAGCTTAGTTCAGGTGGGCGTGACACTCCCCGTCAGGGTGCCCCCTCCTGCCACAGGGCCAGCAGGGGCGCGGGGATGGCGCCGTAGCGCAAGGTCGGGGTCTGGTGCCAGTCGGCCAGCCGCTGCAGCGCTTTAGCCAGATCCTGCGCCAGGGTCCGGGTCACCCTGACCCCCGCCTCCAGATAGAGGCTCTTGATCTCGAAGATCCCCTGCTGGCGATGGGCCTTGGCGTCCATCCTGCCCACCAGCTTGCCGTGATGCAGCAGCGGCAGCACGAAGTAGCCGTACTGGCGCTTGGGCGCCGGGGTGTAGCACTCGATGCGATAGTCGAACTGGAACAGCTCGCTGGCCCGTTTGCGATCCCAGACCAGCGGATCAAACGGCGACAGCGCCGTGGTGTGGCTGGCCTTGAGAGTGCCGGCCTGAGCCTGGGCCAGCTCATCTGCCAGCGAGGCGTGCACGAAGGCGCCGTGCTGCCACCCCTCCACCCGCACCGGCAGCAACTCTCCCTCGTCCGCCAGCTGGTGGAGCAGGGCATCGTATTTGCCGCGCCGCAGCCGATAGTAGTCAGCCACCCAGCCGGTCTTGACCAGCCCCAGCGCCCGGCAACTGGCTCGCACCATGTCCCTCTGCGCCTGTTCCAGGCTCGGCAGATCCCGCTCATCGCGCCACTTGGGCATCACCCGCTCGGCCAGATCGTAAACCCGCTGGAAGTTGCGCCGCTCGCGCACCATCAGCTGGCCTGCGGTAAACAGCACCTCCAGGTGGCGCTTCTCCGGCTTCCAGTCCCACCAGCCGTTGCCCTTCCCCTCCTTGCGTTCAAAATCCGCCGCCCGCACCGGGCCGTGCTGGCGAATGCGCTCGATGATCTCGCCAATCTCCTGCTGATGGGTGGAGAGCCAGTTGGCCGAAAACTTCCAGCCCATGGCGGCGGGATCCAGCATGCGATGGCGCAGCAGGCGGTAATCCTCGCGTGGCACGAAGCAGGCCTCGTGCGCCCAGTATTCGAAGATCTCGCCATCGGCCAGCAACTGCTCCAGCCAGCGCGGCTCGTACTGTCCCAGCCGGCTGAACAGCACCAGATAGGGGCTGCGGGCCACCACCGAGATGGTGTCTATCTGCAGCAGCGCCATGCGGCGAATGGTGGCCAGCAGGTCGGCCGCTCGCGCCTTGCCACGGCGCGGCGTCAGCAGGCCCTGGGCCGCCAGTTGCAAATGGCGGGCATCCTGCAGTGAAAGATGGGGAATCGACATGACGAACCACTCCTTGGTGTCGGGGAACGGGCGGCTGGCGGCGCCTGGGGCTCAATGCAGGGAAACAGGCAAGCGGACCCCGCCAATCAGGCCATCAGCATGCCCAAGCCGCCATCAAATGAAAATGCCCCGTTCAGGGTTTGGTGATGACCGCCACATCCGCGTGGGGAAACTCGACCTGCGCCTGCCAACGGGCCGCCAGGGCACGAAACGAGGCTTCGGCGAAGAAGACGATGTGGGTCGGATCGTGGCGGTAGCGCCACTGCCGGAAGCGCTCGTCCCCCAGCACCCGCTGGGTCTGCAGCACCAGCAGGCCGCCGGGCTTGAGGCAGCCCCACAGCCCGTCCAGCACGGCGCGCGGGGTGGCGATGTGCTCGATCACCTCGGTGCTGGTGATGAAGTCATACTGCTGCGCCAGCAGCTCGGGCTCATCGGCATAGAACTTGTCGTAGCCCGCCATCTGGTAGCCCGCCTCGCGCCCCATGGCGATGAGCGCCGGGCCCGGGCCGCAGCCAAAATCGAGGCCGCAGGCCGGCGGAGGCAGGCGGCTCAGCACCTCGCCGAAGGCCCGCTGCAGAAACTGGCGATAGCGGGGATCATCCACCTGGTTGTCGTGGCCGTCATAGACCGCCTTCTCGCGCGCGGGCTCCAGGTGCTCGGCCGCATCCAGCCAGACCAGCTCGCAGGCCCGGCAGCGATGATACAGCTTGCCGGCCACCGGCAGCTCATAGGCATCGGCGGCACAGCAGAGCGGGCAGGATAAGGGGGGCATGGCATCTCCTCTCGAAAGCGGGGCGGTCAAAAGTGGCCGCAGCTTGCCTGCCCGCCTGGCGGCTGACAAGGTTTTTGTCCGGCTGCCCCACGATCGGGTCGCAGCTTTACCTCTCTTTTCAACCAGTTGCCTCGGTGTGAAACAGATTTTTTACCTCTTAAGGGTTTCTTAAGTTTGCCCCTTTAGTCTGATGACAATCGACAAGAAGGAGCCATCCATGACCACCGACATTCAAGCCCCCTATCGGCTGACGCTGGCCGATACCCCGCAACAGGTCATGGCACTGCAGGGCTACATCCAGGCGGCCTACAGCCAGGAGTTCAATGCCCGCATTCCCCATTTTCTGCCCTGCCTGCTCGGCCTCTACCGGGCCGACGGCCTGCTGGTCGGCGCCTGCGGTCTCAAGCTGGCCAGCAGCGAGCGCCTCTATCTGGAGCAGTATCTGGAGCAGCCCATCGAGGCCGCCATCGAAACCCGGCTCGGCGCCCCCGCCCGGCGTGATCGCATCGTCGAGGTGGGCAACCTCGCCTGCAGCGAGCCCGGCAACGCCCGCCTGATGTTTGCGGCGCTCTGCCGCCTGCTGTGCGACAACGACCTCGATTATGTTGTATTCACCGGCACCGCCAAGCTGCGCAACAGCTTTCACCGCCTGCACCTCACCCCGGTCGAGCTGGCCCCCGCCCAGGCCGACAAGGTGGGGGACGACGCCAGCGCCTGGGGCGCCTATTACCACTGCCAGCCCAAGGTGATGGTCGGCGATCTCGGCCTCGGACGGCAGGCACTGGCCCAGGGCAGCCTGCTGCTCTCCCTGCTGGCACCCATGCCGTCCCTGTTCAACTGCCCGCACCGGAGCGCCTTATGATGCTGTTTGACCAAATCGCCTACTTCGCCCGCCAGACGCCCCATAGCCCGGCCCTCGCCAGCAGCCAGCACAGCCTCAGCTACGAGGCGCTGTGGCAGCAGTTGCCGCCGCTGGCCGACCGCCTGCAGATGGCCGGGATCAGCCGGCTGGCGCTGCAGCTGGACAACGGCCTGCCCTGGGCGCTCATCGATCTTGCCTGCACCATGGCCGGCATCGTAGTGATCCCGATCCCCCACTTCTTCTGCCTGGAGCAGCAGGAGTGGCTGCTGGAGAGCAGCGGCGCCGACGCCCTGATCGGCCCCCACCATCCCGGCTGGCAGGCCAGCGATCCGCTGCAACTGGCGGTCGGCGAGCTGCCGCTGTGGCGCCGACCCCCTGCCCGGTTGCCGCCTCTGCCGGCCGGCACCGCCAAGATCACCTATACCTCCGGCACCACAGGGCAGCCCAAAGGCGTCTGCCTGTCGCTGGCCCAGATGATGGCGGTCTGCGCCTCGCTGGCCGAGCGGGTTGCCCCGGCCAACGTCGAGAAGCACCTGACCCTGCTGCCGCTCACCACCCTGCTGGAAAATCTGACCGGCCTCTACGTGCCGCTGCTCACCGGCGCCTGCAGCCGCATCCCTTCGCTGGCGGAGCTCGGCTTTGCCGGCTCCAGCAAGCTGGACCCGGCCACCCTGGCCCAGGCCCTGCTGCGCTGGCCCACCCACAGTCTGGTGCTGGTGCCCGAGCTGCTGCGCCTGCTGCTGGCCCTGTGCAGCGCCAACCCGGCGCTGGCCGAGCAGCTGGCCGGCCTGCGCTTCGTCGCGGTGGGCGGTGGCAAGGTCTCGCCCGAGCTCATCAGCCGGGCCCGCAAGCTGGGGCTGCCGGTCTACGAGGGGTACGGCCTGTCGGAGTGCGGCTCCGTCGTGGCCCTCAACGGCCCCGACGGCCACAGCCTGGGCAGCGTCGGCCAGCCACTGCCCCACTGCCGGGTATCGATCGCCGCCGACGGCGAGATCCTGGTGGAGGGAGCCGCCATGCTCGGCTATCTGGGCAGCGACGAACCGATGCCAGCACAGGTCGCCACCGGCGATCTGGGCCACCTGGATGATGAGGGCTATCTGCACATCACCGGGCGCAAGAAAAACGTCCAGATCACCGCCTTTGGCCGCAACTTCTCCCCCGAGTGGATCGAGGCGGAGGCCCAGCTCTGTCCGGCCATCGCCCGCATCGTGATCTTCGGCGACGGCCAGCCGGCCAACGTCGCTCTGATCCAGCCACTGCCCGGCGCCGATGCCCAGCTGGCCCAGCAGATCGAGCAGCTCAATCACCGCCTGCCCGACTATGCCCGCATCCATCACTGGCTGCCGGTGGCGCTGGATCAGCATCCGGAGCTGCTGACCGCCAACGGTCGCCCCCGTCGCGAGCGGATTTATCACCACTTTTCCCGGCAGATCAGCCAATGCCTTACAGGAGAGACTTCATGAGCTTCTATCAAGTGCTGCAACAAGCCACCGCCCCGGCCCGGGAGCATCTGTTCAACGCCCCCATCATAGAGGCGTGCCGCAAGGGGGAGATCTCCCGCGACATCTACCTGCGCTTCCTCTCCCAGGCCTTCTATCACGTGCGCCACACGGTGCCGCTCTTGATGGCCACCGGCGGCAAGCTGGGCCAGGAATATGAGTGGGTGCGCGGCGCCATCGCCGAGTACATCGACGAGGAGTACGGCCATCAGGAGTGGATCCTGAGCGACATCCGCGCCTGCGGCGGCGATGCCGAGGCGGTGCGCCACGGTCAGCCCGATCTGCCTATCGAACTGATGGTGGCCTTTCTCTATGACCAGGTACAACGCGGCAACCCCATGGGCTTCTTTGGCATGGTCCAGGTGCTGGAAGGCACCAGCGTCGCCATCGCCCTGACCGTGGCCGATCAGCTCAAGGCAGGTCTCGGCTTGCCCCCCCAGGCCATGAGCTACCTGAGCTCCCACGGCGCGCTGGATCAGGAGCACCTCAAGTTCTTCGAATCCCTGATGAACCGGGTGGAAGCCCCGGCCGATCAGGCGGCCATCATTCACTCGGCCAAGGTGGTCTACCGCCTCTACGCCGACATGCTCTATCAACTGACGGAAAACCAGACATCATGAAGCTTGAAGGAAAACTCGTGCTGCTCACGGGCGCCAGCGGCGGGATCGGCGAAGCGCTGGCCCAGGAGCTGGCGGCCCAGGGGGCACACCTGTTGCTGCACGGACGCAGGGCCAGTGCACTGGAGCGGCTTCGCAAGGAGCTGCCGCACCCGGAGCGCCACCAGACGGTGATCGCCGATCTGGGCTCGCCTCAGGAGAGGGCCAAACTGTTGCAGCACCCGGCACTGGACGAGGGGCTGGACGTGCTGATCAACAACGCCGGCTGCAACCAGTTTGCCTGGCTGGAGGATCAGAGCAGCGAGCAGGTCGAGCGCCAGCTGCTGCTCAACGTCGAGGCGCCGATCCAGCTCACCCGCATGTTGCTGCCCCGCCTGCGCAAACCGGCGGTGATCATGAACGTCGGCTCCAGCTTCGGCGCCATCGGCTACGCCGGCTACAGCGTCTATTGCGCCAGCAAGTTCGCCCTGCGCGGCTTCAGCGAGGCGCTCGGCCGCGAGCTGGAGGGCACCGGCATCCAGGTGCTGCACTTTGCCCCCCGCGCCACCCGTACCCGCCTCAATTCGGAGGCGGCCTACGAGATGAATGCCGAGCTCGGCACCCACACCGACAGCCCGCAGGACGTGGCCGAGGAGGCCGTCATCGCCCTGTGCAACGAAACCCGCCGCAGCTGGCTAGGCTGGCCGGAAAAGCTGTTCGTGCGGCTCAACGGCCTGCTGCCCGGCCTGGTCGACCGGGCGCTGGCCAAGCAAAAACCCATCATAGAGCGCTATGCCCGCCACGCGGCGCCCGCTGCCGGCAATGCGGGGCACACCACTTCCGTCATGACAGAGAAGGAACGTTAAGATGAAGCACGCCACTTTTCGCCCCCGTTTCAGCCACGGCGCCCTCCTGCTGCTCATGCTGGGCTCGGGGATGGCCCAGGCCGCCGACGCCCTGCCCGTCATCCAGCAGCAGTGGGCCGTCTGTCAGTATCAGCAGACCGGCAAGGCCAAGGAGAGCTGTCTCGAACAGCTGAGCAGCCAGGCCGATCAGGCCAGCGCCAAGGAGGCCTTTCGCACCGACCTGCTGATCTGGTCGGCCATCGTCAAGAGCACCTGGGCCGGCGCCAAGGGCGGGCTGGGGGCGCTCGGTCTGGTCAAGGAGGCCAAGGCCAAGCTGGAGATCGCCCTCAAGCAGGACCCCAAGGCACTGGATGGCTCCGCCTACACCAGTCTGGGCTCGCTCTACTATCAGGTACCGGGCTGGCCGGTGGGCTTTGGCGATGACGAGAAGGCCGAGCAGCTGCTCAAGCAGGCGCTGGCCATCAACCCGACCGGCATCGACCCCAACTTCTTCTACGGCGACTTCCTGCTGGATCAGGGTCGCAAGACCGAGGCCAAGGGCTATCTGGAGAAGGCGCTGAGCGCCCCGCCCCGGCCAGGTCGCGAGCTGGCGGACCAGGGTCGACGCATCGAGATCCGCGATCGCCTCGACAAGCTGTAAACCCAAGTCGGATCAGAGCGCTATTTAAACTCTGCCCACCAGCTTGCATACTGGTGGGCAGCGTCTTTTGAGGGGAATAACAATGCGGATCCTGTTGGTGGAAGATGATGTGATGCTGGGCGACGGCATGGTGGATGCCCTGCGCAGCAGCGGCTACACGGTGGACTGGCTGCAGCAGGGGCTGCCCGCTCTGTCGGTGCTCAAGAGCGAGGAGTTTGCCGCGCTCATTCTGGATCTCAACCTGCCGGACATCGACGGCATCAGCCTGCTGCGCAAGCTGCGCCGGGAAGGCCAGACGTTGCCGGTGTTGATCCTCACCGCCCGCGACGCCCTGGACGACCGGGTGCTGGGGCTGGATGCAGGCTCCGACGACTACATGGTCAAGCCGTTCGCCCTGCAGGAGCTCAACGCCCGCCTGCGCGCCCTGGTGCGGCGCAGCAAGGGGCAGGCCCAGGCGGTACTCGAATACGGCGAGCTGCAGCTCTATCCCGAGTCCCAGCAGGTCACCTATCGCGGCGAGCCGGTCAAACTCACCCCCCACGAATACAAGCTGCTGCAGGAGCTCATCACCCAGAGCGGCCGGGTGCTGAGCAAAGATCAGCTGCAGCAGAGCCTCTACGGCTGGGACGAGGGGGCCGAGAGCAACGCGGTGGAGGTGCATATTCACCACCTGCGCAAGAAGTTCTACAGCGATCTCATCCGCAATATCCGCGGGGTCGGCTATATAGTCCCCCAGCTTGAACAGGCCCAGCGCCGGGACCACCGGGCATGACGCGTCCCCGCTCCATCCGCCGCTTCCTGCTCTCCGGCATCCTGGCGCTGGTCAGCGCCAGCCTGGCCATCAGCGCCCTCATCGGTTATCTGGAGGCCAACCACGAGATGGAGGAGCTGTTCGATGCCCGTCTCGCCCAGTCCTCCCGCATCACCAACCAGCTGCTCAGCCGCTATCTGGAGCAAAATGGCGAACTGCCCGCCAACGGCACCGTCTATCAGGACTGGGAGCAGCACAACCCGGATCAGTGGCAGAAGGACACCAGCTTCAACCTGCGGGGGGAGGACAGGGAACTCACCCCCTTCGGCCACGAATTCGAGCGCAACCTCTACTTCCAGCTGCTGAGCGAGCAGGGCCACATACTGCTGCGCTCCCCCAGCGCCCCGAGCCAGCCCCTCGGCGCCCTGGCTCCCGGCTTCAACAACGTCACCAAGGACAACCACGAGTGGCGCACCTTCACCCTTTACAACCAGGACGAGCACACCTGGCTCATCGTGGCGGAGCGGGATGACGAGCGCAGCGAGCTGGCCAGCAAAATGGCCACCCTGGCCATGCTGCCGCTGCTCATCACCCTGCCCTTCCTGCTCGGCCTGCTGTGGTGGCTCATCTCCCGCGGGCTGGCGCCGCTGCGGCAGCTGGCCCAGGCCATCGGTGAGCGCCATCCGGCCAACCTGAGCCCGCTCACCCTGAAGATCCGCGCCCAGGAGCTGACCCCGCTCACCAACGAGATCAACCGGTTGATGCACGCGCTGGCCGACACCATAGAGCGGGAGAAGCAGTTCACCAACGAGGCCGCCCACGAGCTGCGCACCCCGCTGGCGGTGCTGCGTATCCACAGCGAGAACGCGCTGGCAGCCGAAGATGCCGAGACTCGTCAGCACTCCCTGCAGAAGATGCTGCTGGCGCTCGATCGCAGCGATCGGCTGCTGCGCCAGCTGCTGACCCAGGCCCGCATCGACAACCAGCAGGGGCTGGATCTGACCGAGCTCAACCTGAACCAGCTGCTGCAGGGCACCCTGGCCACCCTGGCCCCCATCGCCCTGAAAAAGGATCAGCAGCTGTCGCTGGAAGGCACCGAGCAGCTGACGGTGATGGGGCAGGCCACCCTGCTGGAGCTGATGTTCAGCAACCTCATCGACAACGCCCTGCGCTACACCCAGGCGCAGGGCGAGATCGCGGTCGAGGCGCGCCAGGAGGGGCACAGGGTCAGGGTCGACATTCGCGACAACGGCCCCGGCATCCCCACCGCCGCCCTGTCGCGCCTGTGCGAGCGTTTCTTTCGGGTCAATCCCCAGCAGGGGGACGGGGTCGGCCTCGGCATGGCCATCGTCTCGCGCATCGCCCAGCTGCACGGCGCCGATCTCGACATCCACAACCGGCCGGAAGGGGGGCTGGAAGTGAGCGTGCTGCTGCCCGCCCCCTCTCGCCCAGCCTGATCAGCACCATCAAAAACGGGGGCCTGGCCCCCGTTTTTTATATTGTTCGCTTCCCTCAGCGACAGCTCGGCTGCACCGTGAAGGTGCGGCTCGAATCCACTGCGCCGAGATCCGCCAGCAGGCGGCGCCCCAGCAGCACCGGATAGATCATCTTGCTGCGATCGCGCAGGGTAAACCACTCCTCATACACCTTGTCACCCAGGCAGATGGACATGGTGACCGTGGGGCGCTGCTCCATGCCGCCGGCACCGCGCACCGTCACCATGTGCTCCACCGGTCGCTCCAGGGTCTGACTCACCTGCCGGTCGGTATTGGCATCGGTCACCTGCAGGGTAAAGCGCACCCAGGACTTGCCGTCACGCTTGAAGTGGCGCAGATCCCGTGCATCGAGCGAGGAGGTAAGCGCCCCGGTATCCAGCTTCATCTTCACCGCCACCCCACTCGGCATGATGAGTCCCTTCTCAATCCAGCCATAGACGGCGGGATCGGAGGCAGCCCGAGCCGCTCCCGGCAGGGCGAGACCGACCAGCAACAGCAGCGGCATCATTCGCAATCCGAACATCTTCACTCCTTGTCAGGACAGGGCCGACGCTGGCCCGAGCAGCCCAGAGTGGGGATGGAAAAGGCAGCTGTCAACTGGTGAACGTGGCCGCCTCGCCGCCGCCAGCGCGGCCATGGTGCGTAACGTCAGGATCACGCAGCAGCCTGCCAAACAGGATTCAATCAGGATTCAATCAGGATATTTCAAGTAGACGGACGAGACGAGATAAACGGGGCTGGATGAAACCCAAGGCTGCGCTCAGGTTGTGACGCCAAAGGCTACCACAACGCTGAGTGAATTATCAGTCTTGTTCCGACGGGATTTTTGCCTACACTGTTGTAAACCGGAGGGCCTGAAAACCACCGGTTTTTTTGCGCCTGCCGAAAAGTTGCCACTGCAAAGTGACCTATCAAACAAGGCTCAATAAGGAATTCGTAATGCGTATCGAAGAAGACTTGAAGCTCGGTTTCAAGGATGTCCTGTTCCGCCCCAAGCGCTCTACTCTCAAGAGCCGTTCCCAAGTCAGCCTGACCCGCCAGTTCACCTTCAAGCACACCCAGACCCAATGGCAAGGGGTGCCCGTCATCGCCGCCAACATGGATACCGTCGGCAGCTTCGCCATGGCACGTACCCTGGCCAGCTTCGAGATGATGACCGCAGTCCACAAGCACTACAGCCTTGCGCAGTGGCAAACCTTCGTCAATGAGACCGACCCGGCGCTGCAGGGTCACGTGATGGTCTCTACCGGCACCTCCGAGGATGACTTCACCAAGACCCGCCAGATCCTGGCCATGTCCAGCGCCCTGCGCTTCATCTGCGTCGATGTGGCCAACGGCTACTCCCAGCACTTCGTCGAGTTTCTGCGCAAGATCCGCGAGGCCTGTCCGAACCACGTCATCCTGGCGGGCAACGTGGTCACCGGCGAGATGGTCGAAGAGCTGATCCTCTCCGGCGCCGACATCGTCAAGGTGGGCATAGGCCCGGGTTCGGTCTGCACCACCCGGGTCAAGACCGGCGTCGGCTACCCGCAGCTCTCCGCCATCATCGAGTGTGCCGATGCGGCTCATGGTCTCGGCGGCCAGATCGTCGGTGACGGCGGCTGCACCTGCCCGGGGGATGTGGCCAAGGCGTTTGGCGGCGGCGCCGACTTCGTGATGCTGGGCGGCATGCTGGCAGCCCACGAGGAGTGCGGTGGCGAGATCGTCGATGTAGATGGCGAACCCTTCATGAAGTTCTACGGCATGAGCTCATCGAGCGCCATGGACAAGCACGCCGGCGGCGTCGCCGAGTACCGCGCCTCCGAGGGCAAGACGGTGCTGCTGCCCTACCGCGGCCCGGTGGAGAACACGGTGCGCGACATTCTGGGCGGGGTGCGTTCCACCTGCACGTATGTGGGTGCCAGCCAGCTGAAAGAACTCACCAAGCGTACCACCTTTATCCGGGTGCGCGAGCAAGAGAACAACGTCTACGGCAAGGAGTAACTCGCCGCAGCCACCGTCATGCGCTGACGGTTAGAAGCCAGCCAACCGGTGTGCTACCCTGCGCACCGGTTTTTTGCATCTGGAACCCCGCGACATGACAAGCCCGCTTCCCCCGTTTGACTGGGACATCTTCTGCTGCGTAGTGGACAACTTCGGTGACATCGGTGTCACCTGGCGGCTGGCCCGCCAGTTGAAACAGGAAGGAGCGCTCCCGGCGCAGGAGAGTGAGGTTCAGGTGCGGCTCTGGGTGGACGATCTGGCGAGCTTCGCCCGCATCTGCCCTGGGCTCGACCCGGCGCAGGAGAGCCAGTGGGTCGACGGCATCCATATCCAGCACTGGCACGAGACCCTGCCGGCGGACACCCTCCCGGCCAAAGTGGTGATCGAGGCCTTTGCCTGTCAGCTGCCCGCCCCCTTCATTGAACGAATGGCCGAGCAGATGGCGAGCCAGCCCAGGCCCCCCTGCTGGATCAACCTCGAATACCTCTCTGCCGAATCCTGGGTCGAGGATTGCCACGCCCTCGCCTCGCCCCAGCGGGTCGGCAACCAGAGCCTCAACAAATACTTCTTCTTCCCGGGCTTTACCGCTAAAACCGGCGGCCTCCTGTGCGAGCGCGGCCTCATCGTCGAGCGCGAGCGCTGGCAACAAGATGAAGCCGGGCTTGCCGCCTACTGGGCCAGCCTCGGCCTGCCGCCCAAGCAACAGCACGAGCTGCGGGTCAGCCTCTTCACCTACGAAAGCCCCGCCCTGACCAGCCTGGTCGAGAGCTGGTGCCAGAGCGCCACGCCCGTCACCCTGCTGCTGCCGCTCGGGCGCTCCCTCAACGACGTGCTCACCGGCGCCGGGCTGGCAGCGGCCATTCCGACGGCCAAAGCAGGGGCGCTGCTGCAGGCGGGCAACCTCACCATCAAGCTGCTGCCGATGACCGATCAGGCCGGTTACGATCGGCTGCTGTGGAGCTGCGATCTCAATCTGGTGCGCGGGGAGGACTCCTTCGTGCGGGCCCAGTGGGCCGCTCGCCCCTTCCTGTGGCACATCTATCCGCAGGAAGATCAGGCCCACATGGTCAAGCTGGACGGCTTTCTCGACCACTATCTGGCAGAGCTGCCCACCGCCACCGGCCAGTGGCTGCGCGGTTTCAGCCACGCTCTCAATCAGGGGGAAAACTGTCGCGATTGGTGGGCGCAATGGCCGGAACACGCCGCGATATGGCGGCAACATGGGCGACCTTGGTCACAGAAGCAGCTCAGGGATGGGGATCTCGTCACTCGGCTGGTGAAATTTTTAGAAAGCCGTATATAATCTGGCAGTTTTTATCTGCCCGTATACGAACAGGAATTTTTACATGAAAACCGCACAGGAAATCCGCGCTGGTAACGTCGTCATGATCGGTACCGAGCCGATGGTGGTCCAGAAAGCCGAATTCAACAAATCCGGCCGTAACTCCGCCGTGGTCAAGATGAAGCTGAAAGGCCTGCTGAACGGCAGCGCCACCGAGACCGTATTCAAGGCCGACGACAAGCTGGAAGTTGTTCAGCTGGAACGTAAAGAGTGCACCTACTCCTACTTCTCCGACCCCCTGTATGTCTTCATGGACACCGAGTACAACCAGTACGACGTCGAGAAAGACAACCTGGGTGATGCCCTGAACTACATGGTTGACGGCATGGAAGACATCTGCGAAGTGACTTTCTACAACGAGAAAGCCATCTCCGTAGAACTGCCGACCACCATCGTTCGCGAAGTCGAGTACACCGAGCCGGCCGCCCGTGGCGACACCTCCGGTAAAGTGACCAAGCCGGCCCGTCTGAAGGGCACCACCTACGAGCTGGCCGTTGCCGCCTTCGTAGAGATCGGCGACAAGATCGAAATCGATACCCGCACCGGTGAGTTCAAGCGTCGCGTCAACTAAGTTGACCCCTTGAATCCATGGTAAAAAAGCGAGCCTTTGGCTCGCTTTTTTTATGGGTGCACGGCGCCCCTCGGCTGTATTCGAAGCGCAAACATGGCTAAATGGGCAAGCTGGTTTGTGCCATCCTCCGGAGCGCCCCATGACATCTCTGCATAAAGGTCTGTTGCTGCTGTTGACCCTGGTACTGCTGGTCCTCTCCGGCTGGCAACCCTATGACAGGGCGACCTGGCTGATGGAGGTCGCCCCCGTGCTCATCGCCATGCCGCTGCTTGCCCTGACGCACCGCCGTTTTCCGCTCACCAGCCTGCTCTATCTGTGCATCGCCCTGCATGCCATGGTACTGATGTTGGGCGGCGCCTATACCTATGCCCGCGTCCCGTTGGGATTCGAGCTGCAGCAGTGGCTCGAGCTCAGTCGCAACCCCTATGACAAGATTGGCCACTTCTTTCAGGGCTTCGTGCCAGCCCTGGTGTGCCGGGAGATCCTGCTGCGCGGAGGTTATGTCCAGGGCCGGCGCATGCTGGCGTTTCTGGTGGTCTGCGTGGTGCTCGCCATCAGCGCTACCTACGAGTTCATCGAGTGGGGGGCGGCCCTTGCGCTCGGCCAGGGGGCGGATGAGTTTCTCGGCACCCAGGGCGACCCCTGGGATACCCAGTCCGACATGTTCTTCGCCCTGATTGGCGCCGTCACTGCCCTGCTGCTGCTCTCGCCCCTGCACGACCGCCAGCTGGCCAGGCTCGCCAGCCCCGAGCGGCCGTCACCCTAGCGCTGCCACTTCCCCCTTCAGAAAACCGGCATGGTGCCGCTAACCCGAATAACCGGGGGAGCGCACTATGGCCAGATTCTTCTTATCACTGCTGTTACTGACCCTGCTGGCAAGCAACCCCTTGCAGGCCAGCGAGGGCACACCGCTGACGCCGCTCGACTACTGGCAGAACAACGACTGGCAGGGGCTGCCCAACAGCACCCAGATCGACAAGCAGACAGTGCTGTTCGCCAAGCACGACAGCGACAGCTATGTGGGGCTGGCCATCCTCTTGCCCGACTGGCAGCGCAGCGGCCAGCTGTGGCAGCTGACCCGGGCCCTCGGCCGGCTCGGCTTCGACACCCTGCTGCTGCTCCCCTCGCCCCAGCAGACCGAGCTTGACCCTGCCGCCGAGAAAAAGCAGCAGGCCATCGACGACTTTCGCAAGCAGTTTGCCACCCGCATCAGCAAGCTGGGGGATGCCAAGCTGCAGGAGGGGGGCTTCAAGCTGATACTGGCGCAGGGCACCGGCGCCGCCTGGGCCACCAACCTCATCGCCAGCGAACAGCTGCCAGCCCCCGATGCGCTGGTGCTGCTCGACGGCTTCTTCCCCGACCAGCAGAGCAACCAGATCTTCGCCAAGGAGATCGCCCAGGCCACCATGCCGACCCTCGACCTCTATCAGGAGGATGGCGGACGCTGGCCGCTGCTGGCTGCCGAGGCGCGCAGAAGCGAGAGCCGCCGCAGCCACAAGCTCAACTACCGCCCCTACGCCCTGCTGGAGCTGGATGAAACACCGACCCGGATCCAGGGCTGGCTCACCCACCTCGGCTGGCTCTGACCCGAAAAATGCCGCCTGCCTCACATCCGGCGCGATTGCCAAGCCATTGATGCGCAGCAAACTGGCCCTCGCTCGCCGATGTTTGGCATCATGAACGCCTCAACGGCAGGAGGCTCCATGCAGCAAATTGTATTTCTCGACAGCGATACCCTGGATACCGGCATCACCCTGCGCCACCCCGACTTTCCCCATCACTGGCAGAGCTACCCGAGCACGGCCCCCGAGCAGGTGGTGGAGCGGCTCAAAGACGCCAGCATCGCCATCATCAACAAGGTACGCATCGGCGCCGCCGAGCTGGCCCGGCTGCCGGACCTGAAACTCATCGCGCTGGCCGCCACCGGCAGCGACAACGTAGATCTGGAGGCGTGCCGCACCGCCAACGTCGGCGTCTGCAACATCCGCAACTACTCGGGCCCCTCGGTGCCGGAACACGCCATGGCGCTGATGCTGGCCCTGGCGCGCAACCTCTTCTGCTGGCGCCAGTCGCTGCTGGAGGGGCGCTGGCAGCAGAGCGGCCAGTTCTGCTTCTTCGATCACCACATCACGGATCTGCACGGCAAGCGGCTCGGCATCATCGGCAAGGGGACGCTCGGTCAGGCCCTCGGCGAGCGGGCCAGGGGGATCGGTATGGAGGTGCGCTACGCCCAGAGCCAAGTCGGCGCCAGCCATGACGAGGATCGGCTGCCGCTGGACGAACTGCTGCAAAGCGCCGACGTCATCAGCCTGCACTGCCCGCTCACCCCCTACACCCGCAACCTGATTGGCGAGCGGGAGCTCGAGCTGATGAAGCCGGGCGCCCTGCTGATCAACGTCGGCCGCGGCGGTCTGGTGGACGAAGAGGCCCTGCTGCGGGCACTGGCCAACGGCCGCCTCGGCGGCGCCGGTTTCGACGTGGCGAGCGTCGAGCCGCCGCCGCCCGACCACCCGCTGATGCAGGCGCTGCAGTACCCTCACTTCATTCTCACCCCCCATGTGGCCTGGGCCAGCGAGGAGTCGATGCAGCGCCTTGCCGATCAGCTGATCGACAACATCAACGCCTTCGCCGAGGGGCGCCGCCAACACCGGCTGGTGTGAGCGGCGGTCGAGCCAAACAAGAGAGGGGCCTGTCGGCCCCTCTCTCATTGCTGGCTGCGATCAATCATCGTCGTGCCATCTGTGTTTCTTGTGCTTTTTGTGTTTCTTGTGGTGCCTGTGCTCATCGTCGTAGTAACGGTCGTTGTTGCTCTTGTGGCCATCGCCAGTCTTGGCGCCGATGGCGGAGCCGCTGGCCCCGCCAACGCCGGCCCCGATCAGCTGACCCGTGTTGCCACCCACGCTCTTGCCGATGGCCGCGCCACCGAGGGCCCCGACGGCGCCACCGAGGGCCGCTTCATTCTTGTTGCCCTTGTTGGCCGTGGCGGCACCACCGGCCGCACCGCCCAGCGCCGCCCCCACCAGGGCGCCGGTATCACCGCCCAGCTCCTTGCCGATCATGGTGCCGGCCACGCCACCCGCACCGCCACCGAGGATGGTATTGAGTGTCTCCGAGGCCTGTGCTGCGCCGCTGACCAACAGCAGTGAGCCCAGCAGGGCCAGGGCGCTCATGCCACGCTTGTTCATCTCCATGGGGTACTCCTGTCAAACCTGATTAATTTCCCCGAACTATACGATGCCCGCCAAAGGGCGCCACTGTCGCAGGAGAGCGACACCGCCTCCCGCACCGCCTTCAATGTCGTTCAATTCACACATAAGATATTGAATTTGAATACGTAAATAACATCGCATGGAAATTGGGCAGCAAGCGGTGCCGAGGCCCATCGAGCGGCAGCGGTCGCTTAGCCGTTATCCATATGACAGGATCTGTCAGCACTCTGCTCCTGCCGGGTCCGCTCCGTCAAAGACCAGCCATCGCGCCCCAGCCGCTTGCTCCGATAGAGACACTCGTCGGCCCGCTCGAACAGCAGCACACCGTCATCCGGGCTGTGGGCACCGCCGACGCTCAGGGTCACCGCCTCGCGAAACTCACGCCATTGCTGATTGCGCACCCGCGCCAGCAGCCGGGTCAGCCCGGCCTCCAGCTCGCTGCGCGGCCAGGCCAGCAGAGCGGCGAACTCGTCTCCCCCGATCCGGTAGACGCAGCCGCTGCCCAGCTCCACCACCAGCAGCTCGGCGACCCGGCAGAGCACGCCGTCCCCCACCGTATGCCCCCAGTTGTCATTGATGCGCTTGAAGTTGTCGACATCGAACAGCAGCAGCCAGTGGGGAGTGGCGCTCTCCTCCAGTTCGCTGCGGCGCTGGGTGAAGGCCCGCCGGTTCATGATGCCGGTGAGGGGGTCGTGCAGCAGGGCATCCTGCCCCTGCAGAAAGCTGGCCCGCACCTGATCTATCTCGCTCAGGCTGCTGTGTACGAACCAGGTCTTCAGCTGGCAGGGAGTCTGGGTCGGATCCCGCACTATGCCGGTCAGCGAGCCGGCCACCAGCGCCTGCTCCTGATTGAACACCCGCACCAGAAAGTTGATGCTGCAAAACCAGATGGCAAACAGCGAGAGCAGCGGCAGCACCACCATCAGCAGGGCCTCCTCGAGGCCGTCGTGAAACAGCTCTGGCGGCAGATAGATGTTGAGATCCCAGTCGATCCCCTCCAGCTCCCGGCGCAGATGGCGGCCATGCCAGATCACCTCCAGAGCGCTGCCCACCACGCCCGCCGTGGTCGCCGGCGGCTGATAGAGCGCCATGTTGCAGCCCACCACCAGTGCATCTCCCCCCGCGAGCTGATGTAGATGGCCGCCTGGTTGCGACCCATGGCCCGCTGCAGTGCCCGCTGGATGGCGTTGAACGACATGTCGACCATCAGCAGGCCGAGCAGCTGACCATCCAGCCCCTTTACCCGCTTGATCAGGGTCAGGATCTGCTTGTCCGAGCCGAACTCCTGGTAGGGACCCAACCAGATGAGGTCATCGCCCGGCATCGACAGCGCCCGATACCAGGGCCGGCTGGCGGCACGATACTCGACAGGCTGCTGCCAGGACGGGTAGCTGCTGATGCGGTCCGTTTGCGGGTGGTAGAAGTAGATGTAGTGGCTGTCGCGCTTGATCTGGTGGGCAATGGCCCAGAGCGGGTTGTCGGCCGGCTCGCCGCGGGCGATGGCGGCCTTGTCCAGCGACGCCTCCAGCACCGCCAGCTGACGCTGGTTGGCCAGCACCAGCTCGTGGATCAGGGCCGCATCGAGGGAGGAGAGCATGTGGCCGTAGCCGGCCACCGTCTTGTCGATGCTGCGCAGATAGCTGGCCGTCGCCAGGGCCAGGGTCACCACCAGCACCAGGGTGCCCAGCAACAGACTAAATGAGGTCAACAGGTAGTAACGCCGACTAATCAGCCACTGAAACATCAACACCCCGATAGAAATACTGGAATGCGGAGATCTTATGGTTGTCGGCAAGAATTATTCATTGATTGAAATCAGCCCTCACGCTGGCCAATTGATAAAAAACATATAAACGTGATACCGCTCATCCATGCCGTGGATATGTATATCAACAAAAAGTAAAAACAGTGACCACTGTGCGTTGACGGCTAACCAGGAAGGGGGTGTTATAGTCTATAGCTTGAACAATCGGAGCCGGATGGCCTTGCCAAGGACCACCGAAGACGATTCCCTGTCAAACAAAGGAGATGTTATGAGCAGTCCGTTTATCGAACAGATCAAAGTACGTCGTACCATCTATGCCCTGGGTGACCAGGTTTCCCATACGCCGGAGCAGCTGACCACTCTCATCCAGGATGCCATCAAGCACAGCCCCTCCTCGTTCAACTCCCAGAGCTCCCGCGCCGTCATCCTGTTTGGCGCCCAGCACCACAAGCTGTGGGATATCGTCAAAGCCGAGCTGAAAAAGATCGTGCCGCCGGAAGCCTACGCCCAAAGTGAAGCCAAGGTGGATGGTAGCTTCCGCGCAGGTTTCGGCACCGTGCTCTTCTTTGAAGACACCGACGTCATCCAGGATCTGCAGCAAAAATTCGCCCTCTATGCCGACAACTTCCCCATCTGGTCGGAACATGCCACCGGCATCGCCCAGTTCGCGGTCTGGACCACCCTGGCCCAGGAGAAGATCGGCGCCTCCCTGCAGCACTACAACCCGCTCATCGACCAGGCGGTACACAAGGAGTGGAACCTGCCCGCCAGCTGGCTGCTGCGCGCCCAGATGCCCTTTGGCAGCATCAAGCAACCGGCCGGTGACAAGACCTTCATGGACGACGCCGCGCGTTTTCGCGTGTTCAAATAAGCGCGCCGCCCATCACCCAAGCCCCCGCTCGACGGGGGCTTTTTGTTGTCAGGCCAGCAGCGTCAGCTGCAGACCCGCCGCCTCCTCCACCACGCTCACCTGGCGCCAGTCCTGGATCAGGGCACTGATGTCCGGATCTAGCCGCTGCCTGCCTCCCACCTGCACCACACGGCAACCCGCCCGCAGCGCACTGGTGATGCCGGCCGGCGCATCCTCGAACACCAGGCAATCGGCCGCCGCCAGCCCCAGACGCTCGGCCGCCAGCAGATAGGGCTCGGGATCCGGCTTGCCATGCATCACATCCTCGGCCCCCACCAGCAGGGCGGGCAACGGCAGAGCGGCGCTGCGCAATCGATGACGGGCCACCCGCTGACTGGCGGAGGTCACCAGCGCCCAGCGATCGCTCGGCAAACCTGCCAACAGAGACCGGGCCCCGGTGATGGCCTCCGCCTGACCGGTGTGGTTGATCTCCAGCTCGTCGAGCAGGGCCACCTCCTGCGCCATATCCAGTTGCGGGGCCAGTGCTCGGAGCACCTCTCGCGAGCGCACCCCGTGGCACATGGCCAGCACCGGCTCGGGCGCCAGCTGATGGCGGCGGCACCAGAGCCGCCATACCGTCTCCACTTCGCCGGTGGAGTGCACCAGGGTGCCATCCATGTCCAGCAGCAGAGCGCTGGCCCGCAGCACAAGCCGGCTCATGCGCCGACCCCGGCCAGACCGGGTTCACTCCCCGCCAGAATGTCGCCGAAGGCCCGCCGTTGGGCCGCCTGTTCATAACAGGCCAGCGCCTGTTCGGCATTGCTCGCCCAGACTTGCAAGGGGCCGACCGCAAAGCCCTGCTGCAGCAGGCTGGTAAGCAGCTCTCCCGTCTCCGGCGCAGCCAGCGGCTGGGCCAGCACCAGGGTTCCCTTGATCAAAAACAGATAGCGTTCGGCAGGCATGAGGTGACTCCTTGTGACGGATCGGATGGGGCCAATGGGGCCCGCTACCAGACCATTAGAACAAGGCGATTAGATAATTTATAATCACAAAATGGCCACTTTAGATAACCATATGGAATGAAATTCGATCTGAAGCAACTGCAGGCATTCGTCACCCTGGCCGACACCGCCAACTACCGGGAGGCCGCCAACCGGCTGTTCATCACCCAGCCGGCCCTCACCAAGCAGATCCAGGGGCTGGAGCAGACCCTCGGCAGCACCCTGTTCAACCGGGGTCGCCACGGCGCCGAGCTGACCGCCATCGGCGCCCAGCTGCTCACCCAGGCGAGCGCCCTGGTCGAACACGGCAAGGGCTTTGAGCGCCATGCCATGGCGTTGGCCAGCGGCATCGCCGGGCGCCTCAAGATTGGTTTCGGCCTGTCGAGCTTCGCGCTGGCACCGGCACTGGTGGCCAGCTTCAAGCAGCAGGTGCCCGAGGTGATGGTGCATCTGCAGGACATGACCTCCGCCATCCAGCAGGAGCGGCTGTTGTCGGGCCAGCTGCAGCTCGGCTTCATGCGCCGGCCCCAGGCGCCGCAGTTGCAGGAGCACAGACTGCTGACCGATCGGCTGGTGCTGGCGGTGCCGACCCTGATGACCCGGCCGGATCCGGCCGCCTTCGATGTGGAGCAGGCGCTGGCCAGCCAGCCCTTGCTGCAGATGGTCGGCCACCGCTGTCCCGGCCTCAGCCAGCAGATCGCCGGCTTCCTCGGCGCCAACCGGCTGACCGGCATGATCCAGGAGGCGGAGGATATCCAGACCCTGGTGGCACTGGTGGCCGCCGGCATCGGCAACGCCATCCTGCCGCGCAGCGTCAGCTTCATCGCCGGCCCGGACGTCACCCTCTACCCCTTGTCCGGCCCCTGCTCCGAGTGGGAGATAAGCCTGGTGTGGAACCCGGAATTTGCCGATCCCATCCGCGATCGCTTCGTGCAGCTGGTCATCGATGCCCACCCGGCGCCGCAGCCAGCCCTGCCGGATCGCTGATGCGGCCGGTTCAGAGAGTCGATATCAGGGGGCAGGCGAGGTGTCGCCACGGGGGGTGTGGCAATCGAGTATCAGGCGGCAGGCAGCGCGCTGCAGCTGACGCAGTGGCAGCGATTCTTGCCCCCCTGCTTGGCCAGATAGAGCGCCATGTCGGCGGCGGTCAGCAGCTCCTCTTCCGAGACGCGGGCCTGCTGCGGCAACAGGGTGGCGATGCCGACGCTGGCGCTGAGTCGAAGCCCATCCGCCCCCGGGATCAGCAGCTCGCCGATGCCGACGCGAATGGCCTCTCCCATACGGGAGGCGGCCTCGTCCCCGGTGTTGCCGAGGATCAGTGCAAATTCGTCGCCGCCGAAGCGGCACGGCAGATCGGTGGCCCGCTGGCAGAAGGTGCTTAGCAGCTGACCCACCTGCTGCAAGAAACCGTCCCCGACCTGATGGCCGAAGTGGTCGTTGCACAGCTTGAAGTTGTCCAGATCCAGCATGATGAAGGAGATGGGGGTCTGTTCGCGCATGCTGCGCCGCCACTCGTTGTGCAGAAAGCTGTTGAACAGCCGCCGGTTCGCCAGACCGGTCAGCGGGTCGTGCAGGGAGAGGTAGGCCATGTCCAGCTCCTGCAGCTTGCGCTCGGTGACGTTGATGTGGCTGATGGTGTAGAACTCGACCTCGATACCGGGGATGGCGGAGACCCGCATCATGAACCAGCGCTGGGTATCCGGGCTGTGACAGGGGTACTCCAGATGAAAGTGCTGCTGCTCGTGGCGCAGTACCCGCCGGATCCCCTCGGCCGCCATCTGGGCCAGCGGCTCCACCGAGTTGTCGCACACCCTCAGATAGTTGACGCCCAGCCAGTCGTACCCCTCCGGCATGCCGTTCTGTTCGGCGAAACTATTCCAGGCGAGGTTGGTGTAGTGGATGACGCCATCCCGATCGATCACCGAGATCTGCTCCTCCAGCGAATTGAGCAATGCAGACAGGTATTGCGCCCGATCGGAGAAGTGAAACAGTGATCCCTGAAAATAGTCCGCCATGACCCTGCTCCTCACCCAACAACGACGTACCGCACCTGCCGCAACCACCAGCGTAATGCCGGTGTTCCGTCCATGACGAAGGGGCATCGGCGGCCATGACCCGCCCCCGGCCTGCAAGATAAAGATAGATGATCAACCACTTGCACCATCCCCGCTAGTGGCCGCACCACTGGCTTTCACAAGGAATCCCGTTCCCTCTTCCTCTGCCGTCCATCTTGGTATTGGGGCAGTTTTGCAAAAACCAGGTCGCCTCCTCGCAGGAGGTCATCTGGGAGCAATACTGCCGACCGTCGCACTGACGGACGAAGGTGGGTGCCGCCTGCGGGCTGTCTGTGCTGTCCGCTGCCTGCTGACTGAAAGAAGAGCTTGGCGAAGGCGAGACCGACTCGGCCGAGAAGCGGGAGTAAATGGAGAAGATCCCGGCCAGCACCAGCAGCGGGATCAGCTTGCCGCGCCAGTTGCTGCGGCGCCGATAGACGGGGCGCGGGCGTGCCCTGGCTGGCGTAGGGCGCTCCCCGGTCACAGCCTGTCTACCCGCAGAGGGCGCTGGTTGGGCGCCTGCCAGCGACAGCGGCCGATCCAAAAAGAACACCTGCTCGGCCCTGGGTTTGCCGTCCTGGCCACTGCCAAGCTGATAGGAGACCCGCTCGCCGGCCTTGGGCAGCGAGCCATCTGACTGCAGCGCCGAGATATGCACGAACAGCTCGGCTCCTTTCGGCTCGCCATCCCCCTGCTCGGGGGCGATAAAACCAAAGCCGCGCGCCTCGTTCCAGCGCACGATCCGTCCCTGATAACGCATGCCCTCATCCTTGTGGCCATCGATGCTCGCTTCATGTTGCCCAAAATGGCTGCGGCCCGACAGGGGGCCGCAGACAAAATGTCAAAACAGTGAGCAAGCTCCGCCTGCGGGCGGGATCAGGCCAGCTGGGCCACCTTGCAGATCTCGGCGATGCGGCCAAGCATCCGTAGCGAGGCATGGTGCTCATTGGCATCCGCCGCCGCGCAGGCATCCTCCAGAATGGTGATGGCGTAATCCCGATCATGCCCCTCCCGCGCCGCCGCCTGAATGGCCCAGCTGGTGCTCACCCCGCACAGATAGAGGTGCTCGATGTGATTGGCCCGCAGCGCCGGCTCCAGTGCGGTGCCGTAGAAGGGACTGACCCTGGGCTTGGTCAGCACCAAGTCGCCTGGCTGCACGTCGAGGTCGGCGTGAAAATCGGTGCCGCCATCGCCAAGCGAGAGCGCCCCGAACTGGTGAGCCCGGCCAAACATGGGCGAGCCCTTGGGCTGCAGCAGATAGTGCGGGTCAAAACCCACCTTGATCAGCACCACCAGCCAGCCATGGGCGCGGGCATGGGCCAGCGCCTGATTGGCGTGCGCGATGGCGTCCTGTTCCAGCACATGGGCCGCCGAGGCGGCGATGTGCCCGTCCGGGTGGGCGATGTCGTTGATGAAATCGATCACCAGCAATGCCTTGTTCATGCTGCCTGCTCCCTCATGATGGCGCCGCGCGCCTTAAACCAGCCCCAGCGCATAGCGTAGCGCCATCTCCTTGAGCGGGCCTGCCTTGTCCGCCAGATTGAGGGCCAGGTTGCGCGCCAGCTTGAGCGGGCCTATTTCGTTGCTGAACACCCCGTAGAAGAGATCCATCCCCGACTGCATCAACAGGTTGTCGGGGCGCCGCCGCCACTCATACCGCCCGGCCAGCCCCAGCTGATGCCAGTCGGCGCCAGCCCCTTGCAGCAGATCGACCCAGCAGGCCACGTCCTTGAAGCCGAGGTTGACCCCCTGCCCCGCCAGCGGGTTGATGGTGTGGGCGGCATCGCCCAGCAGCACCACCCGGCCGGCGTGGTAGTCGTTGGCGTGGCGGCGCACCAGCGGGAAGCTCCCCTTGGCCGTCACGGCAAACCCGCCGAGCCGACTCGGGAAGTGGCGGCGCACCTCGGCGGCCAGCCCCTCGTTGCTCATGGCGGCCAGCGCCCGGATGCGGGCCGGGCTGTCATACCAGACCAGGGAGCCGTGTCGGCCCGGCAGCGGCAGGAAGGCACGCGGGCCGTGCGGGGTAAACTGCTGCCAGGTGATGTCTTCCTGCTCGAAGTCGGTGTCGATGTTGATCAGCATGCAGTGCTGACGGTATTCAAAGCGCGACACCCCGATGCCGGCCAGCTTGCGGGTGTGGGATTCGGCGCCATCGCACGCCAGCACCCAGCGGGCGGCCAGCTCGCTGCCATCATCCAGGGTCAGCACCGCCTCGTCCGCACTCTGGCGCAGGCTCGTCACCGCCGCCGGGGTGTGGGTCTGGATGTTGGGGAAGTCTTCCATGCGTCTGAGCAACGCCAGCTGCACCAGCCGGTTCTCGATGATGTAACCGAGCTGGGGCAGGCCGAGGTCGGCGGCATTGAAGCGGGTGGCAAAACCGTCCAGCTCCCAGGTTTCCAGCCGGCGATAGGGGCACAGCCGCATCTGTTGCAGGTGCTGCCAGGCGCCGGCCTGCTCCAACAGCGCCACCGAAGCCTGACTGATGGCGGAGACCCGCAGATCCAGCGGCTGCTCGGGGGCGTATTGCTCCGGCAGCCGGGTCTCGATGACCCGCACCGAGAGACCCTGCGCCGCCAGCAGACAGGCGGTGGCGGCGCCGACCATGCCGGCCCCGACGATGGCGATATCACACTGTTCCATAACTTGATTCCTGCAAGGGGTGAGCCCGGGCAAGGGGAAAACGCAGCCGGACCGAATGACCACATGATACCGCAAGGGGCGCCGGGAAACAGTGAAGGGTGTGGAGAATTAGTGCGCCAAATCAAGGAGAAAGCCGATGCCGACAGGAAGCCCGTCGGCGGCGCTCCGGCCGTGGCCGGCTGGATATTCGCTAGGCAGTCTCCCGATTGCGGAGTAAAATGCCCGGTCCTTTGACCATGCCGCATTCAAAACAAGTCAAGAGAAGCAATGAGCAAAAAACTTCACATCAAAACCTGGGGTTGCCAGATGAACGAGTACGACTCGTCCAAGATGGCCGACCTATTGGATGCCAGCAATGGCTACACGCTTACCGAAGAGCCCGAAGAGGCAGACGTTTTGCTGCTCAACACCTGCTCCATCCGCGAAAAAGCGCAGGAGAAGGTGTTTCACCAGCTGGGACGCTGGAAGAAGCTCAAGGCAAACAAACCCGGTCTGGTGATCGGCGTGGGCGGCTGCGTCGCCTCCCAGGAGGGGGACAACATCCGCACTCGCGCCCCCTATGTGGACATCGTCTTCGGCCCGCAGACCCTGCATCGCCTGCCCACCATGATCAAGCAGGTGCAGGAAGGGCGCGGTGCCCAGGTGGACGTCGCCTTCCCGGAGATCGAGAAGTTCGACAGCCTGCCCGAGCCGCGCGCCGAAGGGGCGACCGCCTTCGTGTCCATCATGGAAGGCTGCTCCAAATACTGCTCCTTCTGCGTGGTGCCCTACACCCGCGGCGAGGAGGTGAGTCGACCGCTCGACGACGTGCTCTATGAAATCGCCCAGCTCGCCCAGCAGGGCGTGCGCGAAGTGAACCTGCTCGGCCAGAACGTCAACGCCTACCGGGGCCCGACTTTCGACGACGGCATCTGCACCTTCGCCGAGCTGCTGCGGCTGGTGGCCGCCATCGACGGCATCGATCGCATTCGCTACACCACCAGCCACCCCATCGAGTTCACCGACGACATCATCGAGGTCTACAAGGACACCCCGGAAGTGGTCAGCTTCCTGCACCTGCCGGTGCAGAGCGGCTCCGACCGCATCCTGACCATGATGAAGCGCCCGCACACCGTGCTGGAATACAAGTCCAAGATCCGTCGCCTGCGCGCCGCCCGTCCCGACATCACCATCAGTTCCGACTTCATCGTCGGCTTCCCGAACGAGACGGACGAGGATTTCGAGGCCACCATGAAACTCATCGAAGAGATCAACTTCGACATGAGCTTCAGCTTCATCTACAGCCCGCGCCCCGGTACCCCGGCCGCCGATCTGCCCGATGACGTCGACATGGAGGTGAAGAAAGCCCGCCTGACCCGCCTGCAGCACGTCATCAACAACCAGTCGATGCAGATTGGCCGCGCCATGCTGGGCTCTACCCAGCGCATCCTGGTGGAAGGGCCTTCCAAGCTCGATCCCATGCAGCTGTGCGGCCGCACCGAGAACAACCGGGTGGTCAACTTCGAAGGCCCGCATACCCTGATCGGCGGCTTTGCCGACGTGGAGATCACCGAGGTGCGTCCCAACTCCCTGCGCGGAAAATTCCTGCGCGGCGAGAACGAGATGAACCTGCGCATCGCCACCGCCCCGAGCGAGATCCTGGCCCGCCGCCCGGACAACGTACCGGACCCGCTGGGCGTGGCCGCCTTCACTCCCCACTAATCTGTTCACCCCATCCGGCCCCGGTCGGATGGGATCGCGTCAAGACGAGGACACTTTGAGCCGACACATCTCGACCCTGAATCTGCATCTGGAACCCGCCGACAACCAGCGTCTCGCCAGTCTGTGCGGTCCGTTCGATGACAACGTCAAACAGCTGGAGCGCCGCCTCGGCGTCGAGATCAGCTACCGCGACAACCACTTCCAGCTGCTGGGCAAGCAGGCCCAGGTGGAGGCGGCCGCCGTCATCCTCAAGCACCTCTATGTGGAAACCCAGCCGCTCAAGGGCGGCAAGGTGACCGACATCACCCCCGACATGGTCCATCTGGCCATTCAGGAGTCGCGGGTGCTGGAGCAGGATGACGAGCCGGCGCCGAGCATCCCCTATGGCAAGGAGGTGACGGTCAAGACCAAGCGCGGCCTCATCAAGCCGCGCAGCCCCAACCAGGCCCAGTACATCGCCAATATCGTGCGCCACGACATCTGCTTCGGCATTGGCCCGGCCGGGACCGGCAAGACCTATCTGGCGGTGGCGGCGGCGGTGGACGCGCTGGAGCGTCAGGAAATTCGCCGCATTCTGCTGACCCGCCCGGCGGTGGAAGCGGGCGAGAAGCTCGGCTTCCTGCCAGGCGATCTCTCCCAGAAGGTGGATCCCTACCTGCGCCCGCTCTACGACGCCCTGTTCGAGATGCTGGGCTTTGAGCGGGTGGAGAAGCTGATGGAGCGCAACATCATCGAGGTGGCGCCACTCGCCTACATGCGAGGCAGAACCTTGAATGACGCCTTTATCATCCTGGACGAGGCCCAGAACACCACCACCGAGCAGATGAAGATGTTCCTGACCCGCATCGGCTTCAACTCCAAGGCGGTGGTGACCGGCGACATCACCCAGGTAGACCTGCCCCGCAACCAGAAGTCGGGTCTGCGCCACGCGCTGGAAGTGCTGCAGGATGTCGACGGCCTGTCGTTCAACTTCTTCGAATCCAAGGACGTGGTGCGCCACCCGGTGGTGGCCCGCATCGTGCAAGCCTACGAGGCGTTCGATGCCAAACAGGCGGCCGACAAAGCCGCCCCCCACACCAGCAAAGAGAGTGCCCAATGAGCGTGACCCTGGATCTGCAGCTGGCCAGTGCCAGCACCGACGGCCTGCCGAGCGAGGCCCAGCTGCAGGGCTGGCTCGACGGCACCATTCTCGGCTTCCAGCAGGAGGCCGAAGTGACGGTGCGCATCGTCGACGAGGCGGAGAGCAACGAGCTCAACCTCACCTATCGCGGCAAGGACAAGCCCACCAACGTGCTCTCCTTCCCGTTCGAGGCCCCGCCCGGCCTGGAGCTGCCGCTGCTCGGCGATCTGGTGATCTGCCGCCAGGTGGTGGAGCACGAAGCCGCCGAACAGGGCAAGCCGCTGATGGCCCACTGGGCCCACATGGTTGTGCACGGCAGTCTGCATCTGCTAGGTTATGACCATATCGAGGATGACGAGGCCGAAGAGATGGAAGCGCTCGAGCGCGACATCATGCAGGAGCTCGGTTTCGCCGATCCTTATCTGAACGACGAAGAGTAAAGAACCGGATGGTCATCGTCTTGAAACAGCCGATGCCCATCCTCATATAGCCACAACGATTTCAAGTGTGTTCATACGAGTAACCAAGAGAGAAAATGACCGACGATCACCCTAGTACCGGCTCGCCGAAGAAAACCTGGCTCGACAAACTCAGCCAACTCTTCCAGGGCGAGCCAAAAGACCGCAACGATTTGGTGGAAGTGATAGCCGACGCCGAAGAACGCGATCTCATCGATCAGGACACCAAGGACATGATCGAGGGCGTGCTCGAAATTGCCGAGCTGCGCGTACGCGACATCATGATCCCCCGCTCCCAGATGGTGACCATCGAGAAATCCCAGCCAGTGGACGAGATCCTGCCGGTGATCATCGAGTCGGGTCACTCCCGCTTTCCGGTGATCAACGAAGACAAGGATCACGTGGAGGGCATCTTGCTCGCCAAGGATCTGCTGCCGTTCGGGTTTGGCGGCCACCACGCCAGCGAACCGCTGCAGCTGGAGAAGATCCTGCGTCCCACGGTGATCGTCCCCGAGAGCAAGCGGGTTGACCGTCTGCTCAAAGAGTTTCGTGAAGAGCGCTACCACATGGCCATCGTGGTGGACGAGTTCGGCGGCGTCTCGGGCCTCGTCACCATCGAGGACATCCTCGAGCTCATCGTCGGCGAGATCGACGACGAATTCGACGACATCGAGGATGAGCCGGACGAGATCCGCCGTATCAGCAAGCGGGTGTTTGCCGTCAGCGCCCTCACCGAGATCGAAGATTTCAACGACTTCTTCGGCACCCAGTTCAGCGATGAAGAGGTGGATACGGTGGGCGGTCTGGTGATGCACGCCTTCAGCCACCTGCCCAAGAAGGGCGAGGAGATCGAGCTGGAAGGCTACCTGTTCAAGGTGATGCACGCCGACAAGCGCCGCCTGCAGCAGTTGCAGGTGAAGATCCCCGACAACCATGTCGCGGCCCAGTCCGAGGCCCAATAAGCCTAGGTCCTTGCCAACAGCGCCCCGCCCGTCGGGGCGCTGTTCGTTTGAGCGCACACAACATCCGCTTCTCCCCGGTAACTGGGCCCATCATCGCCCTTTTATTCCCTCGCTTCGGGCCGTCGGCCGGGAGGCTCGCCGTTGACCGCCTTTACGGGTTAAGATACCGGCCACTCAACCCATTGCAGTTCAATCCGAGCCTTATCGCCCGTGAAATTACAGCCCGTGAAATCAAAACTCCTGACCAGCCTGTTTGCCATGGCCTCTGGCGCCATCGCCGTGCTCGCCTTCTCGCCCTTCAACTACTGGCCGCTGGTGATCCCCTCCCTGCTCGGTCTCTACGCCCTGCTGGACAAGGCCAACCCCAAGCAGGCGGCCTGGCGCGGCTTTGGCTACGCCATGGGGCTGTTTTTGCCGGGGCTGTGGTGGATCCACGTCAGCATGACCATGTTCGGCGGCATTCCGCTGCCGGTGGCCTTTGTGCTGCTGGCCGGGCTGTCGGCCTATCTGGCGCTCTACCCGACCCTGGCCTGCTGGGCCTTCGCCCGCTTCTTCAGCGGTCGCCACTGGAGCCGCTGGCTGCTCGCCTTCCCGGCGCTCTGGCTGATGGCCGACTGGCTGCGCGGCTGGGTGATGACCGGCTTCCCCTGGCTCTGGTTCGGCTACAGCCAGATTGACGGGCCACTCAAGGGCTTTGCCCCCATCCTCGGCGTGCAGGGCATCACCCTCGCGCTGCTGTTGACCGCCTCCGCCCTCTGGCTGCTCTGGCAGAGCCGCAAGCCGGCCTGGCTGTTGGTGCCGGTGGCCCTGGTGGGGGCCGCCCAGGGGCTGATGCAGCTCAACTGGGTGACCCGCGGTGAACCGGTCAAGGTGGCGCTGGTGCAGGGCAACATCGAGCAGTCCCTCAAGTGGGATCCGGAGGCGCTGGTGCCGACCGTGCGCAAGTATCAGGATCTCAGCCGCGAGAACCAGGACGCCGACATCATCGTCTGGCCGGAATCGGCGATCCCGGCCATCGAGAAGGAGATGGGCAACTACCTGGAGAGCCTGGACAAGGCGATGAAGGTGAACGATACCGGCCTGCTGGCGGGGATCATCCACTACGATCTCGAGCAGCAGCGCTTCTTCAATACCGTGCTCGGCATGGGGGTGCAGGATGCGGAAGGCAAGGAGTCCTACTACTACCAGCACAAGAACCGTTACTACAAATACCACCTGCTGCCCATCGGCGAGTTCGTGCCCCTTGAAGATCTGCTGCGTCCCATCGCTCCCTTCTTCAATCTGCCCATGTCCTCCTTCAGCCGTGGCGACGAGGTGCAGCCGAACCTGATCGCCAAGGGGCTCAAGTTTGCCGCCGCCATCTGCTACGAGATCATCTTCCCGGACGAGGTGCGCCGCAACGTGCAGCCGGATACCGACTTCCTGCTGACCGTCTCCAACGACGCCTGGTTCGGCACCAGCATCGGTCCCTGGCAGCACATGGAGATCGCCCGCATGCGTGCCCTCGAGCTGGCTCGCCCGCTGCTGCGCGACACCAACACCGGCATCACCATCGTCACCGAGATCGACGGCAGCATCATCGCCCAGATCCCGCAGTTCGAGGCTGGCGTGCTGCGCACCGAGGTGCGTCCCGCCCACGGCGAGACCCCCTACCTGCGCTTTGGCAGCTGGCCCATGTATGGCATCGCCGCCCTGCTGCTGGCGCTGGGGCTGGGGCTGCGCCCCCGCGCCCACCCCTGGGCGCGCAAGGGCTGACCCAGTCGTACAACCCGATAAATGAGAGAGGCGCCCTTGGGCGCCTCTTTTTATGGCTTGGTACTGTATGGCTGCTTAGGGAGAGAGCGGCTCACGGTGATACTCATCGGCCCCGCACTCGGGACAAGTGCCGAGCTGTTCGGGGTGCAGCACGGTATGGCGCCACTCGCAGTGATCGCACACCAATACTCCGAGCCCCACCCAGTCGCCAGCCCGGTAGACGCCCTTGTGCTCCAGCTCGTCCGCCAGCTCCTGCCACTCCACCTGGGTGCGGTCGGTCACGTCCGCCAGCCAGGACCAGGCGGTGTCTTTGAGCGCCAGCATGAAGGCGGACTCCTCCACCTGCTCATCCTTGCGCCCCTCGTCATAGTTGCCCAGATCCCGCTTCACATACTCGGCGATCAGCGCCAACTCGTCCTGGGTCAGATCCCCGGCCGCCTCCAGATAAGCCTGCACCTTGGCGATCATCCGGTTGAGGCGCTCCCCCTGGAACTGTTCTGTCTCTTGCCACTGCTTTTGCAGCTCGGCAATGAAGGCTTCGTACCCTTTTTGACGTTTGTCCATGGCCGTTACTCCTCTACTGAACCCTGATCAGGCCCGGCTTAAGGCCCGAGGGACGCTGGCGGTTGTTGCCGCCGCAGGATATGGGTATTCTATTGCGATTTCCCAGCTGATTTATCTATCCATTTCACAGATCCGGATGTCACCAATGCAAGAGCAATACGTTCCCCAATCCATAGAACCAGCAGTGCAAAAGCACTGGGATGCCAAGAAAACCTTCAAGGCGGTGGAGAAAGTAGACAAGGAAAAGTTCTACTGCCTCTCCATGTTCCCCTATCCGTCTGGTCGTCTACACATGGGGCACGTTCGCAACTACACCATAGGTGATGTGATCTCCCGTTATCAACGCCTCAATGGCAAGAACGTGCTGCAACCCATCGGTTGGGACGCATTCGGCCTGCCGGCGGAAAACGCCGCCATCAAGAACAACACGGCACCGGCGCCCTGGACCTACGAAAACATCGAATACATGAAGAACCAGCTGAAGATGCTGGGTCTGGGTTATGACTGGGATCGCGAGCTGGCCACCTGCAAGCCGGACTACTACCGCTGGGAGCAGTGGTTCTTCACCAAGCTCTACGAGAAGGGTCTGGTCTACAAGAAGACCTCCTCCGTCAACTGGTGCCCGAACGACATGACCGTACTGGCCAACGAGCAGGTTGTCGACAACTGCTGCTGGCGCTGTGACACCCCGGTGGAGCAGAAAGAGATCCCCCAGTGGTTCATCAAGATCACCGACTACGCCGAAGAGCTGTTGAACGATATCGACAACCTCGAAGGCTGGCCGGAGATGGTCAAGACCATGCAGCGCAACTGGATTGGCCGCTCCGAAGGGGTCAACATCAGCTTCAATATCGAGGGTCAGGCTGAGCATCTGGAGGTCTACACCACCCGTCCGGACACCTTCATGGGCGTGACCTATGTCGGTATCGCCGCCGGCCACCCGCTGGCGCTGCAGGCTGCCGAGAGTAACCCCGAGCTCGCCGCCTTTATCGAAGAGTGCAAGAACACCAAGGTGGCCGAAGCCGAGCTCGCCACCATGGAGAAGAAGGGCATGGCCACCGGCCTCTACGCCATTCACCCGCTGGATGGCCGCAAGGTGCCGGTCTGGGTCGCCAACTTCGTGCTGATGAACTATGGCACCGGCGCCGTGATGGCGGTACCTGGCCACGACCTGCGTGACCATGAGTTCGCCACCAAGTACGGTCTCGAGATCAAGCCGGTCATCAAGCCGGTCGATGGCGAGCTGCCGAACGTGATCGACGCCGCCTACACCGACAAGGGCGTGCTGTTCAACTCCGGCGAGTTCGACGGCCTCGAGTTCCAGCCGGCATTCGATGCCATCGCCAGCAAGCTGGAGAGCCTTGGCTGCGGCAAGCGCACCGTCAACTTCCGCCTGCGTGACTGGGGTGTCTCCCGTCAGCGCTACTGGGGTGCCCCCATCCCCATGCTGACCCTGGCCGACGGCACCGTGGTGCCGACTCCGGAAGATCAACTGCCGGTACTGCTGCCGGAAGACGTGGTGATGGACGGCATCCAGAGCCCGATCAAGGCCGACGCAGAGTGGGCCAAGACCACCTACAACGGTCAGGAAGCGTTCCGCGAGACCGATACCTTCGACACCTTTATGGAGTCCTCCTGGTACTACGCCCGCTACTGCTCCCCGGACTACGACAAGGGCATGCTGGATCCGGCGGCTGCCAACCACTGGCTGCCGGTGGATCAGTACATCGGCGGCATCGAGCACGCCTGTATGCACCTGCTCTACGCCCGCTTCTTCCACAAGCTGCTGCGTGACGCAGGCCTCGTGAACAGCGACGAGCCGTTCAAGCGCCTGCTCTGCCAGGGCATGGTGCTGGCCGACGCCTTCTACTACAAAGACGAGAAGGGCGGCAACGTCTGGGTCAGCCCGACCGACGTCAAGGTGGAGCGTGACGAGAAGGGTCGCATCACCAAGGCCGTCGACAACGAAGGCCGTGAAGTCATCCACTCCGGCATGACCAAGATGTCCAAGTCCAAGAACAACGGCATCGACCCACAGCTGATGGTGGAGCGTTACGGCGCCGATACCGTGCGTCTGTTCATGATGTTCGCCTCGCCCGCCGAGATGACCCTGGAGTGGTCCGACTCCGGTGTCGAGGGTGCCCAGCGCTTCCTGCGCCGTCTGTGGCGCATCACCTTCGAGCATGTCAGTGCCGGCGTAGCTCCCGCACTGAATGTGGCGGCACTCAGCGGCGACCAGAAGGCCGTGCGCCGCGAGCTGCACAAGACCATCGCCAAGGTGAGCGACGACGTGGGTCGCCGTCAGACCTTCAACACCGCCATCGCCGCCATCATGGAGCTGATGAACAACCTGGCCAAGCTGGGCAGCGACGAGCAGGATCGCGCCCTGATGCAGGAAGCGCTGGAAGCGGTGGTGGTCATGCTCTACCCCATCACCCCGCACATCGGCTTCGAGCTGTGGAAGATGCTGGGCAAGGGCGACGACGTGGATCACGCCACCTGGCCGGTGGCCGACGAAGCGGCCATGGTCGAGACCGAGAAGCTGGTGGTGGTACAGATCAACGGCAAGATGCGCGGCAAGCTGACCGTGCCGGCCGAGATCAGCCAGGCCGACGTCGAGAAGCTGGCCATGGCCGATGCCTCGGTCCAGAAGTTCACCGACGGTCTGACCGTACGCAAGGTGATCTACGTGCCGGGCAAACTGCTCAACATCGTGGCCAACTGATGCCATACCGCCTGGCCATGCAGACTGACCGTCTGGTTGCCAGGCGATAACAGCAAACGGATGATAACGGCGGGCCCTGCGCCCGCCGCTCTTCACTTCATGCAAAGAGGATTTTCTATGGGCACCACCCTCACTCGCTGGCTGACCATACTGCTGACCGGTCTGCTGCTGCAGGCCTGCGGTTTTCAGATGCGCGGCACCGCCATCCCGCCCGAGTTGATGACCATGAAGGTGGTCGGTGACAACAAGAGCGATTTCTATCGACTGGTCACCACCCGCCTCAAGGCGGCCGGCGTGCAGCTCGCCGACAAGGAGGGCATTCCGGTGCTGACCCTGTCCGGCGTCGGCAGCACCAGCCAGGTCGCCTCCGTCGACTCCATCGGCCAGGCCCGTGAATACGTGCTGGGCTACAACACCCAGTTCACCGTCTCCATGCCGGGCAAGCCGACCCAGGTCTTCCCCATCGCCTTCAACCGCAGCTTCCTCAACAAACCGGACGCGGCGCTCGCCTCCTCCCGCGAGCAGGAGCAGCTTGGCAAGGAGATGCAGGAGCAGGCCGCCAACCTGGTGATCCGCCAGCTCAGCCAGGTCAAGTTCTGATGCAAGTATCTTGATGAGAGTACGTTGATGAGAGTCTATCCCGAGCAGTTTGCGGATCACCTCAAAGCAGGGCTCAAGCCCTGCTATCTCATTTTTGGGGACGCTCCCCTGTTCAAGAATGAGCAAGCCATCGACCGTGCATCCTTCCCCCTCAACCAGGCCAGGTTCTGATGCGGATTTACCCTGAACAACTCGCGGACCATCTCAAAGCAGGGCTCAAGCCCTGCTATCTCATTTTTGGGGACGAGCCCCTGCTCAAGCTGGAAGCCATCGATGCCGTGCGCCAGGTGGCGCGCAAACAGGGCTTCGATGAGCGTCACAGCTTCGTGGTGGAACAGGGACTGGACTGGAATCAGGTCTACGATGCCTGCCAGGCCATGAGCCTGTTCTCGGCCCGCCAGATCATCGAGTTGGAGCTGCCGGCCAAGGTCGACAAGGATCTGGCGGCCCGCATCAGCGAGATCGGCAAACAGCTGCACCCCGACCTGCTGCTGGTGCTGAGTGGTAATCGCCTCAACCAGACCCAGATGAAGGCAGCCTGGTTCGACAAACTGAGCCAGAGCGGCACCTATGTGCCGGTCAACCACCCCGAGCCCCGTTTCTTCCCGCGCTGGATGAGCGCCCGCTTCCAGCGCTTCGGGCTGAAGGCGCTGCCGGATGCGGTCAACTTCATGTGCCACTCCTACGAGGGCAACCTGCTGGCTGCCAGCCAGGAGATCGAGAAGCTGACCCTGCTCTCGCCGCCCCAGCCCATCAGCGTCGCCTATCTGCAGGAGACCATCATCCGCCACGCCCACTTCACCCCGTTCCAGCTCATCGACACCCTGCTGGAAGGGAAGGTGAACCGGGCCCAGCGCATCCTGCTGGCCCTGCGCGCCGAGGGCACCGAACCCGGCATGCTGGCCTGGGCCTTGTGCCGCGAGCTGGAGCAGCTCACCGAGCTGGCGCTGGCGGCCAGGGCCGGTCAGCCGCTGGTGGAGCACTTCTCCCGCCTGCGCATCTGGCAGAGCCGCCAGCAGCTCATTCAACAGGCACTGACCCGGCTGCCCTTCGCCAAGCTGCAGCAGTTGTGGCAGCTGATGGCCCGGTTCGACGACGCCCAGCGTCGCTTCGATACCGAGCAGGCCTGGCTGATGCTGCAGACCCTCGCCCTCGGTTTTCGCGATGGCACCCCCTTGCCGCTGGCGGGATCTGACGCATGATCCAGCCCGTCGACATCCCGGCCGTCACCGGAGGGGGACCAATGTTGCAGCCGCCCATCGGCATTCTGGGGGGAACGTTCGATCCCATCCACATCGGTCACCTGCGCCCGGCCATCGAGGCCCGCGACGCCCTGGGCCTGGCCGAAGTGCGCCTGCTGCCGAACCATATTCCGCCCCACCGGGCCAGCCCCTTCTGCTCGAGCGAGCAGCGCCTGGCCATGGTCGCCCTGGCAGCGGCGGAAAACCCGGGCTTCGTGGTGGATGAGCGGGAGCTGAAACGGGACACCCCCTCCTGGACCATCGACACCCTCATCGAGCTGCGTCATGAACTGCCGGATACTCCACTCTGCTTTTTGATGGGGATGGACTCCCTGCTCGGCCTGCCGAGCTGGCACCGCTGGCAGGAGCTGCTCGATTACGCCCACCTGGTGGTGAGTACCCGCCCCGGCTGGCAGCCGGACTACCCGGCCGAGGTGGCCGAGCTGCTGGCCCGCCACCAGAGCCGGCAGGTGGCAGATCTGCATCGGCTGCGTCACGGCCGCATCTGGCTGGCGGACAATCTGCCGGTCGAGCTGTCGGCCACCCGCCTGCGGGCGCTGCTGGCGACGGGCGCGGATCCCCGCTATCTGCTGCCGCCGTCGGTGGCACAATACATCCGCCAGCAGGGGCTGTACCGGCCGGCATGAACCCGATCGCTGCCGGCGGTTGTCCGGCACGGATCGCGCACTATAGTGATCAACAGGGGGCGAGTTTGCCAAGCGGGCACGGCCCCTGTTCCACTCCCCTTCGCCGCACTGGGAAACGGGAGTGACCATGATATAATCCGCCGCCCTCACGCCGTGAAAGCGCGCCGGAATACAGGAGAGACTCATTGCAAGGTCAAGAATTGCATGCCTTTATCGTCGACAAGATCGATGACATGAAAGGCCGCGACATCATCACCCTCGATGTACGCGGCAAATCCAGCATCACCGACACCATGATCGTCTGTTCCGGCAACTCCAGCCGTCACGTCAGCGCCATCGCCCACCATCTGGCCAGCGAAGCCCGTCATGCCGGGCTCGATCTGCTGAGCGTGGAAGGCCAGCTCACCGGCGAATGGGTACTGGTGGATCTGGGGTCGGTCATCGTGCACGTGATGCAGGATGAGCATCGCGACTTCTATCAGCTGGAAAAACTCTGGAGCGGCACCGCTCAAGTGAACGCGCAATAACCGAGTACAAGTGTAATAAACGATGAAGATCCAGTTGATTGCGGTGGGCACCAAGATGCCCGCCTGGGTAGAGCATGGCTTCGAAGAGTATCGTCGTCGTTTCCCCAAAGACATGCCGTTCGAGCTGGTCGAGATCGGCGCCGGCAAACGTGGCAAAAATGCCGACATCCCCCGCATTCTGCAAAAAGAGGGGGAAGCCATGCTGGCGGCGGCCGGTCGTTCGCGTATCGTGACCCTGGATATTCCCGGCAAACCCTGGACCACCGAGCAGCTCGCCGTGCAGCTGGAAGCCTGGAAGCTGGATGGCCGCGATGTGGCCCTGCTGGTGGGCGGCCCTGAAGGGCTGTCGCCCGAGTGCAAGGCTGCCGCCGAACAGAGCTGGTCGCTGTCGCCGCTGACCCTGCCCCACCCGCTGGTGCGGGTGCTGGTAGCCGAGAGCCTCTATCGCGCCTGGAGCATTACCACCAATCATCCGTATCACAGAGAGTGAACCATGCGCTATTCCAGCATCACCCTCACATACCCGAATCACAGAGAGTGAGCCATGCGTTATTCCAGCATCACCCTCGCATACCCGAATCACAGAGAGTGAGCCATGCACTATTCCAGCATCCCCCTCTCAAACCAGAATCACAGAGCGTGAGCATGCACATCTGCACCCCGTTTCTCACCAGCTCGACAGTCATAAGGTAGCGGCATGCTGAAGAATCGCATCGAGATGCGCGACCACAGCGCCGAGGGTCGCCTCTTCTTCCGACGTACCCTGGTCGCCTACATCGGCATGATAGTGCTGATGCTGGTGTTGCTGGGCAACCTCTATTACCTGCAGGTCGAGTCTTACGACACCTACCAGACCCGCTCCAACGACAACCGCATCCGGGTGGTGCCGGTGGCGCCGCCGCGCGGCCTCATCTATGACGCCAACGGCGTCCTATTGGCGGAGAACCGCCCGGTCTACAGCCTGGAGATAGTGCCGGAAGAGACCAAGGATCTGGAGAAGACCGCCGACGAGCTGATCGCCCTGCTGAAGCTGCCGGAGGGCACCAAGGAGAAGTTCCTGGCCGAGGTCAAGCGCCAGCGCCGCTTCAAGCCGGTGGCCCTGTTCGAGAAGCTGACCGAGTATCAGGTCGCCCTCTTCTCGGTCAACCAGCACAACTACCCCGGGGTCAGCATCGAGGCCTACCTCAAGCGCTACTATCCGTTTGGTGACACCCTCACCCATGCGCTGGGCTATGTAGCCAAGATCAACACCCGCGACGTGGAGCGCCTCGACAAGGAGGACAAGCTCGCCAACTATGCCGCCACCAAGGACATCGGCAAGCAGGGGGTGGAGAAGTACTACGAGGATCAGCTGCACGGCGTGGCGGGCTACCAGGAGGTCGAGGTCAACAACCGCGGCCGGGTGGTGCGTACCCTCAAGTTCCAGCCGCCCGAGCCCGGCAAGGACATCTACCTCAACATCGACATCCGCCTGCAGCTCAAGGCGCAGGAGTTGCTGGCCGGTCGCCGGGGCGCCATCGTGATGATGGATCCCAATACCGGCGCCATCCTGGCCATGGAGTCGAGCCCGAGCTACGACCCCAACCTGTTCGTGACCGGCATCTCCAGCGCCAACTACTCGGCGCTGCTCAACGATCCGGCAAGGCCGCTGGTGAACCGCACCACTCAGGGCATCTATGCCCCCGCCTCCACCGTCAAACCCATGATGGCGGTGATGGGGCTCAACGAGGGGGCCATCACCCCCAACTACCGCTACTTCGGCGGCCCCAGCTTCTCCATCCCCGGCACCACCAAGAAGTTTCGCGACTGGCGCCGCTGGGGTCACGGCTGGCTCGACGTCTACCGCGCCATCGAAGTATCGGCGGATACCTACTTCTACGATCTCGCCTACCGGGTCGGCATCGACAAGATCAACAGCTACATGACCAAGTTCGGCTTCGGTCAGTACAGCGGCGTCGATCTGTACGAGGAGACCAAGGGGGTGATGCCGTCACGCGACTGGAAGATGGCCCGCTGGCGCCAGCCCTGGTATCAGGGTGACACCATCTCCATCGGCATCGGCCAGGGTTACTGGAGCGCCACCCCGATCCAGCTGGCCAAGGCCATCAGCATCCTGACCCAGAACGGCCACGACGTGACGCCGCACCTGCTCAAGAGCACCGCCTCCATCGATGGCGTGGTCAATGCCCCCATCAACCCGAACATGGCCATCCAGACCAAGAGCGACAGCTACTGGCAGGTGGCCAAGGACGGCATGTGGCGGGTCATCAACGGTCACGAGGGGACGGGTCGGCGCGCCTTTGCCAATACCCCCTACAAGGCGGCAGGCAAGTCCGGTACCGCCCAGGTGGTGGGGCTGAAGGAGAACCAGGTCTACAACGCGGCCACCACCAAGGTGGAGCACCGCGACAACGCCCTGTTCGTCTCGTTCGCTCCGTTCGAAGCTCCCAAGGCGGTGGTCGCCCTGGTACTGGAAAACGCCGGTGGCGGCAGCAGCATGGCCGCTCCGGTGGCCCGCCAGATGCTGGATGCCTACCTGCTGCCACCGGAGCCGCAACTGCCGCCGGCGCCGGCCAAGAAGCCCCAATCTGAAGAGGTCGCTCCTCATGAGTAATTCCGCTCGCCAGCAGAGCATCTGGTACAAGCTGCACATCGACTTGCCGCTGCTGCTCGGCCTGCTGACCCTGATGTCCCTCTCCATGGTGGTGCTCTACTCCGCCTCCGGCCAGGACGTCGACTCTATCGTGCGCCAGCTGGTGCGCGGCGGGCTGGCGTTCGCCCTGATGATCGGCATGGCCCAGCTGCCTCCCTCCCTCTATGCCCGCTGGTCGGTGCCGCTGTTCGTGGTGGTGGTGCTGCTGCTGGTCGCAGTGGACGTGTTCGGCCATATCGGCAAGGGGGCCCAGCGCTGGCTGGACCTCGGCTTCATGAAGTTTCAGCCCTCCGAGGTGATGAAGCTCTCCATGCCCATCATGGTGGCCGCCTGGCTCAGCCGCCACTCGCTGCCGCCCAAATTCAGCCACCTGGTGCTGAGTCTCATCATGGTGCTGCTGCCCACCCTGCTGATCGCGGCCCAGCCTGACCTCGGTACCTCCATCCTGGTGGCCGCCTCCGGCTTCTTCGTGATCTTCCTGGCGGGGATCAGCTGGTGGCTGATCGGGCTGGCGGTGCTGCTGATCTGCGCCTTCATGCCGGTGCTCTGGTTCTTCCTGATGCACGACTACCAGCGCCAACGGGTACTGATGCTGCTGGACCCGGAGAAGGACCCGCTCGGTCGCGGCTATCACATCATCCAGTCCAAGATAGCCATCGGCTCCGGCGGCGTGTTCGGCAAGGGCTGGCTGCAGGGCACCCAGTCCCAGCTCGAGTTCCTGCCCGAGCGCCACACCGACTTCATCTTCGCGGTATTCAGCGAGGAGTTCGGCTTGGTGGGCGTGGCCCTCCTGCTGGTGATCTACCTCTACATCATCAGCCGCTGCCTGTTTATCTCCATGCAGGCCCAGAACAGCTTCGAGCGCCTGCTGGGCGGTGCCCTGACCCTCACCTTCTTCGTCTACGTGTTCGTCAACATGGGCATGGTGAGCGGCATCCTTCCGGTGGTGGGGGTGCCCCTGCCGCTGGTGAGCTACGGCGGCACCTCCATGGTGACCCTGATGGCCGGCTTCGGCATCCTGATGTCCATTCAGACCCACAGAAGGCTGCTGGCATGATGAGGTGGATATATTCTGCCGGTGGTAGGGGCCCCCTGCCGCTGGTGAGCTATGGCGGCACCTCCATGGTGACCCTGATGGCTGGCTTCGGCATCCTGATGTCCATTCAGACCCACAGAAGGCTGCTCGCCTGATGCGACTGGCCGGTTTGCTGCTCTCTCTCGTTGCCCTCACCGCAACGGCGGCCGTCGAGCCCCCGGGGCTCGCCCGGCTCGCCGAGCAGCAACAGGTGCCGCTGGCCGAGCTGCAGGCCGCCGCGGCCCAGGCCAGCTTGCGCCAGGAGGTGCTCGATACCATCAGCAAGCCATGGGAGGCCAAACCCTGGCACCGCTACCGGCCGCTGTTCATCACCCCGGAGCGGATCCGGGATGGCGTCGACTTCTGGCAACGCCACGCCGCCACCCTGGCGCGGGCCGAGCAGACCTACCAGGTGCCGGCCTCCCTCATCGTCGCCATCATCGGCATCGAGACCTTCTACGGCCGCCAGATGGGCCGCCATCCGGTGCTCGACAGCCTCTATACCCTGGGCTTCCACTACCCGGAGCGGGCGGATTTCTTCGCCAAGGAGTTTGCCCAGCTGGTGCTGCTAGCCCGGGAGGAGAAGTGGCCACTCACCCGCCTGAAGGGCTCCTATGCCGGCGCCATGGGCATGGGCCAGTTCATGCCCTCCAGCTATCGCCACTATGCGGTCGATTTCGACGGCGACGGCAAGCGCGATCTGTTCGCCAATCCGGTGGATGCCATCGGCAGCGTTGCCCACTATTTTGCCGAGCACCAGTGGCGCTGGGGGGAGTCACCGGTCGAACCCGCCTTGATCGGGCTGGCGCCAGTGGGTACCCTGCTGGGGCCTGCCCCCGAGCTGACCCAGACCTGGGCCGAGCTGGCCACCGCAGGCATTGAACTCGCCACCCCGCTGGCACCCTACACGCCGGTGAAACTGCTGGCATTGGAACAGGCCGATGGACCGGAATACTGGGTCGCGCGCCACAATTTTTATGTGATCACCCGCTATAACCGCAGCCCGCTCTATGCGATGGCGGTGCATCAACTCAGTCAAGCAATCCAGGACGCGTATGCATTACAGCCACAAACTTCTCCCGCTCAGCCTGACCTTGTTGCTGGCCGCCTGTAGCAGCCAGCCGGAGCAGCTTCCCCCGCCTCCCGAACCGATCCAGCCGGAAAAACCCCAGGTCATCGAGATCCCGCAGGCCACCGGTGCCATCCCGCGCCCCGAGCCCCTGAGCGCCAGCGGCAACCGGGATTACTGGATAGGCAAGCAGAAGAACGAGGTGTGGCGCGACATCAAGCACTACAGCGAAGAGGGGACCGCCAGCTGGCTGGCGCAGGACCTGGACGGCCAGAAGACCGCCAACGGCGACGTGCAGGACAGCAAGCTGTTCAGCGCCGCCCACCGCAACCTGCCGCTGCCAAGCTATGTGCGGGTCACCAACCTGGACAACGGGCTGGAGACCATAGTACGCGTCAACGATCGCGGCCCCTTCGGCAGCGACCGGCTGATCGATCTCTCCCATGCTGCCGCTAAGCAGCTGGAGATGGTGGAAGGGGGCGAGGCACGGGTGCGGGTCGAGCTCATCAACGACACCCCGGACCAGATGGTGATCATGGCCCCCATGCAGCCCATCGAGATGACGCCGACCACGCCGGCGGCCGCGGCCCCTGCAGCTCAGGACGGCTTCGTCGGTCAGCCCACCGAACTGGCCATGGCTACACCGGCTGCCGCCGAACCGGCTCCCGTCAAGGCCCCGGTCGTCAAACCCGCCAAACCGGCAGCGGCCAAGGCGGCCGCGCCCGCCAGCAGCGGCGAGGGCAAGATGATCCAGGTGCTGGCCAGCGGCTCGCAGGCACGGGCCGAGGCGATGGGCAAGGTGATGACCCAGCGCCATGGGGTGCCCTACCGGGTGGCGGCCCACGGCGCCATCTTCCGGGTCCTGCTGGGACCGGTCCCCGCCGCTCAGCAGACCGCCCTGCTCGAACAGATCCGTCAGGGGGGGCTGGAGCAAGCCTTCATCGTCCCCTGATCGCGGAGTGGCTCAGCCAGCATGAACCACCGCCATCCGTTGCCGCCATCACGTCGTTTCCCGGCGTGATGGCGGCAACGGATGGATAAAAAACCAGGCCAGATGGCACGTCGGGCTTTGACCGACGGTCGCTTCTGGTATAGTGAAGCCCGCATTTTTAACTTGGGTTACCCCAACCAGGCTCCAGGAATTTCAAGATGTCCAAATTTGCCCGTTCAGTTATTCTGGCCTCCCTGATAAGCGCCACCGCTCAGGCCAATACGCCTGTACCGACCCCGAACGCCAACCCCGTGGTCGTTCCCGCCGCGCCGGAGATCTCCGCCAAGGCCCATATTCTGATCGACTACTACTCGGGTCAGGTGCTGGCCGAGCAGAATGCCGAAGAGCGTCTGCCGCCCGCCAGTCTGACCAAGATGATGACCTCCTACATCATTGGCCAGGAGCTGCTGAAGGGGAACATCAAGCGCACCGACATGGTGACCATCAGCCAGAACGCCTGGTCCAAGAACTACTCCGACTCCTCCAAGATGTTCATCGAGGTGGGCAAGCAGGTCTCGGTCGATGACCTCAACAAGGGCATCATCATCCAGTCCGGCAACGACGCCTGCGTCGCCATGGCCGAATTCTTGGCCGGCAGCACCGACTCCTTCGCCAGCCTGATGAACAGCTGGGCCGCCAAGCTCGGCATGAACGACAGCCACTTCATGAACCCGCACGGGCTGGATGCGGAAGGTCACTACAGTACCGCCCACGACATGGCGCGCTTGGGCCAGGCCCTGATCCGCGACCTGCCGGACGAGTACAAGATCTACGCCCAGAAGTCCTTCGTGTTCAACGGCATCACCCAGCACAACCGCAACCGTCTGCTGTGGGATCAATCCCTGCAAGTTGACGGCATCAAGACCGGCCACGTCAGCCAGGTCGGCTACAACCTGGTCTCCTCCGCCACCAACAACGAAGGCATGCGCCTGATCGCCGTGGTGCTGGGTGCCAGCAGCGAAGCCTCCCGCGCCGCCGAGAGCAAGAAACTGCTCACCTACGGCTTCCGTTTCTTCCAGAGCCTGACCCCGTACAAGGCTGGCACCGAGCTGGTGACCCAGAAGATCTGGATGGGCGACAAGTCTGAAGTGAAACTGGGCGTCGACAAGGACGTCTCCGTGCTGGTCACCCGTGGCCAGGGCAACAACCTCAAGGCCGACTTCCAGCTTGAAAGCGAGCTGAAGGCACCGCTGGCCAAGGGCCAACGGGTCGGTACCGTGTTCCTCAAGCAAGGGGACAAGGAAATCAAGCAGGTTCCGCTGGTCGCCCTGGAAGAGGTGCAGGAAGGTGGCCTGATGAGCCGTCTGTGGGATTACCTGGTGATGCTGGTCTCCAGCTGGTTCAAGTAACCTGCGCACAAACCTGACCAAACAGCGGCGCCAACAGGCGCCGCTGCTGTCTTTTGCGGTCGGGCCAGTCAATAACCCTGCAATCTGCAGGTTCCGCCGACTGACGATTTGTGGTAAAAAGCAGCACCTCCATGCCTCGTCTGCCAGACCGGACCTTGATCCCGGCCTGGGCAATGCCCATATACACTTGAGCAGTGCCCGCCACAGACGGGTAGATGGCGGCCCTGATGGGCCATCGGCCACTAGCCACAAGCGATGAAGTCGTCCCGTGACGACACCAAAAGGTGAGTAAATGAATACCAAGTTTGATGAACTGCTGGAGTTCCCCTGCAAGTTCCCGTTCAAGGTGCTCGGCGTTGCCGACCCGGCGCTGCCGGACATGGTGGTAGAAGTGCTGCAGCAGCACGCCCCCGGTACCTACAGCCCGACCGTGCAGCCCAGCTCCAAGGGCAACTACCACTCGGTCCGGGTCACTGTGACCGCCCAGAGCAAGGAACATATCGAAGCCATGTATACCGCACTCGGTAACATAGAGCTGGTTCGCTACGTCCTGTAAGTCGCCTCTCTCGCCCCGCCACCGGGGCGACTGATTATTTGCCAGCCGGCTGTCGTGGCCGCGCTGGCCGACCCCAGCGCCTGTCAGTGAGGAAAGATGTCACTCCAAACCCCCGCCGAATCACCATCGTCAGCCCCCCGGCTGCTGGTCAGACAGCTGGGCCGCCGTCCCTACCAGCCGGTCTGGGATGCCATGAAGGCCTTCACCGACAGCCGTACCCCCGATACCCCGGACGAGTTCTGGGTGGTGGAGCACGATCCCGTCTACACCCAGGGGCAGGCCGGCAAGGCCGAACATCTGCTTGCCCCCGGCGACATCCCGGTGGTGCAGAGCGATCGCGGTGGCCAGGTGACCTATCACGGCCCCGGCCAGCTGGTGCTCTACGTGCTGGTGGATGTGCGCCGCAGCAAGCTGACGGTGCGCGAGCTGGTGACCTGCCTCGAGACCGCCATCATCAACACCCTGGCCAAGAGCGGGATTGAGGCTTATGCCAAACCCGATGCCCCCGGCGTCTACGTGAAAAACGAGCTCGGCGCCGCGCTGCAGACAGAAGCCAAACTGGCCTCGCTCGGCCTGCGCATCCGCAAGGGCTGCTCGTTCCACGGCCTGGCCCTCAACGTCAACATGGACATGACCCCCTTCCTGCGCATCAATCCGTGCGGCTATGCGGGCATGGCCATGACCCAGACCAGCGCCCTGGGCGGCCCGCAGAGCGTGGCCGAGGCGCAAGCTATTCTGGTAGCCGAACTGGCCAGCCTGATCGGCTATGAGACAATCACGAATACCGAAGAGGCGGCATGAGCGAGCCCATGCTGCCTGGCCATGAGGGCACCGAGATGACCCTGGTGGCTATCAACCAGACAATAACAAACACCGAGAGTGAATCATGAGCAAACCCGTTCGTATGGAGCCGGGCGTCAAACTGCGCGATGGCGACAAGATGGCCCTGATCCCGGTGAAATTCATGCCGGATCCCAACGAGGAAGTGCTGCGCAAGCCGGACTGGATGCGGATCAAGCTGCCGCCGTCGAGCCAGAAGATCGAGCACATCAAGAGCACCCTGCGCAAGAACAAGCTGCACTCAGTGTGTGAGGAAGCCTCCTGCCCCAACCTGGCGGAGTGCTTCAACCACGGCACCGCCACCTTCATGATCATGGGCGCCATCTGCACCCGTCGCTGCCCCTTCTGCGACGTGGCCCACGGCCGCCCGCTGGCGCTCGATCCGGACGAGCCGAAGAAGCTGGCGCTGACCATCAAGGAGATGGGGCTGAAATACGTGGTGATCACCTCGGTGGACCGCGACGATCTGCGCGACGGCGGTGCCCAGCACTTCGCCGACTGCATCAAGCAGATCCGCGAGCACAGCCCGCAGACCCGCATCGAGATCCTGACCCCGGACTTCCGCGGCCGGATGGAGCAGGCGCTGGAAGTGTTCCGCGAGACCCCGCCTGACGTGTTCAACCACAACCTGGAAACCGCCCCGCGCATGTACCGGGTCGCCCGTCCGGGTGCCGACTACAAGTGGTCGCTGGAGCTCTTGCGCCGCATCAAGGAGATGCACCCACATGTGCCGACCAAGTCCGGCGTCATGATGGGTCTGGGCGAAACCAACGAAGAGATCGTGCAGGTACTCAAGGACTTGCGCGAGCACGGCGTCAACATGCTGACCCTGGGCCAGTATCTGCAGCCGAGCCGCCACCACCTGCCGGTGAAGCGCTACGTGCCGCCCGCAGAGTTTGACGAGCTCAAAGACGTTGCCATGGGGCTGGGCTTCTCCCACGCCGCCTGCGGTCCCTTCGTCCGCTCCTCCTATCATGCTGACCTGCAAGCCAAGGGCGAAGAGGTGAAATAACCTCGCTCCCCCTGGTCAAAAAGAGCGCTCTTGGGCGCTCTTTTTTATGGGCCGGCCGCAGGCGGACGCCGTTCCAGCTGCCGACCACGACCAGCGCCGTTTGCACTCACTTCGCCGCCGGGTTAACGTGAGCCTCCCTTCTCCCCTTGAGTGATCTGCAGGATGCCGACACCGCTTATCCGCTTGCTGCCCATGAGCGAGCAGCACTACCCCGCCTATTGCGCCTGCTTCATCGAGGAGTACGCGCAGGATCTCGCCAGCAACCACGGCCACGACCTCGCCACCGCCCGCCACAAGGCGGAAGCCTCTCTGCAGCGCTATCTGCCGCAAGGGGTGGCCAGTGCCGGCCATCGCCTGCTCTGCATCCTGCCCGCAGAGGAAGCGGTTGCCCCCGCCGAGGAGGAGCCACTGGGTTATCTCTGGCACGCCATCGACAGCGACGGCGCCGCCACCTTTATCTATGACTTCTATGTCGCGCCGACCCACCGCAGCCGGGGGATAGGCAAGGCAGCCATGGCGCTGCTGGAAGCCGAGCTCAAACGCAGCGGTATCCACCAGATCACCCTGCGGGTCGCCCACGACAACCCGCGCGCCCTGGCGCTTTACCAGGAGGCAGGCTTCGCCATCACCGGTTACAACATGGCCAAACGGCTGGGTTGAACGCCTTGTCCCGCCCTTGTACCACCCGGACAGGGGCGTGCCACCACCCGGCTGGCGCTGATATGATGAGGCCGCCCCGGCCTGCGTCGCTGCGCACGCCCTGTTTGTTCCCTGTCGCCCCGTTTCAGGATCCTGCTTATGTCACACATCCGCGTCTTCATCGTGCACGGCTATACCGCCTCCCCCCACTCCCACTGGTTCCCTTGGCTCAAGGCACGGCTCGAAGCCCGCGATATCCGGGTCGAGGTGCTGGCCATGCCTGACCCCCACCATCCGCAACCCGCCGCCTGGGACGCCGCCATGGACAGCCTGGTGCGCGATCACGATGAGCGGACCTTTCTGTTGGGCCACAGCCTCGGCTGCATCACCATCTTGCGCCAGCTGAGCCACCTGCCCGCCTCCTGCCGGGTGGGCGGGATCCTGCTGGTATCCGGCTTCGATCAGCCGCTGCACACCCTGCCTGAGCTGGATCCCTTCATGACCCAGGGTTACGACCCGGCCCACATCATGGCGCTGGCGCCCCGCCGGGTCGTAGTCGCCTCCCGCGACGATGCCATCGTGCCCTATCGCTACTGCCAGCATCTGAGCGAACAGCTGGCCGCACCGCTCTACAGCCTGGAGCATGGCGGTCACTTCCTCGACCGGGACGGTTTTTTGGAGCTACCGCTGGTACACGACCGCCTGCTGGGGATGATCGAAGACCAATAGATAACAAAACGGCCACTTGCGTGGCCGTTGCAACACTCAGCAGGCTAGAGCGAGATGCCGGAAAAAGACATGAAGCCTAGCGACATCAGCCCGGCCACGATGAAGGTGATGCCGATGCCGCGCAGCCCCTCCGGCACATCCGAATACTTCATCTTCTGGCGCAGACCGGCGATGGCGACGATGGCCAGCAGCCAGCCCAGCCCTGAGCCCGCTCCGTACACCACGGATTCGATGAAATCGTAATCCCGCTGGGCCATGAACATCACCCCGCCGAAGATGGCGCAATGCACCGTCAGCAGCGGCAGATAGATGCCGAGCGCGTGATAGAGCGCCGGGAAATGTTTGTCCAGCACCATCTCCATCACCTGCACCAGCGCCGCCAGCACCCCGATATAGACGATGAAATCGAGAAAGCTCAGATCAAATTCGCCGAGGAAGGTACTCTCGGGACGCAGGATATGGCGGTAGATCAGGTTGTTGAGGGGGATGGCGATCACCATGACCACCAGCACCGTCATGCCAAGGCCGAAGGCGGTGTTGATGTTCTTGGAAACAGCCAGGAAGGTGCACATGCCAAGGAAGAAGGCCAGCGCCAGGTTTTCGACAAAAATCGAGTGAATAAACAGGTTTACATAATAATCCATCGGGTCGGCTCACAACGTGTACGGGGCGGGAGCCGCCTTCGCGCTCGCCGGCGGGCAGGCACGAAGACGGTGCAAGGAGGGCACCGGACCGCACGGGCATGCCTTCGCGGCTGACATCAATCAGCGAGGGAGCAAGCCTTGGGCGGACGGGCGCTCAGCAAGCAGCCGGGTACGAGTCGCTGTGGCAGAAACGAAATTGCAGGTGATGGCAGCTCAAGCGCCACCGGTGCAGATAACCGAAGTAGTCGCTCAGTTGTCTGAGGTAGATGAGGGGCAGGAAGAACAGCAGGCCGCAGAGCAGGCCAAGGATATCGTGCTGGAACCAGGCCAGCAGCACCTGATAGAGCTCGGTTTGAGCAGTCCCTTCCAGCCGTCGACCCTGCTCGAAGCTGAGCCGCCACTGGCCGCCCGGTGGCAGGCTGACGCTGTTGACCAGCCCGGGATCGGCCGGCTCATGCAACTGCATCGAGGCACCCTGACCGACCGCGGCCTGACGTACGGCTGCACCGACCTCTGCCGCGGCGAAGGCGGCAAGCCACAGAAGGCAGGCGATGGCGAGGGCCATCGGCCAGGTCGAGCGTCGGCCAGCGGGTGACAAGCGGGGAGTTCCTTCTTTAAAAGAGGATTCAGCGAGGCCGAATATATCACAATTCATCTTTTTATTGAATTTGAAACCCTGCAAACACCCACGAATTGATACTAAAAACCCTCGTTATCAATAAAGCCGGCAATTAAAAACCACAATGAGCGCAAGGAACATCCTCTTTGCCCTTACGGTGCCCCTCACTCCTGCACAAAGGCCGGGTGGTAGCACACTTCGCCACGGGGTATGGCGGCGCCGAACGAGCGAGCCATGAAGTACTCCGCCGGCACGCCGGGCAGCGTCAACCCCGGCTCGGACACGAAGCCGAAACGGCCGTAGAAGCCGGGCTCCCCCAGCACCACGCAGCCGGCCGCTCCCATCCCCTTGAGCTGTGCCAGACCCACCTCCATCAGCCGAGAACCCAGCCCCTTGCCGTGCAGCGCAGGAGAGACCGAAATAGGGCCAAGACCATACCAGTGCGGGCTGCCATCACTGATGGTCACCGGCGAGAAGCAGAGGTGGCCGACCACCCGCCCCTCCTGCTCCGCCACCAGCGACAGGCTGAGCGCCCCGGCCTGGCGCAGGTCGCGCACGATCCGCTGCTCGTTGTGATCGGTATGGGGGGCATTGAGAAACGCGGCCACGGTCAGCGCTTCAATGGCGTCGTGATCGGCGCCTGTTTCGGGCCGAATGAGGATGTTCATAGGTTTTCTCCGTTTGTTCTCTTGCAATGGATGGCCTGATCAGACTGCCTGCAGGCAGCAGATCACATAGCCGTAGCTGCCCAGGTATTGGCGGTGGATGGCCACTTCCCGGCTCAAATCCTGCCAGGCGGGGCTATCCCCCAGCTCGGCGCGATGGCGCGCCAGATTGCGCTCGATGGGGTCCAGATAGTTGCGCCAGCCTCTTTGCGGCAACGGGGTGTGCGACAGACAGCGATAACCCGCTTCTTGCACCGTCTTCAGCAGGCCCGCCAGCGTCTGCATGGCGGGATAATCCCGTTGCCAGAACGCCAGCGCCTCCTCTGGCGGCGTGTCCGTCAGCCACACCAGGTCGCTCAGCACCAGGCAGGCAGCAGGACCGGCAAGGTACGGCCGCCATGCTTGCAAGGCGTTGGCCACCCCTATGGTGTAGGCGCTCCCCTCGGCCCAGATGAGATCGGCAGGGGCCAGGTCCGCCGGCAGCGCCGCCATGTTGGCGCACAGGGTGGTGACCTGACCAAGCCCCGCCGCACTGGCGCTGCGGGCCACGGCGGCCAGCGCCTCCTCGTCCAGATCGATGGCCACCATGGTGGCGTCCGTCACCTGTGCCAGCGCCAGGGTGGCGGCGCCGCGCCCGCAGCCCATGTCGAGGATCCGGCGAGGTTGGCTGGACAGCGCGGCAAACTGCTGCTGGGTGAAGAGGCTATCGCCCGGCCCCCAATAGCTCATGCCATCCAGCAGCAGCTTGAAATCCCGGATGTAACGCTCGTGTTCGTTCATGTCTTTGCTCAGCCACTGCAGGTGGTAGCGCTCTTTTTCACTGAACCCCTGCTTCATCACCCAAGCAAAGTAGGCCTGCGGGGCTTGATGCTGCAGTTGCCGCTGCCAGGCCTTGAACTCGTCGCCGGAGTGCGCACGCAAACCGGCGAGATCCGCCAGCAGATCCCGGGCGCGCTGCATCTGCGCCAGCTCCTCATTCAGCTCCCTGACCCGGGCCTGCAGCGTTGCCTGTTCCAGTTCACCCGCCAGACAGGCGAGGCACTGCTTGAGGCTGAGCCCGCCGGCCTGCAGGGCCTGCACCATCAGCAACCGCTGCAGATCTTCATCGTCGTAATGGCGATAGCCGTTGGCGGCCCTCGTGCCCGCAATCACCCCCAGCTTTTCGTAATAGAGCAGGGTGGAGCGGGCCAGGCCGCAGCGCCGGGCCAGTTCGGATATTTTCATGACAACCACTCGCTGAGGGGTCTGTGACCCGATGCAGGAAAGCTTAAACTGTGAAGCAATAGACGGGTCAACGGCAAAATCCGGGTTCACACCATAAAAAACGGCCACCCTGAGGTGGCCGTCATCGGCAGTCAAACAGACTCACGAGATCAGAGGCCGGCCGCCTCCAGATGCTCCACCAGCAGCTGCACGCTGCGGTTGCCGCGCCACTCGTTGACGTCGAGCCGGTAGACCAGCCGCACCCGCTTCACCGAGGCATCGGGCCAGCGCTGCAAGTCGACGCCAAAGGCGATGGCATCCACCGCGTGGCCGGAATCCGTGGTCAACATCATCTTGAGGTGCTTCTCCCCCACCAGTCGCTGCTGCACCAGCACGAATTCGCCATCAAACAGCGGCTCGGGGAAGGCCTGACCCCAGGGGCCGGAGGCGCGGATCAGCTCCGCCAGCTCCAGACTCAGTTCATCGGGCAGCAGCTCGCCATCGGTGAGCAGCACCCCGGTCAACAGCTCAGGGGTCACCAACTCGCCGATGATCGCCTCGAAGGCACGGCCGAAGGCCTCGATATTGGCCTTGGGCAGGGTCAGCCCGGCCGCCATGGCGTGGCCGCCAAACTTGCCCATCAAGCCGGGGTGGCGGGTATCGAGCAGTTCCAGCGCATCGCGCAGGTGCACCCCCGGGATGGAGCGCCCGGAGCCCTTGAGCTCGGTCTCGCTGCTCTCGGCAAACGCGATGACCGGGCGGTAGTACTTCTCCTTCACCTTGGAGGCCACCAGCCCCACCACCCCCTGATGCCACTCGTCCCGGTGCAGCACTATGCCGGAGGGCACCTCGCCGTCGCGAAAACGGATCTGCTCCAGGGTGGCGAGCGCCTCCTGCTGCATCCCCTGCTCTATCTCCTTGCGCTCCTGGTTGAGGCTGTCCATCTCGGAGGCGAGCTGGCGCGCCAGATTGATGTCCTCGCTCAGCAGACAGGCGACCCCGAGCGACATGTCGTCGAGCCGGCCCACCGCGTTGAGGCGCGGCCCCAGCGCAAAGCCGAGATCGGCGGCGCACAGGCGACGACCGTCGCGGCCCGACACGTCCACCAGCGCCTGGATGCCGGGGCGACAACGGCCGGCCCGGATCCGCTGCAAGCCCTGATGGACCAGGATGCGGTTGTTGCCATCGAGCGCCACCACGTCGGCCACGGTGCCGAGCGCCACCAGATCGAGGTAATCCGCCACGTTGGGGACGCGCAGCCCCTGACGCTCATACCAGCCGCTCTGGCGCAGCTGGGTGTTGAGGGCTGCCATCAGATAGAAGGCGACCCCGACCCCGGCCAGCGACTTGGAGGGGAAGTCGCAGCCATGCTGGTTGGGGTTCACTATCGCATCGGCGTCAGGCAGCTCCTGGCCCGGCAAATGGTGATCGGTAACCAGTACCTGCATGCCGGCCGCCTTGGCCGCCGCCACCCCGGCGATGCTGGAGATGCCGTTGTCCACCGTGATCAGAAACTCGGCGCCGCGGGCCACCGCCAGCTCGACGATCTCAGGGGTGAGGCCATAACCGAACTCGAAGCGGTTGGGCACCAGAAAATCGATGTGACGACCGCCCATGGCGCGCAGGGCCAGCACGCACAGCGCCGAGCTGGTGGCGCCGTCGCAGTCAAAGTCACCGACGATGAGAATGCGTTTTTGCGCCGTCAACGCCTCGGCCAGCAGCGGCACCGCCTGCGCCATGCCGAACAGACGCTGGGGCGGCAGCAGCTGGCTGGCGCTGCGCTCCAGCAGAGCGGGATCTTCGACCCCGCGGCTGGCGAAGATTTGACGAAGCAGCGGGTGCAGGGTGGCGGGCAGATGGGAATCATCAACTCGCGGACGACGACGGATTTGCAGGGGCATTGATGTGATCCAGTATCTTGAGCAGTTGTTCAGGGCTCTGATAACCGCGTACCAGGTCGCCATTTGGCAGGACCCAGCTCGGCAGCGCCTTGATCCCGAGCCACTGGCTCAGGCCGATATGATGGGCAAGGATCTCATTACAGCCGGTCTCAGGCAAACGATCACTGAGATCCAGTGCGTCGAACTGCCGGGGATCGCACCAGCGCGCCTGCGCCTCGGCCAGATCGGCAAAGGTGCCGAGCACTGGCAGCAGCTGCACGCTGACCCCCCTCGCCTGCAGGACCGGCAGCTCTGCCAGGGTGGTGCGACAGCTGCTGCAGGCGAGATCGGTAAACAGGGTGACGCGATGGCGCTCCTGCTCGGCCCGCAGCTGTACCCGCCGCTCGCCGATCTGCGCCAGGGCCAGTTGCCGCTGCTGACGCAGCCCCAGCATGGTGAGGTTTTTCATGTCGTGGGCCAGATCCAGCATGGTGCCCTGCAGCACATAGTCGCCCCTGGCATCGGTATAGAGCAGCCCCTGGGCGGTGCCCAGCATGTAGAGACCGGGCATGGGGGTCTCGTCTACCAGATAGACCTGTACCCCGAGCCGTTGCTCTATGGTCTGCTTCAACAGTTGGGGATCCATCCCCGCGCTGGCGGCAAAAGAGCCCAGCAGCATCATTCCCAGCAGTAAATACTTCACTCTTTTACTCACTTGGCATGAACGAATGGACTCACAAGGTAACTCAGTGAATATTCTCTACTCAACCGCTTAATTACCGATTTATTAATAGCAAGGACCGCAAAAAATCCCGATCTGACAGGTTGCCAATCGGGCAAAGGCCCAGCAAGCTAACCGGGACGACAGGAAACACGACGGTCATCCTCTGTTTTCCTGAAGCTTTAATTATTTAAATACCGGTGCGGCGCTGGCCGTACCCTGCCCATTTTTGGAGGGGAAAATGAGTCTGATTCAAGAGTTCAAGGCCTTTGCGTCCAGAGGCAACGTCATCGACATGGCGGTCGGTATCATCATTGGTGCCGCCTTCGGCAAGATAGTCTCCTCCTTCGTCGGGGACGTGATCATGCCGCCCATCGGCCTGATCCTGGGGGGCGTGGACTTCAGCGACCTCGCCGTGACCCTGAAGGCCGCCGAGGGGAGCACCCCGGCCGTGGTCATCGCCTACGGCAAGTTCATCCAGACCATCATCGACTTCCTGATCATCTCCTTCGCCATCTTCATGGGGCTGAAGGCCATCAACACCCTCAAGCGCAAGCAGGAAGAGGAAGCGGCCCCGGCCGGCCCGACCAAGGATCAGGAGCTGCTGACCGAGATCCGCGATCTGCTCAAATCCCAGCAGGGAAAATAAGCGCCAGCTCCTGTCGTGTATTCGAAAAAAACCGCCTTCTGGCGGTTTTTTTGATACCAGAAGTTAGACTGAGGGCAACCAGCAAGACGCATGAAGGCCCCTGCCATCACGAAATGGGCCACCCACCCTCCCGGCCCGACAGAACGGGCGTAATATCGAGCCTAACCGAACCGCATTCGCTACCGGAGTCGCCATCATGCCCCCCCTCACAGTGACAGCCAGGCCCCATCACAGCTTCATCCTGCGATATCTGCTGCTGCTCGCCCTGCCCCTGCTGCTGCTGACTGCCGGCAGCGGCTATCTGTTCGTCACCAAGCAACAGGAGACGATGCGCAACCGGTTCGAGTTTTTCAGCAACAGCTCAGCCCAGCAGTGGGATGGCGCACTGGCCTCCGTCGATGCACAGATCAACATTCTGGCGGCGGATCTCGAGCTCAATGACGGCATCCTGCCCCCCGTGCTCAGCCAGCGCCATCACCAGGTGTGGCAGCAACTGAGCCGCACCGGCAGCATGCTCAAGGGGCTTTACTATGTGCAGCGGGACAACAAGCTGGTCAACTTCGCCCATCTGCCCATTCCCGGTTCGTTCGATGCCAGCCGGCGCTACTGGTATCAGGTGGCGATCAAGACCCCCGGTATCAACGTCTGGAGTGCCCCCTACCTCGACGCCATTCAGCACGTCCCCGTCATCACCCTGTCACGGGCGGTACTGAACCGGCAGGGGGAGCTGCTGGCGGTGATCGGCATCGATATCGACCTGTCGGAGATATCGCAACGGATTGGCCGGCTGCTGCAGGGAGGGCGCCAGATAAGCTATCTGCTGTACGACATGAAAAACCACAGCGTGGTAGCCCACAGCGATCCCCTCAAGAATGGCGCCCCGCTTGATGACGAGCGGCTGGCCGAACTCAAGGGACGCAGTGGCTCCCTGCTGAGCGACAATGACGAGCTGATCGCCTACTACACCCTGACCAACAACCCCAACTGGCGGGTCATCATCATCTACCCGTTCAGCAACTCCTTCGTCATCAAGGAGCTGCTGCCCACCATGATGGTCGGGCTGCTCCTCTCGCTCACCATGTACATACTGGTGGCCGTCATCTTCCATCAGCGCCTGGAAAACACCATCGGCATGCTGGTGCAGGTGGTACGCCAGCTGCGGATCACCCCGCCGGGCCAGCCCCTCATCATTCCTCGCATTCCGGGTATCGAAGAGCTGGAAGAGGAGATCACCATGATTTCCGACCAGATGCAGGCCGAGAGCGAAAAAGCCCAGCGCGATGCCCTGACCGGGCTCTACAACCGCCGCTACATGGACACCCTGCTGGTCGAGCTGCACCAGCAGCATACCCCCTATGTGCTGGCCATCATCGACATCGACAACTTCAAGCAGATCAACGACAAATATGGCCACCCCGTCGGCGACAGCGTGCTCAGGCGTACCGCCTCCCTCGGCAGCAAGCTGCTGGAGGGCAAGGCTACCCTCTGCCGCTTTGGCGGCGAGGAGCTGGTCGCCATCTTCGAACAGGGTCGGCTGAAGGAGGCCCATCAGCAGATGGAGCAGTGGCGCCGCGCCATGGGCAAGCAGAACTGGCGCGAGCCCGGCCTGACCGTCACCTTCAGCGGCGGGCTGGCCGAGGCGCTGGACGCGCCCCCCGCCCAGGTGCTTGCCCAGGCGGACGCCGCCCTCTATCGCGCCAAGCAGGAAGGGAAGGACCGCCTCTCTCTGGCCTAGGCGCGCGGATGGTGCTGGCCGTGCAGCGCCTTGAGCCGCTCGTTGGCCACGTGGGTATAGATCTGGGTGGTGGAGAGATCCGCGTGACCCAGCAGCATCTGCACCACCCGCAGATCGGCGCCATGGTTGAGCAGATGGGTGGCGAAGGCGTGGCGCAGGGTATGGGGCGAGAGCTCGCCCTGGATGCCGGCGCGTTGGGCATAGAGCTTGATGCGGTGCCAGAAGGTCTGACGGGTCATCATGCGCGCCTGCTTGGAGGGGAACACCACGTCCGAGCTGGTGCCGCCGAGCAGCAGGGTACGCGCCTCCCGGTAGTAGCGCTCCAGCCAGTGCACCGCCTCCTCTCCCATGGGCACCAGTCGCTCCTTGTTGCCCTTGCCGACCACCCGCACCAGCCCCTGGCGCAGGCTGACATGCTCGGCGGTCAGCCCCACCAATTCGGAGACCCGCAGCCCGGTGGCGTAGAGCAGCTCGAGCATCGCCTTGTCCCGCAGCTCCAGCGGCTCGTCCACCTGCGGCGCTTGCAGCAGCGCCTCCACCTCGGCTTCGCTGAGATCCGATGGCAACTTCTTGGGCAGCTTGGGCCCCTCCAGCAGCACGGTGGGGTCGTCGCTGCGCAGCTTCTCCCGGTTGAGGTACTGATAGAAACGGCGCAGGGCCGACAGAAAGCGGGCCGTGCTGCTGGCCGCAAACTGCTGGTCCACCCGCCAGGCGAGATAGTGCTGGATGTCATCCAGCCCCGCCAGCAGCAGGGAGCCACCCTGCTCGTCGAGCCAGAGGGAGAATTTTTCCAGATCGGTGCGATAGGAGCTGATCGTGTTGTCGGAGAGACCCCGCTCCAGCCAGAGGGCGTCCAGAAACGGCTCGATCAGGGGATGGGATTCAGACTTGCTCATGGTGCGCCGCGCTCAGGGGAAACATGGCCCATTGTAACGTGCCGACCCACCGCCGCCGCAAGTTACCGTTGTCCATCGCCCGCCAGGCGGTGAAGCGCGCCGGGCAATCTGCTAGACTGACGCCCTCCCCCGGGCGCCACCCTGCGGTTGCCCGCCCCCATTGCCGACTGCGATCAAGAGAAGAGCGATGAAGATAGGTTTGTTTTACGGCTCTACCACCTGCTACACCGAGATGGCCGCCGAGAAGATCCGCGCCCTCATTGGCCCCGAGCTGGTTGATCTCCACAACATCAAGGATGTGCCCCTCACCCTCATGCAGGAGTACGACATCCTGATCCTGGGCATCTCCACCTGGGACTTCGGCGAGCTGCAGGAAGACTGGGAATCCCGCTGGGAAGACATCCAGGATGTCGAGCTGGAAGGCCGCATCATCGCCCTGTTCGGCATGGGCGATCAGCTGGGTTACGGCGAATGGTATCAGGATGCCCTCGGCCTGCTGCACGATCAGCTGGTCCCCAAGGGAGTCAAGCTGGTGGGCTACTGGCCCAACGAGGGGTACGAGTTCGATGCCTCCAAGGCACTGATCGACGATGGCCGTCACTTCGTCGGGCTGGCGCTCGACGACGCCAATCAGTACGACCAGACCGAATCCCGCATCGAGCAGTGGGTCGACCAGATCCTGAGCGAAATCCACGAGCTGCTGTGAGCCAGCAGCCACGCAGGGTTGCCTGACACCAGTGGCGATGGCCCCCAGCCATCGCCCTCTCCCCGCACGGCATGACGAAAAAGGCCTGGTGAAAGGCCCCCTTGAACAAACGTCAGCTGCGACGCTTCCCTGACTGCCGCCCCCGGTTTCGGGCCGCCGGGCGCATAAATCGCACCGATTTTCTCAATCGGTATCATCGCATGACGCTATAGCGACTTTTTTGTGCTGGTCTGCAACAATGGAAACGGTACCCCATAACAATCACAGCCGGGTATCGGAAGCAAACGGACAGACCAGAATAAGGAAATTCTATGACCCCATTCTCCCTGTTGGCCCCTGCCATCGCTCGCGACGTGCTCGATCACGCGCTGGCGCTGGGTGCCGACTTCGCCGAGCTGTTTGTAGAGCGCAAGCGCCGCAGCCAGCTCAGCCTGCTCTCCAGCCAGATAGAAAACATCAGCGGCGGCCTCGATTTCGGCATCGGCGTGCGCCTGTGCTACGGCCACAAGGTGCTCTACGGCTACACCAACCTGGCCAGCCGCGATGAGCTGTTGCGCATCGTCAGCCTGCTGGCGGCCAAGGACCGGCGTGACCCCGTGGTGACCGCCACCGCCTTCGATTTCAGTCGCCTGAGCGATCGCAACCCGGTGGCCTTGCCGCTGTCGGCCGACAAGCTGCTGGAACAGAAGATCGCCTACCTGCACACCATGGATGCTGCGGCCCGCGCCGAGAGCACCAAGGTGAGCCAGTTTGCCGGCAACGTGCTGGGCTGGGAGCAGGAGGTGGAGATCTTCAACAGCGAAGGGGGACAGGTGAGCGATCGCCGTCACTACAACCGCATCATGGCCCAGACCATCGCCGCCCTTGGCAGCGAACAGAGCGTGGGTTACGAAGCCCCCGGCGCCATGATGGGCTGGGAACACGCCGCCGGCGTGGATCCCCGCGAGCTGGCCCTCACCGCCACCCGCCAGGCGCTGGTGAAGCTGGGGGCCGCCCCCTGCCCGAGCGGCAAGCTGCCGGTCATCATGGAGAGCGGCTTTGGCGGCGTCATCTTCCACGAGGCGTGCGGCCACCTGCTGGAGACCACCTCGGTGGCCAAGAAGGCCTCGGTGTTCCACGACAAGATGGGCCAGCTCATCGCCAATCCGGCGGTCAGCGCGGTGGACGAGGGGCTGCAGGGCAACGCCTGGGGCTCCATCAACGTCGATGACGAGGGAATGGCGACCCAGCACACCCAGCTCATCAAGGATGGCGTACTCACCGGCTTCCTGGTGGACCGGATGGGGGCCCTGCGCACCGGCTACGCCCGTACCGGTTCCGGGCGGCGCGAATCCTACAAGTTCGCGCCGGCCTCGCGCATGCGCAACACCTACATAGAGCCGGGCAATCACAGCCTGGACGAGATGCTGGCGACCGTGGAACACGGCATCTATGCCAAACGGATGGGGGGCGGCTCGGTGCAGCCCGGCACCGGCGAGTTCAACTTCAACGTGCAGGAGGCCTACCTCATCGAGGGGGGCAAGATCACCCGGCCGCTCAAGTCGGCCACCCTGATCGGCACCGGCCCGCAGGTATTGAAGGAGATCTCCATGGTGGGGCGCGATCTGGCCCTCTCCGCCGGCATGTGCGGCTCGGTCTCAGGCTCCATTCCCGCCTCGGTCGGCCAGCCACCGCTCAAGGTTGACAACATTCTGGTGGGGGGGAACGCCTGATGAGCCAACTCGATATGAACCAACTGCTTGCCCGCCTGCTGGACCAGGTCGCCGATCTCGGTGCCGAAGCCGACATCATCGCCAACCAGGACAAGGCCTTCTCCCTCAAGGCCGACAAGGGCGAGCTCAGCGAATACAAGGTCACCAGCAGCCAGCAGATCGGCATTCGGCTGATAAAAGAGGGCCGGGTCGGCATCGCCTATTCGGAGTCCCTCGACCAGTCGGCGCTGGCCGCCATGCTGCAGGATGCGCTGGATGCCAGCCGCTTCGCCAAGGTGGACCCGGATCAGACCATCGCCGTGCAGCAGAGCCGGCTCGCCACCGACTGCGCCGAGATCAATCAGCCTGACACCACCCCAGTGGAGGAGAAGATTGCCCTGGCCCTGCGGCTCGAGTCGGACATGCTGGCGCTGCCGGACGTGACCGGCGCCCCCTACAACAGCTTCTTCGAGGGAGAGGGCCGGCTGTGGCTCGCCAACAGCCAGGGCAGCCTCTGCCAGCATCAGGCGTTCAGCGTCGGCTGCTACAGCTCCGCCCTCATCGAGCGCGACGGCCGTCAGTCCATGTTCTCTCAGGGGCAGTATGAGCGCCGCTTCGATGCGCTGGACAGCCAGACCCTCATCCGCCAGATCCACGCCGTGGCCGACGGCCTGCTGGCGGGGGACGCGGTGCCGAGCGGCCACTACAGCGCCATCTTCGACACCAATGCCCTGGCCAGCCTGTTCGGCTGCTTCCAGGCCGCGCTGTCGGGCAAGTGGGCCCAGCAGGGGATCAACCCCTGGCGCGACAAGCTGGGCCAGTCGGTGGCCTCCCGCTGGCTCACCCTGGAGAGCCGGGCCTATATGCCGGGCGGCATGCACATCAAGGCCTTCGATGGCGAGGGTGCCCCCACCCGGGATCTGCTGCTGATCGGCGAAGGGGAGCTCAAAACCCTGCTGCACAACAGCGCCACCGCCCACCACTTTGGCCTGGCCAGCAACGGTTCGGCGGCGCGCAGCGCCCGCAGTGCACTGGATGTCAGCCCGCGCCACCTGGTGTTCGGGCTCGGCCCCCACAGCGAGGCCGAGGCGCAAGGCGGCGAGTATCTGGAGCTGGTCAAGCTGGACGGCCTGCACTCCGGCGCCGATGCGGTGAGCGGCGACTTCTCGTTCGGCGCCTCCGGCTTCCTGTGCCGGGACGGCGTGCGGGTGGCACCGGTGCGCGGCATCACGGTGGCGGGCAACTTCTATCGCCTGCTGGGTGAGCTGGAAGCGGTCGCCAACGTGCTGCACCACGACGATGGCAAGAGCTTCTATGCGCCTCTTATTCGTTTCGGCGGTCTGAGCATCGCAGGCAAGTAACTGTATATCGAGGGAAAAAACCTCCAGTTCCCCACCCGAAAGCGGCGCCATCAGGCGCCGCTTTTTTAGCTCTGGCGCCCCTCATGGGCTGCTCCTAACCTCTAGGAAGCTGCCTGCGAGCTGCCGCGAGAGGCCGTCAGCAAGGAACAGAGCCGCCGGTCGCATCGGCCGGAACATGCTGGAGATCACCAAGATGGACAATACCCTGGTCTGGGCCGACATTCCGACACGGGATCTGGATCGCGCCATGGCCTTCTACTCGGCCCTGCTCGACGTGCCGGTCACGCCGATACAGGAGGAGATCCGCTTCGCCATGCTGCGCCACGATGGCAACAACGCGGCGGCCTGTCTCGGCCCCATGGACAAGTACCACCAGCCGGGGCACACGGGCCCCCTCATCTACCTCGCCCTTGGCGAGCGTCTGCAGGAGGCTGAACAGCTGGTGCCCAAGATCGGCGGACGGGTGCTCGAGCCCCTGCACAGCATCGGCAGCGGCCATGGCTCCCGGGTCATCATCGAAGATACCGAGGGCAACTGGCTGGCCCTCTATGCGCCCCCCGCCAGCTGATGACCGGTGGCAAAGCCAGAAACAACAACGGCGACCTCATGGTCGCCGTTGTGCATTAGCCAGTCTTCCCGGTCATCAAACCTGCGGGTTGAGACGGGTCGGCATGCCGGTACGCTGTTCCAGCACCTGCTTGACCACATTGGAGTCGCTGTCCATGTGGGCGATGAAGCGGGTGGTGGCCTGGGTCATAGGCAGCGGCACGGAGGCGGTGGAGTTGAACTCCTCCTCGTTGCGTGACAGCGGCTCGTGCACTTCCATGTAGCGACCGCCATCCGGCTCGACCGTGGTCTTGACCGGCTGGTTGACGAACTGGACGCGAGTGCCGACCGGCACGTTGTCGAACAGGTACTTGATGTCGTCGGCGCGCAGACGCACGCAACCGCTGCTCACCCGCAGACCGATGCCGAAGGTGGCGTTGGTGCCGTGAATGGCGTACAGGTTGCCGATGTAGAGCGCGTGCAGACCCATGGGGTTGTCCGGACCGGCCGGCCAGACTGCCGGCAGGGTCTTGCCCTGGGCGGCGTAGCGGCGACGGATGTTCTCGGTCGGGGTCCAGGTCGGGTTGGCGCGCTTGCGCTCCACCTTGGTGATCCAGTTTTCCGGGGTGTTGACCCCCAGCTGGCCGATGCCGATGGGCAGCACCTGCACCACGTTCTTGCCTTTCGGGTAGTAGTAGAGACGCATCTCCGCCACGTTGATGACGATCCCTTCGCGGGGAGCGTTGGGCAGGATCAGCTGATGGGGGATGACCAGTTTGCTGCCCGCCTTGGGCAGGTAGGGGTCGACACCCGGGTTGGCTTCCATGATGTTGGTCAGACCCAACTGGAAGTCGGAGGCGATCTGCTCCAGCGGACGGTTGTCCGCGGGTACCACGTACTCCTGGTTCTCACCGATCAGACGGCTGTTGGCTGCAGGCAGCTGGTATTCAACGGCGGCGGCCTGCTGGCTGACCAGCGCCAGAGTACATAAAAGAGCCGAAGCGGCAGTGCGAAGGGGATTCATAAAATTCCTGTGTGGTTTCCTGTACCAAGTTGGCCGACGGCCATTTCATCCTCGGTCTGGCCCGTGACGAGTCACCTTGCGTCCGAGGTCGATTACCGAGCGCGCATTCTTTCCTGAGTCGGCCAAAAATTCAACGTCGGGATCGCTCTTTTTGCATGAAAAAGCGCATCCGGCGCCGCTGACGCCGCCTCTTGTCACCCTTGCCACCCTAGCAGCCACAAACTGAGCGCAAGCTGAACAACAGGGAGGCCATCGAGCCTCCCTGTTTCATCACGGGATCACCCTTGCCCGCCGAGCAGGGCCGCCACCGTCCCGGCGATGGCGGCGCGGGCATCGAGCGCAGCCATCTCGTCGGCCAGCAGCCGGGCCCTGGCCCGATAGCGCGGCTCGTGCACCAGCTTGCGCACCGCCGCCGCCACCGCGTCCGCCGTCGGTTCGTTGCTGTGCAGATTGATGCCGGCGCCGCTCCACGCCACCCGGGTGGCCACCTCCGCCTTGTCCTCCCCGGTGCCCGCCACCACCAGCGGCACCCCGTGGGCCAGCGCGGCCTGCACCGAGCCATAACCACCGTTGGTCACCAGCACGGCGGCGCGGGGCAGCGCCAGCTCGAACGGCACGTGTTCGGTGACGATGGCATTTGCCGGGACGGCGGCGCCGAGCAGTGCCGGATCCCGCCCGCCGGTGGTCAGCAGCAGTTGCAGCTCGCCGCCGGCCAGCCCCTGCATGGCCGGCAACAGCAGTTGCCCCAAATCCACGTTGGCCAGGGTGCCCTGGCTGACGATGACCAGCGGCCGCTCATCGAGCCGCTCCCACCAGGGCGGTGGCGTCAGCTCAATCCGGGGTGGCTGCAGCGGGCCGACATAGCGGATCACCCCCTCCAGCTCCGGTCGCTCGTATTCAAAGCCGGCGCAGGAGAGCTGCAAAAAGGCATCGGGGGCCGTCACCATCACGTCGGTGAAGGGAACCGTCAGCGGCGGCGCCCCCGCCTCGACCAGCGCGGCATCGAAGCTCTGCTGAACCTCCCTTTGCAGTTGCCGGGTCGGCTCGTCGAGCCAGAGCAGCTCACCAAGGGAGCGGCGCAGCTCGGGAGGAATGCGCGGGCCGTAGAAGATGGCATCCGGACTCGAGAAGGAGACCGGGTTCACCCCCAGCATCAGGATGGGAAGGCGCCGCCCGTCCCCCTGCTGCAACAGCGGCAGCACGCCGTAGAAGCCGTTCTCTACCAGCAGCAGATCCACCCCCTCTGCCGCGATCAGCGCCCGCAGATGGCGGTCGTGCTGTGCCATGGGGGCGGCGAAGAAGCGTTTGAGTGCCAGCGCCATCTGGGCGGTGCCGCTCAGGCTGGCCCGCTCGGGAAAATGCCGCTCCAGCGCCCGGTAGTCAAAGTCCACCTCGGGGGCGAAGGGCACGAATTCGGCACCGGTTGCGCGGATGCGCTGCTCGAACAGGGCGCCGCACAGCATCAGCACTCTATGCCCCTGCGCCACCAGCAGACGGGCCGCCGCCAGCATGGGATTGACGTGGCCCGGGGTGGCGGTGGCCGCCAGCAAAATGGTCGCCATCACGCCGCCCCTTGCGGCGCCAGCGCCGGGTTGAGGCAGACCGGGCTGGCCTGGATGTGGACCCGCTGGATGTGGCGGGCCGAGCGGGCGGTGAACCCCTCGCGGCCGTGCAGCAGGCCGAGGTTGTCGGCGATCACCACGTCCCCCCCTTGCCACTGGTGGGCATAGAAGTAGCGCGGGTCGTAGAGCCGCTGGTGCAGATCCTGCAGGAAGGCAGCCTGCTCGGCCGGGGCCACCCCCTCAATCTCGAGGGCATGCTGGTTGAGAAAACGTACCCCCTCGCGCGGCGGCTCGTTGTAGCGCAGCACCGTCTCGCCGCTCACCGGGTGGGGCACCAGCAGCGGCGAGCGCACCTGGCCGCCGTAGTGCACCACCTGCTTGATGCGATAGGTAATGTGCACCCGCTCCCAGCGGGCCAGCCGCTCGCCGTCGAGCTCGGTGAGCAATTGGCGGGTATTGATGAAGGTGGTGCGCCCCCCTTCGTCCGCCGCCGGGGCGTGCACGCAGTGAAACAGCTGGAACTCGGGCAGGGTCGGCTTGTACATGCCGTCCCAGTGCAGCGGCACATAGCTGGAGTCGAAGATGTGGTCGGTGGCGTTCTCGTGCTCCTTGACGTCCAGCACGGCGCCGAAGGGCCACATCATGATCTCGCCCCACTCCTCGCCGTAGCGGGTCAGCCGCTCGGGATCGGTGAAGCCTGACTCGAACCCGCGCAGGATCAGCACGCCGTGGCGGCGGGCCAGCTCGCGCAGCGTCTCGATAGCCAGGCTCTGCACCGGCTGGGCGTTGCGGGCCGGTTCAATCAGCAGGCCGAACGGGGCCTGTGGCAGGATGCGGCAGCGCTCGCCGCCGAGGGTAACGATGGATGCAGTCATGGGAAACTCCTCAGGCGGCGGCCTGCTTGCCGTTGATCAGGTAGTGGCTCGGACGGCCGTGGATATGGACCAGCTCATGCTCCATCGCCAGCACGTCGCGCCGCTTCATCAGCACGAACTGGCCATCCAGGTTGGCCGCCACCCCGTGCCAGGGGGTGAGCCAGTCATCCCGGGTCGGCAGCATGTGGATGCCCATCTTCAGGCTGTGGCTCGCCTGGGGGTGGATGGAGAGACGGATCGCCTCGGGGAAGCGCTCCGCCAGCAGGTTGCCCCAGGCGCGGCTGCGCTGGATCACCGCATGGGTGCGCGCCTTGGCATCCCGCTGCAACGCCGTGTTGGAGAGCGGGGTATCCGGCAGTTGGCTGTCTTCATAGAGGAAGCGGGTCATGGCCCGATAGAGGCGAATGCCCTCCTCGGTGCTTCTCACCTCTTCCGTGATCTGTGCCAGCGGCTCGGCATAACGCTCCACCAGCTGTTCGCGCAGGGTGTCGAAGTCGCGGCTGGCGCAAAACTCGGCCATGCCCGCCACCATCCCCAGGTGGAAGACCCCGAGGTGGGTCGCCCCCAGCTCCAGGATCAGTTGCTCGATGTGGGCCTGATAGGCGTCGATGGCCGGGTCCGCCACCCGGATGAGGTCACCGAACACGTGGCCGTCCGAGCAGATGAGGATCCGCATGCCGGGCGCATAGTGCAGCTGAATGCGCTGGCAGAGGTGGTTGAGAAAGCTGAGGGAGAGCCGCTCCGCCATGTCCGGCAGAGTGCCCAGCACCTTGTTCGGATTGGGCGACTTGGTGGGGAAGGCGGGCAGCACGCAGGTGATGGTCTCGCCCCGCTCGATGAAGGCCTGCAGACGGGGGATCTGGATGGCGGCCACCTCTGCTTCCTCCTGCTGCCGATCCAGAATGGGATCGGGGAAGCGGCGGCGATAAGGCAACAGCTCGGCAAATATATTTTGGGCAATATGACGGGAAGATAAACCACTCATTATTCCGGCTCCTTTGGCAGGATTAAAATCAATAAAGATGACTCTTTATCAATGCGTCCAGTCTCTGTCGTTATTATTTTTGTATCCGTTTGCTACCCAAACGAATCGAGAGGGGACAGTAGCCGAGATGAAGTCAGGCTATCAATTCGCCATTGATGTAAACAGATTCAACCCGCAGCGAATAATCTATTTCGCATAAGTTAAGCTGAACTATGCATATGAATAAAAACAGATTTCATTTAAATTGATGCGTATCAAATATCACCAATCAGAAAAGTTCCCCAACCGCTTTATTATTCAGTCAAAAATTGACTCGTGGATTATTTAGCACAACTTAATAGTGATATTTTTTCATGGCGGCAATCCTGACCATTTCGCTGTAAATATCGCAAATAATTATCCAGCTACATATTAAGCAGACGAACGGAGTGCAGCCACCGCCGCGCAAGGGGGGGAATGAGCGGGCGAAATGACGCGTCGCAGATCTGCTGCGCCATCGCCATACGCTTTCATGGTGGCGGCCCCGACCGGGGCCGCAATGGTGTGCACAGAGCGCCTAAGCGCTCCCTAGGTAGTCGAGGGCCGCCTGCCAGCCCATCTGGTAACCCTGCTCCAGCCGCCCCTTGTCTGTGGTCATTCGGCCGACCCGAAAACCCGCCGGCGGCACTATGACCCGGATGCGGCAATCGGCCGGCGGCTGGCGGATGAAGTCGATGGCATCGTTGTAGCTTTGATGACGCGACAGGCTGGCCCGAGCCAGGGCTGGCGTCTCGCGCAGCAGATAGCGATGCAGGGCTGGCAGGCGCGGCGCCCGCTTGCGATAGCCCAACGGCCGGGAAAGCACCACAGTGATGTCGCGCGCCCCCTGCTCATAGGCGTGGCGCACCGGAATGGAGTCGGCCACCCCGCCATCCGTCATGGCCTCCCCGTCGATGCGCACGAAGTCCCGGTAGACCAGCGGCACCGAGCAGGAGGCCTTGATCTGCTGCTCCAGCTCGGCGGCGTTGGCCTTGAGGTAGGCGGCCTGACCGTCCGCTACCCGGGTGGCCACCACGGTCAGCGGCACCGGGTTGGCGGCAAAGCGCGCCAGATCGAGCCGGCACTCGCGGATGGTGATCGCCCACAGCCAGTCGAGATCGAGCCAGTGGCCGCCGCGCAAGAACTTGGCCAGGTTGATGAACTCGGGGCGGCAGGAGTAGTCGGTGATGACGTTGTGGTTGCGCCCCTGCTGACCGGCCAGAAAGGCCGCCAGATTGACCGCCCCGGCCGATACGCCGATGCAGTGATCAAATGCCGTGCGGCCCTTGGCCAGAAACGCATCCAGCACCCCGGCGGCGAAAATGCCGCGCATGGCGCCCCCCTCGACCACCAGGGCCGTCTGTCGCCGACTCATCTCACCTCCCCGTTTTTGCTCTGTGAATGGTCTCACACTTTGGCCCATTCAGAGCCCGGCTGCCGGCCGGGATCCCTATAATGGGCACGCCTTCGCTCCCCATGAGCAAGGTATAACTTATTGATGCTACGGAATATTACAATGAAAAATATCAGCAAATCCCTACTGGCCGCTGCCATTTCCCTCGGATTGATGGCAGGCTGTAACAGCCAAAATGACCCCGAGACCCCGACCCCCATGGTTCGCTTCGCTACCTTCAACCTCTCCTTCGATCGCACCGCCGCCGGCATGCTCGCCGGTGAACTGGCCCTCAGTCGCACCGAGCAGGATGCCCTGCTGGCACGCCTCGCCGACGGCACCTTGAGCGGCGCCGAGAAGACCAAGGCCCTCGACGTGCAGCAGATCCGCAACATCGCCGAAATCATCCAGCGCACCCGGCCGGACGTGTTCCTGCTCAACGAATTCGACAATGACGGCAATGGCAGCGACACCACGGACCTCAAAGCCTTCAACGACAACTACCTGGCCCACGCCCAGCACGACGAGGTGAAGGCCATCAGTTACCCGGTGCTGCAGAACTTCGCCACCAACACCGGCCTGATGAGCGGCCATGACCTCAACCTGGACGGCAAGGTCAACAACGGGCCGGACGACGCCTGGGGCTTTGGCAACTACCACGGCCAATACGCCTTCGCCGTGATGTCCCAGTACCCCATCGATACCAAGCAGATCCGCACCTTCCAGAAATTCAAGTGGAAGGACATGCCGGGCGAAGTGAACCCCGTCATCGACGACTGCAACAATGCCAAGGCGCCGATCCCGGCCGGCCGCCAGTGCGGCGATGCCTGGTATGACGACGCCGCCTGGCAGGCCTTCCCGCTCTCGTCCAAGAACCACGCCGACGTGCCGGTGCGCATCAAGAGCGGTAACAAGGAGGAGGTGATCCACTTCCTCATCTCCCACCCGACTCCGCCCATCTTCGGCAACGCGGCGCGCCACAACGTCAAGCACAACCGGGCCGAAGTCGCCTTCTGGCAGGACTATGTAGAGACCGCCAGCTACATGGTGGATGACGCCGGCAAGGCGGGTGGCTTGGCCGAGGGTGCCAAGTTCGTCATCGCCGGTGATCTCAATGCCGATCCCCAGATTGGCGATGGGGATCTCACCGCCATTCAGGATCTGCACAACCATGTGCTGGTCAATCAGGCGGTCACCAACGGCGCCCTGATCCCGGTCAGCCAGGGCGGCCCCGAGTGCCTCGCCAGCCAGCCGGATCAGTGCAAGCGCAACAACAACCGCCCCACCCCGGAGCGCATCACCAGCAGCAGCGGCCTGCAGCTCGACCACGTGCTGCCCTCCGCCAACCTGAACGCGGTCGCCTCCGGCGTGTTCTGGCCGGCCAGCTTCGAGCCGGGCTACCACCTGGTGTATGACGCCAAGCTGGGCATCGCCAAGGGGGTCAGCTCGGATCACCGCCTGGTGTGGGTCGACTTCAAACTGTGACAGTGACGCAGAGCAGATAAGCAACGGGGCCCGCAGGCCCCGTTTTCATTGGATCGTCATACCAGCTTCTCCACCCGGGCCGGCAGCCCCTGGCGGGCCGACGAGCCGATGGCCCAGTCCACCAGGGGGTAGCGGCCATGGCGGCTGGGATCCAGCACCGCCAGATCGTTGAGGTTGACCCCGGCTCCGCGCAGCGGGTTGGCAACCACTTTCTGGCCGTCTATCCAGTGCTCCCGCGCCCCCAGCTCCTTGTGGCCGAAGCCGTGCTCGATGGCGATGGCATCCGCCTGTACCCCGGCCACGCACTCGGCCACCCCGATCACGCTGCCATCCGGGGTGCTGACCCGCACCCTGTCCCCACTTTCTATTCCCAGCTGCGCCGCCGTCTGCGCATTGAGCCGCACCCGGTTGCTGGGGTTCACCTGGCGCAGGCGATCCGAGCCGATGCTCATGGAGCTCATGGTGTGGGACTTGTAGCTGGTAAGCAGCAGCGGCCACTGGGCCGACTTGAACGCCTCATTGAGCGGCGTGCCGTCCGCCAGCTGGGGGCGGAAGAAGCTCGGGGTGCCGCTCAGGAACTGGCCGCTCTGGCTGTGGCGGCGGCTGCCCACCTCGGGGTTCCATACCATCAGCGGCTTGGGCCAGCGCTTGCTCGGCTGACCCGCGTCGTCGCGCCCCTTGGCCGCCGGCTCGAAGCGCCCGCCACGGGCGAAGAGGTAGGCGGCGCGGCCCGCCTCCTCCGCGCTCAGGGTGGCATTCAACACCGGCAGGATCCGTTCCACCCCGGACCAGGCGAGATCCTCAGGCTCTATGGCAGGCACCGGCTCGCCGAGATAGGCGACGTTGGCCGCCCCGTAGAGGGAGAAGTCCGCCGCCCGGTTCAAGCCGTGCAGCTTGCCGTCCGCCCCTTTGAGTGCCCCCTCGCCAAAGCCCGGCAGCCCCAGCCGTTTGGCCACCGCGATAAAGAAGGACTCCATGCAGACCGGATCACCCTCGGCGGTCTTGGCGACACGGGGCTCCACGATGGGCCAGCGGCCGGTGGAGACCTTGGTCAGCACCCCGTGCCAGGCGGTGGCCCACCCCCAGGATTCGTAGGTCAAGGTGTCCGGCACCAGGTAGTCAGACAGCGCCGACGACTCGTTGATGAAGCTGTCGATGCTGATAAAGAGCGGCAGCACCTTGGGGTCTTTCAGTTGCTCACCGATGGCCTTGGCGAGCCCGGCCTGACCGTAGAGGGGGTTGCCCATGTGATTGATCCAGGCCTTGAGCCGGTAGGGGTAGCCGTTCACCGCCGCAGTCAGGTGTTCGCCGAGCAGTGGGCCGGAGATGGGGAACCAGGGCTCTTGCGCCGGATAGGGGTTCTGGCCCGCCTCGCGCTTGCGCCGATACTCAGAGGTCTTCTCGTAGGGGAACTTGGAGCGCGACAGGAAGACCCCGGCGGGCTTGACCATGCCGGGGAAGCTCGCCAGATCGTAGCGCGGCCCCGCCCCGAAGGGATCGAACTTGCCGCCGCTCGCCACGGCGCCGCCCCTTGCGTTCAAGTTCCCTACCATGACGTTGAGCATCATGATGGCCCAGGCTGAGTAGAAGCCGTTGGCGCTCATGGTGCCGCCGTGGGAGACCACCGCCGCGCGGGTACCGTGGCTGGTGAATTCCCGCGCCAGCGCCTCGATATCGCTCACTGGCACGGCACACTCGGCGCTGTATTGCGCGAGGGAGTGCTCCCGGCACGCCTCGGCCAGCAGCTGGAAGCTACTCTTGACCACGAACTCCCCCTTGGGGCCCTGAATGAGGCGATCCACCCAGAGGTTGGCCCGCTCACACTGGTCGGCGGGTCTCGGCTCGCCGCTGCCCTCCTCCTCTACCAGCATGGCGTCCCCCTCCCCATAGGCTTCCCCCTCAAAGGGCAAGCCAAGATCGCTGGCCCGCAGCATCTGACCAAAGCGCGGGTGGGACTCGTCGCAGAGCACCAGGTGGCTGGCGTTGCAAAAACCGCGATAGCCGGCTCGCTCGGCGGCAGCGGCATGGGGTGCCGTCAGGAAGGGCTCGGCGTAGCGTTGGTTGTCGATGATCCAGCGCAGCATGGCCATGCCCAGCGCCGAGTCGGTGGCAGGGCGGATGGGCAGCCACCGGTTGGCGGGGGCGGACGGCATGTTCACCGTATTGGGCAGGCTGGGGGCCACCACCACGTAGGAGAATGGCTTGCCCGGTCGCGCCCGGTTCGCCGCCAGCTGGCGTGACTGACGCTTGAAGGGGTTGCCCGATTGCTGGGGCGAGGTGCCCATGAACAGCAGGAAGTCACTCTCGTCCCAGTCCGGCTTGAGGTGGGCGTTCTTCTCCAGATCGTCCAGCAGGGCGCCGGCCCCGACCCGGAACGACAGGCCGCAGTAAGCACCGTGGTTGGCGAAGTTGCGGGTACCGAAGCTGTTGAAGGTGAAGCGCTTGATGAAGTGATCCCGCCCCTCGTCCGAGGCGTTGCTCACCAGCAGCTGGTTGGCCCTGGGGCCGTACTCCGGGTTGGCCGGGTCGAGCGGCTCGGCGAGGTTGCGAATGGCCCGCAACCCATCAACCTGGCCCTCGCCAAACAGATCGCCCCCCTCCACCACCTCGGCCACCAGTTGCTCGAAGGGGATGCTCTGCCAGCGACCGCTGCCACGGGGCCCCACCCGCTTGAGACAACGGGTGACTCGCTGCGGGCTGTCGAGTTGCTCCAGCATGGCATTGCCCCGCGCGCAGGCGGTGGAGCGCCCGTCCAGCCCCCCTTCCTGGTAGCCGCTGGTAGCGAGCAGCGCCTGCTTGACCGGGGTCTTGAAGTCGATGTGATGGCGGGCGGAGAGGGGATGATAGGGGTTGCCCAGGATCCGCACTATCTGGTCGCGCTCGTTGTCGATGCGGGCCCGCACTCCGCACAGGGTCCAGCAGCCGAGGCACATGGTATTGGCAACCCGCTGGGCCGGGTTGGGATGTAACTCCCCCCGCTCGTCAACCCGGTACTCCACGGCCAGCGAGTTGCCATGGATGGGATCCCGGGTCGGCTGGCCCGAGCTGCCGGTGGCGAGGCCAGTCGCCACCTGCTTGAGGGTGTCGCTGTAACCGGCGACGAACAATCCGGTGCCACCAGCGATGGCGGCGCCCTTGAGAAATTTGCGTTTGCTGTGATCCATCAGAGTGCCTCGCGTGCAAAAGTTGTGGATGCCTTGATGGCGGGGGAAACAGAGGGGCGCACCAGCTCCGAGAGGGCCACCAGCAGGGCCAGCAGCAGACCGAAGGTGCCGAGAATGCCGAGCACACCGGCCGGCCCCCAGGCGATTTCATAGAGATAGACGCCGGCCCCGTACTTGGGCGCGAGCTGTCCCTGGATCAGCACCAGCCAGCGCAGGCCCCACACCAGGTGCAGCCCCAGCAGCGCCAGCCCCCAGAGTGACAGGCGGGCAGAGATCCTTGGCCGCACCAGCATCAGCAGGCTGGCCAGCCCCAGGGTCAGCAACAGCCAGTGGGCCGCCAGCCGCCAGCTCGGGTCGAGCCGATAGAGGGCTGCGGCCTCTGCCGCCGAGGCGCCGCCAAACAGGGCCCAGCCCAGCAGGGAGAGCGCCAGCAGGCCTAACGTCCAGCCGCTCTGGCGCAGCAGGGTCGACTCGGTCTCGGCCCCCCAGCCCGTCAGCAAGCGGTTGAGCAGCAGCAGGGCACTCTGGGCCCCCAGCACGGCGCTCAGGGCCAGCAGCCAGGGCAACCAGGAGGTATGCCAGAGCGGGCGCGCCGCCACCGCCATGGTCTCGAGCCCGGTGTAGAGGGCGATGCTGAGCCCGCTCAGGGCGGCCAGCAAAGAGAGGGGCCGCTGCCAGACGTGCCCCGACCAGCTTCCCAGGCAGAGCAGCCGGGCAAGGCGGGCTATCTTGTCCCCTTCTGCGCCGCGTCGGACCAGGGCTGGCCTTAGCAGCAGCCAGCCGAGCAGCATGGAGAGCAGGCTGAACAGCGGCAGCAGATAGGCGCCATACCACATGACGGAACCAAAGCGCGTCTGGGCGTAGAAGTGCCAGGCCCGGGCCGGCTGGTGCAGATCCGCGGTCAAGGCGATGGGAGCCACCAGACCGGCCGCCACCATCAGCACCGCCGCCAGGGTCTGCAGCCGCGGGTCCGGCGCCTTGCGCCACAGCTCAAACGCGCCGAGCCAGAGGGCCCCGTAGGCGAGGCCGATCAGAAAGAAATATTGCACCGCCCAGGGCAGCCAGGTGATGGGCTGAGCCGGGGCCAGCAGTTCGTTAATGACCATGGGCTATCTCCTTGCCATCGTCGGTGAGCAGGGTGCGCAGGGCCGGATTGCCGTCGACCTTGCTGACGAAGGCCTCGTCCATGCCGAGATAAAAGACCCGCGGCTGGGTATTGGCCTCCGGCTTGAGCACCTTGAGCGCCGGCTCGTGTTCGCGCAGCAGCCGGCTGATCCGGCTCTTGGGATCGTTCAAATCGCCTATGATGCGCGCCTCGCCGACACAGCTCTCCACGCAGGCGGGCAAGAGCCCCGCCTCCAGTCGATGGGCGCAGAAGGTGCACTTGTCGGCGGTGTTGGTCTCGTGGTTGATGAAGCGGGCATCGTAAGGGCAGGCCTGCACGCAGTAACCGCAGCCGACGCACCAGTCGTTGTTGACCACGACGATGCCGTCATCGCGCTGGAAGGTGGCGCCGGTGGGGCAGACATCGAGGCAGGCGGGCTCGGCGCAGTGGTTGCACAGCCTCGGCAACATCAAGAGGGAGGCGGGAGCCTCAAGGGCGGCCACGTCGCTCACCTCGTACTGGCTCACCGTGGTGCGAAACTGGCCGAGGGGAGGCTGATTTTCGATGGTGCAGGCCACGGTGCAGGCCTGGCAGCCGACGCAGCGGCGCAGGTCGATCAGCATGCCGTAACGCTTGCGCCCGTCCCCCCGGCTGATGGCCGCCCGCCCGTTGCGGAGAGCGGGAGCGGACTGCGCCTGAACCTGGGTGACGGGGATCAGGGCCGCCCCTGCGGTGAGGGCGGCGATCCCGGATAACAATCGGCGCTTGCTGGGCTCCATGGCGTCTTTCCTTCTGCTGAGCTGGCTTGAAAGGGGTTGGGCCGATTGTCCTCAACGCAGGAAGTCGCCTCTATTGTGGTTTTCCACATACCGGGAGCCGGGTTGATCCAGCGCAATAAAAAATGCCCCAGCCCTGCTGAACTGTGACCGGGGCGGCGTTTGCCACCCCTCCCGGCCCCGTTCGCGTGCAAGCGCACGTCCCGGTGATAGACTGCCCCCTTTGCATCGAGAGGAAAGCCCCCTGCACGCCCCAGTTCCCTTGCCCCTGCTCAGCCTGCTGCTCTGGCTCGCGCTGTCAGCCCTGCCGCTGCGGGTGCAGGCCGCCCCGACCCCCTCTTCGCCAGCGCCGGCCCGACAGGAATCCGCACCATCCCAGGCCACGCCGGTGCGGACCTTGGCCGAGCCGATACGCATCGGCGTGCTGGCGACCCGCGGCCCGGCCCTGGCCAGAGCTCAGTGGCAACCGCTGCTGCACTGGCTGGCACAGCGCGTGCCCGGCCATCGCTTCGTGCTGCATCCGCTGGGGCTCGATGAACTGGCCGAGGCCGTCGCCCGCGAGCACCTCGATTTCGTCATCACCAACCCGGGCCAGTCGGTGAGTCTGGCGCGCCAGTACCCGCTGGCTTGGCTCGCTACCCTCAAGAGCCCGGCCGGGGGGGACAACCTCGCCATCGGCGCCGCCCTGGTGGTGCCCGCCCAGGCCCCCTACCGACACTGGCGTGACCTTGAGGGGCAAGCGGTCGCCGCCGTTTCGGAGAACGCCTTCGGCGGCTACCTCGCCTACCGCTTCGAGGCGGGCGAACAGGGGATCAGGCTGGAGCGTTTCTTCTCTACCGTGCAGTTCACCGGCTTTCCGCTGGACCGGCTCATTGAGCGGCTGGCGGCAGGCGAGGTGGCTGCCGCCATCGTGCCGGTGTGCCAGCTGGAGCGCATGGAGCGGGAAGGCAAGGTTGCCAGGGGGGCATATCGGGTGCTGGACGATCAGGCGCCAGCCGGCTTTGGCTGCCAGAGCTCGACCCGGCTCTACCCCAACTGGTCCTTCGCCAAGACAGAGCGGGCCTCCCCCGCGCTGGCGCTGGCGGTGACCCGCGCGCTGTTCGACCTGCCCGCTGATAGCGAGGCGGCCATCGCTGCCGATTCGGCGGGCTGGACCGTGCCCACCAGCGAGCTCGCCATCGACCGCCTGCTCAAGGCGCTGGATCGCCACCCGCTGCAGGGCCCCTGGTGGCAAGCGGCCTGGCACTGGCTGCGCCAGCATCAACAGTGGGGCTGGGGCGCCCTGGCGCTGGTACTGCTGCTGGGGGGCCACCACCTGCTGCTGCAATACCTGTTCAACCGCAGCCAGCGCCGGCTGCTCAAAGCCCGCTACCAGCTCGAGCAGAAGGGACGCCAGCTGGCACAGGCCAGACGGCTCGCCGAACTGGGCGAGCTGGGCGCCAACGTGGCCCACGAGATCAATCAGCCCCTCAGCGCCATCGCCAACTACAGCCAGGGGCCTTGTTGAGACTGGACAGATTGGCACAGGATCCGGCCCAGGTTGCCGCCCAAGCCTCCCTGCGTCAGGCCCTGGAGCAGATAGGGCTCCAGGTCCAGCGCATCACCCAGACCGTAAACCGGCTCAGAGCCAGGCTGCAAAAGCGCCCTCCCCGCTTCGCGCCTTGCGATCTGCCCACCCTGGTGGCGGAGTTGCGCCCCCTGCTGGAGCAGATGCTGGCGCCGCTCGACGTCGCCTTCACCCTCCACTGGCGGGGCCAGCCGCGCCGGCTCCCTCTGGACGGCACCGGGATGGAGCAGTTGCTGGTCAACCTCATCAAGAATGGCGCCGAGAGTGCTGCGCAGAGTGTAGCGAAGAGTGCGGTGAAGAGGGCGCGCGCCGCTGTTCACTCTCCTGCTCACCCCCCTACGCAGGCATCGGCGCAGGCGCCTGCCCGGGTCGAGCTGCTGATCGCCTTCGAGGCACAGAGCCTGCTGCTGGAGATCCGCGACAACGGCGCCGGCCTGAGGGTCCCCGCGACCGAACTGCAGCAGGCATTTTACAGCGACAAGCCGGATGGCATGGGGCTGGGGCTGGCCATCTGCCGGGAGGTGGTCGAGAGCCATCGCGGCCAGTTCAGCCTGGAGAACCTGAGCCCCCAAGGCTGCCTGGCCCGGGTCACCCTGCCCGTGCCGCCACCGGAGGATCCCGCCTCAGCCACCCCCCCCCACCCGCCGACACCGAGGAACTGAGATGACGTCCCCCTCCCGCCCCCCGCTCTATCTAGTCGACGACGACGAGGCCGTGCTCGACTCCCTGCGCTTCATGCTGGAGAGCTGCGACGAGCGGCAGCTGTTCAGCTTTGCCGATGGCGAGCGCTTTCTGGCCGAGGTCGACCTGCACCAGCCCGCCTGCCTCATCCTCGACTGCCGCATGCCGGGGCTGTCGGGCCCCGAGGTGCAGCAGCGGCTGAAGGCGGCCCAGAGCCCCATCGCCATCCTGTTTCTCACCGGCCACGGCGAGGTGCCGCTGGCGGTGGAGTCCCTCAAGCAGGGGGCCGTGGATTTCTTGCAAAAGCCGGTGCAGCTGGCCCCCCTGCTCGCCGCCATCGCACGGGCCGAGCACGCGACGCTGAGTGCGGCCACCCGTTTCGCCCAGCTGGCCGCCTATCAGCGGCTCACCCCGCGCGAGCACCAGCTGCTGCAGCTCATCGCCCGGGGCCACAAAAATCAGCAGATTGCGCAGGATCTCTGCATCTCGGTGCGCACCGTCGAGGTGTGCCGCGCCAGCCTGATGAAACGCCTTGAGGTCGATTCCCTGGCCGAGCTGATGCTGCTCTATGCAAACGTCCATTCAGCTCCCTGAGCCGGGCCACTAATCCAGGCCCCTGATCTAGGCCGGGAGAGTGACCCACTTGCCGGGCCTATGCCCATTCCCGTCTGCCTGTGCAGGGGATGCCTTTGGCTCAGGGTGCCGGCAAATCTGTGCGCAGGCGCGCTATTCCGGCGCCCGCGGCTTGCAGCGCAAATCGGGGTTTGCTAATACTCCGCGTCCATTGGATGAGCATCCCCTTTCGAGATAGTGTGCCGTGGCTTTCGAACAATTCGCGCTCGTGATATCTCTCTTCCAGCAGCTCTGCGTCTATCTGGTGATCGCCTGGCTGCTCTCCAAGACGCCGCTGTTCATGCCGCTGACCCAGGTGACCCTGAGCTGGCCCCACAAGATCCTCTGCTACCTCATCTTCTCCGGCTTCTGCGTGATGGGCACCTATTTTGGCCTGAGAGTCGAGGACTCCATCGCCAACACCCGCGCCATCGGCGCCGTGCTGGGTGGCATCGTCGGCGGCCCGGTGGTGGGGCTGCTGGTGGGGCTCACCGGCGGCATCCATCGCTACTCGCTGGGGGGCTTTACCGCGCTGGCCTGCACCTTCTCCACCATCGCCGAGGGGCTGCTCGGCGGCCTGGTACACCGCCACTTCATCGCCCGCCACCGGCTCGACCTGCTGTTCAGCCCCTGGGTAGTCGGCTCGGTGGCCCTCATCGCCGAGCTGATGCAGATGGGCATCATCTTGCTGGTGGCCCGCCCGTTTGACGACGCCGTCCACCTCATCGAGAACATCATCGCCCCCATGCTGGTGGCCAATACCCTGGGGGCCGCCATGTTCATGCGGATGATCCTCGATCACCGCGCCATGCTGGAGAAGTACTCGGTCGCCTTCTCCGCCCGCGCCCTCAAGATCGCCGAGCGGGCGATGCGGGTACTGGACAAGGGCTTTACCCAGGAGGCGTGCCAGCAGATGGTGCGCATCCTCTACGAGGAGACCGGGGTGGGCGCGGTGGCCATCACCGATCGGGAGAAACTGCTCGCCTTCATCGGCATCGGCGAGGATCACCACCTGCCGGGCACCGCCATCAACTCGGCCCACACCTTCAAGGCGATCCAGCACAACGAGGTGGTCTATGCCGACGGCAACCTCATCCCCTACAGCTGCAACCTGCATCCCCAGTGCCGGCTCGGCTCCTCGCTGGTCATTCCGCTGCGGGGGGAAGAGGGGTCGGTGGTGGGCACCATCAAGCTCTACGAGCCCAAGCGCAAGTTCTTCTCCTCCATCAACCGCACCCTGGGGGAAGGGATCGCCCGGCTGCTCTCCGGCCAGATCCTGGCCAGCAAGTACAACGAGCAGAAGCGGCTGCTGGCCCAGTCGGAGATCAAGCTGTTGCAGGCGCAGATCAACCCCCACTTCCTGTTCAACGCCCTCAACACCCTGGCGGCGGTGATCCGGCGCGACCCCGAGGATGCCCGCACCCTGGTGCATCACCTCTCCACCTTCTTTCGCAAGAACCTCAAGCGCCAGGGGGACGAGGTGACCCTGGCCGACGAGCTGGAGCACGTGAACGCCTACCTGCACATCGAGCAGGCCCGCTTCGCCGAGCACCTGAGCGTGCAGATCCAGATTCCCGAGCCGCTGCTGGAGTACCGGCTGCCCACCTTCTCCCTGCAGCCCATCGTCGAGAACGCCATCAAGCACGGCATCTCCCAGATGTTCGAGCCCGGCCGGCTCACCCTGACGGCGCGGCAGGAGGGCGAGCAGCTGGTGCTGGAGGTGTGTGACAACGCCGGCCTCTATCAGGCCAAACGGGAGGAGAGCGGACTTGGCATGAACATAGTGGACCGGCGCATCAAGGCCCGTTACGGCGCCGAGTACGGGGTCACCATTCGCTGCGAGCCCCATCAATCCACCCGGGTGAGGATCACCCTTCCCCTGCAGGAGAGCCCATGCTGACCGCCCTGATCGTCGACGATGAACCCCTCGCCCGCGAGGAGCTGCGGCTACTGCTGGAGCAGGCGGGCAACATCCGCCTGCTGGGGGAGTGTGCCCATGCCATGGAGGCGCTGCCCGCCATCCATCGCCTCAAACCCGACCTGCTGTTTCTCGACATCCAGATGCCGCGCATCAGCGGGCTGGAGCTGGTGAGCATGCTGGATCCGGACTTGCGCCCCCACATCGTCTTCATCACCGCCTACGACGAGTTTGCCCTGCGCGCGTTCGAGGAGAACGCTCTCGACTACCTGCTCAAGCCGGTCACGGCAGAGCGGATGAACAAGGCGCTGGAGCGCATCCAGCGGCTGCTTTCGCCAAAGGGTGAGCTGGCGGGCCAACCGCTGCCGGATCCGACCCGCATCGCCCAGCCCCTGCGCAGCATTCCCTGCAGCGGCCACAACCGCATTCTGCTGCTGCCTCTTGGCGAGGTGGAGTTCGTCCACAGCGATCTGGCCGGCAACAAGGTGGTGAGCGCCCAGCAGCAGGGCACCACAGAGCTGACCCTGCGCACCCTGGAGGAGAAGACCGGCTTCGTGCGCTGTCACCGCCAGTACCTGCTCAACCCCGGCCAGATCCGCGAGATCCTGCTGCTCGACGGCGGGCTGGCGGAGGTGGTGACCCAGGGCGGCCACAAGGTGCCTGTGAGCCGCCGCTACCTCAAGCCCCTCAAGGAGCTGCTGGAGATCCCCTGAGGGAGGGAGCGGGCCACTCACTCCGCTCCTGCTCTGCCCGTTACCACTCACCCGCCTCCCACGCCCGCCGGCTCATCCCTCAAACCGCTCGGGGCCGCTTTTCTGCCGCTCGCTGGCGACCCTCTGCCACTGACCTTTTCTGCGCTCCCCTTTCCCTGCCGCATCGGTAGAGTGCAGCCTGAGCCCGGCCAGATTGGCCGCAGGAAAAGGAAACTCCGTCATGCAACACGCAATCACCTTCGTCATTGCGGCCCTCTGCATCCTCGCCATCGCCTATCGCCTCTACGGCGTGTTCTTTGTGCGCAAGGTGCTGATGGCCGACGACAAGCTGGTCACCCCCTCCCACCAGCTGGAAGATGGCAAAAACTATGTGCCAACCAACAAGTGGGTCAACTTCGGCCAGCACTTCGCGGCCATCGCCGCCGCCGGCCCGCTGGTGGGCCCGGTCCTGGCCGCCCAGTACGGCTACCTGCCGAGCTTTCTCTGGCTGCTGATCGGCTGCGTCATCGGCGGCGCGGTGCACGACACAGTCGTGCTGTTCGCCTCCATGAAGCATCAGGGCAAGTCACTCTCCGAGGTGGCCAAGGCCGAGCTCGGCCCCATCGCCGGCTGGTGCACGGGGCTCGCCATGCTGTTCATCATCACCATCACCATGGCGGGTCTCTCCATGGTGGTGGTGCACGCGTTGGAGCGTAACGCCTGGGGCGTGTTCGCGGTGTTCATGACCATTCCCATCTCCATGGTGGTGGGGATCTGGCACAAGCTGACCGGCAACCTGCAAGCCGCCTCCTGGGTGGGCTTCATCGCCGTGCTGGCCTGCGTCTTCTTCGGCCCCTACGTGCAGGAGAGCGCCTTCGGTGCCTGGCTGACCCTGCGCGCCGAGACCATCAGTCTGGCGCTGCCCATCTACGCCTTCTTCGCCACCGCGTTGCCAGTCTGGCTGCTGCTCACCCCGCGTGGCTACATCTCCAGCTTCATGAAGATCGGCGTATTCGGCGCCCTGGTCATCGGCGTCATCTGCATCAACCCCGAGATCCAGTTCCCCGCCATGACCCAGTTCGTCCACGGTGGCGGCCCGGTACTGGGCGGCCCGGTCTGGCCCTTCATCTCCATCACCATCGCCTGTGGCGCCATCTCAGGCTTCCACGCCTTCATCGGCTCAGGTACCACCCCGAAACTGGTGGACAAATGGAGCGACATCCTGCCGGTCGCCTTCGGTGCCATGCTGGCCGAGTGCGTGGTGGGCGTGATGGCACTGATCGCCGCCACCGCCCTGCACCCTGCCGACTACTTCGCCATCAACGCCACCCCGGAGGCCTTCGCCAAGCTGGGGATGCAGGTGGTGGACTTGCCGTTCCTCTCCCAGGAGATCGGCATGGATCTGAACGGTCGCACCGGCGGCGCCGTCACCCTGGCGGTGGGCATGTCCTACATCTTCACCAAGGTGCCCTGGTTCAGTAACCTCGCCTCCTATTTCTTCCAGTTCGTGGTGATGTTTGAAGCTGTGTTCATCCTGACCGCCGTCGACTCCGGCACCCGGGTCTCCCGCTACCTCATTCAGGACTTCTTCGGCGAGTTCTACCCGCCCCTCAAGCGCATCGACTGGATGCCGGGCGCCATCGGGGCCAGCGTGCTCGCCTGCGTGATGTGGGGTTATCTGCTGATGTCCGGCGATATCGGATCTGTGTGGGCGCTGTTCGGGGTCTCCAACCAGCTGATGGCCTCGGTGGGCCTCATCATAGGTGCCACCATCATCCTGCGACTGGCCAGCAAGCGCCGCTACATGCTGACCTGCCTGATCCCGCTGGCCTACCTGTTCGTCACCGTCAACTACGCCGGTTACTGGATGGTCAGCCACGTCTACTTCAACCCGGAAGCCAAGGGCTACAACCTGCTCAACGGCGGCATCTCGCTGCTGATGCTGGGGCTGGGCGCCGTCATCCTGGTGTCGGCTATCCGCAAGTGGATTGAGCTGTGGAAACTGCGCCAGCAACCCGAGTTCCGGATTGCCCCGGCCAGCGCCAGCTGACCCATCCGCTGCAACAACAAACCCCGGCATGCCGGGGTTTGTTGCATCTGCGGTCAAAAAACGGCCTCATCAGGATACATGGCGCCATCGATCACAGAACCCGAGCAGCGATCGGGCTAGAATGGGGGCTTCCGTCACCCGGCCTGGGGCCGGTGACCTCTTCGCGCTTTCACTTATCGAGGACACGCTTCATGGAACTGCTTCTTCTCAGCAACGGCAAAGCCACCGAATGCCCGGGCCTGCTCGGCTGGGCCCGGGATCGGGTGCAGACCCTGCTCGCCCGCAAACAGGTCAAGCGCATCCTGCTGATCCCCTACGCGGTGATCCGCAGCGACTGGGATGCCCGCGCCCTGGAGCTCAGCGAGAGCCTGGGGGTGGAGGCCATCAGCATCCATCAGTTCGATGACCCGGTGGACGCGATCAACCATGCCGATGCCATCTTTATCAGCGGCGGCAACACCTGGCGCCTCAACCAGCTGCTGCACGAGAACGGCCTGGTGGTGCCCATCCAGCGCGCCGTGCGCGAGCGGGGCGTGCCCTATGTGGGCTGGAGCGCAGGTTGCAACGTGGCGACCCCCAGCATCCGCACCACCAACGACATGCCGGTCTGCAGCGCCGCCGTGCTGCCTGCACTGGGGCTGTTCCCGCTGCAGATCAATCCGCACTATCTGGATGCCAGCATCAGCGGCCACATGGGGGAGACCCGCGACGAGCGCCTGGCCGAGTTCTGCGCCATCAACCCGAGCGAACACGTGGTAGCCCTGCGCGAGGCGAGCCTGCTCCAGGTCAGTGGTGAGCACATCGAATACTGGAGCGCCCGCGGCGAAGGCTTCAAAATCTTCAAACACGCCGAGACCACCCAGGAGTTCAGCACAGCCGCGCCGCTGGCCGAGCTGACGCCGTTTCGCCCGCGCAGCTGAATGGTGCTGACCGGCTGAAAACCCACAGGGGCGCAGGATGTCGCCCCTTTTTTCGCAATGAAGGGAGGATGAGATGAAGAGCAGGACTGAACACGACAGCTTCGGCGCGATCGCCGTGCCGGCCGATCGGCTGTGGGGAGCCCAGACCCAGCGCTCCCTGCAACACTTCGACATCTCCGGCGAGCGCCAGCCGATGGCGCTGATCCACGCCCTGGCCCGCATCAAGTCGGCCTGTGCCAGGGTCAACCACGCCAACGGGCTGCTGCCCGCCCGCACGGCCCAGGCCATCATGAGCGCCGCCGACGAGATCCTGTGCGGCCAGCATAATGAGGAGTTCCCGCTGCGGGTATGGCAGACCGGCTCCGGCACCCAGACCAACATGAACCTCAACGAGGTGCTGGCCAACCGGGCCAGCGAACTGCTCGGCGGCACCCGTGGCGAGGGGCGACTGGTGCACCCCAACGACGAGGTGAACAAGAGCCAGTCGAGCAATGACGTCTTCCCGAGCGCCATGAACCTGGCGGCCGTCACGGCCATCACCCAGCACCTGCTGCCCGCCCTGACCACCCTGCGCACCACCCTGGCCGGCAAGGCGGCGGCCTTCGACGACATCGTCAAGATAGGCCGCACCCATCTGCAGGATGCCACCCCGCTCACACTGGGGCAGGAGTTCTCCGGCTGGGTCGCCCAGCTCGAGCAAGGGGAGCGCCATATCCGGGCCGCCCTGCCCCATCTGTGCGAGCTGGCGCTGGGGGGCACCGCCGTCGGCACCGGCCTCAACACCCCGCCCGGCTTTGCCGAGGCGGTGGCCGCCACCCTGGCCGAGCAGACCGGTCTGCCGCTGGTGAGCGCCCCCAACAAGTTCGAGGCGCTGGCGGCGAGCGATGCCCTGGTCCATGGCCACGGCGCCCTCAAGACGCTGGCCGCCTCCCTCATGAAGATCGCCAACGACGTGCGCTGGCTGGCGAGCGGTCCCCGCAGCGGGCTGGGGGAGCTGCTCATCCCGGAAAACGAGCCTGGCTCTTCCATCATGCCCGGCAAGGTCAATCCGACCCAGTGCGAGGCGCTCACCATGCTGTGCGCCCAGGTGATGGGCAACGACGTGGCCATCAACATCGGCGGCGCCAGCGGCAACTTCGAGCTCAACGTGTTCAGGCCGATGATCGCCCACAACTTCCTGCAGAGCGTGCGGCTGCTGGCGGACGGCATGCAGAGCTTCCACGATCACTGCGCCGTCGGCATCACCCCGAACCGGCCCCGCATCGACGAGCTGCTGGCCCGCTCCCTGATGCTGGTGACGGCGCTCAACCCCCATATCGGCTATGACAAGGCAGCAGAGATCGCCAAGCGGGCCCACCATGAGGGGCTCAGTCTGCGGGAGGCGGCCATCGCCTCCGGCCACCTGACGGCGCAGCAGTTCGATGCCTGGGTGGTGCCGGCCGGCATGGTGGGTCGGCGCGGCGGCTGAGCCAGCCCGGCGGGAAACACGAGATAAAAAAGAAGCCGGACTGCGCCGGCTTCTTTTTTCATCGATGAGTCAGGGTTTGATCAGCTTGCTCAGGGCATCCAGCTCGCGCTGGGCGGCCAGCAGCTTGGTCTGGGCCTCTTCCAGCTTGGCCTGCTTCTTGGCAATCTTGTCGGGCTTGCCCGTCACCCTGGCGTTTTGCAGCTCGACCAACCGTTCGTTGACCTGCACCTTGAGTTCGGCCACCCGCTGCTGCTGCTCCTTGAACAGGCCGGCGTCGGTGCAGTGAGTCTCGATATTGCGCAGAGCCCGCTCCAGCCCGGCGACCTGATCCGCATTGTCGTGCGCCTTGGCAAACACCAGCTGATCCTTGACGGCCTGCTGGCGCGCCTTGCAGCCAACGGCCTCACTGCCATAGGCCTGGCCGGCCAACAGCAGCATGCTCATTCCGATAACCTTCCACATAACGACCTCGTTCCCCTGTCATGTTTGATGGCCGCCTATCAGACCGTACTCGGCCGGCCGGGTCAAGGCGCGGGCAAACCGCTACGACAGAGTTTGTGCGACATCACGCCAACCGGGTACCGATGGGCCTACAATGGCTACTTTCATCAAGGAGTCTGTTATGAATCAAGAGATTGTCATCATCGCCAACGGCGCCCCCTATGGCAGCGAATCCCTGTTCAATGCCCTGCGCCTAGCCATCGCCCTGCGCGAACAGGGCGGTGCCAACCTGAAACTGTTTCTGATGTCAGATGCGGTCAGCGCCGCACTGGCGGGCCAGGCCCCGGCCGAGGGCTACAACCTGCGCCAGATGCTGGAGATCCTGCTGGCTCAGGGGATCAGCATCCGCCTTTGCAAAACCTGTACCGATGCCCGTGGCATCACGGCGCTGCCGCTCATCGAGGGGATCGAGGTAGGCACCCTGCCGCTGCTGGCCCAGTGGATACTGGCGGCCGACAAGGTGTTGACCTTCTAGCGGAGCGAGAACCGGGCGCAGGCATTTATCTGCAACAATCCTGCGCCATTTGAAAACCTGTTCACAGCTGTTAATGTCTACACTGTCAGTTAGATAACAACGTGCGCGCTTTCATTTTCGTTCAGGGAACTGCCATGAATCCAACCGAACAGACTCTGCTGGAACAAATGCGGATCACCGAGTTCGAAATCGCTCATCGCAAGGAGCTGCTGCTGCTGGATGAACGGGATTTCGCCCTGCTCGCCAGCTACCGTCCCAAAATCGAGCCCCACATCGACGCCCTGGTCGACAAGTTTTACACCCTGCAGACCGGGATCACCGAAATTGCCCTGCTGATCGGCGACGCCGACACCCTCACCCGGCTGCGGGCCGCCCAGCGCCGCTACATTCTCGACCTGTTCAGCGGCCTGTACGACCTGGAATACGTCAACAACCGGCTGCGGATCGGGCTGGTGCACAAGCGGATCGGGGTGGAGCCCAAGCTCTATCTGGCTGCCATCAACACCCTCAAGGGGCTGCTCATCGAGGATATCTTTACCCAGATAGACCATGAGCCGGACCGCATCACCATGCTGACCGCCCTCGACAAGCTGTTCCTGTTCGACATCACCCTGGTGTTCGAGACCTATATTCGCAGCCTGGTGTCGGAGATAGAGTCCTCCAAGGAGAAATCGGAGATCTACGCCAAGTCGCTGGAGGAGAAGGTGCGCGAGCGCACCCAGCAGCTGGAGGAGATGAGCCGGATCGATGCCCTCACCGGCCTGCTCAGCGTGCGCCACCTGCAGGAGAACCTGACCCGCACCCTGCGTACCTGCCAGCGCCGCTCAGAGCCGGTGGTCATCGCCTATCTCGACATAGACGACTTCAAGCAGATCAACGACAGCCAGGGCCATCAGCGCGGGGACGAGATCCTGCGCATCGTCGGCGACTGCATTCGCAAGGTCTCACGGGCGGAGGATTGCTGTTTCCGTTACGGCGGGGACGAGTTCTGCCTGATCCTGCCCAACTGCAACGAGGAGCAGGCCAGAGACGTCTACCTGCAGCGGCTGACCAATGCGCTGGCCGAGCAGCTCAGTGACGTCACCCTCAGCATCGGTCTGGTACAGACCGGGCCGGTCCAGTTCGACGAGGGCAACAGCCTGATCCGGCTGGCCGACGAGCGCATGTATGCCGCCAAGAAGGCGATGAAGCAGGTCAACCAGAACAGTACCCACTGAGGTTCAATCCTGCCTGACCTGAATCCGTTCCGGGCGCGCAATGCGGGCGCCCCACTCATAGAGCAGGAAGGTAAACAGGCAGAGCACCGCCATCAGCATGTAGAGCGCCTGACCGCCCCACACGGCAAGGATCCAGCCCCCCAGCAAGGCGCCGATGGCGCCACCCAGCCCGGCCAGCGCACCGGCACCGAAGTAGCTCCCCTTCAGGTGCGGGGGCGACATCTGATCGATCAGCACGTTGAGCAGCGGAAACAGTATGGTCTCCCCCACGCTCAGCATCAGTACTGCCCCGACCCAGTGCGACCACTGCTGCGGATCCCCCAGCGCAAACAGCACCTGAGCCCCCAAAAACAGGGTGATGCCGACCTGCAGGCGCACCTTGCCCGGCCAGCGGGCCAGGAAGTGCAGCAGGGGAAACTGCAGCAGCACCACGGTCAGGGCGTTGGTGGCCACCAGAAGGGCGATGAGGCTCGCTACTTCTGGCGTCCCGGCCCGGGTCAGATACTGCACCAGCGGTGAGTGGAACTGGGAATAGACCAGGTTCATCAGCAGGTTGGCCAGCACCAGCAGCAAGAAGCCCCGGTCCAGCCACAGCACCTTGATGGCCGCACGCAAGCCCAGCTCGCTGCCGTGGGTCGCCACTACCCTGCTTTGCGCAAATCCCCAGAGGAAGGCAGCCCCCAGCAGCAGATAGCTGCCACTGAGCAGCAGGAAGGTCTGCTGCTGGGCACTGATGCCGAGGGTCACCCCCAGCAGGGGGCCGAGAGCCGCCCCCAGGTTGAGCAGGAAGTAGCGCAGGTGCAGCGCCAGCTCGCGCGCCTTGGCCGAAGCCAGGCTGTCAGCCATCAGCGCCTTGCCGGGCGCATCGATGAGCCCGGAGGAGAGGCCGCTGCCGAGTACCCCGAGTCCGAGCCAGAACACCGAATGGGAGAAGCCGAGCAGGCCGTAGCAGAGCACCGAGACCAGACAACCCGCCAGCAGGATGTTGCGCCGCCCCAGCTTGTCGGACAGCCAGCCGCCATAGAAGCTGACCAGGGTGGAGATGGCCGCAGTCGCCCCCAGCATGGCGCCGATGGCGGTCGCCGAGAGGCCATACTCCCGATAGAGCAAGATGGAGAGAAACGGCCAGACCATGTAATAGCTGGTGCGCACCATGAAGGTGCCCAGGATCACGGTCCAGACCAGGGGAGGAAACTGCCTTAGGAGGGCCCACGACATCACACTGCTCCTTGTTGCCCGTCGCACGGGAAGCCTATCGTTATAACAACAGGTCTCAAAAGCAACAACGCCAAGTCGCAAATATAAAAAAAGCCGACCCTGAGGTCGGCTTTTTCACGGCTCGGCGGCTTATTCGGCGGCCGGCTCTTCGACGGCGGCAACAGCCGGCTCGGCGGCGGCTTCAGTCGGGGCGTTCGCTTCCTTGATGGAGAGACGCACACGGCCCTGACGGTCCACTTCCAGTACCTTCACCTTCACCACGTCACCGATCTTCAGGTAGTCGGCCACGTTCTGCACGCGTGCATCGGTGATCTGGGAGATGTGCACCAGACCGTCTTTGCCCGGCAGGATGTTGACGAAGGCACCGAAGTCAGCCAGACGGACAACCTTGCCTTCATAGATGCGGTTCACTTCGATCTCGGCGGTGATGGCCTCGATACGGCGGATCGCTTCCTTGGCGGCATCACCGTCAACGGCGGCGATGCGGACGGTACCGTCATCATCCAGCTCGATGTTGGTGCCGGTCTCTTCGGTCAGGGCGCGGATCACGGAGCCACCCTTGCCGATGACGTCCTTGATCTTCTCCGGGTTGATCTTGATGGTGTGGATGCGCGGGGCGAAATCGGAGATCTCGGCACGCGGTGCCTGGATGGCTTCGTCCATCACTTTCAGGATGTGCAGGCGAGCACCACGAGCTTGCTTCAGGGCAATCTCCATGATCTCTTTGGTGATGCCTTCGATCTTGATGTCCATCTGCAGTGCGGTCACACCTTCGGTGGTACCGGCAACCTTGAAGTCCATGTCACCCAGGTGATCTTCGTCACCCAGGATGTCGGACAGCACGACGAAACCTTCTTCTTCCTTCACCAGACCCATGGCGATACCGGCAACGGAGGCCTTGATCGGCACACCGGCGTCCATCAGCGCCAGAGAGGAACCACAGACGGAGGCCATGGAGGAGGAACCGTTGGATTCGGTGATTTCAGACACCACGCGTACCACGTACGGGAACTCGTCGGCGCTCGGCATCACGGCAGCAACGCCGCGCTTGGCCAGACGACCGTGACCGATTTCACGACGCTTCGGGCTACCCATCATGCCGGTTTCACCGACGCAGTATGGCGGAAAGTTGTAGTGCAGCATGAAGCGATCGGCACGGTTGCCGGTCAGCTCGTCGATGTTCTGGGCGTCACGCTCGGTGCCCAGAGTGGCAACGACCATGGCCTGAGTCTCACCACGGGTGAACAGGGCGGAGCCGTGGGCTCGCGGCAGTACGCCGGTGGCGACGGACAGGGCGCGGATCATCTCCGGATCGCGACCATCGATGCGCGGCTCGCCACGGACGACGCGACCACGGACGATGCGGCTTTCCAGGCTATGGAACTCTTCGCCGATCTTTTTGGCATCTTCTTCCACGCCGGAAGCGATGACTTGCTCAACCACGCGAGCCTTGATGGCGCCGATGGTTTCGTAACGCACGGCCTTCTCGGTGATGCGGTAGGCTTCACCCAGCTCAGCTGTCGCCAACTCGGCAACCTTGGCTTTCAGCGCTTCGTTGACGGCAGGAGCAGTCCAGTTCCACGGCTTGGTACCGACGTCGGCAGCGAATTCGTTGATGGCGTTGATAACGGCCTGCATCTGCTCGTGACCGAACACCACGGCACCCAGCATCACCTCTTCGGAGAGGATGGCCGCTTCGGATTCAACCATCAGCACGGCGTTGGCGGTACCGGCCACTACCAGGTCCAGATCGCTCTGCGGCAGTTCGGTAGTGGTCGGGTTCAGCACGTACTGACCGTTCATGTAGCCCACGCGGGCTGCACCGATCGGGCCGCCGAACGGGATACCGGAGATGGCCAGCGCCGCGGAGGCACCGATCATGGCAACGATGTCGGGAGAAACGGCCGGGTTCACGGACATGACGGTGGCAACCACCTGAACCTCATTGAGGAAGCCTTCCGGGAACAGCGGACGAATAGGACGGTCGATCAGACGGGAGATCAGGGTCTCGCCTTCGCTCGGGCGGCCTTCACGACGGAAGAAACCACCCGGGATACGACCAGCAGCATAGGTACGCTCCTGGTAGTTGACGGTCAGCGGGAAGAAATCACGGCCGTGATCGGCCTCTTTCTTGCCAACTACGGTCACAAATACGCAGGTATCGTCCATGCTGACCATGACGGCCGCAGTGGCTTGACGGGCCATCACTCCGGTTTCCAGAGTGACGGTGTGTTGACCGTACTGGAATGACTTTACAATAGGATTCACGTGAATTTCCTTTTTACAATTTGGCGCTTTAAATTCGCGTGCAAGTATACTTGATTCGATGCAAAAGGTAAGCAGCGACACAAATTCTGTGAGGGCGGCAACAGCCTGACGCGCAATAAAAAAGGGGAACCCGGAGGTTCCCCTTTTTCGCGAAATCTGATGGTCGATTAACGACGCAGACCCAGCTTGGCGATCAGAGCAGCGTAACGCTGAACGTCTTTACGCTTCAGGTAGTCCAGCAGCTTACGACGCTGGGAAACCATGCGCAGCAGACCGCGACGACCGTGGTGATCCTTGGAGTGCTCCTTGAAGTGACCTTGCAGATGGTTGATCTGGGCAGTCAGCAGGGCAACTTGCACTTCGGGGGAGCCAGTGTCGTTGGCGCAACGAGCGTTGTCAGCAACGATTTGAGCTTTGATCTCAGCATTTAGAGACATGGTATTACTCCAGTAGAGTGTTTAAAGGTTCACAGCCAATCTCTAATTCAGCCGTGAAATGAGGGCGGTATCATAATCGTCCCCGTCACTTTTCGCAACGGGAAAGCGCCACAACGGCCAACACGCGTCGATACCGCCTGAGGATCACTCCTCGTCGTGTTCGTCGTGATAACGCACCAGACGCTTGGGCGCCACGCGCCCCTCGTCGTCGATCTCGCCCACGCCGATGAACTCGCGCTCCGGACCGACCGTCATCCGCACCTGACCGCTCTGTGGCGCTCCGGCGACCTGCACGGCCTGGCCCTGGTTCACATAGGCGGCCACGGCGGCCAGCATGTTCACCTCGGGCAGGCTTGCCACGGCGGTGTCCATCGGCAGCAGCAGCGGATCCAGCTGTTCGCGCGGCGGAATGCTTTCGGCCTTGGCCTGCTCGAAGATGCACTCGAGCTGTTCCAGGGTCAGCATCCGCTCATAGGGATAGCTGGCCACCTGGGTACGGCGCAACTGGGTGACGTGCGCGCCGCAGCCCAGCACCTCCCCCAGATCGTCCACCAGAGAGCGGATGTAGGTACCCTTGCTGCAGTGCACCTCCAGCTTGACCTCATCCCCTTCAAAGCTGATGAGCTTGAGCTCGAACACCGTGATGGGGCGGGCTTCCCGCTCGATCTCGATGCCTTCACGGGCGTACTCGTAGAGCGGGCGACCGTTGTGCTTGAGGGCGGAGTACATGGACGGCACCTGCATGATGGGGCCGCGGAACTGGTCCAGCGACTCGATCAGGGTACCCACGGCCACGTTCACCGGCCGGGTGGAGACCACCTCGCCATCGGAGTCGCTGGTATTGGTGCGCTCGCCCAGCTTGGCGGTCACCTCGTAGCGCTTGTCCGCTTCCAGCAGATACTGGGAGAACTTGGTGGCTTCGCCGAGGCAGATCGGCAGCATGCCGGTTGCCAGCGGGTCCAGGGCGCCAGTGTGGCCAGCCTTGGCGGCGTTGTAGATCCGCTTGACCTTCTGCAACACATCGTTGGAGGTCAGCCCGGTCGGCTTGTCCAGCAGCAGGATACCGTGTACGTCACGGCCCTTGAAACGACGTCTACGAGACATCTCAGGCGTTATCCTCAGTAGTTTCATCCGGCGCGGCATCGTCTTCTTCACGACCGGATTCGGCCATGCGACGCTTGTCTTCACGGATGGTGTTGGTCACCAGGTTGGAGAGACGCATCCCCTCGACCAGGGTCTGGTCGTAGAAGAAACGCAGCTCGGGCACCACACGCAGACGCATGGCGCTGCCCAGCAGGCTGCGGATGTAGCCAGCGGCTTCCGTCAGCGCCTTGAGCCCTTCCTTGATGCGCTCGGCATCATTTTCCAGCTGCAAGAAGGTGACATACACCTTGGCGTAATTGAGGTCACGGGACACTTCCACATCGGAAACGGTCACCATGCCGATGCGCGGATCCTTGACCTCGCGCTGCAGAATGAGCGCGATTTCACGCTGGATCTGCTGTCCGACCCGACGGGTCCGGCTAAATTCTCTGGCCATATTCTATCCTGCGATAAAAGGGGGCCGCGGCCCCCTATTTAATCTGACTCCAGCCTTACAGAGTCCGTTGAATTTCAACGGTCTCGTAAACTTCGATCTGGTCGCCTTCGCGTACGTCGTTGTAGTTCTTGACCGCGATACCACACTCGTAGCCGTTCTTGACTTCGTTGACGTCATCCTTGAAGCGACGCAGGGATTCCAGCTCGCCTTCATAGATAACCACGTTGTCGCGCAGAACGCGAATGCGGTTGGAACGCTTGACCACACCCTCGGTGACCATACAGCCGGCCACGGCACCAAACTTCGGTGACTTGAACACGCTGCGCACTTCGGCCAGACCGATGATTTCCTGACGGTACTCGGGGGCCAGCATGCCGCTCATGGCCTGCTTCACTTCGTCGATCAGGTCATAGATGACGGAGTAGTAACGCAGATCCAGGCTCTCGGCCTCAATGACCTTGCGTGCAGAGGCATCGGCACGGACGTTGAAGCCCACCAGGATGGCGCTGGACGCGGCAGCCAGGGTAGCGTCGGTCTCGGTGATACCACCCACGCCGGAACCCACGATCTTCACCTTCACTTCGTCGGTGGAGAGCTTGACCAGGGCATCGCAGATCGCTTCCACGGAACCCTGTACGTCGGCCTTGATCACCACGTTCACTTCGGACACTTCGCCCTCGGTCATGTTGGCGAACATGTTTTCCAGCTTGGCCTTCTGCTGGCGAGCCAGCTTGACTTCGCGGAACTTGCCTTGACGGTAGAGCGCCACTTCACGGGCTTTCTTCTCGTCACGCACGACAGTGGCTTCGTCACCGGCAGAGGGAACGCCGGACAGGCCGAGGATTTCCACCGGCAGGGACGGACCCGCTTCCTTGATCTCGCGACCCAGCTCGTCACGCATGGCACGGACACGACCATATTCCAGGCCGCACAGCACGATGTCGCCCTGACGCAGGGTGCCTTCTTGTACCAGTACGGTAGCAACCGGGCCACGACCTTTGTCCAGGAAGGACTCGATCACGACGCCGTTGGCCATGCCGTCAACCACCGCTTTCAGCTCCAGTACTTCGGACTGGATCAGGATGGCTTCCAGCAGGTCATCGATGCCCTGGCCGGATTTGGCGGAGACATGGACGAACTGGCAATCGCCACCCCAGTCTTCGGACATGACGTTGTAACGGGCCAGCTCGGTCTTCACGCGATCCGGATCCGCTTCCGGCTTGTCGATCTTGTTGACCGCCACCACCAAGGGCACTTCAGCGGCCTTGGCGTGCTGGATGGCTTCGATGGTTTGCGGCATCACGCCATCATCGGCAGCAACGACCAGCACCACGATATCGGTCGCCTTGGCACCACGAGCACGCATGGAGGTAAACGCCGCGTGACCCGGGGTATCCAGGAAGGTGATCATGCCACTGTCGGTTTCGACGTGGTAAGCACCGATATGCTGGGTAATACCACCGGCTTCGCCCGCGGCAACCTTGGCCTTGCGGATGTAGTCCAGCAGCGAGGTCTTGCCGTGGTCAACGTGACCCATGATGGTCACGACCGGCGCGCGCGGCTTGGCTTCGGAGGTCTCGTCACGATCGGACAGTACCGCCTCTTCCAGCTCGTTCTCGCGGCGCAGCACCACCTTGTGACCCATCTCCTCGGCGACCAGCTGAGCGGTCTCCTGATCGATCACCTGGTTGATGGTGGCCATGGCACCCATCTTCATCATCACCTTGATGACTTCAACGCCCTTGACGGCCATCTTGTTGGCCAGGTCGGCCACAGTGATGGTCTCGCCGATCACCACGTCGCGGTTCACCGCGGCCGCCGGCTTGTTGAAGCCGTGCTTCATGGCGTTCGGAGTGGCAACCTTGCCACGCTTGCCCTTGCGAGCACGCGGGTTGCGCGCATCGCGATCGTCTTCACGACGACCGGCCTTTTTCGGGCCCTTGGCAGCAGCGGCAGTGCGGCGGCTGGTCTCTTCCTTACGATCCAACTCATCTTCAGCCGCCTGAGCGTGCTTGTTGGTGGTCAGATGGTAATCGCTGCTCTCTTTGGCGCGAGCGGCTTCTTCTTCAGCCCAGCGGGCTGCGTTCTGTTCCGCCATGACACGAGCCTCTTCGGCTTTCTTCGCGGCGAGTTCCTCAGCCTTGGTCAAGGCTGCTTGTTCTTGTTGGCGCTTCAGTTCTTCTGCTTCGCGCTTGGCCATCTTTTCTGCCTCTTGCTGAGCTGTGCTACCGGCTGCTTTGGCGGGCTGTTGAGCCTGTCGAGCCTTTTGTTGTGCCTCGATCCGCGCCTTTTCCTCAGCTTCACGACGAGCCTGCTCAGCCTCACGGCGAGCCTTCTCTTCAGCGTCGAGACGGGCCTTCTCTTCGGCCTCGCGACGAGCTTTTTCTTCTGCTTCCAAACGCGCTGTTTCCTCGGCTTCCGCCTGGCGCTGTTCATCTTCCAGCGCCGAACGTCTTACATAGGTGCGAGACTTGCGCACTTCTACCTGCACTTCCTTGTTCTTGCCGCCAGTCCCCTGAACACTGATGGTGCTCTTGGTCTTGCGCTGCAAGGTCATGCGGGCAGGTGCGGCGACCTCGTCACCTCCATGCTGTTTCTTCAGATGGGCCAGCAGTGTCTGTTTCTCAGACTCGCTGACCATGTCGTCGGCCTTGCTCTTGCTGATACCGGCATCGACAAACTGCTGGAGAAGACGATCAACCGGTGTGTCGATGTCAGTGGCAAGTTGTTTGACTGATACTTCTGCCATTCATTTTCCTCCGTTTGATCTTACTCAGACTGCTCTTCTCCGAACCAACAGATATTACGAGCAGCCATAATCAGCTCACCGGCTTTCTCTGCCGTCAGCCCTTCAATATCAGCAAGGTCATCGATGCCTTGCTCTGCCAAATCTTCCAGGGTACCGATGCCGCGAGCGGCAAGTGCGTACGCCATTTCACGGCCAAGGCCGTTCAGATTGAGCAGTTCTTCGGAAGGTTCTACACCTTCAAAGGATTCTTCTTTGGCCAAAGCCTTGGTGGTCAGAGCATCTTTGGCGCGTTTGCGCAGCTCTTCCACCATGTCTTCGTCCAGGCCATCGATGGCCAGCAGCTCGTTGACCGGCACGAAGGCGATCTCTTCCAGAGTGGAGAAACCCTCTTCCATCAACAGGCTGGCGAAATCGTCATCGATGTCCAGAGTGCTGGTGAACAGCGTCAGGATGCGGTCGTTCTCGGCCTGGTGCTTGGCACGCATGTCCTCGACGGTCATCACGTTCAGCTCCCAACCGGTCAGCTGGGAAGCCAGACGCACGTTCTGACCGTTGCGACCGATGGCCTGGGCCAGGTTGGCGGCTTCCACGGCGATGTCCATGGTGTGGTTGTCTTCATCAACGATGATGGAGGCCACATCGGCAGGCGCCATGGCATTGATCACGTACTGGGCCGGGTTGTCATCGTACAGCACGATGTCGGCGCGCTCACCGCTCAGCTCGGCGGAGACCGCCTGAACACGGGCACCACGCATGCCGATACAGGCACCGATCGGGTCGATACGACGATCGTTGGTCTTCACCGCGATCTTGGCGCGAGAACCCGGATCACGGGCTGCGCCCATGATTTCGATCATCTCTTCACCGATTTCCGGTACTTCGATGCGGAACAGCTCTTTCAGGAAGTCCGGGCTGGAACGGCTGACGAACAGCTGGGAACCACGGGCTTCCGGACGCACGGCGTAGAGCAGACCACGGATGCGGTCACCCGGGCGGAAGGTCTCGCGCGGCAGCATGTCGTCGCGGAAGATCACGGCTTCGGCGTTGCTGCCCAGATCCAGGATCACGTTGTCGCGGTTGCTCTTCTTGACCACGCCGCTGATGATGGTGCCTTCCTTGTCCTTGAACTGGTCAACGACCTGGGAACGCTCGGCTTCGCGCACTTTCTGCACGATGACCTGCTTGGCAGTCTGGGTGGTGATGCGGTCGAAGGTGACAGAGTCGATCTGATCTTCAACGTATTCACCGATCTGGATTTCTGGCTGCTCGATCTGGGCAGCTTCCAGGGTAATCTCGGCGTAGGGGTTTTCCATCGCAGCTTGATCTGCAATGACGACCCAGCGGCGATAAGTGTCGTAGTCACCGGTCTTGCGATCGATCTCGACCCGAACTTCAATCTCGCCTTCGTACTTTTTCTTGGTCGCTGTCGCCAACGCGGTTTCCAGAGCCTGGAAAATCTTCTCGCGGGGTACCGCCTTCTCGTTGGAAACTGCGTCAACGACCAGCAAAATCTCTTTATTCATATCCGATAGCCTCGTTAACCAAAGTTCGGCACTATGTTCGCTTTTTGGATATTGGTGAAAGCCAACACTTCGTCCTTACCATCTACCGTCAGGGTGATCATGTCGCCCTGCACAGCTTTGATTACGCCTTTGAACTTGCGGCGGTTGTTTGTTGCCATCCGAAGCGTTACCGCCGCCTCTTGGCCAACGTATTTTTCGAACTGGGCAACCTTGAACAGGGGACGATCCAGACCCGGGGAAGACACCTCGAGGTAATACTCCTCGGTGATGGGATCTTCGACATCCATGATGGCGCCAACCTGATGGCTGACCTCAGCACAGTTCTCGACGCTCACGCCATGCTCGCCGTCGATATAGACGCGCAAGGTGGAGTGTTTACCCGCACGGATAAACTCAATACCCCACAGTTCAAAGCCCAAGGCAACGACAGGAGCCTCGAGCAGATCGGTCAAACGTTGTTCCAACGTAGCCAAAGTCACCCTCCGAAAAAACAAAAAAAGGGCATAAAGCCCAGATAGAAATTAGTTCAGAGTAAATTGCACATAACAAAAAGCCCCGATGTCAAATCGGGGCTTGGCGCTTTACCCTGATTGTCGCCTCGCAGCGACCGCCTTCCTGAGCGTAGGAAATGCGTGAAATTTGGTTGCGGGGGCCGGATTTGAACCGACGACCTTCGGGTTATGAGCCCGACGAGCTACCATGCTGCTCCACCCCGCGTCCGAAATCGTGCGAGATTATAGCCACTTCACCCTCGTCACACAAGACTGACTGGCTATAATACACCCGGTTACCCGGGCTCACTGCTTAATTGGTGCCGTGGGCGGGACTCGAACCCGCACACCCTAGAGCACTACCCCCTCAAGATAGCGTGTCTACCAATTCCACCACCACGGCAAAACTCTTACTCGGGAACGTCAGTGTCTTTCTTGACTGGCGCTTTGCTCTGCTCAACCTGTTGGGTTTGTTGCAGATTTTCCCATTCACTACCCTGTTTGACCTTGTTGCTGGACATAGAGCCAAGCACCAAGCTAATCAAGAAGAACAGAGTAGCCAAAATCGCTGTTGTGCGGGTCAGGAAGCTGCCTGAACCACCGGAGCCGAATACGGTATTCGATGCCCCTGCGCCGAAGGAGGCGCCCATGTCAGCCCCTTTACCTTGCTGAATCATCACCAGACCAATCAGAGCCAGTGACACCAGCAGATAAACGACCAAAAGAATCTCGTACATTTAACTTGCACCCTTTGCCGCTTCAACAATTCCTAAAAACGTCTGGTCATCGAGACTTGCTCCACCAATCAGGCCGCCGTCAACGTCGGGCTGGGCAAACAACTCTCTCGCATTGGCCGGCGTCACGCTCCCACCATAGATGATTCTGACTTTCTCACCTATGACCGGAGTATCCTCCGCCAAGCGACCACGTATAAAGGAATGAACCTCTTGTGCCTGCTCGGGTGTGGCGCACTTACCTGTACCTACAGCCCAAATCGGCTCGTAGGCGATGATAGCATTATCGAAAGCCATCGCGCCATTTTTCTCTATGACGATGTCCAGCTCTTCGGCGATCACCTCGAAAGTTCTTCTCGCCTGCCTCGCAGCCCCTGATTCACCCAAACAGAGGATGGGAATCAGACCTGCCGCTCTGGCTGCCGCAAACTTCTCTGCGACGATAAAACTGGTCTCACCAAAGAGACGCCTGCGCTCGGAGTGCCCTACCAGTACGTATCGACACCCTGCCTCGACCAGCATCTGACACGAGATTTCCCCCGTGTAAGCGCCCTGTCTGTGCTGGCTCACGTTCTGAGCCCCCAACTTCATTGCCCGCTGCTCACCGAGCAGTGCGGCCGTAAAGTCGAGATGCACATGGGATGGACACAAGACCACGTCTACTCGTTCATCAACGTCCTTCAGACATTGACCGGTAAACTGCTCTAACTGCGACCTACTACCGTGTAACTTCCAGTTGGCTGCTACAAACGGCTTGCGATGTCCCATCGGCAACTCCCTTGCGAAAGCGGGGCTGATAATATCCAGAGGATTGTCAGCTGACAAGCGCTATTTTCAAACTTTCGAATCGTTTGAACAAGATACAACCAGGGCGGCTTAAAAGCCGCCCTTTTTGTTCATTAAAACGCCGATTCAACCTGTTGTGCGATGCGTTGGGCCATATCACGCACCTGCTGTTCATGTTCCCCTTCCACCATCACGCGGATCAGGGGTTCGGTGCCTGATTTGCGCAGCAGCACACGGCCACGACCAGCCAGCTCCTGTTCCACCTTGGCCACTTCCTGCTGCACGGCGTCGGCCGCCAGCGGGTCCTTGCCTTCGGCAAAGCGCACATTGACCAGCACCTGCGGGAACTTGTTCATGCCGGAGCGCAGCTTGGCCAGCGGCATCTCGGCAGTGCAGATGGCAGTCAGTACCTGCAGGGCGGCGACGATGCCATCCCCGGTAGTGGTCTGATCCAGGCAGATGATGTGACCGGAATTCTCGCCGCCGATGCGCCAGCCCTTCTCGTTCATCATCTCCAGCACGTAGCGGTCGCCCACCTTGGCACGGGCGAACGGGATGCCGAGAGTCTGCAGCGCCAGTTCCAGACCCATGTTGGCCATCAGGGTGCCCACCACACCGCCCTTGAGGCGACCGTTGCGCAGTGCATCGCGGGCGATGATGTAGAGGATTTCATCGCCGTCGATGATATAGCCGGTGTTGTCCACCATCACCAGACGGTCGCCATCACCATCGAAGGCCACCCCCAGATCTGCCTTGCACTCCAGCACCTTGGCCGCCAGGGATTCGGGGGCGGTCGAACCGACACCGTCGTTGATGTTGAGACCATCCGGGCTGCAGCCGATGGCGATCACTTCAGCCCCCAGCTCGCGGAACACGGAAGGCGCAATGTGGTAGGTCGCACCATGACCACAGTCAACCACCATCTTCAGCCCTTCCAGGCTCAGATTGGAGGGAAAAGTGCTCTTGCAGAATTCGATGTAACGACCGGCGGCATCATCGATGCGCAGGGCCTTGCCAAGCTCGGCGGACTCCACGCACTTGAGCTCGTGGTCCAGCTCGGCTTCGATGGCCATCTCGACTTCGTCAGGCAGCTTGGTACCGTCGGCGGAGAAGAACTTGATGCCGTTGTCGTAATAGGGGTTGTGGGAAGCGCTGATGACGATGCCGGCTTCGGCCCGGAAGGTGCGGGTCAGGTAGGCGACGGCCGGGGTGGGCATGGGGCCCATCAGAATGGCCTTGAGACCCGCGGCGGACAGACCCGCCTCCAGTGCGGACTCCAGCATGTAGCCGGAGATGCGGGTATCCTTGCCGATCAGCACCTTGCGAGTACCCTTCTTGGAGAGCACCTTGCCCGCAGCCCAGCCCAGTTTCATCACGAAATCCGGGGTGATCGGGTATTCACCCACCTTGCCGCGTACACCGTCGGTGCCAAAATACTTTCTTGCCATTGTCTGTTCTCGTTTTTTATTTGGATATGAAATCTTGTCCCGTCATGACCATCCAGCCGGTACGCAAGGCATCCATGGTCGCTCGCACATCGTGCACCCGAATGATCCGGGCACCGCGCTGCATCCCGATGAGCGCACAGGCCAGACTGCCGGCCAGCCGTTCATCAACCGGGCAGCCAAGCAGGTTGCCTATCATAGACTTTCGCGACATACCGACCAAGAGCGGAAGCTGGTAATCGAGCAACTTCTCCTGCTGGGCAAGCAGCTGATAGTTGTGCGCGAGCGTCTTGCCAAAACCGTAACCGGGGTCCAGCAACAACTGCTCCCTCCGTATTCCCGCTGCCAGACAGGCGGCGATCCGCTCGTCGAAGAAAGCCCTCACCTCCCCCAGCAGATCGTCATAATACGGCTCTGCCTGCATGGTTCTCGGCTGTCCCTGCATGTGCATCAGGCACACCGGAACGTCGGCAACGGCGGCCGCGGCCAGGGCCCCCGGCTCGAGCAGGGCTCGTACGTCGTTGATAAGATGGGCACCCGCCGCGCAGCCTTCCCGCATCACCGCCGCCTTGGAGGTATCCAGGGAGATCATCACCTCCAACTCGGCGACCATGCGCTCCACCACGGGAATGACTCTGTCCAGCTCCTCCTGCTCGCTCACATCGGGAGCACCGGGACGGGTCGACTCACCACCGATGTCGATGAGGGTCGCCCCCTCCGCCACCATCTGGCGCGCATGGGTCATCGCCCGCTCCAGCTGATTGAAATGACCGCCGTCGGAAAAGGAGTCCGGTGTCACATTGAGGATCCCCATGACGTGGGGACGTTCGAGGGAGAGGCTAAGCCCCTTGCTGGTTAGCTGCATCGTTACTTCCGTTGATATAAAGAAAAACCCCGGGGCCAGCCCGGGGTTTGTATCATCACGATTTATTTGGCCGGCAGATCGTTGGCCTTATCGATATCGACATCAGCCACCTGCTCGGTCTCGGCTACCGCCGGCTTGGCTTCTGCTGCAACCGTGGCACCGCCTTGCGGGGTATCACCGTGCTCATCATGCCAGTTGCTGGGGGCACGCACCTCGCGGCGAGCCATCAGATCATCGATCTGCTTGGCATCGATGGTCTCGTACTTCATCAGCGCATCTTTCATGCTGTGCAGCACGTCCATGTTGTCCAGCAGGATCTGCTTGGAGCGGGCGTAGTTGCGATCGATGACCTGCTTGACCTCGGCATCGATGACGCGCGCAGTATCATCGGACATGTGCTTGGCCTTGGCCATGCTGCGACCGAGGAACACCTCGCCATCTTCTTCCGCGTAGAGCATGGGGCCGAGACGCTCGGACATACCCCACTGAGTCACCATCTTGCGAGCTATGTCGGTGGCGCGCTCAATGTCGTTGGACGCACCGGTCGATACCTTCTCGGCACCGTAGATCAGCTCTTCCGCCAGACGGCCGCCGTACAGGCTGGAGATCATGGACTCCAGATGCTGCTTGGAGTGGCTCCAGCGATCCTGCTCCGGCAGGTACATGGTCACACCCAGCGCACGACCGCGCGGAATGATGGAGACCTTGTAGACGGGGTCATGATCCGGCACCAGACGACCAATGATGGCGTGGCCGGCTTCGTGATAGGCCGTCATCTCTTTCTCGGACTCTTTCATCACCATGGAGCGACGTTCCGCACCCATCATGATCTTGTCCTTGGCCTTTTCAAACTCGGCCATGGAGACCACGCGACGGCTCTCGCGGGCCGAGAACAGGGCGGCTTCGTTGACCAGGTTGGCCAGATCAGCACCAGAGAAACCGGGGGTACCGCGGGCAATCAGCGCCGGATTGACATCATCCGCCAGCGGCACCTTGCGCATGTGCACTTTCAGGATCTGTTCGCGACCACGCACATCCGGCAGACCGACCACAACCTGGCGGTCAAAACGACCCGGACGCAGCAAGGCCGGGTCCAGTACGTCAGGACGGTTGGTGGCGGCGATGACGATGATGCCTTCATTGCCTTCAAAACCATCCATTTCGACCAGCATCTGGTTCAGGGTCTGCTCACGCTCGTCATGACCACCGCCCAGACCGGCGCCACGCTGGCGGCCGACCGCATCGATCTCGTCGATGAAGATGATGCAGGGAGAAGACTTCTTGGCCTGCTCGAACATGTCGCGTACCCGGGAGGCACCGACACCCACGAACATTTCGACGAAATCAGAACCCGAAATGGTAAAGAAGGGCACCTTGGCCTCGCCCGCAATGGCCTTGGCCAGCAGGGTCTTACCGGTACCGGGAGGACCAACCAGCAGCACGCCAGTCGGGATCTTGCCGCCCAGTTTCTGGAACTTGCTCGGATCGCGCAGATAGTCGACCAGCTCCTTCACCTCTTCCTTGGCCTCGTCACAGCCAGCCACGTCGGCAAAGGTGGTCTTGATCTGATCTTCACTCATCAGGCGAGCCTTGCTCTTGCCGAACGACATGGCACCCTTGCCACCACCGCCCTGCATTTGACGCATGAAGAAGACCCAGACACCGATCAGCAGCAGCATCGGGAACCAGGATATGAAGATGGACGTCAGCAGAGACGGCTCTTCCGGCTTCTCGCCCATCACTTTGACATTGTGATTGAGCATGTCGTTGAGCAGCTGGGGATCCGGCGCCGGGATGATGGTGGTGAAGCGTTCACCGGTGCGCTTGACGCCATTAATGACCTTGCCATCCATCCGCACTTCACGGATCTGCTCTTGGGTCACTTCTTTAACGAAGCTGGAATAGTCCAGCTGGCGACTGGTGGTATCGCTGGGGCTGAAGCTATTGAACACCGACATCAACACGACGGCGATGACCAGCCACAGGATTAGGTTTTTCGCCATGTCACTCAAATCAGTAACCTCGCAGACTGACAGTTAACGATGAAGGTTAGGGTACTACAGTTTAAAACCGGTAGCCACAATGTAGACTTCTCGTGAACGGGCACGAGACGAGTCTGGTTTACGAATCTTGACGGCAGTGAAAAGTTTACGGATTTCATTGAGATAGATATCAAACCCCTCCCCCTGGAACACCTTGACCACGAAGCTGCCGTTGGCACGCAGGACCTGATTGCACATGTCCAGCGCCAGTTCGACCAGATACATGGAACGGGCCTGATCCACCTGCTGGGTACCGCTCATGTTGGGCGCCATGTCGGACATGACGACGTCAACCTTGTCCGGACCAACCCGTTCAAGCAGAGCGCCCAGTACAGTTTCCTCCCGAAAGTCGCCCTGAAGGAAATCGACACCGGCGATGGAATCCATCGGCAGAATATCGCAGGCGATCACCCGGCCCTTGTCACCGACCTGGTCGATGGCAAACTGGGACCAGCCACCGGGGGCCGCCCCCAGATCCACCACCGTCATGCCCGGTTTGAGCAGTTTGTCCTTGCCCTGGATCTCGTCGATCTTGAACACGGCACGGGATCTCAGTCCCAACTTCTGGGCTTTTTTGACGTATTGATCGTCAAAATGCTCTTTTAACCAGCGGGTTGAACTGGGGGAATGTTTTTTCTGGGTCATGATCGTCGACTTTAAAAAACCACAAGGGTTATTAGTATTAAGGGCTAAGTGGGGGTAGAATACGCCCCTTTCAACCCTGACTTATGAAGAAATTGCCATGATTCTCAACAATAAACAGAAACAGTACCTCAAGGGCCTTGCCCACAGTCTGAAGCCGGTCGTCCTGCTGGGACAACACGGTCTGACCGAAGGTGTGCTGGCCGAGATCGATCTGGCGCTCAACCACCACGAGCTGATCAAGGTTAAGGTTGCGTCTGAAGATCGTGAGATGAAACAGCTGGTTATGGATGCCATCGTCCGTGAAACCGGCGCGGTGAAAGTACAGAGCATCGGCCACGTGCTGACCATCTATCGTCAGGCCAACGAGCCGAAAATCCAACTGCCCCGCAAGTAACAGGAAAGAGCATCGCTCTTTCCTTCATTTCCCCTCTTCCCAAGTCGCTTGCCAAAGTAGTCGCCAGGCCCTTAACCTGCGATGAATACTCGTGGATACCCGCTATGGATCACCATCAGATTCTCACCGAAGATGAACTGGCCATGCTACGGGACTTGGGAAGCGATCAGGAGACGGCCGCCGGTCAATCCCTGAGCGGTTATCTCGCCACTCCCCTGCTAGGCCTGCTGCAACGCGCCGACCAGCTGGTGCTGGAAGCCAGTTTTGCCGGGCATCAGCTCCGTTTTCCGCTGCGCTTCACTCAAGGGGATGATGGCTTCGTCGAGCCACGCATCGCCGCCCCCGTCATCAAGGAGCTGGGTTATCCCCATCCGCGCACCTGGCGGCTGGACGAGCAGGCCAGCTTCAGGATGGGTGAACATGAGTATCTGGTGCACAGCCTGTCGCTCGATGGTCTGGTCGTCGAGGGCCTGCCGCCCGGGCTGGCCGTCGGTGCCACCTTGACGGGCAGCCTGCTCATCGAGGATCTCGCCCCCCTGCCGCTCAGCGCAGAGCTGGTCAGGCACATTCATCGTCGCAACGGCATTCAGGGCTGGGCACTGCATTTCCAGATGGCCAAACCGGACCTTGAACTGCTGCGCAACTGGATGTTCCAGCGTCACCAGGACGCCTTCACCCAAGCTTACCAGCCCCGCTAAATACAAACAGGGGAGCCGGGGCTCCCCTGTTCTGGCATCAAGCTACCTCAGAGGTAGGCAACTTCCAGGATCTCGTACTCCACATCGCCTGCCGGCGTCTTGACGATGGCCACATCGTCCACTTCCTTGCCGATCAGGGCACGGGCGATGGGGGAATTCACGGAGATCATGTTCTGTTTGATGTCCGCCTCGTCGTCGCCCACGATACGGTAGACCACCTCTTCTTCCGTCTCGCTCTTGAGCAGAGTCACGGTTGCCCCGAAGATGACGCGCCCATTGTTGGTCATCTTGGTGATATCGATCACCTGGGCGTTGGAGAGCTTGCTCTCGATTTCCTGGATACGGCCTTCACAGAAGCCTTGCTGCTCGCGGGCAGCATGGTATTCGGCGTTTTCTTTCAGATCACCATGTTCACGGGCATCTGCAATCGCTTCGATAATCTGCGGACGCAGCTCGGTCTTGAGATATTCGAGCTCTTCACGCAGCTTTTCAGCGCCGCGAACAGTCATCGGAGTATGATTCATAGTCGAAACCTGGGTTGCTTGAAAAGAGAAGCTGCGGCTATCAGAGAGAGCCGCAGCTGTCGGTTCGGATGAGGCATCTTAATATGAAGCCGGCACAAAATCCATGTCAGTCCCTGCGAGCGGGATCGCGCTTTCTCATCAGAATTTGCCGGAACTATTTCTGCTCCTGCGCGCTGATCGGGGCTGACACCGTCGGTTTGCCCTGCATGATGGAGATCTCCACCCGCCGGTTCATGCGCCGGTTTTCCGGGCTGGTATTGGGCACCAGCGGCTGGGAATCGGCCATGCCCTGTACCACCAGCCGGCCGCCATCAAAGCCCGGCACCTTGATCATCTGGTGGGCGACCGCCACCGCCCGCTGGGAAGAGAGCTCCCAGTTGGACTGGAACAGCTCATCCTCGGTGGCAGCATCATCGGTATGGCCCGAGACGGTGATCTCGCCGGGCACATCCTTGAGCAGAGCCGCCACCTTGCGCACCACCGGCCAGAACTGGGGCTGCAGGAAGGCGGAACCCGCCGGGAAGGCCGCTTTTTCCCGGATCCGGATGATGATCTGCTGGCCCAGCGCTTCCACTTCGATGGCGCCATCCTGGATCTGCGCCTTCATCTGATCCGCCAGCGCCTTGGCCAGCGCGTTGGACTGCTCCTGCTGCTGTTGTTTCTGCGCCTCCTGCTGGGTGTCGCCCCCCACCAGCTTCTCTTCACTCTTGTCATGACCGCCGGCCTGATCGACATCGCCGGGCTGAAAATCCAGCTCGGTCTGGGTCATGTCCATGGTCTGCTGCATGATGGTATCGATGGGGGTCGGCTCCGGGCGACCCGGCCTGAACTCCTGGGCGATGACGGAGGTTCCTTTGGGGATGTCCTTCACCTCGAGAATATTCTGCACCCCGAACGCCTTCTCCATGGAGCCGGCAATCTGCTTGAACTTCTGCACGTCCATCTCGGCAAACGAGAGCAGCAGCACGAAGAAGCACATCAGCAGCGACATCAGGTCGGCGAAGGTTCCCATATAGCCGGGCAGACCGGGAGGTGGGCATTTGCACTTTGCCATGCGCGCTCCTATTCGGTCCCGTTGTTGCGTTTGGACTGGTTCAGGTAGTTCTGCAGCATGGCCTGGATCACCCGCGGGTTCTGGCCATCCTGAATGCCCATGATGGCGTCGAGGATCAGGGTACGGCTCAGCTGCTCCTCACCGCTGCGCAGCTCCAGCTTGTCGGCGATGGGGATGGCGATCATGTTGGCCTCGATCGCCCCGTACAGGGTGGTGAGCAAGGCCACCGCCATGGCAGGGCCGATGGACTTGGGATCGCTCATGTTGGCCAGCATGGCCACCAGGCCCACCAGGGTACCTATCATCCCCATGGCGGGGCCGAGATCCCCCAGGGAGCGGAACACCTTGACGGCGATGACGTGGCGCTCCGAGGTCAGTTCGATGTCCTTCTCCATCACGGCCCGTACCACGTCGGCGTCATGGCCATCCACCAGCATGTCGATGCCCTTCTTCATGAAGGTATTGGGGATCTCCGCCGCCTCCAGGGCCAGGAAGCCCCCCTTGCGGGCCGCGTCCGCCAGCTCCACCGCCTTGGCAATCAGGTCATCGAGCTTGTCCCCCTTGTACATGAATGCCTTGCCGGCCACCTTGAACGCCATCAGAAACTGGCCGAGGTTGAACTTCATCATGCAGATGAACAGAGAACCCAAAATGGTGATATAGACCGAGGGCATATCCACATACATGCTCATGGGGCCACCCAGCAGCATGCCGTACACCACCACCCCGAACCCCAGCACTATGCCTATCAGACTGCCTAAATCCACATCCCTACTCCTGTCAGCTGAAATTTGTTGTATCTGCAGTTTGTTGAATTTTCTGCTATTGGCTCATCAGCGGCAAGGGTTGCCACAATTTTCCCCGTTCGGAAGATGGCTTATTATCGGCCACTTTTCCGAGAGTTTAAGCCGACGGCATTTTTCTGCCTCCCCCCTGCCCGTCGTCGATGCTAAGATAAGCCGTTTTTTTCAATCCCCGAGGATGGACATGGCCAGTAAAAAAATCGACCGCCTGAGTTTTGATGCCACTCTGGAAGAGCTGGAAACCATAGTTCATCAACTGGAACAGGGCTCCCTGCCGCTGGAAGAGGCCCTCAAGCAGTTTGAGCAGGGCATTCATCTGGTGCGGGCCGGCCAGCAGAAGCTGGAGCAGGCCGAGCAGAAGATCCAGATCCTGCTGACTCAGGCCGATGGCAGCGAGCAAGCCGTCCCCTTCCAGCCAGAGCAAGGAGAGGAGTGAGTGACGCTGGACGATTTTTCCCGCCTGCACCGGCAACGTATTGACGACTGTCTGTCTGCACAACTTGAATCCTTGCCTGCCATGGCCCCCCGCCTGCGCGATGCCATGCGCTACGGCCTGCTGCTGGGCGGCAAGCGGGTACGCCCCTTCCTGGTCTACGCCGTCGGCGAGATGCTGGGCGTAAAGAACGAGCTGCTGGACGGCCCGGCCGCCGCGGTGGAGTGCATCCACGCCTACTCCCTGCTGCACGACGATCTGCCTGCCATGGACAACGACGATCTGCGTCGCGGTCAGCCGACGGTGCACAAGGCATTCGATGAAGGCACCGCCATTTTGGCCGGCGATGCCCTGCAAACCCTGGCCTTCACCATTCTGGCCGATCACCCGATGCCGGACGCGCTGCTGGCCAACCGGGTACGGATGCTAAGCCGGCTGGCCCGCGCCTCGGGTTATCTCGGCATGTGCGGTGGTCAGGCACTGGATCTGCAGGCGGAAGGGCGCCAGATTTCCCTCGCCGAGCTGGAACAGGTACACCGCCACAAGACCGGGGCTCTCATCGAGTGCGCCGTGGCGCTTGGCGCCCTGTGCAAGGCCGACGTGGATGAAACCACCCTGAGCGCGCTGCAAACCTATGCCGCCGCCATCGGTCTCGCCTTCCAGGTGCAGGATGACATCCTCGACATCACGGGCGATACCGCCACCCTCGGCAAGCGGCAAGGTTCCGATCTGGCGCTGGAAAAGAGTACCTATCCGGCACTGCTGGGGCTCGACAATGCCCGTGAGCTGGCTCGCGAACTGCATGGTAAAGCCTTAACAGCCTTGCAATCTTTGCCCTACAATACCGACATTCTGGAAGCGTTTGCCGATTACATCATCGAGCGAACCCACTAAACGCTGGATAACAGTAACAATATGAGCGTTGATATAAGCAATTTCCCCAACCTGGCCCTCGCGGATACGCCGGTCGAGTTGCGATCCCTGCCCTTCGAGCGACTGCCCGTGCTGTGCAACGAACTGCGTGAATATCTGCTGCGTTCGGTGAGTCGCTCCAGTGGCCATCTTGCCTCCGGGCTCGGCACCGTCGAACTGACAGTGGCGCTGCACTACGTCTACAACACCCCGTTCGATCGGCTGGTGTGGGACGTGGGCCACCAGGCTTATCCCCACAAGATCCTCACCGGTCGGCGCGATCGGATGCAGAGCATTCGCCAGAAAGACGGTCTGCACCCCTTCCCCTGGCGTGGCGAGAGCGAATATGACGTGCTCTCGGTCGGCCACTCCAGCACCTCCATCGGGGCGGCGCTCGGCATGGCCGTGGCGGCCGAAAGCGAAGGGCTTGGCCGCAAGGTGGTGGCGGTGATCGGCGATGGCGCCATCACCGCCGGCATGGCGTTCGAGGCGCTCAATCACGCCGGCGATGTCCACAAGGACATGCTGGTGGTGCTCAACGACAACGAGATGTCCATCTCCGAAAATGTCGGGGCTCTGAACAACCACCTGGCCCGCATCATGTCTGGCAAGCTCTACACCACCATCCGCGAGGGTGGCAAGAAGGTGCTGGCCGGCCTGCCGCCGGTCAAGGAGCTGGCCAAGCGGGCCGAGGAACACCTCAAGGGAATGGTGGTGCCAGGCACCCTGTTCGAGGAGTTCGGCTTCAACTACATCGGCCCCATCGACGGCCACGACATCAACGCCCTGGTCGAGACCCTGCGCAACATGCGCAACCTCAAGGGGCCGCAGCTGCTGCACGTCAAGACCAAGAAGGGCAAGGGCTATGAGCCCGCCGAGAAGGACCCCATCGGTTATCACGGCGTGCCCAAGTTCAATCCGGATGAGTGCACCCTGCCCAAGGCGAGCGGCGGCAAGCCGAGCTTCTCCGCCATCTTCGGCCAGTGGCTGTGCGACATGGCGGCCAAGGATGAGCGGCTGGTCGGCATCACCCCTGCCATGCGCGAAGGCTCCGGCCTGGTGAAGTTCAGCCAACAGTATCCGGATCGCTACTTCGACGTGGCCATCGCCGAGCAGCACGCAGTCACCTTCGCCGCCGGTCTCGCCATCGCCGACCAGAAGCCGGTGGTCGCCATCTACTCGAGCTTCCTGCAGCGAGCCTACGATCAGCTGATCCACGATGTGGCGCTGCAAGAGCTGCCGGTGCTGTTCGCCATCGACCGGGCCGGTCTGGTGGGGGCCGACGGCCCCACCCATCAGGGGGCGTTCGACATCAGCTTCCTGCGCACCGTGCCCAACATGGTGATTATGACCCCGTCCGACGAGAACGAATGCCGCCAGATGCTCTACACCGGCTACCAGTGCAACGGGCCGGCGGCGGTACGCTACCCTCGCGGCAGCGGCACCGGCATCCAGGTCGAGAGCGAGATGCAGGCGCTGGCGCTCGGCAAAGGCCGGATCATCCGTCAGGGCAAGGGCACCGCCATCCTGGCGTTCGGCACCCTGCTGCAACAGGCCAAAGCGGCAGCCGAGGCGCTCGATGCCACCCTGGTGGACATGCGCTTCGTCAAACCGATGGACGAGGCCCTGGTGCTCTCCCTGGCCGCGACCCACGATCAGTTCGTCACCCTCGAGGACAACGCCATCATGGGCGGCGCCGGCTCTGCGGTGAATGAGCTGCTGATGCGCAGCAAACAGTGCAAGCCGGTGCTCAATCTCGGCCTGCCGGATCGCTTCGTCGAACAGGGTACCCAGGAGGAGATCTACGCTCTGCTGGGGCTCGATGGCGCCGGCATCCAGCGCAGCATCGAGCAGTGGCTGCAGGCTTGACCCCTCAGCACACACAGCAAAAGGGCGCCGTTATGGCGCCCTTTTTGTTTGTCTGTCTCGTTTGTTTATCTGTGACCATCAGCCCTTGTAGAGCTTGGGATTGAACACATCCCGCAGCCAGTCGCCCAACAGGTTGATAACCAGCACCAGCACCACCAGGCAGATGCCCGGGAAGGCGGTGATCCACCAGGAACCGGAGAAGATGTAGTTGAAGCCCACGCTGATGAGCGAGCCCAGCGACGGCTGATCCACCGGCATCCCCAGACCGAGGAAGGAGAGCGCCGCCTCGCTCATGATGGCGTTGGCCACCTGCACCGTGGAGATGACCAGGATCGGCGACAGGCAGTTGGGCAGAATGTGGCGAAACATGATGCGCGGGGCGCGAAAGCCCATCACCTTGGCCGCTTCCACATACTCCTTCTTCTTCTCCGCCAGCACCGAGGCACGCACGGTTCGGGCGTACTGCGGCCACTCGGCGATACCGATGATCACCACCAGCATCAGGATGGCGAACTTCGAGTAGAACTCGGAACCAAACGTCGCCTGGAAGATGGCGGAGATGATGATCGCCACCATCATGGTGGAGAACGACAGCTGCACGTCGGCAAAGCGCATCAGCAGGCTGTCGATGCGGCCACCGAAGTAACCGGCCATCAGCCCGATGACAATGCCGAGCACCAGCTGCAGCGCCACCGCGAACAGACCTATGGTCAGCGAGATGCGGGCGCCATAGAGGATGGTGCTCCAGATATCGCGGCCCTGGTTGTCGGTACCGAGCCAGAAGCGCTCTTCGCCCCCTTCCAGCCAGGAGGGCGGCAATTCGGCATCCATCAGATCGAAGCTGGTCTGGTCATAGACGTTGTACGGGGCTAGCCAGGGTGCCAGCAGGGCCGCCAGTACGAACACCACGAACACCGCAAAGCTGAACATGGCTACCTTGTCCCGCAGGAAGTAGTAGACGATGTCGGAATTTTTAAAACGTGCCCAACGGCTTGGGCTTGCAGTTACAGCATTAGTCATCTGTTACCCCTTGGCGGTCAGGTTGACGGTCGGGTTGATCAACCCGTAAAGCAGGTCGACCAGGGTATTGGTCACCACAAAAATGAGCCCGACGAAGATGACGTAGGCGGTGATGAGGGGCGTATCGACCCGGTGGATCGCCTCGAGGAACAGGAAGCCGGTCCCCGGCCACTGGAATACGCTCTCGGTCAGGATGGTGTAGGCCACCATGGTACCGATCTGCACACCACCGACGGTAATGACCGGCAGCATGGTGTTCTTGAGGGCGTGGCTGTAGTAGACCTTGTTGTTGTCCAGCCCCTTGGCACGGGCGAACTTGACGTACTCGGAGGAGAGCTGCTCCAGCATCTCGGAGCGCACCAGCCGGATGAACAGCGGCAGCATGATGGAGGAGAGCGCCACGCAGGGCAGGATCAAATGCTTGATGCCGTCCCAGGTGAAGAAGCCCGACTCCCAGCCCAGCAGGTTGTAGGTCTCGCCGCGGCCATAGGCCGGCAGCCAGCCCAGCTGGATGGAGAAGAGGTACATCAGCATGATGGCGGTCAGGAACACCGGGATCGAGATGCCGATGCTGCTCCCCGCCATGATGATCTTGGTCGGTATGCTGTGCGGGCGGATCGCCGAGTAGACCCCAAGCGGAATGGAGACCACCACGATGATCAGCGCAGCGCCAAACACCAGCTCAAGAGTAGCCACCAGCTTGTCGAGGATAACCTCGAGGGCTGGTCGCTTGAAGAAGTAGGAAGTACCCAGATCCCCGTGTACCGCGTTCTTCAAGAAGCGGCTGTATTTGACGAGGAAAGGATCGTTGAGGCCCATCTTCTCGCGCAATTCGTGGCGCTGGGCTTCGGAGACCGATTGTCCCACCAGCTCGCGCAACGGATCCCCCAGGTTGTCCTGGATGGAGAAGGCGACCAGGCTGATGACGAACATCACTATCACGGCCTGATAGAACCGTTTCAGCAGGAATGTAAACATGCTTGTCCTTCTACGTGGCCTGTGTCATGGCACAGGCTTCTGTTAGCAGGCGGGGTGGCCGGCTGACCACCCCGCCCCGTCCTTCCTTGCAACCTTCGCTTACTTGCCGACCACCAGGTCGCCGAAGTAAGGGAAGTTCATCACGTTGACCACCGGCTTGATGTCGGCGTTTTTCTTGGCGCCGTAGGCCAGATCTTCCCAGTGCAGCGGCACATAGGCAGCGTCGTCGATCAGCATGGCTTCGACCTTCTTCAGCATCTCGGCACGCTTGGCCGGATCGGTCTCGGCGTTGGCCTGCTCGACCAGCTTGTCAGCCTCGGCGTTGGCATAACCGGCGCAGTTGTACTGACCCATGCCGGTCTTGGCATCCTTGGTGAAGGTCAGGAATTCGAAGAAGTTCGCACTGTCTTCGGTGTCGGAGTGCCAGCCGATCAGCTGCATGTCCGCGGCGCACTTGTCAAACTCAGGCCAGTACTGGGCCACCGGCATGGTCTTCAGATCCACCTTGATGTTGATCTTGGCCAGCATGGCGGAGACGGCCTGGGCAATCTTGACGTCGTTGACGTAGCGGGCAGCCGGGGAGATGAAGCTCATCTTGAAGCCCTGCTCATAGCCGGCTTCCTTCATCAGCTGCTTGGCCTTGGCCAGATCATACTGGGGCTTGAGCGCCTCGTTGTGACCGGCATAGCCTTTCGGGCTCAGCTGGCCGGCAGGGGTACCGAAGCCTTTGTTGATCTTCTCGACGATGCCCACCTGGTTGATGGCGTAGTTGATCGCCTGACGCACGCGCTTGTCTTTCAGCGCCGGGTTGGTGTTCTGGTTCAGCTCGATGATGATGGCGCGGGTACCGGACAGGGTCACCAGCTGGGTGTCCTTGCCGTTCTTCACGCGCTCCAGATCGTTCGGCGCAACCGGGTAGATCACGTCCACGTCGCCACCCAGCAGGGCCGCCACGCGGGTGGCGTCTTCCTTGATGGGCACCACGGTCAGGTTGTCGACGTTGCCCTTGGAGGCCTTGTCCCAGTAGTTGGCGTTGCGGGTGTACTCCAGCTTCACGCCCTGCTCGCGGAACTTGACGCTGAACGGGCCGGTACCGGAGACGTGGGTGGAGGCGTAGGAGTCGCCGTTCTTGACGATCTCGGCCTTGTCTTTGCCCGCCTCGGTCTTGCCGGTATAGAACTTGGAGTCCATCGGGAAGATATAGGTGACGGTCTGCAGCACCAGCGGGAACGGCTTGGCGGTGACGAGATCAACGGTGTACTCATCGACCTTCTTCACTTCGGCGATGGGGTCGAAGATGGCCTTGAAGTCGACGGAGGACTTCAGACGGTTGACGGTCCACACCACGTCGTCGGCGGTGAAGTCGTTGCCGGAGTGGAACTTGACGCCCTTGCGCAGGAAGAAGCGCACGGTCTTGTCGTCGATGCGCTCATACTTCTCGGCCAGACGCGGCTCGAATTTCAGGTCCTGGGTGTAACGCATCAGCGGATCGAACACCAGGTGGGACATCTCCAGGGTCTGACCGGAGAGCTGCTCCTGCGGGTCCAGCGAGGTGGCGTCGGAGGCGACGGCGACCTTGATGTCGACGGCGGAAACGTTAAAAGCGAAACCGGCGGCAAACAGCGCCAGGGCAATCTTGGATAATCCTTTCTTCATGTCTTTCTCCATGCTTTTGGCTTTTTATTGACACTTTTTTTGACAAGCAGAGCGGCGGGCCGCCCCTTTCCTAGCTTGCGATTTCCAGCCCCTCGCGGGACATTCCCTTGAACTCCGGCATGAGGGAGATCAGCTTGCGGCTGTACTCATGCTCGGCATTGGTAAAGAGTTTCTCGGTCTCCGCCACTTCCACCAGATGACCGTGCTGCATCACCCCGATGCGATCGCACATCTGGCGGATCACCGGCAGATCGTGACTGATGAACAGCATGGTGAGGCCTAGCTCCTGCTGCAAATCCTTGAGCAGGTTGAGGATCTGGGCCTGCACCGACACATCCAGCGCCGAGGTGGGCTCGTCGCAGATGAGGAAGCGTGGCCGGGTCGCTAGGGCGCGGGCAATGGAGATGCGCTGACGCTGGCCACCGGAGAATTCGTGGGGATACTTGACCCCGGCACCACGGCCTAGACCGACGTGATCCAGCAGATCCCCCACGATCCCCTCGATCTGGCTCTCGCTGCCCGCCAGCTTATGAAAGCGGATCGGCTCTGCGATGATGTCGCGCACCTTCATGCGCGGGTTCATCGAGGAGTAGGGGTTCTGGAACACCATCTGCATCTGGCGACGCAGCGGGCGGCGCTCATGCTCGCCCTTGAGCGCGGTCAGATCGATCCCCTCGAAGAAGATCTTGCCGGTATCGGGCGGATAGAGGCCGGTGATGGCACGGGCGATGGTCGACTTGCCGGAGCCAGACTCCCCCACCAGGCCGAAGGTTTCACCCTCGAAGATCTCGAAGCTGATGTTGTTGCAAGCCCGCACGTACTGACGGCGGCTCGGGAACAGGGAGTCCTTGGTGACGAACTTCAGATCCACGTTCTCCACCCGCAGCAGCGCCCCTTCATAGGCGCGCTCGTCCTGACTCTGGCCGAGCCAGTGGGTCTTGAGATCGATGCTGGTGTCCGCTGCACCGGCGTCCTCGATATAGGAGACCAGCGGGAAGCGCACCAGCTTGACGTCCGAGCGGGGCACCGCCGAGATGAGGCTGCGGGTATAGGGGTGGTTGGGGCGACCCAGCACCTGTTCGGTGGTACCGAACTCCACCAGATCGCCGCGATACATGACCGCCACCTTGTCGGTGACGTTGGACACCACACCCATGTCGTGAGTCACCAGCATGCAGCCCACCTGCCGCTCTTTGCAGAGGTTGCGGATGAGCTGAAGGATCTGATCCTGAATGGAGACGTCCAGCGCCGTGGTCGGCTCGTCGGCGATGATGAGCTCAGGATCGCCGGAGAGGGCGATGGCGATCACCACCCGCTGGCGCATGCCGCCGGAGAACTGATGGGGATATTGCTTGATGCGCAGCTCAGGCTGCGGGATCCCCACCGCCGCCATCAGGGAAAGCGCCTTGGCAAAGGCCGCCTCACGGGTGAGGTCGGTATTGGCCAGAATGGTTTCAACCAGCTGCCGTTCGACGGTGAACAGCGGGTTGAGGGAGGTCATGGGGTCCTGGAAGATGAAGCCGATACGCGACCCTCGAATGGCCCGCATCTCGTTCTGGCTCTTGCCGGAGATGAGTTCGCCATTGAGATAGATGTCGCCACGGGCGATACGGCCAGGGGGGCTCAGCAGGTCGATGACGGCGTTGCCTATGGTGGACTTGCCGGCACCGGACTCGCCTACCACACCGACTATCTCCCCCTTTTCAACGGAAAAAGAGAGATCCTTCACTGCGGCCAGCACCCCGTAGCGGGAGGGGTACTCGATCCGCAAGTTTTTCACTTCGAGCAAGGACATGTTTACCTCTGCGGGGGACATCCGTCCCAAATAATTCGTCCGTAAATCGGCCGCAGATGCCGGTCGTGCCTTGGGGTGATCTTGAGTGCTTGAAATGACTGCAAAACGCTCAATCCATGAGACAACGAAACCAGCGATCCGGGCGGGTTTTTTGCATTTTTTTGGAATAACCCGCGAGTAACTTAGACGGTTTGGCGGCGAGTGTAAATGATCGGGTTATACAATTTCGCAATACTTTGCTCAGTTAGCAGCCACGTCAGCAGTCATAAATTATGACTCCTATCACATATACAGACTATGTGACCGATAAAATGCCTTACTAGTATTTTTACTTTCAACAATGGCGCAACAGACGGGAATATTCACTATTGACTTAATAGCCTTAAGCTTCGAATGAGTAGTGAATATTTATGTGAAATGATTTTTTAACGGCAGCATATGCCGATGAATGAAAACTAAACAGAGATATATAGGGGGATGCCAGCATGGCGCTCCCCCTTGCTGTCACCTTCAACCCAGCCAGTATGCCAGTGATTGCATACAAAACAGGGCGAACAGGCCGGCGATGAGATCGTCCAGCATGATGCCGAGGCCGCCATGGATGCGGCGGTCAAACCAGGAGATGGGCCAGGGCTTGAGGATGTCGAACAACCGGAACAGCACGAAGCCGGCCAGCACCCACTCCCAGCCGGCCGGCGCCGCTATCATGGTGACCCCAAAACCGATCACCTCGTCCCAGACGATGGCACCGTGATCCGGCATGCCGATGGCATCGGTGGCGCTCTGGCAGATGCGGATACCCGCTACGAAGCCCAACACCAGCAGCCCAATGAACCAGGGCGTCGACAGACCGCTGACCAGCAAGTAAAGGGGGATGGCGGCGAGCGTCCCCATGGTACCCGGCGCCTTGGGCGAGAGGCCGGAGCCAAAACCCACCGCCAGAAAGTGCAGCGGATGCTTCAGGTTCAGCCGCTTCAGCTCGGGCTTTATCGCGAACAGACTCATGCGAAGTGGTCCCACCCTTTCAGTTCCAGCGCCACCGTTTGTTCACCCCGCAGATAGTCGATGCCCGGTTCGCCAGCAACGATGCGGCCGATGCGGGTAAACTTGACGCCGCAGTTGGCCAGCGCCGTGTCCAGCGCACCGCGATGCTCCTCCGGCACGGTGAAACAGAGCTCATAGTCATCGCCACCGGCCAGTGCCAGCTGCCAGGCATCCTGTTCGCTCACCGCATCCTGCAGCACCGGTGAGAGCGGCAGCAGATCGAGATCGATCTGGGCCCGCACGCCGGAGGCCTTGAGGATATGGCCGAGATCAGATGCCAACCCGTCGGAGAGATCCAGCGCACTGCCGGCCAGCCCGCGCAGGGCCTGTCCGGCCAGAATGCGGGGATGGGGATGGTCGAGCCGCGGCAACACGGCCGCCAGCTGGTTCTCGTTGAGGGTTCGCTTGGCCAGCAGATGGGAGAGCGCCAGGGCGGCATCGCCCAGGGTGCCGGTCACATAGACCCCGTCCCCGGCCTTGGCACCGCTGCGCAGCAGGGCACGGCCAGCCGGTACCGACCCTTTCACCGACACCGTGATGGAGAGCGGGCCGCGGGTCATGTCACCGCCCACCAGCGCCACGTTGTAGTATTCGGCGAGCTCCAGGAACCCTTCGGCAAAACCGGCCACCCAGGCCTCGTTGATGGTGGGCAGGGTCAACGCCAGCGACACCCAGCGTGGCTCGGCGCCCATGGCGGCCAGATCGGAGAGATTGACCGCCAGCGCCTTGTAGCCGAGATCCACCGGATCCATGTCGGGAAAGAAGTGGACGCCGCTCACCAGGGTATCCGTGCTCACCGCCAGCTGGGTGTCGGGGGGCAGGGTCAGCAGGGCACAATCATCTCCAGGGCCCATCACCACGTCCTTGCGGGCGTGGGGGACCTTGAAGTACTTATCAATCAGCTCGAATTCACCCATACAGTAAAAAGCCAGCAATAAGCTGGCTCCTCTCTTAGATGCTGTTGACGGACAGCAGGATCAACGCTTGTTCAGCGACTTGATCACCTTGTCCAGTACACCGTTGACAAACTTGTGGCTGTCATCGGCAGCAAAGGATTTAGCCAGCTCGATCGCTTCGTTGATGGCCACGCGCGGCGGCACATCATCACGACGGGTCAGCTCATAGGTCGCCAGACGCAGGATCGCCTTGTCCACCATGTCCACTTCTTCCAGCGGACGGGAGAGGAAAGGTGCGAAGACCTTGTCCAGCTCGTTGCAGTGGAGGGCTACCCCGAACAGCAGATCGCGGAAGTAGTTCAGGTCCACACCCTTGGTGTCCTGATCGATCTTGAACTGCTCTTCGATGTCGCCCACGTTGGCCTTGGTCATCTGCCACTGGTAGATGGCCTGGGTGGCACAATGGCGGGCCTTGCGGCGCTCGGACGGTTTCAATGCATTTCTCCTCGTTACACGTCCAGCTGTTTCAGGACGTTGATCATTTCGAGCGCGCTCAATGCTGCCTCTGCACCCTTGTTACCCGCCTTGGTACCGGCACGCTCGATGGCTTGTTCAATGTTTTCAGTGGTCAGTACGCCGAAGGCAACCGGAATTTCATATTCCATCATTACCTGGGCCATGCCCTTGCTGTTCTCGTTTGCCACCAAATCGAAGTGATAGGTGCCGCCACGGATGACGGTGCCCAGCGCCACGATGGCGTCATATTGACCACTCTTGGCCAGCTTCTTGATGGCCAGGGGGATTTCGACTGCGCCCGGCACTCGCACCAGGGTCAGGTTGCTGTCCTGGACTTGACCTTGACGCTTCAGTACGTCTACCGCACCGTCCACCAGGCTTTCGTTGATGAAGCTGTTGAAACGGGCAACGACAATAGCAACGCGCGCCTCAGGAGCGGCGATATTTCCTTCGATAACCTTCATGGGAAATCCTGTCTCTGTGCAATCAAAAGGGGCCGGAGTCAAAAGTGCGCACATTCTAGCACAAAGGGGAATCGGACAAAAACATGCATCACAATTCTGGCAACGACAGTGCAATTGACTTTTTGCTTAACTGATCCGACCTGATAATAATACGTCACCCTACTACGGGTTAAAATAATAACACCAAGGAGTTCAGTATGTTGGATTTCAAACGCAGCGGCGTCGCACTCGCCTGCCTGCTGCCGCTGGCTGCTCAGGCCGATGCTGGCAGCCCGCGCATCATCGGCGGCAGCGCCGTCACAGCCCCCAGCTGGATGGTGGCCGTCGGCGAAGTCGTCAACGGCAATTGGAGCAATTTCTGCGGCGGCACCCTCATCGACAAGCAGTGGGTACTCACCGCAGCGCACTGCGTCGCCGAGGCCCAGTCCGGCCCCATGGAAGTGGCCATCGGGGTGAGTGATCTCAGCCGTCCTCACCTTCGCAGCAAGGTCGACCAGGTGCTGATGCACCCGGAGTATTACGTCAACCTGCTGATCAATCTGGGTTATCGCGACACCCCGAACGCCTCGGACGTGGCCCTGCTGCACCTTGCCACACCCGTTACCCAGGCACCGATCGCCATCGCCGACCCAGTCATCAAGGATACCTGGCAGCAGAACACGACCATGCTGCATGCCCTGGGGTACGGTGGCATCGACCCCAGCGCGACCAAAGCCAGCCCGCAACTGCTGGCGGTGGATCTCGCCTATCGGGGAGACCGGGACTTCTGGTACGGTGACCCGACCACGACCCATATCTTCGCCGGCAAGCTGGCCGGTCAGGACACCTGCAAAGGGGACAGCGGTGGTCCGCTCACTTATGGTGGACAACTGGTCGGCGTGACCAGCTACGGGGCCTTCCCCTGCGCCACCGGCAGCGCCGGTGGCTATGTCTACGCCCCCGCCTTCAGTGACTGGATCGCCGAGCAGCAGCAAGGCGTCACCCTGACCACGGTCCGCGGCCTGATCCTGCCTTCAGGCACCAGTGGCTGGGCCGACTACCTGCTGGCCAACCGCAGCAACCAGGCGGTCACCCTGAGCGGCATCTACAGCGACGCCCCCGCCATGAGCAACGGCTGCGCCGCCCGTCTGGAAGCGGGTCAAACCTGCACCCTGCGGCTTCGCGCCGATGGCAACAATACAGTCGGAACCCTGCGCGTGCAGGGCGTTGAACTTACCGCCACCAATGAACAGGGGGCAAGCCAGCGTCTTGAAGGGGCCTTGATCAGTCTCACCAGCGAGCCCACCAAGACTCCGGATACCACCACGACCACCACTACGACGACCACGTCAAGCAGTGGCGGTGGTGGCGCCACCGGATTCGCAGCCCTGTTGCTGCTGCCGCTGGCCTGGTTGCGCCGGCGCCGCTAAGGCAAAACAACAAGGGATGACCGAGGTCATCCCTTGTTTCATCTCCGTTTCATCGCATCAGGCTTATTCGCCGACGTACTCCACCACTTCCAGACCGAAACCACCGAGGGCGTGGTACTTCTTCGGCGAGCTCAACAGGCGCATCTTGCCCACACCCAGCGCCTTGAGGATCTGGGAACCGACGCCGACCCGGCGCGAGGTGCCCTGCCACTTGGCCCCTTCCGGTGCCAGCCCCTTGTCCGCCGCCTCGAATCCCTTGACCCGGGCCAGCAGCTCGGCGCCGTGGGCTTCCGCCCCCAGGATCACCAGCACCCCGCCTTCATCGGCGATGCGGGCCATGGATTTGGGTAGCGGCCAGCTGCGGGCGCTGTGGCGATCGGTCAACAGCAGATCGCTCAGCACGTCGTGCAGATGGACCCGCACCAGGGTCGGCTGTTCGGCCTGTACCTCACCCTTTTTCAGGGCGAAGTGCACCTGGTTGTCGATGGTGTCGCGGAAGGTGATGAGATCGAACTCGCCAAACTCGGTGGGTAGCTTGCACTCGGCCACCTTCTCCACCGTGGTCTCGTGCTGGTTGCGGTATTCGATGAGGTCGGCGATGGTGCCGAGCTTGATGCCGTGCTGCTCGGCGAACAGCTCCAGATCAGGGCGGCGCGCCATGGTGCCATCTTCGTTGAGGATCTCGACGATGACGGACGCCGGCTCGTAACCCGCCAGCCGGGCCAGATCGCAACCGGCCTCGGTGTGGCCGGCGCGGGTCAGCACGCCACCGTCCTGCGCCATCAGCGGGAAGATGTGGCCGGGCTGCACCAGATCGGCGGCCTTGGCGTTCGGTGCGACAGCCGCCTGCACGGTGACGGCGCGGTCGGCGGCGGAGATGCCGGTGGTTACCCCTTCGGCCGCTTCGATGGTCACGGTAAAGGCGGTGGAGAACTGGGCATTGTTGCGATCGACCATCAGCGGCAACGCCAGCTGCTTGCAGCGATCCCGGGTCAGGGTCAGACAGATGAGCCCCCGGCCGTAGCGGGCCATGAAGTTGATATCTTCCGGGCGGACACAGGAGGCGGCCATGATGAGGTCCCCTTCGTTCTCCCTGTCTTCGTCATCCATCAGGATCACCATCTTGCCAGCCTTGATATCGGCAATGATTTCCTGGGTCGTGCTTAGCGCCATGGGCTACTCCATCAACATGCTGCGGGGATTGAGCCAGTCGGCTCGGCTTGATACTGCCTATTGTGCTCTAGATGGGGCACAGGGGACCCCATTTCAATCGGCGCGGGATCACAGAAAAGCGTTTTTCCCGCCAAGGGGCCATCACAGGAAACCGGACTGGGCCAGCTTTTCCAGGGTCAGGGTGGAGGCGCTGCTCTCCTCACGCTTGCCCGTCATCAGCCGCTCCAGATAGCGGGCAATCTGATCCACCTCGAGATTGACCCTGTAGCCAGGTTTCCACTGGGCGATGGTGGTCTCCTGGGCGGTGTGGGGCACTATGGTCAGCCGGAACAGATCCCCCTGCACCGCGTTGACGGTGAGGCTGATGCCGTCCACCGCGATCGAGCCTTTCTCGGCGATGTAGCGGGAGAGCTCGCCCGGTGCCTTGATCCAGTACTCGATGGCGCGGCCGCTGGCGGACTTGCTCTTCACCTCGCCGATACCGTCCACATGGCCGGAGACCAGGTGACCGCCAAGGCGAGAGGTGGGCATCAACGCCTTCTCGAGGTTGACCCGATCGCCCACCCTGGCGGTGGCGAAACCGGTGCGGGAGAGGGTTTCCAGCGACACGTCGGCGGTATAGCTCTTGTCGCCGAGCGCAATCACGGTGAGGCAGACGCCGTTGGTGGCGATGGAGTCGCCCAGCTTGACGTCGCTGAAGTCCAGGGTCGGTGCGTGCACGGTGAGGGCCATGTCCTCACCCTGGCGGCGCAGCTCGGCCAGGGTTCCCACCGCTTCGATAATTCCGGTAAACATGCAGATCACCTTGCTGATGACGGGGGCGGCACCGCCCCCTTTAACATTGATAAGTCAGGCCAGTCTGGCCGTAATGCGGATATCCGGCCCCACCATGCGCACATCCTTGATGTTGAGCTTGGGCGCCTGGAACAGCCGGGTCAGCCCCGGCAGGTGGAACAGGCCGCGCCCCTCATCCCCCATCAGTTTGGGCGCTTGATAGAGCACCAGCTCGTCCACCAGCCCCTTGTCCAGCAGGGCGCCGCACAGCCGCGGCCCCGCCTCCACCAGCACCGAGTTGACGTTCTGCTTGGCCAGCAGCATGAACAGGCTGACCAGATCCAGCTTGCCATCCAGCAGCGGTACTTCCAGCTGCTGCACCCAGGCGGGCCACTCACCGGATGCCTTGTGACGGGCCAGCAGTACCGGGCCCTCGCTCTGGAACAGCGGCAGATCCGGGGTGAGCCGGTTTTGCGAATCGACGATGACCCGCAGCGGCTGGCGCAGGGTCTCTTTGGGATAGACGGCCTTGACCGAGGTAGGCAGCTCGTCCCAGCGCACGGTGAGGGAGGCGTTATCCGCCAGCACGGTTTCGGCGCTGGAGAGCACCGCATCGTGGCGGGCCCGCAGCCGCTGCACGTCGCGACGCGCCTCCGGGGAGGTGATCCACTGGCTCTCGCCGCTCGCCATGGCGGTACGACCATCCAGGCTGGCGCCAAGCTTGACCGTCACCTGCGGAAACGCGGTGCGCATCCGCTTGAAAAAGCCCGGGTTGAGCGCCTCGGCCTCGGCGGCCAGCAGGCCGAAATCAGTCTTGATGCCGGCCTCGGAGAGCATGCGCAGGCCGCGCCCGCCCACCTGAGGATTGGGATCCACCATGGCGGCGACCACACGGGTCACCCCGGCCTTGATCAGTGCCTCGGCGCAGGGCGGGGTGCGGCCGTGATGGGAGCAGGGCTCCAGAGTCACGTAGGCGGTGGCGCCGCGGGCGTTGTCACCGGCGGCATGCAGGGCGTACACCTCGGCATGGGGCTCGCCGGCGCGCTGGTGCCAGCCCTCTCCCACCACCATGCCGGCCTTCACCAGCACGGCGCCGACGCAAGGGTTGGGGGCCGTGGTGTAACGGCCGCGGCGGGCCAGTTCGAGGGCCCGGCTCATCCATTGGTAATCGTCTTGACTAAACATCTGGGCTCCTCTGACAGCACATCCAAGCTTACGCAATATCGTAGGTTCGATTAGCGCAGCGTAATCGAACGCGGCAACCTGGTTTGGAAGAAAGACTTACTTCTCCAGCTTGGCGATCTCTTCGCCGAACTCGCGAATATCTTCAAAGCTGCGATAGACGGAGGCAAAGCGGATATAGGCCACCTTGTCCAGGCTCTTGAGCTCGTCCATCACCAGGTTGCCCACCAGCTGGGAGGCGACTTCGCGCTCGCCGGTGGCGCGCAGGCGGGACTTGATGTGGTTGACCGCCTTTTCGATGGCCTCCATGCTCACCGGCCGCTTCTCCAGCGCCCGCAAGATGCCGGCGCGCAGCTTGTCTTCGTTGAATGGCTCGCGTGAGCCGTTGGACTTGATGACGCGGGGCATCACCAGCTCGGCCATCTCGAAGGTAGTGAAGCGCTCGTGGCAGAGCAGACATTCGCGACGGCGGCGCACCTGATGGCCTTCGGCCACCAGACGGGAATCGATCACCTTGGTATCTACCGCACTACAGAAAGGGCAATGCATCGGACCTCCGGCGTTGACGGAAAAGGGCGCCGGCCCCGGGGGCTGGCTCTAGGCCGGCCAGTGTAGCACGGCCATCCGGAACCGGTAAAAGCCCGTGGAAACAAGGGGCGGCATACACCCAGACGGCCCCTGGCTCAGTCGTCATAAGGCAGGGTATCGGGGTCGCAGCCCTGATAATCGGGTTCGGGATCCACGGCAAAGCGGCGGGCCTCGATATTGCTGTGGCCCAGCAGCAACGCCTTGCCTACCCGGTGCATGCCATCCATCACCCGGCCGGCGCTGTCCAGCAGGATGGGATAGGCGAGATCGGCCGCCATCATCAACTGGCAGTGCTCCACCACGCTGCGCACCGTGGGGCGGGCGGCGTCATGGCCGTACCAGTGCACCTGATCGAGCTCGGCAATCTCGCCGAGCGCCACCGCCTGCACCGGCAGATCACGGCTCAGTCGCACCAGCCGGCGCACGTCCCAGGCCAGCAGCCCCTGTTCGCTGGCGCGAAAGTGGTACTGGGCGCGGATCGCCTGCCTGAGCGCAGCCTCCAGCACCTCGTCTTGCTGTTCACTGGCCATGGTCAGATTGCCTTGCCCGCTATGCTCTTCGCCCTTCAGCGTCATCAGGCCCTCCTGTGTTGCCAAACGCCACAAAAAACAATGCCACCCGTGGGTGGCATTGGTCTCAAACCGGGTGAGGGCCGTTATCAGGCATACACCGGGAAACGACGGCAGATGTCCAGCACCTGTTCACGTACGGTGGCCAGCACGGCATCGTTGTCGTGGTTGTCCAGCACGTCACAGATCCAGTTGGTCAGCTGGATGGACTCGGCTTCCTTGAAACCACGGCGGGTGATGGCCGGGGTACCGATCCGCACACCGGAGGTGACGAACGGGGAGCGCGGGTCGTTGGGCACGGAGTTCTTGTTGACGGTGATGTTGGCTTTACCCAGCGCAGCGTCGGCCTCTTTGCCGGTCAGCTCACGGCCGATCAGGTCAACCAGCATCAGGTGGTTGTCGGTACCGCCGGAGACGATCTTGTAGCCGCGCTCGATGAAGGTCGCAGCCATCGCCTTGGCGTTTTTCACGACCTGAGCCTGATAGGTCTTGAACTCCGGCTCCAGTGCCTCTTTGAAGGCCACCGCTTTACCGGCGATGACGTGCATCAGCGGGCCACCCTGACCACCCGGGAAGACGGCGGAGTTGAGCTTCTTGTAGAGCTCCTCGTCGTCGGCGGCGGAGAGGATCAGACCACCGCGCGGACCAGCCAGGGTCTTGTGGGTGGTGGAGGTGACCACGTGGGCGTGGGGCACCGGGTTCGGGTAGACACCAGCGGCGATGAGGCCGGCCACGTGGGCCATGTCGACGAACAGCCAGGCACCGACCTTGTCGGCGATTTCGCGCATGCGAGCCCAGTCGACGATGCCGGAGTAGGCGGAGAAACCACCGATCATCATCTTCGGCTTGTGTTCGACCGCCTGACGTTCCATGTCGTCGTAGTCGATCTTGCCGGACTCGTCGATGCCGTAGGGGATGATGTTGTACAGCTTGCCGGAGAAGTTGACCGGGGAGCCGTGGGTCAGGTGACCGCCGTGGGCCAGGTTCATGCCCAGCACGGTGTCGCCCGGCTGCAGCAGGGCCATGTAGACAGCGCTGTTGGCCTGGGAGCCGGAGTGCGGCTGCACGTTGGCGTAGGTGGCACCGAACAGCTCTTTGGCGCGCTCGATAGCCAGGGTTTCAACCACATCCACATACTCGCAACCACCGTAGTAACGCTTGGAGGGGTAACCTTCGGCGTACTTGTTGGTCAGCTGGGAGCCCTGGGCTTCCATGACACGGGGGCTGGTGTAGTTCTCGGACGCAATCAGCTCGATATGCTCTTCCTGACGACGGGTCTCGTCTGTGATGGCCTGCCACAGCTCTGGATCATAGCCGGCAATGGTCATGTCACGTTTCAACATCCGTTTCTCTCCTGAAAATCGTTTGCGCGATAGGTGAAGTGGGCAGGCGCATTGTAACGTGAGCTGGATCAAAGAGACAGTCCAACCACCCAAAAATTTGTTTAAAAAATGTAAAATGTGTCGCGAAATTCACAATGCCCATGCTCCCCAATCGGCGTGAGAGTCATCACCCGACACCCACACCAGCCTTGCGATCCCCTGTCACCGCTCGGGCATCATGACCGGGCGCGGGCTGGCCGAACAGCCAAAACCAGAGCCAGATCATGGATATAGCATTTACTAACAGATAACATCTTTAGCTGGCACAGCGGTTGCCCGGCATGCGCAGCAACGACGCGACCGGCAACGGAAGGGCCCTCTCATCGCATCCGGTCAACTGCTGCTCACGTCACCCCCTTGCCTCTTTGCACCGCAGACCTCACGGGAGTAAGCCATGCTGGATAACCTGATGCTGTTTCTGATTATTTCGGTATTCGCGCTGTTCTATTGGATCTACTATACCGGCACTCGCAAGAGTCCCTTTGTCACGCAGTGGGATCAACTGCCCACCCGCGAGCAGTATCTGGCAGCGCACCCGGAAGCCATCGATGGCGACATCATCTTCTGCATTCATTGCGGCCACCATCAGCAACTGGATGTGGGCCTGGTGCACCAGACCGATTTCCGGCGCCAGCATATCTGCACCCGCTGCAAGAAGACGCTCTATCGCGAGGAGCTCTGACCCATCAGCCAAGGATCCGCAAGATGACATCATTGACCGCCAGCTGCCTGTGCGGCGCCGTCGCCCTGAGCCTGCCCGACCGCTTCGACTATCTGGGCAACTGCCACTGTTCCGAGTGCCGCAAATTTTCCGGCGCCGATTACGCCCCGGTGGGCGGCCTGGATGGCGCGCTCGTCACCATCACCCGAGGAGAGGAGGCCATCAGCCGCTTCCAGAAATCCCCCGAGACCAGCCTCGCCTTCTGCCGCCACTGCGGCGCCAGCCTGTTCAGCGAGAAGCGCAGCAGCGGCAAGCTGAACCTGCGCCTCGGCATTCTCGACACGGCGCCGAGCCAGCGACCCGGCTTTCACATTTTCGTCGGCTCCAAGGCCCCCTGGCACGAGATCACCGATGAGCTGCCGCAGTTCGAGACTCGCCCCACCGCCTGACACCGTTGTCGACATGCCCTGAAAAGGCCGCCTCTGGCGGCGTTTTTCCCGACTTGTTCGGCGGATTGTCACCTATGGGTTAACTTTTCTGCCAAAGCCGTTAGAATCGGGCTCAGTCTGCTTCCCGCTTGCTATCCACGGAGGAAAAATGCAGGAATTTCTGGCCACTAGCGAACGTCGGGCCGAACTTTACTGGTGGTTTGCCACCCTGTTTACCGCCCAGCTCAGCGACGAACAGATCGCCGAATACGACAGCTATGATGTGCGAAGCTTCCTGAAGAGCCTCTCCACGCTCGATCCCATGCGCCCGGCCGTGGCCGAGCTCAATGACGCCATCGCCCGCCTGCTGGTGCGTCCCGAGCGGGCCAACGCGCTGGCCAGCGACTTCCATGAGCTGTTCCTGGCCAACGACGCCGTCTCTCCCCATGAATCCGCCCACCAGAACGCCGCTGCGCTCAAGCGCATGCAGGTACGGCTGAGCCGGCTCAATATCGATGTCAGCGCCAAATACCAACAACCGGTCGATCATCTGGGGGTTGAACTGGATCTGATGGGCAATCTCATCATTCGCGCCGCCGAAGCCGCCAGCGCCGATCTGCGCGAACAGTGGCTCGGCGAGCAAGAGGCCTTGCTGCACGGCCATCTGCTGGCCTGGTTCCCGCATTTCGAGCGCGCCTGCCGCGCCACCGATCCGTTTGGCTTCTACGGTGCCAGCGCCCGCCTGCTGGGGGTCTTCCTCACCATGGATGCCAACTACCTCAGCCTGGTCAAACCGGCGCCAGCCGCCGACTGAGTTCGACATGAAGACGGCCCTGCTGCTGATCGCCTGCTGGCTGCTGGCCCTGATCCCGCTGGATCAGGGCCTTACCCCCCTCGTGACCCTGCTGTTCAACCCGGACCGCGTCCTCTACGGCACCGCCCAGCTCACCGGTTTCGCCGGCATCCTGCTGACCCTCTACCTCGCCAATCTCGGGGTGGAGGTGGTGCTGCGCCGCCGCTTCCAGATAGCGGGCATGCTGGCCCTGCTGGCCGCCTGGGTCGGCTTCATCAACAGCAGCGGCAGCGAGGCCCACTGGCTGCTGCTGCTCGCCCTGGCGCTGCCGTTTCACGGACTCGGCCTGCTGGTGCTGGTGCGCGGCATCCAGGCCTTCGGCCGCCAGAAAGGCTGATAAACCGCCAAAACTATTACAAATCATGACAGCCCGATCCGTCCATCCGCCCTTGTCACAAGGGCAGACCCTCAATTCCTGGTAACATTCGCTTACATTCAGCTCCCGTTCAGTTTCGCCGCAACCGTTATAGTGCCGCTCCTTTTCCAACCAATGCAGGAGCATCAGCATGCCTCCACAGGATGCACGCATCACGGGTCTCGACCTGTTGCGAGGGCTCGTCATCTTCATGGCCGTCTTCGAGCACTACACCGGCTACCTCAACTACTGGTACATCGACTTCTTCAACCGGGAACACGCCCTGTGGGACAGCTTCTATCTGTCGCACAAGGCGATGGCCGGCCAGCTGCTGCCCATGGATCACACCACGGCCCAGGTCTCGGCCTGGCTCATTCCCTGGGTCAGCCAGATCTACCTGGCGCTGGCCGCCTTCAACCTCAGCCGCCGCGATCAGGCCAGCTTCAGACCGCAACTGGGTGGCAAGCTGGTGCTGTTCGCCAGCATTATTCTGGTGCTCTATGTGGAAGGGCTGGTGATCGCCCCCAACTTCGGCGAGGCCATCTCGTTCTATCCGGTGATGCTGTGGATGTGCCTGCTGGCGCTCTTCTCGCTGGTCTACGCCTGGTTCGGCATTCGCGGCATGCTGCTGCTGACCCTGCTCAGTCTGCTGCTGGATCAACTCGGCGTGCAGGATCTGCTCGGTCACATCGACGGCTGGATGAAGCTGCACGTGCACCCCGACTACGAGCTGGATGCCCGCCTCGACCTCTTCATGGCCAGCGGCTGCTTCGGCTTCCTCTACGGCTGGTGCTGGCATCAGCGGCCCCAATGGCGGGACCGCCTCAACAGCCTGGTGCTGACGCTCTCGATGGTAGCGCTGGCCGTCTATCTCATGTTCGGCGAGACCAGCACGGTCGAGCTCAGCGACATCTACGCCAACGAGCACGAACTGGCGATGGACATGGTCGGCCGCGCCGGCATCTGGGGCATGGAGTTTCTGGTGATCGGGGCCGTGCTCTGGCTGCATCAGCGCAACATCCAGTTGTGCTGGCGCCCGCTCAACTGGATCGGCATGTACTCGCTGACCGTCTTCATCTTCCACAAGAGCATCTTCGTGCACCTGTGGGGCCCGCTCTTGCTGTGGTGGACCGCCCGTCAAGGCACCATCTTGCCCAACAACTTCGGCCTCATCATGGCGCTCAGCGCCACCAGCGTGCTGCTCATCTACGCCTTCCAGCGCTCCGGCATCATCTGCCACCTGATGGGCATGCACCAGGACCGGGACTGGGCGCGGCTCTATGGCAAATAAGTGCTGGCTGCCGCTGCCGCTACTGTTCCTGACCCTGCCCCTGTCGGCCAAAGAGCCGGACAACCAGTGGCAGCTGGGCGGTCAGTGGCAGCTTGGCAGCAATCAGGCGGGGGTCAGCGCCGATGCCAGCATGCAGTTCTGGCTCGCCTATGAGCGGGAAACCCAGGTCGGCCTGCTCTTCGCCGATGGCCAGAGCGCCGGGCTGGCCTTGCCGCTCTATAAAAAGAGCTTCTTCGCCGTCGGCGTCGCCCCCATGCAGGTGGTCGATCGCAACCGCTTCAGCGCCTTCTGGCGCCTCGGCTGGCAACTGGACGACGATCACCAGCTCACCTTGGGCCAGCTCTATGACGTCAGCGGCCGTTATGGCCAGCTCTGGTACATGGAGCACAGCCTGCCGCTGCCGGCCGAGATCTCCCTCAACCTCTGGCTGACCCGGGGCAGTCAGGCCCACATGGCCGCCTATGGAGCAGACGAGGGCCTGCGGGACTGGGGAGTCACACTGGAACGCAGCTGGCACTGGCAGCAGTGGCGCCTTGGCACCGAGTTCGGCGCCAAGCAGTGGCTCATCAAGGAGCACGACTGGCAACCGATGATCAACCTGACCCTGAGCTATCACTTCAGCTGGTAACACCGCACAAAGGGGGCGAATGACGCCCCCTCTCTTCCCTCCAGAATGCTTCATGCCATACTGACAGCAGCTTAAATGACAAAGAAGTCAATTCAGGAGCGCGCGATGGGCGAAGAGACTTTCAATGCCATGCCGGATCCACCGCTGGCGGGGCAATTGAACATGAACGAGCTGCAGCAGCTGTTCGAACTGGCCCCGTTTGGCATAGGCGTGTTTGACCGCCACTTTCGCTGCCGCAGCGTCAACCAGACCCTGGCCGATCTCAACGGCCTCTCCCGAGAAGAACACTACGGCAGATACCTGCGCGAAATCGTCCCCACGCTGGCTCCGGTGCTGGAACCCCTGTTCCAGCAGATCATCAGCAGCGGTGTCCCCCGGGTCGAGCTGAACCTGAGCGGCCATACCGCGGCCCATCAGGGTCGGCAGCGCCACTGGCAGGCGATTTACAGCCCCATGCTGGACGAACAGGGGGTGCCCGACCGCATCCTCACCATAGTGCGGGACGTCACCGAGCAGGTCGAAGCACAGCAGCGGCTGCAACTGGCCATGAGTGCCGGCCAGATAGGGGTGTGGGAGTGGCATGTGACGGAGGACAGGCTGCAGTTTGACGGCCAGGTCGAGCGCCTGCTCGGCACCACGGCCAGCCAGTTTCAGGGGGGATGGAGCAGTTCATCAAGCGCTTCGACCCGCTCTCTGGCGAGCAGTTCAGGGCGGTGGTCAACGGCACGGCCCCCATTCACCTCACCCTCGGCTATCTCGGGCCGGATCAGTTGCGGGGCTGGGTCGACATTCACGCCGATCACGTGGCGGCCACCGACCATCAGGGGCGACGCATCACCGGGGTGATCCACGATGCCACCAGTCGCTGCAACCAGGAGGACAAGCTGCGCCAGGCCAACGTGGTATTCGAGACCGCCGCCGAAGGCATCATCATCATGGATGGCCAGCGCCAGATCATCTCGGTCAATCCGGCCTTTTCCAGCATGACTCAATATGAAGAGGCGGAGATCGTGGGCAAGTCGCCGGAGGCCATCATGCATCCACGCCGTCACACCGACATCGATTATCCCTGGCATACCCTGCTGCCCGGCAGTCACGCCTGGCATGGCGAGATGATGTGCCTGCGCAAGGATGGCGGCTACTTCACCTCCTGGCAGCATGTCAGCGCCGTGCACGACAGTCGCCACAACACCACCAACTACGTCATCGCCTTCTCCGACATCAGCGCCATTCGCAAGGCCGAAGCACAGCTCAATCACCTCGCCTATCACGATCCGCTGACCGAGCTCGGCAACCGCAACCTGCTGCAGGAGCGGCTGGAGCTGGAACTCAAGACAGCCCAGCTCAACCACCAGCAACTGGCCCTGCTGTTCATCGATCTGGACGGCTTCAAGCTGATCAACGACACCCTGGGCCATCGCGCCGGCGATGAACTGCTCAAGCTGCTGGCCGAGCGGATCCGCCGCGTCCTGCGCCACAACGACGTGGCCGCCCGGCTCGGTGGCGATGAGTTCCTGGTGCTGATCCCCTTCTTTGAACGGCCACAGGAGCTGGAGCGGCTCGCCGAGCAACTGCTGGCCAGCCTGCGCGAGCCGGTCGAACTCGGCAACGAGCGGGTGGCCGTTTCCGCCAGCATCGGCATCGCCCTCTATCCGGAACACGCCACCAGCCCGGATACCCTGGTCAGCGCCGCCGACAGCGCCATGTACGAGGCCAAGAACCGGGGCCGCAACGGCTATCTGTTCTATACCCCGGACATGACCGAGCAGACCCGGGAGCGAATGAGCATGGAGCAGGGGCTGTTCAAGGCCATCGAGCAGCACCAGCTCTGCGTCCTCTATCAGCCCATGACGGAGCTCGCCAGCAACCGCATGAGCGGGTTGGAGGCCCTGCTGCGCTGGCAGCACCCCAGCGAGGGGATGATAGGGCCCACCCGCTTCATCCCGGTGGCCGAGGAGTGCGGGCTTATCGAGCAGATCGGCGAATGGGTCATGCGTACCGCCTGCCGGCAGGGACAGGCGTGGCTGGCCGCCGGACTGGCGGTACCCAGACTGTCGATCAATGTGTCGGTGCGGGAGATGCGCTCGGCAGGTTACGTGGAGCGGGTCGCCGCCATCCTGGCCGAGACCGGCTTTCCGCCAGAGAAGCTGGAGATAGAGGTCACCGAGAGCATCATCCAGCGGGTCGATCAGAGCCTGCAGCTGTTCAGACGCCTGAAGGCGCTGGGGGTACAGATCGCCATCGACGACTTCGGCACCGGCTTCTCATCCTTGAGCCTGCTCAAGAGCCTGCCCATCGATCGCATCAAGATTGACCGCACCTTCGTGCAGGCACTGCCCGATGACAAGCACAGCCGGGAGCTGTGCCGCACCATCATCAACCTGGCCGACAGCCTGGGCATGGTGGTCACCGCCGAAGGGATCGAGACCCAGGCCCAGCGCCAGTTTCTCCAATCACTGCACTGCCAGGAGGGGCAGGGCTATCTGTTCAGCCACCCGCTGGCAGAGCCCCATCTGGCCGAGCAGCTGGGCTCGCGCAAGGGCACCTGGTGCTAGCGGTGTGCCGGGATCCGCGCCGCACCAGCGGCGCAGTTGACGCTCATCAGTTGAAGGTCAGCCTGGCATCCCACCCTTCGTCCTGCTGCCGGCGTGACTCTTCCAGCAACGAGTCCTGCGGATAGGAGGATTTTTTCTCTTCGAGGGTGACGGACACCGACGGCTTACGCGCCAGCCAGGCCTCGCTCAACTGGCCGCTGATGTGGTCCCGCAAGGATGGCGAAGCGGGCTGTGCCGGTGTCAGCGCAAGACCGTTGGCATGGGGGGCGGCCAATGCGGCCTCATCGGTGGCCTACGGGGCCTCAAACTGCCAGAGGGAGGAGCACAATAGCAGGGTCAACATGGGACTATCTCCGTCGCTAAAACGACGTTTTACCCAATCAGCGATGAATTGTCATCGGCGCGACTGTAAGCGGATGTTGCCATCTATCCAAAAGTCTAATTGCCCTCCCCCGCCAAAGGTATAAGTTGTTACCTAATCATTACAAGAATGTATTCAAAGGAGTGACACATGAGCGAGAGCAAGGTCTACCCGGTCAAAGCCCACATCAGCAACGGCGCCCTGCTGGACAAGGCAGGCTATGAAGCCATGTACCGGGCCTCGGTGCAGGATCCGGATGCCTTCTGGGGCGAGCAGGGCAAGATCCTCGACTGGATGAAGCCCTACACCAGGGTCAAGAACACCTCCTACGACCCGGGCCACGTCTCCATCAAATGGTATGAAGACGGCCTGCTCAACGTCTCTGCCAACTGTCTGGACCGCCATCTGGCCCAGCGCGGCGACAAGGTCGCCATCATCTGGGAAGGGGACAACCCGGCCGAAGATCGCAAGCTCACCTACCGCGAGCTGCACACCGAGGTGTGCAAGTTTGCCAACGTTTTGAAGGCGCAGGGAGTGCATCGCGGCGACGTGGTCTGCCTCTACATGCCCATGGTGCCGGAAGCCGCCATCGCCATGCTGGCCTGTACCCGCATCGGCGCGGTGCACAGCATCGTGTTCGGCGGTTTCTCGCCGGAAGCCCTGGCCGGTCGCATCATCGACTCCGGCTCTTCCATCGTCATCACCGCTGACGAAGGGCTGCGCGGCGGCCGTCCGGTGCCACTCAAGAAGAATGTGGATGAAGCGCTCACCAACCCGGAGACCAAGGTCAACAAGGTGATCGTGCTCAAACGCACCGGCGGCAACATCGCCTGGCACAACCACAGGGACATCTGGTGGCACGACGCCGTCGCCACCGTCAGCGCCGACTGCCCGCCCGAGGCGATGGGGGCCGAAGATCCGCTCTTCATCCTCTACACCTCCGGCTCCACCGGCAAACCCAAGGGGGTGCTGCACACCACCGGCGGCTATCTGGTCTATGCCACCCTCACCTTCAAGTACATCTTCGACTACCACGAAGAGGACATCTACTGGTGTACCGCCGACGTGGGTTGGGTCACCGGCCACTCCTATCTGGTCTACGGGCCGCTTGCCAATGGCGCCACCACCATCATGTTCGAAGGGGTGCCCAACTACCCGGCCACCAACCGCATGAGCCAGGTGGTGGACAAACACCAGGTCAGCATCCTCTACACCGCCCCCACCGCCATCCGCGCGCTGATGGCCAAAGGCAACGAGGCGGTCGCCGGCACCTCCCGTTCGAGCCTGCGCATCATGGGCTCGGTGGGCGAGCCCATCAACCCGGAAGCCTGGGAGTGGTACTACCGCACCATCGGCGAGGAGCGCTGCCCCATCGTCGATACCTGGTGGCAGACCGAGACCGGCGGCATCCTCATCAGTCCGCTGCCCGGCGTCACCGATCTCAAGCCAGGCTCGGCTACCCGTCCCTTCTTCGGCGTGCAGCCGGCGCTGGTGGATAACATGGGTGAGCCGCTGGAGGGGGCCACCGAGGGCAACCTGGTGATCACCGACTCCTGGCCGGGCCAGATGCGCACCGTGTTCGGCGATCACGAACGGTTCGAGCAGACCTACTTCTCTACCTTCCCCGGCCGCTACTTCACCGGCGACGGTGCCCGTCGCGACGAGGATGGTTACTACTGGATCACCGGACGGGTGGATGATGTACTGAACGTCTCCGGTCACCGCATGGGCACCGCCGAAATTGAATCTGCGCTGGTCTCCCATCCCAAGATCGCCGAAGCGGCGGTGGTGGGCGTGCCACACGAGATCAAGGGTCAGGGCATCTACGCCTATGTCACCCTGATCGCCGGCGAGGAGCCGAGCCGCGAGCTGCATAAAGAGGTGAAGGAGTGGGTCCGCAAGGAGATCGGCGCCATCGCTACCCCGGACGTGATCCACTGGGCCGAGGGGCTGCCCAAGACCCGCTCCGGCAAGATCATGCGGCGAATTCTGCGCAAGATCGCCACCGGCGAGACCGACAGCCTGGGGGATATCTCCACCCTGGCGGATCCGGGCGTGGTGGACAAGCTGATCCGCGAGAAGTCGGAAGCAGCCTGATCCTGACTGCGTTCCTGCCTCCAAAGCCGGCCTCGAGCCGGCTTTGTCGTCTTTGCTACTGAGCGTTTCAACAACGCACCGGTTAGCGCAAAAAATAGACAGATGTAGAGATTAGACCAGTAAAATGCTGCTAATTTTCACGAAATCAATATAATTGCGAAATCTGTGTGCCAGTGCACAGCGATTTGCGCAGAAAATGACTAGATTTCTGATAGTCCACAAGATGGCTGACAGATAGCAGCATTATCATCGAGGATGTACTCAATATGTCGCAAAAACACCGAATTCTCCTGCTCAACGGGCCGAACCTGAACCTGCTGGGCAAACGGGAACCGGGCATCTACGGCAGCAAGACGCTCGATGAGATCGTCGCCGATCTGACGCACAACGCCGGCGAACTCGGGGTCACACTGGAACACCTGCAATCCAATGCCGAACATGAGTTGGTCGGCCGCATCCACCAGGCCATGGGTCAGGTGGATTTCATCATCATCAACCCGGCCGCCTTCACCCACACCAGCGTCGCCATCCGCGACGCGCTGCTGGGTGTGGCCATCCCCTTTATCGAGGTTCACCTGTCCAACGTCCATGCCAGGGAACCCTTCCGTCATCACTCCTATCTGTCTGATGTCGCCAAGGGGGTCATTTGTGGGCTGGGGGCCGATGGCTACCAATTCGCTTTAACCGCGGCCGTGCACCAGTTGCGCGCGGCTTGATAATCACTGATCAGATAAAGAAGAAAGAGAATGCTAATGGATATCCGCAAAATCAAGAAGCTGATTGAACTGGTTGAAGAGTCCGGCATCGCCGAACTGGAGATCTCCGAAGGTGAAGAGTCCGTTCGCATCAGCCGCAACTTCTCCGGTCAGGTGACCGCTGCTCCGCAGATGATCATGCAACAAGCTGCCGCCCCGGTTGCCGCTCCTGCCGCCGCACCGGCTGCTGCTGCCCCGGCTGCCGACGCCATCCCGAGCGGTCACCTGATGCGCTCCCCGATGGTTGGCTCCTTCTACCGCTCCTCCAGCCCGGAAGCCAAGCCGTTCGTGGAAGTCGGTCAGCACGTCAATGTCGGCGATACCCTGTGCATCGTCGAAGCCATGAAAATGATGAACCAAATCGAGTCTGACAAGGCCGGTGTGATCAAAGCGATCCTGGTTGAAAATGGTCAGGCCGTCGAATTCGACGAGCCGCTGTTCATCATCGAATAAGGGAAGTCGCCACCCATGTTGGACAAAGTAGTCATCGCCAACCGCGGTGAAATTGCCCTGCGGATCCTGCGCGCCTGCAAAGAGCTCGGGATCAAGACAGTGGCCGTTCACTCCACCGCCGACCGGGAGCTCAAGCATGTGCTGCTGGCCGACGAAACCATCTGTATCGGCAAACCGGCCAGTACCGACTCCTACCTCAATGTGCCGGCCATCATCGCCGCCGCCGAGGTGACCGGTGCCGTCGCCATCCACCCGGGTTACGGTTTCCTCTCCGAGAACGCCGACTTCGCCGAAGTGGTCGAAAAATCCGGCTTCATCTTCATCGGCCCGCGCGCCGAGACCATTCGCCTTATGGGTGACAAGGTTTCCGCCATCGAGGCGATGAAGAAAGCGGGCGTGCCCTGCGTACCGGGCTCCGACGGTCCGGTCGACAGCGATGCCAAGCACAACGCCGCCATCGCCAAGCGCATTGGCTACCCGGTGATCATCAAGGCCGCCGGTGGCGGTGGTGGTCGCGGCATGCGCGTGGTGCGCAGTGAAGCCGAGCTGTCTGCCGCCATCGCGCTGACCAAATCCGAAGCTGGCCAGTTCTTCAAGAACGACATGGTCTACATGGAGAAGTACCTGGAGAACCCGCGCCACATCGAGATTCAGGTGTTGGCAGACGGCCAGGGCAACGCCCTCTATCTGGGCGAGCGCGACTGCTCCATGCAGCGTCGCCACCAGAAGGTGGTCGAAGAGGCGCCGGCACCCGGCATCACCGAAGAGATGCGCAAGTTCATCGGTGAGCGCTGCGTGCGCGCCTGTATCGAGATCGGCTACCGCGGTGCGGGCACCTTCGAGTTCCTGTACGAGAACGGCGAGTTCTATTTCATCGAGATGAACACCCGTATCCAGGTTGAACACCCGGTCACCGAGCTGGTCACCAGCGTGGATCTGATCAAGGAGCAGCTGCGCATTGCCGCCGGTCAGCCCCTGTCGATCACCCAGCAGGACATCCGCATCCGTGGCCATGCCATCGAATGCCGGATCAACGCCGAAGACCCGGCCACCTTCATGCCGTCTCCGGGCCTGATCCAGCGCTTCCACGCGCCGGGCGGTCTGGGCGTACGCTGGGATTCCCACATCTACGCCGGCTACAAGGTACCGCCCTACTACGACTCCATGATCGGCAAGCTGATCTGTTACGGTGAAAACCGCGACGTCGCCATCGCCCGCATGCGTCAGGCGCTGGACGAGCTGGTGGTGGAAGGGATCAAGACCAACGTCTCCCTGCAAAAAGAGATCATGAAGGACGAAAACTTCCAGCACGGTGGGACCAACATCCACTACCTGCACAAGAAGCTGGGGCTGTAAGGATCCTTGACGAAGGCCGCCATGTCGGTGGACGTCGGCTCCGCAAGGAGCCTCTGTTGAAAAAGGGCCATGGCGACATGGCCCTTTTTTGTTATCCTTGCGCCCCTCAAAATTGTCGGAGGCCAAGGTGAATCGTTTCGCGCTCGCTCGCCGGGAAGCAGCCCTCTGCCTGCTGCTGACCCTGCTCTACTTCCTTGCCTGGTATGGCACTGCCTATTTCATCCCTGCAGAGATCGAATGCTGGGACATGCCGCTCTGGTTCCTGCTCAGTTGCATCCTGATGCCGCTGCTGTTCATCGTGCTGTGCGGCCTGATGGTGGATCGTCTATTCGTGGACATCCCCCTCGACTCTCCTCCCCTCGATGCCAAGGAGCCTTCCCATGAATCTTGAGCTGATGCTGCCGCTCATCATCTATCTGGTGCTGGTGCTGGGAGTCGGCTTCTGGGCCAGCCGCCACCGGGTGGGCGGCGACTTCGTCCAGGAGTACTTCATTGGCAACCGCAGCATGGGCGGGCTGGTGCTGGCCATGACCCTGGTGGCCACCTACACCTCTGCCTCCTCCTTCATCGGCGGGCCGGGAGCGGCCTACAAGATCGGGCTGGGCTGGGTGCTGCTGGCGATGATCCAGCTGCCCACCGTCTGGCTGACCCTGGGGGTACTGGGCAAGAAGTTCGCCATCATCGCCCGTCGGGTCAATGCGGTGACCATCAATGACATGCTGTGGGCCCGCTACCAGAGCAAGGCGGTGGTGGTGCTGGGCTCGGTCACCATCATCCTCGCCTTCATCGCCACCATGGTGGTGCAGTTCATCGGCGGCGCCCGTCTGCTGGAGACCGCCACCGGCCTCAGCTATCAGCAGGGGCTCTTGCTGTTTGCCAGCTGTGTGCTGCTCTACACGGTGATCGGCGGCTTTCGCGCCGTGGTGATGACCGATGCGCTGCAGGGGATCATCATGCTGATCGGCACCGGTGCCCTGCTGGCGGGGATTCTGGTGGCCGGTGACGGCCTGCCCAACCTCATCCACCAGCTCAAGGTGATCGATCCCAAGCTGGTGAGCCCGCAGGGGGCCGGTGACCTGCTGACCCAGCCCTTCATGCTGAGCTTCTGGGTACTGGTCTGCATCGGGGTGGTGGGGCTGCCCCACTCGGCGCTGCGCTGCTTCGGCTATCGCGACAGCAAGGCGCTCCACCGCGGCATCCTCATCGGTACCATCGTCAGCGCCTTGCTGATGTTCGGCATGCACCTGGCCGGCGCCCTGGGCCGCGCCATCCTGCCCGGCATGGACAGCCCGGACAAGATCATGCCCTCCCTGATGATGGAGGTACTGCCACCCTGGCTGGCCGGGGTCTTCCTGGCGGCGCCCATGGCGGCCATCATGTCCACCATCGACTCCCAGCTGATCCAGGCCTCCGCCACCCTGGTGAAGGATCTCTATCTCAACTACCTGAGCCCGGAGAAGGCCGGCCAGGAGAAGCTGGAGGTGCGGGTGCCACGCCTCTCCCTGCTCTGCACCCTGATCCTGGGCACGCTGGTGCTGCTGGCGGCGCTGCAGCCCCCCGAGATGATCATCTGGCTCAATCTGCTCGCCTTCGGCGGCCTGCAGGCGGTGTTCCTGTGGCCACTGGTGCTCGGCCTCTACTGGTCGCGGGCCAACGGCCCCGGCGCACTGGCCAGCATGGTGTGCGGCATCCCCTGCTACGCCATCCTGAGCCAGTGGGAGATCAAGCCAGCCGGTCTGCACGCCATCGTGCCGAGCCTGGCGCTGGGGCTGATTGCCTTCGTGCTGGTCAGCCTGCTGACCCCGGCCCCGAGCCAAAGTGTACGGCGCTTGTTTGAGCCACAATCATCGATGGATTAATAAAGGGTTCCGAAACTATCCCAAAATGGGTGTTTTACGGGTAAACTGTGCGCCATGTCACAAAATGCCGCGCCCTTATGCCCGTACAGAACGCCAGACAGATCCTGACTCAAGCCCTGCAGCGACTCGGTTACGCCCTGTTGCTGCCGGTCTCCATCCTGCCGCTGGCCGCGCTGCTCTATCGGCTCGGCCAGCCGGACGTGCTGGATCTGGCGGTGCTCTCCCTCACCGGCCGCGCCCTGTTCAGCCAGATGCCGCTCATCTATGCGGTGGCCATCGCCTTCGGGCTGAGCCGCCAGGGTGAAGGTACCCAGGCGCTGGCCGGCGCGGTCAACTTTCTGCTGCTGAGCTCGGCGCTCGGCACCCTGGCCCCCGGCCTGCACAGCGACATGATCTGCGGCCTGCTGGCGGGACTGACCACCGCCATCGTCTACCCCTGGCTCAAGCGCCACCCCATGCCCCACTGGCTGCGGCTGGTCAACGGCGACTTCACCAGCCTGCTCGCCTCGGCGCTCACCTGTCTGCTGCTGGCCTTCCCGCTCGCGCTGCTCTGGCCGCTGCTGGAACAGGGCATCACCCTGCTCGCCTCCGAACTGCTCACTACCCCGTTCGGCGCCTTCTGCTATGGCGTGCTGAACCGGCTGCTGATCCCGCTCGGCCTGCATCAGGTACTGGGCAGCCTCATCGGGCTGGGGGAGAGCAACCTGCAGGCACTGGCCAGCGCCCAGCCGCTGCACGAAGGCTATGTGGCCGGGCTCTACCCCATCATCATGTTCGGCCTGCCGGGCGCCTGCTTCGCCATCTGGCTGCACCGCCAGCGCATGCAGCGACTGCCGCAGGGGGGATTGCTGCTCACCCTGGCGCTCACCTCGGCGCTGGTGGGCATCACCGAACCCATCGAGTTCCTGTTCGCCTTCACCGCCCCCTGGCTGTTTCTGGCCCACGCCCTGCTGACCGGCCTGTCACTCGCCACCTGCAGCGCGCTCGGCATCAAGGTGGGCAGTTACTTCTCCGCCGGCCTGCTGGATCTGGTGCTGAGCTACCACGCCGGCGAGCACAGCTTCTGGCTCATTCCAGTCGGCATCCTGTTCTTCGTCGCCTACACCTTGCTGTTCTATCAGCTGCTGGAGCGCACACCCCTCAGCCTGCCGAGCAAGCCCATCGCGCCGGAGCACCCGCGCCTAGCCAGCGTCGCCCCCTCCGACCCCCAGATGCTGGCGATCCAGTACCTCAAGGTGCTGGGGGGCATGGACAACCTGCAGGCGATGAGCGTCTGCCTCACCCGCCTCAGCCTGCGGGTGCGCGACATCTCACTGGTGGATCAATCCCGCCTGCTGGGGCTGGGCTGCCTCTCCTGGATCCAGCTCAATGACCATCAGCTGGTGTTGGTGTTGGGCCCCAACGCCAGCCTGATCGAGGGGCAGATCCGCATGCTGGCGGAGCGCCAGTCGGTGCCGCTCGGCCTCAAGCCCAATCAGGAGTCCGCCGGCCAGAGCGGCTGGTAGCCTCAGGCAAACGGCAAGCGCTCGGCGACAAAGTCCATCAGGCTGCGCAGAGCGGGCGCCAGATGCTCCCGGCTCGGATAGATGAGGTAGAAGGGGTTGGCCGGAATGGGGTGACTCGGCAGCACCTTCTGCAAGCGTCCCGCCGCGAGATCCCCCTCGCAGACGTGATGGGGCAGCAGAGCAATCCCCCCCTCGTTGATCGCCAGCTCCCGCAGCGCCAGCAGGCTGTTGCTGATGCAGGCCCCTTGTGGTCGCCAGCCCCCCTCCTGCAACGGCCACACCGGCAGCGACGCGTGCACCAGGCAGGCGTATCGTCCCAGCTCGCTCAGCTGTTGCGGCGTGCCGTGGGCCACCAGATAGGCGGGCGCCGCCACCAGATGGCGCGGCACCTGACCGATGCGCCGGCAGATCAGGCTGGAATCTTTCAGCGGTGCCGCCCGCAGCGCCAAATCATAACCCTCCCCCACCAGATCGAGCTGCTCATCGCAGAGGGTCAGCTCCAACACCACCTCGGGATAGAGGGCCCGAAACTCGGCCAGGATCCGGCCGAGCAGCAGAGTGCCGGTCGCCTCCGGCGCTGTGATCCGCACCCGGCCGGCCGGGGCCGCGCGCAGCCGCGCCATCGCCAGATTGGCGCTGCGGGCCAGTGCCAGCAGCGCCCGGCACTGCTCCACATAGACCTCCCCCTGCGGGGTCAGGCTCAGCCGACGGGTGGTGCGCTGCAACAGGCGCACCCCGAGCTGGGACTCAAGCCGCGAGATCTTCTGGCTGACCGAGGATTTGGGCATGCCGAGCAGCTCGGCCGCCCCGGTGAAACTGCCCTGCTCCACCACGGTGGCAAACAGCCCCATCAGCTCCAGTTCGACATTGTTCATATATTCAAACAGTCTTTACCAATTACCCATCTTAATCTGAATAATCAACCAGACTAGAGTGGCTGGCAATCCCCATCCAACCGATTTGAAAGGAACTGCCATGAAAGCCATCGCCCTGACCCACTATCTGCCGAGCGATCACCCCCACTGCTTCATCGAAGCCAATCTGGCCGACCCGACACCGGGCCCGCACGACCTGCTGGTGCGGATCAAGGCCACCTCCATCAACCCGGTCGACACCAAGGTGCGTGCCCCCAAGGCCAAGGTCGAGAGCAGCCCGCGGGTACTGGGCTGGGACGCCGTAGGCGAAGTGATCGCCGTCGGCCCTGAGGTGACCCTGTTCAAGGCGGGCGACCGGGTCTGGTATGCCGGCGACATCAGCCGCTCTGGCAGCAACAGCGCCCTGCAACTGGTGGATGAGCGCATCGCCGCCCTCGCCCCCACCAGCCTGAGCGACCTGGAAGCGGCCGCCCTACCGCTCACCGCCATCACCGCCTGGGAGACCCTGTTCGAGCGCATGCGCCTCACCCGCGAGAGCAGCGGCAAGCTGCTGATCATCGGCGGCGCCGGCGGCGTGGGCTCCATCGCCATCCAGCTGGCCCGCCAGCTCACCGGCATGGAGGTGATCGCCACCGCCTCGCGCCCCGAGACCCGGGCCTGGTGCCTGCAAATGGGGGCCCACCAGGTGGTGAGCCATCACCAGTTGCAGGAGGAGCTCACCGCCCTCGGCATCACTCAGGTGGACGCCATCTTCTGCACCAATGCCACCGAGCAGCACTGGGATGCCATGGCCAGCCTCATCAGCCCGTTCGGCCATATCTGCACCATCGCCGAATCGAGCGTGCCCTGGGACCTCTCCCTGCTCAAGAGCAAGAGCGTCACCTTCAGCCAGGAGTTCATGTTTACCCGTTCCCTGTTCCAGACTCCGGACATGATCGAGCAGCACAACCTGCTGGGGCTGGTCGCCGCCCTGGTGGACCAGGGCGTGGTCAAGACCACCCTCAGCAAGGTGGTGGCCGAGCTGACCCCGGCTACCCTGGCTCAGGCCCATGCCGAGGTGGAAGCCGGCCGCATGGTGGGCAAGCTGGTGATCGACATGAGCCAGTTCGGCAACTAATCCCTTATGGGTAAAAACTGCACCATCATGGGGTGAACTCACCAGTGACAAGCCCCATCACAGCACAGCTCACCTCAGGCAACAGACAGTCACCACGCAGCATCACCATAAAAAGAGCCAAAAAAAGGGGCCATCCCGCCGGGATGGCCCTAAATACCTGAACGTTGGGGTAACAATCACACACATATCCTTATGCAGGACCTCTGTATCTTTGCAGCTAGTGTGCCAATCCCGCCCGCCTCCCCGCTTGCTTGCCACATTGCCCCCTGCCACCGGGGTATGCAGCCCCCGGCCACTCTGCGGGCAAAAAAAAGCCACCCGAAGGTGGCTGAAAAAGATGACGGAACTTTCCTAGAGCAAAGCATTCAGCGGGAACAGGTTGCTTCCCGTCACCCAATGAGGAATACATGAACCGTGCCAACTCGGCAAAGTCCGCCTCCTCCACCACACTGCATGGGCAAACCACGACAGCACACGCCCATGATGATAGAATCCCGCGGTTTCACATTTATGAAGAGTCGACGCCATGCCCTGGATACAAATTCGAATCAACGCCACTGCCAAGACCGCAGACAAGGTGAGCAACATGCTGCTGGGGCGTGGTGCCCAGGCGGTGACCTTTATGGATGCCAAGGATGTGCCCGTCTATGAACCCATGCCGGGCGAAACCCCGCTGTGGGGTGAGACCGAAGTAATGGGGCTGTTCGACGCCGAAACCGATCCGGCGCCCACCATCGCCTTCTTCCAGCAGATCTTCGGTGAAGACGTGGGCTACAAGGTGGAGCAACTGGAGGACAAGGACTGGGTGCGCGAGTGGATGGATCACTTCCACCCCATGCAGTTCGGCGAGCGGCTCTGGATCTGCCCGAGCTGGCGCGACGTGCCAAACCCCGATGCGGTCAACGTCATGCTGGACCCGGGTCTGGCCTTCGGTACCGGTACCCACCCCACCACGGCGCTCTGCCTGCAGTGGCTGGACGGGCTGGATCTGGCCGGTAAAACCGTGGTCGACTTTGGTTGCGGCTCCGGCATCCTCGGCATCGCCGCCCTGAAACTGGGCGCCGCCCGGGTCATCGGCATCGACATCGATCCGCAGGCCATCCAGGCCAGCCATGACAACGCCGAGCGCAATGGCGTCGCCGATCAGATCGAGCTCTACCTGCCGGCGGATCAGCCGCAAGATGTCGAGGCAGACGTGGTGGTCGCCAACATCCTGGCCGGCCCGCTACGCGAACTGGCGCCGCTTATCGCCGGCCACGGCAAAGCGGGCAGCCTGATGGCCCTCTCCGGTGTACTGGAAAGCCAGGCGCCAGAGCTGGAGACCATCTACGGCCAGTGGTTCGAGATGGACCCGACCGCCGTCAAGGAAGAGTGGTGCCGCCTCTCCGGCCGCAAACTCGGCTGATAAGCAACAAACCACGGCGGCTGCCAACCCATCGGCCGCAAACTCGGCTAAGTCATCGGCACAAAGCTGCCAACGGGGCTCCCACACGGGAGCCTCGTCTGTTTTCAACTCGCCGGCAGCAGCCACCTCTCTGGTACGGCCAACCAGCACCATCCATACCCGCACTGCAATCAGTGCTCATTTGACCACACAGCTCACCCCGTTTCCGGTAGGATAGGCCGCCAGTCCCCCTTGCGACACGGAGTGCTTATGCGGATTGCCATACTGGATGACTATCAGGATCAGGTGCGTCATCTGCCCTGCTTTACCCGCCTGGCGGGCCACGACGTCACCATCCTCACCCAGAGCGAACCTGACCCCGAGCGCCTTGCCGCCAAGCTGGCAGGGGTGGAGGCGCTGGTGCTGATCCGCGAGCGCACCCGCATCGACGAGGCGTTGCTGCGCAGGCTCCCCTCCCTTCGGCTCATCAGTCAGACCGGCAAGATCAGCCAGCATATCGACCCCCTCCTGTGTCAACGCCACGGGGTGGCCGTCGCCGAAGGCATCGGCAGCCCGGTGGCGCCCGCCGAGCTCTGCTGGGCACTCATCATGGCCGCCTCCCGCCACCTCCCGGCCTATTGCCATGCCCTCGCTCAGGGGCAGTGGCAGCAATCCGGCACACTGGGGCTGGGGCGTACCTTGCAGGGGCTGACGCTCGGCATCTGGGGCTACGGCAAGATTGGCAGACTGGTGGCCGGTTACGGCCGGGCCTTCGGCATGTCGGTGCTGATCTGGGGCAGCGAGGGCTCCCGCCAGCAGGCCGAGCGGGATGGCCATGCCAGCGCCTCCGACAAGGAGGCCTTCTTTCGTGACGCCGACATCCTCTCTTTGCATCTGCGCCTGCACGAGGCAACCCGTGGCTGTGTGACCCGCACCGATCTCGCGCGAATGAAGGCCGACTCCCTGCTGGTCAACGTCAGTCGGGCTGAGCTTGTCGAGCCGGGCGCCCTTTATGCTGAACTCGCCGCCAACCCCACCCGGCGCGCAGCGCTCGATGTGTTCGACGCAGAGCCTGCCACGGCGCAAAGCGAGCCCTTGCTGCGCCTGCCCAATGTGCTGGCCACCCCTCATCTCGGTTATGTGGAGCGCAACAGCTACCAACTCTACTTTCAGGCCGCCTTTGACAACCTGATTGCCTTTGCCGAGGGCAGGCCGACCAATCTGGTGCTGCCCGTAGCGGGCCGCTGATCACGGTTATCCGGCGGCCGGACCGCTAACATGTGAACCCCATGCGCCACCAAGGCACGCCACAGGAGCCGCTATGACAGAGTACGACAAGATGATCGCCAGCCAGCCTTACAACTGCATGGCGCTGGAACTGGATCTGTTGCGCCGGGAGACGGCCCGCCTGTACCGCCGCTTCAATCGCAGCGACGAAGAGGATGAACAGCTGGCGCTGCTGCAGCAGATCGTCGGCGAGCTGGCCCAGGGGGCCTTCATTTGCCCGCCCCTCTACTGCACCTATGGCCGCCACATCCACCTTGGCAAGCGCAGCTACATCAACATGGGGGCCACCCTGCTGGACAACGCCCCCATTCGCATCGGCGCCGAGGTGATGATCGGGCCGAACGTGCAGATCTACACCGCCGCCCACGCGCTGGACGCGGATGAACGGATCCAGGGGGTCGAGACCGCGCTGCCGGTCACCATCGAGGACAGGGTCTGGATTGGCGGCGGCGCCATTCTGCTGCCCGGTGTCACCATAGGGCGGGAGGCCATCGTGGGCGCCGGAGCCGTGGTCACCAAAGACGTGCCGGCCGGCGCCCGAGTGGTAGGCAACCCGGCCCGCGTGCTGCCCGCCAAAGGCAAGACGCAGGTGAGCTAGCAGCTGCACCGGAAACTACGACATTAAGGGAAGCGACGCCTGCAAAGCACCAATAAAAATGAAGTCCAACGCCATCAAGACCATGATGGCCTGTAAAAAGGTGACCTTTCCGGTCCTAGGAGGTTGAGAGTACCGACACCTGAAAAGCGCCCATAAAAATGAAGCCCAATATCATCAAGACCATAATGGCCTGTAAAAAGGCGACCTTTCCGGTCCTAGGAGGTTGAGAGTGCCAACACCTGCAAAGCACCCATAAAAATGAAGCCCAATGTCATCAAGACGTTGGGCTGTAAAAAGGTGCTACGGAATTGCGACTCTCATCGCAGAAAATTAGAAGGGGTCACCTTCTAAACTGGCACAGGGATATTAACGAGGCGCAAACGTTTTACATAGCGTAATAAACCAGGATTGAGAACGGCATCTCACTATTTAAAAAATTCCCTGCCAGCCACGGCCTCCCTCTTGGCAATCTTCCAAATATCAGTACAGCCCGCCACCAGAAACAAAAAAGCCCTGACGAGTCAGGGCCTTGCCGGTAATGAAGCAGACTAGAAGCGGCGCACGAACTCGCTCACCGGCAGCTCGCGCAGCTTGCGGGCCTCCAGCATGGGGGTGCCAAGGTAGAGGAAGCCCACCAGCTGATCCTCCGGTGTCAGCCCCAACCCTTCATTGATCTGCTCGTCGAAAATGAACCAGCCGGAGCGCCAGATGCCGTTGAAGCCCTGGGCCTGGGCCGCCATCTGCATCGCCATCAGGGCGCAGCCGGCGGAGAGCTCCTGCTCCAGCCGCGGCACCTTGGGATGCTCCTGATAGCGGGTTGCCACCGCGATCAGCAGCGGTGCGCGCAGCGGGGCCTCCTGACACTTCTTGATGCTCTCCTCATCCTCGCCGCGACTGCGCGCGGCCTGTGCCAGCAGGGTGCCGAGCCGTTCGCGCCCCTCCCCTTCGAACAGGATGAACTGCCAGGGGGTCAGGGTGCCGTGATCCGGCGCCCGCAGCCCGGCCTTGAGGATATTGTCGAGTACCTCGCCGCTCGGGGCGGGCTCGGCCAGACGACCACAGGAGTGACGATTCAGTAACAGGTGGAGGGCATCCATGGGCAGTTCCTTGTCAGGGGCTATGATGGCGCTACCTTAGCACAGCACCAGATGAAGAAAACCCCTGAGCATCAGGGGTTTGTCGCAATACGTGGCGGCCCGTCGACTAGATGACCGCCGCCAGTTCGGCCCCCTGGCGGATGGCGCGCTTGGCGTCCAGCTCGGCGGCCACGTCGGCCCCGCCGATGATGTGTACCGGTTTGCCCGCCGCCTGCAGACCGGCCTGCAGCTCCTTGAGCGGCTCTTGTCCGGCGCAGATGATCACCTGATCCACCGGCAGGCACTGCTGCTGTTCGCCCACCTGAATGTGAAGCCCCTCATCGTCGATGCGCAGGTACTGCACGCCGGAGAGCATCTCCACCTTGCGGTTCTTGAGCACGGTGCGGTGGATCCAGCCGGTGGTCTTGCCAAGGCCGTCGCCCACCTTGCTCTCCTTGCGCTGCAGCAGCCAGACCTGGCGCTCAGGGGCGTCGATCACCGGGGCCATCAGACCGCCGCGCTCGCCGAGCTGCTTGTCGATGCCCCACTCCTTGAGCCAGTGATCGCGACTGCGATCCCCCTTGCCCTCTACCAGGTATTCGGCCACGTCAAAGCCGATGCCGCCGGCGCCGATCACCGCCACCTTCTCGCCCACCGGTTTGTGATCCCGCAAGACATCGAGGTAGCTCATCACCTTGGCATGCTCGATACCCGGAATGTTGGGGGTGCGCGGGCGGATGCCGGTGGCGAGGATCACCTCGTCAAAACCGCCGCCCAAGAGGCTCTCGGCACTCTGGCGCTGACCCAGATAGAGTTCGACGCCGCACTTCTCCAGCCGCCTGGCAAAGTAGCGCAGGGTTTCGTGAAACTCCTCCTTGCCCGGGATCTGCTTGGCGAAGTTGAACTGGCCGCCGATTTCGCTCGCCTGATCGAACAGGCTCACCTGATGGCCGCGCTCGGCGGCGTAGCAGGCAAACGCCAGCCCGGCGGGACCGGCGCCCACCACCGCCAGCCTCTTGGGCTGGGGCACCCGGCCGAAGGTGAGTTCGGTCTCGAAGCAGGCGCGCGGGTTGACCAGACAGGAGGCCCGCTTCTGCTTGAAGACATGATCTAGGCAGGCCTGGTTGCAGGCGATGCAGGTGTTGATCTCGTCCGCCCGGTTCTCGGCGGCCTTGATGACAAATTCGGGGTCCGCCAGGAAGGGGCGCGCCATGGAGACCATATCCGCCTCGCCGCCCGCCAGAATGCGCTCGGCCACCTCGGGGGTGTTGATGCGGTTGGTGGTGATAAGCGGCACCTTGAGGTGTTTTTTCAGCTCGGCGGTCACCCAGCTGAAGGCGCCGCGCGGGACGCTGGTGGCGATGGTGGGAATGCGCGCCTCGTGCCAGCCGATGCCGGTGTTGATGAGGGTGACCCCCACCTGCTCCAGCGCCTTGCCAAGGGCGATCACTTCCTCCAGGGAGGAGCCCTGCTCCACCAGATCCAGCATGGAGAGGCGGAAGATGATGATGAAATCCGGCCCGACCCGCTCGCGGATGGCGCGGACAATCTCCACCGGGAAGCGCATGCGGTTTTCGCTGCTGCCACCCCAGCCATCGGTGCGCTTGTTGGTGCGCTCGCAGATGAACTGGTTGATGAGATAGCCTTCCGAGCCCATCACCTCGACCCCGTCGTAACCGGCCGCCCTGGCCAGTTGCGCGGTGGCGGCGAAGTCACGGATGGTGCCGCGGATCTGCCGCTCGCTCATGGCGCGCGGCTTGAACGGGGAGATGGGCGCCTTGAGGGCACTCGGCGCCAGGCTGAATGGATGATAGGCGTAGCGGCCGGCATGGAGGATCTGCAGCGCTATCTTGCCCCCCTCCTGATGCACCGCACTGGTCACCTTCTTGTGCTTGGCCACCTGCCAGGGAAAGCTCAGCTGGGAGCCGTGGGGCACCAACCGGCCACGCAGGTTAGGGGCAATGCCGCCGGTCACGATGAGGCCGACCCCGCCCCGGGCCCGCTCGCCATAGAAGGCGGCCAGCTTGTCAAAGCCCCCCTTCTCCTCTTCGAGGCCGGTGTGCATGGATCCCATCAACACGCGGTTGCGCAGCTGGGTAAAGCCGAGATCGAGGGGGGTCAGCAGGGTCGGGTAACGGCTCATCATGAACTCCTTTTCGAGGCCGGGCTGGATGGCACCACGCCCATCCTCCACCGTCCGGACTCAAGCCCAAGACACGGCAGCTGGATGCGTGGGCGGCTCACAGGGCCTCCAGTTAATTTTTTGTTATCAAACCGAGGCTAGAGTAAAGAATCGAAAATGCTTTTTCAAACAAATGTTTGGACAATTTTTCGGCGAACAGACGTGTTCCGAACGACCGGGCTCCGATCCTGTCCAAGCGGAAATGGCATTTCACCGGCCAACTGGTTAATAATGGCGCTTCCCTCCCCATTAACAGGGCGATAACGCGACTATGTCTATTTTCAAAGGTCTGGGTTGGCTGTTTCGCAGCCTGTGGCGCCTGCTCAATTTCACCCGGCTGATGCTGGTCAATCTGCTGTTTCTCGTCGTGGTCTTGATCATCGTCTTCAGCGTCAGCCAGAAAGAGGCGCCCAGCGCCCCCATCGAAGGGGCCCTCACCCTCAATCTCTCCGGTGTGCTGGTGGAACAGCGCTCGCAGACCGATCCCACCGTACAGCTGCTGCGCCAGGTGGACAACAGCGACGAGCTGCCCAGCGAGATCGTCCTCTCCGATCTGCTGTGGGCCATCAAAAGCGCCAAGGATGACGATCGTATCAAGGCGCTGGTGATCAAGCCCCAGGGGCTGCAGGGCACCAGCTTCTCCAAACTGCAGGAGGTGGCGAGCGCCATCGATGCATTCAAGGAGAGCGGCAAGCCGGTCATCGCCATGGCCGACTTCTACACCCAGGGCCAATATCTGCTGGCCGCCCACGCCGATCACGTGCTGCTCAACCAGAGCGGCGCTGTGGTCATCGAGGGGCTCGGCGTCTACCAGACCTACTACAAGTCGGCGCTGGAGAAGCTCAACATCACCCCGCACGTGTTCAAGGTCGGCACCTACAAGTCTTTCGTCGAACCCTATACCCGCGACGAGATGTCCCCCGAGAGCAAGGAGGCGAACCAGCGCTGGCTGGATCAGCTGTGGCAATCCTACGTGGCCGACGTGGCCGAGCAGCGGGAGATCGAACCGGACGCCGTGGCACCGGGCAAGGATCGCTTCCTCGAGCTGCTGCGCAAGGCCGGCGGCAATGCCGCCAACTACGCCCTCGACAACGGTCTGGTGGACCAGCTGGCGACCCGCGACGAGATGACCCAGGCGGTGATCAAGGAAGTGGGCGAGAGCGATGACCACGGCTGGAAGGGGGTGGGCCTCAAGGAGTACCTGGCCGCCATTCCGAGCCAGTATCCCCAGAGCGGCAAGGATGAGGTGGGTCTCATCGTCGCCAGCGGCGCCATCATGGATGGCGTCCAGCCTGCCGGCACCATCGGCGGCGACAGCCTCGCCGACCTGCTGGCCGATGCCCGCCGCGACGACAAGGTGAAAGCCCTGGTGCTGCGGGTCGACAGCCCTGGCGGCAGCGCCTTCGCCGCCGAGCAGATCCGCGCCGAGCTGCTGGCCCTCAAGCAGGCCGGCAAGCCGGTGGTGATCTCCATGGGCAGCTACGCCGCCTCCGGCGGTTACTGGATCTCCGCCGATGCGGACAAGATCTTCGCCTCCCCCACCACCCTCACCGGCTCCATCGGGGTGTTCGGCATGTTCGCCACTATCGACAAGGCGCTCTCCCAGTACGGGGTGCACACCGACGGCGTCGGCACCACCGACTATGTCGGCGTCGGCCTGACCCGTGCCCTGCCGGAACACGTCGGCCAGGCGATCCAGCTGAGCGTGGAAGATACCTACCAGCGTTTCGTCGGTCTGGTCAGCAAGGGCCGTGGCCTGAGCCCGGAAGAGACCGAGAAAGCGGCCGAGGGCCGGGTCTGGACCGGTCAGGATGCCAAGGCGCTGGGCCTGGTGGACGAGTTTGGCGATCAGGAGGCGGCCATCAAGGCGGCGGCCGAGCTGGCCAACCTCAAGGAGTGGCAGGTCACCCCCATCGAGCAGGAAGAGTCGGCCAAAGACAAGTTCCTGCGCCAGCTGTTCGACAGCAGCGCCCAAGTGCTCGCTTCCCACCTGCAGAGCTGGTTGCCGGCCGGGCTTGGCAAGGCGCTGGTGGAAGTGAACCGCAGCCTGGACCCGCTGACTCGCTTCAACGACCCGCAGGGCACCTACGCCCTCTGCCCGGTCTGTACGCCCTGAGCGGCAGCAAACGCAAAAAAACCGCCTTGGGGCGGTTTTTTTATGGGATCGGGCAGCGTTCAGCCCAGCAGACCGGCACCGTGCCAGTGATGCAACTCAGCCAGTACCCGGGTCTCCCGTACCGTCCACTGCGGGCAAGGGCCCGCCAGCTGGGTCTTGTTGGTCTGCAGCGCCTCGGCCAGCTCGAACCAGCCGGGGGTGAAACCGAGCCTTATCTCGTAGGGCTGGGGCTGCGGTTCGCACCACGCCTCCCCCACCTGACAGAGGTAGTAGAAGGAGCGGATGCAGTAGGCGTCGTAGTCGGCCTCGCGGGCCGGCCGGTACTCCCGCGTCTCGCCGAGCAGGGCATCGACCGCCACCAGCTCGGCGCCGCACTCCTCGCGCAGCTCGCGCGCGAGGGCCGTGCGGTGACACTCCCCGTGCTCGATGCCGCCACCGGGAAACATCAGATCGCCGTTGACCCGGGAGTGCACCAGCAGCAGCTGGTCGCCACGCAGCACGACGGCCCTGACGGTGACCCGCTCCAGCTGGCGGCCATCTGTGTTGACCCGGCCGTGGGTGAGCCGGATGTCGAAGGGGTGTGGCCAGTCGCTGGCCAGAGGTTCAATGTGGTTCATCAGGGTTCAGGGACGATAGGTCCCGCTTTTCAGTTGTTCGACCAGGGTGGCGGCCTGGCTGTCCAGGCTCTCCTGCTCTTGCTTGCTCAGGGAGTGATAGAGGCTGAAACGGGTGGCCGATACCTCGGCAGCATTCTGGAACGACTCGCTCACCTTGCCCCACAGATAGGCCTGCCCGTACTGCTTCTGCCCCATGTAGAGGGTGCTGAGGGAGGTGAGGATCCGGCCGTTGACCTGCTCCCCTTCCCGGTAGAGGGAGAGGGCGTGCTGCATCAGCGCGATGGCCTTTTGCGGCTCGCTCTTGGCATAGATGCCGCCGAGCGCCAGTTGCAGCTCGGGCTCCTCCAGCACGGGTTGCCCCTCCAGCGCCAGAAACTGCTGGCGAGCCAGCTCGTTGGTGTTGTTGGTCCAGTGCCAGAGCAGCAGGTAGGGATCTGTGGCGTTGCGGGTGGCGGCATCAAGCTGGGCCAGCTGTTCGCCGGCCGCCAGCATCCCCTCCACCCGCGGGCTCTTCTGCTCGCGGGCCCGCTTGTACTCGATGTTGGTGGAACGTTCGGCGCATTTGAGATAACGCTCCAGGCTGCGCATCAACTCGTACTGGCGCCGCTCGGTCCCCTCCGCCTGCAGGTAGTAGCGGGCCCGGATGATGTCGCTGCGCTCGTAACGACACCAGCCGTCGTCCACCAGATCCTGACAGAGGGCCGGGTAATTGGCACAGATGTTGTGGATCCTGTCATCGTCACAGGCGGTGAGCAGCAGGCCGCAACAGAGGCCGAACAACAGGGAACGAGCTGGAAAAGGGGTCATGGTTCATATCTTGTTGGTAACAATTGCAGCCTGCCATGGCCACCCTTGGCTAGCAAATAGATTACATATCCATTACAATGCGCGCGCCGTATAAGGCCGCGACTGCAGAATAATATAACGAAATATACACCCCTACACTGATCTGCATTCGACGAATTTCTATTTGCCCCAACAACGTGAAATAAAGGATCTGGTTAATGACCCACGAGCACTATCTGCAGGCGTGGCAGGAGAGCCAGGAGCTCGCCGAAGCCATGCAACCCTTGATCGGTCGCCTCTACCGCCAGCAGGGGATCGAGATCACCCTCTACGGCCGCCCGCTTCAAAACGCCTCCACCATCGATATCCTCAAGGCCCACCGGGTCGTTCGCCGCCACCAGGGAGCCCCCCTCCCGATCCAACAGAGCTTTCCCCTGCTGCAAGCCATCCTGGCCCTGAACCCGACCGCTGCCGAGATCGATCTGGGCAAGCTGGCCGTGGGTTACTGGCAGGATCACCAGGATGAAGCCGGCATCGACGACTACCTGCGTGCCAAGCTGGCACCGGCCCTGGGTCGCGGCGTGCCGGCCCCCACCGACGTGGTGCTGTACGGCTTTGGCCGCATCGGTCGCCTGCTGGCCCGGCTGCTGATCGAGCGCACCGGCGCCGCCAACTCCCTGCGGCTGCGCGCCATCGTGGTACGCGGCGGTCGTGACGGGGATCTGGAGAAACGCGCCAGCCTGCTGCGCCGCGACTCGGTGCACGGCCCCTTCAACGGCTCCATCGAGGTGGATGTGGAACGCAGCGCCATCATCGCCAATGGCACCTTCATCCAGGTGATCTATGCAAACAGCCCGGCCGACATCGACTACACCGCCTACGGCATTCACGATGCGCTGATCGTCGACAACACCGGGGTCTGGCGCGACGAGGCGGGGCTGTCTGAACACCTCAAGGCGCGCGGCGCCGCCCGGGTGCTGCTGACCGCTCCCGGCAAGGGGGAGATGAAGAACGTGGTGTTCGGGGTCAACCACGAGGTGATAGGTCCCGATGACAAGATCATCTCCGCCGCCTCCTGCACCACCAACGCCATCACCCCGGTGCTCAAGGTGATGCAGGACAAGTACGGCATCCGCCACGGCCACGTGGAGACGGTCCACTCCTACACCAACGACCAGAACCTCATCGACAACTATCACAAGGGCGAGCGACGCGGTCGCAGCGCGGCCCTCAACATGGTGATGACCAGCACCGGCGCCGCCAAGGCGGTGGCCAAGGCGCTGCCCGAGCTCAAGGGCAAGCTGACCGGCAACGCCATCCGGGTGCCCACCCCCAACGTCTCACTGGCCATCATCAACCTGTCGCTGGAACAGACCACCGATCGGGAGAGCCTCAACGCCTATCTGCAGCAGATGGCGCTGAGCTCGGCCCTGCATCGCCAGATCGACTTCAGCGCCAGCACCGAGCTGGTCTCTTCCGACATGGTGGGCTCCCGTTTTGCGGGCATCGTCGACTCCCAGGCCACCATCGCCGAGGGGGACCACTGTGTGCTCTACGTATGGTATGACAACGAGTTCGGGTACAGTTGTCAGGTAGTGCGGGTGATGGAGCAGATGGCTGGCGCGGTTCGCCAGGATCTGCCGGCCTGATCCCGATTCGTCATGGCTCAATGTGCAAGGAGAAGGCCGGATGTCGTTTCAACAAGGTGAGTTTCTACAAGCAATCAGGCAGATGCCCGCAGAGGTGTACGAGCGCCTCAAGACGGCGGTCGAGCTTGGCAAGTGGCCCGATGGCAAGCCGCTCACCGACGAGCAGAAGGCCACTTCCCTGCAGGCGGTGATGGCCTGGCAGGCGATGCACCTCGACAACCCCGAGCACATGAACATCGGCCGTGACGGCGAGATAGTGATGAAAAGCAAGAGCGAGCTCAAGCGTCAGTATCGCGACGAGGAAGAGATAGTGCGGGTCGACCTCAACCACTGAGTCAGACCCGCCCGTCACAACTAAAGAGGGGAGCCAATATGGCTCCCCTCTCTTTTTCCTGACATATCCCCCTCATCCCCGGCCCTTCTCCCGCCAGGGGAGAAGGGAGCAGGCTCACGCCCGCGAACAGTAAGCGGGGCACCTGCCGGCGATCTTCATGGCAAACCTCGCCACCTCAATCTATCCCCTCTCCCGCTGGGAGAGGGTTAGGGTGAGGGGAAAACCAGTCAGGGGGTCAGCTCACCACGCAGCGACTGCTGCATCAGCTCGCGGATGCGCGGCGCCGGCAGATCCTGGCTCAGCAGGAAGTGCAGCTTGGTCAGCGCCGCCTCGGCGGTCATGTCGAAGCCCGAGATGACCCCGGCCCGCGACAGGGCGTTGCCGGTGGCATAGCCGCCCATGTTGACCTTGCCGTGCAGGCACTGGCTCAGGTTGACGATGATGACGCCACGGGCCGAGGCCTCGGAGAGCAGCGCCAGCATGGCCGGATTCTGCGGCGCATTGCCCACCCCGAAGGAGAGCAGGATCAGCGCGCGCACCGGCTGCTGCAGGATGTTGGCGATCACCTCGGCCGAGATGCCGGGGTAGAGGGTCACCACGCCGATGGGCTGGGGGGTGATGTCGTGCAGCACCAGCGGCCGCTCGGACGGCACCCCCAGCTCGCCCGCTTCCAGCGAGATGGCGATGCCGGCGTTGAGCAACGGCGGGTAGTTGGGCGAATCGAAGGCGTGGAAGCCGTCGGCGTGCACCTTCTTGCTGCGGTTGCCGCGATAGAGCTGGTTGTTGAAAAACAGCGTCACCTCGTGAATCGGGTAGTTGGCCGCGATGTAGAGGGCGTTGAGCAGGTTCTGCTGCCCGTCGGAGCGCAGCTCGGCGAGCGGGATCTGGGAGCCGGTGATGATGACCGGCTTGTGCAGATCTTCGAGCATGAAGGAGAGCGCCGAGGCGGTGAACGACATGGTGTCGGTGCCGTGCAAAATGACAAAACCGTCGTACTTGTCGTAGTTGCCTTTAATATCCTCGGCGATGCGCTGCCAGTCCGCCGGCGTCATGTCGGAAGAGTCGATGAGGGGCGCATATTCGTGAATATGGTAATCCGGCATCTCGGGGCGATGGAACTCGGGCATCCGCGCCAGACAGTCTTCCATGAAGCCCGCCATCGGCACATAGCCGTGGTCGGAACGCTGCATCCCTATGGTGCCGCCTGTATAGGCGATGTAGATGGACTTCTTCACACCCTCTCCTCTTTGATGGGCACAACACCCGCGAATCGTGGCTGAGCCGGGGCGAAACGGCGGCATCGACTGCCCGCCGCGTTCGCCATGGGCCAAAAGCCCGCTCATGATAGCGCGCCGGGCCGCCGGCTCACATCCCACCAGTGCCGTCCGGCGGGCCAAAAACCGCCGAATTATAGGGACTGGCACTCCAAATGGCAGCCGGGAAATGGCCTGCGGCCGGTATTAAACGGCGACTAACCCAATAGTGTTAAATGTCACAAGATACATCAAGAGTGACCATTTATCTGACAAATGTGGATATAAGTGGTGCTTTTTGCTACTATCCGCTCGATTTTTCATAAATCTCATCTGGAAGCCTGATCTGTTCAGGCCCGCACTGGTCCCATTTTTACGTGGGGCGGGGGCATGTCGCCCCTTCTTTGTTGGCACCTGAGCCACACTGTTTTTATCCCGGCTGAATCTGTGAGTCTGCATCAACGAAAGACACAGCCAATCAACATGGGAGTACTGAATGCTACAACTTGATTCCTACGCCACCCTGGTCGCAGCCACCCTGGTGTTGCTGCTCGGTCGTTTGCTGGTGACCCGAGTCGGGCTGCTGCGAACCTTCAACATCCCCAAGCCGGTTGCCGGCGGTCTGGTGGTCGCCCTGGTGCTGCTGCTGCTGCGCTCCACCCTGCAGATGGAGCTGCAGTTCGATACCAGCCTGCAAACCCCGCTGATGCTGGCGTTCTTCGCCTCCATCGGTCTCTCCGCCGATCTCGCCAGCCTCAAGCGCGGCGGCAAGGCGGTGCTCACCTTCCTGCTGGTGGTCACCGGTCTGCTGCTGGTGCAAAACAGCCTGGGCGTGGGTCTGGCGACCCTGCTCGGTCTGGATCCCCACATGGGGCTGCTGGCTGGCTCCATCACCCTCTCCGGCGGCCACGGCACCGGGGCGGCCTGGGGTGCCACCTTCACCGAGAAGTACGGGGTGCAATCCGCCGCCGAACTGGCCATCGCCTGTGCCACCTTCGGCCTGGTGCTGGGCGGCCTCATCGGCGGCCCGGTCGCCCGCTATCTGGTAAAGAAGGTGAAGGTACCCGGCGAGGAGCACAACCGGGATGACGCGCCGCAAGGCTTCGAGATGCCGGACATGGAGCGCCCGCTCACCACCTTCAGCCTGATCGAGACCCTGGCGCTGATCGCCATCAGCCTGAAGGGGGGCGAGATGCTCTCTGCCTACCTCAAGGGTGGCGCCTTCGAGCTGCCGGTGTTCGTCTGCGTGCTGTTCGTCGGCGTGCTGCTGCGCAACGTGCTGACCCTGCTGAACTGGCACGAGGTGAGCGACCGCGAAGTCTCCCTGCTCGGCAACGTCAGCCTGTCGCTGTTCCTGGCGATGGCGCTGATGAGCCTGCGACTGTGGGATCTGGCCAACCTGGCGCTGCCCATCTTCGTCCTGCTGGCGGCCCAGACCGTGGCCATGGCGCTCTACGCCATCTTCGTCACCTTCCGGGTAATGGGCAGCAACTACGATGCGGCCGTGCTGGCGGCAGGCCATTGTGGTTTTGGTCTCGGGGCCACCCCCACCGCCATTGCCAACATGCAAGCCATCACCCAGCGCTTCGGCCCCTCTCACCTGGCGTTTCTGGTGGTGCCCATGGTGGGCGCCTTCTTCATCGACATCATCAACGCCATGGTGATCAAGCTGTTCCTGGCACTGCCCTTCCTGTAATTCCTTTTCCGTCAGACGTCTATGAACAGAGCCCACCTCTTGGTGGGCTCTGCCTTTTCTGCTCGCCAGCGGCGCCCCCCACCCTTCATGACAGCCCGCGGCGAGCCACATAAACAAAAAGCCCCGCACTCGGCAGAGGGCGGGGCTTTTTCATGGCGGCCGTGCTCGCCGCGTTCAAACACTTACAGGATAAAGGTCGAGACCTGCTGGTTCAGGTCGGTGGCCCGGCCTTTGAGGCTCTCGGCCTGATCCAGATCGCGCATGGCGGCGGCGGTGATCTCGTCGCTCACATCCTTGATGGCGGTGGTGTTCTGGGTGATCTCACCGGTCACCTGGGTCTGCTCCTCGGCGGCCGTGGCGATCTGACCCGCCATGTCGGAGATGAGCGACACCGCCTGAGTGATCTCTTCGAGCGCAGCGGCAGCGGCATCGGCGTCTTTCACGCTGTTGTCCGCCAGCCCCTGGCTGGTCTGCATCAGGCTCACCGCACGGGCCGTGGTCTGCTGCAGGGTCTCGATGGTGGACTGGATCTCCTGGGTGGAGTCCTGAGTGCGGCGCGACAGCACCCGCACCTCGTCCGCCACCACCGCGAAACCGCGACCCTGTTCACCGGCGCGGGCCGCTTCGATGGCGGCGTTCAGCGCCAGCAGGTTGGTCTGCTCGGCGATGCCCTGAATGGTGGAGAGGATGCCGGAGATGGCCTGGGCGTGGCGGCTCAGCTCGCCGATCACCTCGGTCGCCTGCCCCACTTCCTCGGCCAGACCGTTGATGGACTGACGGGTCTGGTTCACCAGCATCTTGCCCTGCTCACTGCTCTGGGCGGATTGCTGGGCCGCGGCGGCGGTGTTCTCGGCGTTGCCGGCGATCTCCATGGTGGCGCTCGCCATCTCGGTGACGGCGGTGGCGACCATGGTCACTTCCTGCTGCTGGCGCTGCAGCTCGTCCACGGCGGCCTGGTTGGTCACCAGACTGCGCTCGGCATCGGCGTTCAGCTCGTTGGCCAGCTTGCGGATATTGCCGATCAGCTGATGCTGGCTACCGACGAAGCGGTTGAAGCTGTTGGCCAGCTGACCCACTTCGTCGTTGGTGTCGATCTTGATGCGCTGGGTCAGATCGCCGTTACCGTCGGCGATGCGCGCCAGGGCCTGGGAGACCTTGCTGAGCGGGCCGAGCAGCATGCTGACCAGCCAGGAGATGGCGAGGATGCTGCCCACCAGCACCAGCAGGGCCAGGCCGAGCTGGGTCATCAGCAGGGAAGAGAGCGGAGCCTCCAGGGTCTCCTTGTCCAGCACCAGCACCAGTTCCCAGTCGGTATCGGGGATGTCCACCGCCCACAGCAGCTTGTCGCGCCCTTCGTTGTCGAAGTAGGCCGGCACCAGGCTGTTGCTGGTCTTGCTCTGCTCGATCAGGGCATTGGTCAGATCGTTGTCGATCTCGGTGGCCGGTTTCATCGCCTTGGCGGCGTCCTTGTAGGCGATGACGGTGCCATCCTTGTGCATCATGATGGCGAAACCGTCGGCCGGCAGCTTCATCTTGGTGACGTCTTCCACCAGCGAGGCGATGGAGAGGTCGCCACCGACCACGCCGCCCTGAGCCGGCTGGGCCAGGGTCACCACCATGATGTTGTAGGCCACATCCAGATAGGGCTTGGTCACGATCAGGCCGCCCTTGCTCATCGCTTCCTGATACCAGCCACGGGAGCGGGGATCGTAACCGTCACGGTTGATGGAAGGATCGGAGTCGTTCATCTTGCCGCCGCTCTCGCCAAAATAGGTGAGCTGGAAGCGGCCGGAGACTTGCGCCTGTTGCAGGGCATTGAGGGGTTCGGCACCGGCCTTGTTGCCGAGCGCCTGAATGACGTCGCGACGGGCCGCGAGCCAGTCACTGACACTGGCGGCCTGCTGGCTGCCGAGGCGTTGTACCTGTTCCTGACTGCCTTGCAGCAACAGGGACTTCTGGCTGGTATAGCTCTGCCAGGAGAGCAGCAGGATCACCAGTGACAGGGCGATCACCACCGACAACAGTATCTTCTGCTTGAGTGATAGGTTTTTCATCATGCGTTCTTCTTATGAGGTCAGGAACAGGATTTCCCAAAAAGTGCACAGCACTGCGTAGTTATTAACGACCCGTCGGCGCAAAACTAAACCGGAAAATGGGCCGGCGGGCGATATTTTCCACCGAGTTGGGGAAAACTGCACCAGAAATTGACTACGAGGCACGCACAAGGACAGCCGACCCTGTTTATTCCTTCCACAATTGGCTAGAATATCCCGTTTTTAAATCACATCGACCCCGAGAGTTTTCACGATGTTTGAAGTCAATCCTGTATTAAACAAGCTTAAGGAGCTGTCTGAGAGGACCGAGCTGCTTAGGGGGTACCTTTGACTATGACGCCAAGAAAGAGCGTCTAGAAGAGGTCAACGCCGAGCTGGAACAGCCGGACGTCTGGAATGAACCCGAGCGCGCACAGGCGCTGGGCAAGGAGCGCGTGGCGCTGGAAAACGTGGTCGGCACCATCGACACCCTGACCCAGGGCGCCGACGACGTGGCCATGCTGGTCGAGCTGGCCGTGGAAGGTGAAGACGAAGACACCTTCAACGAAGCCGTGGCCGAAGCCGACGTGCTGGAAACCAAGCTGGTGGATCTCGAGTTCCGCCGCATGTTCTCCGGTCAGCACGATCCCTCCGACTGCTACATCGACATCCAGTCCGGCTCCGGTGGTACCGAAGCGCAGGATTGGGCCAACATGGTCCTGCGCATGTACCTGCGCTGGGGCGATGCCCACGGCTACAAGCCCGAGCTCATTGAATGCTCCGAAGGCGATGTGGCCGGCATCAAGTCCGCCACCATCAAGTTCACCGGTGAGTATGCCTTCGGCTGGCTGCGTACCGAGACCGGCGTCCACCGCCTGGTGCGCAAATCCCCGTTCGATTCCGGTGGCCGTCGCCACACCTCGTTCTGCTCGGTGTTCGTCTACCCCGAGATCGACGATGACATCGACATCGAGATCAACCCGGCCGACCTGCGTATCGACGTCTACCGTGCCTCCGGCGCCGGTGGTCAGCACGTCAACCGGACCGAATCCGCGGTACGTATTACCCACATTCCTACTGGGGTCGTGGTACAGTGCCAGAACGATCGTTCCCAGCACAAAAACAAAGATCAGTGTATGAAGCAGCTGAAGGCCAAGCTCTACGAGCTGGAAATTCAGAAGCAGAATGCCGAGAAGCAAGCCCTCGAAGAGACCAAGTCCGATATCGGCTGGGGCAGCCAGATCCGTTCCTATGTGCTGGATGATGCGCGCATCAAGGATCTACGTACCGGCGTCGAAACCCGCAACACCCAGGCGGTACTCGACGGCGACTTGGACAAGTTTATCGAAGCTAGCCTGAAATCAGGCCTGTAAAAAAACAGAACAGCAGGAATCACCATGTCTGAACAAACCACTACTCCGGAAGTCGACCAAACTCTCGATCTGAACAACGAGATGCAGGAGCGTCGTTCCAAGCTGGCCGCCTTGCGCGCCCAGGGCAACCCCTTCCCCAACGACTTCCGTCGTGACAGCCTTTCCGGTGATCTGCACGCCGAGTTTGGTGACAAGAGCGCCGACGAACTGGCCGCACTGGGTAAACGGGTGAAGATTGCCGGTCGCATCATGACCCGCCGGATCATGGGCAAGGCATCTTTCGCCACCCTGCAGGACATGGCTGGCAAGATCCAGGTCTACGTCACCCGTGACGACCTGCCGGAAGGCTTCTACAACGAGCAGTTCAAGAAGTGGGATCTGGGCGACATCGTGGGTGTCGAAGGTACCCTGTTCCGCACCAACACAGGCGAACTCTCCGTTCATGTCTCCGACATTCGCCTGCTGACCAAGGCCCTGCGCCCGCTGCCCGAGAAGCACAAAGGTCTGACCGACCAGGAAGCCCGCTGCCGTCAGCGTTACCTGGATCTGATCGCCAACGAAGAGTCCCGCAAGACCTTCGTGACCCGTACCAAGGTCGTGGCCGGTATCCGCAAGTTCCTGAACGACAAGCGCTTCATGGAAGTGGAAACCCCCATGATGCAGGTCATCCCGGGTGGCGCTTCTGCCCGTCCGTTCATCACTCACCACAATGCGCTGGACATCGACATGTACCTGCGTATCGCTCCGGAACTCTACCTGAAGCGTCTGGTGGTCGGTGGTTTCGAGCGTGTCTACGAGATCAACCGCAACTTCCGTAACGAAGGTATCTCCGTTCGCCATAACCCCGAGTTCACCATGCTCGAGTTCTATATGGCCTACGCCGACTACATCGATCTGATGGATCTCACCGAAGAGATGCTGCGCACCCTGGCGCAGGACATCCTGGGCGACACCAAGATCCGTTACGCCAAAGAGGGCGAAGAGGGTCTGACCATCGATTTCGGTCAGCCGTTCCAGCGTCTCTCCATGGTTGACTCCATCCTGAAGTACAACCCGGATGTGACCCGTGACGATTTGGCGACCCTGGAGAAGGCCACCGCCGTCGCCAAGCGCCTGCACATCGAGCTGATGAAGAGCTGGGAACTGGGCCACGTGATCACCGCGATCTTCGAAGAGACCGTGGAGCACATGCTGCTGCAACCGACCTTCATTACCGAGTACCCGGCCGCCGTTTCTCCGCTGGCCCGTCGCAACGACCAGAACCCGGACGTCACCGACCGCTTCGAATTCTTCATCGGCGGCCGCGAGCTGGCCAACGGCTTCTCCGAGCTGAACGATGCGGAAGATCAGGCCGAGCGCTTCCAGGCTCAGGTTGACCAGAAAGCCGCAGGCGATGACGAAGCCATGTTCTACGACGCCGACTTCGTGACCGCACTGGAACACGGTCTGCCGCCGACTGCCGGTCAGGGTATCGGTATCGACCGTCTGGTGATGCTGTTCACCAACAGCCACACCATCCGCGACGTCATCCTGTTCCCGGCTCTGCGTCCACAAAAGTAAGAGCCGAAGAAACAGCCGTCCATCGCAATCAAAACGCCCCGCCACCGCGGGGCGTTTTTTTTATGGCGGACACAAACCGCTGACGAACCTTCAATACACCGCCAGTTTGCCGCTTATCAGGCCACTGGCAGCAGCCACTCCCCCTGCCACAAGGTGACGGCCTGACCGGCCATCAGCACCCGACTCTCCTGCAGTTCTAGCAGCAGCTCACCACCCCGGGCCGAGATCTGGCGGGCCCGCAGCTGCCGTTTGCCGAGCCGCTCGGCCCAGAAGGGCACCAGGGCGCAGTGGTTGGAGCCGGTCACCGGATCCTCATCTACCCCGACCCAGGGGGCGAAGTAGCGGGAGACGAAGTCATGGTCCGGATCGCGCGAGGGCGCCGTCACCATCAGGCCGCGACCGGGCAGCGCGCGCAGGGCCTGAAAATCTGGGGTAAGCGCACGAACCTCCTCCTCGCTGGCCAGCGCCAGCAAGAACTTGGCGCCAGCCGCCAGGGTTTGCAGCGGCTGACAACCGACCGCGGCCGCATAGACCGGATCCAGAATGAGCGGCGCCGTGGCAATGCGCGGGAAATCGAGCCAGATCCACGCCCCTTCGCGCCGGGCCAGCAGCTCGCCGCTGCGGGTCTCGAAGTAAATGACCTCATCCTCTGCCACCGCCCCCCTCTGCCACAGCACGTGGGCCGCTGCCAGGGTACCGTGGCCACAGAGATCCACTTCCAGCTCGGGGGTAAACCAGCGCAGCTGATAGCGGGCATGGCCAAGGGGCACCAGAAAGGCGGTCTCCGACAGGTTGAACTCGGCCGCCATGGCCAGCAGGGTGGCATCCGGCTGGCTCGGCCCCAGCGCCACCACCGCCGGGTTGCCGCCAAAGGGGTGCCGGCTGAAGGCATTGACATGAAACAAGCTGATGGTCGACATTCACGCTTCCTGTGTGGGTAATACGGGTTCATTCATCGCCCTTTATACCATGAGAGCCCTGTCGACCTGAGTCGCCTTGCGACCCTCTCCATCGCCTTTTTAATGCAGTAATAGAATAAAAAAGACATTTTTATTCTTTGTTGTTATCCATCACACCCCTTAACCTGACCAAAAATCAGACCATGGAAGACGTGTGTGATGCAATTGAAGGACTCCCTGACCAACCTGACTCCCCTCTCTGACGAGCAGCAGCGACAGCTGAGCCAGGCGCTATCGACCCTCAATACCCAGCAACTGGCCTGGGTCAGCGGTTATCTCTACGGTCTCTCCCAGGCGGGCAGCCAGCCTACCGTAACCGGCGCAGCCGCCACAGCCCCCAGCGGCAATCTGACCATTCTCTACGGCTCCCAGACCGGCAACGCCAAGGGCGTGGCCAGCGCCATCAAGGCGCAGGCCGAGGCGCGCGGCCTGCCGGTGACCCTCACCTCCATGGCGGACTACAAACCCAAGCAGCTCAAGAAAGAGACCCACCTGCTGGTGGTAGTGAGCACTTACGGGGAGGGTGAACCGCCGGAGAGCGCAGTCGATCTGTTCGAGCAGCTCAAGAAGGGCAAGGTCGGCAAGCTGGAAGGGCTCAAGTTCGCCGTGCTGGGGCTGGGTGACAGCTCCTATGAATTCTTCTGCCAGACCGGCAAGGACTTTGACAGCCTGCTGACCAAGGCCGGCGCCGATCGGGTGCATGAGCTCGCCAGCCTGGACGTGGATTATCAGGATGCCGCCAAGGCGTGGGGTGAACAGGCGCTCAATGCCATTGCCGCCACCCTCTCCGCCGGTCCCGCCGGCAGCAGCGTGGCCAGTGCGGTACAGCAGGCGGTCGGCCACAGCCAATACAGCAAGGAGAACCCCTTCCCGGCCAAACTCTCGGTCAATCAGAAGATCACCGGCCGCGACTCGACCAAGGATATCCGTCACATCGAGATCAGCCTTGAAGAGTCCGGCATCCGCTACCAGCCGGGCGATGCCCTCGGCATCTGGTTTGACAACGACCCCGCACTGGTGAACGAGGTGCTGGCGCTGGCCGGTCTCTCCGGCGACGAGGCCACCGCCCGCGGCAGCCTGCGCGAAGTGCTCAGCCGCGAGCTGGAGCTGACCCGCTTGCACGGCGGCTTTATCACAGGACTCGCTGATATATCGGGCAACGCGGCACTGAAAGATCTGGCTGGCGACAAGGCCCAGGTCAACGCGCTGGTGGCCTCTGCCCAGGTGGTGGATGTACTGAAACGCTTCCCGACCGCGCTCACAGCCGAACAGCTGCTGGACCTGCTGCGCCCGCTCACCCCGCGCCTCTACTCCATCGCCTCCAGCCAAAGCGAGGTGGAAGAGGAGGTGCACCTGACCGTCGGCGTGGTGCGCTACCCACAGGAAGACGGCACTGTGCGCAGCGGCGCCGCCTCCTCCTACCTGGCGGATCGGCTGGCTGAAGATGCCGAGGTGCGGGTGTTCGTCGAGCACAACGACAACTTCCGCCTGCCGTCAAACCCCGACACCCCCGTCATCATGGTGGGCCCGGGTACCGGCATCGCCCCGTTTCGCGCCTTCCTGCAGGAGCGCGAGGCCCAGGGGGCCGAAGGCAACAACTGGCTGTTCTTCGGCAACCCGCACTTCACCCAGGATTTCCTCTATCAGGTGGAGTGGCAGCGCTATGTGAAGAGCGGGCTGCTCAGCAAGATCTCGCTGGCCTTCAGCCGGGATCAGGCCGAGAAGGTCTATGTACAGCACCGCCTGCGGGAAGCGGGCCAGGAGCTCTACCAGTGGCTGGAAGCAGGCGCTCACTTCTATGTGTGCGGCGATGCCAACCAGATGGCGAAAGATGTGCAGGAAGCCCTGCTGGATGTGATTGCGGAACATGGCCACAAGAGCCGTGAGGAAGCAGAAGAGTATTTGAGCGAATTGCGTCGTGCCAAACGTTATCAAAGGGATGTCTATTGATGAGCAAACAACTGATTCCGGGACCGGTGGAAGGACCGCTGGCCGACAACGAACGTCTGAAACGCGAGAGCGATCACCTGCGCGGCACCATAGCGCAGGATCTCACAGACCCGCTCACCGGTGGCTTCAACGGCGACAACTTCCAGCTGATCCGCTTTCACGGCATGTACCAGCAGGATGACCGCGACATCCGCCCGGAGCGCACCGCCCAGAAGCTGGAGCCGCTGCACAACGTCATGCTGCGCGCCCGCCTGCCCGGCGGCATCATCACCCCGGCCCAGTGGCAGGTGATCGACAAGTTCGCCGAGGATCACAGCCTGTACGGCAGCATCCGCCTGACTACCCGCCAGACCTTCCAGTTCCACGGGGTGCTCAAGCGCGACATCAAGATGATGCACCAGACCCTCAACAGCACCGGCATCGACAGCATAGCCACCGCCGGCGACGTGAACCGCAACGTGCTCTGTACCAGCAACCCGGTGGAGTCAGAGCTGCATCAGGAGGCCTACGAGTGGGCCAAGAAGATCTCCGAGCACCTGCTGCCCAAGACCCGCGCCTACGTGGAGATCTGGCTGGACGGCGAGAAGCTGGGGGGTGACGAAGAGCCGATCCTGGGTTCCAACTACCTGCCGCGCAAGTTCAAGACCACTGTGGTGATCCCGCCCCACAACGACGTGGACATCCACGCCAACGATCTCAACTTCGTGGCCATCAGTGATCACGGCAAGCTGGTGGGCTTCAACGTGCTGGTGGGCGGGGGTCTGGCCATGACCCACGGCGACACCAGCACCTACCCGCGCAAGGCGAGCGATTTCGGCTTCGTGCCGCTCTCCCACGTGCTGGAAGTGGCGGCCGCCGTAGTCAGCACCCAGCGCGACTGGGGCAACCGGGTCAACCGCAAGAACGCCAAGACCAAGTACACCCTCGAGCGCGTCGGCGTCGAGGCCTTCAAGGCCGAGGTGGAGAGCCGCGCCGGCATCCAGTTCGGACCGGTACGCCCCTATGAGTTCACCAGCCGTGGCGATCGCTTCGGTTGGGTAGAGGGGATCGACGGCAAGCACCACCTGACCCTGTTTATCGAGAACGGCCGCCTGCTGGACTTCCCGGGCAAGCCCCTCAAGACCGGCATGCTGGAGATCGCCAAGGTGCATCAGGGGGATTTTCGCCTCACCGCCAACCAGAACCTGATCATCGCAGGCGTACCTGCCGGCGAGAAGGCCCGCATCGAAGCACTGGCACGCCAGTACGGCCTGCTGGATGACGGCGTGAGCGAACAGCGCAAGCAGTCCATGGCCTGCGTGGCCCTGCCCACCTGCCCGCTGGCGATGGCCGAGGCCGAGCGCATGCTGCCGGCTTTCGTCACCGACATCGAGGGGCTGCTGGCCAAACACGGCCTGGCCGATGATGCCATCATCTTCCGGGTCACCGGCTGCCCCAACGGCTGCGGCCGCGCCATGCTGGCGGAGGTGGGTCTGGTGGGCAAGGCGCCGGGGCGCTACAACCTGCACCTGGGTGGCAACCTCGAGGGGACCCGCATCCCGCGTCTGCACCTGGAGAACATCACCGAGCCGCAGATCCTGACCGAGCTGGATGCCCTGATCGGCCGCTGGGCCAAGGATCGCAACGCGGGCGAGTGCTTCGGCGACTTCGTCATCCGCGCCGGCATCATAGCCCCGGTCATCGACTCCGCGAGGGACTTCTATGCAGCCTGATCAGACCGATACAGAGCGGCTGGCGCGCACCGCCGACGGCCGGCTCGACCTCGACGCCCTGCTGGCCTTGAGTCGCGAGGAGCAGGTCGAAGCGCTGGCCCCCATCAATCGGGCTCTCGATGCCATCAGCGCCCCCGAGCGGGTGCGCTGGGCCCTGGCCAATCTGCCGGGGGAGCACGTGCTGTCATCGAGCTTCGGCATCCAGGCAGCGCTGATGCTGCACCTGGTGAGCCGCGAGCGGGCCGGTGTGCCGGTGGTGCTGACCGATACCGGTTATCTGTTCCCCGAGACCTACCGTTTCATCGACGAGCTGACCGAGCGGCTCGCCCTCAACCTCAAAATCTACCGGGCCGAGCTCAGTCCGGCCTGGCAGGAGGCCCGCTTCGGCCTCTTGTGGGAGCAGGGGGTGGAGGGGATCACCCGCTACAACCAGCTCAACAAGGTGGAGCCGATGGACCGCGCCCTGAACGAGCTGGGTGCCCGCACCTGGTTCTCGGGCCTGCGCCGGGAGCAATCCGGCAGCCGGGGCAAGTTGCCGGTGCTGGCCATCCAGCGCGGCCGCTTCAAGTTCCTGCCGGTGATCGACTGGAGCAACAAGGACGTCTTCTACTACTTCAAGGAGTTCGACCTGCCCTACCACCCGCTGTGGGAGCAGGGCTACCTGTCGGTGGGCGACGTGCACACCACCACCAAGTGGGAGCCCGGCATGAGCGAGGAGCAGACCCGCTTCTTCGGCCTCAAGCGCGAATGCGGCCTGCACGAGGAGAACGGCGAGAACGACGGCTCCGGCATCTGAGCCAGGCTGTCCACCCGCACGGCGCCCATAAAAAACGCCCGGCAACTGCCGGGCGTTTTAATTTTCGCAAAAGGGTGGCATTCCACCCCTCATTACTTGGCGGCGGCGCGCGCCTGGGTCAGCCAGTCGTTCACCAGCACCTCGTGGCCCTTGAGCCAGGCGTCGGCATGACGCTCCACGTCCGCCGGCTTGTTCTGCCCCTTGTTCATCAGGCCGTTCTGGACGTTGATGTCATTGAGCGGCAGCTTGACGATGGAGAACAGCCTGGCGGCTGCCGGGTTGGCCTCGGCGAACTGCTTGTTGGCAACGATGTGCATGGTGTTGACCGGGAAGCCATAGTTCTTGCCGTTCGGCAGCCGGGTCTTGGCCGCGTCAGGGCCGTCGGCGGGCACCTCCAGCCACACCACGTCCTTGCCCGGCACCAGCTCGCTGCTGAGCCAGTAGGGAGTCCAGGTGTAGTAGAGCACCGGCTTGCCGGCCTGGTAACGGGCACGGGTATCGGCGATCAGCGCCGCGTAGTTGCCCTGCTTGTGGGTGACGGTCGGGGTCAGACCAAAGCCGGCCAGATGACGGTTGATCGCCTCTTCGCAGCCCCAGCCCGGGTTGCAGCCCACCAGATCGGCCTTGCCGTCGCCATCGCTGTCAAACAGCGCCGCCAGCTTGGGATCCTTGAGCTGACCCAGGTTGGTGATGCCGTAGCGGGTCGCGGTCTGCTTGTCGATGAGATAGCCCTGGGCGGCCCCGGCCACATAGGTGCCCTCACGGAAGAACACCTTGTCACCGCCAGCCTGTTCGTACTTGTTGTTTTGCAGCGGTATCCAGTTGAAGGCGAGAAAGGTGCCATCCCCCTGCGCCACCGAGGCGTAGGCCACGTTGTAGTCCACCTCCTGGGCTGGCTGGACGTCATAGCCCAGGCGCGCCATCAGCTTGCTGACCAGCAGGGTCTGAAAGCTCTCCTCCGGCAACGAGCTCTGCAGGGGCTGGACGCGCACGCCCTCCCCCGGCAGCTCGGTGCTGGCCATGGCGAGCGGGCCGAGCAGTTGGGAGCTCAACAGCAGGGAACCCAGGGTCAGCGTCTTGGTGATGAGTCTCATGCATTTACTCCTTTGTAATCGATTGACTTGTCGCGGCCGAGCAGGCGCAGCAGCAGGGCGGCGGGGCCGCGTTGATACCAGCGGCCGCTACGGCTGCGATCCGGCTGTCCCATCGCCTGGGTCAGGCGGTCGAGCACGATGGCCAGCAGCACGATGCCGAGGCCACCGATGGAGGCGAGACCCATGTCGAGTCGGCCGATGCCGCGCAGCACCATCTGGCCTAGGCCCCCCACCGCGATCATGGAGGCGATCACCACCATGGAGAGCGCCAGCATCAGGGTCTGGTTGACCCCGGCCATGATGGTGGGCATGGCGAGCGGCAGCTGTACCTTGAACAGCAGCTGGGAGGGGCTGGCGCCGAACGAGTGGGCCGCCTCCACCAGATCGGCTGGCACCTGGCGAATGCCCAGCATGGTGAGCCGGATCATCGGCGGCAGCGCGAAGATGACAGTCACCACCACCCCGGGCACGTTGCCGATGCCAAACAGCATGACGATGGGGATGAGGTAGACGAAGGCCGGGGTGGTCTGCATCGCATCCAGCAGCGGCCGGGTCCAGCGCGACAGTCGCTCGCTCCTCGCCAGCAGGATGCCGACCGGCAGCCCGATCAGCACGCAGAAGAACAGCGAGGTCAGCACCAGCGACAGGGTCACCATGGCATCAGACCAGGCGCCGATAAGCCCCACCACCACCAGTGAGAACAGGGTTCCCAGCGCCATGCGACCGTTCACCAGTTGCCAGGCGATCAGGGTCAGCAGGCCGATCATCAGGGTGGAGGGCACCGTCTGCAGCAGATGAGTCATGCCGCCCAGCGCCAGCTCCACCGGCGCTCGGATCAGCTGGAACAGCGGCCGCAGGTTATCCACCAGCCAGCCGATGCCGCCCTCGACCCAGCTATCCAGCGGCACCAGCGCCTGCTGGAAGGGATCCAGCCAGTCGACGGCGGCTGTGGTGTCAACCGCCTCGATCTGGTTCTGCCAGTCGGTCGCCTCAGTGTCGGTACTGCCCCAGGGATCGGCCACCTCGGTGGCAGCCGCACTGGCCCCCCAGGGGTCGACAGCAGCCTCATCGGCACGCAGGGAGGGGCTCGCCAGCAGCACTAGGGCCAGCAGCCCGCTCAGTAAAAAATGGGGATTCATCCGCTTCATGCCGGGGTACTCCTGTCCAGGGTGTTCAGCAGGTTGGCCTTGGAGATGAGGCCCAGGTAAGTGCCATCCTCCTCGACCACGGGCACCTGACAGGGGGCGGCCGCCACCTGGCTGATCAGTTCGTTGAGGGCGGTGTCCGCCAGAATGGGCTGGATGTCCGCCAGCAGCGCCTGCTCCAGGCTGCCTTTGGCCCTGACCGCCTGACCGAGCGACTCCACTGAGACGACCCCGATGAAGCGACGCCGGCGATCCACCACATAACCGAACTCCCGCTCCTGCTCCTTGAGCTGGCGCAGGGCGTTGCCCGGCCCGTCGGTGGTGTGCTTCTTGATGAGCGGCATCTGCTTGCGGCTGGCCACGTCGCGGGCGCTGAACACGTTGGCGAGATCCACCCCGCGAAAGAAGGCGCGCACATAGTCGTTGGCGGGCTGGTTGAGGATCTCGTCCGGGGTGCCGACCTGCACCAGCTGGCCGTCCTGCATGATGGCAATGCGATCGCCGATGCGCATCGCCTCGTCCAGATCGTGGGAGATGAAGATGATGGTGCGCTGCTGGCTGGCCTGCAGCTTGAGCAGCTCATCCTGCATCTCGGTGCGGATCAGCGGATCCAGCGCGGAGAAAGCCTCGTCCATCAGCAGGATATCGGGGTCGTTGGCCAGCGCGCGGGCCAGGCCGACCCGCTGCTTCATGCCGCCGGAGAGGGCATCGGGGAAGGCATCGATCCACTGACCCAAGCCCACCTGATGGAGCGCCTGGCGGGCGCTCTGCTGACGCTCCGCCAGCGGCACACCGGCCAGCTCCAGCCCGAAGGCGGTGTTTTCCAGCACGCTCAGGTGCGGCATCAGGGCGAAGGACTGGAATACCATGCTGATCTTCTTGCGCCGCACCTGACGCAGCTCGCTGTCGGAGATGGCAGCGATGTCCTCGCCATCGATCAGCACCTGGCCGCGGGTCGGCTCGATCAGCCGGTTGAAGAGACGCACCAGGGTGGACTTGCCCGAGCCGGAGAGGCCCATCACCACGAAGATCTCCCCTTCGTCGATGGCCAGATTGACATCCTGGACCCCCAGGGTCTGCCCGGTTTTTTGCAGGATGCTGGCGCGGTCATGCCCTTTCGCCAGCAATTTGAACGCTTTTTCCGGCTGATCGCCGAAGATTTTGTAGAGTGATTTAACCTCGAGTTTGACTGTCATATTGTCCTTTTTTCTTGGCCGACGACTTGCTTGGCAAACCGTCGAACGTGAGCCAATTACTTTTAACACTAAGTAATTTAAAACCAAAACAAAAGAACCAAAAGAGTCCACGCACACATAAAAACAAATAATTTGTTTATTTTCAATGCATTGAGATTGTACATAAAAATATAAATTGATATAACCAGGCCGCGCCACACGAAATAACTCATTAGACAACTAATGGATTTTGTATTTTGATAAACCAAGAAAGGTGGAAATTTGGCAGATTGGAGGGGACCGCCAGACAGGATCCGGCACAGCCCGAGGGGATGGGTAAATGATTACAGCTCTATTGATAGGCAAGCAAAAGATAAGGGAATGCGGGAAGACGGTTGAGCGAAGCAATGAGAGTGCCCCACCTGCCGGACAGCCCTGTGAAAAAGGACTGCAAAATACCGAGGCTAGATAACAGGCCATGCCCTGTTATCTAGCAACCAGTAGGAAACCTTTTTGAATTGCCTTGTACGAGCTTTTGCAATAGTAACCGCAGTCACTGTTATCTTGTTTTCATGTGGTCTTGAGTACATCACCCCGCCGTGGTGGCCACTTAGGGAGACCTTGGGCCAGTACCGCCTCCAGATCGTGCAGACCAGGCCAGACACCGGATGCGGCGGATGCGGGGGGCTGGCACATTTGTGCCAACAATGTCGGAGCTTCGGGATAGTGAGTGGCAAAGTGGCGCGGCAGGGCTTCATAAGGCCACACCTCGGCGGGATCCTCCAGCGCAGGTGGCAGCACATCAAAAGGCGCGACCATCAGGGGATGACGAACTACCGGCAAGGGCAACCCCGCCCATTGACGCAGGCGTAATACCAACAGTACCTCCAGCGGCCAGTAGTGCCACCAGCCGATGATCGCCTCCCCTCGATGAAAACGGGGATCCTTGAGCCCGCCGTAAGTGTGCAAATGGCATGCCTGGGTCAACAAGTGTCCCACCGTTCCTACATCTTCACTGTCCCACAAGGTCAACAGCGCCAGATAGAGCGGTTCTTGGGCTAAGTCGACGCCCAGTGGCAAGGGCCTCCACCCCAGAAAGCGGCTTGTTAGCTGCAAGGCAAAGGTTTCTATAAAATAGGGGCGAATATATTCATTCGCGATGCAAATAGCCGGGGCGCTATGAGCCAACGCCACACAATCAGTCAAACGACGGCGATCACCAAGTAAAGCTAGGTGCATTGCCACAAAGCCTATACGATGAAATTTGAAACCAGCATCGGGTTTTAATTGACCAGATTGTTTACTTCGATACAGCTCTATCTGGTAGTAACACACCAGTTGCCAATAGAGCAGAGGATAGCGGCGATATGCCGTTTGTGGCCAACGGCCTGCCAGCAGGCTTGTACCCAGCAAGTGATCCAGCTCCGCCAAGCAAACGCTCTCGACCATTGGTAGCACCGCGTATTCATCCCCTTCAGGAACGGGGATATTGGCGAGCGTTTTATCAATCCATTGTCTATCTGCATCGTAAAAATAATTTTCACTTGAAACCCTTGTTAGCAGCTTTTTACGACAATAGGGTTCTCGCTTGGGAAAACGGGGCCAGGAAGCGTAATCAAATTGGGCGAGCAGGGTGGTCAGGCAAGGAGACATACAGATTCTCTTATGGGGTCGATGAGGATGCCGTGGCACTCTTTCTGCGCGGTGTGGGAGCATCACCCCGCTGTGGCGGCCATTTGGGCACACCACGTGATAGCACCTGTTCCAGTTCACTCAGCGTTGGCCAGACACCTGGCGTGGCGGATGCGGGGGGCTGGCACATTTGTGCCAACAATGTCGGAGCTTCGGGATAGTGAGTGGCAAAGTGGCGCGGCAGGGCTTCGTAAGGCCACACCTCGGCGGGATCCTCCAGCGCAGGTGGCAGCACATCAAAAGGCGCGACCATCAGGGGATGATGAACTACCGGCAAGGGCAACCCCGCCCATTGACGCAGGCGTAATACCAACAGCACCTCCAGCGGCCAGTAGCACCACCAGCCGATGATCGCCTCCTCTCGATGGAAACGGGGATCCTTGAGCTTGCCGTAAGTGTGCAAATGGCATGCCTGGGTCAACAAGTGTCCCACCATCCCCACATCTTCACTGTCCCACAAGGTCAACAGCGCCAGATAAAGCGGCTCCTGGGCCAAGTCGACGCCCAGTGGCAAGGGCACCCACCCCAGAAAGCGGCTGGTTAACTGCAAGGCAAAGGTCTCTATAAAATAGGGACGAATATACCTGGTAGCTGGGCAGATAGCCGGGGCGCTATGGACCAATGCCACACAATCCGTCAAACGACGGCGATCACCGAGCAAGGCCAGCAGCATCGCCACATACCCCATGCGCCCAAAGTCAAATCCTGCATGAGGTTGCAACTGATTCAACTGTCTGCTGCGATGCAACTCTATCTGGTAGTAACGCACCAGTTGCCAATAGAGCAGCGGATAGCGGCGATATGCCGTTTGTGACCAACGGCCTGCCAGCAGGCTTGTTCCCACCAAGTGATCCAGCTCCGCCAGGCAAACACTCTCAACCCTTGGCAGCAACGCGTATTCATCCCCTTCAGGAACGGGGATATTGGCGAGCGTCTTGTCAATCCATTGTCTATCTGCATCGTAAAAATAATTTTCACTTGAAACCCTTGTTAGCAGCTTTTTACGACAATAGGGTTCTCGCTTGGGAAAACGGGGCCAGGAAGCGTAATCAAATTGGGCGAGCAGGGTGGTCAGGCAAGGAGACATACAGATTCTCTTATGGGGTCGATGAGGATGCCGTGGCACTCTTTCTGCGCGGTGTGGGAGCATCACCCCGCTGTGGCGGCCATTTGGGCACACCACGTGATAGCACCTGTTCCAGTTCACTCAGCGTTGGCCAGACACCTGGTGTGGCGGATGCGGGGGGCTGGCACATTTGCGCCAACAGTGCCGGGGCTTCGGGATAGTGAGTGGCAAAGTGGCGCGGCAGGGTTTCGTAAGGCCACACCTCGGCGGGATCCTCCAGCGCAGGTGGCAGCACATCAAAAGGCGCAGCCATCAGGGGATGCTCTACTACCGGCAAGGACAACCCCGCCCATTGACGCAGGCGCAATACCAGCAGCACCTCCAGCGGCCAGTAGTGCCACCAGCCGATGATCGCCTCCTTTCGATGGAAACGGGGATCCTTGAGCTCGCCGTAAGTGTGCAAATGACATGCCTGGGTCAACAAATATCCCACCGTGCCCACATCTTCACTGTCCCACAAGGTCAACAGCGCCAGATAGAGCGGCTCCTGAGCCAAGTCGACGCCCAGTGGCAAGGGCCCCCATCCCAGAAAGCGACTGGTGAGCTGCAAGGCAAAGGTTTCTATAAAATAGGGGCGAATAAACTTAGTCGCTGGGCAGATAGCCGGGGCGCTATGAGCCAATGCCACACAATCCGTCAAACGACGGCGATCACCGAGCAAGGCCAGCAACATCGCCACATACCCCATGCGCCCAAAGTCAAATCCTGCATGAGGCTGCAACAGGTTCAACTGTCTGCTGCGATGCAACTCTATCTGGTAGTAACGCACCAGTTGCCAATAGAGCAGCGGATAGCGGCGATATTCTGTATGTGGCCAACGGCCTGCCAGCAGGCTTGTACCCAGCAAGTGATCCAGCTCCGCCAGGCAAACACTCTCAACCCTTGGCAACACCGCGTATGCATCCCCTTCAGGAACGGGGATATTGGCGAGCGTCTTATCAATCCATTGTCGATCTCTATCGTAAAATTGATTCTCACTTGAAGCCCTCGCTAGCAGCTTCTTACGACAATAGGGTTCTCGCTTGGGAAAGCGGGGCCAGGAAGCGTAATCAAATTGGGCGAGCAGGGTGACAATAGGCACTGTTGAATCACTATCCATGTCATTCACTCAAAAAACGTCAATCCATTATTGAATAGAGGTCACACGACCATACTGGTCTCAGCGCCGCTGCCAGGTCTCGAAACAGTAGGAGTGGGGATTCTTCTCGTCAGGCTGATGTGACTCGCGCTCGATGCACGACCAGTCGCCCTCGTCGAAGGCCGGGAAGCGGGTATCCCCCTCCACCGCCAGATCGATGCGGGTCAGATAGAGCCTGTCGGCCCGTGGCAGCAGCTGGCCGTAGAGATGACCGCCCCCGATCACTATCAGCTCGGCCACGTCGCTGCCGGCCAGCAGCGCCAGCGCCGCCTCCACCGAATCGATGACCTCCACGCCGTCGGCCCGGTAGTCGGGGTTGCGGCTGATCACCAGATTGCGGCGGCCAGGCAGCGGCCGCCCGATGGATTCAAAGGTCTTGCGCCCCATCAGCACCGGCTTGCCCAGGGTCACCCGCTTGAAGTGGGCCAGGTCCGCCGGCAAGTGCCAGGGCATCTGGTTGTCCAGCCCTATCACCCGATCGTGGGCCATGGCGGCAATCATGGAAATCATCATGGGGTCAACCTCTCGAACCGTCGGTCAGATAATGGGGCGGTTACGGTACACGACCAGAGAGGGGATCGCCAAACCGAAACTGAGGGCCCCCACGATAAACAGCGCCTTGAGGCCGTTCTCCACCGCGCTCTGGATAAGCTCCATGGTCACCCCGGAGATATTGAGCTCCACCACCGCGATCATCGCCTTGAACGCATAGCTGCCCGGGATCATGGGGATGATGGAGGCAACGCTGAACACCGGGCGCGGTGCCAGCAGCCGGCGCGACCAGTAGACGCAGACAAAGCCGACCGTGGTCGCCGCCGCCAGGGTGGCCCACTCGATGGGCATGCCCTGATGGATCAGCAGGGTGCGCAGACTGTGAGCCAGCGCGCCGCCCATGGCGCAGTACTTCAACATCCGTGGCGGCACGTTGAACAGCATGGCAAACCCCACCGCCGGAATGGCCGACCAGAAGGCATCCTTGGCCAGCAGCCAGATGAAATCCATCATACCTTCCACCCCCAGATGCCGGTCACCGACATGGCGAGAATAATCCCGATATGGTTCCGCGCGCTGATGGATAGCCGGTTTGCCCCGATCAACAGAGTCGATACAACGTCAAAGCTCTTCATACCTTCCACCCCCAGATGCCGGTCACCGACATGGCGAGAATAATCCCTATCGCCGCGCTGATGGTCAGCAGGGTCGCCGTGCCCCAGCGGGCCAGCCCCATGTTGAAGTAACCCTTCACCATGTCGGAGACCGCGTTGATGAGCGGAAAGCCCGGCACCAGCAGCAGTACGCTGGCCGCCATGGCGAGATAGGGCTGCGCCCCCCAGTTGAAGAAGGTGGCGCTGGAGGCGAGCAGGGTGGCGATGAAACCGGTGGCGGCAAAGTTGATGAGGGGACTGTGGTGATGGCGGGCAATCAGCTGGCGTACCCGCATGGCGACCGAGGCCGAGAAGCAGGTCACCAGGAAGATGGGCCAGTCGCCGCCAAACAGCAGGCTGAAGGCGCCGCAGGAGAGCCCCACCATGGGTACCACCAGCCAGGGATGATAGTGAAACGGCACTATGGCATCGAGCCGCTGACGCACTTCCCGTGCGCCGATCAGCTCCTTCTCCGCCATGATGCAGATGCGCTGGATCTCGCACACCACCTGCATGTTGATGCCATGCTCGCGCACCCGCCGGGTGGTGGTGACGCAACTGCCCTGATAGAGGCTGGTGAGCACGATGGCGCTGGAGGAGATGGCCATCTCGACGCTCTCCAGCCCGAGCGCCATGCCGAGCCGGACCGTGGTCTGCTCGATGATGCGACTCTCGGCGCCGAACTGGGCCAGCATCTGGCCCACCTTGACGATAATGCGGGTGATTTCCGTCTGCTGCTCCCGCGACAGCACCCGTCTTGGTGTGATACTTCTCATAATCCCTTCGAGTCGTAGCAAATTAAAAAAGTCTCGCCATATTAGCCTAACAATCGGCGCCATACATCTACACATATCACGCCAATAACCAAACTCAAATAAAATAAAAGGCGACACAAAAATACATCAAATGGATTACAAATCACGCCAAACTGTTCAACGTTCGTCAGCCGGCCTCACCCGGCAACGGCGCAGAATAACGGGGATATATTTCAACAATCACTCTGGAATAATATTATTTTTTCTTGCGGTAATAGTCGCTGAAATAGAGGACATTGTTCTCCTTATATTCCGGCAATGGTTCAGCATAATCAGGATCATTGAGATGAACCATTTCACAGCGCATGGAATAAAAGGAGTCGTGCATCATGGCGGCAATCCGGATGCAGCTGTCCAGATTGTTTTTGGCCAGCTGACGCTGACAGTCGATGCGAAATTGCAGGCCGCGCAGACGCATTTGCTGCTGCGGGCTGACCCGGTCGATCAGCCCTTCAATCTGCTGCTGCAGCAACTCGTCGAGCCGCTCGGGCTCCGCCACCGCCAACCGTTTCAAGGTATCAAAATCAGGCAACTCCATATGCCCTCCCGCGGCCAGCCGCTGCATGGTGATACTCAAACAACAACAATCGGTTCATATTTTCACCAATCGCATATGGAGTTATATAAGCCGAACCCCGCCACGGTTCAATCCGCCGGGCCCGCTTTCCCCTCCTCTTGCGCCAAAAGATGACGGCGCGGCGGGAACCCAGACGGGTTATTCGTTATGGATCAACCGATTATTCCTGAATATCGATGGCGAGTTCGTTTATACATTTTTGGCACGGCAATATGCCGATGTTATGTCTTATTGAAAGGAGGCTGCCAATATGGCTTTCCATTTGACGCTCGCCTTCGCGCCACCATCCGGCTGGTTTAACATATCTTGCTGATTATGTTATTTTATTTGCCACTTATAGCGGCAACCAAGAGCAGACCATGAGCAAGGCAAGAATCGGTATCGTCACCGTCAGCGATCGCGCCAGTGCAGGCATCTATGAAGACCTGTCCGGCAAGGCCATCATCGACACGCTGAACGCATATTTGACCTCGGCGTGGGAGCCCGTCTATCAGGTGATCCCCGATGAACAGGAGCAGATCGAAGCGACCCTGATCCGGCTGGCGGACCAGGAGCAGTGCAGCCTCATCGTCACCACCGGCGGCACCGGGCCGGCCAAGCGGGACGTCACCCCGGAGGCCACTGAAGCCGTGTGCGATCGCATGATGCCGGGCTTTGGCGAGCTGATGCGGGCCGAATCCCTCAAGTTCGTGCCGACCGCCATCCTGTCGCGCCAGACCGCCGGCCTGCGCGGCAGCTCGCTCATCGTCAACCTGCCGGGCAAACCCAAGTCGATCCGCGAGTGCCTGGATGCGGTCTTCCCCGCCATCCCCTACTGCATCGACCTGATGGAAGGCCCCTATCTCGAGTGCGACGAGACCGTCATCAAGCCGTTCCGTCCGAAGAAATAAGAGCTGGGCGGGGATTTGCCCCGCCCTTTGCTTATTTGCGGCCGTATACCTTGACCCCGGCCTTGCTCCCTTCCGAATTGCCGTACACCTCGATCCGCTTGATGCAGAGCCGGCTGCCGAGGGATTTCCACCCCGACTCCTGATCCTCTTTCAGATCCTTGTCGAAATAGAGGGTCTTGCTGCGATCGTTGCCATAAAACACCTTGACCCGCTCCAGGGTCAATTCCCGCCCTGCCTTGACCATGATCGATTTGGTCGGCCGGCAGGCGAGCATGGGAATGATGGCGGGGTGATCGCCGACCCCGAGCAGAATGGTCTTGCCCAGCCGAAATTCATCATCGGCCATGGCGGGGGCGGCCAGCGCCCACAACAAGCTGGATAACAGAACGCCCTGCAGGACACGCAGCCGCGCGGCGGCACAAGAAAAACCAGATAACAAAGACATGATGCCTCCCGAAAAAAACGGGGGGCATATTAATTCATCAAGGCTAAACCCAGGCTGTACCGGCGCCCTGCCAGGCAGGGCACCGATACTCAGGACCAGCGTTTGAAGATGAGGGAGGTGTTGATGCCGCCGAAGGCGAAGTTGTTGGACATCAGGTACTCCACCGCCAGCGTGCGGCCGCTGCCCACCACGTGATCGAGCGGGGCGCAGGCCGGGTCCGGCTCGGTCAGGTTGATGGTGGGGGCAAACCACCCCTCCTGCATCATCTCCAGCGCCAGCCAGGCCTCGATGGCGCCACAGGCCCCCAGGGTGTGGCCGAAGTAGCTCTTGAGCGACGAGATGGGGGTACGGTCGCCGAAGATGGCGGCGGTGGCGTGGCTCTCGGCGATGTCACCGCGCTCGGTGGCGGTGCCGTGGGCGCTGATGTAGCCGATGTCGGCGGCCGTGAGCCCGGCCTGGGCCAGCGCCATCTCCATGCAGAGCTGCATGGTCTCCTGCTGGGGCTGGGTCACGTGGGCCGCATCGCAGTTGGTGGCAAAGCCCACCAGCTCGGCGAGGATGGTGGCGCCGCGCGCCTGTGCATGCTCCAGCTCCTCCAGCACCAGGGTGCCGGCCCCCTCACCTATCACCAGCCCGTCCCGCTGCCGGTCAAACGGACGCGGCGCCAGCTCGGGGTTGTCGTTCATCTGGCTGGTGGCAAACAGGGTATCGAACACCACGGCCTCCGACGGGCAGAGCTCCTCCGCCCCGCCAGCCACCATCAGGGTCTGGTAGCCGTGCTTGATCGCCTCATAGGCATAACCTATGCCCTGGCTGCCGGAGGTGCAGGCGCTGGAGGTGGGAATGACCCGCCCGCGCAGGCCGAAGAACAGCCCGGTGTTGACCGCCGCCGTGTGGGGCATCATCTGCACATAGGTAGTGGCCGTGATGCTGGCGGTGCTCTTGTCGTTGAGCATGACCCCAAAGGCGCGGATGGGGTCCGTGCTGCCGGTGGAGGAGCCATAGGCGATGCCGGTGCGCCCGTCGGTGAGCGCCGGGTTGTCCAGCAGCCCTGCCTGCACCAGCGCCAGCTCGCTGGCGACGGTCGCCAGCTGGGAGACCCGCCCCATGGCGCGGGTCTTCTTGCGCGGATAGTGGGCCGGCAGCGTGAAGTCCGGAATGGGGGCCGCCAGCCGGGTGTTGAGGCCGTCGTAGATGGCCCACTCCGGCATGTTCACCACGGCGTTGCGCCCCGCCTGCAGGCGAGCCCGCACGCTCGGCCAATCCTGCCCGAAGGCGGTCACCCCGGCCATGCCGGTCACCACGACCCGCTTCATACCATGCCTCCGTTGATGGAGATGACCTGGCGCGTGACATAGCCGGCGATGTCGGACATCAGGTAGGAGACCAGCCCGGCCACCTCGTCGGCCTGCCCCATCCGCTTGAGCGGGATCAACTTCATCGCCTCCGCCTTCACCTCATCGTCCACCATGCCGGTGTCGATGAGGCCGGGGGCCACACAGTTCACCGTGATCTTGCGTTTGGCAAGCTCGAGGGCCAGCGCCTTGGTGGCGCCCATGATGCCCGCCTTGGCGGCGCTGTAGTTGACCTGGCCCCGGTTGCCCATCAGCCCGGACACCGAGGAGATGGTCACGATGCGCCCGCCCCGGCGCAGGCCGATCATCGGCATGATGCAGGGTTTGAGCAGGTTGTAGAAGCCGTCCAGGTTGGTGTGCAGCACCCCGTCCCACTCCTCGTCGGTGAGGGCGGGGAAGGCGCCGTCACGGATGATGCCGGCGTTGCAGACCACGCCGTAATAGGCGCCGTGCTCGGCCATGTCGGCCTCCAGCTGCGCGCGGCAACCCTGCCGATCGGCGATGTCGAACTGGAGCAGGCGCCCCTGCCCACCGGCCGCCTGCAGGCTGGCCAGGGTGGCTTCGGCCCCGGCCCGATCGCTGTGGTAGTGCACCACGATGGAAAAACCGTCGGCCGCCAGCTTGAGGGCGATGGCGCGGCCTATCCCCTTGCTGGCGCCCGTGACCAATACGCTAGAGATCATGAAGCTTCCTCAGGCTAACAAATCGGACAATTCGCCGGGGCTCGGCTGGTAGGTGGAGAGCCGCGCCTGGGCGCACTCCTCCCCGTCCAGCAGGATCCGGCAATCAAAACTGGCCATGCCGCCGTCTTGCAACAGGCAGCAAGCCTCGATGGTGAGCAGGCTGCCGGCCGCAAAGGCGGGGCACAGGCAGCGATACTTGCGACTGCCGAGCAGCATGCCGATGCGCACCGGCTCGCCGCGCAGACGCCCCTGCATGCCGGCCCAGGCGGCGATGGTCTGCGCCATCAGCTCGATGCCGACCCAGCCGGGCAGGTTGCCCTCACCATCCAGCAGCAGGGCATGGCGGGCACCGATGCGGGTCTCGCAGCGCGCCTGCTGGGCATCCACCGCGCAGAGCCTGTCCAGCAGCAGCATGGGGGCCTGGTGGGGCAGCAGGGTCTCGATGGCGGGCAGTGAACCTGGCTCATTCATGGTGGACGCTCCCAAGCAACAGGCTGACATTGTTGCCACCGAAGGCAAAGGAGTTGGAGAGCACCCGGGGCGCCGCGAGCGGCACCTCGCCGCTCACCAGCCGGATGGGCGCCAGCGCCGGATCCGTCGTCATCACCCGCTGGGACGGCAACGGCAGAGCGCGCTCCAGCAGCAGGCAGGCGAGCGCGGCTTCGATGGCCCCCGCCGCCCCCAGGGCATGACCGGTGAGCGGCTTGGTGGAGCTGCAGGGCACCTCGGCACCAAACAGCCGATGCACCGCCTGGCTCTCCATGGCGTCGTTGAGGCGGGTGGCGGTGCCATGCAGGTTGACGTAGCCCACCTGCGCCGGCGTCAGGCCCGCCTGGGCCAGCGCCATCTGCATCGCCGCCTCGGCGCCGATACCGTCTGGATGGGGCGCCGAGATATGCCAGGCATCGGAGGACTCCCCCGCTCCCAGCAGCGCCAGCGGCGCAGGCGTGTTACTCAGCAGAAACAGCGCCGCCCCCTCGCCGATGTTGATCCCCTGGCGCGCCTCATCAAACGGCTGGCAGCGCGCACAGCTGAGGGACTCCAGACTGTCAAAGCCGTTGAGGGTGAGCCCGCACAGGCTGTCGGCGCCGCCCACCAGCACGGCGTCCACCAGCCCGGCCGCCAGCAGTCGCTGGCCGCTGATGAAGGCGCGCGCGCTGGAGGAGCAGGCAGTTGAGATAGTCCAGGCTGGCCCGGTCAGGCCGAGGTGGCGGGCCAGAAATTCGGACGGCGAGCCCAGCTCCTGCTGGCGATAGTCAAAGGCTGGCAGCACGGCCTCCCCGCGCCGGGCGGCGGCCACCGCCAGCTCGGCCTCGCCGATCCCGGCGGTGCTGGTGCCAAGCACCAGCCCCACCCGTGCGGGGCCATGTGTCGCCAGCGCCTCGTCGAGGGCGGGCTGTACCTGGGCCAGCGCCGCCAGCAGCAGCTGGTTGTTGCGCGAGGCGTAGGGGGCCAGCGCCGCCGGTATGGCCGGCAACTCCCCCTCCACTCGTCCCACCGGGGTCTGACGGCCATCCAGCAGCGGCGCCCGGTGGCGATCCAGCGGGCTCACGCCCGACTGCTGCCAGGCCAGCAGCGCCTCGGCGCTGGCATCGCGCCCCGTCCCCAATGCCGAGACGAGGCCATAGGCGGCGATATAACAGCTCATTGGCTCAGGGTCTCTAGTTGCAAGCGGTAGTGGAATACGTGCTGCTGCAGGCCGACCGGCTCGCGCACACCGTCAACGTCGCGGTAGCGGATCTCGGTGACCAGGGCGCCGTCGGGGGCGCGCAGCCGGCGCAGCGGCCCTTCGTCGCGCAGCGTCCAGCCCGGTGGCAGCTGCGACTGCCAGCTGGCGAGCGGCCAGTAGCAGAGCATCACGTCCGCCAGCACCTGACTCACCGGCGGCATGCCGGTGCTGAGCAGCGGGCTGAGCTGGCGGGTGGAGATCCCCTGCTGGTCATAGCGCACCAGAAACAGCCGCACCCCGCTCGGGGTCAGCCCCACCAGGGTCAGCTGGCGGCCGTCGGCCTCCAGCACCGTCATCAGCTGGTGAGTGCTCTCCCCCACGCTGGCGGTCAGCAGCTGCTGGCGATAGAAGGGGGCAGCCAACACGGGGGCCGGCAGCGTCATGACGGTCCCCTTGTCGAGATAGGCGGTGGGGGTCGGCTGGCTGCTGCAACCAGCCAGCAAGAGAATGATAAAGGCGAACAGTGGTCTCATGGTTGCTCCTGCTCTCGGTGGCCCCGCACCGGCGGGGTGCATGCCGGCTTGTTCAATCCCTGTTTATCCAGCACCAGAGGCGACAACAGGAAGGCGGTAAAGATACCGCCGCTCAGCACCAGACCAAAGCCCGCGATGGCAGAGGTGTGGCTCAGCGCCAACAAACCGAACGAGAGCTGGGTGGTCAGGTTGGCTAGCAGGATGGCGAACATGGTCGAACGCTGGCGCAGGGGATCCCCGCCGCTGTAGGCAAAAAACAGGCTGTAGTCGATGCCGATGCCGAAGATGAGGCTCATGGCCAGCACCCCAAACAGGGTGAGTGGCTGGCCGCAGGCAGCCAGCAGGGCCAGCCCAGACCCCAGCGAAAACCCGCTGATCAGCAGGATCCGCCCCCCCTTGCGCCAGCCGAAGCGGGCCCACAGCAGCCCCCCCACCAGGGCGATCGCCACCAGCAGCAGTTCGGTTAGCTTGACCCGGTAGTGGGCGAACAGCTGGCTCCACTGATTGCGCGGATCCTGCCAGAACACCCCCTCCTGCCCCTCGGCCAGGGCCGCCACGGCGACTGCATCCGTCACGCCATTGACCGGCAGCCAGAGCGCCACCCGGCCATCGGCCATGGTATGCCACAGCAGCCGGCTGCCCTCGCTGACCGGGCTGGCCAGCCACTGCTGCGGGGTCAGCGGGTGCCAGGGGCGAGGCTCGGCCTTGACCGGCACCCCGGCCTGGTTGAGCCGCCTCACCACCTCCGGCAACAGGCCCGTGAGGGCGGCGTGATCCGCCTGCTGGCGTGCCAGCGAGGGTAGCCACTGGGCCAGTGACACGAAGCCCGTCAGCTGACCCTCGGCCTTGGCCTCGGCCAGTTTGCGGCTCATGGCCTCGAGCCGCTGCAACGCCGTTTCACCATCGGCCGCCGTCACCAGGAAGCCGGTCATGCCCCCTGCTGGCCGGTGAGGCGCTGGATCTGCCGCTCCTGGGCCTGCAGCTCGACGGGCAGCGGTTGCAGGCGGGCGATGTCGTCATCGACGGCCAGCCGGCTCAAGCCCGCCCCGATCAGGGTCAGCCAGAGCAGGGGCACGCCCCAGCGCAAGAGACGCCACTCGCGCCACCATGTGAGCCAGAGCGCCATCGGCACCAGCACGCGCGCCTCCCGCTGGGGCAACTCCCCGAGCCAGAGCGGGTACAGGCAGAGCACGGTAATGAATGACGCCGTCAGCCCCACCAGGGCGCACAGTGCCATCTGCTGCAGGCCGGGGAACGGCGCCAGCCAGAGCAGGCCATAGCCGACCAAAGTAGCGAACAGCGCCATCGACAGGCTGGGCAGCAGGCGGGCACGGGTCTGATGCGGGCTCTCCTGCCGGCCATGCAGGCGCCGCTCGGTCAGGAAGTGGATCCCGTAATCTATGATGCCGACCAGGCTGGAGCTGATCACCAGGGTGAACATGTGCACCTCGCCAAACCACAGCAACACCGCCAATACCCCCCAGGCGAGGCCGACGGCGATGGGCAGCAGGGAGATCCAGAGCGCCCGCAACGAGCGAAACGCCAGCCACATCAGCAGCAAGACCCCGACCGTGGAGCCGAGCCCTATGGTGGAGATGTCCTGCTGGGCCAGCTCGCTGGCATGCTGGCTGTAGAAGAGGGTGCCACGGCGCAGCAGCTCCACGCCCGGAAACTCGGCCTTGAGGTGTTGCTCCGCCTCGTTGAGCCGGGTCAGCAGCTCGCTGTTGCGGGCAAGATCGAAGGCCGACAAGTCCAGCTCGGCGCGCAGCAGGTACCACTGCCGCCCGGCCTCGTCCCGGCTGATCAGCCAGCCGTGGTCGAGGCGCAGGGGGCTGGCCATCTGTCCCTGCACCGCGGCCCGGGTCAGCAGCAGGGGATCGGCCTGCCACTCGGTGCGGGAGACGCCGCCAAAGGGGCTGTAGATCTGGCCGAGTACCCACTGGCTCCAGACCTCTGGCCCCGCGGCCAGCCGCGCCCGGCTGCCCTCGTCGAGGCGCTGCCAGCCATAGTCATAGATGAAGCCTTGCCAGGCGGAGGCCAGCTCCGGCTGGGCGGCACGCACCGCGCTGAGCTCGGGCAGGGCCTTCAGGGTCTTTGCCCACGCCTGCGCCGCAGCCAGCCCATCCTGCCCCGCCGGCAGGCTCAGCATCCAGACAAGCTGCCTGTCGACCTGGCGCAACAAGCCCTCACGCAGGGCGGGATCCAGCGCGGATCGCTCCTCGTGGGGCAGCAGATCCATCAGGCTGGTGTTGATCCGGCTGTGGGAGAGTTGCCAGCCGAGCAGCGCCAGCGCCAGCGCGCTGAGCAGCAGCCAGAGCCAGGAGAGCCAGCGCCAGGTGGTTTCAGCTTGCAGCAAGAGGGGCTCTCCTCGTCCCGGCGGGGGCGCCGCGCTGGCGCGTCATCGTGCTAGTGGGCAGCAAAACGGGCCTGCTCCTCAGGGGTCAGCGGCAGGGCGCGATCCCGCCAGGCGGTGAAGCGGATGCGGGTGCTGTCACCCTGCTTGTCGGCGATAAGCAGCTGATCCAGCTGCCCCTGTCCGCTCAGGGTGAGGCTGGCAAACACCTTGTCGAGCGGTGCCAGGGTCGGCACCAGCACCAGCTGCCAGCCCGCCTCCGTGCTGTGAAAGTCGATGCTGAAGTAGCGGCTCAGAGTAGCCTCGTCCGAGCCGAACAGCGCCAGCAGCATCTGGCTGAACTCCAGCAGCTGGGGGTTGTCGATGACGGTGGCGGGCTGGCCCGCCATCTGCTGCACCATGCGGGTGGGCGTCAGGACAAGGGTCAGCGGAAAGGGTTTCTGCTGCTGCCACCAGAGCCCCTGATCGCGCACCAGCAGCAGCTCGCCGGAAGCGTTGAGCGGCTGGCTCAACCCCGCCACCTGCTTCTCCTGCTCGAAACGGGCCTGCTTGGCCTGGCTCAGGGCGAGCAGCTGCTGCACCTCGGCCCGGCTCAGGGGCGCCGCCTGCAGCGGCCATGTCAGCAGCAGGAGCAGACCGGCCAGCAGCGGCCTTGTCAGCCGGCTCATTGGCTCACCCCCAGCTTGTCCAGCAGCACCTGGGGCGAGGCCAGGCACATCTCACCGCTCGCCTTGCTCACCGCCACCTGGATGCTGTAACCCTTGCTGGTGCGGGTGCCGCTCGCGGCGTCGCTCAGCAGGTAGTCGATCTTCAGGCGGTTCTGGTACTCGGTCAGGGTGGCGCGCACCCGCACTCGCTGGCCGAAGCGCAGCGGCGCCAGGTACTTCATCCGGGTATCGATGATGGGCCAGAGGTAGCCGGAGGCCTCCATCTGCGGGTAGTTGTAGTCGATGAGGTCGAGCAGGGCACAGCGGGCCAGCTCGATGTAGCGAAAGTAGTGGCCGTGCCAGGCAACCGCCATCATGTCCACGTCGTGGAATGGGATGGTCACTTCGATCTCGGCGCTGATCTGCCAGGGTTCATTCTGCATGGTTGTTCTCACAAGTGGTCTCCCCGCCAGCGCGACACAGCCACCCAGTCCACGTCGTGGAACGGGATGGTCACCTCGATCTCGGCACTGATCTGCCAGGGTTCATTCTGCATGGCTTGTCTCATCAATAGTGATCTTGTCTCAGTTCCGGTTCGGACCATAAAGGGGATAGTGGCGCTGACGAATGCGGGCGATCAGCGCCCTCAGTTCGGGCTCGAGCCCTCGATCTTCCAGCAGCGGGGCAAACTCGGCCCGCACCTGCGCGACCATGGCGGCCAGCGCAGTGCCGAGCGGACGGGTGAAGGGGGTGGGCCGGGCCAGGCGCAGCTCCACACCCTGCACCGCCGCCAGCAGGCAGGCGGCCGCCACCTGTTCGGTCAGGGTCAGCACCCGCAGCGCATCACGCGCCGCTATGGTGCCCATGCTCACCTTGTCCTGATTGTGGCACTCGGTGGAGCGGGAGAAGACGCTGGCAGGCATGGTCTGCTTGAGCGCCTCCGCGGTCCAGGCCGAGACACCGATCTGCACCGCCTTGAAGCCGTGGTTGATCATCTGCCGCTCCTGTGGCGCGCCGGAGAGGTTGCTCGGCAGGCCACCGTTGAACTTGCTGTCCACCAGCTGGGCCAGCTGGCGATCCAGCAGATCGGCCAGGTTGGCGACGGCCGCCTTCATGCTGTCCATCGCCATGGCGATGTGGCCGCCGTAGAAGTGGCCGCCGTGCATCACGTGCTCCTCCTCACCGTCGATCAGCGGGTTGTCGTTGGCGCTGTTGAGCTCGTTCTCGATGAGCTGGCGCCACCAGGGCAGGCTGTCGGCCACCACCCCGATGACATGGGGGGCGCAGCGCAACGAGTATCTGTCCTGCAGCCGATCGCTGTGGCGCGGCAGCTCGCCGGCCACCAGGTCTTCTCTCAGCCAGGCCGCGATACCCTGCATGCCGGGGTGCGGCTTGGCGGCAAACAGCCGCTCGTCAAAGTGGAAGGCGTTGCCCCCCATGGCGACGCTCACCAGGGCGGTGATCCGGGTCGCCAGCCGCATCAGGTAGTCGGTGCGGGCGTAGGCGAGACAGGCCAGTGCCGTCATCACCGAGGTGCCGTTCATCAGCGCCAACCCTTCTTTCGGCCGCAGGGTCAGGGGGGTGACCCCCAGCTCCCGATAGACCTCGGCGGCGGGGCGCAGCACACCATCATGATGAAGCTCACGCTCCCCCACCAGCACGGCGGCCACGTAGGAGAGCGGGGTGAGATCGCCACTGGCGCCCACCGACCCCTCTTCGGGAATGCGCGGCACCAGATCCTGCTCCAGCAGCCAGCAGAGCCGCTCGAGCAAGGCCGGGCTGACCCCGGAGACCCCCTGCGCCAGCGAGCAGAGCCGGGTTGCCAGCACGGCGCGGGCGGCATCCAGTTCGAGATCCGCTCCCAGCCCGCAGCCGTGAAAGCGGGTCAGGTGCAGCGGCAGCTCGGGCACCAGCTCGGTTGGCACCGGCCGGGTCACCGAATCGCCATAGCCTGTGGTCACCCCGTAGATCACCCCCTCTTCGGCCAGCAGCCGGTCGAGAAAGTCGGCGCCCCGCTGGATGCGGGCCATGAAGGCGGGATCCGGATTCAGTGCGGGGGTGGCGCGCCCTTCGGCCAGCGCCACCACGTCCTCTATGGTCAGCGGCTCGGCGCCGAAGGTGACCCGTCTCATCTCACTCTTGTTCATCGGTCAGCTGCCAGAAATCAAAAAAGTTGAACCAGTCCAGCGGGGCCTGCAGGCAGTGATGCTGCAGGCGATCGGCATAGGCCTGCACCCGGGACGCAAGAATCTGTTGGCGCCCCTGCCGTGGCAGGGGTTGGCCGTCGGCAAAGGGCTCGAAATGCACCCGAAAGCGGCCCTGCTCCTTGAGGCCGAACATCAGGTAGACCGGGCAGCCCAGCACGCTGCTGAGCACGAAGGGCCCGAGCGGAAAAGGCGCCGGTGCGCCGAGAAAGTCGGCCCAGATCACCCGCTTCTCCCGGGTCACCGAGGTGCGATCGCCGACGATCACCACCCACTCCCCCCGCTCCAACTTCTCCTTGAGCAGGATGGCGGTATCGGCCCCCAGCTCCTGCACCTGGATGAGATTGAGGTGCGAATCCGGGTTGATCTGTTTGAGCAATGCGTTGAAGCGGACCGCATGGCGGGTGAACACCAGCGCATTGATGCGCAGCCCCTGCTTGCGGCTGCCCAGGGCGCGGCACAGCTCGAGATCGCCGAGGTGGGAGCCCAGCAGCAGCACGCCCTGACCGCTGTTGATGGCGGCCTGGTAGTGCTCCGCTCCCACCAGTTCCACCTCTTGCTCGGTGATGTCGCCGCGCCAGCCCGCCAACTTGTCGAGCGCCGCCTCGCCAAAGCGCAGGAAGTGGCGAAAGCTCGATCTCGGCTCGGCGGGCAGCGCCACACCGCTCGCATTGGCGAAGGACTCGAGGCGGGTCAGATAGGCTTGGGATGCCTGGCGCTGGGCGCGACCAGTCAGCCAGAAGTAGCCGATGACCGGGTAGAGCAGCAGGGAGAAGCCACGCCGCCCCAGCAGGCGATAGCTGGTCAGCATGATCTGCATGCCGAGCAGGGATCCTCGCTCCGGGGTGCGTGACCAGTGGGTGCGCCGCTCGCGCCACAGCTGCGCCGCCCTGGCGCCGAGGCGGCGGGGCCAGCGGCCGAGGCGCAGCAGCTGATCCCACAGCAGGCGGCACACCAGCCGGGTGTGCATCCAGGAGATGTCGCGGTTGTCGCGCCAGAGCTGGAAGTGGGAGCTGCCATCGGCGGGATAGATGACCCGGGTCGGCACGAAGCGCACAGCCACCCCGGCCCAGTAGAGGCGCACCATCACCTCGGTGTCAAAATCCATCCGCCGGCCGAGCGCCACCCGTTCGAGCAGCGCGCAGGTGACCGCCAGCGGATAGACCCGAAAGCCGCACATGCTGTCCTTGATGGCGAACGACAGCGTCTCGATCCAGACCCAGACATGGGTGATGTAGCGGCCGTAGAGGCGCCCCTTGGGCACGGAATCATCATAGAGCGGACGGCCGGAGACAAGCGCCGCCGGGTGCTTGTCCGCCTCGGCCAGCAGGGCCGGAATGTCCGCCAGATCGTGCTGGCCGTCGGCATCCACCTGCAGGGCGTGGCTGAAGCCGAGTTCATGGGCGCGGCGCAGCCCCGTCATCACGGCGCCCCCCTTGCCCTGGTTGTGGGGGTGGCGCAGCAGGGTGACCCAGGGGTAACGCGCGGCCAGCGCAGCCAGCTCGGCGGCGGCGACGGGCTCGCTGCCATCGTCGATCAGCAGGCAGGGCAGCCCGTATTCGGCCAGCCGTGCCAGCACGGCGGCCAGCGGGCCGGCGTGGTTGTAACAGGGGATGAGAATGCAGGGCGTCATGGGATCAGCCGCACCCGTCCGCTGCTCGCCGGCTCATCGCCGAGCAGATAGTGGAAGAGGAGCTGGCCCTTGTCCGCCTGCCACTGCAAACGCAGGCTGCACTCGGCCCCGGGGCGCAGGGGGCGCTGGAACTTGAGCTGATCCACCCCGTGAAACGGCTGCGCCAGCTTGAGCAGGCTGGCGGCATAGTGCATCACCCAGTGGATCTGGGTCACCCCGGGCAGCAGGGGCGCACCGGGAAAATGGCCCGCAAACCAGGGCAAATCGGGATCGAGCCGCAGTTGCAGGCACACCCCGTCGGCCAGCGTCTCGCAGGCCAGCACGGTGGGCAAGGTGTTCGCTGGCAGAGAGTCAACCGAGAGGCGCATCGAACAGCTCCTTGAGTTGTGGCCAGGGGCGCTTGCCCTGGGCGTTGACGGGCATCTGCTCGACCCGGCGCACGCTGCGCGGCAGGGCGACCGGCTCGAGCCAGGGACGCAGCTGCTGGCGCAGGGCCAGCAGGAAACGCCCGGGCCCCAGCTCGGCCCAGCGGGCGGCGCCCAATTCGCTTAGCACCAGCACGGCGCCGAGGATCTGGCGCTGGCCCTGCTGCAGCGGCAGCACGGCGGCCGATTCCACCTCCGCCAGCCCCTGCAGGCGCGCCTCCACCTCGTCGAGGGAGATGCGCTTCTCCTCCAGCTTGACCACCCGATCCTGGCGGCCCAGCAGCTCGAAGCCCTCCTCGTGCAAGGCGATGCGATCGGCGCAGGCCAGCCACTCCGCCGTCGGCAGGAAGGGGGAGCGCAGCAGCAGGCCCTGCTCCGGGCCGACCCGTACCTCGACCCCGGGCAGCGCCGTCCAGGGAGTCTGTACCTGGTGGCGCTGGCGCCAGCCGATGCCGCCGGTCTCGCTGCTGCCGAAGATCTCCACCGGCAGCTGACCGAACAGCTGTCTGGCCTGCTGGGCATCGCCCGGCTGCAGGGGACCGCCGGAGGAGACGATCAGCCGGCAGCCGGCGGCAGGAATGGCCGGATCGAGCCGGCTCAGAAACGCAGGAGAGGCGATCAGGCACCAGGGGGCCGTTTGCAGCGCCAGCTGCTCCGGGTAGTCGATGCTGCGGCGATCAAAGGGGATACCGAGGCCAAGCGGCAACAGAATGCGAAACAGCAGGCCGTAGATGTGCTGGTGACTGACGCTGGCCAGCACCCGGGTGCCCGCCAGCCGCTCGCCCCACAGCGCCATCTGCACCCGCAACTCCGCCTCCAGCTGGGGCCAGGCCTTGGGGATCGCCTTGGGCTCGCCGGTGGAGCCGGAGCTGAACAGGGTGAGATCGAGACGCTCGGGCGGCAGGGTTGCGCCGTCTGCCTCCCGCTCCTCATCCACCGCCAGCAGCGGCAGCCTGAGCTGCGCCGCCGTGAGCGCCGTCCCCGGCAGCTCGCCGTCGGTGAGCAGGCCGTCGAACTGGCTCTGCAGCGCCTGCAGACCGGCCAGCCGCTGATGACCCGGCAGGATGGCCCGGTGCCCGCCGAGGGCGCAGGCGAGCAGCGCCTGGGCAAACAGCAGGCTGTCATCGAAACAGAGCGCCCAGCGCATGCCCGGCCGATCTGAGCCGGCCAGACGGGCCATGGCCCGCGCCAGCTGCAGGCTGCCACGGCGCAGCTCGGCCAGGGTCACCTCGCCATCCGGGCCGAACGCCACCACGCGCTCGCCGTCCCGCTGCCAGATAGTTTGCAGCAGGGTCATGGGGCCAGCCTCTTGAGCAGGCGGCGGCGCACCAGATACTCAGCGCCCATCAGGCCGCCCATCAGGGCGTAGCTGATGAGACCGTTGTAGAGGCTCCAGAGCGCCAGATCCCCGTGCCAAATGGTGAAGGCTGCCAGCGCGCCGTTGATGACGAAGAAGCCGCACCAGACCTGGGTCACCCGCCGGGTGTAGCCGATGGCGGCCGGCGGCAAAGCGGGATCCTGCAGGCGGGCCAGCCGCTCCACCAGGCTCATGGGACGGGTCAGGCTCCAGCCGAACAGGCAGAGCAGCGCCAGGCTCACCGCCAGCGGATAGTAGAGCAGCCAGTGCCGGGCGCTGAACAGGGCCGACAGCAGGGTCAGCCCCAAGCCGATGCAGGCCAGCAGGCGGCCCAGCCAGAGCCATTCCGGCAAGGGGCCGAGCCGGACCCGCCCCTTGAGCAGGCCGGGCAAGAGTCGCAGCGAGAAGATGAGCAGCAGACCGAGCAGCAGCGGGGTCTGACCGGCGTGGGTCAACCCCCAGTAGACCGCCAGCGGGTAGAGCAGCAGGGCACCACCGGCCAGCCAGGAGAGCCAGGAGAGCCAGCGCATCATGGCAGGGCGTGCACCGGCATCAGGCGTCGGCCAGCAGACGCTCGACCGCATCCACCACGTCATTGACGCTGCGCACCGACTTGAACTCTTCCGGCTTGATCTTCTTGCCGGTCAACTTCTGCAGGTGCACCACCAGATCGATGGCGTCGATGCTGTCGAGCTCGAGATCCTGATAAAGACGGGCCTCGGGGGTGATGGCCTCTTCGTCGACCTCGAACAGCTCGACGAGGGCAGCCTTGATCTGGGCAAAGATGTCGTCACGGGTCATGGCTCAGGCCTCCCCTTTCGACTGGGCCTGCACCAGGGCGACCAGCGCCGTGACGGAGGCGAAATGACGACGGGTGTTTTCATCCTCGGCGGAGAGCACGATGCCGTAGCGACCCTTGATGGCAAGGCCCAGCTCCAGCGCATCGATGGAGTCCAGCCCCAGGCCGTCACCGAACAGCGGCGCCTGACTGTCGATGTCGTCAGGGGTGAGCCCCTCGAGGTTGAGGCTGTCGATGATGAGTTGTTTTATCTCTAGATGCAGGTCTTGCATAACTGTTCCACATGCTGTCATTGGGGCCCCGGTTGCAGGGCCTGGGTGAGAAACCGGGTCAACTGGCGGGCGGCCAGCGCACTGCTCTGGCCGGTGGCGACCACCTCGTCCGCCGCCACTTGCTGCAGGAATTCTATGGTGAAAATCGGCTTATTTTCCGGGATCTTGAACCATTTGTCCTGCTTGGTAAGAAATCGGGTGCTGCAGTGGATCCGCACCAGTTGCAACGGCACCTGGCTGCGCACCGCCAGCTGGGCCGCGCCGCGCTGCAGCTTGATGGGTTCGCCCGGGGTAGTGCGGGTTCCCTCCGGGAACACCAGCAGCAGGCCGCCGGCCCGGATCCGCGCCTGGCACAGGGCCAGCAGATCCTCCCCTGCCACGTTGGGCAGGTAGTCGGCCGCCCGCACCACGCCGCCGATGAAGGGGTTGCGCCAGAGGGACTGCTTGACGATGCAGTCGCACACCGGCATCTCGGCCGCCAGCATGACGTAATCGAGCAGACTGGGGTGATTGGCCACCACCAGGGCGCCGCGCAAGTGGGCGGGCATGCCGCTCACGCTGTACTCGAGCACTCCCCAGCCACGCAGCACGCCGAGAAACAGCCGAAAGCTGTGGCGGATGGTGAGCTGGGCCAGGGTACGACGCCGCTCGCCGCGCAGACAGAGCGCCAGCAGCGGAAACCAGAACAGGGAGAGCAGCAGGCCGCCCACCCCGAACAGGGTGAAGCCCAGAGCCGTGCCGATCAGCCGCCAGCCCCGGTTCAGCAACGCTGCCATCTCCACTCCTGACGGTCGTCAGCGAGGAGCAGGGTCGGCTCGCCTCGCAGCAGGGCACGCCAGCAGGCCAGACTCTGGGGCAGCGGGCGGGCAGCCGACGCGGCGGTGCGATGCGCCCCCGCGCAGTGCCACTCTTCGCCCGCCGTCAGCACCAGCCCCAGCGCATGGGGTGGCGCCTCCTCCGCCAACCAGGGGCGGTGAAACGCGGGCATCGGCCCCTCGAAAGCCACCAGCAACACCCGACGGGCACCGGCCTGCAGGGCGCAGACCGCTTCGGTCAGGCCCGCCATCAGGCTGTTCTCCCCCGCGGCCAGCGAGGTCATGGGGATGGCGGCCTTGCCCTGAATGGAGCAGAGCCCGGCGGCGGTGTTGTGTACCGACATGGAGAAATCGGTGGGCGACAACGCCTGCCCGTCCGCCAACGCCTGCAGCAGGGTCATGGAGCGGGCCAGCTCGCCATGACGGCTGACGAATACGGCACTGTCTATCTGGTGGCGGGCCAGCAGGCTCAGCCCCACCTGCACCGCCAGCCGGGCGCCCTGACTCAGGCGGCGCGCCATCATCATGGGCAGCAAGGGGGTGGCGGGAAACGGCGGGTCGACCGGCCAGCGGCCCTGCTGCGCCCACGCCTGCCAGGCAGCCTCATCGGCCAGACCGGGTGACAGGGCCTGACTATCCAGCAGCGAGAAAGAGAGCATGTTTCGGGCAACCTGTCCTTACATCGATGGGTGGACGCGAAGACGATAAAAGGCACTCACCCGGCGGGCAGTGCCTGCTCCACGACATTGAATGGCGTCATCGGCTTAATACCGGCGAATAATACCATTATTCATCAAAAATAATAGCCAGCGCAGATTATCAACCGCCTTGGTGATTGAAAATAAACTATTTGTGTTGTCTCATTGCCACGCCCAAATTGATGAATATCCTTCCCAAGGAAAATATTATGAAACTCATTAATAAAATATCCCTGCTGCTGGCCTGTGCCCTGCTTGCCGCCTGCTCCACCAGCCAGCCAATTCGCAATATGGCAGCCAATCCGGTGCCCTTCAATCTGACCGAAGAACAGGTGGCCAATGCCATTATTACGGCCGGCATCAGCAAGAGCTGGGTAATGCGCCAGGAGCAGCCAGGACTAATTCGAGGCCAAGTCAATGTGCGCCAGCATCAGGCGGTGATCAATATTCCTTATAGCGCTCGCGATTATTCCATTAATTATGTGAGCAGCGTCAATCTGGACGACAAAGGCAAGGGCAGCATCCACCGCAGTTATAACCGCTGGGTACTGGGTCTGAACCAGGCCATTCAGGCGGAACTCGCCCGCACCCAGAGCCGCTGATCCGGCAGGAGCCACCCCGTGAATCACTATCAGGCGGACCCCTACAACGCGCTGGAAGCCATCAGCGAGGCCCAGAAAATCGCCTTCGGGCCCATGCTGTTTCAGGCCAGCTGGTGCCTGCGTGAAACCGGGGTGCTGGCCTATCTCGAGACCCGCGGTTCACGGGGGGCCGCGCTAGCCGACATCGCCCAGGCGTGTCAGATCAGCGAATACGGCGCCGGCGTGCTGCTGGACATGGGGCTCGGCGGCGGGCTCTGCTATCTGAGCGAGGAGCACTATGTGCTGGGCCGGGTCGGCAAATACCTGCTGCACGACGCCATGAGCCGGGTCAATCTCGACTTCACCCAGCACGTCTGCTATCAACCCCTCGCCCACCTGCTCGACGCCATCCGCGACGGCACCCCCGCCGGTCTACAAGAGTTCGGCCCCTGGCAAACCCTCTATCCGCACCTGAGCGAGCTGCCCGAGCCGGCCCGCCGCAGCTGGTTCGCCTTCGATCACTTCTACTCCGACTGGGCCTTCCAGCAGGCCCAGGACAAGGTGTTTGGCTACGAGCCGCGCCACCTCTACGATCTTGGCGGCAACACCGGCAAGTGGGCCATCGCCTGCGCCAAGCGGGATCCGGCGCTGCAGGTCACCATCCTGGACTTGCCCGAGCAGCTGGCGCTGGCCCGCTGCAACATCGAGGAGGCGGGGCTGGCGGCGCGGGTGCATGGCCACCCGGTGGATCTACTGCAAGCGGGCCCCCTGCCCGGCGAGGCGGATATCTGGTGGATGAGCCAGTTTCTCGACTGCTTCAGCCACGCGCAGATCGTCGCCATCCTGAACCGGGTCAGACTGGCCATGAAAGCGGACGCCCGGGTCTGCATCCTGGAGCTGTTCTGGGACAGACAATCCTTTGAAGCCGCCAGTTTCAGTCTCAACGCCACCTCCCTCTACTTCACCTGTCTGGCCAACGGCAACAGCCGCTTCTACCACTCCAAACAGCTGTACCAGTGCCTGCGCGAGGCCCACTTTCACGTGGAGGCCGAGCACGAGATCCCGGGGCCCGGCCACACCCTGCTGGTTGCCCGCCCGTTGCACACGAGGCCATAATGCCGCCATCGGCATGGAGATGATGATGAAACGAGAAGGAGCACGGCATGAGGCGTGACTGCATGACCCTGATGGCCCTCGGCCTGACCCTGGGCAGCCTGCTCGGCGGCTGCGCCGACATCAAGGAGGCGGGCAGAACCGTGGGGCACACCACTCGCAACGTGACCCGCGAGATTGGCCACACCACCCGCGACGTGACCCGGGAGATCGGCCACGGCACCCGGGATACCGTCAAGAAGGTCGGGGATGAACTGAGCAAATGAAAACAGGGGCCGCGGCCCCTGTTTTCATGGTGCTCATGACCAGGCTCAGTTGCCCCACATGGCCATCAGCTGAGACTCCATGGCCTCTTCCTGCTCATCCGGCAGCTCGGCGAAGAAGTCCAGTCCGGTCTGCTCCTCCACCGCATCCACCGTCACGATGTAGTCTGCCAGCTTGCTGGCCGACACGTTCTGCTGCGGCAGGATGAAGGCGATCGCCTCCTTGTTGGCCACATCCATCACCACCCGGTAATAGGCGTGGGGCACGGTCACGCCGTTGCCGATGGAGGCGTCGGAGTTGGTGAAGATGGGGCCGGTGATCACGTAGACATCCTGGTAGGCGATGGCCCACTGCCGGGTCTTCTCCTCCAGGATGCGCCAGGCCCCCTGGTTGAGCGCCGGCAGCTGCGGGGTCATGTTGGTCAGCAGGAAGCTCTGCTTCATGGTGGTGGCAGTGGAGCGCATGTCCGCCGCCGGTGCCTGATGGCCGCGGTCATAACCTGAGCCCTTGTAGTCGGCCAGGGTGGCGCGGAACTGCACCGGCACCTCCTTGTCCTCGGCAAAGGCATCCTTGCGCGGCACCTGCCCCTGGGCGCTGGCGGCCGTCATCCGGTAAGAGACCCAGTCAGAGACCTTGGTGTCGTAGTTGTAACCGGCGGCATAGCCGTCCCGGCACAGCAGTTGACTGGATTGGCTGGGCACCCCGAGCTTGACGTGATCCTTGCATTGGAAGCCCGCCGCCAGGCTCGGGAAGGTGGTGAGAGTGAATCCGATAGCCAGAACTAATTTATTGATATTATTCATTATTATGCCACTCCTTGTATTAGGCGGAGTGATTTGACACCAGGTCGGATGAGTAAGGCAATCGAACAAATTGTGAGCGTGTCGGAAATGTGAAGAGGGCTGCAAATCGGTAAAATCGACGCCGCCAGCTGGGGGATTGTCATCCTTTTGTCATTGTGTCAGTGCAGTAACTTCGAGAGGCTTATCAGATAGATAGGAACAAAAAAGCGGAGCCGGTGGCTCCGCTGCAATCATCACTCCCGCTCAGCTCTTGACCTGAGGCCTGGGGGTATCGGGTTGGGAGGGCGGCAGAATAGGCAACACGATCTGCGGCTGCTCGCCGGTCAGGCTCTTGAGGTAGGCGGTCATGTCGTCCGCCTCCTGCTCGCTCAGGGTCTGGCCGAGCTGGATGTCCGCCATGATCTGCACCGCCTCCTTCAGATCCCACACAGATCCGTCGTGGAAGTAGGGATAGGTCAGCTCGATGTTGCGCAGGGTCGGCACCTTGAACCAGCCGATGAACTGCTTCTCGCCGGTCACCCCACCGCGTCCCTGGGCCGGGTTGTCGGTCTTGAACGGCTTGACCAGCCCCATCTTCTGATAGGAGTTGCCGCCGATGGCCACCCCGTTGTGGCAGGCGGTGCAACCCTTCTCCTTGAACAGCTGATAGCCCTTCAGCTGCTGCGCGGTCAGCGCCTTGGCATCCCCCTTCAGCCAGCGATCGAACGGCGCGTTGGGGGTGACCAGGGTCTCCTCGAAGGCGGCGATGGCATCGGTCACCTCGTCGATGCCGAAGTCCGCCTTGCCGTACACGGCGCTGAACCGGGCCCGGTACTCGGGCAGGGTGTGCAGGGTCTCCACCGCCAGCTTGTGGGTGAAGGCCATCTCCAGCGGGTTCTCGATGGGGCCCGCCGCCTGCGCCTGCAGATCCTTGGCACGCCCATCCCAGAACTGCACGAAGTTGAGGCTGGAGTTGAGCACGGTGGGCGAGTTGATCGGCCCCTCCTTCCACTTGTGGCCGAGGGAACTGACCTGGTTGTCTACCCCGCCGGTGGCCAGGTTGTGGCAGGAGTTGCAGGAGATGGCGTTGGATTTCGAGAGCCGCGGCTCGAAGAACAGCATCTTGCCCAGCTCGACTTTTTCCGGTGCGCTCACCTTGGCCGCTTCCACCGGCTGGATCGGCTCGTTCGCCCACCCCATCCCTGGCAGGCCCAACGCCAGCAACAGACAATATTTATTCATTTTTTCTCTCTCCCTTGTGGCTGTGCATAACAGCAGCCTCAGCCTGCCCGGGAAAGCCTGTGCATTATTTGTTCAAGATCAAATGAGACCAACAAAAACCACATTAAAAACAATGAATTAATATATTACAGACGGACTGGTGGCGGGGACTTGCGCGGCAAAAAAGAACTGAATTCCGATGAATGAATTATGAGCAAATTCATCTGCGATGACAGCCAATTAATTAGATTGCTGTCATTGAATAAAGCGATTATTCAATATGCAGGCGTGACCGCCCATTATTTAGATTCATCTTGAATACATCATAAATATCGTTGGTGGTCACCCAACCAATAATAAAAATACTGTCTGACCTTCTGTATCCCGCAATTCAGATGATGCCTTCCGTTATTTCCTCGTCAATGCAGGAAACGGATCGCCGTGCTTTTCAATCAAGATAAGGATGCATGATGAGAAAGTCCCTGTTGGCCGCCGCCCTGTTGCTCTGCCCCACCGCCTTCGCCGCCACCCCGCATTGGGAATACAGCGGTGAGGCCGGCCCGGCGCAGTGGGCCAGACTGACCCCGGAATTTGGCCAGTGTGCAGGCAGCAACCAGTCGCCGGTCAACCTCGACGGTCTGGTCGAGGCCAAGCTGGCCCCGCTGCAGTTTCACTACCTGGCGGGGGGCGCAGCGTCACCAACAACGGCCACACGGTGCAGGTCAACTATGCCCCGGGCAGCCGCCTTGAGCTCGACGGCATGCGCTTTGAGCTCAAGCAGTTCCACTTCCACGCCCCCAGCGAAAACCTCATCAAGGGCCACTCCTATCCGCTGGAGGGGCACCTGGTGCATGCCAACGCCAAGGGTGAGCTGGCGGTGGTGGCGGTGATGTTCGAGCCGGGCCAGGCCAATGCTGCCCTGAGCCAGGCCTGGCAACTGCTGCCGGCCAAGGCGGGAGAGAGTCACGCCTTCAAGGAACCGATCTCGGCCGAACAACTGCTGCCCGCCAAACGCGACTACTACCGCTTCAGCGGCTCGCTGACCACTCCGCCCTGCTCGGAAGGGGTACGCTGGCTGGTGATGAAGCAACCGGTGCAGGTGAGTCAGGCCCAGATCGACGCCTTCAAGGCGGTGATGCACCACCCCAACAACCGCCCCGTGCAGCCGCTGCACGGTCGACTGGTGCTGCAATAACGTCCCCCGGCGACTCACTGAGCCGAGATGAAAAAAAGAGGGCCCGCGGGCCCTCTTTTTTGTTGCGACAGCGGATCAGAGGCTGGCGGCGATGCGCGCCCCCAGCGCGGCGTTGTTCAGTACCAGCTGGATGTTGGCCGCCAGCGAGTTGCCGCCGGTCAGCTCGCACACCCGGGCCAGCAGGAAGGGGGTGGACTCCTTGCCCTTGACCCCCTGCTCGTCCGCCTCTCGCAGTGCCTGGGCAATGGCGGCGTCGATGTCGGCCTTAGGCATGGCAAACTGGGTCGGGATCGGGTTGGCCACTACGGCCCCCCCGCCAGCCCCAGCTCCCACTTCAGACGCAGCGCCTCGGCGATCGCCGCCGGGCTCTCCAGCCGGTAATCCACCTTGAAGCCGCTCTCGCGGGTGTAGAAGGCGGGCAGCTCCTCGGTCTGGTAGCCGATCACCGGCACGCCCTGGGTCTCCAAGTACTCCAGGGTCAGACCGATGTCGAGGATCGACTTGGCACCGGCGCAGACCACGGCTACCGGGGTCTGCGCAAATTCCTGCAGGTCGGCCGAGATGTCGAAGGTCTCCTGGGCACCGCGGTGCACGCCGCCGATGCCGCCGGTGGCGAACACCCGGATCCCGGCCATGGCGGCGATGATCATGGTGGAGGCCACCGTGGTCGCCCCCAGCCCCTTGTTCGCCAGCACGAAGGGAATGTCGCGGCGGCTGCACTTGGTGGCAGCATGACCGGCCCGGCCCAGCGCCTCCAGCGCCCCCTCATCCAGACCCACCTTGAGGCGGCCATCGATGATGGCGATGGTGGCCGGCACGGCGCCGTTGTCGCGCACCACCTGCTCGACCTGGCGCGCCGTCTCCACGTTCTGCGGATAGGGCATGCCGTGGGAGATGATGGTGGACTCCAGGGCCACCACCGGCTTGCCGGCGGCCAGCGCGGCGGCGACTTCAGGTTGGATATCGAGGTAAGCGTTCAACATGGGTACTCCTCCAGCATGCGTTCAACGGCGGCCTTGGATAGGCCGGAAAAGACGGTATCGGAACAATTGACGGTGAGGGCGGCGCAACCGAGGGCGAACCGGGTTGTCTCCATGATGCCCTGTTCCTGCAACCAGGCGTGGGCCAGCCCTGCCATGAAGGCATCGCCGCCGCCGGTCACGTTGACGACCGGGCTGCCGAGCACGGGCAGATGGCCCTGGCACTCCCCGTCGCTATAGAAAATTCCCTGATCGCCGAGGCTCAGGAACAACCGCTGCACCCCGGCGCGGTGGAACCAGGCCGCCGCCATGGGCCAGGTGTCGGGCCCGGCGATGGTGAAGCCGCACAGCTGCTCCGCCTCGCTGCGGTTGGGCTTGAGGGTGTGGATGCGGTGCAGCCAGGGGCGGATCTTCTCCACCTTGGCCACCGAGACGGTGTCGACGAAGATGATGTGCTCCCCCTGGCGCTCGAACAACCAGTCGAGGGTGTGAGTGGCGAGGTTGGTGTCGAGCACCCAGAGCCGGGCCGCGCCGAGAAAACCGCTCAAGGGGGTGAGCCGGGCCGGGGTGAGCTGCTCGATGATCGCCATGTCGTTGACGGCGCAGCTCATCTCGCCGCTGCCATCGTGCAGGCTGAGGTAACAGGAGGTGGCCTGGCCATCCAGCATCAGCACCTGGCGCACGTCGACGCCGGCACGCTGGGTCACGTCCAGCAGATGATGGCCGTATTGATCGTTGCCCACCGCGCTCAGCAGCCGGGTGTCGGTGCCAAGCCGCGCCAGGTTCTCGGCGATGTTGCGCCCCACCCCGCCGGCCGAGGTGCGTACCTTGCCGGGGTTGGAGTCGCCGATGCGCAGGTTGTCGTGGCTGCAGCCGCAGATATCCATGTTGGCGCCGCCGATCACCACGGCGTAGGGCCCTTCCCGCAGCACATAACCGCGCCCCTGCACATAGCCCTGGCGCATCAGGCTGGAGATGTGGCTCGCCAGCGCTGAGCGGCTGATGCCGAGCCTGTCTGCCAGCTCCTGCTGGGCAATCATGGGGTCCTGGCGCAGCAGGGCGAGGATCTCTTGCTCACGTTCCGTCATAGACAAACATCCAGTTACAAACGTTTGTCCATTATTTCCGAAAAACGTTTACCCGCCATCGCCTCGTGCAAAAATTGTCGGCTTGCGCACAAAAAATCACCGGGCAAAACCCGGTGACAGGAAAACGGTTTTCAGATGGTGCCATTCACCCCAACAACACCCAGACCTCGCCGGCACTGTGCATCACCGGCCAGCAGGCGACCCGCAATGCCGGGTCGTCCAGGCAGCGGCCATCCGCCAGGGCGTAACGCTGCTTGTAGAGCGGCGAGGCTACTACCGGCTCACCGTCGCAATCCCCCACCAGGCCGCGGCCCAGCACCGCTACCCCGGTCAGGGGATCCACCGCGTCCAGCGCATAGATCCGCTCACCGAGCCGGAACAGCGCCAGCGCCCTCCCCCCCAGCCAGGCGCTGCGCCCCGCCTGCTCAGGCAAGGCGGCCAGCTCGCATGCCCGCAGCCATTCGCCATGCTCCGATGGCAACATATCGTCCTTGAGTCTGTTCATCTCAACCTCCTGCTCTTTATGGCTGCTGCCCAACTCATAGCTACCATTCATACCCTCTCCTTGATGCCGATGGCTGGCTTGCAACCCGCTGGCCCGGTTCATACCACCGCCTTGACAGCGATATCCGGCACCCACTGACCCCGCTCCTCCCGCCGTGGCGGCGTCTGATCCTCGGGCCGGTTGACGAAGGCCTCGAACAGTTTGAGTTTGTCCGGATCCGCCAAGGTGCTCTTCCATTCACACTGCCAGCTGCCGACTATCCCCTCCATCATGGCTTCCAGCTCGGCGCCGATGCCGAGTCGGTCCTCGATGATCACCGACTTGAGGTAGTCGAGCCCGCCCTCCATGCTCTCCATCCAGACCGAGGTGCGCTGCAGCCTGTCCCCGGTGCGCACGTAGAACATCAGCAGCCGGTCGATGTAGCGGATCAGGGTCTGCTCGTCGAGATCGGTGGCAAAGAGGTCGGCGTGGCGCGGCCGCATGCCGCCGTTGCCGCACACATAGAGGTTCCAGCCCCGCTCGGTGGCGATGACGCCTATGTCCTTGCTCTGGGCCTCGGCGCACTCCCGGGTGCAGCCGGAGACCGCAAACTTCAGCTTGTGGGGAGCCCGCAGCCCCTTGTAGCGGTGCTCCAGGGTCTGGGTCAGGGTCATGGAGTCCTGCACCCCGTAGCGGCACCAGGTCGAACCCACGCAGGACTTCACGGTGCGCACCGACTTGCCGTAGGCCTGACCGGTCTCGAACCCCGCATCCACCAGCTCACCCCAGATGGCGGGCAGCTGATCGACCCGGGCGCCGAACAGGTCGATGCGCTGGCCGCCGGTGATCTTGGTGTAGAGGCCGTACTTGCGCGCCACCTCGCCGATGGTGATGAGGCCCTCCGGGGTGATCTCCCCGCCCGGAATGCGCGGCACCACCGAGTAGGTGCCGTCCTTTTGCAGGTTGGCAAGGAAGGCGTCGTTGCTGTCTTGCAGGGCGCGGTGGGGCTGCTCCAGCACGTGCTCGTTCCAGAGCGACGCCAGGATGGAGGCGACTGTCGGCCGGCAGATGTCGCAGCCCAGCCCCTTGCCGTGCTTGTCGCGCAGCGCCTCGAAGCTCTTCAGCTCGCCGACCCTGGCCAGGTGATAGAGCTCCTGACGGCTGTGGGCGAAGTGCTCGCACAGCCCCTTGTCCGCCTCTACCCCGAGATCCTCCAGGGTCTGCTCCACCACCTGCTTGAGCAGGTTGCTGCAGCCGCCGCAGCCGGTGCCCGCCTTGGTGCAGCTCTTCACCGCCGCCAGCTCGTGATTGCCCGCCTTGACGGCGGCCACCACGGCCCCCTTGCTGACGTTGTGGCAGGAGCAGAGGATGGCGCTGTCCGGCAGCACCAGGGGCGCCGCCGCGCCACCCGCCTCCCCCACCAGCAGGGAGAGCGGCGGCTGGGGCAGTGCCACCCCGTTCTGGTAGTACTGCAGCAGCCGCTCATAATCGGTGCCGTCCCCCACCAGGATGGCGCCGAGCAACCGGCTCCCCTCGCCGTCGGTCACCAGCTTCTTGTAGATGCCGTTGACCCTGTCCAGCAACAGCAGCTCCTGGGCGCCGGCGGTGCTGGCGTGGGCGTCACCGATGGAACCCACATCCACCCCCATCAACTTGAGCTTGGTGGACATGTCCGCCCCCACGAAGCGGCTCTCGCCGCCGCACAGGCTGGCCACGGCGGCGCGGGCCATCTGATAGCCGGGTGCCACTAGCCCGAAGATGCGGCCCTGCCAGAGCGCGCACTCACCGATGGCGAAGATGGCGGGATCCGAGCTGTGGCAGCCGTCGTCGATGCAGATGCCGCCACGCTCGCCGACGCTCAGCCCGGCCTGTCGGGCCAGGCCGTCGGCGGGTCGGATGCCGGCCGAAAACAGCAGCACGTCGGTCTCCAGGTGAGAGCCGTCCTTGAAGCGCAGCCGGTGGCGGGCCTGCTCCCCGTCCTCGATGCACTCGGTGACCTTCTCCACCAGCACCTCGACCCCGAGCGCCCGGATCTTGTCTCGCAGCACGGCGCCGCCGCTCTCGTCGAGCTGCACCGGCATCAGCCTGGGGGCGAACTCCACCACCTGGGTCTTGAGGCCGAGCAGGCGCAGCGCGTTGGCCGCTTCCAGCCCGAGCAGGCCGCCGCCGATCACCACGCCACTGCGGGCGCCAGCGCAGGCATCGCGGATGGCGGCGAGATCCCCCAGGGTGCGGTAGACGAAGCAGCCTTCCCGCCGATGGCCGGGAATGGGCGGCACGAAGGGCACGGAGCCGGTCGCCAGCACCAGTCGGTCGTAACCGAACTGCTCGCCACAGGCCAGGGTCAGGGTGCGGGTATCTCTGTCCAGCACCTCCACCTCGGCCCCCAGCCGCAGCGCAATGCCGTTCTCTTCATACCGGGCGGGATCCGCCATGCGCAGCGCCTCGGGCGCCTTGCCGCCGAATACTTCAGAGAGGTGCACCCTGTCGTAGGCGGAGTCCGGCTCGGCGCCGAACACCGTCACCTCGAAGCGCTCGAGGCCACCGACCGCCACCAGTTGCTCGACAAAGTGATGACCCACCATGCCGTTGCCTACCACCAGCAGCCGCTGTTTCTCCATCCTCTCGGACGACTCGACGCAGTGATGGTCCATCTCATCATCCATGCCGTTGCCCGCCATCAGCAGTTTCTCTTTGTTAGCCATATTTCTCTTCCTTGAATTCTGGGGCTCAGGCCCGGCGCTGGCTGCGAACTGGCTCGGCCACCTTGAGGGGCGTCACCTTGCGCTGCTTCTCGTAGAGGAAGCGCAGCACCTGCTGGCGCAGCTTGTGATAGTGACCATCGTCCGCCAGGGCGACCCTGTCTCTGGGCCTTGGCAAGTCCACGGTCAGGATCTCCCCGACCGTGGCGGCGGGGCCATTGGTCATCATGACAATGCGATCGGAGAGCAGCACCGCCTCGTCCACGTCGTGGGTGATCATGATGACGGTGTTGCCAAGCTCCGCCTGGATGGCCATCAGGGCGTCCTGCAGATGAGCCCGGGTCAGGGCATCGAGGGCACCGAACGGCTCGTCCATCAGCAGCACCTTGGGGGAGAGCGACAGGGCGCGGGCGATGCCGACCCGCTGCTTCATCCCTCCCGACAGCTCATGGGGCATCTTCTGGCTGGCGTGATCCATCTGCACCAGGGAGAGGTAGTAGTCCACCCGCTCCGCCACCGCCCGCCGGTTCGGCTCCACCTGGGCCACTGCCAGCGCTACGTTCTGCTGGACGCTGAGCCAGGGCAGCAGGGCGTGGTTCTGGAACACCATGGCCCGCTCCGGGCCCGGCCCCGCCACCTCGCGCCCGTCGAGGATGATGCCCCCCGTGGTGGGCTCCAGCAGCCCGGCCACCAGATTGAGCACGGTACTCTTGCCGCAGCCGGAGTGACCGATGAGGGAGACGAACTCCCCCCGCTCGATGCGCAGGTTGACCCGGCTGAGTGCCTCGAAGCGCCCCTGCTCCGTCTCGAACGAGATGCCGACGTCGCTTAACTGCAGATAACTCTTCATTGGCTCTTCTCCCGCCTGAATATGAATGTGATTAACGCAGCACCTGCCGCTTGTCCCAGGACAACCACTGCTGCAGGGCCAGCATGCCCCTGTCCAGGGCGCAGCCGATGAGGCCAATGGTGATCACCGCCACCATGATGCGGGCCAGCGAGGTCGAGCCGCCGCTCTGGAACTCGTCCCACACGAACTTGCCGAGCCCCGGGTTCTGGGCCAGCATCTCAGCCGCGATCAGCACCATCCAGGCCACCCCCAGGGAGAGCCGCAGCCCGGTAAAGATCATGGGCAGGGCGCCGGGCAGCACGATGCGCCGCACGTGGGTCAGGAAAGAGAGCCGCAACACCCGGCTGACGTTGTGCAGATCCCGGTCCAGCCCCGCCACCCCGACCGCAGTGTTGATCAGGGTCGGCCAGAGGGAGCAGAGGGTCACCGTCAGCGCCGAGGTGAGGAAAGATTTGGCAAGCCAGGGAGTCGGGCTGGCGTAGAGTGCACTCACCACCAGGGTGATGAGCGGCAGCCAGGCCAGCGGCGACACCGGCTTGAGCAGCTGGATCACCGGGTTGGCGGCGCGATAGAGCCCCTGATTCATGCCGAGCAGTACCCCGCACGGGATGGCGATCAGGGTCGCGAGGCCAAAGCCGCACAGCACGGTGAGCAGGCTGGTCCCTATCTGATCGAAGAAGGTGGGGCGCCCTGTGTAGGGGCGCAGCTTTACCTCGGCCGCCGGATCCGCAGCCAGTCGCTCGGCGTTGCGCACCCGCTGGCGCTCGAGGAAGGCGCTCGCTTTCTCCCGCTCGGCCAGGTGATCCTGACCCAGCGACCAGAGCTGGCTGGCGGTGGCAAGCGGCCCCGGCAACGTGCCTAGGCTGGTCTGTACCTGGCTCGCCCCCCACTGCCAGAGGCCGAGGAACAGCAGCACACCCAACAGGGGCTGCACCAGGTTTTTCCAATCCATGATTTTCCACTGATGTCGTTTCATTGCGCGCTCCTCGCTCATTGCACCCGCTCATCGCCCTTGAGGCCGATGGCGAACTGCTGCAGATAGGCGTTGGGGTGGCGGCCGTCGTAGATGAGGCCGTCAATGAAGCCATCCTGAGGGCCGCGATAGCCCTGCTCGCTGGCAAAGTCGGGGAAGTCCTGCGCCTTGAGCTTGCCCTCGGCGATCAGCGCCTCGGCGGCCAGACGATAGACCTCGGGTTGATACACTGCCTTGGCCACCTGCTCGAACCAGGCATCCGGCTTGGCCTCGGGGATCTGGCCCCAGCGCCGCATCTGGGTCAGATACCAGATGGCGTCCGAGTAGTAGGGGTAGGTAGCGTGATGGCGAAAGAAGACGTTGAAGTCCGGCAATTGGCGCACGTCCCCCTTGCCGTACTCGAAGGTGCCGGTCATGGAGCTGGCGATCACCGCCTCGTCGGCCCCCACGTACTCGGGCTTGGCCAAGAGTCTGGCCGCCTCGCGCCGGTTGCCGTTCTGCTCGGCATCCAGCCACCAGGCGGCCCGCAGCAGCGCCTTCACCAGCCGGACGTGGGCGTTGGGGTGGCGCTCGGCCCACTGCCGGGTGACGCCGAACACCTTCTCAGGGTTGTTGCGCCAGACCTCCTGATCGGTAATGACCGGCACCCCGATCCCCTTGGCGAGCGCCTGCTGGTTCCAGGGCTCCCCCACGCTGTAGCCGGCGATGGTGCCCGCCTCCAGGGTGGCAGGCATCTGCGGCGGCGGGGTGACTGACAGCAGCACGTCCGCCTGGCGCTGGCCCGAGTTGTCCCCGAGCTTGGGTGCGTAGAAACCGGGATTCAGGCCGCCGGCCGCCAGCCAGTACCTGAGCTCGTAGTTGTGGGGAGAGACGGGGAACACCATCCCCATGTTGAACGGCTTGCCCGCCTGCCGGTATTGCTCCACCACCGGCTTGAGGGCGGCGGCGCTCACCGGCGCCGGCACCTTGCCCGCCACCGGTTTGGGCAGTTTGGCCGCCATGGCGGCCCACACCGGCTTGGCCACCGTGATGGCGTTGCCGTTGAGATCCATGGCAAACGCCGTCACCAGCTCGGCCTGGGTACCGATGCCGATGTGAGCCGCCAGGGGCTGGCCCGCCAGCATCTGGGCGCCGTCCAGCTCGCCGTCGATCACCCGATCCAGCAGGATCTTCCAGTTCGCCTGGGCCTCGAGGGTGACATAGAGCCCCTCGTCCTCGAAATAGCCGCGCTCATAGGCCACCGCCAGCGGTGCCATGTCGGTCAGCTTGATGAAGCCGAGCTTGATCTCCTCCTGCTCGGGCGCCCCCACCACGGCCAGCGCCGGCAGTGACAACACCGCCAGCAGCATCCCCGCACATCCTTGTCGTCTGTTCATGCCATTCCCTCGCTCGGTTCCTGTTCCGGGCTCTCGCCCGCCTGCCTCGTTGCAGGATGACGACCAAAAAAAAGCCCCACCGATCCGGGATCGGTGAGGCTTCTTTGCCCTGTTGCCGGTGGAGCCTTGCGGCCTCACCACTGCGTCTTGTTCTGTCTGTTCGTTGATTCACTTTCCGTGCCAATCTGGCCAAGCCACCGCTGGCGGGCCCTGAGCGGCCCTAGGCGCCTCCCCTGCCCGTTTATGCGCCTCAATGAGGCGCAGTTGCACCAAAACGGTTTGCCAGTCCCTTCAGAACCGGTTCGCGATCTGTCACGAGAGGTCGTCAGCAAGGTAAAGAGCAGCGCAGGAACCGGAGTTTATAGACATAAATGAGGATTCCGAGCGGCACATGAGCCTTGATCACGGCCTCGCAGTAGGAGCGTGGACCCGGTTCTCAGGCGGGCAGTGCCAACAGCAGTTGCCGAGCCAGCTCCCCCAGGCTCAGGTGCCGACTCATGGCGGTGCTGCGCATCAGGCGGTAGGCCTGCTCCTCGTCCAGCCCCTGATGGCGCATCAGCCGCCCCTTGGCCTGCTCGATCAGCCGCCGCTCCACCAGCTGCTGGCGCAGCTCGCTCTCGGTCTGCGCCAGCGCCTGCACCATGGCCAGCTGGCTGCGGGCGAGGCGCAGCCACTGCTCCACCGGCTCCTTCTCCCCGCACGGGTGGGGCACCAGCAAGACTCCCTGTTGCAGCAAGGCCTGCTGCGCCTCGCCCCCCAGCCGCTCGCAGAACAGCAGGCGCGGCATGTCAGGCCAGAGGGAGAGACCGAGCCGCGTCTCGGCGTCGAAACGGCGACTGCTGACGAGCAGGGCATCTCCCTGCCCGTCCGGGCTCAGCAGCTGGCGAGCATCGAGGATCCTGGGCTGATGGCCATACTGGCTGACCAAGAGGGCCATCCGGTTGGCCTGACCCGGCTCGTCGGCGTGGATCAGCAGGCGGGAAACGGGGCCAGCGGGCCCCCCTGAAGTGAGAATGGTCATGGCGCTCCTTGCCAACGGCATTCGATTGGTCTGCCACCACTGTGGTCTGTCACCACAGAGGCAACATGAGCGCCAACTGTTTGAATCTACCCCCTTTTTATTCCTCTGGAGGTAGTAGAGGTAGAGGGGGAGCGGCGGCTCAGGCCACCCGATCCAGCGCCTGTCCCAGCAGGCCCTGCAGCTCGGCCCGCAGGCGCACCACCTCCCCCATGATCATCAGCACCGGGCTCTGGCCGAGCAGGGCCCCGGCGGCCTGCGCCAGCCCGTCCAGCCGGGTCTCATGGACTTGCTGGCGGGCGCTGCAACCGGCCACCACCAGCGCCACCGGCAGATCCGGTGAGGCACCGGCCGCCAGCAACCCCTGCCGGATCTCGGCCGCCCGCTCCAGCCCCATGTAGAACACCAGGGTGTGGCCGGCCCGGGTCAATCCCTGCCAGCCCTGATAGTCGCCCTCGTCCATCAGGTGGCCGGTGACCAGGGTCAGGGAGCGGGCCAGCCCCCTGTGGGTCAGCGGGATCAGGCTGCTGGCGGCGCAGCCAAGCGCCGCCGTGATGCCGGGCACCAGTTCGGCCTCGATGCCGTGGCGGGCCAGGTGCAGTGCCTCCTCGCCACCACGGCCGAACACCAGGGGATCGCCCCCCTTGAGCCGCACCACCCGCTTGCCGGTGCGAGCCAGCGCCAGCAGCAGGGCGTTGATCTGCGCCTGACTCGGGCTCGGCTCGCCGCAGCGCTTGCCCACGTCAAAGCGGGCCGCCCCCTGGGGAATGCGGGCCAGGATCTCCTCCCCCACCAGGCGGTCATAGACCACCACCTCCGCCGCCTCGAGCCGCTGCAGCGCGCGCAGGGTCAACAATTCGAGCGGGCCTGGACCGGCCCCTACCAGACTGATTTGGCTCATCACAGACTCCTTGTATCCCGTCTTAAGCGGTGGTGATAAAAACATGTTTGATCAACAGCTTGTCGATCTCTGGCAGGCAGGTTCCGCAGTTGCTGCCGCAGCCGAGCAGGGCCTGCAGCCCCGCCAGCTCGCTCACCCCCTGTCGCACGATGGCATCGACGATGCGCAGCTCCGACACCCGCAGGCAGGAGCAGATCAGCCGGCTCTCCCCCAGCAGGGCTGCACTCAGGGTCTGGCTCAGGGCTCCCGCCTGCAGCGGGGTGCCGAGCAGGCTCGCCAGCAGCTCGACCTTGATGTCCGGGCGCCGCTCCCCCACCAGCAGCAGGCCATCGATGCGATCCCCGGCCAGCACCACGGCGAGCCAGCCCGATGCTAGCGGCAGTCGCAGCCAGCGTCCCTGGGTTGCCAGCCGTTGCCACAAGGCTTCGGGCGCTTCTGACCAGGAGGCCAGCAGGGTGCAGTTGCCCTCGGGCAGGGGGCGCCTGGCCCACCAGTCCAGCGGCTCGTCCCAGTCTCGCCGACCGAGCCAGAGTCCCTGCCAACGGGTCGGCTGCGGCTCGGCCCGCACCCGGCCCTGCTTGAACATGGGCTGGCCGGAAAGGGGATCCACCACGGCGGCAATAAGGCGATTGACCGCCCCCTGACTGCACTGGCTGTCGGTCCAGTGCATGGGCAGGAAGGCCTCCCCCTCCCTGAGCCCCTCGTCCAGCCCCACCAACAGCCGCGCCTCCCCGAGCTCGTTGTGAAGGCGCACCAGATCCCCCTCCTTGAACCCCAGCGCCAGCAGGCTGGCGGCGCCGAGCCGCACCCTGGGCCAGGGCTCGGCCTCCTGCAGGCGCGGTACGTGGCCGGTGCGGGTCATGGTGTGCCACTGATCCCGCAGCCGACCACTGTTAAGCAGCAAGGAGAGGCCCGCCTGCGGCTGCACCGCTTCTGGCGCAGCGACAGGCTCGGGGGGAAAGAGCTGGGCCAGGGGCAGCAGACGGGCACGGCCATCCGGGGTGGCGAAGCGCCCATCCTCGAACAGCCGGGCCCGGCCCTGGGGCCAGCGGGCATTGACGGGCCAACTCAGCGGCGCCAGCGCCTCGAACTCGGCCCGACTGAGGCGGGCCAGCCCCGAGATGTCGAACTGGCGTTGCCCCTCGTTCTCAAAGCCCGACAGGGCGGCGTGTTCACAGAAGATCTCGTGCTCGTGCTCATAGGCAAACCCTTCACCGAAGCCGAGCCGGCGGGCCAGCCGGGTCAGCGCCCACCAGTCGGGCCTGGCCTCCCCCGGCAGGGGCAGGAAGGCGCGCTGGCGGCTGATGGTGCGCTCCGAGTTGGTGACGGTGCCGCTCTTCTCCCCCCAGGCGGCGGCGGGCAGCAGCAGGTGGGCGAGGCGCGCCGTGTCGGTGTTCGCGGTCACCTCGGAGACCACCAGCAGCTCGCAGCGAGCCAGCGCCTCACGCACCCGGTTGCCGTCTGGCAGGGAGACCGCCGGGTTGGTGCCGAGTACCCAGAGCGCGCGGATCTCCCCCCGGTGCACCGCCTCAAACAATTCCACCGCCTTGTGGCCGGGGCCGCCCACCATGGTCGGGCTCTGCCAGAAACGCTGCACCCGATCGCGCTCAGCCTCGCCAAAGCCCATGTGGGCCGCCAGCTGGGTCGCCAGCCCCCCCACCTCGCGCCCGCCCATGGCGTTCGGTTGCCCCGTCATGGAGAAGGGAGCCGCCCCCGGCTTGCCGATGCGCCCGCACAGCAGATGGGCGTTGATGATGGCGTTGGCCTTGTCCACCCCTTGGTTGGACTGGTTGATCCCCTGGCAGAACAGACTGACCGTTTTGGGGGTGCAGGCAAACAGCCGGTAGAAGCCGAGCAGATCCCCTGGCGCCAGATCGCAACATTGGGCCACCGCCTCCAGCTGCCAGGCCGGGTCGTCCAGCGCCGCCGCCAGCGCCTCGAAGCCGCTCACATGACGCGCCACGTAATCCTTGTCCCAGCCGTCGTGATCGAGCAGGTAGCGGCACAGTCCGTTCCACAGTGCCACGTCGCTGCCGGGCCTGAGGGCCAGGTGCAGGTCCCCCTGCTCCGCCGTCATGGTGCGGCGCGGATCCAGTACCACCAGCCTGAGCTCGGGGCGCCGCGCCCGCGCCTGCTGCAGGCGACGAAACAGCACGGGGTGGGTCCAGGCGGTGTTGGCGCCAGTGATCACCACCAGATCCGCCAGTTCCAGATCCTCGTAACAGGCGGGCACCAGATCCTCGCCGAAGGCGCGCTGATGGGCCGCCACCGCCGACGACATGCAGAGCCGGGAGTTGGTATCCACGTTGGCGCTGCCGAGATACCCCTTCATCAGCTTGTTGGCGACGTAGTAATCCTCGGTGGTGAGCTGGCCCGACAGGTAGATGCCGATGGCCTGTGGGCCGGATTCGGCCAGAATGGCGGCGAAACGCTCCGCCAGGGTATCCAGGGCCTGCTCCCAGTCGATGCGCTGCCCCAGCCAACGCGGATAGAGCAGGCGATCGGGGAAATCCAGACTCTCCAGCAGACTGGCCCCCTTGACGCACAGAGCCCCCGCGTTGGCCGGATGCCCCTCATCCCCCTGCAGCTGCCAGCCATCCCCCTCCTGGCTCAGCCGGATGCCGCAGCCCACTCCACAATAGGCACAGGTGGTGTTCATTCCCTTGCTCCTCGTCGTCCGGCTCCCCATCCCTGGGTCGCCGCTGCCATGGCCCATAAAAAAAGCGCCCGCCCCCGCTGGGGACGGACGCCTTTGTCCGGATAAGCCGCATTTACTCTCTCCTGGGATAACTGCAAACCCTGCGCCAAGATGTCAGCCCCTGCGCCACTGCGGCCACTCAGGCCGAGTTGCGCCGGGACGGTGCAAGCGCCCCCTTGTTGGGCCCGTCAGGCGGGAGTGCATACCCAGGCTGGGCAAGGGGCGGCGCGGGAGTATAATGCGGCCGCCACAGAGGAGAGCGAGATGAGAGAGTCAGATCACGAATGCCTGCCACCACAGGGGGACGAGTCAGCGCCGCATGGCGACGCAGGCTATTGCTGCATCGGGCTGGTCAACCCCAAGTCACCGGAGAACGTGGGGGCCGTGATGCGGGCCGCCGGCTGCTACGGGGCGGACGAGGTCTACTACACCGGCAACCGCTTCGAGCTGGCGCGCCGCTTCGCCACCGATACCAAGCAGATGGTGGAGAAGATCCCCCTGCTCGGGGTCGACGATCTGATGGAGATGGTGCCGGCCGGCTGCACGCCGGTGCTGGTGGACCTGATCGAGGGGGCCACCTCGCTGCCGGACTATGTGCACCCGGCGCGCGCCTTCTACATCTTCGGCCCGGAGGACGGCACCCTGGATCCCGCCCGCTTCAAGGCGGTGCAGGAGGTGATCTACGTCCCGACGCACGGCTGCATGAACCTGGCGGCCTCGGTCAATGTGATCCTCTACGACCGACTGGCCAAGCAGCTGCGTGCCAAGTAAGCAGCAGATGATCTACGTAGCCATACCTCACGGTTGCATGAACCTGGCGGCCTCGGTCAACGTGATCCTCTATGACCGGCTGGCCAAGCGGCTGCGCGGCAAGCTGACCGAAGAGAGCCTGCACAGGTAGCCAGCCCCCGGCGCAGGGCGCTTTAGTTGCCAGGGGCTAGCCTCTGCTCCTGCTGCTTGATGAAATCGCGGTAATAGTCGTAGAGCTGGTAGCGTCGGTAGATCTCGGCCAGGGTGCCGTGTCGCACCAGATTGACCATGCCTTGATCCCAGAGCTGTTGCAGGCTGCGCCCCTTCTCGGTATCGGCAAAGATGGGATAGGTCGGGACCCAGCGCAGGAAGATGCGCTGCATGTTGGCGGGAATGGAGTCCGCCGAGTAGAGCACCCCGGCGGTCAGGTAATAGCGATAGCGCTCCTTGGCCAGCAGCTGCAGCGCCATGTCGTGGCTGTCGATCTCGTGCCAGCGCATGGAGACCGGTATGTACTTGTCAAAGGCCCAGCCCCGCAGCCATACCACCCCCTGCCCGCTCAGACTGTGCTCCCCTTGCCACTGGGGCCGCCACTTCTTGAGCATCAGCACCGTCAGATCATCGGCCGAGGCGGGATGGCGGGGTTGCAGCACGCCGCTCACCTCATCCCGATAGACCCCCATCGCCATGTCACCCCCTTTCTGGGCGATCACCGCCAGGGCCCGTTTGTAGGGCACGATACGCGGCATGACCTGGTAGCCGTTGGGCTGATAGATGGCCCGCACTATGTCCAGATAGACACCCCTGCCATCCGGCTGGCAGAAGCCCGGCCAGTCATCGCAATAGACATAGAGGGGATCGGCCCGACCTGGCCAGCAAATCAGCAACGTCAATGAAAGCAACAAACGAATCATGTCTTACCGTTTCTCCGCAGGCGATGCCGTTTGCAGCCGCGCCCAAGCCATTCCCCATGATATGAAGATCTGCCGGCAACGCACCTCTTTTTCCCGGTTTTGCGAGCGAGTCGAGGGTTATTGCCCGCTGAATCGGTATTATTGACAATAAGATTCATTAGTAACCCAACATAGGGGAGCCTTCATATGCCATCCATTAAAACCCTGCTCTGTCCGGTCGATTTTTCCCAGATGTCACAAGCCGTGCTCGACTATGCCGTATTCATGGCCCAGAGCCACAAGGCCGAACTCAAACTGGTCCATGTGGTGGATCAACTGCACGGCTTCGACAGCTACAAGATCCTGCACATGACTGCCATCGAGATCACCCATGAGATGGAGCGTCAGGCCAAGAGCCAGATGAAGGAGCTGATCGCCAGCCTGCCGATCCCGGCCACCTTCGAGGTGCGCTTCGGTCGCGCCGCCGACGAGATCGTCGTGCAGGCCAAGGAAGAGAAAGCCGACCTGGTGGTGATGGGCAGCCACGGCCGCTCCGGCATCAGCCATCTGCTGGTAGGCAGCGTGGCCGAGTCCGTGGTGCGCCATGCCCCCTGCCCCGTGCTGGTGGTACGCAAGTAGCCGCAACGCCAGACTCACTGCAAAAGGCCAGCATTCGCTGGCCTTTTATATTTGGGCTCGCGGGCCGGCCTCAGCCGTGAGCGTAGATGACGCTGCCCCCCTTGATGATGTCGATGATGGCCCTGGATTGCTCCTTGGGCAGTGCGGGGCAGCCCCAGCTGCGGCCCAGTTTGTCATATTTGCGCAGATGGCGCGGGCTGGCATAGTCGGCGCCGTGCACCACGATGGCCCGCTTGCGGGCATTGCTGTTCTGGCCAGGGCTGAGGCCATCGAGGCGCAGCGAATAGCCGTGCTTGCCCTGATAGGTCTCGGCAGTGCGATAGACCCCGAGCGAGCTCTTCATGGAGTTGAACTGGTTGGAAAACTGGTTGGCGGCCAGCTCGCCCGAATTGCGGCCATGGCTGACCCAGGTGTGGTAGAGCAGCTTGTGGCGTTTCACGTCGATGACGAACAGCCGGCGCATGGTCGAAGGTTTGCTGTAGTCGATGATGGTGAGGATGGGTTTGCGCTTGTGGCGCACGCTCTGGTAACTGTTGATGGCCTTGCGAAATACCTGTTTGTCGAGCTTGCCGGCCAGCCCCAACTGGCGGTAGAGATCCTGATCCCAGCTGGCGTGGCTGCTGCTGCTGAAGCAGAGTGCCCCCAGCAGCAGCGGCAACCCCAGCCAGAGCGAGCCCCAGCGCTTCATCCAATCTGTTTGCTTCATCCTTGAATCTGCTCCCGTTTTTGTGGCTAGCGCAGCGCTCAAAATATCGCCACACCTCGCTGGATAGTTATATGCAAGCCCCTGATAGCAGGCAAGAAAAAAGCAAAAAAATGCCGACCTGAGTCGGCATCTTCACACAGGGCCACAAAGGCGTCAGGCGCGACTCAGATAGTCCGCCAATCCCACCCACTTGTAGCTGGTGAGTTCGGTCAACCCCATGGGGCCGCGAGCATGCAGCATCTGGGTCGAGACCGCCACCTCGGCCCCCAGACCGAACTGGCCGCCGTCGGTGAAGCGGGTGGAGGCATTGACATAGACCGCCGCCGAACCGGCCCCGTTGACGAAACGCTCGGCATTGGCCAGATCGTTGGTGAGGATGGCATCGGAGTGACCGGCGTTGTGCTCGCGCATGTGGGCCAGCGCCTCGTTCACATCCGCCACCAGCTTGACCCCCAGGGTCAGCGAGAGCCACTCGGTATCGAAGTCTTCCGGGCCGGCGGCACGCAGGCTGTCGGCGCCCGCCAGCAGCGGCATGGCCTCGGGAGTAGCGACCAGGGCCACCTTGCGCTCGTTCATTAAGTCCACCAGCTGCGGCAGCAGGGTCGCGGCGACCTTCTCGTGCACCAGCAGGCTGTCGAGGGCATTGCAGGCGGAGGGGCGCTGCACCTTGGCGTTGTCGATGACCGCCAGGGAGCGCGCCAGATCGGCGCTCTCGTCCACAAAGATGTGGCTGATGCCGAAACCGCCGATGATCACCGGAATGGAGCTGTTCTCCTTGCACATCTTGTGCAGCCCGGCGCCGCCGCGGGGGATGATCATGTCCACGTAGCGGTCGAGGCGCAGCAGCTCGCCCACCAGCGCCCTATCCGGGTTGTCGATGTATTGCACCGCATCGCGCGGCAGGCCGGAGGCCGCCAGCGCGCTCTGGATCACCCGCACCAGCTCCAGGTTGGAGTGGAAGGTCTCGCGCCCGCCACGCAGTATGCTGGCGTTGCCGGTCTTGAGGCAGAGGCTGGCGATATCGATGGTGACGTTGGGACGCGCCTCGTAGATGACGCCAATGACCCCGATGGGCACCCGGCGGCGGGAGAGACGCAGGCCGTTCTCCAGCACCCGGCTGTCGATTTCGGCCCCGACCGGATCGTCCAGAGAGACCACCTTGCGCACGTCCGCCACGATACCGGCCAGCCGGGCCGGGTTGAGCAGCAGCCGATCCAGCATGGCGTCTGACAAACCCGCTGCACGGCCGGCGGCGATGTCTTTCTCGTTGGCGGCCAGGATCTGGTGGCTGCGTGCCTCCAGCTCGTCGGCGATGGCGGCCAGCGCCCGGTTCTTCTGCGCCGTGCTGACGGTGGCCAGCTGATAGGCGGCTTCACGGGCAGCCTGCCCCATTTTCTCCAGACTCATCTCTCTTCCCTTTGGTTCTTGCGGGGCCGCCCGATGGTGGCGTCCCCCCTTATCTTGATGTGCCGCTGCCCTTGCGTGGCAGCGGCTGGCGACTCACAGCAGCACCATGTCGTCGCGGTGGATGGCCACGGCGCCGTAGCCGTAACCCAGCACCTGTTCGATGTTGTCCGAATGGACGCCGCGCAGCTTGTCCAGCTCCAGATGATTGTAACGGCAGATGCCGCGCGCTAGCTCGGCACCCTTGGGGTCGAGAATGCGCACCACGTCGCCACGCACGAAATCGCCCTTCACCGCCACTATGCCCTTGGGCAGCAGGCTGGAGCCCTTCTCCTGCATGGCGGCCACGGCGCCCTGATCCACCTGCACTTCGCCGTGGGGAGGAGGCCCTGCCAGGATCCAGCTCTTGCGCCCTTCCAGCGGCGACGCCAGCGCCGGGAACAGGGTGCCGATGCGCTCGCCCTTGGCGAGACGGCCGACCACTTCCGGCATCTGACCGGTGGCGATCACCACGTTGACGCCGGCGCGGCGTGCCACGTCGGCGGCCTGCAGCTTGGTGGCCATGCCGCCGGTACCGAGCCCGCTGACACTGTCACCCGCCAGCTTGCGCAGGGTGTCGTCGATGGTCTGCACCTCTTCGATGAGCTGGGCATCCGGGTTGGTACGGGGATCGGCGGTAAACAGCCCCTTCTGGTCGGTGAGCAGGATCAGTAGATCCGCATCGGCCAGGATGGCGGCGCGGGCGGAGAGGTTGTCGTTGTCCCCCACCTTGATCTCGGCGGTCGCCACCGCGTCGTTCTCGTTGATGACCGGGATGATGCGGTGATCGAGCAGGGTGCGCAGGGTATCGCGGGCATTGAGGTAACGCTCGCGATCTTCAAGATCGGCGCGGGTCAGCAGCATCTGACCGATGTGCAGCCCATAGAGGTTGAACAGATCCTGCCATACCCGGATCAGCTGGGTCTGGCCGACGGCCGCCAGCATCTGCTTGTTGGGCAGGGTTGGCGCCAATGGGGGGTGGCCCAGATGCTCACGGCCGGCCGCGATGGCCCCCGAGGTGACCACCACGACCCTGTGGCCGTGACGGTGCAAGGCTGCACACTGTCTGACCAGCTCGACCATGTGGGCACGATTGAGCTGGGAAGATCCCCCGGTGAGCACGCTGGTGCCCAGTTTGACGACTATGGTTCTGTTTTCCATGGGAGCAAAAAGGCTGAAATATAAGGAATCCCTTTATACCCACGGCCCTGTTGCCCTGCAAGGCAATTAACACCAAGGCAGCGGCGGGTGCAGGCAAAGCGGAGCAAGCAGCAAAGAAACACCCCGCCAGCCGATGGGTGGCTGGCGGGGCGGCGGGTCATCAGGCGGCGGTGACGGTCAGCTCGTTGGTGACCTGCTCGGCGGGAGCGAGCTGGCAACCAAGCTGGTGCAGCTTGTCACTGATGAGCTTGTAGAAGTGGTTGAGGGTACGTTCGACTTCAGCCTGATGCTTCTTGGGCAGCGGCTTGTTGAGCCACTCCCCTTCGGCGTTGTAGAAGCCGACCTGATAGTGATAGCTGAAGCTGTGATCCTGCTGCTCCAGCACCAGCCACCAGCCCCAGAATTCCCGTTTGTCCGGCGCCGGCTTGGCGCTGACACAGACGGAAAGGCAGTCGAAACGGTAACGCCCCTCTTCACACAGGTCCTCACGTAAATAGGGGCCAATCGCGGCAAACTGCCTCAGCAGTCGCTTGTAGGTCACTCTTTCTGACATGTTAACCTCCCTGTTGAACAAGCCACATCACCCTGGGATGACGTTATATTTTAGCGCTATATCATGTACATAGGTGCTTCTTGAGCCAGTCGACCATCTCTTTCAACGCCTCGTCGTATACCTCCAGCAAGGGTTGCTTGTCGAACACCACCGCCTTGCCGTTACGGCTGGCGGACGCCAATGCCCGGACATCCTGCTCGGGACAAATAAAATCTTTCTTGTGTCCAATACTCAATATCGGCACGGAAGTGCGAGTCCCCAGCAATCCTTGCGTCTTGAGTGAAAATACCTGGCACTTGGTACGCAGCGACTCCCACTGGGCCGCATCAGCCCCCAGCCGGTTGGCCAGCCCGTCGCGCATCATGCGCGGGCAACGGGCAAACATCTCCTGGTTGGTAAACACCTGGTTGACGCCAGCGCCGATGCAGACCACGGTCCTGAGCTTGAACGGCTCGATGAAGGCGAGCCGTGCCGCCACATTGCCCGCCAGGCGAAAGCCCACCATGGCGATGCGCTGGTGATCGACCCAGGCCACTTCGGACAGATGATTCAATACCGCCTGATGCAGCCGGCTGGTGTCCTGCACCAGCGGCCAATGCTCGGCATAGCCGATGCCCGGCATATCGAGCGACAACATGCCGATGCCGTTGGGCTCCAGGCACTTGAGATAGAAATTGAGGAAGTCGACCTGCAGCGAGTCGATACCGCCGCTGACGATGACCAGGGGCACCGGCTTGTCGGTGGTCGGCAGGTGCAGGTAGCCCTGAATGTGCTTGCCGCGAAACGGCACCTGCAGCTCCTTGAGCGGCACCTTGAACAGGCGTCCCGCCTCACGGTAGGCCATGTTGCCGAGCAGCTGGGCCTGATCCGCCAGCTCGTCATTCTTCAGATGGGGATAGCTGGCGATGGAGTAGTAGCGCACCGCCTTGAGCAGGCTCTTCAGGGCCGCGGCCCGCTCGCCCTGTGCCACCAGCTCGCGACCCCGGTTGAAGTAGCGGCCGGCCAGCTGGCTCCACTCATAGACCCAGTTGCCGGGCACATAACCCTTGATGGTATCCAGGAAGCGCTCGTGGGTACGCTCGCCCTCTCCCATGGCGATGCAGGCCAGGGTCTGCTCCACCTCGACCGGGTCTGCCCCCTGCCAGGCCCAGGTCGGCCGGCGCAGCAGACGATACCAGCGCGATGACATGGAACCGTCGATGAAGGTCTCGTCGACATTGTCATCCTGCTCCGCGACCGGGCTGGAATTGGAGACTTCAGAGGTCTCCAGCACCTTTTTTACCCGGGTAAAGAGCTTCTCGGTCAGGTTAAGGTCGTCGTTCAAGTCCAAAGCTATTACTCATACTGTCATGCAATGGCTCCATCTTAACCACTTTTCCCGCCCGGCAGCCAGTTGCACCACAAAAAAACAGGGCTCCATATAGGAGCCCTGTGAAGCTGATTCGCTGCTTACTCTTCGTCGCAGATCGGCGTGGCAAACTCCAGCGCCATATCCCACGGCTGTTCGATCCAGGTGTCCTGCGGGATGGCGACTTCGAAGTCATCCAGCAGTTGCTCGCCCATCGGCTTGGCGAAGATCGCGATGAACTTGGCCTTGGGGTAAAGCTCGCGGATCGCCTTGGCGGTGGTGCCTGTGTCCACCAGATCTTCCACCACCAGCCAGCCTTCGCCGTCACCCGCGGTGGTGGCGGCCTTCACCACCACCAGATCACGCTGGTTGTTGTGGTCATAGCTGGAGATGCAGAGGGTTTCGACGTTGCGGATGCCAAGTTCACGCGCCATCAGTGCAGCCGGTACCAGGCCGCCGCGGCTGACCGCGATGATCCCTTTCCACTGGCTGACGGGCAGTTGACGACGGGCCAGACGGCGCGCTTCACGTTGCAGGTTGTCCCACGATACGTAGAATTTTTTTGGCATGCTATCGATCTCAACGAGTTATAAAAACAATCACTTACGACTTAAAAATCCGTGCTGATGCACGTAATTTCGTTAATGCTGACGGCCCTTTTTCCCAAATTTGGCTTGCACCACGACCGCCTCGGGAGAAGACCCTCGGCAGCGAAAACAGATGCAATGGAAGCAGGATGGGCAGAGCTGGCGGTCATGTCACAGAGGGGGCAGGACCGCAGACAGGCTGTTGGGCGGGCATGATACCATCGTTTGCGGATAAATTGACTGGCAAACGTATGCGAAATGCAGGAAAAAAATCGAAGCAAGTCCGGCTGACTCCCTCTTTTCCCTCTCCCAGGCGGAGTTCGCCGAGCAGCAGATAAAAAAATAGCAGGGGGAGGATGGATTCCTCACTCGCCTGCTGTTTTCGATCTGCCTGTCAGCCTAGCCGGCAACCTGCCTTAACGGCGGCTGGCGTAAGGGTTCGGATAGTTGAAACCCTGGGTATAAAGAGACTGGGCGAACCAATAGGTTGAATTGCTGCCTGACATCATAAACTCCTGATTGCTTAACAAGTTACGTACCTTAATGCGGGTTCAGATCCTTGAACGGACACTCGGTTCCATGGAGGCGCACTTGCTTTGCTTCGGTTCCCTGGAGGCATTCATCGTCATCCTGACGGGTGGCGAACCACGGTCGTTAATTTACCAGCCGGCGCCATAAACTCAATATTTTTGTGATGCGAGTCACAAATTTTCTTTTGTGCTGGTTCGTTTCGTCCATACCGAAGCTGTACGCTGCCATTCCCCCGCTTGCCAGCACAAGCCGCCCGCAATTTGCGCTGATCGCTCACATTTTTGTGTGATTGACTGTATTATCGTTATCCTCTTGCTCGCCCCGCTACCGGGGCCCTGTCATCTTCCGTGCTGGTAAGGAGTCCCGACGTGGCACAGCTTAGTTCTCTCTCTCCCAAACTGATTTGGCATTTCTTCGAACAGATCTGCTCCATCCCCCACCCTTCCAAGCACGAAGCCCAGCTGAGCGCCTGGATCGTCCAATGGGCACAAGGGGAAGGTCTGGCGGTCAAGCAAGATGCCGTCGGCAACATCATCATCAAGAAACCGGCCACGCCGGGGATGGAAAACCGCAAGGCCGTGGTGCTGCAGGCGCACATCGACATGGTGCCGCAGGCCAACGCCGACACCCAGCACGACTTCACCAAGGATCCCATCGATGCCTACATCGACGGTGAATGGGTCACTGCCCGCGGCACCACCCTGGGTGCCGACAACGGCATGGGCATGGCCGGCTGCCTGGCCGTGCTGGCCGACAAGACCATCAAGCACGGTCCGCTGGAAGTGCTGCTGACCACCGACGAAGAGACCGGCATGACCGGCGCCTTCGGTCTGGAAGCGGGCTGGCTGGAGGGCGAGATCCTGCTCAACACCGACTCCGAAGAGGATGGCGAGGTCTACATGGGCTGCGCCGGCGGGGTGGATGCCAATATCCGCTTCCCGCTGGAGCTGGTCGCCGCCACCGAGGGTGAAGGTTTCGAGCTGCAGGTCAAGGGCCTGCGCGGCGGTCACTCCGGGGTCGACATCCATCGCGGCCGCGGCAACGCCAACAAGCTGCTGGTGCGTCTGCTCAAGGCCGCCGAGCCGCTGGGTGTGCGTCTGGCCGAGATCCATGGCGGCACCCTGCGCAACGCCATCCCGCGCGAGGCCCGGGCCAAGCTGCTGGTACCCGCCGCCAGCGTCAACGAATTCAAGGCCCTGGTTGACCGTTATACCGGCATCTACCAGAGCGAGCTCGCCGCCACCGAAGCCAACCTGACCGTGCTGCTCACCACTCAGGATAAACCGGCCCAGCTGATGAGCGAGTCCCTGCAGGCCCGCCTGCTGGACTCCCTGATGGCCTGCCCGAACGGCGTCATCCGCATGAGCGATGCCATCCCGGGCGTGACCGAGACCTCCACCAACCTGGGTGTCATCAAGACCCAGGATGGCGAAGTGTACGTACAGTGCCTGATCCGCTCCCTCATCGACTCCGGTCGCGAGAGCGTCGAACAGATGACCCGCTCCCTGTTCAATCTGGCTGGCGCCAGCTGCGAGTTTACCGGCGCCTACCCGGGCTGGGCACCGAACGTGGACTCTCCGGTAATGGCCTTGGTACGGAGCAGCTACCAGACCCTGTTCGGCGAGATGCCGAACGTCATGGTGATCCACGCCGGCCTCGAGTGCGGTCTGTTCAAGAGCGCCTACCCGGAGTGGGACATGGTCTCCTTCGGCCCGACCATCCGCGGCGCCCACGCCCCGGGTGAGAAGGTGCACATTCCGGCGGTCGAGCGGTTCTGGCAACTGCTGGTTCACGTGCTGGAACAGATCCCGGCCAAATAAGCCCGCAGGTCAAGGCCGACCGGCCACACCACATACCCCGCCAGGTGCGGGGTATTTTTTTGCCTGCTCCCACCCTTGGCATGTTTCCCCTCGAAACTGCCGGACTGCTCTGCCTCCCCCCATCCGCCGCTCACCCAGACCAGCCAGACCATCAGGTGTCAATCTGAGAGCCTGCTGAAACCGTCTCCATAAGCAACCTTGGATTTGAAAACCCTTTCTATGATTTATGTAAATTTACAACACAAAAAGTTGATCCAGCTCACAGAAGACCATAGGATCAAAGCGTGACCTAGGTCACAGATAACAAATCAACGACAGAGCAATGAGGTGAATATATGTTTGAGAATCTGGCAGTTCTGTTCCACCTGAAGGGTGTAACCAGCAAGAAAGGCGTCGTAGAGAAAGATACCTATGCGCCGGCAACCCGCAACTACTACTTCCGCTATGGCGCCTGATGTCGCCAGCGGGCAATTTCGTGAAAGCGTGATCGAACAATTAAGTAGTAAAATTACAAGAAACAACAATCCACACAGCAGCCATCCCCTTGCGGGGGAGCTGTCCTGCCCTGGCCAGATGTTCCACGGCCAAACCTGAACTCCAACCATGAAGATGGGGCCCGCAGGCCCCATTTTTTATTCGCTGTTTCCCGTGCCATCTTGCTGCGATGCGGGCACCGGCATCATACCGCCTTTCCCAGAGGGATCGCCTCGGCCAGCGGTAACGGCGTGTGACAGGCCACCTGATGATCGGCCCCGTCGCACGGCTGCAGGCTCGGCGCCTTGGTGCGACACAGTTCGCCGGCGTAAGGGCAGCGCTGATGAAAGTGGCAGCCGCTCGGCGGCGAGATGGGAGATGGCACATCCCCCGTCAGCAGGATGCGCTGACTGCGCCGACGCGGGTCCGGCACCGGAATGGCCGAAATCAGCGCCTGGGTATAGGGGTGGCGGGGGGCCAGGTAGAGCGACTGGGCCTCGGCCAGCTCGACGATCCTGCCCAGATACATGACCGCAATCCGATCCGAGATGTGCTTGACCACCGACAGGTCGTGGGCGATGAAGATGATGGCGAGGTTCATCTCCCGCTGCAGGGTGAGCAGCAGGTTGACGATCTGGGACTGCACCGACACATCCAGCGCCGACACCGCCTCGTCACAGACCAGCAGCTTGGGCTTGAGGGCGATGGCCCGGGCGATGCCGATGCGCTGGCGCTGGCCGCCCGAAAACTCATGGGGATAGCGATCCACCGCGCTGCCGGGCAGCCCCACCTTCTCCAGCAACTCCTGCACCCAGACCCGCCGCTGTTCGGCGTTGCCCTTGCCGTGGATGACGAAGGGCTCCTCCAGGATCTGCCCCACCGTGTGGCGGCTGTTGAGGGATTCCGCAGGATCCTGAAACACGATCTGCATCTCCTGGCGCAAAGATCGCATCTCTTTGGGCGAGAGGTGGGTGATGTCGCGCCCCTCGAAGGTGATGGTGCCGGCGGTCGGCTCGAACAGCTTGAGCAGGGTGCGCCCCAGGGTCGACTTGCCGCAGCCGGACTCGCCCACCAGCCCCAGCGTCTCTCCCTGCTTGAGATCGAAGCTGATGCCGTCCACCGCGTAGACATGATACTTCTTGCGCAACAAGCCGCCGCCCAGCTGGAAGTGCTGCTTCACGTCGCGCACCGATAAAAGCGTCTTCATACGGCTAGCTCCCTCCAGTGGTGGCAGGCCACCCCATGCCGCTCGGCGAGCTGCTCGGTAGCCGGAATGGCGCTCACGCAGATCTCGGTGGCATGGGGACAACGGTTGGAGAAACGGCATCCGGCCGGCATCTCGTGCAGGGCGGGCACCTGCCCCTTGATGGTCTTGAGCAGGCTCTTGGGCTCATCTTCGAGCCGCGGGATCGAGCTCATCAGACCATGAGTATAGGGATGGCGCGGGTGGTCAAACAGCTCGAACACGTCGGCCTGCTCCACCGCCCGGCCGGCATACATCACCACCACCTCGTCGCACAGCTCCGCCACCACCCCGAGATCATGGGTGATGAAGATGATGGCCATGCCGGTCTGGGCCTGCAGCTCCTTCATCAACTCCAGGATCTGGGCCTGAATGGTCACATCGAGCGCCGTGGTCGGCTCGTCGCAGATGAGCAGCGCCGGCTCGCAGGCGAGCGCCATGGCGATCATCACCCGCTGGCGCATGCCGCCGGAGAGGTTGTGGGGATAGACGGCAAAGCGCTGGGCGGGTTCGGGGATCCCCACCTTCTGCAGCATGGCGATGGCCGCCTCCCTGCGCTGGGCCTTGCTGTAGTCGGGACGGTGGAGGCGAAACACCTCCATCAGCTGATCGCCGACCGTCTGCACCGGGTTGAGCGCCGTCATCGGCTCCTGAAAGATCATCGAGATGCGGTTGCCGCGCACCTTGTACATCTGATCCGGCGCAAGCGACAGCAGCTCCTCCCCCTGAAAGCGGATGGAGCCCGCCACCACCTGACCATGGGGCTTGGGCAACAGCCCCATGATGGCGAGCGAGGTGACGCTCTTGCCACAGCCGGACTCACCGACCACCCCCAGTGTCTGACCCGGGGCCACCTTGAAGCTGACCCCGTCGAGCACCTTGATCTTGCCGTCGTCGACGGCAAATTCCACCGCCAGATCGCGCACCTCCAGAATCGGGGCCTTGCTCTGGTCATCATCAACGCTGAGCTGCCCCCCATGATCCCGGGCGCCGGGGTGGGGAGCCTGTGTGTTGGACATGACTGCTGCTCCCTTCTGCGCCATATCAATGACGTGCATAAGTCTTGTCGAGCAGGTTGATGGGCGTCAGCGCCTCCCCTGCCTCCTTGGCTTTCAGGGTCTCTTCCTTCACCTTGGGATCGAGCCAGAGCAGGCCGCCGCTGCTGTGAGGGTAGCCATCCATGGGCCAGTAGAGCAGATCCGGCGTGTTCTTGGTGGCGGGCACCTCGGGCAGCATCACGTAGCGCCAGCTGCTGGCCCGCACGTAGTTGAGCTGCACCCCGGGCACGAAGATGGCGAGATCATAGATGCGCTGCTGGATCTGGCGAGAGAGCTCGGCCCGCTTGGCCATGTCGAACTCGACGTTGTAGGCGTCGATCAGCCCATCGAGCTCTTTGTCAGCCACGTTGAACAAATTGTTGGTTTGCGGCTTGTTGGCGTTGGCGGAGTGGAACGACTCCCAATACTGCGGGTAGAGACCGCCGCCGGCCCAACCCATCCAGGCCGCCTCGTGTTTCTTCTCCAGCATCGCCTTGAAGCCGGTGGCGCCATCCACCAGGTTGAGCTCCAGATCCAGCCCCGCCTTTTTGGCCTCTTCTTTGAGCACGGTCAAACGCTTGGAGTGCTCCTGACTGGTGTAGGTGAGCGCCAGGGTCAGCCGCTCCCCCTTGTCGTTTTGCAGGATGCCGTCCGGCCCCGGCTTGGTATAGCCGCCCTTGGCAAAGTAGTCGCGCGCCTTGGCGATGTCGTAGGCCCGCTCCGGCAGCTGCATGTCGGTGAACTCGCCAAAACCCGAGCCGAAGGTAGTGGCTCTGTCGTAGTCGCCACGCAGCACGGTCTTGATCATCTTGTCGATGTTGAAGGCGTGCTGGATGCCGAGCCGCACGTTGAGGTCAGCCAGCTTGGGATTGGCCACATTGAGGTGAACCCCCTGCCCGCCCTGCTTGGTGTCGGTCATGGCCATCACCTTCTGCACGTATCCCTGCTTGTACTCGGGGGTGACCGCTTTTTCATGCCACCAGTTGGGCAGGATCATCTCGAAGGTATCGAGCTCCCCTTTCAGGAAGTGACGAAAGGCGATGTTGTGATCGCGGATCACCTGCACCTTGATGGTGTCGAGGTTGAACCTGTGCTGGTTGTAGCGATCGTCCTTTGCCCACCACTCCTTCTGCTTGCTGAAGGTGATGGACTTGCCCTTCTTCACGTCGCTCATCACGTAGGGGCCGGTGTTGGGCACCACGGCCCAGTTGTACTGCTTCACCCAGTTGGGGGTGAGCTTGTAGTAGTGCTTGGGCTGGGGCCACAACTCGGTGGTGTTGAGCAGGTCCAGCTTGGCCTTGCGGGTACCCGCCTTGACCAGGATGGTATGGTCGTCAACCTTCTCCACCGCCACCACTTCGGTGGTGTAGTAGTTGTTGAACCAGGGCCCCTTGATGTCTTTGGAGCGCATCATCTCGTAGCCGAAGGTGTAGTCATCGGCGACCACCGGCTTGCCGTCCGACCACTTGGCACGCGGATCCAGCTTGAAGTAGACGGTCTGGTTGTCCGGCGCGATGGCCCAGTGGGTCGCGAGCGACGGAATGGGGTTGCCGGTATTGGGGTGGAAGCTGATTAGCCTCAGCTGGTTGTCCATGATGAAGGAGCGGAACGCGCCGTTGGAGTCGGGCCCCACGGTGCGAAACGTCAGTGGGAAACTGTCCACGAACATGGTGATGCTGCCACCGGGCAGCGCCTTGGGCGAGGCGAACACGGGGTCGGTGTCGTTGGTCTCCCATTTGAGATCCGCAGGCAGGCTGGCCGCCCATACCCAGGATCCGTTCACCAGCACAAAGAGAGCACCTATCCATTTGATTTTATTTTTCATGTTTGACTTCCAGGTCATACCCCTGCACTGGGGGCTTGTCGATTCAAGGGTGAGCAACCCGGGGCCATAAGCCCGCCCCAGGTCACTGATAACGGGTAAATTTGCGCGGATCGAACGCCTCGCGGATCGCCTCGCCGATGAAGGAGACCATGATCAGCACCAGGCTCACCGCCGCCACCACAGAGCTCACGATCCAGATGGCATCCAGGTTGTTGATGCCCTGGGAGAGCAGCTCCCCCCAGCTCGGGGTGGGCGGAGCCAGGCCGAAGCCCAGATAGTCCAGCGCCGTCAGGGTGGAGATGTTGCCCACCACGGCAAACGGCGCCAGGGTGACGATCATCATCAGGGTGTTGGGCAGAATGTGATGGAAGATGATCCGCCCGGTGCCGGCCCCCTGGGCACGCGCCGCCATCACGTAGTCCCGCGCCCGCTCCTTGTAGGTGAGGGTGCGCATGTACCAGGTGATGCCCATCCAGCCGAACAGCACGTTGATGGCCACGAACAGGCCGAAGTTGGGCTTGGCCAGCGACACCAGGATCATGATGACGTAGAGAAACGGCACCTGGGACCAGATCTCGATAAAACGCTGCAGCACCAGATCAAACCGCCCGCCGAGGAAGCCCATCATGCAGCCGATGGTGACCCCGATGGCATAGCTGGCCACCAGCGCGATGAAGGCAAAGCCGATGGCGATGCGAAAGCCGTAGACCAGCCGCGCCAGTACGTCGCGACCGCTGGTGTCGGTGCCTAGCAGGTGGCGCTCGGCCAGGCTCGGCGCATAGGGTGGGTAGGCGTCCTGCTTGAAATCCTGCTCATAGGGATTCCAGGGCACCGGCGGCAACACCACCCAATCCCCCTTGCCATCGGCGGCGAATTTGTCTTTTAGCTGGCGATAGTTGGTCTCGTACTCATAATCGAGCCCGAACTGCTGACCCGGGATCACGTCGCCATAGGTGGGAAAATAGAGCTCCCCCTGATAGCTCACCATCAGTGCCCGGCTGTTGACCAAGAGCTCCGCCAGCAGGGAGAGCAGCACCAGGGTGGTGAAGATGATGAAGGAGTAGTAACCGCGCTTGATCGATTTGAAACGCTTGAGTTTTTTTAAGGTGACAGGGTTCATGTTCACTCTCCGAACCGCACGCGGGGGACAACAAAAGGTGCAACGCAGATATCGGAGACGATATGGCGTGATATCAGCATCGGCATGACAAGAGAGATTGGATTCATGCTCACTCTCCAAACCGCACGCGGGGATCGACCAGGGCAACGCAGATGTCGGAGACGATATTGCCCACCAGCATCAGCATGGAGGTGATGGCCAGAATGCCCATCACGGTGGGGTAATCCCGCTCGACGATGGCCTCGTAACCGAGCAGACCGATGCCGTCGATGTTGAAGATGGTCTCGATGAGAAAGGAGCCGCCGAAGAAGACGGTGAGCACCGACCCCAAGTGGCTGGCGATGGGGATCAGGCTGTTGCGCATCGCATGATCGGTCACCGCCTTGCGAAACGGCAGCCCCTTGGCCACGGCGGTGCGCACGTAATCCGCCGACAGGTTCTCCATCAGGCTGTTCTTCATGGTCATGGTGAGGATGGCGAAATCACCGATGGCGTAGGCGATGAGCGGCAGCAAGGCATGGGCGAAGACGGTGCGGATCTGATCCCAGCTGCTCTCCATGCCGTCGAACTCGTCCCCCGGGAAGCCCCCCATCGGCAGCCACTCCAGATGGAACGCGAACACGGTGATGAGGAAGATCCCCACCACGTAGGCGGGCAGCGCATAGGCCATGTAGATCAGCATGGAGCTGAGCGAATCGAAGCGGCTGTTGTGCCTGAGCGCCTTGGCCACCCCGAGCGGAATGGAAACGGCATAACTGAGCAGAAAGGTTGCCAGCCCGAAGAAGGCGGTCACCGGCAACCTGTCCTTGATGAGGCCCCACACCGGCTCGTAATAGCGGGTCGATTCGCCAAGATCCAGCACCGCCAGCTTCTGCAGCCACTCCCAATAGGCGACCAGCATGGGCTTGTCGAGCCCGTAAAAGGCCTTGAGCTCCTCGATCTGCTCGTCGGAGAGCGCCTGTGCCCCCTTGCTGCCGCTGGAGCGGCCCGATTCGTTCTGAGAAACCTGAGCTTGCAGCAGCATGCGTTCGACCGGGCCGCCCGGCACGAAGCGGGTGATGGTGAAGACGAGCAGGGTGATACCGAGAAACGTCGGGATGATCAAAAGCATCCGACGTAAGAAATACGACAGCATGGTGGAACCTCGTCCTTGTTGTTCTTTTATGGCCAGTCACATCCGGTGACGGGCCTGTCCTTCCTGGCATTACTCACTGGATAGCCGGTTATTGACAGACTATCCGCTCGGTCACTGTAAAAGCTCTGCAACAAAAATCAAGTAGAACGAAGGGCATGACATGCCCCTTTGGCAAACCGTGGAATTTACTGTGAGTTTTTTATGAAAAAGCCAACTTCAAGATAAAAAACTGCGACATGAACAATTTAAATAACGTTTAAATTTTCAATCAAACCTACAAAAACAGCATCACGAAAACATCTTTTTTATATAAAACAACAAGATATGATAAATCAGAATTAAATCACCCTTCTCTATATGGGCAAGCTGAAATCCGGCTCGACAATGCAATCTGAACCTCAGCCGAACACGCTACCAAAACAGAAAATAATGCTAAAAAAGTCTTGGTTAACAATATAAAAACTAGCGAGACATCCCCCTTATCGATAAGTTCAAAATTAATCAATAAAATGGAAACCACTCATTTTAACATCGATTTCACATCGTAAAATATCATCAAGTCAGAATAAACCGCTGCGAAACCGGAAGTATTAAAACATAGTCAGCTTATTGCGCCCCCCTTCCCCATCCACACCGCCTCAATTGACGTCAACCGTCAAAGCTTGATAAGCCTTACGCATCGCTCCAACGAGGGCGGTATGGAAGCAAACAAAAAAACAACCAGGAAGGATATAAGCGATGCTTAGGAAAAGCAGACTCTCTGCTGCCGTAGCGTTTGCCTTGGCGAGCGCGGCAGTAGTGGCCACCCCTGTCTTGGCCGAAGAGGGCCAAAACGTCGAAAAACTCCAGAAAATCAAGGTTACCGGCTCCCGTATCTCGCGCGTCGACGTGGAGGGCGCCACCCCGGTCGTCGCCATCAGCAAGGCCAAGATCGAGCAATCCGGTCAGCAGACCGTGGCCGACTACCTGAAGCAGGCCTCCTACAACTCCTTCGGCAGTATCTCCCCCTCTTCCGGCAGCTCAGCCCAATCCCAGGCCACCGTCAGCCTGCGCGGCCTTGGCTCCGAGCGCACCCTGGTGTTGCTCAACGGCAAGCGGGTCGCCGGCTCTCCCTCCATGGGGGGTAGCTCCATCAACCTCAACTCCATCCCCATGGCGGCGGTGGAGCGGGTGGAAGTGAACCTGGACGGCGGCTCTGCCCTGTATGGTTCCGATGCCATCGGCGGCGTCATCAACGTCATCCTGAAACAGGACTATGAAGGGCTGGAATTCCAGGGCCGTATCGGCTCTCCAACCGAAGAGGGTGGCGACGAGAAGAGCGGCTCCATCGTCAGCGGCATCACCGGGGAGAAAGGCGCCCTGATGATGGTCTACGAGCACGATGTCAAGGACGAGATCTACTACAAGGATCGCGACTACATGGCTCGTGAAGGTGCCTCTGCCCCCAGCCTGTATGGCCGCAACATCAAGGGCATCGATGCCGCCACCGGCAAGACAGTTACCCGTACCCTGGAAGGCATCGACTGTGCCAATACCGGCCCCGGCTTCGTACCGGTCGGTAGCGCCTGTCGCTTCGACTTTGCCCAGGTCGCCGCCAAGACCGCTTCCCGCACCCGGGACACCGTCTACGTCAACGGCCGCTATCACATCAATGACAGCGTCGACTTCGTTCCCCAGCTGATCGGCTCGCGGGTCACCAGCTTTGGCCGCTTCGCTCCGGCCGCCGGCCCCTTCTCCATCGACGGCACCACTCCGGGCGGCGCCCAGCTGCTGGCCGACAACGGCTTCATCGGCGAGAAGGCCACCGTCTACTACCGCTTCAGCAACGTCGGTCCCCGTGACAACGACGTCACCGACCTGACCGGCAGCATGAACCTGGGCTTCGAAGGCACGCTGCCGACCGAAGCGGTGGGCGATGTGGAGTGGAATGCGGGTTACATGTATTCCAAGACCGACAACAAGAGCCGCGGCACCGGCTATGTGCTGAACCCGGCGGTCCAGCAGGAGGTCGACAGCGGCAACTTCAAGAACGGCGAGTTCTCCAGTGACGCCACCAACAGCCTCTCCTACGACACCAGCCGCACCTCCAAGATGGACTTCTTCCAGTGGTACGGCGGTCTGGGCTGGAGCATGGGTGAACTGCCAGCCGGCCCCATCGGCTGGTACTTGGGGGCCGAGTACAACGACTGGGTCTACTCCGACACCTATGACAGCCAGTCAGCGGCCGGCAACGTCATCGGTTCTTCCGGCAACTCGGGCGGTGGCGTGCGCGATGTCTTCGCCGCCTACATCGAGAGCCTGATCCCCATCACCGAGCAGATCGAGCTGAACCTGGCCGGTCGTTTCGACAAGTACAGTGACTTTGGCAGCGCCTTCTCGCCCAAGGCGAGCCTGCGTTATCAGCCGCTGGACAACCTGTTGCTGCGCACCTCCTGGTCACAATCCTTCCGCGCCCCGGGCCTGGAAGATCTGTATGCAGCCGATGCCGACTCCGCCGACTTCGCCAAGGACTATGTCTCCTGCCAGGCCAACGGTGTCGCCAACTGCCCGGAAGAGCAGTACTCCACGGTGCGTCAATCCAACAAGAACCTGAAGGAAGAGACGGCTGACACCTTCGGCATCGGCGCGGCCTACAGCCCGATCGACAATCTCAACCTCTCGCTGGACTACTACTACATCAAGATTGATGACGTGATCCAGCTGGCCACCACCCAGACCCAGTTCTATCAGGAGCTGAACACCGGCAGCAACCCGAACGTCATTCGCGATGCCAACGGCGATGTGGAAGAGGTTTACGCCGGCATGGTCAACCTGGGCCAGCTCAAGACCAGCGGTCTGGACTTCAAGGCTGACTACAAGTACGACTTCGACGTCGTGACCGTGCGCTACGACTTCGGCAGCACCTACATTCTGAAATACGAAGAGGGTCTGTTCGCCGGTGGTCCCATGGTCGACAAGAAGGGCTGGAACGCCAAGCCTGAACTGCGCTTCAACTCCGGCGTCGGGGTCAATGTACCGCAGTGGTGGAACATGGATGCCTACCTGAGTGCCAACTACATCGACTCCCAGAGCCAGGACTACGTGGACGGTCAGACAGAGGGCCATATCGCCTCCCAGACCACCTGGAACCTGAACGTCGGTGTGGACACCCCCTGGAACGGCAAGCTGCAAGCCGGTGTGAAGAACATGTTCAACGTAGGCCCCTCGCTCTCCAGCGACGGCTTCACCTACGACGACGATCTCTACAGCATCGACGGGCGCATCGTCTACCTCGACTACACCCAGAAGTTCTAATCAACTCCTGTTGAGATATAAACCCAAGCCGGCCCGGTCGGGCCGGCTTTGCCCAACGTCCAAGGAAGTTACGGAGATAGGGTAATCCTATGAAAACAAGGACAATTACAATGAAGAAAGCGCTCCTCGGCAGCCTGGTTTCCGCTGCCTTGCTGACCAGCTTCAATCTGAGTGCCGCCTCTGCCAGCCAGGCAGTGGACGCTCAAGCCGCCACCGACAATGCATCCAAAGTGTCCCAGCAGAAGATCGACAACTACGCCGACTCTGCCGAATCCGCCCTCGCCCAGTACAAGGCCGCCCTGCGTCAGGTCGACAGTCTGCGTACCTACAACGAGCAGGTGGGCAAGATGGTCGACTCCCAGAGCAGCGAACTGGCCTCGATGCAGCGCCAGATCGCCCAGATCGATCAGACCAGCACCGAAGTGGTGCCGCTGATGCTCAAGATGATCGACTCCCTCGAGCAGTTCGTGGCGCTGGATCTGCCGTTCCAGAAGGTCGAGCGGGAGGATCGCGTCGCGGCCCTGACCGACCTGATGAACCGGGCCGACGTCACCATCTCCGAGAAGTACCGCAAGATCCTGGAGGCCTACCAGATCGAGGAGGGCTTCAGCCGCACCATCGAATCCTACAAGGCCAGCCTGGCCAAGGATGGCGGCGAGAAGACCTACGAGTTCCTGCGCGTCGGCCGCATCGCCCTGCTCTACCAGTCCCCGGACGGCAATGAGACCGGCATGTGGAACAAGAAGACCCGCCAGTGGGAAGAGTTGCCCCAGGAGTATCGCAGTGCAGTGGAACAGGGCCTTCGCATCGCCAAGAAGCAGGCGCCCCCCGCCCTCATCAAGCTGCCGGTTCAAACTGCGGAGAAAGCATCATGAAAGGAATCAAACTTGCCATCGCCTCGCTGATCGCGGGCGCCACCCTGATCACCCTGCCGGTGACCGCCGCCGAGAAACCGGTGGACTTGAACGCCCTGCTCAATCAGGTCAAGGCCGCCAGCACCACCGAATCCCAGCTCAACAAGGAGCGGGAAGCCCGCTTCCTGGCCGACAAGAACGAGCAGGCCGCCCTGCTGGCCAAGGCCAAGGCAGAACTGGCCGCCGAAACGGCCAAGGGTGAGCGGCTCAAGGCCACCTTCGATGCCAACGACAAGCAGCTGACCGAGCTGACCGAGACCCTGCGCCAGCGTGCCGGCAACATGGGCGAGATGTTCGGGGTGCTGCGCCAGTTCGCCGGCGAGTTCAAGGGGATCTTCAACGCCTCTGCCCGCCGGGTCGAGCATCCGGAGCAGACCGCCCTGCTGACCCGCCTGGCCGAGAGCAAGGAGCTGCCCTCCAGCGATGACCTGACCGCCTTCTGGACCACCACCCTCAGCCGCATGGTCGACGGTGGCAAGGTGAGCCAGATCCCGGCCACCGTGGTCTATGGCGAAGGCAACCAGGCCGAGAAGACCGTCACCCAGATCGGCGAGTTCAACACCGTCTCCGAAGGCAAGTACCTGACCTTCGTGCCGGAGACCGGCAAGTTCGAACAGCTGCCCCGCCAGCCCGACAAGGGGGTGCTGGAGCCCATCGCCGACTTTGAACAGGGTGGCGGCGGCGTCAAGCCGATCTTCGTCGACCCGTCCCGCGGCGTGATCCTCTCCCTGCTGGTGCAGTCGCCGACCCTGAAGGAGCGGATCGACCAGGGGGGTGAAGTGGGCTACGTCATCATGGTGCTCGGCGTGCTCGGCACCCTGCTGGCGCTGTTCTGCGGCGCTCGCCTCTCCCTCATCGGCGGATCCATGCGCAAGCAGCTCAAATCCGATCAGATCATCAAGGGCAACCCCATCGGCGAGATGCTGGGGGCCTACCAGAGCCATCGTGGCGACAACATCGAGGATCTGGAGTCCAAGCTCGACGAGATCATCCTGCGCAACGTGCCCAAGTTCGAGAAGGGCATCAGCATCATCAAGCTGATCGCCTCGGTCGCGCCGCTGCTGGGTCTGCTGGGTACCGTAGTGGGGATGATCGCCACCTTCCAGGCCATCACCCTGTTCGGTACCGGCGATCCCAAGCTGATGGCGGGCGGTATCTCCGAAGCCCTGGTCACCACCATGCAGGGTCTGGTGGTCGCCGTGCCCATGCTGTTCCTCTACACCATCGTACAGACCCAGAGCCGTCGTCTGATCCAGGTGCTGGAAGAGCAGAGCGCCGGTTTCGTCGCCCGCTACCAGGAACGTCTGCACGCCTCCAAAGCCGCAGCGTAAGGAGTCACCCATGTGGTTCTGGTTGATTGAAGAAGTCGAGTCGGTCCGCCGGTTTCTGGGATTGGGGGGCGACGTACTGGTCGCCCTGTTCTTCCTGACCCTGATGATGTGGGCCCTGCTGCTGGAGCGCTGGATCTACTTCATGGCGGTCTACCCCAAGCAGGTGAAGCAGACCAAGGCCGCCTGGCTGGCCCGCAGCGATCACCTCTCCTGGTCCGCCAAGCAGATCCGGCGCGAGCTGGTCTCCCGGGTGGCCATGGCGGTGGACAAGGGGATGCCGGTCATCAAGGTGCTGATCGCCCTCTGCCCGCTGATGGGGCTGCTCGGAACCGTGGTCGGCATGGTGCAGGTGTTCGACACCCTGGCCATCACCGGCACCGGCTCACCGCGGGCGATGGCCTCGGGGATCTCCAAGGCGACGGTACCGACCATGGCGGGCATGATTGCCGCCCTTTCCGGCCTGTTTTTTGTCAACCAGCTCGATCACAAGGCCAAGCTGGCGGTCGAGAAGCTGGAAGACAACCTGAAACACGGTTGATGCAGGATGCACTCCCCCGCCGGGCCCGGCTCTGGCGGGGGCACAGAACAAGCAAGGAGTTTTTGCCATGAGAAAACGTCACAGCGACAGCAGTGCTGATGAGGCGGCCATCGATTTGACCCCCATGCTGGACATAGTGTTCATCATGCTGATCTTCTTCATCGTCACCACCTCGTTCGTCAAGGAGTCCGGCGTGGAGATCAACCGCCCGAGCGCCAGCACGGCCGAGACGGTGAAGAAGGGGAACATCATGGTCGCGGTCCGTGAAAACGGCCAGGTCTGGGTCGACAAGCGCATCGTCGAAGTAGGCGCCGTGCGCGCCAACATCGAGCGGCTGCGGGCCGAAAACCCGGAGAGCGCCGTGGTGATCCAGGCCGATACCGAATCCCGTTCAGGTCTGGTGGTCCAGGTCATGGATCAGATCCGCATGGCCGGTGTCCAGAACATCTCCATCGCGGCGAGCAAGAGCAGCTGATGCCGGAGCGAGCACCATGAGATACCTGATATCGTTGGCGGTCTCCTGTGTGGTGGTGTTCTTCCTGTTTCTGGGAATGAACAAGCTCATCACACCGGATCACCGGGAGTTGGTGGAGAAGGAGGACGTCAGCATGACCGACTTCATCCGCATCAAGCCTCAGGAGACCCTGCAAGAGAGACAACGCGAGCTGCCCAAGCCGCCGCCCCCGAACCGGCCCCCTCCCCCTCCCGAGATGGAAGTGGCCAGCACGGATCGGCCGCAGATGGAGAGCTCGCCGATGGACATGCCCAAACTCGACATCCCGGTCAACATCGGTGGCGGCAACGCCCTCGGTGCCTACAGCACCGGCAGCGGTGGTGGCGGCATGGGCGGCAACAACGGCGCCATTCCGCTGGCGACCTTCGAGCCCATGATGCCCCGCAAGGCGGCGCTGGCCGGCCTCGCCTCCGGCAAGGTGCTGGTGGAGTTCACCGTCACCGAGCGCGGCACCGTCAGCAACGTGCGGATCGTCAAAGAGGATCCCCGCAGCTACGACCTCGGCAAGGAGGCCCGCAAGACCATCGCCAAATGGACGTTCAAGCCGGCCATGGTCGATGGCAAGCCGCAGGCCACCCGCATGCAGCAAGAAATCGAGTTTGCGGTCAACTAAGGAAGGTGGCGATGAAAAAGTTACATACCCTGATCCTCGCCCCGGTCGCCATGGCGGTGCTGCTCAGCACCGCCGGCTGGGCCGCCGAGCAGCCTGCTCTCTCTGATCGCGCCTACCGCGCGGTCAACAAGGCGCAGGCACTGATCACCGAGAAAAAATATGGCGAGGCCAATGCCAAGCTGCAGGAGGCGCTGTCCGGCGCCGGCGAGCGGGTCTACGACAAGGGAGTCATTCTGCAGACCCTGGGCTTCGTGGCGGCGCAGCAGGAGAAGTACGGGCAGGCGACCAAGTACTTCGCCGACGCCATCGCCACCGGCGGGTTGCCCCAGCCGGTGGCCCAGCAGGTGCGCTACAACCTGGCCCAGCTCTACATGGCGGAGGGCAACTTCAAGGCCTCCATCAGCACCATGAACCAGTGGTTTGCGAGCCTGGGCAAGGACGAAAAGCCGACCCCGCACGCCTACATCACGCTGGCCAACGCCCATGTGCAGCTCAAGCAGTATCGGGAAGCCATACCGGCGGTGGACAACGCGATCAAGCTCTCCGCGGGCAAGGCGCCGGAGTCCTGGTATCTGCTGAAGATGGCGGCCCACTACGAGCTGAAACAGTACAAGCCGGCCACCGAGGTGCTGACCGCGCTGGTCGACCGCTATCCGGAGAAGAAGAAGTACTGGACCCAGCTCTCCGCCATGCACATGCAGGCGGGCAACGATGGCAAGGCGCTGGCGGCACTGGAAGGGGCCTACAACCTCGGCATGCTGACCGAGGCCGCCGAATTGCAGCGTCTGGCCAACTACCTGGCCTTCGCCGGCATCCCCCACCGCGCCGCCCGCGTGATGGAGAAGGCGATGAAGGAGGGGACCATCGAGAGCAACGCGGCCAACTACAAGACGCTGGCCAACTACTGGCACCAGGCCAAGGAGCTGGACCCGGCCATCGATACCCTGGCCAAGTCCTACAAGCTGGCCCCCAATGCCGAGCTGCAGCTCAAGATGGCGCGCATGATGATCCAGAGCAAGCGCTACCAGGATCTGGTGGCCTTCGCCGCCAAGCCCGCCGCCAATGCCAGCGGCGAGCAGCGGGCGGATCTGAAGTTCCTGACCGGGGTCGCCTATTTTGAGCAGCAAAAACCGAAGGAGGCACTCTCCGCCTTCACTCAGGCTGCCCAGAACGGCAACGTCAGTGGCCGCGCATCGCCCTGGATCAGCTTCTTGAAAGAGCAGCAGGGCGGCGCCGTCACCCAATAAGCAACCCAGGCGTGCCGGCCTGGGACATTTGTTCCCGGCATGGCACGCAATCACACCCGGCAGGACGGGCACCCTCCCCGCCCTGCCGATCAGCAACAAGGGGGTCACCCCGCAGATTGCCTTGGTGGCAATTGGCCGCTCCCCGGAGCGGTCTTTTTTTATGCCTCTACCCTCTACCTTTGTCATCTCACCATAAAAAAATCCGGAGCCTGGGCTCCGGATTGGGTCATTGCCTTGCGAGAGGACAGGCTGAGTACCGGCCTGCCCCTCAAGCGATCATCAGTAGCTGCATACCAGTTTCCAGCTACCGTCACCCGCCTTGGGCTCGCTGCTGGTCCACCAGTTGGCCTGCCACACCGCCTTGTTGTTGGTCATCCGGTCACCGCCGTTGGCGTGATCCCCCTGCGGCCAGGTCGGATAGGCCTTGTAGGCGGCCGGGTTGACGTTCTGGCTGCTGCAGGTGGCGCCGCCCGGGTTCTCACCGCCACCACTGCTGCCCAATACGGCCTCCGGCAGGGTCGGGAACTCGGCCTTGAGGCCCGCAGTCTGGGTGCCGCTGATGATGCGGATACCGCTTGGCACACCGGCGGCCGGCAGATAGTAGGTCATCGCCACTTCCACGTCGCTGCCCGGCGCCCAGGCCTTCCAGGTCGGCAGCGTAAAGGCCGCCTTGTGGAAGTCCTTCTCGCCCGCGATGCCGTCGGAGTTCTGGTTGCCGCCGCTCTCCACCACTTTCAGCCCCATCCCGCTCTGGTCGGTGATGGTGTCAGAGGTGGAGGTGGGCACCAGGAACTCGATGCGAGTACCGCCCGGAATGGTCTGGGTCGAGTTGTTGGTGAGCTTCAGGGTCGGGTTGATCGGGTAGTTGGAATCCCCCTCCTTGAAGCCGGAGAGGCTCACCGCGATGTCGAGCTGGGCGGTTGGCGCCGCCAGATCGTTCTGCTGGGTGTTGTACTTGGCTGCCTTGGCGAACTTCTCGTAGGCGAGCGTGGTCAGCGTGCTGCCCATGCCGTACTCGTTCTTGGCCGGATCGAAGGCGTAGTCACCCGCCATCTCCCAGAACATGACCCCGCCCAGGCCCCGCTTGATGATGTAGTCGAGCTTGTGGCCCATGGACTCTTCATCTTCGGTGGAGAGGAACACCTTCTTCTCTTCGTTCCACAGCCAGGGCGCCTGCGCCTTGTCATCGTAGTAACGCACGTACTTGCCCTGCATCACGTGAGCCGGGTTGTTGGGATCCAGACCCCAGGCCTGGCCGTAGCTCGGCATGGTGGTGATACCCAGGCTGGCGGCGTTCTCCAGGTTCTTGGCATGCCACATGGGCACGGCGCCACCGCCGATCTCCTTGCCGTTCTTGTCGAGATCGTGCCAGATGTTGTCGATGCCGACCGCCCCGTTGCCACACGGAATGGTGCTGCCACCGGTGCCCGGCTGACAATCGCTCTGGCTCGGCAGGGCTGCCTTGCCGGCCAGGCCGTGGGTGCCACCGCTGACCCCCTGCCAGCCGCGGGTGTAGTAAGGCACGCCCACGTTGATCTTGCCGGCCGCCAGGGCGCCACGGAAGTAGTGGGCAGACCAGGCCGCGTTGAGGTAGCCGATGCCGCCAAACTGACTCTGGGTATAGACGCCCCAGTGGGCAAGTTCGGCATCCGCCTTGTTGTCGAACAGGGCGGCGTTGTGACCGACGAAGTTGTTCCAGGCGCCGTGGAAGTCGTAGGTCATCAGGTTGACGTAGTCGAGGTACTGGGTGACCTGGAAGTTCTCCATGCCGCGCAGCAGGTAGGCCGAGGCCGGCGAGGCGATGGTCAGCATGTACTTGCGACCATCCTCGCTGCCGGCGCTGTCGAGCTTGCTGCGCAGGGTCTGCATCAGCACCTTGTAGTTGGCAAACAGCTTGCCACGGCACTGGTTGGAGAGCGGGAAGTCGTTGGGGTTGCCCGCATCCTTCATGGAGGTGGGGTATTCGTAGTCGACGTCGACCCCGTCAAAGCCGTACTGACGGATGAAGCTCACCGCCGAGTTGGCAAAGGCGTTGATGCCGTCGCTGTTGACCGAGCAGTCACCCTTGGTGGTGGCGGTATAGAAGCCGCGGGTATCGGCCCAGCCCCCCACCGAGATCAGGGTCTTCACATCCGGATACTGCTTCTTGTACTTCGACAGCAGGTTGAAGTGGCCCTTGTAGGCAAACTCCGGATCCATCTCGGCACCCGGCACGCCGTCCCAGGTCATCTTGGTCGCCGAGTCGTCCACCTTGATGGTGTGGCTCTGCTCATCCACCGCCGCGAAGGCATAGTTGATGTGGGTGATCTTGTCCCAGGGAATGTCACTCACCAGATAGGAGGGCAAGCCGTTCTTGCCGGTGCGCCAGGAGGTGAAATAACCGATGACCCGACGGGCGTGGTCATCCCCCATGCATTCGTAACCGTCCGGGCGGTAGATCTGGCGGATATCGCAGGAGAGGTTGCCGCCGGTGGGCGGCAGGGCAGCCTCTTCCACCTGCACGTCGACCTGGCTCGATTCGCCGCTCAGGTTCTCCTTGTCGGTCGCCACCAGCTTGAGGCCGGCCAGCCCCTTGCTCTGGGGCGTCCAGTTCACCTGCCAGGGGGCACTGGTGTCTTCGCCCACCTTCTTGCCGTCGACGAACAGCTCGACCTTGGCGACGTCGTTGTTGGCATCGGTGACGTTGCCGCTCACCGCCACGCTGCGACCCAGGGTCACCTTGGCGCCGCTGGCCGGGCTGCTGATGCTCACCTTGGGCGCCTCCGGCGCCACCACGGCGGCGACGTTGAAGCTCGAATCCGCCTCGCTCAGCACCTTGCCATCTTTATCCAGTGCCCGCGCCTTGAGGGCGTGGGCGCCGACACCGGCGGCACTCCAGCTGCCGTTCCAGGGCGAGGCGCTCGCCGTGGCCACCAGCTTGCCGTCGATGAGGTATTCCACCCGAACCAGCGCCGTCACCGGGCCGCTCAGGGTCACCGCCAGCGCGACGCTGGCCCCCTCGTTGAAACTGGCGCCGGCAGCCGGCGAGCTGACGGCTACGCCGAGCGCCGGAGGCGGCACGTCCCCGCCATAGAGTTTCCAGGCATCAGCCCAGACCACACCCACCCCGGGGGCGTAGTGATAGGGCGAGGCCCCGCACCAGCCGGAGTAGGGAAATTCTTTGCACTCATAGAGATTGCCGACGTTGCTGACGATGTCGCCGGCCTTGTAGGCGGTACCGGCCTGATAGGCGGGATAGGCGGCCTGTGCCCAGGCGGGCATGGCAGCCAAAGCCACCAGCATGGCAAGCCTGCTGGGCCTTAGGGTCTGTTGCATATTGTTATCTTCCTTGTTTTGTCTTGGCATTGGTCACCAAGGCAAAGAACAAGCGCAACCTGCGTGATGGGCGCAGACAACTGGCAATGGACCTGCCACAAACGTCACCCTCACCCTGGGAAGCCCCGCTATCTGGATCGCGCGATCTGAAGACCGGAGGCATTGCGTCCCGGCATCTCGACCGGTTTGCCCTTTACCTGGGTTCCGTGAGGAACAAGCCGAGTATAGGAATCAACCAGCCGAGTCTCAATCTTCATTCTCGAGGAAAAATATGTGGATGCCAGCCAGATCACATTTTCACTGATGTGACGAAATAACTGTTTTGTCATTAATTTCATACTGTTAGCCAAGTCAAAAAAACCTGCATTGCCCTCATTTGTATCCCCGTAATGTGCGTTGGCTCACTGGTATGACATGCCAGAAATGTGACAATGCGCGCCCTTGGCCAAATGCGCCAAGGCTATGGAAACACTGGCAAAAAATAAAAAAGGAACAGTTATGAAAGGAACACGTACCCTGCTGTCGCTGGCCGTGGGGCTTGCGCTCGCCTCCCCGTCCGTCTATGCCGCCGGCTTCAGCTGCCCGGCCGACAGCGCCCTCACCCCGATCCCGGTCATTCAGGGCAGCGGCGACAAGAGCCCGCTCATTCCCGCCGACAAGTTCGAAAGCCCCCAGAGTGTCATGGTCAAGGCAGTGGTCTCTGGCCTCGGCGAGAGCCTCAACAAAGGGTTCTACCTGCTGGATGTGCAGGGAGACGGCAACCCCCAGACCTCGGACGGCATCTTCGCTTCCTGAACGACAAGAACTTCGCCAGCAAGTACCCGGACATCAAGCCGGGTGCCGAAGTCTGCCTGGAGGCCAAGGTCGAGGAGTATTACAACCACACCCAGCTCAAGCCGGTGTTTGACAGCGGTACCCCGCGCCTGCAGGTCGTCGCCCAGGGCTCGGTCCCGGCCGCCATCCCGCTGCGGGTGCTGGAAAACGAGACCCTGGCCCGGGCGCTGGAGCGCCACGAAGGGATGCGGGTACGGCTCGATGCCGACAGCGCGCTCAAAATCAGCCGCAACTTCAGCTACGACTACGCCGCCCGGCGCAACAACCTGGTGCTCTCCCACCAGGCGCCGCTGATGAAACCAACCCAGCTGCACGACGCCGACAGCAAGGCTGCCAAGGCGCTGGCCAAGGCCAACGCCGGCAACAGGGTGTTCCTCGAATCGGACTTCAAGGCCGCCGACGGCAAACTGCCCTGGCTGCCGGCCTGGGAGCCTGAGCAGGGTTACCTGCGCATCGGCGACGCCCCGGTCAATCTGGACGCCATGGTGGGCTACAGCTACAACGAGTACCGGCTGATCGTGCCGCAGGATCAGGTGATCACCGCCGGCGATCTGCTGCGCACCAGCGACAACGACCGCCAGAGCGCCCCGGCCCGTGCCGACGGCACCGATCTGCGCGTCGGCAGCTTCAACGTGCTCAACTACTTCACCAGCCACTCCAGCGTGGGCGGTGCCCTCAACGTGCTGTGCAAGGATCAGGCGGATGCGGACAGCGCCAAGGGCTGCAACCGCGGCGCCAAGAACCTGGAAGATTTCCAGAAACAGCGCGCCAAGATCGTCAACGCCATCACCGAGATGGATGCCGACCTGCTCGGCCTGATGGAGATGGAGAACAACGGCTTTGACAGCCACTCCGCCATCAGCGACCTGGTGCAAGCCCTCAACGCCCAACAGAAAGAGGCGGGCAAGCAGTACGCCTTCGTCACCCTGCCCAAGGCGCTGCTGCAGGGCGAGCACTACTTCGGTGGCGACGCCATCATGGTAGCCATGATCTACCGGCCGGCCAAGCTGGCACCGCAAGGGGACGCCAACGTCATCACCCTGCCGGTGCAAAAATATCTGGATGCCAAAGGGGTCGAGAAACAGGCCTCCCAGCGTGACTCCCTGGTGCAGACCTTCACCGTCGAAAGCAGCAAGGATCCGCTGACTTTGGTGGTCAACCACCTGAAGTCCAAGGGTTCAGGCTGCCTGGAAAACCTGGACGGCAAGGAGCCGGCCGATCTGCAGGGCAAGTGCACCGAGTTCCGGGTCAGCGCCGCCAAGGTGCTGGGCGAGGCGGTGAGCAAGCTGCCCGGTCAGGTGCTGCTGGTGGGCGACTTCAACTCCTACGCCCGGGAAGATGCGATCCGGGTGCTGACCGACTATGTGCCGACCGACGGTCAGCGCAAGATAGTCTCCGCCTCCCAGACCTTCCTCGGCGACCAGGTCTTTGAGCAGACCGGCAGCGAAGTGGCCAAGAGCTACGGCCTGGTGGACATGAACGTCAAGTTCAACAAGGAGAAGGCCATCTCCTACAGCTACGAGGCCGAGCTCGGCACCCTGGACTATGCCCTCGCCAACCCGGCGCTGGCCGGCAAGGTGATCGCCGTGGCCGACTGGCACATCAACTCGTTCGAGAGCAACCTGTTCGAGTACGGCCGGGACTTCACCGGCGACATGATCAAGTCGGACAATCCGTTCAGCGCCTCCGACCACGATCCCATCATCGTTGACCTCAAGCTGAAAGAGGAGAGCAACGGCGGTGGCGGTGCCATGGGCGCCCTGCTGCTGGCACTGCTGCCGCTGGCCTGGCGTCGTCGCCACGGCTGATGAGCCATCGCCATCAAACCAAAAGCCCGCAGCGATGCGGGCTTTTTATCGGCCGGCTGGCACGACCGGTGAACGGAGCGCAAAACAAAAGGCCACCGCAGTGCGGTGGCCTTTTCTACTTTCATTACGAAATATGGTGGAGCTACGCGGGATCGAACCGCGGACCTCTTGCATGCCATGCAAGCGCTCTCCCAGCTGAGCTATAACCCCGATGTGTGTGAGTGACTAACGTCACTCTGAATTTGGTGGAGCTACGCGGGATCGAACCGCGGACCTCTTGCATGCCATGCAAGCGCTCTCCCAGCTGAGCTATAACCCCAAATTCGGCACTGAATGAATGGTTCTGGCGGCCATTCATCCTAAATAATGGTGGAGCTACGCGGGATCGAACCGCGGACCTCTTGCATGCCATGCAAGCGCTCTCCCAGCTGAGCTATAACCCCACAAAGGTCGGCCTGGGTGATACACACCGCACTGCCCTGGGCACTTCATTTCAATCAGGAACCTGGTGGAGCTACGCGGGATCGAACCGCGGACCTCTTGCATGCCATGCAAGCGCTCTCCCAGCTGAGCTATAACCCCTTGGATTCCAGATTGTTCGAGGAGAATTTGGTGGAGCTACGCGGGATCGAACCGCGGACCTCTTGCATGCCATGCAAGCGCTCTCCCAGCTGAGCTATAACCCCAACTCACCTCGGCGCTACCAAAGTTATCTCCGGCAACGGAGGCGCATGATAGGCACCGACCGCTTTGCTGTCAACCCAAAAATAACGCCTATTCGCGCGTTTAGTCAAAATTCAAGCAGTTAGCCGATTTAACCGGCAATGACACAGCTATCTCGCTGTTTTATGTCACAAAACTCGCCTTTGGCCAAAAACAAAGGGCCCCCGTACGGGAGCCCTTTCGCAAGCACTGGCTGGCGCTTATTCGGCGGCCATGCGCGCTTCGATATATGCCAGGGCGCGGTCGATGCGGGCCAGAACCCGCTCCTTGCCCACCAGCGCCATCACGGCGTCGATGCCAGGGGACTGACCGAGACCGGTGACGGCCACGCGCAGCGGCATGCCGACCTTGCCCATGCCCTGACCCAGCTCGGCGGCGGTCGCTTCAATCAGCTCGTGCAGCGCTTCGGTGGTCCAGCTATCCAGGGCAGCCAGCTTGGCCTTGGCCAGGGTCAGCGGCTCGGCAGCAACGCCGCGCAGGTGCTTCTTGGCAGCCGCTTCGTCGATGGCCTCAAAATCTTCGAACAGGTAGCGGCTCTGGGCGGCCATCTCGACCAGGGTGTTGCAGCGCTCGGCCAGCAGGGTGACCACCTCTGGCAGTGACGGGCCCTTGCTGGTGTCGATCTTCTGGTCGGCCATGTGCCAGGCCAGATGCTTGGCCACATAGGCCGGATCCAGGCTGCGCATGTAGTGGTTGTTCAGCCACAGCAGCTTGTCGGTATTGAAGGCGGAGGCAGACTTGGAGATGGCATCCAGGCTGAACAGCTTGATCATCTCGTCCAGAGTGAAGATCTCCTGATCGCCGTGGGACCAGCCCAGACGCACCAGATAGTTCAGCAGCGCTTCCGGCAGGTAGCCGTCGTCGCGGTACTGCATTACAGAGACTGCACCGTGGCGCTTGGAGAGCTTGGCACCGTCGTCACCCAAGATCATGGATACGTGGGCAAACTCCGGTACAGGCGCGTTCAGCGCCTTGTAGATGTTGATCTGGCGCGGGGTGTTGTTGATGTGGTCTTCGCCACGCACCACGTGGGTGATCTCCATGTCCCAGTCATCGACCACCACACAGAAGTTGTAGGTCGGCGCGCCGTCGGTACGGCGAATGATCAGATCGTCCAGCTCGGTGTTGGCGAACTCGATGCGGCCACGGACGTGGTCATCGAACACCACGGAGCCTTCGGTCGGGTTGCGGAAGCGGATAACGTGGGGCGCATCTGCCGGGTGATCGTGGGCATGGTCACGGCACTTGCCGTCATAGCGGGGCTTCTCGCCGTTGGCCATCTGGCCTTCGCGCAGCGCTTCCAGTCGCTCCTTGGAGCAGTAGCACTTGTAGGCACGGCCGTCGGCCAGCATCTCGTCGATCAGGCCGTTGTAGCGATCGAAGCGCTTGGTCTGGTAGTAGGGGCCCTCATCCCAGTTCAGCTCCAGCCATTCCATGCCCTCAATGATGGCGTCGATCGCCTCCTGAGTAGAACGTTCCAGGTCGGTATCCTCGATACGCAGCACGAACTCACCGCCCTGGTTTTTTGCAAACAACCAGGAATAGAGTGCGGTACGGGCACCGCCGACATGCAAAAAGCCGGTCGGGCTGGGAGCAAAACGGGTTTTGACTTTCATCTTTAAGCCTTGTGTAGAGGGCCTTGGGCCAATTCGTTAAAAAAACCGTCGCATTTTAGCACCGACAATGACGGATGGGAAAACCATGCAGCCGCAGCGGGCAAAAGTAGGGGGTTGCACAGGCGTCCCAGCCGCTTGCCACCTGATATTTGAAGGGGATCGCAAAACAAAATCCCGGTTTCCGTTTTGCTATGACAAGTGTTGGAGAGCTGCCTCCTCCGGCCGATATCCAAATAACGCTCACCAACAAGGAAGAGACGATGCAGTTCCGTTCTATCCAGAATCGCATTCTGGTGATGGCCGGGATCGCCATGACCGCCGCCCTGGTCATCCTGATCCTGCTCAACCAGTACTCGGGTCAACAGACCCAGAAGCTGACCATCAGCTCCAGCCGCGCCGCCCTGCAGCAGGAGGCATGGCAGAAGGTCAGCGCCAACGCCCGCGCCGAGGCCGCCACCATCACCCAGTTGCTGCAAAAGGGGCTCTCCTATACCCAGCAGATGGCCAGCGCCCTCGCCCTGCAGCAGGAGGGCAAACTGCCGCTGGATCGCCAGCAGGCCACCGACCTGCTCAAGGCCCAGCTCGCCCTCGAACCCCAGCTCTACGGCGCCTTCGCCGGCTTCGAACCCAACGGCTTCGACGGCCAGGACGCCAGCTTCGCCGGCCAGACGGCGCTGGGCAGTGACAGTAAGGGACGCTTCGTCCCCTATTTCTATCGCGACAAGGAGAGCATCGGCACCGACCTGCTGCTCTCCATCGAGAAGAGCGATCCGGATGAGTTCGGCAATCCGGCCAACGACTACTACGCCTGCCCGAAACGGGAGGGACGCTCCTGCCTCATCGACCCCTTCAAGGTGGACATCAACGGCCAGCAGGTGCTGGTGAGCACCATCACCACCCCCATCATGGTGGGCGGCCAGTTCAAGGGGATCGCCGCGCTCGATCTGGCGGTGGACTCCATCAGCCGTCAGGCCCAGTCCCTCAACAGCAACATCTATGACGGCAAGGGCGAGACCCTGATCGTCAGCGCTGCCGGCGTCATCACCGGCACCAGCGGTGATGCCAGCCTGCTCGGCAGCCGCGCCGACAAGCTGCTCGGCAACGGCTGGCAGCAGTACCTCAAACCCGAGGTTCAGCGCCAGGAGCTCGACGATGCGTTTCGGATCTCGGTACCCATCGCGGTGCCGGGCATGAGCCGCAACTGGGCCATCATCGTCACCCTGCCCTACAAGGTAGTGTTGGCCGGGGCCGACCAGCTGGAAGCCCAGCTGAGCGACATGAACCGGGCAGCCATGACCCAGCAACTGGTGGGCGCCGTGGTCGTGCTGGTGCTGGCGCTGGCCACCATGCTGGTCATTGCCCGCAGCATCACCGGCCCCATCCGCCAGATGGTCAGCCTGGTGGATGACATCGCCGATGGCGAGGGGGATCTCACCAAGCGGCTCAATACCCAGTCCCGCGATGAATTGGGGGACTTGGCCAAGGGCATCAACCGCTTCATCGACAAGCTGCAGGTGCTGCTGGGGGATGTGCTCAAGACCGCCAGCGAGGTCAACCGTCACGCCGGCGACACCGATCGCATCGCCGGCCAGACCGACACCAACCTGCAGCACCACCAGGCGGAGATGGAGCAGATGCTGACCGCGGTGCAGGAGATGTCCTACGTCAGCCAGGAGGTAGCGACGCACGCCAACAACACCGCCGACTCGGCCAAACAGGCCCAGGGGGCGGCGGATCAGGGCAAGGTGCGCTTCCAGCAGGTGATCCAGTCGATGCACAAGGTGGCCGCCGAGGCCGGCAAGGGGGCCGAGGTGGTCGAGGGACTGGCCCACGACAGCGAACAGATCACCAGCATCCTCACCGTCATTCAGGGGATTGCCGACCAGACCAACCTGCTGGCGCTGAACGCCGCCATCGAGGCGGCCCGGGCCGGCGAGCAGGGCCGCGGCTTTGCGGTGGTGGCCGACGAGGTTCGCAAACTGGCGGGCAACACCCAGCAGGCGGTACAGAATACCCAGGAGCTGATCGAGAAGATCCGCCACAGCTCGGCCAACGCGGTCAACGCCATCAACCAGAGCCAGCAGTTGACCCATCAGGCGGTGGGCGAGGCGGATCTGGCGGAAGAGGCGCTCGGCAGCATCTATCAGGCCATCTCCACCATCAACGACATGACCTACCAGATCGCCTCCGCCGCCGAAGAGCAGAGCTCGGTTTCCGAGACCGTCTCCGGCAACCTGTCAAAAACCAACGCACTGGCCAACGACATCGCACTGGATGCGACCGAAACGGCCAAAGCCAGCCAGGCGTTGCGCCAGGCGGCCGAGCGTTTACAGCAATTACTGGGACAATTTCGTCTCAGCTGATAATTTTCCACCTCAGGACTCTCCCCCTCGGGGGCGAGTCCGTTTACCATAGGCACGAATTTGCCTGATGGCAGGCAATGTAGTGAGAGGTAAATGCCGTGCCCACCCCGGACCGTCGCCCCCGTGGCCACAACAGACGAGCCCAGCAGCGTCGCCAAGACGAATCACAAGGATCCCTGCTCCATCGTATCAATGCCGCCACCCTGCCCCTGCGTCAACGCATCGGCCAGGGCATGAGCGGACTTGGCCAACGCGGCCAGGAAGCCAAAACAGGCAAGTTCAAGCTGGCGAGCCCGCTGCCGCGCAAGCACACCATAGGGCTGCTGATCCTGATCCCGCTCTGGTTGCTGGTGCTGGCCTGGGAGCCGGCGGCCCCCGCACCCAAAGCCGCGCCGTCCGGTTCGCTGGCGGTCCCCATCGCCGTACCGGTGCAGGCCCTCACCGTCGGCAACGGCGCCGCTGGCAGTGCACCGGCTGCAGCCAAACCGGTCGAAGAGAAGGTGGATGGCACCTGGCTGCAGCACGACGTGCAAGCCGGCGAGACCCTCTACTCCATCTTCCGCAAGTTCGAGCTGCCGGGCGCCGAGCTCAGCCGCCTGATCGCCATCGAAGGGCCTGATCGGCCGCTGACCCGCCTGCAATCTGGCCGGGCCGTGTTCATCCTGATCGATGACACCCGCCGCATCCAGCGGGTCGAGATCCGCTCCTACGGTCAGGCCATCTACCGCTACGACCGACAGGGTGAAGGATTCGCCCTCAAGGAATGAAACAACGGGAGGCCTGGTGCCTCCCGTTTTTTTGACCTGAATCCATGAAATAAGCCGCTGAGTTCACAATATTTTTAGCTTGCTCAAAAAATGAAAAGTGCCAAATTGACAAGGGATCGCGCTCACGTACAATCGTTTGTGCTTTAGACAGGGATTGTTCTACATGCTACTGGGACAAATTGACGTGGTCAGTCATGCTTCAACCCCTGATTTCTAGGCAAATGCTGCCCAACAAGGCTTAGTTTCATTTTGTTATAGATAGGACTTACCACATGTCTGACATTCGCACCGGCCAAGTAAAATGGTTCAATGAGACCAAGGGTTTTGGCTTCATCGAGCAATCCCAGGGACCGGACGTTTTCGTTCACTTCTCCTCCATCCAGAGCGCCGGTTTCAAGACCCTGGCTGAAGGTCAAAAAGTCCAGTTCACTGTGACCCAGGGCAAAAAAGGCCCTCAGGCTGAGAACGTTACCCTGCTCTAAGCCACGCCAGTGAGCCTGTAGGAGGAGCCATCGGCCCTCCTATTTTTTTGCCCGCCGTTTCCCCTTCCCCGCCACGCTCATAAGTCTGCCCGCAGCAACAGCAACCCTCCTCCCGACAATCATAAGCTTGCCTATAACCACAGCCCTCCCCAGCACCTGCGCACGAAGCGGCTACAGAAGACATGGGTCTGATCTGGCTGAACGCCGGATACGACAAATCATCGCGGCGCGACGTGATGGGCAATTCAAAGGGATGATGAGGACTTCGAAGAGAGATTGGATTCGTGAGCTTGGGGGAGAGAGATTGAATTTGAAGATAGATTGGAGCGGGAAACGAGACTCGAACTCGCGACCCCGACCTTGGCAAGGTCGTGCTCTACCAACTGAGCTATTCCCGCAACAGGATGTCATTTGCAAGTGATTGGAGCGGGAAACGAGACTCGAACTCGCGACCCCGACCTTGGCAAGGTCGTGCTCTACCAACTGAGCTATTCCCGCAACGGAATGTCACTTACAAATTTTTGGAGCGGGAAACGAGACTCGAACTCGCGACCCCGACCTTGGCAAGGTCGTGCTCTACCAACTGAGCTATTCCCGCAACAGGATGTCATCTGCAAGTGATTGGAGCGGGAAACGAGACTCGAACTCGCGACCCCGACCTTGGCAAGGTCGTGCTCTACCAACTGAGCTATTCCCGCATCGGAATATCACTTACAAATTTTTGGAGCGGGAAACGAGACTCGAACTCGCGACCCCGACCTTGGCAAGGTCGTGCTCTACCAACTGAGCTATTCCCGCAACATTAGGTTGTCTTGAGGCTGTGCTGATGATTGGAGCGGGAAACGAGACTCGAACTCGCGACCCCGACCTTGGCAAGGTCGTGCTCTACCAACTGAGCTATTCCCGCATCGGAACGTCATCAGCAAACTTTTTGGAGCGGGAAACGAGACTCGAACTCGCGACCCCGACCTTGGCAAGGTCGTGCTCTACCAACTGAGCTATTCCCGCAACTACCTTAAAACGGCCGTACAGCATTTGGTTGCTTGCGCTACTGTACGGGAGCCGAATTATAAGAGCAGACATTCCAATTGCAAGGGCTTTTTTGTCTGGTTGCGCGCGTTCGCTCAAAAGCTGGTCGAACTGTCGATTTTAGCAACCGGGAGAGCACAAGCCCTTGCCGCAGACTCAGATCTTGAAGACGTGGCTGCGGTAAAACTGCAGTTCGGCAATGGATTCGCGGATGTCGTCCAGCGCCTGATGGGTACCGCTCTTCTTGAACTGGTCCAGCAGCGCCGGCTGCCAGCGGCGTACCAGCTCCTTGATGGTGCTGACATCGACGTTGCGGTAGTGGAAGAAGGCTTCCAGCTCGCTCATGTGCTTGACCATGAAGCGGCGATCCTGGCCGATGCTGTTGCCGCACAGCGGGCTGGTACGCTCCGGCACCCACTGGCGAATGAAGTCGAGGGTCTCGGCGACGGCTTTCGCCTCATCGTGCTGGCTCGCCTTGACCCGGGCCACCAGACCGCTGTTGGTATGGGTGTTGACGTTCCAGTCGTCCATCTTGGCCAGCTCTTCATCGCTCTGGTGAATGGCGATGACCGGCCCCTCGGCCAGCACGTTCAGGTCCTTGTCGGTGACGATGGTCGCGATCTCCAGTACCACATTCTGTTCGGGGTCCAGACCCGTCATCTCCATGTCGATCCATACCAGGTTCTGCGCGCTGACTGTCATGATTGCTCTCTCTATTGGGAGGAATGGCGGAATTTTGCCAATTTGCATGTATCATACTGGCTTTGGATCTGTTCATAAACTGGCGAATCGAGTGGCAAAGAAAGCAAAACTCAATCTGGGTCAACAAAGGCGCGTCCAGGCCAACCGCGAGCGGCGGCTGCAAAAAGAGCACACGACGGTCGTGGATGACACCCTGTTTGGCCCGGCCATCGAAGGGGTGGTGATCAGCCGTTTTGGTCAGCACGCAGACGTCGAGGCGAGCGATGGCGCCATCCACCGCAGCAACCTGCGGCGCAGCAGCATCAGCAGCCTGGTGTGCGGCGACAAAGTGGTGTGGCGTCCCGGCCTCAATGCCGCGACTGCTGGCGTCATCGAGGCAGTGCATCCGCGTCACTCGGTGCTGACCCGGCCGGACTTCTACGACGGGGTCAAACCCATCGCCGCCAACATCGACCAGATCATCATCGTCTCGGCGGTGATGCCCGAGTTCTCCACCAACATCGTCGACCGCTATCTGGTGGCCGCCGAGGATGTGGAGATCCGCCCCCTGATCGTGCTGAACAAGGTCGACATGCTGGATGACGCGGCCCGCACCCGCATCGAGCGCCAGCTCGAGACCTACCGCAAGCTCGGTTACGAGGTGTTGCTGGTAAGCTGCGAGAGCGGCGAAGGGCTCGATGAACTGAAAGCCGCCCTGACCGACAAGATCAGCATCTTCGTCGGCCAGTCCGGGGTCGGCAAGTCGTCCCTTACCAATGCCCTGATGCCGGGGCTGGATGTGCTCACCGGCGAGATCTCCGAGAACTCGGGGCTCGGCCAGCACACCACCACCACGGCGCGACTCTATCACTTCCCGAGCGGCGGCGATCTGATCGACTCCCCCGGGATCCGCGAGTTCGCCCTCTGGCATCTGGAAGCCGACCGCATCACCTGGTGCTTCGTCGAGTTTCGCGACTACCTGGGTGGCTGCAAGTTCCGCGACTGCACCCACAAGGACGATCCCGGCTGCGCCCTGCGGGCCGCCGTCGATAGTGGCGCCATCAGCGCCGATCGCTTCCACAACTATCACCGCATCCTGGAAACCATGCAGGAAGCCCGTCACGGTCGCCAACAGGCGCGGCTGTGACCCTATTCAACCTACCTTGATGATGAACATGAGCATTACTGACAACCTGAAAATTGCCGGTCAATACTGTCTGCCCAAACACGCCCTCTCCCGCCTGGTCGGCAAACTTGCGGCTGCCGAAGCAGGCAACCTCACCACCAGGGTGATCGAGGCCTTTATCAAGCAGTACCAGGTCGACATGAGCGAGGCGCTGCACGAGAGTCCGGCCCACTACAAGAGCTTCAACGAATTCTTCACCCGCGAACTCAAGCCGGGGATCCGCCCCCTGGTCGAGGATGCCATGACCCTGGCGCTGCCGGTGGATGGCACCGTCAGCCAGCTCGGTCCGATCCAGCAGGGCCGCATCATTCAGGCCAAGGGCCACGACTACAGCGCCCGCGAGCTGCTGGGCGGTTATGAGGATCTGGTGGCACCATTCAAGGATGGCGACTTCGCCACCATCTATCTGGCGCCCAAGGATTATCACCGCATCCACATGCCGCTGGACGGCGTACTGGAGAGCATGGTGTTCGTGCCGGGGGATCTCTTCTCCGTCAACCCGCTCACCGCCGAGAACGTGCCCAACCTGTTTGCCCGCAACGAGCGGGTAGTGGCCACCTTCCGCACCCCGCACGGCCCCATGGCGCTGGTGCTGGTCGGCGCCACTATCGTGGCCAGCATCGAGACCATCTGGGCCGGCAACATAGCGCCGACCAAAGAGAAGCGCGTCGTGCGCTGGGATTACAGCGGCGACGAAGCCATCACCCTGCAAAAAGGCGCCGAGATGGGCCTGTTCAAGCTGGGCAGTACCGTGGTCTGTCTGTTTGGCCCGGGCATGCTGGCCGGTTTCGAGCCCCATCTGGCCAACGGGGTCACCACCCGCATGGGTCAGCCCTTTGCCAAGCTGGCGGCGCAGGCATGAGCGAGCAACCCGCCTCCTCGCAGAAGAACAACCCGCTGCATGGGCTGACGCTGGAAGCCATCGTCACCGCGCTGGTCGAATACTACGGCTGGGAAGAGCTGGGACAGCAGATCAATATCCGCTGCTTCACCGATAATCCCAGCATCAAGTCCAGCCTGAAGTTCTTGCGCAAGACCCCCTGGGCCAGAGAGAAGGTCGAGAGCCTCTATCTGTACGTCCAGCGCAAGCAGGCCAAATCAAAGGAATAACGCCATGGCGTTCAAGATTACCTACACCTACGGCAAAAAAACCAAAGAGATTGGCTACGCCAACGACAAGTTCAACAGCATCTACGATGCCATTGCCGCTGCCGAGGGGATCAACCTGGCCAGCTTCCACGCCATGGAAGAGCAACTGGCCCAGGTGTGCCGGCGCGACAAGAAGAGCGTGAAGGATTACCGGGAGAACTACTTCAAGGAGCTGGGCTTCTCCAACATCGTCATCGAGCGGGACGCCAAGGAGTAAGCATGCGCACCCTGACCCTGATGGCCGCCTCCCTGCTGCTGGCGGCCTGCAGTACCCCGGAACAACATCTGGTTGGCAGTGATCGCGACAGCCATGGCTGCATCGGCAGTGCAGGCTATCAGTGGTCGGCGCTGACCAAGCAGTGCGTGCGGCTGTTCGAGCAGGGCATCCGGCTCAATCCGACCGATGCCGGCCAGACCAGCAGCGCCTTCGTGCTGTTCAACGCCGATCAGAGCCAGGCCGAGCTGACCCTGCCAAGCGGCGAGCAACACCTGCTCACCCGCCAGGGGGCGGAAGGCAACTGGTCGTGGCAAGGCAGCGGCTACACCCTCTTCCCCTGGAAGGGCTATGTGCTCAAAGCTGGCGAGCAGACGCTGTTTCACGGCGACGTCGCCCGCTAACGCGGCAACCTTCTGCAAGCCCCCGGCCCCGCCGGGGGCTTTTTTATGCGTGCCTCGCGCCCCATAAAAAAGCCGCACCCGAGAGGGTGCGGCAAACGGCAGGCAGGGTCACTCATCCACGTCTGGCCAGCAGGGTCCTGGCCGAATCCACCATGGCGATGTAACCACACGCCAGCATCATGATGTCCTTCAGCACCAGCCGCCCCGCTCCCGACAGATAGGGGAAACCGTGGTGGGCATCGCCCAGCGCCGGCACCCAGGTTTCCGGCGTGAACACCAGAAAGCTGAAGGTGACGAAGGGGGTCAGAAACGCCATCAGGGCCCCGACCAATCCCAGCAGGGGAAAGCGGAAATTGGCCAGGATCAGCAGAGCGAACACCAGTTCCACCACGCCCAGGCCATGGGAGTAGCCATAGGTGTTGTTCTGCTCGTGCCAGGCCCGGTTTTCTGGCACCAGCTCCCCCTCGTGATTGAGGTGCTGACGATACTGGTCCGGATGTTCATAGAAGAACGACATGAAGGGACTGTTGGCCACGAAAGGGGTAATGCTGTCCGCCTCGTAGGGGATGAACTTCAAGAGCCCGATCCAGATGAACACGACCCCGACGGCAATGCGGCAGAGGGTCGCGCCCAGGCGATCACCACCCGCGAGCACGGCCAGCAAGCGATTGAATATCAACATCCTTACTCCTCAGGGGCCGGCCGCAACCGGCCCCGCACAGCCTCAACGATCGATGGCATCCAGCACCCGGGCGGAATAGACCATGGCGGCCCCGGCATTCATGGCAACGGCAACGCCCAGTGCATCGGCGATCTCCGCCCGGCTGGCCCCCTGCTTGAGAGCGGCATCGGCATGGACGGCGATGCAGCCATCGCAGCGGGTCGTGACGGCCACCGCCAGCGAGATGAGCTCGCGGGTCTTGCCATCAAGCACGCCGCTCTTGCTGCCGGCAGACGACAGCTGCTGATAGCCCTTGAGGGTATCCGGGCTCAGGGTGCCCAGCTCCATGACGCGGCCCATCAACTGTTTACGGTATTGATCCCAGTCTTGCATCTTGACTCTCCGGTTTGGCAGAACAGGCCCCTGCCTGCTCGATGAAGCCAGTATTGCATCGAGGCGTGAGTCGTTTAATACTTTAAAGACGCAAATAACAGTCAAATAGAATCATGAACCAGATAGACCAGCTGATCAGCCAGGCCGGCATCCAGGGCACGTTCGACATGCGCTGCCTCTATCGCGGCGGTTTCAGGCTGCCCCACGAGCAGAGCCCGGCCGGGGTGATGCCGTTTCACCTGCTGATGAAAGGAGAGATCCGGGTCAGCACGGCGCAGGGTGATGACGTGGTCCTGCGACCGGGCGATCTGCTGCTGCTGCCCGGTGGTGAGCCCCATACCATCTGGCGGGAAGGCGACACCCTGACCCTGGCCGAGCCGGGCGACGGGCTGCTACCGCTAAGGGGCGATGGCGGCGATCAGGTGGAGTTTCTGTGCGGCGAGTACCGCTATCAGGGGCCGCTGCGGCCGCTGTTGCTGGATGCCCTGCCCAGCCCGCTCTGCATCCCGCTGCTCGCCAGCGAGTCGCAACAGGCGCTGAGCCTGGTGCTGAGTCTGATCCACCAGGAGCTGCTGCGCGAACAGCAGGGCTCGGGGGCGGTGCTGACGGCCCTCAGCCAGGTGCTGCTGGCCATGGGGCTGCGGGCCCATGCCAGCGATCCGCACGGGGCGCTCGGACTGGTCGGCGCCCTGCAGGACCCCAGGCTGGGGCGCTCGCTGCAGGCCATGCTGGCCGACCCGGCCCACCCCTGGAGCGTGGATGAACTGGCAGCGCTGGCCGCCATGTCCCGCGCCACCTATTTTCGCCACTTTCGCCAACGGCTGGGCTGCAGCGTCTGGGAGTTCATGGTGCGGGTGCGGATGGTACGGGCGGCCGAGCTGCTGCGCCACCCGGATCAGCTCCCCCTCGGCGAGGTGGCGCAGCGGGTCGGCTATCAGTCGGAGGCCTCCTTTGCCAAGGCATTCAAGCAGTCGAGCGGGATGGCGCCTGGCCGCTTTCGCCAGCAGGGCTGGCCGGCCCTGCCCGGCTAGCGGGCCACAAACAAAAACCCCGTTGCAGGCAACGGGGTTTTTGCTGGCACTCGGCGCGACTTAATTGCCGAGGGTGGAGAACAGGCTCTGTTCCAGGCTGCCGCGGGAGACGCACACCGGGGTGATGGAGGGAGCCAGCACCCGCTCGCCGGAGGACTCGACGAAGTAGAGCTGGGTGTTGCCCTTGACGTTGACGGTCGCCACGCTGTTGTTACCGCTCTGGGTGATGATCAGGTTGATCTGCAGGTTTGGGTTGCCCAGTGCGACCTTGGAACCCATGGTACCGCAATCCAGCCACTCCAGACCGTCGGCCGAATTCTCGACGTTGGCGGTCATCAAGCCGGAGCCGCGCTGGCTGTTCTCGATGTTAAGACCGTGATCGCCAAACCACTTCTCGGCACGGGCCCACACCAGATCCACCGGGATCTGCATCTCCTGGGTGTTGTTGGTCGCCTTGGCTACCGGCGGGGTATAGCGGTACTGTTCGCCGCCATTGTTGTCGCTGGCACAACCGGCCATCAACAGGGCCAGTGCTACTCCCACAATCTTTTTCATGCTGCTTCTCTCATCCATATAATCCGGCCATCGGCCGACCGGCGGCTATTATGGCGTCAGCGACACAGACTGTCAGCAGGGATCGGCAGAAATGAGTCAGCCTTAACCCAAGCTTTACAAAACCAGCCTGCTATCATAGATTTGCTCGAAATTTCCCCCGTGAGTGTCTGTGTGAACTCCTTGCTCACCCTGCCCCTGCTGCAGCAGATCATCGACCAGCTACCCATGAATATCTTCTGCCGGGATACGGATGGGCGCTACCTGTTTGCCAACCGCGCCTTCACGGAGCAGGCGGGCCTGCCGCAACCGGCGGATCTCATCGGCAAGACCGATGCCGACATGCCCTGGGGCGACATCTTTCGGGAAGAGGATCTGCGCCTGCTGGCGGAGGGCAAACCGCTGCTCTATCAGCAGTTGCACTGCAGCAGCGGTGATGCCACCAGCTGGATGGAGATCCACAAGATCCCGCTCTACGATGCACAAGGCAAACCGGTGGCCCTGTTCGGCATGGTCAATGAAATTGGCCAGCGCAAGGAGCTGGAGCAGACGTTTCGCCAGCAGCAGCTGCTGCAACGCCGCCTGCTGGACGCCATCCCGGATCCAATCCGGCTGGAAGACCACCAGGGGCTGCTGATCGACTGCAACCAGGCCTTTCTCGACTTCATGGGCATGGTGGCGAGCGAGGCGCTCGGCCAGCGGGTCGCCCACCGCCTCTCCACCGAGCTGCCGATGGGACGCGGTGAATACTGCCTGGTGGACGCCAACGGCCAGGGCCGCCATCTGGAAGTCACCCGGGTCGATGTGCCGGATGACGAGGGCAACTCCCTCGGCATCCTCACCCTGAGCCGCGACATCACCGGACTGCGCACCACCCAGGCCCAGCTACAGCAGGAGCAGCACTACGACAGCCTGACCGGCCTGCTCAAGCTCTCCCACTTTCTGCAGACCAGCCGCCATCTCGGCGCCCGCAAGGCGAGCCTGGTGCTGGTCGATTTGCAGCACTTTCGCGAGATCAACGACCGCTTCGGCATCCGGGTCGCCGACCGGCTGCTCAATCAGGTAGCCCGCCGCCTGCAACAGCTGGCCCCGCCCCAGTCGCTGGTGTGTCGGGTCGCCGCCGACGACTTTGCCATGCTGCTGCCCGAACTGAGCGAGCCGCTGACCAGCTGGAGCAGCCGCCTGCAGGGGGCACTGATGGTGCCCTATCAGGTGGAAGAGCACAGGATCCAGATCCCGGTGTTCCTCGGCATCGCCCACGGCAAGGCCAACGACGCCGAGCGCCTGCTGAGCCACGCCGAAGCCGCGCTGGCCCAGGGCAAGCGCCAGCAGCAGCACTGCACCCTGTTCGATCCCGAACTCGATGCCAAGCTCAAGCGCCGCCAGCTGATCGCTGCCCAACTGCCGCTGGCCATCAAGTCCGGCCAGCTGACTGCCGTCTACCAGCCCATCATCAGCACCCGCACCAGCCAGCTGCACGGGGCCGAGCTGCTCTGCCGCTGGCCCCACCCCGAGCTCGGGATGATCTCGCCGGACGAGTTCATCCCGCTGGCGGAGGAGCTGGGACTCATCGGCCTGCTCGGCAGCCACATGCTGGAGCAGGGCTGTGCCCAGCTGGCCCGCTGGCAGGTGGCGGCGCCGGATCTGGTGCTCTCCATCAACCTGTCGCCGCTGCAATTTCGCGACCCCGAGCTCTGCCCGCAGATCTTCGCCTGCATCGAACGCCACGGGCTCGCTCCCTGGCAGCTGGAGCTGGAGATCACCGAAGGGGTGCTGATGGAGAATGCCGACGAGATTGAGAGCAACCTGGCCAACCTGATCGAGGCCGGCTTTCAGCTTGCCATCGACGACTTCGGCACCGGTTACTGCTCGCTGGCCTATCTGCCCAGGCTGCAGGTGGCCACCCTCAAGCTGGACCGCAGCTTCACCCAGGGGCTGGCCACCAACCAGGCGACCACCGCCATCGTGCGCTCCGTCATCGGGCTGGGCCACGAGCTCGGCATCAAGATCACCGCCGAAGGGGTGGAGACGCAGGAGCAGCAAGCATGGCTGGTGCAGGCTGGCTGCGATCGGCTGCAGGGCTACCTGTTCAGCCGCCCCCTGCCCCCCGCCGAGTTTGCCCGCAGCTACCAGCTGCCGGAGCAGTAAGCCAGCAACAACAAGGCCACCCGAGGGTGGCCTTGTTGTTTTTGCAAAGCGTGCGTGAGCGGGCGCCTTACTCCTGGAAGTAGGTGCCCCAGCCGTCGTAGTCCACGCCGTATTTTTCGAGGATAGGCAGCATTTTTTCGATATCGGCGACTATGGTCTCGATATCCAGCTTGCACTCGGTGGTGGCGTCGAAGCAGAAGATGGTGGCGCCGTCATCCAGCTCCATCTCTTCGGCATCGGTCACTTCGAAACCGGCCTTGAACAGGTCGACCGCCGCCTTCTCCAGCAGATCGAAATCCTGGCAGGCAAAGTGGTGCTCAATCTCGTATTCCAGATCCGGGTTGCTGCCATCGGCCAGCAACTCGTTGACGATGGCGGTAGTCTCTTCGCGCCACTCTTGCATATCAAGACTCATATTAACCCCAGATGCGACTGTGTTGGTATCAAATGCCCGCGCGGGTGGGCGCCGTATCGGCTGTGCCCCTGCCCCGCAGGCATGGTTGCGGCAAAGCATACCCGCACAGCCACCTTGGCTCAATGCGGCAAGCCAAGATAAGCAGCTGGCGGCGACCACCCCAAATGGGGTGCCATCACAAAAGGTTAATAAAGCGTAATCTTTTGCCGGAAATGAGTTGCTCCATATGGAGCTTCAGCAAAACACGGGAAAACCGCACAACCCCCGCAACAAGCCGTTTGAAATCAGCAGGATCCACCAGCGGCGCCCCGGTGACAAAGGCCATGGACGAGGTGTATCAAGGGACGCGGGCGGAGCACTGCCCGTACGGAAAGAGGAGCCAGCCAGGCTCCCTTTTTATCATGTGAAGGAGCACATAGATAATGCCTAAAAAAACAATAATGAGCCTGCTTGTCGGCTCAACCCTTATGATTGGAAACCAGGTCATGGCCGCCCCGGTCCACGGTCCGTTCGATGCCCCCTTGGCCGACGAGGTGAAGGTGCTGGAGATGCTTAAAAAAAGCGGCCGCATCCCCACCCTGGCCTCCCCCGAGCAGGAGCAGGCGGCCCTCGCCAGCTACTATCGCGAGAAATCGCGAGCCTATCAGGGCAACAGCGGCACCCTGGCGGTGAAAGAGGGCAAGGTGCGCGAGACCATCCTCAAGAAGATCCGCCTCAACGGCACCGCCCGCCCCGGTGATCGGGTGCCCACTCTGCTGCTCAAGGCCATCGAGCGGGAGCACTACCAGGGCCAGATGCGCAAGGACAAGATCCTCGCCATCCTGGTGGACTTCCCGGACTATCCGAAGAACAGCGTACGCCCCGAGCTCACCAAGATGTACTACCCGGATTACACCCCGGCGCACTACAACGATCTGCTGTTCTCGTCCAAGGGCTATTCCGGCCCAAACGGCGAGCGGTTCATCTCCATGCGCCAGTTCTACGAGCAGCAGTCCGGCCAGAGCTACAGCGTGCGCGGCCAGGTGGCGGGCTGGTATACCGCCGACAAGAACGCCGCCTACTACGGCGCCAACGCCACCCCCAACACCATCCGGGAGCTGGTGAAGGAGGCGCTGATCCAGGTGGCGAACGACCCTTCCATCGATCTGGCGCAGTTTGACCAGGAGGATCGCTACGATCTCAACGGCAACGGCAACCGCAACGAGCCGGACGGTCTCATCGACCACCTGATGATCTTCCACTCCAGCGTCGGCGAGGAGGCCGGTGGCGGCGATCTCGGCGAAGACGCCATCTGGGCCCATCGCTGGAATCTGGGCGCCCCCTACCCCATCCCCGGCACCAGCAGCCCGAGCCAGAACTTCGGCGGCCAGTTTGCCGCCTACGACTACACCATCCAGCCCATCGATGCGGCGGCCGGGGTCTGTGCCCACGAATATGGCCACGATCTGGGGCTGCCGGACGAGTACGACACCAAGTACACCGGCAAGGGTGAACCGGTGGCGACCTGGTCCATCATGTCCTCCGGCTCCTGGGCCGGGGTCATCGGCGGCACCGAGCCGACCGGGTTCTCCGCCTGGGCCAAAGAGTTCCTGCAGGCCTCCCTCGGCGGCAACTGGCTGCACGGCAGCAACGTGCAGCTCGCCGATCTCAGCCCCCGCGGCAACGTCTACATGCTGGATCAGGCCAACGACAAGGGGCGCAACGACGACGTGGTGCGCATCAACCTGCCGGCCAAGCAGATCCCGCTCAACCCGCCCTACGCCGGCCAGTACCAATACCATGGCGGCAAGGGCAACAACCTCGACAACCGCATGAGCCTCAAGCTGGATCTGAGCGGCAAACAGAGCGCCAGCCTCGGCTTCAAGGCCTGGTATCAGATTGAAGAGGGGTACGACTACGCCCGGGTGCTGGTCAATGGCCAGCCCATCGCGGGCAACCTGACCACCAGCGACGATCCCAACGGGGTGGGCTTTGGGATCGGCATCACCGGCAACTCCAACGGCTGGACCGATGCCGAGTTCGATCTCACCCCCTGGGCCGGTCAGCAGGTCACCCTCACTCTGCAATACCAGAGCGATGGCGGCGTGGCCGAAAACGGGCTGTTCGTGGACGAGCTGCAGATCCTCGCCGATGGCGACACCCTGCTGAGTGACGGGGCCGAGGGCAGCTCTGCCTTTACCCTGGCCGGCTTTGTGAAGAGCAACGGCAACGAGGCCAAGGATCACTACTACCTGGCCGAGTGGCGCAACCACGCCGGGGTGGACAAGGGGCTGGCCCACATCAACGTGGCCGACCAGCTGATGCGCTACGAGCCGGGCATGCTGCTCTGGTACGTGGACAACAGCCAGGTCAACAACTGGGTGGGTGTCCACCCGGGTGAGGGCTTCCTCGGGGTGGTGGATGCGGATCAGCGCACCCTCAAGTGGAGCGACGGCGCCGTGGCCGGCACCCGCTACCAGATCCACGACGCCACCTTCAGCCTGGGCTTCCAGCAGCCGCTCAACCTGAAACACCCGAGCGGCTCCCTGCTGCGCGACTTCTGGATCACCCCGAACCGGGTGTTCAAGGATTCCCGCAGCTACCAGAGCAAGGAGATCCCGGATGCCGGTCGCCTGCTGCCCGAATACGGCCTCAAGATCAGCGTCACCGGCCAGGCCCGTGACATGAGCACCGGGCGGATCATCGTCAGCCGCCACTGAGCACGACAGTTGTGAGCAGGGGGCCTCAGGCCCCCTTTTTTTATCTGCTGACCTGCCGCCCAGGATGAAAACGGGCCAAACCGCCCAACAAACACCCTGATTGCTCACTTGTCGAGCGAACAGTCAGACTATCTGCGCCCTGCGGTTGACACATCCGTTCAGAAAGGGTTTAATGCGCGCCGTTGCCCAGATAGCTCAGTCGGTAGAGCAGGGGATTGAAAATCCCCGTGTCGGCGGTTCGATTCCGTCTCTGGGCACCACAATTCCTCCTTAGTTCAGTCGGTAGAACGGCGGACTGTTAATCCGTATGTCACTGGTTCAAGTCCAGTAGGAGGAGCCAAATTTGAAAAGCCCGCTCATCGAGCGGGCTTTTTTCATTTCGGTCAGCTGCCGTTGCAGGTTGCCAGCAGCAGGGTCGCTCCGCAGGTGGCACTGAACAGCAGCAATCCTGTCTGCAGCACACCCTCCGGGTTTACCCGTTTCTCTTTTTTGCGAAATCGTATCCACTTAGGCTTCATCAAGCCCACCTCGTCCTGTTACGACCCCTGCCCCGTCGGCAGGCGAGCCATCTTTGTGCAGCCGCCCGGCGCCGTCAACTCCCTTGCCGACAATAAATTCATCACGCTGCCACCGCCCGTTTTGCCTTCGTGACAATGTTAACAATTTGGAAAACCGGCGTGACCCGTTCCCACGCCGGGGCTATGATGAGGCCGACGATTTTCCTACCCTCAGGGAGACCCCAGATGAGCAGCCCGTTGCGTTACGTGCTGGATGGCATCCATTGCGAGCCCCGCTTCTTCACCGTGCCCCTCGACCACCAGCGACCGGATGACGAGGAGACCCTCACCCTGTTCGGCCGCACCCTCTGTCGCCAGGACCGGCTGCACGACGATCTGCCCTGGCTGCTGTTCCTGCAGGGTGGGCCCGGCTTTGGCGCCCCGCGCCCGACTGCCGACAGCGGCTGGATCAAGCGGGCCCTGCAGGAGTTTCGGGTACTGCTGCTCGATCAGCGCGGCACCGGCCACTCCAGCCCCATCAGCGCCGAGGCGCTGGCCCAGCTCACCGCCCCACTGCAGGCGGAGTACCTCGGCCATTTTCGCGCCGACAGCATAGTGCGCGACGCCGAATACATTCGCGAAGTGCTGAGCCCGGGTCGCCCCTGGAGCCTGCTCGGCCAGAGCTTCGGCGGCTTTTGCAGCCTCACCTACCTCTCCCTGTTCCCGGACAGCCTGCACGAGGTCTACCTCACCGGCGGGGTGGCCCCCATCGGCCGCCGTGCCGACGAGGTCTACCGCGCCACCTACCAGCGGGTGGCGGACAAGAACCGCGCCTTCTTCGCCCGTTTCCCCCACGCCCAGGCCATCGCCAACCGGCTGGCCAACCACCTGCACAGCCATGAGGTGCGCCTGCCCAACGGCCAGCGCCTGACGGTGGCGCAGTTGCAGCAGCAGGGGCTGGATCTGGGTGCCAGCGGCGCCTTCGAGGAGCTCTACTACCTGCTGGAGGACGCCTTCATCGGCGAGCGGCTCAACCCCTCCTTCCTCTACCAAGTGCAGACGATGCAGCCGTTCAACACCAACCCGGTGTTCGCCATCCTGCACGAGTCCATCTATTGCGAAGGGAGCGCCAGCAACTGGGCGGCCGAGCGGGTGAGAGGCGAATACCCGGCCCTGGCCTGGGCGCCGGGCAAGGATTTTGCCTTCACCGGCGAGATGATCTTCCCCTGGATGTTCGAGCAGTTCCGCGAGCTCATCCCGCTGAAGGAAGCCGCTCACCTGCTGGCCCAGAAAGCGGACTGGGGCCCCCTCTACGACCCGGCGCAGCTGGCCCGCAACACTGTGCCGGTGGCCTGCGCCGTCTATGCCGAGGACATGTACGTGGAGTTCGACTACTGCCGCGACACCCTCAAGGGGCTTGGCAACAGCCGCGCCTGGATCACCAACGAATACGAACACAACGGCCTGCGGGTCGATGGTGAGCAGATCCTGGACCGGCTCATCCGCATGAATCGGGATCGCTGATCCCGCCGGGCTCGCGCCCGCAGCAAGACGATAATATCGAGGGCGACCCATGAGTCGCCCCGCCCCTCTGGAAGCAGCACAAAATAATAAGGACACCCATTGGATCATCCGGAAATCTCGGCCGGCTGGCTGAGCCGCCTCTTCTATCACTGGACCGGCCCGCTGCAGCGCAAGGGGCTGAGCGAGCCCCAGGTCAACCTCGACGATCTCTATCCCCTGCTGCCGGAAGACAGGCGCGATGGCCGCGCCGACGCCTTCCTCGCACTCACCGCCGCCCAGCCGGTGCGCCCCTGGCCCATCACCGCCTTCATCTGGCGCCATTACCGCGGGCGCATTGGCCTGCTCACCCTGCTGCAAATGCTTGGCATGCTGGCGACCCTGGCCAGCCCCTGGCTGCTCAACCACAGCATGACCCAACTCGGTGCCGGTGCCCCCACCGAGCAGAAATTGCTGCTGGCGTTCGCCCTGTTTGCCTCGGTGCTCGCCTCCGGCATGCTGGCGGAGCACTCGCTACAGCTGGCACTCAAGATGCACGTGCCCATCCGCCGTCTGCTGGCCGAGTCCCTGCTCGCCAAGGTGATGAAGCTGGGTGGCAAGAGCTTCGACGACCGGGCCGGTGGCCGGGTGCAGAACCTCATCAACCGGGACGTGTGGGACATTACCTGGATTCTTGCTGACCCCGCTATGCCGCTCACCATGCTGCTGCAACTGCTCGGCACCATCGCCCTGCTGGTGTGGCAGGTGGGCAGCGCCGGCCTGGTCGGCTTTGCCGTGCTCACCCTGCTGCTGCTTATCTCCACCCGGGTGGTGCGACGCATGAACCAGCAGGAGCAGCAGCTCAAGCGTCAACAGGACGAGCGCAACGGCATCCTGGCGGAGTACATCAAGAAGCTGCGGCTGGTGCGCCAGAACGGGCTCGGCGCCTTCTTCACCCGGGCCGCCGGCCACAAGCGCCAGCAGGAGCTGGGGGTGCTGGGGCGGGTGCTCAGGCTCGATGCCATCAACGAGAGTCTGATGTTGAGCACCCCGCTGCTGGTGACCCTGGCCACCTTCACCACCTATCTGGTCTCGGGCAGAGAACTCACCCTGCCCCAAGTGTTCACCACCATCGCCCTGTTCACCGTGCTGCGCATCCCCATGATGCGGCTGCCCTACCTCATCCGCACCCTGATCAACTTCAACACCGGCTTCAACCGGCTGTGCGAGTTCCTCAACAGCCCCGAGCAGCACCGGGATCTCACCGATCCCAGCTTGCCGGTGGGGGGCCTGCGGCTCGACAACGTCACCGCCCTGCACCAGCAAAAGCCGGTGCTGGAGGGGATCAGTCTGCACATCGAGCCGGGGGAACTGGTGGGGATCACCGGTGCCACCGGTGCGGGCAAGAGCTGCCTGCTGCACCTCATCGCCGGTTTCGACAACGGCTTCGAGGGCAGCATCCGTCGCCATGGCCGGGTCGCCCATCTGGGTCACAAGCCCTGGCTGATGAACGACACCATCCGCAACAACATCCTGTTCGGCCAGCCCTGGCATGGCGAGCGCTATCGCTGGGTGCTGGGGGCCTGTGCGCTGGGCGCCGACCTCACCCTGCTCAGCCACGGCGACCAGACCCTGGTGGGCGAGCTCGGCACCCGCCTCTCCGGCGGCCAGCAACAGCGGGTCGCGCTGGCCCGCGCCCTCTACGCCCAGGCCGACATCCTGCTGCTGGACAACCCGCTCTCGGCGCTCGACCCCATCGTCTCGGCCCAGGTGCTGGAGCAGGGGCTCGCCTTCAAGCCGGGGCCGACCCGGCTGCTGGTGAGCCACGATCCGGACGTGCTGGCCCACTGCGATCGGGTGATCCGCATCGAGCAGGGCCGACTGGTGGAACTCGATGCCCACCAGCTGGCGGATCTCATCCAGCATCCCCGCCCCACCCCGCCGGTGCCGCCTCAGGAGGCGGAGCAGTTCAGCGAGGAGAAGGTGGTGGAGGGCAAGGTGGACTGGGGGCTGTTCGGCTTCATGTGGCAGCGCCTGGCCGCCCCCGGCGCCATCCTGCTCGCCCTGCTGCTCACCCTGGGTCAGGAGGGGCTGCGCATCGCCTCGGATCTCTGGCTCGGCGGCAAGGCCGGGGTAACCGGAGTGAGCGAGCTGCTCGGCATCTATGTGCTGCTGGGAGCGGGCTCTCTCACCTGCATCATGGTGGTGCGGGTCATCAACTACAAACTCGGCCTCAAGCTGGCCTGGACCCTGTTTGACGGCATGCTGGGACGCATCAGCCGCGCCCCCATGGCCTTCTTCGACAAGGTGCCGCAGGGGCGCATCCTCAACCGCTTCGATCGGGATCTGGGGGAAGCCCAGGAGATCCTGCTGTCGATGCTGATGGGGCTGTTCGGCATGCTGGTATCGGTGGCGCTGCAGGTGGTGGTGATCGGCGTCAACATGCCACTGCTGCTGCTCATCGCCCCCCTGGTGGGCTGGGCCCTCTATGTGCTGCAGCGCCGCTACCGGGCGGTGCAGCTCAAGCTGCGGCGGCAGGCGTCGGTGCTGCGCTCGCCGCTCTACATCAGCATCAGCGAGACCATCCGCGGTGCCCCCGCCCTGCGCCTGGCCGGGGCCGAGCGCTTCGCGCTGGATCAGGTGTTGCTGCACTATGACAACAACCTGCGCAGTTGGTACACCACCACCTCCATCAATCGCTGGCTCGGCATGCACCAGACCCTGCTCTCCGCCGCCCTGGTGGGCGCCGTGGCGCTGATGGTGGCCTTTGGCAACAGCTCGCTGCTGGGGGCCGTGGCCATCACCTACGCCTTTACCGCCTCCGCCATGCTCAACTCCCTCATCCGCACCTTCGCCGAGGTGGAGCAGGTGATGAACGCGGTGGAGCGGGTGCGCGAATACAGCGAAATAGAGAGCGAGCGTCAGGAGGGGGAGGCCCTCGCCACCCCTCACCCTGCGGTGCGTTTCGACAACCTGGGGCTGCGCTATCCGCAGGCCAGCCAGTGGGCGCTGCACAAGGTCAACTTCGAGCTGGCCCCCGGCGAGAAGGTCGGCGTGTGCGGCCGCACCGGCGCCGGCAAGAGCTCGCTGCTGGGGGTGCTGCAGGCCATGTATCCCACCTCCCAGGGGGAGATCTACTACGGCGAGCAGCCGCTGTCCCGGCTGGCACCGGAGGCGGTGCGCGATCTCTACGACACCGTCTCCCAGATCCCGCTCACCTTCTTCGGTACTCTGCGTGCCAATCTGGCTCCCCTGACCGAGCACGACGATGCGGCACTGGAGCAGGCGCTGGCCCGGGTCGGGCTGGCCGAGCGCTGCACCGGCCGGCTGGACGAGGAGCTCGACAAGCTGCAGCTCTCCGCCGGCGAGACCCAGCTGCTGGTGATCGCCCGCATCCTGCTGTCGCGTCGCCCGCTCATCGTGCTGGACGAAGCCACCTCGGATCTCGATCACATCGGCATGCGCAAGATGGCGGAGCTGCTCTATCGCTACCGGCCCGAAGCCAGCTATCTGGTGATCGCCCACCATCTGGAGCCGCTGCTGTCGGTGGACCGGGTGGTGGTGATGGAGGCCGGCACCGTGGTGGAGCAGGGCTCGCCGGTGAGCCTGCTGGCCAACTCCCACTCCCGCTTCCACCAGCTGTTCGTGGGTCAGGTGAACCGCCAGGTGCCCCAGACGGTGTGAGAGCTGAAAATGACAAGGGCTGCCCACGGGCAGCCCTTGTTGCTTGAGGAGGGCCTCAACGCTCCATGATCTGGGTGACGTCATCCTTCTTGATCATCACCTCCCGCCCTTCGGTATCGTAATAGCGGTACATGCCGGTGCTCTCGTCCAGCTTGGGTTTGCTGTCGGTGGTGATCATCTTGCCATCCTTGGTGCTCATGATGTACTGGGAGCTGCACGCCACCAGTGCCAGGGCACACACCAGGATCATCATCAGTTGCTTCATCGCCTGTTTTGCCTCCCGCTTCACCCTCACCACGAGGGTGGTGTCTGAAGCCTAGTTCAACCAGATGAGCCCGTTTGCCGCCATTGCCACAACGGGATCAACGTCAACAATCAGCTACTTGCGCCCACCCGGCTTGCCACTACCACCGGTTCCCGGCCCACAGCCGAGCGCCATTCGGTCTGCCGCCGCCTTCGCCTGCACCAGGCCATAGCCATAGCTGTTGTCACGCCCCAACGCCCCCAGATCCTGGGCGCTGCTGCGCAGGGTCTGGCGCAGCTGATCGTTGCTGCACTCCAGCCGCTGCGACCAGACCAGCGCCGCCACCCCGACCACGTGCGGCGTCGCCATCGAGGTGCCGCTGTAGTAGGCGTAGCCGGTCGGCACGGTGGAGAGCACGGAGACACCCGGGGCCGCCAGCTCCACCTGATCGTTGCGCTGGGAGAAATAGGCCAGCTGCTTGTTGGCATCGATGGCGGCCACGCTCACCACACTGCTGTAGGAGGCGGGATAGGACTTGCTGGTGTTGCCCGCATTGCCCGCCGCCGCCACGCTCAGCACGCTCTGGCCATAGGCCTGATTGAACGCCTGCTCCTCGGTCTTGCTGGGCACGCTGCCCCCCAGACTCATGTTGATGACCATGCGGGTGAATCCCCGGTTGCTCATCCCCTGCTTGCAGGCATTGAGCGCCCCCACCAGGTTGGAGGAGTAGGCCCAGCCATTGGCCCCGAACACCTTGACGATCTGCAGCGGCACGCTCTGGTTCGGCAACACCCCGACGACCCCCAGATCGTTGCCGCCCACGGCGGCGATGGTGCCTGCCACGTGGGTGCCGTGGCCGTTCTCGTCGCTGCTCCAGCTGCCGGTGCCGGCATCGTTGCTGCCCTGCACCTGGGCCCCGTGGGGCAGGTCCGGGTGGCCGCCGCTGTAGCCAGAGTCAATGATGCACACCAGTACCTCCCCGGCGGCGGCATCGCTCAGCTGCGGCGCCTGCACCATGGGAATGCCGTAGGGCAGGGTCTCGGCACTGGCATAGCGTTTGGCGTCCGGCTCCACCCAGAGCACGTTTGGATTGTGCGCCAGCGCCGTGACTGCCGCCGCCGGCAACCAGAGTGCCAGCGCGTGCTGCTCGGGCAGCGCCAGGGCCAGCTCGCCCCCCATTCCCTTGCTCTGGGCCAGCACCGCCGCCTCCGCCCCCGGTTTCAGCTGCACCAGATAGCGATCCCGCTCGGCGGCCATCGCCCCCTGTCCCAGCACGCCTGCCACCAGCAGGCCTAGCCATATCCGTCTCATCAGTCACTCCTTGCATCGACCTGATTGTCACTCGCAAAGTGTAGTGTCCGGCTGGCGCAGGCCCGAGCGGGTACAAAAAGGCCGGACATGGGTCCGGCCTGTTTTGCGATCTGTATCCGTTACTTGGCGGGCTTGCGCTCGCCGGTCACGATGGGGTTCTTGGGATCAGAACTCCACTCGTACCAGCCGCCGTCGTAGACGCTGATCCGCTTCCAGTCCATCAGCCAGGCGTAGAAGAACGCCTCGGAGGCGCGCCAGCCGGTCCCGCAGTAGAAGGCAGCCTGCTGGGTCGGCTCTATGTTCCACTCGTCCCACATGGCGAGGATCTCACGGGCCGGCTTCATGGTGCCGTCCGGGTTGTGGAAGTCGCTCATGCTGTTGGCATCGACACCACCACGACCCCACTTGGCGCCGGGAATGTCGCCCTTCGGCTTGATGTAGCTGTAGCCGGAGGTGTTGCCGACGAACTCGTCCCAGGTGCGCACGCTGACCAGGGCACCGTCGGGCTGCTTGAGCAGTTCCTTGGCCTGGCTCAGGGTGGTGTAGTACTCGGGATGGGCCGGAATGGCGACGCCGAACTCCTTGGCCGGAGTGAACTTGTTGGCCAGCCCGGTCTCGGTGCGCAGATGCTGCACGAACCAGGCATCCAGGCCACCGTCCAGCAGCCGCACGTCCTGCACGCCGGCATACATCATCAGGTGGGCCGCACGGGCCGCCGCCATGGTGTTGCGGCCGTAGAGGATGACGGTGGTGTCGTGGCGGATGCCGTTCTCCAGCAGCAGCGCCTTGAGCGCCTCGTCAGAGACCTTGTTCCACAGCGGCTCCTCTTCCAGCCGGTTGGTGTCGATGTAGCCGGCCCCCGGGATGTGGCTCAGCAGATAAGCCTTGGGTGAACCCCACGCCACCTCGAACAGCTTCCAGTCGCCCTTGGGCGCAGCCACCACCGGCTTGCCCTCCTGCAGGTCGGCCAGCCAGCGCGGGTAGACCAGCTGCTGCCAGCGGGCCAGATGCTCGCGCGGCGCGGTTTTCCAGCCCTGCAGCTCGAACAGCTGCTTGATGCCCTGCTGGCGCAGCAGGCGAGCCACTTCGGCCACCTCGCGCGGGGCACCGTAGAGCGCCACCGGCCGATCGGCCTTCAGCCCCTTGGTCGCCAGCGCCGCCGGCCACTCCTCATCGCTGTACTTCCACTCGGCGGAGAGGTTCTCGGCGCCAACCACGTGGCCGCCCTGCTGCTCGCCCTCCATCGGCCAGCCCTGATAGAAGTAGCTGGCGCGGGTATCCAGAATGACCGCCTGCTTGGCGTTGGCATCCGCCAGCGAAAGCGGTGGCAGTTCGGCAGCCAAGGTCGGCAGGGCATGCCAGAGCAGCAAGGTTGCCAGAGTGGCCCGTAACAAGCTCATTATTCGTTTCATGGTGATCTCTCGATTCAGAGTGACAAGGTTAAAAAATGGAGCGGCCCAGACGCTCGGCCAGCAGTTCCAGCGCCGCCGTGCCCGCCAGCGAGTTGCCCGCCTTGTTGAGCTCGGGCGACCAGACACAGACGCACAATTCCCCCGGGATCAGGGCGATGATGCCGCCACCGACCCCGGATTTGCCCGGCATGCCGACCCGATAGGCAAAATCCCCCGCCTCGTCATAGAGGCCGCAGGTGGCGAGCAGGGCGTTGACCTGTTTGGTGGTGCGGGCCGGCAGCAAGGGGGTCGTCGCGCCCAGCGGCACCCCGCGATTGGCCAGATAGATGAATGCCCGCGCCAGATCGACGCAACTCATGCGGATCGCACAGGCATTGAAGTAGCTCTGCAGCACCTTGTCCACTTCGTTCTCGAAATTGCCATACGCCTTCATCAGATAGGCGATGGCCGCGTTGCGGGCAGAGTGCTGATATTCGGAGCGGGCCACCACTTGATCCGCCATGATGGCCGGGTTGCCCGAGAGGCGGCGCACCAGCTCCAGGGTACGCTGACGCGGCGCGGTGAGGCGGGTCTCCAGCAGATCGCTCACCACCAGGGCACCGGCATTGATGAAGGGGTTGCGGGGAATGCCCTGCTCGAATTCCAGCTGCACCAGGGAGTTGAAGGGCTGGCCGGAGGGCTCCTTGCCGACCCGGGCCCATATCTCCTCCTCCTGATAGAGGGTGAGTGCCAGCGTCAGGCTGAGGGCCTTGGAGATACTCTGGATGGAGAAGGGCTCGCTGGCGTCACCGGCGGTGAACAGCTCCCCTTCCACGGTACAGACGGCGATCCCGAGCCGATCGGCCGGCACCTGGGCCAGCGCCGGAATGTAGTCGGCCACCTTGCCCTGTCCGAGCAGCGGGCGCACCTCATCCAGGATGCTGGCCAGTAATTCGGATGACAACACCATAAGCGATTCCATAACTAACGTGGCGATCCCATCACCACCGACAAAAATCCCGCCAGCGGCGGGACTTGTCTATCTGCTGTCGCAGGCTGTCGACACCGGGGCGCCTGCCACAGCCAGCCCGTTATCAGGCCGGTTCACCGTACCAGAGGTCGAACAGCTCGGTGACCACCACGGCTTCCATCCCCTTGCCTTCCAGCCAGGCTTTGACGGCGGCGCGGTCTTCTTCGCTGCATTTGCCCAGCTGCTGGGTGCAGATCATCCCTTCCCAGGCCAGGTGGCCGGAGCCGGCAAAGGCCAGCTTGCGGGGTTCGATCACTTCATCGATCATCGCGTCGACTACCGCATCGATGGTCTCTTCGGCGGTACCGACCGGGAAGTTGAAACTGATGTCGAAGCCCATTTCCTGGAATTCATCGACGCGCAGTTTCTTGCGCAGGCGGCGGCTACGATTGGCCATGATAGCTCCTTCAGTTAGTTGACACGTTTGAAAATCAGATCCCAAACCCCGTGGCCGAGACGGTGGCCACGTTGTTCGAATTTGGTCAGCGGGCGCCAGTCGGGGCGCGGCACCCAGTTGCCGGTGGCGGAGGTGTTCTCATACCCCTCGGCGGCACTCATCACTTCCAGCATGTGCTCGGCATAGTTTTCCCAGTCGGTGGCCATGTGGAACACACCACCGATAGCCAGCTTCTGGCGAATGTCCTGGGCAAAGGCCGGCTGCACGATGCGGCGCTTGTGGTGACGGCTCTTGTGCCAGGGATCCGGGAAGAACAGCTGCAGGCAGGCGAGCGAGCCGTTCGGGATCATGTGCTCCAGCACCTCGACCGCGTCGTGGCAGATGACACGCAGGTTGGTGACTCCCGCCTCCTGGGCGGTACCGAGGCAGGCACCGACACCCGGCGAGTGCACTTCGATGCCGATGAAGTTCTTCTCGGGGGCATTCTTGGCCATCTCCACCAGGGAGGCGCCCATGCCGAAGCCGATTTCCAGCACCACCGGGGCCTCGCGGCCAAACAGGGCAACCAGATCGAGCGGCTCCGGTGCGAAATCGATACCCATGACCGGCCAGAGCTCTTCCAGGGCCTTCTCCTGCCCTTTGGTCAGGCGGCCTTCGCGACGGACAAAGCTGCGGATCTTGCGCATGAACTTGCCGTCTTCGTTAAACACATCTTGGGTCACTGGCATAATCAAATTGCTCGTTATTGCATCGGTCTGGGTCACAGACCACATAAATGGATTGCTCGTTATCTCGTCGTGCTGGTCACAGACGACCGAGATGAATTGCTCGTTGTTTCATCGTTCCACCTCGCCGACGAGGCGCGAAATTGTTCGTCATTTCATCACTCGGCGAAACAGGGTAGCGAATTATCCCAAGATAGGCTCAGGGCGCAAGTGTTTCGCGCAACAAATCCCCCGCCACTGACCAATTCCGCCACTGCGATTGACAAATGCCACCCCCTTCACAGAATCTGCCAGGCGCCGGGTGCATGCTGACCTGCGCAAATAAAACCATACACAACAAAGGATTGCCGTATGAAACACACCGCATTGGCGTTTGCCATCACAGCCCTGCTGGCCGGGTGCAACACCTCCAGCAACGATTCACAGGCCCCCTCTGCCGCCGAGCAGGCCTATGAATACCTGGTGCAGCTGAGTTCCACCGCCGAGGGGATCGGCGCCAGACCCACCGGCAGCGAGGCCGAGACCCGCGCCGCCGCCTGGATCCAGGACCATCTGGCCGGCTGGGGCTACGAGGTGCAGAACCAGCCCTTCACCTACACCAAGAGCGGGGCCAGCAAGACCTCCCAGAACCTGGTCGCCGAGCTCAAGGGCAGCAGCGACAAGGTGATCCTGATCGGTGCCCACTATGACAGCACCGGCGACAAGAAGGGCTCCGAGGGAGCCACCGACAACGGTGCCGGGGTCGCCGCCCTGCTGGCGGTGGCCGAAGCGCTCAAGGGGCAGACCCTGCCCTACACGGTGCGCTTCGCCTTCTTCGGCGCCGAGGAGAACGGCCTCAACGGCTCCAAAGCCTATGCCGCCAGCCTCGACAGTGCCGCCGTCGCCAAGCTGCTGGCGATGGTGAACTACGACACCATCGCCGGAGGCGACATCGTCTACGTCCACTCGGCCCACTCCGACGTGGCCGAGTACAACTGCGCCGATCCGAGCCGCTACAGCTTCGATCCCAAGGTGCGGGATCGCCTGCTGGCCATCTCCAAGCAGACCGCCACCCCGTTTGCCATTCACCCCAGCTACAGCGGCTACCCGGAAGGGGAGACCGGCAGCTGGTCCGATCATGCGCCGTTCGCCTGCCTCGGGGTGCCCATCGCCTACGTGGAGGCTACCAACTTCACCATCAACGGGGCGGATGGCTACGACGGCTACTCCCAGACCACCAATCCGGCGCTGTGGGACTGTTACGACGATGCCACCAAGAGCGCCTGCGATCGGGACAGCGAAACCCAGTGGGGCAAGATCTGGCATACCCAGTATGACCGCCTCGACAAGATGGCCGAACTGTTCCCGGGCCGGGTGCAGCAGCAGCTCGGTGCCAACACCGAGCTGATGATCCGCTTCCTCAAGGAACCGGGACTGTAACGGATCATGCCGGGGCTTTTGCGCCCTATGGCCGTCCCCGACCGATAAAATTCGGGCAGGTGCCAAACCTGCCCTTTTTTATCGATTTTTGTTACAGCCATTGCCTCATTTTTTAAATCTGATACAAACGGATAACTTGGCGGTCGAATGGAGCGACCGCTCACCATGCCAGAGAGAATCCTATGCAGCCGTTTTTTGCCCAGCGCTTCGAGAAGGTAGAGCCTTCCTTCATCCGCGAGATCCTCAAGGTCGCCGCCAATCCGGAGATCATCTCCTTCGCCGGCGGTCTGCCCAATCCGCACCTGTTCCCGGTCAAGGCCATCGACCAGGCCTGCCAGGACGTGCTGCGCGAACAGGGCGCCGCAGCCCTGCAGTATGCCGCCACCGAGGGCTTCGCCCCGCTGCGCCAGTACATCGCCGACCGCTATCTGGCCCGCCACGGCATGCAGGTCAATCCGGACAACATCCTCATCACCAGCGGCTCCCAGCAGGCGCTGGATCTGCTGGGCAAGGTGCTGATCGACGAGGGGCAGGATCTCATCATAGAGGAGCCGGGCTATCTTGGCGCCATCCAGGCCTTCTCCGTCTATCAACCTACCTTCAAGCCCATCACCCTGGGTGAAGAGGGGCTGGATCTGGCGGCGCTGGATGCGCTGCTGGCGAGCGGTTCCAACGCCAAGCTGCTGTACGGCGTGCCCAACTTCCAGAACCCGAGCGGCGTCTCCTACAGCCGTGCCAACCGCGAGGCGCTGGCCGAGCGACTGGTCAGCCACGAGCTGTTGATGGTGGAAGACGACCCCTACGGCGAGCTGCGCTTCGAGGGCGAACACCTGCCCCCCATCGCCAAGCTGGCGCCGAACAATACCGTGCTGCTCGGCTCCTTCTCCAAGACTGTCGTCCCGGCCTTCCGCCTCGGCTGGATGCTGGTGCCGGACTGGCTGCGCAAGAAGGTGACCATCGCCAAGCAGGCCACCGACCTGCACAGCAACGCCTTCAGCCAGCAGGTGCTGCATCGCTTCCTGATCGACAACTCGCTGGATGCCCATCTGGAGAAGATCAAGGAGGTCTATGGCCGCCAGCGTGCCGCCATGGAGGCCGCCCTGGCCCGTCACTGCCCGCCCGGCGTCAGCTATACCCGACCCGAGGGTGGCATGTTCCTCTGGCTGACCCTGCCCGCCAGTGTCAGCGCCATGGCGCTGTTTGACGAGGCGATCAAGGAGAAGGTGGCCTTCGTACCGGGCGCCCCCTTCTACGTACGCCCCGAGATCCAGAACACCCTGCGCCTGAGCTTCTCCTGCGTGGATGAGGCCACCATCGAGGAGGGGGTCAAGCGTCTGTGCCGTGCCCTCGCCCGCATGCTCTGACCAGCCTCGGGGCGAAAAAAACCAGCGACCTCGGTCGCTGGTTTTTTTATGCGCGAAATTTGGCTCAGCCCTGCGCCAGCAGGCCGGCAAACTCCTTCATCGGCATCGGCCTGCCATACAGATAGCCCTGCAGGAAGTTCACCTGACGCGCCCGCAGATAAGCGGCCTGCACCTCGTTCTCCACCCCTTCGGCAACCAGCAGCAGACCGAGCCGGGTCGCCAGATCGATGACGTTCTCCACGATGTGGCTGGAGAGGGCATCGGAGCCGATCATGCCGACGAAGCTCTGATCGATCTTGAGAAAATCGACCTGGAACTGCTGCAGATAGGTGAGGCTGGAGTGGCCGGTACCGAAGTCGTCGATGGCGATGAAGACCCCCAGCTGATGCAGCTCGGCAAACAAGCGGTCGGTCGTCTCGTCCGCCACGATCAGCTCCCGCTCGGTCAGCTCCAGCACCAGCTTGATGGGGTTCTCCCGAAACGCGTTGATGAAGTCGCGGCAATCCTCCAGCAGGCTCATGTCCTTGCAGTGGCTGGCGCTGATGTTGAAGCCGAAGTGGAACCCTCTGGGCAGGCTGTGTACCCGGTCGGCGAATTGCTCGCGCACCTGCTCCATCAGCAGCCGGGTCATGGGCACGATGAGGCCGCTGTCTTCGGCCAGCGGAATGAAGCGGTCCGGCGAGATGAGGCCCTGACGCGGGTGCTGCCAGCGCATCAGCACCTCGCAGCCGCTCCAGTGGGCGTCGTCACCGGTCACCACGGGTTGCAGATAGGGGATGAACTCCCGTTGATCCAGCGCCCGTCGCAGCTCCTGGGAAGGAGAGGTCGAGCGGCCGGCCAGCCAGTAGACCAGACAACCCGCCAGCAGACCCAGCAATGGGTAGATGATGAGACTGGCCCGAGAGTAGTTCCAGATATGGCTGCCGTACTCGTCGTGGGAGAGATCCGTGACCACCCGAAACGGATACTTGCCGGAGGTCTGCTCCAGCGACCCCAGCGCCACAGGCGGCACCTCGTCGTGGATCTGGCCGTCGGCCAGCATGCTTTGCGCCCCGATCACCAGGGTCAGCGGCGAGTTGCGGCTGAGCATGTCGAGGATGTTGTGCAGGTAGTAGCCATCGATGCCGACCAGCACGCTGTACTCCCCCACCGGTTGGCGGTAAACCACCAGAGGCCGCCCCGGCGTCACCGGATTGCCCCGCATCAGGTCCAGCTGGCCATTGGCATAATCGGCCAGCTTGAAGGGGCCCTGATAGGGGCCGTAGAGCGAGGAACAGTAGACCACTTCCCCTTTGGCCAGGTTGACGGTGCGCACGTCCGGCACGGTCGCCACCTGATCCCGCAGCCCCTGCACCACCTCCTCGCAGGGACGCCCCACGCTGCCCTGCACCATGGCCGCCGCCTGATGGGCGTGATCCAGGGTACGCTCCAGCATCTCCCTGGCATGGAGCAGACGCTCTTCGGCATCCTGCTTCATGCCGGCAAAGGTCTGCCAGGAGACGATCAGTACCCCAAGCAGCAAGGGGAGCAGGCCGGCCAGCAACGCCGCCCCCAGCCTGGTATAAAACTGGCGCAACCTCAAACGACGAAACGGCATACCCACCCTCGCGGCAACGGTGAAAAAGCGGACGAGTCTACTCCTATCCCCTTCTCTGACAAGCCTTTCTGACAACTCTGACGGCAGAGCGGGGCGCTCTGACCAACACTATATCGCGTCTGCAGCGGGGCGACAGCGGCAGTCGCTGCCATCCCTTCGCATGCGCGCAGTGTTCGCTACACGCCCCCTGGCGCGATGAGCCAGATGCCTGCTGTGACGATTATAATCTTTGCAAAAACAGCTGCTTGTTCATCTGGTGCCAGCCCACTAGAGTAGAGCCAACAGCGTCAGGGAGTCTGCATATGAAAATATTGATCACGGGAGGGACAGGCTTCATCGGTCGCCGTCTGGTGGCCCATCTCAAGGTGGCCCACGAGGTGCTGGTGCTGACCCGCCAGGGCAGCCGCGCCTATGATCTGCTCGGCCACGACGTCAAGCTGCTCGACAGCCTGGATCGGCTCGACAACCTCAACGACGTGGACGCGGTCATCAACCTGGCGGGGGAGCCCATCGCCAACGGCCGCTGGAGCGAGCGGCGCAAGCAGCTGCTGTGTGACAGCCGCTGGCTGCTGACCGAACAGCTGGTCGACCTGGTCAAGCTCTCCGATACGCCGCCCAGGGTGCTGATCAACGCCTCCGCCATCGGCTGGTATGGCCGGCAGGGCGATGAGCCGCTGGACGAGCAGTGCCAGACCCCTCACGACGAATTCACCCATCAGCTCTGCCAGCAGTGGGAAACCCTGGCCCGCGAGGCCCGCAGCAAGCATACCCGGGTCTGCATCGTGCGCATCGGGCTGGTGCTCGGCACCGACGGCGGTGCCCTGCCCAAAATGTTGCCTCCCTATCGCGTCGGCCTCGGTGGCCCCATGGGCACAGGGCACCAGATCATGAGCTGGATCCACATCCAGGATCTGGTACGCGCCATCCTGTTCCTGCTGGAGCACGACGAGTGCGACGGCCTGTTCAACGGCACGGCGCCGCAACCGGTCAGCAACCGCGAGTTCAGCCGGACCCTAGCAGGCACCCTGCACCGGCCGCACCTCTTCTTCGTGCCGGCCCCCCTGCTGCAGTTGCTGATGGGCGAAGCGGCCGATCTGCTGCTCACCGGCCAGAAAGTGCTGCCGACCCGTCTGCAGCAGGCCGGCTTCCACTTCACCTACCCGGCGCTGCCCCAGGCCCTTGCCAATCTGCTGAGCACTGCCCGCTGACCGGGCTCTTCGCCAACCGGATAACAATCAGCCCGGCCATTGGCCGGGCTGATTGTTATAGCGCCTTGCGGCATCCGCACAGGATGCGGTGATCAGAGCAGGCCCTGCCCCAATCCACGCAGCCGATCGCTCAGGGTGCCCGCCAGCAGCTGGCGCTGCATGCCCTGCCCCGCCAGCGTCACCAGCACGGCACCCAGCAACGGCAGACCAATCCAGATGGCCCAGTGGAACTGCCATTGCCCCTCGAACCACCACCACTGCAGGCCGAGGGAGCAGAGCTCGACCACCATGGCGGCGCACAGCCCCGCCAGCAGGCCGCTGGCAACCAGCTCCCAACGCAGCATCTTCCTGAGCAACTCGCTGCCGGCCCCCAGGGTGCGCATCAACAGCAGTTCCCGGCGTCGATGGGCCATGCTGGCCTGGGTCTGGGTCAGCAGCACCAGCAGCGCCGCCACCGTCACCAGCCCCAGCATCAGCCCCAGCGCCCGGCTCACCTGATCCGACACCGCCGTCAACCGTACGATCAAATCGTCCACATCGATCAGGCTCACCGTGGGGTGCCGGCGGATCAGTTCCACTTCCGCCACCCGTCCCTGCTCCGGCAGACGATAGCTGCCGAGCCAGGTCTGGGAGAAAGGCGCCAGCACGTCCGGCGAGAAGATCATGTAGAAGTTGGGCCGCATGTTGTCCCACTTGATGGCCCGCAGGCTGGTCACCTGTGCCTTGAAGCTGCGCCCCTCGATGGTGAAGCCCAGGGTGTCGCCGAGGGCGATGTCGAGCCGTTTGGCCAGATCCTTGTCTACCGATACCTGGCCGGGGCCATCCAGCCAGCGCCCCGCGGTCAGGGTATTGTCCGGCGGCAGGGTGGCGGTGGTGGTGAAGTTGAGCTCGCGATTGACCCCTTCGCGACCATCTTCATCCGTGTCGCGCACCGCCTCGCTGGCGATGCTGACCAGCCGGCCGCGCACCATGGGGTAGAAGTCCGAGGTCACGGCCCCCGCCTGGCGCAGATCGGCCAGGATCCCCTCCCGCTCTCCGTCTGCCACGTTGACCAGGAAGCGGTTGGGGGCATCCGCCGGCAACCGGGCCGAGAACTCGCCGAGCAGGTCGACCCGCGCCGCCCACAGCAGACCGAACAGCATGAGTGCCAGCGCAAAGCCCGCCAGCTGGAACAGGCCGCTGCCCCGCTCGCGGGAGAGATGGCTGATGGCCAGCCGCAGCGCGTGGGGCCCCTGCACCCGGCGTCCCAGCCGTAGCAGCAAGGAGGCGATCAGCGCCAGCAGCCCCATCAGCAGGCCCATGCCTCCGATCAGCCCCAGCGCCAGGGTCGCATCGGCGGTGAAGCCCCACACCAGCCCAAACAGGCCAAGCAGCGCCACCGGCAACGCCAGCCAGGGCGGGATCCCCGCCTCCAGCTCGCGCCTCAGCACCCGCAGCGGCGGCACCTTGAGCAGGCGCAGGAAGGGCACGAAGGCCAGCAGCAGGGTGATGAAGAAGGCCACCGCCAACCCCAGCGCAAAGGGTCGCCACGACGGCGGTGGTAGATCAGCGGGCAGCAGGTTGCCCAGCAGATGCAGGGTCAGCCACTGCATGGCGCTGCCTGCCACTAGACCGAGCAGGGCGCCGACCAGCGTCAGCGACAGCAACAGGGTGCCCATCAACTGCCAGAGCGAGCGACGGGAGGCCCCCAGGGTCTTGAGCAGCGCCACCATGTTGGTCTGGCGCTCGGCGAAGTGACGCACCGCGATGCCCATGGCCAGCGCCCCCAGCAGCACTCCCGCCAGGGAGGCGAGCCGGAAGAAGCGCTCGGCATTGGCCAGCGAGCGGCCCACCTGGGAGCCCTGATCGTCCGGCTTGATCAGCTTCTGCCCCGCCTTGAGTCTGGGTTTGAGCCAGCGTTCATACTCGGCCACCTGCTCGCGGCTGCCTTTGAACAGGTAGCGCCACTGCTGGCGGCTGCCCGGCAGCAGGGCACCGGTCGCCTCCACATCGGCGCTGTGGATCAGCGCCCGCGGCGCCAGCAGGAAGGGGCTGAAGCCCTGATCCGGCTCCTGACCCAGTACCCCCGCCACCTTGAGCACCGTATTGCCCACTTCCAGCGCATCCCCCGGCTTGGCCGCCAACAGTTGCATCACCCTGGCCGAAAGCCAGATCTCGCCGGGTGCCGGCGCCCGCTGGGGGCTCAGCTCCAGCTTGCCGTAGAAGGGGAAATCCTCAGGCACGGCGCGGATGGAGGCCAGTTGCAAGGCATCGCCATGAAACAGCATGCTGTTGAAGCTGACCGTGGTCTGCACCGCCAGGCCCGTTTTTGCCGCCTGCTCGAGCCAGGCGGCCGGCGCCGGCGTGGCCGAGCGCAGTGCCCGGTCGGCACCGATAAAGTCCCGACCGGAGGCTTTGAGCCCGGCATCCAGTCGATCCGCCACCAGGGCCACGCTCAGCACGCAGGCCACGCTCAGCGCCAGCGCCAGCACGAACCAACGCAGCTCGCCGTTGAATCCTTCCCGGCGCAATAACTTGAATCCCAGTCGCCACTGACTCATGACAGCTCCCTGACTCTTGCTGCAGAGGCGGCTTCGGATGCTGACGCATCCGCCGCCAGTCGTCCTGCCGCCATCACCAGCTGCCGCTGGCAACGCTGGGCCAGCTCGTGATCATGGGTCACCACCACGAGCGTGGTGCCATGCTCGCGGTTGAGCTCGAACAGCAGCTCGATCACCCGTTCCCCGGTCTTGCTGTCGAGGTTGCCGGTGGGCTCATCGGCCAGCAGCAGGCTGGGCCGGGTCATGAAGGCCCGGGCGATGGCAACCCGTTGCTGTTCACCGCCGGAGAGGCGCGGCGGCAGATGGTGCAGCCGCTCGCCGAGACCGACCGCCGCCAGCAGCTCGCGAGCCCGCGGCTCGCAGCGGGTCTCGCCACGCAGCTCGGCAGGCAGCATGACGTTTTCCAGCGCACTCAGGGTGGGCAGCAGCAGGAAGGACTGGAACACAAAGCCGACCTGCTCGGCCCGTAGCCGGGCACGCCCCTCCTCGTCCAACTGCAGCAGCGACTGGCCGAGGATCTCGATATCCCCCTGGCTCGGCAGATCCAGCCCGGCCAGCAGCCCCAGCAGGGTGGACTTGCCGGAGCCGGAGGCACCGACCAGCGCCACCGTTTCGCCGCTATTGACTTGCAGGTCGATCCCTTCAAGGATGGTGAGGCTTTCCTGGCCCAGGCGCACTGTCTTGCCCAGGCCCTTGACGTTGATAATGGGAGTTGAATTCATGACGCGTTTCCTGTTTGCCTTGTGCTGCCTGGTGTCATCGGTGCAGGCCCAGACCCTGCTGGTACTGGGCGACAGCCTGAGTGCGGGTTATCAGATGCCGGCGGAGCAGAGCTGGCCTGCGCTGCTCAATCAGAAATGGCAGCAGCAGGGGGGTAAACATCAGCTTATCAATGCCAGCATCAGTGGTGAAACTACGCAAGGGGCGCTGGCCAGATTGCCGGCCCTGCTCAAGGAACATCAACCGGACTGGGTGCTGATCGAGCTGGGTGGCAACGACGGGCTGCGCGGGTTCGCGCCGGCCATCACCCGGGACAATCTCACCAGGATGGTGGCACTGACCAAGGCGCAACAGGTAAAAACCGTGCTGACCCAGATCCAACTGCCGCGCAACTACGGCGCGCGCTACCTGCGCCAGTTCGAGCAGATCTTTCCGGAACTGGCCAGCGCCAATCAGCTGCCGCTGATGCCCTTCTTCATGGATGATATTGCGCTGCGCCCTGAACTCATGATGAACGATGGCATTCACCCCACCGCCGCCGCCCAGCCGCAGATCCGCGACCGGGTGGCCAGCTTCATCGAGCCGCTGCTGACCCAGTGATCCCGGTGTCATGACCTTGCCTATCTTCCGGGTTCCAACCCCAATAAAAATCCCGCCAAGGCGGGATTTTTATTGCTCCTGTTTCAGCGTTCCAGGATCTGGCGCAGCCGCTCCTGAGCCACCCCGACCAGCAGGTCTGGCTGGAACTTGGAGATGAAGCGATCACAGCCCACCTTCTTGACCATGGCCTCGTTGAAGTTGCCGCTCAGCGAGGTGTTGAGGGTGATGAAGAGATCGGACATGCGGGCATCGCTGCGAATTTCATGGGTCAACCGGTAGCCGTCCATCTCCGGCATCTCGGCATCGGTGATCATCAGCAGGATCTCGTCGGTCACCTTCTTGCCCGCATCACACCACCCCTTGAGCAGATTGAGCGCCTGCAGGCCATCCTGGCATTCGATCACCTCCAGCCCCAGCTGGCCCAGGGTCTCGCGCACCAGATTGCGTGCCGTGCTGGAGTCATCGACGATGAGCACCTTGCGGCCATGCATTTCCGGCAGGATCTCCCGATCCAGCACCTCTTCCGAGATGCGGATGTCATAGGTGATGATCTCGGCCAGCACCTTCTCCACGTCGATGATCTCGACGATCTGATCGACGCCGTCTTCGGGAATGCGGGTGATGGCGGTCAGGTAGTTCGCTCGCCCGGCTGAACGCGGCGGCGGCAGAATGTCCTTCCAGGTCATGTTGACGATGTTGGCCACCTGCCCCACCAGAAAGCCCTGAATGGTGCGGTTGTATTCGGTAATGATGAGGTTGGACTCGGCATCGATGGGCATGGGGCGCATGCCGATGGCGCTGCGCAGGTTGATCACCGGGATCGAGGTGCCACGGATGTTGGCCACCCCGCTGATGTTGTGGTGCGCTCCCGGCATCTTGTTGAGATGGGGCAGCTTGACCACTTCCCGCACCTTGAACACGTTGATAGCAAACAACTGTTGGGATCCCAAACGGAACATCAACAGCTCCAGGCGGTTCTCCCCTACCAGCTGGGTACGTTGGTCCACTGAATCCAATATGCTTGCCATATAAAGCCCTTACGTCCGTTGCCCGAGTCTCGCCATAGTATAGAAGGGTCAGAATCCCAACACGACCCGTATTCTTATCCTATGTCGGCCAGATGATGCAGGAACTTGATAAAAAAAAGCGAGACCCTGCTCGCGGCCGGGCTCTCTTCAAGCTTGTCAGTAACCATTCGCTCACAATCCTCTGTCGACGGTGATACGGCCCTGATTATCCGATGAAAATCAGCGCCCCCTTCAATCCCATGACATAAAAAAAGCGGCAGATGAATCTGCCGCTTGTTGCCTGGGGTCGACCGGATTACTTGTCGATATCCAGCATGTTGTTGTTCAGCATGTAATCGATCACCTGGGACGAGGTGGCCGACGCGCTGCCGGTGAGGCTGTCGAACGTGTGGTTCATCAGCACTATCTCCTGGGTCACGGGGGCGGCGCTGCTCTCCTTGACCTGCAGGTGAACCCCTTCGCTGTCCTGGAAGACAGAGAGCAGGCTCTTCAGATCGTTCTGGTTGCGAGAACCATCGTGATCCAGCAGGTCACTCAGATCCAGCTTGTCACCCTCCGCCTTGGAGAAGTCGACCACGTAATCCTTGGCCACGCTGCCCGCAGCGGTGTCGCCCTGCAGCCAGGTGAAGGTATCGGCGCCGCCATCCCCCTTGAGGATGTCATTGCCCAGCCCGCCGACCAGGATGTCATTGCCCAGACCACCGCTCAGGGTATCGTCACCGCTACCGCCGTACAGGGTGTCGTTGCCGCTGCCACCGTACAGGGTATCGTTGCCGCTCTCGCCGTACAGGGTGTCGTTGCCGGCACCACCGAACAGGATGTCGTTGCCGGCCCCGCCGAACAGGAAGTCATCGCCACCCTGGCCGAACAGGATGTCGTTGCCATCGCCGCCGATCAGCACGTCCGCCTTGTCGTTGTTGGAGGACTGATCGAACTCGCTGGCATGATCCGTGATGTAGTCATGGACCTGGGCATCGGTCACCGAGCCTGCGCTCAGCTTGCCGGCCACATACTGCTTGATGGCCGCGTAACCTTCACCGTTGATGCCGGCGAAGTGGATGGCATCCCCGAACAGGATGTCGTCACCGGCACCGCCGTCGATCCGGTCGCTGCCCGGCAGGTTGTTCACCGAGGTACCCAGGATGGCGTTGGCCAGGTCGCTGGCGTTGACACCGGTCATGATGACGCCGTCAGAGTCGTAGGACTTGAGATCGTTGTAGGAGATGTTGGCCCCCAGTCCGATCGCTTCCACCGTGACCCCCATGCCCGTCAGCAAGGCAAAGCCGGCAACGGCATTGCTGATGGTGGTGGATGTGGAATCCTGTCCATTACCTGCCAGGGTCGAGTAGGTATAACCACCCAGACCATCAGGGCGCATATAACCGATCGTGGATACCTTGCCTGAGGTATCGCTCTTGTACACGACGCCCTGGCCATCAATCACGGTGAAGTTACCGTTCTTGTATACCTGACCAGGCACATAACCATTTTGCAGCAGCTGATTGAGATACACGTCCTTGTTGTTGTTGGTGTAGTCATCAACCAGCGGGTTGCTGCCTTCATTGCTCAGATAGTAAGTCGGCTTACCATCGGTAATGAAGTAGGTCAGGTTCTTGGCATTGGTATTACCCTGTACGGTCGAGCTGTTGAACCAGTTGGCCGTGGTCTTGAACACATCCTCGTAGTTGGTGCCACCGCCGCTGTTGGTGCTGCCATCCATGCTGTCGAGAATGGCTTGCAGCTGGCTCAGGGCGTTGCTGTCCTTCAGGTTCACACTGACCGACTTGTTGGCCATGGTGTCGAAGTCCACCAGGAAGATGTTGACCGTCCCGGCCCCATCGGTGCCGGCGCTCGCCTTGAGGCTGGAGAACACCTGAGCCAGCTGGCTCTTGATGGTGTTCATGGCGCTGCTGCCGATACTGCCTGAGCTGTCGACCATGAAGGCGATGTTGTAGTTCTGGCCCGGCAATACCACGCTGCCATCCAGATCCCCGACCACGATATTGTGCTCGTTGCCATAGGTGCGGTTCTGATCGCCCGGCTCCCCTTCGGTGGAAAGGAAGTAGCTCATGCGGATCGAATCCTGATCCGATGCACTGCTGGTCTGGTCGGTCGCCACTTCCTTGGCGATGGCTTCTACCTTCAGGTCGAACTGGCCGGCACTGCTGCCCGGTACCCGCAGGGTCAGACCGGTCAGCTTGACGTCCAGCGCGCTCTGGTTCCACAGACCGGTCAGCGTCAGCTTGCCATCAGCTCCCACGGTGCCGAGCACGGTGGAACCCTGATACAGAGTCGACCCCGTCGGCATGCCGGTCAGCACCAGGCTGTCGAACTGCTCGCTGCCATCCCGGTCGGTCAGGGAAGCGCTGATCTCGAACGGGTAATCCACCACGCTCGGCTGTACCGCCGTCAGGGTGCCGTCGGTCTGGTTGAACTGATAGATGCCGTCATCAAACTGCACCAGCTCAATGTCGTAGAGCGACTTGCTGATGGTGACGCCGTTTTCCTTCACCAGGAAGTTGAAACCGCCGTCACTTCTGCGCTCGATGACATAGTTGGCACGCGAGCCCATCAGTACGGCCAGGTCGGTACCGGCGCCGCCAAACAGGGTGTCGCCACCCAGTCCGGCCACCAGGATGTCATTGCCAGTGCCGCCGTCGAGGGTATCGCCGGAGACAGAGTTGCCGCCGACCAATACATCATTGCCTGCACCGCCGACGAAGTAATCGCCACCCCCCTTCACGCTGACGATGTAGTCGTTGCCGCTGGTCCCCACCACACTGTCCTGGGTGGTGGTGCTGTCGGTAAAGCTGCTGGTGATGCCAAAGTTGCCCTTGTTGAAGTTGCCGCTCTGGAACGCTCCGGTGGAGATGCCGGACGACGGGTACTGGGTATAAAGCGGGACGCCATTGCCCGTCAGGCTGATGTCGACCACCGGCTTGTCCGCGACCGCCGTGATATCGATCACCAGCTTGCCGCTGTTGCTCAGGTTGGCGCCGTCGCTGATCTGGTAACCAAAGCTGGCGTAATCGCCCTGCAGGTTGCCGGTCACGACGCCATTGCCGTTGCTGGCGTTGGTGCTCGACTCGTTGAGGCCCGGCACGAAGCGCAGGTGGCCGCTGTCGATATCGGCGTAGGAGACAAGATCCCCCACCTTGACCGCAATCCACTGGCCGGCTGCGTTCAGGTACTCCAGCTTGCCGTTCAGCGGCAAGGTGTTGATCTGCACACTCAGGTCAGAAGCGGCCTGATCATCGCTGGCACCAAACTGGGCCCACTTCAGCACCAGCGGCGTGTCTTCCTTGCCGGCACTGTAGCCACCCGTGGTCACCGGCGCACGATCGTTGTCGATGATGGTACCGATGCCGTTCTGACCGCCCACGGTCACGGTCAGGGTTTCATTCGCTTCGACCAGACGATCGTCCACCGTCGGGATGGTCACGGTAAAGCCCGACACCCCGGCCGGCACGGTGATCTTGCCGGTGGTGCTGTTGTAGGTCACCCCGTTGCTGAACTGGGCAGTCCCCCAGTCAAGGCTGGAAGCCGGGTTGGTACCGCTGCCCTTGATGCCGAAGTCATACTGGGTCGCTTCCTGGGTCGCATCAGAGAGCGTCACCGTGTGCAGCAGGTTGCCACCCTCGGCCGCACTCTCGCTGGAGACCGACTGTACGATGGGCGTAAACAGCGGCTTGGTTGCGAAAGAGCCCAGGCTGTAGTCGCCGTCGCCATCCACCACCTTGATCTGGAAGTCGATGTCGCCATCTCCCAGCGGCTTGGACATGTTCTGATACTGGAAGAACTCCCACTTGCCGGTGGCCGGGGTAAATTCCAGACGGAACACCAGGGTGCCATCGCTGGCCTTGCCGACCAGGGTATTGGCCGATTCCATCGTCGTGGTGATCAGCTTGCCGGTCGCCGTGGTCAGCCCGGTCTCGGTAGAACCGACCAGCTGCATGTAGCCCTTGCCGTCGGCCCCCCACTGCGGAGTGACCGTGCCGGAACCGTAGGCGATAGCCGGCGCCGTGGTGGCACCGAGGAACTCGATGCTCTTCACGGTGAAGTCGCTGTTGTCGGCGTAGAGGCCGTTACCATTGTTGGTGGCCTTGATGACCATGGTATCGAAACCACCCTGCTGCACCTGGAAGTTGCCGGCATAGTCGCCACCCGCCGCGTTGGAGCTGAAGGTCTGGGTACCGATCAGCACGCCGCCGCGATAGAACTCGACCACACCGCTCTCCAGCTCGCCACCGAACATCTGGCTGAACTTGATGTTGGCGCCATAGGCCACCTTGCCCGCATCCAGCTTGACGATCAGCTGCTCGGAAGCAGAAGTACCGTTTGCAAAGTGGCGGAAGTCTACCTCGTTGGCGAGGTTGTGGTTCGGTGAACCGACACTGGAAACCCCCAGACCAGAGCTGGAACCGTTGACATTGGCGGTGATCAGGGCCGAGTTGGTCGACGAGGTAAAGCCCAGCGCCGTGATGCTGAAGCCGCTCACGTTCAGGGTCGTCTGGTTGCTGCCACTGTACTTGGTCAGATCAAACAGGCCGGTCAGGGTATCCGGGATGTTGGTCTTGATGACGGAGACGGCCGCCATGTCACCGGCCACCGGCGAGTCATCCTCGACCGAGATGGGCAGACTGCCGGTGGTGGTGGTCTTGCCATCCGAGACGGTCACACCGATCTGGAAGTTGAGTACGTCTTCACTGCCCTTGACCGGATGATCAAGCGGGGCCTTGAGCGTCACGTCATAACTCCAGTCGCCCTTGCTGCCAGCGGCAGGCGCGGTCAGCTTCACATCCATGACCGCCTTGTAGTCAGCGCCGCCCGGTGTACCGGTATAACCGGTCAATACCTTGGTGGCGGCATTCCAGCTCCACTGCACCGCGGCACCGCCAGCCGTCAGGCCAGCCGGCCCGTTCAGGCTGATGGTGAGCGTATCCTGGCTGTCGACATCGCCGACCGTGATCTTGCCGCTGGCGGCCACGCTGTCGGTGGTATCGCTGCTGCCTGCCGTATCGGCAATGCCACCGGCCAGCCCCTCTTCGGAGACCACGGCCCCCTTGTCGATACTCAGGGTCGGTGCATCGTTGGTGCCGGTGATGGTGACCGAGACGGTATGGCTGGTGCCATCGACACTCTTGACGGTGAAGGTTTCAATACGGGTCTCACCTTGGCCCAGGTACTGCACCTTGCTGTTATCGACGTTGTAGCTCCAGGTACCGGTCTCGGTGATGGAGAGGCTGCCCAGCGCACCCGCACTCGGGGTGCCGTTGCCGGCCACAAACTTGGCCTGACCCTGGTCCGCATCGCTGATGGTCAGCACGCCGCTGTCGCTCAGCTTGCCGCCGACCACATTCAGGTCTTCGGTCACTGCACCCAGGTCATCCCCCGCCACCACGGCGCCATCGTTCACGCCAGTGATGGTGATGGTGACGGTGTGGCTGGTGCCATCGACACTCTTGACGGTGAAGGTTTCAATACGGGTCTCACCTTGGCCCAGGTACTGCACCTTGCTGTTATCGACGTTGTAGCTCCAGGTACCGGTCTCGGTGATGGAGAGGCTGCCCAGCGCACCCGCACTCGGGGTGCCGTTGCCGGCCACAAACTTGGCCTGACCCTGGTCCGCATCGCTGATGGTCAGCACGCCGCTGTCGCTCAGCTTGCCGCCGACCACATTCAGGTCTTCGGTCACTGCACCCAGGTCATCCCCCGCCACCACGGCGCCATCGTTCACGCCAGTGATGGTGATGGTGACGGTGTGGGTGGTGCCATCCACCGACTGCACGGTGAAGCTCTCGACGCGGGTCTCACCTTGGCCCAGGTACTGCACCTTGCTGTTGTCAACGTTGTAGCTCCAGGTACCGGTCTCGGTGATGGAGAGGCTGCCCAGCGCACCCGCACTCGGGGTGCCGTTGCCGGCCACAAACTTGGCCTGACCCTGGTCCGCATCGCTGATGGTCAGCACGCCGCTGTCGCTCAGCTTGCCGCCGACCACGTTCAGATCTTCGGTCACTGCGCCCAGGTCATCCCCCGCCACCACGGCGCCATCGTTCACGCCGGTGATGGTGATGGTGACGGTGTGGGTGGTGCCATCCACCGACTGCACGGTGAAGCTCTCGACGCGGGTTTCGCCCAGGCCCAGGTACTGCACCTTGCTGTTGTCGACGTTGTAGCTCCAGGCACCGGTCTCGGTGATGGAGAGGCTGCCCAGTGCGCCCGCGCTCGGGGTGCCATTGCCGGCCAGGAACTTGGCCTGACCCTGATCTTCATCGCTGATGGTCAGCACGCCGCTGTCGCTCAGCTTGCCGCCGACCACGTTCAGATCTTCGGTCACTGCCCCCAGGTCATCCCCCGCCACCACGGCGCCATCGTTCACGCCGGTGATGGTGATGGTGACGGTGTGCTCGGTGCCGTCCACCGACTTGACCACAAAGGTCTCGACCTTGGTCTCGCCTTCGCCCAGGTACTGCACCTTGCTGTTGTCGACGTTGTAAGTCCAGGTACCGCCTTCGGTGATGGTCAGGCTGCCCAGTGCGCCAGTGCTGGCCACGCCGTTGCCGGCCAGGAACTTGGCCTCGTCGGCGCCGTCCACGTCGGTCACGCTCAGGGTGCCGGTCTCGGTCAGCAGCGGGGTGCTTTCATCTTCGGTGACTGCACCAGTGTCGCTACCGGTGATCACCGCGGCATCGTTGACGCCAGTGATGGTGATGGTCACGGTGTGCTCGGTGCCATCCACCGACTTGACCACAAAGGTCTCGACCTTGGTCTCGCCCTCGCCCAGGTACTGCACCTTGCTGTTGTCGACGTTGTAGGTCCAGGCACCGCCTTCGGTGATGGTCAGGCTACCCAGTGCACCCGCACTCGGGGTGCCGTTGCCGGCCAGGAACTTGGCCTCATCGGCGCCGTCCATGTCGGTCACGCTCAGGGTGCCGGTCTCGGTCAGCAGCGGGGTGCTTTCATCTTCGGTGACCGCACCAGTATCGCTACCGCTGATCACCGCGGCATCGTTGACGCCAGTGATGGTGATAGTGACGGTGTGCTCGGTGCCATCCACGGACTTGACCACAAAGGTCTCGACCTTGGTCTCGCCCTCGCCCAGGTACTGCACCTTGCTGTTGTCGACGTTGTAAGTCCAGGCCCCGCGTTCGGTGATGGCGAGGCTACCCAGTGCACCCGCACTCGGGGTGCCGTTGCCGGCCAGGAACTTGGCCTCGTCGGCGCCGTCCACGTCGGTCACGCTCAGGGTGCCGGTCTCGGTCAGGGTCGGCTTGGTCTCGTCTTCGGTGACCGCACCAGTATCGCTACCGGTGATCACCGCGGCATCGTTGACGCCAGTGATGGTGATGGTGACGGTGTGCTCGGTGCCATCCACGGACTTGACCACAAAGGTCTCGACCTTGGTCTCGCCCTCGCCCAGGTACTGTACCTTGCTGTTGTCGACGTTGTAGCTCCAGGCCCCGCCTTCGGTGATGGAGAGGCTACCCAGTGCACCGGCGCTCGGGGTGCCGTTGCCGGCCAGGAACTTGGCTTCGTCGGCGCCGTCCACGTCGGTCACGCTCAGGGTGCCGGTCTCGGTCAGAGTCGGGTTGGTTTCGTCTTCGGTGACCGCACCGCTGTCAGTGCCACCGATCACGGCAGAGTCGTTGACGCCGGTGATGGTGATGGTGACGGTGTGAGTGGTGCCATCGACTGAGGCCACGGTGAAGGTCTCGACCTTGGTCTCGCCTTCGCCCAGGTACTGCACGTCGCCGTTGGCCACGTTGTAAGTCCAGTTGCCATCGGCATCGATGGTCAGGCTGCCCAGCGCACCCGCGCTCGGGGTGCCGTTGCCAGCCAGGAACTTGGCCTCGTCGGCGCCGTCCACGTCGGTCACGCTCAGGGTGCCGGTCTCGGTCAGCAGCGGGGTGCTTTCATCTTCGGTGACTGCACCAGTGTCGCTACCGGTGATCACCGCGGCATCGTTGACGCCAGTGATGGTGATGGTCACGGTGTGCTCGGTGCCATCCACGGACTTGACCACAAAGGTCTCGACCTTGGTCTCGCCTTCGCCCAGGTACTGCACCTTGCTGTTGTCGACGTTGTAAGTCCAGGCCCCGCCTTCGGTGATGGCGAGGCTGCCCAGTGCACCCGCGCTCGGGGTGCCGTTGCCGGCCAGGAACTTGGCCTCGTCGGCGCCGTCCACGTCGGTCACGCTCAGGGTGCCGGTCTCGGTCAGCAGCGGGGTGGTTTCGTCTTCGGTGACTGCACCGCTGTCAGTGCCACCGATCACGGCAGAGTCGTTCACGCCAGTGATGGTGATGGTGACGGTGTGAGTGGTGCCATCGACCGAGGCCACGGTGAAGGTCTCGACCTTGGTCTCGCCTTCGCCCAGGTACTGTACCTTGCTGTTGTCGACGTTGTAGGTCCAGGCCCCGCCTTCGGTGATGGAGAGGCTACCCAGTGCACCCGCGCTCGGGGTGCCGTTGCCGGCCAGGAACTTGGCCTCGTCGGCGCCGTCCACGTCGGTCACGCTCAGGGTGCCGGTCTCGGTCAGCAGCGGGGTGGTTTCGTCTTCGGTGACTGCACCGCTGTCAGTGCCACCGATCACGGCAGAGTCGTTCACGCCAGTGATGGTGATGGTGACGGTGTGCTCGGTGCCGTCCACGGACTTGACCACAAAGGTCTCGACCTTGGTCTCGCCCTCGCCCAGGTACTGCACCTTGCTGTTGTCGACGTTGTAGGTCCAGGCACCGCCTTCGGTGATGGAGAGGCTGCCCAGTGCGCCCGCGCTCGGGGTGCCATTGCCGGCCAGGAACTTGGCCTGACCCTGATCTTCATCGCTGATGGTCAGCACGCCGCTGTCGCTCAGCTTGCCGCCGACCACGTTCAGATCTTCGGTCACCGCGCCCAGGTCATCCCCCGCCACCACGGCGCCATCGTTCACGCCGGTGATGGTGATGGTGACGGTGTGCTCGGTGCCGTCCACCGACTTGACCACAAAGGTCTCGACCTTGGTCTCGCCTTCGCCCAGGTACTGCACCTTGCTGTTGTCGACGTTGTAAGTCCAGGTACCGCCTTCGGTGATGGTCAGGCTGCCCAGTGCGCCAGTGCTGGCCACGCCGTTGCCGGCCTGGAACTTGGCCTCGTCGGCGCCGTCCACGTCGGTCACGCTCAGGGTGCCGGTCTCGGTCAGCAGCGGGGTGCTTTCATCTTCGGTGACTGCACCAGTGTCGCTACCGGTGATCACCGCGGCATCGTTGACGCCAGTGATGGTGATGGTCACGGTGTGCTCGGTGCCATCCACCGACTTGACCACAAAGGTCTCGACCTTGGTCTCGCCCTCGCCCAGGTACTGCACCTTGCTGTTGTCGACGTTGTAGGTCCAGGCACCGCCTTCGGTGATGGTCAGGCTACCCAGTGCACCCGCACTCGGGGTGCCGTTGCCGGCCAGGAACTTGGCCTCATCGGCGCCGTCCACGTCGGTCACGCTCAGGGTGCCGGTCTCGGTCAGCAGCGGGGTGCTTTCATCTTCGGTGACCGCACCAGTATCGCTACCGCTGATCACCGCGGCATCGTTGACGCCAGTGATGGTGATAGTGACGGTGTGCTCGGTGCCGTCCACGGACTTGACCACAAAGGTCTCGACCTTGGTCTCGCCCTCGCCCAGGTACTGCACCTTGCTGTTGTCGACGTTGTAAGTCCAGGCCCCGCGTTCGGTGATGGCGAGGCTACCCAGTGCACCCGCACTCGGGGTGCCGTTGCCGGCCAGGAACTTGGCCTCGTCGGCGCCGTCCACGTCGGTCACGCTCAGGGTGCCGGTCTCGGTCAGGGTCGGCTTGGTCTCGTCTTCGGTGACCGCACCAGTATCGCTACCGGTGATCACCGCGGCATCGTTGACGCCAGTGATGGTGATGGTGACGGTGTGCTCGGTGCCATCCACGGACTTGACCACAAAGGTCTCGACCTTGGTCTCGCCCTCGCCCAGGTACTGTACCTTGCTGTTGTCGACGTTGTAGCTCCAGGCCCCGCCTTCGGTGATGGAGAGGCTACCCAGTGCACCGGCGCTCGGGGTGCCGTTGCCGGCCAGGAACTTGGCTTCGTCGGCGCCGTCCACGTCGGTCACGCTCAGGGTGCCGGTCTCGGTCAGAGTCGGGTTGGTTTCGTCTTCGGTGACCGCACCGCTGTCAGTGCCACCGATCACGGCAGAGTCGTTGACGCCGGTGATGGTGATGGTGACGGTGTGAGTGGTGCCATCGACTGAGGCCACGGTGAAGGTCTCGACCTTGGTCTCGCCTTCGCCCAGGTACTGCACGTCGCCGTTGGCCACGTTGTAAGTCCAGTTGCCATCGGCATCGATGGTCAGGCTGCCCAGCGCACCCGCGCTCGGGGTGCCGTTGCCAGCCAGGAACTTGGCCTCGTCGGCGCCGTCCACGTCGGTCACGCTCAGGGTGCCGGTCTCGGTCAGCAGCGGGGTGCTTTCATCTTCGGTGACTGCACCAGTGTCGCTACCGGTGATCACCGCGGCATCGTTGACGCCAGTGATGGTGATGGTGACGGTGTGCTCGGTGCCATCCACGGACTTGACCACAAAGGTCTCGACCTTGGTCTCGCCCTCGCCCAGGTACTGTACCTTGCTGTTGTCGACGTTGTAGCTCCAGGCCCCGCCTTCGGTGATGGAGAGGCTACCCAGTGCACCGGCGCTCGGGGTGCCGTTGCCGGCCAGGAACTTGGCTTCGTCGGCGCCGTCCACGTCGGTCACGCTCAGGGTGCCGGTCTCGGTCAGAGTCGGCTTGGTTTCGTCTTCGGTGACCGCACCGCTGTCAGTGCCACCGATCACGGCAGAGTCGTTGACGCCGGTGATGGTGATGGTGACGGTGTGAGTGGTGCCATCGACTGAGGCCACGGTGAAGGTCTCGACCTTGGTCTCGCCTTCGCCCAGGTACTGCACGTCGCCGTTGGCCACGTTGTAAGTCCAGTTGCCATCGGCATCGATGGTCAGGCTGCCCAGCGCACCCGCGCTCGGGGTGCCGTTGCCAGCCAGGAACTTGGCCTCGTCGGCGCCGTCCACGTCGGTCACGCTCAGGGTGCCGGTCTCGGTCAGCAGCGGGGTGCTTTCATCTTCGGTGACTGCACCAGTGTCGCTACCGGTGATCACCGCGGCATCGTTGACGCCAGTGATGGTGATGGTCACGGTGTGCTCGGTGCCATCCACGGACTTGACCACAAAGGTCTCGACCTTGGTCTCGCCTTCGCCCAGGTACTGCACCTTGCTGTTGTCGACGTTGTAGGTCCAGGCACCGCCTTCGGTGATGGTCAGGCTACCCAGTGCACCCGCACTCGGGGTGCCGTTGCCGGCCAGGAACTTGGCTTCGTCGGCGCCGTCCACGTCGGTCACGCTCAGGGTACCGGTCTCGGTCAGAGTCGGGTTGGTCTCGTCTTCCACCACGCCGCCAGTGTCGGTGCCGGTAATGACCGCCGCATCGTTGACGCCGGTGATGGTGATGGTGACGGTGTGGGTGGTGCCATCGACTGAAGCCACGGTGAAGGTCTCGACCTTGGTCTCGCCCTCACCCAGGTACTGCACCTTGCTGTTGTCGACGTTGTAGGTCCAGGCACCGCCTTCGGTGATGGAGAGGCTACCCAGCGCACCCGCACTCGGGGTGCCGTTGCCGGCCAGGAACTTGGCTTCATCCGCCCCGTCCACGTCGGTCACGCTCAGGGTGCCGGTCTCGGTCAGAGTCGGGTTGGTCTCGTCTTCGGTAACTGCACCGCTGTCAGTGCCGCCGATCACGGCAGAGTCGTTCACACCAGTGATGGTGATGGTGACGGTGTGAGTGGTGCCATCGACTGAAGCCACGGTGAAGGTCTCGACCTTGGTCTCGCCCTCGCCCAGGTACTGCACCTTGCTGTTGTCGACGTTGTAAGTCCAGGCACCGCCTTCGGTGATGGCGAGGCTGCCCAACGCACCCGCGCTCGGGGTGCCGTTGCCGGCCAGGAACTTGGCCTCGTCGGCGCCGTCCACGTCGGTCACGCTCAGGGTACCGGTCTCGGTCAGAGTCGGGTTGGTCTCGTCTTCCACCACGCCGCCAGTGTCGGTGCCGGTAATGACCGCCGCATCGTTGACGCCGGTGATGGTGATGGTGACGGTGTGGGTGGTGCCATCGACTGAGGCCACGGTGAAGGTCTCGACCTTGGTCTCGCCCTCGCCCAGGTACTGCACCTTGCTGTTGTCGACGTTGTAAGTCCAGGCCCCGCGTTCGGTGATGGCGAGGCTACCCAGTGCACCCGCACTCGGGGTGCCGTTGCCGGCCAGGAACTTGGCCTCGTCGGCGCCGTCCACGTCGGTCACGCTCAGGGTGCCGGTCTCGGTCAGGGTCGGCTTGGTCTCGTCTTCGGTGACCGCACCAGTATCGCTACCGGTGATCACCGCGGCATCGTTGACGCCAGTGATGGTGATGGTGACGGTGTGCTCGGTGCCATCCACGGACTTGACCACAAAGGTCTCGACCTTGGTCTCGCCCTCGCCCAGGTACTGTACCTTGCTGTTGTCGACGTTGTAGCTCCAGGCCCCGCCTTCGGTGATGGAGAGGCTACCCAGTGCACCGGCGCTCGGGGTGCCGTTGCCGGCCAGGAACTTGGCTTCGTCGGCGCCGTCCACGTCGGTCACGCTCAGGGTGCCGGTCTCGGTCAGAGTCGGGTTGGTTTCGTCTTCGGTGACCGCACCGCTGTCAGTGCCACCGATCACGGCAGAGTCGTTGACGCCGGTGATGGTGATGGTGACGGTGTGAGTGGTGCCATCGACTGAGGCCACGGTGAAGGTCTCGACCTTGGTCTCGCCTTCGCCCAGGTACTGCACGTCGCCGTTGGCCACGTTGTAAGTCCAGTTGCCATCGGCATCGATGGTCAGGCTGCCCAGCGCACCCGCGCTCGGGGTGCCGTTGCCAGCCAGGAACTTGGCCTCGTCGGCGCCGTCCACGTCGGTCACGCTCAGGGTGCCGGTCTCGGTCAGCAGCGGGGTGCTTTCATCTTCGGTGACTGCACCAGTGTCGCTACCGGTGATCACCGCGGCATCGTTGACGCCAGTGATGGTGATGGTGACGGTGTGCTCGGTGCCATCCACGGACTTGACCACAAAGGTCTCGACCTTGGTCTCGCCCTCGCCCAGGTACTGTACCTTGCTGTTGTCGACGTTGTAGCTCCAGGCCCCGCCTTCGGTGATGGAGAGGCTACCCAGTGCACCGGCGCTCGGGGTGCCGTTGCCGGCCAGGAACTTGGCTTCGTCGGCGCCGTCCACGTCGGTCACGCTCAGGGTGCCGGTCTCGGTCAGAGTCGGCTTGGTTTCGTCTTCGGTGACCGCACCGCTGTCAGTGCCACCGATCACGGCAGAGTCGTTGACGCCGGTGATGGTGATGGTGACGGTGTGAGTGGTGCCATCGACTGAGGCCACGGTGAAGGTCTCGACCTTGGTCTCGCCTTCGCCCAGGTACTGCACGTCGCCGTTGGCCACGTTGTAAGTCCAGTTGCCATCGGCATCGATGGTCAGGCTGCCCAGCGCACCCGCGCTCGGGGTGCCGTTGCCGGCCAGGAACTTGGCCTCGTCGGCGCCGTCCACGTCGGTCACGCTCAGGGTGCCGGTCTCGGTCAGCAGCGGGGTGCTTTCATCTTCGGTGACTGCACCAGTGTCGCTACCGGTGATCACCGCGGCATCGTTGACGCCAGTGATGGTGATGGTCACGGTGTGCTCGGTGCCATCCACGGACTTGACCACAAAGGTCTCGACCTTGGTCTCGCCTTCGCCCAGGTACTGCACCTTGCTGTTGTCGACGTTGTAAGTCCAGGCCCCGCCTTCGGTGATGGCGAGGCTGCCCAGTGCACCCGCGCTCGGGGTGCCGTTGCCGGCCAGGAACTTGGCTTCGTCGGCGCCGTCCACGTCGGTCACGCTCAGGGTGCCGGTCTCGGTCAGCAGCGGGGTGGTTTCGTCTTCGGTGACTGCACCGCTGTCAGTGCCACCGATCACGGCAGAGTCGTTCACGCCAGTGATGGTGATGGTGACGGTGTGAGTGGTGCCATCGACCGAGGCCACGGTGAAGGTCTCGACCTTGGTCTCGCCTTCGCCCAGGTACTGTACCTTGCTGTTGTCGACGTTGTAGGTCCAGGCCCCGCCTTCGGTGATGGAGAGGCTACCCAGTGCACCCGCGCTCGGGGTGCCATTGCCGGCCAGGAACTTGGCCTCGTCGGCGCCGTCCACGTCGGTCACGCTCAGGGTACCGGTCTCGGTCAGGGTCGGGTTGGTTTCGTCTTCGGTAACCGCACCAGTGTCGCTACCGGTGATCACCGCGGCATCGTTGACGCCGGTGATGGTGATAGTGACGGTGTGCTCGGTGCCGTCCACGGACTTGACCACAAAGGTCTCGACCTTGGTCTCGCCTTCGCCCAGGTACTGCACCTTGCTGTTGTCGACGTTGTAGGTCCAGGCACCGCCTTCGGTGATGGCGAGGCTACCCAGTGCACCCGCACTCGGGGTGCCGTTGCCGGCCAGGAACTTGGCCTCGTCGGCGCCGTCCACGTCGGTCACGCTCAGGGTGCCGGTCTCGGTCAGAGTCGGGTTGGTCTCGTCTTCGGTGACTGCACCGCTGTCAGTGCCACCGATCACGGCAGAGTCGTTCACGCCAGTGATGGTGATAGTGACGGTGTGAGTGGTGCCATCGACCGAGGCCACGGTGAAGGTCTCGACCTTGGTCTCGCCTTCGCCCAGGTACTGCACCTTGCTGTTGTCGACGTTGTAAGTCCAGGCCCCGCCTTCGGTGATGGTCAGGCTACCCAGTGCACCCGCACTCGGGGTGCCGTTGCCGGCCAGGAACTTGGCTTCATCCGCCCCATCCACGTCGGTGACGCTCAGGGTGCCGGTCTCGGTCAGAGTCGGGTTGGTTTCGTCTTCGGTGACCGCACCAGTATCGCTACCGGTGATCACCGCGGCATCGTTGACGCCGGTGATGGTGATAGTGACGGTGTGCTCGGTGCCGTCCACGGACTTGACCACAAAGGTCTCGACCTTGGTCTCGCCCTCGCCCAGGTACTGCACCTTGCTGTTGTCGACGTTGTAGGTCCAGGCACCGCCTTCGGTGATGGAGAGGCTACCCAGTGCACCCGCACTCGGGGTGCCGTTGCCGGCCAGGAACTTGGCTTCGTCGGCGCCGTCCACGTCGGTCACGCTCAGGGTGCCGGTCTCGGTCAGCAGCGGGGTGGTTTCGTCTTCGGTGACCGCACCAGTATCGCTACCGGTGATCACCGCGGCATCGTTGACGCCGGTGATGGTGATAGTGACGGTGTGCTCGGTGCCGTCCACGGACTTGACCACAAAGGTCTCGACCTTGGTCTCGCCCTCGCCCAGGTACTGCACCTTGCTGTTGTCGACGTTGTAGGTCCAGGCCCCGCCTTCGGTGATGGAGAGGCTACCCAGTGCACCCGCGCTCGGGGTGCCGTTGCCGGCCAGGAACTTGGCCTCGTCGGCGCCGTCCACGTCGGTCACGCTCAGGGTGCCGGTCTCGGTCAGGGTCGGGTTGGTTTCGTCTTCGGTAACCGCACCAGTGTCGCTACCGGTGATCACCGCGGCATCGTTGACGCCGGTGATGGTGATAGTGACGGTGTGCTCGGTGCCGTCCACGGACTTGACCACAAAGGTCTCGACCTTGGTCTCGCCTTCGCCCAGGTACTGCACCTTGCTGTTGTCGACGTTGTAGGTCCAGGCACCGCCTTCGGTGATGGTCAGGCTACCCAGTGCACCCGCACTCGGGGTGCCGTTGCCGGCCAGGAACTTGGCCTCGTCGGCGCCGTCCACGTCGGTCACGCTCAGGGTGCCGGTCTCGGTCAGAGTCGGGTTGGTCTCGTCTTCGGTGACTGCACCGCTGTCAGTGCCACCGATCACGGCAGAGTCGTTCACGCCAGTGATGGTGATAGTGACGGTGTGAGTGGTGCCATCGACCGAGGCCACGGTGAAGGTCTCGACCTTGGTCTCGCCTTCGCCCAGGTACTGCACCTTGCTGTTGTCGACGTTGTAGGTCCAGGCCCCGCCTTCGGTGATGGTCAGGCTACCCAGTGCACCCGCACTCGGGGTGCCGTTGCCGGCCAGGAACTTGGCTTCATCCGCGCCGTCCACGTCGGTCACGCTCAGGGTGCCGGTCTCGGTCAGCAGCGGGGTGGTTTCGTCTTCGGTGACTGCACCGCTGTCAGTGCCACCGATCACGGCAGAGTCGTTCACGCCAGTGATGGTGATGGTGACGGTGTGCTCGGTGCCGTCCACGGACTTGACCACAAAGGTCTCGACCTTGGTCTCGCCCTCGCCCAGGTACTGCACCTTGCTGTTGTCGACGTTGTAGGTCCAGGCACCGCCTTCGGTGATGGCGAGGCTGCCCAGTGCGCCCGCGCTCGGGGTGCCATTGCCGGCCAGGAACTTGGCCTGACCCTGATCTTCATCGCTGATGGTCAGCACGCCGCTGTCGCTCAGCTTGCCGCCGACCACGTTCAGATCTTCGGTCACCGCGCCCAGGTCATCCCCCGCCACCACGGCGCCATCGTTCACGCCGGTGATGGTGATGGTGACGGTGTGCTCGGTGCCGTCCACCGACTTGACCACAAAGGTCTCGACCTTGGTCTCGCCTTCGCCCAGGTACTGCACCTTGCTGTTGTCGACGTTGTAAGTCCAGGTACCGCCTTCGGTGATGGTCAGGCTGCCCAGTGCACCCGCGCTCGGGGTGCCGTTGCCGGCCAGGAACTTGGCTTCGTCGGCGCCGTCCACGTCGGTCACGCTCAGGGTGCCGGTCTCGGTCAGCAGCGGGTTGGTTTCGTCTTCGGTAACTGCACCGCTGTCAGTGCCGCCGATCACGGCAGAGTCGTTCACGCCAGTGATGGTGATAGTGACGGTGTGAGTGGTGCCATCGACTGAAGCCACGGTGAAGGTCTCGACCTTGGTCTCGCCCTCACCCAGGTACTGCACCTTGCTGTTGTCGACGTTGTAGGTCCAGGCACCGCCTTCGGTGATGGTCAGGCTGCCCAGTGCACCGGCGCTCGGGGTGCCATTGCCGGCCACAAACTTGGCCTCGTCAGCGCCGTCCACGTCGGTCACGCTCAGGGTGCCGGTCTCGGTCAGCAGCGGGTTGGTCTCGTCTTCGGTAACTGCACCGCTGTCAGTACCGCCGATCACGGCAGAGTCGTTCACGCCGGTAATGGTAATGGTGACGGTATGAGTGGTGCCATCGACTGAAGCCACGGTGAAGGTCTCGACCTTGGTCTCGCCTTCGCCCAGGTACTGCACCTTGCTGTTGTCGACGTTGTAGGTCCAGGCACCGCCTTCGGTGATGGTCAGGCTGCCCAGCGCGCCAGTGCTGGCCACGCCGTTGCCGGCCACAAACTTGGCTTCATCCGCCCCGTCCACGTCGGTCACGCTCAGAGTGCCGGTCTCGGTCAGCAGCGGGTTGGTCTCGTCTTCGGTGACTGCACCGCTGTCAGTGCCACCGATCACGGCAGAGTCGTTCACGCCGGTGATGGTAATGGTGACGGTGTGAGTGGTGCCATCGACCGAGGCCACGGTGAAGGTCTCGACCTTGGTCTCGCCTTCGCCCAGGTACTGTACCTTGCTGTTGTCGACGTTGTAGGTCCAGGCCCCGCCTTCGGTGATGGAGAGGCTACCCAGTGCACCCGCGCTCGGGGTGCCGTTGCCGGCCAGGAACTTGGCCTCGTCGGCGCCGTCCACGTCGGTCACGCTCAGGGTGCCGGTCTCGGTCAGGGTCGGGTTGGTTTCGTCTTCGGTAACCGCACCAGTGTCGCTACCGGTGATCACCGCGGCATCGTTGACGCCGGTGATGGTGATAGTGACGGTGTGCTCGGTGCCGTCCACGGACTTGACCACAAAGGTCTCGACCTTGGTCTCGCCTTCGCCCAGGTACTGCACCTTGCTGTTGTCGACGTTGTAGGTCCAGGCACCGCCTTCGGTGATGGTCAGGCTACCCAGTGCACCCGCACTCGGGGTGCCGTTGCCGGCCAGGAACTTGGCTTCGTCGGCGCCGTCCACGTCGGTCACGCTCAGGGTACCGGTCTCGGTCAGAGTCGGGTTGGTCTCGTCTTCCACCACGCCGCCAGTGTCGGTGCCGGTAATGACCGCCGCATCGTTGACGCCGGTGATGGTGATGGTGACGGTGTGGGTGGTGCCATCGACTGAAGCCACGGTGAAGGTCTCGACCTTGGTCTCGCCCTCACCCAGGTACTGCACCTTGCTGTTGTCGACGTTGTAGGTCCAGGCACCGCCTTCGGTGATGGAGAGGCTACCCAGCGCACCCGCACTCGGGGTGCCGTTGCCGGCCAGGAACTTGGCTTCATCCGCCCCGTCCACGTCGGTCACGCTCAGGGTGCCGGTCTCGGTCAGAGTCGGGTTGGTCTCGTCTTCGGTAACTGCACCGCTGTCAGTGCCGCCGATCACGGCAGAGTCGTTCACACCAGTGATGGTGATGGTGACGGTGTGAGTGGTGCCATCGACTGAAGCCACGGTGAAGGTCTCGACCTTGGTCTCGCCCTCGCCCAGGTACTGCACCTTGCTGTTGTCGACGTTGTAAGTCCAGGCACCGCCTTCGGTGATGGCGAGGCTGCCCAACGCACCCGCGCTCGGGGTGCCGTTGCCGGCCAGGAACTTGGCCTCGTCGGCGCCGTCCACGTCGGTCACGCTCAGGGTACCGGTCTCGGTCAGAGTCGGGTTGGTCTCGTCTTCCACCACGCCGCCAGTGTCGGTGCCGGTAATGACCGCCGCATCGTTGACGCCGGTGATGGTGATGGTGACGGTGTGGGTGGTGCCATCGACTGAGGCCACGGTGAAGGTCTCGACCTTGGTCTCGCCCTCGCCCAGGTACTGCACCTTGCTGTTGTCGACGTTGTAGCTCCAGGTACCGGTCTCGGTGATGGAGAGGCTACCCAGTGCACCCGCGCTCGGGGTGCCGTTGCCGGCCAGGAACTTGGCTTCGTCGGCGCCGTCCACGTCGGTCACGCTCAGGGTGCCGGTCTCGGTCAGCAGCGGGTTGGTTTCGTCTTCGGTAACTGCACCGCTGTCAGTGCCGCCGATCACGGCAGAGTCGTTCACGCCAGTGATGGTGATAGTGACGGTGTGAGTGGTGCCATCGACTGAAGCCACGGTGAAGGTCTCGACCTTGGTCTCGCCCTCACCCAGGTACTGCACCTTGCTGTTGTCGACGTTGTAGGTCCAGGCACCGCCTTCGGTGATGGTCAGGCTGCCCAGTGCACCGGCGCTCGGGGTGCCGTTGCCGGCCAGGAACTTGGCTTCATCCGCCCCGTCCACGTCGGTCACGCTCAGAGTGCCGGTCTCGGTCAGCAGCGGGTTGGTCTCGTCTTCGGTGACTGCACCGCTGTCAGTGCCACCGATCACGGCAGAGTCGTTCACGCCGGTGATGGTAATGGTGACGGTGTGAGTGGTGCCATCGACCGAGGCCACGGTGAAGGTCTCGACCTTGGTCTCGCCTTCGCCCAGGTACTGTACCTTGCTGTTGTCGACGTTGTAGGTCCAGGCCCCGCCTTCGGTGATGGTCAGGCTGCCCAGCACACCCGCGCTCGGGGTGCCGTTGCCGGCCACAAACTTGGCTTCGTCGGCGCCGTCCACGTCGGTCACGCTCAGGGTACCGGTCTCGGTCAGGGTCGGGTTGGTCTCGTCTTCGGTGACCGCACCAGTGTCGTTACCGGTAATGACCGCGGCATCGTTGACGCCGGTGATGGTGATGGTGACGGTGTGAGTGGTGCCATCGACCGAGGCCACGGTGAAGGTCTCGACCTTGGTCTCACCTTCGCCCAGGTACTGCACCTTGCTGTTGTCGACGTTGTAGGTCCAGACACCGCCTTCGGTGATGGTCAGGCTACCCAGTGCGCCAGTGCTGGCCACGCCGTTGCCGGCCACAAACTTGGCCTCGTCGGCGCCGTCCACGTCGGTCACGCTCAGGGTGCCGGTCTCGGTCAGAGTCGGGTTGGTCTCGTCTTCGGTGACCGCACCAGTATCGCTACCGGTGATCACCGCGGCATCGTTGACGCCGGTGATGGTGATGGTCACGGTGTGCTCGGTGCCATCCACGGACTTGACCACAAAGGTCTCGACCTTGGTCTCGCCTTCGCCCAGGTACTGCACGTCGCCGTTGGCCACGTTGTAAGTCCAGTTGCCATCGGCATCGATGGTCAGGCTGCCCAGCGCACCCGCGCTCGGGGTGCCGTTGCCAGCCAGGAACTTGGCTTCATCCGCCCCATCCACGTCGGTCACGGTCAGAGTGCCGCTGTCAGTCAGTACATCCGGGCTGGCATCTTCCGTCACCGCACCGCTGTCGGTGCCAGTAATAACAGCCGCATCGTTAACGCCGGTGATGGTGATGGTGACGGTATGAGTGGTGCCATCGACTGAGGCCACGGTGAAGGTCTCGACCTTGGTCTCGCCCTCGCCCAGGTACTGCACCTTGCTGTTGTCGACGTTGTAGGTCCAGGCACCGCCTTCGGTGATGGCGAGGCTGCCCAGCGCACCCGCGCTCGGGGTGCCGTTGCCGGCCAGGAACTTGGCTTCATCCGCCCCGTCCACGTCGGTGACGCTCAGGGTGCCGGTCTCGGTCAGAGTCGGCTTGGTCTCGTCTTCGGTGACTGCACCGCTGTCAGTGCCACCGATCACGGCAGAGTCGTTCACGCCAGTGATGGTGATGGTCACGGTGTGGGTGGTGCCATCGACCGAGGCCACGGTGAAGGTCTCAACCTTGGTCTCGCCCTCGCCCAGGTACTGCACCTTGCTGTTGTCGACGTTGTAAGTCCAGGCACCGCCTTCGGTGATGGTCAGGCTGCCCAGCGCACCGGCGCTCGGGGTGCCGTTGCCGGCCACAAATTTGGCCTCGTCGGCACCATCCACGTCGGTCACGCTCAGGGTACCGGTCTCGGTCAGCAGCGGGTTGGTCTCGTCTTCCACCACGCTACCGGTATCGCTACCGGTGATCACCGCGGCATCGTTGACGCCGGTGATGGTGATGGTGACGGTGTGAGTGGTGCCATCGACTGAGGCCACGGTGAAGGTCTCGACCTTGGTCTCGCCCTCGCCCAGGTACTGCACCTTGCTGTTGTCGACGTTGTAGGTCCAGGCACCGCCTTCGGTGATGGCGAGGCTGCCCAGCGCACCCGCGCTCGGGGTGCCGTTGCCGGCCACAAATTTGGCCTCATCGGCGCCGTCCACGTCGGTGACGCTCAGGGTGCCGGTCTCGGTCAGCAGCGGGGTGGTTTCGTCTTCGGTGACTGCACCGCTGTCAGTGCCACCGATCACGGCAGAGTCGTTCACGCCGGTGATGGTGATGGTGACGGTGTGCTCGGTGCCGTCCACGGACTTGACCACAAAGGTCTCGACCTTGGTCTCACCTTCGCCCAGGTACTGCACCTTGCTGTTGTCGACGTTGTAGGTCCAGGCACCGCCTTCGGTGATGGTCAGGCTGCCCAGTGCGCCAGTGCTGGCCACGCCGTTGCCGGCCAGGAACTTGGCTTCATCCGCCCCGTCCACGTCGGTGACGCTCAGGGTACCGGTCTCGGTCAGCAGCGGGGTGGTTTCGTCTTCGGTGACTGCACCGCTGTCAGTGCCACCGATCACGGCAGAGTCGTTCACGCCGGTGATGGTGATGGTGACGGTGTGCTCGGTGCCATCCACGGACTTGACCACAAAGGTCTCGACCTTGGTCTCGCCTTCGCCCAGGTACTGCACCTTGCTGTTGTCGACGTTGTAGGTCCAGGCACCGCCTTCGGTGATGGCGAGGCTACCCAGTGCGCCAGTGCTCGGGGTGCCGTTGCCGGCCAGGAACTTGGCCTCGTCGGCACCATCCACGTCGGTGACGCTCAGGGTACCGGTCTCGGTCAGCAGCGGGTTGGTTTCGTCTTCCACCACGCTACCGGTATCGCTACCGGTGATCACCGCGGCATCGTTGACGCCGGTAATGGTGATGGTGACGGTGTGCTCGGTGCCGTCCACGGACTTGACCACAAAGGTCTCGACCTTGGTCTCGCCCTCGCCCAGGTACTGCACCTTGCTGTTGTCGACGTTGTAGGTCCAGGCACCGCCTTCGGTGATGGTCAGGCTGCCCAGTGCACCCGCGCTCGGGGTGCCGTTGCCGGCCAGGAACTTGGCTTCATCCGCCCCGTCCACGTCAGTCACGCTCAGGGTACCGGTCTCGGTCAGAGTCGGGTTGGTCTCGTCTTCCACCACGCTGCCGGTGTCGGTGCCGGTAATGACAGCGGCATCGTTCACGCCGGTGATGGTGATGGTGACGGTGTGAGTGGTGCCATCGACTGAGTCCACGGTGAAGGTCTCGACCTTGGTCTCGCCCTCGCCCAGGTACTGCACCTTGCTGTTGTCGACGTTGTAGGTCCAGGCACCGCCTTCGGTGATGGTCAGGCTGCCCAGTGCGCCCGCACTCGGGGTGCCGTTGCCGGCCAGGAACTTGGCTTCATCCGCCCCGTCCACGTCGGTCACGCTCAGGGTACCGGTCTCGGTCAGAGTCGGGTTGGTTTCATCTTCGGTGACCGCACCGCTGTCAGTGCCACCGATCACGGCAGAGTCGTTCACGCCGGTGATGGTGATGGTGACGGTGTGAGTGGTGCCATCGACTGAGGCCACGGTGAAGGTCTCGACCTTGGTCTCGCCCTCGCCCAGATACTGCACCTTGCTGTTGTCGACGTTGTAGCTCCAAGCCCCGCCTTCGGTGATGGTCAGGCTGCCCAGCGCACCCGCACTCGGGGTACCGTTGCCGGCCACAAACTTGGCCTCGTCAGCGCCGTCCACGTCGGTGACGCTCAGGGTGCCGGTCTCGGTCAGAGTCGGGTTGGTCTCGTCTTCCACCACGCCGCCGGTGTCGGTGCCGGTAATGACAGCCGCGTCGTTGACCGGCGTAACAGTCCCGGTCACGCCGCCTGTGGCGCTGTTCAGGCCATCGGTGATGGTGTATTCAAACGCGATGTTGCCATTGAAATCCGGAGCCGGCGTGAAGATCAGCTGGCCATTGCTGAGAGTGACGGAACCATTGCTGATCGCTACCGTGCCGCCTTCGGCAATGGTCTGGCCGTTGATGGCGGTAATGGTGAGACGATCGCCATCCATATCCGTGTCGTTGCCAAGCACATTGATGGTGACGGTGCCGTCCTCCGCCACGGTGAACTGGTCGTCACCCGGCAGAGGCGCGGCATTCACCACGCTGTTGTCGGTCCCCTTGGGCGAGGTGTTGCCCACCGGGTCGGTCAGGGTGGCATCCACCGTGATGGGGCCATTGACCGGCAGATCCGTGGTAGGGATGGTCAGAGTGACCTGGGTACGGCCGATGTCGTCGGTCGTCAGAATTCTACTGGAATCGGGCACACCATCACCGTTCCAGTCCACATCGAGACGATCGCCAGCCTTGGCATCGCCCGGCAGCCGGATGATGACATCCACCCCGTTTTCGCGCTCGTTGGCGGAGATGACATTGTCCGCGCCGTCCTGGATTTCCACTTGCGGCGCCGAGGGCGCGGTACTGTCCACGCTGCCGTCATCGGTCGCGGTGCCGGTGTTGCCAGCCGGATCGGTGACGCTGGCAGTCACTGTGTAGGAGCCATCAACCAGCGGAGTGATCACGTCCACGCTGAAGGTGCCATCCGGATTGACGGTGGTGATCAGGGTTTGCTGGTTGCCATTGGCATCGGTCACCAGCAGGGTCACGGTACTGCCGGCGTCGGCATCCGTGGTTCCGGTGATGGTCGGTGTCGTGTCGTTGGTATTGTCAGGGGCGGAGACGGTGATCACCGGCGGGACGAGATCAATCAGGCGATTCTCTTCACCCGGCAGTGCATCAGCGATCACGCCGGCATCGGTCTGGTTGGCCGTATCAAAACCGGCCGCTGCTATGGTGGCATCACCGGTACGATCGATGGTAACGAAACCACCGTTGCCACTGGCGCCAGCCACGCCACCAATGCCACCACCACCGGCGGCAGGCGCCCCACCCGCGGCAGATGCTTCAAATGCCTTGGTCGGGTCGGCGCCGCCCAGGATGGCCTGCTGCAGGGCCGCGATGTCATTGGGATTGCCGGACGGCACATTCTGGGCAAGCTGCGGCTCTTGAGACGTTTCATCCTCAACCTGCTGCTCGTTGGTCGGGCTCAGGGTGAAAGTCTGGTTGCCACCTTTGAAGCTGGCGCCTTCAGGAGTGATCAGCACCGCATCCTTGGGCAGGATATCGCCTTCGGCGAGCTGCTTCTGGCTGCCATCAGCGGCCACCAGGTAAACCTTGCCTTTCAACTGGGTAACGACGACGTCCTGATCCAATGCGATATTGTGGCTGCTCATGTTCTCTCCTGAATCTCTATTGGCATGCAATATTCCACCGTCTAATGTGCCCGCGAATGGCGCCGGAAACCAGTTAGAAAATTCGAATGGATAGACTGATTTGAGGCTGGAACGGTCGGTTAAACAGAAGGGTCAACAACGGCGGGGATGGAAAATAAAATCAAGATGATCAATGTGTTGCACTTTGATGACGGGAGCACTGCCAGTGCCCCCGTCAGGGGCTTCATATCAGGCGCCAGCCCACAGCAGGATGGCCAGCAACTGGGGTGAGATGATGCGCAGGAACATCACCAGCGGATAGACGGTCGCGTACGACAGGGCACTGGCACCACTGGTGGGGTGCATGCCGTTGGCAAACGCTAGGGCGGGAGGATCCGTCATGGAACCGGCCAGCAAGCCGCACAGGGTGAGGTAGTTCATCTTGCCGTACAGACGGGCCAGCACGCCGACCACCAGCAGCGGGATCAGGGTGATCGCCACCCCATACATCATCCAGGCCGGGCCATCGCCGTTGATCAGGGTATCGATGAAGCCGGCGCCGGACTTGAAGCCCACCACCGCCAGAAACAGCACTATGCCGATCTCCCGCAGCGCCAGGTTGGCACTGGGGGGCATGAACCAGTAGAGCTTGCCGATGCTGCCGATGCGCGACAGGATCAGCGCCACCACCAGCGGCCCACCCGCCAGACCCAGCTTGAGCGCCGCCGGGAACCCGGGCAGGTAGAAGGGGATGGAGCCGAGCAGCACGCCAAGGCCGATGCCGATAAACACCGGCAGCATCTGCACCTGCTGCAGTTTCTGCTGCACGTTGCCCACCACATTGGTGACCGCCTCGATGGCGTCGAGTCGTCCCACCAGGTTGAGGATGTCGCCGAACTGCAGACTGGTCTGGCTGGTTGGTACCAGCTCGATACCGGCCCGGTTGAGGCGCGAGATCACCACGTCATACTTCTGCTTGATGTCGAGATCGCGGATCTTCTTGCCGAGCACCTGCTCGTTGGTCACCACCACCCGCTCTACCCGCAGATCGGTGCCGCGAGTGGAGAGCGAGGTCTCCACCTCCTCCCCCAGCACCAGCAGTACTTTACGCAGGGCGTGCCGCTCACCCACCAGGTGCAGCAGGTCGCCCAGCTCGATGCGCGAATCTGGCCGCGGCACCATCAGCTCCTCGCCGCGTTTGAGGCGCGAGCAGATGACGTCTGCCTCGTCGAGACTCGGGATCTCGCTCAGCATCAGACCGTGGATGTTGGGGTTGCGCACCGCGATGTTGATGGTCTGCAGACTCTCCTTGGTCTTGCCGGCCTGTTGTTCAAACTGGGCTGCTTCTTCGTCGATCTTGATGCGAAAGAACATGCGGATCAGCCACATGGTCAACAAGATGCCACAGATGCCGAACGGATAGGCGACTGCATAGCCCATCCCCATCAGGCCGGTGGAACCTGGCGCGGCGCCCAGCTCAGCCAGGATCTGCTGGCCGGCACCGAGAGAAGGGGTGTTGGTCACGGCGCCGGAGAAGACCCCCAGGATCACCGGCAGCGGCACGTCGAACAGCTGGTGCAGGGCTGCCGCCACGGCGCAGCCAAGCAGTACCAGCAGAGCGGCGAAGCCGTTTAGCTTGAGGCCAGAGCTGCGCAGGGAGGAGAAGAAGCCGGGGCCGACCTGAATGCCGATGGTGTAGACAAACAGGATCAGGCCGAACTCCTGAATGAAGTGCAGGGTCTGCTCATCCAGCGCCAGCCCCGAGAGGCCGGCGAAGTGGCCCACTATGATGCCGCCGAACAGCACCCCACCGATCCCGAGACCGACGCCATAGACCCGCCAGTTTCCCAGCCAGAGCCCCAGCACTGCCACCAGCGACAACATGCTGATGGAAAGCGCGATATCACTCATTTCGTGCATCCTTTGCGAATTGAACTGTCCCTAGCTTGTCAGCAAACGTCGCGACCAACTGTGTGATACCGCACGAATTTATCCTTTTGAGCAGCAAAAAATACCAATTAAGGGCTAGTTAGGCGACGTAGCCATAAATGGCCATAAAGTGACAAACGCTGCCCCCCAGCACGAACAGATGCCAGATGGCGTGGTTGTAGGGGATACGTTTGGCCACATAGAAGATCACACCCAGGCTGTAGATGAGACCACCCAGCCCGAGCAGCAGCAAGCCTTCCCCCTCCAGATGGATATAAAGCTGATAGACCACCAGCAACGACAGCCAGCCCAGCATAAGGTAGGTAAACAGCGACAACTTCTTGAAGCGGTTGATGAAGAGCAGCTTGAACACCACCCCCGCCAGCGCCAGCCCCCAGATCACCACCATCAACCCTTGTGCCAGCGGCGTGTCGAGTGCCACCAGCAGGAAGGGGGTATAGGTACCGGCGATCAGCAGATAGATGGCACAGTGGTCGAATACCTTGCACCAACGTCTGGCCGGCCCTTCCGCCATGCTGTGGTAGAGAGTCGAGGCCAAGTAAAGCAGCACCAGACTGCCGCCATAGAGGCTGTAACTGACCAGCGCCTGAGGGCCCTGCGCCCAGCCCTTGTTCAACAACAACACCAACCCCAGGATCCCCAGTACCAGCCCCAGGCCGTGGCTGAGGCGGTTGGCCAGCTCCTCGCGGGGCGAATAATCCGTCACACTGCTCATTGCATACTCCTGCCCAAACTGCACTCACTCTAGCCGTCGCCATTTCAGAGTACAAGTGTTAGCTTAAAGTGATTTTCATGCCATTTGCCATGTGTTGAGGAGATGCACATGGCTGTCACCCGCTGGCCTTTGGTGTATGCTCTGCGGCCGATGCCCACGTAGCTGTTGCCACCGCGCTTGCTCACCACCCAGTGACTCCCTGGCAACCCGGTCTGGAGAACCTGATGAAGTTGACTGAACTGTTTGCACTACCGGATCCGGCCTTCGGCCAGGCCATGACGGATCTGCTGGAGACCTTCCACCACTCGGATGACAGTCAGGCTCCCTACCAGCGCGACCAGTTCACCCACCAGCTCGATCAATCCCGCATGCCGGCCACCGGCATCGCCATGGATGAGTACCTGGCGCGCCTGGCCACCTTGGTGCCTGGCGCATCCCACCTCACCTCGCCACGCTACATGGGTCATATGACGGCCCCGTTACCGGCCTTTACCGCCGAGTTGTCCCGCCTGGTGGTGATGCTCAACCAGAACCCGATGAAGATGGAGTCCTCCCGTCTGCTCAGCTTTCTGGAGCGGGAGGTGCTGGCCAAGCTGCACCGCCTCATCTATCGCGCCGACGATCTCTTCTATGACGCCCAGATGCATGCCAAGGATGCCGCCCTCGGGGTCATGACCAGCGGCGGCACCATCGCCAACGTCACCGCCCTCTGGCTGGCCCGCAACCGCGCCTGCGGCGACAACCTGTTCGCCCTTTATGAGCAGGGTTATCGCGGCGCCGTCATTCTGGGCTCGCGGCTGATGCACTACTCCTTCGACAAGGGGATGGATCTGCTGGGGCTGGGGGCGCGCAGCGTCTGGCGCCTCCCGACCGACGACCAGAACCGGCTCGACATGGCGGCGCTGGAGCAGGCCCTTGCCCAGTGCAAGGAGCAAAAACTCAAGGTGCTGGCACTGGTCGGCGTGGCCGGCAGCACCGATTTCGGCTCCATCGACCCCTTGCCTGAGCTGGCGGACATTGCCGAGCGCGAGCAGATCCACTTCCACGTGGATGCAGCCTGGGGCGGCCCGACCCTGTTCTCCCCCCGCTATCAGGCGCTGCTGGCGGGGATCGAGCGAGCCGATACCGTCACCCTGGATGGCCACAAACAATTGCTGGTGCCGCTCGGTACCGGCATGCTGCTCTGCCGCCAGCCAGACCTGATGATGGCGGTCAAGCGGGAGGCCCCCTACGCCATCCGCGCCAGCTCCTTTGATCAGGGGCGCTTCACCCTGGAGGGCACCCGCCCGGCCAATGCGCTCTATCTGGATGCCGCCTTCCAGCTATTCGGCCAAGAGGGTTATGCCGAGCTCATCGAGGCCAACTACGACCGGGCCCGCCTGATGGCAGGCCTTATCGACCAGGATCCTGCCTTCGAACTGATGTCGGCCCCGGTGATGAACCTGCTCTCCTATCGCTGCATCCCCCCTCATCTGCAGGGCAAGGTGCTGGACGAGGCCGCCAACGAACAGGTCAATACCTTCAACGTCGCCCTGCAGAAGGCTCAGCGCGCCGAGGGGCACAGTTTTGTCTCCCGCACCCAGCGCGCCGTGGGTCGCTACGGCACCCAGCCGCTCACTCTGCTGCGGGCCGTGCTGCTCAATCCGCTCATCGAAGAGCGCCACATCCGCGATCTGCTGGCGGATCAGCAGCGGCTGGGCGCCGAGATCGCAAGGCAGTTATTTGGCTGAGGAACTGGCTGGCGAATGAGCGGTCTTATTCATTTGCCGTTGCCCATCGGGCAGGTACACTGAATGAAATTTTGCGGTCCACTTTTGAGGGCGACGAGCCAGACATGAAGCAATTTATTGAATTTATTCCTCTTATCGTTTTCTTTGCAGTCTATAAGTTCTACGACATCTACATGGCGACCGGTGCCCTGGTGGTGGTGACCGGTCTGCAGCTCGCCTACAGCTGGATCCGCTATCGCAAGGTCGAGAAGATGCAGCTGTTCACCTTCCTGCTGGTCGGCTTCTTTGGCGGCCTCACCGTCTTCTTCCACGACGACACCTTCATCAAGTGGAAAGTCACCGTCATCAACGTACTGTTTGCGCTGGGCCTGCTCATCAGCCGTTACGGCTTTGGCAAAAACCTGATCAAGCAGATGCTGGGCAAGGAGCTGCAAGCACCGGATCCCGTCTGGGATAGGGTCAACCTCGGCTGGGTCGGCTTCTTTACCGTCTGCGGCCTGCTCAACCTCTATGTGGCCTTCAACCTGCCGCAGGAGATGTGGGTCAACTTCAAGGTGTTCGGTCTGCTTGGCATGACCCTGGTATTCACTCTGCTAAGCGGTGTCTATCTCTATCGCCACCTGCCCGCCGAGCAGAAAAATGAAATGAAAAAATAACTGCCATCAAGAAAAGGATCGTCTCATGTGGTATCTCATCTATTCCGAAGATGTTCAAGGCAGCCTGCCGCTGCGCAAACAGGCGCGTCCAGCCCATCTGGCCAGGCTACAGACGCTGCTGGATGAAGGACGGCTGCTCACCGCCGGCCCTAACCCGGCCATCGATGCCGAGGATCCGGCCGATGCCGGCTTTACCGGCAGCACCGTCATCGCCGAGTTCGCCTCACAGGCGGATGCCAAGGCTTGGGCCGATGCCGATCCCTATGTGGCGGCCGGTGTCTATGCCAAGGTGACCATCAAGCCGTTCAAGAAGGTCTTCTGACCCAACGCGAATAGCGAAATAAAAAAGGCCGGACTGGCAGTTCACGCCAGTCCGGCCTTTTTGTATCCCGATATCCCGTTTTACGCCTTGGCCACGAACCAGGGGTTGAGGATGTCCGGCTTGTTGTAGCACAGCGGTGAGCCATCGAGCTGGGTGACACTGCCGCCCGCCCCCTCCAGCACCGCCTGCGCCGCACCGGTATCCCACTCGCAAGTGGGGGCGAGGCGCGGGTAAAGCTCGGCGCCCCCCTCGGCGATGATACAGAACTTGAGCGAACTGCCCATGGAAACCAGCTCAATCTCGCCCCGCGCCATGTCACCAAAGCCCGCCAGGTAATCCAGAGTGGCCTGAGAGAGGTGATTGCGACTGCCCACCACCCGCCAAGGCGTGCCTTCCTGATGAGGTTGGCTCTGGATGGCCTCACGCTTGCCATCAGCCACCCGCCAGGCACCCAGCCCCTTGCCGCCATACCAGAGCTGGTCCAATACCGGGGCATAAACCAGTCCCCAGCGCGGAGCCCCCTCTTCAATCAGGGCGATATTGACGGTGAACTCGCCGTTGCGGGAGACGAACTCCTTGGTGCCGTCCAGCGGGTCCACCAGCCAGTAGCGGGACCAGCCGTGGCGCGCCGCCATCACCTCGGGCCCGGACTCCTCGGACAATACGGGGATGTCGGGAGTCAGCCGGGCCAACGCCTGCACGATCACCTCGTGCGCCCCCTTGTCGGCGGCTGTCAAGGGGCTTTCGTCCTGCTTGTACTCCACCGCAAAGGGCTGACTGTAGATGGCCATGATGGCGTCACCGGCGGCACGGGCGATGGGCTCCAGCTCGGAAATCGCGGGAAAAAACATAAGAAAAGACACCCTGGTCAAATGGTTAGCACAGTGTACCTATTTTGGAATGGCGGGGGTTATAGCCGATTCAGCTGAGTTATAACCCTGTTACTTCTGACAGACAAAAAGTGGCGCAACTCGGCTAATTCTCAATAGGCATTCCACACAACACAAGGACGTGACGCCATGAACTACAAGACCCTGACCGCCACCCTGCTGCTGAGCTGCCTGCCCCTGCTCAGCCAGCCTCTACTGGCCGCCGACAAGCCTGCTGCCAAGCCGGCAACCACGGTCACCGCCGCCAAGGAGAGCGGCAAGGTGAACCTGAACACCGCCAATATCAATGAGTTGACTGCGCTCAAGGGCATTGGCGAGAAGAAGGCTCAGGCCATCGTCGATTACCGCGAGAAGCAGGGCAAGTTCACTACCGTGGATCAGCTGGCCGATGTGAGCGGCATCGGGCCAGCCACGCTGGAAGCAAATCGGGACATGATTATCGTCAAGTAACCGATCCATACCCCTTCCATCATAAGGGCAGCCTGTGGCTGCCCTATTTTTCTTCGGGTATCATGGGCCCACTTTGTATCTCTGGACTCTCTCCATGAAAAAGACACCGCTCGTTGTACGCAAAGCCGTTCTTCCCGTCGCCGGTCTGGGCACCCGCATGCTGCCAGCCACCAAGGCCATCCCCAAGGAGATGCTGCCCGTCGTCGACAAACCGCTGATCCAGTATGTGGTGCGCGAAGCCATCGCCGCCGGCATCAAGGAGATCATCCTGGTTACCCACTCGAGCAAGAACTCCATCGAAAACCACTTCGACAAGAGCTTCGAGCTGGAAGCGACTCTCGAGAAGCGGGTCAAGCGGCAACTGCTGGAAGAGGTGCAACACATCTGCCCGAAAGACGTCACCATCATGCACGTCCGCCAGGGGGAAGCCAAAGGTCTGGGCCACGCGGTGCTCTGCGCCCGTCCGCTGATCGGCGACAGCCCGTTCGCGGTACTGCTGCCGGACGTGCTGATCGACGAGGTAGCCAGCGACCTCAAGCAGGACAACCTGGCCGAGATGGTGCACATGTTCGAACAGGATCACATCAGCCAGATCATGGTGGAAGCCGTCCCCGAGAGTGAAGTGGACAAATACGGCATCGCCGACATCAAGGGAGAAGCGCTGAGCGAGGGCATGTCTCTGCCGATGCAGGCTATCGTTGAGAAACCGCCCCGCGATGAGGCCCCCTCCAATCTGGCCGTGGTCGGCCGTTACGTGCTCTCTTCCAACATCTGGCCGTTGCTGGAGAAGACCCCTGCCGGTGCCGGCGACGAGATCCAGCTGACCGATGCCATCGCCATGCTGATGGAGCAGGAGCAGGTGAATGCCTACTTCATGAAAGGGCGCAGCCACGACTGCGGCAGCAAGTTCGGTTACATGAAAGCCAACGTGGAATATGCAGTGCGCCATCCGGAACTGAACGGCGAATTTATCACTTGGTTGAAACAGTTTGCCAAGCAGCTGTAATAGCTGAATATTTAACCTATTAATGGAATAAAACACTGGGCATCATTCGATGCCCTTTTTCATTTTATAAACATATATTCAACCATTGATAGATAAAATATCGCTAAATCACAATATTGTAATTTAATCACGCTTGTTCTATAAGGATTATGGCTTGTTCCTAGCCCTTGCATAAAATTTCTAAAAAAATATAAGACACAGGTGGAAGTTCCAATGAATAATCCGTCCAAAGGGACCTTTTTAGGTCACCCTAAAGGGCTTTTTTTGCTCTTTAGTACCGAACTGTGGGAGAGATTCTCCTATTACGGCATGCGTGCCGTGCTCGTGCTCTATCTGACTGACATGACTGCCAACGGCGGGATGGGCTGGACTCAGGCCGATGCCCTCAAGCTGTACGGCATCTATACCGGTCTGGTCTACATCACCCCGATCATCGGCGGCTGGCTGGCAGATACCTTCCTCGGCCAACGCCGCGCCATTCTGTTTGGTGCCGTGCTGATGGCCGCCGGCCAATTTACCCTGGCGCTGCCGCACGCCATGTTCCCGGACATGGTCAACACCGTCTTCTATTCGGGTCTCGGCTTGCTGATCGTGGGTAACGGTCTGTTCAAACCGAACATCTCCACCATGGTGGGTGACCTGTATCAGGAAGGTGACCACCGTCGTGACGGTGCCTTCACCATCTTCTACATGGGTATCAACCTGGGCTCCCTGCTGGCCGGCGTGATCTGTGGCGCCGCCGCAACCGCCTATGGCTGGCAAGCCGCCTTCGTCAGCGCCGGTATCGGCATGCTGCTCTCCCTGGTGGTACAGGCCACCATGGCTCAGCGTTTCCTAGGTGATATCGGCCGCGTGCCGGCCGCCCAGCGCGCCGCCGAGCAGCGCTCCAAGGAGCAGAAGGCTCCGCTGACCAAGCAGGAAGTGGATCGCATCAAGGTCATTCTGGTGCTGGGTCTGTTCACCATCATCTTCTGGGCCGGCTTCGAGCAGGCCGGTGGTCTGATGAACCTGTACGCGCAGGAGTATACCGACCGCATGATCGGCAGCTTCGAAGTGCCGACCGCCTGGTTCCAGTCCCTTAACCCCTTCTTCATCATCACGCTGGCCCCCATCGTTGCCGCCATCTGGATCAAGCTCGGCAAGAAAGAGCCGAACTCCCCGGTGAAGTTCGCCATGGGTCTGCTGTTCCTGGCCGTGGGCTTCCTGTTCATGATCGGTGCCGTGCTGGAGCAAGGTGGTGATCAGGCCGTCAAGACCTCCATGTTCTGGCTGGTCGGTGCCTACCTGTTCCACACCCTGGGCGAGCTCTGCCTCTCCCCGATCGGCCTCTCCATGGTGACCAAGCTGGCTCCGCTGCGCCTGGCCTCCCTGATGATGGGTGCCTGGTTCGGCTTCGTGGCCCTGGCCAACTATGCCGCCGGTTTCATCGGCTCCTTCGTCGGCGAATCCGGTGCCATGGCCATCTTCGGTGGCATCGCACTGGCCGCCGTGATCAGCGCGCTGATCCTGCTGACCATGGCCAATCGCCTGGTCTACTGGATGCACGGTGCAGAAGGTCCGGCCAAAGAGCCGCAGGAACACGACAAGAAGCTGCAATCTGCCGCCGTCTAAGCGGTCCGGATTGTCTAGCAACAAAGAGGGCGCCCATTGGGCGCCCTCTTTGTATGTGGCCGTCTGACACGGCCTCAATGATGTCGAACCTGCACATGCAGGGCACTGCCGCTGTCACTGCGAAACTGCAGATCAAAGGGTTCATGCCAGCTGCGCCTGTGCAAGGCGTAGTGGCTGGTACGCAGCAGACCGAGCGGCAGGCCGCCGGAGCGCACCAGCCAATGGGGCGAAGTCAGCCCGGCATTGGCAAAGACCAGCCCGTCCTCCTGATCAAACAACAGGGCGGCCATGGCGAAGGAGTGGCGCAGGCCGGATTCGACCAGTTGCAGATTGAGGTAATCGAGCAACCGGTGGGGCTGGGTCAGCAGCAGACTCTCGCCACGTTGAAACTGGCGATACGGGGCATTCATCAGGGAGCGCACCAGGGCGCCGCAGAAGGCGGCATCCACCCCGAGGATCGGCAGCTCCATCACCAGCACCAGCAGCTTGTCATCCACCTTGAAGGTATCGGGAATGAACAGATTGCCCATCCCTTCAAAGGTGACCTGCCAGGGCCCCCACTCCTGCAAGCCCGGCGGTTTCAACCAGGCCAGCAGCCGGGTCGCCGCCTGGTCGTGTTCGCGAAAGAAGTCGAGGTGCTCCATCAACTCCAGCTGTTGCCCATAACCGTGATTGGCGCTCAAGCACTGCTCTATGCTGCGACGCACCTGACCGAAATCCGAGATGGGTTTAAGCAGGAAATCGCGGGCACCGGCGCGCAGCGCTCGCTCGACCGCTTCCATCTTGCTCTGGGCCGAGATGACGATGACAGGAATATGAGGGTAGCGGGCCGTGAGACAGGCGATCACCTCATGCCCATCCATGTTGGGCATGTTCAAATCACATAACACCACATCGGGGTGATAGAGAGCGGCGGCAGAGAGGCCTTCAATGCCGTCTTCGGCCTGGAACACACAGGCACCATCGTGAGCGAGATAATTGACCAGCGAGTGGCGAAAAACGGCTTCGTCCTCCACCACCAGGATCCGTAGTCCGGCTTTTGACATCTTGATAAAGCTCTTATTAGTCAACCAGTTATTTAGCCTCAAGCCTAGACCATAACCGACTGCATTGACCAATCAGATGATTGAATAATCGCCGAAAAATCCATGCCCGCCAGCTATTCTGGCGGCCAACTGCTTGAAATAAAGCAGCTAATGATGCTCATCGAAACTCAGCTTTTTCTCCTCTTTGCAGCTTGGCCGACAAAAAACGGCGTCATACGAAAACAAGCAACCCCGATTGCGAGCGAGCCGACCACCCGCCGGCGGTGCCGGACATGCCATCAATTGTATGAGGCTGCGCCATGGGGGATAATACCGCCACGTCCGTCAATGAAGCATGCCATGACCCCTGCCGAATACAGCGCCCTCGCCCATCCCAGATTGTCCCACCCGGCCCGCAGCCTCTATACCCTGCAGCTGCGCCGACTGGTGCTGGAAAATCAGCTGGCCAGGCTCAACTACCCCGAACTCGGCCGGGCGCTGGCGGTGGTCGACCCGGGCGATCCCAGCGGCTTTTCCTTTCAGGTCAATGCCCGCCAGCTGACCGAGCTGTTCGATGAGCTGATGGAGGCGGGTTTGCTGCAAGTCGAGGCGCAAAACGACAGTGAGCACTACCATCAGTGCCCGTTCCAGTTGCCGCTGCTGACCCAGCGGGTGCGCAGCCCGCTGCCAGAGCGCCCGTTCCAGATGCACCTGCAATGGCGCCCGGATGCAGAGCTGCCGGCCCTCGCCCGCCTGTGCGGGGTGATCGATGCCAGCTACAACGAAGAGGATCTCGGCGAGTTCATCGCCTACTGGCTGGGGCGGCCCGAGGTGTTCGACTCCCAGCACCAGTGGATGCTCAAATTCATTCGCGCCCTCAAGACCCGCCGCTATACCCGCCGCAAGCCGATGGAGGTGCAGGGCTACCAGCAGGTGACCCCGGCACAGGTCGAGGCGGGCCCAAGCAAGCGGGCGCAGGAGATGATCGAAGAGGCCAAGCGGCTGGCCGGCCAGCCGCAGGAGCCGGATAATGATTGATAGCAGGCACCGCCAGCAGGCAAAATCAGAGACCTGTCCCCACCCCAGACCGAGCAGAAGGAGCATTCCATGACTGACCCGCACGATCCCCTGCGCCAGGAGCTGGAAGAGATCGAAGCCAAGCGCCAGAAGATCGCCAAGGCCAAGCAGGATCATCGCGTTCACGACCCGGAATTGAGCCGCCACGTAGGAGGCCTGCTGGAGCGCATTCGTCGTCTTCAGCAAGAAACCGGCGGCAGCCAGTACGACTACGAGACCCTGCGCAAGGAGTACGACGCCAAGGCCAATGCCGAGGTGCGCGAGCTGCAGAAGGCGGCACGCCAGGAGCGGATCCAGAAGCTGATCGCCCAGGCCGACCTCAACCCCGACTGGGTGTTTGAACGGATGGATGCCGGCGATCCGGCACTGCAATATCCCATCGAAACCGCCCGCTACTTCATCAGCGGTTTCGAGCACTGGGAGAAGAGCGGTGGCGGCTGCATGCTGATCTATGGCGACTACGGCACCGGCAAGTCGACCCTGGCGGGCGCCGTGGCGCACGAGTTGATCGCACGCCACCAGAGGTCGGTGATCTTCCAGCAGTGGGCCTCCATCGTGGACAGGTTGTTCTTCAACGTGATCCAGGATCAGGAAGAGCGCAACCAGTACCGGCGCGCCCTGGAAGAGGTGGATTTGCTGATCATCGACGAGGTCTCGGCCAACCGCGCCAAGATGGCGGAGAGCCAGTCCAGCTTCCTCGGCCACCTGCTGCGCCGCCGTCGCAACCTCTCCAAGAGTGTCATCCTCATCACCAACCACAATCCCCAGAGCCTGCATCAGGCAATAGGTGATTTCGCGTTCGAAGCGATCAAGGCGTTCAATCCGGTGGATATCCACCTGAGCGGCCCCAGCCGTCGCCCCCATATCGGCCACTACAACGGCTGATCCCCGTGCGAGCCAGGCCCCGCCCCTGGCTCGCCGCTTCCCTCTTTTTCTAGGCAAATAAAAACAACTCTCATTTACAGCTTCCCCACAACCCTCTAGGCTAGCCCTTTCGTCAAAGGGAGCAGCAGCATGCCAACCACACTCATCTTCGGAGCCAGCCGCGGGCTGGGCCGCGCCTTCACCGAACAAGCCCTGCAGCAGGGCCACCGGGTCATCGCCCTGATCCGCAGTCCCGAGGTGGCCACCGAGCTGCGCGCTCTGGGAGTCGAGGTCGTCAACGGCGATGCCCTCGACCCGCAGGCGGTAGCGGCAGCCTGCCAGCTGGCCGGTAACGAGGCGCAGGCCATCTCCACCCTCGGCAGTTTTCGCCAGGCAGAGCCTGTCGACTATCTTGGCAATCGTCAGGTGATCGATCAGATGGAGCTGGCCGGGCTCAAGCGCCTGCTGCTGGTGACCTCACTCGGTTGCGGCGACAGCTGGCAATATCTGCCACAGCGGGCGCGGGCAGCCTTCGGTCACGAGGTCAGATTGAAGAGCCTGGCGGAGAGCTGGCTGCAGACCAGTGCGCTCGAGTGGACCATACTGCGTCCGGCGGGTTTGCAGGATGGTGAGGCCACCGGTCAGGCCGTGCTGAGCCAGGGCGAGGAGGTGCACGGCCTGGTGCGTCGTGCCGACGTCGCCGCCTGCGGGCTGCGTCTGCTGGGCGACAAGGCGGCACACAGCCAGGTCTACGCCATCGGCGATCCCGAGCTCCAGCGCGGCTAAACCAGCGCCAGCTTCACTGAGTCCAGTGCATACAAAAACGGTCAGCCCAAGGGCTGACCGTTTTTCGCTTTAGTACACACGCGCACTGGTACCATCCCGCTCAACCGGCGGTGGTTTCACTCTGCGCGGCAGGCTGGCTGGCAACCGGCAACGACGGCTGCCGCCAACGCAGCAGCAGGCAGGCCAGCACACCGTAGAGCAGTGCCAGCCCCCACAGCTGCCACCAGTAGTGGGAGACCTGAGCAAACTCGGCCCCCATCTGGTTGAGCCGCAAAAAGCCTTCGATGGCCGGGGTGCTCGGCACCCACTGGGCCAGCCAGTTGAGCGGAGTCGGGATCAGCTCCAGCGGCCAGATGAAGCCAGCCAGAAAGACCAGCGGCAGCGAGGAGACAAGCACCACCTGGGTCGGTAGATCCCGGCGGGTAAACAGTGCCCCCAGCACCACTCCCAGCCAGGTGGTGGCCAGCAGGAACGGCAGGGTGAACAGCCAGAGTGCGGCCGGCTCGGCGGTGCGCACTATGTTGTAGTGATCGAAACAGAAGCCGAAGAAGTAGCTCACCGGCAACACGAACAGCCCCCCTACCACCAGGGTGCGGGCCAGCAGCAGTGGCAGGATAGGGGCATTCTGCCAATATCCCGCCTCGCCGCGCTGGCTGCGCTGGTTCTGGGTCGCCCCCAGGATGCCGGTGCCCATCAGCAGCACCTGGTGCAGGATCAGCACGAACACCGCCGGCACCACGTAGTTCACATAGCCCATGGTGGGGTTGAACACCGGCAGCACGTTGAGCGCCACCGCATTCCAGCCCATGGCGGCCTGCGGCAGGGCCTCACCGTGGCTCAACAATCTGGCGACCTTCACCTGAGCGGCCAGGGTGCCGCCCGCCTGGGCCAGCCCCTCGGCAATGGTGCCGTAAACCAGGAAGTAGGAGGCATCGCCGGCATAGCCCAGGGTGACGCTCTTGCCCTGCATCAGATCCCGATAGAAGTGGCGGGGGATGTGCAAAATGCCGCTGCCCTGCCCCGCCAGCAGCAACGCACGAGCCTCATCCAGGCTGCCCGCCCGCGCCACCAGTTTTACCTGTGGCGTGGCATCGGCCATGAACTCCAGCTGGCGCGACAGCTGACTGCCATCCTCGTTGACCACCACCACCGCCTCTTCCCGCGGCAGCTGGTGCAGATAGGGCTGCGGATAGAGGAAGGAGTAGAAGAAGACGCCGCCGAACAGGGTGAGCATGATGGCCCTGTCCGCCAGCAGGGTGCGCAGCTCGAGGCGCAGCAGATCCCAGAAACCTAGCATGTCATTGGCTCCTTCCACCGCCAGGAGGCAGCGATTTGTGGCGCCAGCAAGAGGCACAAAGCAATCGGCCACCACTCGAGGCGTGGCAAATTCCAACATCCCATCATGGCTTGGGCTCCTCATTAACGGGGGCCTCGCTCGCCTGAGCCTGATAGCGGCGAACCACCAACAGCAGGGGCAGCAGAAACAGCAGCAGGGCACCAAATTGCGGCAGGGCCGCCGCCAGCGGTTGGCCGTAGTTGGTCTGGCCTATCTGCAGCTCGACATAGTGGGAGATGGGCAGCAGGCTGCGCCAGAACTGGGCGAAATCCCCCATGGCGCTGACCGGAAAGGTAACCCCCATGAAGGCAAAGCCCGGCGCCGTGTAGGCACCGGCCAGCGACAGGGCGCGGGCCGGATCCCGGATAATGCCGTAGAAGAAGGCCCCCATGCTGACGCAGGCGGCTGACGCCAGCCCCAGCCCTGCCGTCAGCACCAGCCAGCTGCCCTGCATCGGGTAACCAAACCCCTTGAACAGCAGCAGACTCCAGCCCAGCCCCCAACCCCAGCCAATTAACACGTGGGGCAGCAGGGTGCGCCAGAGACCGAACCAGACCCCTTTGGTGGTCCAGTCCAGCCCCAGCCGATCGGTACGGGCCAGCGCATTGATGCCGTAGAGCACCACCAGGATCTGCCACACCGCCGGCAACAGGGCACTCAGCAAAAACTGGGCATAGCTGGAGTTGATGTTGTAGAGCGCCGTCACCTGGCTGGCGATGGGCACCGCCTGCCCCAGCGCACCGGGCAGCGCCTTGCCGCCCGCCATGGCCGAGAGCACGCCCACCTGACCGTTGAGCGTCCCGACCACCTGGGCCAGCGCCGAGTTGACCAGCTTGGCGATCAGGATGAACTGGCCATTGTTGAACACGGTGACCTGAGGCTGGGTGCCTTGCCGGGCATCCCGCTCCAGGTGGTTCGGCAACACGACCAGGGCGTAGACATCGCCCCCTCGCAGCGCCCTGGCCCCTGCCTCGATGGAATCAAACTGCTGGGCGACCTTGAGTCCGGCTGAGGCATCCAGCGAGAAGGCCAGCTCGCGTGACAACAGGCTCTGATCCAGATCCACCAGACCTATCTTGAGATCCCGCGCCAGCCCTGCCGAGAAGACCCAGCAGAGGATCCCTATCAGCAACAGGGGTAGCCAGCTTGCCAGTGCCCGGCCGAACGGATCCTGCCACAGCAACCGCCATTCACGTCCCATCAGAGTTCGACCAGCACGCTCATGCCGACCCGCAGCCCCTCAACCGGTTGCAGCGGGCGCGCCTCTACCTGGAAGCTCTTCATGTCAAAGCCCTGACGGGTATCGGTGGCACGCCAGGTGGCGAAATCCCCCATCACTGCCACATGGGTCACCTTGAAGCGCACCGTCTGCTCGCCAAGGCCGGGAATACGGGCATCGAACTCGGTACCCAGCGCAAAGCGGGGCAACAGATCTTCGCGCACGTGGAACTGGGCCCAGGCATCGCTCATGTCGAGCAGGGTCACCACCGGGAAGCCCTGCGGGGCCAGCTCGCCGCTGCGCAGCAGCACCTGGGCGACTTCCCCGGTGTGCGGGCTGGCGATGCGGGTATCGGCCAGGTAGGCCTCCACTTCGGCCACACCGCCGGCGGCCATCTTGGCCTGCTCGCGCGCCGCAATCTTGGTCTCTTCCCGCGCCCCTTCCAGGGTCATCTGGTATTGCTGCCAGGCCATGCCTTCGCTGTACTTGGCCGCCTGCCAGGCAGTCCAGGCCTCATCGCGCTTTTGCAGCGGCATCACGCCATCCCGATGCAGGCTGGCGATGCGCTCGTAAGTCTTGCCGCGCAGCAACGCGGCCGCCTTGGCCTTTTGCCACTGATCCTTGGCGGCGGCAATCTGCTGCGCACGCGCCCCTTTCTCGGCCTCTTCGGCCATGGCGCCAGCCGCCGCCTGGCCGGCCTTGGCCTGGCTCAGCTTGGCTTCGATTTCCGGGCTGGCCAGGGTAAACACCAGCTGATCTTTGGCCAGCTGATCACCCTTTTTAACCAGCACCTCGTCGATGCGGCCCGCCACCTTGGAGGAGACGGAGTACTGCTGCGCCTCGATCTGCCCCTGCAGGCGCACCGGCTCCGGCTGATAGGCCAGCCAGAAGCGCCAGCCCAGCCAGATGACCAGCAGTACCAGCGCCAGTGGCAGCAGCAGCGGCTTGGCCTGGCTCATCTTCTTCTTGATGGGGGGATGACTCATGCATTCACCTCGGCAAACGGGCGACCCTTGGCGGTCGAAACAGACATGAAAAAAGGAGCAGAGTGGCGCGCGATCATGAATTCACCTCGATCACTTGCCCATGCTGATATTGATTGAAACTGTTCATCTGACCGGAGAGTGCCAACAGGCGGGCCAGCGAGATCACGTATTGATAGGCGGCAGCAGCGCGCTGGGTCTTGACCCCGGCCAGCTGGTTGCGGGCATCCACCACGTCGAGGGAGGTAGAGAGCCCCTGCCCGAACGCCTTGTCCCGCAGCAGCACGTTCTCCTCGGCCAGCGCCTGGGTGGAAGAGAGCGACTGGAACTCCTCCAGCCCTTGCGCCGCCTCGCGCCAGGTCTTCTCGACCAGCAGTTCCAGATCCTGGCGGGTCTTGGCCTGCAGCAGATTGACCTGCAACTCGGCGCTCTTGGCCGCCTGTACCGTCTCGGAGCGGCCGTCACGGCTCACCAGCGGCATGCTGACGCCCACCCCGACCAACCAGTCCGGCGTGGTCTTGGAGGCCAGCGAATCATCTTCATAGAGGTTGTAGTTGCCGAACAGGAACAGCTCGGGGGCGTACTTGCCCTTCTCCAGCTTGATCATCCCCTGCGCCTGCTCCTTCTTGGCCGTCAGCAGCTTGAGACCGGGATGTACCGCCAGCGTCTCCTGCACCAGGGCGTCGAGCTCGGGCATCTGCTGATTGATGAAGAGCTGGGTGTTGGGCTCGGCCTGCTTGAGCTTGAGCATGTGGCCAAGGGCCAGCTGGGCGATCTCCAGGCTGCGCCTTGCCTTCTGGGTATCGATGCGCGCTCGGTCATAGGCCGACTGGGCGGAGAGGCGTTCGACCCGGGCAATCTGGCCCTGGGCCTCCAGCTTCTTGGCATGCTCCAGATGGTGGGACAGCCCCTGCTCGATCTCCTGCTTGGTCTGCACCACCTGGGCCGCCAGCACCACCCCGAAGTAGGTCTGGGAGAGGCTCTCGAAGGTAGACTGCTGCTTCAGTACCAGCAACTGCTGCGCCTCGCTCACCTGGGCCTGACGAATGTCCTGCGCCGCATCGATGCGGCCACCGGTAAACAGCGGCCACAGCATCTTGACCGAACTGGTCACCACGTTCTGTTTGGTGAGGGGGGTGACGAAGTCGTTGGGCGTCAGCTTGAGCACCTGCATGATGGGCGCCAGCACCTTGCCGAATTCCGGATGGTTGGCGATGGGGTTGAGATCCATCATATCGAGCTCCATCGGCTGATCGAGGTGGGTATAGCTGGCCCCCACGTCCACCTTGGGCAGATACATGGCCTTGGCCGCCTCGCGCAGTTGCTGCGCCCGCTCCACCCCTGCCTGCTCGGCCGCCAGCCCGTCATCCTGGCGGATGACCCGACTCCAGGCTTCGCTGAAACTGACCGTCTGGGCCTGGGCCGAGCCCAGCACGGCACCAAGCAGACACGGGTAGAGAGATTTGATGAACCTTGCCGTCATACATCCCCAATCTGTTTGTAATGAAATTGTTTGGAGCCTTTGCTCGATACAAGCTCGCTATCATAACGCAAACCGGTCCGGGATGGGGACAGGCAAATCGCCTCTCCCCTCACCCATTTGGCCCTGCCAGTCCGGCTCGACAATATGTCTGATTTTCAAGCACTCCTGAATTTGCAAGCCTTGGCGCGACGTTTTTTTCAGAAAAAAATGGCTGACGCTCAAATACTAACCTTTTCTCCTGACTAAAAAATGCGTAATATACGCCGCCCTAAGCCGATGGTAACCGTGGAATGCAGATAGGTCCCCACACGCTTGAAACTCCCCTGATTGTGGCTCCCATGGCCGGTGTAACAGACCGACCATTTCGTGAACTTTGTTTGCGATTGGGCGCCGGCATGGCCGTTTCCGAGATGCTGCTGGCCAACCCGGATGTCTGGGATACCCAGAAAACCAGGATGAGAATGGATCACTCTGCAGAAGGTGGCTTGCGATCGGTCCAGATTGCCGGAGCCGACCCCGAGATGATGGCGTTTGCTGCCCGCTACAACGTGGAGCAGGGCGCTCAGATCGTCGACATCAACATGGGATGTCCGGCAAAAAAAGTGAATAAGAAGCTGGCAGGTTCCGCCCTGCTGCGCCAACCCGACCTGGTCAGAACCATCTGCCGGGCCGTAGTGGACGCAGTGGAGGTACCTGTCACCTTGAAGATCCGCACAGGATGGGATCCGGATAACCGCAATGGCGAGGAGATCGCCCGAATCGCCGAAGATTGCGGTATCGCGGCCCTTGCCGTGCATGGTCGTACCCGTACCGACCTCTATCGGGGCGAGGCGGAGTACGACACTATCAGGGCGATTAAGCAGGCCGTATCGATTCCTGTTGTCGCCAATGGCGACATAGACAGCCCGGAGAAGGCCCGGTATGTCCTCGACTATACCGGCGTTGATGCCGTGATGATCGGCCGTGCTGCGCAAGGACGACCCTGGATTTTCCGGGAAATCCGTCATTTTCTTGAGACGGGCACCAAGCTGCCGCCTCCCGAAAGGGAAGAGGTTCGCACCCTGATGAACGAGCATGTAACCAACCTGCACCAGTTTTATGGTGCATATCTGGGAGCGCGCATTGCCCGTAAACACGTGGGCTGGTATCTGGATGAAGAAGAGACGGGCCGAGAATTCCGTAAGCACTTCAATGCCCTGGATTGTGCAGATGCACAACTCGAGGCACTCGAAGCGTATTTCGATGGATTAGGTTAACGCATAACTAAAGAGCCGACCGAATATGTTCGAACAAACCCTGACTTCTGATGCATTGGTAACAACTACTCACAATCACGCTGCCGAGCCGACCCAGCGCCCCCTGCGTGACTCTGTGCAACAGGCCCTGCGTAACTACCTGGCCCAGTTGAACGGTCAGGAAGTGATTGATCTGTACGATATGGTTCTCTCCGAAGTCGAAGCTCCCATGCTGGACGTGATCATGCAGTACACCCGTGGTAACCAGACTCGCGCCGCCGTGATGATGGGCATCAACCGCGGTACTCTGCGCAAGAAACTCAAGCGCTACGGCATGAACTGATTTCAGTCAGCCTGCTGCAGTGCAGACGAAGGCGTATCCCAGTGATGGGATACGCCTTTTTCTATGCCCTCACTCCACCGCCAGCTTGATGCCAAGCCCCACGAAAAGCCCCCCCATCAGGCGATTGAGCCAGCGACCCAACCAGCCAGGCAAGGCCACCTTGCGACTCGCATAGGCGGTCGAGAAGGCCAGCAGATGGCACCAGATCATACCGTTGAAATTGAAGATGCAGCCCAGCACGATGAAGGCCAGCGCCTTCTGCGGTGCATCGGGAGCGATGAACTGGGGCACAAAGGCGAGAAAGAACGGTAATCCCCCCGAAAAACCAGGGTGCTCATAAGTAGAATTTTCCCGTACCTTGAACGCAGGAGGTTCTACATGAAAACATCACGCTTTAGCGATACCCAGATCATCGCCATCCTCAAACAAGCTGAGGCTGGAGCTCCCGTCCCGGAGCTCTGCCGCGAGCATGGCATCAGCACGACCACCTTCTACAAGTGGCGTTCCAAATTCGGGGGGATGGATGCCTCCCTCATGGCTCGACTCAAGGAGCTGGAGGACGAAAACCGCCGCCTCAAGAAGATGTACGCCGAGGAGCGCCTCAAGGCAGAGATCATCACCGAGGCCATGGCAAAAAAGTGGTAACGCCATCTGCCCGCCGGGAGATGGCGACCAAAGCCGTGACTCACTACGCCATATCCATCCGTCTGGCTTGCCGGATCTTCAAGGTCAGTGAAAGCTGCTATCGCTATCAGCCCGTGCTGGTCGATGAAAACCAGGAAATTGCCGATTGGCTGCTACGTATCACGGCCAGCCAGCGCAACTGGGGCTTCGGGTTATGCTTTTTGTACCTGCGCAACGTCCAAGGCTTTGGCTGGAATCACAAACGGGTATACCGGATCTATCGGGCGCTGGAGCTCAATCTGCGGATAAAACCCAGGAAACGGTTGGTTCGGGCTAAGCCAGAGCCGTTGGCGGTTCCCGACCAGCCTAATCAGTGCTGGTCGATGGACTTTATGCATGACCAGCTCAGCGATGGCCGCTCGGTGCGGCTGTTTAATGTGATCGATGACTTCAATCGTGAAGCGCTGTGCATCGAGGTGGATTTCTCCTTACCCGCCTCACGAGTCAAACGGGCGCTGGAGCAGGTGATCACGTGGCGAGGTAAGCCCGCCATTATCCGATGTGACAATGGCCCGGAATACATCAGCGAAGAGCTCAAGCGATGGGCGAAACAGGAGGGGATAACCCTGGGCTATATCCAGCCAGGAAATCCGCAGCAGAATGCCTACATCGAACGGTTTAACCGCACGGTGCGCTACGACTGGCTGGGCCATTACCTGTTTGAGTCACTGAATGAACTACAGGAGTTTGCCACGAACTGGCTGTGGGTTTATAACCATGAGCGGCCCAATATGGCGCTGGGTGGCTACACGCCGAAACAGCGTCTGGCACAGGCCGCATGACCTCTACTTTTGAATGCCCCTAAAAATGGGGGATTACCGAACAGAGCCACCTTGGGGTTGAGCACATTGGTCAGCAACCCTTGCCGGAAGATCCGGCCATAGGAGAGCACAGGCAGCCGCATGGCAGGCTCGCGCACAGCCGGTGAGCCAGACCCTTGCCACAGGAGCGAGCCTCCCAGATAGACCAGGTAGAGCGCCCCCATCAACTTGATGACGGTGAACAGCTCCGCCGAGGCACTCAGCAGAGCCGACAGTCCCAGCGCCGCCGCCAGCACATGTACCATGGTGCCCGTCCCAATTCCCAATGCAGCCACCGAACCGGCCCGCCAGCCTTGTGAACCGCTGCGCAGCATGATGAGCAGGGAGTCCGGTCCCGGCATCATGTTCAACAGCAGACCGGATAAGACAAACAACGCCAGATCGTGGATCCCCAACATACACAGCTCCTTATGCCTGAAAGAGACAGTCTATGGATCCCGCCTTCCTTGTCATCCCCCGCAGCAGCAATAGTGATTATCGACGAATGGAATAGCTGGGCAGCCCAAGCGCTACAAGCGATCAGATCAGGTGGCCGGAGGGAATGGTGAGACTTGAAAATGGGGAGATGAACATCGAGATATCGGCAGCCCCACTTCAGCAATCACAATGGAGGGGAAACAGGTCTGACGGTAATAACTTAGACCAGAGCCAAGGCTATAACACGTTGAATTTCAGGCAATAAAAAACCCCGCTCAGATGAGCGGGGTTTCTCGTGTTGGGTGCCTGGCAGTGTCCTACTCTCGCATGGCGAATGCCACACTACCATCGGCGCTACCGCGTTTCACTTCTGAGTTCGGCATGGGTTCAGGTGGTTCCACGGCGCTATGGCCGCCAGGCAAATTCTTCAATCTAAGAAAGCTGATTTTGTTGTTCGTTCTCGGTATCTGCTACAAGCCTTAGAACACTTCTTGGGTGTTGTATGGTTAAGCCTCACGGGTAATTAGTATGGGTTAGCTCAACACGTCGCCGCGCTTACACACCCCACCTATCAACGTTGTGGTCTCCAACGGCCCTTTAGGACCCTCAAGGGGTCAGGGATGACTCATCTCAGGGCTCGCTTCCCGCTTAGATGCTTTCAGCGGTTATCGATTCCGAACTTAGCTACCGGGCAGTGCCACTGGCGTGACAACCCGAACACCAGAGGTTCGTTCACTCCGGTCCTCTCGTACTAGGAGCAACTCCCTTCAATCATCCAACGCCCACGGCAGATAGGGACCGAACTGTCTCACGACGTTCTGAACCCAGCTCGCGTACCACTTTAAATGGCGAACAGCCATACCCTTGGGACCGACTTCAGCCCCAGGATGTGATGAGCCGACATCGAGGTGCCAAACACCGCCGTCGATATGAACTCTTGGGCGGTATCAGCCTGTTATCCCCGGAGTACCTTTTATCCGTTGAGCGATGGCCCTTCCATTCAGAACCACCGGATCACTATGACCTACTTTCGTACCTGCTCGACCTGTCCGTCTCGCAGTTAAGCTGGCTTATGCCATTGCACTAACCTCCTGATGTCCGACCAGGATTAGCCAACCTTCGTGCTCCTCCGTTACTCTTTGGGAGGAGACCGCCCCAGTCAAACTACCCACCAGGCACTGTCCGCGACCCAGATTCATGGGCCTGCGTTAGAACATCAAACATACAAGGGTGGTATTTCAAGGACGGCTCCAGCGCAACTGGCGTCACGCCTTCAAAGCCTCCCACCTATCCTACACATGTAGGTTCAATGTTCAGTGCCAAGCTGTAGTAAAGGTTCACGGGGTCTTTCCGTCTAGCCGCGGGTACACCGCATCTTCACGGCGAATTCGATTTCACTGAGTCTCGGGTGGAGACAGCATGGCCATGGTTACACCATTCGTGCAGGTCGGAACTTACCCGACAAGGAATTTCGCTACCTTAGGACCGTTATAGTTACGGCCGCCGTTTACCGGGGCTTCGATCAAGAGCTTCGCTTGCGCTAACCCCATCAATTAACCTTCCGGCACCGGGCAGGTGTCACACCCTATACGTCCACTTTCGTGTTTGCAGAGTGCTGTGTTTTTGATAAACAGTCCCAGCCATCTGGTCACTGCGACTCCCAACTGCTCCATCCGCAAGGGACTTCACTGTCAAGAGCGAACCTTCTCCCGAAGTTACGGTTCTATTTTGCCTAGTTCCTTCACCCGAGTTCTCTCAAGCGCCTTGGTATTCTCTACCCGACCACCTGTGTCGGTTTGGGGTACGATGACTTGTAATCTGAAGCTTAGAGGCTTTTCCTGGAAGCAGGGCATCAATGGCTTCCGCACCGTAGTGCGTTCGTCTCGTGTCTCAGTGTTGTGTCTCCGGATTTGCCTAGAAACACCACCTACGCACTTTCACCAGGACAACCGTCGCCTGGCCCACCTAGCCTTCTCCGTCCCCCATCGCAATTACAAGTCGTGCAGGAATATTAACCTGCTTCCCATCGACTACGCCTTTCGGCCTCGCCTTAGGGGTCGACTCACCCTGCCCCGATTAACGTTGGACAGGAACCCTTGGTCTTCCGGCGAGGAGGCTTTTCACCCCCTTTATCGTTACTTACGTCAGCATTCGCACTTCTGATATCTCCAGCATACCTCTCGATACACCTTCGCAGACTTACAGAACGCTCCCCTACCACTCACACTTAGTGTGAATCCGCGGCTTCGGTGCCTGGTTTGAGCCCCGTTACATCTTCCGCGCAGGCCGACTCGACTAGTGAGCTATTACGCTTTCTTTAAATGATGGCTGCTTCTAAGCCAACATCCTAGCTGTCTGAGCCTTCCCACATCGTTTCCCACTTAACCAGAACTTTGGGACCTTAGCCGGCGGTCTGGGTTGTTTCCCTCTTCACGACGGACGTTAGCACCCGCCGTGTGTCTCCCGGATATTACTTACTGGTATTCGGAGTTTGCATGGGGTTGGTAAGTCGGGATGACCCCCTAGCCCAAACAGTGCTCTACCCCCAGTAGTATTCGTCCGAGGCGCTACCTAAATAGCTTTCGGGGAGAACCAGCTATCTCCGAGTTTGATTGGCCTTTCACCCCCAGCCACAGGTCATCCCCTAACTTTGCAACGTTAGTGGGTTCGGTCCTCCAGTTGATGTTACTCAACCTTCAACCTGCCCATGGCTAGATCACCCGGTTTCGGGTCTACACCTTGCAACTAGACGCCCAGTTAAGACTCGGTTTCCCTACGGCTCCCCTATACGGTTAACCTCGCTACAAAATGTAAGTCGCTGACCCATTATACAAAAGGTACGCAGTCACCCCGAAGGGCTCCCACTGCTTGTACGTACACGGTTTCAGGTTCTATTTCACTCCCCTCACAGGGGTTCTTTTCGCCTTTCCCTCACGGTACTGGTTCACTATCGGTCAGTCAGGAGTATTTAGCCTTGGAGGATGGTCCCCCCATATTCAGACAGGATGTCACGTGTCCCGCCCTACTCGATTTCACATCAAGGTTGTTTTCGTGTACGGGCTATCACCCTGTATCGCCGGCCTTTCCAGGACCGTTCCACTAACTTCCAAGATGCTTAAGGGCTAATCCCCGTTCGCTCGCCGCTACTGAGGGAATCTCGGTTGATTTCTTTTCCTCGGGGTACTTAGATGTTTCAGTTCTCCCGGTTCGCCTCGCTACGCTATGTATTCACGTAGCGATACCTAGCTTATGCTAAGTGGGTTTCCCCATTCGGAAATCCGTGAGTCGTAATGTCTCTTACCGACTGCTCACGGCT
>NZ_CP038514.1:0-10348 GCF_013085505.1 Aeromonas sp. 2692-1
TCAACGACTGCTCAGGTCGATCTCGATACGCCGAAAGCCAATGCCATTGGCGGTGTTGGCGGCGGCATCGATGCTCTTGAACACCCGCCAGCCACCGCGCTGTCGTTCCAGGACAATGGTCTCGCTCTGTTTACCGAACTTCACCAGGTGCAGGTGGTATCCGGCTCCCATCGGAGTGGGTGCGATCAGGGCTTTGGCAAACCCGCCCTGGTCGAACGTCCACTTTGCTTGCAGCTCTTCCATATCAAATCGCGCCTTTGATTCGTCAAATTAATAAAATGATTCTAGCACGATGACGTCATCCCCGCTTGGATATCGGGGATCCGCTATTTGGTGGCTGCCTTTGCCTGGTGGCGTCTGATGGTGGCTGTTGCGTTGGCGGCCTTGCGCATTGCCTCGTCCCGTTCCTTGGTGATCAGGGCTATGCGCTGATCCACCTCGGTAATAGCCTTGGTGGCCGCCTGCCATCGGCTCTCGGCCAACTGGATGTGCTGCTTCGCCTCGACCTGCTGGGCCTGCAAAACCGCCTGTTCCTGCTGCAATGCCGTGGTGGCATTGATTAGCGCCGTGGCCTCGGCCTGCTCCGCCCGCTGCTCGGCTTCGATGGCCACTTGCCGCAGCCGTTCCATCTCGCGCTCTTGGTCCCCTTCGTTTGCCCACCCGTACACCAGCCCTACCCCCAGCAATGCGAACGAGCCCCCTACCAGAATGCCGACCAGAGCCAGCGGCCACGCATGCCATAGAATGGGCCAGCCGGTGTACCAATCGCCGGATCTGGTTTCCGCAACGAAGTTGTTTACCCATAGTGTTCGGGCTAACAGGCTATCCACGTACCAGGCCAACGCCAACAGGCCGATCAGCAGCCCCCCTATCACCACACGTCTCATCGTAGGTATGTCTCCGTAATCTCGGGCCTGAAATGCCCCATCTCCTGCGAAACTGTCTCTAAAGCGGCGTCCCGCGACAGCCCCCGATTTTGCAGCTCGGTCATCCGTTCCTGGCGTAGCTATGGCGCAGCCCGTGGGCTCCGGTCGAGCGCCCCATGGTGCGCTCGGATGCGGCTGAAACGGAGTTGGACCACCGTTGGCCGCCGCCGATGTCGTAGCTGGACTGGTAGAAACCCCGCGGTCGGTCACGACCTGGGGGGCGTCCAGGCGGCGTTCCTCCAGCCGTGCCGCCAGTTCGTGGGGGATCATGACCTCACGGGTTAGCCCGCCTTTGCCTTGGACGGTGTAGATCTCGCCGCTCCTGCCTTTCCATTTGCTGTCCAGGGCGGGGCGGGGGTCGGCGGCCCGCTCGGCCACGGGGCACAGGGTCAGCAGCTCATGGGCGCGCAGGCCCGCTGCATGGGCAATCTCGGTGGCCAGCGCGTTGTGAGGGGTCTGGGCACTGGCGATCAGCTCGGCCTGTTGCGGGGTGTAGGCGCGGCCCTCCAGCGTTTGAGTCAGCTCGGATTTGGTGACAGGGAGGCGTTCACTGGGGGCCAGTTTGCCGGTGACGTAGATCATCATGGCCTGCATCGACTGGCGTTCCATGTCCAGCGTCTTCTGGCCGACGGCCTGCCCGCGCTGCTCCAGGTAGCGGATGGCAAGCTCGGGGGTCATCGCCCGTAGCCCGCCTGGCAGGCGCTCTTGCTGCGTCCATTCGGCCACTCTGGTCAACCCCTGCTCGTAGTTGCGCACGGTGCCTACAGAGCGCAGGTGATGGCCCTGCAGGGATTTCATGACGTGGGCCGCTTGGGCCGCAGGGGCGCGAAAGGTGGCCATTAGGCGGCCTTTGGGTCGTGCTTGGCCAGCCACCTGGCAACGGTCGAATGGACCACTTTGATCCGGCGTTCCCGTAGCCAGCGTTGCAGCTCGGCGGTACTGGCCCCTGCCCGATGCAGGGCCAGCAGCTCCCCAGCGTGGCGATCCAAGCGGGAGCGGACAAAGTTGCGTTTGCGGATAGTGGCGGTCTGCTGACGCAGGGTGGCCAGCTCGGTGAGGGGGTCAAATACCATGGGGCCTCCATTGTAAGAACATCCAGCATCGATCAAATCGTGCTGCGGCAGTTACCTACCGATTCGCCCCTGTTTTTCCACCAAAGTGGACTGGCTCGGACCGTTCTCGCCATCGAGATTATCTAGTTCCCGTTCTGTCGCTTTCGCGTCTCCCATTTTCTTGTCGGGGTTCAGTGTGCTCGCCGTTTTTGGCAGAGTCTCGGATGGTTTAGCCTGGCTCCGGTATCGCAGGGCCCCTTAGAGGGGGCGGGCTCACTACAAACGTCCCCAGCATAGGGCAAATATATGTGCTAATACAATGTGTGTTGTTTTTTGTGCGTAAATCTGATGCAAGCCATATCCCACGCTATGTAGCGACGAATTTATGAGTCGTACATAGCGGGGGAAATGAGAGGCATAGAGGGAAAACCTGACGAGGGCGGGAGTAGGGCTGGCCAGGGTCATCAAAAGCCAAAATTGAATAATCGAAAATTCAAATTGATGGCGAGCTGGGGGAGGCGTGAGCCTGGTGGCGTCCGGCCAGGACGCTCACCGGGGCGAACGTCCTCCCAGGACAGCGAGGGACGCCTCTAGGGGGGGGCTCGATGTCCCGGCCGGACATCGAGCCACCCGGGAGGCACCGGGATAAAAAAGTGGGGGGGGGCTGGCAGAGATCCTTCATACAAGATGGGTGAAGGAATTGTGTTTTCCACCGTGTTTTTTTTGGCGCCTTCGGCCCGAAATCGGATCGAACTGCCACCCCGTCGGATCCAGCTCTAAAACCCCCTCAGATGCGTTGCAAACTTTCAGCATGGAAACGGGTCAGGCAGGGGGAGAAAGCGCGGCAGAATGCGGCTCAGGCGGTCGATTTTCGGCAGGGTGTCGATTTTGCCAGGTGAAGTCGGCTATTAAACATAATGGCATTATGCACAGTGAGTTTTCTCCTTTCTGGGGCCTTGTTGCTCAAATCGGGGAACTATCTGTCATCTCGGTGATCTGATCCTGTAGCGCAGTCTCCGAGAGCATCAGATGGGCAAGTCCAAGCACAAGATCAGCAACTGGCAGCAGTACAACCAAGCCTTGGTGCAACGCGGTTCGTTGACCAGTCAGTTTGGATATCGAAAATTGACCCCTAATGGGGCATTAATTAGAGTTTAACTTAGGCGTTGTTGATCAAATCCGTCGCTGGATGGCCGTTCCCCAACCCGTTGATACCACTCAATTCACTGGCTGGCGAACAGGCATACCAAGCCCTATCAGCTTGTTCATCACCTTCACGCCAGCCAGGATTTCGCCCACCTGGGCGTTGTAGTTCCGCAGGCTCAGCGTTGGCCCGATGAGTTGCTTGAACCGGTACATGGCGGTCTCGGCTATCGAGCGCTGGTGATAGCCGGAGTCTTTCTTCCATTGCTTCAGTTCACCGGCCTTGAGCGCCGTCACCGCCTCGTTGCGGGGATGGCCTTCCTCCCACGGTGCCGCATTTTTTCTCGGCGGTATGGTGGCTTTCGCCCCCTTCTTCTTCAGTAGCGCATGACAGGCCTTGGTGTCATACGCACCATCGCCGGACGCTCATAGAGGATTACCTTTCAACGTCCGGGTGGAGAGGAGGCCCTGATCGCGGAGATTGGCAGGAGCGCGGAGGCGCGCGATCTTCTGGCCCGACAGAAGCGGGGCCTAGACCCTACTCCTGCACCGAAACGCAACCATGGCCCAAGACTGGGGTAAGCCGTTACAGCTACAGGCTACAGGTAGGTGAGCAGCGGCCAAATCAAAACGCTAATTCAAAACATCAAAATCGCAAATTGATTTCATGGTGTGTGGAGGGGTGTGAAAAACTGGGGCCGGTGGCCCCACTTTCCCGCCATCGAGGTGGCTTATCTGATCGGGTGCACCTCGACGGGCAGAGCAAGATATCGAAACAGACCGCAGGATGCAAAAACAGGTCGAAACCATATCCGGCAGGATCCGGTCTTAAAAACGCCTCAGAAGCGTTGCAAACAATCAGGCGGTAAATGCCATGTCTTGGGCGTTGCAATGCGCCAAAACGTGATACCGGCGACCTGTTCGCCCTCTGGGTCCCGCTTTAGCGGCTAAAAAATCGCGAAAGGGGTTAGGTGCATCTACAAAATGGGCTATAGAAAAAAACGTATATAACCGATAATCAGTGAGTTGAGCATTGCTCAATTCCTAGCCGGCAACTAATGTTGCCAACGTGTGGCATGATAAATAGGCAGCAAGGTGATTTATGTCAAAATATATAAGTTTGGGTCTTAAAATAAGATCTTCATTTTTCACGTTGATTACTATTATGGTAATCATGTCATGGGTATCACTCAATTCTCTTGATTCGATGAGTAAACTCGTATCAACCATGGAGAATTCAGTGATTCCATCCATAGAAACATCTGCATCAATAAGCGATACATTGCAAAATATCCGTCGAATAGAACTAGCCCTTTTAATTAATAAACTTCAAGGTAATAAATCAGAAATATCCAGCTTGCTCAATCAACTTCAGTTATTTAGAAAGAAATATGCCGATGCCGATGCTTTTTATAATGAATTACCATATTCTTCTGATAAAAATGCAAGTAGAGAGGATGAGGATGCTGAAATATATCGTGATTTAATAGGAAAGTATTTATCTGGTAATGATAATATTAAGTCAGCTTTAGATGCATATATAAGCCAAAACATAGAGCCAGTTGATTTATATGAAACTGTGATGATAAAACAAAAAGCATTGTTGGAGCCAGCTGTAAGCAAAATGCATGATATTGTAAAGTATGATCAAGAAGTTGCTGCTGAGTTTGCAATGGCGTCCTCTGACGAGAAAATTTATTCAAGAATTTAAATATTTCAATTGTTGTTTTTGCATTGCTAATTGCAGTGGTTATTTCTCAAATTCTTTATGTTAAGATAAAAAAACCAATGGATTATTTGGTTGAACAAGCTGGGTTTATTTCAACAGGGGACCTAACAAAGAATATTAATAAGAGATTTTTCTCAAATGATGAGATAGGTGCCTTGGCTGATGTTTTTTCTACAATGAGAAGCAATTTATACAATATGGTAAATGAGCTTTCTCAAGCAATCTCTCAGCTTAGTGCTGCTGCAGAAGAAGTTAGCACTATATCATCACAGTCATCAAGCAACATGAAAAAGCAACAAGTTGATTTGGCGTCGCTAGCAACAGCAATGAATGAGATGCAAGCGACGATAGATGAAACATCCAGAAATACACAGGAGGCTGCTAATACATCAGAGGAAATGAACTCATTGTCTGTTGAGTGCTTAAATACGGTAAGTCGCTCACATGCAACAGTTAATAGCGCTCTGTCAACGATTGCATCCACGTCAAATGCCATAGAGCAATTAGGCATTAATAGCCGTGACATTAGCATTGTAGTTGAAGTTATTAAAGGTATTGCAGAGCAAACAAACTTGTTGGCTTTGAATGCCGCCATCGAAGCTGCTCGTGCTGGTGAGCAAGGTCGTGGTTTTGCTGTCGTTGCTGACGAGGTGAGAACTTTGGCAAAAAGAACGCAAGATTCGACTGCTCAGATAAACAAGATAGTAAATGAATTTCAATCTGAAGCTTCAAACGCTAGTGACTCCATGCAGCAGAGTAATGGCATGATAGAGGCTATATCTAAAGATGCCAAATCAATTAATTCATCGGTAAACAATATAGTGCAATCAATTGCGGTAACGTCACAAATGAACACTCAAATTGCTGCTGCACTAGAAGAGCAAGCAACAGTTAGTCAAGAGCTAAACAAAAATATTGTCAGCATTAGTAATGCATCAGATGAGGTTTCTTCTGGTGCGGAACAAATGAATCAGGCCTGTGCAGAATTGGCTAGCTTGGCGAATAAGTTATATGCAATATCTCAGGGGTTTAAAGTGTAGTTGTTTGCTCGTTCATTAATTGGTAGTGTGGTGTCGAGGTGTGCATTTCCTCATTCGCCATACTGATTATGGCGTTGGTAACTAAAAATAAAATCTGGCGAGCTTGTTATGAGTAAGAACGATATAAAAAAAGAAATTAACTTAATTGTTGATGATTTGGTGGTGGCAATAGATGAGTTGTTTTTATTAGTCTGTAAAGCAGAGGATATTGATCCGCGATTTTTTGATTTAACACAGCTAAATAAAATAAAGAGAGAAAATGAAGAGTTGATTGATAAAGTTTTTAATGTAAAGGCGAGTGTTGAACAAAGAAATAAAATGAACAAAAAGGCAATAGACTTAAGGAGTAAATATCAATGTTGATAGATAAAAAATGGGTGATGACATTTGAGTTCAACGTGATTTCTAGGGAGGGTGCGAATAAGCACCTTCCACAACGAAACTGAAAAAATTAGTTTATTAAATTCAAATACTTACAAAGGCGCACTTTTATGTTTGGTGACTTATTCGCACCTTCCTTAGAGTATCCTGTTCTGGAGGGTTTAATCATGACCAAGAACAGGGTTCAGTTTCAAAAGCATGAATTACAACTCAACGCTTACAAAGTCGGTGCGCATAAGGGGCGTTACGGTAAATCCGCCGCCCCTTTGTTGTGCCTGGCGCTCCATCAAAATTAGATATTGATTGTGCAACTCTTGATTTTGATGGTTGGCGTTCTGTCTATCATGTTGCTCGATGGGGGCGCGTTATATCCACTTTCCTATCTAGTAGCCTGCTTCGCGTTGATGGCGGACAGCGAGCACCACGATGACATCCGGTTCAATGCGATAGCGGGCTAAATAGCCGCTGTCGCCAAAGGGGATCACCCACTCACGAAATGCCTCTGGCAGTCCTTCAATGGGGCGACCCATAGAAGGTTGGGCTGCGAGCTGGCGTAGGGACAATTGGATTGTTGTTGCGGCCCTCTGTGCGACCAGCTGGCTCTTAGGGCGCAGGAATTCACGTAGGCGTTGCAGGTCTCGCAGGGCGGCAGGGGCAAAGATCACTGGTGGCATGCCGGAGGCGCTCCTTCGGCATCAGTGCCCCAAGAGGTTAGCCACTGATCCACATCTTGAGCGGTGGCATAGCGGCCAGTCTCCTGGAACTCCTGCCAGGCCTCCAGAGTGTCGCGGTGGAAGGTCTCGCGCAGTTCTTCGCGCTCGACATACTGGCTGATGGCTTCGCGCATGAGCCAGTGGGCTGAGCGTTCGCGGGAAGTTGCCAGGCGTTTGATGCGTTCCTGGGTGTCTGCGTCGAGTTTGATCGAGACCGGTTTGGATTGTGTGGGCATATAGGTACTCCAAGGTAATACCAGTAATTACCCATAGCATACCATTGGGCCCGTTTTCTGGATCAGGTTTTGGGGTTGTGAGGTGATCACGACATTGAGGCTGTGCCGACGCAGGCCCTTGATGTCCGACTTGCACAGAAGGGGGTGTTGCGCCCCTTTTTTGCTTCCTATCAAAATCTCAATTACAGATTTCCGTATTTCTGTAAAAGTAGCTCACGCACCTCGTCGGCAATCTTGGCTCCGCGAGATGCACATTGCATCTTGATTGCGCGGTGCAGGCTCTCGGGGATGTCGATGGTGAGCCGCTTCATCGGCTCGGGGGCACTGCCTGAGCTGCGGTTCTCGACCCACTCGTCGGCGGAGGACTGCGCACTCTTGTTGGTCGGCTTGGCGCCGATGGTGACTTTCTTGCTCATCGTGCAATCTCCATCAATTCTGCCATGACGGCATCGATCTCTGCGGCGGCAGGGCCGGTCGGATCTGTTTCATGAACGGCGCGTCCTTTGGCCGCTGCCTCTGCGAACACTACGCGCTGGGTGATGCTGGCGGTCAGAACTGGTACGGGGTAGGCGGCAAGAGCTTCACCCACGTCCCGTCCGATAGCTGTATTTGCGATTTTACGATTAACCACAAAAGCGGCTTTCAGCCCTTCCTTGTAGATGCGAGCCTCTTCAATCAGCTTCACCACCTCGTCTGCCGCCCAGATGTCGTAAGGGCTGGGTTGCACCGGGATAAGTACCATATCAGCGGCCATGATCGCGGAGCGAGCGAGGTCGGTCACCCGTGGCGGTCCGTCGATGACAATGTGATCATAACCCTGGCCGAGTTGCCCAATCTCCTTGTGCACGGTGGCGCGGGGGAGTCCGACTACCGAGAACAGGGGCTCGCCATCACGAGCTGCGGCCCAGTCCAGAGCGCTGCCTTGTGGATCGGCATCGATCAGAAGAACCCGAAAGCCGCTGCGGGCCAAGCTAGCCGCCAGGTTCACGCTGAGGGTGGTCTTGCCAACGCCGCCCTTCTGGTTGAGCAGTCCGATGATCATGGTTGAACTCTCATTATTTGTGGTTTTGTAAAAATACAGAAAACCACATGCAATGGGCAATCAAAATAAGTACCAGACCCAATACGCTCGTCCCGTCAGTTCTCCCGAGTTCTGGTTGTGCAACGGTATTGCCAGCATTACAATGTAATTGCGTTTGAAATTACAAGGTGAGGTGGTTATGGGTACGATTAACCTGCGCATTGATGACGAACTGAAGGCTCGTTCATTTGCGGTGCTGGACAAATTGGGGGTGACCCCCTCGGATATTATCCGGCAAACCCTGGAATATGTGGCCTCTCAGGGGCGGAGCCCGTTTCGCACTACCGTGGTGACGGAGGATGAAGAGGCCCTGTTAGCCATCGTGCGAGAGCGTTTGGCCAGCCCGCAGAAAGGCATCAAGGTATCGCTGGATGACCTTTGAACTCGAGTTTGATCCGCGAGCGTGGAAAGAGTGGAAAAAGCTGGGTGATACCGTTCGCCAGCAGTTCAAAAAGAAGCTGTCAGAGGTGATCGAGCGCCCCAGGATTGAGGCAAACCGGCTGAATGGGATGCCTGATTGCTACAAGATCAAATTGCGTGGCGCGGGTATCGGTTGGTTTATCAGGTACAGGATGATCGGGTGGTGGTATTCGTGGTCGCAGTGGGGAGGCGCGAACGGGAAGAGGTGTATCTGGATGCAATGTCGCGTCTTGATTAGCGAAAGTTTGTAAGGTGTGACCACCTGCGGTAACGTACTGTCCAGAAAAGACAAACCCCGAATCTCTGTCTCAACTTGGCGGAAGGGTTCAGAGAGTTCGGGGCTAGGCATTAAACCTATGGGAAAAGTCTAACACATGGATCAGCCCAAACAACCCTCCGTTTTCTCTTGTATGAAGGATTACGGATTTTGCACCGCCAATTTGCGCGGTGCTCGATGGTAAAATCAGTCTCTCAAGCCTCGTTTCTAGAAAGATTGCCTCACCGACCCTACTGCACCGATGATCCGGCGCAGGGGCTGTTGATCCGCTCGCAGGCCACTGCACTGGCCTATCGCCATATCCAGCACAACCCGCCGCCGCACGTTGGCACCCTGGTGTTCGATGTCGATCGGGCCGATGGGTACCACGCCTGGCGGGATGCCAATCTGCCTGCTCCGCACTGGGTCTGCGTCAACCTGCGCAACGGCCATGCCCATCTTGGCTATCAGTTGGCCACCCCAGTTGCCCGTACCAGTGCCGCCAAGCAAAAGCCCCTGTGCTATCTCGCCGCCATCGAACACGTGCTGGCGTGTCGACTGGGGGCGGACATGGGGTACGCAGGCCTTATCACCAAAAACCCCACACACAGTGATTGGTGGACTGTTTGGCACCCCATCGAGCCCTATTCACTCGACTACTTAGCCGAGTTCTGCCCCGATAACGATCTGGCTGCCTACAGCCGCCGCAGCCGTAAGGAAGCGAGTGGGTTGGGGCGTAACGTCACCTTGTTCGATAACGTGCGGGAATGGGCCTATAGCGCCGTCAGAGGGTATTGGCGACCCAATGGCTACGACGCCTGGGCCAAGGCCGTCCGCGCGGCCTGTGACAGTGCCAATGCGTTTGGGCTGGAGCAGGGCGGCCCGCTGCCACCCAACGAGATCAAAGCAACGGCCAAGAGCATTGCCCGTTGGGTATGGCGGCACTTCACCCCGTCAGGATTCAGCGCTATCCAGGCGGTCAGAGGGGCCAAGGGCGGGCGCATCGGTGGCAAGGTATCCAAGGGTGGGGGCAGACCAAGCAACAGCGGCAAGGCCCGTGCAGACCTGTTGCCGGAGGTGCTGCAACTCAAGGCTCAGGGCTACAGTAACCGCGACATTGCCGAGGATCTGCAAATCTCGGCCAGTACCGTCAGCCTGTATCTCAAACGTGGGCGCGAGTGATCGAAACAAAGCCATATCAGATAACAGCGCCCGAAGGGCGTTTTTGTCTGATATGGCTTTGCCTTAGAGAGCGGATCTTGGCGAGGTGGGCACGCGCCCGAACCGGAGGCCGTCCATAGGCCGTTGGTTTGGCCTGTGGGCGGGGGCGTTGTCCACGGAGCGGGGTGAGGCTGGCCTTTGTCTTGGCCC